>NZ_LR134477.1:0-2400000 GCF_900637975.1 Actinomyces viscosus | reverse complement strand
ACCGGGCGGGAGGTGGTGCGCCCCGACGTCGCCGGGCTCATGGGCTGCTTCGGCGCCGCCCTGAGCGCCCGGGCCTCCTACGACGGCGTGCCCTCGGGCCTGATGAGCCTGGGCGAGCTCTCCCGCTTCAGCCTGACCACCGAGACCGCCACCTGCAAGCTGTGCCAGAACCACTGCCAGCTGACCATCACCACCTTCAACGACGGCCAGCGCCACATCTCCGGCAACCGCTGCGAGCGGGGCGCCACCCAGGAGCGGCGCGCCACCAAGTCCGACCTGCCCAACCTCTACGATTACAAGTACAAGCGAGCCTTCTCCTACCGGCGCCTGCTGGCGGGGGCCGCCACGCGCGGGGACATCGGCATCCCCAGGGTGCTGGGCATGTACGAGAACTACCCCCTGTGGTTCACGGTGCTCACCTCGCTGGGCTTCCGCGTCATGATCTCGGGGCGCTCCAACCATGAGCTCTTCGAGTCGGGCATGGACACGATTCCCTCGGAGAACGTCTGCTACCCGGCCAAGCTCGCCCACGGTCACATCGAGGCCCTCATCGCCAAGGGCATCACGACGATCTGGTTCCCCTGCGTCTTCTACGAGCGTGAGCTCGTCCAGGGCGCTGCCGACCACTTCAACTGCCCGATCGTGGCCACCTACCCCGAGGTCATCTGCAACAACGTCGAGGCCGTGCGCGACGGGTGGCGGGGAGGCCCGGGAGGCGCCGACGGCGCCGCGGCAGCTGAGGGAGCTGCTGGATCCGGTGGCTCGGGCGTGCGGATGCTCGCCTCGCCCCCTTCCTCAACCTGGCGGACCCCGTGAAGCTCGCCGAACGGCTCGTCGAGGTCTTCGCCGACTGGGACGTCACCCTGCCCGAGGCCCGCCGGGCCGTGGCCGCGGGCTTCGCCGAGGACGCCGCCTTCAAGGCCGACGTGCGCGCCGAGGGCCGCCGTGCCCTGAAGTGGATGGAGGACAACGGCCGCAAGGGAATCGTCCTGGCCGGGCGGCCCTACCACATCGACCCCGAGATCAACCACGGCATCCCCGACGTCATCAACACCCTGGGCCTGGCCGTCCTGTCCGAGGACTCCCTCCTGCCCGAGCCCGACGCCGCAGCAACCGACAAGCCCGAGGCGACCAGCCCTGGGGCGGGCCCGGAACCGGCGACCGGTCCCGCTGGTCCCGATGCTGCCGGCTCCCAGGCGGGTCGGTCCATGCCCGGTGGCGACCAGCCCTCCAGCAAGGCGGCTGCCGAGACCACCGGGGAGCCCGGGCAACCCGGGCGGAGCGCGGAGAGCGGTGAGGACGGGAAGGCTGGGGCCGGCAAGCGCCCCACCAGGCCTGCCCGGCCCAGGAAGCCGAAGAAGACCGACTGGGCCGCCATCGCCCGCCAGGCCGGATCGCCGCCCGCCGAGGACGAGGCCTCCGACCCCGGCGACGGTGCCGAGCACGCCGTCGCCACCGGGGCGCTCAGTCGGGCCGTGGCAGCGCTGCGCCGTCGGGTGGGGCAGTCCGGGGGTGACCCGCAGGCACCGGCCGACTGGTCCGACGTCACCGGCGTCGGCCTGCCCACCCCCGGGCCCGTAGCCACCCGGGGCGTCACCCCGCGCCTGCGGGTGCGCGACCAGTGGGCCTACCACTCGCGCCTCTACCAGGCCGCCGAGCTCGTCACCACCCGCGACGACCTCGAGCTCGTCCAGCTCAACTCCTTCGGCTGCGGCGTCGACGCCCTGACCACCGACCAGGTCCAGGAGATCCTGGAGTCCGCCGGGGGTGTCTACACCAGCCTCAAGATCGACGAGGTCTCCAACCTCGGCGCCGCCACCATCCGCCTGCGCTCCCTGGCCGCTGCCTCCGAGGCCCGCTCCGCAGGCAGGACTGCCGGGGAGGCCGCGGGCGAGGCCTCTCGGAGGACCGCCCAAGCCGAGGAGGTCACCGACGAGACCGACGACGCCGTCGAGATCGACACGACCGCCCCCGACGGGCCCGCTGAGAGGACCGTCAACGCTGCCGGGCAGCCCGAGGCGGACGGCACCGGCAGGACCGTCGGGGCCCGGGAGCTGCCGGGGGCCACCGGCCCGGTCTTCACCGAGGCCATGCGCGCCACCCACACCATCCTCATGCCCCAGATGAGCCCCGTGCACTTCCGGCCCCTGGAGCCGCTCATGCGGCGCCTGGGCTACCAGGTCGAGCTGCTGGAGTCCGCCAGCCGCGAGGACCTTGAGGTGGGCCTGCGCTACGTCAACAACGACGCCTGCTTCCCCGCCATCATGGTCATCGGCCAGCTCATCGGCGCCTTCACCGACGGCAGCCACGACCCCGACTCCTGCGTGGTGGCCATCTCCCAGACCGGCGGCATCTGCCGGGCCACCAACTACGCCGCCATGCTGCGCAAGGGCCTGCGCGAGGCCGGCTACCCGCAGGTGCCGGTCGTGGCGATCTCCCTGCAGGGCATCGAGTCCAACCCCGGATTCGAGCTGACCGCCACCATGGGCCTCAAGATGCTCCAGGGCATCATCATCGGCGACACCCTCAACACCTGCATGCTGCGGGTGCGCCCCTACGAGGTGGTCGAAGGCGCCACCCAGGAGCTCGTCGAGCGCTGGAACCGCATCATCGGCGAGTACTTCGAGCACCGGGGCCGCTCGACCACCTGGGGCGGGCGCATTGGCTACCGCCGCCTGCTGCGCGAGATGGTCCGCGAGTTCAACGACCTGCCCCGCTGCGACGAGCCCCGCCGCCCGCGCGTCGGCGTCGTCGGCGAGATCCTGGTGAAGTTCCAGCCCGACGCCAACAACCACGTCGTCGACGTCATCGAGGCCGAGGGTTGCGAGGCCGTCGTCCCCGGCCTCCTGCCCTTCTTCCTGTCCGGGCTGGTGACCGCCCAGTGGGAGGCGCAGGCCTACGGCATCGGGAAGGAGTCCGTGGCCAAGAAGAAGGCGGCCGTCTGGTTCATCGAGCAGCTCCAGGCCCCGGCCCGCGCCGCCCTGCGCGCCGCCGGTGGCACCTTCGACGTCGAGGTCTCCACGGCCGAGCTGGCCCGCAAGGCCTCGAAGGTGCTCTCCCTGGGCAACCAGGCCGGCGAGGGATGGCTGCTCACCGGCGAGATGATCGAGCTCATCGAGCACGACGTGCCCAACATCGTGTGCTGCCAGCCCTTCGCCTGCCTGCCCAACCATGTGGTGGGCAAGGGCATGTTCCGGGAGGTCCGACGCCGCTACCCCCAGGCCAACATCGTCGCCATCGACTACGACCCGGGTGCCAGCGAGGTCAACCAGCTCAACCGCATCAAGCTCATGATCTCCACCGCCCTCATGGCGCAGGACAGCGCCGGGCCCGGGGCGCCTGAGCAGGCGGCCGGGACCGGCGCCGCGGCGGTCGGGGGCGAGCAGCAGGTCGGTGCGGCGAGCAGCGTGACGGCTGAGGAGCTGCTGGCCGGGCTCGGGCCGCGGCCCGATGGGACGCCGTCGTCCCCGGATGTCGCCGAGGACCGGCGCCGTCAGCGGAGCCGGGTCCGCTGACGGGCCCGGCCGGTCTACTTCTTGGAGTTCTTGGCCGAGCCCTTGACCTCCGACTTGTCACCCTGGGCGACGACGCAGCTGATCTTGCGGTCGCCCTTGGCCCAGGTGTCGTCGCTGGGGGAGAGGTACTCGATCTGGTAGCCGGAGCTGGAGGCGTCAACCCCGATGTACTTGGTGAACTCCTCGCCCTGGCAGAAGCCCTCGCCCAGGGACTTGATCGAGCCCTCGTTGGGGAGCTTGTCGACGTCGTCGGGGAAGGTGGTCTGGGCGATGACCTCGTAGGTGTGGGCCTTGGCGCAGTCGACCACCGTGACCTCGCCGACCGGGTTGCTCCCGCCGGCCTTGTCACTCACGGTGTTGTAGCAGTTCCCGACCTCGAGATCCTTGGTGGCGGTGGTGGTGCCCGAGGAGAACAGGCTGCAGGAGGACAGCCCCATGGTCAGGGCGGCGGCGACTGGAAGAGCGAGGAGCGTGGTCAGGGTGCGCATATACCGAACCGTAACAGCCGCAATGGCGGGATTGTGCCGGTTTTCCGCGGGATCCTGGTCGCAGGTGGGGCTCCGCTGAAAAAATCTGGGATGTGGGCCGGGTGGCGACGTGAGACGGAGAGACGGAGAGTCGCCACCCGGCCGGAATAGGTGGCAGGGCGGCGAACGCCAGGAGAGTCAAGGGGGTGAGCCGTTGCTCGTGGGTGGCGGCCCGCCTGCCGATTGAGATCCTGTGCCCTGCTCGACGAGGACAGACTAGGAGTTCTTGACGGATTTGTTCAATGGGGAATGATCCGCGTTCTGGGCGAAGCAGGTGAACTCGTGATCACCCTGCTCCCAGGAGGCCTGCATGGGGGTCAGGGCGGCCACCATATAGTCCTCGGCCTTGGAGGCCGACCCCACGTAGGACTGCAGCAGCGGCTCGCAGACCGCGGAGATCTCCTCGGGAGTGTCCGACTCGGCGTAGCTGGAGGCGGTGGACTGAGCCGTTCCGATCATCTCGTACTGGTGCGGGGTGGAGCAGTCGACAACCTTCGCTTCGCTGGTGCCTGTCTGGCCGCCCCTGGTCTCGTCGACCATCTCGCTGACGCAGTCGCCGGTCTTGAGGTCGCCGATGGGGACGGTCTTGCCGTCGGCGCTTGCGCTGGAGCTGGCCGAGGAACCGGCCTTGGATGAGGGGGTGGCCGAGGCGTCGTCGGAGTCCTTGGAGGTCTCCTTGTCCTTGTCCTTCGGGGAGGCGGACGAGTCGGAGCTACTTGACGACGAGGAGTCCGTGGGCGTGGTGCTCACGACTTCATCGTCACAGGCACTGAGGCTGAGAGCGAGCAGGAGTGCGGTGGGAAGTGCGATGAGTGCAGAGGTTTTCGTGCGCATGGGTCAACCGTGACAGGAGCGCGTTGCCGCGTCGATGGGGAGAGGTACCAGTCGGCCGTGTGACGGGGAGGTGGCTCAGGGGGCCACGGGGCCGGTTGAGGCCCTCTCCACCAGCCGTGGCACGAGCACCTGCTGCGTGGGCAGATAGCGGTCCGCGGCACGTCCCACGGCTCGCTCCAGTGCCAGCTGGGCCATGAGAGAGGGGTTCTGGTCAATGGTGGTCAGCGGGACGAGGCTGGTGTCCGACCTGCGGGCATTGTCGAAGCCGACGACGCTCACCTGCTCGGGCACCTTGACGCCGGCCATGAAGAGGCCCTGAATGATGCCGAAGGCGAGTCGGTCGTTGAAGGCCGTGATCGCCGTCGGCAGGGTCCCTCCGGCCAGGATCGCCCGGGCCGCCTGGACGCCGTCGGCCTGCTCGAGGCCCCCGGGGATGATGGCTGACTCCGCTGTGAGGCCGTGCGCCTCCATCGCCTGGAGGTAGCCGGTGCTTCGCTCGGTGCTCGATGGTGCGGTCCGACCATCAACATGCACGATCCGCCGATGCCCCAGGTCGACGAGATGGTCAACCGCCATGACGATTCCGCCCTGGTCATCGATGCGAATGACGTCGACGCCGGGACAGGACAGCGGGCGTGCGACGGCGATGACGGGAACCTCGTCCGCCAGCACCCGCAGGCGACCCATGCCCAGGGAGGGCGCGATCATGATCAGGGCCTCACAACGATCCCGCAGGAGCGTCTCCGCGGCCCGGCGGTCGTCGACGGTGCCGACGACCGCCGAGAGCACCAGCTCGTGCCCGCCGGACTCGGCGGCTGTGTACAGGCCGTCGACGATCTCCGCGTGGAAGGGCTGGTGGACGCCGAAGGTGACGCCGATGAGGCCCGACCTCGCCGAGCGCAGGGCGCGCGCCCGCTGGTCGGGGCGATAGCCCAGGCGTGTCGCCACCGCCTTGACCCGGCGTCTGGTCTCCTCCGAGGCCCCGGTTGCGTCCCGCATGACGATCGAGGCCAGTGAGACTGAGCAGCTCGCCTCCTTGGCGACATCGAGGAGTGTCACCCGCTTGCTGCGTCCTCGCGCCATGGTCCTCCTTCGCCTGAGCTGCTGCGGTCTCCCGAGTGGACTGTAACGTCTAGAATTCTAGAACGATCTTTCGAGAGGTGCTCGGCATAGACCGTTGAAATATCAGGAAATAGGTGGGATCAGGTTGCAGAGTTGTGATCCTCAATGCTGGTAGATCACTAGAACGTCCTAGTCTCATTGGTGTCAGGAGGCGGCACAGAGGCCGCCGGAAACCCTCATGACGAAGGAGTCATCGTGCCCACCGCCCTGCCCGTCCGCCCCGACACACGTGAAGCAGGTCTTCTCGACACCGCCGTCGCCCTTGAGGAGGTCGTCCGATGAGCCCCGTGACCGTTCCCGCCGACAACGCCTTCACCCTCGCCGCCTGCGCCGAGATGATCTACCTCGACAAGCCCTTCCTCGATCGCGTCGACGCCATCGCCTCCCGGGGCCTCAAGGTGGAGATGTGGGACTGGACCGCCAAGGACCTCACGGCGCTTGCGGCACGGCGTGCCGACGGCGTCGAGATCGTCTCCATGACCGGCTACGTCGAGGGCGACCTCACCACCGACGACGGAGTCGCCCGGATCCTGTCCACCGCGGAGGACTCGCTCAAGGCCGCCGAGACGATCGACTGCCCCCGGCTCAACGTCCACGGGACCGGTCTCGGTGAGGGCGGCATCCCCGTGGTCGCCAACGCACATCCCAGCCCGAACGACTGGCTGCGCGCCGTCGACACCTGCCGGCGCCTGGCCGAGCTCGGCGAGCGCCACGGCCGCATCTTCACCCTGGAGAACCTCAACACCGCCGTCGACCACCCCGGCTGCCCCTTTGCGCTCGCCCGTGACACCCGTGCCCTCGTCGCTGCGGTCGACTCTCCCCACCTGCGGATGAACCTCGACCTCTACCACGCGCAGATCGGGGAGGGGAACCTCATCGAGCTGTGCCGGCAGTGCCTGCCGCTCATCGGCGAGATCCAGGTCGCCGACGTCCCCGGCCGTGCCCAGCCCGGCACCGGCGAGATCCGCTACCGCGCGGTGGCCGAGGCGCTCGCCGCCTCCGGTTACCGCGGCACCGTGGCCATGGAGGCCTTCGCCACCGGTGAGGGCGAGGACGGTTCGACGACGGTGTCCGAGGCCGCTCTCGACCAGTTCATCGACACCTTCTCCGTTTCGGGGGAGAGATCCTCATGAGTGCAGTAACCGCGGTCTCCGATCGCAGAAGAGTCGACAAGCGCCTGTTCACCATCCGCACGATCGCGACCCTCGGTGGTCTCCTCTTCGGGTACGACACCGGCGTCATCTCCGGCGCGCTTCCCTTTCTCGCCAAGGGGGCCTCCGAGGGCGGACTCGGGCTCAGCGCCTTCCAGCAGTCGATCGTCACCTCCAGCCTCACCCTGGGGGCGGCCTTCGGCGCCGTGATCGGTGGGCGTCTGTCCGACCGCTACGGGCGCAGGAAGAACATCATGACCGTGGCCGTCATCTTCCTCCTGGCCGCCCTGGGCTGCGCCCTGTCCCCGAACTATGCGGTGCTCGTGTGCTTCCGTTTTCTGCTCGGGCTGGCGGTCGGGGGCGCCAGCGCCACGGTCCCCGTGTACCTGTCCGAGATGGCGCCCGTCGCTATCCGAGGAACGATGGTGGCTCGCAACGAGCTCATGATCGTCACCGGCCAGCTGCTCGCATACTCCTTCAACGCCTTCATCGCGATCATGTGGCCCCACGCCCACGTGTGGCGCTGGATGCTCGTCATCTGCTCGGTGCCGGCGATCGCGCTGTGGGTCGGCATCCACCTGCTGCCCGAGTCCCCCCGCTGGCTCGCCAACAAGCGGCGTACCCAGGAGATGTGGGCCGTCCTCAACGAGGTCCGTATGCCCGATGAGGTGGAGGCCGAGGGCGAGGACATCGCTCGACGGGTCGAGGAGGAGGCCAGGATCGGCTCGGGGTCGTGGAGCGACTTCCGGGTTCCGTGGATCCGCAGGATCACCCTCATCGGCATCGGGCTGGCCGCCCTGTCCCAGCTGACGGGGGTCAACGGCATCATGTACTACGCCCCGACGATCCTGGAGACCACCGGACTGGGTACTCAGGCCGCCCTCGTGGCGACCATCGCCAACGGGGTCGTCTCCGTCGTCGCCGTCGCCATCGGTATCGGCTTCCTCAAGCGGCTGCCGCGCAAACGCATGATGATCATCGGTCAGACCGGCGTCGTCGTCTCCCTGGTGATGCTCGGGTTCATGTTCCTCCTGCCCGCCTCCACGGCCCGGAGCTATCTGGTGCTGCTGTTCATGCTGACCTTCCTGTTCTCCATGCAGTGCTTCATCGGCCCGACCTTCTGGCTCATGCTCGCCGAGATGTTCCCGATGCGGGTGCGCGGCCTGGCCAACGGCGTGGCCGTGTTCTGCAACTGGATGGGCAACGTCATCGTGGCCTTCGCCTTCCCCAACCTCATCGCGGCGGTCCAGGGCAACACCTTCTTCGTCTTCGCAGTCATCAACGCGCTCACGCTCGCCTTCTACGCCAGGTTCCTGCCCGAGACCTTCGGTCACACCCTGGAGTCCCTCGAGCGCCACTTCGAGGAGAAGTACTCCTGAACCCTGCGGCGTCGAGCCTCCGGGGAGTCCTGAAACGGGTCCTCGTGCCACGACAAAACCCCGGGATCATGCAGATCCCGGGGTTGGTGGCGGAGGATGGGGGATTCGAACCCCCGAGGGCTTGCACCCAACACGCTTTCCAAGCGTGCGCCATAGGCCACTAGGCGAATCCTCCAGGCGCTCCACACGGCGACAACCGCGCGCAACGAGAAAGGAATATATCGGACCGCCTGTCCCCGGGGCCAGTCCGGGGCGGTGGGATCTGTCACGCGGGGCCGGCTGCCTGCTGTGGTGGCGCATCTCAGCAATCGCGCCCTGTGGCTCAGAGCCGCTGCGAGAACAACTCGGTGATGGTGTCGAACGGAATCAGGTCGGTGCGGTCGTAGAGGTCGATGTGACGGGCTCCGGGGACCACGACCTCCTCGGCGTCGGCCCCGATCTCCTTGGCGACGATGTCGCTGAACCACTTCGAGTGGGCCTCGGAACCGGTGATGATCAGGGTCTTGCGCGGCGGGATGTCCTTGAGGTTGCGCAGTTGGCCGAAACTGACGTGCGGCATGCCGCTCTCCACGGTGAAGGCGCCGATGCTGCGCGGGTGCCAGCCGCGGTCGTTGATCTTGGCGTAGTACTCGAAGAACTCCGCCGTGATGGGGGCGAGAGCCTCGGGATCGTACTCCCCCAGGGGGAACTGGGGCGAGAGCTCCGGGGCGCCGGTGTCGACGTCCTTCCAGCGCTGCTCGGCCAGCTGGGCGAGGTGCTCTCGACGCTCGTCATCGGTCCCCTGGTACATCCAGCCGTCCCGGGTCGCCCCCGAGATGTCGTACATCGCGGCGGTGGCGACGGCGCGGATGCGTACATCGACGCTGGCTGCGCTCAGCGCGAAGCCTCCCGAGCCGCAGATGCCGATGGCCCCGATGCGCCTGCGGTCCACGAAGGGCTGCGAACCCAGGAAGTCGACGCCGGCGCTGAAGGACTCGGCGAAAAGCTCGGGGCTGGTGACGTGCCGGGCACCGCCGCCGGACTCGCCCATGAAGGGCGGGTCGAAGGCCAGGGCCACGAACCCGCGCTGTGCCAGCTCGTTGGCGTACAGCCCCGGACCCTGCTCCTTGATGCCGCCGTGGGGCGGTCCGACGACGAGCGCCGGGTAGGTCCGCGACTCCATCTTCTCGAGGGTGTAGAGGTCCCCGGCCAAGGGGATGCCATAGCGGTTGGTGAATCGCACGTGGGTGCGGGCGACCTTCTCGTTCAAAGGAAAGGTGTAGCCATCGGGCTGAAGCGGCATGAATGCTCCTTGCGCATCGAGAGGTTCGTGGGCCCGGCTCGCGCGGAGGCCGAACGTGCCGTTGAAGGCCGCGGCGGTTTCCGCCACGAGCAGCCGGCTGCCGCCAGGATGACAAAGCTGGCGGCAGGCTGCCAGGTACTGCGAGGGCCTCCCGGGTGCGCAGGCCTGCCCCTTCTCAGGACCACCCGGTCGTTCGAGCCTCGGGGGAGACGACGTCGGGTTCCGGAGCAGTGCGGGCGAAGCCCTGGGCGAGCGCCCACTGCCTGAGCGCCTCCAGCTGACGCTCGGCGTCGGTGCCGGCAATGGGGTTGTAGACCGTTACTCCGACTCCTGGGGTGCCCGGAACGATGAGCAGGTGATAGGCCAGCGAGATGTCGCCGACGGCGTGGTGGTGGAAGGTTTTGACCCCGGTGCGGTGCTCATGGACCTCCTGGCGGGCCCAGGCAGTGCGGAAGCTCTCGCTGCTGGCCTCCAGCTCGGCGATGAGAGCGGTCAGGCGCTCGTCGCCGGGGTGGCGTGCTGACTCCATCCGCAGCATGGCTGCGCTGGTCAGCTGAGCCTCGGCCAGGTGACGGCCATAGAACTCCGGGGCCGCCTCGCCGAGGAAGGCGAAGCGCGCCAGGTTCGGCTGCTCCATCGTCTCGTAGAAGCGGGCGTAGAGTGCGCGGCCCATAAGGTTCGTCGCGACGACGTCCTGGGTGACGGTGCCAGCCATCGCCGGGGTGGTGACGTGGTCCAGAACAGTGCGCACCGAGGCCGCATCGGACTGCGGCGCCTCCTGGGGGAGCGCAGGGGTATGGGCCAGAGCGAGGAGGTAGGCCCGTTCGACGTCGTTGAGCCGCAGCGCCTCGGACAGGGCCACCAGCACCGAGTTGGAGGCTCCCTGGACGCGACCGCGCTCCAGGCGCGTGTAGTAGTCGAGGCTCACGCCCGCCAGGTCGGCCACCTCCTGGCGGCGCAGCCCGGGGACCCGGCGCTCTCCGTCGTCGGGCAGGCCGACGTCGGCGGGAGACAGCCGGGCCCGGCGCGAGGTCAGGAAGTTTCGGACCTCGGTGCTGCGGTCGGGTGCGGAGGGCGTGGGACGAGGGTACTGCCGGGGCTTGAGAGCGGCTCGGGAGAGGCGTGAGCGGGGCCGATGGGGGGCTGGTTCGCAACCGGGGGCCGGATCGGGTAGTCTCTCGCTCGACCCCTCGTGCGGCGTCATCCAGTGAATCCCCCAGGACCGGAAGGTAGCAAGGGTAAGCAGGCTCTGGCGGGTGCGCGAGGGGTCCTCACGTTCCCGGGTGTTGGGGCGGACTGTCGAGCCCACCCGCCTGCACTGCACGAGGTCCGGCTGGGGTTGCACGTGGGGACTCCTCGCGTCAGCAGACCCACTCGCCCGCACTGCACGACGTCTGGGGGCCACTGGAGGAAGGTTGGCGGTACTCCACGACGGTTGACGTGTCGTGCAGTGCGGCTAACCCCCGGCCAGTGGCACCCGAGGTTCGTGGAGTACGTCCTGATCCTGTGAAGACTGGTGTGGCGGATTGCTGTCGTTGGTGGCCGGTACCCTAAGGCGTATGAACCTTCTGGAACGTGCTGCCGCTCGGCGCGAGGCGGCCCTGGCTGGTCTGGATCCAGCCAGCCGAGCAGAGCTGGGGCAGTTCTTCACTCCCGTTGCCGTTGCGAGGATCATGGCGGATCTGCCGCGCCTGCCAGAGTCGGGCACACTGCGAGTGCTGGATCCTGGTGCGGGTTCAGGGGTGCTGTCGGCGGCGTTGATAGAGCGTGTGCGGCGAGACCGCCCAGACCTTCAGGTGTCATTGACCGCGGTTGAGACGGATCGGCACCTATGGTCCGCCCTGTCTGAGACCCTGTCGGACTGTGAGACTGAGACAGGGGTGGTGACAGCCCTGGTGAAAGGCGATTTTGTCGACTGGGCTCTGCGCACTGATGAGCGTTTCGATCTGGTGATCCAGAACCCTCCGTACCGCAAGATCCGATCGGGGTCGACACTGGATACGGATCTACGTAGCGCGGGGGTGGTGGTTCCCAACATCTACGCCGGGTTCATGGCGCTCGGCGCCCTTGTGCTGAGTGCTGGTGGCCAGCAAGTTTCCATTACGCCTCGATCTTGGATGAACGGTACATATTTCAGGCAGTTTCGCCGTACCCTTCTGGCATCGTTCGGTATAGACGGCATCCACACCTTTCAGTCGCGCTCAGAGGTGTTCGGAGACCTGGGTGTGCTTCAGGAGACGATCATCGTGGCCGTGACACAGGGTGGCCAGGTCCCGATCGTCCGTCTGTCCTCATCGGTTGATCACCGCGATAAACCCGTAACTCGCGAAGTCCCGGCTTCGCAGGTCGTCACTGACGATTTCGTTTTCGTCCCTGCTTCACATGAAGATGCTGAGGCTGTTGAGTGGATGCGGCGTGCCCACTACACGCTGGCTGATCTGGGACTCGCCGTCTCAACGGGACGCGTGGTGGACTTTCGTCTCCGCGAGTATCTCAGACACCAGCCCGACGACGACGTCGTTCCAATGGTGTACCCGGCTAATATTGTTAAGAACATGGTTCTCCATCCGCGCCTCTCAGTCAAGAAGCCTCAGTGGTTCCGGGCTATGGAGCCGCTGAGAGCAAAGGTGCTGGTTCCGGCAGGAGCATATGTTTTGGTGAAGAGGTTCTCCGCCAAGGAGGAGAAGCGTCGGATCGTCTCCGCAGTCTGGTCAGATGATGCACATCAACCTGCCTTTGACAACAAGCTCAACTATATTCACTGCATGGGGCGCGGGCTGGATGAGGATCTGGCGCTCGGTCTGTCTGCCTGGCTCAACTGTAAGCCGGTCGATGACTTCTTTCGAGTGTTCTCCGGTCACACGCAGGTTAACGCCGGTGATCTGCGCCAGATGAAGTTTCCCAGCCTCGAGCAGTTGCGCCTTCTGGGGCGGAGCACGTTAGACCCTGATGCCGCTGTTCGTCAGGTGATGGGCGTCGAGCATGTGGAGGCCGCGTGAGCACTGTCCAGGAAGCCCGGGACATTCTCCGTGCCTTCGAGTTTGATCGCAAACGGACGAACGAGACTTCGGCGCGCACACTCCTGGCCCTGGCTGGGTTGGATGAAAACTGCACCTGGGCGAACGCCACCAATGAACGCATGGGGGTCCGGCACATCCTTGACTGGATGCGCGGGCCGCTGAACCATCCCATCGCTGAGAACACGCGAGAGACTATTCGCCGCTTCGTTCTGCATCAGTTCGTCGATGCTGGATTCTGTCTCTATAACGACGATGACCCGGCTCGTCCAACCAACTCCTCGAAGAACAACTACCGCCTCAACCCGGAGGCGTTGCTGACGATCAAGCTCTATGGAACATCCGACTTCGCCCCAGCTGTCGAGGAGTATCTGGCGGAGGTCGGGAGTCTCGCGGCGAAGTATCAGGCAGCTCGTGATCTCGCGCGCATCCCGGTGACGACGCCCACCGGTGAGGTATTCACGTTGAAGGGTGGTGGGCAAAATATCCTCATCAAGGCGATGGTAGAGGACTTCTGCGGCTACTTCGTTCCCGGTGGTGAAATTCTCTACGTAGGAGACGCCGACGAGAAGTTGGCAACCTTCGAGCGTGATCGCCTCGTCTCACTCGGTGTCATGGTGGATGAGCACGGGAAGATGCCGGACCTGGTGGTCTACCAGGCCAGCAGCAACTGGCTGTTCCTCATGGAGGCTGCCTCGACGCACGGTCCGGTGGACCACATTCGCTACAGCGAGCTGTCCCGCATGTTCGCCGGCTCGTCAGCGGGGATCATCTATGTCTCATGCTTCCCGGATCGATCGGTCATGAGAAGGTTCCTTGCCGACCTGGCCTGGGAGACCGAGGTCTGGCTGGCGTCCGACCCCACTCACATGATCCACCTCAACGGCGACAGGTTCCTTGGACCTCATCCTCGCTGATGCCTACCGGAACTGCGCCCGGCACTGTCGTCCACTGGCGGCCAACGCGAGCCGCTCGGTGCGCACCTGACGTGCCCGGCGCCTCGCACGGGGTCGGCCCGGCCGATTAGGCTCGGTCCGTGACCACCGCTCTGTACCGCCGCTACCGCCCCGACGCCTTCCAGGAGGTCATCGGGCAGGACCACGTCACCGCTCCGCTCATGGCGGCGCTGCGGGCCGACCGAGTCACCCACGCCTACCTCTTCTCCGGCCCACGCGGCTGCGGCAAGACGACGTCGGCGCGCATCCTGGCCCGCTGCCTCAACTGCGCCCAGGCCCCCACCGACACCCCCTGCGGCGCCTGCCCCTCCTGCCGGGACCTGGCCACCGGCGGCCCCGGCAGCCTCGACGTCGTCGAGATCGACGCCGCCAGCCACAACGGCGTCGACGACGCCCGCGACCTGCGCGAGCGCGCCGCCTTCGCCCCGGCCCGCGACCGCTACAAGATCTTCATCCTCGACGAGGCCCACATGGTCACCGCGCAGGGCTTCAACGCGCTGCTCAAGCTCGTTGAGGAGCCGCCCTCGCACGTGAAGTTCATCTTCGCCACCACCGAGCCCGAGAAGGTCATCGGCACGATCCGCTCGCGCACCCACCACTACCCTTTCCGCCTCGTCCCGCCCGACATCCTCGAGGGCTACCTGGGCCAGCTGTGCCGGGCCGAGGGCGTCGAGATCGGCCCCGGCGTCTTCCCTCTCGTGGTGCGCGCCGGCGGTGGCTCCGTGCGCGACACCCTGTCCGTCATGGACCAGCTCATCGGCGGGGCGCACGACGGCGGCGTCGACTACCAGCGGGCCGTCGCCCTGCTCGGCTACACCGACACCACCATGCTCGACCAGTGCGTCGACGCGATCGCGGCGGCCGATGGCGCCGGCGTCTTCCGGGTGGTCGACCGGGTCGTCTCCTCCGGGCACGACCCCAGGCGCTTCGTCGAGGACCTGCTCGCGCGCCTGCGCGACCTCCTCGTCATCGCCCTGGCCGGCTCCGAGGCCGGCGCGGCGCTCGGCTCCATGCCTCTCGACGAGCTCGAGCGCATGGACCTTCAGGCCCGCACCATGGGGGCCGCGGCCCTCTCCCGCGCCGCCGACACCACCGCTCAGGCACTTACGGCCATGGTCGGCGCCACCTCCCCCCGCCTCCAGCTCGAGCTGCTCGTGGCCCGCCTGCTCATCCCGGCCGGTCACGTCCAGGCCGGTGGCGCTGCGGGCGCGGCAGGGCAGGCCGGAGCCGCGGGGCAGGCCGGAGCCGCAGGACAGACCGGGGCCGCCGGGCCGACGCCGTCGCCCGCTCCCGGGGCGGGCCCTGCCAACGCCTCGGGTGGCATGCCCGCCGGCTCCGGGCGCGAGATGGCCGCCCAGATCGCCCGGCAGGCCTCCGCGGATGCCGCCGGGCGGCGCGGGGGCCAACGGCCCGAGAACGCCGGGGGAGCGGGGAATGACGGGAGCACCGCTCCCACCGCAGCTCCCGGGGTGCCCCAGGCCCCTCAGGCCGACGACGGCTGGGGGCAGACCCCGAACGCGGGCGGCTGGAACGAGCCCGGTGGCCCCCGGACAGGCCTGGCGTCCCCGGCGTCGGCATCCGCCCCGGCCGCGCCCTCGGCGCCCGCCGCGGGCCCGACGTCGGCTGCGCAGGCTCCGCAGGCCGGCGCCGCCGTCAGCTGGGATGGTCCGAACGACGCCGCCCCGCACCGCGGGCCGGCGGCTTCCGCCGCGTCCTCGGCCTCCGCCTCGTGGGGTCCTTCGGCTCCGTCGGCCGCGCCGCCCCAGCGGCCGGTCGAGCAGCCCGCACCCGGAACCGGGCAGGCGAGCGCGCCGGCGGCCCCCGTCCCCCAGGGTCCTGGCGCCGTCGGCGGTCCGGGTGGGGCCGAGGCCGCCGACGCGGAGATGATCCGCACCCGCTGGGAGGAGGTTCTCGAGGCGGCCAAGCGCTCGCGGCGCGCGACCTGGGCCCTGGTTGGCCCCAACTCCCGGCCGGGCACCGTCTCCGGAGGGGTCTTCACCCTGCTGTTCGCAGCGCCCGGTCTCGTGGGCGCCTTCGAGAACGGCGGGCACGGTCCCATCTTCTCCGCCGCCCTCCACCAGGCCCTCGGTCTGCGCCTTGAGGTGCACGCCATCGTTGCCGGTGACGGGCCCGACGGACCGGGTGGTCCCGGTGGAGCCGGAGGTCCGGGTGGAGGCGGAGGGACCGGTGGCCCTCAGGGCCCGGGCGGCTTCGGCACCGGATCCGCCGGAGCCGGTGACGCGGGCGGTGCCGGACCCAGCGCCGCCCCTGCTGGCCCCGCTGTCGGCTCCGCTGCCGGCCACAGTGCTGGAGACGGTGGAGCCCCGGGCCTGCGCAACGCTGTCGCCTCGGACGCGGGCCCCAGCGCTCCCGCCCCGCAGACGGGCGCCGTCGACTCGGCCGTTCACGGTGGAGAGGCGTCAGACGGCGATGTCGGCTCCAGCGTCCAGGGCTCCGCGCAGGTCGTCGCCGGTTCGGTGGGAGGTGGTCATGCCAGCGGTGCCGATCAAGATGGCGGCGGACCGCAGGGCTCCTACGAGGCTGGTGCGCCCTCCGCCTCGTCTGCCGCTGTCCCCCGGGCGGGCGTCGCCGGTGTCGACAGGGCCTACGATGACTCGGCGGTGACCGATCCGACCCTCAGGGCAGCAGAAGGGGCTGGTGTGCCTGACGTTCGCGATCGTGCCGATGCGGCCGCTGCCGGAGCGGCCCGGTCGGTCGGTGTTGATCCCGCCGACCGCACTCATGCGCGCCGCCCCGTCTCCACGACCTGGGACGACGGCTCCCCGATCATCGAGCCCCCGCCCGACGATGACTGGGGCCCCGACCCCTACGCCGAGGCCCCGGGGTACTCGCGATACGACGGCGCCGCCGAGTCCTCCGGACCGGCTCAGTGGACTCGGCCCGCCGGGGACCCTGCCGCTGCAGGCGCCGTCGCGCAGGCCGCCGCGGCCTCGCCCGAGCCGCGCACGGCGCCGGCCGGTCCCGCGCCCTCCGACTTCCAGGCTGTCTCCCCGGCCTCCCCGCCGTCTCCGTCCTTCTCCGCGTCCTCCGCGCCCCCGGCTCCCACAGCCCGGCCGGTCCCGGTGGCGTCGGCCCAGGGGAGCCCCGCGAACCCCACCGACCCCGACGACGGGTGGGGACCCGTCGCGGTCCCCGGGGGCGGCTCGGCCCCGGCACCTGCCCCGGTGACGGCCTCAGCGTCCGCTCACGCCTCCGACAGCGCCGACCCCGACGACGGGTGGGGGCCCGTCGCGGTCCCCGGAGGGGGCACCGTGGCCGCCCAGTCTGCTCCGGTCCCGACTCCGGCTCCCGCTGCGCCGTCGCCCGTGCAGTCCCGCTCCGCCCCCGCCGCGCAGGCGCCCGACGAGGCGCCCCTGGCCACCGTCCACCGTCTGCGCGCCCTGCCGGAGATTCCCGGCGGGGCCGCATCGTCCCCAGCCGCCCCCCAGTCCTTCCAGCAGCCTCCGTCTCCGCAGTCGCCGCAGGCGCCGGCCGCCGGCAGCGCGTCCGGTGCGCCCGGCGTCACCGCCGGGTCGCCCGGTCTGGCCCCCGTGACCTGGGAGGGAACGCCGTCGAGTCCCTTCAGCCCCGGCCCGGCCCTCGAGGAGCCCAGCGCCCCGAGCGCCCCGCCCGAGGACGACTCCACCTGGGCGCCGTCGGGCATCGCGGGCTCACGCCTGGCCGCGGCCATGGCCGCCGCCCGCGCCGCCGCGCAGGACACCGGCGCCGACTCCCTGGCCGACGACACCCCCAGCGACGACGACCCCGACGCCGAGGACGCCGGCGTCGTCGGGCTCGAGGTCGTCAAGCGCATCCTCGGCGCCCAGGTCATCGAAGAGGTCACCGTGACCCAGGAGGGACGCTGACATGCCCGCCGTCTACGAAGGCGCCGTCCAGGACCTCATCGACGAGTTCGGCGAGCTGCCCGGCATCGGCCCCAAGTCCGCCCAGCGCATGGCCTTCCACGTCCTCGCCGCCGACTCGGCCTCCGTCGAGCGCCTCATCGAGGCCCTGCGCGCCGTCAAGGCCAAGGTCCGCTTCTGCGAGACCTGCGGCAACATCGCCGAGGCCCCCCGGTGCGCGATCTGCCGCGACCCCCGCCGCGACCAGCGCGTCATCTGCGTCGTCGAGGAGCCCAAGGACGTCGTCGCCATCGAGCGCACCCGCGAGTACCGGGGCCTCTACCACGTGCTCGGCGGCGCCATCGACCCCATCAACGGCGTCGGCCCCGACGACCTGCGCGTGCGCGAGCTCTTCAGCCGCCTGGGGGCCGGCGAGGTTGAGGAGGTCATCCTGGCCACCGACCCCGACGTCGTCGGCGAGGCCACCGCCGCCTACCTCACCCGCATGCTGCGCACCATGGCCGTGCCCGTCTCCCGGCTCGCCTCCGGCCTGCCCGTGGGGGCTGACCTGGAGTACGCCGACGAGGTCACCCTCGGGCGGGCCTTCGAGGGCCGACGTCGCGTCGAGGACTGAGACTCCACCCGGTCTCCTTGCCGAGCCGGGCATTCTTCGCGTGGTCCCACGGTTCTTCTGTCCGGCTACGCGAGAAGTGCCCGGCTCGACGAATGTAAGGCGGGGAGGCGGTCGGGGCCTCGTTGGTACGGGAATTAACCGACAACTGCGGTAAGACTTGTAAAACTAGTTATACGGTGCGACGATGGAGGGGCGAGGGCGCACAGAACCCTCCCGCTGAGGCGATCCACCTCGACGGACACATCACCCAGGAGTCCTGATGAACGCCGTCACCTGCACCCACGTCACCCGCCGCTTCAGGGAGCTCACCGCTGTCGACGACGTCAGCCTCCAGGTCGCCGACGGCGAGATCTTCGGCATCATCGGCCCCAACGGCGCTGGTAAGACCACACTGCTCTCCAGCATCGAGGGCTTCGACGAACCCACCTCCGGAGAGATCTCCGTCCTGGGCCTGCACCCCGTCAAGGATGCCGGCGAGCTCGCCCACCGCACCGGCATCCAGCTCCAGCAGGCCGCGCTCCTGCCCCGACTACGGGTCGGAGAGGCCCTCGAGCTCTTCTCCTCCTTCTACGACCAGTCCTTGCCCTGGCGTCCGCTGCTGGAGCGCCTCGGCATCGCCTCCAAGGAGAAGACCGACGTCGCCCGGCTCTCCGGTGGGGAGCGCCAGCGCGTCTTCATCGCCCTGGCCCTCGTTCACGACCCCGAGCTGCTCTTCCTCGACGAGCTGACCACCGCGCTCGACCCCCAGGCGCGGCTGGCCATGTGGGACGTCGTGCGCGACATCCGCGAGCGCGGCAAGACGGTGGTCCTGACCACCCACTACATGGAAGAGGCCGAGGCCCTGTGCGACCGGGTCGCCGTCATCGACCACGGACGCGTCATCGCCCTCGACACGATCCCGGCGCTCATCGCGGCCCACGGCGGCCAGGTCACGCTCCGGATCAGACTCGGTGCGCCTGCTCCGGCGAGCCTGTCCGACGTCGAAGGCGTCACCTCCGTGACCACCGACGGCGCCGTCACCGTCGTCGGCGGAACGGGCGCTTTCGCTCAGGCGGTCCTGGCCCACCTGGCGCAGGCCGACGTCGTCGTGCAGGACATGGAGACCCACTCACCGGGTCTGGAGGAGGTCTTCCTCAACCTCACCGGGCGCGCCCTCCGGGACTCATGACCGGTCAAGGCTCCGCCGAAACCGACTATCAAGACAACAAGCGCTGAGAAGAGACACCACCATGCCGACCACGCGCACCCGCCGAACCTATACAACCCTGCTCGTCATGCTGACCCGCTCGACCCTGCGTGAGCCCGTCGGCCTGTTCTTCACCCTGATCCTCGCCCCGCTGCTGGTGGTGATCCTCGGCGTGCTCTTCGGCAACGAGCCCAACCCCCAGTTCGGGGGCCGTGGCTTCATGGACGCCACCTTGCCGGCCTGCGCCTGCCTCGTGGTGGGGATGACCGGCATCATCATCCTGCCCACCAGTCAGCTCCAGCTGCGCGAGAGCGGGGCCCTGACTCGCCTGCGGGCCACGCCGCTGAGCCCGCGGGTCTTCGTGGCGGCCGACCTGACCGTCAACTTCCTCGTCAGCCTGGTAGGCATCGTCCTGGCGCTGCTGGTGGGAGCCCTCGGCTTCGGGGTGAGGCTCCAGGGCAACCCGGTGGCGGTCCTGGCAGCCGCAGCCCTTGGGCTGGTGGCCTTCCTGGCGCTGGGATACACGCTGGCCGCCCTCTATCCGTCCTCCCGCGCCGCCACCGGGATCGGGAACGGATTGTTCATCGTCATCATGATGACCTCCGGGGCCTTCGTCCCCCAGAGCCAGATCCCGCAGGGCGTCCAGCGCGTGGCCCGCTACTCGCCCTTCCGCTACCTGGTCGACCTTGTGCAGGGGATGTGGTCCGGCCGGTCCTGGGCGGATTATGGGACGGCGCTGGCGGTGCTCGCCGGTATGACGGTGGTCTGCGGCCTGCTGGGGGCCCGGCTGTTCCGGTGGAAGACAGCCTGACTGAGGGCCACTTATCCCTTGCGGCGAGCCGGGCATTTCTCGCGTAGCCGGACAGAAAAACCGTGGGGCTACGCGAGAAATGCCCGGCTCGATGAGAGGAGGCGGCAGCCGAGGCGGTGGTGGCGAGGAGGGAAGTGCCGTTCAGGCCAGACGGATGCCGCGCGGCAGCCTGCCGGCCGGGACGCGCAGGCGCCGACTGGCCGTCACCACGCCGCCGACCCCCAGAGCCATGAGTGCTACAAGGCTCGCGGGCCAGAAGGCCAGGTGCCGCGTCGTCGGGGCGTCACCGGCCGGCGTGGGCGACGAGTCGTCATCGGAGTCGTCCACCTCGCAGGGGTTGTGGACGACCCGCTCGGGCTGGGGGTCGCGCATCCCGTCGATCACCCTGCCGATGATCGTCAGCGGTGACGGGCTGTAGATGCTGCCCCTGCTGGCCGGCTGAAGCGGTACGTGCGCGGTGGCGTCCCCCAGGGCCACGAAGGGGTTGGGGGCCAGCATCCACCAGATCCGGTCGGTGCGGGTGACGTCGTGGGTGGAGGTCTCCGGCTCGGTCTGGCACACGACCTTGTCATCAGTGGAGTCGTCGTAGCTCACCTCGTAGAGCACCTCGGTCTGCGTGCCGGTCACCACGGACGAGGCGATGGCCGTGGCCAAGGGCGTCCCGACGGTCAGGGCGGCCACCACGATGTAGGTCAGCACCGCCGAGGCCGAGGGGCGCGCCGTCAGGCTGGAGAACCCCAGGCCGATCGCGCACACCGCCCCCAGCGTGAAGACGAGGATGACCAGGTGGGCGACGAGCGCCTGCCAGTGCGATCCGCCCGCGACGGTCAGGATGATGAGGAAGGGCGCCGCCACCCCCAGGAAGGCGATCGCCGCGACCCAGGCCGCCAGCAGCTTGCCGACGACGATCTCCTGGCTGCGCAGCGCGGTGGCCTGCAGCAGCGCCAGGGTCGCGTCGGCCCGGTCGCCGTTGATCGATGTCGCCGACAGCGTGGGGGCCACGATGAGCCCGATCCCCAGGACGAAGCAGACGACGAGGTCGTAGAGTGCCACGACGTAGTCCCTGGACGGCCCGGGGCCCATCGTCTCCACGGTGATCGTCAGTCCGCCGCACAGCAGGATGAGGACGGCCAGCCAGATCCCCAGCATGACGCGCCAGCGCGTGGCCCTCACCCGCTGGCGCAGCTCGAGCACCATGATGGTGCGCACACCGGTCCAGGTCATCGGCGTTCTCCTTCCAGAGCCAGGTAGGTCTCCTCCAGGGTTCCCGGCAGCGGGGCGAAGGAGACGACCTCCACCCCGGCCTCGAGGGCCTCGCGCAGCAGGCGGGCCGCCGCCGCGTCGTCGGCGACCGGCAGGCGCACGGTCCCGTCCTCCTCCGGCGTGGCGGGCAGCTGCGCGGAGCCGGCCCAGTCGTTGAGGCGTCCGGCGTCCAGGGCTCGCATCCGCCAGGTCCGGTGCACCGGGACCGGGCTCGCGGCACCGTCGGCCGCGTCGGCCCCGGCCGGGACCTGCTCCGACGGCGAGGGGACGGCGGTTCCGCGGGACATGAAGACGACGCCGTCGACCATCTCCTCCATCTCTGACAGGATGTGGCTGGAGAGCAGGACCGTGGTCCCACCCGAGGCCAGGTCGCGCAGCAGGACGCGCAGATCGGCACGTGAGCGGGGGTCCATGCCGGCGGCCGGCTCGTCCAGGAGCAGCACCGTGGGGTCGTGGATGAGGGCACGGGCCAGCCCCAGACGCTGCTTCTGGCCCCGGGAGAGGACCCGGGCCGGCGTGCGCGCCAGCTCGTCGAGGTGGACCAGGGTGAGCATCTCGACGGCGCGGGTGCGGGCGGCGTCGGCGTCCATCCCCTGGGCGGCGGCGAAGGTCAAGAGGATCTCGGTGCAGGTCAGGGAGTCCCAGGTGCCGAAGGCGTCGGGCATCCAGCCCACGGCGCGGTGGACCTCGCGGGACTGGGTGACCGGGTCCAGGCCCGCGACGCGGATCGTCCCGGAGTCCGGGGCCAGGAGAGCCGCCAGCATGAGCAGCAGCGTCGTCTTGCCGGCGCCGTTGGGGCCGACCAGGCCGGTGACGGCGCCGTCGGGCACCGACATGTCCAGCTGGCGCACCGCGGGCGCCCGACCGAAGAAGCGGGTGAGCTGAGAGACTTCAATGCTCATAAGGGGAGGGTACTGTCCCACGGTGGGTGCTGGCTGGGGAAAGGTCCCCATTGCCGATGGTGAGAGGTGCCCCGGGCGCGGATCGCGCTTGAGGGGTGTGCGGTGAGACCTGTGGAAGGGTCTCGAGTGGTGTTCAAGTAGCGTTCGAGTAGGTTGACAGTAGTGTCACTCGGGGCGTGGATTTCCCCGTGATTTCAACGTTCCGTAGCCCTTGGGTGGCTACTCTAAAAAGTTTAGAGTAGATGTAAGTAGGTGGCTGGAGGCTTCTGTTGAGAGTGGTGAGGTAGCTGCGGTAGGGGTTAGGTGCCAGGCACATACCACGTGGCCCGCGGGTCCCGCGGTGACTGTCCCCTTCGCTCTACCAGCCCTTCTTCGCGCAGTCTCTTAAGCCACCGAAGGACCGTCGGGCGGGATGCGTTCACGCCCGACGCGATCTCTCCGGTGGCCAATGGTCCGGTGCTTCGCAGGAGTGTGACGATCTCGAGCGATCCGTGGGGAAGTCTCTTGATGACGTCGCTCGAGATGGCTGATGTCGCATCGAGCCTCACGATGACGCTGGTTGAGGTCTGACGATAGTGGGGGTCTGAGAGGCCGGCCCGGCGCATGTCGTCAACCATGCGTCGAATGCCTTCGCCGAGTTCCTGCGTGATTCCAAGGTCCGCGCACACCCTCGCGATACGGGGGTTGCGCGCGTACCGCGCGATCTCGAGCGGGCGGCTCGGGTCGCTCAGTCCGGGAAAGCGACCCGGGCTGGAAACCTCGATGCGGTGAGGGAAGATCGACACACGGATGTGGTCCCCAGCCATGGAGTAAGAGCGGTGAACGACGGCGTTCACCACGGCCTCCAGCCAGGCATCCCGAGGGATGACGTCCGTGGGGCCGAAGGTCCCCCCGTTCAGGGCCCTACGCTTGGGTGCCCACTGATCTATGAGTGCAGCCGCTTTGGCGATGACGTCCGGGATGGGGCCCTCAAGGCGCCGATCGCCGTCGGCCTCCATGGTTTGGCGCGCTCCGGTGCCTGTTTCGTCCTCTCGGTAGCGTAGGACGCGCACCAGTGCCTGCGGCAGAAGCTGCTCAGGAGCGATGCCGAAGAGTAAGAGTGCGGCGATGGTGGGCTTGCCGTCATGTGTCAGGAGGCTGCGGCTGCGTAAGACGTGGGAGTCGTCTCCGTGCGCGCCGATCTCCACTCGTAGGCGATCGATTGCCTCTCCGCTCAGTTCGGCCATCGTGATGCCGGCGGGTTGGGCCTCATATGTCTCCGCCTCCCGGTCGTAGACCAGTTCTTCCCACATAGGGCCGTCGAGCTTCACGGTGGAGTCACCCATGCGCAGGAAGGCTGTATCGTCACTGCGTCGATGGGCGTGTCGGCTGGGAGGGACCTGGGCGATGAGAAGGTGGTCTTGTGCGCCCCTGTCGTTCATCACTGAGACCTCCCGGAAGTGGGCGCGCAGTGGTGGAGCCACCATGGTCATCGGTACCTGGCGAAGCTCGTTGGTTCGAGAAGGGTTGGAGTCAATCCCCTCTACCCGCTGCTCGCTCAAGCCGACGACGACGGTTCCACCTTCCGCGTTCGCCATCCCGATGATGGCCTTGGCGAAGCTCTTCTGATCGACACGGATCGACTTGCGCTCGAACCACTGGTTTTCCGGTACTCGAGCCAGCTGTTCACCGCGCTCGCCGATGGGGAGGTTGAGTAGCTCATCGATGTCATCGTGACTCATGGGTCTACTCTAACATTTTTAGAGTACGTAAGAGTGGGGGTGGGGGGGGTGTGCTTGCGAGGGGTGTGCGGTGAGGCCTGCGGGAGGGTTTCGAGTGGTGTTCAAGTAGCGTTCGAGTAGGTTGACAGTAGTGTCGCTCTAGGCGTGGATTTCCCCGTGATTTCAACGTTCCGCACCCTTGGGTAGCTACTCTAAAAAGTTTAGAGTAGATGAGAGTGGATGGCCGATCCTCAGGTCTGTGTCTCTCTCGGCCTCTCGCGTGACCCGCTGCCACTGTGATCTCGGGGCGCGTGATATGTCGGCAACACAGTGCACCGTATGCTTGTCCCAGCCACGCCGTCGTGGGCGCCGCGCGGCGTCGGCTTCACACCTCGGAAGCCCCTGCGGGGTCGCCCGCTGTGCTGCGCGGCAGTTGACAGCAGGACTGACTGATACAGGACTGACCCAAGGACCCGAGGAGCGCCACATGGCACTGGTCGTCCAGAAGTACGGCGGCTCGTCCGTCAGCGATGTCGACGCGATGCGACGCGTCGCCCGGCGCATCGTCGCCACCCGCGAGGCCGGCAACACGGTCGTCGTCGTCGTCTCCGCGATGGGGGACACGACCGACGAGCTCCTCGACCAGGCCGCCGCCCTGACGACCGACGCCCCGGCCCGCGAGATGGACATCCTCCTGTCGGCCGGCGAGCGCATCTCCATGGCCCTGCTCGCCATGGCCGTCGGCGAGCTCGGCGTGCCGGCGCGCGCCTACACCGGCGCCCAGGCCGGCGTCCTCACCGACTCCAAGTACGGCAAGGCCTCCATCGTCGGGGTCCTGCCCGAGCGCGTGGCCCGCTCCATCCAGACCGGCGCGGTCGCCATCGTCGCCGGCTTCCAGGGCATCAACGAGGTCGAGGACACCACCACCCTGGGGCGCGGCGGCTCCGACACCACCGCCGTCGCCCTGGCCGCCGCCCTCAACGCCGACGTCTGCGAGATCTACACCGACGTCGACGGCCTGTTCACCGCCGACCCCCGCATCGTCCCCACCGCCAAGCGCATCGAGTCCCTCTCCAGCGAGGAGACCCTGGAGCTGGCCGCCCACGGCGCCAAGATCCTCCATCTGCGCGCCGTGGAGTACGCCCGCCGCTTCGGCGTGCCGCTGCACGTGCGCTCCTCCTTCTCCGACAAGACCGGGACCTGGATCTACGACGGCCGTCGCGAGGGCGCCTTCGTGCCCTCGGTCGTGGCCGCCCAGCTCGACGACGTCGTCGCCGCCGACACCGACAGCGCCGACAGTGCTGCCAGCGCGGCCAGTGCCCCCAGCGCCGCGAGCCCGGAGGATGCCGCCGCTCCGGAGGCGGCCCCCGCCGGCCAGGCCGGCCAGGCCTCGCCCTCAGACCCCGCCGGACTCGACGAGGGCCCCTCGGCCGCCGTCGTCGACTCCGCGCACCGCAACGCCATCGCCGCGCGGGCCCAGGCCCGCCCCCGCCCGTCCGCCAAGGAGGACCACGTGGAAGCCCCCGTCATCTCCGGAATCGCCCACGACCGCAGCCAGGACAAGATCACGCTCGTGGGCGTGCCCGACGTCCCCGGCGCCGCGGCCCGCATCTTCGCGATCGTGGCCGGCACCGACGCCAACATCGACATGATCGTCCAGGACGTCTCCGCCGAGGGCACGGGCCTGACCAACATCTCCTTCACCTGCCCCGACGGCGACTCCGCCACCGCCCGCGAGGCCCTGGAGGCCGCCCGCGAGGAGCTGGGCTTCCGCAGCCTGCACTTCAACCCCGACATCGGCATCCTGTCCCTGGTGGGGGCCGGCATGCGCTCCAACCCGGGGGTCTCGGCGCGCCTGTTCAGCGCCCTGAGCGAGGCCGGGGTCAACATCCACATGATCTCCACCTCCGAGATCCGCATCTCGGTGGTGGTCGACGACGCCGTACTCGACGAGGCCGTGCGCGCCGTCCACTCCGCCTTCGGCCTCGACGCCCAGGCCGCCGAGGCGGTCGTCTACGGAGGGACCGGACGATGAGCCAGTCAGTCAACACCTACACCGGACCTGCCGACGGCGTCGCCGTCGCCGTCGTGGGCGCCACCGGCCAGGTCGGCCGCGTCATGCGCGCCATGCTGGAAGAGCGCGACTTCCCGGCCCGCTCGGTGCGCTTCTTCTCCTCTGCCCGCAGCGCCGGGAGCGTCGTCGACTTCCGCGGCGCCCAGGTCGAGGTCGAGGACGTCGCCACCGCAGACCTGAGCGGCATCGACGTCGCGATCTTCTCCGCCGGAGGCGCCGCCTCGCGCGAGCACGCTCCCCGCTTCGCCGAGACCGGGGCCGTCGTCGTCGACAACTCCTCCGCCTGGCGCAAGGACCCCGAGGTCCCGCTCGTGGTGAGCGAGGTCAACCCGCACGCCCTGCGTGAGCGCCCCAAGGGCATCATCGCCAACCCCAACTGCACCACCATGGCGGCCATGCCCGCCCTCAAGGTGCTGCACGAGGAGGCCGGGCTCATCCGCCTCATCGTCTCCACCTACCAGGCCGTCTCCGGCTCGGGGCGGGCCGGGGTGGCCGAGCTGGCCGGACAGGTGCGCGCCGTCGTGAACGAGGACATGGAGGGCCTGGCCCTGGACGGGCGGGCCGTGGAGTTCCCCGCGCCGGAGGTCTACGTCGACACCATCGCCTTCAACGCCGTGGCCTGGGCCGGGAACGACGCCGCAGACGGCTCCGGCGAGACCGACGAGGAGCAGAAGCTACGCAACGAGTCGCGCAAGATCCTGGAGATCCCGGACCTGCTCGTCTCGGGCACCTGCGTGCGCATCCCGGTGTTCTCCGGCCACGGCCTGAGCATCAACGCCGAGTTTGCCCGTGAGATCAGCGTCGAGCGCGCCCGCGAGCTGCTGGAGGCGGCACCCGGTGTCACCTACCAGGACGTGCCCAGCCCCCTCAAGGGCGCCGGCCGCGACGGAACCTTCGTGGGGCGGCTGCGCGCCGACCAGGCCTTCGCGCCGGGGCACGGTCTGCAGTTCTTCGCCGTGGGGGACAACCTGCGTAAGGGCGCGGCCCTCAACGCCGTCGAGCTCGCCGAGCTGGTGGCCGCCGAGATCCAGGCTGCGCGGGGCTGAGCCGGTCTCTCCCTCCCCTTTACTCGTTCCCCGCCGAGCCGGGCATCTCTCGCGTAGCCCGACAGAATTCCTGTACCCGTACGCGCAAAATGCCCCCGACCGCAGAAGGACGCGCCCGTAAGCGCCGAATGTCCCCACAGGCGGAAGACACAGCAGGCCTACTACCGCTCGACACGCCGGGCACTCCCGTCGCATGCAGGCCGGGCCCGCCTGCAGCGGGGCGTTCTCGATGATGCTCAATAGATGACTGGTCTCACTCTCCGCTCCTGCGCCGACCGCGGTGCAGGACCCAAGCTGTCACTGCCGCACCGCCCAGGACGACGACGGCGGCGCCTGCGATGAACGGGGACGGGTTGATCGCTGAGGAGGCCTGGGCGGAGGAGTCGGTGCTCTGCCCAGCGATGGTCTTGTCGATCCAGCCCTTCTGGTCGGCCACAGGGCTGTAGACGGCGTCACGGGTCTTCGCCGTCCACGACGTCGCCTCCGTCGCATCCTCCTGCTGTGGTGTCTCCTCCTGGGGGTTGCTCTCGTTAGCCCCGTCGGCCACCGGGTTGATGCTGGCCGTGACGACGGCGGTGACCTTGCCGTTGTGGAACAGGGGGCCGCCGGAGTCGCCGCTCTGGATCGCCGCGCCCTCCTCCAGCTGGGTCGTGACACCCGCCGCGCCCTCGTAGAGGTTGTACTCGCTCTTGCCGGTGATGATCGCCTTGGCCATGGGCAGCTGCTTGCCCTTACCGCTGCCGGATGCGGACCAGCCGTAGGCCGTCGCCTCGCCGGAGTAGCGTAGCTCGTCGTCGACTTCGGTGTATCGGGACAGCTTCATGCTCTGGGCCGTGTGGATGAGAGCGATGTCCCCTCCGGGAGCCACCTCCCAACGGTCGATGGGGATCTCGCGGGTGTTGTCGCCGTTCCCCACGCGTACGGCCCCCGAGGCCTTCGCTCCCTCCGCGCCCTCGATGCAGTGACGGGCGGTGAGCACCCACTGCGGGGCGATGGCTGTGCCGGTGCAGTCGCCGAACTGGCCTTGGTCAGTGATCTTCTCCGAGACGACGGTGGCGGCCTCGGCGTTGTCCGGAGCCAGGTGCGGGCTCTTGAGGGCTTGCGCGCCGGTGGCCGGGACGAGGGCCAGCAGCCCCAGAAGGGCGGCGGTGGTCAGAATACGGGATGAATGCATCATGCTTCCTTTTCGTTGTAGTGGAGCGTGCGCGTCAGCTAGGTGTATCTAGGTGTATGAGGTCGTGGTCGGTGTCGGAGTACCAGTTCTCCAGGACACGACCTGGTCGGCATCTCTGCACGAGCGTGCGGGCGACGTCGAGACCGGTGGCTCGCTCATGGCGTCCGTGGCCGGGTACTGGTAAGACCTGCTCGACCGCCCGGTCGCCGATGATGATGTCACTGATGATGTCACTGACTGTGAATGCTCCTGCGGCACGCGTCTAAGAGTGGCAGAGGCCGGGTTGGGGTGATGTAAAGAGCCTGTCCTGTGCGCTAAACACCCTAGGGATGTCATGCGCCGGCGAGGACAGGAACTGAATCCGCTTGCCTGGGATGTCCTCATCGTCGATGCAGGAGTGAGGCCGGCCCCAGGAATAGGGTGGACCCCGGTCGTGTTGGCCGCAGTGGAACCGATCAGTATCCGCAGTCTTGAAAGGAACGCTCATGGCCACCAAGAGCATCACCGGCCCCGAGTTCAAGGACACCATCCACGGCGAGGGCATCACGCTCGTCGACTTCTGGGCCTCCTGGTGCGGTCCGTGCATGCGCTTCGGCCCCATCTACGAGAAGGCCTCCGAGGCCAACCCGGACATCACCTTCGCCAAGGTCGACACCGAGGCCGAGCAGGACCTCGCCGGGGCACTGGGCATCTCCTCGATCCCCACGCTTATGGTCTTCCGGGACAATGTGCTCGTCTACCGCGAGGCCGGAGCCCTGCCCGCCCCCGCGCTCGATTCGCTCATCACGCAGGTGCGCGAGCTCGACATGGACGCCCTCAAGGCCAGGATCGCCGAGGAGGAGGCCGCCGGCGCTCAGGCCTGACCCGCCTTACGCCTCCGCCTCAGCGCGCTGAGTCTCTCCTGGCTCCTCCAGGTGTCCGACGTCGCCCGGAAACCCGCCGTTTCCGGGCGACGTCGTCGTCTGTTACCCGGCTCGCCCAGTCAAGGGCAGAACATTACGTTTTGATATCCTATGATGGCCCGCGTGAAGTTGGAGTCCCACGTCAGTCACGCTGTCAGAGCCCGATGGGCGGTACCCGTCGGCGCCTCGGGCCGCGACGCGCTGGTGCGCCACCTGGTCTACGCCTTCCTGCGCTCCGACCCCGAGGGGGCCACGGACTGGATCGACTCGACGGTCCCCACCGACCCCGACGAGCTGCGCACCATGCTCGACTTCCTCCTCACCGCCCGGCCCCCGGCGCCCCTGCCCGAGGATATCGCCGCCGACCTCGACACCCTCCTGGAGGCCGAGGCCGCCGAGCGCGGCATGGTCGACGCCACCGAGATCCCGCCCCTGGCGATCACCGACCACGTGCCCGGGCTGCTGGGGCGCAACGTGGCCTTCTGGCGCGGCGACCTCACCCGCCTGCGCGCCGGCGCCGTCCTCAACGCCGCCAACTCCGGGATGCTCGGCTGCTTCGCGCCCGGGCACCGCTGCATCGACAACATCATCCACGCCGTCGCCGGCCCGGCCCTGCGCGCTGAGTGCGCCCGCTACATGACCTGGGCGGAGACCTTCGACCCCACCCGCCGCCAGGGCGGGGAGCCCGCCGGCCGGGCCGTCTTCACCGGCGGCTACCACCTGCCCGCCCAGCACGTCATCCACTCGGTGGGCCCCATCATCGAGGACGGCCGCAAGCCCACCCTGCACGACCGGCGCCTGCTGTCCTCGTGCTACACGAGCGTCCTCAACGTCGCGCACGCCGCGGGCCTGAGCAGCGTCGGCCTGTGCTCGCTGTCCACGGGCGTCTTCGGCTACCCCAAGCGACAGGCAGCCCTGGTGACCCTGGAGACGATCGGCCGCTGGCTGGCGGCCCACCCCGACTCCCGGCTGCGCATCGTCATCAGCCTCAACGCCGACGTCGACGTCGCCGCCTATGAGGCCGCCCTCGCCCCGCCGCCCTGGCGGCCGTAAGGGGACTGCGGCCGGACGCCGTCGGCGACGACCGGACGTGACTGTCTGCGAAGGCTTGGCGTGCCCCGGCACGCCTGAGGCGACGTACTGCACGAGGGTTGGGCTCCACTGCCCGGGACACGGGGGCACTCCACGAGGGCCGTGATCCCGTGGAGTGCGGTCAACCCCCGGCCAGTAGGACCCGAGGCACGTGCAGTGCGGGTGGCTCTGGTCGCCGACGACGGACCTGAGCCGCTAAGTGGCCTCAGTGCTGCTGAGCCGGGGCCTCCGCTCGGGCGGCTGCGCGGGCCGCGGCCGGGGCGGCTGCGGCGATGGCCTCCAGCTCCGCCTCGCCGTGCGCCGCCGAGACGAACCAGGCCTCGAACACCGACGGCGGCAGGCTCACCCCGGCCTCGAGGAAGGCGTGGAAGAAGGGGCCGTAGCGCCAGGCCTCCTGAGCCCTGGCCGCCGCGTAGTCGCTCACGCCGAGCTGCGCCGCCCGCCGGCCGAACATGATCGAGAACAGGGAACCCGCCCGCTGCACGCGGTGGGCAACCCCCTGCTCGGTCAGGGCCTGCGAGACCACCTCGCCGATGACCTGGGCGCGCTCGGCCACTGAGGCGTAGACGGCGTCGTCGGCCAGCTGGAGCGTGGCCAGGCCGGCCGCCGTGGCCAGCGGGTTCCCCGAGAGCGTGCCCGCCTGGTAGACGGGGCCGCCCGGCGCCAGCAGGTCCATGACCTCCGCGCGACCGCCGACGGCGGCCAGCGGCATCCCGCCGCCCACTACCTTGCCGAAGGTCACCAGGTCCGGCACCCAGGCGGCGCGCTCGCGCCAGTCGGCGCCCGGCCAGGAGGGGGCCGCGGCGACGCCAGTGGCCCCGGCGGGGCCGGAAACGGTGCCGGAGTCGGCGTCGGCGGTCTTGGCGGCGAAGGCCGGCAGGTCCGAGGCCCAGCCGTCGACGGCCTCCAGGCCCCACCAGCCGGCCGGTCCCACGCGGAAGCCCGTGAGGACCTCGTCGAGGATCATGAGCGCCCCGTGCTCGGCGCTCACGCGTCGGATCGCAGCGTTGAAGCCGGGCGCCGGCGGGACGATCCCCATGTTGGCCGGGGCACCCTCGGTGATGACGGCGGCGATCTCCGGGCCGCGCTCGGCGAAGCAGGCCTCCAGGGCGGCGACGTCGTTGTAGGGCAGGACGATCGTCCGGGCGGCCACGGCCGCGGGCACGCCCGCACTGCCGGGCAGGCCGCCGGTGGCCAGGCCTGAGCCGGCCGACGCGAGCAGTCCGTCGCTGTGCCCGTGGTAGCAGCCGGCGAACTTCACCACCAGGTCGCGGCCGGTGGCGCCGCGCGCCAGGCGCACCGCGGTCATCGTCGCCTCGGTGCCGGTGGACACGAAGCGGACCTTCTGCGCGGCCGGGACCCGACGGCGGACCTCCTCGGCCAGGAGCGTCTCGGTGGCGGTGGGCGCGCCGAAGGACAGGCCGCGGGCGGCGGCGTCCTGCACCGCGGCGACCACCTCGGGGTGGGCGTGCCCCAGGAGCGCCGGGCCCCACGAGCCCACGAGGTCCACGTAGTGGCGGCCCTCGGCGTCGGTGACGTGAGCGCCGCTCGCCGAAGCGATGAACCGCGGCGTGCCGCCCACCGAGCCGAAGGCGCGCACGGGGGAGTCGACGCCGCCGGGAATGACGGAGCGGGCCGCCTCGAACAGGGCCGTGTTGGTGGAGGTGTTGGTGGGGGTGGTGGGCGTGTTGGTGGAGGCGCTGGCGGGGCGGTCTGCGGGCGGCGGCTGCTGAGTCACGGTCGGTCCTGCGGGTGAAGGTGCTGGTCAGGGCTGCTCTCAACCTACCCGACCGAGGCCGTCCGCCGCGGCGTTGAACTCGGCGTTCACCGGTTGGGATGGCCGGCGAAGGCGAAAAGTGTCCGTTCTGGCGACTTTTAGACGGCGGAAACCGGTGCTTCCCGGCAACATCGCAGTTCAGAGACTGGTTACTTCTGGATACTGAATGAGGTGGGCGTCGAAAAGTCGCCACCGTGGACACTTTGGCGGCTTGGTGCCGCTCGGCGGTGCGAGTTCCGACTCGACGGCAAGCGGCAGTACCTTCATGGCGAGGACCAGCGCCGCCCCCAGCGGGTCCGGCCCCGCCTCTCCGGGAGTCACACAGTCCGTGGGAACTCGCATAGGAAACCACATGGGAACGCAACCGCAGACCTACACCGTCACCATCGAGCAGCTGGGCTTTGACAGCACCGGAAACCGCATCTACGGCGAGGTCAAGCGCCCCGACGTCCAAGGCCCCGCGCCGGTGGTCATCGTGAGCCACGGCTTCGGCGGCAACCACACCCAGAGTCCTCACACGCAGGAGCTGCTGGCCCAGCACGGCGTGGTCGTCTACAGCTTCGACTTCGCCGGAGGCAGCGGCTACCAACCCGGACGGAGCGAAGGCAGCATGACGGACATGTCGGTCATGACCGAGGTGCAGAACCTCCGCGACGCGCTCACTCTGGTGCGGGGCCTCGACTACATCGACCCCGGCCGCATCTACCTCGTCGGAGCCAGCCAGGGCGGCGTCGTCACCACGCTCGTGGCCGAGGACAACCCCGCCGGCGTACCCGGCATCGCGCTGATCTACCCGGCCTTCTCCCTGCTCGACGACGCCCACGAGCGCTTCCCCACCAGGGCGGACATCACCGACACCGCCAACCTCATGGGCCTGACCGTGGGGCGCAGGTACTTCGAGGACGTCTACGACGTCACCATCGACGACCACATGACCTTCACCGGGCAGGTCGTCATCTTCCACGGGACGGAGGACGACATCGTGCCGATCTCCTACTCGCGGCGGGCCTCAACGACCTTCCCCAACGCCACCCTGACCACGCTGGACGGGCAGGGGCACGGGTTCACCGAGGCCGCCCAGAAGGCCGTTGCCGAGGGCATCCTGCGCATGATCAACGGGTGACGGCCCATCGCCGGAGCCCGGCTCCGCACCCGCCCGGCAGGCCCTCTCGAGACGGCCCGCTCAGCGCAGCGCCGGGTTCTCGGCGATCTCCCGGGCCCAGTAGGTCAGGACCATGTCCGCCCCCGCCCGTACGATCCCCAGCACCGACTCGGCGATGACGCGCTCGCGGTCGACCCACCCGCGCTGGGCGGCCGCCTCCACCATCGCGTACTCGCCGCTGACCTGGTAGGCGGCCACCGGCACCGGGCAGGAGGCGGCGACGTCGGCCAGCACGTCCAGGTAGGGGCCGGCCGGCTTGACCATGACGATGTCCGCCCCCTGCTCGACGTCGAGCATCGCCTCGCGCAGACCCTCGCGGCGGTTGGCCGGATCCTGCTGGTAGGCGCGTCGGTCGCCGGTGAGCGTGGAGCCCACGGCCTCCCGGAACGGCCCGAAGTAGGCCGAGGCGTACTTCGCGGAGTAGGCCAGGATCGCGACGTCGTCGTGCCCGGTGGCGTCCAGGGCGGTGCGGATCGCGGCGACCTGCCCGTCCATCATCCCCGACGGCGAGACCATGTGCGCCCCGGCCTCCGCCTGCGCCACCGCCATCGCCTGGTAGGCGGCCAGCGTGGCGTCGTTGTCGACCTCGCCGGCGCGCGGGCCGCCCGGGCGGATCAGCCCGCAGTGGCCGTGGCTGGTGAACTCGTCCAGGCAGGTGTCCGCGCACACGATGACGTCGTCCCCGACCTCCGCGCGCACGGCCGCGATCCCGCGGTTGAGGATGCCGTCCTCGGCCCAGGCCGCGGTGCCGGACTCGTCGCGCTCGGCCGGCACGCCGAACAGGTCGATGGCGCCGATGCCGGCCTCGGCGCAGGCGGCGGCCTCGCGGCGCAGCGAGTCCAACGTGTGCTGGACGACGCCCGGCATCGCCTCCACGGGGTGGGGGGCGTCAATGTCCTCGCGTACGAACACCGGCAGGATGAGGGCGGCCGGGTCCACGGTGTGCTCGCGCGCCAGTCGGCGCATTGCCGGGGTGGTGCGCAGGCGGCGGGGTCGGATCGTGGGGGCCTGCGGGGCCGGGATGGCGCGGCGGGACAGGAAGTCGGCGGCCGGTCGGAGGGCGTCGGTCATGAGGTGCTCCTGGGGTCGTTGGTCGTCTCGTAGCCGGGTGGTCCGGAGAGTCGTTGACATGACGGGATCATGTGGGGGCGTTGGGGTCTGAACGGCCTCGATGACGGCCCGCAGGACACCCTCGGGCGTGGGGGAGGCGGCGGTCGCAGCAACCGGCAGGCCCAGGTCGCCGGCGGCGGCCGCGGTCGCGGCGCCGATGGCCACGAGCCGGGTCTCAGGTGGGGGCGCCCCGAGCGGCTCCAGGACGGCCCGCGCCGTGGAGGGGGCGGTGAGCACGACGACGTCCACGTCGCCCGCGCCCCAGCTGCGGATCAGGTCCCCGGGCAGGTCGCGGGCGCCGGCCGTGACAGTTGTGTAGGTGGCCACCTGCTCGACCTCCCAGCCCGCCCGGCGCAGGCCGTCGGCCAGTGCCGGGTCGGCCAGGGCCGAGGCCGGCAGCAGCACCCGCCGCGCAGGCTCCGGGCCGGTCGTGGGCGCGGCGGGAACGCTGCCGTCGGGGGCGCGCGGGGTGGTGGCCGCAGCGCGTGGGGTACCGGCGGGCTCCGTGCCCCGATCAGCATCCCGAGGCGCGCCCGGGCCACCGGCGAGGACGGGTTCCCCCAGCAGAGCGGTGGCCGAGCCCCGAGCCACCAGGTCGGGGGAGGCGCCGCTGAGCTCCGTCCAGGCTCGCGCGGTCGCCGGACCGACAACCGCCACACGCACCGAGGAGGGCGCCGGAGAGAGCAGGTGCGGTGCCAGTGCCTCGACCGTGCGCGCTGAGGTGAGCACCAGCCAGGCGGCCTCACCCGCCGCGATCTGCCGCGCGGTCGCCTCCAGGGCCCCGGCATCCCCTGGAACCGTCCGCGTCACGGCCGCGCGCAGCACCTGGGCCCCGGCACTCTCCAGCGCCGAGGCGATCCGGTCATGCTCCTTGACCCGCGGCAGCAGCACGACCCGACTCGACAGCGGCGCGCAGGCGGCCTCAGGGACTGGCCGGCCCGGGGGGTGCCCGGCCGGGCCGTTGTCTGCAGCGGAGTCCGTCATGGCCTCAGTCCCGCCGGGCCTTGTTGGCGTGCAGGTCGACGATCTCCCCGGCACCATCCTCCAGGAGGATCTCAGCGGCCCGCACCCCCAGCGCCTCGGCCGCCCGCACCGCCGCCGTGCCCGTCGCCTCTCCTGGTGTATCTGCGCCGTCGTCGGCCTCGGGCAGCTCGGTGCTCAGCTCGCAGCCGACCTCCTGAGCGCCGTCGAGCGACATGACCACCGCCCGCAGCACGAGCACCAGCGGCGAGCGGTGAGATGCCGTCGGCACCCGCCGCCTTGGCGCATCGGCCGAATCCGGGCTCCGCTCCTCACTGCGGGGCCCTTCGCCCCGGTCAGTGCGACCCGCGGCGGCTCCGTCTGACTGCGAGCCGCCGCTCGCCGACCCGGCACTCCACCCGGTCCCGGCCATGGTGGCGTCATAGCTGTGGAAGTCGTCGTTCCAGCTGATCCCGGTACGCTCCGGGTCCTCCGGCTCGACGACGTCGCCACCGCGCAGCCTGGCCCAGGCGCCCACCGGCGCCGCGCAGCCCGCGCCGAGGCGGGCCATGAGCGCTCGCTCGGCCGTCACCGCCAGACGCGTGGGCTCGTCATCGAGGACCGCCAACGCCCGGGTCAGCGCCGCCGTGCTGGCCGCATTGGCTGCGCTGCTGTCTGTGTTGTCTGTGTCGTTGTCTGCGTCGTCTGAACTCTCGTCGCCCTCCGGCGCGGCCGGCTCACCCGCCCTCGCCTCTACGGCCAGGGCCCCCTGGGCGGGCGCGGGCAGCATCGTCTCCAGGTCCAGGACCTCGCTCGCGCAGTGCTCCAGCCCCAGGCGCCGCAGCCCCGACAGGGCCAGAACCACGGCGTCCAGGTCGCCGGAGGCGTCGGCCCGGGCGGGCGCGACCGGCTCATCGGAACCGACCCCGGCCACCTCCAGACCCCGCACCCGGGCAAGGCGCGTGGGCACGTTGCCCCGCAGGTCCACGACCTCCAGGTCGGGCCGGGCGGCCAGCAGCTGCGCGGCCCGCCGCGGCGAGCCGGTGCCCACGCGGGCGCCCTGCGGCAGGGTCGCCAGGGTCAGGCCGTCGCGGGCGCACAGGGCGTCGCGCGGGTCCTCGCGCGGCGGCACGCAGACGACCTCCAGGCCCTCGACCGGCTGCGTCGGCAGGTCCTTGAAGGAGTGGACCACCAGATCCACCTCACCATCCAGGAGCGCATGGCGCAGCCGGGCCGCGAAGACCCCGACGCCGCCGAGCCGGTGCAGGGGCGTGCGGTCGCCGTCGCCGTCCGTGCGCACAGTCACCAGCTCAATGTTCAGGTCAGCGGCCGACCCAGCGGCCGAGCCGCCGAGGCCGTCTCCGGGGCCGGCCGGCGCGCTGTCGGCCGCGGCGCTGCTCAGCGCTTCGGCGACCTGCCCGGACTGGGTCAGCGCCAGACGCGAGCCGCGCGTTCCCAGCCGGACCCGCCCGCGTCCCTCAGCCGTGCTCATGCCCATCTCCTCCTTGATGCCGCTTGACGCTTCGGCCCCATCCAGGTGTCGCGTTCGTACGGCGTACCTTGGGGGTGCAACGCGAGGCCTAATATACGAACGCGACGAGGGCGCCGGCTCCGGCCGGTCGCCTCATTGACCATTCGGGTTCACCTGCGGGCTCACCTGCCGGTTCACCAGGCGCCCAGCGGCGGCGCGGGCGTGCCCGACGACGGCCGCGATCCCGGTCCCCGCCACCCACGCCCCGGTGACCTCCAGACCCGGAACCGGCGCGAGCCGCTCCTCCAGGCGCTTGGTGCGCTCCCGGTAGGCGGGCGTCACCGGCGGCAGCGTCCCGTCCCAGCGCACCAGCATGTGGTCGACGACGTCGTCCGGCGCGATCCGCACCCCGGTCAGGGCGGCCACGTCATCGAGCGCCACCGACAGGTCCACCTCCGGTCGGGGTTGCCCCGGCCGACCGTAGGACAGGCGCAGCGCGTGGACGTCCGGCCCGTGCAGCGCGCGCAGCTCGGCGCCGACCCACGGCCACTTGGCGCTCAGGTGCGACAGCGCCTTGGCCCGAGCCGGGCAGGCCGCCTCACCCGAGTCCTCACCCGAGTCCGGCCCGCTCGTGGTCGCCGCGCCGGCGGATGCCCCGGAGGCAGCAGGAACAGCAGATCCGGCGGGCCCGGCAGGCTCCGTGGGCGCCACGAGCAGGCCCGACCCCACCGGCTCCCCGCTGAGCCCGGGAGCGCGCGCCACCAGCGTGAAGCGGGCGATCGGTGCGCCCACCGGCACGGTCAGGTCCGTGGCGCTCGCGGGAAGGCCCGGCACGCCCCGCAGCAGCCGCAGCGCGGCGCCCGCCGAGCAGGCCAGGACGACCCGGTCGGTGACCACGACCTCCTCGGCGCCGTCGGGCACCGGCTCGTCCGACGGCGTCGGCCCCCGGCGCGTCGGCGCGATCCCTACCCTCCACACGCCCGAGTCCTCGCCGTCTCGCCCGTCCTCGTCGCCGGCCGACCGGAGCCACTGGGCGCCGGTGCGGGTGCGTACGCTCCCCCCACCGGCCTCGATCGCCTCGCGCAGGGCGTCGGTGAGCCGGAACAGCCCGCCCTCGACGGCCGCGTCCACGCTCCGCCCGCCGGCACCGTCCTGGCGGGCCCGACGCCGCTCCAGCACCGCCGCCACGGCCGCATTGAGCGAGCCCAGCTCCGCAGTGGCCCGCCGCAGCCCGGGCACGACGACGTCGGCCGCCAGGTCCGCTGGGTCCGCCGAGTGAATCCCCGCGACGATCGGGCGCACGAGCCGCTCCAGGACACCGGAGCCCATCCGCGCAGTGACGAAGGAAGCCAGATCGGCCGGGTCATCAGGGCCGGTGCCCACGCTCCCGGGCAGGACGGCGTCCTCCGCGGCCCGGCGCGCGGCCTCGGTACCAATGATCTCGACGACGTCGGGCGCCAGCGGGTCCGCCGGGATCCCCAGGTAGGCGTCCCGCGGGAACCGGTGCAGGGCCCAGCTCGATGAGTCTCCTCCGCCGGCGGCCGGTGCCAGCGGCGGCAGGAAGAGCCGCGGCCGGCCGTGCGGTGCGGTGGCGCGCAGGCCGAGCTCGGCCAGCATCGAGGTGGCGGCCTCGCCGCGCACCACGAAGCCCTCGGCCCCCAGGTCCAGCCGTGCCCCGCCGATCCGCCCGGCCGCGACGAGCCCGCCGGTGTACCCGCGCGCCTCGATGAGCAGAGGCCGCAGCCCGGCGCGCACCAGGTCCCACGCCGCCGTCAGCCCGGCGATCCCGCCGCCGACGACGAGCGCGTCCCACCGCTGAACCGTTGCCTGCGAGTCGTCGGTGCCCACAGGTCGCTCACCGGTCTCGGGAGGGCTCGCCTGCCCCCAGCGCCCGTCCGCCTTGTGGCCCCCGTTGTCCTGCGGATTCAGGGTCATTCAGCGCCCCTCCCGTGTCCATCCCGTCCGGGCGTGCGCGTGGTGCGGGCCAGCGGCCGGCCGCCGGGTCCCCGCGGCGCCTGGCGGCCGGGAACCTGCCGGTCCTGCCGGCCGGAGCCCCGCTGCACCACTGCCTCGGATGCCTCGGACGGTGTGTCTGTGCCCGCCCCGGTGCCCGCCGTCCCCGCTGGTGCTCCCGCTGTCGTCCCCGCTGCTGCTCCCGCTGCCGTCCCTGCCACAGTCCCCGCCGCCGAGTCCGCGACGGCGTCCCAGCCGGCCAGCGCTACGGACTCCCACTCCTGAGAGCCGTGCACGCGCGCCACGATCCGGGTGAGCACGTCCGCATCGGTGGCCGGCGGCACCCCGTGCCCCAGGTTGACCACGTGCCCCGGCGCCGCGCGCCCGGCGGCCAGGACCGCGTCCACCTCCTGGGCCACCAGCGGCCACGGCGCCGCCAGCAGCGCCGGGTCGAGATTGCCCTGAACCGGGCAGGCTCCCGCCCGCGGGTCGGCCTGGGCCAGTGCCTCGATCGCCTCACCGAGCTCGATGCGCTCATCGATCCCGACGGCGTCGGCCCCCGCCTGGCGCATGGGCCCCAGCAGCCGGGCCGTGCCGGTCCCGAAGTGGATGAGAGGAGCCGCCCGCCCGGTGGTGGGGGAGACGGCCGCCCGGGCCGTATCCAGGGCGAGCGCCGAGTAGGGCGCCACGCGCTCGCGGTAGGCGCGCGGCGACAGCGAGCCCGCCCAGGAGTCGAAGAGCTGGGCCGCGGCGGCCCCGGCGCGCACCTGGGTGGCGATGAACTCGCCCGTCAGCTGCGCGCACCAGGTCATGAGCTCCTCCCAGGCCTGGGGGTCGGAGCGCATGAGCGTGCGCGCCGCCAGGTGGTCGCGGCTGGGTCGGCCCTCCACGAGGTAGGCCGCCAGCGTGAAGGGCGCCCCACCGAAGGCGAGCACCGGCGTCCACCCGGCCGCCCCGGCACTGTGCTCCAGCCCCGCACGTGCCCGCTCGCTCAGGGACTCGCGCGCACCCGGTGCCTGCGGGCTGCCGAGCTCGACGACGACGCGGCGCACCGCCTCCTCGATCGCCGCCACGCCGTTATCCTCGGGATCCCCGGTTCCGTCCCCGAAACGGCGGGCGACCAGCTCCCTCACCTCGGCCGCGCTGCGCACCGGAGCGTCCAGCACCGGGCCGACGCCCTCCTCGATGCGCACCCCCACGCCGGCCAGGCGCAGCGGCACCATGATGTCGGAGAAGAAGACGGCCGCGTCGACGCCGTGGCGCCGCACCGGCTGCAGCGTCACCTCCGCCGCGAGCTCGGGAATCAGGCAGGCGTCGAGCATCGCGACGCCGGCGCGCTCCCGCAGCGCGCGGTACTCCGGCAGGGAGCGGCCGGCCTGACGCATGAACCACACGGGCGTGCGCGCAGGCCGACGGCCTCCCAGCGCCTCCAGGATCGCGGGCTCCACCGTCCGATCGGTGTCAATTGAATTGCGTGAAGAGCCGCTCACTAAATCGCGGCCTCCGCCCACGGAATACTGACGCCGTGTGCCTTCCTTGCGATAAGGAAACTGAATCCGAGACATATTCACTAACCTCTTCGTGCGCGTGTCCACAGGTGAGTTTTGTGTGTTATCGCAGGCAATCCTCGTGCGAGCCTGATGGTGACGGGGTGTCAGAAATAACGTGGTGACGCATTGTCCTGACGTTGAGTGCGTATCGCCACGCCGCTATTGTGCCCGCACCCCTGCATGATGTTTCAATAGCGCTCGCTGTGACTACTCATCTTCTCTCCGCCGACCACCGCCTCCCGGGCCTCGACGTCGTCGCCCGGCTGGGTGCGGTCGCCCCCGGACTGGGGCCGGCCCTCATGGCGGCCGTGCCCGCGCTGCGCGGGGTCGTCGTCCTGTCCACCTGCAACCGCCTGGCCCTCCTGCTCGACGCCGACTCCTGGGCCGACACCGGGTGCCCGGCCGCCCTCGATGCGACCGCCCTCCACTCGGGCCTCGCCTCGGCCGACGCGACCGCCGCAGCCCGGGCCGCCACCGAGCCCGGGCCTGCCGGAGCCAGGAGCGGAGCTGAGACCGGAGCCGAGCACCAGGCGCCGTCGGACCTGGGGCGGGCCGTCTCCGACCTCCTGGCCGAGCGCGCCGGCCTCGCCCCGGGCAGCCTGCGCCTGACCCACCTGGCCGGAGTCGCCGCCCGCCGCGAGGTGCTCGCCGTCGCCGCCGGACTGAGCTCGATGGTGGTCGGCGAGGCCCAGATCGCCGGCCAGGTCCGCCGCGCCGCCGAGACCGCCGCCGCCGAGGGCACGCTCAGCCCCGAGCTCGTCCGGGTCATCGAGCGTGCCTCGGCCACCGCCCGCCGGGTCGCCCACGAGACCGAGCTGTCGGGCCGGGGTCGCAGCGTCGTCGCCGTCGGCGTCGAGCAGGCCGCCGGCCACCTACCGCCCCTGGAGGGCTGCCGCGCGCTCATCGTCGGCACCGGCTCCTACGCCGGCGCCACCGTCGCCGCCCTGCGCGCCCGCGGCCTGAGGGACATCGCCGTCTACTCCGCCTCCAACCGGGCCGAGGCCTTCGCCGCCGGCCACGACCTGCGCCCCGTCCCCGCCGACTCCCTGAGCCGGGCCATGAGCCGCGCCGACCTGGTCGTCACCTGCCGCGGCGTGGGAGGCCCGGTGCTGACCGCCGACGTCGTCGCCCCCGTCGCCGCTGAGCGGCTGCGCGCCGGAGGCGGTACCCGCCGGGACGCCGACCGGACCGCCACCCGCCCTCTGGTCATCCTCGACCTGGCCCTGACCCGCGACGTCGATGAGACCGTCGGCGCCCTGCCCGGCGTCATCCACCTCGACCTGGCCCAGGTGCGCGACGCCGTCCCCGCCGCCGAGGCCCAGCAGGTGGCCGCCGCCCGCGCCATCGTGGAGGCCGAGGCCGCCGACTTCGAGCGCACCCTGGCCGGCCGCGCCATGGACCCCCTCATCACCGCCCTGCGCGCCCAGGTGGGCCGCGTCGTCGCCGAGGAGGTGGCGCGCCTGCGCCCCCAGCCCGCACGACGGCTCGCCCTGGCCGTGCCCGCCGTCGACGGACGCGCCGGAACCGGCGTGAACGGTGTCAACAGCGCCGACGCCGCCGCGGGTGCCCGCCCCCGGAGCTATGCCGCGACCCAGACCCACGTCGAGCCCGGCTTCGAGGCGACCTCGGAGGACGAGGAGCCGATGGTCTCTCTCGCCCAGGCCGAGCGCGCCCTGAACCACCTGGCCGCCCGGCTCCTCCACCAGCCCACCGTCATGGCCCGCCGCGCCGGCCAGGAGGGTAACGAGGAGGCCTACCGCCAGGCCCTCGAGCTCGTCTGGGGCCTGGAGACCGCAGGAGAGAGCCATGACTGACACCGCCGCGCCCGGACCAGGCCCCGTCGGGAACCCGGACGCCGCCCACGGCGCCGACCCGGCCGCCGGCCTCAGTGCCGGCCTGACCGTGATCCCGGCCAGCATCCCCGCCGCCGACCCGCTGGCCCCCTACGACGCCGTCCTCCTGCTGTCCTACGGCGGCCCTCGACGCTCCGAGGATGTCCTGCCCTTCATGCGCAACGCCACCGCCGGCCGCGGCGTGCCCGACTCGCGCCTCCTGGAGGTCTCCGGCCACTACCAGGGCTTCGGCGGCGCCTCACCGATCAACGCGCGCAACGCCGAGCTGCGCGACGCCCTCCAGGCCCGCCTGGCCGAGCGCGGATCCCGGCTGCCGGTCGTCGTCGGCAACCGCAACTGGCACCCCTTCGTCAGCGAGGCCCTGCGCGAGCTCGCCGACGCCGGCGCCCGCCACGTCCTGGCCCTGCCCACCGCCGCCTTCGGCTCCTACTCCGGGTGCCGCCAGTACCGCGAGGACCTGGCCGGCGCCGTCGCCCTGCTCGCCGCCGGTGCGGACGGCTCCACGGGGGACGGGTTCGAGGCCGACGCCGCCGCCCGGGTCGGCGGGCCCGGCGGCGGGCCCGTGGACCTCACCGTGGACAAGACGCGCCCCTACTACAACACCCCCGGGCTGCTGGAGGCCAACGTCGAGGCCATCGTCCGGGCCTACGGCGAGCTGGCCGAGCAGGGGGTGGATGCCGCCGACGTGCGCCTCGTGCTCGTCACCCACTCCATCCCCCTGGGCATGGAGGCCGGCTCCGCCCCGGGACCCGGCTCCGACGCCGTCTCCACCGTCACCGCCGTCCCCGGCGACCTCAGCGTTCCCGACATCGGAGGATCGTCCGCGTCCGAGACCGGGGTTCCCCGAGGGTACTCGGCGGGCCGCTCCGACCAGCGCTCGGCCGCCCGATCCCCGGCGCAGCCCGCCTCACGCCTCGCGGAGCACCTCACCGGCCGGCGCGAGCCCGGCGTCGCCGCGGACCTGTCCACGGAGGTCTCCTACGTCGCCCAGCACGAGGCGCTCGCCGCGGTCCTCGTGCCCGAGGTCGCCCGCCGCCTCGGGGAGGAGCGGGTGGAGGCCGACCTCGTCTACTGCTCACGCTCCGGGCCGCCTCAGGCGCGCTGGCTCGAACCCGACGTCAACGACCACCTCGAGGCCCTGGCCGCCGGCCGCCTGACCGACGGCAGCCCGACAGCCCGGCCCGGAGGCGTCGTCGTGGCGCCCTTCGGGTTCATCTCCGACCACATGGAGGTCGTCTTCGACCTCGACACCGAGGCCGCCCAGACCGCCCGGGACCTGGGGATGCCCTACGCGCGCGCCGCCACCGTCGGCACCCACCCGGCCTTCGTCGATTCCCTGGTCGACATCCTCATCGAGCGGGCCGCCGCCGCCCGCGGCGAGGACGTCCACCCCGGCTCGACCACCGGCGTCGGACCCTTCCACACCGTCTGCCCGCCGACCTGCTGCCGCCCCGGCAACCGCCATCCCGGCCACCACCCGGCCCACGGTGCCGACGGCGAGCACACCGGCGGGCACCAGCCGGCCATGAGCAGGCCGTGACCAGGCACGATAGCCTCAAGCCCAGCAGCTCCGGAAGAATCAAGGAGAAGAGATGAGCACCGACACCCACGGCCACCCCGGCGGCCACCCCGGCGAGGGCGGCCTGCACCGCTTCGAGGACGAGGAGCGCCGCCCCCACCGCGATCCCCGCGACGCCACCGACGTCGACCTGGAGGCCATCAACAACCAGTACCACTACACCCTCTACGCCGTCTTCCGCCTGGCCCGTCCCCTGCCCGCCTCCCAGCCCGAGCGCGAGCAGCTCCTGGGTGAGAGCGCCGACTTCGTCGAGGCCGGCGGCGTGACGACGCGCGGCTGGTACGACGTCGGCGGCCTGCGCGCCGATGCCGACCTGCTCGTGTGGTGGCTCGACGACGACCCCGAGGTCCTCCAGGACGCCTACCACCGCCTGCGCGGCAGCGCGCTGGGGCGCTACCTGGAGCCGGTGTGGTCCTGCATGGGGCTGCACACGCCCGCCGAGTTCAACCCCCGCCACGTGCCGGCCTGCCTGGCCGGGGTGGCGCCGCGCGACTGGGTCATGGTCTACCCCTTCGTGCGCTCCTACGAGTGGTACCTGCTCGACCCCGAGGAGCGCTCGCGCATGATGGCGCAGCACGGCCGCCACGGCTTCTCCAAGTACCCCGACGTCAAGGGCTCGACCCTGGCGACCTTCGGCCTGAGCGACTACGAGTGGATCCTCGGCTTCGAGGCCGACACCCTCGACCGGCTCGAAGGGGTCCTGCACCACCAGCGCTACACGGACGCCCGCATGCACGTGCGCGTGGACACGCCCTTCTACACCGGGCGCCGCGTCAGCCCCCAGGAGTGGGCCGAGCGCCAGCCCTGGGCCTGACGGGAGATTCTCCGCAGATTTCCACAGATGAGAACGTGCCGCGGGTGCGGGGACGAGCCTTGTCCCCGCACCCGCGGCACGTTCCAACCTGTCGTTACCAGATGCGACGCAGGGGTGTCGAGGCGGGTGGGTAGTTATCCCCGTGTTATTAACCCGACAGGTCGGGGAGAGGTCTCGGCCCCGGGGTGCTGGTTAGGGTGTGCCTCATGTCTGATCGGTTGGTTGAGGAGCGTCTGTCTCGGATTGCTGAGCAGGTGGCTCAGGCGCAGAGAAATCACGAAGGTACTGAGCGCGTGCCCGAGCAGGCCGACTCCCTGGAGGTCGAGGGGACGTCCAAGGGCGGTGAGGTCACCGTGGTGGTCGACGCCGCCGGGCGCGTACGGGACGTGCGCTTCGCTGCGGCGAGTCAGGCGCTGAGCTCGGCCCAGCTCTCCGAGGCGGTCATGGAGGCCATCGACACCGGTCGGCGTACGGCGGCCACCAAGATCCGGGCGATCGTGGACCGGCACATCGGTGTGGACACCGGGCTCGGTCAGGCGATGCTGGATGCCTACGAGCAGATGGCCGGGCCCAAGGTGGGAGTCACTCGACGGGCTGAGCGGTCCGAGGAGAGCAAGAAGCGCAGCGCTCCTCCCGGGCTGGTGTTCCCGGGGATGTAGCCCTGGGCGACCAGTGCGGCTTGCCTGAGCAAGGGTCGGGTGGGCTGGTGCAGTGCTGACTGTTGTCGATGAAATGGCGTTAAGAAAGGTAGGAAGAAGTCTGTCATGGTAGATATTCAGGTTGATGGTGGGACGTTGCGTTCGGGTGCCGGGGATACGGATGCGGTGGCTGCTGGTGTGGCTCAGGCGCGGGACGCCTCGGGTGCGGCGCTGGGGGATAACGCCTTTGGTCTGATGTGCTCGCCGTTGTTCCTGCCGGCCTACACGCTGGTCAAGAGCGCTGCCGACGCGATGATGGACTCCGCTGAGAAGGGGCTGCGCAACAGCGCCACCGGCCTGCGCGGCACGGCCAGCGCTCTGGAGGGTGCGGACGCTGACGCCGCTTCCGGTGCGCGTCAGGTGGGGGCGTGATCGGTGACGGGTAACGAGCTTGTTGCCGAGGTGAAGGACTCGGAGACCGTCTGGACGGGTACGCGTCTGATCGAGGACGGCTTCGACCTCAAGGAGGCGTTTGAGTCCAAGAGCTGGGTTGCTGGTGGTCTGGCGACTCTGGCGACGGCTGCTGACACGGCCTCGGCGGTGATGGATCCTCTGGGTGAGGCGATGTCGGCCGGGGTGGCGTGGGTCATTGAGCACCTGGGCAGTCTCAACGAGTGGCTCAATGAGCTCACCGGTGACAGTGACGCGGTCGCTGCGGCGGCGTCGACGTGGTCGAATATCGGTACCAAGCTGGGTTCGTGCGCTGATGACCTGGAGACGGTGTGCACGGGGCGTCTGGCGGGTCAGGAGTCGTTGGCTGTGGCGACGTTCAAGTCGTTGCAGGCGGGGTCTGCCTCGCACCTGAGGATGACCGGTGGTGTGGCCAGTGCGATCTCGGGTGGGTTGACGGTGGCCTCGGTGATTGTGCGGATGGTGCATGACCTGGTGCGTGACGCGATTGCTGATGTGATCGGTAAGGTGGCCTCGAAGGTGGCGATCGGGGTGCTGACGGCGGGTCTGGCGGCGCCGTGGGCGGTGGCCTCGGTGATTGCTGATGTGTCGTCGTGGGTGACTCGCCTGTCCAAGGAGGTCGCCGACGTGGTTCTGTCGGCCAGGAACCTCAAGGGCCTGCTGGACAAGGCCAGCAAGCTGCTTGACGATGTGGGTGCGGCTTTCGGTCGTATCACCTCCAGTATCGGTGAGGCTGCGGCTAAGGCCGGTGACGGCGTTGCCGGGGCTGCTCGGCAGGTCGGTGACTTCCTGTCCTCCCTGCGCCCGCAGCAGGCACTGGCCGGGGCGCCGGGTATGACCACGCGCCAGGCCCGTGAGGTGACCAAGGCTAGCCCCACCGTCTACAGGCCCAAGGGTCCCAAGACCACCAAGCCCTCACGGTCCAACCCCAACGAAGGCCGCTGGGGCGTAACCCTCAACGAGACCAGCACTGGAGCCAAGGGTGCCGATGACGCGGCAGACGCAGCCAAGTCCAGCACAAAGCAATCCGATGACGCTGCCAAGGCTGATGCGCCCGAAAGGGCGGAGGCAGACAGCAGCGCCGCTACCGGCGACGGCGCCACGCAATGGGATGACCCGGGGAAAGTTCAGGAGTGGTATGACGATCTCCCCACGAAAACTCACGCACCGTCGACGGAGGCATACCAGTACCAGCACAGGGTCCTCGGGACCGATGTCGAGCGTCAGTTAACGACTGACAGTGGTGAAACCATCTGGGCAGACTCAGTCACCGCGGATGGCGCGGGAATCGCTAAGGCTTGGGACGCCAAGCACACAGGGGGCGGAGACGACGCTCTCTATCAAGGTAAAGGCCCCGAGTTCCTCATGAATAAGTTTGACGATGAGATGAGGCGCTACGGCAAGGTGATAAGGTCGTCGGGCAATCCTGTCTCTAGTCTGACACTGGTCACCAACACCCCGGAGTCTGTAGAGTTTCTCGGTCAGCGCGCCCGAGATATTCTCGGCCCCGATGTAGAACTGCACATCCAGCTGGTCCCATAAACCTAGAAGGAGGAGTTAAAATGGGCGTCAGTTATCTTTGTACTACACTCAACTCGGGGCGCGTCATTGCCGATACTGATACGTTCCTTAGTGAGGGAAAGCAACAATGGCCGGACTGCGAGGCGAAACCTCTGAGTTCTGATGACCTCGAGACCGATGCAGACATCCTGCTCGAGCCGGACGGGGCGTCGACGATTATCAGCCACTTCCGTGACGGTCAGCTTATCTCTGTTGACGGGGCAGATCTTGAGGAGGCTGCCGACATTGCCGTTTGGGTGAGGTCGCTTAACCCGGATCCCAATCTGGTGCTATGGTTTACCACCGACAACTTTAATGGTCATACCGTTATGACTCCTGGCATCACGCCCCAGCAGGTCATCGACCAGTGGGTGGATCATAGCGAGCACGACCCCTATGCGGAGTATCCCGAGTACTTCTCCTGACAACTCCGCCGACGCCGACTAATACATGCGGCCACTCCGGTTTAGGACGACAGCAGAATGACTCGCTGGTCACTGCTAAGCGGCTGCCACAACCAGCCTCTTCCTGCTGCGGAGACCTGCTCACTGGCACTGAATGACTGGTGGTGTTGCCGCACCGTCCGGCGCGGCAACACCACCGCAGTTACGCGCCACTACCCTCGCTCTCCAGCAGCTGGAGGCGCCTTTACACCAGTTCCGACCTACATCGTTGTCGGCCTGAAACTGTGGCGACGTTTAAGTCGTTGCAGGCTGGGTCTGCTTCGCACCTGAGGATGACCGGTCAGGTGGCCGGTGCGATCTCGGGTGGGTTGACGGTGGTCTCGGTGATTGTGCGGATGGTGCATGACCTGGTGCGTGACGCGATTGCTGATGTGATCGGTAAGGTGGCCTCGAAGGTGGCGATCGGGGTGCTGACGGCGGGTCTGGCGGCGCCGTGGGCGGTGGCCTCGGTGATTGCTGATGTGTCGTCGTGGGTGACTCGCCTGTCCAAGGAGGTCGCCGACGTGGTTCTGTCGGCCAGGAACCTCAAGACCCTGCTGGACAAGGCCGTCAAGTTGTTCGGTGATGTGGGTGAGAAGTTCGCTGGCCTGGTGGCTATGCTCATGGGCCGTGGCTCCAAGAAGGCTGACGATGCCGTTGAGGCCGCTGAAGACGCGGTAGACGCGGCCACTGACGGCACCAAGAGTGCTGGTAATGCGGCGGACGCAGCCACCGACGGACCCAAGTCAGGAAAGAATGCTGATAAGTACAAGAAAGACATACCTGAGTTATTCCGCCAACATCAAGCCCAGAAAGCTGCAAAGCAGCAAGCAAGAGAACGCCTGAGTGAAGCGATTCCGGAAGGGTATTCTCTCAAAGACTTTAGCCGAAAGGAGATGTCGAAAACAGGGCGAAAGTTGCAGGCTGAGGGCCGCAGTCAGCGTGAAATTGACAACCTAACCGAGATGGCCGACGAGGCATCTAAAGCACATAAGAACCTAAATGACGCCGCCGCAAGGATTGGAGAGCCTGGCGGCGAGGCGCATCTCACGGAGAATGGGTACCACATTCCTGATGAGTTCCGTGCGGACAACGTGACAGTCAATAACGGAACTGCTCCACGAGGCTGGGTCGACGGGATGGCCCTGAGTCCGAACGGTGATGAAATGGTCGTTGCGGAATACAAGGGTGTAAGTGCGCAGGTGGACAGTACGCCGCGTGTGACTACTTACGAAGGGAAGGCCCCTCAAGCGTCACCTGCGTACACACGTGATCGCATGCTAAGCGACCCTCGCTTCGCCCAATACTTCCATGACCACCCCGATGTGTGGCAGAGCGTTCAGAATGGGGACACGAAGATGACGATCAAGGTGATAGCAACACGTGAACCTGGTAGAATAGAAGTCACCGACACCCCGTTCGAGCTCACACCTGAAGTCACTCAGCACCTTCAAGAATCCATCGACAAACTCTAGAGTCCCCGGAGAATATTGATGAACGCTACTACATCAAATGGTACAGGATCGACAACATCAGGCTTTCGCTGCTATCCGGTCGACCAGGCAATTGATATTATTCGAACAATAGCTGAACATCGATGGCCCATGAGCATTGAAGAGGCCTTCTCGCTGCGAGATCAGTTCGGCTGGACACCCGCTCCCGACAACGGAAGATTTTTCGTTACCCCCGTCAGCAACGGAGAAGAGGACGGAAGCATCGGCCGTGACGTGAGCAACAAAATGTATGTCTCGAGAATTAATTTCAATTTGACCACCCGAGTTACCGGTGACACAAATGATGTATTCGACTCTTCACTGAGGTCCACATATTTGACTTACGTTAATAAACTCAAGTCGATCTATGGAGTCGGAAAAGTGGATTCCGATGATAACGTAGAAACTATAATCTGGTATCTCCCATCGCGCGCCAGTGTCGACTTAGGGATTACTAAAAAATTTATTTCTGCCACCATTGAGTCTCCTGAGATGACCGACCTCACCGAAGCCGAAGAAAAGTATTTCGCAGAAGGAGGAGAGTTCTAACTTTCGCGATGAGTCTCGAAGCGGTGTCGACTGCTGGCGTATTTTCTCATATTGAGTCCACAGTGAGCAGGCTGCTTACTGAATCGAGCAGGGAAGACCTCAAGCTTGAGACGTCTACCATCGCGGGCCAGTGGATGAACTGGGATGCTGGGTGTTTTTCGGACACTGCTTGTTTGGTGTTTCAGACTGCCTTGGTTAGGTCCAGGAATTCTTGCTCAACCTCGTTAGGTGCGCAGTATCTCAGGGTCGAGTGAAGGCAGGTATGACTGGATCTCAGTTCGATCCACGAGGCAATATCATTAATCGCCTTGTCCTTCGTGGGGTACACCATTCTATGCACTCTCTTTTTCTTGAGAGTGGCGTGAAAGATTCCGCCCACGCACCCACCCAGTCACGCCCCCCGTACGCCCCGTGGACGGCCGGATACCGTAGGACTTCAGATGGTCCAGGAACTTCTGAGACGTGGTGAAGGTTATTCAGGGGTTGGTGTAGGCGTAGAGGGCTAGGGTGGCTGTGATAGTTTCTTTGAAGGTGTGCAGGGGGCGCCTGTAGTCGTGGGCCAGGATCTTCCAGGATTTGATGTGCGCGATGGTTCTCTCCACGACATACCGGATTTCATTTAGGGATTTGTTGGCCTGCTTCTGGGCCTTGGTGAGCTCACTGTTGGGAGGTTTCTTGTAGGGGGTGAGAACCCCGGTTCCGATGTAGCCTTTATCGGCGATGCAGCAGGAGGGGTCGATCTCCTCCAAGAGACCGGAGGTGGTGATGGCCTTGGTGTCGTGGGTGGCCCCCGGTAGCGGGTCTGAGGCCCACCGCAGGCGCCCGGCGGGGCTGACCAGTACTTGCAGGCTCAGGCCGGTGCGCTTGTGCTTGCCCGACCACAGGTCCGTCCGATCCTTCCAGCTCCAGCACGGCAGGAGCGTACCGTCGATGATGTGCACGCCCCCATGGGGGACCTCCTCGACGGTCGCCAGCACAGGCCCCAAGACCCTGGCGATGATCCGGGTGACCACCGAGATCGCCCGCGAGATCGTCGGCTGTGACACCCCCATGATCTCGGCGATCGCCTCCTGGGAGGTGTTGGTGCGCAAATACATCAACGTCGCCCGCACCGCGGCCAGTGGGCCAAGAATTCTTGGCGCCAAGGAGATCTCAGTATCACCCAGCACCATTTCCACCAGGCAGCTCAACTGCGTTCTGTCCAGGCCTGTGATACCCTTACCCATGACGGCTCGTTCCTGAGAGGTTTCATGTAGCAATCTGATTCTCTCAGACCAACGAGCCGTCACCCATTCAACACACCGAACCCCTAAACCCCCATACACGCCCCTGAATAACCTTCGTGTACTGGCTGCCCCGGTCGGAGCGGGAAGACCGTCACACCCTTCTCAACCGGGCATCTCCTTACCGCCATATCGATGGCCTCACACACCAGCGAGGTGCGCATATGATCAGCCATCGTATACCCCACGACTTTCTTCGTGCAGCGGTCCAGAACGGTGGCAAGATAGACGAACCCGGCCCACGTGCCTGATGTAGGAGGGGGCACCTCCCAGGGGGTCGGCAAAGTTGGTGGGTGGGGGTGTCTGAGCCGTTTTGACGGGGGTGGTGTGTCGCTAGGACGGGGGCGCGGGCCCCGCAGGGACGATGAGTGGTGTCTAGTCATCCCTTCGTCCTGGGAGCCCGCGCCGATGTCATCTTCCACCACGACCGCCTTGTCGCGCCGGCCCCTGGTCCAGGTTCTCAGGAACGTGGCTGATCCCAGGGACCGTCGGGGCGTGCGTCATAACCTGTCTACGGTCCTGTCCCTGGCCGTGACCGGGGTGCTGGCCGGCTGTCGCAGCCTGACGGCGATATGGGAGCGCACCACCGACCTGACCGGCGCCGACCTGGAGGCCCTGGGACTAGCGGCGGGCCAGGCCCTGCCCTCAGAGTCGACCATCCGCCGAGTCCTGCAGGACCTGGACCCCGCTGACGTTGACGCCCACCTGAGGTCATGGTTGTGCACGCGTACCGGCACCATCAACGGCCGCACAGTGATCGCCGTGGACGGCAAGACCATGCGCGGCGCCCGCACCAGCAAGGACCCAGCGCCGCACCTCCTGGCCGCCTTGGACCACGCCACCGGCGCCGTACCGACCCAGCAGCGAGTGGCAGGCAAGTCCAACGAGATCCCCGCGCTCAGGGAGCTTCTCGAACCCTTGGACCTGGAAGGGGTGGTGGTGAGCGCCGATGCGATGCACACCCAGACAGGCACAGCCCGGTGGATCACCCGGCGTGGTGGTCACTACGTGCTGACGGTCAAGGGCAACCAGAAGACCCTTCGCAGGACGCTCAAGGCGCTGCCCTGGAAGAGTGTCCCGTCCGTCTCAAGCGTCGATGCCGGTCACGGTCGGCGGGTGCGGCGCGCTGCCAAGGCGATTGAGGCTCCCGCCTGGGTGGACTTCCCCGGGGCTGCGCAGGTGGTCCAGCTCCGACGCACCAGGACCATCAAGAGCAGGAAGCATGTTGAGGTGGTCTACCTGATCTGCTCCCTCCCTATGACCGATGCCCAGCCCGAGGTCGTCGCGGCCTGGGTCCAAGGGCGCTGGGGAATCGAGAACCGACTTCACTGGGTCAGGGACGTGGTCTTCGATGAGGACCGCCACCAGCTGCGCATCGGCAACGGCCCACAGGTCATGGCCACCCTGCGTAACCTGGCCATCAGCCTCATCCGACTCTTCCACGGCACCGGCACCTCCATCGCCAGCACCACCAGATCCCTGTCACGACAACCCAAACGAGCCATCAGACTACTCACCCAAACCCCCACCTAAACCGACTTTGCCGACCCCCTGAGGGGATTCTATCCCTGGAGGCTCGTACTCGCGTCTGGGAGGCGATGCTGGATCCAGAAGATGCTGAAGAGTCATATCGGCGGCAAATTCAATTGAAAATCATGTGCGTGCGACGGGTTCAGCGCTATTGGGATCGAGCATTTCCTGGTGATGAGAGGATTGAGGGAATGCTTTCCTTAGTCGAAGATGTAGTCGAGTGCCGGGTGGGCTCGGAATTGGCTGAACTCCGCAGTGGTCGTTTTCTTATGGATGCGTACGACAGGGTTGAGGACTACAATTCCATAACGCAGCCTGCTGTGTTTGTCGCTGATGGTGCCGTTCATGCAGTCAGTTCTGCAACACACCGTAACCCTGAATATGACGTGTCTGATGATACGCAAGATGACGACGAACTCCTGCCGGATTCGCTTGAGACAAGTTATGCGTGCGCCAGCGCGGCTGCCGGTGCCCTGAACTGGCAGCCGGTGGAGGAGGCTGACGTCCCTGCTCGTCGGGGGTTCTGGTTGTGGTACCTGGACGAGGCGATCCCGGAGGTTCTTGCCGGTTGACCGTGCCTGAAGAGGTTCGCGCGACCGATAAGCGAGCGAGCACCATCGCCCCCGATGATAAAACCTCAATGTAAGGCTCAGGTTGATGGCGTCAGACATGGTCGATTCCATAATGGGTTGGCGCAGGAGGTGGACAACACCCTGCCCCCGGCTGCCCTGCTGCGTCGGCTCGACGTCTGACTCGCCCATGGCGCCAGCACGAAGGAGACAGGGCTCCCGCGCCGTTGAGGTGCAGGATTCAGTGCCGTCCTGTCGGCGTCGTCGCCCACCGTACGGCCGGAGCGCGCTCGTTCCGCCGAGCAGGAAGCGTGCAGGAAGACGGCCAAGGTCCAGGGGGCGAAGACGCATCTGTCCATGCTGCTGGTGGAGGTCGAGCAGGGCGCCACCAATATCGCCAGGGGGCATCAGATGGTGGCGCGGCTGATTCCGGTGGGCACAGGCGAGCGAGAGCTGGGCTTCGGCGGTTACCAGTTGCCGGACACGTTCTTCGACGAGCTGCCCGAAGAGGAGCTGAGCGCCCGGGAGGCGGGCGCACCCGCGCGCGTGACATGTCCCCGCCCGCAACCGGCCGCCTCCGGGACAAACGGCGTAGGGTGGGCGGCATGAGTGCAGAGACCAGTACAGAGACCGCTGCCACACCATCCATTGCCTTCGCCTTCACTGCCTCCGCCGCCCTGAGCGACAGCCTCCAGCGCGTGCTGGTCGACCTCGTCGCGCTGGGCATCGCCACCAAGCAGGCCCACTGGAACATCGTGGGTGAGAACTTCCGCGATCTTCACCTGAACTTCGACGCCGTCGTCGGCATCGCCCGTGAGGGCTCCGACGAGGTCGCCGAGCGCATGCGCGCCATCAACGCGACCCCCGACGGCCGCCCTGCCACCGTCGCCGCCGACTCCACCGTCCCGACCCTGCCCAAGGACGAGATCACCGTCTCCGAGGGCGTCGCCTACGTCGTCTCCGCCATCGAGGCCGCCGTGGCCACGCTGCGCGGCGTGCACGACGCCGTCGACGATGAGGACCCGACGTCGACCGGCATCCTGGAGGACCTGACCGGCAAGCTCGAGCAGCAGGCCTGGTTCATCTCCGCCGAGGACCGCAAGCCCGTGCGCTGAGCGCGGGCGTCCAAGCATCCGACGACGGCGGGCGGTTCCGGTCACTCCGGTGCCGCCCGTCGTCGTCGCGAGAGGCGAAAGGCGGGGCTCCCGCGACGAACGTCGAGACACACTCGTGACCTTCGCGGTAGTGTCGACGGGTTGGTTTCCGCCGGGTTGAATCCGGCCGACTGGGAGGAGCCCCCGTGACACGTGCCGAGATTCGCCCCGTGAACCGAGCCGGAACCCGCCGCCGGGCCGCCGTGGTCGGCTGCCTGCTGCTGGCCGGCTCACTGGTTCTGAGCGGCTGCTCGTCCAGCGGCTCCAGGTCCGGCGAGAAGAGCGCCGCGAGCAGCGCGGGCGCAACCGGTCACTCGACGTCGTCGCCCTCGGGTGTCGCCACGGCGTCGGGCAGCGCCGGCCCCGTCACCGCGGCCTCCCTGTCCGACGCCCAGCTGGGCTACACCATCACCAGCATCCCCGCCGGCCTGGACGTCACCCAGGTCAAGGTCCTCCAGGACTTCGTGGCCTACGACCAGATGTCCTGGCGGCTGTGGGTCGACGGCGGCCAGGACGTCAGCAAGGTGCCCACCGTGACCACCGGTACCCTCCAGCAGCAGCTCACCGATGACGCCGCCAACTTGAGGAGCAGGGGGGAGAAGGCCAAGACCCCGGTTAAGGTTGCTGTCTCCGAGGTCGCCGTGAGCGCCGACGGCCAGAGCGCCACCGTCTCCTACTGCGTGGACATGACGCAGGTGACCTACGTCGACGCGCAGGGCAAGGATGTCACGGACCCCACCGTCAAGGCCCAGGTCCCGGCGAGGAACACGATGGTGCCCGGAAGCGACGGGCGCTGGCTCGCCTCAGAGGAGGAGGAGACCGGCGAGCCGAATACCTGCTCGGTCGGCTGATATCTCCGGAGCCGCCGTGACATGATTGTTCTCGCCTTTCTTCGACACCTTCTCCCGGAACATCCAGTGTCCTGTCGGGGAAGAAGGGAGTCGGAAGGAGGTGGGGGCCGTGTCCAAGCCGAAAGGCCGACACAGGCAAGTCCGCAAGGACAAGGAAACGGCCCGGAAGGTGAGCGAACTGTTAACCGCAATCGCTCGCCTGATCCGGGCCGTCAGTGTCCTTGTGGATACCCTCGGCAAGTGGTTCGGATGAGCCGCTTACCTAGGGGAGCCGTCCGGTAGCCGCCGGAGAGCTCCCCGTCATTATGCCAGCCGGCTCGCGCCAGTGTCCATGTGCTGCCGAGCGCCGTCGTCGTCCTGTTGATGGGTGAGGAGCTGCTCCGCCATCAGCCTGGTGGAGTGGGGCGTTCGCGCAGGTGGGCCGGGGTTCCAGGTGAGGGTTGGCTTGCCTGTGAATCATAAGTAACACCCACAGTGGCTGGCGAAGTAGTAAGGTATTAGCCATGAACGCAGACACCATGACCACCCCCTCCATCAACCTCTCCTTCACCGCCTCCGCCGCCCTGAGCGACAACCTCCAGCGCGTGCTGGTCGACCTCATCGCCCTTGAGCTCGTGGGCAAGCAGATCCACTGGAACGTCGTCGGCCCGAACTTCCGCGACATCCACCTCAACCTGGACGACGTTGTCGGCATCGCCCGTGAGGGCTCCGACGAGGTCGCCGAGCGCATGCGCGCCATCAACGCGACCCCCGACGGCCGCCCTGCCACCGTCGCCGCCGCGACCACCGTCCCGGCCGCCCCCGAGGGCGAGATCCTCACCAGCGAGGGCGTTGCCTACATCGTCTCCGCCATCGAGGCCGTCGTCGCCACCCTGCGCGGCGTGGACGAGGACGTCGACGCCGAGGACGCCACCTCCTCGGGCATCGTCGAGGACCTCATCGGCAAGCTCGAGCAGCAGGCCTGGTTCCTCTCCGCCGAGATCCGCAAGCCCGTCCGCTGAGCCCGCGGCTCGCGCCGACGCGCTGACTCCTCACGTGGGGCCCACCTCCTGGCGAAGTGGGCCCCACGTCGTGTCTGTCCCGGTGTCCTTGTTCTGCCTTTGTCCTGTCTTTCGGCGGGCGTTGCCGCCGGGCTGTTTCCGAGCTGCCGCACTCGGGCCGCCGCCTCGGGGCTGCTCACCCTCGGGCCCTCACTTCCGCCAGTCGCCCAGCGCCCCCTCCAGGCAGCCGAGCGCCGCGTCGATGAGGCTGTGGCGCTGGTCCTCCGGGCACCCGGCGCGAACCCAGCGCAGGCAGGCGTCGTCGAGGAACCCCAGATAGCCCCAGAGGGCGAACTCGTCGCGATACCCCCGGCTGCCGCCGACGACGTCGGCCAGCGTCTTGACCGCCACCTCCCGCGCGGCCTGGCGCACCTGCGCCGCCTCGCCCGGCTCGTGTCCGGCCAGGATCTGGTAGGTCATCCAGCCGGGGGAGCGCTCCGAGATGAAGTCCAGGTAGGTCAGGATCGAGGTGCGCACGCGGTCGCGTGCCGAGGAGCCCGGTGGCAGGGCGTCGTCGGCCTGTCGGGTGAGCTTGGCGAGCTCGTCGGTGGCGCGCCGGAGGACCTGGGCGTAGATGCCGGCCTTGTTGGCGAAGTACTTGTGCACCAGGGCCTCCGAGGCGTGGGCCTCCTCGGCGATCGCGGCCAGTGAGACCTCCTCGTACGGGCGGCTCGCGAAGGCGCGGCTCGCGACGCTCAGAATGAGGTCGCGGCGCTCGGCGGGGTCCATGCGCAGACGTGGGCGCTTGTCGGTACGGGACGGCACCTTGACATGCTATCGGGTGGGGCGCACCCTTGGAGGCATGACTAGTGAGGCATCTGGAATAAGTCGTCCCGCAACGCCCGCCTGGATCGACCACGCCATCTGGTGGCAGGTCTACCCCCTCGGCGCCACCGGCGCCCCCATCCGGCCCGAACCGGGCACGCCGCTGACCGAGGTCGGCGCCGCCCCGCGCCTGGACCGCCTCGATCCCTGGCTCGACTACGCCGTCGAGCTCGGCGCCAACGGGCTGTCACTCGGCCCGATCTTCGCCTCATCCACCCACGGCTACGACACCACCGACCACCTGCGCATCGACCCCCGCCTGGGCGACGACGCCGCCTTCGACCGCCTCGCCGAGGCCTGCCGCGCCCGGGGCCTGGCCCTCATGCTCGACGGCGTCCTCGGGCACGTCGGCACCGAGCACCCCCTCTTCCGGGCCGCCCGCGCCGGGGGAGGGGAGCGGGTCCTCTTCCGCTTCGACGACGCGGCCGGCGGGGAGGACGGAGGAGACGGAGGGACCGGCCCCGGCTACGCCACCTTCGAGGGGCACGAGTCCCTGGCCGCCCTCAACCACGACTCCGCCGAGGTCCGCGACCTGGCCGTGCGGGTCCTGACCCACTGGCTCGACCGCGGTGCGAGCGCCTGGCGCCTGGACGCCGCCTACGCCGTCGACCCCGCCTTCTGGGCGAGCGTCCTGCCGGCCGTGCGCGAGCGCCACCCCGACGCCTGGTTCATGGGCGAGGTCATCCACGGCGACTACGCCGGGTTCGTGGAGGCCTCCACCGTGGACACCGTCACCCAGTACGAGCTGTGGAAGGCCACCTGGAGCTCGCTGGCCGACATCAACTTCTACGAGCTCGACTGGTGCCTGAAGCGCCACAACGAGCTGCTGGAGCGCTTCATCCCGGCCACCTTCGTCGGCAACCACGACGTCACCCGCATCGCCAGCAAGGTCGGGGCCGGTGGGGCCGCGCTCGCCGTCGTGCTGCTCATGACCGTGGGCGGCGTGCCCAGCGTCTACTACGGGGACGAGCAGGCCTTCCGCGGGGTCAAGACCGAGACCTTCGGTGGTGATGACGAGGTCCGCCCCGCCCTGCCGGCCGGGCCGTCCGAGCTCGCGCCGCAGGGGGCCTGGATGCTGCGCCTCCACCAGGACCTCATCGGGCTGCGGCGCCGGCACCCCTGGCTCGTGCGCGCCCGCACCGAGGTCACTGAGCTGGACAACCCTCGGCTGGCCTATGACGCGGTGGGGCAGGAGGGCCAGCGGCTGCACGTGGACCTCAGCCTGGAGCCGACCCCGCGCGCTGAGGTCCGCGCGCCGGGTGAGGCTCCGCTCGTCGTCGAGCCGCCCGCGGAGTGATTCCCCCTCACTGGCTCTCACGCTGGCTCGTACCGCCGGGGACAAGAACTCGCGGGCGGGTGCCATCGACGCGTACGGGGACGGAATTCCTGTCCCCGCACGCGCAGGATGTCCCCGGCTGGGATGGGGATGCACCCGGCGGAGTAGAATGCCCCGCCGATGTTTGCGGTAACCGCCTACACCTCGATCAGTGGGAGGCCTGGATGCACTGTGCTCAGGTCTCCTGGATCAGAGGTCACGACGGTGTGTCCCTGTTCCTGAGCCACGAGGACGACGTGGACGTCAACGACGTCCCGATGACCGGTTCGTCCGCACAGCAGGCCGACAGCCCTTGCTGCCATCTCATCGAGTGGCATGACCCGCACGCGGGGATCAGACAGCAGTCGCGCGACCCGAGCCTGCCTCGGACCGCCCCGCCAGGCCTGTTCCACAACCCCGGCGGGCACGCTCAGAGGCAGGTCGGCCTCCAAAGCCCGCCGAAGGAGGGCGCGAACTCGGGAGTCCCCGCGTTCAAGGGCAAGTAGCGCGCCGGTGTCCAGGGTTAAACCCTTCGCGGTTCCTCTGTTGGCGGCGGTCATGCCAGGCCCAGCTCCCTGTCCGCCCATGCCAGGTCGGAGTCGCTGACGGGGCCGAGCTCGCGGTCAAGCTCGTCCAGCAGCTGTGCCAGGCTGTCCTCCTGCTGGGCGCGCGCGACCGCTGCGCTAATGAATCCTGACACCGAAGGTGCTCGCCCCTGTTCAACGGCACGGCGAATCGAGATGACCTGCTCGTCCGGGAGGCTCACCGCAATCTTCTGAGTCATACCTGCATCATACCGGAGGTGTGATGCGCGTCGTCGTCGCCGGGTGCCGTCAGCGCGGCCGGGGACATTCGACGCCTCCGGGGACAAAAAACGCAGGCGGGTGCCATCGACGCGTACGGGGACGGAATTCCTGTCCCCGCACGCGCAGGATGTCCCCGGCTGGGATGGGGATGCACCCGGCGGAGCAGAATGTCCCTGGCGGTGCGGCTCAGGGCACCGTCGAGGGTGAGGGGGGCGAGGGAGTGGTGCGGAATCGTCGTCGGTAGGCCGACGGCGTCGTACCGAGCGCCCGGGTGAAGGCCTGCCGCATGGTGACGGCGCTGCCGAAGCCGCAGACTGAGGCCACCCGCTCGATCGCCAGGTCCGTACTCTCCAGGAGGCGCTGCGCCTCGCGCACGCGCTGGGCGCGCACCCAGGCCGCCGGTGCGGTGCCGGTCGCCCGACGGAAGGAGCGGATGAAGGAGCGGGTGCTCATCTGCGCCCGTCTCGCCAGCCGCTTCACCGGCAGTGGCTCGCCCAGGTGAGCCAACGCCCAGGTCGTGGTGCGGCCGATCGGGTCGTCGTCGGCGTGGTGCGGCACCGGCCGCTCGATGTACTGGGCCTGTCCGCCCTCGCGGTGCGGCGCGATGACGAGCTGACGCGCGACCTCGTTGGCGGCCTGGGCGCCCAGCCGCACGCGCACCAGGTGCAGACAGGCGTCCAGCCCCGACGCCGCACCCGCGGAGGTCAGCACGTCACCGTGGTCGACGTACAGGACCGACTCGTCCAGAGCGATCTCCGGGTGCTCGCGTGCCAGCGGCTCGAAGGCCCGCCAGTGCGTCACCGCCCGGCGCCCGCCGATGAGACCGGCTTCGGCCAGTGGAATCGCCCCCAGGCACAGGCCGGCGACGCTGGCGCCGCGCGTGTGCGCCGCCTTCAGCAGCGAGCACAGCTCCCGCCCCGCGGGGCGCCCGTCGGCGAACCACGCCGGGACCACGACGACGTCGGCCTCCTGTGCCAGCTCCGGACCGCCCAGGCCGCTGAGGACGTACCCCTCCGAGGTGCGCAGAGAGGCGCTGGACGGTGCGGGGGCTGGTGGCGTCGGATCCGTGCGGTCCGCGGAGCTCGTTGAGTCACCGGCGGGCACCGCCGCCCCGGGGCCAATGGTGAACAGCGAGGTCCGCCAGTCCGCCAGACCCAACCGGCTCACGGTTCCGAAGACCATCTGGGGGATCGACAGGTGGAACATGGTGATGCCGTCGAAGGCGTAGACGGCGATGCGCATGCTGCCCGCCTGAGTGAGCTCGGCTCGGCCCGGTGAGGGGCGGGTGCCGGGTGAGTGCCGAGTCGGTTGGCGTGAATCCATCGATAGTCAGCATAGGTGCCACTGGTGGGCGGCAGCCCGCCCGCACATCCTGGTGGAGGTAAGGCAAGCACCGCGCCGATGCGCGCACCCTCGGAGGCACCGTGACCGCTTTTCAGAACCAGTCCCCACAAGTCCCTCACCCTGAGTCCCGACATGAGTCCCGGCCTGAGTCCCGCGGTGGGCTGCCACCCCAGGGTGAGGGTCGTGCCCAGCCCCATACCGAGCCTGTTGCCGAGCACTCGTCAGGTGCTCGGGCTCATCGCCGTCGGCCCGGTCCCCGCAGGGCACTGGTCCTGATCGATGTGCAGAACGAGTACGCCCGCCTGCCGCTGCGCATCCGCTACCCACGTCTAAGTGACTGCCTCGAACGGATCGAGCAGGCACTCGATGCGGCCGAGAACGCCGGGATCCCGGTGGTCTGCGTGCAGCACGCCGGCCCGCCCGGCGGCCCGGTCTTCGACCCAGCCGGGAAGGGCTTCGAGCTGTGCCCCCGTATCGAGCATCGGCTGACCCCGCGGTGGAGGCGCGTCGTCAAGCATCGCGGCTCGATCTACGCGGGGACTGATCTGGCCGCCTGGCTGCACGGGCAGGGCGTCGATACGGTGACGCTCGTCGGGTTCATGGCGAACAACTGCGTCCTGGCCTCGGCGGCCTGGGGCGAGACGATCGGCCTGACGACGGAGGTGCTCGCCGACGCCGTCGGCGCCATCAACCTGCGCAACTGTGCGGGAAAGGCGGACGCGCGCACGGTGCACGCCACGCTCATGGCGCTGCTGCACTCCAACTGGGCGGCAGTGGCCACCACCGACGAGTGGTGCCGGGCACTTGGCCTCGATGAGCCGCTGCCGCACAGCAACCTGGTCGCCTCGGCAACGGCGCCGGCCGAAATGGGGATGTCCCGATAACCTGCTCATTGGAAGGTACGCCGTGATCTTCTGAGTTCTACGGGGATCGTTTCGGTGTTGAGCGAGAGGGTGCGATGTGGACATGCTCGTCGCCACTCCGCCATAATGGTGGGGAGCCATCCGGCTGCTATCCGGATGACTCCCCTCGCAAGAGGTCGGCTTAGCCGATCCACTTGCTGAGGGCATCCACAAGGACACCGACGGCCCGGACAAGGCGAGCGACAGCGTTGACTACTTCGCTCACCTTCCGGGCCGGTCTTGACCCTGACGTAGCGTGAGGGACAAGGCTCACCCGCATGAGCACCTTCAACGCATTCGAGATGAGCCCCGTCCCCGCCCCCGGGGAGGACGCCCAGCCACCTGAGCCCTTCCGCGGCATCTACGGCATGCCGATGTTCGTCACCGTCCCGACATCCGACCTGGACGCCTCGGTCGACTTCTGGACGGAGGCCCTCGGCTTCTTCACCCTGTTCACCATTCCCGGTCGGCTCGTGCACCTGCGCCGCTGGGCCTTCCAGGACGTCCTCCTGGTGCCGGCCTCGCAGGAGCCCACGCCGGCTGACGGCCCCACGATGAGCGTCAGCTTCGCCTGCGTCCTGTCCCAGATCGACGAGATCGCCGAGGCCTGCGAGCAGCGCCGACCGGGCAGCGTCACCGGTCCGCGCATCACCCAGTGGAACTCCTCCGAGGTCGAGGTCACCACCCCCGAGGGCGTGCACGTCGTCCTCACCGCCGCCAGGCCCCTCGACCCGCACGGCGAGCAGGCCGACACCTTCCGGCGCGTCGGCATCGAGGTGCCCGAGGCCTGACCGCTGTCCTCTGAGGTCCCACCCCTCACCGCGGCCTCGCCGACTAGCCACCTCACCGGTGCCGTGGCCGGGGGGGGGGGGGGGGCATTCGGCGCCGTCGGAGACGGAATTTCTGTCCCCGCACGCGCAGGATGTCCCCGGCTGGGATGGGGATGCACCCGGCGGCGCAGAATGTCCCCGGCTGTGCGCGCGGGAAGGGCGGCAGCGTCAGAACGCCGGATGGAAGCGCGCGCCCGAGGCCGGGTCGGCCAGCCAGGCCAGCGCCGCCTCGATGCGCCCGGGCGTTGAGCCCAGCAGCGGCTCGGGCAGCGCGTCCGGCTCGAACCAGTCCACGTGCGTGGACTCGTCGTCGGCCACATGGGCCCGGGCCGCGGTGCCGGGCCGCGCCCGCCCCACGAAGTTGATGTCCATGAAGACGCAGTTGTCCCCGTTGGGGAAGGCGAAGGGCTCGCCCGCGGTCACACTCGTGAGCGCCAGCACCTCCACATCCACGCCGGTCTCCTCCAGGCACTCGCGCCGGATCGCCACCGCGGGCTGCTCTCCGGGCTCGGGGATGCCGGAGACCACCGCCCACCGCCCGTTGTCGGCCCGCCGTCCCAGCAGGATGCGCCCGGCCTCGTCGACGACGACGATGCTCACCCCGGGCAGCCACAGCATGTCGTGCCCGATCTTCTGCCGCAGGGAGACGATGAACTCAGGAGTCGCCATGCCGCGAGCCTAGACGAGCATGGCGACGATGAACCGTGTGAGCGCGGCCATGACCCAGGCGGTGACGAACATGTAGCTGTAGGCGATGACCGGCCACTTCCAGGAGCCGGTCTCCCGGCGCATCGCGGCCGCCGTCGACATGCACTGGAGGGCGTAGACGAAGAACACGAGGATGGCCGCGACCGTGGCCGGGTTGAACAGCTTCTCCCCGGCCTTGTTGGTCAGGGTGTCGTGCTGGTAGGTCATGCTCGCCAGGTGGGCGCTGGGCTGCTCGGGGTCCTCGGCGGCGGCGATCTGGCCGAGCGTGGCCACGAAGGTCTCACGCGCCGCCAGCGAGGAGAGCACTGCAACGTTGATGCGCCAGTCGAAGCCCAGCGGCTCGAAGACCGGCTGGACCGTCTTGCCGATCGTCGCACCCCAGGAGTGGTCCATCGTGTAGGAGGTCTTCTGGGCCTCCAGGGCCTTGCCCAGCTCCTCGGGGTCGGTCACGATCCGCCCGTCGTCGCCCTTGACCGTCGACGACGACGGGTCCTCCACGGCCGCCGAGACCGCCGCGCACTCGGCATCGGCGGCGCAGTAGGCGTTGAACTGCTCCTCGGAGCGCATCGGCATGTTGAGCAGCACCCACAGGATGAGCGTGGTCAGGGTGATGACGGTCCCGGCCTTCTTCATGAAGCCCTTGCAGGCGTCCCACACCATGAGCCCGACGGCGCGCGGCCGCGGCAGCCGGTAGGGCGGCATCTCCATGTAGAAGGGCAGCAGCACCCCACCGCGGTCGGTGAGGCGCTTGACCACCCAGGCCGCCAGCATCGCCGAGAACGCCCCCAGCAGGTAGAGCGCGAACATGACGGTGCCGCGCGCCCCCAGGGGCCCGATCTTCGCGTCCCCGGGCACCATGAGGGAGGTGAGCAGGACGTAGACGGGCAGGCGCGCCGAGCAGGTCATGAGCGGGGCGGCCAGCATCGTGGCCACCCGGTCCTTCGCGCTGGGCAGCGTGCGGGTGGCCATGATGCCGGGGATCGCGCAGGCGAAGGAGGACAGGAGCGCCACGAAGGCCCGTCCCTCCAGCCCTGCCCGGCTCATGATCTTGTCCATGAGGAAGGCGGCTCGGGACATGTACCCCACGCCCTCGAGGAAGGCGATGATGAGGAACATGATGATGATCTGGGGGATGAAGGTGAGCACTGCGCCCACGCCCCCGATGAGGCCGTCGCCCAGGAGCCCAGCGATCAGTGGGTGGGAGTCGTCCAGCCAGCCGTGCACCAGCTGCCCCAGGGCGCTGAATCCTCCCTCGACGGCGTCCTGGAGGGGCGCGGCCCAGGTGAAGATCGCCTGGAAGAAGACGTACATGATGGCGAAGAACACCAGGGAGCCCAGCACCGGGTGGAGCAGCACCCGGTCGACGGCGGCCGTGACGCGGTCCTGCTGGGGAGCCTCGTAGTCGGCGGCGGCCAGGACCGAGTCCGCCCAGGAGGCGACCTCACCGGGCGCGCTCGGCGGCGGGAGCGGCGGGCGCTGCCAGGTGGCGACCTCGGTGAGCCGCTCGCGCAGCTCGGGCAGGCCGATCCCGCGGTTGCCGACCACCCGCACGGCCGGGATCCCCAGGGCGTCGCCCAGTGCCGCCACGTCCAGGCGCCCGGCGCGCCGCGTGAGCTCGTCGGTCATGGTGACGACCAGGCAGGTGGGCAGGTCCAGGGCCAGGGCCTCGGCCACGAAGTTCATCCCCCGCCGCAGCGTCGTGGCGTCGACGACGACCACGAGGGCATCGGGCACGCTGATGGTCTGCGAGGCGTCGGTGAGGACGTCGCGCACCGCCTGCTCGTCGGGGCTGATCGGGTCCAGGGAGTAGGCGCCGGGCAGGTCCTCGATCGTCAGGTCGGTCTCGCCGATGCGGCAGGTTCCCAGCGACCGCGTGACCGTGACGCCCGGGTAGTTGCCGGTCTTGGCGTGCAGGCCGGTCAGGGCGTTGTAGATGGAGGTCTTGCCGGCATTCGGGGCGCCGGCCAGCGCGATGCGTCGGGCCCCGGCCACCAGCGTCTTGGAGCTGGAGGACCCGCAGTGGCAGTCGGGGGCGCCGGGGGTCTCGTGCGCGGCGCAGTGGTCGCTCATCGGCGCTGCCCCTCGTCCTCGGAATCGGTGACGGCCTCGGACACGCTCTCGACGCCGTCGTCGGCCTCGGTGACGACCTCGGACACGCTCTCGACGCCGTCGTCGGCCCCGGTGACGACCTCGGACACGCTCTCGACGCCGTCGTCGGCCCCGGTGACGGCCTCGACCCGGACGATGCGGGCCTCGTGGTGACGCAGGCACAGCTCGTAGTCGGCGACGCGATAGACCACCGGGTCACCCAGTGGGGCGCGCCGCAGTGGAGTCACGACCCGCCCGGGGACGAACCCCAGGTTGCTCAGCCGCTTGATGATGGGGCCGCTGGCCGCGTCCTCCAGGAGACCGACGACGCGTCCACTGGTGCCCAGGTGCAGGTCGGACAGGGATCGTCCCGCCGGAGGCGGGGTGTCAGGGGTATCAGGGGTGTCAATGGTGCCGGTAGACGCCGACGTGCCGTGGGATGAGACTGCAGTCGTCATGTTGTCCTCGGGTGTCCTCGGATGTGCTCGGAGCTTCTCAGAGTCCTTGTGCCTGTGCCCTCTGTCTGTCCTCGGCCTCGTCTCGACGCGGGTGGCGCGCATCGACCGCCTCAGTCTGAGGTAAGGCTTTTCTATCGGCAGATTAACACACCGAACCGGTCATCTTTCGCGTGGCCCTACGGAAAAACGGTAGGGCCACGCGAAAGATGACCGGCTCGGCGATGGGGGAGTGGTGGAGAGGCGGCTCGGCGAACGAGGGGAAGGTCCGGCTCGGTGATGGGGGAAGGGCCGGCGCGGCTACCTCTCGATGCGGCGGACCTCGACCAGCCAGGGGCAGCGACGCCGCAGCAGGTGCTCGAAGCGCGCATGCATCGTGATCTCGGCGGCCGGGCAGTCGTCGCAGGCCCCCTCCATGGCCACCTCGACGACGCCGTCGCGCACGGAGCGCACGACGAGCGAGCCGCCGTGGCTGTTGACGAAGGACCCCAGTGAGCCGCCGGCGATCTGCCGGGCGGCGGCCTCCAGGGCGTCGTCGGGCCCGGACTCGTGGGCGGTGGCGGCCCCCTCCCAGGAGGTCGGGGCGCCCAGGGCGTCCACCAGCGCGCTGCGCACCCGGGCCCCCTCCGTCCGCCAGCTGTGGCCGGGGCCCAGGAGGGTGAGCACTGCTCCGTCGTCGACCCGCACCGAGTTCAGGGTGCCGTCGTCGATGAGGGCCTGGAGCATCGCCGGGGCGTGGGCTACCTCCCCGGTGAAGGGCAGCAGGCCGTCGGGGACGACCCACCGCAGCACGTCGGGATCCGGCGTGGTCACCGGGTGCGTGGGAACGACGGGCACGGCCGCCTCACCCCTCCCGAGTGTGCTGTCATCCGTCTGCTCATCCGTCTGCTCAACCGTCGGAACATCGTCCTCATCGTCTCACTCTCACAGGAAGGCAGCGACGAGTGCGTGGGTGAGCGCCGCCATGACCCAGGCGGTGACGAACATGTAGGTGAAGGCGATGACCGGCCACTTCCAGGAGCCGGTCTCGCGGCGCATGGCCCCCGCCGTCGCCATGCACTGGAGGGCGTAGACGAAGAACACGAGGATCGCGACGACGGTGGCCGGGTTGAACAGCTGGTCGCCCGCCTTGTTGGTGAGCGTGTCCTGCTGGTAGGTCATGGTGGCCAGGTGGGCGCTGGGCTGCTCGGGGTCCTCGGCGGCGGCGATCTGGCCGAGCGTGGCCACGAAGGTCTCACGCGCCGCCAGCGAGGACAGGGTGGCCACGTTGATGCGCCAGTCGAAGCCCAGCGGCTCGAAGACCGGCTGCACGGCCTTGCCGACCCTGGCCGCCCACGAGTGGTCCATCGTGTAGGAGGTCTTCTGGGCCTCCAGCAGCTTGTCCAGCTCCTCGGGGTCGGTCACGATCTGCCCGTCGTCGCCCTTGACCGTGGACGACGACGGGTCCTCCACGGCCGCCGAGACCGCCGCGCACTGGGTGTCGGCGGCGCAGAAGGCCTCGAACTGGGCGTCCGAGCGCATGGGGACGTTGAGCAGCACCCACAGGATGACGGTGGTCAGGGTGATGATCGTGCCGGCCTTCTTCAGGAAGCCCTTGCAGGCGTCCCACACCATGATGAGGATCGTGCGCACGCGGGGCATGCGGTAGGGCGGCATCTCCATGTAGAAGGGCAGCAGGATGTTGCCGCGGTCGGTGAGCTGCTTGACCACCCAGGCGGCCGCCATCGCGGAGACGGCCCCCAGCAGGTAGAGCGCGAACATGACGACGCCGCGCGCCCCGAAGGGACCGATCCTGGCGCTGCCGTCGACCGTCAACGAGATCATGATGACGTAGACGGGCAGGCGCGCCGAGCAGGTCATGAGCGGGGCGGCCAGCATCGTGGCCACCCGGTCCTTGGTGGACGGCAGCGTACGGGTGGCCATGATGCCGGGGATCGCGCAGGCCAGTGAGGACAGGAGCGCCACGAAGGCCCGTCCTTCCAGCCCGGCGATGCTCATGACCTTGTCCATGAGGAAGGCGGCCCGGGACATGTACCCCACGCCCTCCAGGACGGAGATGATGAGGAACATGATGACGATCTGGGGGATGAAGGTGAGCACCGCCCCCACACCGCCGATGAGGCCGTCGCTCAGCAGCCCGGCGATCAGCGGGTGGGACTCGTCCAGCCAGGCGTGCACCATCGTCCCCAGGGCTCCGAAGCCGTCCTCGATGGCGCCTTTGAAGGGCTCGGCCCAGGTGAAGATCGCCTGGAAGAAGAGGAACATGATCGTGAAGAACACGATGGTTCCGGGGATGGGGCGCAGCAGGACCTTGTCGATCGCTGAGGTGATCTGGTCGCTCTGGGGCGCCTGGTAGTCGGCGGCGGCGAGCACCGAGTCGGCCCAGGAGGTGATCTCGTCGGGGTCGCTGGGCGGCGGCAGCGGGGTGCGCTGCCAGGTGGCGACCTGGGCGAGCTGGGCGCGCAGGTCGGGCATGCCGATGCCGCGGTGCCCGATGACCCGCACGGCCGGGATTCCCAGGGCCTGGCCGAGGGCCGCCACGTTGAGCCGGCCCGTGCGACGGCTGAGCTCGTCGGTCATCGTCACCACGAGGCAGGTGGGCAGGTCCAGGGCAAGGGCCTCGGCGATGAAGTTCATGCCGCGCTGCAAGGTGGTGGCGTCGACGACGATGACCAGGGCGTCCGGGGCGCTGACCGTGGTCGAGGTCCCGGTGAGGACGTCGTGGACGATCTCCTCGTCGGGGCTGATCGGGTCCAGGGAGTAGGCGCCGGGCAGGTCCTCGATGGTCAGTGTGGTGTCACCGATCTTGCAGGTTCCCATCGACCGCTGGACGGTGACGCCGGGGTAGTTGCCGGTCTTGGCGTGCAGGCCGGTCAGGGCGTTGTAGATGGAGGTCTTGCCGGCGTTGGGGGCACCGGCCAGGGCAATGCGCCGGGCCCCGGCCACCAGCGTCTTGGAGCTGCCCGAGCCGCAGTGGCAGTCGGCGCCCTCGTGGTGGTGTGCGTCGGGGTGCTGCCCCTGGTGCGGCCGGCCGGCGGTGTGCTGCATGGTGTCGTGGGTGCTCACAGCGTCTCTCCTGCTGTCTGGACGGGGTCCGCGGCCACGTGCCTGCCGGCGGGTCTGGGCTGAAGGATGATGCGGTCCTCGACCTCGACGGTGGTGACCTCGACGAGCCGGGCCTCGTGGCGGCGCAGGCACAGCTCGTAGTCGGAGACGCGGTAGACCACCGGGTCTCCCATCGGGGCGCGCCGCAGCGGCGTGGCGATCCGGCCGGGGACGAACCCCAGGTTGCGCAGGCGCTTGATGAGGACTCCGCCGACGCCGTCGTCGAGCAGGCGGGTGATGCGTCCGTTGGTCCCGGGGCTGAGGTCCGATAGTGCGAAGGTGGCCGCTCCCGGTTCGGGAAGGTGGGCGGTGCCGGCGGGAGCGCGGTGTCGTGGAACAGCAAATGCCATGGTGTCCTCGGATCGACATGAAGGGTGTCTTCGTCGATGGGAGTGTAAGGCGATGCTTCTCTATCCCGCAGGAAATCAGGTCAGGCTCTGCGCCGGTGTCCATCTCCCTTTGAGGATGTTACGGGTGATGGAAGGGAGGTCGGGTGTGCCGCGCACCGGAGCCGTGGTGTTCGACAATCTGATTGTTCTGAGGCGAATGGTCGACAGCGGGGGAGGCTTGTAAAATACTTTGCGATCATTTCCTGTCGCCGCAGGTGCGGTGCGCTGTGCCGGTGGCGACAGGAAATGGTCGGTTGTTGATGTTTCGGACTGGTTGTGTCGGAATATTCCGATCGGGAAGTGGGGGTGTTTCGCCACCCGGCGCCTCTTTTGGGAAGTAAAGGTGCTCGGGGTGTCTGGCGAGGTGGAGAGGGGTTAGCCGACGGTGGGGTTGGGCATGTTCTGGGCGCCCAGGTAGTACACGAAGCCGAGTGGGACGACGAAGAGGAAGAAGGCGATGCGAACCACCCAGGCATTGACGTTCCACTTGTCGGCAAGGCCTCCGCAAACGCCGAGCCAGACCTTGTCGGCAGAACGTGCGGGCCAATCAAAACCAGAAGAATTCTGTGCTGTCATGGCAGACATTCTGCAATGTGTGAGCCTTGATGTCACATTGCGGTTTCAGCCTGAATAAATCAATGTCCAATAAGGGGTTGATGGCGTGCTGGGCGATTGTGGTGCGAGATTTCGGCGAAAGTCGGGAGCGGGGGTGTTCTGACGGTTTTTTGAGGTTTCCGTGTGGGTGGGATCGAAAAAACTTCGTGTCCAACAAGGGTGACGGGGATCTCTTTGTGTGCTCGCTCATTAGGTTTGCTTCGACTCACCAAAATAGGTGAGGTCGACTTACCCCCGTTGGTGAACGGGGCGTACCTCCCCGGTAGCCTGCACCGCCGTCGGGAGACTCAGCGGGGCCGGGACATGGCCACGGTGCGGGCGCGCTCGGCCCAGGCGTCGTCGAGCGGCGCGGGCTCCCAGCTGGAGCCCGCGTGCTCGAATGCGCGGGCCAGCAGCCAGTCGGCCACGGCCGGGTTCTTGGGCAGCAGGGAGCCGTGCAGGTAGGTGCCGATGACGTGGTGGACGCGTCCGCCCTCGGTGGAGTCCTTGCCGTTGTTGCCGTCGCCGACGCGCACCGTGCCGAAGGGGCGCGCACCCGGCCCCAGGGTGGTCAGGCCGGAGTGGTTCTCGTAGCCGACGACCGCCCCGAAGTCCTGGGTGTCCAGGGTGATGTTGCCGATGAGGCGGGTGTCGCCGGCCACCGTGTGGGTGTCCATGAGGCCGATGCCGGGGATCTCGTTGCCCTTGGCGGTGGTGAAGCCGTGCCCGAAGAGCTGGTAGAGGCCGCAGATCGCCAGCATCGGGACGCCGTCGGCCGCCCACGCCTTGAGCGTCGGACCGACCCGGGTCAGGTCCTCCTTGATGCGGTCCTGACCGGAGTCCTGGCCGCCGCCGCCCACGAGGACGTCGACGTCGCGGGGCAGCTCGTCGCCTGGGTCGTAGGAGAGGAGCTCGACGTCGTAGCCCTGCCACTGGGCGCGCCGGGCCAGCACGAGCGTGTTGCCCCAGTCCCCGTAGATGTTCATGTCCCGCGGGTAGAGCTGGAGCAGGCGCAGGCGGCCCCGGGCGGGACCGTCGGTGGTGTGCTCGTAGCGCGCGGTCATGACATGACCTCCTCAACGTCTGTCATCTCGCCCAGGATCGAGCGCAGGGCCAGCATGGCGGTGTAGGTGGTGAAGATCCGCATGGGGCGGTCGGCGTCGGCGGCCGTCCGGCGCATGAGGGCCACGGCCTTGCGCAGGTCGGGCTCGACGTCGGCGACCTCGACGTCGTCGTAGCGCAGCCGCAGCGCCATGTCCCAGGCCCGCACCCCGGTGACGACGGCGACCCCGCCGGCGCGCAGGGCCGCGAAGTCGACGTCCCACAGCCAGGACATGTCCCGGCCGTCGGCGTACTCGTCATTGATGGCCACGACGACCACCTCGCCGTCCTGCGCCTGGGAGGCCGCCGAGAGCAGGCCCATGCGGAAGCCGGCCGGGTTCTTGACCAGGGAGAGCTGGACCGGGCGACCGTCCAGGGTGAGGACCTCGCCGCGGCCGAAGGCGGCCTGCACGGTGCCCAGGGTGGTGAGCAGGCCGGGCAGGTCGGCGTCCTCGCCCAGGACCTCCAGGACCACCCCGAGGGCGGCGCAGGCGTTGAGGAGGTTGTGGACGCCGGGGATGGCGAAGTCGACCTCGTGGTCGACGCCGTCGACGCGCACGGTGGCGCGCTGGCCGTTGATGGCCTCCAGGCTCACGCGTGAGCCGGGTGTCTCACCGTCGCCGGGCTGCGCCCGGGGGCCGGGCTGGCCGGTGCGCAGGTCGTCGTCGGACAGGAACAGGGAGCTCAGGTCCTCGCCGGTGCCGAAGGAGACGACGCGGGCGGTGACGCCCTCGAGGAAGGCGGGGGCGGCCAGGCGCGGGTCGTCGCCGTTGAGGACGACGACGTCGCTGGTGGCCCGGGCCACGGAGTGCAGGAGGGAGGCGGTGTAGTCGATCTCGCCGAAGCGATCGAGCTGGTCTCGCATGACGTTGAGCAGGAGGCAGGCGCGGGGGCGGACGCGGGCCACGAAGTGCACGGCGTGGGCCTCGTCGAGCTCGAGGACCGCGATGTCGGCGTCCAGGTTGCCGGCGGCGTCGACCTCGGTGAGCAGGGAGGCGAGCACGCCGCGCACGAAGTTCGAGCCGGTCCGGTTGGTGAAGACCTTGAGGCCCTGGTCGCGCAGGAGCTGGACGGCCATCTTGGTGGTCGTCGTCTTGCCGTTGGTGCCCGAGACGACGACGACGCCGAGAGGCAGGCGGCCAAGGGTCCGCTCCAGGAATCCCGGGTCGGTGCGCTCCATGATGAGGCCGGGGAAGGCGGTGCCGCCCTGGCCGCCGCCGCGCACGCGGGCGGCCAGGCGCGCTGTGCGGCCGAGAGCGACCGTGAGACGAGAACGCATGGAACTCCTGCTGGCTCAAGAGACGGCACCGGGGTGCGTCGAGGTGTGGGTGCCCGTATGGGGACCGGCTGTGCGCAGTCTAAAACAGGAGAGCCTTTGCGGATGCATCACGGTGCTCACGTGAAAGATGCGGGAAATCAGGGGCGCCTCGTGTGCTCATGCGGGCACGCGCATCTGGGAGGGCCCGGCAGGGCGGTAGGCAGGGGCGGGCCCGTCGGCCTACCGGGGGACGACGACGTGCAGGGCGCCCTGGTCGACCTCGGCCCGCAGGGTGCGGGTGGACCCGGCCGTGTCGCCGTCGAGCTCGAAGGGGACGGGGCGGTCGGTCTCGATGAGGACCTTCCTCGCCCGGGTGAGGGTGAATCCCTCCATCTCCTGGCCGGTGAGGATCTGTGCGCCCAGGCGGGCCCAGTCCACGACCTTGCCGGGGCTGGCCAGGAGCAGGTCGACCATGCCGTCGGTGGGGGTGGCCCGGGGGAAGAGCGTCATGCCGGCGGTGATGGTGCCGACGTTGCCCATGAGCGCCATGACCATCTGGCGGCGCACGGGAGGCTCGTCGTCGAGCGTGATGGTGGCGGTGAAGGGGTCGGGGACCGCGTTCTGGACGGCGGCCACCGCGTAGGCGCCCGAGCGGATGACCCTCTTCAGACCCGAGTCGGTGGACTCCATGATCTGGGCGTCCAGGCCCATGCCGGCCATGACGACGAAGCGCTCCTCGCCGTCGTCGAAGGTGCAGGTGACCATGTCGATGGTCTGCAGGCGGCCGCGCAGCGCCAGGCGGATGGCGGCGTCGGTGTCCAGGGGGATGGACAGGTTGCGGGCCAGCAGGTTGCCGGTGCCGGAGGGGATGAGGGCCATGGGCATCTCGGTGCCGGCCAGCTCGGAGGAGACGGCGCGCACGGTGCCGTCGCCACCGGCCACCATGACCAGGTCGACGCCGTCCTCCAGGGCGCGGTGGGCCATGGAGCGGCCGGGGTCGTCGGGGGTGGTCTCCAGCCAGACGGTGGGGCGCCAGCCGGCGGCGTGCACCTCGGCGGTGACCCGGCGGCGCAGGAGCGAGAGGTCGTCGAACTTGGTGGGGTTGTAGATGACGGCGGCGCGCTTCTCGCTGCTGGCGCGCGACAGGCGGCTGTTGACCCAGCTGGTGAGGATCGCGTCGATGCCGCCGACCCACAGGGCCAGGTTCGCGAAGGCGGCGCCCAGGAGGAAGCCGCCGACGAGGTCGCTGAGCGTGGCCAGTCCCATGTACCACTGGCCGACGGCGGTCACGGCGACGGCGGCGTAGCCCAGGACGGTGCCGGTGGCGACCATGGCGCTGCGGTGGTGGGCGCGCGCGAGGGTCACCAGGACCCAGGAGGCCAGGGTCATGGCGGTGACGTGCGCGTTGGGGTAGGCGTGGGTGAAGGCGGCGATCGAGTCGGCGAAGGCGGCGCCGGGGGCGGGGTAGGCCAGGTGCAGGGCGATGAGGAACTGGGTGGGGATGCCGGCGGCGGCGATGGCCAGTGAGACGCTCAGACGGCGCATGCGCGCGGTGTAGGCGTAGACCACCCAGGCCGCGATGACGGCCAGGACGATGAGGGGGTGGGTGAAGGTTGCGAAGGCCTCGGCGAGCTGGCCGGCGGCCGAGCGGGGCTGGGTGTCCGGGGTGGGCAGGAGCGTGTCGAGGCCGAGCGGGCCGCTCGGGGGGTGCGGGTCGGCGCTCTGGGTGAGAGGGCCGGGGACGGTTAGACGGGTCCAGACGATGAAGGTCAGGGTGAAGCAGACGCACAGGACGGCCTCGACGTACTTCAGGCGCAGCGGAGGGCGGGGGGATGAGGGGGACGACGAGGACGAGGCGGTGCCGCGTCGGGACCTGATCACGCTCACTCGTCCTTTCCTCTGGTTGATTGTCCGGGAGGAAGCCTAGCCGGTGCGGCTGTGGGCGGCACATGTCCGGCTGTACGGTGGCTGAGCGGCCGGGTCCCAGGGTTCTCGGGGCCTTGAAGATCCGAAGCGGCTCGGCCGGTGCTCATCGTGGTTCATCATGCGAGATAGGGGAGGCTGCCGTAGTTATAGATTCTTGAATATGTGCTGAATTGTTGCTGATAAGAGTGTTATGTGGTGTGGAAAAGCTGGACTCTAAAAATATTCCTGGACGTATGATGTCGTGACGGTCGGCACGTTCGGCTTCATGTGTGGCGAAGAAATTTTCGAGTGGTTATGTTGCTGGGGTCCCCGATGTCTTTCCTGCCCTCCCGTGGCTCCTGAGTGACGGGAGGGCGTCCATACGATGATGGAGATCCCTATGCGTCAGCAGATTCAGTTCCTCTCCCGTGCTCTTGGTCGTCGCGAGACGGTCAAGTACCTGTCCATCGCGGCCGTCGGGGCCGTGATCGCGCCCCTGACCGGCTGCTCCGGCTCCACCCTGGCCTTCAAGAAGTTCGCCGTGGGGACGTGGAAGATCTCCTTCTCCGAGGCTGATGCAAAATACAGCGACTGGACCGGTGTGGAGCTCACGGTCAACGAGAATGGGAGGTGGACGTTCAAGACCGACCCCTATGACGGGCACCGTGGAGAGTCGACCGGCGGAACGTGGAGCTTTTCCGGTGGCGAGGTCAAGGTGATGGAGACCGGGGAGGATTCCGAGGGGAATAGGTATGGCGACATATTCTTCAACGCTCCTAACGAGGGCAAGTACGCCAGTATCGCAAGCGGCATTCCGGAGACCGTGGACACCAGTAAGCTTCCCGCCTCGTTCGAGTGGTCCTACGACACGGTGGACAGCTTCACCGTGCCGATGAAGTGGAATGAGAAGACTCAGGCGCTGACGCTGACCGCCACGAGTCGCCAGGGCGGAACCTTCTCGATCATCGCCATCAAGCAGAAGAAGTAGCTGCTAGGTCGTGTTGCGAAAGCACGGCGAGGTATCCGTGCGTTCGTAGGGTAGGTCGCGCGGTCGTACCCTCTACCCCTCGAACGCGCGGCCTAAGGGCGGGCACGACGGGGCACGTGGCTCACTGCGGCTCCGAGAGATCCCCGCAGGCCCAGTTTCGCAACACGGCCTAGTACTGTCGGCAAATCTCTGGACGGCGACGATGAGGGATTAAGCGGTGAGTGCCCGGTGGGCTTCGAGTCCCAGGCCTCGGGCACGGTGCGCCTCCAAGGCCTGTCGGCCGAGGCGCTTGCTGCCCAGGACCTCGCCGACGATCCGGACGGCCTCCTCCCAGTCGATCGGCTCCGGTGAGTAGGCCTCGGCCAGTGTGGGGAAGTCCGGAAGGATCTCGTCGCAGGCGGCCGGGGCAAGCGGGCGCACTCCACGAGGCTCGGCTCGTACTGGCCAGGGGTTGATCGCGCTGCACGGGAGCCCCGACCCATCTATAGCCAGCCTTAAGCAGATAATCAGGGTTGATCGCGCTGCACGGGAGCCCCGACCTCGTGGAGTACGCCCACGCCCCGGCCAATAGTCCCCAGATCTCGTGCAGTAAGGGCCCTGACTCATGACGGTTAGTGTGCCGGGGGTGGGGTGCTCAGGGCGGTGAGGATGTCGTTGGCGGTGTCGGTCAGACGTGGTGCGGCGGTGAGGTGGTGGCCGTTGAGGTTGATGGTGACCTCCTGCAGGCCGCGTAGCTCGCGCACGATCCTGGCGATGCTGATACCGGTGGTGTCCTGGAGGTAGCGGGCTACGGCCAGGGAGGCCATGACCACGGTCAGGTGGGCCTCGATGGCGTCATGGGTGTGGTGGAAGACGGGGCGGGCTCTCAGGTCGTGCTTGCTCATCCGAAATGACTGCTCCACGTGCCACAGCTCGTGATAGGAGGAGACGACCTCACCGGCATCCATAAGATGCGAGGGGACGAAAGGTGACGTAGCCCTTGAGACCCACCAGGGACCGGGCTCTGGCGATGGAGGCCTCATCAAGGACCTGATCGCCTTGATGGACGGTGACGAAGCGCATGCCCTTGGGACGCTTCTCGCCGGCGATGACGGCCCGCGCCCGGTTGGTCTGAGCTGTGAGGGTCTGGTTGTCCCGGGCCGCGCGCTTCTTGGAGTAGACCCATACCGCTCTCCATGAGCCCGGGTGGGTGTGCGGGTCCCACACCGGCTCGGCCTTGCGACTCTTGTCCCGCTCGCTCCGCGAGCCCCTCCTGGGGGTGATGGTGTCGATGACCTGCCCGTCGGTGAAGGCGTCCCCACTCCAGTGGAAGTGGGCCTCAAGGTCGCCTGAGGCCCGGACCTGTCGGGCGCCGACGATGAACCGCAGCCGGGCGTCGTCCAGGGCCGTGAGGTTGGCGGCTGAGAGCATGCCGGCGCCCGGCGACGATGACGAGCTCCTCGATGCCGTGGGCGGCCTGGAAGGCCTCCACGATGGGGATGATCGTGGTGGTCTCAGCCTTATTGCCCTCCCAGCACCCGATTCTCAGGGGGAAACCTTGACGGTCGACCAGCAGGCCCACGATGATCCGGGGGTCGACCCTCCTCTCCTTGGAGTAACCGACCTTGCGCAGGTCGTCCTCCTTCTCGGCCTCGAAGTAGAGGGTGGTCACGTCGTACAGGCACAGGGCCAGACCGGAGGTGTTGGTGACGTGCTCGAACAGAGCCCCAGACAGGCTCTCGCGGTAGCCCCGCTCCTGGGCCCGGGCCAGGGAGCGGAACAAGGTCCTGGTGCTGACCGACTCCAGGCCCAGGTCACCCAGCACCCGGGGGGCCTGGGCCTTGGATGTCGGCTCGATCAGACGCGCCAGAACCATCTGCTCAAAGGCCCGATCACCCCCAGTAGCGTCCCCCAGCCCCAGACGGGTGTAGACCCCGTGCAGAACGTCCCACAGCAGGCCCGAGCGCTTGGACTCCAACCGCGTCAGTGCCGACCGGGGTTGAGGCCGTGAGGAGTCCCGAAACCGCCGGTGGCGTGGGAGTCAGGTCCAGGGCCATCTGGTCCGGGGCAATACGGTGCCGGCCGATCTCCATCAGAGCAGCCAGCTCGGCCTCAGTGTGGGCCGATCCCAGGTGCTCGATCACCTTGTCCCGGCGCCCTTCCTTGACCGCGATCTGCACCGCCGTCGCCCCCGAGGCTGTCTTGACCTTACGCAGAAACGGGCTCACCACCCCCACCCTACCGGTCCCTTAGTGTGCCAGCACACCCCCAACACCACGGAATACCAACGAAAAACCCACCTCAAAACCCAGACCCCACCAAAGCGTCACGAGTCAGGTCTGATGGCGGGGCAGCGTTTCACTCATGGTCGCTACTATTTAATCACAGTCAACCTATTAACGCAATGTTTCAATTATGAGATGGGTGTCTTGCTGTTTATATCGACTGGTATGTTGGCGGTCTCGATTGCGAAGGTTGAGTTCCCTAACTCGCAGGCCTTCGGCAATGCCGACCTAACTGTCCGTTGCAAGGCGGACGCATCTGATGCGCAGCAGACAGGCGCCATCGGTGGCACGCAGGCGCAGGTAGCCTGCCAGGCCGTGACAACTGCCAGTGTTGTCGCCGCTCAAGAGCGTCTATGTCTGCCTGGTAGCGCATGCCTGTCTCCATCGTCGCGCTGGGCCGGTGCTGGCCCGCAGATCGTTCTTACGGCGACCACGGTACGCCTGCCGACCCTCAGAAGCCAGGATTTTGATACCGACCGCGCGGTAACAATTGCGTTACGCTCGGAATGGCGGGGATGTGTGTCCTCTCCCGAGGTTGCCGCCATCCAGTGTCTTCGCTGCTGCCTGAAGCTGGCCAACCGTGTTTATTCGCCTGGTTGGCAGCCGGACGTGTACGCGGCGCTGGACGGCTCACTCCTCCACGCCTCCTGCGCTTCCACCCCCTCATGCAACCTCGGCACCACCGGTCAAGTCTCTTGATGTGGTGTAGAGGTCTTCGTGGAGTGTGGTTGTTAGCTGGTGAGGGAGGGGGCGTTGGGTAGGTTCCGGCTGCGGTTGAGGACGTCGAGGCTGAGGTAGCGGCGTCCTTCGGTCCACTCATCGGTCTGCTCTGCCAGGACGGCGCCAACCAGGCGGATAATGGCGTCTCTGTTGGGGAAGATACCTACTGAGTCGGTGCGGCGGCGGATCTCTCTGTTGAGGCGTTCTTGGGGGTTGTTGGACCAGATCTGTCTCCATACTTCGACAGGGAAGGCAGTGAAGGCCAGCAGGTCGGCTCGTGCGGCGTCGAGGTGGTCGGCAGCCTCGGGCAGGATCGTGTGGACGTAGTCCAGGAGGCGGTCGAACTGAGCCTCGACGGCTGCTGCGTCGGGCTGGTCGTAGACCGAGTGGAGCATGGCCTTGACAGCGGGCCACAGACTCTTGGGAACCACGGTCATCAGGTTAGCGGCGTAGTGGGTGCGACAGCGCTGCCAGGTCGCTCCGGGCAGGTTCGCGGCGATGGCCTCAACCAGGCCCGTGTGGGCGTCAGAGGTGACAAGCCGTACCCCCGTAAGCCCCCGGGCCACCAGGTCGGCGAGCAGCCCGTTCCAGGCCGCCGAGCTCTCGGTGGTGGCTACCCGCAGTCCTAGGACCTCGCGATGTCCGTCAGCGTTGACCCCGGTAGCGGTCAGGACCACCGCGCTGACCACGCGACCACCTTCGCGGACCTTCATGGTCAGGGCGTCGGCCGCCACGAAGGTGAATGGGCCTGCATCGCCCAGGGGCCGGTTGCGGAAGGAGGCGACCTGCTCGTCGAGCTCGGCCGCCATACGTGAGACCTGTGACTTCGACAGCGAATTGATGCCCAAAGTACCTATCAGCTTGTCCATGCGCCGTGTGGAGACCCCGGCCAGGTAGGCGTCGGCAACCACAGTGATCAGCGCCGACTCCGCCCGTTTGCGGCGCTCAAGCAGCCAGTCGGGGAAGTATGAGCCGGTGCGCAGTTTGGGGACAGCCACGTCAATCGTGCCGACCCGGGTGTCCAGGTCCCGGTGCCGGTAGCCATTGCGCTGAGCCCGGCGCTCGGGGCTGGCCTGACCGTACTCGGCACCGCACACCGCGTCAGCCTCGGCGCTCAGCAAGGAGCTGATCACCGTCTGAAGCAGGCTACGCATCAGGTCTGGGGAGGCCTGAGAAAGAGCCTCGCCAAGAAGGCGCTCAGGGTCGACAATATGAGGAGCGGTCATCGTGATGACTCCGTTCGAGTGGGTTGTAGGAGATTCCTCGAAGGATCACACGGTGACCGCGCTGCCACCAACAGCAGCCCAACCACCGCGCTACACCACACTACGGGGCACTACCGACGAATGTGAAGCCCCGCGGTGTGGTGTATGAGTACTTCGTCTGCTTGGGGCGGCATTCCAAGAAGCAGCCGCAGTGCTCGTTTCGGGCAACGCTGGCGGAGCAGATTGAGGATGAGATCGTTCGGCTCTATGACCGAGTGGCGTTGCGGCCTGGGCAACGAGCTATCCTCGAAACTGCCTTGCGGCGGCAGCTGGCCATGCTGGTAGCGGAGTCGACTCAGCGGCTGACGGAAGCGAAGACCGTGCAGCGACGGCTCGAACGGGAGCGAGACAAGCTCCTCCAAGCTCACTACGCCGACGCCATTCCGCTTGACGTCCTCAAGCGTGAGCAAAGCCGGATAAGCCGTGAGCTGCGCGGCGTGGAGCGGCAGATGACGGGGCTGGAGGGTGAGATGACAGAGCGACAGGTCTTGGTTGGGCAAGCGTTAGATATTGCCCAGCACATGGACACCGCCTACCGGCAGGCTCCTGAGCACATCCGGCGCATGCTCAACCACGTGCTCTTCGACAAGGTGTACATCACACCAGACGACGAGACCGGGCTGCTCACTGCGATAGCGCGCTACCAGCCACCGTTTGATGGGGTGCTGGGGGTGAGAGGAGGAGAGCCGTGCCTGAGCAAAGAGGGTGTGGAGGTAGGAGATAGCGACAGCCTGGAAGCCTCTGGAGACGACGAAGTCACATTGAACCAGCCAAGTGACTTCGTCGTCTCGGCGCCAGAAGGGCCAGGCTTGCACGGTCTGCCAGATGATGACCTTGCTGCCCTAAAATCCAGCAAAAACAAGCAAAAACCCACGTCATGGGGCTTCCATGACGTGGGTTTGAGTGTTGACTCAATGGTCGGGGTGGCGGGATTTGAACCCACGACCTCTTCGTCCCGAACGAAGCGCGCTACCAAACTGCGCCACACCCCGTGTGCAGCAGGCGACAGCATAGCCTCCACCCACCGCGGGGAGGAAATCGGAGCTGCTGAGTCATCCGTCACGTCAGTGTTCGGCGCCTTCCGGAGTCGGAGCCCGGTTGGCGCCCGCCGGTGCCTGTGACAGGCTGGTCGCGGGCGGTCCGGTCGCCGTCGAGTCCCGGCTCGTCTCCGCACCCGGACCGCAGGAGCCCCGGAGCTCCGGGCCGGAGCTGAGGATACCGAGGAGATCCGCCCGAGGAGAGCGGAGCAGAGGAGTCACCATGCGCATTGAGGCCGTCGTCGGAGACATCACCGCCGAGAAGGTCGACGCCATCGTCAACGCCGCCAACAGCACCCTCCTGGGCGGCGGGGGAGTCGACGGCGCCATCCACCGCGCCGCCGGCCCCAGCCTGCTCGATGCCTGCCAGAAGCTGCGCGACACCGAGCTGCCCGATGGACTGCCGGTCGGCCGCGCCGGGGCCACACCCGGATTCGACCTGCCCGCCGCCTGGGTCATCCACACCGTCGGCCCCAACCGTCATGCAGGTGAGGAAGACCCCGCCCTGCTGCGGGCCTGCTTCGACAGCTCCCTGGGCCTGGCCATCGACCTGGGCTGCGCCAGCATCGCCCTGCCGGCCGTCTCCGCCGGCGTCTACGGCTGGCCCATCGCGCAGGTTGCCGAGATCGCCGTCGCCCGAGCCCGCGCCGTCGAGCAGCGCTCCCTCACCGAGCCCGACGCCGTCGGCCGCCTCGAGCTCATCCGCTTCGTCCTGTCCTCGCGGGCCAACCACGAGGCCTTCGCGCGCGAGCTCGAGCGCACCGCGCTCTGACCCGACCGGCCTACGTCCAGCGCCCTCCGGGCGGCTCAGGTCCCCTTCGCCTCCGCAGCCGCCTGCTCATCGGCCCACCTGCCCAGGTCCTCACCGTGGATCGCGGCCGCCAGCAGGTCGGGGAAGGCGTCCGGCGTGCATCCGAAGGCCGGCACGCCCATCTCGGCCAGCTGCTTGGCGACATCATGGTTGTAGCCGGGGACGCCGTCGTCGCTCAGGGCGAGCAGCGCGACGACCTGCACGCCGCTCCTCAGTAGCTCCCCCACCTTGGCCAGCATCTGCTTCGGGTCGGAGTCGTACAGGTCGCTGATGAGGATGAACACCGAGTCCGTGGGCCGCGTGATCGTCTGCCGGCAGTACTCGATGGCCGGCGAGGTGCTCGTGCCGCCGCCGAGCTGGGTCCCGAAAATGACATCGACCGGGTCTGACAGCAGCGGCGTCAGATCCGTCACGGTGGTGTCGTAGGCGACGAGCGTCGTGCGAAGCGAACGGATCGAGGCCATGACCGCCGCCATGATGGAGGCGTAGACGACCGAGGAGGACATGGACCCGGACTGGTCCATGCAGATGGTGAACTCCTTCTGGATGCCCCGATGGCGCCGGCCATGCCCGATGAGCCTCTCCGGGACGACCGTGCCCAGCTCGGGCACATAGTTCTTGAGGTTCGCGGCGATGGTCCGGTTCCAGTCGATATCGGCCAGCAGGGGCCGAGACGTCCTCGTGGAGCGGTCCAGCGCGCCGCGCACCGACTGCTGGAGGCGATCGGCGATCCGCTCCTCCACCTCCTTGACGACCTTGTCGACGACCGTGCGGGCCGTCGCCTTGGCCTCCTGCGGAATCATCTCCGACAGGGTCGCCAGCGTTGCCGCCAGGTGCACGTCGGGCTCCACGCCCTGAAGGACCTCCGGTTCCAGCAGGAGCGCCTTGATCCCCAAGCGGTCGATGGCATCGTTCTGCATGACCCGCACCACCCGGGAGGGGAAGTACCTGCGGATGTCCCCCAGCCAGCGCGCCACGTGAGGCGCGGAACCACTCAGGCTCCCGCGTCCCTTGTCCTGCGGGTCGACGTCGTACAGGTCCGCCAGCGCCGTGTCCATCGCCTTGTGTCCGTCAGACAGGGAGGTGGGGTAGCCGCTCGGGTCCACACCCAGGGCCAGGCGCCAGCGCTGCTCGATGGTGGTGGGCTCGACGTCGTCGGTCCGGTTGGCCTGAACCGTCTGATCCGTCTGGTCGGAGTGGTCGCGCGCACTCATCGGGTACCTCCCAGGATCATGCTCACCGTGTCCAGAACCGCGTCGACGTCGTTGAGAGCTTCCGGCTCGCCTCCGCCTGCGACGGAGGAGGCGAGGTCGCGGACCTGCCGGGCCAGATCCGTCTTGTGGGGGCTCGACCACTGGCCGAAGGCCCGTCGCAGCGCGGGCAGGACGTCGACGAAGGCCTGGTCCCCGATGCGCCGCAACCACTCGTCAAGCACCTCGAGCAGGCTGTTGTCATAGCTGAGCAGCAGGATGTCGCCCGCGAGGAACCCCTCGATCCACTCGGCCTGCTCCTCGGGCTGCGTGCCCTGCGACAACGCTCGGGACAGTCTCAGGGCGGCGTCCTCTCGCGCCAGCTCCCCGGCGTCCAGGAGCATCCGAGTGATGCGCCCGGCCAGCAGGCCGGGGAGGCTGCGGGTGGCCAGGGCGGAGCGCAGGGCGCCGTTCCACAGCGCCGCGGCCCGCTCGTCCAGGAGACCGATGACGCCCTGGACCTCGTCGATTGTGGTGCGCAGCGTGCGGGCCGCCTGAGCGTCCACGTTCGCGGCCGCCGCCGGCAACCCTGCGCACCCGCGCACCAGGACGGCGCGGGTCACCGCCGCCAGGCTGGATGAGTCCGTGCCGCGCACGTCCCCGTAGCGTTGGGAACGGGCCAGTGCTGGCACCGAGCCCAGTAGCTGGACGATGTCCATCTCACGTGCGGCCTGCTCGTCGAGGATCCGCAGCAGCTCGGGCACGACGTCGGACAGACCGGCCTCCAGAGCCTTCTCCACCGACCGGGTCACCTGCGGCAGTGAATCGGTGGCGGCCAGCAGGGCGTGCCCGGCGGCGGAGGCCACGGTGGTCCCGAAGGCTGCTGCCTCCACCACCTGCACGGACATCTCCGGGTCCCACTCGAGTTCCCAGACCTCCTTGAAGGTGCCCTTCGAGACCGCCCGCAGCCGCTTTCCCCAGGTGATCCCGAGAATCGCCAGGCGTCGCAGCAGCTGGGACTTGGCCAGGTCCCGGGGCTTGCGCAGGTCCAGGGTGAGCGTCTTGGGGGTCGCCGCCAGTGCCATGCGCAGACTCCTGGCGGTCGAGCGCAGGTCCGCGTCCAGGGGGACCATGGGGACGCCGTCGGGCACGGTGCCGAGCGCCTCGCCGATGTGGACCTCGCGGGTCGCGGCGGCGGCTCGCACCGCGCTGCCCTCGCACATGACCGATAGGACCGACTCGTTCAGCTCGTCGAGGCCGGCCATCGGGCGCCCACGCAGCGCGGCGAGGCTTTGCGCCAACCGTGCGGCCTCGATGATGTGGGCCGAGGAGACCGGCAGGTCCTGACGACGCAACGACGCGGCCACCTGCGTCAGCCAGCGTACGACCGGACGGTCCTGGGCGGTGAAGAGCAGGTGGTACCAGCCCGGGGAGTCCACCCCGGCGCGGTAGCCGCTGCCGCCGGCCAGGCGCCGGTGTGTCCACGGCACCCAGGTCAGTGAGGTCCTCGCCTTCGCCATGCCCTTGAGGAGGGCGTTGTCCTGTGCGACCTTCGGCGGCTTTCCGGCCAGCGCCGGAGCGTGCCAGGCCCCGCAGACGACGGCGATCCGCTCATGCCCCGCTTTCCGGGCCGCCCGTAGGACCTTGCGCATATGCGCCTCGCGGCGCAGCGTGGACTCATCGGTCTCCGGGGACGCCTCCCGCAGGAGGCCGATCGCCTCGGTCAGCGCGTTGAAGGGATCGCCCTCCATGCGCAGCTCGACGACGTCCTCCCACCAGGCCTCCGGGTCCTCGTAACCGACCAGGCGCGCCAGCTCCCCGATCGGGTCGGTGCGCACCGGACGGCCGGCGTCCTCCACCGTGACATCGCCGGTATCGCCTTCCCCAGAGCCCTCAGTCGTGTCCCAGTCGCTCGGGCCGTCCGCGTTGTCGACCTTCTCCTCGACGTGCTGCTCGGCAGTCTCGGCGTCACCCTCCGTCCGGGCCCGTTCCCGCTCGGCCTTCCGGGCGGCCAGGACAGCGGCCGCTGGCAGATCCATGAAACGGGCCTCGGCCCCGTGCTTCGCAGCCCAGGACAGTGCCTGCCACTCGGGGGAGAAGACGGCCATCGGCCAGAACGAGGCCGTCGAAGGGTCAGTGTTGTCCCAGGCGAGCAGGGCCACCGGTGGCTCCAGGCCCCGACCCGCCCACTCGATGAGGTCATTGGCGTCGGACGGGCCCTCGATGAGGACACAGTCCGGCCGGTAGTCCTCCAGCGCGGCGAGAAGCGCCCGTGCCGAGCCCGGACCGTGGTGACGGATCCCCAGGACCCGCACGGGCGGGCGGGAATCCTGAGCGTCGTCCCTGGCGGCAGTAGCCCCGGCACCCGCCTCGGTGGTGTCCGCAGGGTCGACCGCTGTGCCGGCCTCCTCGGTGACCTCGGCGCTGACGGTCACTGCCCCACCTCGTGGCAGGCGCGGTAGAAGTCGGCCCAGTCGCGGCGCTCGCGGACCACGGCCTCCAGATACTCCGACCACACAACCTGGTCGGCCACCGGGTCGCTCACCACCGCCCCGAGGATGCCGGCGGCCACGTCCGAGGGCCGCAGGACGCCGTCGCCGAATTGGGCGCTCATGGCCAGACCGTTGGTGACCACCGAGATCGCCTCTGCCGTGGACAAGGTGCCCGACGGCGACTTCAGACTCGTGCGCCCGTCCTCGGTCGCGCCCTGACGCAGCTCGCGGAAGACGGTGACCACGCGACGAATCTCCTCCAGGGCGCCCTCGGCGGGCGGCAGCTGGAGCGCCGAACCGAGGTCCTCCACGCGGCGGGCCACGATGCTCACCTCCTCCTCGGCCGAGGCCGGCAGCGGAAGGACCACCGTGTTGAAACGACGCCGCAGCGCCGCAGAGAGGTCGTTGACGCCGCGGTCGCGGTCGTTGGCGGTGGCGATGAGGTTGAAGCCCCCGTGCGCCTGCACCTCGGTGCCCAGCTCCGGCACCGGCAGGGTCTTCTCACTGAGCACGGTGATGAGGGCGTCCTGAACGTCTGAGGGCATGCGGGTGAGTTCCTCGACCCGGGCGATCCTGCCCGTCCCCATGGCCGTCATGATGGGGGAGGGGACGAGTGCCGCCTGCGAGGGGCCCTCGGCCAGGAGGCGGGCGTAGTTCCATCCGTAGCGCACCGCCTCCTCCGAGGTTCCCGCCGTGCCCTGCACCAGGAGGGTGGAGGTGCCACTGATCGCGGCGGCCAGGTGCTCGCTCACCCAGGACTTCGCCGTGCCGGGCACTCCCAGCAGAAGCAGGCCCGGTCCGTGGCCAGGGTCGCCACGGCCACCTCGATGAGGCGCCGGTTGCCGACGTACTTCGGGGTGATGACGGTGCCGTCCTCCAGCGTGCCGCCCATGAGGTAAGTGACCACCGCCCACGGCGACAGCCTCCAGCTCGCCGGCCGGGTGCGCCCGTCGACACGCGCCAGAGCGGCGAGTTCATCGGCATAGCGCTGCTCGGCGTGCGGGCGCAGCAGGGGCGCGTTCTCAGTGCTCGTGCTGGTGCTACTGGACTGGGGACTGGTCACGGGGTCTCCTCCGGGGCTGGTGAGGTGGGTGGTCGGTGGGGTGGACAGTGCAGCGGATATGCGATGGATGCTGCAGGACTCGGTACGCGGATCAGGGGGGCGGGCTCGCGCAGGGCCTCCAGCTGGAGTCGCAGGCGCAGGCCCTCGACGGTGTCGGTCACGACGGACGCCGTCGAGCCGGAGTCGCGGACAGCCTCCATCATGGACAGTGCCTCGGGGAGGACCTCGGCGTGGCAGGAGACTGGCAGACCGGCGGCCTCCTGGGAGGCCCAGTAGCCGATGTCCTCGATCCGGTGTGAGCCGAGGGTGGACCGGAGGTAGGAGACCATTCGACGGGAGTGCTTTGCGCAGTAGGGCTTGCGCCAGTAGCGGCGCATGTCGGTGAAGGTATCGACATCGCCCCGCTTGAAGGCGTCGGCCGTACAGGCCTCAATAAGGGCTCCGCTGCTGCGACGGTCCGCGGTGAACAGGGCCTCGCGCAGGTCCAACGGCTTGCCGTCGAAGGTCACCTCGGCCTCGAGGAGCCTCCGGGCAGATAGTCCGATGAGAGCCGGCCAGCGGTCCACCGGGACGCGCCCGACCACCTCCTCCAGCAGCCCGGGCGGGTACCCGGCTGCCGCTCTTCTGGCGGAGGCAGGGCCGACGTCGGCCCGGGCCGGGTCCCCGGTGTTCCTCTCGTCGTACTCATCGCGCAGGATCTCCTCGGTGACCTCGATGGGCCGGCAATCCACCCGAGTGGTGCGCAGGAACCGCTTGGTGACGTTCATGTGGGAGGCGGCGAGGGCCTCGGCACGCTGGACCAGCCCGGATTCGGGCAGGTGGAGGAGCACCTTCGCCGCCGCCTGGCGCACGCCAGCGGAACGGTCCGTCAGGGCCATCTCCAGAAGGGGCAGATCCGCCTCACTCAGGTTGGTGGCCAGCGCCTCGACGATCCCCTGACGGGCCTCGGCCTTCTCCCTGTCCCACCCCGCTACCAGAAGAGCCCGTGCGGCGACCGGGTCCTGGGCGCGTAGTTGCTTGAAGTAGGTGAGCCGCTGGGTGGTGGTGCCCAGCCGCCACACGGAGTCGTCTCCGGTACTGCCCGACGCACCACCGGGAGCGTTACCGGGGCCATGACTGAGCAGGTCCACCAGGGGCTCGACCCGCTTGCCCCACACCGGATGAGCACGAAGCACTGCCGCAGCGCGCTCGTCGATGATGCCGAGAACCACGTCGCGGTTCTCGTGCTTGTAGGCGGCCTCGTTGAGGACGCGCACCAGGAGTGGGGCCGGCAGCCGCCAGCCGCGCTCGGTGACCAGCTCCAGCGCCGTGGCCAGCAGCTGCTGCTGCGGCTTGCTGACGAGGATCTGCTCCAGGGCGGAGCACAGCGCCTTCGGCGCCAGGGGGCGCGACGACGTCGCCCAGCCGGTATCCCGGGCGGAGGGAGCCTGCGGGATCATGGCGCGGTGCACCGCGCCGTAGGCGGCGCCCGCATCCAGGAGTGCGTCCGTACCGTTCTGTGCATCGCTGGTCCTGTCCGCGTCCTGGGAACCTCTCTGGCGGGGCGGGAGCGTACTTGCGACGGCTCCGGGGAGCGCACTGGGGGAGAAGGGGCGCGTGCTGGTGCCCAGGACTGCAGCCTGGGCCAACGGGGACAGGTCACTCACAGGGCACGCACCTCTCCGGCAGTCAGAACACTCAGAGCCCACAGACCCTCGGTGGAGAGCTCGCCGGCGATCGTGACCTCGTCCCCGTCGGTCAGGAGCGGCAGGACCCACCGGGCGTCACCGGGGGTGATGATCGGCAGCACTCCATCGGAGTCCCCGATCGCCAGACTGCCGCCGTCGAGCAGCTGAAAACGCCCGGAGACCAGAACCGGTACGGCCTCCACCCACGGGTCCGCGGCGATGGCCCGCCTCCAGATCTCCCGTGCGGCAACCGTTCCCATGGTCTCGGGCTCCCATCCGGTCACCGGCTGTGCGGGATGCTTGTCGGACAGGACCACGCGCAGCTGGCCGCGGCCCGGGTAGACGTGTGCGACGGCGTCGAGCCGGGTCCCAGGAACGAGGGTGGTGGGCAAACCGCTGGAGACAGGGGAGAAGAAGAGGAGGAGTCCCCAGCGGTGGGTCGTTGTGCCGTAGAGCCACAGGCGGCGCTCGGTGAGCTTGCCCTCCACGGAGTCTCGGCCGGCGACGACCACCCAGGTGTCGCTGACGCCGGGTGAGGCCAGCACATCCTCGGTGCGCACGGTGATTCCCAGGTGGGAACGGACCGTGGCCACGAGATCCTCGGGAAGCTGCTCACGGCGGTTCCAGGCCCGAATGAGCAGGTGGAGCATCCCGAGCTCGTCGAGGAGCCGCTCGGGCCAGTCGGGAGAGGAGATACTCAGCCTCGACACAGTGTTCAGGCGCCGGGCGACGCCGGGGGCCTGGGCGTCGACCATGCGGGAGGCGAAGGCGGTCAGCTGTTTGGAACGCTGGGCAGACCCGTTGGCCAGTCCCTCCCGAAGCTGATCGGTCAGCCACCGGTCGAGGTCCGCCAGTCCGTCGGTGATGCGTCGCTCGCGGGTACGGGCGCGTGAGGCCGCGCTCCTGGCCGCAGCGGCGGCCCTATCCGGGTCATCGGGATCGTTCGCGGCCTGCTGCCGGGCGGCCTTCTGCTGGGTGCGCTTAGTGCGTCCCTCCATCCACTCGACGGCGAAGGCGGCCGGCTCCCCGTCGCTCACCTCGCCCCGGCTCCACAGGTGCAGCAGGCCGATGGCGTGTTTGCAGGGGAACTTACGGCTGGGGCAGGAGCACTTGAAGGCCGGACCGGACAGGTCCACGCACACCCGGTAGGGGCGCTTGCCCGAGCCTGAGGCGCTGCCCCACGCCAGCGCCTCGTGCACGCCGGTGTCCGACCACGTGGTGGGCGAGGCCAGCTTGAGGCCGGCTGTGGCGACCTGGTTGTCAGGCGCCAGTGCGGTGACCTGCTCCGCGCTCCAGGGCGTGATGGTCGCTGTGCTCATGGGGCCGAGAATAGGGCAGGGCTGCGACACCAATGCGCCCTGCGTGGCAGCAGCATCAACGATCCCCATGGGGAGATCTCCCCAGTGACGTGCACCCTTCCTAGACTGGCGGGCATGACCGCCGACGCTCAGCATCCGCCTCGCCCCGACGGTGACGTCCTTAGTAACGCCCTCCCCGCCGGCCGCGACCCGCTGCCCCTGGCGGGCCGCACGGTCCTGGTCACCGGCGTCAGCCGCCGCGTCGGCATCGGCCACGCCATCGCCTGCCGCGCCGCCGACTACGGGGCGAGCGTCGTCGCCCACCACTACCGCCCGCACGACGCCTCCCAGCCCTGGGGTGCCGACGACGTCGAGGCCGTCATGGCCTCCATCCGCACCCACCTGGTCGGCCCGGCCCGGCTCATCGACATCGGCGCCGACCTGGCCGCCCCCGGGGAGCCGGCTCGCGTCGTCGAGCAGGCCGTGGCCGGGGCCGGTCACCTCGACGCCCTCGTGTGCAACCAGGCGATGAGCAGCCCCGACGGCCCGCTCGCCGAGACGACCGAGGCCATCCTGGACGCCCACTGGGCCGTCGACGCCCGCGCCTCCATCCTCCTGGCGCAGGCCTTCGCCGGCCAGGACGGCTTCGCCGCACCGGCCCCGCAGCGCGCCGGGCGGCGCCACGGCGCCATCGTCTTCCTCACCTCCGGTCAGGGCCTGGGGCCCCTGCCCGGGGAGGTCGCCTACGCCGCCGCCAAGGCCGCCATCGCTGGCGTCACCCTGACGATCGCCGATGAGCTCATCGACGTCGGCATCACCGTCAACACGGTCAACCCCGGCCCCGTCGACACCGGCTACGTCACCGAGGCGGACCGCCGGGCGACGGCCGCCATGTTCCCCCAGGGCCGCTGGGGCGAGCCCGACGACGCCGCCCGACTCATCACCTGGCTGCTCACCGACGAGGCCCGCTGGATCACCGGGCAGGTCATCAGCTCCGAGGGCGGCTTCGCCCGCTGGCGCCACTGACTGCCGGCACTGAGAACCAGCACTGAGGGTCCGCCGACGGTCCTCTGAGCCCACCGGATCAACCAAAGCGTCATAGACGACACGGCTCCGCGTCATCTATGAAGTCTTGGTCGACGTTGGTGGCGCGCTCGGTCAGGAGTCGCCAGGCAGTCGTTACTGCGCCGGCAGCAGCCTCAGCAGCGTGGCCTCGGGCCGGCAGGCCAGGCGCACGGGCGTGAAGGGACTCGTGCCCAGCCCGGCCGAGACGTGCAGGTACATGTGGTCGGCCGCCCGTGGGTCCCCGAGCCGGCCCGGCCACTGCGACAGCCCGGAGGCGCGCCCCGGGTCCAGGTCGCAGTTGGTCACCAGCGCCCCCAACCCGGGCACGCACAGCTGCCCGCCGTGCGTGTGCCCGGCCAGAACCAGGTCGACGTCGTCGGCCGACATCGCCTCCAGGACCCGCCGGTAGGGGGCGTGCGTGAGCCCCAGCCGCAGGGCCCGGCCCTCACGGTCGCGGATCGCCGGCAGGGAGAGCGCCGAGGCCGCCGAACCCGACGTATCGCCGGCGGCCCGGGGGAGGGGGAGGACGTCGCGGTTGGCGTGCGGGTCGTCGACGCCGACCAGCTCGATGCGCCGCCCGCGCACAGTGAGGGAGCCGCGCCGGTTGGTCAGGTCCGCCCAGCCGCCGGCCGCCTGCAGATCGCGGACCTCCTCCCAGGGCAGGGCCTCGATGTCCTCCTCGCGGACGCGGCTGGAGGCCTTGCGCGGGTCTCGGTGCAGGTAGCGCGTGGGCAGGCGGAACACGGTGGTGCGGTAGTCGTGGTCGCCCATGACGAAGGCGCCGGGCAGACCCGTCAGCGGTTCCAGGGCCCGCCGCAGCGGCTCCAGCCCGGAGGACAGGGACAGGTTGTCCCCGGTGTTGACGACGACGTCAGGCTGCACGTCCGCCAGGCGCCGCACCCACTCGACCCTCGCCTCGGTGTGGTCGGTCAGGTGCAGGTCGGACAGGTGCAGCACCGTGAGAGGCTCCTCATCGGCGGCCAGGACCGGCACGTCGATGCGTCGCAGGACGGGGCACCGGGCCTCAATGAGGCTGTAGGCCAGCGTGGCCGCGCCCAGGGCGACGGTGGTGCCGACGACGGACAGGGCCGTGCGGCCGGCAGGGGAGGGCGTCATAGAGAGTCAGGTCCTCTTCTGTTCAGTTGTTGCGTGTGTTCATCGGTGCCGGGTGACCGGTGCCCACTAGTGGGAGGGGATGGGCAGGACCGGGTCATTCGCCAGGGCCTGCGACATGTAGTCGCGCCACATCGGCACGGCCAGATCGCTACCGTACATTCTGGCGAAGTACTGGCCACCGATAGTCCTGCCCGCGAGGCTCTTGTTGCTCTCCTTGGCGTCACCGATCCACACCGCGGTGGACAGCTGCGGGGTGAAGCCCACGAACCAGGCGTTCTCGGCCTCATCCGTGGTTCCGGTCTTGCCCGCGATCGCCCTGCCGATTCCGGCGTCCTTGGCGGTACCGCCGGACTCCGAGGTGGCCTGGAGCGTGATCGCCGTCTGATCGGCGACGTTCTGATCCATGGCCTGGGTGCAGTCGGCGCTGGGAATCGCCATGGAGGTGCCGCTGGCGTCCAGGATCGAGTCGATGGCGATGGGCTTGCAGTACTTGCCGCCGGAGGCGAAGGTGGCGTAGGCGTTGGCCATGCTGAGTGGCGGCACGGGCTTGGCGCCCAGGGCCAGCGAGGGGTCGGGATCCAGCTGGCTGCCGTCCGCCTTGGTGACGCCGATCGAAGCGGCGAACTGCGTGACGTCGCAGACGTCCAGCTGCTTGAGCATCTCGGTGAAGCCCACGTTGATGGACTGCTTCGTGGCGTCTCGGACAGTCATGACGCCGGCGTTGGTGCCGGCCACGTTGTTGACGGTCCAGGAGCTGGCGGCGAGCTCAGGGGCGCAGGGAATGTTGAACGTGTTGGGCGGATAGGTTCTTGGCGCGGACGCGTTCACCGTCTGGGCGGCCGTGTGGCCGGTTTTGAGCCACTCGGCCAGGATGAGTGCCTTGAAGGTCGAACCTGGCTGGAAGCCGACGTTTCCATCGGGGAGCTCGACCCCACCGTGCTTGGCGTCTGCCGCGAAGACGAGCTGGGAGTCCTCATAGGTGGTGTTCTGAGCCAGGGCCCGGATCTTTCCCGTGCCGGGCTCGACCGAGACGATGGTGGAGTTGGCCCCGTCGGAGTCCCCGATCGGGGTCTTGGCCTGAATGATGCTGTCGGCGGCGTTCTGCCGCTGGAGGTCCAGGGTGGTGGTGATCTTCAGTCCGCCGCGCGTCAGGAGCTGGCGGCGAGAGGCGACGTCGGGCCCGAAGTTCTCTGAGCCGAGGATCTCGTTGACCACGTAGGTGCAGAAGTAGGCGTAGCTGCCCGCGGCACCGCAGCCGGCAGGTGCTTCCTGAACATTGAGCTGGATCTCGGAGTTGACGGCCTCGTCGTACTGCTCCTGGGTAATGAACTTCTCCTCCAGCATCTTGGACAGAACCCAGTCCCTACGGCTCTTGGCCAGCTCCGGCTGGGACTCGGGGTCGTAGGCGCTGGGGGCGTTGGTCGTCCCGGCCAGCAGGGCGGCCTCGGCCACCGTCAGGTCCTTGGCGTGCTTGTTGAAGTAGTGCAGCGAGGAGGCCTCCACCCCGTAGGTGGAGGGGCTGAAGGCGGCGATGTTGAGGTAGCCCTCGAGGATCTGCTGCTTGGAGTACTTCTGCTCCAGACTGAGCGCGAACTTCATCTCCCGCAGCTTGCGGGCCACGGTGCTCTCGGTGGCGTCCTTGATGATCTTGTGGTCATCGTTCTTCAGGCCGGTCTCGATGAGCGTGTTGCGCACGTACTGCTGCGTCAGGGTCGAGGCGCCCTGGCGCGAGCCGCCCGAGTTGTTGGAGACCAGGGCGCGCACCATGCCGGTGGGGTCGACCCCCTGGTGCTGGTAGAAGCGCTGGTCCTCCACAGCGACGATCGCGTTCTGCATGTTGACCGAGATCTCGCTCAGGGGCACCACGATGCGGTTCTCCGCGTAGAACTGAGCGATCTCGCTCCCGTCGGACGCCAGGAGGGTCGAGATCTGGCTGGGCTGCTGGACGTTGAAGTCGCTGGGGAGCTCCTCGAAGAGCTCGGCGGAGGCCTTGGTCAGGGCCGCCGTGACGCCCACGAAGGGAGTGGCGAAGCCCGCGGACAGGACCCCGCCGACGCCCGACAGTGCCAGAAAGACCACGAGCATCGAGACGACCTGGGGTGGTGTCAGAGAGCGTCCGCGCGCAGAGGAGTTCGCCATGGCGCCAGCCTACGTGGAATCGCTCGGAGGATGCAGTGGCGTAGACCCCCCTCGCCCTGAGAAGACCCTAGGAGACTGCCTTGATGACCCTCTGGAGGCCCTCCGGTGACCCTCCAGCGCCCCTCCGGACAGGGGGGTGCCCCTATGTGGTGTGTCAAGCGGCGGTGGGTAGTTTCGTGGCTGGTTGGGGGTCGTAGAGTGCGCCGTTGCGGATCATGGCGTGCAGGGTCAGGATGCGGCGGTGGGCCAGGGCGAGGACGGCCTGGTTATGGCGTTTGCCCTGGTTGCGTTTGCGCTGGTAGTAGGCCCGGGAGACGGGGTCGGAGCGCAGTGAGGCGAAGGCGGACAGGAACATGGCGCGCTTGAGCCTCTTGTTGCCGCCGTGGGAGACGTGCTCACCACGGATCGATGAGCCGGAGCGACGTGTGACAGGAGCGAGCCCGGCGTAGGAGGCCAGCTGGGCTCCGGCGTCGAAGGTCTTGCCCAGGGTCTCGGCCAGGAAGACGGCTGCGGTCCTGACCCCGATCCCGGGCATGGAGGTCAGGACCTGGTAAAGAGGGTGGGCCTGCACCAGGGTCTCGACCTGGGCTGCGACATCGGCCCGCTGAGCGTGCAGGGAGATGAGCTGCCTAGCCAGGTGGGGCAGCACCACTGCGGCGGCGTCGGTGCCGGCGACCACCACGGTCTGGTGCTCCAGGGCCGAGACGATCTGGCCGGCCCAGGTGGCGTGCCGCCTGCACCCGTGCTTCTTGAGCCTGGCGTCAATCCTTGCCTTGCCCGCTCGCTTCAGATCGGCTGGAGTGGGCCAGGCGGCGACGACCTCCAAGACGGCGTCGTGCTCCAGCCAGGGCCCCACCACGGCCTCGAGGGCGGGGTGGATCTGGGTGTACAGGCCCCGGATCCGGTTTGCGGTCTGGTTGACCTGGCGGGCCAGGTCCAGGTCGAAGCCAGTCAGCATGCTCAGCGCCGCAGCCTCTTCCTCCGAGGCGCTGACGGCTCTCAGGGTGTGAGGCATGGTCCTGGCTGCGCCGGCGATGACGGCAGCGTCCTTGGCGTCGGTCTTGGCGCTGCCCGGCGTCAGGTCAGCGATGCGGCGCATCGACAGCCCGGGCAGGTAGCCCACGGTGATGCCCATGTCCTGAGCCACCGCCACCGCCAGGGCCCCGATGGTGGCGGGCTGGTCGACCACCACCAGCACCTGCCCCTTTGCCTGCAGGCGCTGGTAGACCTCACGCAGCCGGTCCTCGTCGTTGGGCAGGGCCCTGTCGAGGACCTTCTGCCCGTCCCGGCTCAGGGCCGTGGCCCAGTGCTCGCTCTTGCCGACGTCGATGCCGATGAAGACGTCGATGTCCTCGATATCCATCTCTCCTGCCACCTCTCGCTGCATGGGTGAGGGTCAGCCGGTGGACGACCGGTCCCGCACCCACGTTACGAAAGACCTCACACGCAGCGGGTCGTTCCCCTTATCAGCGGTCACCAGCGCCCGGCTGCCGCGGGTGACAACACCCCCCGGATCATTAGAAGACAGGGGCAAGACATCATGCCCACAGCAGCTGGCCCAGCCCCGGACCACCCGGGACCACCAACAAGGTAACGGGAGGAGGAGCCGGCCGGGCGTCGTCGGCGACTGTCGATGGTCGCCCGGCAGCAGGAGGTCACAAGCGGCGCGGATCAACCGCATGGCGAGACGGCGCCCAACCCTCAGAGATTTCTCAAGAGATCTTCAGGAACGGGTTGCGGCGGGGTCACGGTCCGCCGACGACGTTGGTGGACCGGAGGTGGTCCTGCGGCCGTGAGAACTGGATTTTCCAACCTTGCGAAAGGTGAGATCTCGAGGAGCCCGACGTTCAGTAATTGGCTCGCTATCAGAGAACTCCCCTTGAATGCGGTGGTGGGCGCCGGTCTTGCGGAGCTCTGCGTCGCCGAAGCCGGCTGGACGACAGAAATGGGATTTGGTGTGCGGCGCCCGGTTGCCATACGGTAACGGCTGTGACGTGACCGACAACGGCGTCGGCCGTTGAATGAATCGGGAGTGAGCATGACTCAAGACGACCAGACCTGGGCGGCCAGGGCGGCGTGCGCAACTGTCGAGCCCGACCAGCTCTTCGGCAAGGGGGCTGAGCAACGCGACGCGAGATCACTGTGCTTCGCCTGTCCGGTTCGCATGGAGTGTCTGGCCGAGGCTCTCAACTCCGAGTCCAGCTTCGGCGTCTGGGGAGGGCTGACCGAGCGGGAGAGGCGGGCGCTGCTGCGACGCTTCCCCGAGGTCGACGACTGGGGGCTGTGGCTCCAGCGTGAGGACGACGAGTTCGTCGCCGAGATCCACGCCCGCCGCGCGCCCCGCATCCTGGCCCGGGTGCGCTGCGCCTCCTGAGCCGGCCGGCGCCCGGGCGCGCTCGGACTTCCGGCGCCTCGCAGCGGGCTCTAGGCTGAGATCCATGACTGCATCATCCGACCACGTCTCCGGCGCCCCGACGGTCTGGGAGTACGTCACCGTCCCCCTCATCACCCACGCCACCAAGCAGATCCTCGACCAGTGGGGTGCTGACGGCTGGGAGCTCGTTCAGGTCGTGCCCGGTCCGTCCGGCACGGAGAACCTCGTCGCCTACCTCAAGCGCCCCCGGCCCTGAGCTCCGCCGACGAGAGCGTCGACGGAGCGGGCAGCGCAGAGGAACAGATCTCCAGCAGCGCGCCGCGTCTGCGGTCCGTGGGTACGGACCGCAGACGCGGCGTCATTACTGGTGTGCGGGGTGCCTCAGCGCCCGAGCGCCTGGCTCAGGCGTGCTGCGTGGAGGGCTCGTGACCCGAAACGGGCCCTCAGCGGGCGCGACGACGCAGGCGGTCGACGTCGAGCAGCGTGACGGCTCGGCCCTCCAGGCGGATCCAGCCGCGGGAGACGAACTCCGCCAGCGACTTGTTGACCGTCTCGCGCGAGGCGCCCACCAGCTGGGCGAGCTCCTCCTGGGTGAGGTCGTGGGGGACGTGGACGCCGTCGTCGGTGGGCGAGCCGAAGCGGTCGGCCAGGTCCAGCAGGGCCTTGGCCACGCGGCCGGGCACGTCGGAGAAGACGAGGTCGGCCAGTGCGGTGTTGGTGCGGCGCAGGCGCTGGGCCAGGGCGCGCAGCATGTCCTTAGCCAGCTGCGGGTGGGACTCCACGAAGGTCATGAGCTGGTTGTGGTCCAGCGTCAGGAGCTCGGTGGGGGCCACGGCGGTGGCGGTGGTGGAGCGCGGGCCCGGGTCGAACAGGGTTAGCTCGCCGACGATCTCGCCGGGGCCGAGCACCGCGAGCAGGTTCTCGCGGCCGTCGGCGCTGGCGTGGCCGAGCTTCACCTTTCCGGAGAGGAGAATGTAGAGGCGGTCGCCTGAGTCGCCCTCGTTGAAGAGGGTCTCGCCACGGCGCAGAGTCGTCTGCGTCATCATGGCGCGCAGTTCCTCCTGCTCATCCGGGCTCAGGCCCTCGAAGAGCGGGATCCTGGAGATAATGCTGTCTTCCACGGAGATCCTCCTGGTGGTTAGGGGGCTGGCATCCCGCATGCGGGAGCCCTCGGGTCTATCCTGCCACGGCTTGTGACCTGTGGCACGCCGTCGAGCATTGTAGCCTCCGTGTGTTGCAGGTCAAAGGGTAGTGAGCAAAATCGAGTGCGTCCTGCGACACGATTGAGCCGTGTGCGGTTGCGGGCAGGAGGCGGGATCGACTGCAATGGCGGTCGCCCGGTTCGGGCCGAGAGGGTCACGAGAGCGAGAGGGCCACGGGCGAGGCCCGGGCGGTGCTGCTGCTGACAGCGGCGCCACTGACGAGATCGCGTGATGAGATCGCGGAAGGAGGACGAGGTGCGCAGGTCGGCAGGCAGCGAGGTCGCGCTGGTGGAGGCTGACGCCCTCCCTGAGGTTCCTGAGGTGTCGGCGGTCGCGGCGCCGGCCTGGCGGGCGGGCGCCGTCGACGATGAGCTCATCGTCCTCTATCCCGACGCCGCCTGCGCCCTGGACCACGACGGCCCCTTCCAGCTGCTCGTCGCCACCGTCCTGTCCGCCCAGACCACCGACGCCCGCGTCAACACCGTCACGCCCGAGCTCTTCGAGCGCTACCCCGACGCCGCCGCCCTGGGGGCCGCCCGCCGCGAGGACCTCGAGACGATCCTGCGGCCCCTGGGCTTTCAGCGGGCCAAGGCCGGGCACCTGCTGGGTATCGGTCAGGCGCTCACCGAGCGCTTCGGCGGCCAGGTCCCGCGCAGCCGCGAGGAGCTCGTCTCCCTGCCGGGGGTGGGGCGCAAGACCGCGAACGTCGTCCTCGGCAACGCCTTCGGGGAACCCGCCATCACCGTGGACACCCACGTGGGTCGGCTCTCGCGCCGCCTGGGGTGGACGACGTCGAAGGATCCTGTGCGCGTGGAGAAGGACATTGCCGCCCTGTGGGAGCCCTGGCGCTGGACCGACGGCTGCCACCGGCTCATCGAGCACGGGCGCCGGGTGTGCTCGGCCCGCGCGCCCCGCTGCGGCGAGTGCGCGCTGCTCGACGCCGGTCTGTGCCCCCAGGTGGGCGTCTGAGGCCGGAACCCGCGGCGCCGACGCCGAGCCGGGCACTTCTCGCGTAGCCGGGCAGAAAAACTGTAGGGCTACGCGAAAAGTGCCCGGTTCGACGGGGATGGGCGGGGCAGCGGTGGGCGGGCGGCAGTGGACATCGGTGGGCGGGCCGGCGCAGCAGTGTCGGGCTAGCCCCACCTCGGGTTCGCCAGATGGCTGGATGGGATCGGCGGGCCGGCGCGGTCAGGCTGGAGGCATGAGCGCACGCCAGCCCCTGCCCCCGTCCTCCTCGTCATCATCCTCGTCGACCACTCCATCTGCGACACCACCTGCGACGCCGCCCGGGCCGGGCACGTCGTCGCCGACCTGGCCGAGGGCAGTTTCACCGCCGTCGTCGGGGCCTCCGGCTCGGGCAAGTCGACCCTGCTGCACTGCACGGCCGGCCTCGATGCGCCCACGTCCGGCCAGGTGACCATGCTCGGCGCCGTCACCTCCGGGATGCGGCCCGCCGAGCGCGCCCGGTTCCGCGCCCGCCACGTCGGCTTCGTCTTCCAGGAGTACAACCTCATCGCCTCCCTGAGCGCCGCCGACAATGTCTCCATGCCCTTGCGCCTGGCCGGCACCCCTCTGAGCGACGCCCAGACCCGGGCGGCCCTCGACGCCGTCGGACTCGGTCACCGCGCCGGCCTCAAGCCCCACCAGCTCTCCGGAGGGGAGCGTCAGCGCGTGGCCATCGCCCGCGTCATGGCCAGCCGTCCCCGGATCGTCTTCGCCGACGAGCCCACCGGCGCCCTCGACCTGAGCTCCGCCGCACTGGTCCTGGACTGGCTGCGGCGGCTCGCTGAGCAGGGGACCACCGTGGTCATGGTGACCCACGACGTCGAGGCCGCCGCCAAGGCGGACGCGGTCGCCGTCATGAGCCAGGGGCACCTGGTGCAGTGGACCGGCTGCCGGGACGCCCGCCAGATCGCCGAGCTCGTCCACTCGGCCCGGGCCGCGCGCGCCGCCTGACCGAGACAGGAGCGGGAGAAGATCATGGTCACACTCATCTGGAACGACCTGCGCCACCACGCCCGCCAATGGCTGTGGTCGCTGCTCGTCGCCACGGTCGGCGGCGCCGTCACCGGCGTCATCATCATCGCCTGGTACAGCGCCCTGAGCTGGGCGCAGTCCCAGGGCTCGGCGGAGCTCGTCAACGCCTCCCACATCATCGGCTCCAGCCTCGTGTCCTACGCGGGGCTGGCCACCGCCGTCATCCTGTCCACGACACTGGGACTCACCGTCTCGGCCCAGCAGCGCTCGCACGCGCTGTGGAAGGTGCTGGGCATCCCCGGAAGCCGGATCCGCCGCATCATCCTGGCGCAGGTCGGGGCGGTCGGCCTGCTCGGAGGTGCCCTCGGGGCGATGGCCTCGCTGCCGCTGGCCGGCGTCTACCTGCTCACCTGGCGGGAGTTCGAGGGCTTCCCGCACGACCTGCCGGTGGTCATGCCGAGCTTCGGGGGGGCCGCTGGCCATCGCCGTGACGACGCTCTTCTGCGTCGTGGGAGGGATGGGGCCGGCCCGGCGGGCGGCGTCGGTCCCCGAGATGCAGGCGCTGCGGGAGTCCGCGGCTCCGCAGACCCGGACCCGGTGGTGGCAGTGGGCGATCGTCGGCGTCCTGGTCCTGGCCCTCGTGCTGGTTCCCTTCGACAGCGCTATGCCTCTCAACGAGGCGGAGAGGGCGGAGATGGTCGCCGCCGGCGCCGATCTCAACGACCCGGGGGAGCGCGCGGTCACCGGGGGAGCCATGGGGCTCATCGCCGCGATCGCGGCCCTCAGCGTGCCGAACTGGACCCTGCGGCCGCTGCTGACCTGGTGGACCGCGCTCATCCCGGGCCGCAGCCCCGCCTGGTTCGCCGCCCGCGCCAACGCCCGCCACCGCGCCTCTCTGTCGATGACGACGATCGTCCCCTTCGCCATCGCCGTGGCCATGACCGGTACCGTCTACGCCGCCGTCGGCGCCGGTCAGGCCACCGGCGCGCAGGGGTCGGTCAACGGGTTCCTCACCGTCGGGGTGCCGATCTTCCTCATCGCCGGCGTCGGTGGAATCGCCAACATCGCCATGGTGGGGCGGGCCCGGCGCCAGGAGGGCGCGCTGCTGGGGGTCATCGGTGCGCGCACCGGGACGGTTCTGGCCTCCACCGCGCTGGAGGGCGTCATCTACGCCGTCACCGGCATCCTCTTCGGGCTGGCGGCCACCGCCTTCAGCGCCGTCTACGCCGCGCTGTACTCCGGGTGCGGGGTTGCGGTCATGGTCGCCTCGGTCCCGGTGGGGCTGCTGGCCCTGGTCAGTGGGATCTCGCTGGTACTGGCCGTGGCGACCACCTGGCTGCCCGCGCAGCTCGACCGCCGGCCCCTCATGGACAACCTGCGCCAGCCGGTGTGATCCGGCGGCACGGAGGCGCCGAGCCGGGCACTTTTCGCGTAGCCCTACGGTTTTTCTGCCCGGCTACGCGAAAAGTGCCCGGCTCGAGGGGGTCAGGCAGGGGTGGCCGGGGCGACGTCGGCCAGGAAGGGCAGCAGGGCCCGGACGAGCTCGGCCGGGGCCTCCTCCTGGGGGAAGTGCCCGGAGCGGCGGATCGTCGCCTGGCGCAGGTTGCCGGTGACGTGGTGGGTGTCGCGCGCGTAGGCCTGGGCCGGTTGAACCGGGTCGAGCGCGCCCTGGACCGACAGGACGGGCACGGTCACCGGCTTGTCCAGCGCCGCCGTCTCAGCGCGGGACAGCATGAGGTTGCGCAACGGCTCCAGGGCACTGTGGGCGGCGCCGGGGCGGGAGAGGAGCTCGGCGTAGTAAGCGGCCTCCTCGGCCACGGCCTCCCGGGTGTACGGCCCGGCCCAGGAGCGCAGCAGGCCCTCCAGGGCGCTGCGGCTGCGCAGACGTCGCTCGGCCAGGCCCGGGATCTGCAGGCTCGCGTACTGCAGCGCCGGTCCCGACAGCGCCCGGGCCCGCAGCGACCGCAGCGCCAGGGGGTGAGGGGCGCCGATCGGGACGATCGCCGTCGTCAGGTCCGGGGCCGTGTGCGGCAGCGCCCAGGCGATCTGGCCGCCGAGCCCCGCCCCGACAATGACGGCCCGCTCGTGCCCCAGGGATCGGACCACGCCGGCGAGGTCCTGGGCCAGCGTCACCAGGTCGTAGCCCGACGGCGGTCGGTCCGAGCCGCCGAAGCCGCGCAGGTCGAGGGCTGCCACGCGGTGCCCGGCCTGCGACAGGGCGGGGATCACGTGGCGCCAGGTCCACCAGCACTCGGGGAAGCCGTGGACCAGGAGGGTCAGGGGCCCGGTGCCGGTGGGGGCCTCGGGGCCGGCCAGCGCGACATGGAAACGGGTGCCGCGGGCGGTGAGGTTGCGGTGGGTCCAGGGGCCGGGGCGATTGACGTCAGCAGGCACGGCCGCAGCCTACTGGCCGGCGTGCCGTACCGCCCGCGGGGACAGTCGCGCCGCCGTCGGGGACCTGCTGCTCCAACTCCCCGCGGGCGGGGGCCTTCTGCGCGTACGGGGACAGAATTCCTGTACCCGTAGGCGCAAGACGTCCCCGCCCGCGATAGCGCCGCACCCGCCCGTGTGGAATGTCCCCGGCGGACGTAAGGTGGAGGCGGATGGCCCCACGCGCGCGTCATAGATTTCCGCCAGCAACCGGAGGGAAGCGACATGGCCACTGATCGTCACCATGACACGAACGAGGACTCTGGTGGCCGCCATGAGTCTCATGAGACTGCCGCCTCCGATGCCGTTGCTGACAGGGAGCCTGAGGTCGAGCCTTCTGCCGGCGTCGGTGTTGCCGGTGGCGATGGAGGAAGCGACGGGCCGGCGCTGATCTCGCCCGGACGCCTGGAGGCCTTCAGCGACGGCGTCATCGCCATCGCGATCACCCTGCTGAGCCTGGAGATCAAGCTGCCCGAGGACGGCGGTCCTCTGCTGCGCGCCCTGGCCTCGTTGTGGCCCAGCTATGTCGGATTCGTACTCAGCTTCCTGCTGGTGGGGCAGGTCTGGCTCAACCATCACGCCATCTTCGCAAGGGTGCGCAGCGTCGATCAGTGGATGCTCATCTGCAACCTCTTCCTCCTGCTTGACGTCGCCTTCCTGCCCTTCGCCACCTCGGTGCTCACCCGATCCCTCGAGTCCGGCCACGACGAGCGCACGGGAGCCGTTTTCTACGGGCTGGTCATGGTCGTCGGCGGGCTGTTCTTCAACGCCCTGTGGCGCGCGGCGATCCGAGACCGGGAGCGCCTGCTGCCGGAGGTGTCTGAGGCCGAGGTGCGGTCCATGACCCGGCGATTCACCTTGGGGCCGTGGCTGTACGCCCTGGCCGCCCTCCTCGGACTGGTCAGCGCCTGGCTGAGCGTGGTCACCTACGTGGCCCTCATCGTCTTCTACATGGCCGGTCACCGGCCGCGGCGGGTCAGGTCAGCAGGAGACTGAGAGCGACGTAGACGCCGGTGCCCCCGATGAGCGACAGGCCGATGGAGCGCCGCCACAGGTGCAGCCCCGCCGTCGCCCCGATCCCACCGACCGCAGGCAACCAGGTCGACGGCGCCAGGCTCACGCCGCCCAGCGTGTAGGCCACCAGGACGATCATGACGCCCAGGGGCATCGCCCGGGACAGGAAGCCCAGCAGCGCGCTGTCCCTGCGTCCGCGCAGCAGCACGAAGGGGGCGATCCGGCAGGCGAAGGTGATGACGGCGACGACCACGACGGCGATCGCGATCTGCGGGTTGGTGAGCATCACTCGGCCCCCTGTCCCGACGTCGGCGCAGGCGCCCCGGGCCGGCGGGCGCGCCAGGCGTACAGGCTCACGAGGCCGAGAGCCAGAGTCACCAGCGCCGTCAGCAGCGCGGCCGATCCGCCCACCGCCAGGCCGACGCCCCCGGCCACCAGCCCCAGGCACAGCACCCCGATATCGGGGTGGTTGCGCCAGTTCTCGATGGCCAGCACGACGAACAGGGCCGTAAGCACGAAACCGAGCAGCTCGATGCGCTCACCCACGACGGAGGCCAGCGCCGTCCCGGCCAGCGCGCCGATGGTCGTGCCCGCCACCCAGGAGAACTGGCTGATCGCCTCCACGGCCACCAGGTAGCGCCCGCTCATGGCCCGCCGGTCGCGCGCCGCCAGCAGCGCGTAGACCTCGTCGGTGATCGCGTGGACGGCGTAGAGACGCGTGAGCACCCCGCCGCGCACCCGGTCCAGAGGGAACCCCAGACCGTAGAAGACGTGCCGCCCGGAGACGAACCCGGTGGACAGGGCGATGGTCGCCAGCGGCTCGCCGCCGCCGGCCAGCGGCACCAGCAGCATCTGCATGGTCCCGGAGTAGATGACCAGGCTCCACACCGGCGCCCACCACCAGGACAGTCCCTCGGCGACCAGCAGCATCCCGGCCGCGATCCCCAGGGTCACGTAGCCGATGACGACCGGGGTCGCATCGCGGGCGGCGTCGGCGACGGACTGCATCCGAGGGGCCGGCTGCCTGGCCGCACCAGTGGAGGCCTCAGCAGGCGACCCGGCGTCGGGCTCAGTCACGGCGGTCGCGGTCGTCGGTCTCCCGCTCGCTCCGGCCGGCCCGGCGCGCCAGGTGGGCGACGACGGCGACCATGGCTGTGAGCACGCCCATGAGGATGAAGCGGCCCGACAGGCCGTCGTCCATGACGTAGGTGGACAGGGCGAGACCCAGGTCGGAGTGGGCCTGGAGCCGGTCGACCGTGGGGCCGATCACCGACTGGACGACCCCCGGCATGAGGACGAAGGGAAGACCGATGACCGCGCTGACGGCGCCGACGACGAAGGCCCCCAGGGAGGAGCGCGAGATCATGAACAGGGCGGTGGCGCAGGCCGCGGTCCCGCCCAGGATCTCCAGGGCGCCCACCGGGGAGGCGGCGGCCGGCCAGGCCGAGGAGTTGCCGCCGGTCAGAGTGGCGGCGCCGTCGTGCACGAGGAACCAGGCCAGGGGGAACAGGACGACGGCGATGAGCACCCCGGCCCAGTGCGTCTCGGTGCGCGACTCGGGCGAACGCGGCAGGCTGGTCGCGCCCTTGAGGAGGACGGAGTCGTCGTCCTGGGCCGAGCCGGTCATGGCCATGGCGGCCTGCCGGGCGCGCGAGCGGCCGCGCTCCTCGGGGTCGTCGCTCTCCAGGGAGTCGGTGGCCCCGGAGAAGCCCCGGGCGGTGGAGGTCGAGGGCCAGGAGGGCCTCTGCGGCGAGGAGGGCTCCTCCGACGGCGCCCCGGCCGGTGCGGCGCTCGGCGCCGAGGCCGCCGCGGAGCGCGGCTCGGAGGCCGTTGCGGGGGCCGAGGTGGAGGTGGGTGCCGTCGCGGAGGCGGCAGCGTCGGTAGCCGGCGTCGGACGGGTGCTCGGAGCCGGCTGGGCGGCCGGCGTGGGCCGGTAGGCCTGGGGCGAGGCGGAGGAGGGCCCCGACGGCGCGGACGGTGCCGCCGCCGGTCGCGCCGTCGTTGATGAGGCGGTGGGAGCAGCGGTGAAGGCCGCGCCAGGTGCTGCCGACGACGTCGGTGCGGAGGCGGCCGCGGAAGTCGCCTCCGCCGTGGCCGAGGCATCGGCTGAAGCCTCGGGCCGGTAGCCGGAGAGTCCTGAGGCCGGGGCCGAGGACGATGCGGCCGCCGCCGACCTGTCCGCGGGGAAGGCAGGGCGCACCGAGGAGGCGGACTCGGCAGAACGCGCCGTGGAGGCACTCGCGGCCGAGGCCGTCCGGGCCAGCTGGGCCGCGGGCGTCGCCGGCCAGGAGGGCGCCGAGGGGCGGTTGTCCACCGGGGCGTTCGCCGGCGCATCGGTCGGTGCGGTGGCCGTGGTCGGTTCAGTGGCGTCCGCCGCCGGCTCCGGTGTCGGGTGCGCCGTGGTCAGCGCCGGCTCCGAGGCCGTGGCCTTCGTCGGTGACGCCGCTGACGGTGCGGACACCGGTGAGACCGCCGACGACCCGGCAGCCGACCGGCCCCAGGACGCACCCGCGGGCGAGCTCGCCGAAGGGGCGCTCGACGTCTGGGAGAGCGGGCTCGTCGGCTCGACATCCGTGGAGGAGTCGGCCGGGCTGCCGGCGCTGTCGCCGCCGGTCGGAGGGGTGACGCCGGCAGCACTGGTGCCGGCAGCCGTCATTGACGCAGCCGCCGACGCCGACACGGTGGAGGCCGTCACCCTGGCGGCTCTGGCGGGGGAGGACGCCGACGGTGCCGAGCCGGCAGCAGCCGACGAGGCGGCCGAAGCGGCCGATGAGGCTGATACCGCCGATGCGGTTGATGCTGCCGAGGCAGTCGACGCGGCGGACGTCGTCGCGGCCCCCGACGACGCGGACGGCGCCGATGACGCCGGTGCCGCCGTCGCGCCGGTGGAGGTCGCGCTGGGCGCGGAACCGTGATCGATGCCCTCGCCGGAGGTCGGGGTCTCGGAGGCAGTGGTCTGGGAGGCGGTGGTCGAAGCAGTGGTCTTGGAGATACTGGTCTCGGAGACGGCACTGGTCTCGAAGGCACTGACCGCGCCACCGGCCGCAGCGGCCGGCGTCTGAGCCTGCGGGGCTGAGTGCGCTGAGGTCGCTGAGGCCGCTGAGCCCGTCGACTGCTGCGCAGCGTTCTCCGCGTCGACTCCTGTGTCCACGTCGTCTGCGCCGGCCTCGGGCTCGGAGACCGCGTCGAGGTCTTCGAGATCCTCCGGCTCCGTAAGGTCCTCAGAGTGCGCCGGTTCCCCGGCATCGTCTGCGCTGGGCGCCGCCACCGCCGGGGTCGGTGCGACCTCGGCGTCGGCCGCACCGGAGACCGCAGCCGGCTGCGCGCCGTCATCCGTGGCCTGCGCGGGGGAGGACGGCGTCTGCGCGGTAGAGGCGGTGGAGACGGAATCCACCCGGTCTTCCCGGTCCTCGGGATCCTTCTGCCCGTCCCGGCTCTCCTGCCGCCCCGCCTCCGGGGTCGTGGGCTCTGAGTCTGAGGGAGCCTTCGCGGTGCTGGCGGCAACGCCGACCGGTTCGGGGGCCGCAGGCGCGGCGGGGCTCACCGCGGCCGTGCCGGTCTCAGAGGCCGTCGAGGGGGCTGCCGACGCGGTGGCGGCCCCGGGCTTCACCGTCCCGGTCGGCCCCTCGGCCTTCGCCCCGCCCGGCCCCGACGACGGCGGAATCGACGGCGGCATGTCAGTGCCTCCAGTTCCTCCACTGCCTCCGGCGGCCGCGCCACCGGCGGAGCTGACCGCGCCGACCGTGCCGACTGCGCCGACCGTGCTGATCGCATCGTCTGCACCGTCCGCCTCGTCAGCCGTCGTCGGCGTGACCGGCGTGGAGGGAGTGGGACGAGACGCCTGGGTGACCTTGCCGGCGAGGCTCTTGAGGGAGGCGACCGCCTCATCGGCCAGGTTGACCGTCGCCTCCCGCGGGTGAGCCTGCGAGGCCACTGGTCCCGCGGCGGGAGTCGACGCCGTCGGGGAGGCTGAGTCGACGCCGTCGGACGTGCCAGGCGTCTGCGGGGCGGGGCGGTCTGTGCTGTCGGTGCTCACGAGGTCTCCTTACGCATGCACACGGTAGTAGTAGGGGCGGGGACGCCGGAAGGGGCTCGGTCATCCTCAGGACATGGCTGCGGGCATGGGACCCTCAGACACCGGAGCGCAACCTGGCCAGCGCGTTCGCGCGACCCTGGCGGCGAGCCATATGTGCTCCCCAGCCGATCGCCATGAGCTCGATGCCGATGGCGGCGAGCACGACGGCGTCCGGGCCGTAAGGCAGGAGCCTGGAGACCAGATGGCCGCCAGGGATCATACCGTCACTGAGAGCCGGCACCGCCAGAAGGATGAGAACCGGGCCGGTGACGCGCGCACCGAGAGTGGAGTGCGCCGTCGAGGCGCCGGCCGCGGCCAGGGCGATGAAGGAGACGAGCACGGCTGCCAGCATCAGCGGCCCGGTCTGGATGCCTGGGGCGACCGCCCGCAGGTAGGAGCGGGGCAGCAGGAAGGCCGCGAGCGCCAGCCCGGCGACCACCCAGGGCAGGGACAGGAGGTGGTCCCGCCGGCGCGAGGGCGGCGGCGTCGGGGTGGAGCCCACGGTCCGGTCGGCCTCGGTGAGCCGGAAGGCGGCGTGTCCCTGGGCGTGGCCGGCGCGGCGGGCCAGGCGCATCCCCCAGGAGCCGCCGAGCCACAGGCCCGCCAGGATGAGCATGAATCCGGTGCTGATCAGCTTGCGCTGCCATAGCTCGGACAAGGAGGACGCATGGATGGGAGCCATGAAGACCATCGACTGGGCGGTCAGGGCGGTCAGGCCCGTAACAAGTGCGCCTAGTGAGGAGCGGTTGGCGAACAGCGCGGTGACGGCCGAGGAGACCAGCAGGATGGCGCCGAGCAGCAGGGCGGTGTGCAGGGCCGGGGTCCGAGGGGCGTCGGCCAGGCCCAGAAGGACGGAGATGCTCGGGGCGAAGATGACTCCGACGACGGCGGTGAGTATGTAGTCAGGTCTACGACTGCGCGGAGCCTGCTCTGACGGGCCCGAGGACGCGGACGGCGGGGCGGAGCCCGGGAGGTTATGGGAGGGGGAGTCACTCACCTGATTGAGTCTAGGGGGTGTGCCCGGTCTGTGTCGGTTCGCGGCTGGTCAACGGCCGGTTTGCGGCCGGTTCGCGGCTGGTCCGTACGGGCCCGGGGCGGTTTCCCCGAGGTCTGAGTCCTCAAGGTCTGAGGCGGTCTGGGAAGTCTGGGACGGCCCGTGGTTGACAGCCGTCGGGGTGTGCCACAGTGGGTGCGTGGTGCGAATGTCGGTAGGGATCGGGCCGTCCGCGGCCGGGGCGCCGAAACGGCAGAGGAGACACGACCGGGCGGTGACGGCCGAACGGCTCGGCGTGTCGACCGGACGGTCGGATGCTGGGGAGGGCGCCTCCGCCGAGGCGGTGGGAACGGATGCCTCAGGGGGCGCCGGTCCCGCATCTGCCGCGTCGCCCCCCGGGGCACCGGGGGCGGCCGGGGCGGTTTCCTCTGTCTCCCCTGCGCTGGAGGCGTTGAGGACGGTGGCCGCCGACGAGCGGGTACGCGCCGCCGAGGCGGCGGTGCGTGAGGCCTGCGCCGAGCTGCGCTGGAACGAGGCCCTGCGGCGCCGGTGGCGTGAGGGCCGCGCCGAGGCGGCGATCCGGGGGGCTGTCGCCTCAGGTGGCGTTGAGGGGGCAGTGGTCTCCGCCGAGGTCCTGCGCGAGCACGTGGCCGCAGCCTCCCTGACCGAGGCCGCCACGGGTGACCCGAGCCTGGACGCCGTGGCCGGGCTGTGGCGCGCCGGGGCCCGTCTGGTCGGCTGGATGCCAGACCTGGTGGGGCGGGGCAGACCGGTGGTGCCCCCGGCGCGCTCACTGCTGGCCGTGCTGCACCGTGACGTCGTCGGGCCTCTGGTGGCCGGTGGCCAGGTGGGGCTGGAGGAGGTCGGCGTGCCGCGCTCCGGGCGGGCGCGTGCCCGGGAGGGCGGTCCGGGGACGGCGCCGCAGGGGGAGGAGCTGGCGGCGCGGCTGGCGGGGCTGGTGGAGCTCATCGACCTGGAGTCGGCGCCGGCGCTGGTGCGGGCCGCCATCGTTCACGCCGAGATGCTGTCGGCCAGGCCCTTCACGGCCGGCAACGCCGCGGTGGGGCGGCTGCTGGTGCGTCACCTCCTGGTGCGCGACGGGGTCGAGCCGACCGGCACGGCGGTCAGCGATCTTTATCCCGGGCGGGTGCCGGCGGCCTACGCCGACGCCGCCGCAGCCTATGCCTCCGGGACGATGGAGGGGGTGGTGGCCTGGGTGGTGTGGCAGGCCGAGGCGGTGCTCGTGGGGGTGCAGGAGGCTCAGCGCCTGTGTCGGGCGGTCCAGGCGGGCACCTGGCGCGCCGGGTGACTGGGCGGACGCCATGTGGGCGGCGTTGACCCGTCCTTTGTGTCACGATGGGCGACTTTTCCGCCGGTGAGGAGGGCGCTGAGGTCCCCGACCACCCTGCCGCCAAGGCTCTGACCAGTACATATGTGGAACAGTCGATGGGGGAGAGGGCTTGTCCGGTGTTGAAAAGTCGCCATCTGTGACACGTCAGGGCCCCACGAGGCGCTGACGAGGGACGGCTCAGGCCGCGCCGACGGCCCGGCGGGCCCCGCGGCGGGCGACGAGCCAGGCGGCGGCGCCTCCGACAGCGAGAACTCCCGCCGCTCCGGCGATGAGGGAGGCCCGCGTGGACAGGGTTGGAGGCTCCCAGCGCGGCCGCAGCCGCACCGGCCGGGCGAAGTCGCGCACCGGCCAGTCGCGCTCCTGGGCCATGCGCCGCAGCTCCCGATCTGGGTTGACCGCGACGGGGTGGCCGACTGCACTGAGCATCGGCTCATCGGAGATGGAGTCGGAGTAGGCCCAGCTCCGGGCCGGGTCGATGCCGTGGGCGGCGGCGTCCTCATGCAACGCCACCACCTTCTCCGAGTGCAGCATGGAGCGGGCGATGCGCCCGGTGAACAGGCCGTCCTCACCGACCTCCATGCGGGTGGCCACGGCGCGGTCGGCTCCCACGAGGCGGGCGATGGGGGTGACCATCTCGGTGATCGAGGCCGAGACGACCACGACGTCGTGCCCGGCCCGGTGGTGAGCCTCGATGAGGTCGAGGGCCTCGGCGTAGACGGCCGGCTCGATCGCCGTGGCCAGCGCCCCCTCGACGACGTCCACCAGATCGCGGCGGCTGATGCCGGCGGACATGAGGGCCAGGTGCTCCATGAGGGTGGTCGACTGCCGCGTACCGGCGCCGACCAGAAGGTAGGGGAGTTGGGCGACGAGCCCGTAGGCCAGCGCCCGCGAGGAGATGAGGCCGCTGCGTCGCATCGGGGTGCCCAGTGCCCAGGTCGACGAGGTCGCCAGAATCGTCTTGTCCAGATCGAAGTAGGCCGCTGCGCGATGCCCGGCGGGCCCGGCAGGCGTGGAGACGGCGGCGGGCGCAGCCGACGAGGCGGCTGGTGACGGCGTCGCTGTTGACGTCACTGTTGGTTGGGAGGGGTCGCTTGCGCGGGCCTGCGCGCTCATGACCCCATCTCATCATGAGTCGGGCCGCGGTGTCAGGCGTGTGAGCCCACAGGTCTCATCACTTCTCATCACCGTCCCATCGCCGTCTCGTCGCTGCTCCGTCCGCTGGGTCATCAGCCGCGTCATCAGCCGGGTCAGCATCGCCTCGGCGCCTGCGGCGGACGGCCGCGGGCGGCCAGAGGCCACAGGTCCGTTTCTGCAACCCGTTTCCACAGGTCCGACGACGTCGGTGGGCGCTGCCGGCTGCGGGTCCGCACCCTGGTGAGTGAAACCGGCGCCGAGCCGACGCCGAACGCCGGATCGGGGAAGGCGCCCGCGGAGGCAGTCGTCGAGGACACGGGAGAATCGGGAGAAGACGGTGGAGACAGTGGAAGAGCTGGAGGCACTGGAGGAAACGGTCGGGACACCGCAGAGGGAGGTGCACACGGCTGCGCGGGAGACTGCGGGGCCGGCTCAGGCATGGGACTGCCGGAACGTGACCTTCCCTCCCCTGAGACCTTCCGCGGATGAGCCCGCGCAGCCCGGTGGGGCGGCCGTGGCCCAGGTTCTGGCCCTGACCGGCGCTCGCGGGGGCCTGGGGGCCAGTGTGCTGCTGCTGCACCTGGCGTGGGCCCTGAGCCGGACCGGCCGACGGGTGGCGATGATGGACCTCGACCCCGCCGGCGGCCTGGACCTCCTGTGCGGTGAGGCCGTGCTGACCGGCCTGCGCTGGGCGGACCTTCCGGCCGAGGAGTCGGCCTTCCGGCCCGGGCACCTGGTCGGGGCCCTGCCCGTGTGGCATGCCATGCCGGTGCTCACCGCCGACGTCCGCGGCGGGCCAACCGGCTGCGAGGAGGCGGTCCTGAAGGCGATGCGCACCGAGCACGACGTCGTCCTGGTGGACCTGCCCCGAGGGACGCCCCCGCCGCCGGGCGCCAAGGTCCTGCTCCTCACCGGTCTCGACCTGCGCTCGGCCGTCGCGGCGGAGAGCATCGCCCCGCGGCTGCGGGGCCCTCATCCCGGCGACGCAGCGCCCGCCGACGCCCCGGGCTCGCCGCCGGTATGGCTCGTGGTGCGCCAGGTCGGCGAGGACGTCGCCCCCGAGGACCTCGAGCTCATCACCGGCTGCCCGGTCCTGGGGCACGTCCCCACCGACCGGGTCCTGACCAAGCGCCTCGCCCTCGGGGAGGACCCGGTGCGGGCCCGCTCGGCCACCCGGCGCGCCGCGACCGCCCTGACCCGAGAGCTGCTGGCCCGCGTTCTCGTCGCCGGGACGCCCCGGCCGGAGCCGGTCGGCGGAGGAGCCGGCGGCCAGGAGCGGGGGAGTGAGCCATGGTCCCGATGAGCCCCGATACGCCCGGTGACACCGGACGACCCACGGCACCGGGACCCGACGGCCCCGAGCTGGCCCGGGTCCGCAGCGCCCTGGCACGGGGTGCCGGCCTGGACCAGGCCCTCAACGCTGCCGCCGATCCCGCCACCGGCCAGGTGGGCATGGCCCGCCTCGGTGAGCGGGTGCGCGCCGACGTCAAGGGCGCCGGGCCGCTCCTGCAGCCCCTCATCGAGACCGATGGCGTCACGGACGTCCTCGTCAGCGGTGGCCGCACCTGGATCGACCGAGGACACGGACTCGAACCCGTCCCCAGCGCCTCCATGGACGAGCCCCGGGTCCGGGCGCTGGCCGTGCGCATGGCCGCCGCCGCCCACAAGCGTCTCGACGACGCCTGCCCCGTCGTCGACGCCACCCTGCCCGACGGCACCCGCCTCAACGCGGTCCTGCCGCCCCTGAGCGCCGACGGCACCCTGATCAGCCTGCGCACCAAGCGCCGCCGCGGCTTCACCCTGGCCGAGCTGGTCGAGGCCGGCACCATCGCCCCCGGCCTCGACGACGTCCTGACCGCCCTCGTGGCCGGCCGCGCCAGCTGCCTGGTCACCGGCGCCACCGGAACCGGCAAGACCACCCTGCTGGCGGCCCTGCTCGGGCTCGTCCCGGAGGACGAGCGCATCGTGTGCATCGAGGAGGCCAGCGAGCTGCGCCCCGACCACCCCCACGTCGTCCACCTCCAGGAGCGCGGCGCCAACGTCCAGGGCGTCGGGGCGGTCTCCATGACCTCCCTGGTACGCACCGCCCTGCGCATGCGGCCCGACCGGATCGTCCTGGGGGAGTGCCGCGGCCCCGAGGTTCGCGACGTCCTCACCGCCCTCAACACAGGCCACGAGGGTGGCTGGGCCACCCTCCACGCCAACTCGCCCGCCGACGTCCCCGCCCGCCTCACCGCCCTGGGGGCGCTCGCGGGACTCGATGAGGCGGCCGTCGCCGTCCAGGCCGCCAGCGCGCTCGACGCCGTCGTCCACCTGCGCCGGCAGGCCGGTTCCTCCGGGGCGCGCCGCTACGTCGCCTCCATCGGGGTGCTGCGACGCGGGACCACGCCGGCCGGAACGGTTCTCACCTGTGAGGAGGCCCTCCGTGTGGATGACGACGGACGCCTCGGCCTCGGCCCGGCGGCCCCGGCGCTGCGAGCCCGGATCGGTCCGCAGGCCCTCTCCCGCCTCGGTCTCGCCGGGTCGGCCGACCCGGCAGGCCCGGAGGTGAGGAGGTCGATATGACCTTGACGGCCTTGATGACTGGGCCCCTGCCCGCAACCGTGCCCGCGACCGGCCTCGTGGACGGCCCTCCGGGGCCGGGCGCCTGGATCGCGGCGGTCCTGGTCGCGCTGGCCACCGCCGTGCTCCTGCTGCCGGCCCGTCGCGGGCTGCCGCGCGGCCGGAGCGCGGGCGCCGTGCAGGCCGGCTCCAGCGCATCGCCCCCTCAGGCAGTGATCGGCGCCCTGCGCTCATGGCGGGCCGAATCTCCCGAGCCGGACCTCGGGCTGCTGCTCACCGAGGTCGCCAGCCTCCTGCGCGCCGGCGCCACTCCGCAGCGGGCCTGGACGCGTACCCTCCAGCGCGCAGGACTCGGCGAGGGATCCGAGCCCGACGACGACGGCGTCCCACCCGCGCTGCACGCGCTCGCGGACCTCCAGCACGGCTCCTGGCTTCCCCGCCTGCGCGACGGCCACCTGCACTGGCGCCCGCCTGCCAGGGGGGGCGGCGGGGCCGGCAACGACGAGCCACCGCCGCCGGGGTGCCGGGAGCCATCGCCTCCTGCCGCCTGTCGACCGCCCTGGGTGCGCCCCTGGCCGACATCCTCCAGGCCGTGGCCGGCGGTGTCGCCGAGTCCGGTCACGCCGAGGCCTCCCGCCGGGCGGCCCTGGCCGGTCCCCGGACCACCGCCCGGCTCCTGGCCTGCCTTCCCGCGGTCGGCCTGGGACTGGGGATGCTCGTGGGCGCAGACCCCGCGGCCCTCCTGCTCGACGGCGGCGTGGGCAGCGCCGTGGGGGCTCTCGGCGTCGTCCTCATGGTGGTGGGGCACCTGGTGACCAGGCGCTTCGTGCGCGCCGCGACGGCCGACGGCGACGTCGTCGACGAGGCCCTCGTCCTGGACCTGGCCGCCGCGGCCCTGAGCGCCGGGGCCTCGGTCCCCGAGGTGCTCACCGCCCTGGGGCGGGCCCTGGAGGAGGACGGCGCCGGCATCGTGGGGCGGGCCCTGCTGCTGGGCGCCGACTGGGAGGAGGCCTGGGAGGCTCCCGACGACGAGCAGTGGCGCCGTCGGCGCACCCGCCTGGAGTCCTGTCTGCGTCCCGGCTGGGAGGACGGGGCCTCGCCGGTCGCCCTCCTGGCGGCCACGGCCGCGAGCCTGCGCGCGGGCAGGCACGCCCGCGACGAGGAGGCCGCCGAGCGCCTGGCGGTCCGCCTCGTCCTGCCGCTGGGCGCCTGCCACCTGCCGGCCTTCGTCATCCTGGGGATCGCGCCGGTCGTCGCCTCGGTCGGCATGAGCATGCTCACCGGTTGAACGGCCCCTGCTCGGACGGGCCGGGCGCCTTATCGGCCCGGGTTGCCGGCTCGGGTGCGCAAACCCCCGGCACCCTGGCACGATGGGGCCATGGCACTGTCGAAGAAGCTCCTGAGCCGCGACGAGGTCGTGGTGCGGCACATGCACACCCACATCAAGGTCCTCCTGTGGCGGTTCGTCGTCGAGATCCTCCTGCTGGTGGTCGGCGTCGTCGCCTCGGTCATGGTCCCGGCCACCTGGCAGCCCTGGGGAGTCCTGGCGATCTGGGTGGTGGTCCTCGTCGTGAGCATCCCGCTCCTGCTCGTGCCGTGGCTGCAGTGGTACACGCGCACCTACACCGTCACCACCAAGCGCATCATCACCCGCTCGGGCGTCTTCAACCGCGTCGGCCACGACCTGCCCCTGACCCGGATCTCAGACATCCAGCTCGACAAGGACGTCACCGACCGCTTCTTCGGCTGCGGCACGCTCGCCCTGCAGACCTCCGCCGACGACCCGCTCCTCCTGCACGACGTCCCCCAGGTCGAGATGGTCCAGGTCGAGATCTCCAACCTGCTCTTCGACGACGTCCAGGGCGCCATCGACGCCGACCCCCGCAGCTGAGAACCCCCGGCGCACAAGGACGGCGGCCGCCCACTCCCGATGGGGAGCCGGCGGCCGCCGTCGTACCGGTCAGGATGGTGACGAGGGATCAGTCGAGGGTCTCGACGACGCTGATCGCCTGGGCCACGCCGGTCAGGGTGGCGGCGATGCGTACGGCCTCCCAGACCTGCTCGGTGCTCAGGCCTTCGCCGCGCACGGTGGCCTCATGGGCGGTCACGCACTTCTCGCAGCCGTTGATCGTGGACACGGCCAGGCTCCACAGCTCGAAGTCGACCTTCTCCACGCCGCCGGAGGTGCCGATGATGTTCATGCGCAGGCCCATGCGCTCGTTGTCGTAGGCCGAGCCCAGGAAGTGGCGGGTGCGGTAGGCGACGTTGTTCATCGCCATGATGGAGGCGGCGCCCAGGGCGGCGCTGATGGCCTCCTCGGACAGGTGGGTGCGGGCGTCCTCCATGACCTGGACCAGGACGGACTCGTTGCGGGTGGCGGCGGCCGCGGCCACGAAGGTGCCCCACTGCTGCTGCTCGGTCAGCGAGGAGGAGCGGGACAGGGTGGACAGGTTCAAGGAGAGGTCCTTGGCCCAGTCGGGCAGGGCGGAGCGCAGGTTGTCGATGCTCATGTCTTCTCGTTTCGTCGTCGGGGTGGTGGAGAGTGGTGAAGGTCGGGGGCCGGCCGGTCAGCCCATCTGGCCCAGGGCGTCGATCGTGGCGGCGCCGGCCTGCCAGTTGCAGGCGCACAGCTCGTCGGACTGGAGGGCGTCGAGCTGACGCAGGACCTCCTCGGTGTTACGGCCCACGGAGTCGGCGGTCACGGAGACGGACTGGATGACGTTGTGGGGGTCGATGATGAAGGTGGCGCGGTCGGCCTCACCGGTGGCGCGCTTGATGCCCAGGGCCTCGGTGAGCTCGCGGCTCAGGTCACTGGCCATGGGGAAGGGCAGGTCCTGGAGCTTGTCGTGGCTGCGGCGCCAGGCGTAGTGGGTGTACTCGTTGTCCACGGAGACGCCCACGACCTCGCAGTCGCGGTCCTTGAAGTCCTGGTAGAGGTCGCCGAAGGCCGCGATCTCGGTGGGGCACACGAAGGTGAAGTCCTTGGGCCAGAAGAAGACGACGCGCCAGGTTCCGGCGGGCACCTGGGAGGAGACGGTGGTGAAGTAGTCCTCGGGCCTGGTGGCCTCAACCTCCTTGAGATTGCCGGGGACGACGGCGGTGAGCTCGTAGGCGGGGAACTGGTCTCCGATGGTGAGTACAGACATGGATTTCTCCTGAGGTCGGTGCTGCTGGGGTCCGCAGGCCGGTGTCCGCGGTGGACCGTTCTGCAAACGGACGGCTTTATTGTAGATTGTAGGTTCTGCCTCCAATGAATGCAAGCTTATTAATAAGCTTGCATGTGAGTGAGATTGGCTTGTCCGATCCTGCTGCGACAGTCTTTCGGACGTGATTGCGTCCTCGGCGCATGGGTGAGGCCATAGGAGCCGTTCTTGGTGCAAAGAGGGCGGCCGGGAGCGAGCATGACGAGTCGGACCCGCGGGCTGGGCGGCCCCACCGTGCTCTTCGGCGGTGCCGACTCGGGTGTCGTCGTGACGCGCACCGGGCGCCATTGACTGTGGAGCTTATGCGTTGATGACAGCAATGGTGTGACTCGGGACTCAGTACCGGTTCAGTAACGGCTTCGCTAGTTGACGGCAGCGTGGTGAACAATTTCTGTTGGTCCGTTCTGGTGCTGAAGGCTCGTGTCGTAGGTAGCCGTACGGATCGCTTCATTCCCGTAGGTTGTCTGGAGCGTGCTCGTCGTTCTTCAGATCTGCCTACTGCTGTTCCTGTGTCGCTCCTGCTGTCGGGCGCGACGTCATCATGGAAGGACTCGCATGGCTACACTTCAGCCCTCGCCTCATACGTCGGGGCAAGGGGCCGCCGTCTCGCGGCTCGGCGGTCTCATAGCCGTCATTACACTTCTGGCCGCAGTGGGCATCTCAATCGGATCGGTCCTGATATCCCCTGCTTCCGCGAAAGAGGTCTCAGACGGGATTGTCACCTCGGCCTCCCTCTCTGGCGATTCGCTCGATGATAATGATACAACTCTTCAGTTGTCCATGAATCTCGCGCTTCCCAACGGGAAGGTTCATGCCGGCGACACGTCGCTGATTCGACTGTCTCAGGGGTTCGTGTTCATGGAGAACATGTCATTCCCCGTGGTGGGCGATGACGGGAGTACGGTCGCCAACGCGCAGACGAGCGCGGTCGACGGCGTGCTCACGCTGACGTATACGGATTATGTCGAGTCTCACTCCGATATCACCGGCAGGATCGACGTAGCCATTAAAGCGGACAAGAATACCATTGGTGATTATGGGCCCAAGGAGTTCGTGGTCACCTCGGGGACGTCTACGGTCAGTGTCGGTACTGTCATGTACAACAAGTATCAGGAGAACCTCGGTGAGGACCTGATGAAGTACGGTATTACCAGCTTCGATGACAGCTCGATCAACTATGTTGTTCGAGTCAATGCAGCGGGCACGGAGAAGACGAATGTCACACTGAAGGATGAGATCGGCACCTATGGCCTGACCTACGATGCCTCCAGCTTCAAGGTCACTAAGGGGCGCTGGGTCATCGGGGGCGATGAGCGCTGGAACCTGGTGGACGCCGTTGACGTCACCGATAACTTCGCCCCGCAGATCGTGGGAAATTCGGTCGGAGGCGCTCCGGCGTTCACGATCTCATTCGGGGATATCGGTACAGCCGGCTACATGGTGACCTACAAGGCGAATAGTAACCACGCTCCGGTCAACGCGGAGCTGTTCAAGAACACGGTCGCCCTGCTTGCCAATGACGGACAGGCGAACTCGGTCTATGAGCACACCTTCAAGTGGGAGTCCGCCGACGGTGTTGCCAACGGCTATGACTACTCGATCAACATTCACAAGACTGATACGAGCGGTGAGCCCCTTGAGGGTGCCGTGTTCGTCGTGACCCGTGACGCCTCGGGTGAGCAGGTTGGGACCATCACGACCGACTCCTCCGGGCATGCCAGCCTTAGTCGGCTTCTGCGTGACGCGTACACGATCACAGAGACCGTCGCGCCTGCCGGCTACAAGAAGGCGGTCCCTGTGCACGTGAGTGCCGAGGACCTGCGCAATGAGGAGAAGGCGGCAGATGTGACTGTCGTGGACGAGGCGGAGCAGCCTGAGCCTACGCCGGCTCCCACGCCGTCCGAGACGCCCACGCCTGAGGCCGTTGCGCCGCAGACCCCGGGATCGGACCCGAGTCGAACGCCCGACCCCGACCGCCCTGCGCCGTCATCGGACTTCCTGGCCAGGACCGGTGTCGATGTGGCTGCGCCGTTCCTCGGCGGAGCCCTCGCCGTGGTCGCCGGTGCTGCGCTCCTCGCCGAGAGGCGCCGGGCTGCGACGCGGGACTGAGACCAGTGCGACGACGATAGCGCCAGCCCGGCCCCATCGCCTGGTCGTGGGACGGGGAGCGCCCTGGAGCAGGGTGCTCCCCGCGTCGGTCGGGCGCCTGGGCCGGCGCACACCTTTCCGAGAACCTGGGAGCGGACTCGGGTGCCCCGCCGGGCTCTCCTCCGGCGGGGTGCCCGAGGCGACCGGCGTCCCGCGCTACGGTCGGTGCCATGAGTCCAGTGAGCCCCGCCAGCACCCGCCTGAAGTCGGCGTCGTCGTCCTTTCCGCCTCCTGCTCTCACCGGCGGGCAGGCGGTGAGCCTGCGGGCGGACCTGGCCGAGGCCGGCTGGGGCGTGGAGGCCGTGGCCGCGCTCCTGGGCAGGGCGGCCACGGACGCTCTGCACCGGGAGATCCGCCTGCCCGCCCTGAGGGCCGCGCGCGCCGCACTGGCCGACAGGGCCGAGGTGTCTGCCGTGGCCGTCCTGACGGCGCTGTTCATGCTCGGCGAGCCGGTCCCGGCCGCCGCCCTCGACGCCGTTCTGCCCCACACCGGAGCAGCCGGCGCCCGGCAGATCGGCCTGGTCGGCCAGGTTGATGAGACCGGGCGCGTCCGTGCCCGCGTCGACCTGCGCCCGCACGAGGCCGTCGACGACGCCGGCGAGGTCCGCTGGTGGGTGGCCTCCGATCTCGGCGAGCTCGTCACCGGCCGGCCCCTGGCCCCCGACCACGTCCTGGGCATCGGCGGCGCCGGCCTCACCCTGGCCGGCCTCACCCCGCGCACGCCAGTCCGCACCGCCCTGGACCTGGGCTGCGGCTGCGGCATCCAGACCCTCTACCTGCTGCGCCACGCCGAGCACGTCGTCGCCACCGACATCTCCGCGCGCGCCCTGGCCTTCACCGCCTTCAACGCCGCGCTGGCCGGAGTGAGCCTCACCGCCGAGCTCGGTTCCGACGCCGACTCCGCCGCCGGAACCGGCCGCCTGGAGCTTCGACAGGGCTCCCTCCTTGAGTCGGTGGCCGGCCGCCGCTTCGACCTCATCGCCTCCAACCCGCCCTTCGTCCTCACCCCTCCCGCCGTGCGCGAGGCCGGCCTGCCCCTTATGGAGTACCGTGACGCCGGCGGTCCCGTCCTGCCTGCTCTCGTGGCCGGGCTCGGCGAGCACCTCGAGCCCGGCGGCAGCGCCGTTATGCTCGGCAACTGGGAGCACCGCTCCGGGGCCGGCGGATCGTCCTGGCGCGACGCCGTCGGCTCCTGGATCCCCAAGAACCTCGATGCCTGGGTCATTGAGCGTGAGGTCCAGGACCCGGTCGAGTACGCCACCATGTGGCTGCGCGACGGCGGCCTGACCCCCGAGCGTGACGCCGACGGCTTCGACGCCGCCCTGGAGGCGTGGATCGACGACTTCGAGGCCCACGGCATCGAAGGCATCGGCTTCGGCTACCTCATCGTCCACCGTCCCGTCTGCCGGCGCCGACCGTGGCGCGTCATGGAGGAGGTCGCCACCTCAGGGGAGGGTGTCCTGGGTCCCCACGTCAGCGCGGTCGTCGCCGCCCAGGACCGCCTCGCCGGCCTCGATGATGACGCTGTCGCCGCTCTCCGTCCGGTCCTCGCCCCTGATGTCACCGAGGAGCGCCACCTGGTGCCGGGGGCCGGTGAGCCCACTCTCATCCTGCTGCGCCAGGGCGGCGGTCTGGGACGAAGTACTCAGGCCACTACGGCTGTAGCGGCTTTAGCAGGCGTGGCCGATGGCGAGCTGAGCGTGGAGCAGATCGCCTCCGCCGTGGCCGCGCTCACTGGTGTCGACGCCCTTGCGCTGCGCGGCGAGCTGGTGGATGCGACACGTCGCCTCCTGGCAGTAGGCATGCTGGTGCTGTAGCCCGCCTCCGCCTGAAGTGCTTCTCGCCAAAGAGTCGACCAAATGGTCGGCTCCCCTATGGTATTCGGGGCTCTCGTCAATAAGTGCCTGAGTGCGGAAATGTTATCTTGTGTTGTTCTTGTAACCCAAGTTGTTGTTCCGTAACTATTGATGTCGAACTGAGATGTGTGAAGGCTGGTGCAGTTCTAAGGGAAAACTCCTGTTGCGCGCGATGATGCGCGATTGTTGCCGTAGAGAGCCCTTCCGGAGTGTCGGAGGGCGGGGCTGTGTTCTATATTCATCTGCTGTCAATCTTGTTGTGCGCTCCCCGTGCGCCCTCCCTCGTGATCGGATTCCTTCGACATGTCCCTCTCATCAGTGCGCCCCCGGCGTTGGCGCGACGGGTCCCTGCGCAGGTTCTTCGCTGTCGCGGGCTCTCTTGCCATCGTCCTGGTGACGATTGTGGCGCTTCCGTGGACGGCTTCGCCGGCGGGGGCGGCTACAGACGACCTGACCGTGCCCCTGGGCGACACGTCGGCGCAGATCGAGTATGTGCGCACCATTGAGAGTGTGGACCCTATCTCTGACAACGAAGGTGGTGGTCGTCAGACGCTCTATCCGTGGGAGTGGAGCCGGTTGCGAGCCTGTATGCGCTACTCGCCTAGCTCCAACGACTTCCAGACAGATGTTGTTCGCGGTAGCAGCGGGACTTATGCGTCTGTTGGGTACGGTCGTCTAAAATATAACCACTCGGACTGTCCTCCGGAATATGAGGGGGATCCGGGCGGTGGGCAGCAGAGCTCTCTCGGTTTTCAGCCCTCCGACACCACGTCGGTCAAGGCAGGACAGGTGTTCCTCGTGGGGAAGATGCGCCATGTCAACCGGCCAATTTATGGAGATCTCAACAGGGTTACCAGCCCGGTGCTTGGGCGTTACTATGGTAACTTCAATATTAATACTGCCGGAACGATCCAGGCGAACTTCCCGTGGGTGGAAACGGATACCTCCAACACATGTACGGGCAAGATCGACTCCAACGGAAAGCTCATCATCGGGGATTATTCAACAAATAATGATAGGTCCAGGACATACTACGCCTATAACAGTAACGGCCAGGTCGGCGCGTATGGTGGCGCCTATGTCTACATGTATCAGAACGGGAGGCTGACCCGGTTCGACGGGTACATGACGCATGATTTCACGGACAAGGACGGCCGATCCTGCTCCGATGATATTCTGGATATCAAGTCTGACCGTTCTGATACCGCCTGGACTGACCCCGGCACCGGGATCAAGTACAAGCTCAAGCTGTGGGGATTCGTGAACAACGGTCAGTCCGAGCAGTGTCGCGCAGAGCTGGAGAAGAACCAGACCAGCTCGCTGGAGGAGCGCTTCGTTACCAGGGAGAGGGCCATTTCCTACGGTTGCCTCTACGGTTCGATCGAGCAGGAGCGCCCCGTCACCTTCGCCAAGGACGTGAAAGCCGATCCCTCCGTTCGGACCTCAGTGACGATCCCTCAGTTCAGCTACGTCAACGCCTCCCCGGCGGGCAGCTATGGCGCTCAGAACTGGGGGACCCTGAACAGTCTGACCCCCACCTGGGACAACGAGGCGGTCGACCCGACCACCTACACCCTGCTTGCGCCGAACGACGCCGCCACTGTGCAGGAGGAGGGAATGACGCCGCAGGCCGCCATCGACCGGGACACCGGTGAGGTCAGGGGGAGCGGCTGGTTCCTGCGTGACGTCACCTGTACGTCCGGGACTCAAGGCCTTCCACTGCTACGTCGGGACGGGGTCACCCGCCTCGACAAGTCCGACTCGGTGGACCTCAACAGGCGCACCATCCGGCTCGATCAGACCCAGCTCGCTGAGAACCAGGATGAGGTGGCGATCAAGTGCGTCTGGCACAACGAGTACGTCGTTGGCCGGGGGCGCGTCACCCTGGTGACTGTCGTTGACGGCGGCAGCGCCAAGCCCGAGCAGTGGACCATGTCCGCCACTCCCGTCACTGAGGGCCTGTTCGGACAGAAGACGGTCACCGGTGCCAGTGGCAGGACCGAGGTCACCGGGGTGTACACCGCCGGTGGCACCTACGCCCTGTCCACCGGTAACGGCCCTGAGGGGTACACGCAGAACGGCCCCTGGATCTGTACCGACAGCGATGGCAGCAGTGTTGCCGTAAACGGAGACTCCCAGTTCGTCCTTAAGGAAGGGCGCAACGTCACCTGCACCGTTCACCAGAAGCCGGTGCAGACTCCGGTCAGCGCGGCCAAGACCGTTGACGGAGCCTCCGACGCCGCTACGGCGGACTCCTACTCCTTGACCTACACCTGCACCCCCGGCCCGGACGGACAGGGCACCTCCACCGGCAAGATCGCCGTAGACGCCAAGGGCAACGCAGCCGACCTGCCCGCCCAGCGCGTGGGCGCCACCTGCACCGTCACTGAGGACGCCCACGACGCCAAGGGCCTCAAGCAGCCCCCCTCCGCAGCCGGCGGTTCCGTCAGCTGGAAGAACCCGGCCGCCTTCAAGGTGGTGACCAACCCGGGCCGCGGCGAGAAGGAAATCGCCTCGACCGCCGTCGCCCCGTCCGACGGCAATGCCGGAGGCGTTACCTTCACGGTGCCGGACTCCACCGAGGGCAGCGTCCGGGTCAAGGTCGTCAACTCCGTCGTCCCTCACGCCGGTATCGCAAAGACCTTCAACAAGGTCGCCAAGAGCACTGAGAAGGTCGACGGCAGGAACACCTTCGACCAGACCTACACGATCACGGTGACCAACCCCTCCGCCAAGGCGGATCTCACCTACGACCTCAACGACGCCTGGCAGGTGCCCAGCGATGTCACCGTCCACAAGGTGAGCATCTCCGGCGGCGCCATCACTGGCACGGAGACTCCCCAGGCGGGCGTGCCCTACGTCAAGAACAGCATCACCTTGCCCGCGGGCGAGCAGCACACCTACACGGTGGTGCTCAACGTGAGCGGCCCGGACGTGGGCCTGCCCGGCGTCGACACCTGCTCCCCCGACGCCGTCGGCACGTCCCAGGCCGTTTACAACAAGGCCTCGGTAACCACCAAGGGAGACGACCAGGCCAAGGAGGCCGCGGCCTGCGGCACCCTGCCCCCGAATCCCCAGTTCAAGGCCTCAAAGAGGGCGCTTGACGTCGTCCGTAACGGCGACGGAACCTTCACCGCGAGCTATACGGTGACGGTCACCAACACCTCGCGGGCCGCCAGCCCGGTGGTCGAGGACCTCACCGACACCCCGCAGATGCCCACCGGCGTCCGGCTGAGCTCCGTCAAGGTGCTGGAGAAGGGAACCGACGCCCAGGGGGTCACCTACCCGACCATCAACCCCGCCAACGGGACCCTCAACGGCCCCATCACCCTCATCAAGGGAGGTGCCGGTGAAACTCTCGCCGGCGCCGATCGAACCGGTGGGGAGGGCGGCAGCCGAACCTTCACGGTGCAGATGACCTTCACCGTGCGGGAGAACACCCCGGGCTTCGCCGAGTCCGACTTCCAGTGCGGTCACACTCGCGCCGACGGCAGGCCCTCCGGCCTGGTCAACACCATCGCGATGGTCGGCGACACCGATGGCGAGGAGAATAACCACGACTGCCTGTCAACCTCCGGGGCGCTGAAGTTCTCCAAGGAGATCGCCATCCAGCCCGGCAGCGGTTCCACCCTCGACGTCGTCTACACCGTGACGGTGGTCAACGAGGGCTCGCTGACCGTCTCCACCGGAGCGATCAACGACATCCCCAGCTTCGCCCCCGGCCTCGTGCCCACCACGGTGCGGGTAGCCCGTGAGATGCAGGGGGCCAGGGAGGTCACCCAGCAGGCGGACGGTTCTTACCGACTTGCTGACAACGAGACGCTCTACTCGGGCCTGAGGATCCGCTACACCGTCACCTTTACGGTGAGGGTCGACCCGTCGGTCGCCGGATACAGTGACGATCTGCTGTCGTGCACCACGGACAAGGGACTCCTCGTCCCCGGTCGCGGTCTCTACAACAAGGTCGTGCCCCAGGAGGGCAAGGACACCGATACCCGGCCCGACCACGACGTGGCCTGCGCCAACGTCTCACCCGACGCCGGTAAGCGCACCCTGTCCATCATCAAGACCGGCAGCCAGGGCCCCCTGGACGACGCCGCCTTCGACATCTACCCGATGGACCCCTCCACCCCGGGAGCCGAGCCCCTGGCCAACGCTGTCACCTTCACCGGCGGCAAGGGGACCGGAGCCTTCACCACAGTCGGCCTGGCCATCAACCGCGAGTACTGGCTGGTGGAGACCAAGGCCCCCGCTGGGCACCAGCTCATGGCCAAGCCCGCCCGCTTCAAGGTGACGGACACCGGCATCGAGCTCATCACCCCCGAGCCTGGAGGATCCGCCCTGACGATCTCGCGCAGCGGCGACGGCAAGGTCGAGGACACCATCACCGTCCGAGACGTCCAGATCGGCACCCTGCCGCTGTCGGGAGGACGCGGCATCGGGCTGAACGTCGCCGTCGCGGCCACCGCAATCACTGGAGCAGCGCTGCTGGTACTGCGCTCTAGAAAGAAGGCTTCCTCGTCCAGGCGCCCAGCCTGATCACGGGGAGAACCCCGACTCCGCTCCGTCGCGCGCGGGTCACCTCATATCCCTAAGTAGTCCCACAACACAGGAGAGAACAGACATGCACTCCCCCACCGTGCGCCGAGGCCTCGGTCTCGCCGCCGCGATGACGCTCGCTGTCGGCGCGCTCATCGCCCCGACCGGCGCGGCGGCACCCGCTGACCCGAACGGATCCACCATCGATCCCACCCACGCCACAACACTGACTGTTCACAAGTGCGAACAGACCGACAATAACGGTGTCAAGGAAGGGACCGGTAACGAGGACCCCACCACCGAGTGCAACCCGGTCTCCGGCGTCGAGTTCACCATCACCAGGCTGAACGTCGACCTGACCACCGACGAGGGCTGGAAGACTCTGGCGGCGCTCCAGGGGAATGTCGCCGGAGCCCAGGCCCTCAAGACCCAGACCTCGGAGACGATCACCACCGGCGCTGACGGTCTTGCTTCCTTCACCGACGCCCAGACCGACGTCGGCGCCTACCTGGTCAGCGAGACCAGGACCCCTGACAAGGTCATCCCGGCCGAGGACTTCGTCGTCACCCTGCCGATGACCAACCCGGAGAAGACCACCGAGTGGAACTACAACGTCCACGTCTACCCCAAGAACACCGTCTCCGGTGTTGACAAGCAGGTCTCCGACAAGCAGGTCTCCGGATCCGGTAACGACATCACCTACACGATCACGACCTCCATCCCGAAGGTCGACTACGCCGGCGGTGCCAGGATCAAGCGCTACGAGGTTGTCGACCAGCTCGACAAGCGCATCAAGAAGGACCAGCTGACGCCGGTTGTCAAGATCATCGGCGCCGCAGGCGGGAATCCGGAGATCACCCTGGTGGATGGAACGGACTACACCGTCATCACTGCTGACGGGGCGAACCACAACTGGGCGACGATCCAGCTCACCGAGGAGGGGCGCAGGAAGGCCGCTGAGGCCCGTGCCAACGGCACCGGTGAGACCAAGGTTCAGGTGACTCTCACCGCCAAGTTCGACTCTGACGTCGATCTGGAGGGAACGCTGTCCAACACCGCTGGTCTCATTCCCTCCGACAGTCCCAACTTCGACTGGGACCCGAGCAACCCCGGTACGGATGTCCCCGGTATTCCCACCACCCCAACGATCTCCAAGTACGGCAAGGTGAATCTGACCAAGACCGGTACCGACAACCTCGCCGACAAGACCAAGTACAACGGTGCTGAGTTCCAGGTCTACGAGTGCACCAAGACCGCCACGGGCGCCACTCTCAAGGACGCTGACGCCTCGACCGCTGACAAGGTAGACCCTCTGACCATCGGTGGTAAGCAGACCTTCACGACTGAGGGCCAGGGCATGGTCTCGATCGCGACTCTGCGCGCCAACGACTACGTCAATGGTGCTGAGAAGCAGCTCACCGACGATGACTACTACTGCCTCGTCGAGACCAAGGCCCCTGAGGGATACACCCTCCAGGCCGACCCGATCCCCTTCCGAGTCCTGGCCGCTGATGCTGAGAAGAAGATCCCGACTGAGGTGACCGTCACCGACGTCCCGAAGAACGCAGGTTTCCGCCTGCCGCTCACCGGCGCCAACGGCGTCATCTTCCTCACCATCGCCGGCGCCCTGCTCGTGGCCGGTGGCGCGGTCGCGGCCTACGCCAACAAGCGTCGCAACGCCGCCAAGCGCTGAGCCCGGTTCCTGCGCAGCAGGTCCCGGCAAGGCGCTGAGGCAGCGCGCCTCGACGGCTCCGACCGTTCCCTGTGGGGGAGACGGGCATCCCGTCTCCCCCACAGGGACGCCGAGGCTGATCTCCCCGCAACCCGATAACCCCGGTCAGGCCACCCCCATCCGCATCGGCGGCTCCCAGCCGCTTCCGCCTGGCAACGGGACGACGTCGAACCCCAGACGAAGGAAGGCACGGTTCCTCGTGACAGCGTTACTCCCGCCACTTCGTGACCGCTTCTCCCGCACCCGCGAACCGGGTCGGGACCAGGACGAGACCGCCGGCCCGGGACGGGGCGACCAGACCGGTGGACCCGAGACCGACAAGGCCTCCCGCCGCAGCGCACTGCGTGAGCGCGTCCTGACCTGGCTGCCGGTCGTCCTCGTCCTGGTGGGTGTCGCCGTCCTCCTCTACCCGGTCATGGCGACCCAGCACAATAACGGTGAGCAGCAGCGTCTGGCCGACATGTACACCGCCACCATCGACTCGACCAGTCCGGACACCATCGCCCAGGAACGTCAGTCCGCCGAGGCCTATAATGACCAGCTCGAGAGCGCTCCGATCCTCGACCCCTGGCTCGAGTCGCAGCGCCCCGACACCCCCCAGTACCAGGCCTACCTCCACGAGATGGACATCGACCCGGTAATGGCGCGGATCGTCATCCCCTCCATCCACGTGAGCCTGCCCGTCTACCACGGCACCGACACCCGCACTCTGGCCAACGGCGTCGGACACCTGTTCGGCACCAGCCTGCCGATCGGGGGGCCCTCCACCCACGCCGTCCTGACCGGTCACACCGGGCTGCCCACCGCGACGATGTTCGACAACCTCAACCAGGTCAAGAAGGGAGACGCCTTCTACGTCTCCTCCCTGGGGCAGACCCTCAAGTACGAGGTCGTTGACATCACCGTCGTCACGCCCGAGGAGACCGACTCCTTGCGCAAGGTCCCGGGGCGCGACCTGGTCACGCTCATCACCTGCACGCCCTACGGCGTCAACTCCCACCGCCTGCTGGTCACCGGTGAGCGCGTTCCCATGGACCCCACGGCCGCCGCGGCCGAGGAGGCCGAGGCCCTGCCCGCCCCCATGCAGACCTGGATGAAGGTCATCATCGTCGCCGTCGTCATCATCCTGGCGGTCGTCGTCGGGATCCTGGGGCGCCTGTGGTGGCTGCGCCGTCGTGCCCGGCTCGCCTCCCGCGAGGAAGGAGCCTCAGGAGCCTCCTCCGCCGACGGCAGGACCGATGCCGCCGGCGGCACGGAGCGCTGGCCCGGCCGTCATCTCAAGGACGTCGCCGGATTCGGTGGCGACGCTTCTGGCGAACGACAGGGGAATCCGCTCAGCGACGTGGAGACGCGCGAGCCGTGAGCAGTCCCGCACAGGAATCGCGACTGTCTTCCTGTTGGCGGGTGCACTTCAGAATCTACGATCTGCCAGTGGCCTCCTTCCAGTCGCTAACCTCCCAGTCCCGGGGACGGCTGCGTTTGCGCGGGGGCCTGCTGGCCCTGAGCTGTTTGGCGGCGACTCTCGGCCTGTGGGGCCTGTTCGTGTTCACCCACACCGGCCAGATGCTCGACGCCATGGCCCTGGAGGGCTCGGAGATCGGGTCGCACTACGTGAGCGACCACGCCCGCACCCTGCTGTCCGTGGTCTCGATGCCGGCGGCCGTCATCCTCGTCGTGACGATCCTGGCCATCGGTCTGCTGCGGCGCAGCCACCGTCGGGCCGTGTGGGCCGTCGTCGCCGTGGTCGGGGCCAACCTGACCTCCCAGGTCCTCAAGTACCAGATCCTGTGGCGTCCCGACTTCAACATCACCGAGCGCTGGGACAACGCCAACACCCTGCCCTCGGGGCACACGACCATGGCGGCCTCCGCGGCGGTCGCTCTCATCCTGCTGTCCGGGCGGCGCTGGAGGGCGCTGTCGGCCTGGGCCGGGGCCCTGTTCACCATCGCCATGGGCTACTCCACCCTCGTGTGCCAGTGGCACCGGCCCTCCGACGTCCTGGCGGGCGTCCTCGTGCCCGTAGCCTGGGGCGCCCTCGCGGTGGCCGGCGGCGCCTGGCGCGCCCCTCGGTCCCTGCGTTCGGGAACCGATGAGGAGGGCCCCGATGAGGTGCCAGAGCTGACCGCGGTGGGGACGATCCCGGTGACTGCCGCCGGCCCGCGCCTGTGGAGCCAGCTCGTCGGCAACGTCCTGCTGGCCTCGATCGGCACCGTGTGCACGCTGGGTGCGCTCGGCCTGGGATCCTGGGTCTGGCGGCACCTGGACGGCCCGGACACGCGCTGGCAGCTCTTCAGCGCTTACGCCACCGGGTCACTGGCCGTCGTCGGCATCACCTGCCTGGCCCTGTCCGCGCTCGTGTCACTGACGGACTGGGGGCGCACCCGGCGCAGGCACGAGCCCCGTCACCGCGACTGACCGCGACTGGCCGGACCGATTCCGCCCGGCCCTGCTCATTGGTCGACTCGGCGTCGTCAGTCTGGGCCGTGTTGCGACAGCCCGTTGGGCGCCGCGGACGCACCCGAGAGCCCGTGCCCGGCCCCGCAAGGATCAGCCGCAGGGCCTGAAGGCACGTCCGCCGGCGAGCCGAGCACCGGGCTGACCCCAAAGGCCGCTCCCTCACCCCTCTTTCCACGACACGACCTCATGACCCCCAGACCTGGTCGGCCTACTCCTCAACGACGGCGGCCGGGAGCCTGACGGAGAAGGTGGTCCCGTGATCCTCGGGAGCAGTGGATGACTCGACGTCGATACCGCCGCCGTGGGACTGAACGATCGCCAGGGCGATGGACATGCCCAGCCCCGTTGATCCCGTGCGCCGCTCGCGTGAGGAGTCCCCCCGGGCGAAGCGCTCGAAGAGCCGATCACGCACATCGGGCGCGATGCCCGGACCATCGTCGTGGATGCGCACGATGAGGGCGTCGCCCTCTCGCTCGAGCGTGGTGGTCACATGGCTGCCGGCGGGGGTGTGGACCCGGGCGTTGGCCAGAAGGTTGACGACGACCTGACGCAGCCGCTCCTCGTCACCGGTGACCAGTGGCGGCTCGGGCAGGAAGTCCTCGGTCTCCTCCCAGGTGGCGTCGGCGGGCGGCTCCAGGACAGCCAGGTCCAGCCTCCAATCGTGGTCCGGCCCGGCCACACGGGCATCGGCCACGGTGTCCACCAGGAGCCCGACCAGGTCCACCTCCTCGTGGCGCAGCTCGCGCCCGGCATCAAGACGGGCCAGCAGCAGCAGGTCCTCCACGAGCGCCGTCATCCGCACCGACTCGGAGTGCACACGGTCCAAGGCGTGGGTGGCCTCCTCCGGCAGGTCGGCGTCGGCCCCCTCGCGACGGATGAGCTCGGTGTAGCCTCGGATCGAGGCCAGCGGCGTGCGCAGCTCGTGGGAGGCATCGGCCACGAACTGGCGCACCTGGGTCTCCGAGCGCTGGCGCGCGCCCAGAGCCGACTCCACACGCCCCAGCAGGGTGTTGAGCGCCCCGCCGACCTGCCCGACCTCAGCCGACGAGGTCAGGTCCGTCTCGGCGACGCGATCCTCGATGGTCACCTCGCCGTGCTCCAGTGGCTGGGAGGCCACGCGGCGCGCGGTACGGGCCACCCGCTCCAGAGGCGCCAGCGAGGAGCGCACCATGATCCGCCCGGCCAGGGCCATGACGAGGGCTCCCACGAGGGCCACTGTCAGCTCGACGAGCAGCTGGGTGCCGATGAGCGCCTTGTCCGCCTCCAGGGAGAGACCGGTGATGACCGTGTCTCCTGAGACCTGGTCGCGCGTGGCCATCACCCGGTAGCTGCCCAGGTGGTGCAGGTGGACGGTGACAGGATGGTCGCTGGTGGCCTCGGACAGCAGCAGCCGGCAGTCCTCCTTGGAGATGGCCGCGTAGTGGCCGTCCTTGTCGATATAGGCGGCCGCCTCACCGCCGGAGGTCGACGTCGCCGGAGCGATGAGGGTCAGGGTGCCGGTGGACTGCCCGGCGGCGTCGAGCCCAGGGGGAACCCCCTGCTTGCCATGGTCGGAGTCGGCCCCGCCGGGCGGCTGCGCCCCGCCGACCTGGCTGGCCTGGCCCTCCTGGGCCGCCTGGGCGGAGGCCTTCCTGGCCTTCTCCTCCACGTCATGGCGCTTGTCGGCGGCGCGCTGGGAGGCCGCCACCAGCTGGCCATCGGTGCGCACCATGAGGGTGTGTCGCAGGCTGACGGTGGAGAAGGTGCTCATGACCGCGGCCATGACCAGGACCAGCCCGAGCACCCCGACCACGAGGCGGGTGCGCAGGCTGCGAGGTCTCCTCAGAGGACCGAGCCACCACGAGCCGCGACCGGTGCGCCGGCCGGTCTGCTCGCCGGCCGGTACCGGGGGCATGAGCCTCTCAGGCATCTACGGCTTCTCCGGCGTCCGCGCGCCGTCAGACGCGCTCGTCGGCACCGGCGGCCGGCTTGAGGACGTAGCCGACACCGCGCATCGTGTGGATCATGGGCTCGCGGCCCTTGTCGATCTTGCGGCGCAGGTAGGAGATGTAGAGCTCGACGATATTGGCCTGCCCACCGAAGTCGTAGTTCCACACCCGGTCCAGGATCTGCGGCTTGGACAGGACCCGGCGGGGGTTGCGCATGAGATAGCGCAGCAGCTCGAACTCCGTGGCGGTCAGCTGGATCTCGTCCTCGCCACGCCAGACCTCGTGGGAGTCCTCGTCCATGCGCAGGTCCCCGACCTCCAGCAGGGAGGCAGGCTTCTCCTCACTGGCACCCGAGCGGCGCAGCAGGGCACGCAGCCGGGCCACGACCTCCTCCAGGGAGAAGGGCTTGGTGACGTAATCGTCGCCGCCGGCGGTCAGGCCGGCCACCCGGTCCTCGACGGCGTCCTTGGCCGTCAGGAACAGGACCGGCACGTTCGGGCTATGACCGCGCACACGGCGCATAACCTCCAGTCCGTCGAAGTCGGGCAGCATGATGTCTAGGACGATGACGTCGGGGTCGATCTCCTGGGCGGATCGGACCGCGGCGATCCCAGTCCCGGCGGTTGTGACTTCCCAGCCCTCATAACGCAGGGCGGAGGCGAGCAGGTCGGCGAGCATCTGCTCGTCGTCGACGACCAGAACGCGCAGGGGGGAGCCATCGGCACGGGTGAGGTTCTCGGTGGGGGCGTTATAGTGGAGTTTAAACGAGATTATTTTGTGAGTCGGTAGGGGAACTTGTTTGCCTGGATGAAGGTCTCGAATGCTTGTCGGGTTTGGGGGAATGTGGCTCTTTGGTGGTTGCTGATACTGTCCTTTGCTTCTTTCCAGACGTGCTCGATGGGGTTCTCGTCGGGGCTGTAGGCGGGTAGGTTGATCAGGTGGATCCTCTCGAGGTTCTTGATGGTCTTGAGGCTGTTTGTGAGCTTTGCTGAACGGTGCCAGGAGGCGTTGTCCCACACGATGACGATCTTCTTCTTGTCGGGGTGCTTCACGGTCAGGTCGATCAGGGCCTGGGTGATGGTGCCGGTGTCCTGCCAGTCGAGGGTCATCAAGTCGACGGTGCCGTCGGTCTCGTGCAGGAAGCCGATGTAGGACTGGGCCTGGCGGCGGCGGTCGACCTCCAGGCGGGCGGCGTCCCCCCGGCGGATCCACGCCCTGCGCACGATCGCCTCGTGCTCGATACGCACCTCGTCGGCGCACACCACCATCACCTCGGGATCGGACCACTTGCGGACGATCTCGGAACGGATCTGGCTCATGCGCTGGTCAACGTCCGCCTGGGGCGGGCGGCGCTGGTCAACGGTCTGGGGGCGGTGGAAGGACAGGCCCGCCATGTGCAGCAGGAACCGGTAGGAGGCGGCAGAGGCGTACTCCACCTCGAAGTGGTCGTAGACCCAGGCCGCCAGATGGGGCACGTCCCAGAACCCGATGGGCAGGCCCTGCTCCGACGGGGGCCGGGACAGTACCCCGGCCACCTCCTGGCGCTGGGTGGCGGTGAGCCTGGAGGCGTTGAGGTTGCCGGCGTGACCGGTGTGGATTGAGGCCAGGCGGTACCGGTTCCACTCCCGAGCCCAGCTGCGCACCGTCTCGGGCGTGCGCTCGACGACCTGGGCCACGACCGCGGTATCCACACCCTTGGACAGCAGCACGACCGCCTCGGACTTCAAACGCATCAACCTGTAAGGCGCCTGGTGCTTATAGCCCTGCAAAACAGTCCACTCATCATCACTAACCACGACCCTGTCCATCCCAGCATGATATTCCGCCCTCGACCCGAGAGCTCACACGAAACGCCGACAACACAAGAGACGACAACAAAAGAAGCCAGCACCAGCAGCCAAGCACCCCACGAGAAAGCGACACCCCCACATCGGACGCCCCACGAATACCCGATCACCAACCCAACAACAAAACCAGCAACACGAATCTTGTTTTAATCACACTATAGTCACGTCATCTATTCAACAGGAAAGCGCTGTGCTCGACCACAGCGCAACCTGTGTCTCGACTGTGTTATCGATCTGAGACCCAATGGAGACCCGGAGAGACAGGCGCTGTGACATGCTTATGCGGTCGTGCGTCTCGGTTGTTGATCCCCACATCCGTGTGCACCAGAACGTTACTTCGTAGCGTAGTCGTACAGAGGGCGGCTCAGCGGTATCTCGGCCGCCTCCCTCATCCAGCGTGTCGCCGTCGGTAATCCGGCAGTGACCGATTCCCCCTAACACAGCAGGAGAGTCATGGAATACGTCGATGGCAACGAGCGCCGCTTCGGTGCCGAGGACCTGTTCTTCTCGACGACGGATACCAAAGGTGTCATTCGCAGGACGAACCGAGTCTTCGATTCGCTGTCCCGTTACAGCGCCGAAGAGCTCATTGGCTCCCCGCACAACATCATTCGGCATGACGACATGCCCGCCGGCGCCTTCAAGCTCATGTGGGATGAGCTCGAGCAGGGGCGCTCGTCGTGCGTCTACGTGCTCAACCGGGCCAAGGACGGTCTGGACTACTGGGTCTTCGCGACGATCGCCCCGCTGGCCGACGGCTACCTGTCGGTGCGTGTGCGCCCGACCAACCACGCCATGTTCACGCCCGTCAAGGAGATCTACTCCCGGGTGCGGGCCGCTGAGCGCGCCTACGCCGAGGAGGGCCACAGGCGCCGGGAGGTCGCCGAGCACGGAGCGGCGCTGCTGACCGAGGAGCTGGCGGGGCTCCAGTACCGCGACCTGCACAACTTCGCCCGGGCCGCGCTCCCGCGCGAGCTGGCCCTGCTGGTGGTCGAGGGGGTCCGGGTACCGCCGCGCGCCGAGTCGGACAACCCCATGTTCGCCGTCCTCCAGGCCGTCGCCGCGATCGAGCGGGACACCGACGAGCTCATCTACCAGCTGGGGGAGTACCAGGAGCTCATCAACGGCCTGGGCTCCTGGGCCGGCGGGGTGCGCTCGGTCATCGACCGGGCCAACCGCGTGGGCTCCCTCATGGAGGAGGTCACCAGCCCCGACGGCGAGTCCTCCGTGCCCACCGTCTCCGAACGCGTCAAGGAGCGCAGCGCCCAGGCCGTCGAGGTGCTCCGCCAGCTCAACTCCTCCCTGGTGGCGCTGTACGAGGCGGCCTCCGAGGTGCGCTTCCGCAGCTCGATGATGCGCCTGCACACCCTCATGGCCGGCATCTTCGCCGCCGCCGTCCTGGACGGGGAGGAGGGGGAGTCCGCCGACGCCATCGGCGACCTCGCCGAGGCGATGCTCTCCGACCTGGAGGAGCTGGTTCCCTCCTGCCAGGAGGCTGCGAACCTGGCCGAGCGCCTGGAGGGCGACCTGCGCACCGTGGTCAGCAACCTCGACCGCGTCAAGCGGCCCTTCCAGCGCTGGATCCGGGCCCTCCAGGACGAGGGGGCCCAGGCTCTGGTCGACGGCGTCGACGCCGAGGCCGCCCTGCAGGAGGCCGTCGCCGTGGGCGAGCAGGGCTTCCCGGAGACGGCCTCCCTGGCCGAGCTGGCCGCCAAGGCCCGCGGCGTCGTCGTGACCCTGGACGAGGCCGTCATCCGCGAGCGGGTGGCGACGGTGCGAGAAACCCTGAGCCAGCTGGGTGAGTAGTTATCGGGAATCCACAAGATAGGTCCCAACTTACTGGTGACAATGTCATAAACAGTCTTCCGCGGGCCCGCGCGTGTCATTAAGGTTTTTCTGGCACTGTGCGAGGAGCTAAGGAAATAGTCCTCGGCGAGGTGCTCCCGCGAACCATCTACCATGAAGGAGAGCACCCATGGAATCGCAGGTCGGGTACGAGCGTTTGTTCGATCCACAGGACATCTTCTTTTCCACCACGGACCTTAAAGGTGTTATCCAGAACACCAACAGGACCTTCGATACGCTCTCGCGCTACTCGCGTGAACGTCTCATCGGGGCTCCGCACAACATCATTCGGCACCTGGATATGCCGGCCGGCCTCTTCCGTCTCATCTGGGACGACCTGCAGTCCCAGCGCCCGGCCTGCGGATACATCACCAACCGGGCGGTGGACGGCCTGGACTACCGGGTCTTCGCCACGATCGTGCCGCTGCGCCAGGGCTATCTCTCGGTGCGGATCAAGCCGATGGACGGGGCGACCCGGGGCAGGGTCGAGGAGGCCTACCGCCGGGTGCGCGCCAAGGAGCGCGACCTTCAGGCCCGGGGCGCCTCGCGCCACCAGCTCGGCGAGTTCGGCGGTCGTGAGCTGGCCGCGGAGTTTCAGGCCCTGGGCTTCTCCTCCCTGCACGACATGACCCTGGTGACCCTGCCGCGCGAGGTGGCTGCCCTGGTCGACTCGGGGGTGCGTGTCCCGGCGGCCGCCCCCGAGAGCCTAGGGGCGGTGGCCCGCATCCTCAACACGGTGGCCGCCATGGAGAAGGACACCAACGCCCTGGTCTTCGAGCTCGACGAGTACCTGCGCCTCATCACCTCCATGGAGGCGACCCACGCCTCGGTTCGGGCGGTCGAGACCCGGGTGGGGCGTATCGGTCAGCTGGTCTCCCACGACGCCGGCAACGGCACCCAGACCAAGGCGCAGATGCTCGCCGAGCGCGTCTCCGAGCTCACCGGTGCCGCCGGCGCCGAGCTGACCGGGCTGCCCTCGCGCCTGCAGGTCCTGCACCAGTCGGTCACCGAGCTGCGCTTCTCCGTGGCCCTCATGCGTCTGCTCACCCTCATGGTGGGCCGCTTCGCCCAGTCCATCCTCGACGGCTCCGAGGTGGACGCCACCCGCTCCCTGACGGACCTGTGCGAGGCCCTCGAGTCCGGCTTCCGCGGGCTGGGGCCCGTGCTGCGGGCCGTGAGCACCCAGGTCGCCCAGCTCAATGACGCCCTGCACACGGTCACCTCTAGCCTGGACCGCGCGGCCCGGCGCCTGGGCCAGTGGGTCGACCTGCGCGGCGGCGGGGCCGGCTCGTCGGGCTCCGCGACCGTCGACGAGGTCGCCCAGCTGACCTCTCGCGGCTTCCCTGAGGTCCGCTCCCTGGCCGAGCTGGCCGCCGAGTGCCGCGGCCTGCACCTGCCCTACGACGAGAACATCGCCGCTCAGCGCCTGGCCACCGTGCGCAGCGCTCTGGCGGAGCTCATCTGAGGGCCGAGGCCCGAGCCCGGCCCCGTCTCAGGCCGCTCACGCCAGGATGTCCTCGCTGAGACGAAAGTCGTTTTCCGTACACTTTCCGTCCGCTGCCCGGTTGGAAAAGGTGGGCGGTGCGTTACAGTCGGCTGAGAGCCGGCCTGAGCCGGCTCCCCGCCCTTCGCCCTCGTCAGGTGCCCCGATCACCCGGATCATCACGATCACGCGGAGATCGCCCGGGCCCGCCGACGTCGCGAACCGCCCACACCCGCCAGGCGCGGCCAGCCGCGCACCACCCGTGAGGAAGGCTTTACGTGTCCACCAAGCTCGTCATCGTGGAGTCCCCCAACAAGGTGCGCTCCATCGCCGGCTACCTCGGTCCGGAGTTCGACGTCGAGGCCTCCGTGGGGCACATCCGCGACCTGCCGCAGCCCTCCGAGCTGCCCGCCACCATGAAGAAGGGGCCCTACGGGAAGTTCGCGGTCGACGTCGAGGACGACTTCACGCCCTACTACGTCGTCAACCCTGACAAGAAGAAGACGGTCGCCCAGCTCAAGAAGGCCCTCAAGGAGGCCGACGAGCTCTACCTGGCCACTGACGACGACCGCGAGGGCGAGGCCATCGCCTGGCACCTCCAGCAGGTCCTCAAGCCCAAGGTGCCGGTGCGCCGCATGGTCTTCACCGAGATCACCCGCGAGGCCGTCACCCGGGCCCTGGACAACACCCGCGACCTGGACATTCACCTCGTCGACGCCCAGGAGACCCGCCGCATCCTGGACCGCCTCGTGGGCTACGAGGTCAGCCCGGTCCTGTGGCGCAAGGTCCGCGCCGGCCTGTCCGCCGGGCGCGTCCAGTCGGTGGCCACCCGCCTCGTCGTCGAGCGCGAGCGCGAGCGCATGGCCTTCCGCTCGGCCTCCTACTGGGGGGTGGAGGCCACCTTCTCCACCGTCCTGTCCCCGGTGGACGTCACGGCCCGCCAGGACGCCTCCTTCACCGCCCGCCTGGTCACCCTCGACGGGCGGCGCGTGGCCACCGGCCGCGACTTCAACGACGCCGGCGAGCCGCGCCCGGCCGCGGTCAAGGCCTCCGCCGTCCACCTCCACCAGGTGGGGGCCACCGCCGTCGCCGAGGCCATCGGCCGGGGCGAGCCGCGTGTGGCCGGCGTCGAGGACAAGCCCTACAAGCGCCGCCCGGCGGCCCCCTTCACCACCTCCACCCTCCAGCAGGAGGCCTCCCGCAAGCTGCGCATGAACCCGCGCGAGACCATGCGCGTGGCGCAGGGCCTCTACGAGAACGGCTTCATCACCTACATGCGTACCGACTCCACGGTCCTGTCCGCCCAGGCCGTGTCCGCGGCCCGCTCGCAGGTGGCCGAGCTCTACGGGGCCGAGTACGTCCCCGAGCGCCCCCGCGTCTACGCCTCCAAGTCCAAGGGCGCCCAGGAGGCCCACGAGGCGATCCGCCCCGCCGGCGACCACTTCCGCACCCCGGCCCAGGTCTCCGGCGAGCTGACAGGAGCCCAGTTCCGCCTCTACGAGCTCATCTGGAAGCGGACGGTGGCCTCCCAGATGGCCGACGCCGTCGGCTCGACCGCCACCGTGACCGTCGAGGTGCCGCTGACTCCGGTGGCCGGTGAGTCGCGCGACTCCGGTCCCACCTTCTCCACGGCCGGCCTGACGGCGTCGGGCACCGTCATCACCTTCCGCGGCTTCCTGGCCGCCTATGAGGAGGGCCGCGACGCCGAGCGCTACCAGGACGACTCCGGCGCCGCCGGTAAGGACGCCAAGGACGTGCGCCTGCCCGCGATGATCACCGGCCAGGAGCTGGCCGCCCTGGCCGCCGAGGCCTCGGGCCACGAGACGACGCCGCCGCCGCGCTACACCGAGGCCTCCCTGGTCAAGGCCCTCGAGGAGCGCGAGATCGGTCGCCCCTCGACCTACGCGGCCACCATGTCCACGATCTCCGACCGCGGCTACGTCGACCACCGCGGCCAGGCCCTGGTGCCGACGTGGCTCGCCTTCGCCGTCACCCGCCTGCTGGAGGAGAACTTCACCGAGCTCGTCGACTACGACTTCACCGCCTCCATGGAGCGCGACCTGGACCGGATCGCCGCCGGCGATGAGGACCGGGTGGCCTGGCTGCGGCGCTTCTACAACGGGCAGGGCGCCTCCGAGGCCGTCGCCAAGGAGATCGCCGAGGCCGCGGCCTCCGGTGAGCTCGACGTGGCCGCCGCCTCCGCCGCCGAGCTGCGGGCCCAGGGCCTCAAGGGCCTGGTGGACAACCTCGGCGAGATCGACGCCCGCGCCGTCAACTCCATCGAGATCGGCGAGGGCATCACCCTGCGGGTCGGGCGCTACGGCCCCTACCTGGAGGATGCCGAGGGCAAGCGCGCCAACGTGCCGGCTGACGTCGCCCCCGACGAGCTGACCGTGGACAAGGCCCGCGAGCTCTTCGCCCGCGCCGCCGACGACGGCCGCGAGCTCGGCGTCGACCCGGTCAGCGGGCACGTCATCATCGCCAAGGACGGCCGCTACGGCCCCTACGTCACCGAGGTCCTGCCCGACCCCGAGGAGACGGCCGAAACCGCCGAGGGGGAGACCGGCGAGAAGGTTGCTACGACCGCGAAGTCCGCGAAGACGAAGAAGACGACCACGAGGAAGACCGCCAAGGCCGCCAAGCCCAAGCCCCGCACGGCCAGCCTCCTGCGCTCCATGGACTTGTCCACGGTGACCCTGGAGCAGGCCCTGGACCTGCTCAGTCTGCCGCGCGTCGTCGGGCAGGACCCGGAGTCGGGTGCGGACATCACCGCTCAGAACGGCCGCTACGGGCCCTACCTCAAGAAGGGCACGGACTCGCGCTCCCTGGAGACCGAGGAGCAGATCTTCACCGTCACCCTGGAGCAGGCCCTGGAGATCTTCGCCCAGCCCAAGCGGCGTCGGGGGCAGGCGGCGGCCCGCGGGCCGCTGCGCGAGCTCGGCGAGGACCCGGCCACCGGCAAGCCCGTGGTCATCAAGGACGGCCGCTTCGGCCCCTACTTCACCGATGGGGAGACCAACGTGACCCTGCGCCGCGGCGACGACCCGGCCACCGTCACCCCCGAGCGCGCCTTCGAGCTGCTCGCGGAGAAGCGCGCCAAAAAGCCGGCCAAGAAGCGCACCACCCGCAAGACCACCGCCAAGAAGACGACTACCAAGAAGACGGCCACCAAGAAGGCTGCTGCGAAGAAGGAGGCCTAGACGTCACGGGCGGGGACATCCTGCACGTACGGGTGCCGGATTCCTGTCCCCGAACGCGTGGACCGCACCCGGCGGGGTCGAATGTCCCCGAACATATAGGTGTTTTTGTTCCGTGAGCATGATCGCGGCCCTCGTCGCAGTTCTGAGACAGATCAGCGACGGGGCGGGCACAACCGGCCGGTATTGTATTTCGCGTACAACTCCCCACATGATTCCTGAGAGGACCCCATCATGCGCCTGCCCAAGATCGTTCTCGCCGGTACCGCGGCCCTGGCCCTGTCCCTGAGCCTGGGGGCCTGCTCCCTGTCCGTCAACGGCTCCGGCTCTGGTGACTCCGGCTCCTCGGCCGCCACCCAGGCCGAGCAGAAGGACTCTCAGAGCGCCGACACCGGCGCCTCCGCCAAGGCCGATGCTCAGGTCTCGGGGAGCTCCAACGGCTCGGCGAAGGCCTCCACCGGCTCCGACGACAAGGATGATGACAAGGACAGTGACAAGGACGGCGACGACGCCCCCATCACGGACGCCACCTGGAAGGACATCCAGAGCAAGGGCGAGCGCACGGAGGTCTCCGGCTCCTACGCCGTCCAGGGCTCCGGAGGCACCCTCAACCTGGTGGGCGACCTCGACACGCTGACGGTCCAGGGCTCCGAGGTCAAGATCGCCGCCGAGGACGTTGACACCCTCACGATCCAGGGCTCCGACGTCACCGTCTACGCCCGCGACATCGACCACCTCACCATCATGGGCTCCAACGTGACCGTCCACTGGCTGGGCGACGACCCGACGATCCAGGACACCGGCGCTGGCAACACCACCGGGAAGCTCGCCCAGTAACCCAGTGACGTTCTGAGTGACCGCCTGAGTGATCCCCCGAATGGCACTGCCGTGACCCAGCCCGCTGCACCGGCTCCGTCCGCCACCGTCCTGCTCGTCGACGACGAGGCCCCCATCCGCCGCTCGCTGGGCCCTTACCTGGAGCGCAGCGGGTACCGGGTCATGCTCGCCTCGGACGGGATGGAGGCCCTGGACCTGCTGGCCTCCTACCAGGTGGACATCATCGTCTCGGACGTCCTCATGCCCCGGATGGACGGACGTGAGCTGGTGCGCCGGGTCAGGTCCGGTGGGGCCTGGACCCCCATCATCCTGCTCACCCAGGTCGACGCCTCCTACGAGCGGGTCTCGGCCCTCGATGACGGCGCCGACGACTACCTGTCCAAGCCCTTCGACCCCGCCGAGCTCGCCTCCCGGATCCGCGCGGTCCTGCGCCGCACCCGGGGCGCGGCCCAGCCACTGACCTCGGCCTCCCGGCTGGTGGCCGGCGATCTCGTCCTGGATCGCACCTCCCGACGGGTCGCCCTGGCCGGTCGAGAGGTGACGCTCACCCCGAAGGCGACGATGCTCCTGGACTACCTCATGAGCCACCCGGGCGAGCTTCACACGCGCGATGACCTGCTGGCCTCCCTGTGGGGCATCGACTTCGCCACCTCCACGCGCGCCGTCGACCACCGCATCCGCGAGATCCGCCAGGCGCTGGGGGACGACGCCGCCCACCCCACCTACATCGAGACGGTCCCCTCCGTCGGCTACCGCTTCCGGGCCGGGGTCCAGGCGTGAGCCAGTCACCGTCGGGGGCACCGACGTCGAACCTGCCGCCATCGCTGCCTCCCCGGGAGTCCTCACAGGACGGCCGCACCCGCTACCTGCCGCCGACGCTCGACCCTGGTGGGCCTCAGACCATGGAGATCCGCCGGCCTCCCGCGGATGCGCCGTATCCGTTGCCCGGGCCCTCGGCGGCTCCTGCGCCGACGGCTCAGCCGACGATGGACCTGGCTGCGGCCGCCCGGCTGGCCGCTCAGCCCACGGCGGAGCGGCCCGCGCTGGGCGAGGGGCGGGCCGTGGAGCCTCCTTCCGGTCCCACTCCCGAGGCCGCCCCGGTCAACCCGGCCTCCGCGACCGAGCGGTCTTCCGGGAGAGGGTGGATCGGGTGGCTGATCGCGCTGCTCGTCATCGCTTTAGCGGTGGCCGGTGCCTATGTCGTCTACGGCGTGACTCCTCTGCTCATCACGACGACGGTGCCGCTCGTGGTGGCCCAGGCCGGTGCCGTCCTCCTGCTGCTGGCCCTCCTCGTCACCGTGGGGCGGCGTCGGCAGCGGCTGGCGACCGAGCGTGCCCGCCGTGAGGCCCAGCAGGAGGCCTGGGCCCACCACCAGCAGTTCCTGCGCCGGCTCGACCACGAGCTGAAGAACCCGCTGACGGCGGTGCGGGCGGCGGTCGCCGATCTGCCACAGGCCCACCCTCAGGAGTGGCAGGCCCGGGTCGACGTCGTCGACGCCCAGGCCCGCCGGATGGGCCGCCTGGTGACGGACCTGCGCAAGCTGGCCGACTTGGAGACGGCCGCGCTCTCGCTGGAGGACGTCGACATCGCCGAGACCGTCCAGGACGCCGCCCAGGCCGTCAGCGAGGAGGGTGCTGCTCGTGGCCGGGCGCCCCGGATCCGCCTGGATCTGCCGCAGGTGCCCTGGCCGCTGTCGCACGTGCGCGGCGACGGCGACCTGCTGTACTCGGCGGTCTACAACGTCATCTCCAACGCCTCGAAGTACACCGGTCCCGGCGGCACCGTGGAGGTGCGCGGCCGGGAGGAGTCCGGCACCGTCACGATCGAGGTGGCCGACACCGGCATCGGCGTGCCGCAGGCGGACCTTCCGGCGGTGTGGAGCGAGCTGGCCCGCGCCGGCAACGCCCGCGGACTGCCGGGCTCGGGACTCGGGCTGGCGCTGGTGGCGACGATCGTGCGCCGCCACGGCGGCAGTGTGCGCATGGCATCCCGTGAGGGCGTCGGAACCCGGGTGTGGTTGAGCCTGCCCGTCGCCGGCCCGGTGAGCGCGACATGAACGCTGCCTTCGGAACCCTGTCGCAGGACTGCGACAGCGCGGAAACTCGGCGGCGACAACGCGCCGGTAACGTTCATGTCATGACGAAATCAATCATCTCCCTGCCCTCCCTCGCCCTCATCACCGCCCTCGCCCTGAGCGGGTGCTCCCTGAGCATCGGGGATGGCGGCTCCTCGTCGCAGGCGCAGAGCCAGGAGACCCAGGTGAGCTCGGGCACCGGCAGCGCCGCGGGCGGTGCCAAGGGCTCGGCCTCCGCCCGGGCGACCGGTACGGCCGCCTCCACGAGCCAGGCGGTCGCCGGCTACGAGCCCGGCCAGATCCCGCCGATCCCCATGTTCTCCCTGCCTGACCTCAGCCTGCTCACCCAGTCCACGGGTGCCTTCACCCCGGACCTCACCCGCACCATCACCTCCCAGCCGGGTGTCACCGTCAGGCCCGCGCGCTGCGACGCGAGCGGCTCGCTGGTCTCCGGCTCCACGGTGCTCGGCGGCGACGGATCCATGACCACGAGCTCAGGTGCCACCTCCGTCACCAACAACGGCGATGGCTCGGGTACCTACTCCGACGGCAAGGTCTCCATCACCAACAACGGTGACGGCTCAGGCACCTACAGCGACGACAAGGTCTCCATCACGGTCAATGGTGACGGATCAGGAACCTACAGCGACGACCACCTCTCCGTCACGGTCAATGGTGACGGCTCCGGGACCTACAGCGACTCCACCACCGGGGAGTCCATCGTCCTGGGCGGTGACGGCTCGGGCACCTACAGCCGCGGCGAGGTCTCCATCGTCAACAACGGTGACGGCTCAGGCACCTACAGCGACGGCGAGATCTCCATCGTCAACGACGGCACGGGCAGCGCCGTCGTCAACGGCGAGACCATCTCGGCCAAACCGGTTCCCAAGGCCGGCAAGGTCGGCACCTTCCCCTCCATCGACGCCGCCAAGCCGGTGCAGTCCTGCGGCACGGTCATCACCCTGGAGGACAGTGTCCTGTTCGACTTCGGCTCATCCGACCTGCGCTCGGAGGCCTCGACGACGCTCACCAACCTGGCCACCGTCCTCAAGGACTCCAAGGCCCCCAAGGTCCAGGTCCAGGGCCACACCGACTCCGTCTCCGACGACGCCTCCAACCAGACCCTCTCCGAGCAGCGGGCCAAGGCGGTCACCGACGCTCTCACCTCCGACGGCGTGACTGCCGCGATCGAGTCCGTCGGCTACGGCGAGACCAGGCCCGTGGCCCCCAACGAGAACTCCGACGGCTCCGACAACCCCGCCGGGCGCCGCCTCAACCGCCGGGTGGAGATCTTCATCCCGACCTTCTGAGCTCTCCGAGCCCACCGGTGACCCGGCCGCGTCTCAGCATCCCGCCCCTCATCACCCTCACCGCATCTGAATCCACACCTGAATACTGGAGAGAACCATGTCCCCGACCACTCGTCCCCTCTCGTCCCGTCGCGCCGCCGCTGCGATCCTCATGACCCTGTCCCTGGCCGGCGTCAGCGCCTGCTCCGTCTCCATCGGCGGCGGATCCACCAACCAGGGCGCCGCCACCACCGCGAGCCAGGAGGTCGCCTCGCCCGGGCAGTCCACAGCCGCCGCGCAGCCCTCCAAGGCGGCGACCGGCTCGCAGACCCCCCGATCGGAGGCTGCGGCCTCGAGTACCCAGGAGCCGGCCGCCCAGGCCGCCCAGACCGCCTCGGCCGGGGCCAGTGCCCCTGGAGCCGGTTCCCAGCAGCCATCCGGCGACAGGCCCGGCGCGCAGGCCACCATCACTGACCACGACTGGCTCAGCGACCTCGAGAGTGTGGACCGGACCGTCTCCGCGACCCCGTCCATGCTCCTGGACCAGGCCAATGATGAGGTTCAGATCGAGGGAGACGTGGCCAACCTGAACATCTCGGCGAACAACGTGAGGGTCTTCGTCGACTACGTCGGCCTGCTGACCGTCACCGGCACCAACGCCGAGGTCTATGTCAAGGACGTCGACCGCGTCGTCATCAAGGGAAGCAACGCAGAGGTGGTCTGGGCCGGCAACACCCCGAAGATCGAGGACTTCGGGAGCAACACCGAGACCCGGCAGCAGGGCGCCAAGCGCAGCTGACATAAATCGTGTTGCGAAAGCACGGCGAGGCATCCGCGCGTTCGTAGGGTAGGTCGCGCGGTCGTACCCTCTACCCCCCGAACGCGCGACACAAGGTACGACCGCGACGGGTCACGTGGCTCACTGCGGCTCCGAGAGATCCCCGCGGGCCCAGTTTCGCAACACGACCTAAGACCGCCTCATCCTCAGACTCATCCATACTGTGTGGCCCGCCCGGCTCCCGAGCCGGGCGGGCCACACAGTATGCGCGCGATCTGTGACGGATCGGTGCTGGATCCCTGCTGGATCGCACGGTGCTGGGGCGCCTTCCCAAGGGCGCGACGTGCCTCCTCAAGGCCGGCATGACGGCTGTATCGAGGGCGACAGTGGTCTTGAGCCGGCGCGCCCCGGCCCTGACCACAGGTATCTCGCAGCGTATGTGGGCGAATGCATGCTTGACTCCACAGTGCACCTACTGTCTATAGTGTGCATGTACGGAAGGAGTTGCTATGCCGCTCTCGGTCGTTCTGTCCAATACGGCGGGAGTTCCCATTTACGAGCAGATCGCTCAGCAGGTCAGGGATGCGATCCTGACCGGCCAGGTGGAGGCCGACGAGATGCTGCCCTCGATCCGGGCTCTGGCCCGGGACCTGCGTGTCAGCGTCATCACCACCACCCGCGCGTACTCCGACCTCGTCACTGAGGGCTTCCTGGCCAACGTTCCCGGCAAGGGCTACTTCGTTCTGCCCCGGGACTCCGAGCTGGTGCGCGAGCAGGTGCTGCGGGAGGTCGAGGAGCACCTCGACCGCGCCGTGGAGCGCGCACGCCTGGCCCAGCTCAGTGACGAGGAGCTCCACACCATGCTTCAGACCATCATCACCACTTCCACGACATCCAAGGACAAGCAGTGAACCCTGTCGAGATATCCCACCTGACGAAGCACTACCCGGACTTCAGCCTGAGTGATGTCACGTTCTCCGTCCCTGCCGGTTACGTCACGGGCTTCGTCGGGGCCAACGGCTCGGGGAAGACCACCACCATCAAGGCGGCCCTGGGCATGATCCATCCCGATGCCGGTTCGGCCACCACCCTGGGCCACGAGCGCATCGGCGTCGTCTTCGATGCCCCGCCCTACAACCCCGAATGGCGCCTGAAGGACCTGGGCCGTGGCATCGGAGGTTTCTACCCCACCTGGTCCCAGGAGCGCTACGACTCCGAGCTCCAGGCCGCAGGCCTCGCCCCTACCAAGAAGGTCAAGGAGCTCAGCCGGGGCATGGGTATGCGCCTGCAGATGGCGGTGGCCCTGGCCCACGATCCTGAGCTGCTCATCCTCGACGAGCCGACTGGCGGACTGGATCCCTTGGCCCGTGCCGAGATAGTGGACATGCTCGCCCAGTTCATGGTGGTGGAGGGCCGCACCATCCTGTTCTCCACCCACATCACCTCCGACCTCGATCGGTTGGCCGACTACCTGGTCATCCTCAGTCGGGGGAGGGTCGTGGCCAATGGCACCGCCGAGGAGATCATCAGCTCCTTCCGACTCGTGCGCGGTACTCCCGAGCGCCTGACCGACGCCGTGCGCCAGGCCTGCCTTGGGCTGCGCAGCACTCAGCTGGGTTGGGAGGCCATGATGCCGGCCGACGCTGCCGAGGCGCTGGCTGACCGCATCGTCGTCGAGGCCCCCACTATTGAGGACCTCGCCGTGCACATCGCCAAGGAGGCAGGCCATGAATGACCTCATGACTGCGGATCCGCGCGAGCACCCGGGGGCGGCTGCGCTAACCAGAGCACCGGTCGGCTCGGTGGGAACAGCAGCGGCAGCCGGACGAGGGCTGGGTGGTCGAATGCTCTCCCTGGTGCGGTTGCACCTCCTGGGCCTGCGGAGTGTTCTGCGCACCCTCCTCGGCCTTCTCCTCATTGTCGGCTCCTTCAGCCTCGTCACTGGCGATATCGTCCCGGTCAGCGGATTCCTTGCGGGGAGTTCCCTGGTCGGGGGCCTGTCGGGGGTGATGGCCGAGCGCTCCGGCATCAACCGTCTGCTGGCCTCCCTGCCCGTCTCCCGGGCCGAGGTCGTCAACTCCTACTGGGCAACCGCCGTGCTGCTCCTCCTGGCCGCCTCGGCCCTCTACGCGGCCATCGGTCTCCCCCTGGGCGTACACCCGCGTGAGCTGCTCGTCCTTCCCCTCATCGTCGTCGTCGGGCAGGCCCTAGGAATTCCTGTGTTCCTGCACTTCGGGCGTGGGCGCGGCATGCTCGTCTGGACGATCTCGATCGTTGCCGTAGGGGCGCTGGGCCTGGGGATAGCCGGCTTCGGAGTGATCCAGGACCTCGCTCTGGGGACGACGACGGGCCGCGGCGTGCTCCTGGCCCTGGGGGCCAGCACCCTCATCGGCCTGTGGACGCTGAGCCATCACCTCTACCTCGAGCAGGACCAGTGAACGCCATGACGACGGGGGCAGTGCCGGTGAACGGGTGGCACATCGGACGAACCGAGATGACTGGGCCGTCCGGTCCCGGGGGCGAGAGTCGTGAGATAGCGCCTGCCAGGGTGAGGGCGGTTCTGCGGCTCGACCTCATCGTGCTGCGTCATCGTGGTCCGCTGCTCCTCCTCCTGCCGCTGTCGTTCGCACTGCTCATCGTCATGGACGTCCTGGTAGGCCGTCTGCAGGCGGTAGTGATGATGGGGGTCGCCCTGGGGCTGTGCGCCCAGTACGCGCAGGGGGCCGTTGAGACCGCTCACCGCATGGGGCGCCTCCACGGAGCGCTGCCGCTGCGGCGCAGCGAGCTGGTCGGTGCCCGTTGGATCGAGGGGGTCGCCCTGGCGTTCCTCTCCTGCCTGGTCTGCGTGCCGGTGGCCGCTCTCACCGGTGACTGGGGTGGCCTCATGGCCGGCATGGTCATCATCTGCCTGTCCGCGGCCCTTGGACTGCCCCTGTTCCTGTGCCTGGCCCCGGAGAGGGCCCTGTGGGTGTGGGGGCTGTGCCTGGGGACGGGGGTCGGTGCCCTCCACGGCGGCACGCTGCTGCTGGCCGGGCCCGTGGCGGTGGTGCTGCGCGAGCCGGCGCCCGCGGTACTGGCTGCCCTGGCCTGTCCCGCCCTCCTAGGTTCCTCCCTGGTGGTCACTCTGCGCTGGTACGAGCGCCAGGACCACTGAGACCCGGTGGGAAAGAAGCAAGAAGAAGTAAGGAGACCGGCCATGTCCGAGTCCATGCCCATGTCCGTGACCAGTGGACGAGCTGTATCCACCATGCCCGCTACCGCCGAGTCATCCAGAGGTCGCGCTCCCGGTGCTCCTGCTGCGGTGCGGGGGACGGGCGCACTGACCCGGTGGGAGGCGGTGCGCGCCGTGATGCGCCTGGAGCTGCTCATCGCTTGGAGGAGACGGGATACCGCGGCGCTGCTGGTGCTGTGTGCGCTTGGTGTTCTGGGCGTGGTCGTGCCCGGGGTGAGGGGGTGGCTGGGGCCCTTCTACCTGTCCCCAGAAAGACTGGCGTACTACCTGCCGGTCGGCGCATCGATGGCGGGCCCGATGCTATGGCTGCCCTCTCGTGAGGCCCGGATGCGCCAGCTCTACGGGGCACTGCCCGTCACCCGTCTCGATATTCTGGCTGCCCGCTACCTCCTGCTCTCGGTCGGCTGGGTGATCGCGCTCCTCGGGAGCTCTGCGGTGGCACTGGCCGTGGGCGGGGCATCGAATGATGCCGTGGGCCGGCATCTCGCGTATCTGACCTGCTTCGGGATGATTGTCGCGGTGACGCCTCCCTTGCTCGCTGCGCATGGCGGAACCACCTCCCTCCCCGTGCTCACCCTATGGGGCCTTGCGATCTGCTTCATCGTTGAGTTGCCCGCGGCCATCGGGGTGCAGATTGCGCTGTCGGCCATGCCCCAGCAGGTGGTGCTGGCCGGCGGACTCGGGCTAATCACCGTGCTCTCCGCAGTGGGGCTGGGCACTTCCTGGCGGGGCTGCCGCCGTATCTACCTCAGACAGGACCACTGAGAGCGTCGCCTGAGAGCGCCAGTGGCGGTGGGGGCCGGCGTCGTCCTGCTGGCGGGCCCTCCTCTTCGCCCTGGACCTGCCGTGGGGGCCATGGCTGCTGTCGCGCGTGCAGGGTGACGGGAGGTGACGGATCGGTGCTGGAGTCCTGCTGGCTCACACTGCGCTGGGGCGCGCTGCGGGGCTGAGCAGCCTCTCGCGCTGCCTCCACAGGGAGAAGGGCGCGGCGTCGTCGGGGTTCCAGATCCGGCTGGCCATGGCCCGCAGCAGAGGACGGACGCCCTCGGCGACCTCTGCCTCGGTCTGCGCCTCGGGAACGTCGCACCAGATGGCGAATGACGCCCCCAGGTTCCAGCCGGGCTGCGGATCCGGCCAGGCCTGCGGCCCATGAACCCGGTGCTCGGGGAAGTGCCCCGGCCGCCAGCCGTAGACCTCCTCCACCGTCGGCCTGCGGAAGTAGGGGTGCCCCTCCTGGGCGAGCACGTAGTAGAAGCGGGTGTCGTTGACGTTGATGATGTCGTGGCCCTCGTCCACAAGAGTGCGCACGGTGGGGAAGCTGCGGTGCCCTCCGGTCCAGTAGGTGACGACGACGTCGGCGGGCAGGGTCTGGGTCGTCCCTGGAACACTGAGCGCGTCGTTCCAGACCCGCACCCGGTCCTTGCCCAGATCGTGCAGCTGGGCAGCCACCGACTCCAGGTAGGCCACGTAGCCGTCGAGGACCGTCGCCTCGGCGCCGGCGCGGCAGTGGGCGCGGGCGTAGTCGAGCAGCTGCGGGAAGCGCTCGCCCATGTCCCGATGGAACCGAGCGTCGTCCTCCTCGTCGTCGGCTCCGAGAGGGAAGACCTCGTCCCCACCCAGGTGCCAGGACCGGGAGGGGAACAGCGCCGCGAGCTCGTCAATGATGTCGGCGACCAGTGCCCGCGCGCCCGGCTGCGAGTAGTCCAGGATCCGGCGGCCCGCGGCGGTGCCATCCACCCGCCACTCGGGGTGGGCGCTCAGGACGGCCTCCATGTGGCCGGGCACATCGAAAGCCGGAATGATCTCCACGTGGTACCGGGCCGCGACCGCAACCAGCCGGGCCAGCTCCGACTGCGAGAGGTGCGCGGCGCTCACCACCTCGGGGTGCCGGCGGCTCTCCAGGCGGAAGCCCTCGTTCTCGGAGAAGTGCAGCTGAAGCTCATTGAGCTTGACCCACGACATCTCGCGAACCCGGTCCAGCAGCCAGTCCAGGGTGAAGTGCTTGCGGGCGGCGTCGAGATGCAGACCGCGAACCGGCCGCGTCGGAAAGTCCCGCACGACGCCGGCCTCCACCCGGCCCTCCCCGGCCAGGCACTGCAGCAGGGTGCGCGTCCCGTAGAACACGCCGGCCACCGTTGCGGCCCTGATCGTCACCTGCTCGGTCGTCACCTCCATCTCATAGCCCTCGGCACCGAGAACCTGCCGGTCCGGGGTGTGGGGCTCGACGACGAGCAGGATCCGTCCCTCCCGCTGACCAGCTTCCTCGGCGACGTCCGAGACCACCGGGGGACGCTGCAACAGCCCCAGGTCGTGCTCGGAGCACATGGCCTCGATCTCGGAGGCCAGCAGGTCGGCGGTATCGAGGATGCCGGCGCGATCCTCGCCGTCGTGCTGGGCGCGGGCGTCGTCAGGCCCCAGGGTCCGGCGGTCCGCGCCCGCCGTCGGCGACGACGTCGAGGTGGCGATGACGGTGGAGGGGCGCAGGCGGAACGGCGACAGTGCGCTCGGCTGGAAGGAGCGGACTGCCGGGATGACGCGCGCCATTCCGGACAGGGACGGTGAGGCGGGTGCCCGGGCGGGGGAGGGCGGTTCGATTGTCATGGAGGTACTTCCGAAGTCTTCTCACCTCTTGCCCCCGCCTTCCTGAGCTCCTTTGAATCAGGGGACGGCGAAGTCAGTGAGTGAGAACGGTGAGGGGGTGGTGCGGCGGGGCCCGCGCCGACGCCATCCTCCACTACGACCGCCCGCCGCGCCAGTTCCTGCCTCAGTCGTGGCCCGGTCGTGCTCCACTCGTGCTCCACTCATGGTCCAGTCCTCCGGGCTGCGGCGGCCGCCCCGGCCGCTAGGCTGGGGACGTGACTCAGCCGCCCCCCGCCACGGCCCACCCCGGTCTGTTCATCTCCTTCGAGGGAGGCGACGGCGTCGGCAAGACGACGCAGATCCGCATCCTCGCCGACCTCCTGGCCGCCGCCGACGTCGACCACATCCTCACCCGTGAGCCGGGCGGCACCGATCTCGGCCTTGAGATCCGGCGCCTCCTCCTGCACGGGGAGTACGTCGCCCCGCGCGCCGAGGCCCTCCTGTACGCCGCCGACCGCGCCCACCACATCGCCACCCGCGTGCGGCCGGCGCTGGAGCGCGGCGCCGTCGTCCTGGCCGACCGCTACCTCGACTCCTCGGTCGCCTACCAGGGGGCGGCCCGCTCGCTCGGCCCCGAGGAGGTGCGCGACCTGTCCCTGTGGGCCACCGAGGGCCTCCTGCCGGACCTGACCATCCTCCTCGACGGCGACCCCGACCTGGCCGAGCAGCGCGCCACCGGCCGCGGCGCCAAGGACCGCCTCGAGCAGGAGGGCGACGCCTTCCGCACCGCCCTGCGCCGGCAGTTCCTCGCCCTGGCCGAGGCCGAGCCCGAGCGATTCGTCGTCGTCGACGCCGACCGGCCCGTCGACCAGGTGGCCGACGACGTCATCGAGGCCGTCATCGGGGTCGTCACCGAGGCCGTGCGTCGCCACGGCGTGCGCCACGAGCGGGGCGGGGCCCACCAGGGGGTCCTCGTCGGCCTGGAGTCCTTCGTCGAGGCCGCCGCCCGCCGCCGCGACGGGCAGCGGACGAGCCGGCCGGGGGCGCAGTCATGAGCGTGTGGGACGACGTCGTCGGCCAGGCCAGGGCCGTGGACGCCTTCCAGGCCGCGGCCCTGGCCGCCCGGGAGGTGGCCGAGCAGCGCGAGGCGAGCATCGCCGCCGGCGCTGCCCCTGGGGCTGTGGTCGGCGGGGACGGCGGTGCCGGCGGGGACGGCATGGGACGCGGGGGAGCGGGGACCTCGGCCGGGCTCGCCATGACCCACGCCTGGCTCGTGACCGGCCCGCCCGGATCCGGCCGCTCCAACGCCGCCCGTGCCTTCGCCGCCGCCCTGCAGTGCACCGGCCCCGTGCCCGGCTGCGGCCAGTGCAAGCCCTGCCGCGACGTCATGGCCGGCTCCCACCCCGACGTCGTGCGCCTGGCCACCGAGAAGCTCATCATCACGATGGACGAGGTCAAGACCCTCATCGGCGAGGCCCAGCGCCGCCCCTGGACCGGCCGCTGGCGCGTCATCCTCGTCGAGGACGCCGACCGCATGGCCGAGCGCACCACCAACGTCCTGCTCAAGTCCATCGAGGAGCCACCGCCCCAGACCGTCTGGCTGCTGTGCACCCCCAGCGCCGACGACGTCCTGCCCACCATCCGCTCGCGCTGCCGCCTGGTGACGCTGCGGATCCCACCGGCCGACGCCGTCGCCGAGCTCCTCGTGCGCCGCGACGGCGCCGACCCCGACCTGGCCGCCCGGGCCGCCCGAGCCAGCCAGTCGCATATCGGGCTCGCCCGGCACCTGGCCACCGACGCCGACGCCTGGGACCGGCGCCGCCGCCTCCTGCTCGCCCCGGTCTCACTGCGCAGCGTCGGCGACGCCGTGCTGGCTGCCGCCTCCCTGGTCGAGGCCGCCGAGTCCGAGGCCAAGGAGGCCACCGCCGAGCGTGACGCCCGGGAGAAGGCCGAGCTGACCCGCGCCCTCGGCCTGGAGAGCGACGGGAAGATCCCGGCGGCCCTGCGCGCCCAGATCCGCCAGCTCGAGGAGGACCAGAAGCGCCGCGCCAAACGGGCCCGCACCGACGTCCTGGACCGGGCCATGATCGACCTGCTGTCCTTCTACCGCGACGTGCTCACCACCCAGATGGGCAGCGACGTCGAGCGCGTCAACCTCGACCTGTCCGACGCCGTCGACCAGGCCGCCCGCACGACGGTCCCCGAGCAGTCCCTGGCTCGGATCGCCGCCATCGAGGAGTGTCGCAGCCGTCTGCGCTCCAACGCCGCCCCGCTGCTGGCCGTCGAGGCTCTTATGGTCCAGCTGCGACCCCAGGCCGCGCCGATCGCCCAGTCCGCAGCGAGATGACCGTCGTGTCCCCGGCTGGAGCCGAGGTGGGGCGACGACGTTAAAGACGTTAAAGCCGAGACGCCGGTCGTGAGATGTGGAAGGGTCGTCGTATGACGGCAACCTACTACGGGGGCGGTGGGCCCACCCCCCAGTTCCGCCCGGTTGTTCGCCGCTTCGGCATGGTGGAGCAGTTCATTGGCCTGGGTCTTATCGTTTTCGAGTCGTGGAGCTGTTATTCGGGCTGATCCTCTTCAGGCACCTGGGCTACCAGTCGATGCTCATCTGCGTAGCAATATCGGTGGTGCTGATCTTCGTGGGGTACCCGGTGTGCCGACCACGCACCGTCTTCGACCAGTCCGGCATCCACAGTCGGACGGCACTGCGTTCCTACGACATTCCCTGGCCCGCCTCCCGACGCGACTTCATTGCGCGCTACGGTGCAGGTCGGTTCATCCACCCCAACGGCAGAGGTGGGAGTGCCTACGCCGTCGTGCGAACTCGCGGCGGGGAGGTGGTGCTAGGAGGAATGATCACTCGGGCGATCACTTCGGACAGGGCGTACCAGCTCATGGAGGTCGAGCTGGATCGGATCTGGATGTGGGCCGCATCCTGGGGACTGGTGCGTCTCGAGAACCCCACGGGCATTCCCCGTGGCAATGGTGCTCCAGGGGTATGGGGCTACGGGCCGGCTCATCCCTGAGAAGGATCACACGCCGGTCGGTTAATTCATATGATCCACGGCATGGAAAGAAGAAGAGCGTGGTTCAATCGTCGCAAAGACATGGTTTCCTCGGTGGTAGGCAGAGGCGGACACTTCGCTCGGGGCGTCTCGGCGCGTCGTCGGGTGTCTGCTGGGGTGCTGGCGGCTGTGGCGGGTGTGTGTCTGGGGGTGGGGGCCGGTGTGGTTCCTGCTGCGGCGGCTCCGGTTGTTCCGGCTGGGGCGGCGGTGCCTGCGGGGTTGGAGTCCTTCTACAACCAGAAGGTCGAGTGGTACGACTGCGGCGCTACCGGTGGGATGGAGAGGTCGGCGGAGGCGACGGCGTTCAAGTGCGCCAAGGTCAAGGTGCCGTTGGACTACTCCAAGCCCGAGGGCGAGACCATTGAGATCGCCATGAAGAAGCACGTGGCCACCGGCTCGGTGCGTCAGGGCAGCCTCTTCATCAACCCCGGCGGCCCCGGTTACTCAGGGGTGGAGATGGTGGAGAGCAACGAGACCCAGTTCTCGCCCGACCTCAACGCATCCTTCGACATCATCGGCTTCGACCCCCGCGGGGTGGGGGCCTCGACGCCGATCACCTGCGACGTCGTCGGGGGAGCACTGCCCGCCGGCGCGGCTCAGGCAGCCATGGGAGTCAATGACCCCCTGCCCGGTTCCCTCGCCGCCGACGCCGCCGGCGCCGACCCCACCCCCTTCCAGGACGCCCAGGACCCCGCCGCCGACGGCGCGGCGCAAGGGGACATCAGCTTCCAGACGCTCATCGACGAGATCACCAAGGACTTCAAGCAGGAGGAGGCCCAGTGCGCCGCCAGCACCAAGCCGGCCGGGCTGCTCGACCACGTGGACACCGTCTCGGTGGCCCGGGACCTCGACGTCCTGCGGGCGCTGTCCGGGGATGACAAGCTCAACTACCTGGGCTTCTCCTACGGCACCTACCTGGGGGCGCACTACGCCGAGCTCTTCCCGGCCAACACCGGCCGCATGGTCCTCGACGGGGCGTTAGATCCCAGCCTCTCGCTGGCGGAGCGCGCCTCCGGCCAGGCAGCGGGCTTCGAGAGCTCACTGCGCACCTACGTCGAGCAGTGCCAGGCGGGTCAGGCCGTCCAGGCCGGCCAGAGCTGTCCTCTCACCGGCGATACCGACGCCGGGGTCCAGCAGATCCGCGACCTCATCGCCGCAGCCGACCAGACGCCACTGAAGACCTCTGACCCGAACACCACCGTGGACGGCAGCACGATCCGCGTCGTCGTTCGCCGCCTCATGTACTCCTCCGAGTACTGGAGCTTCCTCACCTATGCCCTCGACCAGGCCATCACCCAGAACGACGGCTCCTACCTCCAGGCGCTCTACGGTCCGGCGACGGCCGGCTCCAGCGCACCGACCTACTACGCCGTCAACTGCCTCGACATCCCCGTCCAGGGCGATATGGCCAGCTGGGAGAAGGAGTACCAGCAGAACATCCAGACCTCGCCGACCTTCGGCGCCTCCTTGAGCAACCAGGACGCGCGCTGCCGGGCCTGGGGGCACAACGCGACCCGTCAGCCCGCCCCCATCCACGCCAAGGGGGCCGCCCCCATCCTGGTGGTGGGTACGACCGGCGACCCGGCCACTCCCTACGCCTGGTCCGAGGCCCTGGCCGAGCAGCTCGAGTCCGGCCGGCTCCTGACCTGGGAGGGCAACGGCCACACCGCCTACGGACGCTCAAGCTCCTGCATCCACAGCGCGGTCGACGGCTACCTCATCAACGGGAAGGTGCCCGAGCCAGGCGCGACCTGCAAGGGCGGTGAGTGATGCCGGCCCGCACGGGGGCGGGTGTGACGATGGGTACTTGTCTCCACTCCACCTTCAGGAGGAGGATCCTGACGACTTGGCATCATAGGGTTCATTCCGTGATGACTGAGACTTCTCATCGGCCCCGTACCAAGCGCCTCGTCGCGGCGATCGCCGCGCTCCTGGTGTGCAGCGGCCTGACGGCCTGCCAGGGCGGCTCGGATATCAAGGCCTCGCCGGCCACGGCGTCGGCCTCGGCAACGGTCCCGGCAGGGCTGGAGAGCTTCTACACCCAGAAGGTCTCCTGGTACAACTGCGCCAAGAAGGGCATGGACCAGGCGAAGTCCGGGGAGGACACCGGCTTCACCTGCGCCAGGATCAAGGTGCCGCTGGACTACGACAACCCCGGTGGTGAGACGATCGAGATCGCGGTGAAGAAGCGGGCCGCGAACGAGGACTCGGTCGGTTCCCTGTTCATCAACCCGGGCGGCCCCGGAGGGTCGGGCGTCGACCTGGTCGAGAGCGTCGGATCCTACTTCTCCAAGAACCTGCTGGGCTCCTACGACGTCGTCGGGTTCGACCCGCGGGGCGTGGGGTCCTCGACGGCGATCGACTGCCTGACCGACGCCGAGCTCGACGCCGAGCGGGCCGGCGCCAACGACCCGGCGACGCCGTCGGCGACCGCGACCATTGAGCGGGCCCAGAAGATGAACACGGCCTGCGAGTCGAAGACCAGCACCCCGGGGCTCCTGGACCACATCGACACCATCAGCGCGGCCCGGGACCTCGACATCCTGCGTGCCGTCGACGGCCAGCAGGTCCTCACCTACCTGGGCTTCTCCTACGGCACCTACCTGGGCGCGACCTACGCTGAGCTCTTCCCGGCCAGTACCGGCCGCATGGTCCTCGACGGCGCCGTCGACCCCTCGTTGAGCGCGGAGGACCTGGCCCTGGGCCAGGCCCAGGGCTTCGAGGCCTCGCTGCGGGCCTATGTGGAGAGCTGCCAGAGCTCCAAGGTGGGCTGCCCCCTGAGCGGAGACGTCGACTCCGGGGTCTCCCAGATCCGCGAGCTCCTGGAGTCCACGAAGACCTCACCGATCCCGACCTCCGACGACCAGCGGCCGCTGACCTACGACTTGGCCCTCTACGGAGTCCTGGGCTCGATGTACCAGACCAGCCTGTGGCCGTCTCTCAACCTGGCCCTGGGGCAGGCGATGGGCAACATGGGGGAGCCGGACGGAAGCGGGCTGCTCACGATCGCCGACGCCATCTCCTACCGGCAGAGCGACGGCAGCTACTCCGGCAACGCCGCTGAGGCCCTCATGGCGGTCAACTGCCTGGACTTCCCGGTCCAGGGAGACGATGCCTCCTGGGAGCAGGACGCCACCACCATCAAGGAGGCCTCGCCCACCTTCAGCTCGCAGCTGCTCTACCCCGACGCCTACTGTCAGGGCTGGGGGCACGAGTCGAGCCGCAAGCGTGAGAAGATCACGGCCTCCGGCGCCCCGCCGATCCTCGTGGTGGGGACCACCGGTGACCCGGCCACCCCCTACGCCTGGTCCGAGGCCCTGGCCGAGCAGCTCGACTCCGGCCAGCTCCTGACCTGGAAGGGCAACGGGCACACCGCCTACGGCCGCTCCAACGACTGCGTCAAGAACGCCGTCGACACCTACCTGCTCAACGGGACGATGCCCGACAAGGGACTGACCTGCTGACCGGTGCGCCGGTCCACGGCGCGTCCTGCCGCGGTACCCGCCAGGGATGAGATCGGCCCCGGACGGCTCGTGAAGCCGTCCGGGGCCGATCTCTGCGGGGCGCCTTTGCGGGAAGGAGCCGGCTCCGGTAGCGGGGCGCCTACTCGCTCAGCTCGCCGGCGATGGAGCGCTCCATCCAACGGGTCAGCTCGCCTCCACGCAACCCCTGCGAGAGCAGGAACTGCACCTTGGCGTAGGCGGCCTCCAGGGTCATGTCGCGGCTGCCGACGGCACCGCTGCGGGCGAGCGCGTCCCCGGCCTCGTAGTGCCCCAGAAGGACCTCGGACTCGTGGCACTGGGAGGTGACGATGACGGCCGTCCCGGCGGCGATCACCCGCTCGATGACATCGGTCAGCCCCGGCTCCTGGGAGGGGAGGTTGCCGACCCCGAAGGCCCGCAGGACCACCGCCTCGGGCAGCGGCGTCAGCAGGGCCTCCAGCCGCGTCGCGGTGATACCCGGGGCCAGGTCGATGACGACGACGTCGTGACGCGCATAGGGGGCGGCGCCCCTCCAGCCGGCCCCTGCAGACGTCGCCGCCGCCCACTGCCACGGGGCGCCGGTGGTGGCCAGCGGGGCGGCATTGGGCGACTCGAACCCGGTGAAGGCCCACGAGGAGGACTTCGTCGCCCGGTTCCCGGCCAGGAGCCGGTGACCGAAGAACAAGGAGACCCCGCCGATGCGCCCGGAGGTGGCGGCCTTGAGCGCGCCGGTGACATTCGCTGCGGCGTCGGAGCCCAGGACCCCGAGCGGGAGCTGGGAGCCGGTGACGACGACGGGCGTGGGCAGGTCCGTCAGCGCGTAGGACAGGGCGGCGCTCGTGTACGCCATCGTGTCGGTCCCGTGCAGGACCACGAAGGCGGCCTCCGGGTCGGCCGCGGCATGAGCGCGCAGATCGTCCACGATCGCCTGCCAGGACAGCGGGGTGGCGTTCGAGGAGTCGATGAGCGGCTCCAGGGAGGTCACCGTCACCGCGTGCGCCAGGGGCGTGCCCTCCAGCAGGGAGCTGAGCCAGCCCTCCAGGTCGGCGCCGGGAACGAGGCCGTGGGGGGAGTCCACCATCCCGATGGTGCCCCCGGTGTAGGTGATGTGAACGTGCATGGGTCGGCTCCTGCCGGTCAGGCGTCGTGCGGTGAGGCGGACGCGGACCCGTCCACCTCGTCGGCGAGGACCTCCTCGAGGAGGTCTCCCCGGATCCGCCCCCGCACTGCGTACCAGCCTGCCACCATCATGGCGACGACGACGGCGAACAGCGCCAGAGTCCACCGTCCGGCCGGATCGGCGAGGTTGGAGGCGACAACGACGGTGAAGAAGGCCAGGGCGGCGTAGTTGGTCCAGGGGGCCCCGGGCATCCGGTAGGCCGGGCGCACCTCCCTGCCGTCACGCACCTGTCGGAGGAAGGCGAGGTGGGTGACGAGGATGGCGCCCCAGGTTCCGGCGATGCCGATACCGGCCAGGTTCATGACGATGTCGAAGGCGTCGCCGGGCAGGTAGGCGTTGAGGACGACGCCGAGCAGGCCCAGGGCGGAGGTGATGATGATGCCCCCGGCGGGAACCTGGTGCTTGTTGAGCCCGGCGGCGACCCGCGGGGCCTCCCCGGCCACCGCCATGGAGCGCAGGGTGCGGCCGGTCGCGTACAGGCCGGCGTTGAGGGAGGACAGCGCGGCGGTGAGCACCACGACCTGGATGATGTCGCCGGCGTAGGGCACGCCGATACCGGAGAAGAAGGTGACGAAGGGCGACTCGGTCTTCGAGTAGGAGGTGTAGGGCAGAACCAGGGCCAGCAGCATGACCGAGCCGACGTAGAAGACGAAGATGCGCAGAATCATCGAGTTGATCGCTCGGGGCAGGATCTTCTCGGCATCCTTCGCCTCACCGGCGGCCACTCCCACCATCTCCGTGCCGCCGAAGGCGAAGACCACGCCGAGAGTGAGCGCGAAGACGATCGGGAATCCTTCGGGGAAGAAGCCCCCGTTTCCCAGAATATTGTGAGTGCCCGCGGTGATCGCCTCCCCGTTGGAGGCCGTACCGGTGTGAAGCCCGAGAATAATGGCGACGACGGCGGCCACCATGAAGGACACGATGGCGGCGACCTTGATGAGCGCGAACCAGAACTCGGCCTCCCCGAACATCTTGACGTTGAGCATGTTGAGGATGAAGACCAGGACGAGGGCCACGAGTGCGAAGACCCACTGCGGCACGATCCGTAGATCTTTCCAGTAGTGGAGGTAGAGCGCCACGGCCGTGATGTCGGCCATGACCGTCACCGACCAGTCCAGGAAGAAGAACCATCCAGTGATATAGGCGCCCTTCTCCCCGAGGAACTCACGGGCATAGGAGACGAATGCGCCTGAGGAGGGCCTGCGGATGGCGAGCTCGCCCAGTGCGCGAACCATGAGAAACGCGAAGACGCCGCAGATGGCGTAGGCGAACATCAGGCCGGCCCCACCTTCCTTGAGGCGACCGCCGGCCCCCATGAAAAGACCGGTGCCGATGGAGCCGCCAATGGCGATCATCTGCAGGTGGCGGTTCTTCAGTGACTTGTTGTAGCCCGCGTCGCCGCGGTCCTGGACGAGTTCGCCCTGGAGTGAGCCGGCGGGAGGACGAGATGAATCCGGTTGGGGTGACGGGCGGGCGGAGGAGGAGCTGGACGAAGACCTGGACGAAGACTCGGCCATGGGGATCCTTACGGGAGGGAGACCTGTTGAATGACGTGCGGAGAATACCGGGGTCCGGCGGAGGCGGCGCAGGTGGTGCCGACGCCGATGCCGGTAAGCACTTATCTCTAGGATGCGCGCTGCTCCCCTCATACTCCAGTGCGGATCCGGAAGATCCGGGTGCAGGGGTATGTGTTGAGCTGAGGTCCCGTCGGCGTGCGAGGGCCGGTTCACTGTGTCGAGGAACACGGCCGACGGTGTTGTGCTGGATTGCGGTGGCGGGTGCGGGAACGGTATCTTCGGCTCTGCTGCTTACGTCAGAGCGCCGCCTTAGCTCAGTCGGCAGAGCGATTCACTCGTAATGAATAGGTCGTGGGTTCGATTCCCACAGGCGGCTCGATCGGCCCCGGGAGCACTTGTCTCCCGGGGCTTTCGCGTTGGCCGGCATCTTGTTGGGTGTGCGTTCTGACACATCTCTCCCTCCGTGTCCGCCCTCCCGCGGCGCTGCTTTCTGGAAGGGGTGTGTGCCCCAAATGCTCAACGTTGAGCGATTGGGGTGATGCCGGACGTCGGAGAGGGTGGGATTTTACTGGCCCGACGGTGCTTCCTGGGATGAGGGCGCGGTGTCGGTGGTGGTCGTTGATCTCTTCCGGCTGAGAGAATCCTCCACTGCTCTCTGAGAGCCCTCTGGGAGGCGTTCTATCGCGGCTCGACCGGTCTGCGGATACCTCTAGTCGACTGGAAGGACGCGCCTGACGGGCGTGGTTTGTCCAGCCGTGTCTCGTGGAGATCTCCAAAGGAGGCATCAGGGCTTTCACAGTTTTCCTCCCCGAGGCCGGGCTGCATGGGGCGGTATGCCGGCGCGGGGCGCCGCGGGTTTAGGACGGTGAGTGCGATCAGTAATGCAGCTGGCGAAAAGTTGTGTTGCATTGAGGGCGACTATTGTTTAATCTAACGTTGTCCGCAGCGGGATACATGCTTAGGCCCGCTCCCCCAGTCAGAATGAGGAATCATGGCACAGAAGACTCAGGTCATCCTCGTCGACGATGTCGACGGGTCCGAGGCCAACCAGACCGTTACCTTCGCCCTTGATGGCGTGACCTACGAGATCGACCTGAACGATGAGCACGCAGCGGCTCTTCGTGAGTCCCTGGAGGAATGGGTCGGAAAGGCTCGTCGTACCGGCGGCCGCCGTAGTTCCGGTCGCCGTCGTTCCAGCGGTCCTTCCGACACTCAGAAGATTCGCGAATGGGCCCGTGAGCAGGGCCTGGAGGTTTCTGATCGCGGTCGTGTCTCCGCCGAGGTGCGCAAGGCCTACTACGAGGTCAACCCCAGCAACTGAGAGTGCGCGGGTGCGGCGGGCTCATGTGAGTCGGCACCCTGCATCGAGCTAACCTCGAGCTTATTGCCACCTCGCACCGTGGCCCTGGTTACGCGCTCCGGCGCATTACCAGGGCCGCCGTGTTTTCAATACGTGAATATGGCCTTCATGTCAGTGGCGTGAGGGCGGGACCTGTCCGCGGGTGACCTCTCGTCGTCGGGGCTGCCGCTGAGAGACCTGAGCCTGAGCGGCAGCGGGTGGCCGCCGGGCGCGATCGCGGGTTCCGACGTCTCGCCGCGCCGGCCTGTACAGCCGGCCCGCACAACAGGCTCTAGCGCCTGTTATGAAAGTCTGTTGGGGGCTGCGGCTGAGCGGTCGATCCAGGGGTCTGTACCGCGCAGGGTTACTGCACGTGGTCGGGGTGCTGCTGGGGGAGGTGCGACCGCACTCCACGAGGGTCCGGACCTCGTGCAGTGCGGTCGGCTCCCGGCCAGTACGACCCGGAGCCCGTGGAGTAGGTGCGGGAGAACGAGGGCGCGGCCCCAGCGACGTCCTAGGTCGTGTTGCGACATGTGGGGCTGCGGCAAGGCACGTGACCCGTCGCGGTCGTACCTTAGGGCTCGCGTTCGAGGGGGTAGAGGGCACGACCGCGCGACCTACCCTACGAACACGCGGACGCCTCATCGTGCTTTCGCGACCGGCTCTAGGACCCCAGGGCCTCGCGCCGTGCCGGGGATCCTGGCAGGATAGAGCCATGGCTTACACCCTCGTACTGCTCCGCCACGGCGAGAGCGAATGGAACGCGAAGAACCTCTTCACCGGCTGGGTCGACGTCCCGCTGTCAGACAAGGGCCGCGCCGAGGCCGTCCACGGCGGCGAGCTCCTCAAGGAGGCCGGTGTCCTCCCCGAGAAGCTCTTCACCTCGATGCTGCGCCGCGCCATCATGACCGCCAACCTGTCCCTGGACGCCGCCGACCGTCACTGGATCCCGGTGGAGCGCGACTGGCGCCTCAACGAGCGCCACTACGGCGCCCTGCAGGGCAAGAACAAGAAGGAGATCCGCGACGAGTACGGGGAGGAGCAGTTCATGCAGTGGCGCCGCTCCTACGACGTGCCGCCGCCCGCCATCGAGCCCGGCTCCGAGTTCTCCCAGGACACCGACCCCCGCTACGCCGGCGAGCCCATTCCGGCCACCGAGTGCCTCAAGGACGTCCTCGAGCGTCTCCTGCCCTACTGGGAGGGCACCATCGTCCCGGAGATCAAGACCGGCAAGACCGTCATGATCGCCGCCCACGGCAACTCGCTGCGCGCCATCGTCAAGCACCTCGACGACATCTCCGACGACGACATCGCCGGCGTCAACATCCCCACCGGGATCCCGCTGGTCTACGAGCTCGACGAGGAGACCCTCAAGCCCCTCAAGAAGGGCGGCCGCTACCTCGACCCCGAGGCCGAGGCCAAGATCGCGGCGGTGGCCAACCAGGGCAAGTGAGCCCACCGGCTCTCCGCTTCCCCTCAAGGACGCGGGCGGCGTCGAACCTGAGAAAGGTTCGACGCCGCCCGTCTCGTTGGCGCGGATCGCTCAGTGGAGCGCGTCGGCGTCCTCGGCGTCGTGGGTCTCCGGCATGGAGGCCCCCGAGACGAGGTAGGCCACGCGGCTGGCCACCGACGTCGAGTGGTCGCCGAAGCGCTCCAGGAACCGCCCCATGAGGACGGCGTCGATGACCTGCTGGCGGCTCAGGTCGTGGGCCGGGTCCAGGATCATCTGGAAGGAGCGCCGGTGCAGGGCGTCGAGCTCGGCGTCGTTGGACTGGATGACGGCGGCCAGCTCCAGGTCCCGCGTCGAGATGAGCCGGGCGACGTCCTTGCCCGCGCGCACCGCCAGGTCCGCCATCTGGAGGATGAGCCCCAGGACCGGCTCGGGCAGCGGCGGCTCGGGGTAGCGGCCCCGGGCGATGGCCGCCACGTGACGAGCCAGGTCGCCCTGGCGCTCCAGAGTCTGGGCCATGCGCAGCGCGGACAGGACGTTGCGCAGGTCCCCGGCCACCGGCTGCTGACGGGCCAGCAGCATGACGCACAGGTCGTCGATGTCCCGCTGGAGGTCATTGATGCGCTCGTCGGCGTCGATCACCTGCTCGGCGATGACGATGTCCCCCTGGCGCAGGGACTCCGCGGCCCGCTCGATCGCGGTGGCGACCTGGTTGGCCATGGACTCGAGGTCGGAGCCCAGCTGCTTGAGCTCCTGATTGAAGATGGCGCGCATGAGGCTGCTCCTGTTCCGGGCGGGGGCCGATGACTCGTGCCGGTCGGTGATGTCGATGATGCGGCTCGACGGCGCCGCTCAGCGCTGCCGCCGAGGGTGCTGCCAAAGGATATCGGTGGATACCGGTCCCAAGCACAGCAGCCCTGTGACGTCGCCGCAAGCGGCACGCCCAGGGGCGGATCCGGCCGGAAAGCGCCGTCGGGTCTCAACTACCCTAGAAACGTGGGTCCAACCGTCACCATTCTCCTTGCTGCCGCCGCCGTGGGTCTCGTGTGCCTGGGGGCGGGGATCGGCGTCGTGCTGTCCCGTCGCAGGCGCGAGGCGGCCACGAGCGCCGCCGACCTCGCCGGCCTGGCCGGGACCGACACGACCGTCCCGGTCCTGGCCGCGCTGCGCTCGACGGTCGTCGTCCTCGATGACGACGACGAGGTCCTGCGCGCCTCGGCGTCGGCCTACACCTTCAACATCGTGCGCGACGACGCCGTCGTCGAGCCGACCGTGGCGGAGATGGTCAGGCGGGTCCGAACCTCGGGCCGGGCTCAGGACGCCGCCGTCACCGTGGCCCGGGGGAGGGTCCCGGGGGCCGGCCAGTTCCATCTGCAGGTGCGCGTGGCCGGCATCGGGCAGGGACGCGTCCTCATCCTCATCGAGGACCACACCGCGGCCCGCCGGGTGGAGGCCATGCGCCGCGACTTCGTCGCCAACGTCTCCCACGAGCTCAAGACCCCGGTCGGCGCGATCCAGCTGCTGGCCGAGACCGTCGAGGCCGGCGCCGACGACCCCGACTTCGTGCGCGACTACTCCGGGCGCATGCGCAAGGAGGCCCGCCGGCTGGGTGTCCTGGTCCAGGAGATCATCGAGCTCACCCGGCTCCAGGAGGGCGACGCCCTGGCCGAGCCCGAGGTCGTCGACATCGACGAGGTTGTCGCCGAGGCCGTGGACCGGGTTCGCGTCGAGGCCGACGGCCGCCAGATCACCCTCGTGGCCGGAGGCACCAAGGGGCTGCGGGTGCGCGGCGACGCCGCCCTCATCACCACCGCCGTGCGCAACCTGCTGGACAACGCCATCCGCTACTCCGAGCCCCGCACCCGGGTGTCGGTGGGCGTCTCGCAGGACCCGCAGGACCCCGAGATCGTGCGCATCGCCGTCGTCGACCAGGGGATCGGCATCCCCAAGGAGGAGCAGGAGCGCGTCTTCGAGCGCTTCTACCGAGTCGACAAGGCCCGCTCGCGCGCCACCGGCGGCACCGGCCTGGGGCTGAGCATCGTCAAGCACGTGGCCGCCGACCACGGCGGCACCGTCGAGCTGTGGTCCGCCCCGGGACGGGGATCCACCTTCACCCTCGTGCTCCCGCGCCTGCCCGAGGGGGAGCCGGTCCACAACGAGCCCGGTGCGGAAGGTCCCGCTGAGGAGGATCCGGTCGAGGGCGATCCGATCGACGACGCAGCCGGCCAGTCGCCGGAGCCCTCTCCAGGGCGGCCTTCAGATCGGTCGTCAAGGAGTGCGTCGTGAGCCCGGCAGAGTCCTCCGCGTCCTCCGCATCCTCTGTGTCCTCTACGGCCTCCGCAGCGCCGGCCGTGGGACAGGCCGCGGCGCGGACCGTGGCGTCACCGGCATCGTCGATGTCGCCGCCGGCGTCGCCGACGTCGCCGGTCGGCCCGACCCGCATCCTCCTGGTCGAGGACGAGGAGAACTTCCGCGACCCGCTCGCCTTCGGCCTGCGGCGCGACGGCTTCGAGGTGGTCGAGGCCGAGGACGGCCAGCGCGCCGTCGAGATCTTCGAGTCCTCCCGACGACCCGGCGGCGTGGGGCCCATCGACCTGGTCCTGCTGGATCTCATGCTGCCGCGCCTGGACGGGACCGAGGTGTGCACCCGTATCCGGCGGTCCTCCTCCGTGCCGGTCATCATGCTCAGCGCCAAGGACACCGAGCTGGACAAGATCGTCGGCCTGGAGATCGGCGCCGACGACTACGTCACCAAGCCCTACTCCTACCGGGAGCTTCTGGCCCGCCTCAAGGCCGTTCTGCGCCGTAGTCGGGCGGTCCCCGTAGAGCCCGAGCAGGTTCTGGCTGCCGGCCGGGTGCGGATGGACGTGGAGCGCCACGAGGTCAGGGTCGACGGCGAGCCCGTGGCCATGCCGCTGCGGGAGTTCGATCTCCTGGAGCTGTTTCTGAGGCATCCCGGACGTGTTCTCACCCGCAGCCAGATCATCGAGCGCCTCTGGGGACCTGATTACGAGGGGGACACCAAAACCCTGGACGTCCACGTCAAACGACTGCGGGGCAGGATTGAGGCCGACGCCTCCAAACCGGTTCTCATCACCACGGTCAGAGGCCTTGGCTATCGACTCGACAGCGGCTCGGAGCGCTGAACCCTCTTTCCGGGGCCCTCGCATTCCCGCCCTGATTTGAACCGTGACCGCCGTGACCCCTGTGAGATACGTCCCCGATCTTTTCGCGGAATGACCTGATAAACTAGAGGCCCGCAAACCAGTCTGGAGAGTCATCCTTATGACCTATGAAGTCGGTGAGACTGTCGTCTACCCGCACCACGGGGCCGCCCGGATCATTGATATCCGGCAGCGCAAGGTACGCGGTGAGGAGAAGACATACCTGCAGCTCGAGGTGGCTCAGGGTGACCTGACCATCCTGGTCCCCGCCGAAAGCGTCGAGCTCATCGGCGTCCGCGACGTCGTTGACGAGACCGGGCTGGAAAGAGTTTTCGAGGTGCTGCGAGCACCGTTGACCGAGGAGCCCACGAACTGGTCTCGCCGGTTCAAGGCCAACCAGGAGAAGATCGCCTCCGGAGACGTCATCAAGGTCGCTGAGGTGGTGCGGGACCTCTCCCGTCGTGACACGGACCGGGGCCTGTCCGCCGGTGAGAAGCGCATGCTGGCCAAGGCCCGTCAGATCCTCGTCTCCGAGCTGGCCCTGGCCCAGAAGACCCCGGAGGAGGAGGCCGAGTCCCGCCTGGACGAGGTCCTCGCCTCCTGAACCGCACGGAGCTCGGGCTCAGGCGGTGACGCGCACGGTAGCGTCCTGCTCGTGAGCACCACTCCTGCATCCCAGTCATCCGCCCCGCCCGAGTCCGCTCCGGCTGGGGCGGTCGCCGTTCTCACCGCGGCGGGCTCCGGCTCCCGCCTGGGGGCCGGTGTCCCCAAGGCCCTCGTCCCTCTCGGCGGCATCAGCCTCCTGCGGCGAGCGGCAACCGGCCTCATCGCCTCCGGGGAGGTCAGCCACCTCGTTGTCACCGCCCCTGCCGACGACGTCGAGCGCTTCCGCGCTGAGCTCGACGGTCTGACCGACGGTCTGACCGACGACCTGCCGGACGGTGCGCCAGGCGGGCGCCGGGAGACGGATCCCATCCAGGCGCGGGGGGCGGGAACCGGGATCCAGGTCGTTGCCGGCTCGGCGCACTCGCGGCAGGCCTCCGTGGCCCTGGGGCTCGCGGCGGCCCTGGCCGCGGTGCCGCAGGCCGACGTCGTCGTCGTCCACGACGCGGCGCGAGCGCTGACGCCGCCGGAGGTGACGCGGCGGGTGATCGCCGCCGTGCGCGCCGGGCACGAGGCCGTGGTCCCGGCACTGCCCGTGACCGACACCGTCAAGGAGGTCGAGGCCGGTGAGGCCGGCGAGCCCGAGCCCGTCGTCGGCACTCCCCGAAGAGCCCGGCTCCGGGCGGTCCAGACCCCGCAGGGTTTCGAGACGGGCGCACTGGTGGCCGCCCACCGCGCCGGGGCCCAGCGGGCCGGGGACGAGGCGCTCGCCGCCTCTGACGACGCCGGCCTGGTCGAGGCCCGCGGTGGCCGCGTAGTCGTCGTCGCCGGGGACGAACGCGCCATGAAGGTGACGACGCCGATGGACCTGGCCCTGGCCGAGCTGCTCCTGGAGCGCCGGTCCCACGAAGGACCGCGACAGATCTCCTGAGGATGGGGAGAACTGACGATGAGTTCTGTTTCCCTTTCGATACCGTGACAAGCACAGATGGTTCTATCGTCTCTCCCATGAGCACGACAGTGACGCCTGCTCCCACGCAGGCCGGCTCCCGCACCCGGCTCCTGTCCTGGCCCGTCATCGCCTGGGGCCTGTGGGACTGGGGATCGGCGGCCTTCAACGCCGTCATCACCACCTTCGTCTTCACCGTCTACCTGGTCAGCGACTCCTTCGGGCCCAAGGCGGACAACGAGTCGTCGCTGTCGATCGGGCTGGCGGTCGCCGGACTGTTCATCGCCCTGCTGGCGCCCGTGACCGGGCAGCGCTCCGACAGGGCCGGGCGGACCATCTTCTGGCTCGGGGGCTACACCGCCGTGGTGGTGGCGGTCTCGGCGGCGCTGTTCCTCGTGCGGCCGGAGCCCGGCTATCTGTGGCTCGGCATCGTCCTGCTGGGGATCGGCAACATCTTCTTCGAGCTGGCCTCCGTCAACTACAACGCCATCCTCAACCACCTGGCCTCCAAGGACCGGATCGGCGCCGTCAGCGGCCTGGGGTGGGGGATGGGGTACCTCGGCGGCATCGTCCTGCTGCTCATCCTCTACGTCACCCTGGTCGGGCCGAGTCCTCTCATCTCCTTCCCCGCCGGCAGCGGCATGGGGGTGCGCGTGGCCATGCTGGCCTCCGCGGCCTGGTTCGGCCTGTCCGCGCTCCCGGTCCTCATCAACCGCTCCCGCAGGCTCGGGCGCTCTCGCACGGACCGCGATGAGGAGATGGATGAGGGCCTGGCGTCCGCCGAGCCGGGACGGGACCGGGCTGGCATGGAGGTCGAGCCCGAGGAGGCCGTGTCCCACCATGTCGAGCACAAGGAGTCGATCCTGACCTCCTACAGGCTGCTGTGGCGCACGCTGCTCCAGCTTCACCACTTCCAGCCGCGGCTGCTGTGGTTCCTGCTCGCCGCCGCCGTCTTCCGCGACGGCCTGGCCGGAGTCTTCACCTACGGCGGCATCATCGCCCAGAACACCTTCGGCTTCTCATCGGGCGACGTCATCATCTTCGCCATCGTCGCCAACATCGTGGCCGGTATCGCCACGATCGCCGCCGGGCGGCTCGACGACCGCTTCGGCCCGCGCAACGTCATCATGGCCAGCCTCATCATCCTGGTGGTGGCCGGGCTGCTGGTCTTCATCCTGCACTCCGCCGGCACGGTGGCCTTCTGGGTGCTGGGTCTGCTCCTGTCGGCCTGTGTGGGGCCGGCCCAGTCCGCCGCCCGCTCCTTCCTGGCCCGCATCATCCCCGAGGGGCAGGAGGGTGAGATCTTCGGCCTCTACGCGACCACCGGGCGGGCGGTCTCCTTCATGGCCCCCATGATGTACGGCATCTTCATCTACCTGGGCACACGCGTCGTCGGGCCGGGGGCCAACTACTGGGGGATCCTCGGGATCGTCGCCGTGCTGGCCACCGGCCTGCTCCTCATGCTGCGGGTGGGTGACCCCGTGGCCGAGGAGGCCTCGGCCACGTAGCCGGCTCGGGCCGGTGACACCGGCCCGAGTCGCGCGGGACAGAGACGAGGGGAGCCGATCAGGACGAGGCCTTGCGGGCCTCTCGCTCAGCGCGCATGCGCTCAAGGTCCTCCGGGGTCAGTGGCCCCTGGGTGGTGCCGGGCGTGCCGTCCTGACGGCTCCAGCTCACGGTGAGGCCCTCCTTGGCGCCGAAGCGGGCCAGGTGGATGCCGACGACGTGCTCGAGCCTCTCGAGGTGCTCGTCGTCAGTGGACAGGTCGAGCTGGAGGACGCCGTCGTGGCAGGAGAGCGCGACAACGCCGGTGACGGTCCCCTCGCGGTCGAAGGTCAGGGAGCCGGAGGCGGCGCCCTCGTCCCACGCGGTGGTGATCTTACGGCCCATGTGGCCGGTCAGCTGCTTGCCGTAGCGGGCGGGACGATCCGTGGTCACGCGGGCGGTGGACAGTCGCGAGAAGGTGGGCTGTGCTGAATCGGCCATGCCCTTATCCTTGCGCGCTTCTTCATCCGTGACACCTATGAGGTCTCTGACATCGCGGACGGACGGCGGCGTGAGTTGCCGGGTGACCGGGAGCTGTCAGCGTGAGGGCGGTGCCGGTGTGGTGCGTGCCGCTGGCCTGCAGCCGTTGAAAAAGGACTCGGCCCGCGGTTCGGAAGTCCGAACCGCGGGCCCAAGCCTCGCGAGGTCCCACCTGCGACCCGGGGTCCCATGCACCCGAGGAGGCGGTTCCTCCTTCGCCGGAACGACTACGCCAGGCTCCCTATGACCTGACGCCGTCTCAGGAATACGATCCGTCACTGGGCTCCCCAACCCTCGAGACCGTCCCTGTCCGGCGGTGGTCACTATGTAACGCCACCACCCTGTGAAGACGAGGGGCAGAATCCTGGAAAAAAACTGGGAAATTCTCGGTCGGGTCGATTCGATGAGTCAAGAGTTCTTCCGGAGGGCCTGGGCGATCATCATTGCTCAGGAGATCGGGGAGAAGCGTACGGCTGTTCCGCTTGCCGTCACCATGAGCATGCCGTTGTCCGAGCCCAGGGTCTCATAGTCGATGTCAACACCGACGACGCCTTCGGCGCCCAGCTCCTGGGCGCGCTGAACCATCTCCGCCAGGGCGGTCTCCCGGGCCTGGACGAGCTCGGCCTCATAGGTTTGAGAACGGCCGCCCACAATGTTGCGGAATCCTGCCGCCATGTCCTTGAGCGCGTTGACTCCGGCGATCGTCTCGCCGCAGACGACTCGCAGGTACTGGGTGACGGGGTAGCCCTCGACGGTGGGCGTGGTGGTAACGATCATCGGTGTGACTCTCCTGTTATGCCGATGTAACTGGCGGGTAGGAGCCTACTATCGTCCGGTCATTTCTTCGTGACCTTTCCGGGTGGTTCTGGCTGCTCTGTGGTCATCGTCGAGCCGCTCTCAGAAGGCGGCTGTAGCGCGCGCTGATCTCCTCGTGGGCGACGGGCTCGCCGTCGAGGCTCCAGGACAGCAGGTGCTCCAGGCTGAATCGGGGAGCGCAGCGCGAGCAGGAGACGGGCGAGGCCGGGCGGCGCATCCGATCCACCTCATGGCCTGCCGGGCACCTGCCCACCCACCGGCCTCGCACTCGCGGTGCCCGGGCGTCCACGAGCCGTCGGCCCGTGGCTCCCAGGCGGGTCGCCTCGGCCGCCCAGACGGCGTCGTGCCCGTGGTGGGGCCCTACTCGGGCGTGGGCGATCTCGTGCAGGATCGTCTCGCGCACCTGCGCCTCGTCATACAGGCTCATGAGGTGGCGGCTGAGCGTGAGCCGGCGTCGCGCGTGGTCCGTCTGACCGGCCCGACGGCGCGCCCGGTCGAGGCCCAGCTCCCAGTCCCCGACGTCGGCCTCCTCCATGAGAGTGCGCGCCAGGCTCAGGACGTCGGGAAGATTCACGGTCCCACAGTACGCTCCGGCGCGACTTCCTGGACGGCCGCTTGTTCCGGGAACTCCTGGCTCCGTGGGGCGGTGCGTCCGGTCGTTGTATGACACGATGATGCCGATGTCCCACCATCCCTCCAACCGACGTTCGCGGGCCCGCCGAAGCGCCGGCGGCTCCGCATCGTCTCAATCGGCCCCCGCCTCGCAACGCGCCCGCCCGACGGCGCAGCGCGGCGTCGACCGCGCCCGGCCCAGTGGCCAGGGCCGCCATCCCGGGCGGACTCAGGAGCGCCGGGGAGGCTCCGAGCGCCCGGGCCGTCTCAGAGCTAGCGTCAAGCGTCGCAGGCGTGGTCGGGGAGGTTCCGTCCTGGCCTTTCTGCGCAGTCCGCTCGGCGTGGTCCTCGGCGCCTTCCTGGTCACGCTCCTGGTGGGTCTGATCGCGCTGCGCGCGGCCGGCTCCTCGCTCAGTGGGCTGATCAACCTGGGGCGGCAGACCTCCGGGGCCACCAGCTCCGCACCGACCCCGCTGGCGCCCGATGCGAGTGGTTTCGACGCCTCCCGCATCATCGACGACGAGGTCTTCTACGACGCCGACGCGATGACGCGCGAGGAGATCGCGACCTTTGTGACGCGGGTCAACGCCGGGTGTCAGCCGGGCAGCGACGGCACCGAGTGCCTGGCGTCGGCCACCTTCTCCATGCCGGCCCGCGAGGCCACCACCTTCTGCCCCGGCGGCATCGAGGCCGCCTCCGGGCTCAGCGCGGCCGACGTCGTCTGGCAGGTCTCGCAGGCGTGCGACATCAATCCTCAGGTGCTCCTCGTCCTCATCCACAAGGAGCAGGGGCTGCTGACCGCCTCCGGTCAGAGCCTGAGCGCCCGCGACTACGAGGCTGCAGCCGGTTACGCCTGTCCCGATCAGGGAACCTGCGACCCTCAGTGGGCCGGCTTCTCCTCCCAGCTCTATGGGGCGGCGTCCCAGTTCCAGCGCTACCGTCTCAACCCGGGGACCTATGACGTGGTGGCGCAGCGGCCGACGCAGATCGCCTTTTCGCCCGACGCGCAGTGCGGCAGCAGTGAGCTCACGGTGACGAACCAGGCGACGGCGGGCCTGTACAACTACACGCCCTTCCAGCCCAACGAGGCGGCCGGCAGCGGCGGCGACCAGTGCACCTCGTGGGGGAACTGGAACTTCTATGGCTACTTCAAGACACTTTTTGGAAGTCCGACGTCGAACTGACCGCTCTCGAACGTGTCGAGAATCTGGCACCGTTCCAACGGTCTTGAGGTAGGGTGTTGTCATCCCCGGAGGGCCGTAACCATATCGTCATCAAGCGTCATCATTTAGATGCGTTATTTCCAGCCTTCTCTCAGACAGCGTCGGCAGAGTCATAGTCACCGCTGGACGGTGGCGGCCGCGAGGTACTGGGGAGTACCGCTGACCGGCAACCATCGAGTCTGGGCCACAGCCAAGGGAATGTGCTCGGACGTTCCAGTGAAGGAGGACCCGCTGCCGAATGGGAACCGGTAAGCGACCTCGTTGCGAAGGGCCCGGCCCGGTGGTCTAACCGGGGCGGGCCTTCGCAGTGCCTGGGCGCAGGGCCATCCGGCCCGCGCCCAGGCTTCCTTCCGGAAGACCTCCCCGAGGGCATGACATGATGCGAGTATGACGTTGCCGCCGGTACTGGCGACCACCTGGGTCGTCATCGAGTACCTCATCAAGATCGCCGCGCTGGGCACGGTTCCCGAGAACCGCCGCCCGTCGTCGTCGACCGCGTGGCTGCTGCTCATCTTCCTGCTGCCCCTCGTGGGACTGCCGCTCTACCTGCTCATCGGCAGCCCGTGGGTCCATGGCACCCGCCGTCGCCAGCAGCACACCGTCAACGAGATCACCCTCGACTACACCCGCGCCATGCCCGACCTGCCCAAGGGGGCCCGCCCCTCGACCTACCTGGCCGGGGCGCTGCGCATGAACCGCCGGCTCACCGGCCTGCCCTGCGTCAGCGGTGAGGTGGTGGCCGTCCACGCCGAACCGAGCAGCACCTACGAGGCCATGGCCCGCGCCGTCGACGCCGCCACCGACCACGTCCACGTCGAGTTCTACATCATGAGCTGGGACGAGGTCACCGAGGTCTTCTTCGCCTCCCTGGAGCGCGCGGTGGCCCGCGGGGTCACCGTGCGTCTCCTGCTGGACCACCTGGGCAGCCGCAAGTACCCCGGCTGGAAGCAGTTCTGCCAGCGCATGACCGACGCCGGCATTCGCTGGCGCCTCATGATGCCGCTGCTGCCGCTCAAGCGCCGGTGGCGCCGCCCGGACCTGCGCAACCACCGCAAGATCCTCGTCGTCGACGGTGAGAAGGCCTTCATCGGCAGCCACAACGTCATCGACCCCACCTACCGGACCCGGCGCAACGTGCGGGCCGGGCGCCGCTGGGAGGACCTGTCCGTGGAGGTCACCGGCGAGATCGTCCTGGAGGCCCAGGCCATCTTTGCCATGGACTGGTACTTCGAGGCCGGTGAGCAGCTCGAGGCCTTCGACCTGGCCCTGGGCACGCCGGTGGAGACCCTGCCGGAGATGGCGGGGCTGCCGGGCATCCCGGTGGGGACGCCGGCCCCGAGGCCCGGGCGGCCCGATGCCGTCGTCAACGCCATGCAGCTCGTCCCCTCCGGGCCCGGCTACCCCACCGAGCCGAACCTGCGGATGTTCCTGGCGCTCATCAACGGGGCCAAGCGGCGCGTGTCCATCACCAGCCCCTACTTCATCCCCGACGAGGCGCTGCTGTCGGCGATGACCTCGGCCGCCTACCGGGGGGTGGAGGTCGAGCTGTTCGTGGGCAAGGAGTCCGACCAGTTCATCGTCAGCCACGCCCAGCGCTCCTACTACTCGGCGCTCCTGGCGGCGGGGGTGCGGATCTACCTCTATCCGTCGCCAACCGTCCTGCACTCGAAGTACATGACGGTCGACGACGAGGTCGGGGTGATCGGGTCCTCCAACATGGACTTCCGCTCCTTCGCCCTCAACTACGAGGTCATGCTGCTGGCCTTCGGCGGGGACCTCGATGACCTGCTGCGCATCAACGACGCCGACTACCGGGCCATCTGCACCGAGCTGACCCCCGAGCTGTGGGCCACCGAGCCCTGGTATAACCGCTACGTGGACAACGTCTGCCGCCTCATGTCCGCCGTGCTGTAGGGGTCGGTCAGTGATGAGAATTTCTCCCAGGCGGATCTCAGGTTTGTGGGAAATGTACAACGTGTCGCCGTCTGGGTCGCCTGTGTCGTAAGGGATGGTTTTGTTGAAATGGCTTGTGTGAAATCGATGGTCAGAGACGAATGTGGGAACCTCGAATATTTGACATGCTATCTGATGAGAGTTTTTTCACGGAGGGTTATGATAGATATGTCAGTCATCCGGTCGGTGGGTTGTGATGAATGTGGAATGCTCAAGTATTCTACTTGAGCTCGAAGGAGAGGTCTCAATGAGTGCGACGCGAGTGCTGGGACGGGTAAGTGTTCCAGTGATGGCTTTTGTTGTGGCGATCGGAATGTTGTTCGGCTCGGCAGGGCAGGCTGTGGCTGCACCTCAACCGGTTGCGCAAAGTCCTGAGCAGGCGAAGGTGGTGGAACTTCAAGCCGAGTATAAGGCGAAGGCTTCACCTGAAGACTACCGGAAAGCGGTTGAGACCTATGATCGGCTGGTCGCGGGAAAGCCTGACCCCGTTGAACAGCCGGCTTCTGTGTGCGTCAGTATCCCCAAATGGGCTATTGTTGGTTATGCCTGGTATGTCATTGTGGCTGGTGGTGCCACGGCTGCGGTAGGGGGCTTCCTAGATGGGACCATTGTCGGTCTTCCTGCGGGTGCCGTGTTGAATGCAGTGGGAATCGGCGCAACTGTTACTGGAAGTGGGCTTCTGTACTGGACGGATCACACATCGTGGCCCAAGCGTGTGTGTGTCTGAGGTCTATCTTGGGCGGGGTCTGTTGAGTCCTATGTGGACGTATCTCCCCTTTCGTGCGTGTTCATCTGAGTGAAGTTTCATGGTCAAATGCTGGGAGGTGAATAATGAATATCCCTCAGTGGATGTGGGCCTTGTTGTTCGGATGTACCTGCGTGGCGCTCGGAACGGGGATCCGTCTGTACCGGACCAGGCACTCTTGGATGCGCAAGTATCGGGACGACCAGTCCCGGCGCTGAGCAGATCAACAGGCATCGACGTCGTCGGCCCCCGCACTGGGATGGTGCGGGGGCCGACTGTGTGGAACCGGAGAAAGAGGCTGCGGAAGACGCGGGTGGAGGGCTCGTGCCTCCCGCAGCAGGTGTTCTGATGACGTGACTTCAGAGTAGAGGCGCCAGCCTCCGGTGTGATCGTCCAGACGGGTGAACGAGGTGCTGATGGAGCTCCTCCTCGCGGAGGAGGGTCCGTCATATTCGGGGGTGGCCGTCTAGAGTTCGGTGGCGCGTTGGAGGATGGCGGCTTCGTCCTGGCCTCTTGTTCCGTGGTGCTGGGGTGTCCAGGCGCCGTCCTGGCAGGTGAAGGTGATCGAGTCGGAATCGTTGCTGGTGTTCTTATCGGGTGTGTTGTTGATGGTGAGGGTGGTCAGGCCGGCGGCGTTGCAGTCGGTGACCGCGTGGACCACGGGTGCGGCAGTGTCGACGGTGAGGCTCTGATCGGCGTCGGTGACCAGGCCGGTGATCGACAGGGTCTTGCCGCTCGTCTTGATCGTCCCGGTTGCTCTGACCTGCCGTGCGGCGGTGACGATCTCTTGAAAGGGTGGGGTAGCGAACTGTCCGTCGTCGTCGCTGTAGGTCTCGACCAGCCATCCGCGCATGCTCAATGAGCGTGTGGCTCGTGAACCGCTTGGGCTGGTCAATGTGCCGGGTATGGTGGTGACGGAGCCGTAGTCCACGCGCAGGTCTGAGGGCTCCTCGGGGCGAAGGAGCGTGACGGCCTCTCCTACCGGGGTCAGGTCCTTCACTGTGCGTGCCTTGATGTCGCTGGAGGCGGCACCGAGGTCGAAGTAGGAATCGATACTGCTGTTTTTGACTGTCCAGCTCAGATGCACACCGGCGATCATGCCGCGTTCCTCCTTGCTGTTGCCGAAGGCGGCGTCGTGGGTGGAGGCCAGTAGCTGGGCCGCCTGCTCGGGGCTGGTCTCGTCCTTCAGACGCGCATCCACTCTGGCGACAGTGCCACCTGGGTCGGCGGATGCCTCAACGACCTTGGCTGAGACGACGCTCGGGTCGCTGGACAGGTGCTTGGCAGCGGCGTCCGCAATATGGCGGACCCTGGCCGCCTCCGGTCCATGGCCGGGATTCGTGGCGACATCCACCAGGTAGGCCGCCCCGACAACCGCCAGCACGGCGACCACGAGCACGACCCGGACGGTCCACCACGTCGCTGACTTGCCGGACAGTGCAGCCCTCCAGTCACGAGGGGCCCTGCCGTGGCGGGCAGAATCCGGCTCCGTCCCCTCCGGTTCAAAGGGGGCGCGGTCCTGGTCGGGTTCGGCGTGCTCATCGGGCACTGGCTGCTCCCTTTCTGGCTGCTTGACCTGTCGTCTTGGGGTGGCTGATCGTCGTGACGGCGCAGGTGCTGCCCGGTTGGTGGTCGTCTAGAGCTCGGTGGCTTTTTGGAGGATGGCGGCCTCGTCCTGGCCTGTGCTGCTCTCGTGCTTGGGGGTCCAGGTGCCGTTGTTGCAGGTGAAGGACAGCCAGGGGTCGGCGACGCTGGATGTGGTGTTCAGGGCCCAGTTGTTGAGGTGGAGTGTGGTCAGGCCGGCGGTGGTGCAGTCTGCGACGGCGTGGACGACGGGGGCGGCGGTCTCGGGGGTCAGGCTCTTGGTGTCGTCGGTGACCAGGCCGGTGACGGACATGGAGTCGGTGTCGAGGTCGATGGTGCCGGTGGTGCTGGCCTGGCTGGCGGCGGCGATGACCTGCTCGAAGGCGACGGTGTTGGGGAACTGTCCCTCTTTGTTGCTGGTGGAGGTGACTTTCCAGCCGTTGAGGGTGAAGGTCCTGGAGGAGTTCGGGACTCCTGGTTGTGTGAAGGTGGTGGGGGTGGTGGTGACCTGCCCGTAGTCAACTCGTTTGCCAGTGATGCCCTCGATGGTATTTGCCTCGCCTGCGGTTGCCAGGACGAGTCTGACGAACTCGGCGTCTGCGGGCTTGGTGGCGCTGAATGAGGTGCTGATGCTGGTGCCGTGCAGTGTCCAGGACAGGGTGATGAGGAGGTAGATGTTGGTGTCGGAGCTGTTCTTGCCGAAGGCGGCCTGTTGGGTGGAGGTCAGTAGGTCGGCCACGGCATCGGCGCTGGTGTCGTCCTTGAGGCGTACGTTCAGGCGGGCCTCGGTGCCGCCGATATCGGCCGAGGCCTCAATGATGTCAGCGGAGAGGACGTCAGGGCTGTTGGACAGGTGCTTGGTGGCGGCGTTGGCGACGCGACGGACCTCGGCGCCTTCTGGGCCGATGTCGGGGTTGAAGCTGATGGCTATCGTGCGGATGAGCAAGCCGATCGCCAACACAGCGACGAGTACCATGATCCACAGTGCGCAGATCCGAACGGACCTGCCTGATGGCAGCTTCCTCCAGCCGAGACGAGCCCTACCATGCCGGATAGAACCGGTCAGCTTTCCGGCTCCCTTGCTCGGCGCGTGCCTGGTCTGCTTGTCGGGCATCAGTACCTTCTTCCTGCTTGTCCGAAGTATTCTTCCCGATTCTTTGTGGTTGTGGGGGTGTTCGGGCTGACGGTGCAGAGGCGAAGGACGAACGGTGGGGCTGTTATAGTTCGGCGGCTTTGTTGAGGATTTCGGTGTCGCTGGGGCTGGGGGAGTCGAACCGCGACGCCCAGGTTCCGTTGTTGCACACGAAGGTTATCCAGAGGTCGTCGCTGGCGGGCTCCTTCTTGGCTTCGTCGTTGAGCTTGAGTGTGGTGAGTCCTGCGGCTTGGCAGTCGGCGACGGTGTGGATGACGGGTGCTGCTGCCTCGGGGGTGAGACCTTTGCGCTCGTCGGTGGCCAGGCCGGTGACGGACAGGGTGGTGCCGTTGAGGTCGATGGTGCCGGTGGGGCCGGCCTGTCTGGCGGCGGTGATGAGCTGGTCAAAGGGTGGGTTGCTGAATTGACCGTCGATTTTGGCAGTGGAGGTGACCTTCCAGCCGTTCATGGTGAAGGTCTTGGAGGATCTCTTGACGCCTGGTTGGGTCAGGGTGGTGGGGAGTGTGGTGACGTCTCCGTAGTCGATCGTGGGTCCCTGATACTCGTCGATGTTGCCGGTGAAGGTCTTCGCTTCTCCGACGGGGGTGAGTGCGCGTTTCATGTCGGTCCGGATGGCCTCGGGGTCTCGTTGACAGGAGACGTCGATGTCGATGGTGGTGCCCTTGGCGTTCCAGGACACGGAGATGACGAATTCGCCGCTGTAGTGGGGTACCTGCTGGAGTGTCTTCTGGCGAGTAGAGGCCAGCAGGTTGGCGGCCGCCTCCGGGCTGGTGTTGTCCTTGAGGCGCACGTCCAGTCGGACGTCGTTGCCTCCGAGGTCGGCTGAGGCCTCAGTGGTCTCGGCGGAGATGACGTCCGGGCTGCTGGAGAGGTGCTTGGAGGCTGTGCTGGCAACGCGCCGGACTTGGAAGCCATCCGGTCCGCTGGCGGGGTGCACGGTGATGTCGATCAGATAGATGACACCACCAATGATCACCACGAGGACGACCAGCATCACCCGGATGGCCCACCATCCCGCCGACCTGCCTGACGACGGTTTCCTCCTGCCGACAGAGGCGTCGTTGCCCGAGTTGACGGCCGGGGCTTCGTCTGCGCCGGCGTCCCCTCTATGTTCAGGTGTGGTCTGCTCGTCAGGCATCGGCTGCTTCCTTACTGGCTGAATGGACGTATTTTTTCCTGATCTGTTGTGTTGGGCTAATCGGCTGCTCTACTTCTCCGTCCGTTTCGCGGGGGCGACTCAATCTGATGCCCTGCACATGAATTACTATCCGTGTTTAATTGACGGCCGATCAACATAGTCGGGTTTCACGCCTTTCAAGATTTGTCCTTGGCTGTGCAGGGAGGTACTGCCTTTGTCTGTGTAGTGTGAATGTCCTGACGAGTATTTGTAGGGGCCGTTGGCGTCTGTGTCTAGTGCTGTAAAATCAGAGTTAGGGTTGGTGGTGGGGTTTCCTCCATAGTATCCAGATGCTGCAATTGGATCCCAATTGTTCGCTGCTGCGAATGTGTGGTCAGGAAGCATGTGGAATTCTGAAGCGTCTACTGAGCTGGGGCCTGGTGAACCCATGATGGAAAAATCGTCTGGTGCGGTCGATTGCCTGAGGGCGTATCCGGTCGTTAGGGAGCCGTAGGAGTGGCCAGCCGCCATCAGGTGTGGATCTCCATGGTGGGTCTCCTGAAGGCCATCATAGAAGTCGGCCATGTGCTTCCCCCCTTCCTTGGCTTCTCCTGAGGAGAAGACTTTTTCTGTGTGAGGAGCATCGTAGCCCAGCCAGGTTACCCCCGCGACGGTTTCCTGCCCCTTTTCCTGGTCCTTATTTTCGGTCGTGGACCACCCCAATCCACTTTCCGTCATAATGTTCTCGGTGCCGTTCACATACTTCGCAGGATCACCATTACTCTTGGCGAGGCCGTTATCAACCGTTGAGTCCATGCCCGGCGTGGATACCACCACGTGGTCGGCGTTGTCGACATCCCCGGAAGCGATTGCGGCCCGGAAGTGGTCGCCACTGTTGTCCAGCACTAGCAGGGTGCGCCCATTTACAGGCGCGGGCATGCCTTCCTTGTCCAGGGACTTGGGCTTTCCTCTGCTGTCCAGGAACATGGCCGACAGGGCGTGAATGTCCTTTTGTCTCTGGAGCATTTCTTTATACCCCGGAGTGACGATGCCGTCTCTTGTGAGCTTTGGTTCGTAGTCTTTGACACTCTTGTCTATCTCGGCTTGCGTGATGGGGAGCCAAATCAAGTTCGCTTGGTGTCGCTCATTTGAGGGGATGCCGTCAAGGTTGCCGATCCAGGCCGGGTGCTTGTGGATGATGTTCTCTTGCTGCGCCTTAGTCAGTGAAGTCCACCAGTCGTTGACCTGACTGGGTGTCCACTTCGGGTTCGGAGGCCTCTCTCCATGGTTGACCACCTCGGGGCTCGGGCCGTTTGCCGTATCGTCCAGTTTGACGATTTCATCGTAGACGGATGAAATGAAGGTGACGGTGTCGCGTGCCTGCTCTACTAAACGGTCTACTTCATTTTGGTATGAAGTAATCGATGTGCTGGCGCTGGCGCCACTTTGTTGGTCCTTGACTGCGACGGTATTGTCGTCTTTGATTTCTAACCCTGCCGCGGATACGCTAGATTGGGTGCTTGATGCACTATTCTTGATCGTGTTTACGGTTTCGGAGGCGTCCTTGAGGTCGTTTCCCGCTTTACTCAGCCCTGTCCATAGGTCTTCGGCGTCGTCGGCGAGGATTCGTCGCGCCTTAGCTTCGGCCTCGAAAGTTTTTCCGGACAAGCCGTCACCTAGGTCTTTCTTTTGAAGGTCGGCGTTGACCTGCTCGTACTTGTGTGAGGCGGCTATCAAGGCGTCGCCGGCCGTGTCGAGGTTGGTGCCATCCCAGGACAGGAGGTCATTGAACGTAACCACGGGGTCCTCCAAAAGAGTAAACGGACTGAGTTGTTAAGGGTGAAGTGTGTTAAGTGGGGGTGATGGTGTCTGACGTGGGTCAGCTGTCGCCGTTCTTGGGGGTGCAGGCCGCGGCGCCGTCGGCGGCATTGAGCTGGTTGGTGGCGTTGTAGATGCCGTTGGAGTGATTAGTCAGCCGGTTGACGAAGGTCGTGCGCGCCTTGGAGACCGCGTCGGCCGCCGTTGAGGCCTTGCCCGACAGTCCGGCACCGGTCAGGCCGGTCGTCGAGGAACGAACGTCGGAGTCCCCACCCGAGGCGTTGACCTCGCTGACGCAGTTGTCCACCTCCGACCTGATCTTCGCCGTCGTCGCCTCACAGGTCTGCAGATCCGCCATCCGCCCCGTCCCTTCTTCCCGCAGCAGCTCCCCGCGCAGGCGGTGGTCTCCCGTCGACAGTGCGCTGCGAACCTATTGTGAATACGCTGTGGCAGCCACAGCGAACTAACCGTTCAGACACTAGCCGACACTTATCGGCTGCGGGCGAGTTATGAACGACGTCTTGAAACTTGAGATGCGCGGCGTTTATTGGATTCGGCGACCAATAAATCTGGTGAAGGCGCGGGCTCAGACGCCGCTGACCAGTTTGGTGATGCGCTGGAGGCTCACCTTGCGGCTCGTGCCCAGCCTCTGGGCGAACAGGCTCACCCGCAGCTCCTCCACCATCCAGCGGGCCTCCTCCAGCAGGGCCTCGCGCTGCGGGTCGGCCGGCAGCGAGGCCGCCTTGGTCCGGGCCCTGTCCACGACCTCCTGGGCCTGAGAGACCTGGAAGGCCAAGGCCGCGTCCTGGGAGGCGGCCGACGGCGAGGAGGCCGCCTTCTCCACCCGCATCACCAGGGCCCTCAGGTAGCGCTCCAGGTGCGCCAGGTGCTCCGGCGGGGTGGCGGTGAGGAATCCGTCGGGCACCAGGGCCGCCGCGTGCTCGCGCACCTCCTGGAGCGTGCCTAGCAGAGTCAGCGAGGTGTGCTCACCCACCACGCGATCCACCTCGCGAGCCGCCTTGAGAGCCGCGACCGCGTACCGGGCCACCCGGTAGACCTCGTCCTCAAGCTCGTCGCGCATGAGACCGACGAGGGAACCGAAGACCTCCCGCGTGCGCACCTCGGTCAGCGGCCTGCCGGTGCCCGACGCCGCCCAGCACCCGGCCACGATCCGGGCGGCCGCCACCTCCATGTCCTCCACCAGCGCCCCGGTGCTCCCGTAGGGGCTTGCCGCCAGAACGAGGGACTCCTGCGCACTCCACCGGCTCGTCACCCGGGCCGTCGGCAGCGCCGTGCGGGCCAGCGCCAGGGCCGTGACCCCGGCGCCATGAGCGCTCGCCTGGGCGACGGCGTCGGGTAGGATCCTTAAGTTCGCGCTCCTGGCCGAGGCGGCCACCAGGGCCGGGTAACCGCGCACCACCAGACCGGCCCGGCCCGCCGACTCCACCGAGGCCGGGATCGTCGAACCGTCCGGCTCTCCCAGCCCCGGAACACCGCTGGGCCAGTCGGTCAGGCCCCGCCGCTCCTCCAGCCCGGAGATCGCAGCGCTCGGGCCGCCGGCCTCGCCCGCCCCGGCGGCGCCGTCGGGACGCCGGGCGGCTGACTGCTGACCGCCTCTGTGCGCGCCCTTCCCCCTGCGGCCCTTACGGCCGGGCTTTCCGCCCCCGCCCCGGGAGTCCTGTCGCTCCTGGGCCTCGGCCATCGCTTGCGCTAGGGCGCCGCGCACCACCGAGCGCACGGCGGCCCCCGTCCTGCCCGACAGCCGCTGCTGGAGCGAGACCAGGTCCCGGCTGCGCCCGATGACCCGGCCCCGGGCGTCCAGGGCCGCGAAAGCCATCGCCAGGTGCTCCGGCAGCCGCTCGGCGGCCTCGGCCCAGTCTGCCTCCGTGATCTCCACACCCTTGAGACGGGAGACCACCTGGGCGAAGGCCTCCTCGAAGGGGACCTCTGGGCAGCTCGCGCCGGGCGGCGTCGGGAAGCTCTCCTGCAGCTGCGCCCACACCTGGGCGCCCACGTCCGGGGCCGGCACCAGCTGACGGCGCACCCGCTTGGGCAGGGCCCGGATCGTGGCCACGCACAGCTCGGCGCGCATCCCCGGCACCAGCCAGTCGAAGCCCTCCGGGCTCAATCGTCCCAGCACCTCCACCGGCACCTGGACACTGACCCCGTCCTCGGCCTGGCCCGGCTCGAACACGTACTCCAGGCCCAGGGTGAGATCGCCCTGCACCCAGGTGTCCGGGAAGCCGCTGGCGTCGCCCCCGCCGGGAAGCAGCAGCTCGCGGGTGAAGTCCAGCAGGTCCGGGGTGGTGCGCCGCTGATCCTTCCACCAGGCGTCGAAGGCCGCCGCCGAGGTCACCTCCTCGGGGATGCGGTCGTCGTAGAAGTCGAACAGCGCTGCGTCGTCGGCCAGCAGACCGTGCTCACGCCGACGCCGCTCCACGTCCTGAAGCTCCTCGATAAGCGCCCGATTGCGCTCGACGAAGCCGTGCCGGGCGTGCCAGCCGCCCTCCACCAGGCCCGAGCGGATGAACATCTCCCGAGCCACCTCGCGGGCCGAGTCCGTCCCCACGCTCGCCAGCGTCGCCGGCCGGTCCGCCACCAGCGTCATCCCGTAGAGCAGCACCTTCTCGTGAACCATCGCCGCCCCCTGGCGGGTCGACCAGTACGGCTCGCCGAAGACGTGACGGGTCAGGCCCGCCCGGTCGGCCACCTGCTCGATCCACCGGGAATCCACCTTGGCCACCGTGCGGGCGAAGAGCCGGGAGGTCTCCACGAGCTCGGCGGTCATCACCCAGTCATAGGTCTTGCGGCGCAGCCCCGAGCCCGGCCAGATCGTGAAGCGGGTCCCGCGCGCGCCCGCGTACTCCCGACGCCGCTCGTCCCAGTTGCCCACGTTGGACAGCAGCCCCACCAGCAGCGAGCGGTGGATGGCGTCGGCGTCGGGCGTGTCCGCGCTGCGTCCCAGGGCCACGACGGCGGCCGCCACACCCCCGTTGGCGACCTGGGCCGCGTGGCTGCCCGGTTCCAGAGCCTCGGTGGCGGCCCGGATCGAGCGGGCCGTCGGCAGCTCCACCGGGGCGGCGTCCAGGCCGAGGGGCCGGGCGAGCTGACGCAGCTGGGCGTGGACGTCCTGCCACTCGCGCACCCGCAGGTAGTGCAGGAACTCGGCGCGGCACATGCGCCGGAAGGCCGAGCCGGAGAGCTCACGGCTCTGCGTGCGCAGGTAGCGCCACAGGTTCAGGTAGGTCAGGAAGTCGCTCGTCGGGTCGGCGAAGCGCCGGTGCAGGGCGTCGGAGGCCTCCTGCTTGTCCGCCGGACGCTCGCGCACGTCCTGGATGGACAGGGCCGCCACGATGACCATGACCTCCCCGACGCAGCCCAGCTCGCCCGCCTCCAGGAGCATGCGCCCTAGACGCGGGTCGATCGGCAGGCGCGCCAGGCGCCGCCCGATCTCGGTCAGGCGCGGTCCCCGGCGGCCCCGCCCGGCGCCGTCGGACCGGGGCGAACCGGCCCCGGCCGGCTCGATCGCGCCGATCTCCGTGAGCAGCTGCAGCCCGGAGCGGACCTGGCGGGAGTCGGGAGCGTCCAGGAAGGGGAAGTCCTCCACCGCCCCCAGCCCCAGGGCCGCCATCTGCAGGATGACGCTGGCCAGCGAGGTACGCAGGATCTCCGGCTCGGTGTACTCCGGGCGCGCCTCGAAGTCGGACTGCGAGTAGAGGCGGATAGCGATGCCGTCGGCCACGCGCCCGCAGCGCCCCGCGCGCTGGTTGGCGCTGGCCCGACTGACCGGCTCGATCGGCAGGCGCTGGACCTTCGTGCGGTTGGAGTAGCGGGAGATGCGCGCCAGGCCCGGGTCGATGACGTAACGGATCCCGGGAACCGTCAGGGAGGTCTCGGCCACGTTCGTGGCCAGGACGATGCGGCGCACCTGGTGGGCCTCGAAGACGCGGTGCTGCTCGGCGGCGGTCAGGCGCGAGTACAGGGGCACGACCTCGACGGCGCCCGGCGTGCGCGAGCGGCCGTCGGGCGTGTAGCGCGCCCCCAGGTGGTCGATGAGGGCCGCTTCGGTGTCGCGGATGTCGCGCTCACCGGCCAGGAAGATGAGGATGTCGCCGCTGGGCTCGGCCAGGAGCTCGTCGACGGCGTCGAGGATCCCCGTCACCTGGTCCTTGGGCTCGCCGGAGGCGGCGCCCGCCCCGCCGGTGGCGGCCCGCCCCCGACCCTTGCCGCGAGCGCCCTGGTTGCGAGGGCTGAGCGAGGTGGGGGCCGTGCCGGAGCGGACGGCCTCACGGCGGGCCCGCGCCGCGGCGCGCACCGCCGGGTCGGGGGAGGTCAGAGCCTCCAGCTCGGCCTCGCTCAGCTCCCCGGGCGCCGCCGGGCCGGGCTGGGGGCCGGCAGCACTCCCGGCGTCTGGGGGTGTCGAGCTGCCGGCGTCGTCGGGGGAGGGCTCGACGTCGTCGGGAGCCAGCGGGCGGTAGCGGACCTCGACGGGGTAGGTGCGCCCGGAGACCTCGATGACCGGGGCGGGAACCGTGAAGGGCTGGCCCCGGTCGCCGGTGAGCGCGCGGCCGAAGTGCTCGGCGAAGCGCTCGGAGTCGATGGTGGCCGAGGTGATGATGACCTTCAGGTCCGGGCGCTGGGGCAGCAGGCGCGCCAGGTATCCCAGGATGAAGTCGATGTTGAGGCTGCGCTCGTGGGCCTCGTCCACGATGATCGTGTCGTAGCGGCGCAGCTGGGGGTCGGACTGGATCTCCGCCAGGAGGATGCCGTCGGTCATGAGCTTGACCAGGGTGTTCTCGCCGACCTCCTCGGTGAAGCGCACCTGGTAGCCGACGACGCCGGCCGGCCCGATCGGGGTGCCCAGCTCGGAGGCGATGCGCTCGGCCACGGACCTGGCCGCGATGCGCCGCGGCTGGGTGTGGCCGATCATCCCGGTCACGCCCCGCCCCAGCTCCAGGCAGATCTTGGGCAGCTGGGTGGTCTTGCCGCTGCCGGTCTCCCCGGCGACGATGACGACCTGGTGGTCGCGGATGGCGGCGGCGATCTCCTCGCGGCGGGCCGAGACCGGCAGCTCCTCGGGGTAGACGATCGCCGGGACGGCCTCGGCACGGGCGGCGAGCTGTTCGGGGGAGTAGCCCTTCCAGGTGCTCCGACGTCGGCCCGAGCCCTTGGGATGGTCCTTGCCCGAGGCCTTGCCCTGGCGCCGGCCCTGGCGGGCCCTGCCACGAGAGGAGCGTCGGCCCTGCCTGCCTTGAGCGCTGTTGCCGTGGCTGTCGCGAGCGGGGTGCTCCTCGCCCCGCCCCTCACTCTGCCCGGCGCCCTGCTCGCTGCCCTGCTCGTCGCCGTGTTGGCTGTCGTGATGGCTGTTGTGCCGGTCGGCCCGATCGCCGTCGTGACCCCGGTTGCGGTCCTCGCCCTGTTCCATAGGTGACCCATTGTTCCCTATGCGTGCGCCATCGCCCCTCTCAGGTCGCTGACAGCGGAGGAGCGACGACGTCGACGGCCTGGCGGGATCCGGCCCGGTCCCGACCGGCGGGCCCGGGTACCTACTCCACGAGGTTCGGGTCGCACTGCCCAGGGGCTGGCCCCACTGCACGAGCTTCCGAACCCTGTGGAGTACACCCAGACCCCTCCCAGTAGTCCCCAGCCCCCGTGCAGTACCCGTGGGCAGGGAAAAGGCCAGACTCGCCGATCTGGGCCGTGAAATACTGACCGCCATGACCGACTACCCCCAGCGTTCCGGCCATCCCCAGGGATCTGATGGGGTGCCCTACCCTCCCCAGGGCCCTCAGCCTCCTGCCGGTTTCCCGGGCTCCTCAGCCTCGCAGAGCCCCTATGGGGTGGACTGGTCTGCGGGCCGGCCGCCGGGCCCGTACCAGGGACAGCCCCAGTCCGTTCCAGGTGAGCACGTCCCAGGTGCCGCGGCGGTTTCGTATCAGACTGGTCCGGTCTACCAAGGGGCCCCGGTCTTCCAGGGCGCGCCCGGCGGCCAGGCCCCCGGAGCCCAGAACCCCGGGCGCAAGCGGCGAACCGTCGTGATCGTGGCGGTCGTGACGGTGCTGGTCCTGGCGGTGGCCGGAGGTGGCGTGGCCTACTGGTGGCTACATGGCCGAGGCGGAAAGTCGACTGATCCGAGTGCGTCGTCGGGATCGGGCTGGACCAAGGCCTGGGCCAACGGTTACGAGCAGGTCTGGGCGCTTGACCCTCCAGACAAGTCGCCCGGCCGCGGGGCGAGAGTCTCGATCGAACACGTCGGTGACACGTTCATCCGGGCGGTCGCTGAGGACGCCAAGGTGCATGTCGAGGTGTTCTCGCTGGCGAACGGGGCTCCTGAGCCCCTGTGGGAGGAGGATTTCGAGTCCGAGGACGAGTACTACGTCGTGCGGGTGTGGCAGGGGAGGCTGATCGCCGGTGACAAGCTCATCGACCTGGGCTCCCAGAAGCGTGAGGACGCCCCTTGGGGAGCCGGTGCCTCGGTCTCGTTGAAGGGCGACAACGTGATCTCCTGTGACGGGGCGACGTGCACCATGTGGTCCCCGTCGAAGCAGCAGGTCTGGCAGGAGGAGCTTCCCTTCGATGACCCCGGGCAGGTCTATGTCTCCTCGCGTATCGACCACTACGCGACGGCCTGGACGCATCGAGGCAGGGACACGCAGTATCTGGTCCTCGATCTCGACACAGGCAAGACGAAGGAGCTGGAGGGTGCATCGTCGAACTCCTCACCCATCGATCTGCAGGACGGTTGGATGCTCTACGACTCCCAGAATCCATCCTCAGGGCAGCCGGACAAGGTGACTCTCTTCAACCCCGATGGCTCACTCAAGGAGACCTTCGAGGTGGGTGTGCCGGAGGACTTCACCGACTACCCCTGGTCTCCGCAGACCTTCACCCTCGACCAGGCCCGAGCCTGGCTCAAGGACGGCGATACCTCCTGGGCCCCGGCCACGTACTCGCTCAACAAGGATGACAAGGAGTGCAGGTCCATCACGGTTGCGGGCCAGCGCATCGAACTGGGCGAGAACAACTCGCTGTCCTCGAAGTTCTCGGGTGGATGCTTCGGCGTGCCCATCCAGGGCGTCTATGAATCGGGTAGCGGTGAGATCGGCGTCTTCCTTGAGCGCAACGGCGAGAGCGAGTCGCTTCTGCACCTCGTCGATATGTCAACCGGGAAGAGCCCAGAACCACTTTCCTTGGGGGACTGGGGCGGTTACGAGCCCGAAGGCGACTTCCTCATTACCTACGAGGACAGCGGGGCGGTCAAGGCCTACCGGCCGGCCTGATCCACCCGGTCCGTGCCACAGGCGTCGGCGGCCACGCAGCGCCCGCCCAGGGACGCTGAGGGCGTACACGACTGCGGTCTGCGTCGGCTTCCTGGCGGTCTGGGGCCTGGCGGTCGGGGGCGGCTTCTGGTTGAGTGGGGTGATGAACCGTCGTCGACAGATCCTGCGGTGGATTCCCGCAGGCGTCCTCATCGCCCTGGCCCTGGCGAGCTTGTTCCTGCCGACGACGGCGCTCGTCTTCGCCCAGCTCATCGCCATGCGCTCACTGCTGGCACTGGGGGCGGTGCTCACGGGTGTCGCGTTCCTCGTGGCCGCCGGTGGGCTGTGGTGCCGAGCGCGCCGTCGACCCGCGCGCCCCGGGGAGAGAAGCCTCCGGGCGGGGCTGCGCACCGGGGTGGTCGGTCTGGTCCTCCTCCTGGTGGCGGGAGCCCACGGCGGTGTCCTGCTGGCCCGAGGCGTGCGGGAGAGCCCTGTCAATGCGGATGGCACCAGTGCCATCGGCGTCCTGAGCCTCAACACCGAGCGGGAGGGTGCCGACATCGAGACGGTCGCCGGGCTGGCGGACGATGCCGGGGTGGATGTCGTGGTCCTGCCGGAGACGACGCAGCGCTACGGGCAGCAGCTGGCCGAGGCCCTCAAGGAGGCGTCGTCGGCCAAGGGCGGGGAGACCTTCGCGGTCTTCTCCGCCAGCGGGATACCACCTGGCCTGGCCGAGCAGGGGGTCGACGTCGAATCGGACCCGGCCTACTCCACAACTGTCCTCGTCTCCTCGCGCCTGGGCGAGTACCGGCAGGTACAGGGACCCACCGACACAGGCTTCGGCGCGGTCCGGCTCGAACCGGCTGACGGGGACGGCCCCGTCATCGTGGGCGCCCACACCTACCCGCCGGTGCCGGGCGCTATGGCCTGGTGGAGGAGCTCGGTGGCGGGCGTGACCTCGCTGTGCAGTCGCCCGCCCGGTGGACTCATCGTGGCCGGCGACCTCAACGCCACCCGCGACCATGCCCCGCTGCGCGACCTGGGAGGGTGCGCGAGCGCCGGGGAGCAGGCCGGGATCGGGGGCCTGGCCACCTGGCCCAGTGCCACCGGTACCAGCTGGCTTGGCGCCACCATCGATCACGTCCTGGTCGACGACGGTGCCTGGCGGGGGAGCGGCGGCAGAGTAGTCACCGTTTCCGGGACGGACCACCGCGCCGTCGTCGTCCGGCTCGTCGCGGACGCATCGTAGGGCTCGGCGACTGACCCTTGCGGGGCCGTCCGCGGGCTCCAGGGTGCGTCCGCGAGGCTCGACGGACGACGTCAGCCCCACGACTCAGCGCAGGCGCCGGCGAGCCCACTCCAGGCTCAGGCGGGCGACCTCCTCCTGCGCCTGGTCCAGGGTCTCGGCATGGACGTGCACCATCTGGCTGGAGTCGGGCAGGAGCGGGAAGCCCTCGGCCGTGGCCTCGGCGGTGTCCGGCAGCTCGTTGGACAGCACCCCGTGCACCATGAGCACCGGCCAGGGCAGGTCGGCCAGGGTGCGCTCCGGCTCCTGCATGGAGAAGTCCGCCAGCGTCTCCTTGGACAGGATGTTCCACTCGCGCGAGTTGGGGTTGTCGTCCACCAGGCGCGTCAGCCCGTGCTGGGCGAGCTCATCGAGCTGCTCGGGGGAGAAGACCTCCTCCCACAGGATCGACTGCGGGCCCACGATGGCGCCCACGAGCACGGCCGTGCGCACCTGCTCGGGGCGGGCCAGGAGCGCGGCCGTCGCTCCGAAGCCGTTGGCGTGGATCATCTGCCGGGTGAAGCCCAGGCCGGCCAGCCAGCTGGAGGCCGCGCGCAGGTCCTCGGCCTCGCCCGCCAGGGTGATGACGTCGTCGTCGGACTCGCCCAGGCCGGAGAAGTCCAGGCTGAGCGTGGCCAGACCCGCCTCGCGGTAGCGGGCGCCGATCCGGTCCAGGCGGCCGTTCTGGCCGTGGCGGTCGGTGAGGAAGTCGTGCGCCAGCAGGACCACGCCCTCGGCCCGCGCCTGCGGGGGCTGGGCGTCGTCGGGCGTCGTGGAAACCTCCAGATCGATCGGAGCGGCCCCGGCGGGCAGGTCGAGGGTGCCGGCCAGGGTGATCCCCCGAGGGGTATCGATGCGGACGTCAGTCATGGGGTCAACCTAAGACAGAAAATAGGGGCGGTCATGGGGGTTGTGGGGGTAGTTGTCCCAATTGCGCTTCCAGCGTGATGGAGGCGCTGAGACGTCCGATCGCACCGAGCGCTGTGGATATCTACGAACCGTGAGGATTCCTTGACAGCAGCGGGATCGGTGGGGGTGGGAGCGGGCGGGAGAACGGGGCGAGGAGGGGCGTCGGGACAAGGAGCGGGAGGTGCGACGACGTCGGGCGCCGCCCCGTGTGATTCAGGGCGGCGCCCACCGTTGACGCGCGGATGGGGGTGGGGCCCGGAGGGGGCTCGCGGAGGGTGGTCGGTGGGGCTACTCGGGGAGCGGGACCGTGCGGACCGCCTCCACGGCGCGACGCACCAGGGCCTCGTCGGTGCGCTGGGGCTCGTCTGGGGTCATCCCCTCACGCGGGCAGCGCATGTGGACCTCGCGCACGCCCGTGGACTCCACCAGGTCGACCAGGCCGTGGGGACGCACGGCCCCGGCCGCGACCACGGTCGGCCCGCCGCTGGCCACGAGCCCGGCGATCACCGAGGCGCCGTCGGCCGCGGTCTGCGCGGCCCCGCTGGTCAGGACGTAGCGCACGCCGAGGCCCTCCAGGTCCCCGTAGGCCTCGACGGTGTCGCGGCAGTGGTCGAAGGCCCGGTGGAAGGTGACCGGAGCGCCGTTGGCCATGTCGACCAGCAGGCGCACCAGGCCGCGGTCGACCGCGCCGTCCTCGGTCAGGGCGCCGACGACGAAGCCCAGGTCCACGGCCGGCGGCAGCGCCCCGCGCCCCCCGCCCGTGGCCTGGGGGCGGGTGAACTCGGCCATCTCCAGGGCCAGGGAGGCGATGCGCCGCACGTCAGCGATCATGGCCCGGCCCTCATCGGCGTCGTAGACGAAGAACCCGCCGCGGGGGCGGATGAGGACGCGCAGGCCGAAGGGGGCGGCGGCCTCGGGCTTGTCCGCCCAGTGGGCGCCGGCCTGGGCTCGGCGCTGCTCCACCTGCTCGGCGGCGGCGAAGATGGCGGCCTCGACGGTCCCGATCGAGGGAGTGGTGCCGGCGGCGGTGAGGTTCGCGCCCAGCTCGGCGCGGTCGGCCCCGGCGCGAGCGGAGATCCTCACGCCCTCAACGTCCTCGACGCAGGTCTCCAGGACGATGTGGTCGGGGCGGCGCCAGGTGGGGGTGGGGGCGGTGGTCGTGTGCTGGCGCAGCGACGGTGCTGAGCCGGTGAGCCTCATTGCGTTCATGTGGCTGAGTCTGACATGTCCTGAGGGTGATGAAAACAGGGTAGATGTCAGATGTCCTCGAGGTCCTCGTAGGACTTGGGATCCTCGATCGGCTCCAGGTGCGCCGAGATGCGCAGGCTGGCGTCGGCGTCGACCAGCTCGTCGATGACCTGCTCGGTGAAGTCGTGCCCCTTCTTGACGCTCCAGGCCGCGGGAACCAGCACGTGCAGCTCCATGAAGCGCCGGTTGCCGGCCTCGCGCACCCGCACCGCGTGAAAGTCGATCATGCCCTGGCGGCGGTGACGCGCCAGGACGCTCTCGACGCTCTGGAGCACCTCGGTGGACGGGGCGATGTCCATCAGCCCGCCCACCGAGTCGCGGATGAGGGTGAAGCCCGTCCACATGATGTTGAGCCCGGCCCCCAGGGCGACGACGGCGTCGAGCACGGCCGAGTTGAAGACTGCCACCAGGGCCACCCCGACCAGGACCGCGGCGGAGGTGACGACGTCGGTGGCCAGGTGCTTGGCGTCGGCCACCAGGGTCATGGAGCGCTCGCGGCGCCCGGCCCGGTAGAGCACCCACGCCACCGCGCCGTTGAGCAGCGAGGCGATGACCGAGACCGCCAGGCCCACTCCCAGCTGCTCGGGCATCTGCGGGTCGATGAGGCGCCCGATGGCGGAGATGATGATGAAGGCGGCCGCCACGAAGATCATGACGCCCTCGACGACGGCCGAGAAGTACTCGGCCTTGGAGTGACCGAACTGGTGGTCGGCGTCGGCGGGCTTGGCCGCGATCCTCAGGACGATGAGCGCCACGACCGCCGCCACCAGGTTGACCACCGACTCGGCGGCGTCGGAGAGCAGACCCACCGAGCCGGTCAGCCAGGCCGCGGCCCCCTTGAGCGTGATCGTGCCCAGGGCGGCGCCGATGGACAGCCACGCGTAGGAGCTGAGGTCCTTGGGGGGTGCGTATCGTGAGGACACGCCCCGATCATCGCGTGGGCCGGTGCGCTCTGGCCACCTGAGGTTTCGCATCGCCGCAACGCCGCGAGCCCAGGGGCTCGGCGCCCGGTCGGCGGGCCGGGCGTGGGCTAAGGTGGCTCGCGACTGCGGCGTGCCGGACCGGCACCGGGGCCGGCACCATGGTCGACGGCGGTGCGAAGGAACCACAACATCGGTGAAAGGCGGGGGATCGGGTGCTGGACGTCTCCTCCCTCGCGCTTCACATGCCGGCCTCCCTGACCGACACCTTCCGGGTGCTCGACCTGTGCGGCGTCCTGCTCAACGGGATCCTGGGCGGGCTCATCGCCCGGCGCAAGAACTTCGACCTCGTGGGCTTCGTCGTCCTGGCCATGCTCACGGCCACGGCCGGCGGCATCCTGCGCGACGTCATGATCCAGGCCGGCCCGCCCTTCGCCCTGACCGACCCCTACTACCTCTACACCGCCTGCCTGGGGGCGACGGTGGCCTGGTTCGTGCCCCTGACCTCGCGCCCCACCCGGCGACTGCTCGTGGTCGCCGACGCCGTCATCCTGGGCTGCTGGGCCGCCACCGGAGCCTCGAAGGCCCTCACCCACGGGCTCGGCGTCATGCCGGCCCTCCTGCTGGGCTGCCTCACGGCGATCGGCGGCTCCATGATCCGCGACGTCGCGGTGGGGGAGACCCCGGCGGTCTTCGGCGGCAACAAGCTCTACGCGATCCCGGCGCTCATCGCCGCCGGCACCCAGGTCGTGGCGGTGAAGGCGGGGGCGGCCGACGCGCACGCCATGCTGGTGTCCACCGCCGTGGGGGCGGGACTGTGCGTGCTCGCCTACTGGCGCTCCTGGCAGCTGCCGGTCATCGCCGACCGGGAACGGCGCCGGGCAGGGCGCCGCAGCGAACCGGGAGCACTGGTCGGCTGGCGCCGGGCGCTCATGATGGGGCCGCTCAAGCCTCCCGCCTGGCGCGGGCGGGCCGGACGCGCGGCCGGGGCCTGCCAGGGCCGTGAGGACGCGGATCGGGGGGCCCCGACGTCGTCGGAACCTCCCGATCAGTGCTCGTAGTCAGCCGGGGGCCGCTGGGGCCTGCCAGGGCGGCGTGCCTGGGCCTGCCTGGGCCTCAGGCGTTCTCGCCGACCGGGCGCACATTGGCCTCGCCGGCGTCGACGGGCTGGGACTGGCCGCCGCCCTTGGACGACGGCGCCCCGAAGAGCCGCTCCTTGACGGCGTCGGCGACCTTCTCGGTGACGGCCTCTCCCTGGGTGCGCACGGCCTGCTTGACGTGGCTGGAGGCGGCGTCGACCCGGGTGCGCACGAAGGGCTGCTCAGCGACCCTCGAGGCGGCGGACTTGATGCGCTCGTACTGGGCGCGCCCCGCGCGGGTCCCGAGCACGTATCCCGCGCCGAGTCCGAGGATGAAGGGGATCTTGCCGGCCATATCTGTCTCCTGAGCTTGAGGGAAGCGCTGGTTGATGAGTCATCACCATACCGGCCACGGGCCGGGGCGACCTCCGTGAGGACTCCCCAACGGCGGCCTGATCGCCCACAGCGTCACCTGCCATGGCGATCGCGGAGCGCGGCGGAGTTACGGAGCTACAGGGGCGCGGGGCCCGCGGCGTCACATGGCTGCCGGCGAGGAGTCCTCGGCGGCCTGGTCGCCGGTGCTGGATCCGTGGGAGCCGGGCTGGGCGCTGACGAGACCGTCGGGTGAGACGGTGGTGATGTAGGAGCGTCCACCCAGGACCACGCCGAGCGCCACCAGCAGGCCGGTGCCCATGAGGGCCGCCACCTGCAGCACGCTCAGGTCGGCCAGGATCGCGTGGCGGCGCAGTGAGGCGGTGGTCGAGGGGGTGGAGCCCGCGCGGGCTGCCGAGCGCGTCGTCGGGAACGACTGGCCGGCGGCCGGCTTCGAGGAGTCCTCGGAGACGCCGGCGGTGGCGCCGGTGAGATCGGTGGAGTCGGTGGAGAAGGGGGACATTGCGGTTCCTCCTGTTTCGATGGGGATGGGAACGGGGCGTGCGCCCCATGTGGAACCAGGTAACCGTCGGGACCTGTCGGCCTCGTAGGGCAAGTCTGTGGTGTTCCTGTGAAGAGGTGGAGGAGTGGGGCGAGCCGCATGCTGCCGGGGATCGACGGTGGGGGAGGAGGCAACGTGAGACATGCCGCACCGACGAAGGGTGGGGGCTGTGCGGGACGGTGCGGGACTGTGCGGGACCGCGCGGGGCCTGCGGGGAGCTGCGAGGACCTGTGGGGGCCGCCTCCGGGAGCACGCGGGCGGCATCCGGTGGTCGCCCCGGGGCGGTCAGCGGCGAGCCGGGGCCTCCAGCAGCCAACGGGGCAGGAGCCGGGCCAGCTCGTAGCCGTCGGCGCCCACGACGACGGGCACGTCGGCCTCGGCCAGGGTGCGGGCCTCGGGGCCGATGCCCATGGGGTGGGCGGTCAGCCCGCCGGCGAGCACCTGCTGGGTGGCGGTCAGGCGGCGGATGGCGACGGCGGCGATCCGGTCGGCGTGGTGGCGGGCGGCCTCGCCGTAGATGTGCGGGTCGTGCTGGCCGTCGTCGCCGAAGAGGATCCAGGTGACCTGAGGCAGGTCGATCATCAGTCGGCGCAGCTCGGTGCGCTTGTGCTCGATGCCCGAGCGGAACCAGCCGGTGTTGGTCGGCCCCCAGTCGGTCATGAGCGCGGGCCCTGAGGGGAAGCCATGGCGGGAGAAGAAGGAGCGCAGCGTGGGGACCACGTTCCAGGCGCCGGTGGACAGGTACATCATCGGGGTGCCCGGGTGGGCGGCCTGGATGCGCGAGTAGAGCTCGGCCATGCCGGGGACGGGCTCGCGCGCCGAGGAGTACTTGACGAGCTGGTTCCAGGCGGCCACGAGCACGCGGGGGACGTGCGTCACCATGGCGGTGTCGTCGATGTCGGAGATGATGCCCAGGCGCGGACCCTCGGGGATGATGAGGACCTTGGCGGCGACGGCCTCCGCGCCCATCGCCTCGATCCGGGCCTCGTGCCAGCCCGGCTCCAGCCCGTGATCGCGCACGACGACGTCGATGTAGCCGCCGCGGTCGGCCCGCGTGCGCACGCTGGCCCGGCCCACGTGGACGGTCACTGGCAGGAAGGCCACCGGCACCTCGATGAACAGGCGCCAGCCGCGCTGGGCGTCGAGCAGGCTGGTCAGGGCGAAGTCGCGGGCCTGGGCGGGGCTGACCGGCAGGGAGGCCGGCAGGGAGCGGAACAGCGGGCCCTCGGCCGGTGCGTCCTGGGGGCGCATGACCATGCGGGCCAGTACCCGGGCCATGGAGGCGGGCCGGGCGGCCTCGGCGGAGGCGGCGCGAGGCACGGGGGGCGTCTCCGGGCGGACGGTGCTCCGGGCTCTCGCGTGGGGCGGCATGTCGTGCCGAACCGACGTCGGCCCCGGCGGGTCTGATGGCGTGGACGGTTCCGGGTGGGCCGGAGCGCAGGTGCCGTAGCCGTCGTAGGGAATGACGCGGGGGCGCCAGCCCTGACGCTTGAGGACGGGGACGGAGTCGCGGTGGAACTGGTCCTCGACGGCGCGGGCGATGTCGGAGAGGGGCACCGTTCGATCCTAGATGACGGGCCGAATCCGGGGGCCGATGTGGAGACGCGATCTGAGGGGTCTGAAGCGGGGTGCCTCGGATTTCGCCGCGGGCGGGCTACTCCACGAGCCTCGGGACCTACTGGCCAGGGGTTGGGCGCACTGCACGAGGCCCTGGACCTTGTGGAGTATCCCCGCGTCCCGGCCAGTGGACCCCCGGGCTCGTGCAGTGCCCACGGGGCACCGCGGGGCGACCGCCCTCGCCCCTCATGTCATCGCAGCGCCCTCATCCAGTAAGTCATCCGCTGAGTCATCCCTGAGTCATCCACTGACGCGACCGCTCAAGGCCGCCAGGCGCCGGCCCGACGCCCACCACAGGGTGGCTCCGCAGCCCAGGGCCCACCAGGTGTAGCTCGAGCCGACGACCTTGGCCCAGGCGGGCCAGTTCTGCTCGACGTGATTCTGCTCGGGGAACCACCACTGCATCGCCAGGACGAAGACGAGGGCCCCGGCGACCCCGGCGACCCCGAGCGCGGTGGAGCGCCAGCGCCAGGTCGCCGCCGCCACCGACATGAGGGCCGGCAGGCACCATACCCAGTGGTGCGACCAGGAGATGGGGGAGATGAGCAGCCCCAGCACCATGACCACGCTGACCTGAAGGGTCAGGACCAGGCCGGCCTCTGTAGCGCCAGCGGAGTCCGCGGTGCCGGCGACGCCGTCCTTGGTGCCGCCCCGCAGCCGGTCCAGCCGGCGGCACAGGAACCACGCGGCGACCACCGTCAGCAGCGAGCACACCGCCCAGGTCGGGTTCCAGGCCGACTCCGGCAGCGCCCGCGCGATCGCGCCCTTGAGGTTCTGGTTGCCGGAGTAGTCGGCGAAGCCGGCGCGCCCCGGGTCCCACATGGCCGACGTGAAGAACTCCCACGTCTCGGCGGGAGCCGCCAGCCCGGCCAGGGCCGTCAGCCCGACGGCGCTGCCGGCCATCGTGGCGGCGGCCCGCCACTCGCGTCGCGCCAGAAGCACCAGGATCGCCACCGCCGGCGTCAGCTTGATCGCCGCGGCCAGGCCGCTGAGCACGCCGCGCCACCGCGATCGGGTGGGCACCACGAGCAGGTCGACGGCGACCAGGGCCATGAGGATGGCGTTGACCTGCGCGTACTCCATGGTCTTGGGGAAGGGCTCGAGCGCGATCACCCCGATCAGCGCGAGCCACGGCGCCAGGCCGTGCGCCGTGCGGATCCTGACCCCCAGCTGCCTGAGCACCGCGTACGCCGTCACGGCGGCGCACAGCGGGGTGGCCGCCATCAGCAGCACGGTGGCCGACTGGTACGACATCCAGGTCAGCGGCGTGATGACCCAGGCCGCCAGCGGCGTGTAGGTGAAGGGCCACAGGTGCTGGGGCGGGTTGGCGTACCAGGAGTAGAGGTCTCCACCCTCGTGCCACTGGCGAACCGCCTCGTAGTAGACGAACGAGTCGAGCTTGAAGAGCCACTGGCCGTTGTCGTCCACCAGGGACCAGTAGGCGGGCACCAGCAGCACGAGCCACCCCAGGACGGCCACGACCGGTGCGCGCGCAGCGGCAACCAGAGGCGCGAGCCGGGTTGCCGGCGCGCGGTGGTCACGGTCCTGACGGTCCTCGGTCTCGGAGCCGGACCGTGCGGATTGGGCCTCGTTCGGTGAATTCCCTGCGATGGACATCGCGCTGAGTGTAGAAGAGGCGCAGAGCCTGCCGGGAATTGAGAGCCGATCGTCTCGTCAGTGGGCGGCCAGGGGGCGAGCGGTCCTCGCTCGCCTGAGGGCGGGAAGTCCTACGATCCCGGCCACGACGGCGACCCAGGCGAAGCCGGCAACCGCCAGGTACCCTGCCCGTGAGCCGCCGGCGTCCGCGGCCTGCCCCGCCAGCAGCGACCCGACCGAGACCCCCACATTGAGCGCGGTACTCACCCAGGCCAGCCCCTCGGTGAGCTGGGACGGGGCCACCGTCACCTGCACGATGTTGTTGCCGCTGGTCAGCGTGGGGGCGATGGCCAGCCCCGTCACCAGGGCCAGAACCGACAGCACCACGAGGTTCGGCGCCAGTGAGAAGGTCGACGTGCCCACGGCCAGCGCCACGAGCCCGGCCATGAGCTGCTTCCACAACGGCCACCCCCACGTGCGCGAGCCGTAGAGGAGGGCGGCGGCGAAGGACCCCACGCCCCAGACCGCCAGCACCAGGCCGGAGGCCGACTTGTGTCCGGCCTCGGTGGCGAAGGCGACCGCGGCCACGTCGTTGGCCCCGAACATGGCCCCGGCGAGCAGGAAGACGACGACGGCGGCCACGACGGCCCCGTAGCGCAGAACCGGACGGTGCCGCGCGGAGTCATGAGCCGCTCCGTCGGCCCGGTACCCGGCGTCCTCAGAGGTCCCAGTGGCCTTGGCGGCTCTGGTGACTTTGGCGGTCCCGGTGCTCTCGGTGGCCCCGGCCCGGCGCTGCGGCCGGTGAGGATGCGGGACGGGCTCGGTGGCGCGCTGGCTGAGGAACCACAGCCCGCCGAGCAGCTGCATCGCCAGGCAGGCCACCCATCCCGAGGTCACCGGGAGGAACGGCGTCGTGCACAGGGCGGTGGCCAGCACCGGCCCGAGGATGAAGGCCACCTCGTCCAGGGCCGCCTCCAGGGAGAAGGCCGCGTGGACGTCCTCGGGACGAGTGAGCATCGCCGTCCAGCGTGCCCGCACCAGCGAGCCCATCGAGCCGGCCAGCCCACCCGCCAGGGCGGCCAGCACCGCCAGAACCCCCAGGTGCATGCGCGCGGAGGCGGCGGCGACCAGCCCCGCCAGACTCACCGACGACACCACGATCGCCGGCATCATGACGCGCGACTGGCCGTAGCGGTCGACGCACCGGGCCAGGACCGGGGCCCCGACCGCCATCGCCACGAAGTTCGCGGCGCTGACCAGACCGGCGGCCGTGTAGGAGCCGTAGAGCTCCTCGACGGCGAGGATCGTCGAGATCCCCACCATCGACATGGGGAACCGGGCGATGAGACCGGCGGTCGTGAAGGAGCGCGCGCCGGGGCGAGAGAGGATCGTGTTGTAGGAGGTGGCCATGTCAGGACATGTCAGGAGCTGCCGGGAGAGCGTGGGTGCCTGCTGGCGGCCGGACCGGCCCGGACCGGTCAAGGGACCGGCCCGGACGAGACCGCTCAGCGGCCGTGGGTGGTGGACTCGACCCCCTCGCGACTGAGGGTGAAGCCCTCACCGCTGACCTGGCTCCAGCACTGCATGCCGTTCTCGGTCGAGGTGCAGGCGAAGCTGGAGTTCTTGGCCGAGTAGTTGTAGTTGAGGCTGCTGCCGCTGGGGGTGAAGGTCGATCCGCAGGACTGGGTGGACTGCCCGTTGGTGCCGATCTTGACCGTCAGAGGCCGTGAGGCGGGGCAGGCGGAGGTCGCCGCGTGCTCGTTGATGGTGCAGGTCACCTCGTTGTCACCCAGCGTGCAGGTGATGTTGCCGCTGGGTGCGTTGAAGGCGGACATCTCCTGAGCCCCGTTGGGAGCGGGCGCCTTGAGGGTGGGCGTCGCCGAGGTGCTCGCGGTGGCCGAGGCCTTGGGGGAGGCCGACGACGCGGCACTCGGGGCGGCACCGGCCCCCTGACTGCTCTGGGTCGTGGCCTGGGTGTCCGATCCGGTCGCCGAGCTGTTGCCGTCACCTCCGGAGAGGTACCAGGACGCCAGGAAAACCAGGATGATGATCACCATGACGCCCAGGATCAGCAGGATGCGGTTGGACGTCAGGAAGGAGGAGGGGGCTGAGGAGTCGTCGTCCTCGGTGCCGACACCGAAGACGCCGGCGCTGCTCTCGGTCGTGGCGGAGGCCTGCGCGGCGGAGGGAATGACCGGGCTCTGCGCCTGGGAGACGTTCGCCGACTGCTGGAAGGTCTGCTGCAGGGCAGGCTGGACCGGTCTGGCCGGTGACTGGGAGGGAATGGCCTGGGTGGGGTGGAAGGTGGGGTCGGAGACGGTCGGGTCGCCGGAGGCCCGGAAGCGGTCGACCTGGGTGTTGGCGCCGGCCGCGCTGAAGGCGCTGGACGCGCTCGCGGCGCTCCTCGAGCTGGTTGCGGAGATCGCAGAGGTTCCGGAGGCCCCTGAGACGCCGGAGGAGGCGCTGCCGGGCTGGAGCGAGCGGGGCAGGGTCACCTGAGTCGGAGCCTCCGAGGACCTGGCCGACGGCGACGCCGGCTGGGCGCCGGGGGGTGAGACGACCGCCAGGTGGGGCTCGCCCTGAGGTGACTGGGCCGACTGGTTCTGCCCGCTGCGGGAGGCCAGGGCGGCGTCGACCGCGGGGTCGCCCAGGGTGCCCAGCCATTCCAGGAGGGCGGGATAGGTCCGCGGGTTGGCGGCGATGTAGGGGCGCAGGCCGGGGTAGTTCTGTGCCAGCTGGTGGAGGGTCTCCAGCTCTGCGTTGGGATCTTGCGCGCGTGCGACAAGCTCGTCCTTGGCCTGAGACATGCTGGGTCCTTCGAGGGTCGGGAAAATTGCGTCGGTCCAGGTTGTGACCGGCACCTGGCTCCGTCGTGGATAGGGTGTCGGGACCACCTGCGGTGCCGAGTCAGGGAACGCGGTACCGCGCTGGTGGCGCATGGGCCGGAGAACCGGCCGCGCAGAAAGACTACCTGAGGAGCCTGCGGTGCTGACTGCCTGACGGGTCACGGCCGACCGTGACAACCCGTGACAAGCGGTGCAGGACGAGGGGCCGGGAGCAGGGCGGGGACGACGCCGCTGTTCGCCTTCGGCGCGGTTCAGGCTCCCGTATGGTGAAATCTCTGCCGTGGTGCGGTGGTTCCGGAACGGGTGCTGGGGTTTACTAGGGGAGTGCAAGCAACGCAGGTGAAAGGGAGACGATGACCGAGCACGTTCGTGCTGACGCCGAGGCCCTCGTGATCCGCGGCGCAGACGGCGCCGGGCCCTCCGAGGTCGTTGTCGGCGCGGCCACTGACGTGGGGCGCCTGCGCACGATCAACGAGGACGGCTACCTCGCCATCGCCCCGGCCTTCGTCGTCGTCGACGGCATGGGCGGGCACGCCGCCGGCCGGATGGCCACGCAGGTCGCCCTCGACTCCCTCTACTCACTGGCCGGGACGAGCGTTACCGACGTGGAGACGGTCGTCCGTGCGGTGATGGCCGCCCAGGAGGCGATCGTCTCCATCCCGTCCCACGCCGCCTACCTGCCCGGCGCCACGATCGCCGGCGTCGTCCTGGCCTGGATGGAGGACGAGCAGGGGGTCACCCGGCCGACCTGGATCATCTTCAACATCGGGGACGCCCGGGTCTACCTGCTGCGCGACGACATGCTCTCCCAGGTCACCCGGGACCACTCCCGGGTCCAGATCCTGGTCGAGACCGGGGAGATCACCCCCGAGCAGGCGCGGCGCGACCCTCGCCGCAATGTCGTCACCCGCGCGCTGGGAGGGGGCATCGCCGACTCCGCGGTCCCCGATCTCTACAGCGTCCCGGTCGCCGCCGGAGATCGGCTGCTCATCTGCTCCGACGGCCTGAGCGACGAGCTCGACGACGAGGCCATCGCCACCGTGCTGGCCGCCGGCTACACGGCGCAGCGCACGGCCGAGCTCCTGGTGGCGGCCTCCTTGGAGGGGGGCGGTCACGACAACACCACGGCCGTCGTCGTGGACTCCATCGAGGTCCCGGCCTCCGCCCCGGCGTCCGTCCTCGGCGGCACCTCGACCCAGGAGGCGCAGTGACCGCATCACCTCTGCCAGGCGAGCGCGTTCCGCTGCCCGAGGGGCTGACGCGGCTCTCGGACGGCTCTCTGCGGGCCGACGGCGTTGACGGCGTGGCCGTGATCGGCCCGGCCGCCGTGGCCGCCTCGCGTACCGTCTCCGTCGAGGCGGGACTGCGGGTCCTTGAGGCCCTGGGCGGTACCCACCTGCCCAGGGTGGGGCCGACGGCGCCGACCGCGCCGGCCACGGCGGCGGGCGAGGCTCTGACAACGGCATCGACGACGGCCCGGCGACCCGGGCTGCGACCCGTCGCGGCCGAGGAGGCCTTCGACGCCGCCGAGGTCGTCCCGGGGGAGCCCGGCGACGAGACCACGCTGCTCAGGCCGGTCGCCCTGGTGACGGAGCTGCCGCATGATCGGGACGCCTCCCTGACGCTCCCGGGCACTGAGGACGCCGCCGACACTGCCGGTGCTGATGGCGCCGGCAACGCCGACAGCGTCGGCAATAGCGTCGGCAGTGCTGACAGTGCTGGCAGTGCTGCCGGCGTCGTGTCCGTCGCGGGTACTGCGGATCTCATCGGCGGGCGCAGCACGGAGGCGAGCGGAGGACCGAGCCAGGAGGAGGACGAGTCGGCCCCTGTCGCCGAGCCCGTCTCGGAGCCCGCCTCGGAGTCCGCGGCGCCGAGCCTGGCCGAGTCCTCTCCCGAGATACCGGAGACGGGCGTCTGGGAGGACCCCGACGACTCCCCTGAGCCCGTGGGCGAGGGCCGGGAGGACACTGGGGCCGACGACTCCGACACCGACACTGATGGCATCGACACGTTCCCGGACTACCCCGAGCCCGAGCCCGGATCGGGGCGTCGACCTCGAGGTGCCCACCGGGCCCCGTCGGCACCCTCGGCGAGCTCGGGAAGCCGGCCGACGGCCGACACCCCCACCGCGCCGGACAACTCCAAGAGCAAGCAGCCCCAGCCGGTCCGGGCCCCCCAGCCCTTGGAGGCGCTGCCCAACACCGAGGTCGTCTCCGCCTCCGAGGCCGCTCTCATCGCGGCGCCGCCGGTACGGGCGTCGATCTGCCCCCAGGGGCACGCCAACCCGCCCGAGATCCGGGACTGCCTGACCTGCTCCCAGCCCCTGGCGGGCGTGTTCTCCTACGTGCGCCGACCGGCGCTGGCCACGCTGACCCTGTCGACGGGGGCCGCCGTCGAGGTCGCCGGTGACGTCGTCGTGGGACGGGCTCCCCAGCTGCAGCGCGGGGGTGATCCGCACATCGTGGCCCTGGTGGCGGTGCCCAGCCCGCAGCACATGGTCTCGCGCTCCCACCTCATGCTCACCACCTCGGGGTGGAGCATCCTGGTTCAGGACCTCGGCTCCTCCAACGGCACGGTGCTGGCGCGCCCCGGTGCGACGCCCGTCCTGCTGGGCTCGGGGATACTGACGCCGGTCTTCATGGGGGACCTGATGGATATCGGCGACGGCGTGACGCTTCGTATTGATCCGCCGGCATGGCTGCGGCCCCGAAGTGGGTGAGGTCATATTCTGCCGATGATGCTTCGCCGGTGCGGAACCGGGTTCTCGGCAAGACTTGTCACAGGCGTCGGCACCACCTCGTCGCAACGTCAGACAACATCAGACAGCACCAGGCGGCTCGGTGCTTGCTACTGCGGCCCCGTCGCTCCGTTGCTGACCGCTCCGGAACGAGACTGGAACTGTGGAAGGAGAACTAATGAGTGACCTGACCTGGACGGAGATGCCGGAGGTCAATCCCGAGCAGCCCGACGAGCTCGTCCTGGACTTCTCCGGCGAGATCTACCGGGTCGCTTCCACCGACACCTTCGTCATCGGCCGAGGCGGCGACCTGGACATCGACGACAACCCCTACCTCCACCGCCGCTTCCTGGTCTTCGCCTTCTCCGAGAAGCTCTGGTGGATCGCCAACGAGGGGAGCCGGCTGTCGGCCACGCTGACCGACGGCGAGGGGCTGGTCCAGTCCCGCCTGGCCCCCGGAGCCCGGATCCCCCTGGTCTTCCCCCGGGTCATCCTCACCTTCTCCGCCGGACCCACCACCTACGAGATCAACCTCGTCACCTCCGGGGAGGACCACTTCTCCGGGATCGACGGCGTGCGCCAGTCCTCGGGGCAGACCACCATCGGGGTGACCCCGATGACCCGCTCCCAGCTGCTGCTCGTCCTGGCGCTGTCCGAGCCGGTACTCAAGCGGGCCGGTACGGGTGCCGCCGAGATCCCCTCCTCCGCGGCGGCCGCGTCGCGCCTGGGATGGCCGCTGACCAAGTTCAACCGCAAGCTCGACAATGTCTGCGAGAAGCTCGACCGGGTGGGGGTACGCGGGCTGCGTGGCGGCCGCGTCGCGGGAGCGGCCTCCAACCGGCGCACCGCCCTGGTGGAGCACGCCGTGTCCACCCTCATGGTCACGGCCGAGGACCTCTACATGCTGGATGAGGAGCAGGCCGCCAACCAGGCGGCGGCCGACCAGACGGCCGAGCGCTCGGTGACCACCGCTCCAGTCGCCCAGAGCTCGTCCGCGGCGCCGAGGAGATGACGTGGCGCGAGGCGTGGTGCGTGACCGGGGTGACGCCGATCTGCCCGAGAGGCCGTCGGGGACCGTGACTGAGGCGAGCATGTCCCGGGAGTCGTTCTTCGAGGAGGTCCTGGAGGGCGACGTCGAGGAGGGCGATTCCGCGGAAGGCGGCCGACGCCGTCCCTCGCGTCGCCGGGGGCGGCGCTGGGTGGTGATGCTCCTGGTGCTCGTCGTCGTCGTGACGGCCGGGGCCGTCGGGGCGGAGTACCTCGTACGCGGACAGGTCGATGCCGCGGTGCGTTCCGCCCTGCCCGGGCTCAGCTCGGACGCGAAAATCGCCACCAAGGGGATCGTTCTGCGCCAGCTCGTCGGCGGCTCGCTGGACAGCCTGACGGTGGACTCCGACAGCCTGGAGATCACCTCCAGGGGAGAGGGCGGGGGCACGGTCACGCTCAGCGACGTCGACGTCGACCTCAGCCGTATCAGCCTGCGTTCGCCCTACCCGACCGATACGGTGACAGCGTCGGGAACGATCAGCTGGCGGCAGGTGGCCGCGCTCGCCGCCCGGTCTCATCCGAAGATGCAGGGCATGACGCTCAAGGCCAAGCGGACCGGGACCAGCGCTGAGGATCCTGGAGCCATCCAGGCCTCTGCGTCCCTGCTCGGCATGAGCGGGGACGCGGAGATCGTTCCGTCGGTGGGGGCCGACGGCAACCTGGTCCTGACCGTCACCTCCACCCGCATGGGAGGGGAGCAGGCCGGGGTCGACGTCGGCACCGGGGACGACAGCCTGCTCAGCTATGTCGGGCTGGACTCCCCGGAGATCACGATTCCGGCCGAGTCCCTGCCTCAGGGGCTGCACCCGACCAGCGCGATCGTCACCGACGACGGGATCCGGATGAGCCTGGCCGGAAACCAGGTGAACCTCGGCCAGCTGTGAGGTCGGGGGCTGCCGGCCCGATCACGATTCGTCTCACATTTTCTCTGAAGTGACGTCATTGCAGCGAAAGGTATGACTGCGCCAGTCCTGTGGGGAGGACTGCCCTCCTTGGACGCCCCAGCAGGCGCTGCCTCGTATAGCCTGCCAATGCGTTGCCTATCCATGCGTCAGCACGCAGAGCGCGGAATCCCATCAGAACCGAGCAAGGAGAACCATGAGCATGCAGCCCGAGCACCGTGCCCAACCCGGCAGTCAGTCGGGCGGCTGGGGCAGCGGTCAGTCGACTGGCCGGTCGGCTGGTCAGCCGACAGGGCAGCCCATTGGTCAACCGGCTGCTCAGCCCAGCGGGCAGCCGGCTTCTCGGCGGACCGCTCAGCCAACCATGTCCTCCTTGGGGCAGGGCGGTTCGGCCGTGCCCCAGCAGCCTCCTGCCTTCCCGCCTGCGGGGGCACCACAGACCTCCGGGGCTCACGCGTCCCCCTCAGCGCCGTCATCGTCCAGGACGACGGTTCCCGGTTACCCCTCCGGTCCTGCGGCCCCGGCCGAGGAGAAGGCCACCACCGGCCCCCTGCCCTCCCGTGAGACGCTGCGCCGTGAGGCCCGTGCCGCCTCCAGCCGCCGGGGTGCCGGGGACGCCGACGTGGAGCGCGCCGGAGCACTGCTGAAGTCCGTTGCGGACATCTTCTCCCAGCGGGTCGTCGGCCAGGAGCAGCTGCGCACCGCGCTGGTCACCTCGCTGATGTCCAGTGGCCACATCCTGCTGGAGTCGGTGCCCGGCCTGGCCAAGACCACCGCAGCCCAGACGCTGGCCTCCGCCGTCTCCGGCTCCTTCCGGCGCATTCAGTGCACTCCCGACCTCATGCCCAACGACATCGTGGGCACCCAGATCCTCAACTCCTCCACCGGTGAGATGACCACCCAGCTGGGGCCGGTTCACGCCAACATCGTCCTGCTCGACGAGATCAACCGGTCCAGCGCCAAGACCCAGTCGGCCATGCTCGAGGCCATGCAGGAGCGTCAGACCTCCATCGGCGGCGTCGTCTACCCGCTGCCGCACCCCTTCATGGTCCTGGCCACCCAGAACCCCATCGAGGAGGAGGGCACCTACGTCCTGCCGGAGGCGCAGATGGACCGCTTCCTCATGAAGGAGGTGCTCACCTACCCGCGGCCCTCGGAGGAGGCCGATGTCCTGGACCGGATCTCCAACGGCGCCTTCGACAAGCCCGTGAGCGGACGGCCCATCTCCACTGACGACGTCGAGTGGCTCCAGCGGGCCGCCGAGCGGGTCTACGTCGACCCCGTCATCAAGCAGTACATCGTCGCCCTCATCAACACCTCCCGCTGCGGAGGGCCCCGGCCCGTGCCCGGTCTGGACCGGCAGGTGCGCGTGGGCGCGTCCCCGCGCGGCGGCATCGCGCTGATGAAGGTGGCCCAGGCCGTCGCCCTGCAGGAGGGGCGCACCTACGTCATCCCCGACGACGTCCGCCTGCTGCGTCACGGGGTGCTGCGCCACCGGCTGGTGCTCACCTACGACGCCCTGGCCGACGGCGTCGCCCCCGAGGCGATCATCGACGCCATCTTCGCCGCCGTCCCCACACCCTGAGCCGGTGGGGACCAGCTGAGCGATGAGCATGGAGGCACCTGACGCTCTCGGAGCACCCGAGGCCGACCCCGGCGGCGGGCGGCGCGGCGCGCGGATCGAGCGCCTGCGCGCGGCCCTGAGCCTGCCGACCCTGCGACGGGCCACCGGGCTGCTCGACGGGCGCCACAAGTCGGTCTTCGTCGGGCGCGGGCAGGACTTCGACGACATGTCCTTCTACCGGCCCGGGGACGACATCTCCGACATCGACTGGAAGTCCTCGGCCCGTCTGGGCCAGCCGGTCATCAAGCGCTACCAGCGCGAGTCCATGATGTCGATGGTCCTGGCCGTGGACACCGGCCGGACCATGGCGGCAACGGCCCCCTCCGGGGAGGACAAGCGCGACCTGGCCCTCGGGGTCGCCGAGGTCTTCGCCTACCTGGCTCGAATGCGGGGCGACTCGGTGGCGCTCGTGGCCGGGGACGCCGGCCGGACGATCTCACGTCCGGCGCGCTCGGGGGCCAAGCACGTGGAGACCCTGCTGACCCTGCTGGCCCGCACCTACGAGGACCTCGACGTGCCTGTCGAAGGAGCGCCCGACGGCGTCTTCGAGCTGGCCCCCGGGGCGCCCCCCTCCAGCCTGCCGCGCCTCATGGAACGGGTGAGCACCTGGCACCGCCGTCGCAGCCTGGTGGTTCTCATCACCGACACCGCCCACCCCGGTCCCGACGCCGCGACCTGGCTGCGGCGCCTGTCGATCCAGCACGAGGTGATCGTCGTGCAGATCGAGGACGACGATCCGCTGCGCCCCGACGGCGGCCGTGGGCGGGACATCGACCTGCCCTTCGAGATCCCGGCCTTCCTGCGCGCCGACACCTACCTGGCCGCCCAGGCGGCCGTGGTGCGTGAGCAGTGGCGATCCGCCGTCGAGCAGGTGCTCGAGGCCCGGCACGTGGAGTACGGCGTCGTCTCCTCCGAGGAGACCCTCATCGACTCCATCGCCGAGCTCCTCCAGCGCGAGCGCGCCGCCGTGGCCCGAGGGAGGCGGTGACCAGTGCAGATCATGCCCCCGGTCCTCATGCCGATATGGATGGTCATCGTGATGATCGTCGGGATCCTCCTGGTGAGCGCCTGGCTGCTGCGCACCTTCCTGGTGACCCGCAGAGACACCTCCCGGGAGGTCGGAGACATCCCCATGGCGCCGCGTGAGCGCCGTCAGTGGGGCGATCGTCTCACCGAGATCGCCCAGCGCTGGAACGGCGACGAGCTGGACCTGCGCGATCTGCACCTGGAGCTGGCGGCCCTGCTGCGCGGCTTCGCCGAGGCCCGCAGTGGTGAGGAGATCACCACCGCCACGGTCTCGGAGATCCTCGACATGGCGGACACCGCCGGGCCGAGCTCGGTGGAGGAGCGCCGGCGCAGCGTGCGCGAGGCGGGTCACCCCCTCGACACCAATCCGCTGGGTCATGTCGGCGAGCTGCTCGCCGTGTGGGAGCAGCCCTCCTTCGACCGTGAGCCGGAGTCCGCCGCCGAAGAGGCCCTGAACCACGCACGGGAGGTGGTCACCCGATGGTGATGCCCTGGCTGTTCGGCATCCTTGTCGCTCTAGCCGTGGTGGCGGTCATCGCGGTCCTCGTCCGCGATCGCCGCTCCAACGGACTGTCCGACCCCACGTCCCGCAAGCCCCTGAGACTGCCCTGGAGGCATCAGGAGGTCCAGGACGCCGGGGGGCTCCCGCGGCGCCTGGCGAACTCGGCGAGCCTGTTCCAGCTTCCCGCGGTGCGCTCCCGTATCCGGTTCCAGCGCCGGTTGCACGCGCTCCTGGCGGTTCTGCTGGCCGTGTGCCTGCTGAGTGCCTCGGCCATCGCTGGGCGCCCCGTGCGCGTCACCGAGCGCTCCGACGCCCTGGCCAACCGGGACATCGTCCTGTGCCTGGACGTATCGACGTCGATGGTGAAGATCGACTCCTCCGTCCTGACCACCTTCGCCGACATCCTGGAGGACTTCGACGGCGAGCGCGTGGGGCTCGTGGCCTGGAACTCCGCCGCCCAGACCATCGTCCCGCTCACGGACGACTACGAGCTGCTGCGGCAGCAGATGGACGACCTGAGCGACGTGCTGGACATCGACCCGGACAACCCGACCTACAAGCAGGCCCTCAGGTACAGCGAGACCTTCAGCGGGACCCAGAACCAGAGCGTCAACGGCTCCTCCCTCGCCGGTGACGGGCTCGCCTCCTGCGCGCAGGCCTTCGACAACCAGGGCCTGGAGCGCTCCCGCTCCATCATCCTGGCCACCGACAACCAGGTCATCGACCCCGACAACGAGCAGATCTACTCGCTGCCCGACGCCGTCAATCTCCTGGCCGAGCGCAAGATCCGCCTGTTCTCCATCTACGGCGCCGACGACGAGCAGTCCCACCAGTACGAGCTCGACCAGAGCCCCGAGGCCTCCCGCGAGGAGCTCAAGACCGTCACCGAGGGACCGGGACGGGGCCGCTTCTATGACGTCGAGGACTCGGGGACCGGCGGCGATATCGTCAAGCAGCTGGAGAAGACCGAGGTCAGCGCACTGGGAGGCCGCAAGCAGACTCGTCGCACCGACATCCCCCAGAGGCTCGTCATCACCCTCTCTCTGGTGCTTCTGGGCTATCTGGGGCTGACCACCTGGAGGCGAGCATGAGACCAGTTCCCATCATCGGAGACTTCGCGTTCATCCCGGTCACCTGGTGGATCCTCGTCCTCCTCGTGGCCGGTGCCCTGACGGCCCTGCTCGTCGTCTCCCGCCGTCGGCTGAACCGCGACGATGCCGAACCGGCCGCCCGCCAGGCCTGGTGGCGGCGCCTGGCCATCGTCGTCGTCACCGTGCTGGCGATGGCGGGGCCGGCGATCCGCGGCACCGAGGCCATCAGCGTCTCCAACGTGGAGATCTACATGGTGGTGGACCGCACCGGGTCCATGGCCGCCGAGGACTACCAGGGCAAGGGGCCTGACGGCGTCGACCAGGCGGCCTCCACCAGGCTCGACGGCGTGCGCTCCGACATGCGCGCCGTCCGGGACGCCTTCCCGGACTCCCGGTTCTCCATCATCGCCCTGGACAACACCGCGGCCACAGAGCTGCCGCTGACCCACGACACCAACGCCGTCGACTCCTGGATCGGCTCGTTCAAGCAGGAGGTGACGAACCACGCCACCGGCTCCTCGCTGGAGGTGGCGCTGCCGCTGCTGGGCCAGTCCCTGGTCCAGTCCCAGCAGTCCGACCCCAAGGACATCCGCCTCGTCTACATCTTCTCCGACGGCGAGGCCACCGATGACGGCCGTGGCGCCCAGGCGGCCGACAGCGCAGGCATCTCCTGGCAGTCGCTGGCCGGCCTCGTCGACGGCGGCGCGGTACTGGGCTACGGAACCGCGGAGGGCGGGCAGATGCGCAGCTACGACGGCTCGGCCGCCACCGGCGAGCACACCCAGTCCGACTACATCGCCGACGGGGAGGGCGGGCAGCCGGGCGTGTCGAAGATCGACGAGAACGAGCTCCAGACCGTGGCCAAGGACATGGGGCTGCCCTACTACCACCGCACCGGCGGGTCGGGCGACGACCCGACGAGCGCGTTCACCAACCTGGACATCGAGGCCGTCACCTCCGACGGGCGGACCAAGACCAACGCCCGGGTCTACCTGACCTGGCCCCTGGGAATCATCGCCTTCGGCCTGCTGCTGTGGGAGATCATCGACCTCATGCGAGCCGACCGTCGCCTGCGTCTTCTCATGGGAAGGGGGAGATGATGACGATGGGAAACACCCCTGGCGAGGGCCTCGGTCACGGCGGCCTCGGACCGGGGAGCAACGGGCCGGGACCCGCCGGCGCTCCCGCGGATGAGACGCTCGACTACCTGCAGGAGGCCGACGCCTCTGACGGAGCCTCAGCCCAGGACCCCTCAGCCCCCGAGGACCCCCGACGGCGCGAGGCCCGCCTGCGTCGACGTCGTCGTCTCCTCAAGATCGGCGGGGTGCCCGCCGTGCTGGCCACGATCATCTCCCTGTGGCTCGGGTCGATCTTCCTCATCTCCCTGTCCGGCAACCGTGCGGTGGCCGCCGGGCACTACGACACGGCGCTGTCCCGCTACCGCACGGTGGCTCGGATCAATCCCTGGCTGGAGCAGTGGCGCGTCTACTTCAACCTGGGGACCGGCCAGCTCGCCGCGCAGGATCCGACCTCCGCGGTCTCGACCCTCAACAAGGCGCTCGCCAAGGCTCCGAAGGCCAAGAGCGACCCCCAGACGAAGGCGAAGCAGGCCGGTTCCCCGGAGTGCATGGTGCGCACCAACCTGTACGTCGCGCACCTCTCGCTGGCCGCCCAGGCACAGGAGAGCGGCAACACCACGTCGGCGACCGAGCACACCGAGGCCGCCAAGAAGGCCGCCGACACCTGCGAGGTGCCGCCCCCGCCCGAGCAGGACCCCTCGGCGACGCCCAGCTCTGACCCCTCGGCCACGCCCAGCTCCGACCCCTCCTCGTCCCCCAGTTCTGACCCCTCGGCCAGCTCCAGTAGCGACCCGAGCTCGACGCCTAGCTCGGACCCGTCGACTACGCCCAGCTCAGAGCCCTCGGAGTCCCCCAGCTCGGACCCGTCGTCGTCGGCCTCGAGCTCCCCGGGTGAGACCCCCTCCAGCTCCCCGACCCCGGCCGATGACCGGGCCCAGCGTCTGCGCGACCGCAACAACGGCGGTGCGGGGTCCAGTGAGAAACCCGGTGGGGACAGCGGGGGGAAGCCCTGGTGAGCGGATCCGATACGGCGGGCCCCTCCCGGCTCGTGGTGGCGGCCGCGGTACTGGACCGGTTGGAGCACCCGACGACGCTGCTGTGCGCGGCCCGCTCCTACCCGCCCGAGCACGCGGGGCAGTACGAGCTGCCCGGGGGCAAGGTCGAGCCGGCGGAGACTCCCCGGCAGGCCCTGGCCCGCGAGCTGGACGAGGAGATCGGCCTGCGGGTGCGGCTCGGATCAGAGCTCGTGGCCCCCGGTGACCTGGCGGTTCCCGCCCCGCCCGGTGGCGCTCCGGGTGACGAGGCCCCGGCCTGGCCGGCCATGCACGGATTCCGGATGCGGGTGTGGCTGGCCGAGCCGGCCCGGCTCGGGGACCGGGGGCGGGCCGGTGCCGACCACCAGAGGCTGGAGTGGGTGAGCCTGGACCCGCCCGATCGGCTGCGCCAGCTGGCGTGGCTGGAGGCGGACCTGCCGATCATCGACGCGCTCGTGGCCGCGCTGGGCCGCTGATGACGTCAAGGCGGGCAAGCGCTTCGGCGGTGTCCCCAGCCCTGGAGCTCTGCCGTCATCAGACGCATCGATCTCGATCTGCTGGTTTTCTGATGCGTCTTCCACGTGTCCTCGACGACCCCGATACATAGGTGGGCCGGGAAGTGAGTTCTTACAGTTGGGCGGCTTTCTGGAGGATGTCGGCTTCCTGCTGTCCTATTCTGCCGTCGTCCTTGGGGGCCCAGGTTCCGCCCTTGCATACGAGAGTTCGCCAGGGGTCGTCGTAGCTGGCTGTTGTGTTGAGGTTGAGCTCGGACAGTCCTGCGGCGTGGCAGTCGGCGACGGCGTGCACGACGGGCGCTGCGGCGTCGGCAGTCAGGCCGCCATCGTCTGTGGCCACGCCGGTAACCGACATGGAGCCTGGGGTTGCCTCGAGCTCGATCGAGCCGGTGGCGCTGGTCTGACTGCTCGCAGTGATGACCTGCTCGATGGGTGGGGCGGCGAACTGCCCGTCCTCGTTGCTGGTGGATGTCACCTGCCAGTCGGCCATGGTGAAGAGCTTCCGTGTGCGTGAACCGGAGGGGCTGGTCAGTGAGGTCGGAGGAGCTCCGACTTCTCCGTAGTCGATCTCCAGAGCGGAGGATCCTCCTCGCCTGATGGTCTTGGCCTCGCCGACTGGGGTCAGGGCGCGTGTGGTGCTGGAGACGATGTCGGTGGTGGCGCGGCTGGCGTCGAAGTCGGCTGCGATGCTGGTGTCTTCCAGGGTCCATGACATGGACACGGTGAGCGTGATCTTCTGGACGCCGCCCCTGGTGTGGAGGGCTGCCTCGTGGGTGGAGGCCAGCAGGTCAGCGGCCTGCTGGGCGGTGGTGCCGTCTTTGAGGCTGATAGTCACGCGAGCTGAGATATCCGACGGAGTGGAGGCCTCGGATGACGCGGAGGGTGTTGAGGTGACGAGTGGGCTGTGGCTGAGGTGGTCGGCCGCGGCCTGGGCGATCCTGCGGGCGTGAGCACGATCTGCCGGTCCGGCTTGAGGGTGCAGACTCGCATCGATCCGGACGAACGCCATCCAGATACCCACCATTCCCACGATCACCGCAATAATCACCACCAGGCACCCTCTGAAGAGACGGTCTGGTGACTTACGGGGCAACTTTGAGGGCTCCTCAGTAGGTGATGCCTGAGCATCGGAGATCGTGCTGGATTGAAATTTCGGCTCGTCAGCAAGACTCTCCTGGTTGCCGCCCTCCTGCTCATGGCTGGACTCGCTGCGGGGGCAGGTATCGGTAGTGTGATCGTCTCCAAGCTCGGCCTTCCAACGGCTGCCGTCACCGGCCTCACCTGCTGATGCTGAGTTGCCCTGATCCGAGGGTACGGAATGATGGTCCTGGTCGGGTTCGGTGCGTTCGTCGGGCACTGGCTGCTCCCTTTCTGGCTGCTTGACCTGTCGTCTTGGGGTGGCTGATCGTCGTGACGGCGCAGGTGCTGCCCGGTTGGTGGTCGTCTAGAGCTCGGTGGCTTTTTGGAGAATGGCGGCCTCGTCCTGACCTCTGCTGCTCTCGTGCTTGGGAGTCCAGGTGCCGTTGTTGCAGGTGAAGGACAGCCAGCGGTCGTTGTCGCTGGAGAGGCCTCGTTGTACTTTGTCGTTGAGCTGGAGTGTGGTCAGGTTTGCGGCGTGGCAGTCTGCGACGGCGTGGACGACGGGGGCAGCGGTCTCGGGGGTCAGGCTCTTGGTGTCGTCGGTGACCAGGCCGGTGACTGACAGGGTGTCGTTGTCGAGGTCGATGGTGCCGGTGGTGCTGGCCTGGCTGGCGGCGGCGATGACCTGTTCGAAGGCGACGGTGTTGGGGAACTGTCCCTCTTTGTTGCTGGTGGAGGTGACTTTCCAGCCGTTGAGGGTGAAGGTCCTGGAGGAGTTGGGGGTGCCTGGTTGTGTGAGGGTGGTGGGGGTGGTGGTGACCTGCCCGTAGTCGGCCTGCAGTGCTGAGTTCTCGCCTTCGCGTGTGATCGTGCTGGCCTGGCCTGCGAGGGCCAGGTCGCGACGGACCTTGTCGCTCAGGGTGGTGTCTGAGCCGCCTGATCCGTCTGAGTCGCGGCAGCTGAAGTAGGTGTTGATGTCGGTGCCCTGAAGGTTGCCGGTGAAGGTGATTCCGACGGTGATGGCGCCCCATATGCTGTGTTTCTGGGCGGTGCGGCAGGTTGAGGGCAGTATGTCGGCGAGGTTGTCCACGGTGGTGTCGGTCTTGATGTGGGCCTCGACCTCGGCGACTGAGCCGGTGCCGGAGTCGGCTCCTGCGTACGTGGTCCGTGCTGACTGGATGTGTGAGTTGCTGGAGAGGTGCTTGACGGCGGCCTTGGCGACGTCCTGGGCGCCGGCGTTGCCGGGGCCCAGGCGCGGGTCCAGGCCGGCTGCCACCCAGTAGAGGAATGCGCCGAGGAGTACCAGGAGGACGACCATGCTCACGCAGCCGATCTTGAAACACCCCGGCCCGTGGGAGGAGCCCTGCGTGGGCGGGGCCTGCTCTACAGGGTCTACAGAGACTGCAGGGTCCGCAGGGTCTGCGGGTGCTGACTCCGGGGGAGCATCGTCGGAAGCCTCATCGTGTTGTCGGTCATTGTCAGTTGTTTTGTCTTGAGGGGGAGGGGACTGTTTGTCGGAACTGTTGTCAGTTTCGTTTCTCATGTTCGACGCCGGTTCGAATCGTGAATACGGTGCAGGTGTGTTGCGTGCAAGGCTGCCACATTGTGGTGCTCAATGAACTTGGTTGTCCCTGAGGGGTCAGGGTGAGGTGGGTGCTAGAACTTTTTCGGAACGACGTAACTGTGGCGGTCTTTAATCAAGCTTTTCTTGGGTTGGTGTGATGGGTAGGTGCTCGAAGTCGTAGTCGAAGGTGCGGCTGGTGATGTAGCTGGTGAATGCGGTGTAGGTTTCCTCGGGGTTGTCTCGTTGTATGTTTGAGATGTTCTTCTTGGCGGTGTTCCAGACGTGCTCTATTGGGTTGTGGTCGGGCGCGTAAGGAGGTAGGTAGATCGGCCTGACGCGCTCCAGGGCCTGGCCGGGCTCATACAGGTCAGTGACCGCCTTGGCGTGGTGGAAGCCGGCGTTGTCAAGAACAACAGCGATCTTGTCGTTTGCCGTCTCGCGTACCAGACGGGCCAGGGCCAGGGTGACCTGCTCGGCGTTCTGGTTGCCCTCGATGGGGTAGACGCGCACCTGCTTGCTGGTCAGGCTCAGGGCGCCGAAGAAAGACTGGGCCGAGCGTTCTCGGTCGACATAGATCTTGGTCCGACGGCCGGTGGGCAGCCACATACGCCGGGTGACGGCCTCGTGCTCGACGCGCACCTCGTCGACGGTGTAGACCTCCCAGCCCCGGGCCAGCAGGTCGGCGACCTCCTGACGGACCTGGTCCATTCGCTCGGTGACGGCGGCCTCGTCGCGGCGCTTGTCGAAGGGGTCGGGCAGCTTGAAGCTCATCCCCACGAAGCGCAGGAGCAGCTGGTAGGAGGAGTCTGAGGCGTACTCCACGCCGAACTTGATCCGCACCACGTCACGCAGGGCCGGTACGTCCCAGAAGTCCGCCCTGATCCCGCTCTGGGCCGGTGGCCTACTCAGGATCCGCTTGAGCTGCTCCTTGTGGGCGCGGGTGAGCTTGGCGGCGTTCTCGTTGCCGGCGTGCCCAGTGACAACCGAGTGCAACCTGGAGCACCGCCAGCGGCGCAGCCAGTTGCTCACCGTCCTGCGGCTGCGGCCGACCATCTCAGCGATAACACCCGTGCCGACACCACGAGAGGCATACAAAATGGCCTCAGCCTTTAAACGCACCAGGACGAACGAGTCACCGCGTTTCTTCCACGCCAGAAGAACATCCCGCTCCTCCGCAGTCACATCAACAACCACACACACATTCTATATCGATACCCCCAAAACCACCCGACAACACAACCCCAGAAGGAAACTTTGTTTAATGCCGGCCATGGGCTTGTCTCCTCGCAGGATCTCGCCTAGGTTGTGGGCGGATGTTGTCTCTGGCTTGGTGTACATGGAGTGGCCGCCGGATGGGCCCAGTCCGGCTTCGCGGTGCATGCTTGTGTCCAGTTCTGTGTAGTCTGAGTCTGGGGAGGAGATGGGGTCCTCTCCGAATCCTGGAAGCCACCAGGACTGAGAGGCGACGGGATCGCCTGGAGCCTGGGCCGCATACATGTGGTTGGGCAGCATTCCTAGTTCAGAGGCGTCGACGGAGCCTGGGCCTGGTGATCCGGCGACCGCCACGTCGTCTGGTGCGTCTGACAGTTCCAGTGCATTTCCTGTGACGTTCGAGCCGTACGAGTGTCCGTACGCAACCATGTGGGGGTCTCCATGGTGGGTGGCTTGAAGGCCCTCGTAGAAGTCGGCCAGTTCGGGAGCGGCTTTCTTGGCTTCGTTGTCGTTGAGTACGGTTCCCTCGGACATGCTTAGGGTCTCTTGCCAGCCGGGGGCGTCGTATCCTAGCCAGGTCACTCCCGCCACGGTTTCCTGGTCTTCATTGCCGGCGGTGGATTGTTCCAGGCCGCTTTCTTTCATGATGGTCTCGGTTCCGTCAACGGAGCCACCCTGCTGCCCATTCTTTGCGATCCCATTCTCCACGGTGGTTGTCATGCCGGGGGTGTGGACGACGACGTGATCGGCGTTGTCCACATCTCCGGAGGCGACTGCGGCTCGGAAGTGGTCACCACTATTGTCCAGCACCATGATCGTTCGCCCCTTCGCGTCCTTGCGCTCCCCCTTGTCGTCGAAGAACATGGCTGATAGTGCGTGAATGTCGTGCTGTCTCTTCAGTAGCGCTTCGTACTCTGGGTTAGGTGTCTCTGTGTAGTAACCAGACCCACCGGCGGTGGAGTGCCACGTTACTGTTTTCTTGGGTTCAAAGTCAGCAACTTTCTGGTCGATCTCGTGCTCCATAATGGGGAGCCACACCATGTTCGCCTCGTGTCGGTCGTTTGAGGGGATTCCGTCGAGATTTCCGATCCAGGAGGGGTGCTTCTCAATGATATTCTGCCGCTGCGCGTCGGTCAGCGAGGTCCACCAGTCATTCACCTGGCTGGGTGTCCACTTCGGGTTCGGGGGCCTCTCGCCGTGGTTGACTACCTCAGGGCTCGGACCGTTGGCGGTGTCATCCAAGGATGCGATCTTATCAAACACGGAAGCAATGAAGGTGACGGTGTCGTTCCCTTGGTCAATAAGATTGTCGAGCTCGGCCTGGTATGAGTTGACTTCGTTTTGAGGGTAAGGTCCTTGGTAGGTGGGTGATGTTGTCACTGCCTCTCCGACAATGGTTAGGTTGTCGCGTTGTATGCTCCACTGAAGGTTGTAGGCGGCGTTTTTGATCTCCGTGACGGTGCCTGATGCGTCCTTGAGGTCGTTGCCGGCACTGCTCAGTCCGGTCCACAGGTCCTCGGCGTCGTCGGCCAGGATCCGCCGTGCCTTGGCCTCGGCCTCGGCGGTCTGGCCGGACAGGCCATCGCCCAGGCCCTCCTTTTTGAGGTCGGCGTTGACCTGCTCGTACTTGTGTGAGGCGGCCACCAGGGCGTCGCCGGCCTCGTAGAGCTCGGTGCCGTCCCAGGACAGCAGGTCGTTAAAGGTAACCAAGAGCTTCTCCAGACGTGTGAAGGATGGTCGGTCGCTAAAGAGAGAGTTGTGTCAAGCGGGGCTGGTGGTGCGTGGTGCTGGTCAGCTGTGCCCGCTCTTGGGGGTGCAGGCCGCGGCGCCGTCTGCGGCATTGAGCTGGTTGGTGGCGTTGTAGATGCCGTTGGAGTGATTAGTCAGCCGGTTGACGAAGGTCGTGCGCGCCTTGGAGACCGCGTCGGCCGCCGTTGAGGCCTTGCCCGACAGTCCCGCACCGGTCAGGCCGGTCGTCGAGGAACGAACGTCGGAGTCCCCACCCGAGGCGTTGACCTCGCTGACGCAGTTGTCCACCTCCGACCTGATCTTCGCCGTCGTCGCCTCACAGGTCTGCAGATCCGCCATCGATCCCGCCCCTTCCTCGCAGCGGTGGTCCACTCACCATCGACAATGTGCTGTTGCGAATACACTGTGACCGCCGGAGGCCACAGTGAGCCAACTGTCCAGATAGTAGCTCGGCTCCGCCGCATGCGAGGGAGTTAGCAACGACGTATTAGAAACCCAGGTCCACCGGTTTCCTGACACTTCTATCGCCCCCGTCATCTCGTAGGTTAGGGTGACCTCATGCCGAAGATCCTGGGTTCCTCACTGGCCGAGCATCGAGAGCGCACGCGCACGGCCCTGTTCCAAGCGCTCTCCGAGCTCATGAGCCAGCGCAGCTTCGACAAGATCACCCTGTCCGACGTCGCCAACCACGCGGGTGTGGGGCGCACGGCCGTCTACAACCACTTCGCGGACAAGGAGGACCTCCTCCTGGCCTTCATGGAGCACGAGGCCGGCCGCTACGCCGAGGAGCTCTCCCGGGCGCTGGCCGGGACGGAGGACCCGATCGACCGCCTGCGCATCTACGTGCGCCAGCAGGCCCTCATCGCCCGCCACTTCCACTTCCCGACGTCGGGGCCGCTGGCCAACTCCGTCTCCCGCGGCACCGCCGGTCGCCTGCGGGCCCACGGCGCGCTCCTGGCCCAGATGCTCTCCTCGATCCTCACCGACGCCATGGACCAGGGCCTCATCCCCGCCCAGGAGCCCGAGCAGGTCATTCCCCTCATCCACGCCACCGTTATGGGCGGGCGCCCGACCCCCACGGACCCGGAGCGGCGCCGGGCCTACCTGGACTCCCTGGACGCCTTCGTGCTGCGGGCGGTAGGGGCCCGCCAGCCGGCTCACGCCGTCCCGACCATTGCCCGCCCCCACGCCACCGAGCCGGTGGAGGGGGTCGGCCGACCCGGTTCGCTTCGTCACAGCGCGGTCGGCTGACAGCGTGCGCCGTGGGCTGCCGTGCGCACAGGTGCGCCTGGCAGACTTCCGCCCGTGAACCTGAGCTGGACTGATACCTGGAACGACCTGCTGGCGCGCGCCTCGAACGTCGTCGGTCTGGATCCCGGCGTGCTGTGGCCGGCGCTGGCGATCCTCTTCATCGTGCTGGCATGGGGCCCGGCTCGCCGCTGGGGCCGCACCCTGGTGACGATCGTCCACGAGGCCGGGCACGCCGCCGTCGGCCTCATGGTGGGGCGGCGCTTCCTCGGCTTCGTCGTCAGCCGGGACCTGTCCGGGCACGCCGTCACCTCCGGCAAGCCCGCCGGCCCCGGCCGGGTGGCCACCTCCTGGGCCGGCTACCCGGCGCCCGCGGTCCTGGGCGCCGTCGTCGTGCTTCTGGCGCTCCACGGCTGGGCGAGCGCGGTCCTGCTGCTCGGGCTGGCCATCCTGGCGGTCCTGCTGGTCATGTCCCGCTCAGTGCGCACGGTCCTCCTCGTCCTGCTGGTGGCGGTCCTGACCGGCTCGCTGTGGTGGTGGGGAGGATCGTGGCGCGACGGCGTCGTGGCCGGGATCGGGCTGGCCCTCATCGTCGGGGCCTGGGACTCCTTGCGCGACGTCGCCGTCTCGCGTGATCCGCAGCAGGACCATCGCACGCTGGCCCAGCTGACCGGCCTTCCCGCCGGGGTGTGGCTGGCGACCTGGTTCCTCGTGGACGCACTGGCCACCGGCGTCGTCGTGCTGGCCCTGCGCGATCTTCTGTGAGGCGGGGCCCGGTGCCGGACGCATGACCTCCTGCCGGCCCGGGCCGACCTGCGCTCCAAGATGGCCTAATCTTCCTCCTGGCGACGCCGAGCCCCGCGGGCCCGTCCGCCGTCCCCACCCGACGTCGATCGCCGCGCCTTCCTGCGCGCCGCCGGCGGCCGGGGACCATCCCGCTCCCGGGCACCCCGGGATTCCCTCAAGGAGAACACATGATGCTGACCCGTCGGACCCTCGGCCTGACCACCCTGGGACTGGCCGTCTCGGCCACGCTCGCCGCCTGTTCGTCGAATTCCCAGGACGAGGCCACCGAGGCGGGCAAGATGGCGCTCATCGTCTCCGACGCGGGTGAGACCGCCTCGGAGGAGCTGTCCAAGGCGGTGGAGGCCTTCACCAAGGAGACCAAGGTGGAGGTGGACGTCAAGACCGTCTCCGACATCTCCCAGGAGCTGGCCCGCGGGATCACCGCCGACCCGACCGTTGACGTCGTCGTCCTCAACCCGGCGCAGCTGTCCAGCTACGCCGGCTCCCTGCACGCCTGGGACCAGGGCTCGACCGCCGTGAAGGACGCCCACCCCGCCCTGGTGACGAGCGCCACCAGGCAGGGGAGGATCAGCGCTGCGCCCAGGGACGTCTCCACGCTCGCCCTGTTCATCAACACCTCGCTGTGGTCGGCGGCGGGCCTGGGCGAGTCGGTCTACCCGACCACCTGGGAGCAGCTCGAGCAGGTGGCCGCCTCCCTCACCTCCGACGGCGTCGTCGGACTGACCCTGGACGCCTCCTACTCGCGCGTCGGCGCCTTCATGGTCCAGGGCGGCGGGGGGCTGACCAGCGCCGACGGCACCCAGGCGACGGCCTCCTCCGAGGGGTCGGTCGCGGGACTGACCGAGGTCAAGAACCTCCTGTCCTCCGGCTCGGCCGGTTGGGGCGCCGACCTGCCCGCCGGGTCGGCGGCGGATGCCTTCGGTCAGGGGCAGGCCGCCATGGCGGTGGAGACGGACGCCCTGGTGAAGACCCTGGCGGATGTCTACTCGGGCGTCTCCTACGCGGTCGTTGAGCTGCCGGCCGGCAGTGGCGGCAAGGGGACCCTGCAGTTCCCCTCCTTCTACGCAGTGGTCGAGGCCTCCAAGCACAAGGCCGACGCCATCCGGCTCGTCGAGTACCTCACCGGCGCCGAGCGGCAGGTGGCCCTGGCCGGCGCTGCGGGGACAGTGCCCGCCGGCCGCTCCGCCGGTGAGACCTGGAAGGGCAAGCACGCCGACCAGGCCGCCTTCCTGGCCGGCGTCGAGTACTCCCAGGCCGTGCCCTCCGCCCCTGGTGTCTCCGACGTCATCGCCAACCTCGACAACGAGCTGCCGGGGCTGGCCGCGGGCGACCCCGCCGCCATCCTGGCCGGCGCCCAGGTGAACCTGGAGGCTCTCCTGTCCTGACGTGGCGGGCGACCGACGACAGACGACAACGAGGGCCCGGACCGTGATGGTCCGGGCCCTCGGGCTGGAGCGGGTGACGGGAATCGAACCCGCGCTGTCAGCTTGGGAAGCTGAAGTTCTACCATTGAACTACACCCGCGTGGCACCGGTGGACCTGCGTCCCAGGTGCGTGCGGAAGTCTAACCCAGACTCCGGCCGTCTGCGCAAATCGATCTCAGGAGGTTCGCCTAACGTGTCGGCGGGGTGCCGGCGGAGCGCCGGCGCACTGCCGTCCTCACCGTGGACAGGCCCTGCCGGCGATGGCCTCTGCCGTTAGAATCGCAGATGTTCCTCCGGACACCTCGACGCATGCGGTGAGTACATGACCTATCCGACAGATCCCTTCGATCCCGCCTCGGGCCTCCAGCCGGATGCACCGGCGCTTCCCCCAGGATCCTCTGCGGGGGAGCACCCGGGGGCTGAGTACCCGCCCAACGCCGGTCAGCCCGGTTACGGAGCGCAACCTGGATACGACCCACGGGCGGGCTACGGGCCCCAGCCCGGTTACGGTCCCGGCTATGCTCCGCCGCCCGGATACGGCCCCTATCCGGGCTACGGTCCCGCCCCGGGCAAGTCCAAGGTGGCCGCCGGTGTCCTGGCGCTGCTCATCGGCACCCTCGGGATCCACAACTTCTACCTCGGTTACACGGGCAAAGGCCTCATCCAGCTCCTGGGCTCGCTCCTCAGCTGTGGAATCCTGGCCCTTCCAATATGGATCTGGGCCTTCGTCGAGGGGATCCTCATCCTGACGGCCCGGCCGGGCGAGCCGCCGTGGGGCGTTGATGCCGACGGTCTGCCGCTGAGCAGCTGAGGGGCGAGCAGGACGGGCCTGGTCCGTCCGGGGCTCGTCCGGACCCGTGCGGGGGAAGTCCGCGGGGGAAGTCACTGGCGCCGTCGGGAGACGTGGTTCCTGCACTCCTCGGCAACCTGGCACAATCGGGCCCGTGCTGCTCTCCGACCGCGATATCCGCACCGAGCTCGACGCCGGACGGGTCGTCCTCGACCCCTGCGACCCTGAGATGATTCAGCCGGCCTCCATCGACGTGCGCCTGGACCGCTGGTTCCGTCTCTTCGACAACCACCGCTACCCGGTCATTGACCCGGCCGCGGACCAGGAGGGCCTCACCCACCTGGTCGACGTCGGCGCCGACGAGCCCTTCGTCCTGCACCCCGGCGAGTTCGTCCTGGGGGCCACCTACGAGCGCATCACCCTGCCCCACGACGTCGCCGCCCGCCTGGAGGGCAAGTCGAGCCTGGGCCGCCTGGGCCTGCTGACCCACTCCACCGCCGGGTTCATCGATCCCGGCTTCACCGGGCACGTCACCCTGGAGCTGTCCAACACGGCCACCATGCCCATCAAGCTCTGGCCGGGTATGAAGGTGGGGCAGCTGTGCTTCTTCCGCCTGTCCAGCCCCGCCCAGGCCCCCTACGGATCGGGAGCCACCGGCTCGCGCTACCAGGGGCAGCGCGGACCGACGGCCTCGCGCTCCCACCAGTCCTTCCACCGCACCCGTATCCCCGACGCCCCGGCGGCCCCCGCCGACGGCGCCGGTTCCGTCCCCCAGGAGAAGCACGCATGAGCGACTCGACCGACTTCGCCGTCTCCCTACCCACCGACACCGGTACCTTCACGGCCTCCTCCATGCTGCCGGTCGGCCTGCTGGACACCAACCACGTCCTGCTCCTGGCCGACGATGTCGCCCCCGACGAGGTCGAGGCCCTGGCCCTGTCCCAGGACATCCAGGCGGGCTGGGTGGGGGTCTCCAGCCTGCAGCTCTTCCCCGGGGTCTCCCTGCTGGGCCCCTGGCAGGTTGACGCCGAGATGCGTAACCTCCTCGGGGCGCCGGAGTGGACCACGCAGCTGATGATCCTGGACTGCCCCCGAGTGCGCGCCGGCGCCCTGCCGGCCGAGCTCGCCGGCCTGGACCCGCTGTCCGACGCCTTCCCTCACGCCCAGCCCACCGGAGCCGAGCTGGTGGCCCTGACCCGCCTGCGCGCCATCGCCCGGCGCCTGGCCGGGGCCCTGCGACTCATTCCCGGTGGGGACACGGAGGAACCGGTCCTGGTCGAGCCCAGCCCCGAGGTCTCCGCCTCCCTGACCGTCTACGCCCCGGTGTGGCTCGGCCCGGAGGACCTGGCGGCCGTCCTGCGGCCCGTGGCCCCCGAGGTGACCACCGCCCTGGAGGCCGTCCAGCCCCGGGGCGCCGTCGGGCTCGATGCCATCGATCCCGAGCAGCTGGAGAGCCTCGTGGAGCGCATCGGCCCGGAGGTCTTCGAGAAGGCCTGGCGCGGCTCGGAGAAGGTCCGCCAGGACACGATGCGCCAGGAGATCGTCGCCGCCGCCACCGGCAACGTCATCGAGGAGATACGCGACGGCTACGCGGTCGTGACCCCGGTCGACCCCGAGCACGAGGGCTGGGGCCGCATCGAGGTGCGCGCCGGCGCCACCGACGGGCTGCCGCTGGCCGTGCGCGGGGAGCCGTGGGCCCGCGGGGCGGTCCTGTCCTACGACCTGCGCTGGATCCCCCAGGACCAGGCCGACGCCTACGCCGAGGTGGTCTCCCGCTCCCGGCGCCGCGAGCGTCAGACGGCCCGGGACCTGGTGGAGGAGCTAGCCACCGTCCTGGTCTCCGCCGTCTCCGGGGTCGCCGTGGACGACGACGGGTTCCTCGTCTCCCTGGGCGAGGACGCCGAGGAGGCCTGAGACTCGGGCCGGGGGCGCTCGGCGCCGGGGGTCGTGCGCGCCGTCAGGTGCTCGACGCCGGCCCGCGCCCTTCCCGCGTCCCAGTGCCAGCCGGTGAAGCGCCGGGCGTCGACGAGCGCCCGGGCCCAGGGCACCGGCTCCTCGCCCCGCTGCGCCCCCACCGCCAGGTAGTGGCGCAGGAGGCCGGCGGCGGCCAGAGCGTCGTCGAGCGCGTTGTGGTGGCGGCCGATCTCCACCCCGGCCACCTCGCAGCAGGTGGTCAACCGGCGCGACGGCGTCGTCATGAAGTGGCGCGCCCACTCCATCGTGCACACCCGCGGCACCCGCGCGCCGCGGTCGAGCAGCCCCCGCGTCCCCAGCGCCTGGGTGAGGAAGCCGACGTCGAAGCGGGCGTTGTGGGCCACGATCGCCCGCCCGGCCAGGTCGGCCACGAGCAGGTCGGCGACGTCGTCGAGCCCGGGCGCCCCGATGAGCTCCTCGGCGACAAGACCGTGAATGTGAGTGGGGCCGACATCCACGCCCGCGCCGGGGTCGATGAGCGTGGACCAGCTGCGCTCGACCCGCCCGGAGGCATCGGTGAGCACGAGCGCGATCTCCAGGATCGAGTCCGTCGTAGGGGACAGGCCCGTGGTCTCCAGGTCGACGACGGCGTAGCCGACACCGGCGGCCTCGGCCAGGTCCTCAGGTGTGAGAGCGGCCGCCGCCTGTGCGGGAGCCATGGGGGACAGGGGGCGCAGCGGGCCGCGGTCGGCGGGCGGGCGGTGGTAGAAGGGCATCGCCCCGATCCTCTCGCGAGCGGGCGCAGTTCGCAGACTCGCGGCGCGCCGAGTTCTGCGCGGCCCTGTCCGGGCTGTCCCCGGCTCCGATCCGGCCGGCGCTCGAGGCCGTACCCCGCGGCTCGCGGGCCGCACCGGGGCCTCGGGTCTGGAGGCGTAAGGTACGGTCGCGAGGGAGCAGGCCTCCCGCGTTGAGACACGATCCTGGCGAGGAGAAGCGATGAGCATCCCGGACACCTCTCAAGCGGACGCCGTCCTGCCGGCCCTGGCCGACTTCCCCTTCCCGACCGCCCTCGTGGTCACCGGCGCCCCTGCCGCCGACGACGGTGTGCTCCTCGAGGCGGGTGAGGTCGACGAGGTCTTTCCCTTCGCCTCGGTCACCAAGCCGATCGTCGCCTGGGCGGCCCTGGTCGCCGTCGAGCGGGGGCTGCTGGACCTGGACGCTCCTGCAGGACCGCCGGCCCCGGAGGGGGCGGCCATCGGGAACCTGCTGTCCCACTCCTCGGGGATCGCGGCCGACTCCGACGAGCGCCTGGCCGCTCCGGGCGTGCGCCGCATCTACTCCAACCGCGGCTTCGAGATCCTGGGGGACCGGCTCCAGGAGGCCACCGCCACGCCCCTGGAGACCTGGGTGGAGGCCACGGTGCTCGAGCCCCTGGGGATGGCCAGCGTCCTCATCCCCGGTTCGCCCGCCCACTCCGGTGAGGGCAGCGCCCGCGACCTGTCACTGTTCGCCCGCGAGCTGGCCGCGCCGAGACTCGTCTCGCCCGCGCTCGCGGCCCGGGCTTGCGCACCGGTCCTGCCCGGGCTCGACGGCGTCCTGCCCGGTTACGGGCGCCAGACCCCCAACTCGTTCGGTCTGGGGGTGGAGGTGCGCGGATCCAAGTCCCCGCACTGGACGTCCGGGGGCAACAGCCCGCAGACCTTCGGGCACTTCGGCCAGTCCGGTTCCTTCATATGGGTGGATCCGGTCGCCGAGCGCCAGGCCGTCTTCCTGGGAGCCGAGCCCTTCGGGGCACTTCACCGCAAGACGTGGCCCGCGCTGGGCGACCAGATCCTGGCGTTGTCAGGGGATCACGGCCGGTGATGGCCGCCCGCCCCGCAAGCGCGCGTCACTCGGCTTTGACGTTGAAGATGACGCCGGTGGTGGACTTGTCGTCTATCAGGGGCTTTTCCTGCTTCTGGGTGATGGGCGTGAGCGTGATCTTCAAGGCGTTGACGTTCGCGACGTTGACGTCGAAGGGGTGCGCGTCGTTGAAGGGGACGTCAACCGTCTCGATCTCCTTACCATCGGCGAAGACGGCCACCCTCACCAGGAGGTCGGAGCTCTCGGAGTCATTGGCCTGACCGACGTTGAACGTGACTTTCTGGAACTTGTTGGCCAGACGCAGCTCGATCTCGCCGGTGTGCAGCCAGTCGAGCTTGGTGCCGACTCCCATGGTGTTGGTGGTCGAGGCGACGTCGTAGCGCTTCTCCTCCCAGCTGCTGCCCGTGGCGGGCTGCTGGAAGTCTGAGAGCCGAAGCTCGCGTCCCTTGCTGTTCTCCGGGGTGAGGCCGTTCGTGGTGGCCTCCGCGGAGGGGTTGCCGGAGGTGGTGGCGGATGCTGCATCGGTGGCGCCGGCGGTGGTAGTGGCCGTGGCAGAGGCCGATGCGGACGCGGTGGCGCTGGGAGTGGCGGATGCGGAGGGGGTGGAGGTCGTGGCCTTCGAGGCCGAGGCGGAGGACGTCGATGGCGATGAGGAGAAGGGCAGGCTGCCGCAGGCGGCCAGCGACAAGGTGGCGACGGGAATGAGAGCGGTGGCGATTCGACGTGCGGGAGAGAGTTTCGAGGAGTTCATGGCGAGAGAATAGCGACGCCGGTCGGTGGATTCTACTGTGATTCCGGAGTCCGGGACGGGGGAAATGGAGAAGTATTCGATTTCGACCGGTTGAGGTAATATATTTGTGAGCCGCATGAAGTCTTGACATCATTGGAGAATCTGGGTCCTGGCGGAAATTTTGTGTCCCCGTCTCGGAGGTGTGTGAGGCCCCCTTCTCCGGGATGGGTAATATTCCCCTAGGGCCGTGGTCTTATTTATCCGGGCGCCTCATGGTTCTCTGTGCTGAGCGGCGCCAGAGTCCGTATCGTATCGAGAGGTTGCGCTTATTCCAGCGGGTGTTATCACAGCGCCGGGCTCACTGCCCGGATCGGGACAACCACCTGAAGGCGAGAGCACCCAGAGCCGCGCACAGGAGCACGGCCAGGGCCACGGCGAGGTGAAAACCGTCGACGAAGGCCGCCTTCGCCTGGGTGGCGGTGGAGGAGGTGAGTGCTCCGGCGTCGAGAGTCTCCCCGAGAGCGGGGGCCAGCCCGGGCCCGCGAAGGCGGAACATGAGGGTCGCCGTCGAGCCCAGAAGGGCGATGCCCAACGCGTTCCCGATCTCGTTGGAGGTCTCGGCGATCGCTCCAGCAGCACCGGCGCGCTCCGGGGGAACGGCCCCAACGGCGGCATCGGCCACCAAGGAGAAGGAGATACCGTAACCGAGCCCGGCGACGGCAGTGGAGGCGATGAACCAGCCGATGCCCTCGGTGGTGCGAGTGAGCAGCAGCAGGGCCAGCCCGCCGGCCATCGTGACGTGGCACGTGAGCAGAGCCCTGCGCTGACCGACCCGCTCGGCCAGCGCGGGAGTCAGGACGCAGGAGGCTGTCAGGACGAGTGCGCCGGGAAGGGCGAGCAGCGCTGCGGTGAGAACCGACAGGCCCAGGACGGACTGCAGGTAGACGCCGCTTAGATAGGCCGCCGCGGACCACACGACCAGTGAGATCACGCCGGTGAGGATGGCGATGGTGAAGACCTTGCCCCTGAACAGCCCGACGTCGACCAGGGGGTGCTCCAACCGGCGCTGTCTCGCGAGGAACCAGACCAGCAGGCCGGACCCCGCGGCCGCCGACATCGCGACCAGTGGAGACAGGTCATAGGCCGCCGCCCGTTTCACGGCGTAGACGGTCAGGAACATGCCGGCGGCGGACAGGTCGATGCTGAGGAGGTCCACCGCGGCGGGGCGGGCGGCTCTGACCTCGCGCAGGACGAAGGGTGCCGCGAGCAGAAAGACTGCGACGACCGGCAGATTGATGAGGAACACCGAGCCCCAGAAGAAGCGGCTCAGCAGCAGCCCTGCGATGACCGGGCTGATGGCGAAACCCGTGGCGAAGGTCGCGGCGAAGATCCCGATCGCCCGGGAGCGCAGACGAGGGCTCACGAACAGCTCGCTGAGCACTGCGAGTCCGGAGGGCAGGAGTGTCGAACCGCCCAGACCCATAACCGCGCGCGAGGCGATCAACCAACCGGGGGAGGGGGACAGGGCCGCCAGCCCCGAACCGACGCCGAAGACGAGGGCCCCGCCGATCAGGAACCGCAGGCGTCCGAACCGGTCGCCGAGGTTGCCGAAGGTGATGAGCAACGAGCTGACGGCGAAGCCGTAGATGTCGAGGATCCACAGCGCCTCATCGGCGCTGGGCCCGATGGATCGGGTGATGGTGGGCATCGCCAGGAAGAGCACCGAGCCGTCCATGGAGACCAGCAGCACCGGACCAAGCACCACCAAGAGGCCGAGCCAGGCGCGCCGCGGAGCGCGGTCGTCCTGGTCGAGGGGGCTGGGGGCCGAGGGGCAGTGGGCGGGTACGTCCGTCGTGTTCATGCCCATCATGCTCGGGGCCTCCGCCGTCACCGGCCATGCCCCTGGGGTGGGTACACCTCGCAGGGGTAGGCGCGGCGGATGACGGGTGCCTACGCTGAGCAGGACACCGGCTGAGGGACGACTGCAAGCGATGACGTGAAGGCGGGGTGGAGACGGAATGGAGACGGTGACGGCCACGGCAGAGGTCCCCGGCGAGACGCTGGGAGCGTTCCTGAGGACCCGCCGGGACCGGGTGACGCCGCAGGCCCTGGGGCTGAGCTCCTATGGGACGACCCGACGTGTTCCGGGGCTGCGGCGTGAGGAGCTCGCCCAGCTGGCCGGGCTGAGCGCGGGCTACTACACCCGGCTCGAGCAGGGGCAGGCGGGTCGCGCCTCCTCTCAGGTGCTCGACGCCCTGGCCCGGGTCCTGCGGCTCGACGGCGTCGAGACGACGCACCTGCACAACCTCGCCCGCGGTCCGGCTCTCTCCCGTCTGGAGGTACCGGACGAGGAGGAACCCGATTCGCACGTGCTCGCTCTTCTGCACGCCCTGGGGGAGAGCGTCCCAGCCGTCCTGCTGGGGGCGGCGAGGAGATGTCCTGGCGTGGAATCGGACCGGGCGCGCCCTGCTCGCCCCGCACCTGGACTACGGCTCGCCGCGCCTTGCCGGCACCAGGCCGTCCATTCCCCGAATGTTCTTTCTCGATCCCGTGCACCGAGGCCTCTACCGCAACTGGGAGGATCTGGCGCGTATCCACGTGGGATACCTGCGTCTGACGGCGGGGGTGCACCCCACCGATGCGCACCTGGCGGGGCTCATCGGTGAGCTTGCCATGCGCAGCCGGGTCTTCTCCCGGCTGTGGTCCACCGGAGAGGTTGCCGACTGCACCACCGGTCCGATGGATCTGGACCATCCGGATATCGGCCGCGTGGATGTCGACTATCAGATCTGGCTTCAGCCTGACAGTCCTGATCACCGCCTCGAGGTGTACACGCCGCGGGACGGCCCATCCCATGATGCGCTCAGGCGGCTGGCTGTCCGGGCTTCCAGCTAGGTCGTGTTGCGAAACTGGGCCCGCGGGGGATCTCTCGGAGCCGCAGTGAGCCACGTGACCCGTCGCGGTCGTAGGTTATGTCTCGCGTTCGAGGGGTAGAGGGTACGACCGCGCGACCTATCCTACGAACGCGCGGATGCCTCGCCGTGCTTTCGCAACACGACCTAGTTCTGCTTGATGGGGAGGGTGGCGTTCTCAAGATTGCGGACCGAGGCTGTCAGCCTGTCGGTGCTCACCTGCACCTCGGCGGTGCAGACAATGTGATCGCCCCGAGAGGACCGGCTGACACGAATACTACGATCGACGGGGCGTCCTGAAAAGTCGGCGTACTTCTGGCCGCAGTCGACATCGGCCGGTGCGTCATAGAACTCCTCGGAGGCGTGATCATCATCGCAGGAGGAGGGGTGGCCCTGACGGTTGAGGCACCTGCGGAACTCTCCGCCGTCCTTGTAGCCGTTGTGGTCGTTGTCGACCGTCCAGATGTCCTCGAGCGATGCACTCGGCATCCCGGAGGAGCGTTCGACGACGCACTGATCGTCCACGTTCTCAAACGGCCTGACGTCGATACCCGAGGCAAGGAGGTCGAGGCCCGGGACTCCGCCCATGTAGAGGATGAGCGATCCCTCATCGCAGGAGGCGCCGGCCGGTTTGGCGAACACCTCCCGGGAGTGCGGCGTCCCGCAGGGTGTCGGAGTGTCCCCGTTGTAGCAGCCTGCCTGCAGAGTTGGTGACGCGGAGATGTCCTCACTGCCTGGCGGGTCGCTCTCCCTCGGGGCCTGGGATTGTGATTCAGGGGTTGCATCTCCTGAGGGTCGCTGTGGTGCCTCCTGTGAAGGTGTGCTTTTCCCGCTGAGTCGGTCTACCAAAGAAAGAGTAGCCTCTGCGGCGCTTGGAAGAGCTGCGATCAGCGTTAGAATGGCAACAACTAGGCCAATGCTGACCTTCCGGCGCTTGGATAATCTGTGCCATAAGCCGATTATGCTATGGGATCGTGATTCTTCGGTGTGTCGGTTGGTGTTGCGTTTAAAGAACTTCACTGCGTCCTCATTCGAGTCTCATGTCGAACATGACTCCGGTGATGGATCCTGGTCGATAATTAGTTTTTCCTTCCGCTGTCAGTGGAAGGAGCTCGATCTTGAGGGCGTTGACATTCGATACGTCGACTTCGACCGGCTTGACTTCGTTGAAGGGAATGTCGATCAGCTGGTCGTTCTTGCCATCTTTGTATGTTCCTACTCGCAGGAGGAGATCTGAGGACTCTGAATCGTTTGCCTGTCCGGCCTTGAAGGTGAGCTTGGTGAATCGGTTCTCCAGTCGGAACTCGAGCTGTATCCCTCTCGTTCCTTCTAGCTTTGCTCCGATGCCGTTGATGCCGCTAGTGGTGGCCACGTTGTACAGGTTCTGCTCGAGCTCTTCCGGTGGGTGGAAGAAGTCTTCTCGTGTCAGGTCTCGGCCCTGGGTGTTGACGGGCGCTCCGGTGGCGGAGGTCGGTCCCGGGGTTCCGCCGTTGCTGGCGGCGTTCATTGGCGTTGTGGACTGGGTGGTCGCCGTGGTGCTGGCCGTGGGGGAGGAGGTGGTGGTCGGCGTCGGAGTCTCCGTGTGACTCGGGGAGGGTGAGGGGCTCTCGGTGGGTGGAGTCGTCGTCGGCTGCGTGCTGGGCTCGGAGGCGGTGCGCTGTCCCGAGCAGGCCGCCAAGGCGAGGGTTGCAAGGGCGGAGAGACTGATCGCGTTGCGCCGGCTGAGAGGCTGCTTCGAGCGTTTCATACGGGCATGATATTGCCGTTATTTCAGCAGAATGAAGGGGGTGAAGTGAGATCGTCCCACAAATAATTCCGAAATATTCTGACTGATTCGTCGATTGAGTTCTGCATGCCTGAGTGGCAGGCGGCCCACGGCTGGATGCCGGGCGGCTCCGTTTGGCCGCCCGCTCTTCTCGGTTTTGCTCTGCGGCCCTCAGTCGACCTCGACGATGACGGGGACGTGGTCGGAGGCGCCCTTGCCCTTGCGCTCATCGCGGTCGATGGCGGCGCCGGTGACGCGGCCCGACAGGGCCGGCGAGGCGTAGACGAAGTCGATGCGCATGCCCTCGTTCCTCGGGAAGCGCAGTTTCTGGTAGTCCCAGTACGTGTAGTTGGTGACCCGCTCACGGGTCACCTCCTGCATGCCAGCCTCGGCGAAGGCGGCGAAGGCCTCCCGCTCCGGCGCCGAGACATGGGTGGCTCCCTCGAAGACACTCATGTCCCACACGTCCTCGTCCCTGGGGGCCACGTTCCAGTCGCCCACCAGCGCCAGCGGGAGGTCGGGCTCGGACTCCAGGCAGGCGGCGACGTCGTCGCGCAGGACCCGCAGCCAGTCGAGCTTGTACGTGTAGTGCGGGTGGGTGAGCTCACGGCCGTTGGGCACGTACAGGCTCCACAGGCGCACGGGCGCCGATCCCGATGCACCTCCCACGGTCGCCCCCAGGGCCCGGGCCTCCACGGCGGGCTCGGCCTCGGGCTTGGCCGCCCAGCCGGGCTGACCCGGGAAGGAGGTCGCGACGTCGTCGAGCCCCACGCGCGAGGCGATCGCCACCCCGTTCCACTGGTTGAGCCCGTGAATCGCCAGCTCGTAGCCGGCGGCCTCGAAAGGCTCGACCGGGAACTGGTCGGGCCGGCACTTGATCTCCTGCATCGCCAGGGCGTCGATGTCCTGGCGCTCCAGGAAGGCCAGGACGCGGTCGACGCGAGTACGGATGGAGTTGACGTTCCAGGTGGCCAGACGCATGGCGGCAGCCTAGCCGGTGCGGTTCCCATCAAGCACTCAACAAGCGCCCGTAGCCTGCCGCCATGGGAACAGCACTTGTCACCGGGGCCACGAGCGGCCTCGGCCTGGAGTTCGCCTGGCAGCTCGCCCAAGCCCGTCACGATCTCGTCCTCGTCGCGCGCACTCCCGAGCGCCTGCGGGAGGTGGCCGAGGAGATGCGGCAGTTCGCCGGGGTGCAGGTGGAGACTCTGCGGGCCGACCTGTCCAGGCGTGACGAGCTCGAGCTCGTCGCCGAGCGCCTGCGCGATCCGGGCAGGCCTGTGGGGCTCCTGGTCAACAACGCCGGCTTCGGACTGGGGCAGCCCTTCGTCGGGGGTGACCTGGCCCGTGAGGAGCAGGCCCTTGACGTCATGGTCCGGGCGGTCATGGTGACCTCCCACGCAGCGGCCGGTGCCATGGTGGAGCGCGGTCGCGGCGCCATTCTCAACGTCTCCTCCATGACCGCTCACACCGCCATGGGCACCTACGCGGCCCACAAGGCCTGGGTGCTGCGGTTCACCGAGGGGCTGGCTGCCGAGCTCGCCGGCACCGGGGTGACCGCCACGGCGCTGTGCCCCGGTCTGGTGCACACCGGCTTCCACGCGGCGGCCGGGATCGACGAGACCCAGTGGGGGGACCCGCTGTGGCTGGACGCCGAGCGGGTCGCCATCGACGGGCTGGCCGCAGTGCGCCGCGGGCAGGTGATCTGTACCCCGAGCCTGCGCTACCGCAGCGCCAACGCCGCGCTGCGGCTGGCTCCCCGCTGGTTCGTTCGTCGGGTGGTCGGGCCCGAGCGCTCCGGCCGGGCCTCCGAGTAAGGCCGCAGAAGAAGTGTCACGGATGGCGACTATTCGCCCCCGATTCTTGTGAACCCTCGTCGTTGCTGACCTCCTCAACGACACTGACCGGCACAGATGCGAGACGACTGGTTGAGGACGGTATCGGAAAAGTCTCCCATCGTGACAGATCGGGGCGCATGCACCGGCTCGCAGCCCGATCTCACCCGGGAATCGCCCAGGGCTGAGGGCGGTGGTCAGGAGGCGGGTGACCTGCAACGATCTCAGCATGGCTTCCATTACCTTCCACGGAGACCCCGTCACCACCGTCGGCGAGCTGCCCGCTGTGGGCCAGGTCGCCCCCGCCTTCGATCTCGTGGGCGCCGACCTGGCCCCCGTCACCAGCCAGTCCCTGGCCGGCCGCCGCGTGGTCCTCAACATCTTCCCCTCGGTGGACACCGGGGTGTGCGCCGCCTCGGTGCGCCAGTTCAACAAGCTCGCCTCCGAGCTGGACAACACCACCGTGGTCTGCGTCTCCGCCGACCTGCCCTTCGCGGGCGCCCGCTTCTGCGGCGCCGAGGGCCTGAACAACGTGGTGACCGGATCGACCTTCCGCTCCACCTTCGGCACCGACTACGGCGTCACCGTGGCCGACGGCCCGGTGGCCGGCCTCATGTCGCGCGCCGTCGTGGTCCTCGATGAGAACGGCACGGTCCTCTACACCGAGCAGGTCCCGGAGGTCGGCCAGGAGCCCGACTACGACGCCGCCGTGGCCGCCCTGTCCTGATTCTTATCTGCGGCCGCCAGGCTGTCTGGAGTCCCGCCCCTCCCGCATGACGCGGGGGATGGGCGGGACTTCCGTCTTGGTGGGTTTCCATCCGGCGCGCGAGCCGCCGGTCCCACTACCATCGGAGCCGTGAGCACCAACGATTCCCACATCGCCCGCCTGGCCGAGCTCGTCAACGAGCTCTCCGTCGTCCGCGGCAAGGTCACCCTCGCCTCCGGCCTCGAGTCCGACTTCTACGTGGACATGCGCCGCGCCACCCTCCACCACGAGGCCGCCCCCCTCATCGGCCACGTCATGCTCGACATGCTGGAGGAGGCGGGACTCGGCACCGACGAGATCGACGCCGTCGGCGGCCTGACCATGGGAGCCGACCCCGTGGCCGCCGCCATGCTGCACGCCGCCGCCTCCCGCGGCCTGGACCTGGACGCCTTCGTCGTGCGCAAGGCCGCCAAGGACCACGGCATGCGCCGACGCATCGAGGGGCCCGACGTCACCGGGTGCTCCGTCGTCGTCCTGGAGGACACCTCCACCACCGGTGGCTCCCCGCTGGAGGCTGTCGAGGCCCTGCGCGAGGCGGGAGCCGACGTGCGGGCCGTCGCCGTCATCGTCGACCGAGCCACCGGTGCGCGCGAGCGTATCGAGGCCGCCGGCCTGCCCTACTACGCGGCGCTCGGTCTGGCCGACCTCGGCCTGGAGTGAGCGCCCGACGAGGCCCGTCGGCATCGGCTCACCGAGGCGAGGACGGCGGGGGCGTCAACCCCGCGGACCTGCCCGAGGGGGAGCACCGGCCGGCTGCGCCCGCAGCGGCTCCGGCCTCATCCTCCGCGCCTTCGGGGCTGAGCCCGGAGGAGGACCGGCCGGCCGACGTCCGCCAGGTCGGCGTCGGCCCCTGGCCCGGCGGTCCCGAGGCCTGGCCCACCGACGCCCGCTACGACCCCGAGCTGCTCGCGGGAGGAGACCGGCGCAACGTCGTCGACCGCTACCGCTACTGGACCGTCGCGGCGATCCGCGCCGACCTGGCCGCCCGCGCCCACCGGCTGCACATCGCCATCGAGAACGTCAGCCAGGACCTCAACATCGGCTCGATCGTGCGCAGCGCCAACGCCTTCAACGTCGCCGGTGTCCACATCATCGGCCGACGCCGCTGGAACAAGCGCGGCGCCATGGTCACCAACCGCTACCTGAACGTGCGCCACCACCCCGAGCCAGGTGAGCTGCTCGCCTGGGCGGCCGCCGAGGGCTACGAGGTCCTCGGCATCGACAACGGCCCCGGAGCGCAGCCCCTGGAGAGCGCGGCACTGCCCGAGCGCTGCCTCATGGTCTTCGGCTCCGAGGGTGAGGGCATCAGCGCCGAGCTGAGCGCCGGCTGCTCCCGCCTGCTGCGCATCGGCCAGTACGGCTCCACCCGCTCCATCAACGTGGCGGCCGCGGGGGCGGTGGCCATGCACACCTGGATCCTCCAGCACGCGGGCCCCGCCCCGGACTGAGCCTCCGGCCCGAATCGCCCCCGCCGCCTCCGCCGACGCCGCTGCGCCTCCGGGCACCCCCGAGGCCCTCCGGGACCATGATCCGGTTCACCTCGGTCCGAATTCGTGGAACAATCGGCCCCGCACCACTGACTCATACAGAAATCAGGAGGCACCCAGTGGCCATTGCAACCCCGGAGTCCTACGCCGACATGCTTGACCGCGCGAAGGCCGGCAAGTACGCCATCCCCGCGATCAACGTCACCTCGTCCCAGACTCTGTCCGCCGCCCTCAAGGGCTTCGCCGACGCCGAGTCCGACGGCATCGTCCAGATCTCCAACGGTGGTGCCGCCTACTGGTCCGGGTCCTCGCGCCTCGACCGCGTCAAGGGCTCGATCGCCTTCACCGCCTACGCCCGCGCCGTGGGCGACCTCTACCCCGTCACCATCGGTCTGCACACCGACCACTGCCCCAAGAAGCTCCTGGCCGACTGGATCCACCCGCTCATGGAGATCGAGGCCGAGCAGGTCAAGAACGGTGAGCTGCCGATGTTCAACTCCCACATGTGGGACGGCTCCGCGGAGGCCCTCGACGACAACATCGAGATCGCCGTCGACATGCTCAAGCGCGCCAAGGCCGCCAACGTCGTGCTCGAGATCGAGATCGGCGCCGTGGGCGGCGAGGAGGACGGCATCAAGGGCGAGGAGAACGCCAACCTCTACACCACCGCCGACGACGCCTGGAAGGCCGTCGAGGCCCTCGGTCTGGGCGAGAACGGCCGCTACATCACGGCCCTGACCTTCGGCAACGTGCACGGCTCCTACAAGCCCGGTCACGTCAAGCTCCGCCCCGAGATCCTCGGCGAGATCCAGAACGAGGTTGCCAAGCGCCTCGGTGACCGCCTGTCCTCCAAGGTCGGAGACAGGAACTCGCCCTTCGACCTGGTCATGCACGGCGGCTCCGGCTCCACCGACGAGGAGATCGCCACCGCGGTGCGCAACGGTGTCATCAAGATGAACGTCGACACCGACACCCAGTACGCCTACACCCGCCCGGTCGCCGGCTGGATGTACACCAACTACGAGGGCGTCCTCAAGATCGACGGCGAGGTCGGCAACAAGAAGCAGTACGACCCGCGCGCCTGGGGCAAGGCCGCCGAGGAGGGCATGGCCGCTCGCGTCGTCGAGGCCTGCGAGCGCCTCGGCTCCGTCGGCTCCGCCCGCAAGTGAGTCCTCGCCCCGCCTAGGGGTGAACGGCTGAGCAGCGGCTGATCGCTGCACGTGGCCCCGGCACTGTGATGGTGCCGGGGCCGCGTCGTGCGTGCGCCACGGGGCCTCCGGGAGGGGGCGTCGCCGAACCGGCCGAGCGGTTGCATTCTTGCAGAGTGGCTGGAGGCCGCTGCAGTGTCTTATGTGGCTTGCTGGGATCCGGGTCGTTGCAGGCAAAAATAGCACCGAAGGTTGATTTGTATCCCTGAGACTCAGGTCACTCATTGCAAGCCTTGCAGCAATGAGAGCCGGAAATGTGTCATGATGAGTCGTCGCCGTGAAGCCGACGGACCAGCCGCCGGCGATACGGCAGTCGCACCTCGCGGACGCCCTCGTCCGCCCCTGTCCCATGCGTCCAAAGGAGGACTTCAATGCGACTCATCTCCCGCCGCTCCGTGCTGGGCGGAACCGCCGCGATCGCCGTCGCCGCGACCCTGGCCGCCTGCTCGAAGGGATCATCCGGCTCCGACGGCGACGGAGGCGTCTACTTCCTCAACTTCAAGCCCGAGTCGGAGCAGGCCTTCAAGGACATCGCGGCCGCCTACACGAAGAAGACCGGTGTGGCCGTCAAGGTCGTCACCGCCGCCTCCGGCACCTATGAGCAGACCCTGAAGTCCGAGGTCGCCAAGTCCAACCCGCCCACGCTGTTCAACCTCAACGGTCCCGTGGGCTACGGCAACTGGAAGGAGTACGCCTCCGACCTGTCCGACGCCGACTTCACCAAGCAGATGACGGACGAGTCCCTGGCCCTCAAGGGCGACGAGGACAAGGTCGTGGGCGTGCCGTTGGCCATCGAGGGCTACGGCATCATCTACAACGCCGCCATCCTCAACAAGTACTTCGCCATGGAGGGCGCCAAGGCCACCGCCGTCGACCAGATCAAGGGCTTCGACAAGCTCAAGGAGGTCGTCGAGGACATGCAGGCCAAGAAGGCCGAGCTGGGCATTGAGGGTGTCTTCGCCGCGACCTCCCTGTCTCCCGGCGAGGACTGGCGCTGGCAGACCCACCTGGCCAACTACCCCGTCTACTACGAGTACCGCGACGACAAGGTCGACGACCTCACCGAGATCAAGCTAACCTACTCGGACAACTACAAGCAGATCTTCGATCTCTACCTCAACAACTCCACGATCAAGCCCACCGAGGCCAGCGCCAAGACGGTCACCGACTCCATGGCCGACTTCGCCCTGGGCAAGGCCGCCATGGTCCAGAACGGCAACTGGGGCTGGTCGCAGATCTCCGAGGTCTCCGGCAACACGGTCAAGGCCGAGGACGTCCACTTCCTGCCGATCTACATCGGCGTGGCCGGTGAGGACAAGACCAACATCGCCATCGGCACCGAGAACTACCTCACGATCAACTCCCAGGCCTCCGACGACGCCCAGAAGGCCACCAAGGACTTCCTCACCTGGCTCTTCACCGACGCCGAGGGCTCCAAGCTCGCCGCCGAGAAGCTCAGCATCATCGCCCCCTACAATGCCTACGCCGAGCTGGCCCCCTCCGACCCGCTGGGCAAGGATGTGGCCGCAGCCGTCAACAACAAGGACCTCACTCCGGTCAAGTGGGTCTTCCCGACCTTCCCGAGCCAGGACTTCAAGGACCAGCTCGGCCAGCACCTGGCCCAGTACGCCTCCGGCAGCACGGACTGGGCGAAGGTCAAGGAGTTCTTCGTGACCAACTGGGCCTCCGAGAAGAAGGCGGCCAAGGAGGGCTGACGTCGGCGAGTCGCCCGAGCCCGTCCGAGCCGTCGTCGACGGCGCTGCCCCGGCAGGCCCGTGACGGAGACTCATCTCCCCAATCCCCCTTCCCGTTCGGGGTGACGGTACGCCTGAGCCGTTCGGTTCACGCGTCGTCGCCCCGGCGGGAGCCCCGGTACCCGGCCGCTCCGGCGGGTACCGGTCGCACCTCGAGGCAGATATGACCAAGGCACTGAAAAAGTTCTTCCCAGTATTCGCGGGGCCGACCCTGTTGGCCTTCATGATCGCGTTCATCGTCCCCTTCTTCATGGGGCTCTACCTCTCCTTCACCAAGTTCAGCACCCTGACCAACGCCCGCTTCGTGGGCACCGACAACTACGCCAGGGCCCTGGGGGAGCGCAGCGACTTCCCGCAGGCCCTTGTGTTCACCGCCGTCGTCTCGGTCATCTCGATCATCACGGTGAACCTGGGCGCCTTCGCCCTGGCCTACTTCCTGACCCGCAAGCTGCGCGGCACCAACTTCTTCCGCGCCGTCTTCTTCATGCCCAACCTCATCGGCGGCATCGTCCTGGGCTACACCTGGCAGGTCATGCTCAACGCGATCCTCCAGCGCTGGGGCCAGACGATCGTCAACGACTGGCGACTGGGCCTGGCCGGCCTGGTCATGCTCGTCAACTGGCAGCTCATGGGCTACATGATGGTCATCTACATCGCCGGCCTGCAGAACGTGCCGCCCGAGCTCATCGAGGCCTCCCAGATCGACGGCGCCGGCCGCTGGCAGACGCTGCGCAACGTGACGCTGCCGATGATCATGCCCTCGATCACCATCTGCCTGTTCCTCACCCTGGCCAACACCTTCAAGATGTACGACCAGAACCTCGCCCTGACCAACGGGGCCCCGGCCAAGCAGACCCAGATGGCCGCACTCAGCATCGTCAACACGATGTACAAGAAGATCGGTCAGGAGGGCGTCGCCCAGGCCGAGGCTGTCATCTTCTTCCTCATCGTCGCCGCCATCGCGCTCATCCAGCTGCGCGCCACCCGTTCCAAGGAGGTCGACGCGTGAGCACCGCCGTCCAGACCCGAGTCCCCGGATCCGCCGCTGCCGCCCGCAAGGCCGGTCGGAGGGCCGCCTCGCACACACCCGGCCAGAACGCGCTCGTGGGACTGCTGGCAGTCCTGGCCCTCGTGTGGGTCATTCCCCTGGCCTTCATCCTCATCAACTCCTTCAAGGGCAAGTTCTACATCTCCGACAGCCCCTTCGCCCTGCCGACCGCCAAGACCTTCGCCGGCCTGGACAACTACGCCACCGGCCTGGCCCTGTCCGGCTTCGCCAGCGCCATGGGCTGGTCGCTGTTCATCACCGTGGGCTCCGTCGTCGTCATCGTCTTCCTGACGGCGATGACCGCCTACTACATCACTCGCATCAAGACCTGGTGGACCTCGGCGATCTACTACGCCTTCGCCTTCTCCATGATCGCGCCCTTCCAGATGGTCATGTTCCCCACCGTCAAGGTGGCCGACCTCCTCGGCCTGGCCACCCCCTGGGGCATGATCGTCCTCTACCTCGGGTTCGGCGGCGGCCTGTCCGTCTTCCTGTTCGCCGGCTTCATCAAGTCCATCCCCATGGAGATCGAGGAGGCCGCCTACATGGACGGCTGCTCCCCGCTGCAGACCTACTTCAAGGTGGTCATGCCGCTGCTCAAGCCGACGGCGGTCACCGTGGCTATCCTCAACGCCATGTGGGTGTGGAACGACTTCCTCCTGCCCAACCTCGTCATCGGTCAGGACGATCGTTACAAGACGATCCCGATCGTCATCCAGTCGCTCGTCGGCTCCAACGGAAACCGTGACATGGGTGCCCAGATGGCCATGCTCGTCTTCGCCATCGTCCCGATCGTGGCCTTCTACCTCTTCGGTCAGAAGCACATCATCGAGGGCGTTGCCGCAGGAGCGGTCAAGGGCTGATGCCCGCGCGCGAGTCCTGAATCGGGCGGTTCTCGGGTCCCACCGTGGGCACCGGGAACCGCCCGTATCCTTTCCACCTGCTACTGCACGAGTCCAGATGAAGGAGATCCCGTGGCCCTGTTCCCCGGCCCCGACAGCCCCGCCTACCGGGCCTGGTCCGCAGCGGCCGACGTCGTCATCCTCAACGCCCTGACCCTGGCCGGCTGCCTGCCGGTGGTGACCGCCGGCGCCTCCCTGACGGCCTGCGCCCGCGTGGCCGGCCAGATGGCGGCCGACGACGACCCGGCGGTGCTCGCCACCTGGTGGCGCTCCTTCCGCCTCAATCTGCGCCAGTCCCTGACCTGGTGGCTGCCGGTGCTCGCGCTGGCGGCCCTGGGAGCCTGGGAGTACCTGGTGCTGATCGACGGGGTCCCGGCTGACCAGTACGCCGGTCAGCCGGGCGACCTGGGCAGTGCGACCGGCGCGGTGTCCGGGCTGGTGCTGGCCGGGGGAGCGCTCCTGGCCTCGGTCCTCATCTGGCTGCTGCCGCTCGCGGCCTTCTTCGACGCCCCTCTTACTCGGCACCTGACCAATGCCGTACGGCTCGCCGTCGGGCGCCTGGGGATCACGGTCATCTGCCTGGTGATCGTGATCGCGCCGGTGGGGGTGCTCTGGGCGCTGCCCGCCATGAGGGCGGCGGTGCTCTGGTTCATGGTCCTCATCGGCCCGGCCTTCCAGAGCTATCTCATGGCGCTGGCACAGCGCTCCACGATGACGGCGCTCGGTGCTCCGATGCCGGAGCCCCGCAGCTCATGACCCGGTTCGGGGGGAGCGACGCGTACTCGCCACCCTTTTAGCATGATGGTCCCGGAATCAGGCGATTCCGGGACCATCACGGTCGCTGGGAGCGTCTCAGTACCCCTGACCGGGGTAGCCGTTGTAGGGCTGTTCCGGTTGGCCGTTGTAGGGCTGCTGGTAGGGCTGGGCCTGAGGTTCTGTGTAGCCCGGCTGGTAGGGCTGAACAGGCTGACCCGGCGGGTAGGGCTGAACAGGCTGACCCGGCTGGTAAGGCTGAACAGGCTGACCCGGCGGGCTGACGAGCGCCTGGTTGGGGTCGTAGCCCTGAGCTGGGGTCGCGTAGGGGAAGAACTGGGGCTGGTTCTTCTTCCTCTGGTTCATGATGACTACTGCGACGATGCCGCCCGCGACGGCCACGGCGAGCAGGCCCACAAGCGCCCACACCCAGGTGGAAGTGGAGCCGCTCTCTCCTGCGGAGTCCTGAGCGCCAGACGTCGCGCCGGAGGCGGCCTTGTCCTTCCCCTTGACCCGGTGAGAGTCCCCGTCGTTGAAGGAGACCTTGGTTCCGTCGGTCTCGCCGCCGTCGGCTTCGGTGACCTCGCCGGGGAAGGTCACCGACTGTGTGATGTTGAGGGTGGTGCTGGAGGGCTGATCGTTGAACTCGGGGGTCGTGACGATGAACTCGTCACCGCTGTGCGTGACGTTGTCTGTGGACTCCGAGATCGAGTTGCTCCCCTGCAAGGTGCAGGTGCGCGTGTCGCCCTCTTCCTTGAACTCCACCTTGACGTCCTTGTCGTTCGAGTTGTCGGTGTCGAAGGTTTCCTCGTTGCAGACGCTCTTACTCAGCGTCTGGGTGGATCCGCTCTCCGACGCCGTGAACTTCATGGTGAAGGTCTCGTCCTCCCTGATCACGATGTCGGTGGATAACGTCATGCTGACGTCGTCCTCAGCCGCGGGAAGGGCGTGTCCTGGGGCGCCGGACAGAGCCAGGGCGGAGGACACGGTCAGGACGGAGAGGACTGCCAGTGCGGAGCGCGGTGCGGAGAAGCGGCGAATGGTGAGCTCAGGCATGTATCCCACCGTATCGTCTCCTCGGAAGGTTGGGACTGGATCGTCATCGGGATCTTTGCCTCCGGGCTCCGGTAGGCTAGAGGACGGTGTGTCCACCGGCACGCCGTCACTGAAGCCAGGGAGCAGCCATGCCAGCCGTTGTCGTCGTCGGGACCCAGTGGGGAGACGAAGGAAAGGGCAAGGCGACTGACCAGCTCGGTCAGGACGTCGACTACGTCGTCAAGTTCAACGGCGGTAACAACGCCGGCCACACCGTGGTCATCGACGGCGAGAAGTTCGCCTTCCACCTCCTGCCGGCCGGCGTGCTCACCCCCGGGGTCACCCCCATCATCGGCAACGGCGTCGTCGTCGACCTGGAGGTCCTCTTCAGCGAGATCGCCGAGATCGAGTCCCGAGGCAAAGACGCCTCCAGCCTCCTCATCAGCGCCAACGCCCACATCATCCCCTCCTACAACCGGGTCCTGGACCGCACCACCGAGCGCTTCCTGGGCTCACGCCAGCTGGGCACCACCGGCCGTGGGATCGGCCCCACCTACGCGGACAAGATGAACCGCGTGGGCATCCGCGTCCAGGACCTCTTCGACGAGTCGATCCTGCGCCAGAAGGTCCACTCCGCCCTGGACCAGAAGAACAGCCTCTTCCTCAAGGTCTTCAACCGGGCCGCCATCGACGCCGACGCCGTCGCCGACGAGCTGCTCTCCTACGCCGAGCGGGTCCGGCCCATGGTCGTCGACTGCTCCCTGGTGCTCAACAGCGCCCTCGACAAGGGCAAGACCGTCCTGTTCGAGGCCGGACAGGCCACGATGCTCGACATCGACCACGGCACCTACCCCTTCGTCACCTCCTCCAACCCCACCGCCGGCGGCGCCTGCACGGGTACCGGCGTGGGGCCCACCCGGATCGACTCCGTCGTCGGCGTCGTCAAGGCCTACACCACCCGCGTGGGGGAGGGGCCCTTCCCCACCGAGCTACACGACGAGATGGGCGAGCGCCTGCGCTCCGAGGGCGGCGAGTTCGGCGTCACCACCGGCAGGCCCCGGCGCTGCGGCTGGCACGACGCCGTCGTCACCCGGTACGCCGCCCGCGTCAACGGACTCACCGACCTGGTCATGACCAAGCTCGACGTCCTCACCGGGCACGAGACCATCCCCGTGTGCGTCGCCTACGACATCGACGGCACCGTCACCCAGGAGATGCCGCTGACCCAGTCCGACTTCCACCACGCCGTCCCCGTCTACGAGGAGCTGGAGGGCTGGAGCGAGGACATCAGCCAGGTGCGCCGCTTCGCCGACCTGCCCCGAGCGGCTCAGGACTATGTGCTGCGCATCGAGGAGCTGGCCCGCTGCCGCGTCTCGGCGATCGGTGTCGGGCCGGGCCGCGAGGCCACGATCTCGCGTCACTCTCTCATGAGATGACGACAGCGGGGCGGGCATGACCAGCGGCTACTCGACGACGTCACGTGGAGGAACGGGCTTAGAGGACTTCCGGGAGCGTGCGGACCGTGGCCGAGCCGCCCAGGGGTGCTCGGTGCTGGTGCTCGGCGCCCTCTGCCTGGCTCTTGGTATCTGGAGCTTGACCGTCTCTCAGGTACCGCTGGGGACGATGTTCGTGGTGGGCGCGCTGAGTGTCACTCTGTACGGGGGCGGCAGGATCGCGATGAACCGCGAGATCTCGAGGTCTGCCGACTACTGGCAGCAGGGGACCGGTTTTCTTCAGTTCGGGCCTTCACGGCGCATCGGTCTGCGAGACTACCTGCCGGCCGCAGTGGCGTTGACGGGTGCACTGGTCGCTGTGTGGATGCAGCTCGTCTCAGGCGTGGACTCGGCCGACGACGTGTGGACGCTCGTACTGGCGGCGATCATGCTGCTCGGGGCGATACTGAATGTTGTCACCGTTCCTCGCGGTGGCAGGGGAGCACCGGAGATCATCCTGACGCCGGATGCCGTCTGGGTGTGGACGGGTGGCCGCAGGCGCGCCTGCATTCCCTGGGCGGTGCGGCCGAATCTTGAGGCCAGCATCATGCACCGCATGCGGCCGCACGTCATGATCACGGGTGGTACGGGCGGTCCGGTGCTGTTCCCCATCGTTGTCGTGCCGATCGGTCACGCTCAGCTTCAGACGGTGCTCAGGTTCTACACGACTCACGCCGAGCTGCGAGGTGAGCTTGCTACCGGCCGGGGACTGCAACGGGTGCGTGCCTTTATGGCGGCGCCTGACCTAGTGGGCGAAGGCGTTGGAGACGCCGTCGTGCCGGAGCAGGTTCGTGGGGGAGGCCCGGAGCAGGTCCGCGGGGGATCTGTCCTTCCAGCCCCAGAACCAACCCGGCCGATCGATGCGTTACCGTCTCCGGTATCACCTTATGGAGGTGCGCCCTATCAGGACACCCCGAACGGGGGAGCACCGTATGCGACACCGCCGCATGGTGCGGTCGGGGCTCAGACAGCAGTGCCGGAGCCGGCGGCGCCGTTCGGCTCCGCGGTGACCAGGCCTCCAACTCCACCGGCTGCGATCGGGTACGGACATGGCGATGGTCTTCCGCCCTCGGAGACGTTCGGGATGCGTCAGGAGGCAGATGATCCGCGACGAGACGACAGCTCTAGATCCTCGAAACCGGTGTCCTGCGCGGAGGCGGACCGAAAAGCGCGCCGTGCCCCCTGGCGCTTCCTGATCTGGGCCATCATTGTCCTCGTAGGTTCCGCCTACCTCACCAGCAGTCGGCAGACCAGCGTCTTCCTCCTCGGGCTCGTCGTCTTCCTGGTGCTTCTGATCCACGCCGTAGCACTCGCCGGGGCTCGCAGATGCCGAACGGTCGCCCACCGACGGTGGACCTGGAGCAGTGAGGGAGTCTGCCTGACAAACACATGGTTCGTACCGCTGGCGATCCACGTGGAGATGACGCTCCTGGGGATTGGGAGTCTGCTGTCGGTGGGGCTTCTGGCGGTCGGTGATCGTGCTGATCGAGGAGGCGTCGTGCTGCCGTTCCTCCTCGCAGTAGCCCTCCTAGTGACCGCAGCGTTTGTTGGGCTGGGAACTCCGCTGCCCCGTCGTCGCAGTGAAATCGTCCTGGACCCAGAACGTATCCGCTTCGCCGTGGGGACCCGCCGTGAGTCACCCTTCTGGTGGGCGGACCAGCCTCGGGTTGCGGGCATCGGCTCAGGAGGCGCGGTGCTGATGGATATCGAGCCGATGGGCCGGATCAAGGCACGTCTGGACACTCAACCGCTGAACTACGTGCAGCTACAGCGAGTCGTGGCCTTCTATACACGCCATCCTGAGCTGCGCGGGGAGCTCGCCACTGAGGAAGGCCTGTGGCGTGTGCAGGGGCTCACTGGACCGCGTCGGTGGCACCTCTGGAGCGACCAACGTCACAGTACTAGTGGTAAATAGCGCTGCGATGTACAAGTGGTCTCGATAGCGTCGGGGCATGAGATCTTCTCGTGACTTCATGTTGCTGTCCCCTCCTGAGCAGGCGGAGGCCGCTGAGCCCCTGGGCGATGAGGGATCGCTCGGTCCGGACCCGGAGCGTCCGTTCGTGCCGCCTGCGCTGTATCTGCCCTCGACTGGGGTGCCTAATGCGAGGGGCACGGAGATTGAGCTACGGCGTCTGAGGGATGGGCGGAGGGCGTTGCTGGCTTATACGGCTGTTGATCGTCTGGTGAAGTGTATGGGGCCGAATCAGCCGTGGGCGCTGTTCCTCACGGAGAACCTTGACGAGCTTGCTGAGGCGCAGCCCTTCGACGTGGTCATGCTGGACCAGCGTATACCACGGGAACTCTGGCATCAAGAAGAAAGGAGATAATAATGGCCAACGAACTTAAAATAGATTATGATGATGCAGAAGATATCAAGAATAATTTTTATACCGCCCGAGATGATTTAGAGAGCGATGAAAAGGGATTTCCTAAGAGTGTGGATGGCGGCGACGGAACAGAATACATCGTCGACATGATCACTAAGATTGCTGAGGATGCAGGAGATATAGCGATTTGCTCCGGACTTGGTGGAGACAAAATGGCGAATGCTGCGGATAAAATTAATGGGGTGGACGAGAGTGTTGCCCAGACCTTCCGACAGATGGAGAAAGAAATATCATGAGTACTGGTGGGGACATTGATGTTACTATTCCCGGAAGCGAATCGTCTGTTGATGACGCCGCACGGTGGTTAGAGGGACTGCGTGACAATGCCAGCAGTGCAGCAAATTTGTTCGCTAAAAACGGATCTGGTACCGGAGTTGGGGGTGAAGTCGGTCTCGCCGTAGGTACGTATTCAACTACCTTGTGTGATGCGGTTAAAAATGTTCATGACCGGGCAGAAAAAGTTGCAGACGTCATCCGCTCTTTTGCGGACCAGCTGTCATGGCGAAAAAATGACATGAAAGAGCATCTTGAAACGGCTAGCGGTGATGGCCTGCAGGTAGATGGAAATATCATCAGATATCCCGCGCAAGTGTCATCACCTGGAAAGTTTCCGCGGAAAGGCTCGAAGAAAGCCAGAGATGATTGGTTTGCTGCTGATGAAGCGTACGACAACTACCTAGCTAAAGTTCGAGACTTCGAAAAGATCAAAGGCAGAGTCGAAGCTACGTTCAATGCACTGAATGACTGGATAGTAAACAATCTCGTTACTGCTAAAAAAGATGCCTTAAAGGACCCTTATTCTGGTGCGATCAAAACTTTTGTGGAGAATACAATAGGTGTCGCAACTCGAGAGGGTGGATACTTGGAAAACGTTTACAGTTCGAGTGCAGATTCCTTGCGGGAGGCTGCTTATGCTTGGGCATACAACCGGGCCGCCGACAAGTCTCACAGCCCGTCAGTAAAAACTCGAAGTCGACCTCCAAGCAAAAAAGCGATTGAGAACAAGCTGAACAAGCCAAAGCCGACAGCCATGCGAAGAACCGCTGATGGGCTTGAAGCAGTCGGAGACGGCGTCCGCAAGTTCGCAGGGAAGGCTGTGGCGTTTGGCGGTCCGGCGCTCGATCTTGCAACCGGCGCCCCATTAGCTAAAGTTGCGGCCACGACGGCTGCAGGCATAGTCACGGTGGCGCTCTTACCCGAAGCCGCTACTGTGGGTGGTGTCATTGTAGTCGCTGGCGTAGCGACACTCGCGGCAGAAGGGGTAGGTTGGCTCTATGATAATGCAATATCATTGGAGCATCGAGAGATTATTAACCACCCTTGGGAGGAAACAAAGAAAGAGGTAGGTAAAGGAGTAGATGCCGTCGGGAACTGGGCTGAAGATACTGGGAAGTACCTGGAGGATAAAGCCTCGGATGCCTGGAATAGCGCATCGGCTTGGACGTGGGATAAACTTGGCGTATAAGTGACCTTTGCATTCGTAAGGTGTTGCACTTAAATCCAGTTTTGTGGATTCTCGCCGGTCCCTTGGAGGCGTCTTCTGCATACTGGGCGTGCGCATGCGTGGCCAGTCACCTTAAGTTACCGAGGTCGGCGTCGTCGAGGCTGCGAATGCATGATCGACAGGAAGACAGTTGCACGTGGGTAAAGTGAGACCAATGGACGAGTCGTATTCGTGTTCGGCCATGGACGCGAATCGTCTCAAAGAGGTATATTATTATGGATTCTTCGGGATCGTCCTGCTCTGTGCCAGTGTGCTATATTCCGGTATCTCATTGGCGCCGACGCTGGTGTTCTATCGCACCGGCGGGACTTATCTGGTTGCGCAGGCGTTGATGCAGTACGCGCAGTTTAGATTCGCAAAAAAGTCGTACAAGCGCTGGAACGCAAGTGGTGGTGAGGTAACGTTCGGACCCTCGTTGCTATTTCTCATATGGCAAGTCATGAACTCCATCATTCTGATTGCTGGAGCAGCAGTGATTGGGATGATGGCTGTTGCGGGAGGCGATTCGACTACACTGCGGGTTACCTATGCGGCTGCCATGCGTGCGTTCTTCTTGCTGGTCATGGCAATAATGAGTCTAGCGACGTTTCCGTTCAGTGCAATGACAGAACCGGAGATCATTCTCAACTCGAACGGAATTATTGTCTGGCCCGCAGGGAGGTACATGACCCGAATTAATTGGGGTGATCGACCTCGCGTGGTAGGCGGCCGAAGGTGCAATGGTGGGATGTTCGTTCTCATTGAGGACAAAAACGGGTTGCAATATAGCTTTCCGATGCCCTACCTTCCATTGGGGTATGTTCAATTTAAAAAAATTATTGACTTTTACTCAAATAATCCTGATGCTCGCGAGTATCTTGGTCACCGAGAAGGGTTGGTCCATGTTCGCAGGCTAATGTATTCTCCTGTTTCGTTTATCGTTGAAGACCTTAATGCTCTCAGTGAGAATAGGGGTGAGTCGACAGCGGGCCGGTAAATTCGGTCTAGTTGGTTGGCCGAGTGGCTCGCGACTCTTTATTGTTTGAGGGTGCGGTGGGTGGAGCCTGTTGTCGGGTCGAATCGTCCCGGGTTTGATGGAGGCGGTGATGACAGGAAGGATCACTTTCATGGTGTTAAGGAAATACTCGTTGGAGCTGCGGGAGCGGGCCACGAGGACGGGCGCTGAAGGCGCTGGCTGGCCCGGCGTGGGCCAAGGGCGTGGTGCGCAGGATCGCTGAGGATCTGGGAGTCCACCCCGAGGATCTGCGCTCCTGGGTCAAGAAGGCTCAGGCCGATGGTGGTCTGAGGCCGGGAAACACCAGCGATGGGGCGGCCCGGATCAAGGAGCCGACGTTGGAGGTCCGAGAGCTGCGACGAGCCGACGCGATTCTGAGGAGCGCGTCGGCTCGTCTATTGCGGCGGAGTGTGAGCGCCCGTCTCGCTGATCTGCCAGTACATTGAGGCTAAGAAGGAGGAGTTCGGGGTCTGGCCGGTCTGCCGGACGCTGACCAGTGCAGACGTCAAGATCACCCCGAGCACGTGGCTCACGCAGCCATGACTCGTCCTCCATCAGCCACGGTGGTTGCGCGACGAGGCTCTCAGGGTGGAGGTACCCAGAATCCACAAGAACAAGGAACCAGCTACTCGGTTCTGGGCGCCCGCAAGATGCACGTGATGCGGGGTCGCCCTGAGATTGCCGAACGTCACGGTGCCGGTCACGTGGCCCGGTGCACCGTCGAACGCCTCATGGCCGACCGGGGTCTACCGCGGCGTCAGGCGCGTCAAGTCGCCCAGGACGACCCTGCCTCGGCACCTTAAGGAGCGCGGTGTCCGGCTGACCTGGTCAGGCGGCACTTCGAGGCCTTCGCCCTGGGTGGGCTGTGGCTCGTCGATATTCCCCCGCAAGCGGGAGGTACCCCTCCTACGTGCGCAGTTTCTCCGGGTGGGTCTATGCGGCTTTCGTGACTGACGTGTTCTCGCGGCGGATCGTGGGCTGGCAGGCCACCTAACGGCAGTGTGCACCGACCTGATGGGGTCAAGTCTCTTGATGTGGTGTAGAGGTCTTCGTGGAGTGTGGTTGTTAGCTGGTGAGGGAGGGGGCGTTGGGTAGGTTCCGGCTGCGGTTGAGGACGTCGAGGCTGAGGTAGCGGCGTCCTTCGGTCCACTCATCGGTCTGCTCTGCCAGGACGGCGCCAACCAGGCGGATAATGGCGTCTCTGTTGGGGAAGATACCTACTGAGTCGGTGCGGCGGCGGATCTCTCTGTTGAGGCGTTCTTGGGGGTTGTTGGACCAGATCTGTCTCCATACTTCGACAGGGAAGGCAGTGAAGGCCAGCAGGTCGGCTCGTGCGGCGTCGAGGTGGTCGGCAGCCTCGGGCAGGATCGTGTGGACGTAGTCCAGGAGGCGGTCGAACTGAGCCTCGACGGCTGCTGCGTCGGGCTGGTCGTAGACCGAGTGGAGCATGGCCTTGACAGCGGGCCACAGACTCTTGGGAACCACGGTCATCAGGTTAGCGGCGTAGTGGGTGCGACAGCGCTGCCAGGTCGCTCCGGGCAGGTTCGCGGCGATGGCCTCAACCAGGCCCGTGTGGGCGTCAGAGGTGACAAGCCGTACCCCCGTAAGCCCCCGGGCCACCAGGTCGGCGAGCAGCCCGTTCCAGGCCGCCGAGCTCTCGGTGGTGGCTACCCGCAGTCCTAGGACCTCGCGATGTCCGTCAGCGTTGACCCCGGTAGCGGTCAGGACCACCGCGCTGACCACGCGACCACCTTCGCGGACCTTCATGGTCAGGGCGTCGGCCGCCACGAAGGTGAATGGGCCTGCATCGCCCAGGGGCCGGTTGCGGAAGGAGGCGACCTGCTCGTCGAGCTCGGCCGCCATACGTGAGACCTGTGACTTCGACAGCGAATTGATGCCCAAAGTACCTATCAGCTTGTCCATGCGCCGTGTGGAGACCCCGGCCAGGTAGGCGTCGGCAACCACAGTGATCAGCGCCGACTCCGCCCGTTTGCGGCGCTCAAGCAGCCAGTCGGGGAAGTATGAGCCGGTGCGCAGTTTGGGGACAGCCACGTCAATCGTGCCGACCCGGGTGTCCAGGTCCCGGTGCCGGTAGCCATTGCGCTGAGCCCGGCGCTCGGGGCTGGCCTGACCGTACTCGGCACCGCACACCGCGTCAGCCTCGGCGCTCAGCAAGGAGCTGATCACCGTCTGAAGCAGGCTACGCATCAGGTCTGGGGAGGCCTGAGAAAGAGCCTCGCCAAGAAGGCGCTCAGGGTCGACAATATGAGGAGCGGTCATCGTGATGACTCCGTTCGAGTGGGTTGTAGGAGATTCCTCGAAGGATCACACGGTGACCGCGCTGCCACCAACAGCAGCCCAACCACCGCGCTACACCACACTACGGGGCACTACCCGCAGGAATGGTGGGCTCAGCTAAGATAAGTCATTGGGTTAGGGGGGTGCCCCTATGTGGTGTGTCAAGCGGCGGTGGGTAGTTTCGTGGCTGGTTGGGGGTCGTAGAGTGCGCCGTTGCGGATCATGGCGTGCAGGGTCAGGATGCGGCGGTGGGCCAGGGCGAGGACGGCCTGGTTATGGCGTTTGCCCTGGTTGCGTTTGCGCTGGTAGTAGGCCCGGGAGACGGGGTCGGAGCGCAGTGAGGCGAAGGCGGACAGGAACATGGCGCGCTTGAGCCTCTTGTTGCCGCCGTGGGAGACGTGCTCACCACGGATCGATGAGCCGGAGCGACGTGTGACAGGAGCGAGCCCGGCGTAGGAGGCCAGCTGGGCTCCGGCGTCGAAGGTCTTGCCCAGGGTCTCGGCCAGGAAGACGGCTGCGGTCCTGACCCCGATCCCGGGCATGGAGGTCAGGACCTGGTAAAGAGGGTGGGCCTGCACCAGGGTCTCGACCTGGGCTGCGACATCGGCCCGCTGAGCGTGCAGGGAGATGAGCTGCCTAGCCAGGTGGGGCAGCACCACTGCGGCGGCGTCGGTGCCGGCGACCACCACGGTCTGGTGCTCCAGGGCCGAGACGATCTGGCCGGCCCAGGTGGCGTGCCGCCTGCACCCGTGCTTCTTGAGCCTGGCGTCAATCCTTGCCTTGCCCGCTCGCTTCAGATCGGCTGGAGTGGGCCAGGCGGCGACGACCTCCAAGACGGCGTCGTGCTCCAGCCAGGGCCCCACCACGGCCTCGAGGGCGGGGTGGATCTGGGTGTACAGGCCCCGGATCCGGTTTGCGGTCTGGTTGACCTGGCGGGCCAGGTCCAGGTCGAAGCCAGTCAGCATGCTCAGCGCCGCAGCCTCTTCCTCCGAGGCGCTGACGGCTCTCAGGGTGTGAGGCATGGTCCTGGCTGCGCCGGCGATGACGGCAGCGTCCTTGGCGTCGGTCTTGGCGCTGCCCGGCGTCAGGTCAGCGATGCGGCGCATCGACAGCCCGGGCAGGTAGCCCACGGTGATGCCCATGTCCTGAGCCACCGCCACCGCCAGGGCCCCGATGGTGGCGGGCTGGTCGACCACCACCAGCACCTGCCCCTTTGCCTGCAGGCGCTGGTAGACCTCACGCAGCCGGTCCTCGTCGTTGGGCAGGGCCCTGTCGAGGACCTTCTGCCCGTCCCGGCTCAGGGCCGTGGCCCAGTGCTCGCTCTTGCCGACGTCGATGCCGATGAAGACGTCGATGTCCTCGATATCCATCTCTCCTGCCACCTCTCGCTGCATGGGTGAGGGTCAGCCGGTGGACGACCGGTCCCGCACCCACGTTACGAAAGACCTCACACGCAGCGGGTCGTTCCCCTTATCAGCGGTCACCAGCGCCCGGCTGCCGCGGGTGACAACACCCCCCGGATCATTAGAAGACAGGGGCAAGACATCATGCCCACAGCAGCTGGCCCAGCCCCGGACCACCCGGGACCACCAACAAGGTAACGGGCAAGAGTGTCACCGTTTCGAAAGCTCTCCTTCAGTTCTGGAGGAGAACTCGCAACGCGGGACTGTGGGCGGTTAGACCGCTCAAGAGGTGTGGTTGCATTCACGGCACTCGTTGCCGGCATCCTCATGGTCTTTCTGTCGTTTATCCCTAACTCGTCGATTGCGCTCCAAGCGTGGCTGCTACTTATTGGCTGTTCCAGTATTGTCTATGGGGTGCACGGGTACGTACTGTATTCACGCATTGATGGTGCGGATCGGTACTGGCGTGGTGGCGAAAGCTGCGTCAAGTTTGTGCCGCCGGTCATCGTTGAGGTGGCGGAGGTTCTTGTCAATGCAATGATGACTGTATCGTCGTTGGTCTCACTGTGTTTGGCGTTGTTGTCAGGTATGGATATTCCAGGCGATAGAAGAGCGCTTTCATTCTCTCTCCTGATGACCGCAGCCAGTATCCTCGCGTGGACCGCTGTGCCGATTTATGTTCCTGGGAGTCCTGCCATCGAATTACGTCCCGGTGGTATGACAATCTGGCCGTTGGGGATCGGACGCAGGTATGTGCCCTGGGACTCATGTCCGGTGGTAGTGGGAAGTAAAAAGGTTGCAGGAGTACAACGCGCGGTTATCGCTTACGAGACGGGGGCAACATATGTTTCTATAACCAGTATCCCGTTGGGGTGTGAGCAGCTTCGTCGAGTCGTCGCATTCTATGGGGCTCATCCTGAGCTTCGGGGGGAACTGAAGCAACAGCGTGGACTGGAGCGAGTTCGTGAACTGATGTACACCACCGTTGATGATATTGAAGAAGAATTGAAGAATGGCTCGGCCAGGACTGTGAGCGAGTGAGTTATGGAAGCTGCACCCATAACTAAGACCGTCTGAAGCGTCGAACAGCGCTTGTCATACTTTCTCTGAGCCAGCGTGACCGGAACTTGCCCTGCCAAGTGCTACATCGGCCGCAGCCTCATCCACCTAGGATGCCTCAAAGACCGGGCCGAAGTAACGGCCTGAGTCTGACGATAGGCGCCGGCTGCCATCCAAAAATATGAAGAACTGGCTTGAGGGTCAGTAACCGTCGTACGTGCCGTGCTCCGGTGGTCGATACGGTCCACTGGTTCCAACTGATGGAGGATTAGGATAAGGGGGCTGTTGCTGCGACTGAGACGAGTATGGAGGCTGCACAGGTATTGGCGGTGCAGCTGCTGCGGTGCTTTTATGGAATGGCTGTGCCTGCTGAGGCCACAACTGGGAGGGGGCGTGCCGCCCGGTGTGGGGAGACTGGTGGTGAGAGTGTGTTTGGGAGGCGTATCTTGCTGGAGCTGTACTGTAAGGTGCTCGCGCAAGCACCTAAAGGTACCTCTGCTCCCGGCTTTTTTTGACGGAGGTGGTGATGGCGGTGATCACTCCGCCCGCAGCGAGTCCGAGAACGACCAGTATTCCAATAATCCAGGCTGCGTTTCCAGTTGATCCTGAGGTCGAGGAGGCATTGGTGTCTGATGTATCGTTTCCTCGCGCATGGTTATCATAGAACGTCTCGAAAACTACCTTGTTTTTCGAATCGTCCTCAATTCGTCCGCCGCCAGCATCGGTTACTTTGCCGGGAAATACAACGGATAGTGCTGGGGAGTTATTAACGTCTTCCTCGGATATGGAGTCCACGTGGGTGTCGACAACGTACTCGTCTCCGTCATGCGTCACGTACTCGTTGTTGGAAACGCTGGTGTTGAGAACTACCTTGCAGGTAGGAGTTTTGTTCTCGAACGAGAACGATACCTCGGGCGTAGCTGAGCCCTTTGAAAAGTTTTCGGCGACACAGAGTTCCTTGAGACTCTGTTCGTCGTCGGACCGCGTAGTGGCCAGGAAGGTGGTCGTCACCTTGTCGTCCGACGTGATGACGATCTCGATACTGACCTTCTCCTCGTCGGTGCTCGCCATGGGGACGGCGGCACTCGCAGGCGTCGCCACCGCCGTAAGGAGGGGGCCGGCAAGACAGAGAATGCCGATGAGGGGTACTGCTGGAGTGCGCCGAGAGGCGGGGTGGTGCATGTGCCGCCTTAGAACTGCGTGGACTGAGTGAGGTGCATCCGAGTCATGACATTGCACCGGCGGCCCTGAGCGCTCTGCATGGATAGCGTGTTGCTCAGGGCCGCCGTACTGGACGTCAGTAGGAGGTTGGCGCGTCCGGCTGGTTGTCCGAAGACGGGGGAACGGGGCCAGGGTTCACAGCACCGCCGTGCTCCTGCTGCGTGTATCCCGGGGCGACTGGGCCCTGGGGCTGTGCGGGAACCGAACCGGGTGCCTGTGTCTGGTCGGGAACTGGGGTCTGAGGCGGCTGGGCCGCGTATCCCGGGGCTCCAACCGGGTACGCCTGGTATGCCTGCTGCTGAGTCACCTTCTTACGATTGTTCAGGTACCAGTAGGCGCCGCCCCCGGCGGCTGCGACCACCAGCACTCCGATGATCACCCAGACCCACGGGAAGGCGGGAGTGTCCTTGCCCGTCACCCGGTAGTCGCCGGCCTCATTGAAGGTGACGGTGGTTCCGCTGACCTTTCCGCCATCGGAGTCGGTGACCTTTCCGGGGAAGGTCACCGACAGGGAGAAATCCATGTCGGCGTCGGCACTGGACATGGCGCCGCGCTCGGTGTCGAAGACGTACTCGTCTCCCGTGTGCTCGATGAGATTACTGCTCTTGGAGATCTTGTCCTTCCCGCTGTAGGTGCAGGTTGGACGTCCTCCGGGCTCCGAATAGGTCGCCTTGGCCTCATTCCAGGCCCCGGACCCTCTCGAATCCTCACAGCTCTCCTTCAAGTCATCCGATGACACCGAGGAGTCCTTCTCGTTTTTTGCAATACTCACCTTGTAGTCGTAGGTGTCGTCCTTGTTGATGGTGACGTCAACGGTGAAGGAGCCTTGACTGTCCTGATCCTTGGCGGTGGACGTCAATGCACTGCCTGCAGGGGAGACAAGTGTGAGAGATGCGAGAAGTGGGAGGAATGTTAATGCGCTCAGGGAGCGGCGCAGGGGAGTAGTTGCTGCTATGGGCCTCACCCTAGACGATCGTCGGAGGCGAGATGGCTGAATGGACGATAAAAATCGGCCGGAATTTTACGGAATAACAGAGTGAGCATCAGATGACCGATAAAAAGGGACGTGGCCTCGGAGTCGCAGGACTCCGAGGCCACGATGGCAAGTGGTACAGGGTGGGTGTCAGTAGGCGCCTTGTCCGGGTTGGTCGGTGCCGTAAGGGGGCTGACCTGGCTGCTGCTGTGCCTGGGGTGTGCCGTAGCCGGCCTGCTGGTCAGGCTGGGCCTGGGGTGTGCCGTAGCCGGCCTGCTGGTCAGGCTGTGCCGGGAATGCCTGGTTCGGGTCGTAGCCCTGAACGGGGGCCCCATAGGCGGGCTGGCCCCGGTTCTTCCTGCTGCGGGTGATGAAGAAGGCGGCCGCGCCTCCGCCGACTACTGCCAGAACGCCCACGCCGACGAGGATCCAGACCCACATCGGGGTCGATCCGTCACTGCCTTTGACGGTGTGCGTGTCGATGTCGGTGAAGGTGACCTTGTTGCCGTCGACCTTGCCGCCGTCAGCATCGGTGACCTTGCCGGGGAAGGTGACGGTCTGGGTGACGTCAACCTGACTCGCGGAGCCGGCATTGTCGCTTCCGGTCTTGACGACGTATTTATTGCCCTCATGCTTGATCAGATCGTTGCTGTCCTTGATGGGGCCGGACTCTTCGAGGGTGCAGACCGTAGTGTCTCCATCCTCCTTGAAGGTGGCTTTGACATCGGAGCCGCCAATCCCTGCGCCGGCGAGAGAGTCGGAGTTGCAGTTGCTCTCGTTAAAAATTCCGAGACCAGTGGAATCGTTGATAACGATCTTGGACGTGTAGGTGTCGTTCGATTTGACCACGATGTCTGACGTGAGTTTTATCCCGGAAGCCGAGTCGTCAGCCAGCGGAGCGGCGTGCCCGGTGGGCGCGGCCAAGCCGAGAGGGGCGGACAGAGCAAGGGTGGCAAGAGCTGTCAACACGGATAGGGGCGCGGGAACGCGGCGGGCGATGGCAGATGTCATGGGCCCACAGTAACGGTTTCGATGCCGGGTTGTAACCGGATCTTCGTGGGGACCGCTCCCCTCGCGTGTGGCTTGTCACTGGGGCTGCTGCGGCGGGGGCCAGCTGCTGCGCTGCTGGGGCGTCTGCGTAGGGGAGGGCGGGTAGGGCCTGTTGACCGTGTCGGAGGGGGAGTAGGGCGGCGACGGCTGCACGGGGTACTGCTGGGACGACTGTGGAGATGACGTCTGCACGGGATACTGCGGCTGAGGAGTCGCATGGCTGAGGTGAGGTTGTTGCGGTACGGCGCCCTGGGCGGGGGCGGCCTGCGGGTAGGGGCCTGGCGTGCCCTGCTCGCGTTGCTGACGACGTCGGACCACGACCGCCGTCGCGATGAGGCCGGCCGCCACGAGCGCGCCGACGCCACCGATGATCCAGGGCAGCACTCTCCTGGTTGTCATCTCGGAGGCGGGACGGTCCTGTCCCTTGACGACTCGGCCCTTGAAGTCCCGGAAGGAGACGGTGTTCTCTGCGTCCTCCTTGACTTCTCCACCTGCGCTCTGGGTCACCTTTCCGGGGAAGGTGGCGGCGTAGTACAGCTGCAGCTCCTCGGGCGGCGTCTTGCGTCCGTTCATACTGGTGGTATCGATGGAGTACTCGTTATTGTCATGGTCGTGCTTGATCGCGCCGTTGGTCTCGGAGATCTTCCCCTTTCTGGTAATGGTGCAGACACGTTTATCTTTCCCGTCGTCGAATTTCGTCTCCGCGTTGGCGAAGATGTTCGGCTCCAGAAGGAAGTAGTCTAGGTTACAGCGATCCTCGGTAATAGGAGGGATCCAGCTGTAATTCGTCTGATCGGTGATGACGAAGGACGCCTCAAAGATGTCATCGCTCTTCACGGTGACGTTCATGTCGATGGCGACATTCAGCTCGTTGAGCGTCTGCCCTGGAGGAGAGACCAGGGCCATCGCGGCAACGACGGCGAATGCGGCCAGCGCAGCCAGCGTGGTGCGGACTCTCCTGAAGGCGACAGTGAAGCTCATGGCGCCACCATAGCTATCGCCGCGGTCGCCCGGCGGCTGCTTGAGGGGCAGTATTCCCCAGCGGTTCCCCAAAGGCTCCCTGGCAGCGGCCGGCTACCCGCCCTGGTAAGGCGGGTAGGGCTGCATGCCCTGACCTCCGGTGCGCGCCTGCTGTGGCCGGAAGTCGGCGTGCCCATGTCCCTCCTGGTAGGGCATCTGGGTGTAGTCGGGACCGGGAGCGTAGGGCCCGTAGATGCCGGGGCCGGCTGAATAGCCCCCGTTCTGATAACCCGCGTCTTGAGGCGGAAAGGTGCCGGCGCCCGGGCCGGGCTCGACGTACGGGGAGTAGCCGGCCTGGAGATCGGCGACCGGATAGGGCTGGGTCGGCCCCGACGTCGGCGGCTGGGTGCCGGGCAGCGGAGACTGGTACGGACCGCTGATGTAGACGTCCGACGGGATCGCACCGGGGGCTCCAGCGTCCCGAGGAACCTCGCCGTACGGCGATGCGGGATTCATTCGCTGGGCTCGACGAACCCTCAGGAGGTAGAGCAAGACACCCGCGACGATGAGGAGGACAGCGCCGGCGGCCACGGCAACCATCCACCACCGCAGGTGGAACATGCCGTCCTCGCCCTCGGCATGAAGACCGTCGGAGCTCTCCAGCGCATCGTCCCAGGTGACCTTGTTGCCGTCGTTCCTGCCGTTGGACTTCGTCACCTCACCGGGAAAGGTCACGGACACGGAGACCTTGGTGTTTCCCCCGATGTTCTGGGAGGAGAGCTGGGGGTTCTTCGAGCTGAGCTTGCTCAGAGAGCCGGGGGACAGGTCGAAGACGTACTGCCCGTCCTTGTGCTTGATCGTCCACGTGTCGGTCTGAAGCTTGCTGAGCGGGACCGCCTTGGCGGTGACCTGACATGCCGGATTGTCATTGTGGGACGTGAAGCTGTAGGTCGCCTCGACGCCTTCGGGAAACGGGGTCGACTTCCCCAGCTCCTGCTCAGTGCAGTTCTCCTTGGTGATGAGCCGCAGGTCGGAGGAGTCCCACATGATGTAGGTCAGGTCGGCGGTCTCATCGTCGTGGATGACGAAGTCGTAGCGGACTCCGCAGCCGGCCAGGATCAGCGTGAGGGCGGCCAGAACTGCCGCGACCACAGGCCGTGGGACGTTGCGGGAGGCATGATTCATGCGTCGAGTCTAAGTCGGTGCTGTTGCCGCCCGGGAGTGTCTGTCCGATTCCTCCGCTCCGGAAGGTCCTCTGAGGACGTGCGCGGCCCAGCGACCCAGCGACCCGACACCCCTGCCCTGATGACCTGGTACGGAGGTGTGCCGGCGGGTGACGGCTCCGCGTCGTCGTCGGCGCTGACCGGCTGCTACTCCGCTGATTTCTCCTGCTTCTCGCGCGTGCGCCGTCTGCGCTTTAAGCGCCCTGCGGTACGTCGGCGCGCAACGGCCGCGGCCAGGACCCCGCCGAGCAGTACCAGGCCCGCGGTGATCCAGACGCTGGAGCGGCTCCACCACGACACGCCCCGGGAGTCCTGGGCGTAGCCCGAGGCGCTGACCCCCTTGGCCACGGTGTCGGGATCGTCCCAGGTGACCGTGGTGCCTGAGACCTTCCCTCCGCCGGACTGAGTCACCGCACCGGGGAAGGTGACGGAGACCTTGGTGTCGACGACGCCCTTGAAGGACGTGCTGCTCGGCTGAGGCTCCCCCTGGCCTCCCGATGGATCGGCGGTCGCCTGCGGTACCGCCCCTGCCGCCCCCGCGGCGTCGTCGGTCCCGCCGGAGCCCTGCGGGTCGGAGGAGAACGGTTGGATCGTCACCTTGTAGACGTCGCCGTCGCGCACGACGATGGTGTTCGGCTCGGCCGCCGAGGCCTGGGGCACCTTGACGCCGCTGATGCTCACCTGGCAGCCGGGGCCGTCATCGCCGGTCAGTGGCTCGGCCTTGACCGTGGTGCCCGCGGGCACGCCCAGGGTGGTGGGGTCGGAGTACGCGGAGCAGTCGGGGGTCTTGCCCTGGGGGAAGACGGTTCCGGTCGTGTCCCGCATCTCCAGGGCGACGTCGTAGCTGCCCTGGGCGCTGATGGTCATATCCATATGGGCGGTGCAGGCGCTCAGCCCCAGGCAGGAGGCGGCCACCAGGGCCGGGCGCACCAGCGAGCGGAGCCGAGAGCTCGTGGCGGGTCGCCAGGGACGGGACACGGGAGACGGCACGACGGGCATGCGGGCACGCTACACGCTCGCACTGGACCTTCACTGAGGGCGGAACGATGCCGTTTCAAGGGCGGCAAAAGCCGTCATCCTCCCGAATGTGGCCGATCACATGCCGGCATGGCCGGGAAGAGAGGCCCAGTTGGGACCTTCGGCGATGTGACCTCAGGCGCCGGGTGGGGGAGTATTGCCCTCGACCGAGCGAGTCGGCAACGGCGCGCTCACCGGATCAACACCCCCAAGGAAGGGACTCGCATGACTGTGTCTGAGAAGGACGTCCGCGCCGCCGCGCCGGCTAACGCCCCTGAGGATGTCATTGAATTCGTCACGCGTATCGCCGAGCTGGCCAAGCCCGAGAACGTCTACTTCGCGGACGGTTCACAGGAGGAGTGGGACCGCCTGACCACCGAGATGGTGGAGTCGGGCATGTTCACCCGCCTCAACCCCGACAAGCGCCCCAACTCCTTCCTCGCGCGCTCCCTGCCCAGCGACGTCGCCCGCGTGGAGTCCAGGACCTTCATCTGCTCCGAGAAGGAGGAGGACGCCGGCCCGACCAACAACTGGTACGACCCGGCCGAGATGAAGAAGATCCTCCACGAGAAGTTCGACGGCGCCATGCGCGGCCGGACCCTCTACGTCATCCCCTTCTCCATGGGCCCCCTGGGCGGCCCCATCTCCCAGCTCGGCATCGAGCTGACCGACTCCCCCTACGTGGTGGTCAACATGCGGATCATGACCCGTATGGGCTCGGCCGCCATGGACCTCATCGCCGAGGGCCGCCCGTGGGTCCCGGCCGTGCACTCCGTGGGTGCGCCGCTGGCCGAGCACGAGAAGGACACCGCCTGGCCCTGCAACGACGAGAAGTACATCACCCACTTCCCGGAGACCAACGAGATCTGGTCCTTCGGCTCCGGCTACGGCGGCAACGCCCTGCTGGGCAAGAAGTGCTACGCGCTGCGCATCGCCTCGACCATGGCCCGCCGCGACGGCTGGATGGCCGAGCACATGCTCATCCTGCGCCTGACCGACGAGAAGACCGGCAAGCAGTACCACGTCACTGCCGCCTTCCCGAGCGCCTGCGGCAAGACCAACCTCGCCATGCTCCAGCCCACCATCCCGGGCTACAAGGTCGAGACCGTCGGTGACGACATCGCCTGGATGCGCCCCGGCCCCGACGGGCGCCTGCGCGCCATCAACCCCGAGGCCGGCTTCTTCGGCGTCGCCCCCGGCACCTCCTACGACACCAACCCGATGGCCATGGACACCATGAAGGCCAACACCATCTTCACCAACGTCGCCCTGACCGACGACGGTGACGTGTGGTGGGAGGGCATCGACGCCCCGATGCCGGAGCACCTCATCGACTGGCAGGGCAACGACTTCACCCCGGCCGACGCCGCCGAGGGCAAGAAGGCCGCTCACCCCAACAGCCGCTTCACCACCCCGGCCTCGCAGTGCCCGATCATCTGCCCCGACTGGGAGGCTCCCGAGGGCGTGGCCGTCGACGCCATCCTCTTCGGCGGACGCCGCGCCACCAACGTGCCGCTGGTCGCCGAGCAGTACGAGAACGCCCACGGCGTGTTCATCGGCTCGGCCGTGGCCTCCGAGGTCACCGCCGCCGCCCTGGACGCCAAGGTCGGCTCCCTGCGCCACGACCCGATGGCCATGCTGCCCTTCTGCGGCTACCACATGGCCGACTACTGGTCGCACTGGCTGGAGATGCAGGAGCAGCTGGGCGACAAGTTCCCGAAGGTCTACCAGGTCAACTGGTTCCGCAAGGACGAGAACGGCAAGTTCATCTGGCCCGGATACGGCGAGAACTCCCGTGTGCTCGACTGGATCGTGCGTCGCGCCTCCGGCGAGGCCGACGCGATCGACGGCGTCACCGGCCGCTACCCCAAGTTCGAGGAGTTCAACCTCGAGGGCCTCGACCTGGGCGAGGAGGAGTGGGCCAAGATGTACGACATCGACCCCGAGGCCTGGTCCGCCGAGATGGACGACACCGAGGAGTACTACAAGCAGTTCGGTGACAAGCTCCCCGAGGCCATCAAGGAGCAGCTCGCCAAGTTCCGTGAGCGCATCGCCGAGGCCAAGAAGGCCTGATCACGGCTGAGCCCCTTCCCCGCGAAGGGAGCTGACGGGGGTTCCCACCGGTTCGCCGGTGGGAACCCCCGTCTTCTGGTCCGCTCAGTGACTGCGACGCTCCACCAGGGGAACCACGACGTCGTCGGCGGAATGGTGAGAGCCGCCCGCCGGAGAAGCGGATTGGTGCGGTGGTCGGGATTACAGTGGTGCGTGGCTGAAAAGGTCAGGTGCATGTTGCACCTGCCGCAGTCGAGAATCGCAGCACTGCCCGGGGGAGCCGAGTCAGGGGGTCGGCAAAGTTGGTGGGTGGGGGTGTCTGAGCCGTTTTGACGGGGGTGGTGTGTCGCTAGGACGGGGGGCGCGGGCCCCGCAGGGACGATGAGTGGTGTCTAGTCATCCCTTCGTCCTGGGAGCCCGCGCCGATGTCATCTTCCACCACGACCGCCTTGTCGCGCCGGTCCCTGGTCCAGGTTCTCAGGAACGTGGCTGATCCCAGGGACCGTCGGGGCGTGCGTCATAACCTGTCTACGGTCCTGTCCCTGGCCGTGACCGGGGTGCTGGCCGGCTGTCGCAGCCTGACGGCGATATGGGAGCGCACCACCGACCTGACCAGCGCCGACCTGGAGGCCCTGGGACTAGCGGCGGGCCAGGCCCTGCCCTCAGAGTCGACCATCCGCCGAGTCCTGCAGGACCTGGACCCCGCTGACGTTGACGCCCACCTGAGGTCATGGTTGTGCACGCGTACCGGCACCATCAACGGCCGCACAGTGATCGCCGTGGACGGCAAGACCATGCGCGGCGCCCGCACCAGCAAGGACCCAGCGCCGCACCTCCTGGCCGCCTTGGACCACGCCACCGGCGCCGTACCGACCCAGCAGCGGGTGGCAGGCAAGTCCAACGAGATCCCCGCGCTCAGGGAGCTTCTCGAACCCTTGGACCTGGAAGGGGTGGTGGTGAGCGCCGATGCGATGCACACCCAGACAGGCACAGCCCGGTGGATCACCCGGCGTGGTGGTCACTACGTGCTGACGGTCAAGGGCAACCAGAAGACCCTTCGCAGGACGCTCAAGGCGCTGCCCTGGAAGAGTGTCCCGTCCGTCTCAAGCGTCGATGCCGGTCACGGTCGGCGGGTGCGGCGCGCTGCCAAGGCGATTGAGGCTCCCGCCTGGGTGGACTTCCCCGGGGCTGCGCAGGTGGTCCAGCTCCGACGCACCAGGACCATCAAGAGCAGGAAGCATGTTGAGGTGGTCTACCTGATCTGCTCCCTCCCTATGACCGATGCCCAGCCCGAGGTCGTCGCGGCCTGGGTCCAAGGGCGCTGGGGAATCGAGAACCGACTTCACTGGGTCAGGGACGTGGTCTTCGATGAGGACCGCCACCAGCTGCGCATCGGCAACGGCCCACAGGTCATGGCCACCCTGCGTAACCTGGCCATCAGCCTCATCCGACTCTTCCACGGCACCGGCACCTCCATCGCCAGCACCACCAGATCCCTGTCACGACAACCCAAACGAGCCATCAGACTACTCACCCAAACCCCCACCTAAACCGACTTTGCCGACCCCCTGGGTGTGTGCCTGGCCGGAGTCCCGGTCCGGCCTGTTTGTCGCAGGCGACAGAATCTTCGCCGTGCGTGCCAACGGGCAGCACCTCGCTTTGGATGGCGCAGGTGTCGCCTGGGGGAGTTTTCAGCGGCGCCAGGAACAGCTGGTGGCCCGATGTGAAGCGATGTGGCTCTGGGGTGTCGCTCGGGGCGCTACTCGCGAAACTGGCCGGTATGTCGCCGTGAAGAGTGCGGATATGCAGGAGGAGCGCGAGATCCTCGAGCAAGGTATGGGGCTGAAGGTTCCGCACTGAGCGGTGGGGAGGATTCTCTTCTCCTTCTTTCCTGACCTGAGTGTCCGGGCGCGAGCCCCTGCCGGAGGTCGCCGCTGTGTAGCGTGTCGTCATGCGCGAGCACTCACCTGACGGGCTCATGTCGCCGGGCCTCGCCCACCTGATCGCCCCGGCCGCCGACGGCGCACAGGCGGAGCACTCGCCCGACCTCGATGCCGCCGACCTGGCGCTGCGAGCCACCCAGTACCTGCGCACCCACTTCCGGGAGCGCCTCACCGTCCGCGACCTCTCAGAGCACCTGGCCTACAGCCCCTCCCACCTCACCCGGGTCTTCACGGCCGCCGTCGGCACCTCGCCCATGGACTACCTGGCCGCCTGGCGCCTTCACCAGGCCAAGCACCTCCTCGTCGCCCACCGGCTGGGCGTGGCCGAGACCTGCCACGAGGTCGGCTACACCTCCGTGGGCACCTTCAGCCGGCGCTTCCTGCGCGACGTCGGAACCCCGCCCGGCGCCCTGCGTCGCCTCGCCGACCGGGTCTCCGAGCGGACCCTGCCAGCCGCGAGCCTCTTCGTGCCGGCTGTCAGGAGGATCCGTCTGCGCCTGAGCCTGTCCGACGACCAGCGCCGCGGCCTCGGGCCGTCGCCGCATCAGTGGATCGGCACCTTTCCCAGGCCGGTTCCCAGCGGGCTGCCGGCGACCGGGACGCTGCGCCGGCACATTGACGAGGTGGAGCTGCCCGTCGTCCCCGACGCCCCCTGGATCCTCGTCACCGTCATCCCCGACGGCGCCAGCGTGCACGAGCACCTGGCGCCGACCCGGCCACTCGTCGCACGGCTGCGCGTCCCGCTGCCGCCCGCCTCGGGTCCCATCACGCTGCCGGTTCGCACCGCCCTCCCCTGGGACCCCGCGGTCCTCGTCGCCCTGGCGGCCATGGTGGTCTGAGGGCGGTCCCGCAGGGGCGTCGCGCAAGAGAGCAGGATCGGAGTCGTTGGCGCCACTCCTGCCGGTCTACCGTCGTGGAGCGTCATGACGTCCTTCGACACACTGCCGCATTGCCGTACACGCAAGGAGCCACTGATGACCGACACGACCGCCGCCACCTCCGAGCCCGCCGAGGCCCTCACCGGATTTCCCTGCTGGGTCGAGCTGTACACCCCGGATATCGACTCCTCCGCCGACTTCTACCGGAACCTTCTCGGGTGGGAGATCGCCCGCCCCGAATCGGGCGGGACACTGACCACCGAGGTGCGTCACGGAGGCCGGCTCATCGCCTCCTTCGAGCCCGCCTCCGAGGCCCCGGGTGGACCCGGTTGGCAGGTCAGCTTCATGGTCGACGACGTCCGCGCCGCAGCCGGTGCCGCCGAGAGAACCGGCGGGAGCGTGATCCTGGCGCCCACCCCCGTCACCGAGGTCATGGCCTACGCCCTCGTCTCCGATCCCGACGGCAACGTCGTCGGGCTCATGGAGGATGAGGAGGCCGAGGGGCCCTACCCTCGCCGGGCGGGGATGCCGGTGTGGTTCGACGTCCTGGCCGGCGACCTGGAGGCCTCCGAGCGCTTCTACCGGCAGGCGGCTGGGTGGCCCACCCGCCGGCTGACCATCGCCGACCAGGAGCAGGACTTCTACACGAGCGTCGTCGGCGGCGTCTCGGTCAGCGGTGTCGGGCGGGCCGGCTACTTCGGTGAGGCGGGTCCGTCAGCGTGGCGCGTCTACTTCGGGGTCGAGGACGCCGACGCCGCCGCCCAGCGGGTGCGCGAGCTCGGCGGGAGCGTCGTCGCCGAGCCCATCGACATGCCCTTCGCGCGCATGGTGGAGGTCGCCGACCCGCACGGTGCGCGCTTCCTGCTCACCACCTTCTGACCTCCGTGCAGCAGCCGGGCGGGACCGCTGACGGCTCCGCCCGGCTGCGTCCGGAGAGCGAGGGCGCTGGATGCGGAGTATGCGGAAGGAAGCACCCCCATGGCCGGATACGGGCGAGCATACCCCGATTTACTCCGGCCTACTCTGGCCTACTCCGGCCTACTTCCGAGCTGCTCAGGCTCCGCGTTCCCGGTGGAGCCGAGCAGGGCCAGGATCCTCTCGGTCTGCCACGGCAGGACCCCGCCATCCCCGAGGACCAGGTCGGCGTCATCGGGGTCCTCGACGACGTCGTCGGCCAGAAGGCCCAGCAGGTGCGCCAACGGCATGCGCCGGCCCTGCAGCAGGTCCAGCAGGTGTGCCAGGACCTGGTTGGTGCTGTGGTCCAGGTTCACCAGCCGTTGCTTACTCATGCGCACAGCCAGGTCCCACCAGATGAGGCGGCGCTCTGCCAGGTCGATGATGAAGGGCGTGGCGTTGAGCCTGGGCGAGGTCAGGTCGAGGCGCTGCATGACGCTGGAGGCCTCGAAGACCTCACCACGCTGCGGGTCCCCGTCACGGGCCATCGCCCCGGCCCAGCACTCGGGCACCTGGTCCAGGGGGTGCTGGGAGTAGGAGTGGACCGTCATGACGACGTAGCGCCAACCGCATCGCAGCGCCTTGGGCAGCGTGACGTCGATGAACTCGGCCGCCCCCTCCGGCGCGGAGGTGAGGTCCCCGGAGTGCACGGCCGCCTCCGAGCGCAGGTTGTAGTAGGCGATCTGCTCGGTGCGCGTGAGGTCCTCGGACACGAGGAAGGCCGACAGGTCCAGGTCCACGCGGCTTGCTCGGCCATCAGGCGGACCAGAGGCTTCCGGACCCTGCGGAAGATCGCGCCAGTGCAGGAAGAACCGGATCGTCTCCCCCTCGGGGAGGGGCAGGCGGGTGCCGCGCCCCGCCGTGCGCAGGCCCGGCGAGGCCGAGCGCTGCCCCAGTGGCACCGTGTATCCCTCGTAAAGGCGCTGGTCGACGGCGATCCGCCCCAGGTGCGCCCGCCCGCGCAGGGCCTTCTCGACGGCGCGAACCACCGCGGCGTCGGCGGGGCCGGGGTGACGCGTGCTGGGGATAAGGGTCGTCTTGATGTCCGTGCCCGCCTTGATGGCCACGACCCGCCAGGGCAGGACCTCCGGCCCGGGGGAGGAGAAGTACTCCCACAGGCGCACCAGCACGGGCAGGGAGACCCCGGGGGCGACTCGCGCGAACTCGGCGACCACGCGCTCGCGGGTGGCATCGTCCTGGCTCAGACGCAGCAGGTGGTTGAGGCGGCGGGCGAAGACCCCGGGGCGGCCCGACATCAGGCGGATGGCTCCCTCGACGTCGCGACGGGCGAGCGCCTGCTCCAGGCGGGAGCTGAAGCCCGGCTCGGCGCGCCCGGAGGCGACCTGGCCCAGGAGCTCGGCGGCGCGCGGGAAACGGCGCGCGTAGTCGCCGGCCCGCAGGTGGCGGGCCAGCCGCTTCCAGCGCTCGGCCCGCCGAGCCATCTCCTCCACGGCGTCCCGGCCGTCCTGGTCCCTCCCGACGGTGTCGAGCAGCCCCAGCAGTCGGCGCCGCTGGGCGCGGGAGAAGGACGGGAAGCGGCACGGCTCGGCCAGGGAGACGTCACCGGCCGCCATGGCGACCGCCAGGCGCAGCACGTCGGTGACCGTGCGGTAGGAGGCCGAGAAGTCCAAGTCGGGGAAGGCGACGGTCAGGACGGCGAGATTCTCCTTGACCGTGATGCGCGGCGCCCGGGCGGGCCCGTGGTCGCGCAGCACCACCAGGTCCGAGCGGTCCTGGGCGCTGAAGGGGGTCGCCTGGGCTATCAGGTCGGTCACGATCCGCTCCAGGTCCTGCTCCGTGGCCAGGCCCAGTTCAGTGAGGGGGCCGTCGTCCTCCGGCAGGGGTTGGCGGGGACTGGGCCGGTAGTCCGGCAGGATCCGGGTCCCGATGAGGTCGCCCAGGTAGTGCAGGGCGGCATTGACCAGCAGCGTGGTCTCGCGGGCGTTGCGGACCTGGACGGGGAAGTCCGGGTAGAAGGGCCGGTACTCGGCGGTCGGCGAGCCGGAGGTGAGGCGGGCTGCGGCGTTGACCAGTGCCCAGGCCTGCTCGGGGTCGGTGAGAGCCTGCCGGGCTGGGGCGGAGAGCGCGTAACCCAGGGCTCGCAGAGTGGTGAGGGCGGTCTCGATCCCCGGGTCGGGGCTCTGGTCCGGCCCGGGGGCCTCGCTGCGCGATGAGGTGGAGCGGGACGAGGTCACCGCCGGTCGGCCCGAGGCCTGGGGCAGGTAGACCGCCCCGAGCCGGCGGATCGTCACCGCGTTGATCCGCTCAACGCTCTTCTGGTCGATCTTCTGGGTGACCTCCGGGGTAGTCGCAGGGGCGGACGTCGTCGCAGGGATCTGATCGCCTACCACCGGGCCTCCTGGTACGTGGCAGTCCGGAGCCTTCATGCCCCGGAACCGGTGCGAGCCTACTCGGAGGCGACGCGGTTCTCCTGAGTAATCAGACGGGCCGGCTCCGAGCCCGGACGCGCGGAGCCCGTGATCCTGGGCGTGATGTGGCCTCCATCATCTAGGCTGACGCCGTGAAGATCCTGCTCCTCGGCTCCGGCGCGCGCGAGCACGCCCTCGCCCGCGCCCTCGCCCGTGACCCGCAGACCACCGAGCTCGTCGTTGCCCCCGGTAACCCCGGGACCGCGGCCATCGCCACGAACCTCAACATCGACCCCTGTGTCCCCGAGGAGGTCGTCGCCCTGGCCACCCAGATGGGGGCCGACCTCGTCGTCGTCGGTCCCGAGGCGCCGCTGGTGGCCGGGGTCGCCGACGCCGTGCGCGACGCCGGGATCCCCTGCTTCGGCCCCAGCGCCGAGGCCGCCCGCCTGGAGGGCTCCAAGGCCTTCGCCAAGGAGGTCATGGCCGCCGCCGACGTGCCCACCGCCGAGGCCGCCGTGTGCACCACCGAGGCCGAGCTGACCGCCGCCCTGGACCGCTTCGGCAGCCCTTACGTCGTCAAGGAGGACGGCCTGGCCGCCGGCAAGGGCGTCGTCGTCACCGACGAGCGCCCCGTCGCCCTGGCCCACGGACGCGCCTGCCTGACCCGCGGCGGCGGCCGCGTCGTCGTCGAGGACTACCTCGACGGCCCCGAGGCCTCCCTGTTCTGCGTGTGCGACGGCGCCACCGTCCGCCCCCTGGCCCCGGCCCAGGACTTCAAGCGGCTCCTCAACGACGACGCCGGCCCCAACACCGGCGGCATGGGCGCCTACTCGCCCCTTCCCTGGGCGCCGGCCGACCTGGCCGAGCAGGTGGTGCGCGAGGTCGCCCAGCCCGTCGTCGACGAGATGGCCCGCCGCGGCACCGCCTTCGTCGGCCTGCTCTACTGCGGCCTGGCCCTGACCAGTCGCGGACTGCGCGTCGTCGAGTTCAACGTGCGCTTCGGCGACCCCGAGACCCAGGCCGTCCTGGCCCGCCTGACCTCGTCCCTGCCCGAGCTGCTCCACGCCGCCGCCACCGGCCGTCTCGCCGAGGTCCCCGAGCCCACCTGGTCCGAGCAGTGCGCCGTCGACGTCGTCATCGCCGCCCCCGGCTACCCCGGAACCGTGACGACCGGCGGTGCCGTCAGCGGGATCGAGGCTGCCGAGGAGGTCGACGACGTCCACGTCCTGCACGCCGGCACCGGGACCACCGAGCGCGACGAGCTGGTGGCCACCGGCGGACGCGTCCTGTCCGTCGTCGCCCTGGGGCCCACCGTGGAGGAGGCGCGGGCGCGCGCCTATGAGGCCGTTGAGCGCATCACTCTCGAGGGCGCCCAGTACCGCACCGACATCGCCCGCACTTCTTCCGAGACCAAGCACACACTCACCGCTCTTTCCTGAGGCCGGCTCGCAGCGCCGCCGGTGCATGGTCCTCGCGTGCACCGGCGTCGGTGTTGACCCACGTCAACATCCTGTCCGTCGCTCCGGGGGCTCCCGGGCGCCCGATCCGTCACCTTCCCGCCGGTCGGATTTGCTCCGGTCCGTACCCGGCCGCTCCTTCATGCCGACCCGGATGAATTGGCGTGATGCCGCGGTACGCGAGCGGGACAGGAGTGGTGACTCACGCAGGCGACGCCGCCGTCCGGAACCGGACACAGGACACCCGCCGATGGCAGGATGGGGGTATGACTCAGTCCGCGAGCTCCGCCTCCGTCAGCCCCGGAGCCTCAGCACCCGCCTCCCGCGCCCCCGCCGTTCCAGGCTGGGAGCACCGCTCCAGCGGCAAGGTCCGGGACGTCTACGCCCCCGCCGCCGACGGACCCTGGGGCGGTCAGGACGTGCTCCTCGTGGTCGCCTCGGACCGCATCAGCGCCTACGACCACATCCTGGCCACCCTGATCCCGGACAAGGGCAGGGTCCTCACCGCCTTGAGCGCCTGGTGGTTCGAGCAGCTCGCCGACGTCGTCCCGAATCACCTCGTCTCCCTCGACGTCCCCGCCCAGGTCGCCGGGCGCGCCATGATCTGCCGGCGTCTGGAGATGTACCCGGTGGAGTGCGTGGCCCGCGGCTACCTCACCGGTTCCGGCCTGACCGAGTACCGGGAGAACCGGTCCGTGTGCGGCGTGCCGCTGCCCGAGGGCCTGACCGAGGCCTCCCGCCTGCCCGAGCCGATCTTCACCCCGGCCGCCAAGGCCGAGCTCGGTGAGCACGACGAGAACGTCACCTTCGAGCGCGTCGCCCAGATGGTGGGGGAGTCGGCCGCCACCGCTCTGCGCGAGACGACCCTGGCCCTCTACACCCGGGCCGCCGAGATCGCCCAGGACCGCGGCATCATCCTGGCCGACACCAAGTTCGAGCTCGGCACCGACGCCGACGGCAACCTGGTCCTGGGAGACGAGGTCCTCACCCCCGACTCCTCCCGCTTCTGGCCGGCCGACGCCTGGGTGCCCGGTCAGGTCACCCCCTCCTTCGACAAGCAGTACGTGCGCGACTGGCTCACCTCGCCGGCCTCCGGCTGGGACCGCGGCGGGGACCAGGAGCCCCCGGCGCTGCCCGACGACGTCGTCGAGCGGACCCGAGCCCGCTACCTCGAGGCCTACGAGCGACTGACCGGCCGCCCCCTGGAGCTGTCATGACCACCACCTCGCCCTCCTCAGACGTCCCCGATACGGGTGCCGCCGCTCGCGCCTTCAAACCGGGCCCGGGGTTCTACGTCCTCGTCTGCCTGATCGTCCTGACCGTTGTCCTGGCGCTGTCGGCGGCCATCACCTCCGCCCTCGGGGTGACCGGGCCCTCCCGCCTCCTGGGTGGCACCGCCCTCATCCTGGTGGGACTGGGCATGCTCGCCTCCCTGCGGGTCTCCGCCCGCTCCCTGGTGGTCAACGCCCCCCGCCTGCGCCTGGAGCGCAACCGGGTCCGCGCCGCCCAGGCCCGCCAGCAGGCCGAGTCCACCAAGTCCTCCAAGAAGGCTGCCGGCGCTGCGGGCGGCAAGAGCGCCAGGGGCAAGGCGGGCAGGGGCTCCCAGTCCTCCCAGCGGGGCTCGGGAGCCGACGACGCCGCAGCCGCTCAGCCCGGAGGTGAGCTGGCGACGCTCACCGTGCCCGGAACCAAGGTGCTGGTCCCCGAGTCGACCGGTCGGCGCGAGCTGACCACCCTCGACGTCGTCTCCGGCCCGGTGACCACCGCGCTGGCCGCGACCTCCGTGGGGCGTGCGGCCGACGAGCACCTGGCCGGGACCTCCACCGGCGAGACCCTCATCCGTGTCGGCCAGCTCCTCCTCGGCGCCACCGGCTTCGTGCTCGTGGCCCTGGGGCTCGCCTCGATCCTGGGACAGGTGATCTCATGACTCCCCGTGAACGACGTCCCGACAATGAGCAGGGGCCCGTCAACTGGGGCATCGTGCCCAAGAAGACCCCTCGCCCGAAGAGCGCCGCCGGCAGGCCCGGCGGCAGCGGGCTGCTTGAGGTCGTCCGCCCCGGCAACAACCCGGCCTCTGCCGCCTCGAACGCCTCCGGCGCCTCTGCCGCATCCGCCCCCGGCTCGGCCGACGGCGCCGCCGGCGCCCGCGAGGCGGGCAGCCCGGCGGTCATGACGGAGGAGGACATGCGCTCGGCCGCCGCTCAGGCCATCGCCTCGGGGACCGCTGACGCCGTTGACGCCGCCATCGCCATCGACCTGGCCGACGCCACCGGTGACGACACCGGCTGGGCCGACTCCACCCTGTCCGCCGGATCTCCCGCCTCCCCGGTCTCCCTGCGCGCCGTCCGCGGCTACGGGCGCGGGCCCAGCGCTGCGGCAAGCGCCCCGGAGAACGGGGCAGAGGCCGAGCGGCGCATCACCGCGGTCGATGCCGTGGGCAAGGCCGCGGGTGGCGCCGCAGACGGTGCCGGGAACGGTGCAGCACGGGACGCTGCGGCTGACCCGGCAGGCGAGACCGCGGATGAGACAGTGGGCGAGGCGGCGGCCAGCGCCGTCGACGAGAACCCGGTGCCGAACGGTGACGTCGGTGACGGCGTCGACGATCCTGAGGAACGCGACGAGCCCGCTCTCACCGGCGCCCCGGTTTCGCCCGCGGGCAGCAGCTCTGTCAGCACCAACAGCGCAGGCAGCGCCAACAGCACCAATAGCGCCGCAGGTGCCGGCGCCGCCCAGCAGGAGCGGGCCGCTGCCGGCGTCAACGAGAACCGTTCGCCGCGGCCCGTCGTGCGCCCCACCGCCGTCGACGGGCCGGGCAACGCCCCCCGGTCGGGAGCCACCACCACCCGCGTCTTCACCATCTCCCAAGGCCGGCCCACGGCCGTGCCCAGCGCCTCCTCCGGTGCCGGCAGCGCTTCCGGGGCCGAGGCGCCACCACCCGCATCAGCCGCCCCCGCTCCCGGCGCTCCGTCCTCCCGTGGCTACGGCTACCAAGCCCGGCCCGCCTCCTCCGGTTCCGGTGACGCCCCTGGGGCGGCGTCCCGGACCGCTCCCGGCGCGCCCGCCGGCGCCGCCAACACCACCAACAGCAGCACTGCCAGTAACGCCGGCAACGTCACCGGCAGTACCGCGTCCGCTGTCGAGCCCGAGGAGGACGCCGGCATGCTGGCCGAGTCCAGCGCCTGGGAGGCGGCCACCAACGCCCTCGACACCGAGGAGATCAAGGCCCAGGGCGGCGGCACCGACTGGGGCGTGGGACGGGGCCCCGCCAAGGGACGCGGCCCCCGCCGCCCGTCCTCCGGAACCGACTGGGGCGTGGGACGCGGTCCCGCCAAGAGCTCTGGCGCCCGGACCACCTCCCCCTGGCCCGCAGCGGTACGCAGGCAGCGCCTGGTCGGTGTGCTCTTCGCCCTGGCGGGCCTGGTCCTGGCCACCGTCTCGGCCATGAACCTGGCCCGCAACGCCGAGGCCGGTCACCTGTGGATCCCGCCGTGGCTCGTCGCGGTCCTCGGCGGGGCCGGGCTGGTGGCCGCCGCCGGCTACCTGGCCTGGGCCGGAGGCACCCCCCTGCGCCGAGAGGCCGAGCGCTGGAAGCCCGGCGTCCTCGACGCCGCCGCGGGCCTGACCACCGGCACCGTCAAGGTCCATGACCCCGCCCGACTGGTGGCCCGCGCTCGCGGACCGCTCCTGCTGGGCACCTCCGAGCGCGGAGACGAGACGGCCCCCACCGTGGACTCCGGGCCCAGGCCGGTCATGGGAACCTCCACCGTCGACCAGTCGACCCGCGCGCCGGCGGGAGTGGCCGGCGCGGTGGGCGGCTTCATGCTCGCCAGTGCTGTGGTCTGCGCCGTCGTCGCCCTCATTCTGGGGGCCAGCTGGCTCATCGCCACCGCCGCCCTGACCCTGGGCGGGATCGTCGCGATCCGACTGGCCGGCGAGTGGCTCGGGCAGGTCTGAGCCGGCCCCAACCGTTGCCGGTGCCGCGGCGGGGTCGCCTCGGGGACGCCCGCTGTCCGGCCAGACGAATGCTCCTGGCCAAGTCCGGGTAGTCTTGGCTGCGCACTCATCCCGCCTTATCTGAGGAGCACCCATGGGACGCATCGTCGTCGAGGTCATGCCCAAGCCCGAGATCCTTGACCCCCAGGGCAAGGCCGTCGTCGGGAGCCTTCCCCGCCTCGGATTCGACCAGTTCACCGGGGTACGCCAGGGCCGCCGCTTCGAGCTGACCGTGGACGGCCCCGTCACCGAGGAGCACCTGGCCGCCGCCCGTGAGGCCGCCGACACCCTCCTGTCCAACCCGATCATCGAGGACGTCGTCTCCGTGGCCGCCGATGAGGAGGCCTGAGCCGTGAGTGACTCCGCCAGTACCTCTCCCACCGCCCGTATCGGCGTCATCACCTTCCCCGGCACCCTCGACGACGTCGACGCCGTTCGGGCCGTCCGCCTGGCCGGGGCCGAGCCGGTGAGCCTGTGGCACAAGGACGCCGACCTGCATGGGGTCGACGCTGTCGTCGTGCCCGGAGGCTTCTCCTACGGCGACTACCTGCGCTGCGGCGCCATCGCCCGCTTCGCCCCCGTCATGGAGGAGGTCGTGGCCGCCGCCGAGCGCGGCATGCCGGTGCTCGGCATCTGCAACGGCTTCCAGATCCTCGCCGAGGCCCACCTCCTGCCCGGCGCACTGCTGCGCAACGCGAATCAACGCTTCATCTGCGTCGAGCAGCGCCTGCGCGTAGAGAACGCCGAGACCGCCTGGACCAACCGGTTCACGGCCGGTGAGGAGATCGTCATCCCCATGAAGAACGGGGAGGGCAACTTCATCGCCTCGCCCGAGGAGCTCGACCGCCTCGAGGGCGAGGGCCTCGTCGTCTTCCGCTACGTGGGCAATCCCAACGGCTCCGCCCGGGACATCGCCGGCGTGCGCAACGAGCGCGGTAACGTCGTCGGCCTCATGCCCCACCCGGAGCACGCCGTCGAGTCCGGTTTCGGCCCCGGCTCGCAGGCCGGTCCGCGGACCGGCACGGACGGCCTGGGGATCTTCCGCTCCGCCATCGACTCGCTTCTGGCCGTCTGACGGAGCCGGTCGCGCTGACACCTGACAGCCGTCAAGGTTGAGGACCCGGACGCCCCGCCCTCCGAGTTATCCACAGATCCGCGTCGGGCCTGTGTAGAACTGTGGAGAGGGTGGGGCTTCCTGCTGTCCGATGTCCGTCGGGCTGGTCTCGCTCGAGTTGCGTGACGATGAAGAATGTGCTGTCGCCGTCGGTGGGTGCATCAGCGCGGAAAGCCCTCGGGCCGTCCCGGACTTATCGGACGGTTTGCCCGCGTTTCCAGGCAAAACCCTGTCTATAGCGATGATGTCTCAAGGTCTGTGACTGGGCTTGTGGGAAGCCTCCAGAGGTGTTGCTCGTGACGGCGAGAGGTATCGAATGGGGTTGTGCACAGGAGAAGCGGCGACATCCCAAGAACCCACACACCCCTGCACAAGCCTGTGGACAAAGCCTGTGGATAACTTCGCTCAGGGTGTGACTGAACTCCCTGAGACGGGCCTGCGAACCGGCTTCCAGAAACACCTGTCGGTCGTCCTTCGGGACGGCCGACAGGTGGCGGGCGGGGTCGTCGGTGGCAGCTCGGGGAAGAGTGGCAGGTCGCGCACGGCCTCGGCCCAGGCGAGACGCCGTCGGCCGGGCAGACGCAGGTGGACGCTATGTCTGTGAATAGCTCTGGCGGGTTCGTCCGTCTGTGAGTCGCATTCCAAGTCCCCTGCCGCGACATGTGGCTTTCACTGAAGGGCTGTGGGTGGCCTGTAAGACAGTCTGTCGAATACCAAATGACTCTCCTTGATTAACCCTGACTCAACGAGAAAACACTCGCTGGCTGGGGAGGATCGGGTCGCGGGGGTATGAGGAAAATAGTAGAGCACCGCAGTGTTGTCATCGCCGAAGGCGGCACGCGGTGTGTATCCCTCCATGACCTTCATGAATCCACCGAGGTAAGTTCGGTACTCCTCCTTGCCGTTGATCTCTTTTCCGGGTGCATGCACGACTATGTCGTCGTCCACAAAGCTCATTGCTCTGTTGAGGTCGCCGCTGGTCCAGGCCTCATGGTAAGCGGTGGCGACGTCTAAAGCCTTGCCTGAAGTGGTCTTGCTGTCGGCGGTCATATGTTGCTCCTCAATGAAGTGGTTCATGACTTCGTTTCGTGACGTGCTCTTCAATGGCGGCTCGGAAGCGGCAGAACTGGTCAGTGGAGTTGTCCTGCGCCAGGTCTTCGAAGAACTCGAAAAGGGATGTCGGTAGTCCGTGGAGGGTTGTCATGATCTCCGGGCTCCGTTCTTGCTCCTCGATTCCCTGCCAGCGATGACACGGTTGTGGCTCATAGCGGCGTCGACCCAGAAGGTGAGGTGCTCGTCGTCGGCGATGGCCTCGGGGACGACGGTGATCCAGCCGGGTCCCATGAAGGTTATTCAGGGGTTGGTGTAGGCGTAGAGGGCTAGGGTGGCTGTGATAGTTTCTTTGAAGGTGTGCAGGGGGCGCCTGTAGTCGTGGGCCAGGATCTTCCAGGATTTGATGTGCGCGATGGTTCTCTCCACGACATACCGGATTTCATTTAGGGATTTGTTGGCCTGCTTCTGGGCCTTGGTGAGCTCACTGTTGGGAGGTTTCTTGTAGGGGGTGAGAACCCCGGTTCCGATGTAGCCTTTATCGGCGATGCAGCAGGAGGGGTCGATCTCCTCCAAGAGACCGGAGGTGGTGATGGCCTTGGTGTCGTGGGTGGCCCCCGGTAGCGGGTCTGAGGCCCACCGCAGGCGCCCGGCGGGGCTGACCAGTACTTGCAGGCTCAGGCCGGTGCGCTTGTGCTTGCCCGACCACAGGTCCGTCCGATCCTTCCAGCTCCAGCACGGCAGGAGCGTACCGTCGATGATGTGCACGCCCCCATGGGGGACCTCCTCGACGGTCGCCAGCACAGGCCCCAAGACCCTGGCGATGATCCGGGTGACCACCGAGATCGCCCGCGAGATCGTCGGCTGTGACACCCCCATGATCTCGGCGATCACCTCCTGGGAGGTGTTGGTGCGCAAATACATCAACGTCGCCCGCACCGCGGCCAGTGGGCCAAGAATTCTTGGCGCCAAGGAGATCTCAGTATCACCCAGCACCATTTCCACCAGGCAGCTCAACTGCGTTCTGTCCAGGCCTGTGATACCCTTACCCATGACGGCTCGTTCCTGAGAGGTTTCATGTAGCAATCTGATTCTCTCAGACCAACGAGCCGTCACCCATTCAACACACCGAACCCCTAAACCCCCATACACGCCCCTGAATAACCTTCCATGTCTCGCCCGGCCCCCATCTGAGCCTGCTCGGCGCCAGGCTCGGCCAGGAGTGCCCCATGATGCTCGGCATCCACACGCACCAGGAGATCGCCACTCTTTCCGACGCTGACGATCATCTTGTCGTTGACCATGATCGCGCGGCCTCCGAACATGGAGACCTCGCGCACGTCCGGTTCATCATCCACGAGGTCTCGGACGCGTTGAACGAGACTGCGCTGCTCGGGCGTCATTGCTGCCATGGCTTCGCCTCCCATCGGCGATCAGTCGGTCAGGGGTTGCCAGTGGTCCGGCCCGGCGTCCCCTCCCGCACCGGCCACCTTGAGTCGGGGCATGAAGTGGGCCCAGCCATGCGCGTGCCCGCGCACCTCGCTCTCCGGCAGGTCGAGGTGGCGCAGGTCGACACGCGTGCCGCCAGTGGTCGGGGTCAGGAGGAACTCGACCCTGGACGCGCCGGCGAGCAGGTCGTCACTGCCGGCGAACCCCCACGAGACCACCACGCGCGTGAACGGCTCGACCACGAGGTACTCACCCCGCACCGGGTAACCGGCGATATCGACCGCGAACCGGCCTCCCGGCCTCGGGTCAAGATCGGCGTACTGACCCATCCACGCCGTCATGCCCTCGTTGGTGGTGAGGTACTCGAACACCGCCTGCGGGGGCGCCGCGATCTCGATGGAGTCTCGGAACTCAGCCATGCCGCTCGTCCTCTCGCTGCTCGACGGCGGACTTGAGGGCTGCCAGCCTTCCGGGCCAGAAGTCGTCGAGGTAGGAGCGCACCGCCGCCAGTCCATCCGTGTTGAGCGTGTACAGGCGGCGCGTGTGATCGGCGCTGACGGTTGCCAGGCCCGCCTTCTGAAGGGTCCGAAGGTGATGTGAGGCGGTTTGCTGCGACAGCCCAACCGCCTGCGCGACGACGCCGACAGGCTGCGGGCCTGAGCGGATCACCCTTAGGATCGCCCGACGGTTCCCGTCGGCCAGGGCTCGTAACGCCACATCGACATCAATCACCTCCGCTGCTCCCACGCGCTCCTCCTCAGGTCGATGACTTCACTCTAGCACAAATACCCACATGTACTCATGAATATTTGTAGATAGTGATGTCATCTCCTTCGGGGTGGCGAACCGTATTGTGACTGGTCCTCTGGACCGAGTGGGAACGAGGCCTGTCCCGAGCCGGATCTGCTCGGGCCTGCCGGTGCCGTCAGCCGGTCAGCCGCTAGCCCACCAGGTCGGCCACGATCTGCAGGAGGTCCTGCAGGTGGCGGTTGGACAGGAACTCCCGGCGCACGGACTCGTGCGCGGCCAGCCCCATCTCCTGGGCCCGCTCGGGGAAGAGCAGCAGGTCGCGCACGGCCTCGGCCCAGGCGACGCCGTCGGCAGGGTTGACCAGGACGCCGTCGACGCCGTCGTCGATCTGGTCGCGGATACCGCCCACCGCGGAGGCCACCACCGGGGCCTTCTTCCACATCGCCTCGGCCACCGTCAGTCCGAAGGCCTCGATGAGGGAGCGCTGGGTGACCACCGAGCTGACCCGCTGGACGGCGTTGACGACGGTGGCGTTGACCTCCCGGTCCTCCATGCTCACCGCGGCCACGTGGATCCGCGAGGCGACCGAGTCGGGCAGCACCGAGCAGCGCTCAATGATCTGGGTGAGGGCGGCCTGCGACTCGGGCCCGTCCGGGGTGGGGCCGATCAGCAGAAGGTGGGCGTCCTCGGGCAGGATGGCGATGTTGTCGGCGAAGGCCTCCACCAGCTCCAGGCCACCCTTGAGACGGTCCCACCGGTTGACCTGGGTGATGACGCGGGCCCCCAGCGGCACCGGTCCGCCAGCCAGGACCGGGTCGTCGGCCAGGCCGCGGAAGGCGTCAGCGCGCCCGTCGTGACGCATGAAGGGCACGGCCTCGAAGGGCGGCTCGCCGGCGAAGATCCCGGACAGGCGCGCCACCGACCAGGCCTCGTCCAGGTCGAGAACCCGGTTCTTGGGGGAGTCGGCGTCGATCGAGGGGGCCAGAACCGCGCAGCGCTCGGCCTCGATATAGGGCGGGCGGTACTCGGGCCGGGAGACGACGACGAGGTCGACGTCCTCCAGGTAGCGGTCCAGGAAGGCCCAGGCGTAGTCGGCGGCCTCGCCGGCCCCCTCGGCGCCTGCGTGGCAGCGCCAGATGACCGTGGCGCCCACGGCCTTGAGAGCCTTGGCCAGGCCCGCCGTGGGCGGGTCGTGGAGGATGACGACGTCGTCGGGACGGACCTCGTCAACGATGTTCTCCGCGTTGGAGGACAGGACGTGCTCGTAGATGTCGCGCTGCTTGTCCCCGAGCTTGCCGCCGTCGCCGCGGTCGCCGTGGATACCGGCGTGCAGGCGGGCCGCGATCTGGGTGAACTCCTCGGGGGCGTCCAGGCTCAGCCAGCGCACGTCGAGGCCGGCGCCCAGGGCGTAGCCCACGAGGGGCGCGACCGTCTCCGCTGGTCCCGAGCCCGCGGCGGCCGACGGCGTCACCGTCCACACGGTGCGTCCCTCCAGCAGGGCCTCGGCGCCCGTCAGGCTCGTTTGCAGCCGTCTGACGGCCACCTCGTCCAGGTGGCTCTCCAGGTGCGACAGGGGCAGCGGGGCGACGTCGATGTCTCTCATGCCATGATCTTCCCCCGAAATCGTGTGAGTCGCAGCACTTTGAGCGTGGGCGTGGCGTCTCGTTGCCGTTTCTCCATATTTCTCGGCCGGATTCCAGGCCGCCCGGGCGTGGCCCGGTCGGGGCGCGGGTGGGACCCGGGCGGGGCGCGGTGGCGGCGCCGTGGACGGGGCGGAGCCCGGTGCGCTGCTGATGTGGGGCGCCGTGGGGCGCGGGTAGGCTTGGCCCGGCCGCACTCCCTCTTCGACCAGGAGCACCCATGGCGCCCGAGCCCGCGATCCCAGCCCACCACCCCGACACCGTTGCCGACGCCGCCGCGACCCCCGAGCGGGAGATGCCCTGGAAGGAGCTGGGGCTCAAGGCCGACGAGTACGAGTCCATTCGCGAGCTGCTGGGACGGCGCCCCACGAACGCCGAGCTGGCCATGTACTCGGTCATGTGGTCCGAGCACTGCTCCTACAAGTCCTCCAAGATCCACCTGCGCCAGTTCGGCGCCAAGACCACCCCCGAGATGCGCGAGCACCTGCTGGTCGGCATGGGCGAGAACGCCGGCGTCGTCGACATCGGCGACGGCTGGGCGGTGACTTACAAGGTCGAGTCCCACAACCACCCCAGCTACGTCGAGCCCTACCAGGGGGCCGCCACCGGCGTGGGCGGCATCGTGCGCGACATCATCTCCATGGGGGCGCGGCCCGTGGCCGTCATGGACCAGCTGCGCTTCGGCGCCGTCGACCACCCCGACACCGCGCGCGTCGTCCACGGCGTCGTGGCCGGCGTGGGCACCTACGGCAACTCCCTGGGGCTGCCCAACATCGGCGGTGAGACCGAGTTCGACTCCTCCTACCAGGAGAACCCGCTGGTCAACGCCCTGTGCGTGGGCGTACTGCGCCACGAGGACATCCACCTGGCCAACGCCACGGGCGCCGGCAACAAGGTCGTGCTCTTCGGGGCGCGCACCGGCGGCGACGGCATCGGCGGGGCCTCCATCCTGGCGTCCGAGTCTTTCGAGGACGGCATGCCCGCCAAGCGCCCCAGCGTCCAGGTGGGCGACCCCTTCATGGAGAAGGTCCTCATCGAGTGCTGCCTGGACCTGTTCAGGGCCGGGCTGGTCCTGGGCATCCAGGACCTGGGCGCCGCCGGCATCTCCTGCGCCACATCCGAGCTGGCCTCCAACGGCGACGGCGGCATGCACGTCGACCTGGAGAAGGTGCTGCTGCGCGACCCCACCCTGACCGCCGGCGAGATCCTCATGAGCGAGTCCCAGGAGCGCATGATGGCCGTCGTCGCGCCGGACAAGCTTGAGGAGTTCATGGCTGTCATCGACAAGTGGGACGTCGAGGCCGCCGTCATCGGCGAGGTCAACGGCTCGGGCCGCCTGACCATCGACCACTTCGGGGAGCGGATCGTCGACGTCGACCCGCGCACCGTGGCCCACGAGGGCCCCACCTACGAGCGCCCTTACGCCCGCCCCGCCTGGCAGGACGAGCTCAACGCCGACACCACCGAGCGCCTGGCCCGGCCCGAGAATGCCGAGGAGATCGCCGAGCAGGTGCGCGCCGTCGTCGTGAGCCCCAACCAGGCCTCAACCGCCTGGGTGACCAACCAGTACGACCGGTTCGTGCGCGGTGACACCGCCTTGTGCCAGCCCGACGACGCTGGTGTCATCCGCGTCGACGAGGCCACCGGCCGCGGCGTGGCCATCGCCACCGACGCCAACGGCCGCTTCACCAAGCTCGACCCCGCCACCGGCGCCGCCCAGGCCCTGGCCGAGTCCTACCGCAACGTGTGCACCGTGGGTGCCCGGCCCCTGGCCGTCACCGACTGCCTCAACTTCGGCTCCCCGGAGGACCCCGACGCCATGTGGCAGCTCGTCGAGGCCATCACCGGACTGGCCGACGCCTGCGCCGTCATGGGCGTGCCGGTCACCGGCGGCAACGTCTCCCTCTACAACTCCCACGGCAAGGTCAAGGGGCAGATCGACTCCTCGATCAACCCCACACCGGTCGTCGGCGTCCTGGGCGTCATGGACGACGTGCGCCGTGCCAACCCCTCGGGCTGGCACGAGGAGGGCCTGGCCATCATGGCCCTGGGCGCCACCGCCGACGAGCTCGACGGCTCGGCCTGGTCCCGAGTGGTTCACGACCACCTTGGTGGGCGGCCCCCGCGCGTGGACCTCGAGGCGGAGATGGCGCTGGGCCGCGTCCTGCTGGCCCTCAGTGAGGCCGAGGAACCCGACGGCGAGCCGCTGGTGCGCGCCGCCCACGACTGCTCGGCCGGCGGGCTCATCCAGACCCTCGTGGACTCCTGCCTGCGCTGCGGCGTCGGCGCCAGCGTGGACCTGACCGCGATCCAGGAGGAGGGCGTGGACGACTTCACCGCCCTGTTCTCCGAGTCTGGGGCCCGCGCGATCGTCGCGGTGCGCGAGGAGCTCGTGCCCGCCATGATCGCGGCAGCCGAGGCCGAGGACGTCGCCGTGGCCCGCCTGGGGACCACCGGTGGTGACCTGCTGGTCGTGGCCGGCAGCGACCTGCTCTCCGACGGCGGTGCCGGCCGGCCCCTCGTCCTGGACCTGGCTGAGCTCGGAGCCGACGTCGACGGCGTCCTGCCGGCGCTGTTCTGAACCTTCTGCGCCGAGCCGGGCGTTTTTCGCGTAGCCCTACCGTTTTTCTGTCCGGCTGCGCGAGAAGTGCCCGGCTCGATGGCGCGGTGCTCGGAGCGTTGGAAGGTTGTCCCCAAGGGCGGGTCGTTGGTCCCGATATTTCTACTGAGTCTGAAATTAAATTTCTCTCGTTCCCTGATTTCTGTAATACCGCTCAGGTTCAGTGCGTCTCGTGCGCTCGGTGGGGCTGAGCGAAGGAGTGGTCTCTGATGGCGTGGCGGATCGTGCTCCCGGCTTGTGAAGACGTGTGTGGTCTGGGGGTGGTCGGTGAGTGCGGGGCTGGCCGGTCTGACGAGGGTGATTGGTACGCAGGTTCCTGGCTCGGCGGGTGGGGTGAGGTCGTTGGCGGCCTCGTGGCGCAGGTCGGGGGCCACCGTGTCTGAGGGGGCGGGGCTGATGGAGTCTGCTGGGGCGGCGACGCCGTCGTGGCAGGGGGCCAGTGCGCAGGCCTTTGCCGCTGCCGCCTCGTCCCTGGCCGGCGGACTTGGCGCCACGGTCGGGGAGCTGGACCGCGGCGCCGGGGTGCTGGACACCTACGCCGGGGTGCTGGACACCTACGCCGGGGTGCTGGAGCGAGCCCACGCGATGGCCGCCGAGCTGCGCGTCCAGGCGGCTCGCCTGCTGGTGACCGCTATCGCCAGCCCCGCGACCGCGCCGGCCTGCGAGGTCCTGGCCGCCACGATCACCTCGGCCTTCGACGGCCTGCTGAGCACCGTCGACATGGCCGCCACCCACACCGCCACCTCACTGACCACCGGGGCAGGAGGTTCGGACCGTGCTGCCAGTGCCAAGGGTAAGGGCGGCGGGAATGACGCCGCTAAGGACAAGCGTGGTTTCGGGCAGGATCTTGAACGCCTCAAGGAGCAGGCTGACGGCAAGGGCGACTGGGATCCTGACGCCAACCAGACCATCATTCCTGACTGTTTTATGCTTGTTACTCTTCAAGGGTATTCAGCGACCGAGGAGGGCCAGCAGTTCCTGCGTGATCACGTCAGGTGGGACGAGGGCAAGAACTGCTTCGTCGTCACCCTCTACGACGACGGCAAACCCGTCGACGTCGAAGTGAGGGACTACTATGCCAACGGCAGTACGGATGAGTATGGGCGCCCTACTCTTATGAGTATCTATGAGCGTGCCTACGGGGAGAAGTTCGGCGAGGAGGGGCTGAACAATAGGCCCCCCAGCGAAGCGATGGAACGAATTTCCGGACATGCGGCTACTGTTGTCGACACGGAAGGTGGGCCAGGATTCTTCGGCTGGTTCACCGGTGAGGACCACAAATATACCGGCAAGGAGTGGGCGACCATTGATCGCGCCGTCGATGAGGGGCGTCCTGTCGTAGCGGTGACTGCTGAAGATATTAAGGAGAACACAACTGTCCGGGCCGTCACTGACACCAATGGTGACGGAAAGATCGACACCAAGAACAAGGGGGCTCACGGGGAGGTGCTCGACCAGGAGGGTACTCGAGTTCTAGGGGGCGGACATAAGACTCAGGACGGCGAGAAAAGCGCCCATGCTTATACGGTGGTGGCAGTTGATGATCAGTACGTCACACTGAGGAACCCCTGGGGGATGAATCCAACACCGGAAGCCGAACATGCAGATAATGGACTCATCAGGATAAGTCGAGAAGACTATGAGAGGTACTTCTCGCAGACTAGCATTGGGGAAGACCCAGAGTGAGTGATGTCGAATTCCTGTGTTATTTCCGTGTGCACGGGTCGATTTTTGTACACAGGGAGAGTCCTGGATCAAGGACGATGTTCACCACGTAGTCCCATCCACCAGTTTTTCTGTCTTTGCTGAAGTTAATCTCTGGAATGATCGGGGGTGCGTTGACTTCGAGGAGGGTGACTGTTCCCAGTCCCTCGATGTGGACACTCTCGCCGAGGCGCATCTCATAGTCCTGTTCTGCTCCATGGAACGGTTTCCATGCCACTGTGCCGACCCACCGGTGACTTCTCGAGTACAGAAGACCTGGATGTAGTCTTCCATGCCGTGTTTCAGGTGCGGGAATTTCCCAACTGAGGTATCTTACTTCGCCCTCCTCAACGCCGGCTGGCAGGGGGACGCTGGTGGTGGTGGGATGGGTCCAGTACAGCCATCCGGCGGTGCAGAGTGCGGTGGTGAGGGTGGCTACGATGATTCCTAGAATGAGGCGTCTCTTCGTTTTGCCTCGCCTGAGTTGATCGTCTGCTTGAGAAGTGGGTGGCGCTGCGTCTTTGTTAGTTTCGTCGTCCTGGTGGTCTGCCACGGGTTGCCCTCCTTCTCAAAGTGGGTGATGGGGAGAGGATACACTGAATTTATTTGGGTGACAGGGTGGTTGGATGGGGAAGTGAGCGCAGCTTGAGCTGCGTTGCGTCAGGTTTTCTGCGGGGCTGTTCAGCCCAGGGGGTCGGCAAAGTCGGTGGGTGATGAGGGATGAGCCGGTCTGACGGGGGCTTTGACGGGGTTTGGTGTGTCGTTGAGACGGGGGCGCGGGCCCCGTGGGGACGATGAGTGGTGTCTAGTCATCCCCTCGTCCTGGGAGCCCGCGCTGATGCCATCCTCCACCACGACCGCCTTGTCGCGCCAGCCCCTGGTCCAGGTTCTCAGGAACGTGACCGACCCCCGCGATCGGCGGGGTGGAGCCTGTCCAGTTTTCTGTGTAAGCGGGTTCTATAGGTAGGGGGCGAATCGGTCGGGGTATGCGGTGGCGGGGCTGGGCCAGGGCCTTGTATCTGGTCGGTGGTGATCTGTCCTTCGACGAGCTTGCCCTTGGTTCTGCGCTTGGAGGGTGGCAGTCCTTTCTCTTTGTCGCGTTCTCGGGCTCGTTTGTCCACGGGTGTCGCAGACCGGCCAGCTTTCGGCAGCTCGGGCCGCTGCCTCATCGCTGGGGAAGTGGCCGCGGTTCTTGGTGACCTTGCGCAGCTGGTAGTTCAGCGACTCGATGCTGTTGGTCGTGTAGATGACGCGCCTGAGCATCGGCGGGAAGGCCAGGAAGGGCGTGAACCTCTCCCAGGCCCGTTCCCAGGTCGCCACCGTCTCGGGGTACTTGACCCCCAGGTCGGAGGCGGAGAAGTCGGTCAGGGCCTGCCAGGCGGCCTCCTCGTTGGGGGCGGTGTAGACGGCCTTGAGGGCGGCGGCGACCTTCTTGCGGTCCCCGTAGGACACGAACCGCATCGAGGTCCGGATCAGGTGGACCACGCAGGTCTGGACCGTCGTCTGGGGCCAGGTCGCCTCGATCGCCTCGGGCAGGCCCGTCAGCCCGTCACAGCACACGATCAGCACGTCGCTCACGCCTCTGTTGGCCAGCTCGGCGCACACGTGCGCCCAGAAGGAGGCGCCTTCCTCGGCCTGGACCCAGATCCTTAAGGCACGTGCTTGATCCCGTCCATGTCGACCCCGACCGCGATGTGGGCCGAGCGGGAGGCGACCCGGTGATTGACGCGGACCTTGACCCGGATCGCGTCGAGGTAGATCACTGGGTAGAACTCGTCCAGCGGGCGGCGCTGCCACTCCAGGACGGCGTCAGCGACCGCGTCGGTGATCTTCGAAATGGTCCCTGCGGACAGCTCCACACTGAGCGTGGAGGCCAGGTGGTGCTGGATGTCGCGCACTTCTCAATTCCGCCGGCGTACAGGCTGATGATCATCGCATCCAGCCCGTCCAGACGGCGCTGGCCCTTACGCACCAGGCGTGGGGTGAAGGTCCCGGCCCGGTCCCGGGGAACCTCGATCTCGAAAGGCCCCACCTCGGAGTCCACCGTCTTGGGCGTGGTCCCGTTCCTGGCGTTGCCGCGCGCCTGGGCGGTCGACTCGCCCTTTTCATATCCCAGGTGCTCGGTCAGCTCAGCGCCCAGGCCCCTCTCCAGGGCCTCCTTGACCAGGGCCGGCAGCAGGCCATCAGCCCCGGTCATCTTCACCTGGCCGGCATCAATCTGCTCGAACAAGCCGTCCAAAGACCCCGCCGAACGCAGCCGGTCGACTACATCCTGCCCACCAGCAGGAGTCGCGTTGTCGTCATCAGTAGCAGTCATCAGTGTCGGTCCTTCCAACGGAGGGGCTTACACAAACCATTGAACACGCTCGCGGGGTGTGCGCTTGAGGCCTGCCCACGGTCCTGTCCCTGGCCGTCACCGGGGTGCTGGCCGGCTGCCGGAGCCTGACGGCGATATGGGAGCACACCACCGACCTGACCGGCGCCGACCTGCGCTCTCTGGGGCTGGAGGAGGGGCAGGCCCTTCCATCGGAGTCCACCATCCGACGGGTGCTCCAGGACCTGGACCCCGCAGACCTCGACGCCCATCTGATGACCTGGTTCTACACGCGTACCGGCACCATCAACGGCCGCACAGTGATCGCCGTGGACGGCAAGACCATGCGTGCAGCGCGCAGGGGCGAGGATCCGGCGCCGCACCTCCTGGCCGCCTTGGACCACGCCACGGGCGCCGTGCTTACCCAGGAGCGGGTGGCCGGCAAGTCCAACGAGATCCCCGCACTCAGGGTTCTGCTTGAGCCCCTCGACCTGGACGGGGTCGTGGTGACCGCTGACGCCATGCACACCCAGGTGGACACCGCCCGGTGGATCACCCGGCGTGGTGGTCACTACGTGTTCACCGTCAAGGGCAATCAGAAGACCCTGCGCAGGACGCTCAAGGCCCTGCCGTGGAAGGACGTCCCGTCCATCTCCTCGGTCGAGCGCTGCCACGGTCGGTGGGTGCGGCGCACCGTCAAGGCCCTCGAGGCCCCTCAGCGGGTGGACTTCCCCGCCGCCGCCCAGGTGATCCAGATCCGACGCACCCGAACCGTCAAAGGCCGCAAGCGTGTCGAGGTGGTCTACCTGATCTGCTCCCTGCCCATGACCGACGCCCAGCCCGAGGCCGTCGCGGCCTGGGTCCGCGGGCACTGGGGGATAGAGAACCGTCTCCACTGGATCCGGGACGTGGTCTTCGACGAGGACCGTCACCAGCTGAGCACCCGCAACGGCCCCGAGATCATGGCCGCCCTAAGGAACCTGGCCATCAGCCTCATCCGCCTCTTCCTCGGGCCCGGCGTCTCCATCGCCTCAACCACCAGATCCCTGTCCAGACGCCCCAAACGAGCCATCAGCCTACAGACCCAACCAACCCCCTAAAACCGACTTTGCCGACCCCCTGCTGTTCAGCCTGATGAGCGGTTCTTGAGTCTCGGGGGAGGAGGGGGTGGGGACTGCTGGTTGGCGTGTGTTGAGGTGGGTGGTGGCTGCGGGGCTGACCGTCATGGGGCTGGATGCCGCCTCCGACGAGCTTGCTGGCCCGGTCTGACTCTGCCTGGTCGACGATGCTCTCCGATGGTGTCGCCTCTGAGGGGGCTGACGTGCGGGTTGCTGATGTGGCCACGCTCATGTTGGAGGCTGTGCGCCGCGGCGGGGAGCAGGCGCCCTGAGGCGTCGTGAGTCGTCCGGGGCCACCCTGAGGCTCCCCGGGTCTTTCTGAGTCGTGCCGGGTTGTGCCGGGTCGGGGTTGTGCGGGGTTGTGCCGCAGGGGTGGGTTGCGCGCCTGGTGGGGTGGGTGTTGATGGGGAGTTCTCCCCGGGGTGCCGGGCCGATGGTCCCTTACTTTTTTCTGGATGCACGATTAGTTTTCTCATCGTTCCCTGATTCCTACAAAACCGCTCCAGGACACGGCACGGGTGACTGGTGCCCCTTGGGGTGGTGTGTGATTGGAGTGGTCCCTGGTGGTGTTGCAGGTGGTGCCTGACGAGCTGGCGCGGGCGGTGTCGCTGGCTGATGAGTGCTCAGCCGTGCTGGGGCCGGTCAGCGTTGAGCCCGGCAGCAGCGGCGACCTGGGGCCGGCGGTGCTGGTAGCGGCCGCAGCGGCCTACGCCACCACCCAGACCTGCGGCGCCCGCGACGGCGCGGCCGGGGCCGACCAGATCGCAGACGGCGTCAAGCACGCCATGACCAGCCTGGCCGAGGCCGACGAGTCCTCAGCCAGCGGCGCCCGCGGCCTGCTGACCCCCACCGGCGGGGCGGGCCTGGGCGCCGGAGCCAAGGCCGGGACCGGACGCGGGGCCCACGGTCTGGGGGCAGGCCGGTGAGCGCCGGGGCGGTGAGTGCGGGGCTGGCCGGCCTGACGAGGGTGATCGGTACGCAGGTTCCCGGCTCCCCCGGCGGGGTGCGGTCGCTGGCCGCCTCGTGGCGCCGGTCAGGAGCCACCGTGACCGAGGGCGCGAGCCTGATGAGCTCCGCCAAGGCGGCGACACCGTCATGGCAGGGAGCCAGTGCGCAGGCCTTTGCCGCTGCCGCCGCATCCCTAGCCGGCGGACTTGGCGCCACGGTCGGGGAGCTGGACCGCGGCGCCGGGGTGCTGGACACCTACGCCGGGGTGCTGGAGCGAGCCCACGCGATGGCCGCCGAGCTGCGCCTCCAGGCAGCCCGCCTACTGGTCACCGCTATCGCCAGCCCCGCGACCGCACCGGCCTGCAACGCCCTGGCCACCACCATCACCAGCGCCTTCAACAACCTCCTGACCACCATCGACACAGCCGCCACCCACACCGCCACCTCACTGACCACCAGCACCAGCACCCAAAGCCGCAACAGCGGAACGACAGCCAAAGCGGGAGCCCCAAAAGGGCACATCAAAGGGCCCTTGGACTGGACTATGCAACTCTGGTCAACCTTGCTTGAAACTCGTCCGTTTTCGGATGAGGATATTAGGCGGTTGCGGGAACAGGCCGACGGCAACGCCGACTGGGACAAGGACGCCAACCAAGGCGGCATTGGTGACTGCTACCTGCTCGCCAGCCTCCAGGGCTACTCCCAGACCGAGGAGGGCCAGCAGCTCCTGCGTGACCACGTCAGGTGGGATAAGGCCAAGAACTGCTTCGTCGTCACCCTCTACGACAACGGTAAACCCGTCTACGTCGAGGTAAACGACTACTACTCCGACGGCAGTAAAGACTCTCAGGGCAGACCAACCCTCATGAGCCTCTACGAGCGCGCCTACGGAAAGTACTTCGGGTATCGCGATCTCGACGATGGTGGGACCCCTGGAGAGGACGGTATGGAGGCTGTTGCGGACGCAGATACTCGCGTCATCGGCACCATGGAGATACCTGTCCTTGGCGGTAATATCCCTCTTCACAAGTACAGTTCTAAGGACTGGGAAAATATGGAGCAGGCTGTTAAGGAAGGAGAAGTTGTGGTCGGGTCGACATCCGGAGGGGACTTCAGTCGCGGCGACACGGTCGAAGCGGCCAGCGACACTAACGGTGACGGCAAGATCGACACCGAGAACCCTGGCAGCAACGGTAAGGCGCCTGATAAGGAGGGTGACTATCGAATCGTTGGAGGTGACTACGACCATGACCCGAAAACAGATCCAAGTAGTCATGCGTATACGGTTGTCGACATTGATGACAACTATGTCACCTTGCGTAACCCCTGGGGAGAGAACCACGCCTCCGGCGGTAGTGAAGATGGTGGCCTCATAAGAATCACTCGGGAGGATTACGAGAAGTACTTCGAGCACACCATCATCGGTCAGGTTCCCTGACGTCTGAAGTTCCAGGAAAGAGGGAAGCATGACGGAGGAGAGACATGGGAGCGGTGTGGCGGGAGTCTACGTCTCCGGAAATACCGTTCCACAAAACTTCGGAAATCAATCGAGCGGGGGTGGGGTAGCTAAAATCCTGCTGTGGGTGGTTGTCGCTGTCGTTGTTGTTGCGACGGCAGCAGGGGTAGGTGGCTGGGTGTGGTCGACTCACATGGGTGCGGTCGGCGGCTCTCAAGCAACCGAGAAACCTCCCTCGCCACTTAAGAGCACCCCCCTTCCGTCTGGAGTTGAGAGGGGTGAAGTCATTACTCTTGGTGGGTCGCTCCCGTCTGAAAATACCGATAAGGGGATACTCGAATCCGCCGGCATGCACGTCGAGAACAATCGGTGGGTCGGCTCGGTGCGCTGGATACCCATCGGGGGAGAGTCGGTCAAGTACGATCTACCTCTAGGTAAAAGCGTCCACATCGATGGGTTGGGTACCGTCACCCTCTTTTCTGTCACTCCACCGTCCACCGCGCCGCCTGACAAGACTAAGAGTGGCGGGTCAACAAGTACACTCCACATCAACGTCAATCTGGATCCCGGTGAATCCTTCCATCCTTGATGGGATTGTTGATGTGAGGTGAGGGTCGCTGTGGCTCCAATCCCCGTGGCCCTGTGTCGCCATACGACTTAGTTGTGTGGGCGCGGGTTGAATACTGTGCACAGTGAGAGTCCAGGGTCAAGGATGATGTTCACTCGATAGAGCCAGCCCCCGGCTTTTTGCTCCCTACCAAGGTTGATCTCCGGGACCTGACTTGGCTCATTGCGGGGTGGTTGGGTCGCTGGGGGTGTGGTTGTGGTTGGGATTGTGCGGGTTGCGTGGGTGGGGGTGCGCACTAACGTGGGGGTATGAGTCCGTACGTTCGCGCGGTCAGGACGGCGTCGGGGGCCCGTGCGGTGCAGATCGTGTACTCCTCCCGCAAAGGAGCCCGCAGCATCGAGCACATCGGCTCAGCCCATGACGATGCTGAGCTGGCGGCGCTTAAGGAGGTCGCCAGGCAGCGTCTCAACGCTGGCCAGCTCGGCCTTGACCTGCCGGGCCTGAACGGTGCGGACGTCGGGGGAAAGGGACCGCAGGCGCTGGCTGGGGCCGGGCGCGTAGCGCCGATCACCTCCAACCGGATGGGAGTGCTCCTGGAGACGCTGGAAGCGGCTTGGAAGGCAGTGGGCCTGGACGGGCTCGGTGGTGCTGACGAGGTCTTCCGCCAGCTCGTTACCGCCAGGCTGATCGAGCCGACCAGCAAGCAGGGCTCCCTGCGGGTCCTGGCCGAGGCAGGTCTGACGCCGGTGTCCTACGCCACGGTCAAGCGTCATCTGCCCCGCTACGCCGCTGAGGAGTTCACCCGGGGCCTGTCGCGCCTGCTGGCCGGACGCGCCCGCATCGACCGGGCCTCGCTGGTCCTGTTCGACGTGACGACCCTGTACTTCGAGACCGACAAGGCCGACGGTTTCCGCGAGCCGGGCTTCTCGAAGGAAAGACGCCTGGAGCCGCAGATCACGGTAGGGCTGCTCACCGACGAGACCGGGTTCCCTCTACGGGCCGAGGCCTTTGAGGGCAACAAGGCCGAGACCGCCACCATGATCCCGACGATCAACGACTTCATGAACGCCTACAACCTCGACGACGTGGTGGTCGTCGCCGACGCCGGGATGATCGGCGCCGCCAACAAGCAGGCCCTGGAGGCAGCCGGCCTGTCTTACGTGCTGGGCTCACGCACCTCACGCGTCCCCCACGTGATCAGCTCCTGGCACGACAGCCACCCCGACCAGGACGTCCCCGACGGGCTGACCCTGACCCAGCCCTGGCCCGCCGGAGCCAGCGACCAGCGCCGTGACGAGACCATCTGCTACCGCTACAGCGCCGACAGGGCCCGACGCACGCTACACGGGATCGACACCCAGGTCGCCAAGGCCGAGAAAGCCGTCGCAGGAAAGATCCCCGTCAAACGCAACCGCTTCGTGCACCTGTCCGGCGCCACCAGGAGCATCAACCGCGACCTGGAGACACGGGCCCGGACCCTGGCCGGGTGGAAGGGATACGTCACCAACCTGCCCAACCCCGACCCCGAGACGGTCATCGGTGCCTACCACCGCCTGTACAACATCGAGAAGTCCTTCCGCATGTCCAAGTCCGACCTGAGAGCACGCCCCATCTACCACCACCTGCGCCAGTCCATCGAGGCCCACCTGACCATCGTCACCGCCGCCCTGGCCATGGCCCGATGGCTGGAGAACACCACCGGCTGGTCCATCAGACGCCTGATCACCACCGCCCGCCGCTACCGCACCATCACCATCAACATCACCGGACACACCCTCACAGCCGCCGACCCACTCCCACCCGACCTCATCCAAGCCCTCAACAACATCCACCACGACACTAAATGAGCCAACTCAGGTGAGAGTCCGGGGTCAAGGATGATGTTCACTCGATAGAGCCAGCCCCCGGCTTTTTGCTCCCTACCAAGGTTGATCTCCGGGACGGTCGGGGGTGGTTCGACTTCGAGGAGGGTCGCTGTTCCCAGGCCATCGATGTGGACGCTCTCGCCGAGACGCAGCTCATAGTCCTGTTCCGCTCCATGAAACGGTTTCCATGTCACCGTGCCAACCCATTCGTGGTTCCTGGAATACAGCGGCCCTGGGAACAGGCTTCCGTGTATCGTCTGTGGAGAGGGAAGTGCAGAGCTGATGGCCGGCATTAAACAAAGTTTCCTTCTGGGGTTGTGTTGTCGGGTGGTTTTGGGGGTATCGATATAGAATGTGTGTGTGGTTGTTGATGTGACTGCGGAGGAGCGGGATGTTCTTCTGGCGTGGAAGAAACGCGGTGACTCGTTCGTCCTGGTGCGTTTAAAGGCTGAGGCCATTTTGTATGCCTCTCGTGGTGTCGGCACGGGTGTTATCGCTGAGATGGTCGGCCGCAGCCGCAGGACGGTGAGCAACTGGCTGCGCCGCTGGCGGTGCTCCAGGTTGCACTCGGTTGTCACTGGGCACGCCGGCAACGAGAACGCCGCCAAGCTCACCCGCGCCCACAAGGAGCAGCTCAAGCGGATCCTGAGTAGGCCACCGGCCCAGAGCGGGATCAGGGCGGACTTCTGGGACGTACCGGCCCTGCGTGACGTGGTGCGGATCAAGTTCGGCGTGGAGTACGCCTCAGACTCCTCCTACCAGCTGCTCCTGCGCTTCGTGGGGATGAGCTTCAAGCTGCCCGACCCCTTCGACAAGCGCCGCGACGAGGCCGCCGTCACCGAGCGAATGGACCAGGTCCGTCAGGAGGTCGCCGACCTGCTGGCCCGGGGCTGGGAGGTCTACACCGTCGACGAGGTGCGCGTCGAGCACGAGGCCGTCACCCGGCGTATGTGGCTGCCCACCGGCCGTCGGACCAAGATCTATGTCGACCGAGAACGCTCGGCCCAGTCTTTCTTCGGCGCCCTGAGCCTGACCAGCAAGCAGGAAGGTTATTCAGGGGTTGGTGTAGGCGTAGAGGGCTAGGGTGGCTGTGATAGTTTCTTTGAAGGTGTGCAGGGGGCGCCTGTAGTCGTGGGCCAGGATCTTCCAGGATTTGATGTGCGCGATGGTTCTCTCCACGACATACCGGATTTCATTTAGGGATTTGTTGGCCTGCTTCTGGGCCTTGGTGAGCTCACTGTTGGGAGGTTTCTTGTAGGGGGTGAGAACCCCGGTTCCGATGTAGCCTTTATCGGCGATGCAGCAGGAGGGGTCGATCTCCTCCAAGAGACCGGAGGTGGTGATGGCCTTGGTGTCGTGGGTGGCCCCCGGTAGCGGGTCTGAGGCCCACCGCAGGCGCCCGGCGGGGCTGACCAGCACTTGCAGGCTCAGGCCGGTGCGCTTGTGCTTGCCCGACCACAGGTCCGTCCGATCCTTCCAGCTCCAGCACGGCAGGAGCGTACCGTCGATGATGTGCACGCCCCCATGGGGGACCTCCTCGACGGTCGCCAGCACAGGCCCCAAGACCCTGGCGATGATCCGGGTGACCACCGAGATCGCCCGCGAGATCGTCGGCTGTGACACCCCCATGATCTCGGCGATCGCCTCCTGGGAGGTGTTGGTGCGCAAATACATCAACGTCGCCCGCACCGCGGCCAGTGGGCCAAGAATTCTTGGCGCCAAGGAGATCTCAGTATCACCCAGCACCATTTCCACCAGGCAGCTCAACTGCGTTCTGTCCAGGCCTGTGATACCCTTACCCATGACGGCTCGTTCCTGAGAGGTTTCATGTAGCAATCTGATTCTCTCAGACCAACGAGCCGTCACCCATTCAACACACCGAACCCCTAAACCCCCATACACGCCCCTGAATAACCTTCCAGGTGCGCGTCTACCCCATCGAGGGCAACCAGAACGCCGAGCAGGTCACCCTGGCCCTGGCCCGTCTGGTACGCGAGACGGCAAACGACAAGATCGCTGTTGTTCTTGACAACGCCGGCTTCCACCACGCCAAGGCGGTCACTGACCTGTATGAGCCCGGCCAGGCCCTGGAGCGCGTCAGGCCGATCTACCTACCTCCTTACGCGCCCGACCACAACCCAATAGAGCACGTCTGGAACACCGCCAAGAAGAACATCTCAAACATACAACGAGACAACCCCGAGGAAACCTACACCGCATTCACCAGCTACATCACCAGCCGCACCTTCGACTACGACTTCGAGCACCTACCCATCACACCAACCCAAGAAAAGCTTGATTAAAGACCGCCATGAGGTATCCGGCCTCGCCCTCCTGGACTCCGTCGGGCAGGGGGACGCTGGTGGTGGTGGGGTGGGTCCAGTACAGCCATCCGGCGGTGCAGAGCACGGTGGTGAGGGTGGCTATGATGATTCCCAGAATGAGGCGTCGCACCGTTTTGCCTCGCCTGGGCCGATCGTCTGCTTGGGCAGTGAGTGGCTCGGTGTCTCCGTTGGTTCCGTCGTCCTGGTGGTCGGCCACGGGCTGCCCTCCTCCTCAAAGTGGGTAATGGATAAAGGATACACTCAATTTATTCGAGCGAGCGGATGGCTGGAGGGAGAAGTGATCGCAACCTGACCTGAGCTGCTTTGTGTTTAGCTTCCTGCGGAGGCATTCAACGTGGTGAGGACTTCCTGAGCCGCAGGGGAGAAGAGATCGACGGCTGCAGACTGGCCCGCGTTAAGGCTGATAGTGACTGTGGGGCCGACCGCCATAGAGCTAGCCACCATCTCCGATGAGCTCACCAGCTCAGCCGGGCCCCGCCTGGTCCACGATGCTCTCCGATGGTGTCGCCTCCGAGGGCGCTGACGTGCGGGTCACCGACGTGGCCACGCTCATGTTGGAGGCTGTGCGCCGCGGCGGGGAGCAGGCGCCCTGAGGCGTCGTGAGTCGTCCGGGGCCACCCTGAGGCTCCCCGGGTCTTTCTGAGTCGTGCCGGGTTGTGCCGGGTCGGGGTTGTGCGGGGTTGTGCCGCAGGGGTGGGTTGCGCGCCTGGTGGGGTGGGTGTTGATGGGGAGTTCTCCCCGGGGTGCCGGGCCGATGGTCCCTTACTTTTTTCTGGATGCACGATTAGTTTTCTCATCGTTCCCTGATTCCTACAAAACCGCTCCAGGACACGGCACGGGTGACTGGTGCCCCTTGGGGTGGTGTGTGATTGGAGTGGTCCCTGGTGGTGTTGCAGGTGGTGCCTGACGAGCTGGCGCGGGCGGTGTCGCTGGCTGATGAGTGCTCAGCCGTGCTGGGGCCGGTCAGCGTTGAGCCCGGCAGCAGCGGCGACCTGGGGCCGGCGGTGCTGGTAGCGGCCGCGGCGGCCTACGCCACCACCCAGACCTGCGGCGCCCGCGACGGCGCGGCCGGGGCCGACCAGATCGCTGACGGCGTCAAGCACGCCATGACCAGCCTGGCCGAGGCCGACGAGTCCTCAGCCAGCGGCGCCCAGGGGCTGATGGCTGCGGGCGCGGGTGCCCGTGCCGGTGGGGGGCGTGGCGGCCTGGGGGTGGGTCGATGAGTGCGGTACCAGTCGGACTGTCAGGGTTGGCTGCTGTGATCGCTACGCGGGTTCCTGGTTCTCCTGGTGGGGTCAGGGCTCTGGCTGCGTCCTGGCGCAGGTCTGGGGACAGGATTGGTGAGGGGGCGTCGTTGATGTCCTCGGCGGGGTCGTCGGCGCCGTCGTGGCAAGGGGCTAGTGCGCAGGCTTTCTCGGCTGCGGCCTCGTCACTGAGTGATGAGCTCTCCGGCAGGGCTGGGGAGCTGGGGCGTGGGGCTGGTGTGATGGATGCTTATGCGGGTGTCCTGGAGCGGGCTCATGGTATGGCCGCTGAGCTGCAGGCTCAGGCTGCTCGCCTGCTGGTGACCTCGATCACCAGTCCCGCGACGGCTCCTGCCTGTCAGGTGGCGGCCACCGTCATCACCACCACCTTCAACGCCCTGTTGTCCACCGTCGACCTGGCAGCGACCACCGCAGCCGCCTCACTGGCTACCGCAGCAAGCACCGGTCCACGAAGCGGGAAGAACAGTGAGCCGTCAGAAAACAAGGGAAGCACACCGCAGCTTTCAAGGGAGGACAAGAGGCGGTTGCGGGAGCAGGCTGACGGCAACGGCGACTGGGACCCCGACGCCCACCAAACAGTCATTGGTGACTGCTACCTGCTCGCCACCCTCCAGGGCTACTCCCAGACCGAGGACGGTCAGCAGTTCCTGCGCGACCAGGTCAGGTGGGATAAGGGCAAGAACTGCTTCGTCGTCACCCTCTACGACAACGGCAAACCCGTCTACGTCGACGTGGATGACTACTACTCCGAGGGCACCAAAGATGACCAGGGGCGACCCACTCTCATGAGCCTCTACGAACGTGCTTACGGCAAGCACTTCGGCTTTCAAGACCTTGACGACGGCGGTGTGGCTGAAGAAGATGCTATGGAGGTCAGCACGGGCACAGATGCCTACCACGTCGACACGTGGGGCTCGGAACCTGGCTGGTTCGGCTGGACCTTTCCAATAGAGGACCACAAGTACGACCAAGGTGAATGGGACACCATTAAGAGCGCCGTTGACTCCGGGCAAGTCGTTGTCGGGACAACCACAGGAGGGGATTTCAACAATGGAAACAAAGTCACGGCGGTAACCGACACCAACCGTGATGGTAAAATTGACGCCACCAGCGCGGGCGGGAACGACGCACAGTCGGACAAAGAACAAGAACTCACAATTAGCGACCACCACTCATATACCGTTGAAGGCATCGACGACAACTACGTTACCCTACGCAACCCATGGGGGAACAACAAGCATCCCGACAATGTTGCAGAGCCCGGGGGTCTCATCCGAATCACCCGAGAGGACTACGAAAAGTACTTTGCTCGCACAGGCATCAGCCCAGTACCCTGATGCGGCAGACGTCCAAAAGAGTACCTATGACAGATATGCAGCATGATCGCAGTAAGGCAACAATTGGCGACGTGAGAAACGATGCGACATTGCGCGAGTATGACGGATATACGAGAAGGGTGGGAAGCAAGAAAACAATGCTGCAAGCAGCCATCGTCATTGTTGTTGCGATTGCGGTGGGGGCGGGCGGCTGGCTGTGGTGGACCCACCCGAGCACCACGAGTGTTTCCTTGCCGGCTGAGGTAGACAGGGGTGAGACAGTCCCCCTCGCTGATTCACTTCCTCCCCCACAGACCAGAACGGGAGCGCTGGGGTATGACAGCCTACGCTCCGAGCGCCATCAGTGGATCGCCTCGGTGCGCTGGACCCCCATGGGAGGGAAGCCGACCACGTACGAGATGCACCTGGGTGAGAGCGTCCACATCGACGGCCTGGGCACCATCACCCTCCTCGCCGTCAACCCACCGCCCCTTCTCTCAGACCAGAAGTCTGGCGGCTGGACTATCAAGGTCAACATCAACCTCAACCCAGACCTGCACTGGTGTAAACCCTGGAACCCCTGCTGAGCCCGTGAAGACGGCTGGTCTTCACTGAACTCGCCTCATCTGGGGATGCCTTTGTCCAACGCTGCGCTTCTAGAACTCGGGGCCTTGTCCCTTGTTGTTGGACGTGGGGGTTGGTTTACGCGGCGGTTGCCAGCGTAGTGGTTGAGGTCTGTTGCTCGTAGGTGGTTGGGGGTAGGTGGCCGCAGTAGGAGTGGCGGCGTACGGTGTCGTGCGCGGGTGGGCTACCTGAAGGTCTGGCGCCGGCAGGTGAGCTCATCGGCCCAGGAGCGCTGGTCCATGAGGACCTCACGCTTCAACGTGGCATTAAATGACTCGGCCAGCGCGCCTGTCGCGCTGGAGCCGACTGCTCCCATGGACTGGGTCACCCCGAGCCTCTTGCCCTCGGCGGCGAAGTCCTTGGAGGTATAGACCGATCCGCGGTCGCAAGTGGAACACGGCGCCCTTCAGGCTCCCTCGAGTGGCCGCGGCCTGCTGGAGGGCCTCGATGACCAGGGAGGTGCGCATGTGGCCGCGCAGCGCCCAGGCGACCAGGCGCCGGCCGTGCGCAGTCGATGACGGTAGCCAGGTACAGGTTCGTCCCGTCGGCCAGGGGTAGGTAGGAGGGGGCACCTCCCACGCAGTGGGGGAATGTCACCGACGTACCTGTGGTTGGGGGCCGGGGCTGTGAATTCACGCTTGAGCAGGTCGGGGCACCTGGCTCCGGCCCGGTCCGGCACGGTGGTGCGCACCCGGCGCCGCCTGCGGTAGCCGGCGGGTACCCGCGGCGTGCATCAGCCGAGCAACCCGTTTACGGTTCACACGCCCGCCTGCTGAAGGGATCCCACCGGCTCCCCGGGCCGGGCTTGACGGCCTGAGTGTGAGGCTCAGCGTTGGCAGCCTCCAGGCGCGCGATCGGCTCTGAGGCAGTCTCCTGCGTGCCCGCCAGTCCGGGAGTCGTCGGGCCTGCGTGGACGCAGCCGGCTGACAGCTGGACTGCCATCGGCGCCGGTCTTACGCCCGGTAGCGTACCGGGCCAGCCACTGGCGCAGCGTGCCGCGCTCGACGCCCAGGTCCTGGGCGATCCCACGCACCGTCGCCCCCGGTGTCGTCTCGTACAGGTCCACCGCCTGACGCCGCAAGCTCCTCAGAGTAGCTCTTCCTAGCCATGCTCAGATCATCTCGCTCTCCCCAGCCCAAAGGCCGGAATCAGCGTGTCCAAACAACAGGGTCAAGCCCCGTGATGCGCCTGGCTGCTTGCCCGGTCGTCTCATTGACGACTGCGCGCCTCGTGATGGAGGGCTGACGTGGCGGCGAGGAGCACGACCAGGGGGGCCTTACTGGAAGGAGTGGCTGGAACAGCGCTGGCCGGCTCTCGGGAGGACGCGGAAGTTGAAGGGCATCATGAGCCGGTCCTGTTAATTCCTGTCAATGCTCCCCTGGACCTAAAGGTCTTCGCTAGCTGTTGTGGGTCATGAGGTTGTAGTCGTGGGGGCAGCGGGGCTTGGGCTGTCAGGATGGGTGGTGCTGAATCATCCTTCTGACATAGAAAGCCCTGCTGCCATGACCCACCGTAACGCTCCGCTGACGCCTCAGGGCCGCTACCGGCTCGTGATGCGTGTCCAGTCCGGTCGTCCTATCGCCCATGTAGCCGCCGAGGCCGGCATCGCCCGCGCCACGCTGTCGAAGTGGGTCGCCCGTTACCGCCAGGGCGGAACCGAGGCGCTTGAGGACCGCTCCAGCGCCCCAGTCCACCGTCCCACCCAGACCAGTGCCGAGACGGTGGACCTCATCGAGCACTGGCGCCGCACCCACAAGTGGTCTGCCCGCCGCATCAGTCATGAGCTCGCCGCGCGCGGGACAGTGGTGTCGGTACGTACCGTGACCCGCTGGCTGGACAGAGCCGGCCTGAACCGACGCCGCGACACCAGGCCCCACCGGGCAGTCCAACCGGGTCAGCAAACCTATCGTGGCCCGTTTCCCGGGCCACATGATCCACCTGGACGTCAAGAAGGTCGGACGCATCCCACCCGCAGGGCGGCTGGAGGGCCCACGGGCGCGGTACCCCTGAGGCGAAGGCCTCCAAGCGGGGCAAGGCAGCCAGGATCGGCTACACCTACCTGCACACCGCTATCGACGGTTTCTCCCGCCTGGCCTACACCGAGGCCCTGGATGACGAGAGGGCCTCGACCACGATCGGCTTCTTCTGCCGGGCCCGGGCCTTCTTCGCCGACCACGGCGTGACCAGGCTCGTGCGGGTCGTCACTGACAACGGAGCGAGCTACCGGGCCCGGGCCTTCACCACAACCATTACCTCCCTGGCCTCACGCCACCAGAGAATCCGCCCCTACACCCCGCGCCACAACGGCAAGGTCGAGCGCTACAACCGCATCCTGGCCGAGGAGTGCCTCTACGCCCGCAGCTACTCCTCAGAGCAGCAGCGCCGCGACGCCATCGCCGTGTGGAACCACCACTACAACTACCATCGGCCCCACACCGCCTGCCACAACCAGCCACCCGCCACCCGCGTCCCAGCACACGTCACCAACGTCATGACCTCATACAGCTAGCCTGGAGGCATGATTGATCACATCTCGGTGAGTGTCAGTGATCCGGTGGCCTCGAAGGCCTTCTATGAGGCGGCGCTCGCGCCGCTGGGCTACCGCGTCGTCATGGAGTTCGCGCCCTTCGTTGGGTTGGGTGCCCCGGCGCCCGGTGCGCCGGAGGATGATTCGGTGCGCGCGGACCTGTGGCTGGCCCCGGCTGAGAAGCCGACGCCGTGCCATGTCGCTGTGACGGCGTCGTCGACGGCGCAGGTGGACGCCTTTCACGAGGCGGCCCTGGCGGCGGGCGGCACCGACAACGGCGGGCCCGGCGAGCGCCCGCACTACCACCCCGGTTACTACGGTGCCTTCGTCCTGGATCCCGACGGCAACAACCTCGAGGCCGTCTTCCACGGCACCGGCGACTGAGACCGGCTCGCGCGCCTCAGTCCCACCGCTCCTGCCTTCGTCACGGCCGTCGTCGACGGGGACATGAGGAAAGGTCCCCGTCGACGCAGAGTCTCCCCGGCCGGTCCCAGGCGGGTAGCGGGGCCGGGGGAGGCGGTGCGCTTGGAGGTCATCTACTTCCGGCGTCGGTGCTTCCACCGGTGATGAGTGCGGACGCGGCGCGTGTGACGCCGATGAGCACCAGGCACAGGCAGAGGACCCCGGTCAGGAGCGCGGTCAGGACGGTCTTGAGCCAGCGGCGCCCGGAGTGCTCGCCGGCGCGGGTAAGACCCTGGCTCGTGGGGCGGGAGGTTGTCATCGCAGTCATGACTCCAGACTGCGTGATCGTGGCCCGCGGCACATCGGGCTGGTGGGTGATCCCCCACCAGCCCATATCCATCCGAAGGAGGGTGAGTGCCGGCGAGCTTCCTACTCAGGTTGGAGGCGAGAGGCGGTTGGGGCGGTCGGCGGGAGGTGGTCCCGGCTGCGGCGCTCCAGGCCGGGGCGGTACCGGTTGTCGGCGGTGTCGGTCGGTCCCTTCCGTCCCGCGCGGCCGTGGACGGGGGTGAATCCGATGAGCACGCGGGCGCGTAGGGTGATTTCGCCCTGCGCGGCCGTCTGCGGGGACCTTCTGCGCGTACGGGGACAGAAAACCTGCACCCGTTGGCGTGAGATGTCCCCGCACGTGAGGGGTGTGCCAGGACACGTGAGGGGTATGCGGGGGAGGGGAACACGTGAGGGACGCGTGACAGGGCTCCGGGGAGGTCCGGCAGGGCCTGGATGTTCCGGGCTCGCCGCACTACCGTCGAGATCAGCTGGCGCTGCCGACCGGCGTTGACCATCGACCGGCAACGGGAGCTGCCCGGTGTCGCGGCCCCGCCCCATCGAGATCCATCGAGGCCTTAGACACCGTTGGGCGACGCCGACCGCTGTCCGTCTGTGTCCGCCGCGCCCGCCGGCCCCGGGTTCTCGGCACCGGATCCGCACCAGACCCGCGCCAGTCCTCTATCCGGCTCCAGGAAGGACCCGCCATGACCGCCACCACTGATGAGACCGTCTTCGCCGCCGAGAACGTCTTCGGCAGAGGCGAGGCGAACACCGCCTTCGCCCAGTACTTCTCCGGCGAGAGCTTCCTCAAGCCCCTCGTGACCGACCCCGAGTGCGCAGTGAGCGTCCACAACGTCACCTTCGAGCCCGGCTGCCGCAACAACTGGCACATCCACCACGCAACCTCCGGCGGCGGCCAGGTCCTCATCTGCACCGCCGGCTCGGGCTGGTACCAGGAGGAGGGGCGCGACGCCGTCAGCCTCGATCCGGGTGACGTCGTCTTCATCCGCGCCGGCGTCAAGCACTGGCACGGGGCCAAGGCCGACTCCTGGTTCTCCCACATCGCCCTGGGCGTGCCCGGGGACAGCCCCTCCAACGAGTGGCTCGAGCCCGTCGACGACGCCCACTACGACGCCCTCGGCGGTGACCGCCGGTAAATGTCCGGGTGTCTCGGGAAGATATCGAAATGGTCGGCGACTCACTCGTCGACGGGCGAGCAGAGCCTCTGCGAGCCCTTCCCGGCGGTGCGCGGTGGCGCGGAAGACGGCGTCACCGCGTGTCGCGCGCCCGGCGTGGCGCCCTCTCAGCCGCGGATTTGCCAGATATCACTCAGGTAACTGCTCGCAATCGGCTCAAGATGCCGCAGATACCTCGCAGAGATCTCTAGACTTCAACCATGACTGTGCCTTCAGAGACCTCGGGGACGATCGACCCTCGCGAGGTGTCACTGTATGCCGGCCACTTCGACGCTCTGTGGGGAGTGGCCTGGAGCCCGGATGGCACGCGGCTCCTGTCCGGATCACACGACGGTACCGCCCGTGTCTGGGACGCCAGCCGCGGCACCGAGCTGTTCGCGCTGGCCGGCCCTAGTCTGTCCATCAGCGCCGTGGCCTGGAGCCCCGACGGCACGCGCCTCCTCACCGCGGCGGAGGACCACAGCGTGCGCATCTGGGACGCGACCACCGGCGCCGACCTGCTGACCCTGGGTGTCGGCGGCTCCGGCGTCGGCGGGGCGGTGGCCTGGAGCCCCGACTCCACCCGCATCCTCACCAGCTTCGACGACGCCTCGGCCCGCATCTGGGACGCCGCCAGTGGCCAGGTGGTGCGCACCCTGTCCGGCCACACGGACCACCTCACCGCCGTGTCGTGGAGCCCCGACGGGACCCGGGTGGCCACCGCCTCCGACGACGGCACCGCCCGGGTCTGGGACGTCACCACCGGCACCGAGCTGCTGCGCGTGGGCCCCATGGCCTTCGTGGGGCGCGGCGGCACGGTGGGCGCCGACGGCAGGCCTGCCCACGTCGGCCCGATCGAGCCGATGACCGGGCTGTCATGGAGCCCGGACTCGCGCCGCATCATCACCGCCTTCGACTCGGCCGAGCCCCGGGTCTGGGACGCCGCCACCGGCGAGGAGGTCCTGAGCCTGCACGGCCGCGACCGCCGTTGGGTGAGCGTGGTCTCCTGGAGCCCCGACGGCAGCCGCATCGTCACCGACGACATCTCCGGCACCACCGCCCACATCTGGGACGCCGCCACCGGCGAAGAGCTGCTCAGCCTGCGCGGTCACACCCAGTGGGCCTGCGCCCTGGCCTGGAGCCCGGACTCCCGCCGCGTGGCCACCGGCTCGCACGACGACACCGTGCGCGTCTGGGACGCCGCCACCGGCCAGACCCAGCTCGTCCTGGGGGCCGGCAACTCCGTCGAGACCGTCTCCTGGAGCCCCGACGGCTCGAAGCTCACCATCGGCGCCAAGGTCGGGGGCAACCGCGTCTGGGACGCCACCACCGGCGAGCCGCGGCTGACGGTGGACAACGGTGCCCGCGAGCTGAGCGAGGTCGCCTGGAGCCCGGACGGCACCCGCCTGGCCACCTCCTCCTACCTCTCCCCGCGCGTCCTCATCCTCGACGCCTCCACCGGTGACGTCGTCCAGGCCCTGACCGCCGGCGAGGACGACGTCAACGACGTCGCCTGGAGCCCGGACAGCGAGCGCATCCTCACCGGCCTGGGAGACGACCGCGCCGCGATCTGGGACGCCGCCCGCGGCGAGCGCGTCCTCACCCTTGAGGGGCATCGCGACATGATCACGTCGGTCGCCTGGAGCCCCAACGGCCAGCGCGTCCTGACCGGATCCCAGGACGGGACCGCCCGCATCTGGGACTCCACCACCGGCGAGGTCATCCACACCTACACCGGCAACTGGGTGCGCGACGTCGTGTGGACCCAGGGCGGTCCCCGCGTCGTCACCGGCAGCGCCGACGGCGCCGCCCACGTCTGGGACGTCATCACCTCCGGCGAGCTGGTGACGCTGCGCGACGAGGGCGCCATGGTCCGCTCCTACGCGTGGAGCCCCGACGGCACCCGGGTGCTGGCCGGCTTCGACGACGGTGTCGTGCGCGTCTGGGACGAGGTCTCCGGCAAGGTCGTCCTGTCCCTGGCCGGCCACCGCTTCGGCGTCACCGACGCCCAGTGGAGCCCCGACGGCACCCTGATCCTCACCGGCTCCGAGGACGGTACGGTGCGCCTGTGGGACGCCTCCACCGGTGAGATGACCGGACTGTTCCTGTGCTTCCTGCCCGACGGCGGGGTCGCCATCCTCGACGCCCCCTCCCTGAGCCTGCGCTCGGGTCCCGGTGAGGTCTGGGACTATCTCGGCCGCCCCGAGATCCTCGCCGGCCAGCTCACCCGAGTGGGCGTGGAGCGGCGCCAGTACATCAGTTCCGACCCGCTGCCCGACGTCGCCGCGGAGCCCGCTCCGGCCGCCCAGACGGACCAGGGCCCGGTCTCGGAGGAGCCCTCCGAGGCACCCCGGGCGCCTGAGGCCGCCGAGGTCAGTGAGGCGCCTGAGGCTGCTGCGGTCGTCGAGCCCGCGCAGCGGCCGGAGCACGGGTCTGCGGCGTCGGCCGGTTCTGCGGCTGAGGCCGAGGCCGCGCCGGCAGACTCCGGTGCTGCCGCCCAGGTCGGTGCCGTGGTCGACGAGAGCGTGACGGACCAGGCCGAGGCGACACCGGCCCCCGCCCCCGAGACCGCCGACGACGCTCCTGGTGAGACCGTGGCTGAGCCCCCTGCCGAGGGCGTCGCCGAGTCCGTCGCGGCGGAGGCCGAAGAGCCCGCAGCCGCCGAGGCCGAGATCGCCACCCCGGTCTCCGCCCCTGAGACGGAGGACTCGGTCGCCGCCCGCCAGGCCCGGCACGCGGCCGAGACCGCTCACACGCCCGCTGAGGTCGTGGAGGCGGCCGAGGTCGCTGAGGCCCCGGTGAGCTCCGAGCAGCCGGCTGCGCCGGCCGAGACCGAGCCGGTGGCCGCGCCCACGGGTGAGACCCTCCTCGTCCAGCCCTTCCCCGTCGACCAGGGCCTCGTGGACGGCGAGGTGACGGCGCCGCCCGTGACGACGCCGTCGGTGGCTGGGACGCCCGTCGCTCCCGCTGAGGAGCAGGGCGTGACCGAGGTCGGTGCCGAGGCCGTCATCGAGACACCGGCCGCCCCGGTGCCCCAGACCGACTCGGCCGCCAGCGCGCGCCGGGCCCGGCACGCGGCCGCCACCGCCCAGACCCCCGCCGAAGCAGTCACCGAGACGGTCACTGAAACGGTCACTGAGCAGGGTCACGAGGGCGCCGCCGAAGCGGTCGTCGAGGAGGCCCCGGCCGCACCGACCCAGGTGGCGCACTCCTCCGGGACGGCCGAGTCGGCCTACGAGCCGGTGGCGGTCCCCGCCGTCGAGCACGTCGGCGGTGAGCCCGTGGCCGCGCCCACCGGTGAGACCGTCGCCCACGTGGGCCAGTCCGAGCCCGTCCAGGCGGAGACCCCCGAGCAGCAGCCGACGGCCGTCTCCGGTGAGGCCTGGGATCACGTGGCGGCCTCCGGTTCCGAGGCCGTCTCCGCGCCGACCGCCTCGACGCCCGAGGGCGAGCCCGAGGACCGCGCGGCGCAGGAGGCTCCCGCCGAGCAGTCCGACATCGAGGAGAACGCGGAGAACGTCGCGAGCTCTCAGACCCCCGAGGTGCCTGCCGGGCCCGCGGAGACCACAGAGGCCGCAGAGGCAGAGGCTGCGGGCGCGGCCGAGGCGGCTGCGGAGGAGCCCGTCGAGCCCGCCCCGGCCCCCTGGGGGGACGAGGAGCTGCGTCGTCGGATCTACACCGAGGTCCAGGAGTTCGTCGCCGCCATCGCGCGCCGCGACGTCAACGAGCTGGCGAGCCGCTACGGGATCGCCGGCAACGACCTGGCCGGTCTCGACGAGCAGCTGGCCGGCCTGTCCGCCCCCGCCGCCGACCTGGCCCTCTACCCGGTGGAGCAGGCCGACGACTACGTGGACGGCCTCCACCGGCTGAGCCTGAGCGAGCTGGAGGGCGGCGGCGTCGTCATCACCAGCGAGCTGTGGGCCCACGACGCGGACACCGGCGCGCGCCTCATCGCCCACTGGAACCCCATGGGGATCTACCCCTTCGACTTCCGCAACGTGAGCGTGTGAGTCATCTCCTGTGAGCGCCTTCCGGGCGCACCGCAGCCAAGTGCGTCCTCGTCCCAGCAGGGACGGGGACGCACTCGGTTCCCGGGCAGGATCGGTGAGCCGGCCGAGGGGCGAGCGCGGTCAAGGGCGGTACCGCCTGCGAATATGTGCCGAGACTGTGAACCGCATAGACTTCCCACCATCAGTGTCACCCACCGAGAGGGGATGTTTGTGTCGACGGCGCAGTACCCGGCGCGGGCCCGTGTCGCCGCCTGGGCAGTGCACATCTTGACCATGTCGGGGCTGGTGTGGGCCAGCCTGGCCATGCTCGCCACCATCCACCCCCGCCGGGAGTTCACCTGGATGTGGTTCTGGCTCCTCGTCGCCCTCGTCGTCGACGGCGTCGACGGCACCCTGGCCCGGCGCGCCAAGGTCTCCGAGATCATCCCCTGGTTCGACGGCGGCATCGTGGACATCGTCGTCGACTACCTCACCTGGACCTTCATCCCGGCGGTCTTCATGTACGTGGCGCTGCCGATGGGCCCCAGACCGGTGGCCGGCCTGCTCATGGCCCTCATCCTGAGCTCGTCAATGTTCTGCTACGCCAACAAGCAGTGGAAGTCCACCGACTACTACTTCGTGGGCTTCCCCGCGGCCTGGAACATCGTGGCCCTCATGTTCTACGTGCTGCAGACCTCGGCGACCGTCAACATCATTGTCACCCTGGTCTTCGTGGTGCTCACCCTCGTGCCCACCCACTACGCCCACCCGGCCAGGGTCAAGCGCTTCCGCACCCTCAACATCGCCGCGGTGGCGGTGTGGTTCCTGGCCACCTGCTGGCTGGTGGCGATCCATCCCCAGCGGCCCCTCAGCCTGGTGGCCGTCATCGTCGTCTCCGGTGGCTGGTTCCTGCTCGCTGGGGTCCTGCGCTCGATCCGCGGTGCGGAGCGGGACACGGTGCTCACCGGATCCAGCTCCTGACGGGCCGGCTGCAGGCACGTACCCACTCAGCACGACGGCCACCCTCCATGAGGGGGTGGCCGTCTCGTCGTCCTGCCGGGTGAGTCCTGCTCAGCCGGCGCGTGGGGCGCGCAGGCCCCGGGCGACGGCCACGTCCCGCAGCCAGCGCCCGCCCTCGAGCAGGAAGGTGGCCAGCACCAGCCCGATAACCACCATGATGACCCAACCGGGGTAGCCGTGGCCGTGGCCGTGGTCGCCGGCCAGGAAGAAGTACACGTAGGGCGCCACGAAGGTGATGAGGGTGACGAGGAACCCAGCGAAGCGGACGCGGCGCCGTCGGCCCGCGACCATCGCGATGATGCCCCACGTGTAGGGCACCGCGGTGACGATGTCGATGGTCCACAGCACCCAGGGGTTGCCGCGGAAGCCGGGGGCGTAGACGGCCGGCAGCGCCCGCAGCGAGGAGTAGATGAACACCGTCGCGTAGGCCAGGAACCGGGGGTTGTGCAGGAGCCGGACGATGCCGGCGCGGGGTACCAGGTCCACCTCCGCCTCGCGCAGGGCGGCCAGGGTGTGCCGCGAGACGCGCAGCGGGTCGGTGCCCTCCAGAACCGTGCGCAGGTAGCTGATCTGCGCGGGCGTCCCGGTGGCCCACTCATCCAGCAGCCGGCGCGGGCTCACGGCGACAACGACGGCATCGTCCTCGGTGGCGCCGCCGGCCTCAGGGGCCCCGGAGCCCTCGGGTGCGTCCAGGGAGGCGATGTGGACGAGGTGCTCGCCCAGGACCGCCCGCAGCCGCCCCAGCTGCGTCGGGCTCACCTCGCTCAGCCACAGGCGCTGCCCGTGCTCGACGGCCAGCGACAGCGCGTGCCCCAGCGCCCAGCCGTGCTCGTCGGGGGCCAGGAGCTCCTCGGGGACGGAGACGTGGGCGAGCTCGGGCACCTCGGCGACGTTGAAGCGCGTCAGGTCCCCGACCCGGTCGACGACCGCCACCGCCCGCAGAACCTCGGGGTCCAGGACGTGACGTCGGACGACGGGCAGCTCGGTGACGGAGCGCAGGGCCATCAGGTCCATCACGGAGGAACGGGAGGTGGGAGCGTGTTCGGGCATTGAGGCGAGCCTAGAGGAGCGGGCCCGAGTTGTATGCATCCTGCGGCCTGATGCGGTCCACTCCTCACCGGCGACTGCGGGGACGTGCACAACCGACCGGGACCGAGGACCCGCCTCCCGCCCCTTGCTTCAGGGGCGGGCGATGACCTCGCCGTGCACGACGACGAACCAGGCGTCCTCGCTCCGACCCCACTGGCGCCAGGCCCCGGCCATCGTCTCCAGGTCGTTGCTGCTGGCCAGCCCCAGCTCGACGGCGCGCGGCCCGAAGGAGGTCAGGCTCCGCTGCGCCCAGGTCTCCGACTGCCAGGCGCGGTCGGCCGGCGTGGCGTAGCACCAGGTGGAGGCCGAGGCTCTCACCTCCGTGAAGCCCGCCTGACGGGCCCAGGCCAGCAGCCTGCTCCCGGCGTCGGGCTCGCCCCCGTTGGCCCGGGCAGTGGCCATGTACACCGAGCGCCACAGCTCCATGCCCTCGGGATGCGGGAACCAGGTCATGGCGGAGTAGACGGCGTCGCGCACGGCCACGACCCCGCCGGGGCGGGTCACCCGCCGCATCTCGGCCAGGGCCCGTACCGGGTCGCCGAGGTGCTGGAGGACCTGGTGGGCGTGGACGACGTCGAAGGCCTCGTCGTCGAAGGGCAGGGCCGTGACGTCCCCGCCGGTCAGCTCCACCTGCCCGGTCAGGCCCCGCTCGGCCAACGTCGCCCGGGCGGCCTCCAGCGCACCCGGCGCGGCGTCCAGGCCGACGACCCGGCCGGGAGCGACGCGCTCGGCCAGGTCCGCGGTGATGGTCGCCGGCCCGCAGCCGACGTCGAGCAGGTCCATGCCGGCGCGCAGGTGGGGGAGCAGGTAGGCGGCCGAGTCCGCGGCGCCGCGACGCGAGTGCGCGCTCAGGACCGCCGCGCCGTGGCCGTGGGTGTAGCGGGCCGCGTCGCGGGCGTCCCCGCCGGAAGCGCCCGACGCCACCCGCCCGTCTGACCCGACCGAGCCGACCGAGCCGACCGGCCTGTCAGAGCCAACCGAGCCATCAGAGCCGTCTGAGCTGTCCGGATACTGTTCACTGCACATGCCCCGATCATCCGAGAAATGTGACCTCGGCTGCTTAACGGTCCGATATGCGGCCCTGATGCGGCCTTTGCGACGGCTATGTTTCCGCCGGATCGCGAGATGTTTCGTCTCAGTGAACGTCTCGGTGGAAGTCTTTTCGCGGCGCCGCGGCGACCAGCCAGGTGCTGAGCTTATTCCGCTAGGCGAAGGAGTCCCCCATGCAGGACGTTGTTGAAAAGGTCTACGAGCAGGTTGTGGCTCGCAACCGTGGAGAGGTCGAGTTCCACCAGGCCGTCCACGAGGTGCTGGAGTCACTCGATCCCGTCATCGCCAAGCACCCCCACTACGCGGAGGGCGCCCTCCTGGAGCGCATCGTCGAGCCCGAGCGTCAGATCATGTTCCGGATCCCGTGGGTCGACGACGCCGGCCAGGTCCACGTCAACCGCGGCTTCCGCATCGAGTTCAACTCCGCGCTGGGCCCCTACAAGGGCGGCCTGCGCTTCCACCCCTCGGTCAACGCCGGCATCATCAAGTTCCTCGGTTTTGAGCAGATCTTCAAGAACGCCCTGACCGCCCAGGGAATCGGCGGCGGCAAGGGTGGCTCCGACTTCGACCCGCACGGCCGCTCCGACGCCGAGGTCATGCGCTTCTGCCAGTCCTTCATGACCGAGCTCCAGCGCCACATCGGCCCGTCCACCGACGTCCCCGCCGGCGACATCGGCGTGGGCGGCCGCGAGATCGGCTACCTGTTCGGCCAGTACAAGCGCATCCGTAACTCCTACGACGCCGGCGTCCTCACCGGTAAGGGCCTGGCCTGGGGCGGCTCCCTCGTGCGCACCGAGGCCACCGGCTACGGTGCCGTGCTCTTCGCCCAGTCCATGCTCTCCACCAAGGGCGAGTCCCTGGAGGGTAAGAAGGTCATCGTCTCCGGTGCCGGCAACGTGGCGATCTACGCCATCGAGAAGGCCCAGCAGCTCGGCGCCACCCCGATCACCTTCTCTGACTCCTCCGGCTACGTCGTCGACGAGGCCGGTGTGGACCTCGATCTGCTCAAGCAGGTCAAGGAGGTCGAGCGCGGCCGCGTGGCCGACTACGTCGAGCGCCGCCCCGGCGCCCGCCTCGTGACCGGCGGCTCCGTGTGGGACGTCCCCGGCGACGTCGCCCTGCCCTGTGCCACCCAGAACGAGCTCGACGGCGACGCCGCGGCCACCCTGCTGCGAAACGGCTGCGGCGTGGTCTCCGAGGGCGCCAACATGCCCTCCACCCCCGAGGCCGTCGAGGCCTTCCAGAAGGCCGGCATCCTGTTCGGCCCCGGTAAGGCCGCCAACGCCGGTGGTGTGGCCACCTCCGCCCTTGAGATGGAGCAGAACGCCGGCCGCACCCGCTGGGACTTCGCCACCGCCGAGGCCAAGCTGACCGACATCATGGCCGACATCCACGACTCCTGCGTCGCAGCGGCCGACGAGTACGGCCGCCCCGGTGACTACGTGCTCGGTGCCAACGCGGCCGGTTTCACCCGCGTTGCCGACGTCATGATCGCCCACGGCATCGTCTGATGCTCGGCTGACACCAGCTGATCCGGGCCTGCGCCCGCAGCGACGGCGTCCGTCGCCTCCCTGAGGAGGTGGCGGACGCCGTCGCTGTTGCGTGATGGGGTGGCGTAACAACCGGACAATCTACTGACTGGATGGGATCGTAAAAAACACTGCAAAATATCTGGGAGGGGCGTATCGTGGAGATGTTCCCTTCCTCACGTGATCCCGATCTCCATCCCTACGTCCCACGAGGATTGACATGAGAATATTTCCAGCTCGGGGAGCGCGAGTCTGCGCTGCGTTGAGCGCCCTGGTCGTGACTGCACTGAGTCCCATGGGTGGTCCCATGGTTGCCGTTCCGGCGACGTCCCTAGCGGCACCGGCCGCCGCCGTCGAGAAGCCTCCCGATAGTCCCGAGGAGGCGGAGGAGGCAGAGGAGCCTGAGGATCCCGGCGATACGGTGCGTATCAAGCTGGTGAGTATCGCCGACCTCCACGGCCACTACTATGCGACTACCGGGTACAACCCTGACACCGGTGACTACGACGGCCCCAGGGATCCCGGACTGGACCGAATCGACTGCGCCGTCAACGGGATCCGCGAGAACTTCCCCAACACGCTGTTCGTCTCCACCGGGGGCAATATCGGGGCCTCGCCCTATACGTCCTCCTTCGTGCAGGACCTTCCCGTCATGCGTGGGCTCAATGTCATGGGGCTGGACGTCTCCGCCCTGGGGGTCCACGACCTCGAAGGCGGGCTGAAGGACCTCGAGGAACGCATCCTTCCCACCGTCGACTTCCCCGTTCTGGCGGCGAACGTCTCGGGCTCGGATGCCCTGGACGCCGAGGGGAGCGGGCGTGGGGTCTATATCAAGGAGGTTGACGGGGTTCGTGTGGGCTTCATCGGTGTGGTGACCGATGACCTGCCGGCTCTGGTCTCCTCCTCCACGCGCGAGCAGCTCACCGTTGCCCCGGCCGTGGACACGGCCAACGCCCGGGCGGCCGAGCTCAAGGACGGGGATCCGGCCAATGGTGAGGCCGACGTCGTTGTCGTGCTCAGCCACGAGGACGCGGCCTCCACCGCGACACGCTTCTCCAGGAACGTCGACGCCGTCGTCGGTGGCCGCAGTGGACGGGAGTACGGGCAGCCCGTCACCGGGTTCGAGGGAAACACCATTCCCGTCGTCCAGCCCGGACGCTACGGTCGGAGCTTCGGCGACATGCTTCTCGAGTTCAATCGGGCGACCGGGGAGACATCGGCCTACTACGCGAGTACCACACCGATCGACAGCTATGACTGCCTCCAAGGAACTCCGGGGCTGGGGGACGTCACCGGGGGGAACTGGGGCACTATCGATGCCGTCGCGAAGCAGCCGCTGGCGCATATCGGAGCCGACTTCCTGCGGGGCTCGGACGGAAGCGTCCCGGACACGAACGCGGGCGCGGAGTCCCCGATCGCCGATCTGGTCGCCGAGTCCTACCGAAGCTGGGTGGCCGACATCAAACCTCCCGGTGCCGACCACTACGTCGGCCTGGTCAAGGCCAATGACATCAAGGACGACCTCACCTACCTCGAGTCCGGCAGCTACGAGGACCTCAAACGGCCGGACCAGGACGGCCTCGTCTCCTACGGTGAGGCGCTCGCCGTCCAGCCCGACAACAAGGAGCTGGCCTACACCACCCTGACCGGAGCCGAGCTCAAGGCGCTGGTGGCCCAGCAGTGGCGGCCCCAGGCGGGCCCGTCCGTCCTCAACCTGGGACTGTCCTCCAACGTGGACGTCATCGTGGACCCCGGGGCGACGGCCGAGAGCGGGACCGTTCCCGCGATCCGTGAGCTCCGGGTCGACGGCCGGGTCCTGGCCGACTCGGACACGGTAGTCGTGGCCTCGACCCACGAGCTGCTCTACGACGGCGTCGACTTCACCGTCCCCGACGAGAAGGTCATCGTCGACGTCGGCTCGCTCCAGCACCACGTCTTCATCTCCTACCTGCGCTCCCTCGGGGATGAGCCGGTGATGCCCGCATACTCCAAGCGCCAGGTGGGCATGAGTGCGACGCCGAAGCCCGACCAGGCCGGCACGGTGACGGTCACGATGGACTCCCTGGCCTACACCAACGCCTCCGAACGGGGCCTCGGTGCGCAGAGGGTCCGCGCCCTGTCCGGGGGCAAGGAGTTCTTCAGCCAAGGCGTCGACCTGACCGTGGACCGCACCGGCCCCACCACGGGGAAGGCGAGCTTCGACCTCACCATCCCCACCGACGCGCCGACGGCGACCTGCCGGGCCATCGCCGAGGAGAGCTGCCGCTGGGTGGCGCTGGAGTCGGTGGACGCCTCCGGCACGGTCCTCAACAGCTTCTACGTCGAGGTGCCGGCCATCGCGCAGTCCACTGCGCAGTCGACCGCACAGCCCACCGCGACGCCGTCGGCCACCCCCAGCCCGCAGCCGGCCCCCTCCACAACGGGCGCCCCCGCGCCGCAGGCGAGTGCGTCCCCATCCGCCGGAGCCACCGCGTCGACAGGGTCGTCCGCGGCTCCGAGCGCGCCGGCGCCCGGGGGAGGGGACTCCCGGCAGCCGGCGGGTGACGGCTCCGGAGGCGGGGGTGCGGGTGAGTCCGCGTCCGCAGCACCCGCAGGCGGCGTTCCTGCACATCCCGAGGCCCCTGTCGGCGTCGGCGGTCTGCCCCCGACGACGAGCGGGGGAGGCGCCGGCGCTCCCGATGCCCGTGGCGGGGCCGATGGCAAGCCGGTCGGCGGCTCGGGTGGCTGGCCCCTGGCCCGCACCGGTGCCTCGCTGAGCGCCGGCGTCATCGCCCTGGCTCTGACCGCCGGCGGCTACCTCATCCTGCGCCGCAGACGGCGAGAGGGATGAAGGGCCCCGGTGGCGGTGGCCCGCCGCCATTACCTCCACTGTCTGAACGCCATCCCACACGCTTTTCGTACTGACTAAGGAACATCATGAGACTCATATCGCGACGGCGCGGACGAGTCTGCGCCGCATTCGGTGCCCTGGCCCTCGCCGCACTCAGCCCTTACTCCCTCGCCGCCCCCGCCGGCATGCTTAGCACCCCGGGTGCCGGAATCTCCGCGGCCGCTCTTCCCACACAGTCCCCGGACGGAGGCGTCGACATCGACCTCGTCGGCATCTCCGACCTGCACGGGTATATCGAGACGGTTTTTCAGAAGGACCCGGAGACCGGAGAGTCGAATTACCCTCATCTCGACCTGCCCGGCGCGGTGACCCTGGCATGCAATGTCGGCAAGGTGCACACCGCCAATCCCAACACCCTGTTCGTCTCCTCGGGGGACAATATCGGCGCGTCCTACTACGGCTCCTCGGTCACCGACGATGAGGGGACACTGACTGTCCTCAACAGGACTCTTCTGACCGCTTCGGCGATGGGCGTCCATGAGCTCGATCATGGCCTCGGTGACCTGGAGGGACGTGTCCTTCCATATGCGAACTTCCCCGTTCTGGCGGCGAACGTCTCGGGCTCGGATGCCCTGGACGCCGAGGGGAGCGGGCGTGGGGTCTATATCAAGGAGGTTGACGGGGTTCGTGTGGGCTTCATCGGTGTGGTGACCGATGACCTGCCGGCTCTGGTCTCCTCCTCCACGCGCGAGCAGCTGACCGTCGCTCCGGCCGTGGACACGGCCAACGCCCGGGCGGCCGAGCTCAAGGACGGGGATCCGGCCAATGGTGAGGCTGACGTCGTTGTCGTGCTCAGCCACGAGGACGCGGCCTCCACCGCGACACGCTTCTCCAGGAACGTCGACGCCGTCTTCGCCGGGCGCAGCCACGTCCCCTACGCACAGACCGTGATGGGGGTCGACGGCAACCGGATCGCCGTCATCCAGCCCGACCACTACGGTCTGATGCTCGGCATGGTTCACCTCAACTACGACCGGGATACCCAACAGGTCTCCATCGTCAGTATGGAGAACCGGGACCTGCGGGAGAACTACTGCTATGAAAGCCCTTTTGAGTCCGTCGATATCTTCTCCGGCAAGCTCTACAACAAGATGATGGATCTGGGGGCCGCTCGGCAGGTCGCGTGGATCGGGGCCGACTACCTGCGCGGCTCGGACGGCGTGACTCCGGGGGCTCATTCGGGCACCGAGTCCACGGCCGCCGATCTGGTGGCCGAGTCCTACCGGTACTGGGTCGCGGATATCGCCCCCGCCGGTGAGCCGGCGGCCTCCGCTCACTACGTGGGGGTCGTTCGGGCCGACGACCTCAAAGCCGATTTCCGGTACAGGAGCACCGGGAACTATCACGGAGAGGTGCCTGCCGATGAGGTCGACGGCGTCTTCACGGTCGACGAGATCCGCAATGTCTCCCCCGACGATAAGGAGATGGGCTACGTCCCCATGAGCGGCGCCGAGCTCAAGGCCCTCATCGCCCAGCAGTGGCGCCCCGGCGCCGAGCCGCCGGTCGTCCAGCTGGGACTGTCGGCCAACGTCGACGTCATCATGAACCCCGTCTCCCAGACCGAGGACGGTGCCGCCCCCACGGTCCGCGAGATCCGTGTCGACGGTCAGGTGCTCGCCGACACGGACACGGTCGTGGTGGCCTCCACCACCGAGCTGCTCACCGGCGGCGCGGGCTTCACGCTTCCCAGCGAGAGCCGGACCGTGAACGTCGGCTCGCTCGGACGCGACGCCACAACCCGCTACCTGGCCTCCTTCAACCACCAGCTGCTCAGACCGAGCTACGTCAAGCGGCAGGTGGGCATGAGCGTGACACCCAAGGTGGGAAGCACGGACACGGTCTCGGTGAGCATGGACTCCCTGGCCTACACCCACCCCACCGAGCAGGCCCGGGGCGCCCGCCGGGTGCGCGCCGTGTCCGGGGACAAGGAGTTCTTCAGCCAGAGCATCGACCTGACCGTGGACTCCTCCGGTCCCACCACGGGCAAGGCCGACTTCGACCTCGCCATCCCCGCCGACGCACCCACCGGAGCCTGCCGCAGCGTGGAGGCGCCGAGCTGTCGCTCCGTCACCGTGGAGTCCGTCGACGGCGTCGGCACGGTTCTCAACAGCTTCTACGTCGAGGTACCGGCCACTGCGCAGTCCACCGAGCAGCCCGAGGCGACGCCGTCGACCACGCCCGGCCCGCAGCCGGATCCGTCCGCGACGCCGTCGGCCAGTCCGGCACCGGGGGCGAGCTCCACCCCGTCCGACGGGACCGCCTCCCGGCAACCGGAGGGTGAGGCCCCCGGGGACGGCCAGGCGACCGCCTCCCCGACGCCGACGCCCGGCAACGGCTCCAGCGCGGCCCCGAGCGGGAACCAGGCGACCGAGTCTGCAGGCGGGCCTGCTGCCAGTCCCACGGCGCCCGTCGGCGTCGGCGGCCTGCCTCCCGCCACAAGCAGGGGAGGTGCCGGCGCACCCGAGGCCCGCGGCGGGGCCGATGGCAAGCCGGTCGGCGGATCGGGCGGCTGGCCCCTGGCCAGCACCGGGGTGTCACTGAGTGCCGGCGTCATCGCCCTGACCCTCGTCGCCGGCGGCTACCTCATCCTGCGACGCAGACGGCAGGCTGACTGACTCCCAGGCGGGAGAAGTCAGAGAAGCCCATGACCGCGCCCGCCGCCCCGCTCGGGGTGGCGGGCGCAGCCATCGTCCGGGGAACCAGCCGGATCCGTGAAAAACAGGGTATAAATGGGTGGGCTCATCCGACTGCGCACCTTCCCTCCCCACCGCAGACCCGGCATGACCGCCCCGATCCCCATCCCCGCGCCTGACAGAGAACCACGAAGGAACGACATGCGACTGCTCTCCACGCGCGCCAGGCGGGCCGGATCCGCCCTGGTGGCGATCGCCCTGGCCGCCCTCGGCCCCCTCGCCCTCGCCCCGGCGGCCGGAGCCGAGGAACCGGCCCCGCCGGCTGTAGCCCCTGTGGCCCCTGCGGCTCCCGCCGCCGGCGCCACCACCATCGACCTGCTGGGCATCACCGACCTGCACGGCCACATCTCCCGAACCACCCAGACCGACCGCGACACCGGCCAGACATCCGTCGAGGACCCCGGCGCCGTCACCCTGGCCTGCGAGGTCTCCGCCGCCCGCGCCGCCAATCCCAACACCCTGTTCGTCTCCGCCGGCGACTCCGTGGGCGGCTCGGCCTACGTCTCCTCCATCCTCCGGGACCGCCCCACCATCGAGACGCTCAACGCCATGAAGCTGGACGCCTCCGCCCTGGGCAACCACGAGCTCGACCAGGGCCTGAGCGACCTCGAGGACCGCATCCTGCCCGCCTCCGACTTCCCGATCCTGGCCACCAACGTCTCCGGCTCGGCGCCCCTGACCGCCGAGGGCAACGGGCGGGGCGCCTACATCAAGGAGGTCGGCGGCGTACGCGTCGGCTTCGTCGGCGCCGTCACCGACGAGCTGCCCACCCTCGTGTCGCCCTCGGCCCTGTCCACCCTCACCCTGAGCCCCGCCGTCGCCGCCGCCAACGCCCGGGCGGCCGAGCTCAAGGACGGGGACCCCGCCAACGGCGAGGCCGACGTCGTCGTTGTGCTCAGTCACGAGGACGCCGCCACCACCGCCACGAGCTTCGGCGGGAGCGTCGACGCCGTCTTCTCCGGGCACACCCACGTGCCCTTCGCCCAGACCGTCACCGGGGCCGAGGGCAACCAGATCGCCGTCGTCCAGGCCGACCACTACGGCTGGGCGCTCGGACGCATCCGCCTGAGCTACGATCCGGCCACCGGCAAGACCACGGTGGTCAGCGCCGACAACGAGGACCTGCGCACCTCCAGCTGCACCACTGACGCCTACGGCGTCGCCGGGATCGTCGCCCAGGCGGAGAAGGACTCCGCCACCGAGGGCGGCAAGCCGCTGGCCCGGATCGGATCGGACTTCCTGCGCGGCTCGGACGGCACCGGCCCCGGCTCCAACCGCGGCACCGAGTCCACCGCCTCCGACCTCATCGCCGAGTCCTTCCGCAGCTGGCTCGCCACCGACATCCAGCCCGCCGGCTCCACCAGGTACATCGGCATCATGAACGCCGGCGGCGTGCGCGCCGACCTCCTCTACGCCGCCTCCGGCACCGAGGGTGACGGCGTCCTGACCTCCGGGGAGGCCTACACCGTCCAGCCCTTCGGCAACGAGATGGCCTACACCACCCTGACCGGCGCGGAGCTGAAGGCCCTCCTGTCCCAGCAGTGGCAGCCCGGCTCCAGCCGGCCCGTCCTCACCCTGGGGCTGTCCAGCAACGTCGACGTCCTCACCGAGGCCAGTCGTCGAGACGGCTCCGCCCCCGCGATCCGCGAGATCCTCGTCGACGGCGTGCCGCTGGCCGATGAGGACACGGTCGTCGTTGCCTCGAACTCCTTCCTCCTGGCCGGCGGCGACGGGTACACGGTCCTCAAGGACAAGCCGTCGACCAATACCGGCATCCTCGACCGGGACGTCACCTCCGCCTACCTGGCCTCCTTCGGCGACCAGCCCGTCAAGGCCGGCTACTCCAAGCGGCAGGTCGGAATGACGGTGCAGCCCGTGTACATCAGCTCAGGAGGCCATGCCCATCCCGACTGGGTCGACGTGTCCATGGACTCCCTGGCCTACACCAACGCCTCCGAGCAGGCCGCCGGCGCCCGGCGCGTGCGCGCGAGCTCCGGGGGCACGGAGATTCTCAACGAGGACCTCGACCTCACCGTCGACCCCACCGGTCCGACCACCGGCAAGGCAAGCTTCTACCTCACGGTCCCAGATGGCGCCCCCACCCGCGCCTGCCGCACGGTGCAAGCCACCACCTGCCGCTGGGTCGCCGTCGAGACCCTCGACTCCGAGGGCAACGTGCTCAACAGCTTCTCAGTCGAGGTCAGGGCCAAGAGCTCAAGCGGTGCCGGAGACGGCTCCGACACTGCTGCGGACGACTCGGGTGGCGCCGTGGACGAGTCCGGCGACACCGGGGGCTCGGACAGCGTCACGCCCGGCTCGCAGGCCGGCGGCGGTGTGGAGCCGTCCGCGGCAGCGAGCGCGCCGGCGGTGCCTGCCGGTCCCACCGGCGCACCCGCCGGGGCGGGGGCGCGTGCGACGCAGGAACCCGCTCGGGCGGCCGGGCCGGCCAGTGACGGCCCCCTGGCCCGCACCGGTGCCTCGCTGGGCGCGGGGGCGCTCGCCCTCGCCCTGCTCGCTGCGGGCGCCTACCTGATCCTGCGCCGTCGTCGGGCCTGATGGCGCTCGCCGCAGGACGGCGCCCTCGGTGCGAGAGCCTCCAGAGCGCACCGCTGTGACGGAGCCGCCGTGACGTGGCCGTCGGGTCCGTGCCGGTCAGAGCGCTGCGGGTCGGCGCGACCGGCCGTCACGGCTCGAAGGCAGCCCGTTGCGGACACGACCCTGCCGCCCGACCACCGTGCGTGGTCGGGCGGCAAACCGTTTTCAGGACAACCAATCAAATGTATTGTGAGTCACTCAGGGGTAGACGTGACTGTCTGAACGGACATACACTCGTGCCCGTTCAGACATCTAAGGCTGTTATAACGCCCGAACAGGCGTTTCCGGTCAACGACACCGACGTCAGGGGTGAGCATGCGCATCGAGGACAGGCACCGCCAGATCGTGGAGCAGGTGCGCGGCGCCGGGCGCGTCCTGGTCACCGAGCTCGCCGAGCACTTCGACGTCACCCCCGAGACGATCCGCCGCGACCTGACCGCCCTGGACCGCAACGGCGCCCTGCGCAAGGTCCACGGCGGCGCCATCCCCGCCCCCGCCCTGCCCGAGACCGGGGTGACCCAGCGCGAGCAGGTCAACACCTCCGCCAAGCAGGCCATCGCCCGGGCTGCCCTGGAGCGGCTGAACCTGGAGCCCGGCACCACCCTCCTGGTCGACGCCGGCACCACCGCCGGGGCCGCGGCTCGCCTCCTGCCCGCCGAGTGGGAGCTGACCATCATCACCGACTCCGTCCTGACCGCCGCCTCCCTGGCCGCCGCCGGGCACACCCGGGTGCGGATCCTGGGCGGCCAGCTGCGCGGACTCACCCAGGCCGCCGTCGGCCCCGAGGCCGTCGAGACCCTGTCCACCCTGCGCGTCGACGTCGCCCTCCTGGGCGCCAACGGCGTCAGCGCCGCCCACGGGCTGTCCACGCCCGACCCCGACGAGGCCACCGTCAAACGCGCCATGGTGCGCAGCGCCCGCCAGGTGGTGGCCCTGGTCGACTCCACCAAGATCGGCCAGGAGCACCTGGTCTCCTTCGCCTCCCTGACCGACGTCGACCTCCTGGTCACCGACGTCGAGCTCCCGCCTGCCCTGACCGAACAGCTCGCCACCACCGAAACCGAGGTCCTCGTCGCATGATCCTGACCCTCACGCCCAACCCGTCCCTCGACCGCACCGTCTCCCTGCCCGCCCCCCTCCAGCGCGGCGCCGTCCAGCGCCTGACCGGCGTCGTCATGGAGCCCGGCGGCAAGGGCGTCAACGTCGCCCGCGTCCTGTCCAACTCCGGGCGCGCCGCCACCACCGTCCTGCCCGCCGCCGAGCACGACCCCATCCTCGCGGCCCTGGGGGCCCTCGAGCTGCCCGGGCTCACCGTCCACCCGGTGCCCGTGGCCGGCGCCGCCCGCATCAACACCGCGGTCACCGAGCCCGACGGCACCACCACCAAGCTCAACGAGCTGGGGGCTGGCCTGAGCGAGCCGGAGATCGACGCCGTCGAGCACGCCCTCCTGGAGACCCTGGCGACCACGCCGCTGCCGGCCGGCGCCGCCCCCCACCACTGGGCGGTCCTGTCCGGCTCCCTGCCGCCGGGCGTGCCGGCCAACTGGTACGCCCGCCTGGTCCGGCTCCTGCGCGAGGCCGCCCCGGGGCTGCGCATCGCCGTCGACACCTCCGACGAGCCCCTGGCCGCCCTGGCCGCCGAGCTGCCCGACTCCGCCCCCGACCTCATCAAGCCCAACGGAGAGGAGCTCGGCCAGCTCGCCGGACTGCCCACCGAGCGCGCCATGGCCCTTGAGGAGGGCGCGATGGAGGGGAGCTACGGCCCCGTCGTCGACGCCGCCCGCCTCCTGGTGGGACTGGGCATCGGCGCCGTCATGGTGACGCTCGGGCCCGCCGGCGCCGTCCTGGTGACCGCCGACGGCGCCTGGCACGCCACCGCCCCCGAGGTCCCGGTGGTCTCCACCGTCGGCGCCGGGGACTCCTCCGTGGCCGGGTACATCCTGGCCGACGTCAACGGAGGCGACGAGGCCGAGCGCCTGAGCACCGCCATGGCCTACGGCTCGGCCGCCGCCTCCCTGCCCGGAACCACCCTGCCCACGCCCGCCGACCTGCCCGAGCAGCCGGCCGTCGTCACCCGCCTGGAGTGAGCCGGCCGCGGCGGCGCCCAGGCCCAGGAGGGCTGACGCCGCCGGCCGTCGTCGGCCGCCGCCGGGACCTCCGACCAACCCGACCATCCGCTACACCGTTCGCCTCTGATCGCCAACCGACCACCAACCGCACCTGACCGCCTCGACCACCTGTGACACGCACCCGCCGCCCGCCGGGCGGCAGCACCTCGGACACCAAGGAAGACCATGACCGAGAACACCCCACTGATCATCCCCGAGCTGGTCGCGCTCGACGCCGACGCCGGCCCGGGCAAGGAAGACGTCATCGAGTTCCTGGCCGCCACCGTGGCCGGCGCCGGCAGGGCCTCCAGCCCCGACGGCCTGGCCGCCGACGCCAAGAAGCGCGAGTCGACCGCCCCCACCGGGATCCCCGGCGGCATCGCGATCCCGCACTGCCGCAGCGCCCACGTCCTGGCCCCCAGCCTCGGCTTCGCCCGGCTGGCCGAGCCGGTCGACTTCGGGGCCGCCGACGGGCAGGCCGCCGACCTCGTCTTCATGATCGCGGCCCCCGACGGCGCCGACGACTTCCACCTCCAGCTCCTGGCCAAGCTCGCCCGCGGCCTCATGCAGTCCGAGTTCACCGACGCGCTGCGCCAGGCCGCCGACGCCGAGGAGGTCGCCCGGATCGTCACCGGACAGGTCCAGCCCGAGCTGCTCGACGGCGCGGGAGACGCCGAGGAGAGCGAGGCCGCGCAGGACGCTGGGGGCTCCAAGACCGCTGAGCCCGCGGCCGCTGCGGCGGCGTCGGCCCCAGCGGCGGGCGAGACCGTCATCGTGGGCGTCTCCTCGTGCCCCACCGGCATCGCGCACACCTTCATGGCCGCCGAGGCCCTGGAGCAGGCCGGCAAGGACCGCGGCATCACCGTGGCCATCGAGGGGCAGGGCTCGGGCAAGATCGACGCCCTCGACCCCGACCTCATCGAGCGTGCCACCGCCGTCATCTTCGCCCACGACCTGCCCGTCAAGGGACGCGAGCGCTTCGCCGGGAAGCCCGTCATCGACGTCGGCGTCAAGGCCGCCGTCAACGACGCCGGGTCCCTGGTAGACAAGGCCCTGGCCGCGGCCGACGACCCGAGCGCGGCCCGCGTGCCGGCCGGCAGCGAGTCCGCCGAGGACAGCGAGGAGGGCGACGAGCACTGGGCGCGGCGCCTCCAGCGCTCCGTCATGACCGGCGTGTCCTACATGATCCCCTTCGTGGCCGCCGGCGGTCTGCTCATCGCCCTGGGCTTTCTGCTGGCCGGGTACGACGTCGCCAACCTCTACGAGAAGATCTCCATCAGCGACTACTCCCTGTGGAACCTTCCCGGCAACGAGTTCGTCCACCAGATCACGAACTCGGCGGGCGACGTCGTCGGCACCGAGACGATCACCGTATCCCAGTCCGGCCTGCTGCTGTACATCGGGTGGACGCTGTTCCTGCTGGGGCAGGCGGCCATGTCCTTCCTCGTCCCGGCCCTTGCCGGCTACATCTCCTTCGGCCTGGCCGGGCGGCCCGGCATCGCGCCCGGATTCGTCATGGGCGTTGTCGCCGTCGAGGTCGGGGCCGGGTTCATCGGCGGTCTGGTAGGCGGTATCCTCGCCGGCTACTTCGCCGCCTGGCTGGCCGGGCTCAACGTGCCGGCCTGGCTGCGCGGGCTCATGCCCGTGGTCATCATCCCGCTGGGCACCACGCTGGTGGTCGGCGCCATCATGTACATGGTTCTCGGGCTGCCGCTGGCCTCCCTCATGACCGCGCTGCAGAACGGGCTGACCTCCATGTCCGAAGGCGGCTCCGCGGTGTTCCTGGGCATCATCCTCGGCCTCATGATGTGCTTCGACCTGGGCGGGCCGGTCAACAAGGCCGCCTACCTCTTTGGTACCGCGGGGCTGTCCGCCGCCAGTGCCCAGAACACTGCGCCCTACGAGATCATGGCCACCGTCATGGCCGCCGGTATGGTGCCGCCGCTGGCAATGTCGGCCGCCACCTTCCTGCGCTCGCGGCTGTTCACCAAGGCTGAGATTGAGAACGGGCGCAGCGCCTGGCTGCTGGGGCTGTCCTTCATCTCCGAGGGCGCCATCCCCTTCGCCGCCGCCGACCCGCTGCGCGTCATCCCGGCCACCATGGCCGGTGGTGCGGTCACCGGGGCCATGACCATGGCCATGCACGTCGGCTCGCGCGCGCCCCACGGCGGTGTGTTCGTCGCCTTCGCCATCACCAACTTCGGCGGGTTCCTCCTGGCGATCCTGGCCGGGACGGTGGTGAGCACCGCGCTGGTCATCCTGCTCAAGGGGCTGGGGCGCAGCAAGGAGGGTCAGGGCAGTACGGGCAGCGCCGAGGCGCAGCCTGCTGCTGCCGCCTGATCCGGTTCCCGACCGCTGTCACGAGGACGGCCCGGCCCCTGGAGGCCGGGCCGTCCTCGTCGTTGCGAGGGGGAGGTCGGTACTGCACGGGCCTGGGGTGCCACTGGCCAGGAGGTGGGTGTACTCCACGGGGTTCGGGGGTTCGTGCAGTGCGGTCAGCCCCTGGCCAGTACGGCCCGAGCCTCGTGGAGTGGGCCTCTGGGTGCGACTGGGTAGGCTTCGCGCCATGGCTGCCAGACGACGCATCGACCCCGCGGTGGGCGCCCAGGCCCTGCGCCAGTGGGCCCAGGAGCATGACGAGACCCAGGAGGCCCCGGGTGACGGTGCCGCGAGCACGGCCGGTGCCGGCGGGGACGCCGGTTCCGTGAGCCCCGCCGACCGGGCCGCCCGGCGCCGCATCACCGCCACCGCTGTGCGCTACACCCTTGAGGAGCTCGCCGCCTGCGCTCCCGGACGCTCGGTCGAGGTGCGGGTCCCACCCTTCGGCGTCACCCAGGCCGTCGCCGGGACTGTCCACCGCCGGGGGACCCCGCCCAGTGTCGTCGAGACCGACGCCTCCACGTGGCTGGCCCTGGCCACCGGCCGACTGACCTGGCAGGACGCCCTGGCCAGTGGTGCCCTGCAGGCATCCGGCGAGCGATGCGACCTGTCCGCCTACCTGCCCCTGGTCAGATTCTGAGAGCTTCGCGCCGGCCTGCGCCGGTAGGCGTCGCTGCCACTGCCAAGACCCTGCCGCCGCATGACGGCCCTATGAGACGTCCGCGTGTTCGTAGGGTAGGTCGCGCGGTCGTACCCTCTACCCCTCGACCGCGCGACTTACCCCTCGACCGCGACGAGGTACGTGCCTCGCCCGGCTCAGATCCCCGCCGCCCCTGAGTCGCAACGTCTAGGGCTCCGTAAGGGGCAAGAGTGTCACCCATGGAGACTTTTCAGTGCGGCATTGTGCGTGGCGCCTCAGGTCACGAGGCTCTGACCAGCGCAGACACGTTCCGGTTGGTGCCCCGCCGCGCACGTCCGGCCCGAAAAGTCGCCACCAGTGACACATTGGGGCGGCGGTCCGACCCCGTAACCGCCTGTTGATCTCGGTGCCAGTGGCCGGCGCCGGTAGGTTCGTCCCATGAGTCGCACGCGCCTGAGCACCTACACCGCCCCGCCTGCCGAGGTCACCCGCGCCCTGGACGAGCTGCGCGCGCAGTACGAGGTGCCCACCGCCTTCCCGCCCGAGGCCCTGGCTGAGGCCGAGGCCGCCGCCACCGCCTGGGCCCAGGACGGCCCTGCCCGGCTCCTGGCCGAAGGCGCCCGAGACGCCCGCGACCTCGACCTGGTCACCATCGACCCGCCCGGGTCCATGGACCTCGACCAGGCGGTACTCCTGGAACGCCTGCCGGTGCAGGGCGACAAGGCCGGGGCGACGCCCGCCCAAGCATCTGCCTCGTCCAACCCGGCGCCCGCCTACCGCGTCCACTACGCCATCGCCTCGCTGGCCACCTTCGTCACCCCAGGTGGCGCCCTGGACGCCGAGCTGCGCCGCCGCGGCGAGACCATCTACGCCCCCGATACCGCCACGCCCCTGCACCCCGAGGTCCTCTCCCACGGCGCCGCCTCCCTCCTGGAGGACGTGGACCGCCCGGCCTGCCTGTGGACCATCGACCTCGATGCCCGCGGCGAGGTCGTCTCCGCCCGCGTGGAGCGCGCCCTCGTGCGCTCGCGGGCCCGCCTGACCTACGACCAGGTCCAGGCGGCCATCGACGGGGAGGGCTCCCTGCCACCGGCCGCCCCCGCCGACCTTCCCGAGCTCCTGGCCCAGATCGGCCGCCTGCGCCTGGAGCGTGAGGCCGCGCGCGGCGGCATCAGCATGACCACGCCCGAGCAGGTCATCGAGGTGACGGGAGCGCCGGAGTCAGCCGGAGCGCCGGAGCCGGCCGAGGCGGACCCCTCCGGGGCGGCTGAAGCGGCCGGCCCCGAGGGGGCCGCCGGGGCTACGAGCCCGGGCGGCTACCGGCTCGCCTACCGCGTGCCCGTGCCCGCCGAGCAGTACAACGCCCAGATCTCCCTGCTCACCGGCATGTGCGCCGCCCGGATCATGGTCGAGTGCGGCGTCGGCATCCTGCGCACCCTGCCGCCGGCGCGCCCCGAGGACTACGCCCGCCTGCGGCGCGTCGCCGCGGCGCTCGGCATCGACTGGCCGGCCGCCCGGCCCTACCCCGAGCTCGTGCGCGGTCTGGATCATGCCGTGCCCGCCCACGCCGCCTTCATGGACCAGGCCATGTCCCTGTTCCGCGGGTCGGGCTACCTCGCCTTCGGTGCGGGCGGCGTCGGTGTCCCGGCCGACGACGAGGCCTCCGACACCGAGGAGGCCGTCCACTCCGCGATCGCCGCCCGCTACGCCCACGTCACCGCGCCGCTGCGCCGCCTCGTGGACCGCTACGGCGAGGAGGTCTGCATCGCCGCCTGCGCCGGGGCGCCCGTGCCCGAGTGGGTGCTCCAGGCCCTGCCCGACCTGCCCAGCGTCATGGAGCAGACCGGCAAGCGCGCCCGGGCGATCGGTCGAGGCGCCCTGACCGCCCTGGAGGCCCTCGTGCTGCGCGGCCACGAGGGTGAGGACTTCGACGGCGTCATCACCTCCGAGCGCGACGGCCGCGGCGAGCTCGTTCTGGCCGAGCCCGCCGTCGTCACCGAGATCCGCGCCGGCAAGGGGTCCTCCGACGACGGCCGCCTGCCGGTCGGCGAGCCCGTGCGGGTCCGCCTGCTGTCCGCCGACCCCGCCACCGGCATCCGCTTCACGCTCCTGCGAGACCAGTCCTGAGGCGCTCGGCGCGTCAGTCCTGTGGGAGGAGCTGATCCAGGAGCTCCTCGGGCTCGGCTTCGACGAGGTCCAGCGCGCCGCGCGAGGCGAGCGAGGCGACGCCGTGGACGGCTGCCCAGGCGGCGGTTGCGGCGGCCTCGGGCGCATCTGGGTGGTCTTGCGCGAAACGGGCCCGCCACTGCTCAAGGAGCGGCAGGGACGTGGCTCGCAGGTTCCTGCCGCTGCCGGCCAGCAGGTCGTGGCGGGTGATGAGGTCGAAGGCGTCCGGGTGCTCGACGGCGTAGGAGACGTAAGCCCTCGCGGTGTCCTTGAGGCTCCCTCCGGCGTCGGCGACGTGCTCGCGAAGCTCGCCGAGACAGACCTCGGCGATCGCGGCCAGAAGCAGCGCGAGGGTGGGGAAGTGGCGTCTCGGTGCGCCGTGGGAGATGCCGCAGCGCCGGGCCACCTCCCGTACCGTCACCGCGCCGATACCGCTTTCATCAAGCAGCTGCCGTCCTGCCCGGATCAGCCGGTCCTCGGTCTTCTCGCTCATGGTCATAGCCTGCATGTTGTAGACGGCGTCTACAACTGGTAGACATCGTCTACATGATGGTTTTCGGGTCCTCCCTCGCCCTGGTTGCGGTTGGTTCCGCGCTGCACGCCCTGTGGAACGTGCTGGTCAAACGGTCCGGCACCTCCGACGTGACCTTCGTGTGGGTCTACAGCGCCATTGCCGCGCCGCTGTGGCTGGGGGTGCTGGGGGTGGCGGCGCTGACCACTGGCCTCGGCTCCGCGTGGTGGGCGGCCCTCGTCAGCACGGCGCTGCACACCGCCTACGCCGCGGTGCTCCAGCGCGCCTACTCGGCGGCGGAGATGTCAGTCGTCTACCCGGTCTCACGCGGGCTGGCGCCGGTCCTCGTGACGCTGGCGGCGGCGCCGTGGGCGGGGACCCCGAGCGCGATGCAGGTCGTGGCGCTGCCCGCCGTCATGGTCGGCGTCGTCCTCGCCTCGGGCGCCACCTGGCACAACCTGACCCGCGCCCGGGGATTCTGGGCGGGCAGCGCCGTCGCCTCCTGCACTGCCGCCTACACCCTGTGGGACGCCTTCGCCGTGGCGCACCTGCACGTCTCGGTCATCCCCTATATGGCGCTGTCCAGCGTGGCCCAGCTCGCGCTGCTCACCGCCGTGCTGGTCCGACGTCGCCGCGAGCTGCCGGCCGCGCTGACCGCAGGCTGGGCGCGTGCCGTCCCCATCGCGGTCCTGGTGCCGACGACCTACGCGCTGGTGCTTCTGGCCATGCGCCTCGGGCCCCCGTCCGTCGTCGCCACCTCCCGGTGCCTCAACGTGGTCTTCGGTGTCATCGCAGGAGTGTGGCTCCTGCGCGAGCCGTTCACCAGGCGATCAGTGCTGGGCGTGGCGATGATCGTCGTCGGCGTCCTCCTGGGGGCCGGCTAGCGCTGCCGGAAGGACGCGGGCGGGCCGACAGACCCACGCGGCGCGAGCTCAGGCACCTAGAGCCCCAGGAGGCGCTCGGCGTTGCCGTGGGCGATCGCCGCCCGCTGGGCCTCGGTGAGGTCGGCGGACTCCAGATAGGCCCGCACCCCGTCCAGGCTCTGGTAGGGGTAGTCGGTGGAGAACAGGATCCGCTCGGCCCCCAGCAGCGCGACGCAGAAGGCCAGCTGCTCGGGGTTGAGCATCCCGCTGGGGGTGACGCTCACGTGGCTGCGGTAGGTCTCCAGGATCGTGCGCTCCAGGCCCGTCGCCTCCCGGGGCAGGGCGTCGTCGAGCCGCCGCAGGAAGAAGGGCACCATCTCGCCCCAGTGGCCGCTGATCACCTGCAGACCCGGGTGCCGCTCGAAGGCCCCGGACAGGATGAGTCGCACGACGCCGACCCCGGCCTCGTGGTGCCAGCCCCAGCCGAACATCGCGAGCCGCGCGTCGATCTCCTCATCGAAACCGCTGTAGTAGGCCTCGGCCGCACCCGGCGCCAGCAGTCCCGGGTGCAGGTAGATCGGCACCCCGAGCTCGGCCAGGGCCGCCAGGACGACGTCGTAGCGGGAGTCATCGAGGAAGGTCTCGCCGGGGCGGCCGTTGAGCAGCGTGCCGTGCATCCCCAGGTCGGTCACCGCGCGTCGCAGCTCGGCGGCCGCGGCGTCGGGATCGTGCCAGGGCAGCGCGGCCAGGGCGGCGAAGCGGTCGGGGTGCTCGGCGACCGCGCCGGCCAGCAGGTCGTTGGCCTGGCGTGTCAGGTCGTTCTGCTCCCGGGGCGGGGCGAGCTGCGGGAAGCCGCCGATGGACAGTACCTGCATGTCGATCCCCGCGGCGTCCATGTCCGCCAACCGCGCCTGACCCAGGTCCATGAGCTTGCGCGCCGAGACGTCCTTGGCAATGACGTGTGGGCTCGTGGCGCCCTCGGCGTGCAGCCCGTCGGTGACCCGGCTGCCCCAGCCGGCCAGGTACGGGGCGCTGCGCCCGGCCACCGGCCCGGACGCCCGGGCCAGAGGGGCGCTCAGCGCGTGCTCCTCAACGCAGATGAGCCGCATGCGGTGAGCCGTCGGGGCCGCCGAGGCCGCCGAGCCTGCTGTGGCCGCCGTAGTTGCTGAGGCTGCCGAGGCTGTTCCACCTGCGGCGCTGTCCGTCGTCGTTCCATTCGTCATGCCATTCGCCGCGGAGGAAGTCATGCCCGAAGCCTAACCAGTGTCCCGCCCCGTCTCGCTCCGGCCGGGGAGGGAGGGAAAGTCCCTCCGGGAACCTTCAGACTTCGGTGGGTCCTGACTTCGACAACCTCCAAAACCGCAGCATCCCACCCCTCGACGGCGGGTCAGCGGGCCGGCTCCGGCCCCCGCCGATGGGCAGAGGACCGCGGGCCATGAAAGACTGTGCCCGTGCGCACCGGTGAGAATCCCACGCAGACCACCTCTGACCACCCCGACGACGCCCGCCACGCCCCCCGGGCGGGCTCCTTCGAGCCCAGCCGCCGGCCCGGCCCGGCCGACCTCGCGGCCCCTATGGCCCCCTCGGCGCCTGTGGCCGCGGCCCCTGCGGCCTCCACGCCCTCTGCACCCTCTGCGTCACCTGAGGTCGCCCCCAGCCTGACGGCCCTGCCCGACGACCACTCCGACGAGCTCGAGCCTGAGCCGCGCGAGGAGTGCGGCGTCTTCGGCGTGTGGGCCCCCGGCGAGGAGGTCTCCCGCCTGACCTACTTCGGCCTGTACGCCCTCCAGCACCGCGGCCAGGAGGCGGCCGGCATCGCCACCTCCAACGGCTCCCAGATCCTCGTCTACAAGGACCTCGGCCTGGTCTCCCAGGTCTTCGACGACCAGGCCCTGTCCAACCTCACCGGGCACATGGCCGTCGGTCACGTCCGCTACGCCACCCAGGGCGCCACCACCTGGGAGAACGCCCAGCCGATGCTCGGTCCCGCCGCCGGCTCCACCCTCGCCCTTGCGCACAACGGCAACCTCACCAACACCCGTGAGCTCATGGACGCCGTGCACGCCACCTCCGGGGAGGACCTCAGTGGCGAGCTGGGCCGCGGCTCCTCCACGGACACCGCGGTCCTGGCCGCCCTGCTCAACCTCATCTCCGAGCGCGGCGCCCTGGAGGGCTGGGACTCGGCCGCCGACATCCTCACCTCCGGCATCACCGACGACGCCGAGCTCGACGCCGCCTACTCCGCGCCGGCCCCCCTGAGCGTGCCCCAGGCCGCCCGCCGTGTCCTGCCCATGCTGCGCGGCGCCTTCTCCCTGGTCTTCATGGACGAGCGCACCCTCTACGCCGCCCGCGACCCCCACGGGGTGCGCCCCCTGGTGCTCGGGCGCCTGGGCAACGGCTGGGCCGTGGCCTCCGAGACCGCCGCCCTGGACATCGTCGGCGCCACCTTCGTGCGCGAGGTCGAGCCCGGCGAGCTCATCGAGATCGACGAGGACGGCGTGCGCTCCTCGCGCTTCGCCACTGCCCGCCGCGCCGGCTGCGTCTTCGAGTACGTCTACCTGGCCCGCCCCGACACTCGCATCGCCGGGCGCAGCGTCATCGCCTCGCGCAACGAGATGGGCGCCGCCCTGGCCCGCGAGCACCCGGTCGAGGCCGACCTCGTCATCGCCACCCCCGAGTCGGGCACCCCGGCCGCCATCGGCTACGCCCAGGCCTCCGGCATCCCCTACGGGCAGGGCCTGGTGAAGAACGCCTACGTGGGGCGCACCTTCATCCAGCCCACCCAGACCCTGCGCCAGCTCGGCATCCGCCTCAAGCTCAACCCCCTGCGCGAGGTCATCGAGGGCAAGCGCCTCGTCGTCGTCGACGACTCCATCGTGCGCGGCAACACCCAGCGGGCCCTGGTGCGGATGCTGCGCGAGGCCGGCGCCGCCGAGGTCCACGTGCGCATCTCCTCCCCGCCGGTCATGTGGCCCTGCTTCTACGGCATCGACTTCGCCACCCGCGCCGAGCTCATCGCCACCGGCATGAGCGTGGAGGAGATCGGCGAGTCCATCGGGGCCGACTCCCTGGGCTTCCTGTCCGTGGAGGGCATGGTGGCCGCCAGCGGTCAGCAGGCCGACGACCTGTGCCTGGCCTGCTTCACCGGCGACTACCCGATCCCGCCGCCCGTGCGCAGCCTGAAGTCCGCCGCCATCCCGGTGCGCCGCGTGCCGGCCGCCTACCGGGGGCGGCGCCGCGGCGAGCAGTCCGACGACGCCGAGCGCACCGTGCCGCTGGGCAGCATCACCCGACCGGACCTGGCCTCCGGCAGCCCCCTGGGCTCGACGACGTCGTAGCCCGGGCCCGGCGTCGGCCGAGCCCCGGCCGGCCGTGCCCGGTCATGCCGGCCGAGCCGTCGTCGCCCGCCGGACCGTCTTCGTCCTCGCCAGCGAACCAGCCAGCCTCCGCCTGCCAACCGCCTGCCAACCGTCACCCACCCGCCTTTGAGACCCGAGCCCCCAAGGAGCCACCACATGAGTCAGCAGCCCGACCAGACCGCCCCGGGAATCACCTACGCCGCCGCCGGCGTCGACACCGCCGCCGGGGACCGGGCCGTCGCGCTCATGAAGGACGCCGTGGCCGCGACCATGACGCCGGCCGTCGTCGGCGGCGTCGGGGGCTTCGCCGGGCTCGTGGACGTCTCCGAGCTGCGCGACTACCGCCGCCCCCTGCTGGCCACCTCCACCGACGGCGTGGGTACCAAGGTCGCCATCGCCCAGGCCCTCGACATCCACGACACGATCGGCCAGGACCTGGTGGGCATGGTCGTCGACGACATCGTCGTGGTCGGGGCCCGCCCCCTGCTCATGACCGACTACATCGCCTGCGGGCACGTCGTCCCCGAGCGGATCGCGGACATCGTGCGCGGCGTCGCCCAGGCCTGCGCCGCCGTCGGCACGCCGCTGCTGGGAGGGGAGACCGCCGAGCACCCCGGACTCATGGCCCCCGATGAGTACGACGTCGCCGGCGCCGCCACCGGCGTTGTTGAGGCTGACCGCATGCTGGGCGCCGAGAAGGTGCGAGCCGGTGACGTCCTGGTCGCCCTGGGCGCCTCCGGACTGCACTCCAACGGCTACTCGCTGGTGCGCCGCGTCGTCGAGCACGCCGGCTGGGGGCTGGAGCGCGAGGTCCCCGAGTTCGGACGCACCCTGGGCGAGGAGCTGCTCGAGCCCACGCGCCTGTACGCGCGCGTGTGCCTGGCCATGCTGGAGACCCTGTCCTCGCCGGCGGCCCCGGGGCCGGTCCACGCCCTGTCCCACATCACCGGCGGGGGACTGGCCGCCAACGTCGCCCGCGTCCTGCCGGCCGGGCTCATCGCCGACGTCGACCGGGCCTCCTGGACGGTGCCGCCGGTCTTCTCCACCGTGCGCGAGCTGGGCTCGGTGCCGTGGGAGGACCTGGAGGGCACCCTCAATCTCGGGGTGGGGATGGTGGCCGTGGTCGACCCCGCCGCGGTCGACGCCGTCCTGCGGGTCGCCGAGGGGTCCGATATTCCCGCCTGGGTGCTCGGCGACGTGCACGAGGCCGCCACGTACGAGGCTCGGGACCGCGTCGTCTCCGGCACCAAGGGAGTTGATGGCGGCGCCGTCGACATCCACGGCGGCTACCGGACCGCCTGAGGCCGCTGCGGCGAGGCCCCGTCGGACACGTGTCCGACGGGGCCTTTGCGCCGTTAAGTGTCACGCTTGGCGACTATTCAATCCCGCTGAGGCCGGCCCTGGTGCCCTGCGCGAGGACAGCACGACCCTGACCTGGGTCGATGCGACGCAGGTTGATCGAGTCAGGAGTGAAGAGTCGCCGAGAGTGACACGGATGGCTGCCTGACGGCCTCGACTCACGCGCTGGTAGGCGCGCGGAAGGGCCGGTAGGTGCGTCCCTCCGGCCCTCCTCGACTGGGGGTGGGGCTACTTGCCGCCCTCGTCCCAGTCATCATCGTCGACGGCATACTTGGCGGCCAGTTCCTCGTAGTCGATCTCGTCATCAGGCTCAGATCCCGAGGATGCTGAGACGAGCTCCCGCTCCAGAGCCTTGTAGTCGGTCTCCGGGCTGAAGTACTTGAGCTTACGGGCAACCTTGGTTGCCTTGGCCTTCTGACGGCCGCGCCCCATAGGCTCGACCCCCTCCAACGTGTCACGGCGCGCACGTGGGCGCGCTCTTCCTGGTCAAATATGTCGTGGGCCAACCGTACAACGTCAATGCGCACGAACACCATTCGGACACCGGATGCGAATCGTGGTGACGCACACCCCACATATGGGACAGGCAGTCCAAGAAGCCCTCAGGGGGTGCTCAGTCCATCCTCGGTAGACCTACAGCAACCCCGCGGATGCTGCCCAAGAGTCGCCCGAAGCCCCTCCAGAGGCGTCGGTGCCGCTGCCCCGGATGGTCCCTGGGGAAGGGGTAAGGGGGTGGGGTGCCGAGCGCCGGGGGTGCTCGGCCGCGCTTCGCCCGAGGCGTACATAACGGCGAGGCCCATGAACTGCCTTCCTGCGGTGCGGGACGGTGCTCGGTGGTGAGTGGGGCGGTGGCCTCTGGGGTGTGCGGGGCGGCTCGCAACGTGATCGACGTCCACAGCGTCTCAGTCGGTGGCCTCTGGGGTGCGCGGGGTGGCTGTTCGTGGGGGTTGTGGGGGCGGTTTTGTCCGTCAGGGACGACTTTGAAGCCGCCGCGGGCCGGCGCCGCTGGCCCAAAACGCTCTGACCAGCGCAGATGCGAGAGCCCCTTGAAGGTGCCTCCGTCAAAGTCGTCCCTGGCGGACACTTTTGCGTTGATGTCCCGCCGGCGCGTCTGCCTCGGCGGATCGCTTGGCGTACGGGTGGCTTGGTGTCCTCGCAACGGATCGCAGAGCGGAGTCCCGTAGCGCGCGGAGGCGAGGAGGCAGGGCCTACTGCGTGAGGGCGGTGATGAGGGGGCTGGCCTCACCGGCCCAGGAGATGGCGAGCTGGTCCCTGGCACGGGTCGCGGCCACGTACAGCAGCGAGCGCTCCCGCAGCAGGGCGTCCGCGCCATCGGCCTCGGAGTACTCCTGGTCCCGCAGCGACCGGGGGATCGCGCTGCGTGAGACGTCGAAGAGCAGGACCTTGCGGAACTCCAACCCCTTGGCCCGGTGCATCGTCATCACCACCGGTCGGCCACGGCCGGCCGCCTCACGATCCACGGCGCGCACCTCCACCCCGTGCTGCGCCAGGCCATTGACAACGGCGTCGCGCTGGTAGCGGTCGCGTACGAGGACGGCGATGGTCTCCGGAGCGCTCTCCCCACTGTCCCGGTCCTGCTCCAGCCACCGGCTCAGCAGCTCGGCGGCCTTGCTGAGCTCTTCGGCGCGGTCGGCGGCATGGAGGAGCAGGGGCTCGGGCCCCGAGCGCGGCGAGACGTAACGGTGCTCCTCGGCCTGGCCTTCCATGTCCTCGTAGGCGCCGGGGTCGAGGATCCCGAAGGCCGCGTCGAGGTTCTGGCGCGTGGTCCGGTAGTTGCGGGTCAGCCGCCGCGAGCGCCCACGCACCTGGATCCCGTAGTGGCTCAGCGTGATCTTCTTGCCGTAGATCCGCTGGTGGGAGTCCTCGGCCAGGAACAGGTCATCCGGCCCGGCCTCCACCAGGGCCCGCAGCAGCTGGAGGTGGGCGGGCGTCAGGTCCTGGGCCTCGTCGACGAGCACGTGCCGGAAGGGCCGGGGCACCCCTCGCTCCGCCTGCTGGTCCAGCCAGGCGGCAGCCAGGGCGAGCTGCTCGGAGAAAGAGGTGACGCCCAGGTCTGCGCTGCGGTCCCGGTAGCGTTCAACAGCCTTCCATACGGCAGCGCGCTTGGAGCGGTCGAGGGCCACGCCCCGCCCGGGCCGCCGCACGCGCAGGTACTGCTGGAGAGTGGTGACTCGCTGGGGCAGCACGATCATCTCGTACTCGGACTCCAGGAAGTCGGCGGACCGCAGCCCCTCGGGCAGCTCGTCGCCCATGAGGGTGAGGACCTCCTGCCACACATCGGCCCGGGGGTAGGTGAGCACCTGCCGGCGAGGCTGGCCGATGACCTGCTGCGCCGTCTGGGCGATGGCGTCCCCGGCGCGCTGGAGGATCATGCGCGCGACCCGGTCCAGGCCGCTGACGAGGACACCGGGCTCGCCGAGCTTCTCGGTGAAGGCGAGCTCCGGGGCGAGCTGGGCCAGCTGACGGCGCAGGTCGTCGGCGAGGTTGCGCGTGTAGGTCGTCAGCAGGATCCGAGGCTCCTGCCCCGCGGCCTCATCCCGCTCGGTGAGCTCGACGGCGCGGTGCACCGCCACGACCGTCTTGCCGGTTCCGGCGCCGCCTGAGATGCGCATGGGGCCACGTGCGTGCCGCTCCACGAGGGCGCGCTGCTGAGGGTGCAGGAAGAGCTGCCACTCGGCGAAGGTGAGCCCCTCGATGGCGCGGCGCAGGTCCTCGTCGCTCTCCAGCCAGGTGAAGGTGGTGCGCGCCGCACGGGTGCGCAGGCCGGCGATGAGGTCGGCGTCGGTGGGGTCGCAGGCCACCTCGTCGGCGGGCAGCAGCCCGAAGTCCTCACGGACGTCGGCGATCGTCGAGCCGGTGGCCAGGTTGAGCAGGGCCTCACCCTGCCAGGCGACCCGGGCGGTGGCGGCCAGGTCGAGGACCTGGGACTCGCGGGTGGCCGCGAGCGCCGCGGCGCCCAGCCGAACATCGATACCGAGCTCGTCGCGCAGCACCTCCACGCTCAGGCCCTCGGGCCATCTCGGTGCCTGGTCGCGCCCGGGGACGACGACGGCGCCGGCCACAGGAACAGCCCCGCCCCTACTGCGGGGGTCCTCACCGCGGTGGCCCGCCGCAGTCTTCGAGGCAGGTCCTGCGTCCGGGGCGGCAGCAGGCCCGGCAGCCGGGGCCTTGGCCGCCTCCTCGTTGCGGCGGCGGGCCTCGGCGTTGGCCGCCTGGATCCGGGCGGTCTCGCGGGCGATCTCGTCGGTCTCGCGCTGGGCGGCGGCGAGCTCGGCCTGGGCGGCGCGTCTGGCCTGCTCGACAGCGTCGGCGTCCTGGGCGATGAGGTCCCTGATGTGGGTGACCTCGGTGGTCCCGTTGTAGGGGTTGATGCCGACGGTGACGGACTCGGCGATCTTGTTGGCCTCATCGTGCTGCCAGATGCCGTGGATGACGTAGACGGGCCCGGCCTCGGCGCTCAGCTCGAACAGGACGGCCCGGTAGGAGTCGGTGACGCGCGCGGTGCGCACACGCCGGTCCTGCGCCCCGCGAATGTGCTCCAGGTGCAGACCCGAGCTCGTGGTCATGGTGGCGAGCTTGGTGATGAACGGCCCGATCTTGGCCCTGAGGGACGGGTCCTTGGTGGTGGCGTCCTTGGTCTTGCTGCTGGGCCACAGGATCGCGGGCATGTCAGTGTCCTTCCAGGAGCTCGGGGATGAGCGCGCAGATGTCGGCGGTGGTGCGGGCCGGATCGTCCCCGGTGACGACGACTCTCCAACCGTCTGCCGTCAGGGCTTCGACGTCGCCCTCCTGCGGCTCGGCCAGGACGGCGACCTTGGGCGCGGCCCAGGACAGGTCCGTCATGATGCCGCCGGCCAGCTCGACGCCGTCGCCCTCGTGGGGGACGCCTGCGGCCGCCAGGTGGGGCAGGAGCGTGAGGATGGCGGCGGGGGTGAGGTCCCGGTCGACGTCGTCCCAGCCGAGATCGTGCATGGTGGCGGGGCTGCCCGCGACGTCGGTGACGGTGGTCCGGGTGTCGGCGCGGGCCCGCAGCTCGGCCAGGGCCCGGCTGGTGGTGGTGATGTCCACGGGGCTCTGGGCCAGGGCGAGGACGTTACTCAGCCGCAGCCAGGTCAGCCAGGCCTCGGCGTGGTCGGGGGAGGCCAGGGCCTCCTCGGAGTCGTCGAGCACGAGGGCCATCCCCGTGGTGGAGGTCCCGGTGAGCCGGACCGCCAGGGCGAGGTGGGGGATGGCGAACACCGAGCCTGAGGTCCTGGCCCCGGTGGTGCCGCCTCCGGACGCCGGGGCCGCGCCGCTGGGCTCGGTGCCGTCGGGTGTGGCGCCACCGGGTTCGGGCAGGTCGTCCTCGGGCCGCAGGGCGCGCAGCGCCTCCCACAGCGGGTCCGCGCCAGCCTCCTGGGTGGGGGAGTAGTGCAGGGAGGCGTTCTCGCTCAGGGGCAGGCGCTGGGCGGCGCCGACAACGAGCGGCCCCCAGACGGAGTCGGCCAGGGCGCTCATGGCTCTCGCCTCCGGGCTGGGGTCGGGGCCGGTGTCGGGGCAGCCCGAGTCGTCCAGGAGCATCGCCTCCAGCAGGGCCATCGGCCCGCCGCGCCAGGCGGCGACGGCCTGCTCGGTGACGCTGCCTGCGCGGGCGGGCCCCAGGGAGCCGTTCATGAGCCGGGCGACGGCGTTGTCATCGAGCCAGGCCGGGTCCCATGGTCCGTCCAGGTCCTCGACGCCGACGGAGACGACCCGGTACCCGGCGGCGCGCAGCCGGGCGCGCTTGTCGGCGTCGTCGGCCAGGCGGTTGTGCGTGCGGCTGGCGTGGTAGCTGCGCCCGTCGGTGAAGATGGCGATGGGGCTGCGGCCCCCGGGGCGCAGGCAGGTGAAGTCGGGGCGGGTGCCGCTCGCGTCGAGCTGGGGGCGGATCCTCCAGCGGCCCCCGTCGATCTCCAGGGCGGGTGCGCCCGAGGGGTCGGAGATGGTGCGCACGGCCATCTCCTTGCTCATCAGCTCGGCGAGGGCGGCCCGGAAGCGTACCTCCAGGGGGCTCTCCCCGGTGCCGGCGCGCACGGCCTCGTCGGTGACCGTCCACTGGGGTATGTCCGGGTCGAGGCCGGCGAACTGGCCCTCGGTGTCAGCGGTCTCAAGCCCCAGGAGCTGGCCGATGGCGTGGAAGGCGGCGGCGCGAGTGACGTCGCCGGAGACGGCGTGGGGCTGGAGGCAGTCGGGGCACATGTCCTTGCCCTCGGCCCGGCACGGGCAGGTCGCCAGGCGCTGCCCGGTGCGCACGAGCAGCCGCCAGAGCCGGGCGGGGTCGTCGTGGTCGGTGAGGTAACCGGTGCCTCCGGGGACGGTGTCGTGCAGGAGGAGGGCGGGGCGGGTCTCGCCGGGGGCACCGCCCGCGACGGGGTGGGGGACGCCGACGATCCCCAGGTGGTCGGGGGACCCACCGGTGGTGATCTCCAGGCCCAGGAGGATCGCGGAGGCCAGGGACTCCACCCCCACCCGGTCGGTGGCGAAGCCCAGGGGCAGCACGAAGGCGAGGGCCTCGGTGCTCAGCTCACGCATGAGGTCGACGCCGATGGCGTGCTCCACCGGGTCGCTGCGGTGCCGGCACCAGGGCCGGTGCTCGCGGGCGGAGGAGGTGCCGGTGCTCGTGTCGAGCTTGCCGCAGGCCTCGCACAGGCGGAAGTCCCGCGAGGCCACGGCGATGCCCGCGACCCGGTCGACGCTCTGGCCGGCCAGGGCCCGCCCGGTGTTGAGCCAGCGCAGGCTCATGGCGCGGTAGCGGGCCAGCCCGAACCCGGAGGCCTCCACGCTCCACTGGCGCACCGCGCGCGTGGGGTCGATGTCGGCCAGGGGCAGGACCTCGAAGTGGGTACGGATCCGTTCGTCGCTGGAGTCCCCGATCCGGGCGTCGTCCCTGGAGACGTCGGCGAAGACCCGGGTCAGGCGCATGACCCGCCGGGCCCGCCCGACGTCGGCGATGGCGGTGTCACCGCACCTCGGGCACTGAGGGGGCGCGGCCGGCGCGTGCTCCTGGGGGCCGTGGACGTCAACGTACCCGCAGGCCTCGCAGGTCAGCCACCACTGCGCCTGGTCCTGCAGGTCAGAGGCGTCGATGCCCTCGATGCCCATCTCCAGGCCGCGGGTGTAGAAGGTGGCGCCGGGGGCGAACTCCTTGAGGGCGTGGACGGAGGCGCGCTCGACGTCGCAGGGCTCAGTACGGAACTCGTCGGTCTCCGGGTCGCGCCAGGAGACGCGGGCGGACAGGCGCACCGAGTCGTCGATGAGGGTGTAGTTGGGCAGGATGCCGTGGCGCTCCAGGGCCGAGACCCAGTGCTCCTGCTTCAGCTCGAAGATCCGGGTCTGGGCCGCCTTCTGGGCGCCCTCGGCGGCGCGTAGGGCCCGGGCGTCCTCCTCGGTGGCGTTGGGGCGGTCGGCGACCACCGTCAGCTCGGGCAGGGCCTCGCGGATCTGGCGCTCCTGGCGGTGCAGTCGCTCGGACTCGGCGCGGTGCTCGGCGGCGGCCTGCTCAAGCATCTGGCGGGGTCCGGCGCCACCGTCCTGAACCACCCAGGCGGTCAGCCGGTCGAGCGCCGGCGTGCGCGTCGTGAAGGCGGCGGTGAAGGCCTGTGCAAGCAGGGGGCCGTCGCGCTCGATCCGCTCGCTCATGGTGGCGATGAGGGAGCCGTCCCCGGTGGCGCCCAGAGCGGTCTCGGCAGTGGCGCGGCTGTGGCCGCCGGAGGGGACGGCCGGGTGGTTCTCGCGGGTGAGGGTGTCGATGACGGAGGCGAGGAACTGGCGGCGCAGGATCTCCTCGGCCCCCAGGTAGGTCGACGGCGGCGCCACCGAACCGTTGAGGAGGCGTGTGGGCTCGTCGAGCACCGGGAGCTGGTTGCGCCGGCCGGGCACGTAGGCCAGGGCGAGCGCCGAGCCGCTGCGGCGCCCCGCGCGGCCCACCCGCTGCACGTAGGAGGCGACCGTCGCCGGCAGGGAGCCGAGCATAACGGTGGACAGGTCCCCGATGTCGATACCCATCTCCAGGGTGGGGGTGGCCACGAGGACGTTGGGGTCGCCCGGCAGCTGATCGGGGCGCTTGAAGCCGGTCTCGACCTTGGCGCGCTCGTTGGCGTCGAGCAGGGAGGTGTGCTCGTGGGAGTCGACCCGGCGCACGTGGGCCCCGGCGTACATGCTCCGGTAGAAGCTCTCCGCCGGGTGGGGGCCGGCCTCCAGGTGGCCGGGGCACGCGGCGGCCGGGCAGGGGGCGCCGTCGAGCTGGCCGACGGTGGCCGCGGCTGCGGGCAGCTGGGTGCGGCAGGTGCCGCACACCAGGAGCAGGGCCTCACCGGCGGTCTCGCCCAGCGGGGAGATGACGACGCGTCCGGCCGGCAGCCCGTAGACGGTGCCGCCGCTGTCGGTGCTGGTGGCGGTGAGGATCTCGGCTTCGGCCAGGTGGGCCAGGAGGGCGCAGGCCAGGCGGGCGGCGTGAGTGGGCACCACGTCCAGGCACTTGCGGGTCCAGGTGGCGTACCAGGACCTGGATGAGCCCGCCGGCACGAAGGCCGACTTGCGGGTGTCCAGGCCGCCACCCACCTGGGGGAAAGCGGGGGCGGCGCGCCCGGTGGGGAAGGCGGGCTGGCCCTGGTCGCGGTTGCGCTTGTACCAGATCCACAGGCGCTTGCCGTCGTCGCGCTTGTAGCGCGCCAGCCACTCGTGGTCGATGGCGCCGTCGCGGCGCATGTGCTCCAGGGTGCCGCGCACCCAGGTGAGCAGGCGCGCGTCGGTGAGGTCCTCGAACCCGTCGAGGGCGCCCTGCCGGCCACCGCCGAGGGCCTGGCGGGCCAGGTCGATGAGGGCGGCGGCCTCGCCGGCCCGGACGTGGACGCTCACCGAGCCGGTGGCCTCCAGGGTGCGCCCGTAGGTCGACTGGAGGCCCACCTCCAGGGCGATGTCGAACAGGAGCCGACGGCGCACGTGGGGCTTGGCCCGGCTGCGCCCGGAGACCGGGGCTTGCGGGTCCCAGTAGGGCTTGAAGCGCTTGTGCTCGGTCAGGTCCGCCGGGACGAGCCGGTAGCGGTCGAAGGCGCTGGCCTGGGCGTCGTCGAGGGCGGCCTCGGCCCACTCCTCGATGGGCATCTCGGCGGTGAGCGCCCCCCGCAAGGCCGAGCGCAGGCTCATGGTGTGGGAGCGCTGGTTGACGAAGCCGGCGCGGTGGGCGGCGTCCTGCACGGAGTCGGTGAAGATGAGGGCGCGCTTGTCGGCGTCGTCCAGGGCGTCGTCGCCGAACAGGGTGGTCAGTGACACCGACAGGAGCGTGGCGACGGCCGAGCCGAGGAAGCGGATCGAGTCCTTGTCCCCGCAGGAGGGGCACACGTCGCGGGTGGAGTCCTCGGCGATGCTGCGCTCGTCGCCGGTCAGGGTGAGGACCGGCAGGATGAGGCCCTCCTTGGCCTCCGGGTCGTCGTCGGCCGGGCGGCGGGTGAGGAGCTCGCGGCTGTTGACGGAGTACCAGCGCAGCCCGGGGTGGTGGGCCTGCGGGGCCGGCTCCCCGGCCTCCAGGCGGGCGCGGTAGTCGGCGTCCTCGCCGGGGGCGTGCAGCAGGGCCCGGAAGCGGGGGTCGCCGATCTTCCGGTCGCGGCGCACGTGGGACTGGTCCTCCTTCTCCTGCTGCCCGGTGGGGGCCAGGACGATTCCCCAGCCGGAGCGCCCGCAGGAGCGGCAGTACAGGGCCGGGCGCGCCGGCTCGTCGACCTGGTGCTGCTCGGCGATCGCGTCACTCCAGCGGAAGGCGGGCAGGGAGCTCAGGGCCCGGTCGACGCGGGTGACCTCCCGGATCCACAGGGTGACCTCCACGTTGACCGCGCGCCGGTCGGGGCGGCCGTCCAGCCCGGCGCGCACCACCGACAGGGCCGCCAGGATCGCCGAGAGGACCCGGCGGGCCAGGTCCGGCTCGTGGGCGGGGCCCAGCAGGGCGTGGGCGAGTTCGGACAGCCGCGTGGAGCGCTCGGCGGCGCGCACGAGGTCCAGGACGTCCGGGTGGGCCTGGAGCGCGGAGGCCAGGGCGGCGGCGTCGAGGGTGTCCTCAAGGTCCTCGGGCAGGTCGTAGAGGTGGGCGACGACACCGCGCAGCAGCTCCTCCGGGGCGGGGGAGGCGGCCTGGGCGAGCCGGGCCAGGGCCTGCAGGTTCTCACCGGGCAGGGACCTCAAGCTTCGGGCGAGGCCGGTCAGGCCCTTGGCGGTGGCTGCGCGGCGGTGGGCGTCGGCCCACTGGTCGAGGTCGGCGCGGGTCTCGGTGACGACGGCGTCGGCGGGCAGGTCCGGCCCGAAGACGTCACGGGCGAAGGCGAGCATCCGGGAGGGATCTGCGCCGTCGCCGAGGGTGGCGGAGGTGGCCACGGGGCACACGGGCCCCAGTGGGGAGGCGGCGAAGGCCTCCTGGCGGGGGTCGTCGGCGGGCAGGTGGGCGCGCAGGGTCAGGCCCAGGCGCCGCAGCAGCATGGCGACGTCGGTGCCCTGGGCGCTGTCGTAGGTGTGGAACTCATCGAGGACGAGGTAGGTGAGGGAGGCCGCCGAGGCCCGCCACAGCTCACGGTCCTCGGGGCGCAGGAGGAGCTGGTCGAGCATCTTGTAGTTGGTGAGCAGGATGTCCGGCGGGTCGTCGCGGATGACGTAGCGGTCGGTGATGAGGGAGTCGGCGGTGACGTGCTTGCGCGGCTGGGCTGAGGAGTCGCCCGTGTAGAGGGCGGCGCGCACTGCCGCCAGGGCGGGGTCGTTGGTGATGAGGCGGGCGAGGCGGCCGGCCTGGTCGGTGGCCAGGGCGTTCATCGGGTAGAGGATGAGGGCCTTGATGCCGGTGATCCCCTGGGCGCGGGCGCGCAGGACGTGGTCGAGGACGGGGTGGAGGAAGGACTCGGTCTTGCCCGAGCCGGTGCCGGTGGTGACGATGGTCGGCTCGGGGCGGTGGCCGGCCTTGGTGGTCAGGCGCCGGTAGGCGTCCTCCTGGTGCTGGTAGGGGGCCAGGCCCGGGTCCCAGTTGAGGGGGCTGTCGGCCGGGGTGGTCTGGTTGGCGGGGGAGGTCGCACCGGGGCCGGCGGCGGGCGCGCTCGCGGCCAGGTAGGGCAGGCGCAGGCGCACGAAGGGGCCGACGAAGACGCCCTGCTTCTCGTCCTCCAGGAAGTCGGCGAGCACCCGCCTGGGCTCGGCGTCCGTGAGCGCGAAGGTCGTCGACAGGTAGTCGACGATGGAGCGCCGGATGCGTTCTGCCTGAAGGCTAGGGAGGAGGAGCGTCATTGGTGGAGTGTGCTGGTGATGGGGCGGTGGGGTGCGGATGAGGCGCGGGAGCCGAGCCTGCCGGGGCGGCGCGGCTTTGCGCGGATCGCTGTTGTTCCGGGAGGAGAATCCCGCAGGGCAGAGGCTACCCCAGTGAGGGGACGGGAGAGGCGGAGCCCGAGTCGCTTCTTGATGACAAGGCGTACATATTTGCGCCCTTCGCCCATACTGGGTGCCATGCCCGATCTGCCTGTCTTCGCTGCGCGCAGCCGGCTCGACGATGTCGTCAACGACGCCTGCGCCAGCCATGAGCCCGTCTTCCTGACTTGCCGGGGCCGCCGCGTAGCTGCGGTGATCGGCGCCGACGACTTGGAGCGCCTCACCCAGGCGGCGGAGGACCTGGCGGACATTGAGGCCGCTGACGACGCCCGTGCCGAGATCGCTGAGCACGGCACCATCCCCTGGGACGAGGTCAAGGCCAGCCTCGGGCCCGCATGACTCACCGGATCCAGTTCAGCCCGGCGGCGGAGTGCAGATATACCGTTGTCGGCTGTGTGACCTGCGCTTACATCCGGCCACCTGAGGTGGCACCGATCAAGCCCAGCGCAACACGACCTGCCGCAAGAGCCGTCGACGACCGGAGTGTCCACCTCAGGTGGATCCGTGCCACCTGACCTCGCGGGATTCCGGAGACCGTCACCCAGCGCGAAGACGTGTACCGAGTTAGATCTCCCGCAACGGCCCACGCCAGGCGCGCCGCTTCTCGTATCCACCGTGCTCCACGGACTTCGCGGGCAGTCCTACATGAGGCACCGAGCCTCCTTCGCGGGCATCCTTCATGAGTCTCGTCGGTTGGTGGACATGGCGGAGCGGCGCCAGCCATAATAGTGGGGAGCCACCCGGTTGCCGCCGGTTGACTCCCCTGGCAAGTGGCTGGTCTATCCGAACCACTTGCTGAGGGCATCCACAAGGACACCGACGGCCCGGACAAGGCGAGCGATTGCGTTGAGAACGTCGCTCACCTTCCGGGCCGTTACCTTGCCCTTGCGGACGTGTGTGCGTTGGCCTTTCGGCTTGGACACGGCCCTCACCTCCTTCCTGACCTCTCCTTCCCCGGCAAGGACACATGGACGTTCCGGGAGGAGGTGCCGAAGGGAGGCAGGTCTCATCATGGCAGCCTGCACTGACATCCTGAGCTTGGTCCTACCGCGGTTGTAGGCCGCGGCAGTTTGTACGTTGGTAACAAAGGTTGACATCTGTGTTGTGTGGCAAATATAGTTGCCATCATGGGGTTTTTGAAGAGTGCGTGGAAGCACGGCTTCACACGAGAGGATATCGACCATGCGCTGAACAATCCCGTGACAGTCCATTATTTCGACGGATATGTCATCGTCGTCGGTCCTTCTCGGTCCGGTCACCTGATCGAGGTCGGTGTCAATGATGACGACTTCGTCTTTCATGCTATGTCTGCGCGCGAGAAGTTCTTGAGGAGGAATTGAAATATGAAGCCCACCGAAGAGATGCTTGACGAGGTCGAGAACGCCAACAACGGGGATGGTCCGGATCCTGTGGCCACGGTCGAGGATCCTGCCCTCGCAAGAATTGCGGTCGCGCAGATACGGCTCCGTGCCGCCGAGCGTGCGCTCGATGAGGCTGTGATGGAAGCCCGTGATGTTGGCCTATCGTGGCAGGCAATAGGGGACATCTTGGGTATGACTCGCCAGGGTGCGAACAAGCGCTTCCACGCCGCCTGAGGAGTCGTGGATATCCACGTGGTCCTGGGGTCTATTGCGAAAGCACGATGAGGTGTCCACGTGTTCGTGCCTTATATCGCGCGTTCGTACCCTTTACCCCTCGAACGCGAGACCTAAGGTACGACCGCGACGTCGATGACTGGCAAGAGACAATCTCCGCCAGGGCGGAACCAACACTACGCCGATTCTGTGCCGTGACAACCAGACATTTACTTAGGAGTCGTAAGCGCGACTTACGCAGCCGTTGACCTCGCCCATGCCACAGCTGCGATCCGCCTAACACTTTTGCCGCCACCGGCAAACGGAGACTCGGTGGAGAGCCCGACGGTGGGGGAGACATCTCCGACGAGGCTGCCCTGCGTGCTGGCTTCACCCAGGTTGCCGCTATTCAAAATAGGGCCGTGTCGAGCATTCACTTTGAGTTAAGGGTGCTCATCGATGGATGTTGGATCGTAGTCTGGTGCTGTCTTCGGCGTCTTCCAGTTACACCATTCTAGATACTTTAATGTAATTTTATTGGCCGGGCTTCTGCGGAGAAGTCTGGCTACTTGGCTATGAGGGGATCCGGCATTAAGGAGGGCGAGCGCCAAGATTCTATCTCTTTGTGGTCCAGGGTTCTCATCGATTATCGAGTGTGCCCGAACTTTAAATGTTCTGGGTTCTAGTCGTGATAACCTGTCCGCCGCGATAGCGAGGCAGTGTATTGATGTTCCTTGGTCAATCCATGACCAAAGCAGATCTCTAAGATCAGTTTTTATTTCATTTGAAGGTACCGAAATCGCGTACTGGGCGCGCACCCACGGGAGAGATGTAAGTGGAGCCGAAATAGACTTTGCGGCCCAGTCAGAAAGGTCTAGAGGGAAGAATGGGTGGTCTCTGCCTGATAGAATGAATCGACCAAGTCGATCTGCGGCATGAGGCATGCGGGGGGCCTCTGATGCCCAATCTTCAATCCGATTATAAAACCCATGATGTTTTAGGCTCTTCAAAACTCTACCAAGAAGGTTATTCAGGGGTTGGTGTAGGCGTAGAGGGCTAGGGTGGCTGTGATAGTTTCTTTGAAGGTGTGCAGGGGGCGCCTGTAGTCGTGGGCCAGGATCTTCCAGGATTTGATGTGCGCGATGGTTCTCTCCACGACATACCGGATTTCATTTAGGGATTTGTTGGCCTGCTTCTGGGCCTTGGTGAGCTCACTGTTGGGAGGTTTCTTGTAGGGGGTGAGAACCCCGGTTCCGATGTAGCCTTTATCGGCGATGCAGCAGGAGGGGTCGATCTCCTCCAAGAGACCGGAGGTGGTGATGGCCTTGGTGTCGTGGGTGGCCCCCGGTAGCGGGTCTGAGGCCCACCGCAGGCGCCCGGCGGGGCTGACCAGTACTTGCAGGCTCAGGCCGGTGCGCTTGTGCTTGCCCGACCACAGGTCCGTCCGATCCTTCCAGCTCCAGCACGGCAGGAGCGTACCGTCGATGATGTGCACGCCCCCATGGGGGACCTCCTCGACGGTCGCCAGCACAGGCCCCAAGACCCTGGCGATGATCCGGGTGACCACCGAGATCGCCCGCGAGATCGTCGGCTGTGACACCCCCATGATCTCGGCGATCGCCTCCTGGGAGGTGTTGGTGCGCAAATACATCAACGTCGCCCGCACCGCGGCCAGTGGGCCAAGAATTCTTGGCGCCAAGGAGATCTCAGTATCACCCAGCACCATTTCCACCAGGCAGCTCAACTGCGTTCTGTCCAGGCCTGTGATACCCTTACCCATGACGGCTCGTTCCTGAGAGGTTTCATGTAGCAATCTGATTCTCTCAGACCAACGAGCCGTCACCCATTCAACACACCGAACCCCTAAACCCCCATACACGCCCCTGAATAACCTTCCAATTGTAGGGCGACTGAATCTCGATGGGTTGGCAAGTATCTCCGATTCGAGGTCGACTAGAAACGAATCGTCGTAAAATATGAGTGGAGGCTCGTCATATCCTGCATCGACAATGACCGGCTCCACTTCAATAAGTTTATTCTCTTCTTCTTCGATTTCTTGTACAAGCTGAGTGGATGTGATGATGCTTGTTTTTGAAGTATTGATTTCGAGACCGAACCGACGGGCGTCGTTTTGAATTACCGTTAAAAGGTCGTGAAGTTCTTCGTAACTACCTTCGAAGCTAATGTCATCCATCCATCGTCGAGCGCTAGTAATTCGCCCTGTAAATAGCCTTTCGGAAATGCGTAGATCGATATAATAGAATGCGAGTTGAGCGAGAATAGAGGCTGCGTTACTGCGTTGCGGCAACCCTCGACGCCCCGGGGTTGTGGCATGCTGCTCTAGAACGCTGTTGATAATGTTGGCAGCGGTCGTTTTTCCCACGGTTTTATATACGAAGTCTGAAACTTCTTTGTGGTCGATAGAGGCAAAACATGAGGTAATATCGGTTTGGGCTGAGTATTCTGATTGTAAAATGTCTTTCTTTGTGCCGGTATATTGAGTCCACTCGTTCGACGATTGTCCCGCGAATTTTCCATTACGCATACGCCAGCCGTAGACCCAATCTTCGAGGGATTCATGAAGACTGGGAGCGACTTGTAATGCCGCTGCAGCGAAAGCTAGGGATGATTGAAGGTCTTGTGTGACAGCTGGTCGTGTTGCAAAGAAACTCTTAGGGAAGTCGAAGGGGAGGAAAGATGGTGGACTGGTGAAATTAATGCCACTAGATGTTTTTCCGATCCCAAGCGTCGATGCGTCGAGGGTTTTGGTGAAGTTTGCGTCGAGTTCGGGGAAATTCCAAGGATCTCGATACCAAGCTCCATATTGTTCTGACTTCAAAAGATTTGTAGCTGAGACAATGTCAAGTCCGAAGGTGCCGTTGTCGGTGTTATGGGAATTCTTGCTCATGATGACTACTTAAATTTGAGTTAACTGCGTGATGTGAGGGCGGTGTGGATGCGGCGGAAGTCGGACTCGCGGTCGCGGATGCGGAAGGGGAGGATGTACTCGTAGGAAACGCCGGAACCGGGGTGGGTGTGAGTCCGCTCCGAGAGTGGCATATCCTCGTTGGAGGTGGGGCGCTTCTCCCAGGCCTGGCGGACCGGAGTCGGCACCTGGCGGCCATTCGCGTCATAGACATAAGCACCCTGACCCCGGCCATGGTCATAGTCGTACAGCACCGCGAACTGAGTGCGGTAGATCGTGCACAGATCATCGATCGGAACACCCAGCATCATCGCCACCATGACGTCAATCTCCGCCTGAGCGTTCCGACGATCCTCGGCCCGGCGCAATGGTGTGTCCACCGTCCACTCCGGGCCAATCGGACGCTCATCATGGCGTTCCAAAATCGGTGCATCGTTGAGGAACTTATCATTCCAACACTCAGCCCAGAGGTCCGCGTATGCCTCAGTCACACAGTTGAGGCGCAGGGTGCGGAGCAGCACTCGTGACGCCAGTGGGTGTACCGGCGGCAGCGTGAAAAGACGTTCGAGATCGCTCGCGTGGACATGGCCGCGGCCAGATGAACGAATCATGAAGTCGGCGAGCAGTGATGATGCCACGGTTTGAACCGCAACGATAGGCTTCCGCGACTTGAGCGTCGTTGCCGATGAGACCGTGTGGACGTGTGCGGCTCCTCGTGGTATTAAGACTGCTGCCAGAGTTCGTTCTCCGGTGAGTGGAGCCATATTACGCCAGGCGATGCGGTAGTGGTCGCGGGCGGAGGAGCCGCCCCAGTGGGTGTAGAGGCGGTCGTAGGCGTCGCGATCACCCGCGGGCTTGTACTGGGTGACCGGCCGGGCGCCCGCAGGAAGAGCCTCGAAGTCGGTGGCGGTCCAATCCAGAAAGTTCCGCATAGTCTCGTTGGGCTGCTTGTACAGTGGTGTTGAGACGTAAAGGTGAGGCCCTTGAAGGATGGCGTCCTCCCAGGATGATGGGCCCCAGTCCTTGACGAAGCGGCCGTTGTTGAAGTCGGTTGTCTCGTTCCAGCCGGACGAGAACTCTAGGGCGAGGCCTCCAATGCGAGGCTGGCGGGCCAGTGTCTCCAGCGTGCGAGCGGCTGCCGAGTTCACGGTGGACACCATCGGAGTAGAACGCCAGTCGTCTGCTTCAGTTACGGCCTGCCATGTTCGAAGAACTGTCTCGTCAACCTGTTGAATCCGCGCTGCATGCGGTCTCAGGTCCCAAGTTGCGGTATGAGGGTCCTTGAATCCAGGTTCCTCCCCGCTGCCATCGTGCATGAGGGAACGCAGCACCGTCTCGGGATGATAGAGGGAGGTGGCATGAAGGAACGAAGGCGGCCGTTCAGTGCTGTAAACGTGGATTCCGTAGATCTTCTGATGCTGAATGTCGAAAAGCTGGAGCTCGTTAATGAACTGCCAGTGACGGCGCAGGTGTCGGTAGGCGGCAGCCCGCAGGTCCGGCGTCTTGGCGTCGGTGAAATGGGTCTCCATGTGGATGAGCGAGGCGATGCCGTTACCGCTTTGATGTGCCCACACCTGGCACATGAAGGCCCGGTAGAGATCCGGCCGGCCTTCCATGAGGGGGTAGACGGTCTGATCGCTGACGAACTCGGCGAGAACCTCCGTCTCGGCAGCTCCGTCCAGCACCGTGTTGAGCACACCAGGGCGTGCGAGAGTGCGTGGCATCCTCTCGTTCCTTGCGGCCACTGACGGTTTCTTCGCCAGCATCCACCATGGGTCGCCATCGGCGAGAAGCGTCTCGACTGCGACGTCGGGCCTCACCCACGGCGGGTTCCCCACCTGGAGGTCGAAGCCGCCGCGGGCGAAGACGGTGGCGAAGTCCAGCTCCCAGTGGAAGAAGCCCTGAGCCTCGGCCACCTCCCGCACAACCTCCAGCCACTCGTGCTCGGCGATCACCGACTCCACCCGGCGGGCGCCGGCAAGACCGAGCTCCACCTCCTCCATGCTGTCCAGCTCAGTCCAGGAGGAGCCCTCGACCAGGGTCCCGTCGGTGCCCTTGGCGTCCTTCACCTGCTTACCCAGAAGCGCCTCCAGGGCGCCCAACCACTCATCCAGGCTCGGCGGCGCCACGTGAGTGGTCAGCGGCCAGAACCACAGCGCGCACCACGCATCCATCACCAGCCGCAGCCGCCGGTACGCCGAGCCCGGCGCCGCCAGGTAGGCCTCGATCTCCTCGCGGGACACCGTCGAACCGGCGGCCGGCTCTGCCTTGCGCCCCCACAGGTCGATGCGCCGGGAGGCCTCCGCCTCCGCCACCCGCAGACGACGCAGCGTCAGCTCCCACAGCACCTCCACGCGCCGGGCCAGGGCCGCCAGCCGCTTCGTCTGGACCGCCGTCGGCGCCTTCGTCACCTCCCGGCGCCAGGCCTTCAACTTCCTCAGCCGCTCGGCCTCCACCAGGTCGCGCACCTGCTTGGGCACCTCCACCGCACTGCCCCAGCCCTTGGCCGGCAGCAGGAAATGATGGATGCTGCCCGAGACGTCGAGCGCCCCGCCCAGACGGTGCCGGGAGGCCCGGGCGTCGTCGTCGAGCACGGCCGCCACCTGGCTCAGCGGCTCGGCCACCGGCGTCGCCGTCAGCCACGCCCGCTTCTTCAGGTCCGAGACCGCGTACAGCGCCCGCCTGGCCCCCACGAGCGAGTTGCCGCGGCGCAGCCGCAGCCCGAACCACGGGGCCGCCAGCCCCTCCACCATCGTGTCCAGCCACAGCGACACCTCGGCGAGCTCGACCGCCGTCGCATTGAGGTCCACCCCGTAGACCTGGTGCAGGGCCAGGTACGCCTTGACCCTCGCCAGCTCCCGCGGCCGCTCCTCCGGGTCCACCCGCCGACCCAGCTCCCTCTCCCGACGGGACAGGTACTGCTCCGCCAGCTGGCGCACCGCCTCGATCGCGAAGGCCCCCGACCCCAGCGCCGGCTCGCACACCGTCAGATGCAGGATCTCCTCCGCGCTCGTCGTCCGCCCATCCTGATCCAGCAGCTCGGCCAGCGCCTGCTGCACCGTGAAACGGGTCAGCACCTCCGGGGTGTAGAAAGAGGCCGAACGCTGCCGGTCCCGGCCCGAGAGCCGGTAAACGAACTGGCCCTTCTCATAAGTGACGTTGCGGGGCTCGCCGGTCGCCTCATCCTCCACCGTCACGAAGTCCTTCTCCTCCAGGCCCTTCATGACGTCCTCGGGCACCACCCACGAGCCCTTCGAGGCATCCCCACCCGGCGCCACCTCCCACAGGGGCTCGGCGGCGAAGGAGCCCGAGTAGCTCATGAGCCCCTCGTAGACGGCACCCAGTTGGTTGATGCCCAGCTCCACATAGGAGATGAAGCCGCGCCCGCTCTTGCCGTTCTCACTGGTCAGCAGCAGGTGGCGCAGCACCCGCAGCAACGCCCCGTTACCCAGGCCCACCTCGTCAATGAGGGCGGTCGCCACCGGGCGGAAGAGGTCGGCGCGCATCGGCCGGAAGACCAGGCCGTCGAAACCGCCCTCCTCCTGGGCGGACACCTCCGCGTTGCGCCCCTCATCGACCAGGCGGAACAGCCGGTCCAAGGACTCATAGATGTGCGTGCCCGCCTGGGCCGACTCCTCATGCAACTCCCTCAAGGCCAGCTCACGCAGACGATCCAGGCCGTAGCCGGCGTCATACTCGGCGGCACCCACCGGCAGGACCCCCAGCTCGGGGCTCGCCTCCGCGTAGAGCAGGAAGATGATCCGGTAGATGTAGCGCAGCGACTGCAGGGCCAGGTCCTGCGCCCGCTCCTGGGGCAACGGCTCCAGCCCCCGCGCGGCGCGACGGCGCACCACCTCGTTCGCGATGATCTCGATCGAGGAGCGCACGCCCTCGCGCAGGTCCTTCGAGACTCCCACCGTGTGGGCCGCCGAGTCCTCCAGGGTGGCCGCCCACCAGGTCTCGCCCTCCGCCGTCGGCACCAGGGAGCGGGCGTCCAGGCAGGTCAGGGCCCGCTCCACCTCGCCGCCGCGCCTCGTCTCGTTGCGTTCGACGACGAGCTGGACGTTGACCGCCAGCCAGCGGCCCTCCGGCCAGCGCTCCCGCTCCGCCACCAGCGCCCACTGGCCCGCCAGCACCAGGGCGAAGGCCGGACCGTGCTCATCAGTCATGAGCGTCGACAGCGCCCGCGAGATCGACTCGACCGGCTCCGCCCCCTCCAACACCGGGGCGGCGGGATCGGCCAGGTCCACCGGCTCCCACTCCTCGGCGAGGGTGGGGGCGTCCTTGACGAGCAGGTCCTCCACCGTCGTCACCGGTCGGGCGCGCAGCAGCGCCAGCGGCGCCGGGCCCTCATCGCCCACCGGCCGCACCAGGGTCACCGGGCCCCGCTCGGTCAGGCGGTACTCCGCCGAGGCGAAGCCCAGGATCTCGCGCAGGAGTGCATCGAGCTCCCCAGCCGCCTCCAGGGCGGCGCCCGTCAGGGACTCGGAGCCCTCCGCGGGCAGGGCCGCCAGCAGCTCGGCCAGCCGGGAGCGCTCCGAGCGGAACCGGGAACGCGGCGTCGGCTCCGCGCCCGGGGCGGCCGGCTTCTCCAGGGCCTCCCACTCCTTGCGGCGCTCCAGCACCCGCGCCAGGAAGGACTCCTTGGTGGCGTCCGTGGTGAAGTAGTGCTCGCTGATCCAGTCCTCACCCACGACCAGCGCGTCCGACACCGCCATTAGAGCTCTCCTTCCATCCCGAAGTCCTGAGGCACCACAACCAGCAGCGGGCGCACCAGCGTGTGCGCCGGCAGGTGCTGGTTCATGAGCTCGCGCTCCTGGGCCACTGTGAAGCGCTGGGCGCGCAGGTGCCGGTTCTGGACCAGGAGACCCGCCTCGTCATCCCAGGCGTTGGCGTGCTCCGCCCAGGCGTCCACGCGCTCGCGGGCCTGCCGCCTCGCCGCCTCCACCGTCAGCGCCATCTGGCGCTTGGCCGTCTTCACCGCCGGGGCGATAAGCGCCTCCAGCAGGCCGGTGTCCCGCACCGGGCCGGAGTTCCTCAGTTCGCGGGAGATGCCGGCCTCCGCGAACATGGCCGCGGGGGAGGGGTGCACCTGCCCGATCGGTACTGCCCCGAGTGGCCGGCCCGCAGCCAGGTCCGCCCGCGCCCTGGCCGCGTCCAGAACGGGGAAGGCGATTCTGACGCACACCATCGACACCGTCCGACCCGCCTGATTCGTCAGCGTCCCCAGCAGCAGAACGGTCGGCGAGTCCACCTCGCCGCGCACCGCGAACACCGAGGAGCGACCGAGCTTGGCCAGGACCCGGTCGCCGGCCCAGTCCAGCACCGGGTGCAGCGGCCCCAGGTAGTGGGCCTCCGGCCATGAGGAGTCCGAGGAGTCGCGCAGCGCCTCAGTGAGCAGACGCGCGCCCTTCTTCTGCGTCGTCGCCAGCAGCAGGTGCTCCTGGACGCGGCGCTCACGCAGGTAGGACTGCGGCAGGACCGACAGCCGGTGACGCAGACCCGCCGGGGGCACCATCTCCACCACGTGCTGCGTGCCGTGCTCGCGCCAGGAGACGCCACCGCCGCCGGTCTGGCGCTGCTCGGCCTCCTCGGGGCGCTCATAGAGCTCGGTCAGGGCCTGGCGCAGATAGTCCAGCTGCGTCTCGTACAGGATCGAGGTCGGCAGTGGGGCCGCGGGTTGGACGGGGCCGGCCGGGCCTGCGGGGGCAGCGGAGCCGGAGGCGTCGGCCAGTTCGGGCAAGCTGCCGGGACCGGTGGAGCCGCCAGGACCGGCGGGAGCCGGATCGGCCGGATCAGGCGAGCCACCGGGACCAGTGGGCTCAGCGGCGTCGTCGGCCCTGGCCTCGGCCGTGCCCGTGAGGGTCGCGAACAGTGCCGCCATGGGGTCCAGGGCGAGGGCGTCGTCGGCGTCGGGGACGACCTCGTCAATATCCGTGCCGGCCTCAAGCGCCTCACGGATCGCCGCCTCCTCCTTCTCGCCCGAGTACAGGCCCATGAGGGAGGCGGCGTCGCCCAGGGCCCGGTGCGCCTGATCCTCCTTCTCCATCAGGCGCGTGAGCACCCGCACGTCGCCGGAGAAGCGCGGGTCCGACGGGTCCAGCAGCAGGGTCGTGATCTGCGGCGAGACGCTCTGGCCGTAGCGGTCGATGCGGCCGTTGCGCTGCTCGATCCGGATGAGCGACCAGGGGATGTCGTAGTGGATGAGCTCATGGCACTGGGCGTGCAGGTTGACGCCCTCCGAGGCCACGTCGCCGGTCACCAGGACGCGCACCGGCGTGTGCGACTGGCGGAACTGCTCCACGATCTCCTGCTGCTCTACGTCCGACAGGCTCCCGTGCATGACGCGCACCGCCTCCGGCGGCAGGTTCAGGTCCTCTCGCAGGTGCTCGGCCAGCCAGGTGAGCGTCGCGATGCGCTCGGCGAAGACGACGACGCGCTTGGTCGAGGAGCGCGAGATGCCGATCCGGCGCAGCTCGGCCAGCAGCGCCTGGTACTTGCCCGACGACGTCGTGTTGGCCTCGATGGCCAGCTCGCGCAGGCGGGACAGGGCCTGCGACTGCTCCGAGGGCTGGGAGCCGGCCTCGGTCGCCCGGCGGCGTCGGGCCAGGCGTTCGTCGATCGTCTGGATGAGCGCCGCCGGAGACGACAGGAAGGACTTGGCCAGCGTCCAGGCGAACAGGGCGTCGCCGCGTGAGCCCGACCGCCCGCTGCCCGGCAACGCGGCGCCGTCGGAGCGGTGCAGCCAGGTGCGTGAGAGCTCGTCGGCCACCGCGTCCTCGGCAGGGGAGGGCTGCACCAGCTTGTTGACCGGAGTCAGGCGCTCCTTCCAGCGTCCGCCCACGACGTCGCGTACCTCGTCGGAGTGACGGTGACGGCGGATGACGAGGCGACGCACCGCCTCCTCGTCAGGCTCTCCGTTCGCTCGCACCGCCGTCGGCTCCAGCAGACGGATGAGCTCGGCGAAGGACTTCGGGTTGCCGTTGTGGGGCGTGGCTGAGGCCAGGATGAGGGCGTCGGTCTGACGGGCCAGAATGTCCGCGAGCCGGTTGTTGAGCGTGCCCTTGTTGGTGACGTTGTGCGACTCGTCGATGACGACCGCATCCCAGCGCTGCTTGCGCAGATGATTGAGATAGCGGTCCGACTTCAACGTGTCGATGGAGATGATTGCGCGGTGGAACACCGAGAACGGGTTGCGTGAGGCCGGCACCGAACGGCGCACCCGCTGGATGCCCACCGAGTCCAGGCGCACGAAGGGCAGGGCGAAGCGCGACCACATCTCGTGCTGCATCTGCTCGAGCACGTGACGGGGCGTGACGATGAGGATGCGGTCGCCCCGGCCGCGGCGCACGAGCTCGGCCAGAATCATGCCGATCTCCAGGGTCTTGCCCAGGCCCACGGTGTCAGCCAGGAGGATGCGCGGGCGCAGGTTCGCCGGGTCCAGGGCCTGGCGCACTGCCGTCAGCTGGTAGGTCAGCGGGTCCGCCAGGACGTCGCCCACCACGGCCAGGTCCGTGGAGGTTGCCGGCAGCGCTGTCTTGCGCAGCGTCGCCTCCAGCCACAGTCGGGAGAGCCGGTGGCGGGTGGAGGTGTCTGCGATGACGCGGGTGTGGCGGGGGTCCACCGGGATGATGCGGTCGATGCCGGCGGAGAACTGCGCGGTGGTGTCCCGGACCAGCTCGGACAGGCCCTGGACGGTCACCAGCGTGCCGTCGGACGTCATAGAAACCTGGGTGACGAGCCAGTCCTCATCGCGCACCCGGACCACGGAACCCGGCGCGACATCAAGGGAAGGGGCAGGATCTGTTGCCGTATCCGGGGGAGTAGGGGGCGCCGTTGTCACGGAGACGATCTTAAGACTCGGGTGCAGGTGGTCGAGACCAATTCGGGGCGGTGACCGATCTGTGACCTGCGGGGGTGGCCTCTGGGGTGTGCGGGGCGGTTGCTCCTGGGGGTTGTGGGGGCGGTTTTGTCCGTCAGGGACGACTTTGAAGCCGCCGCGGGCCGGCGCCGCCGGCCCAAAACGCTCTGACCAGCGCAGATGCGAGAGTCCTTCGAAGATGACGCTGTCAAAGTCGTCCCTGGCGGACACTTTTGCGCCGATGCCCCGCTGGTGCACGTCCTCGACGGATCGCCCGGAGCGCGCGGACGCACCGGCTTGCACGTGATGAAGGCGGTCGGCGGGCAGAGCGGAGTCCCGTAGCGCGCGGACGCACCATAGGGCTTGCGGGCTGACCCACAGAGGTGAGTCGCTGGGCCTGATGGTGCGTCCGCGACGGGGATGAGGCCGCTGTCCGCGAGGGGGCCGATGCCTGCGAGGGGCCGCCCTCCGCCTCAGCGGCGGGCGAGATATCAGGTGTAGTCGATCGGGTCCAGGCTGGAGTGAAAGTGCTGCTCCGTCATGGAAGTGGTCCACAGTCGGCGTTCGGTCTTGATGCGGCCTCGCGTGCTAGAGACTCCAGGGTGGTACCACTTAGCTGCTTCGACTTTGGCGCTGCCAGTTCGGGCAGCGTTGTCGAGGGCTGGAGCGAGGTCTGTGTCCCGGGAGGCGAGAACCACGACGTCGTACATGCCGCAGCGAGCCAAGTCGACGAGCGTCAAGGCGCATAGGACATCGACGCCCTTTTCTTGTCTCGATGCGCGGATAGGTTGCTTGACTCCATCGATGTACTCCCATGAGTACTTCAGCGGTCGCAGCGTCACGTTGACTACTCCGTGATGCCCTCGGGTCCACTGTGCCTTCTGGGCTTGGTTACGCCGGTATGCATCGCTGTCATCCTCCGGGATCGGTAGGCCCCGAAAGACCTCAACTCTAGAGACCTTGACCTGGTAGGCATCGTCGTTCTTCGCGTTACGGGCGCAGGCAAGCTGGCTGGCAAACCGGTAGGGGTCGATGAGGGCTTCCTCGGGAGGACGCCCTGGCATGTACAAGCCTGCCGCCGTGAGATGGACGTTCTGGTAGTCAACGATGACCGCCATTGTGAGGGCCACGAGTAGCCTCCTACAAAGAAAAATAGACCCCGCCAGTCCCGGAGGACGGCGGGGAGTTATGGGTACAGATTAGAGGTTCTCTGCGTGCTTGACCAGATAACGCATGTGTGCTTCACATCACATAGTTGTTCGATGGTAGGCGTGTGCTCTCACGAGCTCGGTCTCGGACCACCGCGGTGATATCACTGTCCTCATCACATGCCTGGCGCGCGGACGCACCATAGGGCTTGCGGGCTGACCCACTAAGGTGAGTCGCCGGGCCCTATGGTGCGTCCGCGACGGGGATGAGGCCGCTGTCCGCGAGGGGGCCGATGCCTGTGGGGCCGCCGATGCCTGCGAGGCGGCCGGCCCCTGCCTCAGCGGCGGGCGAGGCGGGTCAGGAGGATGCCGGCGGTCACCACGCCTCCGGCGACGGCGGCCGCCTTGGCGAGCGCGGAGGTCGCCTCGGCGTCGCCCTGACGGGCGCTCTCCCAGGTCTGCTCGGCCTGCTCGGCCAGCCTGCGGGCTTCCTCACGCAACCGACCGGCGCCGGCCGCAGCCTGCTCGCGCAGCTGGTCGGCCCTCGCCGTGGCCTGCTCGCGCAGGTGCTCGCCGGCCTCCCGCGCCTGGGTGCGCGGGTCCACCCGGGCCGCGAGCTCGTCAACGCTCGCCGCCAGAGCCACCCGCTGGGCGCGCAGCCGCTCCTCGATCTGCTCGGGGCTCAGCGGCTCGGCGCCGGTCTCCTCGGCGCCGCCAGCGCCGCCAGCGCCACCGGCACCGGACGCGTCGGCCTGCGAGCCGCTGGTCATGGCCGGGCCGCCCGGGAGCGGGAGAAGGCCTTGACCGCGGCGACGGTGGCCGTGACGCTCAGGCCGGCCAGCGCCAGGCCCGCGACCGTGACGATCCCCAGCGAGGCGGGGTCGCCGTCGCGGGCGTCGTCGAACAGGCGGGTGACCCGCTGGCCGAGGGTCATCGTGCCCGGCTCGTAGGAGTCGACCCCGCCGTCGGGGTCGGTGCCCCCACCGACCAGGGAGGCCAGACGGCTCTTGACCTGCCCGACCGCGTCCTCGGCCTTGCTGACGGCCTGGTTGCGCAGGCCCTGCACCGTCTCGCGGGCCTTGAGCTTGGCGACCCTGGCCAGGCTGTTCGGGGCCAGGCGCGCGGCGAGCTCGTCGACGTCGGCGGCCAGCGCCCGGCGCCGGGCCTCCATGTCGGACAGGACGGCGTCAGCGGACGGCTCTGCGGGCGCGGGTACTGCGTTGGTGCTCACTTGGCGTTCCCCCTCTCCAGGCCGGAGGCGACGGCGCCCTTGACGGTGTTGACCGACTCCATGAGCCCCTCCTGCGGCGTGGGGGCGCTCTCCTTGGCCGCCTGGAGCCGCTTGACGCCCACCAGGGCCAGCGGCACGGCGATGACGATGAGGAGCAGCGCCACCACGAGGAAGGCAGCCCACAGCGGCATGACGTTGGACAGCCCCGACGTCAGCGACCCCAGCAGCAGCCCGAAGGCGAACAGGGTCAGGACCCCGGCGGCACCGAGCAGCCCGGCCCCCAGGCCCATCTCCTTGGCCATGCGCTGGCCCTTGGCCTTGGCCAGGTCGATCTCGCCGCGCACCAGCGCTGAGATGTTCTCCGAGATACGGGCGATGAGCTCACCGAGCGTGGGCTGGGACCCGTTGGTCCCCCGAGGAGGCACGGCGGAGGCCGACGGCGTCGCCTGCGACGGCGGGGGAGGTGGCTGGTTGTTGGGCATGAACGGACCTTCTCGTGTGAGGTGCAGCGTTGGGTGCAGCCGACTGACTGCCAGGCGGCGGGATCGCGACAGTGGGACGACCCGCCGACCCAAGAATCTCACAGCGCGCGCCATCGTGGAACAACGCAGGCCCGGGCGGGTTTGTAGGTTTGCTGAATGAGGCCTGCCTTTCGCCACCGGCGATCTGCGGTGGAGACCTCGGCTGCGCCGGCTGCACCGGCTGCACGAGGTCTGGATCCTACTGGGAGAGGTGTGGGGGCACTCCACGTGGGTCGGACCCCCGTGCAGTGCGGTTAACCCCTGGCCAGTGGGACCCGAGGCTCGTGGAGTAGCTCGGTCAGCGAGTACCTGGCCGCAGGCCGCAGCCCGGAAGCCTCACCTTCACCCTCACCCTCGCCGGTGCACTACTCCTAGTTCCAGGCCTGCCAGAGGCTCGCGTACTCCCCGCCGAGCGCCACGAGCTCGTCATGGGTGCCCAGCTCCACGATCCGCCCGTCCATGACGACGGCGACCCGGTCGGCGTCCTGCGCCGTGTAGAGGCGGTGGGCCACCTCGATGACGGTGCGCCCGGCCAGCGCCGTGGACAGGGTCCGCTCCAGGGTGCGCGCGGCGCGCGGGTCCAGCAGCGAGGTGGCCTCGTCCAGGATGAGCGTGTGCGGGTCCAGCAGCACCAGCCGGGCCAGCGCCACCTCCTGGGCCTGGGCCGGCGTGAGGCTCAGGTGCCCCGAGCCGACCATCGTGTCCATCCCCTCGGGCAGCTCATCGACCCAGGCGTCGGCCCCGATGGCCTCGATCGCCTCGCGGATCGTGTCGTCGGAGGCGCCCGGGCGCCCCAGGCGCACGTTGTCCGCCACGGACCCGACGAACACGTGGTGCTCCTGGGTCACCAGGGCCACGTGGCGGCGCAGCTCGTCCTCGGTGAGGTCGGTCAGCGCCACCCCGCCCACGGTGACGCTCCCGGAGGTGGGCGGGTTGATGCCCGCCAGCATGCGCCCCAGCGTCGACTTGCCCGAGCCGGAGGGCCCGACGACGGCCAGCCGCTCCCCGGGCACGAGCTCCAGGTCGATCCCATGGAGCACCTCGACGCCCTCCCGGTAGGAGAAACGCACGTCGTCGAGCACCATCCGCGTGCCGTCGGGCTGCTCACCGGTGGGGGCGCGGTCGTCGGGGACCTCCTCAACACCCAGGATGCGGGACAGGGAGGCCTGGGCGATCTGGACCTGGTCGATCCAGAACATGAGCTGGCCCACCGGCTTGCGCAGCTCCATCGCGTAGAGCGTCACGGTGGTGATCGCCCCCAGGGGCGCGTAGCCGCGGGCCGCCAGGAACCCGCCCCACAGGAGGATGACGACGACGGGCGCCCGCCAGGCGACGTCGAGCACCATGAACAGGCGCACCCGCAGCATCGCCGTGTAACGCTCCAGGGACCAGGCCTCCTTGATGGAGGCCATGATGGCCCGCTCGCGGCGCGCCCCGATGCCCAGCGCGTCCACGGTCTCGGCGTGCTCGACCGTCTCGGAGACCGCGCCGTTGAGGCGGGCCTGGGCGGCCGACTCGGCCCGGTAGGCGGGGATGGAGATCGGCAGGTACCAGCGCATCATCGACCACACCGGCGGGGCGATGACGAGCAGCCCGAGCGCCAGGACCGGGTCGGCGAAGGCCGCCGCCAGCAGGGTGAAGACGATCGTCACCAGGCACACGAGGATCTGGGGGATGCCCACGCGCACGAGGAACTCGATCCGGGAGACGTCGGTGGTGGTGCGCCCCACGAGGTCGCCGGTGCCGGCGGACTCCACGGCGCTCAGCGGCAGGTGCACCACCCGGTTCATCATGCGCTCGCGCAGGTCGGCGAAGACCGACTCGCCCAGGGTCCGGGCGTACTTCTGGGCGAAGCGGTTGATGAGCGCCCCCACGAGGGTGACGGCGATGATGGTCAGCACGATCCGGTCCACGTAGCCGGCGTCGGCCCGCCCGGCCGAGACCCGCCCCACCAGGCGCCCCAGCAGCTGGGGGGCCACGAGCGTGGACAGGACGGCCACGATCTGGAGGGCCAGCACGACGGCGAAGCGCCACCGGTAGGAGGCCATGATCCGGAAGGTCTTGCGCAGGGCGACCGGTCCGGGTGCGACGGGGAGCGCCATCAGCAGCTCACCTCCGCGTCCTCGCCCAGGGCCCGGGAGACGACGGCGCGGTAGTCGGCCGCCTGCGCGTCGCCGGAGCGGGCCATCGCCATGAGCTCGCGGTGCGTGGAGCGCAGGAGCTCGGTCCCGCTGGAGTCCAGGAAGACGACCTCGTCGCAGGCCTCCAGCACCAGCGGGGAGGCGGTGACGACGACGGTGGTGCGCCCGGCGCGGGAGCGGTGCACCTGGTTGGCGACCCGGGCCTCGGTGTGGGAGTCCAGGGCGGAGGTCGGCTCGATGAGCACGAGCGTGGGGGCCTCGGTGAGCAGGGCCCGGGCCAGGGCGACGCGCTGGCGCTGCCCGCCGGACAGGGACCGGCCCTTCTCGGTGATCATCCCGGCCAGGCCCTCGCTGAGCGAGGTCAGGACGTCGCCGGCGTCGGCGATCTCGATGGCCTCCAGCAGGCGGTCGTCGCCGGGCGCGTGGCGCTCCTGGGCGCGGACCTGCTGGTCGACGTCGGCCCCGGTGGTGCGCTCGGCCTCGGCGCGCACGAGCTCCTTGAGGTCCGCCGGCCGCGGGTCGGGACCGCCGCGCACATCAAGGGCCTCGCGCAGGGTCCCGGTGAAGAGCTGGGCGGTCGCCCCGGCCACGACGATGCTGGCGCGCACCTGGTCCAGCGGCATGGTGGTCAGCGGCCTGCCCGCCAGGGTGACGGTGGGCCCGGAGTCGGTGAAGCGGCCCAGGCGCGTGGCCAGCTCGGCTGAGACCTCCGGGTCCGGGCACACCAGGGCCGTCATGCGGCCCTCCTCCAGGCGCAGACCGCTTCCGGTGTCCACCAGCTCACCGCTGAGGGGCTGGGCGGCGGCGGGGTCCAGGTCGAGGCGCTCCACGAGGCTGCCGGCCGCCGGCGTCACCTGCAGCAGGCGGCTCAGGCGCCGGGCCCCGACGATGGCCCGGGTGTAGTCCTGCACGGAGTTGGTGAAGACCCACAGCGGCCAGGACAGGTAGGCGGTGTAGCCGTAGAAGGTGATGAGCCCGCCGGGGGTGAGGCTGCCGGCCACGGCCATGCGGGCGGCGATCCACACGACGACGGCGGCGAAGAGCCCGGGCAGCAGCACCTGGAGGGTCATGAGGGTGGCCTGGGAGGAGGCCACCTCGACGCCGCGGCGCCGCAGCTCCTGGGAGGCGTCCCGGTAGCGGCGGGCGAAGACGTCCTCCCCGCCGATGCCCCGCAGGATCCGCAGGCCCGCCACCGTGTCGGTGGTGATCGTGGTGACGGCGGACTGCGCCTCGCGCTGGACGGCCTGACGCTTCTGCAGGGGGCGGATGACCAGGGTGACGATCGCCGCCACCAGCGGCATGCCCAGGATGACCACCAGCCCCAGGCTCACCGAGGTGCGGAGCATGAGGACGGCCACGACGATGAAGCTGGCCGCCGCCCCCAGCAGGGCCGGCAGGTGCTCGATGAGATTGCCCAGGTAGTCGGCGTCGGAGGCGATGATGGTGGCGACCTCGCCGGTGGAGACCTGCCGGGACAGGTCCTTGCCGGTGGCGGAGACCTGCCGGCCCACGAGCCGGTCGACGTCGAAGGCCGTGCGCATCCAGGCCGTCACCCCGAAGTAGGACAGCATCGTGTCCCCGACGGCGTAAACGACGAACAGCACCAGCAGCAGCGCCCCGATCCCCCAGACGCGGGCGTTGAGGCCGTTCTCGATCCCGGCGTCGAGGGCCTGGCCCAGGAAGGCCGGCACGATCGCCTGGATGATGTTGGAGGTGCAGGCCGCCAGGGTCGCCAGCGCGACCGGGACGGCGGCGCGGCGCAGCAGCCACCGCAGAAGAGCCCCGGCCCCGATGGACGGGGGCTGGGGCAGCGGGGCGTCGGGGCTCATCGACGGCGAGGACAGTGCGGACGGGCTGTTCGGGGCGTTCCGGAACGACCGGGTGGACGGCTCGGGCATGATCGCACGAGGCTATCGGAGCCGGGGCGGGTGCGGCAGAGGGAGAACCGGTGAGATGGGAGATAGCGCGCCGGCGCCCCGGTCGGTCCCCACTGAGGGGGACAGGCCGGGGCGCCGGGGTGAGTGGTTCCGTGAGTAATCCGGTTCCGGGTGGATCGAGCGGGCCGGGCGGTGACCGCCCGGGTTCTCCTGCTCGTCTCCTTACTCGGTGGCGATGGCGTCCAGGACGGGGACCCGGGAGGCGCGCAGCGCCGGCCACAGGGCCGCGATGATGCCGACCACCACGGAGAGCACGAGCATGCCCACCATCTGACCCCAGGGGATGGTCAGGGTCTTAAGGCCCTGGTCCTCCAGAATCCTCTTGAGGGCCGCGGCCAGGACCACGCCGGTCGCTCCGCCCAGCACCGTGCCGTACAGGGCGGTGAGAACCGACTCGGTGATGATCTCCCCGGCCAGCTGGGCCTTGCCCAGCCCGACGGCGCGCATGAGCCCGATCTCGCGGGTGCGCTCGGAGACCGAGAGCACCAGCGTGTTGACGATGCCCAGGATGGCGATGACGATGCTCAGACCCAGCAGGCCGTAGAGGACCGCGAGCATCTGGTTGATCCGCTGGCCGACCTGGTCGGAGATCTCGTTGGCGTCGAGCACCGAGTACTGGTAGGTGTCGGCCACGATGTCGCGGGCCTTGCCCCGCACCGTGTCGAGATTCGCGCCGTCGTCGAGGGTCAGGAGCATGCCCAGGGGCGAGTCCAGGACGTGAGCCGGGTCGGTGCTGGTGCCCGGCGAGGTCCAGGAGCCCACCGATGCCGCCACCTCGGGGGAGACGAAGTAGTTGCCGCCGATTCCCTTCGGGTCGACGACTGCGCCCACCGTGGCCTCGAGGGCGCCGTTGGGACCGGTCATCGTGACCTTGTCACCCACTGCGAGGCCCTCGTCCTTCGTGGCCGCCACGTGGGTGGCGTCCAGAGCCTCCAGGGATCCGGAGACTACGGAGAGGTCATAGGCCTTGGGGTACGTGGCGGGCTCGATGACGACGACCTGGGCGGTGGGGTTCTGCTTGCCGTCGGGCTTGGTGACCGCGTCCGCGTAGACGGTGTAGGAGGAGGTCTCCTTGACGCCGTCGATCGCGGCGATGTCCTTGGCCTTCTCGTTCGAGATCCGGGCGGTCAGGCTGCTCGCGGTTGCGGGCTGGACCAGCAGGTCGGCCTTGAGAGCCCTGTTGATCTCGTCGGCGGTCGAGGAGTTGAAGGAGGCGGCCAGCGTGGCACCGGCGCACACCAGGGCCATGCCCACCATGAGGGCACCGGAGGTGTTGGCCGTGCGGCGCGGGTTGTGGACGATGTTGCGCACCGCCAGGCGCCCGGCCGGCCGCAGCAGCCGGAAGGGCAGACCCAGCACGGCCACCACCGGACGGGCCAGGGTGGGGGAGACGATGAGTAGTCCCAGGACGACGCCGCCCGCGCCCAGCCCCATGATGAGGTTGCGCTGCTCCAGGTCCTTGTTGACCCAGGCGGCGGCGACCGCGGCCGCGCCGGCGGCCAGCAGCAGCCCGCCGATGATCGTGCGCAGGACGAGCGACTTCTCCCGCGAGCCCGACACGCCGCGCATCGCCTCGACCGGGTGGGTCAGGGCGGCCTCACGCGCCGGCAGCAGTGCGCCGAGGACGGTGACGGCCAGTCCCACCGCCAGGGAGATCGCGATGATGGGCCCGGTCAGGCCGGTGCCTTCCAGCAGCGGCATGCCCATGGTGTCGAGCAGCTTGGACAGTCCGGCCAGGAGACCGGCGCCCGCGGCCACGCCCAGGGCGGCCCCGACCACTCCGATGACGACCGCCTGGAGGAACACGACGCCGAAGACCGAGGCGGGTGAGGCGCCCACCGCCCGTAGGAGGGCGAACTCCTTGACTCGCTGGCGCACACTCATCGCGAAGGAGTTCATGATGATGAAGGAGCCCACGAACATGGCGATGACGACGAAGACCAGCAGGAAGACCTGGATGAAGCCCAGCTGGTCCTCGATGGTCTTGTTCTGCTCCTTGATGACCTCGGCGCGGGTCTGAACCTGGGCGCCGTCGGGGAGGATCTTGGTGACCTCGGACTTGACCGTGTCCACCGAGGAGCCCTGGGCGACGTCGATCGAGATGCTTGAGACCCTTCCGTCCGGGGCGGCGAGGGGCATGAGCCAGTTCGGGTCCAGTCCCACGACCGTCGCGCCGGCCATGGGCGAGTCGAAGGCGAACTCGCCGACCACGGTGACCTCGGTGGGTGAGCCCTGCAGGACGATGTGCGTCTTGTCCCCGACCTTGAGACCGGAGGTCTTCAGGGCCCCGGACTCCAGGGCGATCTCGCCCTCGCCCTGGGGAAGATCACCTTGCACCAGCTTCCGACCCGGCTCCTTGTCGAACATGGGCAGGAAGAGCGTGGGGGCGCCGGAGGTGGTCACGGGGGCGTCGTTGGCGCCCACCAGGACCCCGGTCATCTGGATCCCGGGGTTGGCGGCCTCGACGCCGTCGATCTGCTTGATCGTCTCGGTCAGGGAGCTGTCGATGGGCTGGGTCTGCGGCGTCGAGGAGCTGGAGCCGCTGCCGCCACTGGCTTTGTCGTTGCCGATCTTGGGGCCCTGGACGTAGAGGTCCGAGGTGGCGGTGGAGGACACGAGCTTGGAGAAGGTCTCCGACATGGAGGCGCGCAGGGCCAGGGTGCCCGACAGGAACGCCACCCCCAGCACGACCGCGAAGGTGGTCAGGAAGAACTGCTTGGCATGGGCGCGTACGGAGCGCCAGGCTACTCGTCTCACGGCTCAGGCCCCCTTGACGGCCTCAGCCTGGGCGCCGGCCGCGGGCGCGGCCGGCCCGGACTGCCCGGGCTGCATGGACTCCGCCTCGCTCAGCTCGCGCAGGGCGTCCAGGACCCGGTCCCGGTTGGGATCGGTCAGCTGGGCCACGACGTGCCCGTCGCGCAGGAAGATGACGGTGTCGGCCCAGGCGGCCGCCTCCGGCTCGTGGGTCACCATGACCACCGACTGCCCCAGGTCGTCGACGCTGCGGCGCAGGATCTCCAGGACCTGGTCGGTGGAGTGGGAGTCGAGGTTGCCGGTGGGCTCGTCGGCGAAGACGACCGCCGGCTCACCCACGAGCGCCCGGGCGCAGGCCACGCGCTGGACCTGGCCGCCGGAGAGCTCGGCGGGCCGGTGGGACAGGCGCTCCCTGAGGCCGACGGCGTCGACCACCTGGTCGAAGCGCTGCGGATTGACCTTCTTGCGGGCGATGTCCAGGGGCAGGGTGATGTTCTCCGCCGCGGAGAGGGTGGGGACCAGGTTGAAGGACTGGAAGATGAAGCCGATGCGCTCGCGGCGCAGGCGGGTCAGGCGGCGCTGGCTCATCGAGGAGACCATGTCGCCGTCGAGCATGATCTGCCCGGAGGTCACCGAGTCCAGGCCGGCCAGGCAGTGCATGAGCGTGGACTTGCCCGACCCGGAGGGGCCCATGATGGCGGTGAAGCGGGCCCGGGCGATGTCGACGTTGACGGCGTCGAGGGCTTTGACCGCCCCCGAGCCGCGGCCGTAGATCTTGGTGAGACTGCGGGCGGAGACCACGGGGTCGTCCACCGGCCGGTGAGGTGCGAGAACGGAGGGTGCTGTGGCTGGTGCGGGAACGGAGCTACTCATAGGTTCAGTCTGGCAGCGGCATGGCTCAGTCGAATCCTCCTGCCGGAGGACCGGGCCCTGACCTCCTGGCCAGTCAACCCTGATCTGCAGTAGGGGAGGTCCCTGAGACGACGGTGGGACGGCGCAGGTAAACGATACGGACAGCGATAGGAGCAGGCTCGGGCTCAGCGCCGGTGTCGGCAGAGGGGTTGCGTTGGTGCGTCTGGGGCGGCCCGACTTGCCGGGGACCCGGCTGGCTCATGGTCGGGCGGTGGATTTCCTCGGCCGATGCCGTTTCTTGACCCTCTTGGCCGATTCGTGACTACCATCGTGGCTGATCGGCGTCTTGTGAGGGACCCATGACGGGTTTGTGACGAGCCTGATCAGTTGAGGTCACCCATACGTTCTCCCGGAAGGTCTCTGCATGGATCCGGTTCAGCTCATGATGGCCGCTCATCAGGCCGATGCGGCGGTCGCCGCCCAGACGCCGGACCAGGCCCTGCAGGCCGCGATCGCGCAGAGCCGTCCCGATCTGTGGGTGGCGTTGTCGACCAACCCGGCGGTCTACCCCGATCTGCTCGACTGGTTGGCCAGGACCGGCAACGCTGAGATTCTGGCCAATCTCCGGGCGCGAGGCCACCTGACCGACGACGCCGCTGCCGGGACTGCCGGATCCGCTGAGACCGCCGGGACTGCGGGCAGCGGTGAGCCCGTCGCCGCTGCCGGGGCTCCGGCTCAAGGGGCGCCGACTGAGGCGGAGCAGGCCGATGCGGCGGTTGCCGCCCAGACGCCGGACCAGGCCTTGCAGGCTGCGATCGCGCAGAGCCGTCCTGATCTGTGGGTGGCGTTGTCGACCAACCCGGCGGTCTACCCCGATCTGCTCGACTGGTTGGCCAGGACCGGCAACGCCGAGGTTCTGGCCAATCTCCGGGCGCGCGGCCACCTGACCGACGACGCCGCTGCCGGGACTGCCGGGTCCGCTGAGGACGCAGCCGACGCAGCCGACGCCGAGAGCGGCGAGCCCGCCGTGGAGCCCGCTGTCGCTCGGGAGATGTCGGCCGAGGACGAGCTGGTTGAGGCGGCTCCGGTCGACGCCGATGAGGCCGACACGACCGATGAGACCGATGAGTCCGGGGCTGATGAGCCTGAGCCGGATGAGGGTGATGAGGCAGTTGACGAACCGGTGATCGATGCCGACTCTCAGGAGGATCAGGAGTCGTCGGAGGAGCCGACGGAGGAGCCGGCAGCCGAGGCGCGGAGCTCTGGTGAGCCTGCGGATGAGACCGATGATGAGCCTGAGGGGCCGGCTGCCGAGGAGAACGCGGATGCCGCTGATGACCTCTCAGCCGAGGACGGCTCTGCTGAGGATGACTCTGCTGAGGACGGCTCTGTCGAGGATGACGAGCGGGAGGCCGAGGAGCCTTCTGAGGAGGCCGCGGACCAGGACAGTGACGACCGGGACTCGGAGGAGCCGGTCGCCGAGGACTCCGCAGCCGATGACTCGGCCGAGGAGGAGACCGATGAGACGGCCGAAGGCGCCGGGGAAGCAGAGCCTGCGGCTGCAGCCGATGAGGTCGAGAGCTCCGCTGACGAGAGTGATGAGGCCGGCGTCGAGTCGGAGGAGGACGAGCAGGAACCCTCCGACGAGGAACCCGCGGCCGACGTGCCCCAGGACGCCGACCAGGACTCGGAGGAGTCGGTCGCCGAGGACTCCGCGGCCGATGACTCGGCCGAGGAGCCGGACGAGCCTGAAGACGCCGAGGACAATACCGAGGACATTGCCGAAGACGCTTCTGAGGACGCTTCTGAGGACATTGCCGAAGACGCAGCAGTGGCGGCCCCTTCCGAGGAGGACCTTGAGGAGGAGCCCGAGGCGGCTGCAGAGGATCAGGTAGCCGACGACGAGGCTGCCCCGGCAGATGGTGAGGCTGAGTCTTCGTCTTCGGCCGAGGAGGCCGGCAGTCAGACCGAGGCCTTCCCAGCCACCGAGGCCACCGCCGTCTTCGCCGCGTCCCAGCTGCCGGCGGCCGACTCCGCCGAGTCGGTGGCCATGCCCATGCCCCCGCCGCCGTCGGCCGAGGACATTGCCGCCTGGGCCGAGACCCCCAGCGGGGCGCCGTCGGGCTTCTCCGCTCCTCAGCCGGCGGTGGAGCTGGACATGTTCGGTCCCCAGATGCCTCCGCCGCAGCAGAAGCAGACAACGGGATCAAGCAACGGCCGCCTGGTGGCGGTGATCGTGGTGCTCCTCCTCGTCATCGTCGGCGGGGGAGGCGTGTGGGCCGGCTCCTACTTCTCGGGCAGGAATGACGACTCCTCCGGCAGCTCCCAGGACAAGGCCGACGGCCAGGGCGGTAAGCAGGACTCCGGCCAGGCCGACGCCGCCGCAACAGCGACCGCGTCGGCGCTGCCCTCGGGCGCCATCAAGGCCTGCTCCAGCATGCCGGACCTCACCATCACCTCGGTTGAGGACGGCCAGGGCGAGCTCAAGGTCCAGGCCAACGTGACGACCTCCTGCGCCGACGGCGACTTCCTGGCCGGCCCGTCCAACCAGGTCCTCATCTACAGCTCCACGAGCCCGACCGGCGGAGCGGACACCGACCACCTCGTGGCCTCGGGAACCTTCGACCTCTCCAGCGATCCGCTGATCATCCCCAACGGCGGGCGGACGCTGACGCTGCGCTTCGGCGAGCAGCACTACTTCCGCATCGCCAAGGACCTCGACCTCAAGGGCCTCAAGATCACCCCCACCTTCGACCGGGGCTCCCAGTCCAGCGTCACCTCGAGCAGCTCCGCGAACTCCCCGATGACGATCGCCTCGTCCTCAATCTCCAGCGCCAACCAGGAGCAGCAGGACGAGCAGGCCGCCGGCCAGGCCCTGCGGTGGCAGGCCGACCACGACCGCCCCGTCGTCATGAGCAAGTTCCTGGGCAAGTGGACCCCGCAGCTGTCCTCCAAGCAGGTGAACCTGTTCGCCGACGGGCAGACCTGGACCAACCGGCTCATCCTCGCGGAGTTCCTCAAGACGCGTCAGGCCGACCCGAACGCCGTGCTCGTCAACAGCAGCGACTGGTCGGTGTTCGACGTCGGCGGCTGGTGGGTGACCCTGTCCGGCGAGCTCTACGGAAGCGCCGACGAGGCCAACGCCTGGTGCGACGCCCAGGGCTACGACGCCGAGCACTGCCTGGCCAAGCGCATGGAGTCCAGCGGCCCGCCGCAGGGCACCACGAAGTCCCGCTGAGGCGCCGGACCGGCTCCAGCGCCTCCGAGCGGTCCTTCTGAAGCCACCGGCTCAGGAGGACCGCCGGCCTCAGGACTGGAGGCTGCCCTTGAGCGCCAGGACCCGCGCGGCCGACTCATCCACCCGCGCCGCGAAGGCCGGGTCCGACTGCGCGGCGGCGATCAGGGCCTTGACCATGTCGGCGGCCACCGTCGGGTCGGCCGAGGCCAGCACGATGTCGCAGCCGGCCCGCACGGCCCGCACGGCGCGCTCGCCGGCGGCCACGCCCTGCACCTGGACGGCCGCGGAGACGTCGTCGGTGATGACCACCCCGGAGAAGCCCATCTCCGTGCGCAGCATGTCGGTGACGATCGTCGAGGAGAAGACGGCCGGCGCCGAGGCGTCGATGAGCGCGTAGGTGGCCGAGGAGACCATGATGACCTGCGCGCCGGCGGCGATGGCGGAGGCGAAGACACCGACGGCGGCGTCAGAGCTGCGGGTGGTCGTGCGGTCGACGACGTCGGCGGAGGTGTCCGTGTTGGCCGTGACCCGCCCCAGTCCCGGGAAGTGCTTGTAGGTGGGGATGACGCCGGAGGCCTGCATCCCCTCGGCGAAGGCGCCGGCCTGCGAGGAGACGGTGGTGGCGTCGTGGCCGTACTCGCGGCCCCAGCGGCCGATGGGCTCGTTCGTGGACGGCCGGGCGACGTCGACCAGGTCGATGACCGGGGCCAGGTTCATGTTCACACCGGCGTCGGCCAGCTCCTTGCCCCAGGTGCGCGCCGAGGCCGCCAGCTGATCGCGCGGTTGGCTCGACTGGTCCATCGCCGAGGGCATGTCGGAGAAGCCCGAGCCGGACAGGACCTGGACCTCGCCGCCCTCCTGGTCCGTGGCCACGAGCATCCTGGTGTCATGGGTGGTGCCGGGGCCGACCTTGGAGGTGAAGCCGCTGATGACCTTCTGCGTCGCCTGGCTGCCCGCGGTGGTGCGGCCGGCGATGAAGATGTTGCCGACGTGGTGGCTGGCGACCGCGTCGGTGGAGGCCTGCGCGGGGGAGGCGGCATCGACCCCGACCATCATGAGCTGGCCGACCTTCTCCTCCAGGCTCCAGCCCTGCAGCGTCCCGGCGCTCGCGGAGGCGGATGGCGTCGCGCTCGCGGCCGCGGCCGTGGTGGGTGACGGTGCGGCGCTCGACGGCGTCGGCGCCGCAGTGGTGGGTTTCGCGCTGGGGGAGGCGCTTCCGGCCGACGAGGAGCCGGGGATGAGGGAGCACCCCGCCAGCGAGCCGGCGCCCAGGAGGGCCGCCAGAAGCACTGGCCGTCGACTCATGTTCTGCGGGGACTCGCCCGGGGCGGTGGGGGCGGGAGGCTCCCCGGCACCCGGAGCGGCAGGCCGATGACGGTCGTTCATGCCGGCCACACTAAGGCAGGCCCCGGGGGGTGCGCGAGGCAAATTGGCTCTCAAGGTCTATTCCCGGCGCGTCCTTGTCGGCAGCGTCTCCGGCGCTAGGCCCAGCCCAGCTCGTGGAGGCGCTCGTCGGGGATGCCGAAGTGGTGGGCCACCTCATGGATGACGGTCACTGTGATCTCCTCCACCAGCTCCTCACGGCTCGTGCACCAGCGCTCCAGCGGCCCGCGGAAGATGAGGATGCGATCGGGCAGCACCATGGACCAGCCCTCGTCGCGCTCGGTGAGAGGGACGCCGTCGTAGAGCCCCAGGAGCGTGGGCAGCCCAGCCTCGTCGTAGTCCTCCTCGGTGAGCATCTCCGGGTCGGGCTCGTCCTGGACGAGGACGACGACGTTGTCCATCGCCTCGGCCAGGTCCGCCGGGATCTGGTCCAGGGCGTCGCCGACGACGTCCTCGAAGTCCTGCTCCGACATCCGCCCCGGCGCCTGTTCCGGCTCTTGCTGGTGCGCTTGGCTCACGGGGCCAGCCTGCCAGATTGCGCAGGCCTTCCTCGACTTCTCCTCGACCTGGGTCTCGGGCCGGAATCCCGCCGAAAACCGAGCGGTGAGGAGGGTCACGTCGCTGGGATTTGCGCTGCGGAAGACTGTCCCCTTAGTGTTCATCCCGGTTCGAGGCGCGACGACGTCGAAGGCCCCTGGCCCCCATCGTCTAGCGGCCTAGGACCCCGCCCTTTCACGGCGGTAGCACGGGTTCGAATCCCGTTGGGGGTACGGATTCGCACAAGTGAATAACACAGTGAATTCACACTGGCCTCGTGGCGCAGTTGGTTAGCGCGCCGCCCTGTCACGGCGGAGGTCGCGGGTTCAAGTCCCGTCGAGGTCGCGGAAAGGGTTGGTCCGATCAGAAATGGTCGGGCCGATTCCATCCCAAGGCTCTGTAGCTCAGTTGGTAGAGCGTTCGACTGAAAATCGAAAGGTCACCGGATCGACGCCGGTCGGAGCCACTGCGAGAGGCCCGGAACCCACAAGGTTCCGGGCCTTCGCTCATGTTCCGGCGCAAGTCTTCGGAGCTCTTAGGGCTCGTCCGGGGCGCCACTGATCTCCAGGAGGCTCGCGAAGGTCCGGCTCGTCTGCTCGTCCCCGTCGACCGGGGTGTAGCAGTACAGCGTGAGGTCTGCGATCCCCGGGGCCGTCAGGGCCTGGAACTGCAGCGTCATGGGCCCGGCCTGAGGGTGGTTGAAGCGCTTCGTCCCCGAGTGGTGCTGGGTGACGTCGTGATCCCGCCAGCGGGCGGCGAAGGTCTCGGAGGCGGTCAACGTGTTGACCACCTCACGGAGCCTGGCTGAGCCGGGGGAGCGGCTGGTCTCCAGGCGCAGCATGGCCACGCACTCGTCGGCTATCAGCGACCAGTCCGGAAAGAGGCTGCGGGACTGCGGGTCCTCGAACATGAACCTGGCGAGGTTGGGGCGCTCCTGCGCGCGATCGAAAACGGGTGCGTGAAGGGCTCTCCCCGGCGGGTTGGCGGCGACGATGTCCAGCGAGCCGGACAGGGCGAGCACGGCCACCCTCGACATCCCGGCGATGATGCTTCGTATGGTGGGCGGGAGCGCCTGGCTCGGTTCGACCTGCTGCGCAGGCTCTGGGGGACCCGCGGGGCGGCGGGCCCCGTGCACGAGGGAGATCAGGTACCCGGTCTCGACAGGGTCGAGCCGTATGGCGTTGGCAACAGCCTGGAGGACGTCGTCGGACACCCGGGAGACCTCTCCGCGCTCGATCTGCGTGTAGTACTCCGCACTGATGCCGGCCAGGGAGGCGACCTCCTCGCGGCGCAGGCCGCTGACGCGACGCCGGCGTCCCCGTGGCAGCCCAACGGATTCGGGCTGCACCTGCGCGCGACGCGACATGAGGAAATCGCGAACCGGGTTGTCGGCATTGCTCGTCACATCAGCACTGTACGTGGCCGTCTGTTTTTATCCAGGGGATCGCAATCCCCCCCCCCCGATAACCTCGGCTTGCTGGAGACCGATCGGTGTGTCAGTGTGAAACGTCGACCAACCAATCGGTGGTTGAAGACTGCAAAGGAGTGCTGATGAGTAGGATCGTGGTTCTGGGCGCAGGCGGGCAGATCGCTCGCCACGCCGTCGAGATGCTGGCCGAGCGCGGGCACGAGCTGGCCCTCGTGGTGCGCAGCGCCTCACGAGTGGCCTCTGTATCTGCCGGAGCCAGCGTGGTCGAGGCCGACGTCCTCGACGCCCCCGCGCTCACTGAGGCGATGCGGGGAGCCGACGCCGTCTACGCCAACCTGTCCGGACCCGTCGACGAGCAGGCCCGCGTGATCGTCTCGGTCATGGACGAGCTCGGCATCAAGCCCCTGGTGTTCGTCACCTCCCTGGGGATCTACCACGAGCTGCCCGAGCCCTTCGAGTCCTGGAACGACGCGATGATCGGTCAGGAGCTGGTCCGCTACCGCGCGGCGGCCGACGTCATCGAGGCCTCCGACCTCGACTACACCATCCTGCGGCCGGCCTGGCTCACCAACGCCGACGAGCTCGACTACGAGACCACCGGCCGCGACGAGCAGTTCAAGGGCACGGAGGTCTCCCGGCGCAGCGTCGCCGCGGTCGTCGTCGAGGCCCTGGAGGAGCCCCAGCGCTTCGCCCGCACGAACCTCGGCGTCAACAAGCCCGGCACGGACGGCCCCAAGCCGTCCTTCATGTGAGCCTTCGAGTCGCCGGGCACTCCGCCTGCTCCCCTCTGCCCTCTCCCCGCTCCCGGCTGGTCCGCCATCGGTTCAGCCGCCCATGTTTCACCACTGAGAAGATCGCAGGAGATGACCGCCATGATCGGTTTTGACTCTCAAGGCAACCGGATCGACGTCGACAAGGACCTGGGGCAGAACGACGTCCCCGAGCCCGACCCCACTCAGGCGCCCACGGGCGCCGAGGGCCGGGAGGCCCTGGACGCGCTCGTCGAGCAGTACGCGCAGATGTTCGCCCACGGAGCCCGCACCCCGGTGATCAAGCGGCCCAGCGACGTCGGCATGGAGTACGAGGACGTCTTCTTCCCCTCCATGGACGGCACGCCCCTGGAGGCGTGGTTCATTCCCGCCGACTCCGACCGGCTCCTCATCGTCAACCACCCCATGACCTGCAACCGGTACGGCTTCCCCGGCCACCTGGAGCCGTGGAACACCATGTTCGGCGGCTTCGAGGTGGACTTCCTGCCCGAGCTGCGCCACCTGCACGACGCCGGCTACAACATCCTCACCTACGACCTGCGCAACTGCGGCCTGAGCAGTGACGCCAACGGTGTCATCAGCGGGCTGGGCCTGCTGGAGTGCCGGGACGTCGTCGGCTCGCTGCGCTACGTGCGCAGCCGCCCCGAGCTGGCCTCGATGAAGCTCGGCCTGTTCAGCCGCTGCATGGGAGGCAACTCCACCATCATCGCCATGGACTTCTGGCCCGAGGAGTTCGCCGACGTGCAGGCCCTGGCCGTCCTCAACGTGGTCTCGGGCAAGACCTTCATCGAGCGCGGAGCCGAGAACATCGGGCAGGACCCGGCCGAGGCCGCCCAGATGCTCAGCGAGCGCCTGCGCGACCTCGTCGGCTTCCGTCTGGATGAGGAGACGCCGCTGCCGCACGCCCACGCGGTCAAGGTGCCCACGCTCATGGCCCAGCTGCGCCGGGACTTCCTGGTCCACGGCGAGCAGGACGGCCAGGAGATCTTCGACGCGCTGGGGACGAAGACCAAGGAGCTGCTGTGGGTCGAGGACTCCAACCAGCGCTTCTACGTCTACAACTACTTCGGCCAGCACCCCGAGAAGCTCATCGCCTGGTTCGATGAGCACATCGCCTGACCTGAGCAGGCCAGACCAGACCTTGGGTGACGACGTCGGCTGAGGCGTCGAGTCCCTGAGGCAAGAGGAGGGGCCCGGAACCTTACAGGTTCCGGGCCTCCCTCATGCCCTCGGTCGTCCTTGTCCTCGGTGATGGTTGTCAGCGTGTGCGATCGCGCCCGCGGTCGTTCGTCACAGCCCGGGCACAGCCCCGCTGCCTAGGCTGGCCTCATGCTGTTTGCAGCCACCACGCCTCCCGCGACCCCCAGTGCGGATCCCTCTGCCTCCCCGACTCCCACGCCCACCTCCGGTCCCACCGGAGTGCCGTCCGTGAACGTTGACGAGACCGTCAAGGCGGTCACCAAGACGACCAACGACCTCGTCACCATCGGCTGGCAGGCCGGTGCCGGTGCCCTCATCGGCATCCTGATCGCCGTCGTGGCCGTGGCGATCCTCAGGTTCATGGGCCGGCGCCGGCTCCTGTACCGCGAGATCGTGGACTTCGGGCGCCGGCCCGCCTACGCCGTCGGCGCCATGACCGGCGCCTTCCTGGGCACGCAGATCGCCCTGGCCGGGCTGCGACAGACCAAGGAAGACTCGACCACGATGGTCATCATCGAGCGCGGGGTGACCATCGCCCTCATCCTTTCGGTGACCTGGCTCGTCGTCGCCTTCGCCAAGGCCATCGAGTCCACCGTCGTCAAAGGCGTCCAGGCCAGCGAGAACCAAGGACGCGCCAACCGGGTGACCACCCAGAGCCAGATCATCCGGCGCGTCGCCCAGGTGATCATCATCATCGCCGGGCTCGTCGCCGCCATCATGACCTTCCCCAGCGTTCAGCTCGCCATGGGCTCGCTGCTCGCCTCGGCCGGTCTGGCCTCGGTCATCGCCGGTATGGCCGCCCGCTCCACGCTGGGCAACGTCTTCGCCGGGCTCCAGCTGGCCACCACCGACGCCATCCGCGTGGACGACATCGTCGTCGTCGACGACGAGCAGGGCACCATCGAGGAGATCACCCTGACCTACGTGGTCATGCGGACCTGGGACGAGCGGCGCCTCATCCTGCCCTCGACCCACTTCACCGAGAACCCCTTCGCCAACTGGACGCGCGGCGGCTCCCAGAGCACCGGCACCTTCACCCTGGACCTGGACTGGCGCGCCCCCATCGCCGCGATGCGCGCCGAGCTGGCCCGGCTCGTGGCCGCCTCGACCGTCTGGGACGGGAGGCAGGCCTCCCTGGAGGTCTCCGACGCCGTCAGCGGCCACGTCACCGTGCGCGTCGTCCTGACCGGGGCCAACCCCGGCGACGTCGGCGCCCTCAAGTCCTACGTGCGCGAGGAGCTGGTCACCTGGCTGCAGCGCGAGGCCCCCTACGCCCTGCCGCGCACGCGCGTGGAGGTCGACCAGGTCGAGGTCACCCAGGACCTCAGCCCCGAGGAAGTGGCCCGCACGGCCCAGGAGATCGTCGCCAAGCAGAAGGCCGAGGCCGACAGCGCCTCCAGCACGTCGGCCGGTGACGACGCCGAGGGCGCCGGGGCCACCGAGGCCGAGGGGGAGACCGCGGCTCATGGCCGGGGGGCCCGGCGCGCCGTCACCCTCGGGCGAGCCATGGGGCGCTCCCTGCTGCACCGCGCCCGGCGCGGGGGCCTGGGCCCGCGCTGACCCGGACCGGCGGGCTGACAGAGCCGTCTGGGGTGCGGCCGGCCGCCGTCGGACCCCCGCTACGTTGCCGACAGCCCGCCGGATGGGTGCGTTTTCGCTGCGTGAACGCGGTTCGCCCGGCGCCGTCGGGCGGGCACGATGAGCCCATGAGCACCAACACGAGCGGCGAACCGTCCACGACGCCCACCTCCACGCCCTCCGCCCCGGCCCTCGACCTGGAGGCCGCGGCGCGCACCGACGCGCAGTGGCGTGCGGCCCTGAGCCCCATGGAGTACCACGTGCTGCGCGAGGCCGGTACCGAGCGGCCCTTCACCGGGGCCCTGCTCGACGAGCACCGCGAGGGCGTCTACCGCTGCCGCGGCTGCGGCGCCGAGCTGTTCCGCTCCACCACCAAGTTCGACTCCCACTGCGGGTGGCCCTCCTTCTACGACCCCTCCAGCCTTGAGGCGGTCACCCTGAGCACCGACACCTCCCACGGCATGGTGCGCACCGAGGTCCGTTGCGCCACCTGCGGCAGCCACCTGGGCCACGTCTTCGACGACGCCCCCCAGACCCCCACCGGTCAGCGCTACTGCATGAACTCCGTCAGCCTCACCTTCGAGGAGGAATGAGCATGATCCGGGTCCTGAGTCTCAACCTCCAGCACGGTCTGCCCGGCGCCGGGGCCGGGGACGGCAGCGCCGCCACCGGCTCGCTGGCCGGCGCCGACATCTCCGACCCGGCCACCGCCCGCGCCGTCATGCGGGCCACGGCCGAGCAGATCGCCGAGCTGGCCCCCGACGTCGTCGCCCTCCAGGAGGTGGACCTGGGCCAGGCCCGCTCCGGGCGCCTGAACCAGGCCGCCTTCCTGGCCGAGGAGCTGGGGATGCCCACCTGCCGCTTCGCCGCCAGCTACGCGGGGCCGGTCGTGGGCCTGCGCCGCCGTCCGCTGCGCAGCGCGCTGAGCTCGCCGACCGACGACGTCTTCGGGCTGCTGCGCGCCGCCGTCGGGGCCGGGCCGATCGGCTACGGCAACGCCCTCATCTCCCGCTTCCCGGCCGCCGGCTGGCACGTCAAGCGCCTGGGGCGCGGGGCCTCCAGCGTCGAGAAGCGCGGCGAGCGCGCCTGGGACCCGCGCTCCTACCACGTGTCCACCGCCTCCCACCGCGTCATGGTGGCCGCCACCCTCGACCTGCCCGAGGAGGTCGGCGGCCCGGTCCGACAGCTGTCGGTCGCCTCCACGCACCTGGCGACCCGCGGCTCCATGGCCGCTCGCCAGCTCGCCGCCGCCTGGGGGGCGCTGGCGGGGCTGCCCGGACCGCACCTGCTCGTGGGCGACTACAACCTCAGCGCCGAGCAGGTCGGTGCCCTGGGGCTGGGACGAACCGTGGGGGAGGGGCTCACCTTCCCCGCCGCCGGCCCCACGCGGCGCATCGACCACGTCCTGACCGACCTGTGGCCCACCGGCCCCGACGGCCTGCCGCTGTCGGACGAGGCGGCCGTGGCCGCCGCAGCCGCCGCAGGCTCGGAAGGGGGTGGAGGCCCGCTGCTGCGCGCCGTGGAATGGGGGACGGCCTCCTTCATCATCTCCGACCACGTCGGCACCTGGGTGGACCTCGAACCGGTCGGCTAGCGGTCCCTGCTGCCGCTCCTCCGGCCGCTCCTCGCCCGCGCGGTCGTAGGGTAAGGCGCGCGGTCGTACCCTCTACCCCTCGAACGCGCGACCTACCCTACGAACTCGAGACCGGGCGGCCCTCCCTCCTGTCTTCGAACTATCATCGCTGTCAGGACGGCTGATGACAGGGGGTGGCTATGGCCGACGTCGTGGCGGGGCTGGCCGTCTTCGGCGCTGTCATCGCCGTCGGCTGGCTGCTGGTGCGCACCCGGGCCGTGCCCGCCGACGCCGACGGGGTCCTCACCCGCGTCTGCTTCTTCGCCGCCACGCCGGTGCTGCTCGTGACCACCTTGAGCCGGGCCGACCTCACCGCCGTCGTCTCACGGGCCACCGCCGTGGCCGTGGCCGCGGAGCTCGCCGCCATCGTCTCCGCCTGGTGCCTGCACCGCCTCGTGCTGCGGCACGCCACCGCTGAGGCCACGATCGGGGCGTTGGCCTCCGGCTACGTCAATGCCGCGAACCTGGGGATCCCGGTGGCCGTCCTCGTCCTGGGGGATGCGGCCACGATCGCCCCGATCCTCCTGCTCCAGCTCCTCGTACTGACCCCCGTCACCTTCACCGTGCTCGACGCCGTCACCCGCCGAGGCAACCCGTCACGCCTGGCGACCCTGACCGTTCCGCTGCGCAACCCGCTGCTGTGGGGCGTCGTGGCCGGGACCGCCGCGAACCTGGTCGGGGTGAACCTGGAGGACTGGTGCGGGGGCTACCCGGCCCAGGGCCTGGAGATGCTCGGGCGCGTCGCGGTGCCGCTCATGATGCTGGCCCTGGGCATGAGCCTGGCCGGGGCGCCCAAGCCGCTCCAGGACCCCGAGTCGGACCGGCCGGGGCAAAGCATGAACAGGCGCAGCGGACTGTGGCTGGCCGTGGCCTGGAAGCTGGCCGTCATGCCGGGGCTGGCCGTCGTCGTCGGGCTGGCCGCAGGCCTCGGCGGGGCGCAGCTGCTCGTCCCGGTCGTCACCGCCGCCCTGCCCACCGCGCAGAACGTGTTCATGTACGCCTCGCGCTACGGGGTGGGCAAGGACCTGGCCCGTGACGCGGTCCTGCTGACGACCGCCGGATTCGTGCCCGTGGTCCTGCTCGCCGCCGCGATCCTGCGCTGAGCCTGCCCCAGCGCCGTTCCACCGGCGGGGACAGTCTCTCGTGGGCGGGGACGTTCGACGCCGTCGGGGACAGAAATCCTGCACCCGACGGCGTGAGATGTCCCCGCCGAGTTCGTGGACGCACCCGGACGTGTGGAATGTCCCCGCCGAGCAGGCGGGAGATCGGCCTCAGGCCAGCTCGTCGCGGGTGGGCGGGTTGGCCCCGGCCCGTGAGACCGTGATGTCGGCGATGGCCGCGGCATGGCGCACGATCCGCTCCAGGGTCTCGGCGTCCACCGCGCGCAGCGCCTCGCGCCGGTCCGCGCCCACGAGGTCCTCGCTCCACAGGGCGTCCTCCAGACCGCCCATGAAGGAGTCGCCGGCGCCGACCGTGTCGGCCACGACGACGCTCGGGTCGGCGGGCACCTCCAGGCGCACCCCGGAGGCGGACAGGGCCAGGGCGCCGTCCTTGCCGCGCGTGACGACCACGACGGCCGCGCCCTTCTCCAGCCAGGAGCGCAGCACCGTCTCCAGGTACGCGTCCTCGCCGTAGAGCCAGGCGATGTCCTCGTCCGAGCACTTGACCAGGTCGGACAGGCCCACGAGGCGCTCAACGATCTGGCGGGCGTCCTCCGGCTCGCCCATGAGCTGGGGGCGGGCGTTGGGGTCGTAGGCGATGGTGGAGGTGGCGCGGGTCTCGCGCAGCACCTGCTCCACGGTGGCGGCGCCGGGGGAGAGGATCGCGGCGATCGACCCGGTGTGGACCAGCAGCGGCGCGGCGCCGTCGGCCAGTGCGGGGCGCGGCGGGTTCCAGTCCAGGTCGAAGACATAGGTGGCGGCTCGGTCCTCACCGATGGTGGCCTGCGCCGTCGAGGTGCGCGCGGCGCCGTCGGAGCCCGGAGCCAGCCGGACCCCGGAGGCCTCCAGGTGGGCGCGCACCGCCCTGCCGCGCTCGTCGGTGCCGATCCAGCAGTGCAGCTCGGCGTCGCGGCCCAGGCGCGCCAGCCCCAGGGCGACGTTGGCGGGCGAGCCGCCGGGGATGTCCACGGGCTTCTGCCCGGGGTGGATGACGACGTCGACCAGGGCCTCGCCGATGACGAGGGCGGATCCTTGACGGCCAGGTGCGGTCATGGGTGACTCCTTTGTGCGGGACCGGGGTCCGGTGGCTGTGGGTTGAGGTGAGACGGGGGCGAGAGATGAAGAAGCTTGGACGGACTGGGGGATGGTCATCAGAGGAGGCCGCGGCGGCGCGGTCCTCCCGGAGGTGATCGGCGAGCTAGTCGATGGGGCCGGAGGAGGCGGGCGGGCGGATGCGGACAGACTACCGACCCTGCGCTGCTCTCCGGGCGTGTCTCGTCCTTGTCGGTCTCTGTCAGTTCCTGTCAGTCGTCGGAGTCGTCCTGTGCGACCGCGGCCAGGCGGGCGCGGGCGTCATCGAGCCAGGTCTGGCAGCGCTGGGCCAGGGCTTCGCCGCGCTCCCACAGGGCCAGGGAGTCCTCCAGAGGGACGGAGCCCGCCTCGAGGCGCTGCACGACGGCCACCAGCTCCTCGCGGGCCCGCTCGTAGCTGAGCGAGGCGACGTCCTCATTGGCGCCGGAGGCACGGTCGCCGGAGGACGCCGACGATGCCGACGCCCCTGAGTAAGGGCTGTTCTGGGTTGAGTACTCGTCTGGGTACTGGTCGGAGTACGGGCCGGGGTTCATCTCGGAGCTCACGCCTCGATTCTCGCACGGGCCGGTTCGGGCGCCGAGCGGGTGGGCTGGCGAGCCAAGACTGTTAGAAGATACCGAGAGGCTGTGTTCGGGCGCCGAGCGGGTGGGCTGGCGTCTGCGGGGCGAGAAATGTCCAGGAGGGACGACTTTGACGACGCTCTCGTTGAGGCGTGTTTGCATGTGTGCTGGTCAGAGCGTTTTGCCGTGGCGGCTCCTGGCCGCTGGGGCTTCAAAGTCGTCCCATACGGACAAAATCCGGGTCAAGCGGCCCGTCACTGCCGCCCGATTGCTGCCCGGTGACCACCTGGATCGCGCGGACGCACCGTAGGCCCCGACGACTGACCCTCAAGGGGCCGCCCGCGAGCCCGATGGTGCGTCCGCGGTGACGCATGGGCCCGCGTTTACCCGTTGTCAGAGGGGGAGCTCTCATCGAGGCGTGCAAGGACGGCCCCCAGACCCGCCTGCATCAGTGCCTCGCGGCCCGCCTCTGTGAGGGCGACGGCCCGACTCTTCCCGATGCGTGAGATCCAGTCCTGGTGGAAGAGAAGGTCGGTCAACGCTGCCCCCAACCGGCCACCGAGATGGAACCGCCGTTCAGTGGAGTCCAGGCACGCTTCCCCAGGAGCGCGACGTGGCTCCGGCAGTCCCCAGGCCACCAGAAGAGCCTCCCCGCGGTCGGTCAGCTGCCACGAGGCGTTCAGGTATCCGTACTCCTGGAGCTGCTCGGCCAGCCCCACGCCGAGCCTCCCCGCCAGGTGGTGGTAGCAGGTGCGCGCCGCGAGCAGCTGCCTGTTCGCCGTCCAGGCGTTGAGACTACGCGCTGTTGGCAGCGTCGATGTCGCCATCGCCCCCAGCCCTTCGATGATCCGGGCCGCCTCGGCTCCCGCAAGCAGGACGTAGCAGTGCCGTCCCTGACGGACCTTGGTGACGATTCCTCGTGCCGCGAGCACGTCGATGTGCTCACTGGCCGTCGACCGCGCGATCCCCGCGTACGAGCCGAGCTCGCCCACCGTCCAGGCCAGTCCGTTCATGAGCGCCGCGCACATGGCCGCCCGGGACGGGTCTGCGAGCGCCGCAGCCGTACCGGCGATATCGGGAACCGCCTCGGGAAAGAGACGATCGGGCAGCCATGGCATGCAGCCAGTATGCGCCCGCACCGGTTCGGTCCGGACCGAACGAGAACCGCCCTAACCTGCCAGGAGCCGGCGGCGAACGGTGACGGCTGAAGGACGACGCCGGATGGGACCCAGGATGATAAGGAGCTCCTCATGAGCGGACACCGACGGCACGACGCACTCATCGCGGCGCTGCTCGGGTTCTTCATCGTCATGCTCGACACGACAGTCGTCAACGTGGCGCTGTCGCAGATTGGTGCGGACCTCGGTGCGGCGGTCACGTCCTTGCAGTGGGTCGTCGACGCCTATGCCCTCACCTTCGCCGCTCTGCAGCTGTCGGCAGGCTCGGCCTGCGACCGGGTTGGCGCCAGGAGCGTCCACCTGCTCGGCCTGGTGGTGTTCGGCCTGCTCTCGGTGGCCTGCGCCCTGGCCCCCACCGGTGGGGTGCTCATCGCCTCCCGGGCGCTGCAGGGAGTCGGTGCCGCCGCCATCGTTCCGGCCTCACTGGCGATCCTGTCCCTCATCCACGATCGTCCCGCCGACCGGGCCCGAGCCATCGGCCTGTGGGGAGGAGCAGGAGGAATCGCCGCGGCCGTCGGCCCGGTGGCCGGAGGCCTGCTCGTCACCTGGACCGGCTGGCGGTTCGTGTTCTGGGTGAACCTGCCCCTCATCGCGATCACCGCGTGGCTCACCGCCCGTTGCGTGCCCAGTCCGACGACGCATTCGGTGCGGCTCCGAGGAGGTAGTGACCTGCCCGGTCAGGTTCTCTCCGTCGTGGGGCTCGCCGCTGCCACCTACGGAGTTATCGCCGCGGGTGAGAGTGGCTGGAGCCTGTCCGTTGTCGCCTCGGTCCTTGTCGGTCTCGTTCTGCTGATGGTCTTCGTGATGGTCGAGCGCATCGTGAGCCGACCGATGCTGCCGACGGCGGTGTTCTCCCGACCGCGGTTTGCTGTGGCCACCACGGTTGGGTTAGCGCTCAACACCGGCTTCTTCGGCCAGCTCTTCGTCCTGTCCCTGTTCCTGCAGCGCTACCTGGGCTACGAGCCGTGGCTCGCAGGCCTGGCCCTGGCGCCGCAGGCGTGCAGCGCCGTCGTCGCGTCCCCACTGGGAGGAAGGGTGACAGCCAGGATCGGAGCGTTTCCCACGATGCTGATCGGACTGCTCATCGGGGCGGCCGGCTTCTGCGGACTCGTTCTCACTACTGCCTCGACGCCGTACCCGGTCGTTGCGGCGCTGACCTTCCTGGGTGGTTTCGGTACCGCGCTGACCATGCCTGCGGCGACCGCGGCTGCGGTGGCCTCCGCACCGACGGGCTACACCGGAGTCGCTGGAAGCGTTGTTAACGCGGCGAGGCAGACCGGCAGCGTCGTCGGCGTGGCGGTCCTGGGCAGCATGATCGCCGCGGGCGATGTCCTCACCGGCTTCCACCAGGCGGTTGTCGTCGCCTCGGCCGTCTTCGTCGTGGCCGCAGTCCCGGTCGCCGTCGTCTGTGCCGCAGGCTCCGGGCGGCCCGCCACAGCTGACCGGAGCCCGTCTGAAGCGCGCGGACGCACCGTAGGCCCCGACGACTGACCCTCAAGGGGCCGCCCGCGAGCCCGATGGTGCGTCCGCGGTGACGTCGGGCGCTTGTCGGGCGCTCGGATGCCGACGACGGGCGCGGGCCCCGGAGGCAGTGCCCAGTAGTCGGCCTGCTCAGTCGATGTTGGTCGGCCGCGGCTTGGTGGCGCCGACGACCTGGGCGACGAGCCGCCCTGAGGCCAGCACGCCCTCGATGAGGTCGCCCTTCTTGACGTCCTCGGCGCTGGTGATGACCTTGCCGCCGGGGGTGCGCAGGATCGTGTAGCCGCGGTCCAGGACGCCCTGCGGCGACAGGGCCGTCAGGCGGGCGTGGTCGGCGCGCAGGTCCGCGGCCGCCAGCGACAGGCGGTGGCTGACGGCCCGGCGCATCCGGTCGCGGGCCTGACCCAGCTCGACGATCCGGTCGCGCACGATCGAGGTGGGGTTGGCCATGACCGGCCGGGCCCGCAGCTGGTCCAGCGCCGCCTGCTCGGCGTCCAGGCGCGAGGTGAGCACGGCGCGCAGGCGCTCGCGGGCCGAGTCCAGGCCGACGGTCTCCTGGGCGAGGTCGGGCACGATCCGGCGGGCGGCGTCGGTGGGGGTGGAGGCCCGGTAGTCGGCCACCAGGTCCAGCAGGGGGCAGTCGGTCTCGTGGCCGATCGCCGAGACCAGCGGCGTGCGGCAGGCGGACGCGGCGCGCACGAGCCCCTCGTCGGAGAAGGGCAGCAGGTCCTCGACGGCGCCGCCCCCGCGGGCCACGACGATGACGTCGATCTCGGGATCGGCGTCGAGCTCCTGGATGGCGCGGGTGACCTCGCCGACGGCGCGCGCCCCCTGGACGGCGACCTCCCGGATCTCGAAGGGCAGCCCCGGCCAGCGCAGGCGGGCGTTGACCAGCACGTCGTCCTTGGCCTTGGCCTGGCGGCCGCACACGAGCCCCACCTTGCGCGGCAGGAAGGGCAGGGGCTGCTTGCGCTCGGCGTCGAACAGGCCCTCGGCGGCCAGGATGCGGCGCAGCTGCTCGATGCGCGCCAGCAGGTCGCCGACGCCGACGGGCCGGATGTCGTCGGCCTGGAGCTGCAGGGAGCCGCGCCTGGTCCAGAAGGTGGGCTTGGCTCGGATGACGACGCGGGCGCCCTCGCTCAGCTCGGCGCCGGTGCGGGCCAGGACGGCGTCCAGGACGCGCGCGTAGATCGCCACCGACATGGAGACGTCGGCGTCCGTGTCCCGCAGGGTGAGGAAGGCCATGCCCGCGCCGGGGCGGCGGTTGAGCTGGATGATCTGGCCCTCCGCCCACACCTGGCTCATGCGGGCGACGTACTGGTCGATCTTGGAGGACAGCAGCCGCAGCGGCCACGGGTTCTCGGCGGTGGTGAGGTTCGCGCGCGGCGCCAGCTCCTGGGGGCTCCCGTCGGCGGTGGGGCCGGGCGCCGTCCCGGGCACGGGGCCGCCGGCGGGGGAGGACTGCGGGCTGGGCTGGGTGGGGCTCTGGCCTGTCACATGCACCACTGTGCCACGTCTGCCACTGGGGACCTGGGTCCTACTGTGGCACAGTGGTGGCCGTGACGACCATCGAGCTCGCCAGCGAGCACACCGACGCCACCGCGCCCGAGGCCGGCTCCGGGGACGCCCCGCAGGACGGCGAGGCCACTGCCAAGGGCCGCAGCAAGGGCGGTAAGCGGATCCTCATGGCCGCCCCGCGCGGCTACTGCGCCGGCGTGGACCGCGCCGTCGACGCCGTCGAGCAGGCCCTGGCCCACTACGGGGCGCCGATCTACGTGCGCAAGGAGATCGTCCACAACAAGTTCGTCGTGGAGGCCCTCTCCCGGCGTGGCGCCATCTTCGTCTCCGAGACCGACGAGGTGCCGGTGGGCGCGCGCGTCGTCTTCTCCGCCCACGGCGTCTCCCCGGCCGTCCACGCCGAGGCCGCCGAGCGCCGGCTGGCCACGATCGACGCGACCTGCCCGCTGGTGACCAAGGTGCACAAGCAGGCGGTGCGCTTCGCCTCCAAGGACTACGACATCATCCTGGTGGGCCACATCGGCCACGAGGAGGTTGAGGGCACCCAGGGCGAGGCCCCGGACAACATCCAGGTCGTCAACGGCCCCCACGAGGTGGACCAGGTCGAGGTGCGCGACCCCTCCAAGGTCGTGTGGATCAGCCAGACCACCCTGAGCGTGGACGAGACCCTGGAGACGGTGCGCCTGCTGCGCGAGCGCTTCCCGGAGATGATCGACCCGCCCGGCGAGGACATCTGCTACGCCACCCAGAACCGTCAGGGCGCGGTCAAGCAGATCGCCCCGCAGGTCGACCTCATGCTCGTGGTCGGCTCGGGCAACTCCTCGAACTCGGTGCGCCTCAAGGAGGTGGCCCTGGAGGCCGGGGCCGGCGCCTCCCACCGGGTGGACTTCGCCAGCGAGATCGACCCGGCCTGGCTCGACGGCGTGGAGACGATCGGCCTGACCTCGGGCGCCTCGGTGCCGGAGATCCTCGTGCGCGAGGTGATCGAGCGCCTGGCCGAGTTCGGGTTCGACGACGTCGAGGAGGTGCGCACCACCACGGAGAAGATCTCCTTCTCCCTGCCCAAGAACCTGCGTGCCGACCTCATGGCCGCCCAGGGCGCTCCGGCCACGCACAAGCGCCGCGAGCCTGCCGCCGGCCACACCCGCTGACTCCGGGCGGCTCCCGACGGCGGTCGGTCCCGTCGTGGCTGAGACCGTCAGCACATCTCGGAACGCGTGAGACGGGACAAGGTGAACACCGGGTTGCGCGCCCAGCCATTACCCTCGGTTGGGTGACACACTCCCATGACGATCATGACGGGGCGGCCGCCGGCGGCCGCGCACCCGCCGAGCCGGGGCGCCGGTCCGACGCCACGGACGGTACTGCCGGCGCCGCCGATCCCGCTCCCAGCGCCGCCGCCGACTCGCTGGTCCCCGATGCCTCCGGGCAGGTCTCCAACGAGGCTCTGGAGGAGAGCAGCGGGCTGCAGCGCAGCCTGACCAACCGGCACATGCAGATGATCGCCATCGGAGGTGCCATCGGCACGGGGCTGTTCGTGGCCTCGGGGGCCACGGTCTCCACGGCCGGGCCGGGTGGCGCCCTGGTGGCCTACGCGGCGATCGGCCTCATGGTGCTCCTCCTCATGCAGTCCCTGGGGGAGATGACCGCGCACATGCCGGTGGCCGGCTCCTTCCAGACCTACGCCACCCGGTTCGTCAGCCCCTCCTTCGGCTTCGCCATGGGCTGGAACTACTGGTTCAACTGGGCGATCACGGTGGCGGCCGAACTGGTGGCCGCCGGGATCGTCATGGCCTACTGGCTGCCGGGGGTGCCCCCGTGGATCTGGGCGGCGCTGTTCCTGTCGCTGCTGACGACCCTCAACGCCCTGTCGGCCCGCGCCTTCGGGGAGGGGGAGTTCTGGCTGTCGGCCATCAAGGTGGTCACGGTCGTCGTCTTCCTCATCGCGGGCGTGGCGATGATCCTGGGCGTCATCGGCGGCGGGCCCGCCGGCTTCGGCAACTGGACCACCGGGGACGCGCCCTTCCACGGCGGGATGCTGGCGATCGTGTCGGTGTTCATGGTGGCCGGCTTCTCCTTCCAGGGAACCGAGCTGGTGGGCGTGGCGGCCGGCGAGGCCCGCGACCCGCGCCGTGACGTGCCCAAGGCGATCCACACGGTGTTCTGGCGGATCATGATCTTCTACATCGGCGCGATCTCGGTCATCGGCTTCCTGGTGCCCTACACCGACCCGAACCTGCTGCGCTCGGACACCTCCGACATCTCCTACTCACCCTTCACCCTGGTCTTCGAGCGGGCGGGCATCGGGATCGCGGCGGCTCTCATGAACGCCGTCATCCTCACCGCGGTGCTCAGTGCCGGCAACTCCGGCCTGTACGCCTCGACCCGCATGCTGCACTCGATGGCCCTCCAGGGCCAGGCACCGGCCTGGTTCTCCTACGTCAACCGCCACGGGGTCCCGGTGCGGGCCCTGGGGGCGACGGCGCTGGTGGGGGCGGCCGGCTTCCTCACCGCCGTGGTGGGGCAGGACACCGCCTACACGTGGCTGCTCAACGTCTCGGCCCTGTGCGGCTTCATCGTGTGGCTGGGGATCGCCGTGTGCCACTTCCGCTTCCGGCGCGCCTACGTGCTCCAGGGCAACGACCCGGCCGACCTGCCCTACCGGGCGCCCTGGTTCCCGCTGGGGCCGATCCTCGCCTTCATCCTGTGCGCCCTGGTGATCCTGGGGCAGAACTATGAGGCCGTCTTCAAGGGGCAGCTGCTGGAGGTGCTCTCCTCCTACATCGGCCTGCCGGTCTTCGGGGCGATCTGGCTGGGTCACCGGCTGGTGTCCGGTTCGCGCGCGGTACGCCTGGAGGACGCCGACGTCTCCGGTGTCGTCGTCCACGAGCGCCGCTGACCGGCCACCGGCCGGCGAGTGCCGGGCTATGGAGCCTACTTCCGGCCGGTGACGCTCAGGTAGATGGAGATCGCGATGATGGCGGCGACCACGGATGTGGCCCACTTGATCCAGTCGACCCCAGGAGTGTGGGCGACGCCGAAGAAGCCGGCGACTGCGCTTCCGATGAGCGCGCCGACGGCGCCCAGCGCGATGGTCCACAGCACCGAGATGTTCTGCTCTCCCCGCATGATGAGCCGGGCGAGGGCGCCGATGACGGCACCGGCGATGATCATTCCGATGATTGACAGCATGGTGTCTTCCTTCGAGAGGGTCCGATGAGACGGAGGCGGGAGTATGTCTCATGTGGACGTTGATACGTTCTGGCAGCGTGGCAACTCGTCATGAGACCGGAGACAACGCTCCCTGATAGACGCCATGGAAGCGTCGATCGTCACGGAATTGGAATATGGCGTGCGTTACGGATTCGTGAGGTGGTCCTGCCCTTCGGAGACGGGGGCGGTGAACTCGGGTGCGGTGACCTGACTTGGCTCATTGCGGGGTGGTTGGGTCGCTGGGGGTGTGGTTGTGGTTGGGATTGTGCGGGTTGCGTGGGTGGGGGTGCGCACTAACGTGGGGGTATGAGTCCGTACGTTCGCGCGGTCAGGACGGCGTCGGGGGCCCGTGCGGTGCAGATCGTGTACTCCTCCCGCAAAGGAGCCCGCAGCATCGAGCACATCGGCTCAGCCCATGACGATGCTGAGCTGGCGGCGCTTAAGGAGGTCGCCAGGCAGCGTCTCAACGCTGGCCAGCTCGGCCTTGACCTGCCGGGCCTGAACGGTGCGGACGTCGGGGGAAAGGGACCGCAGGCGCTGGCTGGGGCCGGGCGCGTAGCGCCGATCACCTCCAACCGGATGGGAGTGCTCCTGGAGACGCTGGAAGCGGCTTGGAAGGCAGTGGGCCTGGACGGGCTCGGTGGTGCTGACGAGGTCTTCCGCCAGCTCGTTACCGCCAGGCTGATCGAGCCGACCAGCAAGCAGGGCTCCCTGCGGGTCCTGGCCGAGGCAGGTCTGACGCCGGTGTCCTACGCCACGGTCAAGCGTCATCTGCCCCGCTACGCCGCTGAGGAGTTCACCCGGGGCCTGTCGCGCCTGCTGGCCGGACGCGCCCGCATCGACCGGGCCTCGCTGGTCCTGTTCGACGTGACGACCCTGTACTTCGAGACCGACAAGGCCGACGGTTTCCGCGAGCCGGGCTTCTCGAAGGAAAGACGCCTGGAGCCGCAGATCACGGTAGGGCTGCTCACCGACGAGACCGGGTTCCCTCTACGGGCCGAGGCCTTTGAGGGCAACAAGGCCGAGACCGCCACCATGATCCCGACGATCAACGACTTCATGAACGCCTACAACCTCGACGACGTGGTGGTCGTCGCCGACGCCGGGATGATCAGCGCCGCCAACAAGCAGGCCCTGGAGGCAGCCGGCCTGTCTTACGTGCTGGGCTCACGCACCTCACGCGTCCCCCACGTGATCAGCTCCTGGCACGACAACCACCCCGACCAGGACGTCCCCGACGGGCTGACCCTGACCCAGCCCTGGCCCGCCGGAGCCAGCGACCAGCGCCGTGACGAGACCATCTACTACCGCTACAGCGCCGACAGGGCCCGACGCACGCTACACGGGATCGACACCCAGGTCGCCAAGGCCGAGAAAGCCGTCGCAGGAAAGATCCCCGTCAAACGCAACCGCTTCGTGCACCTGTCCGGCGCCACCAGGAGCATCAACCGCGACCTGGAGACACGGGCCCGGACCCTGGCCGGGTGGAAGGGATACGTCACCAACCTGCCCAACCCCGACCCCGAGACGGTCATCGGTGCCTACCACCGCCTGTACAACATCGAGAAGTCCTTCCGCATGTCCAAGTCCGACCTGAGAGCACGCCCCATCTACCACCACCTGCGCCAGTCCATCGAGGCCCACCTGACCATCGTCACCGCCGCCCTGGCCATGGCCCGATGGCTGGAGAACACCACCGGCTGGTCCATCAGACGCCTGATCACCACCGCCCGCCGCTACCGCACCATCACCATCAACATCACCGGACACACCCTCACAGCCGCCGACCCACTCCCACCCGACCTCATCCAAGCCCTCAACAACATCCACCACGACACTAAATGAGCCAACTCAGGTCTCATGTGGACGTTGATACGTTCTGGCAGCGTGGCAACTCGTCATGAGACCGGAGACAACGCTCCCTGATAGACGCCATGGAAGCGTCGATCGTCACGGAATTGGAATATGGCGTGCGTTACGGATTCGTGAGGTGGTCCTGCCCTTCGGAGACGGGGGCGGTGAACTCGGGTGCGGTGAAGGTGCGCACCTGGGCGGCGTCGGCGCCGATGAGCGCGGGGGAGTCGACCTGCTCGCCGAGGGTCTCCAGGGACCGGGCGGTCACCAGCAGCCGGTTCTCCATGGAGCCGACCGCCTTGTTGTAGGCGGTCACGCCCCGCCGCAGCGCCCCGCCCAGGGCATCGAGGTGGCCGGCCACGGTCCCCAGCCGCTCGTAGAGGGTGCGCCCGAGCGCGAGCAGCTCGCGAGCGTCGTCGTTGATGGCGGTGCGCGCCCAGGCCGTGGCGCACGTGCGCAGCAGGGTCAGCAGCGATACCGGTGAGGCCAGGGCGACGCCGTGCCCCAGCGCGTGCTCCAGGAGCGCGGGGTCGGTCTCCAGGGCGGCCGAGAGCACGGCCTCGGCCGGCACGAAGAGCACCACGAGCTCGGGGGAGTCCCCCAGCGCCCGGTCGTAGCGGCGCGCGGCGAGCTGGTCGACGTGCCCGCGCAGTGCCTTAGCGTGCGCGTCCAGGAGCTCGCGGCGTCGGTCCTCGGCCTCGGGGGAGGCGCCCTGGACCGCCGTGGCCGCCAGGTAGGAGTTCATGGGGGCCTTGGCGTCCACGGCCAGGTACCCGTCCCCCGGCAGATGGACGACGACGTCGGGTCGGGACCGACCAGCAGCACCGTCAGCGGAGTCAGTCGCGGCTCCCAGCCCACCGCGCCGCTGGACCAGGGCGCCGATGGTGCGCTGCTCGGAGAAGTCCACGTGCCGCATCATCCCGGAGGCCTCCAGGACGCGGGCCAGCTCGACCTCTCCCCACATGCCGCGGGCCGAGCGCGAGCGCAGCGCCCCCTCCAGGGAGGCGGCGGAACGCGCCAGGTCCTGCTCGCGCAGGGCGGTGGCCCGCAGCTGCTCGGCCAGGGCCGCGTGCTGCTCGGCGCGCTGCTTCTCCAGGGACTCCACCCGGGACCCCACCTGCTCGAGCTGGCTGCGTACCGGTGCCAGGGCCCGCAGCACTGAGCCGTCCCGCTCGGCGCGCTCCTCGGCCACCTGGGTACGTGTGGACAGCTCCTCGGCCCGGGCCTGCCACTGGGCGGCCTGCGCCCGCAGCTCCGCCAGCTGCTCGCCGTCCGACCGGTGCGCGGTGGTACGCCGGGCGATCGCACCGATATAGCCGATCGCCACCCCGATCACCAGGCCAATGAGGAGCAGCAGGACGGGAAGAAGGACGGGTGAGGAACTCATGAACCGATGGTGCCCCAGGGGTGTGACATCTATTCGGGACTCTTAAACCGGCTTGCGGAGGTCTGCCGGGCATCGCGGACACACCGTGGGTCATCAGGATGGGGCCGGCAGGAACCCGCGCGGCTCGTGTCGACTATCGACGCCGTCGGCCGGCCGTCCCGCAGCCACCGGCCAACCGACCGTTCGGACCTGGGTCAAGGGTCCCTCTTCATGGCTTTCTCCTCCCTGCGCAGGAGCCGAGGAGACCAACGGCACGGCTCCTCTGCTACCTCGGGAGGATGGGCATTCGCGCAGGTAGTGCCATGCTTTGGAGACGTGAGCCTCCTGCGTGGAATCGAGTTGACCAGCGCCAGCACGATCTGGACCGTCGCGGTCCTGGCGGTCCTGAGCGCCGTCGTCGCCGCGGTCCTGCTGCCGTGGACCCTGCCGGCCCGTGCGCGGACCCGGCCGGCTGAGCCGGCCGACGTCCCGGGTCCGACCGATGCCGCGGATACCGCGGACGGCCCGGGCACTGCCGAGATCCCCACCAAGCCCACCACCGAGCCCGCGAGCCCCACCCCCGGCCGCGCCTCGGCCCGCGCGGTGCTGCGCGCCGTCGGCCGCTATACCGCGCGTGCCGTCATGGTTGGTGTGCCGGTGCTGCTCGTCGTCGTGCTCGGAGGCCTGCTCATCAATCGACCCATGCACTACGTGCGCACGCTCGGCGACGTCATCGAGGCCGCAGCCCCTCGCACCCAGGGGGCCTCGCGCGTGACGCCCCTGCCGGACCCCTCCGTCTACGACGCCGTCCCGGCCTCCGCCTGGAAGGCAACCTTCCAGGACGCCGGCGACGGCTCTCAGGAGGCCACCTGGACCGGCCCGGTCAGCGGTATCAGGCTGCCGGTGCGCGTCATCGTGCCGTCGGGCTACCGGCCCGACGACGGCCGCACCTACAACGTCATCGAGGGCATCCACGGCTGGGTCGGAGACCCGCAGTCCCTGGTGACGGGCATGACCTCGCCCAAGCAGCTCCAGGAGGCGATCGACGCCGGGCGCATCCCGCCGTCGATCATGGTGCTTCCCTCGGTCAACGTGGACGGCGGCCAGCACGACTGCGTCAACATCGCCGGCCGCCCGGCTGTGGAGACCTGGACCGCCGAGGAGATCCCCCGCATGATCCGGGCCACCTTCCCCAACGTCTCCACGCAGCGGGCCGGCTGGATGCTCATGGGGATCTCGGCGGGCGCCTACTGCGCGGCCCGGACCGCCTACGACGTTCCGCAGCGCTTCGGGGCGGTCGGGGTCATGTCCTCCTCCGACAGCCCGGGCGAGGGGGCTCTGGCCCACAGCGGCAAGCAGCTCCGGGCCGAGAACACGCTGTCCACCATGCTGGGGAAGCGCACCCCTGACGGCCTGCGCTTCTACGTCATGGGGGCCCAGGACGACTCCTCCGGCGAGGCCCGCGCCGCCTGGTTCATGGAGGACTCGGTGCAGGCGCCCGACTCGGTGACGATTGATACCCCGGTGCAGGGCGGGCACTCCTGGGTCCTGTGGAATGACCGCTTCCCCTCGCTGTTGACGTGGTGGGGATCCGATCCGGAGGTCTTCGCCGCGGCCGGTCTGCCGGCACCCGGGGGCGATCCGTGGGCCAAGGCGAGAGCCGACGGCGTCAAGCCGCTGACGGAGACGCCCAGGGACCAGCGCACGGCTGGATCCATCTCGCCGATGCGCGCCGCGCCCTTCGAGATCAACGGCCTGGGCACCATCATCGTGGCCGTGGTGGCCTCGCTGGCGACGGTCGGGATCGCGCTGGCCTGGGCTCCTCGCTGGGGCCGACGGCGCGAGGGAGACAGTCCCTCAGGGCTGCGGTTGGTTGGTGCGATCGTGGGACGTTTCGCGGTGGTGATGGTGGCGGCCTCCCTCATCGCGACGACGGTGGGCATCGGGGTCAACGCCGGCGGGGGCTTCTACACCTCGTGGCGTGATCTGCGCGCCTCGGTGCGGATGAACAACCAGGCCGGTTAGCGGAGGACAGGCCCGGGCCGGCCGGCGCAGCCGGTCGGGGTGGGGGAGCGGCGCCGCTGTGCCCGGTTGGGGCGCACGGTGTCGGAGGGGCCGTCTAAACTCTCCTGCGTGGCACTTACCATCGGAATCGTCGGACTGCCCAACGTCGGCAAGTCCACCCTGTTCAACGCCCTGACCCGTGCGACCGTCCTGGCCGCCAACTACCCGTTCGCGACCATTGAGCCGAACGTGGGGGTTGTGCCGCTGCCGGATGCGCGCCTGGACAAGCTGGCCGAGCTGTTCCACTCCGCGAGGGTGGTCCCGGCGACGGTCTCCTTCGTGGACATCGCCGGGATCGTGCGCGGTGCCAGCGAGGGCGAGGGGCTGGGTAACCAGTTCCTGGCCAATATTCGCGAGGCGGACGCGATCTGCATGGTGACGCGCGCCTTCGAGGACCCGGACGTGGTGCACGTGGACGGCAAGGTGGAGCCGGCCGGGGACATCGAGACGATCAGCACCGAGCTGGTGCTGGCGGACATGCAGACCCTGGAGAAGGCGATCTCGCGCCTGGAGAAGGAGGTGCGGGGCAGGAAGACGGAGCCCGTGGTGCTGGAGACGGCACAGGCGGCCCTCAGGGTCCTGGAGGAGGGGACGCTGCTGTCCGCCGGGGCGGAGGCCGCCGGGATCGACGTGGAGGTGCTCAAGACCTTCCAGCTGATGACGACCAAGCCGTTCATCTACGTGTTCAACTTGGACGACGCCGGGATGAGCGACGAGGCCCGTCAGGCCGAGCTGCGTGAGCTGGTGGCGCCGGCGGAGGCGATCTTCCTGGATGCCCAGTTCGAGGCCGAGCTCGTGGAGCTGGAGCCCGAGGAGGCGGCGGAGATGCTGCACGAGAACGGTCAGGAGGAGTCCGGCCTGGATAAGCTGGCGAGGGTCGGGTTCGACACCCTGGGGCTGCAGACGTACCTGACGGCGGGGGAGAAGGAGTCCCGGGCCTGGACGATCCGCAAGGGCGCGACGGCGCCTCAGGCGGCCGGGGTGATCCACACTGACTTTGAGCGGGGTTTCATCAAGGCGGAAATCGTGAGTTACGATGACCTGATCCAGTGCGGCAGCGTCGCCGAGGCCCGCGCGCGCGGTCGAGTGCGCATGGAGGGGAAGGACTACGTGATGAGCGACGGAGACGTCGTGGAGTTTAGGTTTAATGTGTAAGACCAAATTTCTAGACAGAACTATTACGATTTTGTTACGTAAAACAAGAGCACCAACCTGGGGTTCAATCAGGGGGTCGGCAAAGTCGGTGGGTGATGAGGGATGAGCCGGTCTGACGGGGGCTTTGACGGGGTTTGGTGTGTCGTTGAGACGGGGGCGCGGGCCCCGTGGGGACGATGAGTGGTGTCTAGTCATCCCCTCGTCCTGGGAGCCCGCGCTGATGCCATCCTCCACCACGACCGCCTTGTCGCGCCAGCCCCTGGTCCAGGTTCTCAGGAACGTGACCGACCCCCGCGATCGGCGGGGTGTGCGCTTGAGGCCTGCCCACGGTCCTGTCCCTGGCCGTCACCGGGGTGCTGGCCGGCTGCCGGAGCCTGACGGCGATATGGGAGCACACCACCGACCTGACCGGCGCCGACCTGCGCTCTCTGGGGCTGGAGGAGGGGCAGGCCCTTCCATCGGAGTCCACCATCCGACGGGTGCTCCAGGACCTGGACCCCGCAGACCTCGACGCCCATCTGATGACCTGGTTCTACACGCGTACCGGCACCATCAACGGCCGCACAGTGATCGCCGTGGACGGCAAGACCATGCGTGCAGCGCGCAGGGGCGAGGATCCGGCGCCGCACCTCCTGGCCGCCTTGGACCACGCCACGGGCGCCGTGCTTACCCAGGAGCGGGTGGCCGGCAAGTCCAACGAGATCCCCGCACTCAGGGTTCTGCTTGAGCCCCTCGACCTGGACGGGGTCGTGGTGACCGCTGACGCCATGCACACCCAGGTGGACACCGCCCGGTGGATCACCCGGCGTGGTGGTCACTACGTGTTCACCGTCAAGGGCAATCAGAAGACCCTGCGCAGGACGCTCAAGGCCCTGCCGTGGAAGGACGTCCCGTCCATCTCCTCGGTCGAGCGCTGCCACGGTCGGTGGGTGCGGCGCACCGTCAAGGCCCTCGAGGCCCCTAAGTGGGTGGACTTCCCCGCCGCCGCCCAGGTGATCCAGATCCGACGCACCCGAACCGTCAAAGGCCGCAAGCGTGTCGAGGTGGTCTACCTGATCTGCTCCCTGCCCATGACCGACGCCCAGCCCGAGGCCGTCGCGGCCTGGGTCCGCGGGCACTGGGGGATAGAGAACCGTCTCCACTGGATCCGGGACGTGGTCTTCGACGAGGACCGTCACCAGCTGAGCACCCGCAACGGCCCCGAGATCATGGCCGCCCTAAGGAACCTGGCCATCAGCCTCATCCGCCTCTTCCTCGGGCCCGGCGTCTCCATCGCCTCAACCACCAGATCCCTGTCCAGACGCCCCAAACGAGCCATCAGCCTACAGACCCAACCAACCCCCTAAAACCGACTTTGCCGACCCCCTGGGTCGGACACCCATGCCAGGGTCTCGGCCTGGGTACAGGCGACCTGCATATTGAAGCCGATGATCTTGTACTGGCCTTAAGTAAAGTTTAGGGCGATCGGTTTGGAGTTAGTGCTTTAGTGGGGTATCGATACGTGATCGTCGGGGTGGCGGGCTCCGTATCGGCCTCCGTAGGACTCTACCTAATGGTCGATATGTTGGCCCAACTATCCTGATGGACATTTTCGTAGGTTTGGGTCGCGCTGATTCTCCTGATATTATGGCCGGCATTAAACAAAGTTTCCTTCTGGGGTTGTGTTGTCGGGTGGTTTTGGGGGTATCGATATAGAATGTGTGTGTGGTTGTTGATGTGACTGCGGAGGAGCGGGATGTTCTTCTGGCGTGGAAGAAACGCGGTGACTCGTTCGTCCTGGTGCGTTTAAAGGCTGAGGCCATTTTGTATGCCTCTCGTGGTGTCGGCACGGGTGTTATCGCTGAGATGGTCGGCCGCAGCCGCAGGACGGTGAGCAACTGGCTGCGCCGCTGGCGGTGCTCCAGGTTGCACTCGGTTGTCACTGGGCACGCCGGCAACGAGAACGCCGCCAAGCTCACCCGCGCCCACAAGGAGCAGCTCAAGCGGATCCTGAGTAGGCCACCGGCCCAGAGCGGGATCAGGGCGGACTTCTGGGACGTACCGGCCCTGCGTGACGTGGTGCGGATCAAGTTCGGCGTGGAGTACGCCTCAGACTCCTCCTACCAGCTGCTCCTGCGCTTCGTGGGGATGAGCTTCAAGCTGCCCGACCCCTTCGACAAGCGCCGCGACGAGGCCGCCGTCACCGAGCGAATGGACCAGGTCCGTCAGGAGGTCGCCGACCTGCTGGCCCGGGGCTGGGAGGTCTACACCGTCGACGAGGTGCGCGTCGAGCACGAGGCCGTCACCCGGCGTATGTGGCTGCCCACCGGCCGTCGGACCAAGATCTATGTCGACCGAGAACGCTCGGCCCAGTCTTTCTTCGGCGCCCTGAGCCTGACCAGCAAGCAGGTGCGCGTCTACCCCATCGAGGGCAACCAGAACGCCGAGCAGGTCACCCTGGCCCTGGCCCGTCTGGTACGCGAGACGGCAAACGACAAGATCGCTGTTGTTCTTGACAACGCCGGCTTCCACCACGCCAAGGCGGTCACTGACCTGTATGAGCCCGGCCAGGCCCTGGAGCGCGTCAGGCCGATCTATGGCCGGCATTAAACAAAGTTTCCTTCTGGGGTTGTGTTGTCGGGTGGTTTTGGGGGTATCGATATAGAATGTGTGTGTGGTTGTTGATGTGACTGCGGAGGAGCGGGATGTTCTTCTGGCGTGGAAGAAACGCGGTGACTCGTTCGTCCTGGTGCGTTTAAAGGCTGAGGCCATTTTGTATGCCTCTCGTGGTGTCGGCACGGGTGTTATCGCTGAGATGGTCGGCCGCAGCCGCAGGACGGTGAGCAACTGGCTGCGCCGCTGGCGGTGCTCCAGGTTGCACTCGGTTGTCACTGGGCACGCCGGCAACGAGAACGCCGCCAAGCTCACCCGCGCCCACAAGGAGCAGCTCAAGCGGATCCTGAGTAGGCCACCGGCCCAGAGCGGGATCAGGGCGGACTTCTGGGACGTACCGGCCCTGCGTGACGTGGTGCGGATCAAGTTCGGCGTGGAGTACGCCTCAGACTCCTCCTACCAGCTGCTCCTGCGCTTCGTGGGGATGAGCTTCAAGCTGCCCGACCCCTTCGACAAGCGCCGCGACGAGGCCGCCGTCACCGAGCGAATGGACCAGGTCCGTCAGGAGGTCGCCGACCTGCTGGCCCGGGGCTGGGAGGTCTACACCGTCGACGAGGTGCGCGTCGAGCACGAGGCCGTCACCCGGCGTATGTGGCTGCCCACCGGCCGTCGGACCAAGATCTATGTCGACCGAGAACGCTCGGCCCAGTCTTTCTTCGGCGCCCTGAGCCTGACCAGCAAGCAGGTGCGCGTCTACCCCATCGAGGGCAACCAGAACGCCGAGCAGGTCACCCTGGCCCTGGCCCGTCTGGTACGCGAGACGGCAAACGACAAGATCGCTGTTGTTCTTGACAACGCCGGCTTCCACCACGCCAAGGCGGTCACTGACCTGTATGAGCCCGGCCAGGCCCTGGAGCGCGTCAGGCCGATCTACCTACCTCCTTACGCGCCCGACCACAACCCAATAGAGCACGTCTGGAACACCGCCAAGAAGAACATCTCAAACATACAACGAGACAACCCCGAGGAAACCTACACCGCATTCACCAGCTACATCACCAGCCGCACCTTCGACTACGACTTCGAGCACCTACCCATCACACCAACCCAAGAAAAGCTTGATTAAAGACCGCCATACCTACCTCCTTACGCGCCCGACCACAACCCAATAGAGCACGTCTGGAACACCGCCAAGAAGAACATCTCAAACATACAACGAGACAACCCCGAGGAAACCTACACCGCATTCACCAGCTACATCACCAGCCGCACCTTCGACTACGACTTCGAGCACCTACCCATCACACCAACCCAAGAAAAGCTTGATTAAAGACCGCCATATCCGTGTCCTGCGGGAGGTGAGTTCCCGAAGTTCTTTGTTTTACGATGAGGTGAAAACGTGAGCATGGAGATGGCCTCAGTGGCTACATGGACCTTCCTGGCCGAGGTTCCAATCCCTCAGGATGTTATGGGGGTTCTCGTGCAAGGCGAGCAGCCTTATGCTGCCTTCAAGACGATGCGAGACTCCGCCATATTTACGTCGAAGAGGTTGATCGTCCGTGATGCTCAAGGGCTGACCGGTCGGAAGGTGGAGATCTATTCGCTGCCCTACAGTGCCATCAATATGTGGTCGACCGAGAATGCGGGAACGTTTGACATCAACTCAGAAGTCGAGTTGTGGACGCGGGCTGGTCACATCAAGATCAAGCTCGGGTCTCAGGTCGATGTCCGCAAGATCGATAGGCTCATTTCGTCTTGTGTTTTAATGGCGCACTGACTTTTCGTTAGTGAGTGTTGGGTGGTCGTTGTCGCTGCTGATGGTGACAGAATAGAGCCACATGGTCGATTTTCTTGTACGGTACTGCCGTGGTCGAGCATCTTCTTCATGGGCGTCGCATCAGCGGTAGGCAGATCCGGGCGTGGGCTGACGAAGCAGAGGCTGGCTACGACGTCCGACAACTGCCGCAGCCAGTTTTGGGACCTCCTTCGATCGGCCGAAAGGCTGCCGATCCTCAACTCGTTGCGGCTGAACGAGCAGTGCGCCGTCGAGATGAACAGACTGAGGCTGGAGATCGAGCCCAGTGCTGACTCGGCGGACGCTCTGGGTGCCCTTGACGATCAGCGGGATGAACGGCTGTAAACAGGCTGAACGACTGTGGGTCGGCCTCCACATGCTGGTGCTCGTGTGCTCCGTAGTAGGAGCCCAGTTCAGGAAGACGCCACCGCGGCTGGCCCTCGCTGGGCTGGACCACGACGAAGCCCGGACCGTGGAAGGCCAGCTGGAAGGACTCGCCCGAGCCCCGTCCGATGAGGGAGCCCATCTTGAAGGTGCTCTTGATCTGCGGCTGCAGGTTCGCCGACCAGCAGATCGCCGCCTGCGGGTCGACGAAGGTCGGCAGTTGGGGCAGTTCAGCAGCATTGGAGAGCTGGTGGAGGCGGCGCACCCTACCTCCTGCCTTCGGGCATGTTGTCATGCCTCTCATCGCGTAGACTCCAGACATGGAGACCCTAGACGTCGACCGAGTGAGGCTTGATGCACTGTGTCGTCATTTCGGGATTGCGCGCCTCGATGTCTTCGGATCGGTCGCCCGTGGTGAGGATCGCCCGGGAAGCGACGTCGATCTTCTTTACGAACTTGCTCAGGGGCGGTCGCTCGGCTGGGAGATCGAGGACCTGTCTCAGGACCTAGCCGACCTGTTCGGGCGTCCAGTCGACCTGGTGTCGCGGTCTGCTTTGCACCCGCTGATTCGTGAACAGGTCCTTGCGGACGCGGAGCCATTTTATGACGCGGCCTGAGTATCTGTATCTGCGAGAGATGCGGGATGCGGTCACTCGCATCATCGCTCTCGTTGATGGTGTCTCGGTGGGGACTGATCTCGAGGATGACTGGGTGAAGGCTGATGCTCTGTCCTGGAACTTCACTGTTCTCGGGGAAGCTGCTGCGAAACTACCCGAGAAGTTCCGCTCGGGCCATCCGGAGGTTATCTGGCGTCGCCCCATCGGCTTGCGCAATCGAGTCGTGCACGGTTACTGGTCAATCGATGTCGACATCCTGGTGACGACAGCGCGCAACGACCTTCCTGAACTTGGCCGGCAACTCGATGCCTTGCTGTCCAACATGGAACCTTAAGCAAGCACCCGCGAGGCACCCAGTTCAGGAAGCCGTCACCACCGGCTGGCCCTCGCTGGGCTGGACCACGACGAAGCCCGGGCCGTGGAAGGCCAGCTGGAAGGACTCGCCCGAGCCCCGGCCAATGAGGGACCCTATCTTGAAGGTGCTCTTGATCTGCGGCTGCAGGTTCGCCGACCAGCAGATCGCCGCCTGCGGGTCGACGAAGGTCGGCTGCTGGGAGCAGTCCAGCAGCATCGGCGGCCCGTCAGAGGACACAGCAACCACGCCCTGCCCCTGAACCATGAGGTTGAACAAGCCGCCGGCAAGAATCCCCGCGTTGCCGAGCATCCGGATATCGTAACCCAGGTGTGCATCGAAGGCCAGCAGTGACGGCGTGTTCACCGTGATCGCGTCGCCCTCCAGCTGAAGCAGGAACACGTTGTGCGCACTGCGGGCGAAGAACACCTCGCCCTGCCCGGAGGCGCGCATGAGGTTGCCACCCTCCCCGGTGGCGGCCTTCTTGATCATGCCGCCCAGGCTCCTCGAACCCTGGTAGGAGAAGTCGATATTCCCCTGGTAGGCGACCATCGACCCCTGCGCGGCCAGCACCTCCGGCCCCAGAGCCACGCGCAGCATCTTGTCGGACTGAAGAGTCCAGCGCTGGCCGGTCTCCTGTTCACGGTTGGCCTGGTCGAAAAGGGGACTGCGCACGGAAAGTACCTCTGTTCCAAGGGGTGGGGGCGGGAGAGCAGCAAGTCGCTGTTGGCGGCAGACCACCAAGCGGGCGGTCGACGCATCTGAGAAACCACCCCGATCACCGGACCCGCCGTCGAGCCCCCACCCCGCTTCCTCTCGTTTCTTGTGACGATCGCGCTCGCCATAACTTCCAGTTCGGGCTACGGTGCTAGCCATAGTGAACGGAGGACGAGGACTGTGCCCGGCTACAGGATCAACCGTCAGGTGTAAGGAGCTCGGGGAGCACGTGCGCGGGTGGCGCATGGTGCTCGGCCTGACCGCGCAGCAGGTCTCCGAGCGCGCGGGCATCACCCGCGACACCCTGCGCAAGATCGAGTCGGGCAACCCCAACGTCAGCTTCAACAGCGTCGCCCAGGTGCTGCGCGCCCTGGGCATCCTTGACCAGCTCGTCGACGCCGTCGACCCCCTGTCCAGCGACATCGGTCGCCTCCGCGCCGGCCGCCTCACCAGAAAGCGCGCCCGATGACCGCCGTCGAGATCGTCACCGGCACCAACGGCTCACCCCGCCTGGTCGGCCTGGCGCACTTCGCGGGATCGCGCGGCCAGGTCTCCACCACCTTCCTCTACGACCCCACCTACCTCGCCGACGGCGGAGCGAACATCGACCCGGCCCTGAGCCTGGTCCCCGGAGCTCAGTACCATCCGAGTCTCCCCGGCGTCTTGGGTTCCTCGCCGACCGCAGATTCTGGAGGCTCAGCCCCGTGTTCGACGTCAACCTGAGCCCCGACCTCAGCAGGGCCCGTGCCACCTCGATCATGAGGGCCGACGTGATGTCCGATGAAGCTGACGGGTTCCTGGCGGAAAGCCGTGAGGGTCCTCCACCCGCCCGGGTGGAGGACCCTCACTCATCTGGCTGACGGCCGCGGTTACCGGCTCTCAGCGCGCCGGCTCACGCCCTGCGGCGATACGCCAGGAGCACGCCGCCCGCGATCGCGGCCAGAGCCAGGGCGAGGGGGATCCCCACGAATGCCCCGGTCCGGGCCAGAGACGATCCGGAGTCTTCCTGCGCCGGGTCGCTGGGTGTCGGCTCGCTGGACGCCGACGGCTCAGGGTTTGCTGAGGGCTCGGGGTCGCTGGGTGTCGGCTCGCCGGATGCGGAGGGCTCGGGGCTCGCCGACGGCTCGGGGCTCGCCGACGGCTCCGGGACACTCGGATTCTCGGTGTAGGCGTTGATGAAGGAGGCGTTGACCACCTGGTCCTTCTTCGAGACCGTCACCGTTTGGGCCTCCGGGGCTGCCAGCGTGTAGCCGTCGATCGCGGCCGCCTTGGCGTCCTCGGTCACGGTGCACTGCGTACCGGTGGGCACCTTCGGTCCGGCGACCGCCTCGCCGTCGGCCTTGGCCTTCAGTGTGCCCTTGGTCCCGTCGGTGCAGGTGTAGGCGAAGGAGAACTGCTTGTCGCCGGCCTCCGCGCCCGTCACGGTCTTGGTCACCGAGAACGAGCCGGTCTGACGGCTGTAGGTGTTGACGAAGGAGGCGTTGACCACCTGGTCCTTCTCCGAGACCGTCACCGTCTGGGCCTCCGGGGTCGCCAGCGTGTAGCCGTCGATCGCGGCCGCCTTGGCGTCCTCGGTCACGGTGCACTGCGTACCGGTGGGCACCTTCGGTCCGGCGACCGCCTCGCCGTCGGCCTTGGCCTTCAGCGTGCCCTTGGTCCCGTCGGTGCAGGTGTAGGCGAAGGAGAACTGCTTGTCGCCGGCCTCCGCTCCCGTCACCGTCTTGGTCACCGAGAACGAGCCGGTCTGACGGCTGTAGGCGTTGGTGAAGGACAGCGCGGCGTCCTTCTCCGCGATCGTCACGTTCTGCGCCTCCGGGGTCTTCACGTCATAGCCGTTGACCTGGGCCGACGACGCCTTCTCCGACACCGAGCACGTCGCCCCGACGGGCAGCGCGGGCCCGGAGACGGCAGTGCCGTCACCGCGAGCCGTCAGCTCACCACTGACCTCGCCCTCGACGTCGGAGGTGCAGGTGTACTGGAAGGTGAAGGTGACGTTCTTGTGGGTCTTGGCGCCATCGCCCTCCACCTTCTTCGACACGGTGAAGGTGCCGCGGTCCAGGGTGTAGGTGTTGACGGCCGAGACGCTGACGGCGGCGGCGTCCCCGCCCAGGACATCGAAGGTCGCTTTGTCGCCTTGCACGGGCGTGCCGTTGACGGCCAGGGCCGTTGAGAGGCTCGTTCCCTTGGCGGAGGCGTCCTTCTCCGTGAGCGTGCAGGAACCGGTCGGCACGTCGCCCACGTGTGCGGTCTCGCCGGCCTTGACCACGACCTGCTTGGGGGAGCCGGCCTTGCCGGTGACCTTGTCGGTACAGGTGTACTCGAAGGTGAACTCCGCGGGAGCGGACTGCGCGCCGTCTCCCTGAACCGTCTTGGAGACCGAGAAGCCCCCGGTCTGGCGCGTGTAGGTGTTCGTCACCGAGACGTCCGGAACCTGGTCCTTCACGATCCTCACGGTTGTCGAGGAGTAGGCGGTGGCGACCGCGTAACCCTCACGCTGAGCCGAGGCGTTGTCCTCACTCAGGGTGCACTCCGTCCCCGTGGGGAGGGCCGGCCCGCTGACGGCGGTGCCGTCCATGGGCACATCGAGGCTTCCCTGGGTGCTGTCGGGGTCGTTGCAGGTGTAGCCGACCTTGACGGAGTCGCCCGCCTGCGGGACGTAATCGCCCTTGACGCTCTTGGTGACCGAGAAGGTACCGGTGTCACGGGTGTAGGTGTTGGTGGCGGTGACGGCAACGGTCTGGTCCTTGGCGATGGTCACCGTGTCCTGCGACAGGGTCGAGGTCACCGAGTACCCGTCCTTGGCGGCCGACGCGGCGTCCTCCGCGATCGTGCAGGAGAGTCCGGTCGGGATCTGCGGAGAGGACACGGCCGTCCCGTCACCGGGGACCGTCAGGGTGCCCTTCACGTCACCGTCGCAGGTGTAGGTGAAGGTGTAGGGGCTGTTGGCCGCCCCGTCCGGGCCTCCCTGGACCGACTTGGCGATGGAGAAGGACCCCGTGTCACGGGTGTAGGAGTTCGTGAACGCGGCCGTGGCGACCGGCTCGGCAGGGTCCTTGACGGTGACGGTCTGCTCCTCGGGAGCCGTGAGCGTGTAGCCGTCGAGCTGCGCGGAGTCGGCATCCTCCTTCACCGTGCAGGTGGTGTCCTGCGGGAAGGTCGCGCCGGCCTGGACCGCCGTCCCGTCGCCCTTAGCGCTCACCTGTCCGGACTGGCCGTCGGAGCAGGTGTAGGTGAAGGTGAAGTCCTTGTCACGACCACCCGCGGGGGCGCCGACGACGGTCTTCGTCACCTGGAAGGTTCCGGGCGCCTTGACGAGGTCGGCGGTGTTGTTGAGCGTGACCTTGGTCGATACCCGGTTGCCGATGGTCAGGACATTGGTCTCGGTGTTGCCGACCATGAAGACCGGATCCCCCCAGGTGTACCCGGAAGGGGCGGGGGAGGCCTGGCCGGTGTCCTCCGACAGGGTGACGACGGTACCCTGGGGGAAGGTGCCCTGGAACGTGTTGGTCTTGCCGATACTGACGTTGAGGACGGCGGTACCGCTGAGGCCGTCGTCGTGGAGCGTCCCGGGAGCCTGCCAGCCGACATAGCTGCTGGCGGGCCCGGGCAGGACGTAGTCGACCTTGACCGGCAGGGTCGTGGAGGTGACGTCGACGGCGTCCAGACCGCTACCGTCAAGCATCTTGACGATCTCGAATCCGCCGAATCCTGCGGCCATCTCCACGTTCACCTTGAAGGAGTCGGTGTAGCTGCGGGTGAACTCCCCCTGGGCCCCGGAGTTGTTGAGGGAGGCGGAGTTGTTGTAGCGCACGCCGGCGGTGGCCTTGCCGTTGTGTGAGGTGAAGGTCACGGGGTAGGAGATCTTGTAGTTGGAGCTGGCGGCGAAGGGGCCGGTGACCTTGATGGTGGCGACCTGACCCTGGATGTCCACCGTCATGTCGAAGTCGCCGTACTTCGTACTCAGGTCCTTGCCCGCAGCGTTGGTCAGGGTGACTCCGGACATATCCGGCTCAGCGGCGCTGTTGCGCAGTGAGAGGTTCCACCTGCTCGGATCGGGGTTGAAGGTCATGCCGGGGCCGAGGGTGTCGGTGACGGTGATCGTCTGGCGGGTCTTGCCGTCCACGATGATGGGGCCGGCTCCTCCGGCCAGCTGCTCCTTGATGTAGTCCGAGCCGAAGTTCACCTCCCAGACCATGGAGGAGGATGTCGAGGTGATGACCGAGGAGACCTTCGTGAACTTGAAGGGGGTGTAGACCGCTGGCGGGGGGCCCGCGATGCCCCCGGTTCCCGGCAGGTCGACGCTCACCTTCTGGCTGCCGTTGACAGTCATGTCCACCGTCTCTGCGGTGGTGGTCTGCGTGACGAGGAGCAGCGCCTCACCTGAGCCCCTGAACTCCGTGAACCCTGCCTTCTTGAGGTCTTCGATCTTGTCGTTGAAGGTGCACTCCATGGTTTTTTCTGTCAACGAGCAAGTACCCACTTCTGTGGATGTCCCGTTGTACGGAAGGCTCATAGAGACGGTTTTCGGACTTTCCAGGTTCTTGAAATGGTCGCCCAGATCGATTGAGAATGAGTCTCCCGGATTGATCGTGGTCTTGGTGGCGTCCCACGTGTAGGACAGCTTGGCCACGTCCTGTGTTGTGATGGCCCCCGAGGCGTTGTTGCCGTCCCGGTCGGACTTGGACAGGGTGAGGCTCGACACCTCGATACCGTTATTGACTGCGCCGTAGGCCTGCAAAGGTGGCATCGCGCTGAGAATCAGGGCTAGGAGGGCGAGTGCGATGGTCGCCAGCCGTACCCTGGGTGTGGTGTGCCTGAGATCGGCAGTAACCTGCATTTATGCTTCCTCTTCAGTAGGAACTTGCGGTCCGTTGATGGCCGCTGGTGGCCGGTGAAGAGTATCGTGGGAGGCAAATTCTGGGCAAGTATTGTGGTGTACCAGTCAACGGCTTTGAAGACGTTATAAGAATGTCATAGAAGCGTTACGAAAAAGAAATTATTGGTGAAACAAAAGGGTTGTCGTTATTTATCTGATCATTTAATGTGCCTTATGCGGCCGCCTGTCGGTGAGTGGGACGGTGAATTGTCGCCAAGAGTGTTCTGGTGCTTTGTCCTGGAATACCTCGGGAGGTGTCCGGTGCGACGGAGGACGGTGATGTGAGAATCGTTTGTGGTGAGGTGCTCAGGGGCTCGCCGTCGCTGCCGACGGCTTCATTACTGTTACTGCAGTCGGTTCAAGGGTGCTCTTCAGGTGGGCTGCTTGATGAGGGCTGTCGGACGCCCTCTCGGTCATCCAGTCTCACTAGAAAGCGCGCCCGGTGACCGCCGTCGAGCTCGTCCTCTGGGGCAGGGTGTGTCAAGGGTGTGCCAGTGGTCGGGTGGTGCAGGAGCCGTCGAGGGTGAGTGTCAGTCCCGGTGCAGCGAGGGTGGGTTGCTTTCGCTAATGGTACCATGATCTGGTACCACTAGCGAAAGAGGGGTGTTCCTGTGTCCATCAGTGCAAGTGAGGCTCGCAAGACGCTGTACCCGCTCATCGAGCGGGTCAATGCAGATCATGACGCTGTAGAGATTGTTTCGCGTAAGGGCGCTGTTGTTCTTATGCCTGCCGACGAGTACGCCGCCTGGCAGGAGACCGCCTACCTGTTCCGGTCGCCTGAAAACGCGCGACGCCTTCTCGACGCCTACGACCGGGCTCGTTCGGGCCGTACTGAGACCCATGATCTCGACTGGGAGGACTGATGCGTCTCGTATGGGACCCGTCTGCTTGGGAGGACTACAAGCATTGGCAGACGACGGATCGTCGGGTCCTCAAACGAGTCAACACACTCATTGGTGCAGCTCTTCGCGACCCCTTCGGTGGCATCGGCAAACCCGAACAGCTCAAGTACGGCGCCTCGGGCGCATGGTCGCGGAGGATCAGTGACGAGCACCGTCTTGTGTATCTCGTTGTTGGCGATGACCTGGTGATTCTTCAGGCTCGCTACCACTACTGACAAGGAAGATGTTTCCTCAGCGCTGAGAGCCCGCACCGGCTCGCTCTGCTGTGCCACGGACTTGCGTGGCACGATGTTCTCGAGCTGCTCTCGCAGCGCTCTGCGCTTAAGCCGCAGCTCGTAGTGGGTCTGCCGGCTCATCCAGAGCTCAGCCGATGTGCCGAAGTACCTGGCAGTCTCACGGCCGTGTCCGCCGTCACGCCGCATTAGCTGTGCACGATAGCCTTAGGATCCGCGCCGTAATGCATGAAGGCGAGGGGCAGGACGCACCGGCGTTCTGCCCCTCGCACATCATTCAGGCATCAGCCTGAACGCGACTCTCACTCGGTCCGGGCGCGACGAATGCGCAGGACCAGGTAGCCCCCAGCGGCCGCTGCGGCAGCGACACCAAGAACCAGCAGCGCGTTGGTACCCGTCCGCGACAAGCCGTTCCTCGACGTCGCCCCGGTCACCGAGGTGCTGGGCCTACCCGCCCCGCCGGTCGGCTGCGCCATGGCACCGTCGGAGGGCCGATCAATCTCATCGGGCTCCGTACTCGGTCCCGACGTCGCCGACGAGGACTGACTCGGCGCCGGGATAGCACTCGACGAGGGCTCAGGCGAAACGCTCGGCTCACTGCTCGGCGCCGTGGTGGGCTCCGGTGCGGGCGCAGTAGTCGGCTCGCTGGTCGGCTCGGCGCTCGGGGCTGCTGACGGCGTCGGGCTCGGGCTCGGCTCCGGGCGCGGCTGGCTGCACTGGTCGCCCACCCAGCCCATCGTGAAGTTGCGGTACCAGATGCCGCCGTAGTTCCCGTCCTCGCTGAGCAGGCCGATGCTGCCGTCGGACTGCACCGCGATCGTCGTGTAGCCGACGAACTTCTCGTTGAAGACCCGGCCGGTCACCCAGGAGGCGCCGTTGTCGCAGGACATCGAGATGGTGCCGCGGTCGCGCGACCAGGGCCTGGGGTTCGGCGAGTGGCTCAGCAGCAGCACCTTGGCGCGCGGGTCGCTGGGGGCGGCGTTGGGGAAGGGGCGGATGATCTGGGCGTTGTCCACCGAGTCGGGCAGGTTCTTGTCGGGGACCGGCTCGCTCCAAGTCTGTCCGCCGTCGGTGGAGGTGGCCACCTTACGGAAGCCCGTGCCGTCCGAGGCGCGCGAGTTGAGCATGAGGGAGCCGTCGGAGAGCTCGACGACCTTGTTCTCGTCCATGCCGGTGCCGGTCGGCGTTCCCGCCTGCCAGGTCTGCCCGTGGTCGTCGGAGTAGACGGAGACAGCCTGCACCACCCCGTCGGCGGTCCTGATCGTGTACTGCTGCACCAAGCGACCGGCGTGCGGACCCTGGTGGATCTGGATGCCCTGGCCCGAGGCCGCGAAGCGCGCAGTCCACGGATTGTCCCTCGTGATGTCCGCGGTGATGGTGCGGTGGGTCCAGCTCCAGCCGTTGTCGGTGGAGGTGGAGACCTCGGCTTGGATGACGCTCCGGTCCTCCGGGTCGGTGCCGGCCTGTGAGTGGCCCCAGCCCTGGTCGAAGGACTTGACGTGGAAGTTGAAGATCGTGCCCGTCTGGTTGTCGACGACGTAGCTCGGGTCGGAGTAGCCGACCTTGCGCCCCGTCTCCACGCCCTGGTGGATGTAGCTCGGCGCCGACCACGTCTTGCCGCCGTCGGTGGAGCGGCGCTGGACGATGTGGTTCGGGTTGGGCGAGTCGCCGCCGTTGTTGCCGTTGTCCCTGGGGCGCTCGTCGTAGGAGACCAGCAGGTCCCCGTTGGGGGCGGTGGTGATCGCCGGGATGCGGTAGTTGTCGGTGGCCGTGTTCTCGGCCAGGTGCTGGGCATCGCTCATCGAGGCGGGAAGCTCCGTGCTCGCGTCGGGCGCCGGAGCCGGATCGGCCTTCGGGCGCTCGACGACGACACTCAGCGGCTCCCCGGTGGCGGCCAGGGTCTGGAGGGCCGCGCCGTCGGTCCCGGTCGCGGCCAAGGTGATCGACGGCGTCCAGGTGCCGTGGTCGGCGTCGGCCTGCGTGATCGTGTGGGTCAGCGGCTTGCAGTTGTAGACCGCTCCCTGGCCTGGCTTGAGGTTGCCCCAGTGGCACTGTCGGGCCAGGTCGTCGAAGGAGGAGTCGGTGGCGGCGACGTTGATGGTCTGGTCCGACAGTGAGCGGATGCGCACCGTGTAGCTGACGACGTCACCGACCGTGTAGGTCTCCTTGGGGGAGGCAAGCGTGAAGGACTCGACCTTGAGGGAGGCCGGCTTGATCTGGCTCGTGGGGCCGGTGACCGGCTCGGGCTTGTTCAGGGCCTCGCCCTTGTAGCCCACGGCCTTGACCTCGTAGGCGATCTGCGGGGTGAAGCCGCCGGCCTTGAGGTCCTCGGCCGTCACGGTGTGGGTGGCCAGACCCGTGCAGTCGGTCTTGGTGGCACCGGCCGCGACATTGCTCCAGCGGCACTTGAGGACGTTGCCAGACAGGTTCGTCGAGGCCGGGGCGAAGGAGCGGGCCTGGCCGCTGGTGTTGGTCAGCGTGATGTCGAAGGTCATGACGTCGCCGACGGCGTAGATGCCGTCGGCCGGCGCATGCGTCTGCGTGATGGTGACATCGGCCAGGCCGTCACTCGTGGGGGTGGCGTGCGCCGGTGGCGCGGCTGCGATGATGCCGGTGACGGCAAGAGCCAGCGAGCCCGCGAGGGCCGACAGGCGCCTCAGGGCGGAGGACTTCGTTGTTGTCATAGGGCTTCCGTTCGGGATAACGAGGCGACCTTGCCTCATCGGGGGAACGCCGACCGAAGATGTCTGACGTCTTACAATAAGGTAACGGATGGTTGCGATTCTGCAAAGTCGGGCGAGTCGCCGCCTCCCGAGACGGGCCTGCGGGTTGGTTGGTTGTGCTTGGCGGCATCCGGTGGGGTGGCGGTGCCGGTAGCCGTGCGGGCAGTGCCGCCAGGGCGGGGTGTCCCTGCTGCGCTGGCGCCGGCCTGACGGTGAGCTCGCGCCGGAAAGCTGCTAGTCGGGACCGGAGTGGGGAAAGGGTTCTGGTGATATCAATTCGGCTGCGTGAGCTCCGTTGGAAATCTGGCAGATCATCTCGCGTGAATCCATCTGGGGTCGACCTGTTGCGTTAACCGCGGGATGTCGGGGGAGGCCGGCGATCTCAGGCTGTGGATAAAGAATGTTATCCACAAGGCGGGAAGGCCGGATGTGCATGAATGGTGGGGTTCTTGCATGATGGTTGCATGGGAATTCGATACTACGCATATGCAGTTGAGGCGGACAGGATCGACGACGCTATTGAGTGTCCCTCGATGTTCCTGTCCTGCGATCCTCTTGCCGACGCCTGGGGAATGGAGGGCGGCGTGATGTCCGGGCCGGCCACCATGAAGCAAGTGGTCCCGAAGAGGGACATGCTCTATCTGGATAAGGCCTGGGATGAGCTGCAAGAACTTACTCGAGCTGAGAATAATGGTGGAGAATGTCGCCCTTCTTATCGCATGTTTGAAGGGAGGGTGCGCATGGTCGGGCCGGAGTGGGAGCCGTGGGTCAGAGTGCTGAGGCCTGAGGAGATGAGGGGGATCAGCTGGGATCTGAAGTTGTTGTGCCAGGAGGAGGCGTCGATATCGAAGCGCAGTCACGGGGGAGGATCTGAAGAGAGCATGTCATACCTCGTCAGATATCTTCAGGAGGCCTGCCGATTTGCTGAGGAACTTGTCGAGGACGGGCGCGGCATGGTCTACATGATTGGCTGACAAGTGTCGCATGGGCCAGTGGTCACCGGTGTTGCTGCCAACAGTTGCGGGCGGCTGGTCGTGTCGACGCCCGCTTGACTCGTGCCAGCTCAGCTAACCGGATGTGAGTGGAGGTGACGCGCGCGAATCGACGTATCTGTTGAGGTGGAGGCCGAGTCTGGGTGGGCTGGAAGCTAGGTTGCCGGTGGACTCGTCTTAGGTGCGCCTGTCCTTGTTATTGCGCTTCGGCAGGTATTAGCGTTTCCTGTGGCGGTAACGCCGGTGTGTTTCGGTGAGGAGGGTGAACAGGTCCTTGTGAGGGATGGTGAGTCTCTGAGGGACAGAGATCGTGCAGCTATTTCGAGAAGAGAAGATTGTGTACCTCTGGCGGGCGACCGGGTTCGAGCGAAGAAGTTCCTCATGTCACCCCTTCCCGAAGGGTGTGAGGTGATACAGGAGGGTCTCCGGCCCCTCTTCGTGACAGCATCCGTCCGGCTTCTCCTCCGTGCTCCGACGTCGGATCCGATGCTGCCACCCCGGGCGGACGGCGCTCCGGCGCCCACCAAAAAGTGATCTAGATTACGATCCGGGCTGTCTAATGTCCGTTCCGACGGACGAAAGTCGCACCTGCCTATAGTCTTCCCGCCACTGGACATCAGATGTCAACGATGACGTCGGCCGTGGCACGTGTCAACGAAGAAGGTGCACAACCCCATGACCACCACAGCCTCCCCGGGCAGCAAGGTCTCCTCCCCGGGCAAGCAGCCCAGCCCGCAGGCGCGCGCCGCAGCCCGACGCTACGCCACGGTCCTGGCTCTCATCGCCACCCTCGGCCCGTTCTTCTACGGCTTCGAGGGCATGGTCCTCAACGGCGCCATCAAGGCCGTCGGCAGCGAGTTCCACCTCGGTGAGCTCGCCAAGGGCGTCGCCGGCAGCGCCGGCATCATCGGCGGTCTCATCGGCGCCGTCCTGGCCGGCCGCATCTCGGACAAGATCGGCCGCAAGACCACCCTCATGTGGGTCGGCCCCTTCCTCGCCTTCGAGGCGATCTGCGGTGTCTTCAGCCCCATGCTCGGCTCCTACGGCTACCCCTTCCTGCTCCTGTGCCGCGTCATCGGCGGCATTGGCTTCGGCGCCGCCACCACCGTGGCCCCCGGCTACGTCGCCGAGATCGCCCCGGCCGACATCCGCGGCCGCCTTCTACATCATCTTCACCACCTTCATCCCCGAGTCGCCCCGCTACCTGGTCTCGGTGGGCCGCCGCGAGGAGGCCGAGAAGATCCTCGTCAAGGTCACGGCCGAGCCCGACCCCGCCGCCCGCGTCCAGGCCATCGCCGACTCCATGGGCGCCGACGGCGCCGTTAAGATGAGCGTCGGCCAGATCTGGGCCTCCCAGTGGCGCGGCCTGGTCCTGGTCGGCATGGCCATCGCCGCCTTCCAGCAGCTCACCGGCATCAACGGCGTCTTCTTCTACTCCAACACCCTCTTCGGCGCCGTCGGCTTCACCGAGGACATGGCCCTCCAGCAGACCCTCATCATCACCGCCTTCAAGGTCGTCGGCGTCGTCAGCGGCATCCTCCTGGTGGACAAGATCGGCCGCAAGCGCATGCTCATCTACGGAGGGACCATCATCTTCCTGTCCCTGGCTGTCGTCGCCACCGTCTTCACCATCGCCCCGATCGTGGACGGCAAGCCCGACATCGCCGGCAACCCGACCCTCGGCTTCATCGCCGTGGCGGCCCTGTGCACCTTCATCTTCGGCTTCACCTCCTCCTGGGGCCCCATCTTCTCCATCGTCATGGGCGAGATGTTCCCCAACCAGATCCGCGGTGGCGCCATGTCCCTGGCCTCGGGGGCCGACTTCCTGGTCAACTTCCTCGTCGTCCTGTTCTTCCCCTACCTCATCGCCTGGTCGCCGGCTGGCACCTACTGGATCTACTGCGCCTTCGGCGTCCTGGCCGTCATCTTCACTGCCCGCTACCTCCACGAGACCACCGGCACCCAGCTCGAGGACGTCGACAAGGTCGTCTCCAAGTGACCCGCCGGTCACCTACGGACCACGACGACAGAAAGGAACTCTCATGACGACGACGTCGAACCCTCAAGCCGCTCAGCCCGCTGAATCCGCAGGGCCCACAGAGCCCGCCGGGCCGGTCGAGGGCGCCCAGCCGGCCCGCCCGGGTCGGGATATCCCCGACAACGTCCGCAACGTCCTGGTCATCATGACCGACCAGCACCGCACCGACACCATCGGCTGCCTGGGCAACCCCCACGCCCAGACCCCGGTCATCGACGCCATGGGCGAGAACGGATTCGCCTTCACCAACTGCTACACGCCCACCGCCATCTGCACCCCGGCGCGCGCCTCCCTGCTGACCGGCAAGCTGCCGCGCAAGCACCAGGTCCTGGCCAACCCGGAGTGGAACATCGCCTACCAGACCGCCATCCCGCTGGGCACCTGGACCTACACCCAGGCCCTGCGCGACCACGGCTACAACGTCGGCATCGTCGGCAAGTACCACTGCGGCCCCAACCTGCCCGACCAGTTCGGCATGGACGACGACTCCTACTGGGGCGCCGAGAACCCCGTGGGCAACGAGAAGTACGTGGCCTGGCTGGAGAAGAACAACCTCCCGCCGGTCAAGGCCCACGACCTGTGGCGCGGCAAGCTCCCCGGCAACCGCGACGGGCACATCATCGCCGCCCGCCTCGACCAGCCCGAGGAGGCCACCTTCGAGCGCTTCCTGGCCGACCGCGCCATCGAGAAGCTGCGCGAGTACGCCGCCGACTGGAAGAAGGACTCCAAGCCCTTCAGCCTCGACGTGCACTTCTTCGGGCCCCACCTGCCCTACTTCCTGCCCGACGAGTGGTTCGACCTCATCGACCCCGAGACCGTCACCCTGCCGGAGAACTTCGGGGACTCCCTCATCGGCAAGCCCCCGATCCAGCAGAACTACGCCACCTACTGGTCGACGTCGTCGTTCACCAACGAGCAGTGGAAGAAGCTCATCGCCGTCTACTGGGGCTACGTGGCCATGATCGACTTCGAGATCGGCCGCATCATGGACGTGGCCCGCGAGCTCGGCGTCCTGGACGACACCGCCGTCTTCTTCTGCGCCGACCACGGCGAGTTCACCGGCTCCCACCGGATGAACGACAAGGGCCCGGCCATGTACGACGACATCTACAACGTCCCCTTCATCGCCCACATCCCGGGCGTGTCCACGGTGGGGCGCTCGGACGCCTTCACCTCGCTCATCGACCTTCCGGCCACCGTCCTGGACATCGCGGGACTCGACCCCTCCCTGGTGGAGGACGGCCGCTCGATCGTCGACCTCACCCGGGGCCAGGAGGTGCCCGACTGGCGCGAGAACATCGTCTGCGAGTTCCACGGCCACCACTTCCCCCTCCAGCAGCGCATGCTGCGCACCCGGGACTTCAAGCTCGTGGTCAACCACGAGTCCATCAACGAGCTCTACGACCTGCGCGTGGACCCCGCCGAGATGAACAACGTCTACACGGTGCCCGTCTACGACCAGATCCGCCGCGAGCTGGCCACCGAGCTCTACCGACAGCTCCGCGAACGCGGAGACCACTCCTTCGCCAAGTGGATGGCGGCGATGACGGACTTCGACATCCCGCTGGTCAACACCGCGCGAAGCGACCTGGACAAGGTGCTCAGCGACTGAAAGCCGGTCTCGACCGCCCTCAGTCGCCTTGCGGCACCTTCGACGCCGATCCCCGGCGGGCCCACTTCCCTGCACCGGGCCCGCCGGGAACGGTGGAACCGTCGCTGCCACCCGAGCGGCACTCGATCATCTTGACCATCCCGACCACCACGCCCAGCACGACCTGACCGACACACCCTGACCGACACAGCCTGACCGACACGAGGAGGATGCGACATGGACTACCTGGCCACCCTGGCCCCCTCGAGCCTGGAGGAGAGGATCGTCCAGGCCCTGGCCTCCGGCCCGGCCACGCGCAGCGAGCTGTGCACCCGCCTGGACGTCTCACGCACCGTGCTGGGGCGCGCCCTGACGGAGCTGCGCCAGGACGGGGCCGTGCGCGTCGTCGCCTACCGCTCCCACGAGGAGGGACGGGGCCGGCCCGTCGAGCAGCTGGGCCTGGCCGAGCGCATCGCCTGCGCCGTCGGCCTCCACATCTCCCGCACCGCCGCCGGCGGCATCGTCCTGGACCGCAAGGGCGAGGTCCTCGCCTCGGTCCTGACCCCGCTGTCCTTCACCGGCTGGCAGGAGCCGCTGGACCAGCTGTGCCGGGACCTCAAGGACAGGGCCGACGACGACGGCGTCGACATGTCCTACGTCTCGCGCATCGGCGTCGGCCTGCCCGTCCCCGTGGGACAGGGGACCGGCCCGGGAACCGCCCTGGGGGAGGACCTGTTCAGCTCCGTGGAGCAGATCGTCTCCCCCTACTGGAGCGGCTCGCTGCTCGTGGACAACACGATCCGCATGACCGCCCTGGCCGAGGCCCGGTGGGGCGCGGGCCAGGGGGCGCCGGAGCAGATCTACGTCCACCTCGGGGGAGGAGTGGGCGCCTGCGTCATCGTCGCCGACCGCATCGGCGGCGGCAGCACCGGGTACGCCGGCGAGCTCGGGCACGCCACCGTCCCCGGTGGGACGCGCCCCTGCCAGTGCGGCAGGACCGGCTGCCTGGAGACCCTGGCCTCGGCCCCCGCCGTCGTCGAGATCGCCGGGGCCAAGGACCTCGCCGAGCTGCGCCGGATGCTCGACGACGGCGCCCCCGCCGCGCGCTGCGCCCTGACCGAGGCCAGCCGGGCCGTCGCCCAGGCCTGCGCGACGGCGGTGCTGCTCATGAGCCCGGGCCGCATCGTCGTCGGCGGCGAGCTCGTGGCCGCCTGCCCCGAGATCGTCCCCCAGATCGCCACCGAGATCGCCGACCGCCTCGTACCGGGGACCGGATGGTCCGTGGAGGTCGTCGCCGCCGGTCTCGACGCGCTCGGCCCGGCCCGCGGCGCCGCCGGGGCCGCCGACTCCTACGTGACGGCCTGCCTGGAGGAGGCCAAGCGCCGCCAGAGGAGCTTCGGATGAGCACCGTGGCCCTCCCGATGCCCACGGTCCGCCCGGCCCACCCGGACGAGGCCGCCTCGTCGGGGCCGGGACTCGCCCCGACCCCGTACCTGGATGCGACGGCCCTGCCCGAGGCGGACCCCGCAGCGGGGCCGCTGAGCCGACGCCGCCTGCCCCTGTCCGTCGTCGCCAAGCCGACCGGAGCCGCCTGCAACCTGGACTGCCAGTACTGCTTCTTCCTGTCCAAGGAGCTGCTCTACAACATCCCCCGCCAGCTCATGAGCGAGGAGACCCTGGAGCGCTACGTCGCCGAGTACCTGGCCGCCAGCGCCGACGGCGAGGTCACCATGCTCTGGCAGGGCGGCGAGCCGACCCTGCGCGGACTGCCGTTCTTCCGCCGGCTCATCGAGCTGTGCGAGACCTACCGGCGCCCCAGCCAGAAGGTGGTCCACGCCCTGCAGACCAACGGCACCCTCATCGATGAGGAGTGGGCGGCCTTCCTGGCGGACAACGACGTCCTCGTGGGCCTGTCCATGGACGGGCCGCCGGCCATGCACGACGCCTACCGGCTCAACCGCGGCGGGCGCGGCACCCACTCCATAGTGCTGCGCGGCTGGAAGCACCTCGTGGCCGCCGGCGTGCGCCGCAACATCCTGTGCACCGTCCACGCCGCCAACCAGGACCACGGCGCCGAGGTCTACCGCTACTTCCGTGACGAGCTGGGCGCCACCCACCTGCAGTTCATCCCGATCGTCGAGCGGGTCGAGCCCGAGCAGCTGGCCGCCGCCGAGGCCGGCTGGCGCACCGACACCGGTGCCCGCCTCCTCTACCGCCAGGCCGGCAGCTCGGTGACCTCCCGCAGCGTCGACCCCCAGGCCTACGGCCGCTTCCTCTCGGAGATCTTCGACGAGTGGGTGGCCGCCGACGTCGGCCGCGTGTTCGTCCAGGACTTCGACTCGGCGCTGTCGGCGATGTTCGGCATCCACCCCACCTGCGTCCACGCCCCCGAGTGCGGCAACAACATGGCCATGGAGTTCAACGGGGACGTCTACGCCTGCGACCACTGGGTCGAGCCCGAGTGGAGGCTCGGCAACGTCACCGACGAGCCCTTCGCCGACCTGGCCGGCACCCCCACGATGCAGCGCTTCGCCACCAAGAAGAGCGCCCAGCTGACCGACCAGTGCCGACGCTGCCCCGTGGTGCAGCTGTGCTGGGGAGGGTGCCCCAAGGACCGCTTCACCCGCTCGGTCGACGGCCAGGAGGGCCACAACTACCTGTGCGCCGGGTACGGCGCCTTCTACTCCCACATCACGCCCGACCTGCTCGCCATGGTCCGGCTCCTGGGGGCGGGGCGCGCGCCGGCCGAGATCATGGACCCGGGCACCAGGCGCTCCCTGCGGCCCGAGGAGGAGTAGAGGAACGTGTCTGTGCTCACCGCCCTGGCTGTCGGGGTGCTGGTTGGCGTCGTCGTCGGCGCCCTGGGGGCGGGTGGCGGCATCCTGTCGGTGCCCGCCCTGGTCTACCTGCTGGGACAGGATCCGCACGACGCCTCCGCCGGCTCCCTCGTGGTGGTGGGGCTGACCGCGATCGTCTCCCTCATCGCCCCGGCCCGGGCCGGTCGGGTGCACTGGCGCGATGGGCTGACCTTTGGGCTCATGAGCGTGCTCGGCGCCCTCGTGGGATCCCAGGCCTCCGTGGCCGTGAACGGCACCGTCCTGCTGACCCTGTTCAGCGCGATGCTGGCCGTCGTGGGCGTGATCATGCTCGTGCGCGGGCTGCGCTCGCGCAGGGGCGCTGACGGCGGCGGTGACGGCTGCGACGGCTGCGACGGAGGGGGAGGGGCGGCCCGGCGCGGCCTGCTGGTCATCGCGGGCGCGGCGACCTTCACCGGGTTCCTCACCGGCTTCTTCGGGGTCGGTGGCGGGTTCATCGTTGTGCCGATGCTCGTGCTGGCTCTGGGTTTCCCGATGAAGGAGGCTTCTGGGACCTCGTTGCTGGTCATGATTATCGCCTCCGCGGCCGGCCTGGTGGCGCGGGTGGGGACGCACTCGAACGTGGACTGGCCCGTGGTCCTGGTCTTCGCCGCGGCCTCGATGGCGGGCGGGCTCCTCGGTGGTCCGTTGACGAAGCGGGCCTCGGCGGCGACGCTGACGACCGTCTTCGGCGTCCTGCTCCTGGGCGTGTGTGCCGTGACCGCCTACGACCTCCTGACCGCCTGAAGACACTGTGAATGAAGGATAAGACGCGTTGCCGCTACTAAATCCGTGTGTTTACTAAGCCACTTGAACTCGCTGATCGCCTGTCACATACTCAATCGCCAGGTCCCCACCAACCGCCTCCAGGTATCTGCGGATAGTGCCGATCTTCGAGTCGTCAAGGTCGCCGCGTTCGATCTTTGAGACCTGCCGCTGACCGACTCCGATGCGATCCGCTAACTGTGCTTGAGTGAGTCCGGCCTGCTCGCGCAGCTCGCGTAAGCGGTATGCGCGGATCTCGGTGCGCATGCGCTCTTTGTGGGCCTCGATCTGGTCTCGGCTCACCGGGTGGGTGTCTAAGAACTCTGTAATTGTCATGGGCATTGTGGCTACTCTCCTCTCAGTGCGTGCAAGTGCTTGTCGAACAAGTCATCGGCTATGGGGATGTTTTGCTTGTCTCAGGGGGCGGCCGAGGTGAGGTCCTTGTTCTTCCAGCAACTCGATGGCCGCGACCACCTGCGCCTGTGAGCTGCTGTCCAGTGAAGCCAGCCACGCTGCAACCAGCTCGATGTCAACACTCCGCACGCCGACATCTTAGCACCTGCAGGGTCTAAGAGCGGAGTGCGCTCGGTACGTCTACCTGTTGTCTGGCAGCATCGGTGGCATGAGCAACGAGTCGGCATCCGAGCAGACCAGCACCTACGACGTCGTCGTCATAGGTGGCGGGCCGGCGGGGGAGAACGTCGCCCAGTACGCCACCGAGGGCACCGACCTGACCGCAGTCCTCGTCGAGGGGGAGCTTCTGGGCGGTGAGTGCTCCTACTACGCCTGCATGCCCAGCAAGGCCCTCCTCCTGCCCATCGAGGTCGCGGCGGCCTCCGCGCACCTCGGCGGGCTGCGCCCCGCCGAGCTGTCCGCACCGGATCTGCTCGCGCGCCGAGACGAGTGGGTCTCCCGGTACGACGACTCCGGACAGGTGTGCTGGGCCGAGAGCGCAGGCATCGACGTCGTCCGTGGATGGGCGCGCCTGGCGGGTCCTCGGCGGGTCGCCGTCCAGACCCCCGAGGGTGAGCGCGTGCTTCAGGCCCGGCGCGCCGTCGTGCTGGCCACCGGAGCGCAGCCCGTCGTGCCCGCGCCTCTCCAGGGCCTCGAGGCCTGGGGGTCGCGCGACGCCACCGGCGTGCAGGAGATCCCGCGGCGGCTCATCATCATCGGCGGCGGGGTCGTCGCCTGTGAGGCCGCCACCTGGATGTCCGCCCTGGGTAGCGACGTCACCATGCTGGTGCGCGGCCCCCGTCTCCTGTCGGGCGCCGAGGTCTTCGCCTCGCAGATCGTCGAGGAGGCGCTGGCGGCCCGCGGCGTCACCGTCATCACCGACGCCCAGGTGGCCGGCGCCGAACGGGTGCAGGCGCGCGACACCGGGCTCGGCCGCATCCACGGCGGCACCGTGACGGTCACCTGCGCCGGCCGAAGCATCGAGGCCGACGAGATCCTCATCGCCACCGGCCGCCGCCCCCTCCTGGACGGCATCGGCCTGGAGACCGTCGGCCTTGCGCCCGACGACGTCCTGGCCGGTCGCCTGCCCGACTGGCTCTACGCCGTCGGCGACGCCAGTGGGGAAGCGCAGCTGACCCACATGGGCAAGTACCGGGCGCGCGTCGTGGGGGAGCGCATCGCCGCCCTCGCGGCCTGCCGTGAGCCTGAGCCGGTGGTCGAGGACGTTCCCGTCCCCCAGGTCGTCTTCACCGACCCCCAGGTCGCCGCCAGTGGCCTGACCGAGCAGCGGGCTCGCGACGCCGGGTACGACGTCGTCACCGCCCAAGTCGGTTACACCTCGGCCGCCGGTGCGGCGCTCCTACGCGACGACGCCCACGGTGAGGCCAAGCTGGTCGTCGACCGCCAGACCGGTGCCATCCTGGGGGCAACCTTCGTCGGCCCCGGTGCGGGCGAGCTCATCCACGCCGCCACCATCGCCATCACCGCCGGCGTTCCAGTCCGCCGGCTGCGCCACGCCGTACCCGCCTACCCCACGGCCAGCGAGATCTGGCTGCGACTCATCGAGTCCCTTCCCAGCGAGGTCCTTCACCGTCCCGGTAAGGGGTGACGTCGAGGTCCCAGGGCGTGACTGAGGGACAATCGGTGCGTGCGTATCACCGGTATCGACCACGTCGTTCTGACCGTCCGCTCCATCGAGGCGAGCATCGACTTCTACTCGCGGGCCCTGGGCATGGAGGTGGTGACCTTCGGCCACGGGCGCACGGCACTGCGGCTCGGGGACCAGAAGATCAACCTCCACGCCGCGGACGACCCGATCTCCCCGCACGCCGCGCGGCCCGCCCCCGGAAGCGCGGACCTGTGCCTCGTCGTCGACGGCGCCATCGACGAGATCCTCGCGCATCTCGCCTCCGAGGCGGTTCCTGTCGAGCTCGGTCCCGTCGACCGGACAGGCGCTCGCGGCCCCATCCGCAGCATCTACGTGCGCGACCCCGACCAGAACCTCATTGAGCTCGCCGTCTACGAGACCCGTTGAGGCGCGCTCGAGTCCGGTAGCGGGTCCGTGTCCAAATCTGTAACAAAGAGCCACCACTACCTCTTGGCCTGACGGATGAACCGCGGAATCAAGCGGTTTCTCTTCGTCGATCGGTGCCTGACTGGAGCCTTTGCTGCAGATTTGGACATCGAGCAGCTGATCGGGGTGATTAGCGTCGAGTCCTGGTGTTCCAGAGATACGTTCGGGTGCTGGGGAGGTGTTCGTGAGGAACCTCGCGTATCTCTGCATTGAGTGCAATGATGCACTGAGTGCAAGATGGGTGTGTGACCGGAACCGACCTACGCGCCTCCCATGTGCAGCGCACCCGCGCCGCCATCCGCGCTGCCGCTCTCACCCTGGTCCGGGAGCGCGGCTACGCCGCCATGACGGTCGACGACGTCGCCTCCCTCGCCGGTGTCTCCCGGCGCACCGTCTTCAACCACTTCTCCTCCAAGGCCGACCTCCTCGTCGTCGGCCCAGAGGCGCCCGCACCTGAGGCCGTCGAGGCCTTCGTCAACGGCACCGGAACCCTCCTGGAGGACCTGGGTGCCCTGCTCGCCTCCGGCACCGAGGTCATCGACTCCGAGCGCGGCTGGCTCCTGGCCTTCCCGGAGATCGTGCGGGACAACCCCGAGGTCGAGCACGCCATCCACGAGCGCCTGCGTGCCACCGCCGACTCCTTGGCCGACGCCGCCTGCCGCCGCCTGGGAACCAGTCCCGGTGACCCGCGCATCCGCGCCGTCGTCGCCCTGGCCATGGCCATCCAGCGCAGTGCCATGGACCTGTGGTCCGGGCGCACGCACCCCTGGGATGAGGACGGCCGGGAGCCCGCCGAGTCTCCCGGGACTCCCGCCGTACCGGGCGGTTGTCCCGAGGCCCGGCTGACCGACGCCGTCCACGCCATGACCCGCGCCATCGCCGACGTCGTCGCGCAGGCCTCGCCCAGCGGCCCGGCCTCCGTCGTTGCTGGCGCGGCCGGCGTGCCGCCGCCATCGGACTCGCCGGGCTAGCCGCGCGCACCGCCGCATCAGCCTCTCTTACCAGCCTTATCCACCTACCTCACCTGTAAAGGCCGTATCCGTGACTCAAAGCGCTACGACGCCGGCACCCACCGGCACCGCCGTCCACGAACCGGGAGCCGACTTCCACCCCGACCGCCGCTTCTGGGCGGTCTACGCCTCGCTCCTGGTCGTCATGTTCCTGTCCGCCATGGACCAGACGATCGTCGGCACCGCCCTGCCCACCATCGTGGGCGACCTCGGCGGCGCCGCCCACATGGCCTGGATCCTGACCGCCTACACCCTGGCCATCACCGTGGCCATGCCGGTCTACGGCAAGCTCGGTGACCTCGTGGGTCGCAAGAACCTCTTCCTGACGGCCATCGCCCTGTTCCTGATCGGCTCGGCCCTGTGCGGCACCGCGACCACGATGACTCAGCTCATCCTCTACCGCTTCATCCAGGGTCTTGGCGGCGGCGGCCTCATGATCTCCTCCCAGGCGATCACCGGAGACCTCATCCCGCCGCGCGTGCGCGGCACCTACATGGCCCCCATGGGCGCCATGTTCGGCATCGCCTCCATCCTGGGCCCCATCATCGGCGGCTGGCTGACCGACTCCGTCTCCTGGCGCTGGACCTTCTGGATCAACCTGCCGCTGGGCATTCTCGCCTTCATCGCCATCGCCCTGGTCCTGCGCCTGCCCAGCAGCCGCCTGACCAGCCCCATCGACTGGTGGGGGCTCGCGCTCATGAACGCCGGGGCCGTCGCCATCGTCCTGATGGCCACCTGGGGAGGCAATCAGTACGAGTGGACCAGCCCCGTCATCATCGGCCTGGGCGTCGTCGGCCTCGTCTGCTGGGGGCTGTTCGGCCTGGTCGAGACGCGTGCCGTCGACCCGATCCTGCCCTGGTCGATCCTGACCAACCGCACCTTCATCGTCTCCACCGTGGTGGGCATGCTCGCCATGGGCGGGATGATCGGCGTCCTGAGCTACCTGCCCACCTACCTGCAGATGGTCTACGGGTACTCGGCCACCGCCTCCGGCCTGCTCCTGGTGCCCATCACGATCGGGATGCTCCTCTCCTCGATCCTCTCCGGCGTCCTCGTCTCGCGCACCGACCGCTACAAGATCTACCCGGTCCTAGGGCCGCTGGTCGCCGCCGGCGCCTCCTTCTGGCTCTCGCGCCTGTCGACGACGTCGCCCGTCTGGGAGGTCTCGGCCTCCACCTTCGTCATGGGCGTGGGCATCGGCATGTTCTTCCAGCTCCTGGTCACCGTGGTGCAGAACGCCATCGAGGCCCGGCACCTGGGAACGGCCACCAGCGGCAACAACTTCTTCCGCGAGGTCGGGGTGTCTCTGGGGGCCTCGCTCATCGGTGCTGCCTTCTCCTCCGGCCTCACCTCCAACCTCACCGAGCGGATCGGGGAGCTGGCCCGCAGCGCCGACCCCAGTGTGCTCGCCTCGCTCAGCCAGTTCCGTGAGGCGGACACCTCCTCGCTCACCCCGGCCCTGGTGAGCCAGCTGCCCGCTGCCCTGCGCGACGTCGTCGCTGGCTCCTACGCCGATGCCCTTCTGCCGATCTTCGCCTGGATGATCCCCCTGTTCGTGGCCACCTCCGTCATCGCCCTGTTCCTGCCGGAGGTTCCCCTGTCCCAGAAGACGGGGATGGAGCAGGTCGCCGAGGCCGAGGGTGAGGCCGAGGTCAAGGCTGAGGTCGGTGAGTCGACGCCGCAGGAGCCCGACCCGGTGGAGGAGTCACCGGAGCGGGAGCCGGAGGCGCAGGGCTCGGCGGCCGACGCAGAATGATGAGGCCGTAGACGGGGGTTGTCAGCACCGGTACGAAGGCGAAGAGAAGGAAATCCTTCAGGGAGGCCAGCGTGGACACCAGGGTGATCACGTAGATCAACCCGGCGCCTGTGCCCGCCAGGACTCGCAGGACTCTGCCCCGGGGGAGCCAGGTGAACACCACCCAGGCGAGTGCTGCACCAGCGCACAGAACGGAGATACTCTCGACCCGGAGTGCCTCGCGCCATGGATGCCACCAGGCAATGGCTGCGAAGCCGAGCGTGGAGGCCCAGGCCAGGGCCGCCGACCCCCACGTGCTCACAGCCGACGAGGGGAACCTTCCCGAGACCCACAGCGCTATCGCCGCCAGCAGGGGGGTGAAGGCGAGGTGCGCACCCGCGGCGCCTGCCGCCCGGTCCGCGACCGCCCAGGCGATCGCGCCTGCCCCGAGCACGATGGCGCTCACCGTGAGGAGCCGTATCCACGCGATCCTCCGCTCGGAGAGCACACTGGCTGCTCGGGGGTCTGAGCGGGGCCTGGCCGGTGGCGCCCCCGGACGGCGGCCAGGTGCGGACCGTCCGACGGCACTCATGATGATGAGTCCGATGGCCCCGGGGAGGTTCACCCATCCCAGGAGCAGGATGAGGCCCCAGAACGGGGGAAAGACCAGTGCTCCGATGACGAGCCCGACGACGGCGCGCAGCCCGGGCTCCATCCTCCGGCAGGCGGACAGGCCGTCGATGAGCACTCCGATCGTGGTTGCCCCCAGGGTCCAGCCGATGATGAAAAGCGCCATCTCGGCGTGGTAGCTCCACTGGGGTAGGGTGCCTGAGCCCACGTTGATCGAGTCGACCACACCCAGGACGGCGAGGGCCTCGCTGGAGATCAGTACGAGTACTGAGAAGAGGACAGCGTACGCGGCATGCCGCGGGGCCACCGCGGCCCTCTCGCGTAGAAGACTGATGAGACCGACGGACAGGAGGAAACCGACCAGGCAGGACAGCGCGGTCTGGATGAAGAACGGGGAGTCTCCCATCCATCTGGGCAGAAGAGCCGCGACGAATACGAAAGATATCGAGCCGATGTAGGTTACGACCGCCAGAATGCCGCACCACAGAGCTGTGCGGCGGCCAATCCGGGCCCGAAACGGCCACCCATGGTGCTTTCCGCATGGCCGACGGCGTCCTGGGCAGGGGCGGGAGGAGGGCCGCCGGAGGTCCGGTTCTCCGCCTGAGGGGCTCGCGATCCCGGGTGCTCCGGAACGCCGGCATGAAGAGGAGGGTGGGAGGGGCGCAATACCGTTGGTGCTGGTGGCCGCCGGCGTCCTGGCCGTCTGATGATGAGGGACAGGATGATGAGCACAGCGGAGGCGCCGAAGATCGAGGCCGGAATCCACATGATGAGGATGGTCCCCGCCCCTGCGGGAATCCCCGTGACGGTGGCGATCGCAGCGCGGGGCACCGCGTGCATCCGTGTCGTGATGCTCAGGACGCCGTCGACGATGACCGCCACGGCGATCGTCCCCACGATGCCGCAGGCCACCAGCAGGGGTGTGCTCAGTCGGCCGAGGAGCGGAACGGGAGCGCCGGCGTCGGCGGCCTCGAAGGCGACCGTCCACGCGAAGTACGCCACCGTCGCCACCACGCAGGTCAGGGCCGCCACCACTGCCGCGACGAAGGCGTGAGGCGCCGGCAGCAGGCCGCGCTCACGTACCAGTCCCAGGTAGCCGGGGACTACCAAGGCCCCGGGCATGATCGACAGGGCCGTATACAGCCAGCTGAAGACCGTGTCATTGTCCTGCCCGCTCTCCATGACGGCCGCGATGAAGAAGCAGGCGAGACCGGCCAGGCTCAGCAGGATGCCGGCCACACCGCACCACAGAGCGGCCCACGCTCCCAGCCTGGTCCCCATCCCGTGGACGAAGGCCGACCAACGCTGGCCGGTCGAGGGGCGGCTGCGCCCTACGGCCTCGGCCTCGTCCAGCATGACGCCGAGCAGGGCCTCGCCGTGACGCGCCCGCCAGCTCCTCGGGTACCACCGGATGAGACGTCGGTAGTGCTGCTCCTCCACCATCTCAGGTCACCGCCCAACGCGCGTTCTGCGGCCGGGGCGCGCGGCGCTCAGACTGGCCCGAGCGGCCCTCGCGGAGCGCTCCAGCGCCTGCGTCTCGGCAGTCAGCAGGTCGATGCCGGTATCGGTGATGCGGTAGTAGCGCCTCACCCTTCCGTCCACGACCTCCTGGCCGTCGGCGTGGATGAGGTCCTTGGCCTCCAGGCGCTCGAGGGTCGCGTACAGGGTGGTCGGCTTCAGTCGGGCGGTGCCGTCGGAGATCAGCGCCGCCTCGCGCAGGATCTGGTAGCCGTGCCGGCGACCGTTCGCCAGTGAGGTGAGGATCCAGAAGGCAGACGAGGACAGTGACATGAGGATGAGTATATGCCCGATTCAGGAGTATGTCTGTTGAGGGCATATCTGTTTGAGGCGTTCCGCTGTCCCGCCGTCGTGGTTTACCCGGTTTTCGCGGGGCTGGTGCGGGTCAGGCCTTCCTGACAGAATCAGGGCCGCCCCGCCGCCGGTCCGACGTCGTCGTCGTGCGAGCCCGCGGCGGCCGCGACTCGTCCGCCCTTCCCCAGAGGAGCCTCCATGCCGTCCGAGCACACCCCCGTGCCTTCCGCCGCGCTGTCCACCGACACGGTCGCACTCAACCCGAACCCCTTGGTCCAGGCCCTGGGCAAGCCGGCCGAGGACTTCACGCGCGCCGACATCATCCGCTTCGTCGCCGAGCAGGGCATCACGATGCTCAACCTGCGCTACGTCGGCGGAGACGGGCGGCTCAAGGAGCTGAACTTCGCGATCCAGTCCGCCGCGCACCTGGACCGGATCCTCACCATGGGGGAGCGGGTCGACGGGTCCTCCCTGTTCGACGTCGTCGAGGCCACCAGCTCCGACCTCTACGTGGTCCCGCAGCTGCGCACCGCCTACCTCAACCCCTTCACCGACCGGCCCACCCTGGACATCATGTGCGGCTTCTACGACGTCGAGGGCAACCCGATGGCCAGCGCCCCGCAGCAGGTCCTGCGCCGCGCCCAGGAGGCCCTTGAGGCCGAGACCGGCTGCCGGCTCGAGGCGCTGGGCGAGCTTGAGTACTACCTCTTCTCCGAGGTCGACGAGCTCTTCGGCGTCGAGGAGCAGCGCGGCTACCACGAGGCCTCCCCCCTTCTCGAAGTGGTCGAAGGTCCGCAGCGAGGCGCTCGGCCACCTGGTGCGCATGGGCTGCGCGGTCAAGTACGCCCACGCCGAGGTCGGCAACTTCGTGGCCGACGGGCGCCAGATCGTCCAGCAGGAGATCGAGTTCCTGCCCACCGACGTCTCCCGGGCCGCCGACCAGATGGTCCTGGCCAAGTGGGTGGTGCGCGAGGTCGCCCACGCCCACGGCATCGAGGCCTCCTTCTCCCCGAAGATCGCCGTCGGCCAGGCCGGCTCCGGCATGCACTTCCACACCCGCCTCATGAAGGACGGCGTCAACCAGTTCTCCGACGGCTCCTCCCTGACCGATGCCGCCCGCCGCGTCATCGGCGGCTACCTGTCCCACGCTGCCTCACTGACTGCCTTCGGCAACACCGTGCCCGTCTCCTTCCTGCGGCTGGTGCCCCACCAGGAGGCGCCGACAGCGATCTGCTGGGGCGACCGCAACCGCTCGGTCCTCGTGCGGGTGCCGCTGGGCTGGCAGAACCTCGACGACCGCATGTTCCGCGACGCCAACCCCGGTGCCGAGCCCGTGGGCGAGCTGCCGGGCGACTCCCAGACCGTGGAGCTGCGCTCCCCGGACGGCAGTGCCGCCATCCACCTGCTGCTGGCCGGGATCACCGTCGCGGCGAGGATCGGGCTGACCGGGCCGGGCATGCTGGAGTACGCGGGCGAGCACTACGTCAGCGGGGACGCCTCCAAGGTCGAGGGACTCGACCAGCTGCCGGTCTCCTGCGCCCAGGCGGCCGAGCGCCTGCTCGCCCAGCGCGAGGACTACGAGGACCTCGGGGTCTTCCCGCCGGCGCTCATCGACTCCTGGGCCGCCGGGCTCGTGGCCCTGGGTGACGCCGACCTGCGTGAGGAGATCGCCGATGCCCGGATTCAGGTCGAGGACCTGGTGGCCCGGTACTTCCACGTCGGCTGAGTGCAGTCGGGGCAGGCTGCTGATCGGGAAGGCGACCCAATCTGTCACGAATGGCGACTTTTAGGTGGTCGCCTGAAGTGCTCCTCTCGAGTCTCGCGGCATCTGCACAGGTAGTGGCCCTGAGATGGTGGTGCTTGGTTCTGGGCGCCCGGGTAAAAGTCTCCCGGAGGTGACGCGGCTCGCTCGGCCGAATGGAATGATCCGAGAACTCTCGTAGTTGAAGATTGCATGAAAGCATTCGGGTTCCTCAGCTTCGGACACTATGGACACGGTCGCGGCCCAGGCGACCCCGACGCCGGCCAGGCGCTCAAGGACGCCGTCGAGATCGCGGTCGGCGCCGACGAGATCGGCGTCAACGGCGCCTACTGGCGCGTCCACCACTACGCCCGCCAGGCCGCCGCCCCCATCCCGCTGCTCTCCGCGGCCGGCGCCCGCACCAAGCGCATCGAGGTCGGTACCGGCGTCATCGACATGCGCTACGAGAACCCGCTCTACCTGGCCGAGGAGGTCGCCGCCCTCGACCTGCTCACCGATCAGCGCATCGCCATCGGCATCTCCCGCGGCTCCCCGGAGCAGGCCCGACGCGGCTGGGAGACCTTCGGCTACGTCGGCAGCGCCGACCCGCGCGGAGCCGACGTAGCCCGCGCCCACACCACCCAGTTCCTCGACGCCGTCCGGGGCGTCCCGCAGGCCGACCTCGACACCTCCGGCGGCATGGCCCCCGGCGCGAGCTCCCGCCTGCGCATCGAGCCGCACGCCCCCGGCGTGGACCGTCGTATCTGGTGGGGCGCCGGCTCGCGTGAGACCGCCGAGTGGACGGCTCGCCAGGGCCTGAACCTCATGAGCTCGACCCTCCTGACCGAGGCCACCGGCGAGGGCTTCTCCCACCTCCAGGCCGAGCAGATCCGCCGCTACCGCGAGACCTGGAAGGAGGCCGGCCACGACTGGGCCCCGCGCGTGAGCGTCTCGCGCTCCATCTTCCCGATCGTCTCCGACGTCGACCGCAAGTTCTTCGCCCTGCGCGGCGAGGACTCCCACGACCAGATCGGCATCATCGACGGCCTGCAGTCGACCTTCGGACGCACCTACGCCGCCGAGCCCGACGTCCTCATCGAGCAGCTGGCCCAGGACGAGGCGCTCCACGCCGCCGACACCGTCATGCTCACCATCCCCAGCCAGCTCGGCGTGGACTTCAACCTCCACATCCTCCAGGCCTTCGCCGAGCACGTCGCCCCGGCGCTGGGCTGGCAGCCCAACACCTCCGGCCCGGTGACGGGCTACTCCCTGGAGGACTAGCCGCCCGACGACGGTCGCGCCCCGGCGCCTCGTCACCGGGTCGCCGTCGCCCCACTGACCGTCGCGGTCGGCCGGAGCCCTCCGGCCGACCGCGATACGGTGTCATCATGGGCAGTTCTGACGAGGCGCCGCGCGTGGTCGCCTGGATGGAGCGCCATCAGGTGGCCCTCTACCTGAGTGCGCTCGCGGGTGGAGCCGCAGTGGGACTGGCGGCGCCCGCGGCGCGAGGAGCCCTTGAGGCGGCGATCACTCCGGTCCTGGCCGCACTGCTCTACGCCACCTTCCTCGGCGTGCCCTTCACCCGCCTGCGGGCCGCCTTCGCCGACGCCCGGTTCATGGCGGCGCTCCTGGTGGTCAACTTCCTCGTCGTGCCGGCGGTGGTGCTGCCCCTGTCCCGGCTGGTGGCCGATGAGCCGGGCCTGCTGGTCGGCACCCTCCTGGTGCTCCTGGCGCCCTGCGTCGACTACGTCATGGTCTTCACCCGCCTGGCCGGTGGCGCCTGGTCGCGCACCCTGGCGGCCTCGCCGGTGCTCATGGTCGTCCAGGTCCTCGTCCTGCCCTTGTGGATCGCGCTCGCCACCGGCTCGCCGGGGTCTCACAGCGGTGGCATCAGCTGGTGGCCCTTTGCGCAGGCCTTCCTCGTCATGATCGCGCTGCCGCTGGGCCTGTCAGTGCTGACTCAGCGGGCGACCGAGGGGTCGGCCGTGATGGCACGCTGCTCCAGGGTGGTTGCTACGACGGCGACGTCCCTCATGGTTCCGCTCATGATGGCGACCCTGGGGCTCGTCGTCGCCTCGCAGGTTCCCCAGGTCGTCTCCCGTCCCGACGTCGTGGCCCGAGTGGTTCCTCTCTTCGTGGCCTTCGCCGTCCTCATGCCGGTGGCCGGCGACGTCGTCGGACGCCTGGCTCGCCAGGGGCGCCGGGAGCGCGTGGCCCTGGCCTTCTCCGCGACCACCCGCAACTCGCTGGTGGTTCTCCCGCTCGCCCTGGCTCTTCCCGATTCCATGGGAATAGCGCCGATCGTCGTCGTCACTCAGACCCTGGTGGAACTCATCGTCATGGTGGTCGGCGTACGCCTGCTGCCCCGCTTCATCCGATAAACCGGAACGCAGGCGCTTTGGGGGACGCGCAAGCTTCTTCCCTCTGACGGGCCGGGGAAGGTTATACAGATCGAGGGCGTGCCGATATTGCCTTGACATCGCCTCGACGTCGTCTTGATCGGCCGGTGCGGTCAGGGAACGAAAAGGAGCGACGCGACGGTATGGGGATGAGATTGCCTCATGATGTCGGGACGGTGGTGAAGACGGCGGTGAACCTGTCCGGTGGCGACGTGGTCTGTGGGCCCGGATATCAGTCCGGGTCCCACAGACCCCTGTCGTTGAGGGTGGCATCGCCCTGGATTCCCATAACTCCAGGGGGACTCACCCTCCTTCGCCGGAGCGGCTCGCATCGGGCTCCCTATCAACCCGAGCGGCCTCGAAAACTGATCGGTCACTGGGCTCCCCAACCCTCGCGACCAGTTCCGTCCGGCGGCGGACACAATGTAACCCGCCGCCCCTGTGGGTGCACTTCAATATAACTGAGAGTTTCCTGGGAAGTCACTCGATGTATTTGTTCTGTTTTCATGAGATTGTCTGCGTAAGGTTTTAGCGTGACACTGTTGATGCCATCTCTCGCGGCGTTTTTATACGTATAAGCGGCTCTACTGTTTTTCCTCCGGGTTGCGCGGCCGCCGCTTCTCGGCGTTCATTACTGTTGGTTGCGGCCTCTGGAGCGGTGCTGTGTGGGAACATGGCCGGGGATCTTGAGATGCTGTCGTGAGATGTCGTGTTGTGATCAGTGAAAAGATGCACATCTCGGGCGAATGGGTGGAATGTCCGTGTAGTCGGTCAGTTACGGCGAATTTTCAGATCCCGTCTCTGAAACGGGGTGTATTGTTCAGCCGTCCAACCGTCAATCAGCGGGCGGAAGGCGAGGATCACCCGTCTCGCCACGCCGGCCGCCGTCGCGCCCCGATCTCTTCAAGGAGCACTTGACTATGCCACAGGTCACCGGAGCCACCCACGAGGTGGGCGTGGACCAGCTCTTCTTCTCCACCACTGACGCGCGCGGCGTCATCCGCCACTCCAGCAACGTGTTCATCGAGCTCTCCCGGTACCGACGCGACGAGCTCTCCGGCGCCCCGCACAACATCATCCGCCACCCGGAGATGCCCGGCGGCGCCTTCAAGGCCATGTGGGACACCCTCAAGACCGGCAGCCCCTTCGCCGCCTACGTACGCAACCTCGCCGCCGACGGCAGCGAGTACGACGTCTTCGCCACCGTCACCCCGCTGTCCGACGGCGGCTACCTCTCGGTGCGTACCCGACCGGTGTGCACCGACCTGTTCGACACCGCCTGCGCCATCTACCGTGATGCCCGGGCCGTCGAGGACCGGGCCATCACCAACGGCGCCAACCGCCGGGCGGCGGCCGAGCAGGGGCTCGGTCGCATCGCCGAGCTGCTGGCCGGAGCGGGCCTGTCCTCCTACGAGGAGTTCCAGAACGCGGCCCTGCCCGCGGAGGTGGCGCGTCGCGAGCAGCTCTCCGAGGGCATCCCGGTGCGCCCCGGAGCCACCGGGAACCTGCGCGTCATGCTCGACTCGGTCACCACCATCGCCGCCGGACTCGACTCCTGGATGGCCGGCCAGCAGCAGCTCGCCGAGCTGTCCGCCTCGCTCAAGGCCGCAGGCAAGGGCCTGACCCGGACCCTGGAGGACCCGCGCCTGAGCCCCGAGCGGATCGCCGCCCTGGACCGTTCCGACCCCCGGGTCAAGCCCCTGGCCGACCTGCTGGACCTGTGGATCCAGATGCAGGGACTCGTCAGGCCGCTGGTCGCCCGGCTCGTCGACACCCTGGCCCAGCTCGACACCAACGGCGCCCGGACCCGTTTCCGCATCGCCCTGGCCCGCCTGCACGCCACCATCACCTCGCTGTTCACCGTTGAGCTCATCGACGGCGTCGGCGACCCGCAGTACTCGGCCGAGGCCATCCCCGACCTCATCGAGTCCCTCAACGACGGTATCGCCGAGATGGAGCGCCAGGCCCACGCGCACCACACGCTCGCGGCTCAGGCGGTCGCCTACATCGGCGAGGCCAGCCGCATGATGACGATTCCCAACCAGCTCCTCATGCTGTGGACCGGTTCACCCGCCTCGACCGACCCCGCCCTGCCCGCCGCCGCGGCCGAGCTGTCCGCGGCCGCCTCCGGCGTGGTCGAGTCCGTCGGTCATCGCCTGGCCGAGCTCGATGATCTCGCCGCCCGCTGCCAGGCCATCAACGTCGCCGACGGCGCCGCCGACCTGCGCGGAGCCCTGTCCTCCTTCACAGCGGCCGCCAGTGCCGTCGCCCCGCGCTGATACCTGGGGACCGAAGGACCTGGGCGTACCGCGGGTCGGCACGGGTCGGCACGGGATGGCTAAGACACTGAAGGAGCCGGTCGGGTGAGCCCTCGCGTTCACCCGACCGGTGCCGTCGTTGTGCTGGCAGGTGCCTGCCGGTGCTCAGACGATCTCAGCCCTGGTCGAGGTCGGGGCGCGGATCCTGCGGGCCTTGCAGGCTCAGGGGAGCTGTTCCGGAGCCGCCCATGATCCTGTCCTCCTGCCCTGCCGGCGGGGTGTCTCCGTACGAGGCGGGCTGCTGTGGTCCCGCCGGGGTCTTAGCGGAGTAGGTACCCTCGGACGCCGTCGGACCGGCCGGTCCAGCGGGGACCGGGACCGGGGAGGCCCAGCGCAGCTCGTTGCGGGGAGTCTCGTAGCTCATGCCCGGGTAGCGGCCGAACTGCTCCTCGCTGGGCACACTCGTGGTGGTGGAGTCCAGCACCGAGAGCACCTGCTCCGGCGTCGGCCAGGAGTCGGACCAGCCGCTGCCACTGGGAGCCGACGGCGGGAACCAGGCGGTCGACTCCGGCGGGCGGATCATGATCCGCCCGGGGCGGCTGCGGTCGCGCAGGGCGTGGGCGCGCCAGGTGTTGATCGGGTGGCTGGAGAGCCAGTTGCTCAGGTGGAGCCAGAACCCCTTCTCGCGCGTGGCGCGATCGGCCAGGGCATGGGTATTGACCTCGGCCCCCAGGTACTTGCCGCCGGTAAGAACACCCATGGCTCCGGACACGCCCTGAGGTGAGCTGGCGTAGCCGTGGTTGTCCGCCGTGTACTCCTGGGCCCGCGAGAGGGCCTGCCCCAGCAAGGGGACGTAGCCGGCCAGATGGGAGAAGATGAGACGGAAGTAGGAGACGTGACCGGCGGCGATGTGGCCGACCTCGTGGTTGATGATGAAGCGCAGCGCCTCGGGGTCGCGGGCTCGACCGCCGATCTCGAACAGGTCGGAGTAGACGGCCACGAAGCGTCGGAATCCGTGGCCGGAGGCGAAAGCGTTGATCTGGCCGTTGCCCAGCACCACGTAGGCGTCGGGGACTCGTCGCAGTCCGAACTCCCGGGCTGCCTCGACGACCATCCGGTACCCTTCCGGGAACTGGGTGGGGGACATCTGCGCTGAGCTCGCCCGCAGCTGGGCGTACATGATGGCGCGGGCGATCCATACGAGGAGGGGTGTGAGGGGGATCACCAGCAGTACCTGATACAGGGTGTCACCGTCCAGGAGCTGGTTGCGGACCTCGGCCTCCAGGCCGGTGGCCTCGGAGGAGCCGGCCAGCCAGCTGATGACCATGAACCATATCCCGTAGCCCATCAACGTGGTGAGGACTGCGGCGATGAGCAGCGGGATCTCCGCGGGATGGCGTAGTCGGTTGGTTCCGGCAATGCCGTGAACGGTCGCGCCGTTGAGGATCCGAGGCCGAGTGGGGGTCCCGGTCGACGGCGCAGGCCCGGAGGGGCCAGGGGCGGTAGGGGGAACAGGTGGTTGCATGGTGATAATTTAAGCGACTCGTCCCACGATCCCTCTCCTGCCGCAGGAGGATCTTCACCGCCTCGCATATCCGCCACATGGTGGGAAAAGGCGGTCTTCCCCTCCTCCGATAGTGTGCCGCCCGGCGGGTCGGCCGGGCTGCGGCCTCGGCCTCTGACGCGAGCGGGGGCGAGGTCGTAGGCTCCTGCTCGTGCCGCACTCCGTAGCCTCTCCCTCACTGTCCACCTCCTCCTCAGCAGCCTCCTGGCCGCAGCCGCCCTCCTTGTCCGGGCACCCGGATCACGAGGTGCCCTGGGGTATGCAGATCGCCGTGCGTTACGACAAGGTTCACCCGCCGCGGCGCATCGACGTCGCTGAGGCCGCCGCCCGCGCCGTCGTCGCCCTCCTGGCCGCGCCCGCCTCCGCCCCCGGCGGGCCGTGGGGCCCAGCCGTCGACTACTGGCGTGACGGACGCATCCGCAAGCTCGTGCGCCGCGCTCGCGGTAAGCGCTGGGAGGAGGTCCAGGCCATCGACGGCGTCACGGTCACCCAGGACGGCCCGGCCGGCTGGGGACGGGCGGCAGCGCGCGTCTTCGTCCCTGGACCGGTGCGCCCCCTGCCCGGTGCCCTGGCCAAGACCCAGGTGGAGGGCACCCACTTCCCGGCCGGTGACGAGCTGCCCCCGCCGCCGGCCGCGATCACCTCGCGCGTCGAGAAGGACCCGGACGCGGCCAGCGAGATCGCGCTGATGGCGTCGTCGGTCTCCACCGGGGCGTTCGTGACGATCGAGGTCACGCCCCTGCACGAGATGACCTCGGGCAAGCTCGCCGCCCAGTGCGGTCACGCCGCCCAGCTGGCCTGGGAGAGTCCGGCCATGCCCTCCTCCGTGCGGCGGGCCTGGGCCGAGGACGGCTACCGGGTGCGCGTCGTCGTGCCCAGTCGGGAGCAGTGGGTCTCTACCACTCGGCCCGTCCACGTCACCGACGCCGGCTTCACCGAGCTCGACGGGCCTACGGAGACGACCCGCGCCCACTGGTGAGCGCCCTGCGGCTCCTCGCTGCTCCTCAGCGGTGCGCCCTCTTGGGCTCCGGGGTCCCCCGGAACACCCACAGGCGAATGAACACGTAGAGGTAGATGCCCTCGCAGCAGGCCGAGATGACGCGAGCCAGTGTTGCATTCATCCCGAGCCAGTGCAGCAGCGTTGACAGCCCCAGGATGAAGACGACGTACTGGCTGACAAGGCCCACCGTGTAGCCCGCCCCCTGCTCGACGACGTGCCCGTGGGACTGGAAGTTCAGCCACCGGTTGAGCAGGAAGGAGTAGACGCCCGCGATCGCGTAGCCGACTGTCACTGCCATCGGGAACCACCAGTGGAGGTGGTCGTTGAAGATCCGTAGGCAGATGATGTCCAGGATGAAGGCGGAGCCGTTGATGATCGCGTAGCCGATGAAGGTCACTGGCAGCCGGCGGCGCACGAAGCCCGGCAGGACGGAGTGGATCGCGGTGATGAGGCGCAGGAAGACCTCGGGGGCTCGGCGGGCGCCGGAAGCGGGCGGGCCCGCCGGGGGCTTGGAGGACGTTGCCGAGGCGGGGGAAGCAGTAGCGAAGGTGGTCTCGGGGGCCCGGCCGTCCGCCGTCGTTCCTGCCATGAGGTGTCCTTCCCTGATCACTGGTGTCAGGGGGAGTCTTCCCCGCCCGCGCCGGTCAGGCAAGTTCCAAAAGGAGGAACGGGGGACTGTCGACTCATCCTCGCGGAGGAGCGGCGGCCTGTGCCAGGGCCTGGACGACCTCGCGGCGCAGCAGCTCGCCGCCGGCGTCGGCCGGGTGGTGGATCGTGCGCAATCCCACCTCCTGGGCCCCGGCGATATTGGTGGCGCTGTCGTCGACGAACAGAGCCTGGCCGGCCCCGACGCCGGCGAGCTCCAGCAGGCGGTGGAAGTAGGCGGCGTCCGGCTTGGCCACCCCCAGGGTGCACGAGTAGCCGTCGATGTCGCACAGGCCGTCGTAGCCCAGGTGCTCGCGCATCCAGGCCCGGCGCTCCCACTGCTGGTTGGTGGCCAGCACCGTCGTGTAGCCTGCCGAGCGCAGGTCTCCCACCAGCTGCCATGCCAGCGGGTCGGGCGTGGCCCGGTGCCACATCTCAAGCAGATCCGATGCCCTCAGATCGAGCCCCAGAGTCTCCACCACCCGCTCCAGCAGATCGGTGAGGGTCTCCCGGCCCGCCAGGGCATCGGCCTCACCATCGATGACGGCCTGGGCGAAGGCGGGGCCGCCGCCGCGGGTCAGTGCCTCGTCCCACGGGGTGCCGATGAGCTGAAGGACGCCGTCGGCATCGAGCAGGACGGCGCGCACGGGCGTGGACGAGGCGGGCGGGATAACCGGCTGAGAGATGCGCACACGCCGATTCTGCCCTACCCGCCCTACCGTGCGGCAGGTGTTGTTCACGGCGGCTGACCAGGATACGGGGTGCTGCAGTGAAAGACTGGGGTCATGACCGATGCCGCCAGCACACCCGCAAGCATCCCGTCCGGCCCGCCCTCCAGCACCCCCCTTCCTCGACGGGTCCACTGGTGACGCCGGTGCGATCCTGCGCGACGAGGACGCCTACACCGACTCGCTCATCGACTTCGTGACCGCCTCGCCCAGCTCCTACCACGCCGCCGCCGAGGCCGCCCGACGCCTGGAGGCGGCCGGCTTCACCCGCGCCGAGGAGACCGTCTCCTGGCAGACCGGCCCGCCCCGGCGCGGCTACGTCATCCGCGACGGCGCGCTCGCCGCCTGGGCCCTGCCCGAGGCCCTGGCGCCGGGAGCGGGCCTGCGCGTCGTCGGCGCCCACACCGACTCCCCGGCCCTCAAGCTCAAGCCCGACGCCGCCCTCGTCCGCTCGGGCTGGCAGCTCATCAACGCCGAGGTCTACGGCGGCCCCCTGCTCGCCTCCCTCCTCGACCGCGAGCTGGGCCTGGCCGGGCGCCTGACCACCCGCGACGGCGCCGTCCACCTCGTGCGCACCGGCCCCATCGCCCGCGTCGCCCAGATCGCCCCGCACCTGGACCGCAGCGTCAACGACACCCTCCGCCTGGACCGCCAGACCCACCTGCTGCCCCTGTGGTCGCTGGCCGGCCCCGACTCCGCCCCCGACGCCGTCGAGACCTACCTGTGCGAGCTCGCCGGCATCGACCCGGCCGACCTCGCCGGCCACGACGTCCTGACCTACCCCACCCAGGCCCCCGCCCGCTTCGGCCGGGACAGTGAGTTCCTGGCCTCCTCCCGCCTGGACAACCTCTCCTCCGTCCACGCCGGGCTGGTGGCCCTTGAGGCGCTCGCGGCCGCGGGGGCCGAGCCGGCCGAGCCCGTCATCCTGGTCGCCTTCGACCACGAGGAGGTCGGGTCGGCCACCCGCTCCGGCGCGGGCGGTCCCTTCCTCGAGTCCCTTCTTCGGCGCCTCGCCCGCACCCTGGGGGCCGGCGGCGACGACGTCGAGGCCCTCCTGGCGCGCTCGACCTGCGTGAACGCCGACGCCGGGCACAGCGTCCACCCCGCCCACGCCCACCTGCACGACCCGGCCGTCCAACCGCTCATCAACCACGGCCCCCTGCTCAAGATCAACGCCCAGCAGCGCTACGCCACCGACGCCGTCGGGGCCGCGACCTGGGCGCGGGCCTGCGCCGCCGCGGGCGTGCCCAGCCAGGACTTCGTCTCCAACAACGCCGTCCCCTGCGGCTCCACCATCGGCCCCATCACCGCCACCCGGCTGGGGATCACCACCGTCGACGTCGGCGTGCCCCTGCTGAGCATGCACTCGGCCCGCGAGATGGCCGGAGTCAAGGACGGCCCCTGGCTCGCCCGGGCCCTGCACGCCTACTGGCTGGGGGCCTGAGCATGGCCGGCCAGCAGGCGGGGCGCCGCGCCCAGCCGGACTCGCCGATCCGCGCCGCGGGCGTGCGCACCGCCGCACCCTGCCCCTGCGGCAGCGGACGCACCTACGGCCAGTGCTGCGAGCCCCTCCACGACGGCGCCCCGGCACCCACCGCCGAGGCCCTCATGCGCTCGCGCTACACGGCCTTCGTCGTCGGCGACGAGGACTACCTCTTCCGCACCTGGCACCCGCGCACCCGGCCCGAGGGCCCCTACTGCCACCCCGGCACGCGCTGGACCGGCCTGACCATTCACGAGACCGCCGGAGGCGGAACCGACGACGAGACCGGCATCGTGGAGTTCACCGCCGCCTACCGCACCGGGGACGGGCGAGGAGGAGTCGTGGCCGACGCCCTCCGCGAGCGCTCCCGCTTCACCCGCCGGGCCGGCCGCTGGCTCTACCTCGACGCGGACGCACCATAGGCCCCTACGGCTGATCCTGTGGGGTTGTTCGGGAGGTCTAAGGTGCGTCCGCGAGAACCTCCGGCTCAGTGCCAGGTGCCGCGCCAGTACTGGATGGGCCAAGGGGCCTCGTCCCAGGCGCGCGCCCCCAGATCCGCAGCCCAGCGCAGCGGCAGGTAGGGGTCGCGCAGAGCGGCACGGCCCACGGCGACGGCGTCGACCTGGCCGGTCACGAGCGCCTGCTCGGCCTGCGCCGCCTCCTCGATGAGCCCCACACCCACCACCGGGACGCCGGTGCCGGCCACCGCCTCCTTGACCTGCTGGGCCAGCGGCAGCTGATAACCGGGCCCCACCGGGACCGCGGCGGGCACGTTGCCGCCGCTGGAGATGTGCAGGACCTTGACCCCGGCCTCCACCAGCTCGCGGCTGAAGGCCGTGGTCTCCTCGCCGGTGACGCCGCCGTCGGCCCAGTCCGAGGCCGACAGGCGGATGTCCAGCACCGTGTCCGGCCCGATGGCCTCGCGCACGGCCCGCACCACCTGAAGCGGGAAGCGCTGACGGTTCTCAGTACTGCCGCCGTAGGAGTCGGTGCGCTGGTTGGACAGGGGCGAGCGGAACTCGTGAATGAGGTAGCCGTGGGCGCCGTGGATCTCGACGACGTCGTACCCGGCCTCGACGGCGCGGCGCGCGGCCGCGGCAAAAGCCTCCACCAGCCGGTCGATCCCGGCCTCGTCCAGCTCGGTGGGAACCGCGTGCTCGGGGTAGGGGATCGCGCTGGGGGCCAGCAGCTCCCAGCCCTCCAGGGTCCCCGAGCGGGCCCCACTGACATCGGGTCGCCACGGGGGCGTGCCCGACTTGCGACCGCCGTGCCCGATCTGGATACCGGCGATCGCCCCGCCGGCGTGGATCGCCTCGACCAGACGGCGCTGGCCGGCGACCTGCTCGTCCGACCACAGCCCCAGGTCGTTGGGGGACAGGCGCCCCTCGGGCGTCACGGCCGTCGCCTCCACGATGACCGTTCCGAACCCGCCCACCGCACGGCTGGCGTAGTGGGTCACGTGCCAGTCGGTGACGACGCCGTCCTGCGCCTCGACCGTGTACATGCACATGGGCGGCAGCCACAGGCGGTTGCGGGCTCTCAGCCCACCGAAGGTCATCGGCTCAAGAATGCGCGGTGCGCTCGAGGTGCTCATGGCCTCACGCTACTCTCCCGACCGCCTGGCAGACATGGGGCGGGAATCACCCGTGCGAACCCCTCATCGAGCCCATAGGCTCCCGGGCGTGAGCTCGCGTCCCGTCCCCGTCACCGACCCGAACCACCGGCCCGCCCCCGTCACCCACGGGCCCGACGACGTCGCCCTCGTCTTCGAGAGTGGCGGCATGCGCGGGGCCTACACGGCCGGGCTGGTGCGCGTCATGCTGGAGGCCGGGCTCTCCTTCCCCTGGGTCGGCGGCATCTCCGCCGGTTGCACGAACACCTGCAACTTCGTCTCCCGGGACACCTGGCGCACCCGCGAGGCCTACCTGGGACTGACCACCGACCCCAAGGCCGGCGGCTGGGGCAGCTTCGTCACCGGCAAGGGCTACTTCAACTCCGAGCACATCTACCTGCACACCTCCGCGCCGGACGAGTCCATCCCCTTCGACTGGGACACCTTCACCGCCTCGCCCGCCACCGTTCGCCTGGGCGCCTTCCGCTGCGACACCGGCGAGGAGGTCTACTGGGGACTGGAGGACATGCCCACCATGGCTGACCTGCTGGTGCGCGCCCGGGCCTCGTCGTCGATGCCGGTGCTCATGCCCATGGTCGAGGTCGACGGCGCCCCCTACGTGGACGGAGCCGTGGGGCCCACCGGAGGATTCGCCGTCGACGCCGCCCGCGCCGACGGCTACGACAAGCTCCTCGTGGTCATGACCCGCCCCGAGGGATACCGCAAACCGCCCATGCGACGCCACGAGGTCGAGGTCCTTCAGCGGCTCTACCCGCGTTACCCGGCTCTCGTCCAGGCCGTCATCGACCGGCCCGAGAACTACAACCGCACCGTCGACGAGCTCGAGGAGCTGCGCAGCCAGGGGCGCGTCTACCTCTTCCGGCCCGAGCGCATGCCCATCGCCAACGGCGAGCTGCGCTACGACCGCATCGTCACCGCCTTCGAGGCCGGCCTGGCCCAGGCCCGCCGCGAGCTGCCCGCCATCGAGGCCTTCCTCGCGAGCTGAGCTCAGTGCGGCAGGGCGACGCCGTAGCGGGCGATGTCCTGGCCGGCGTCGAAACCGAAGGTGGTGATCGGCGGTACCGGTCGGCCGCCGTCGAGGGCCCCGGCCAGGAGCCCCAGGACATAGCGCTCATGGGGCGGGACCGGATCGGGCAGGTCGGCCAGCGGGAACCAGCGCAGCCCGGCGTTCTTGGCCGGCTCGCGCACGGCCGGGGCTCCGACCCAGGTGCGCAGCGTGAAGAACAGGTCGACGCGCTGCTCCAGGGCCGCGCCGCCGAGGTCGTTGGTGCGGTGCATCGCCGTCAGCGGGGCGAGGTCCTCGGCGGCCGCGCGAACTCCCAGCTCCTCGCGGGTCTCGCGCAGGGCCGTTTCGACGACGCTCTCGGCGGCCTCGACGTGGCCCGAGGCGCCGCAGGCCCAGTGCCCGTCCATGTACCCGGTGCCGCGCCGCAGCTGGAGGAGCACCTGGGTCGTGGCGCTCGCCGATCCGCTCGCCGATCCGTTCACCATCCCTGACCGGGCGGCCGGGGCGGCGGGGGAGGGGCGCAGGAGGTAGACGTAGGCGGCGGGAACGAGGGTGAAGGAGTGGACGGCCATGGCGGCCACCGTAGACCAGGTGGGACCGAGGGCGGACCATGCTCGGGCGGGGGAGTGGCTCCGAGGGGACGCCGGCCGGGATACCGGTGGTGAGAATTCATGAAACCATCAGGAAATTAGGCGATGCTCCCCCACAGTCAGTCATCAATGGCCGTCCGTGGAGGCCCTGCAGCGCGCCCGTCGCGGGATCGCCGCGATTCGCTTCGCGGTAACTTCGCGGTAACGCTGCCGGTTCGGCGTCGGGCAACTAGGCTTCTACCTGGGGTGATGGGGGACTGCGGGGCCAGCCCGTGAACCCGACGTCACTGCCGATCGTCAGCCGTCGACACGATCAATGATGACCGATGCCGACCCGAGCATGACCGACACCCCATTGATGACGCCGCCTGAGGAGGACCCGATGCAGACCAGCCTTACTCGGCTCACGGCCGACGACGGAACGCGTCTGGTCGTGCACATCTGGCTGCCCGAGTGGCTCATCGACGGCTCCCTGCTGGTGGCCGACGCCCCCGAGGACGGCACGGGGGTCCGCACCATGGTGACGCCGCACCCGCAGATGACCGGCGCCGCCCGCCCCCGGGGCATCATCCTCATCTCCCACGGCATGGCCGAGCACGCCTCGCGCTACGCCCGCTTCGCCGCCTCAGCGGTGGAGGAGGGCTACGCGGTCCTGGCTGAGGACCACCGCGGTCACGGCGCCACCGCCGCCCCCGACGGCTTCGGCTTCGTCGCCGAGCAGGATGGCTGGGACACGGTCGTGGCCGACATGGGTACCGTCCTCGACGCGGCCCGGCGGGCCTGGCCCGGCATCCCCGTCTTCCTCATGGGCCACTCCTGGGGGTCCTTCCTGGCCCGGGACCTGGCCGCGCGCCGTGGCGGAGAGCTGGCCGGCCTCATCCTGCTGGGGACCGGTGCGGGGACCGGTGCTCTGACACGGCCCGCGACGGCGATCTGCGCCGGGGAGTCCCGGCTGCGGGGCCCGCGCCACCCCTCCCGGCTGCTCAATGCGCTCGCCTTCGGCCCCTACCAGCGCCACTTCGCCCCCAACCGCACCGAGGCCGACTGGATCAGCCGCGACACCAAGGAGGTCGACCGCTACGTGGCCGACCCCTGGTGCGGATTCGTGTGCGCCTCGAGCTTCTTCCACGACCTCGTGGCCGGGCAGGGCGCCGTCAACACGGTCTCGCATGCTGCCGCGGTACCCGCGGGGCTGCCCATGCTCCTGGCCTCCGGCGACCGGGACCCGGTCGGCGCCATGGGGCGGGGCGTCCAGCGGGCCGCCACCCTCTACCGCCGCGCCGGCGTGCGGGAGGTCTCCGTCATCCTCTACCCGGGCGGCCGCCACGAGCTCCTCAACGAGACCAACCGGGACCAGGTCACCGGCGACATCCTCACCTGGATCGACGGGCACCTGTGACAACTGTGAAAACCACCGATCAATCGCGGTTGCACGGCCAGAAGAACCCTCATTGGTTGTAGGTATCCTACAAACGACGGTGTGACGCTTCAGCAGGATCCGGTCGTTCGTGACGCCGGCGCTACCCGTAGGGTTGAGCCATGGTCACAAAACCCTCCACTCCTGCTGCCGACGGCGTCGCCCTCAGCCCCGCGCTCGCCCGCGTCCGTGAGGCGGGCCTGGTCCTGGCCGGTACCGTCGCCCTGATCCTCGTCGGACAGATCGCCATCCCCCTGCCCTTCACCCCCGTGCCGATCAGCATGGGCACCTTCGCCGCCCTGGGCGTCGGCGCCGTCCTCGGCTCGCGCCGCGGCGCCCTGTCCGCGCTGCTCCTCGGGGTCCTGGCCGCCGTCGGCGCCCCGGTCCTGGCCGGCTGGAGCGGCGGCGTCGTGGCCACCTTCGGCTACGTCGTCGGCTACATCCTCATCGCCGCCATCGCCGGGCGCGCCACCGCCGTGTGGTCGCGCCGCTCCGGGTCGACGGTCTCCCGAGTCGCCACCGGCGTCGCCCTCATGCTGCTGGCCTCCGCCTCGGTGTACGTGCCCGGCGTCGTCTGGCTGAAGATCGCCACCGGCGCCAGCTGGAGCGCCGCCCTGAGCATGGGACTGGTCCCCTTCATCGTGGGTGACGTCCTCAAGTCCCTGGTCGCCACCGGCCTGCTGCCTGTGGGTGGCAGGCTGCGCTGACGGCCTCGCGCCGGCCCCGTAGCGGTCCCAACCCCGATCCACCTTATAGGTCCGGTCCTTCGCGTGCCCCGCCGAGCCCCCGCTCGGCGGGGCACGCGGGCCTTAAGGCTCGGATCGGGGCAGGTCGGCGCGGGTTAGAGTGCCGGTATGAGTCAGCCCGAAAGGCGGGCCCTACCGGTTTTGTCCGTCATGGACATGGTCCCCGTCAGCGCCGGTCGCAGCCGCTCCGACGCCCTCAACGACATGATCGCCCTCGCTCGAGCCGCCGACGCCGCCGGCTACGAGCGCTACTGGCTGGCCGAGCACCACGGCTCCACCACCTACCTGTCATCGGCCACCATCGTCCTCATGGGACAGGTCCTGGCCGCCACCGAACGCCTCGGTGCCGCCTCCGGCGGGATCATGCTGCCCAACCACGCCCCGCTCGTCGTCGCCGAGCAGATCGGCACCCTGGCCACCCTCTACCCCGGCCGGGTCGACCTGGGGCTGGGGCGCGCCCCGGGCACGGACCGGCGCACGGCCGCCGCACTGCGCCGAGGAGCCTCCGATCCCCGCCGCTTCGCCGAGGAGATCCTCGAGATCCTCACCTACCTGGGCGACGAGCCCGCCCCGGAGCCCCACCTGGTCCCCGGCTCCCTCCTCCTGGGGGCCGCCGCCGCTCCCGACGACGCGCTCCAGGGCGGCGGGGCCGACGGTCCCCGGGTGAGGGCCATTCCGGGCGAGGGCACCCACCCTGGCGTGTGGGTGCTCGGCTCCTCGGTCAACGGGGCCCGCGTCGCCGGACGGCTCGCACTGCCCTTCGCCGTCGCCTCGCACTTCGCCCCGGTCCAGGCTGAGGCGGCGATCGCCACCTACCGCTCCGTCGTCGAGTCCCGGGGGGAGGGGGATCGGGGGACTCAGGCCGCTGCGCGGGTCGCGGCCGCTGTCAACGTCATGGTGGCCCCCAGTGACGACGAGGCCCGCCTCCTGTTCAGCACCGCCATGGCCGCTGCCGCCCGCATCGTCGGCAACCGCCCCGGCCCCCTCGACCCGCCCACGGCCGACCCGAACGCCTGGCGGGCCTATGCGCCGGGCAGGGAGGCGGCCGTTGAGTCCGCCATGTCCCTGTCCTTCGTGGGAACGGCCGACGACGTCGCCGCCCGCCTGCGCGAGCAGGCCGACCGCTGGGACCTCGACGAGATCCTTGTGGTCACCTACGCCCACGACCCGGCCCTGAGGCGACGCTCCTACGAGCTGCTCGCCCAGGCCTGGCACGCCTGAGCAGGTCATTTTTCCGTATTCTCCTACATGTGACCAACGTGTCGACTCTGTTTCCTGGTTGGACGTAGGATCTCCGCTCATGGGCGGAGCCCGAGCGTCCTGCGCGCCTCCATCCCCATATCCCAATGACGGTCCTCGTCAGTTCCATGCCCCATGGAGGTCGCATGAACCACGCTCTGACAGTGTCGCGCCGCAGCTTTGGACTCGGCGCGGCCGCCTTCGGCCTGCTCCTTGCCTCAGGATGCTCGCGCGGATCGAGTTCGAGTGGAGGTGGCCTGGGCAGCGGCAGCGGCAAGCTGACCCTGGCCTACAACTCCGACGGCCCGCACAAGACCTGGGCCGAGGCGGTGTGCCACTCGGTCTCCAACGTCCTGGGCATCACGATGGAGCCCCTGCCGGTGGCCCAGTTCTCCGAGATGCGCTCGGCCATCACCGAGCACACCCTCCTGGGCGTCTTCCGCTCCGGCTGGTCGGCCGACTACCCCTCGCTGGAGAACTTCCTCAACGCCACCTTCCAGACCGGCGCCAGCGCCAACGACACCCAGTACTCCTCGAAGACCTTCGACGACCTGCTGGCCCAGGCTGCGGCCGCCACCGATCCCGAGACCGCCTACGGGTACTTCCGTCAGGCCCAGACCCAGCTCTTCGCCGACCTGCCCGGCATCCCGCTGTGGTACCAGAACGGGTTCGGCGGGTACTCCCGCAACGCCTCCAACGTCGACTTCAACTGGACCGGCACCCCGGTCTACGAGGAGGCCAGCTCCAGCGCCAACGGCGGTGTCATCCTGTCCAACCTCGCCGAGCCGCAGAACTCCCTGCTGCCCACCAACACCAACGAGTCCAACGGCGGCCGGATCCTCGACCTGGTCTTCGCCGGACTGGTCCGCTATGACAAGGACGGCAACGTCATCAACGAGGTCGCCTCCTCCATCGAGACCACGGACAACCAGCACTACACGATCACCCTCAAGCCGGGCTGGACCTTCTCCGACGGAAGCCCGGTGACCGCCGACTCCTTCATCAAGGCCTGGAAGTTCGGAGCCCTGCTGTCCAACGCCCAGCTCGGCTCCTCCTTCTTCGAGCGGATCAAGGGCTTCTCCTACGACGAGGACTCCGAGCTGACCGGACTGGCCAAGGTGGATGACCTCACCTTCACGGTCGAGCTGACCGCTCCGGCGTCGGACTTCAAGATCAGCCTGGGCCACTACGCCTATGGCGGTCTTTAATCAAGCTTTTCTTGGGTTGGTGTGATGGGTAGGTGCTCGAAGTCGTAGTCGAAGGTGCGGCTGGTGATGTAGCTGGTGAATGCGGTGTAGGTTTCCTCGGGGTTGTCTCGTTGTATGTTTGAGATGTTCTTCTTGGCGGTGTTCCAGACGTGCTCTATTGGGTTGTGGTCGGGCGCGTAAGGAGGTAGGTAGATCGGCCTGACGCGCTCCAGGGCCTGGCCGGGCTCATACAGGTCAGTGACCGCCTTGGCGTGGTGGAAGCCGGCGTTGTCAAGAACAACAGCGATCTTGTCGTTTGCCGTCTCGCGTACCAGACGGGCCAGGGCCAGGGTGACCTGCTCGGCGTTCTGGTTGCCCTCGATGGGGTAGACGCGCACCTGCTTGCTGGTCAGGCTCAGGGCGCCGAAGAAAGACTGGGCCGAGCGTTCTCGGTCGACATAGATCTTGGTCCGACGGCCGGTGGGCAGCCACATACGCCGGGTGACGGCCTCGTGCTCGACGCGCACCTCGTCGACGGTGTAGACCTCCCAGCCCCGGGCCAGCAGGTCGGCGACCTCCTGACGGACCTGGTCCATTCGCTCGGTGACGGCGGCCTCGTCGCGGCGCTTGTCGAAGGGGTCGGGCAGCTTGAAGCTCATCCCCACGAAGCGCAGGAGCAGCTGGTAGGAGGAGTCTGAGGCGTACTCCACGCCGAACTTGATCCGCACCACGTCACGCAGGGCCGGTACGTCCCAGAAGTCCGCCCTGATCCCGCTCTGGGCCGGTGGCCTACTCAGGATCCGCTTGAGCTGCTCCTTGTGGGCGCGGGTGAGCTTGGCGGCGTTCTCGTTGCCGGCGTGCCCAGTGACAACCGAGTGCAACCTGGAGCACCGCCAGCGGCGCAGCCAGTTGCTCACCGTCCTGCGGCTGCGGCCGACCATCTCAGCGATAACACCCGTGCCGACACCACGAGAGGCATACAAAATGGCCTCAGCCTTTAAACGCACCAGGACGAACGAGTCACCGCGTTTCTTCCACGCCAGAAGAACATCCCGCTCCTCCGCAGTCACATCAACAACCACACACACATTCTATATCGATACCCCCAAAACCACCCGACAACACAACCCCAGAAGGAAACTTTGTTTAATGCCGGCCATACTACCCGATGCCCGAGTCGGCCTTCGCCGACACCAAGGCCTACGGGGCCAAGCCCGTGGGCAACGGTCCCTACCGGCTCGTCTCCTGGGACCACGACAGCCGGATCGTCCTGGAGCCGAACCCCGCCTACGCCGGCGGGCGCACCGTGGCCAACCAGGGCATTACCTTCAAGCTGTACACGAGCTATGACTCGGTCTACAACGACCTGCTGGCTGACGTCCTCGACATCACCGACTCCATCCCCGACGCCTTCCTGCCCACCTTCCGCGAGCAGCTCCAGGGCCGCGCCGTCAACAAGCCCGCCGCCTACTTCCAGGGACTGGCCATCGACGTCACCCACGAGCACTGGAAGATGGACGAGGAGGGCCGCGCCCGCCGCGCCGCCATCTGCCGGGCCATCGACCGCAACCTCATCTGCGAGAAGCTCTACTACGGCACGCGTACACCGGCCAAGGACTTCACCGCCCCCACCGTCGAGGGCTGGACCGCCGAGGTGCCGGGCAACGAGGTCCTCACCTACGACCCCGACGAGGCCCGGCGCCTGTGGGCGCAGGCCGAGGCCATCTCAAAGTTCTGATCGGGAGGAAGAAGTAGACATGCTTCGCTACGTCGCACGCAGGCTGCTGCAGATGGTCCCGGTGTTCTTCGGGGCCACGCTGCTCATCTACGCGATGGTCTTCGCCCTGCCGGGCGACCCCATCGCCGCGCTCGGGGGCCAGCGCTCGCTCAGCCCCGAGGTGATCGAGCAGATCAGGGCCAGCTACCACCTCGACAAGCCCTTCATCGTGCAGTACCTGCTCTACCTCAAGGGACTGCTCACCCTGGACCTGGGCCAGTCGCTGCGCGGAACCGAGTCCGTCCTGGACGTGCTGGTGCGGGCCTACCCGATCACCATCAAGCTCTCCCTCATGGCCCTGGCCTTCGAGGCCGTCGCGGGCATCGGCTTCGGCCTCATCGCCGGGGTGCGCAAGGGCGGCTGGTTCGACGCCACCGTCCTGGTGCTCTCCCTCGTGGTCATCGCCGTGCCCACCTTCGTCATCGGCTTCGTCCTGCAGTTCATCATCGGGGTCCGCCTGGGGTGGCTGCCCGTGACCGCCGGCGAGAGCCCCGGCTTCACCGAGCTCCTCATGCCGGCCATGGTGCTGGGCGCCGTCTCCTTCGCCTACGTGCTGCGCCTGACCCGCACCGAGGTCGCCGAGAACCTCACCGCCGACCACGTGCGCACCGCCCGCGCCAAGGGCCTGAGCGGGGCCCGCGTCATGATCGTCCACGTCCTGCGCAACTCCCTGGTCCCGGTGGTCACCTTCCTGGGCGCCGACCTGGGCGCCCTCATGGGTGGTGCCATCGTCACCGAGGGCATCTTCAACATCAAGGGCGTGGGAGGCACCCTCTACTCCGCCATCATCCGCGGCGACGGTCCCATGGTCGTGTCCTTCACGACCGTGCTCGTGCTCGTCTTCATCATCTCCAACCTCCTGGTGGACCTGCTCTACGCCGCCCTGGACCCGAGGATCCGCTATGCCTGAGAACATCACGTCCCCCACCACGCGCCCGGGGCAGGAGCGCTTCGTCAGCCAGGACGACGAGCTCGGCCTGGGCGCCGTCGACGCCGTCGCCGACGAGTCCGCCCCCGCCTCCGTCTGGCTCGACGCCTGGAGGCAGCTGCGCCGTCGCCCCATCTTCTGGGCGGCCTCACTGCTCATCGCCGTCGCCGTGCTGTTCTCGCTGGTCCCCGGCCTCATCGCCCCGCGGGACCCCGGGTACTGCACGCTGGTCAACTCCTACCAGGGCCCCTCCTGGGCCCACCCCTTCGGCTTCGACATCCAGGGCTGCGACATCTTCGCCCGCACCGTCCACGGCGCCCGGGCCTCGGTGAGCGTCGGTATCTTCACCACCCTCATCGTGGTCCTCGTCGGCTCGGCCGTCGGGGCGCTGGCCGGGTTCTTCGGCGGGATCTTCGACGCCCTGCTCTCGCGCGTCACCGACATCTTCTTCGCCGTGCCCTTCGTCCTGGCGGCCATCGTCGTCATGCAGATGTTCCGCAACGACCGCTCGATCCTCACCGTCATCCTGGTCCTGGCCCTGTTCGGCTGGCCCCAGATCGCCCGCATCACGCGAGGCTCGGTCATGAGCGTCAAGAACGAGGACTACGTGACCGCCTCCCGGGCCCTGGGCTCGGGGCGCATGGCCATGCTGCTGCGCCACGTCATGCCCAACGCGGCCGCCCCCATCATCGTGACCGCCACCGTCGAGCTCGGCGTCTTCATCGTCTCGGAGGCCACCTTGAGCTTCCTGGGCATCGGACTGCCCGCATCGGTCGTCTCCTGGGGCGCGGACATCGCGGCCGCCAAGGACGCCCTCAACAGCCACCCGAGCGTCCTGCTCTTCCCCGCCGGCGCACTGGCCCTGACCGTGCTCGGCTTCATCATGCTCGGCGACGTCGTCCGCGACGCCCTGGACCCGAAGGCCCGCAAGTGACACCGACCAACGCATCCTCATCGATCAGCACCCAGGCCAGCGCCCCGGCCCGCTCTGACAAGGGCTTCACCCCCGCGGCCTCCTGGGACGCGGCGAGCGACCCGCTCCTGGAGATCACCGACCTGGAGGTCGCCTTCCGCTCCTCGACCGGACTCGTCCCGGCCGTGCGCAAGGCCGGCCTGACCCTCTACCCCGGACAGTCCGTCGCCATCGTGGGGGAGTCCGGCTCCGGCAAGTCCACCATGGCCCACGCCGTCATCGGACTGCTTCCCGGAACCGGCCGGGTCACCGGCGGCACGATCCGCTTCCAGGGGCGCGACATCACCCACCTGAGCCCCCAGGAACTCACTGCCCTGCGCGGCTCCTCCATCGGCCTGGTGCCCCAGGACCCCATGTCCAACCTCAACCCCGTGTGGTCCATCGGCTTCCAGGTCAAGGAGGCGCTGAGGGCCAACGGCCTGGCCGGCGTCGCCGACGACCGCCTCGCCCACCTCATCGCCGAGCACACTGAGCACGCCGACGAAGCCGGGAAAGACACCGAGAAACCGGCCCCGTCCGTCGGCGGGCGCATCGACGTCGACGAGCAGGTGGCCCTCCTGCTGGAGCAGGCGGGCCTTCCCGAGGCCTCCAGACGGGCCAAGCAGTACCCCCACGAGTTCTCCGGCGGCATGCGCCAGCGCGCCCTCATCGCCATCGGACTGGCCGCCCGCCCCGACCTGCTCATCGCCGATGAGCCCACCAGCGCCCTGGACGTCACCGTCCAGCGGCGCATCCTCGACCACCTCCAGACCCTCGTGCGCGAGCTGGGCACCGCGATGCTCTTCATCACCCACGACCTGGGGCTGGCCGCCGAGCGTGCCGAGCACATCGTCGTCATGCACCGCGGCCGCGTCGTGGAGTCCGGGCCGAGCCTCGAGGTCCTCCAGGACCCCCGCCACCCCTACACCCAGCGCCTGGTCAAGGCCGCCCCCTCCCTGGCCTCCCGCCGCATCGAGTCCGCCCACGCCCGCGGCATCCAGGTCACCGACGACGAGCTCCTGGGCGCCAGCCTCGGGGCGACCTCCACCGAGGAGATCCTGCGCGTGGAGCACCTCACCAAGGTCTTCGAGGTCCGCGGAGCCAAGGGCAACGACAAGACCCTCACCGCCGTCGACGACGTCACCTTCGGCATCCGCAAGGGCACGACGACGGCGCTCGTGGGCGAGTCCGGGTCCGGCAAGTCCACGGTCGCCAACATCATCCTCAACCTCATCGACCCCACCTCCGGCAAGGTGTTCCACGACGGGGTCGACCTGTCCACCCTGGGACCCAAGGAGCTCTTCGCCCTGCGGCGCATCATGCAGCCGGTCTTCCAGAACCCCTACGGCTCCCTGGACCCGATGTACTCGATCTTCCGCGTCGTCGAGGAGCCGCTGCGGGTTCACCGGATCGGCACCGCCAAGGAGCGCGAGGAGCGCGTCGCCGAGCTGCTCGACATGGTCTCCCTGCCGCGCTCGGTCATGCGGCGCTACCCCCACGAGCTCTCCGGCGGTCAGCGCCAGCGCGTCGCCATCGCCCGCGCCCTGGCCCTCAAGCCGGAGATCGTCGTCCTCGACGAGGCGGTCTCTGCCCTCGACGTGCTGGTCCAGGCCCAGATCCTGCGCCTGCTGTCCGAGCTGCAGTCCGAGCTGGAGCTGACCTACCTGTTCATCACCCACGACCTGGCCGTCGTGCGCCAGATCGCCGACGACGTCGTCGTCATGGAGCACGGCCGGATCGTCGAGGCCGGGGCGGCCGACGAGCTCTTCGCCTCGCCGCGCCAGGACTACACCCGCGAGCTCATCCGGGCCGTGCCCGGTGCGGGCATCGACCTCTACGGCGACGAGGCGGCGGACAAGGCGGCGGAGGTGTGAACGGCGGGCATGATGCGCCCGTGCCCACTGTCGCACCCACCGTCGTCATCCGCTCCCTGCCGGCCCGCCTCGGGACCGCCCTCATCGCCGTCGCCTCGCCGGCGATGGCCCTGACGATCGGGCTCGCCGACGGCCCCGCCCGCGGCCTGAGCGCCCTGGTCTGGGCGAGCCTGCTGTCCTTCCTCACCTGGCTGCTGTGGTGGGCGCCGCAGATCACCCTGAGCCCTCAGGCCCTCGTCATCCGCAACGCCTGGCGCACCCACGTGCTGGGCTGGGACGAGGTCGAGATGTGCCGCACCCGCTGGGGACTTTCCGTCATCACGTCCGATGACGTGGAGGTCAGAGCCTCGGCCGCACCCCGCCGCGGTGGGATGGCCGAGGCCTTCCGACGCCGCCAGATGCTGCGCGAGCAGCAGGAGCGACACGACGGGCTTCGGGGCTCCGAGACGGTTCCGGCCGCAGTGGTGCGCCCGGAGTACCTGACGGGGGAGGGGAACCACCGCACCAACCTCGACGCCGGCGACGCCGGGGCCCTCATCACCGCCTATGCCGAGCAGGTGCGCAGCCAACGTGGCGACCCTGCGGATGCGGCGGCTGACGCAGCGGCAGGCGCGGCGGCCGACACGGTGGCCGGCGTGACCAGCAGCCTCAACCGGCTGGTCGCCGTCGTCGCCGGAGTGCTCGCCGTCGCGATCGTGGCTGTCACGGTGCTCCTGTGACGGATCCTGTGACCTGACGCGCCGGTGACGTGAGCGTGAGTGGGCGCACAGGCGAGGTGTTGGCCCAACCATGGCAGGTCAGGACCGGCGTCCTCTAATCTTTCCCTGTTTCATGCCCCTGGTGGCCGATGCCGTGAGCGGCGTTCGGCCCACGGCGTCCCCCACCGGAAGAAGTGCCCCCTATGAGCGTGCGCCAGGACCTGCGTAACGTCGCCATCGTCGCCCACGTCGATCACGGCAAGACCACTCTTGTCGACGCCATGCTCTGGGAGGCGGGCGCCTTCGGGGCCCGGGCCACCGAGGAGAACACGGCCGAGCGCGTCATGGACTCCGGCGAGCTGGAGCGCGAGAAGGGCATCACGATCCTCGCCAAGAACACCGCCGTCCACTACGCGGGGCCCGCCGCCGTGGACGCCGGCTGCCCCGAGGGCATCACCATCAACGTCATCGACACCCCCGGGCACGCCGACTTCGGCGGCGAGGTCGAGCGCGGGCTGTCCATGGTCGACGGCGTCGTCCTCCTCGTCGACGCCTCCGAGGGACCCCTGCCCCAGACCCGCTTCGTGCTGCGCAAGGCCCTGGCCGCGAACCTGCCGGTCATCCTCGTGGTCAACAAGGTGGACCGTCCCGACTCCCGGCTCGACGAGGTCGTGGCCGAGTCCACCGACCTGCTGCTGTCCCTGGCCAGCGACCTGGCTGACGAGCACCCCGACATCGACCTCGACGCCGTCCTGGACGTGCCCGTCATCTACGCCTCCGCCAAGGCCCGCCGCGCCGACACCGAGGCCCCCGCCGACGGCGAGCTGCCGGCCAGCGAGAACCTGGAACCGCTCTTCCGCACCATCATCGAGCGGATCCCCGGCCCCTCTTACGAGGAGGGCGCGCCCCTGCAGGCACACGTCACCAACCTGGACGCCTCACCCTTCCTGGGGCGCCTGGCGCTGCTGCGCATCCACAACGGCACCCTGCGCAAGGGCCAGGCGGTGGCCTGGGCCCGCCACGACGGCTCGCTCGCCTCGGCCCGCGTCTCCGAGCTCCTCGTCACCGAGGGCCTGGACCGCAAGCCGGCCGAGGAGGCGCACGCCGGTGACATCGTCGCCGTCGCCGGGATCGAGGACATCACCATCGGCGAGTCCCTCGTGGACCCCGAGGACCCGCGCCCGCTGCCGCTCATCACCGTGGACGACCCGGCCATCGCCATGACCATCGGGATCAACACCTCCCCGATGGCCGGGCGCACCAAGGGCGCCAAGGTCACGGCCCGCCAGGTCAAGGACCGCCTGGACCGCGAGCTCATCGGCAACGTGTCTCTGCGGGTCCTGCCCACCTCCCGCCCCGACGCCTGGGAGGTTCAGGGACGCGGGGAGCTGGCGCTGGCGATCCTCGTGGAGCAGATGCGCCGCGAGGGCTTCGAGCTGACCGTCGGCAAGCCGCAGGTGGTCACCCGCACCATCGACGGTAAGCGCCACGAGCCCATCGAGCGCATGACCATCGACGTCCCCGAGGAGTACCTGGGCGCCGTCACCCAGCTCATGGCCGCCCGCAAGGGGCAGATGGAGACCATGACGAACCACGGTACCGGCTGGATCCGCATGGAGTTCCTCGTGCCCGCCCGTGGCCTCATCGGCTTCCGCACCCAGTTCCTCACCGATACCCGCGGCACCGGAATCGCCTCCTCCATCGCCGAGGGATACGCCCCCTGGGCCGGTCAGATCGTCTCGCGCACCACCGGCTCCCTGGTCTCCGACCGCGCCGGAGCCGTCACCGCCTACGCGCTCATCCGCCTGCAGGACCGCGGCAGCTTCTTCGTCGAGCCCACCCAGGAGACCTACGAGGGGCAGGTCGTGGGGGAGAACCCCCGCGGCGAGGACATGGACGTCAACGTGGTCCGCGAGAAGCAGCAGACCAACATGCGCTCCTCGACCGCCGACACCTTCGAGGCCCTCGTGCCTCCGCGCCGTCTCACCCTGGAGGAGGCCCTCGAGTTCGCCGCCGACGACGAGTGCGTCGAGGTCACCCCGGACGCCGTGCGCATCCGCAAGGTCATCCTGAACTCCCAGGAGCGCTTCCGTGAGAACGCCCGTCGTCGTCGCGCCGAGGCCTGAGAGGAACCACCACCCATGAGCCAGTCCGTCAACCGCGGGGAGAAGTCTGTCGCTTCCGCCGCCTCTCCCGAGGTCGTGGAATCCGCCGAGCCCGTCAAGCCGGCACATCCGACCGGCGCGGAGCCGACCGCGCAGCCGACCGTGGAACAAGCTGAGGAGCAGACCGACGAGCGGGCCGATGCCGCGGCCCCTCCTGCTGAGACCAGGAGCTCCGACGACACCCCGACCGTCAACCTCGATGATGAGTCCGGGGACTCCGATGACTCCGACGACTCCGATGACTCTGAGGGCGGGCAGGCCGAGGAGTCCGACGACGAGACCCGGGGCGCGCAGCCGACTGCCGAGGGGGCTCGAAGCGTCGCCGAGAGCCCCGCGGGGGAGCCGACGGAGGAGGCGGATCGGGACGCGGACGAGAACCCGGACGCGACCCCGAGTGAGCCCGCGGCTGAGACGCCGGTGACGCAGCCGGCCGGGCCGCAGATGACGGCAGACTCCGGTGGGACGGCTCCCGACAGGATGCCGACCGTTCGGCTGACCGGCTCGCTGGGCCGGCCCGCCGACGGCGCCGAGCCCGAGGCCGAGACTGCGTCGGCGTCGTCGCAGAACGAGGCCTCAGCCGCTGAGCCGGTGGCGACGCCGGCGTCGGTGGACGTCGTCGACGAGGCCGCCACCCCGGCCGAGGCGCTCTCGCCGTACGACCCGACCGGTGCGGATGCTCCGCCCTCTGCCGCCGAGCCCGGTGAGCGCGCCGCATGGAGCCCGCAGTCCGAGGGGATGCCGCCGTCGATCGCGCCGAAGAGCCCGGCAGCCGCAACGCCTTCGTCTGCGCAGTCTCAGTCCGAGCCCCAGCAGGACGCCGCCGTCGTAGCCGATGCTGCCGAGCCCGCCGGGGTCTACCTCGAGCCCACGGGTGAGGCCGCCTTCCCGGCCGCCCTCCCCGAGCCCGCCGCCAAGGCTGAGAAGTCTCAGAAGCCCGATAAGGCTGATAAGGCCGCGACGAAGACCGACAAGGCAGCGGCAGGATCGAGCGCCTCGCGTCGTCGGCGCCTCGTCCCCGCCGCCTGCGCCGCCGGAGCCGCGGCCCTCCTGCTGGCCTGGGGCGGCATCGCCTGGTGGACCACCCAGCACATCGCCTCGGGCACCAGCGTCTCCGGCGTCGACGTCTCCGGCCTCAGCCCCAAGGAGGCACGCGACCGGATCAGCAAGGGCGTGGGCGACCAGCTCGCCCAGCCGGTCACCCTCACGGTGGGGCAGGGCAGCTCCGAGCTCGTGCCCTCCGGCTCGGGCGTCTCGGTGGACACCGACGCCTCGGTCAAGCAGCTCACCGGCTTCACCCTCAACCCCGTCACCCTGGCTCACCGCCTGAGCGGTCAGCGCACCGACGCCGTCATCCGAGTCGATGCCACCACCCTGCGCGGCGCCCTGGAGGACCGGGTCGACACGATGGCCAACGGAGCGGTCTCCGCGACCGTCACCCTGGAGGGCACCAAGCCGGTGACCACGCCCGCGAGCAACGGCGTCGGCCTGGACGTCGACGCCTCGGTCAAGCAGCTCACCGGCTCCTGGCCGCTGGGCGAGCAGACCATCGCCATGCCCGAGGGCACCGCGGTCCCCGCCATCACCGACGAGGAGGCCACGGCCTTCGTGAACGGCACGCTCACCCCGCTGCTCGCCAGCGGGCTGACCGTCGACGGCGCGGGCGCCGGTGCGCAGGGCCAGAGCGCGGGGGGAGCGGCCGCGGCCTTCTCCCCCCACGACACCGCCGGCATGCTGCGGATCTCCTCCGAGGGAGGTGCCCTGAGCGCCACCTTCGACCCCACCGCCCTGCACGACGCCGTCGTCGCCAGGATCGGCCAGGTCGAGACCCCCGCCCAGAACGCCACCTGGAGGATCGACGGCTCCGCCGCCGGTGCGCCCGGCGCGCGCCCCCAGTACGTCCCCTCCGCCCAGGGCAAGGTCATCGACACCACGGCCCTGTCCGAGAGCCTGCTCAAGGCGGGCACCTCCGCCACCGACGTCGCCGGGAGGACCGTGGCCCTGCCGATGGTCGTCGCCGAGCCGACGGTGACGACGCCGCAGAACGAGTGGGGCATCAGTGAGCCGGTCGGCGAGTTCGCCACCCCCTACAACAGCGGGGACGCGCCGCGCACCCAGAACCTCACCCGCGGCGCCGAGCTCGTCAACAACACCGTCGTCAAGCCCGGCGAGGTCTTCTCCCTGGAGCAGACCCTCGGCGAGGTCGACTACGACCACGGGTTCGCCGACGCCGGCGTCATCTCCAACGGCCAGCACGTCGACTCCCTGGGCGGTGGGCTGAGCCAGGTCGCCACCACCGTCTTCAACGCCGGCTTCGAGGCCGGTATGGATGACACTGAGCACCACGCCCACCAGTACTACTTCGACCGCTACCCGGCCGGGCGTGAGGCGACCCTGTGGACCGGTAGGCTCGACGTGAAGTTCACGAACTCGACCTCCAGCTCGGTGCTGGTCCAGGCCTGGTTGGACGGCGAGCAGATCCATGTGCGCCTGTGGTCCACCAAGTACTACGACGTGTCCATCACCTCCTCGGAACGCTTCAACTTCCGTCCGGTGACCACCGAGCGCAAGTCGGGTCCCGGCTGCGAGCCGTACTCGGGCGGCAACCCCGGCTTCGACATCACCGTCACCCGCACCCGCAAGCACGACGGCAAGGCCCTGCCCGACGACGTGCTCACCACCCAGTACGCCGCGGACAACAACATCGTCTGCTCCTGACGCGGAGGCTCGTGCCTCCGGCCCCGGTGGAGGTGAAGGCCAAGACGTTGAGAGTGACGCTGAGGGTGATTTTGTCCAAATGGGACGACTTTGACGCTGTCTCCGGACGCCTCCGTGAGACGGCAACGCTCTGACCTGCGCAGATGTCAACGGTCCGTGGGATGTCGGATGTCAAAGTCGTCCCTCCTGGACACTTTTCGGTCAACATCGCCTCGGATTCCGGTCGCACGTCGGGGCCTTGCTCAGGGTGCTCCCCACGGTGTGGGCTCGGTACCTGAGAGCGGTGTTATCTACGACATTCGCGCCGTGGCAGTGACGTAATCGTGCTGCGACAACCCCGAGTTTTCCGCGTGCTGACGGCCACTCTTCCGCCTCTTGGGTCTATGGGCCCTGGAGGACCATACTTGCCCCGACCCCGCCATCCGCGCGGGAGGTTCCCCGGAGAAGAAAGGACACTGCTGCTATGACGTACGTCATTGCCCAGCCCTGCGTTGACGTCAAGGACCGTGCTTGCGTCGACGAGTGTCCCGTCGACTGCATCTACGAGGGTGAACGCAGCCTCTACATCAACGCCGACGAGTGCGTCGACTGCGGGGCCTGCGAGCCCGTGTGCCCCACCGAGGCGATCTTCTACGAGGACGATGTTCCGGAGGAGTGGGAGGACTACACCCGCGCCAACATCGACTTCTTCGAGCTCAAGGGCCTGGGCTCGCCCGGCGGCGCCCAGCGGACCGGCGCCCAGGACTACGACGACCCCATGATCGCCGCCCTGCCTCCGCAGAACGACGAGTGGAAAGAGGCCAACGGCTACTGAGCCGACGGCGCGGGGCCGCTCGGGGGTGGAGGCGCACCCGGCGTGTGAGGAAGAATCGGTGCCGTGAGCACCAGCGCGACACCCGAGACCTTCCCCAGCCCCCACCTGCCCCGCCGCCTCGCCCTGCCCGACTTCCCCTGGGACTCGCTGCGCCCCTACCGGCAGCGCGCCGCCGAGCACCCCGACGGCGTCGTCGACCTCGCGGTGGGTACGCCCGTCGACCCCACCCCCGAGATCGCCCGGACCGCCCTGTCCGCGGCCGCCAACGCCCCCGGCTACCCGGCGACGGTCGGCGCCCCCGTGGTGCGCGCCGCCATCATCGAGTGGATGGAGCGCCGCCGAGGCGTGGCCGGTCTGGGCGACGAGGAGGTCATCCCCACGATCGGCTCCAAGGAGTCCGTGGCCCTCCTGCCGCTGCACCTGGGTGTGGCCCCCGGCGACCTCGTCCTGCACCCACGGGCCGCCTACCCCACCTACGACGTCGGTGCCCGCCTCGTGGGCGCCACCCCCGTCCCCGTGGACACCGACGCCGACCCCGACACCTGGGACATCGCCGACGACGCGCGCGTCGCCGTCGTCTGGCTCAACAGCCCCGGCAACCCCGACGGCCACGTCCTGAGCGCCGAGCAGATGGCCCGGATCGTCACCTGGGCCAGGGGCCGCGGCGCCGTCGTCATCTCCGACGAGTGCTACGCCGAGCTCGCCTGGGACTCGCCGTGGGACGCCGAGCCGATCCCCAGCCTCCTGGACCCCCGGGTCGGGGGAGCATCGGGCCGGGGCGGTCTGCTCGCCCTGTACTCCCTGTCCAAGCAGTCCAACCTCGCCGGCTACCGCGCGGCCTTCCTCGCCGGTGACGCCGCCCTCGTGGGTGCGGTCACCGAGGTGCGCAAGCACACCGGGATGCTCATGCCGACGCCGGTCCAGGCCGCACTCGTGGCGGCCCTCGGCGACGAGGCGCACATGGAGGTGCAGAAGGAGGTCTACCGGGAGCGCCGCGAGGTGCTCGTGGAGGCCACGGCCGCCGCCGGGCTCGTCAACGACCCGGCCTCCGTGGCCGGCCTGTACCTGTGGCTCAAAGGGCCGGACTCGATGAGCGCCTACGACCTGGTGGGAGCCTTCGCCGAGCTCGGCATCGTCGTGGCCCCCGGTGACTTCTACGGCGAGGCCGGGGCCGGTCGGGTGCGCATGAGCCTGACCGACACCGACGAGCGCGTGGAGGCCGCCGCGCAGCGCCTGCGCTCGGCCGAGGCTACCGCCCTCTTCGCCGGCTGAGCCACCCGCGACCATAGGGTCCTCATAGTCTGCGTTCAACCTGCTCTTAAGTTCATAGGACAGGTTCCTCAACATGAGTTCATTCATGAGAACGTCTCGCCGTGCACTCCTGTCCGCCGGAACCGTTGCGGGTGCAGGTCTTGCACTCGGTGCGTGCTCATCGAAGGCAGCCTCCGCGACAACCACGTCCTCCGCCGCACCATCCTCATCAGCGGGAGGCTCGACGGCGTCGAACGGGTCGAACGGGGCGAACGCCTCCTCCAGTGCGAGCACCTCGGGCCCGGTGCCGACGATCGATGAGCTCAAGCCTCTGGCGTCCTCCTTCACCCAGTCCTCCTACAGCGACTCGGAGACCGGGAAGTCCTTGCCGTTCAACATCTTCCTGCCGGAGGGGTACGACGCCTCGGGAAGCTACCCGCTCGTGCACTTCATCGCCGACGCCTCCTTGGTGGGTGGCGAGGTGACCGCACCGCTGAGCCAGTACGGGGCGCTCATCTGGGCGCACCGGGTCACCCAGGACCTCCACAAGTGCGTGGTCGTGGTCCCGTGCTACCCGGAGGTCGTCCTCGATGACCACGACGGATACACGACGACCGACTGGATGGACGTCACCCGCCGGTTCGTTCCCTGGCTCCAGCAGCAGTACGCCATCGACTCCAGCCGCGTGTACGGGACCGGTCAGTCCATGGGCTGCATGATGCACATGGTGATGGCGGCCCAGGACCCGACGATGTTCTCGGCCTGCATGTTCGTCGACGGCCAGTGGGACCCCACTCAGCTGACTGGGCTGGGTTCGGCCACCTGGGTCTACCAGGTCGCCGGCGGTGATGACCGGGCCTTCGCCGGGCAGCAGGCCGTCAAGGAGATGCTGACCTCCGCCGGCGTCGACTTCGCGGTCGCGCCGCAGGAGTGGGACGCCACGGCGTCGGCCTCCGAGCTCGACGAGCAGACGAAGGCCCTGTTCAGCCAGGGCAAGGCGCGCAACTTCTCGGTCTTCAAGGCCGGCACCGTCATGGAGGCCAACCCCACCGCCAGGATGGAGCACATTGCCTCCTTCGAGCCCGCCTACAAGCTGACCGGGATGCGCACCTGGCTCCTGGACCAGAGGAAGTAGTAGCCGCTAAGCGCTGGTCTCCTGGGGCATCGAGGCCGTTATTCGGCGTCGGTTGCGAGGCTGTTGATAAGTTTATCGCTCGACATTGGGCTTGATAACTTTATCAAGCGGCCGCGAGAGGCCGGTGGGCCGGGACGCGGAGTCACTGAGACGCTCCAATGAGACGACGTCGTGACAGCATACCCCGTACAGTGTGCGCTGGGTCCGCCGGACACCCCCGTGGGCCCTGGCCTCGCCGTCGCGATGCGCGCGGCCCCGAGCCCCCAGGAGACATGATGACGAGCACCCCCACCCCTGCCGCGGCCTCAGTCGAGCAGCCGGAGCCGACGCGGTCCGGCGCCGTCGACGGCCCCGGACTGCTGAGCGTTGATGACAAGAACCTTGAGCTGCCGCGCACCCGGGCGACTGACGGCGCCGACGGTTTGGGCGTGTCCAAGCTGCTGGGCTCCACCGGCGTGGTGACGCTCGACCCGGGCTTCACCAACACGGCGTCGTGCACCTCGCAGATCACCTACATCGACGGCGCCGCCGGCATCCTGCGCTACCGCGGCTACCCGATCGAGGAGCTGGCCAAGTCCTCGACCTTCCTGGAGGTCGCCTACCTCCTCATCAACGGCGAGCTGCCCGACCGCGAGTCCTTCGAGCGCATGCAGCGGCGCATCTCGCGCCACCGCCTCCTGCACGAGGACTTCCGCAGCTTCTTCACCTCCTTCCCCTCCTCGGGCCACCCGATGGCGATCCTGCAGGCGGGGATCGCGGGCCTGGCCACCTACTACGAGGACACCCTCAACCCGCACGACCCCTACGAGCGCGAGCTCGCTACGGTGCTGCTGCTGGCCAAGATGCCCACGATGATCAGCTACATCGCCCGGCGCGCCATCGGGCTGCCGCTGCTCTACCCGGACCCGCAGCGCTCTTACGTCGAGGACTTCATCCGCCTGACCTTCGGCATGCCCTACCAGTCCTACGACATCGACCCGGCCGTGGTGCGGGCCCTGGACATGCTCCTCATCCTGCATGCCGACCACGAGCAGAACTGCTCGACCTCCACCGTGCGCCTCGTGGGCTCGGCCGACGCCAACATGTACGCCTCCGTGGCCGCGGGCGTGGGGGCCCTGTCCGGCCCGCTGCACGGCGGGGCGAACGAGGCGGTCCTGCGGATGCTGGACACCATCCAGAGCTCGGGGATGAGCACGGCCGAGTTCGTCCGCAAGGTCAAGGACAAGGAGGACGGTGTCCGGCTCATGGGCTTCGGCCACCGGGTCTACAAGAACTACGACCCGCGCGCCGCGATCGTCAAGGAGACCGCCCACGACGTCCTGACCCGCCTGGGCTCCGACGACGGCGACCGCAAGCTCGAGATCGCCATGGAGCTGGAGGAGACGGCGCTGCGCGACGAGTACTTCGTCTCCCGCAGCCTCTACCCGAACGTCGACTTCTACACCGGGCTCATCTACCAGGCGATGGGATTTCCCACGAAGATGTTCACGCCCCTGTTCGCGCTCGGGCGCCTGCCGGGCTGGATCGCCCAGTACCGCGAGATGATCGCTGACCCCGCCAAGCGGATCGGGCGGCCTCGCCAGGTCTACGACGGCTCCACCGAGCGCCACTACGTGGCCATGCACCGGCGCAAGCACGACGACGGCCAGTACCCGGCCACCCGCGCCGGCGTCCCCAGCCTCGACCGCGTCACCAGGGTCTGAGGCTCAGGTCCTCAGGGCCCTCATGGCCGATTCGGACATCGTTGGGATGCCGGACAGGCCCTCGCGTTCCTTGTGGGCTCCTGCCGTGGTGGTCGACGTCGTAGACCCGGTGGTCTGTAGCCGGCCTGTCGCAGGGGACCGGGGCTACGGCGTCGCCGGTCGCTTCCGGGCGCCCACTCCACGAGGTCCGGGTGGTACTGGCCGGGGTTTAACCGCACTGCATGTGCCTCCGGATCACGTGGAGTCCCCCCATGTCCTGGCCAGTAGCACCCCAGTCTCGTGCAGTATCGGTGGGCTCCACGAAGACAACGGCACTTCTGAAGGCTCTCGTGGAGAGTTGCGGCACTCTTGAAGGCTGTCGTGGTGGGATCTGGGGCCTACAGCCTGGTCAGGTCGACCTTGCCCATCTGCAGGATCTTCTCGCGCGTGGCGGCGTCGGTCATGAGCTCGGCGATGTTGTGGGGGACGACCTGCCAGGAGACGCCCCAGCGGTCGACGCACCAGCCGCAGCGCTCGGCCTCGGGCACGGCCGACAGCCCCGCCCAGTAGCGGTCGATCTCCTCCTGGTCGCGGCAGGAGACGATCATGGAGACCCCGGGCGTGAAGGTGAAGTCGTGGAAGGCACCGGCGTCCATGGCGGCCATCCAGGTGCCGCGCAGCGTGAAGTCGGTGAACATGACCGTTCCCGCCTCCATCGGCCCGCCCTCCTCGTAGCGGTACAGGGCCCCGCGACGGGCGTCGTCGAACAGGTCGATCCAGGCGTTTGTAGCCTCCTCGGCGTTGGCGTGGTTGGTGCCGCCGAACATGAAGGACGGAATGACGAAGGGGCGCGGCTCACCGGCCGGGTCGGTGAGCATGAGCTGCCAGGTCATGCCGAAGCGGTCGCGGACCCAGGCGTAGCGCGGCGAGAAGGGGTACTCGCCCAGCTCCATGAGCACCCCGCCGGCGGAGAGCTGCTCGTAGAGCTCATCGAGGTAGGTCCGGGCCTGGTCCTCGCCGCCGAACAGCAACGGGTCGAAGTTCAGGATGCAGCTGATCGACGGGTTCGGGGCGTACTGGTCGCCGCCGTCGATGAGCGAGAGCCGGAAACCGTGGATACTGACCGTGGCCGCGAGCCCGGGTGCCTGCTCGACGACGTGGGCCTCGCGGAAGACGTCCGCGTAGAACTGGGCGGCCTCGGCGGCGGTGCCGTCGCACCAGACGGCGGGGGTGATGAGTTGATCCATCCGGTCACCGTAGCGCCAACGAAAGCCGGCGATCCAGCAGTCCGAGGGATCTGACCTGTGGCGTGACAGAGCGGTCATAGTGGCCGACGGTATTAGTAGCATGGACTTCCCTGAGCGAAGGGGCGACTCATCGAAGGTTATTCAGGGGCGTGTATGGGGGTTTAGGGGTTCGGTGTGTTGAATGGGTGACGGCTCGTTGGTCTGAGAGAATCAGATTGCTACATGAAACCTCTCAGGAACGAGCCGTCATGGGTAAGGGTATCACAGGCCTGGACAGAACGCAGTTGAGCTGCCTGGTGGAAATGGTGCTGGGTGATACTGAGATCTCCTTGGCGCCAAGAATTCTTGGCCCACTGGCCGCGGTGCGGGCGACGTTGATGTATTTGCGCACCAACACCTCCCAGGAGGCGATCGCCGAGATCATGGGGGTGTCACAGCCGACGATCTCGCGGGCGATCTCGGTGGTCACCCGGATCATCGCCAGGGTCTTGGGGCCTGTGCTGGCGACCGTCGAGGAGGTCCCCCATGGGGGCGTGCACATCATCGACGGTACGCTCCTGCCGTGCTGGAGCTGGAAGGATCGGACGGACCTGTGGTCGGGCAAGCACAAGCGCACCGGCCTGAGCCTGCAAGTGCTGGTCAGCCCCGCCGGGCGCCTGCGGTGGGCCTCAGACCCGCTACCGGGGGCCACCCACGACACCAAGGCCATCACCACCTCCGGTCTCTTGGAGGAGATCGACCCCTCCTGCTGCATCGCCGATAAAGGCTACATCGGAACCGGGGTTCTCACCCCCTACAAGAAACCTCCCAACAGTGAGCTCACCAAGGCCCAGAAGCAGGCCAACAAATCCCTAAATGAAATCCGGTATGTCGTGGAGAGAACCATCGCGCACATCAAATCCTGGAAGATCCTGGCCCACGACTACAGGCGCCCCCTGCACACCTTCAAAGAAACTATCACAGCCACCCTAGCCCTCTACGCCTACACCAACCCCTGAATAACCTTCATCACTACTCACCGCCCCTATAGTGCCCGCGCGCCGTCCCCCTGGGCATTCGCCGGCTCATCGGCCTACCCAGGTGGATCCGGCCTGGTTAGGGTGACCTCATGAGTGACAAGCCCGCTGACTCCGCAGACTCCGCCGCCTCGACCGACTTGCCGCTGCCCTACGCCGACCGGCCCATCGCCTCCGCTCCCGGCCACTGGGTCCTGGCCCGGGCCGGCAAGCGCGTCCTGCGGCCCGGCGGCGCCGCCCTGTCCGCCGCCATGCTCAGCCACGCCGCCCTGGCCGGATCCGACGTCGTCGAGCTCGCCCCGGGCCTGGGACGCACCGCCGCCGAGATCATCAAGGCCCACCCCGCCTTCTACACGGCCATCGACCGCGACCCCGACGCCGCCCGGCGCGTGGCCGCCGTCGTCGGCGACCTCGGCACCGTCCGCCAGGGAGAGGCCGCTGACACCGGCCTGGACGGGGCCAGTGCCGACGTCGTCGTCGGCGAGGCCATGCTCACCATGCAGGGGGACAAGGGCAAGGCCGCCATCGTCGCCGAGGCCGCCCGCGTCCTGCGCCCCGGCGGCCGCTACGCCATCCACGAGCTCGGCGTCACCCCCGACGACATCGACGAGGAGCACTACACCGAGCTGCGCCGCGACCTGGCCCGCTCCATTCACGTCAACGCCCGCCCCATGACCGCTGCCGCCTGGAGACAGCTCATGGAGGAGGCCGGGCTCGTCGTCGACTGGGTCGACACCGCCCCCATGGCCCTGCTCAAGGTCGGACGCAACATCCACGACGAGGGCCTGGGCGGCTTCCTGCGGATCGCCCGCAACGTCGCCGCCGACAAGGAGCTGCGCCAGCGCGTCCAGGAGATGGCCGCCACCTTCAAGCGCTACGAGAAGGACATGGTCGGCATCGCCCTGGTGGCCCACAAGCCCGAGTCCTGAGCGCGCCCCTCCCGAGAGCTCCGGCGGCCCGGCCCGGTCCCGCCTCGTGGACGTCCCGAGGTCCGGCGGCCGCAGCACCGTTATCAGGGTGAATGAGCCCGCTGCGCGATAACCTCGCCCTGGAAGTCTGAGCTCCATGGACGAAAGGACCAGCCGTGCCCGCTGAGATCTCACCGGTCTCACCGGTCTCACCGCGCAGGACCGGACCCTCCCGCCGTCAGGCCCTGGCCGGCGGCGCCGCCGGGGCCCTCGCCGCCCTCCTGGCCGTCTCCGGCTGCTCCAAGAGCTCTGACGGCCCGCGCCTGCTGACCGTCCCGCGCGAGGACATGGGCACCTTCACCCGCAACTTCAACCCCTTCACCACCAACAGCGCCCCCATGACCGGGCAGGCCGTCTACGAGCCCCTCCTCATCGTCAACCCCCTCAACGGCGAGATCACCCCCTGGCTCGCCGAGTCCTGGGCGATGGCCGACGACGCCACCTCCCTCACCTTCCACCTGCGCCCCGGCGTCACCTGGTCCGACGGCAGGCCGCTGGTCGCCAAGGACGTCGTCACCACCTTCGCCGTCCACCGCGCCGTCACCGGCGGCTACGACTACCTCGACACCGTCACCGCCACCAGCTCGACCGCCGCGACCCTCACCTTCACTCGCCCCTACTCCATCGCCCTGCAGGAGCTCGGCAGCCAGCTCATCGCCCCCGACCACGTGTGGTCCACCATCTCCGAGCCCGCCAAGTTCCCCAACCCCGACCCCGTCGCCACCGGCCCCTTCACCCGGGTCACCGGCTTCCAGGCCCAGTCCTTCGACCTCATGCCCAACCCCACCTACTGGGGCAACAGCCGCCAGGACGACGACGCCGACGACGCCGGCGCTCCCGCCCCGAGCGCCTCACCGAGTCCCACACCGAGCGCCACTGCGAGCCCTACCTCGGTCCCCGGCATCCGCATGCTGGCCTTCGCCGGCAACGACAGCGCCAACCTGGCCGCCGTCAGCGGCGACGTCGACTGGGCGCCCCAGTACATGGCCGACATCCAGACCGCCTACGTCGACAAGGACCCCCGCCACCGCCACTACTGGTTCCCCGGCGCCGACTCCACCATCCAGTGGACCCTCAACACCACCAGGGCCCCCTACAACGACCCCGCCTTCCGCAAGGCCCTCAGCCGGGCCATCGACCGCAGGACCATCTGCGCCACCGGCATGTCGGGCTACGCCCAGCCCGCCGACCCCACCGGCCTGAGCGAGAGCTTCCAGGCCTGGAAGGACCCGGCCGTGGCCGCCCTGGACCTGTGCACCTACGACAAGGCCGCCGCCGCCACCGCCCTCGACGCCGCCGGCTACACCCTCGGGTCCGGCTCCAAGCGCCTGGGCCTGGACGGCAAGCCGCTGGCCCTGACGATCCAGGTGGGCTCGACGTCGTCGGACTGGCTGAGCGTCGCCCAGATCATCGTCCAGAACCTCGCCGACGTCGGCATCAGCGCCACCATCGACTCACCGGACTGGAACGAGGTCACGGCCGCCCTGGAGACCGGCACCTTCGAGACCGCCGTGTGCTGGTCCTCGCTGGGCGCCACCCCGTACACCTACTACGAGTCGGCCATGAGCACCCAGAAGGTCAAGCCCATCGGCACCCACGCCCTGGAGAACTACCACCGCTTCGGCGACGAGCAAGCCACCGAGCTCCTGGGCCGGTTCGCCGCCACCACCGACCAGACCCGGCAGATCGCGATCTGCCACCAGATCCAGCAGCGCTACGCCGACCAGCTGCCCGTCATCCCCCTGTTCCCCGGACCGGTCTGGGGCGCCTACACCGACGAGCACTTCACCGGCTGGCCCGACCAGGACAACCCCTACGCCTCGCTGAGCACCCGCGCCGCCACCACCGTCCTGGTCCTCAACTCCCTCAGGCCCCGCGCCTGAGCCGCCGCCTCAGGGCATCCGCCCCGAGCGCCTCGATGCGGGCGGGCCACGCGCGACTACCGAGCACTCAGGCAGAACGGGGACACTGTCCCCGGCGGGCGCCCCACCGCGTCCGCCGGACCTCGACACCCAAGAACCGGGAACAGGACCGGGAAGGAGGAACGCGCCGGTGGCCTACATCCTCAAGCGCCTGGGCTACTACCTCCTGGCCTTCTGGGCCTCCATCACCCTCAACTTCCTCCTGCCCCGACTCATGCCCGGCGACCCCGTCTCACGCATGTTCGCCCGCTCCAGCGCCCGCCTCACCGACACCCAGGCCCTCCAGCTGCGCCGGCTGTTCGGGCTCGACGACGCCCCCCTGTGGCAGCAGTACCTCAGGTACCTCAGGTCCGTCCTGACCGGGGACCTGGGCGTGTCCATCTCCCGATTCCCGGCCCCCGTCAGCGAGGTCATCGGCAGCCAGATCGGCTGGACCGTCCTGCTCGGCGGCCTCGCCCTGGTCATCGCGGCCGGCGCCGGCAGCCTGCTGGGGATCCTGGCGGCCTGGCGGCGCGGGGGAGTGGCCGACTCGGTCCTGGTGCCGCTGCTGGTCTTCCTCGGATCCTTCCCCTACTTCTGGCTGGCCATGGGCGCCCTCTACGTCCTGGGGGCGGGGCTGGGCTGGTTCCCGCTGCGTCACGCCTACACCGCCGGGACCGTCGTGGACTGGTCCAGCCCGGCCTTCCTGGCCGACGTCGCCCAGCACCTCGCGCTGCCGGCCCTGACCATCGTCGCGGTCTCTCTGGGCGGCTGGGCGCTGGGGATGCGCAACACGATGATCGCCACAGCCTCCCAGGACTACATCCTCCTGGCCGAGGCCAAGGGGCTCTCGCGCTCGCGGATCATGCTGCGCTACGCCGCCCGCAACGCCATGCTGCCCACGGTGACCGGCGTCGGCATGTCGCTCGGCTTCATCGTGGGCGGCTCGATGCTCACCGAGGTCGTCTTCGCCTACCCCGGTATCGGCTACCAGCTCTTCAGCGCCGTGAGCGCCCTGGACTACCCGCTCATGCAGGGCATCTTCCTGACCATCACCACCGCCGTGCTGGCCGCGAACCTCCTGGTGGACCTCGTCTACGTCCGTCTCGACCCCCGGGTGCGCACCGGCGGGCAGGGGGCGTCATGAGACCGGTCGAGCAGGACAGCCAGCAGGACATCCGACGACGCGCACGGCAGCGGGTCCGACGCTCCGGCAGCCCCCGGCCGGGTCTGCTCGCCTCCCTGGCCCGCTCCCACCGGGCCCGGGCCGGAGCGACGATCCTGGTCCTGTTCGTCGTCGGCGCCCTCCTGGCCCCTGTTCTCAGCCCCGGCGACCCGACCCGCATCACGGGCGCACCGGCCGCCGCGCCGAGCCCCGCCCACTGGCTCGGTGTGACGCCCAAGGGGCAGGACGTGCTCGCCATGACCCTGTGGGGTGCCCGATCCTCCCTGGCCGTGGGCCTGGGGGCCGGCGCGGCGGCGACCCTCGTGGCCCTCGTTGTCGGGCTGGCCTCGGCCTACCTGGGGCGGGTGGTCGACGGCCTGCTGTCCGTGGTGACCAACGTCTTCCTCCTGCTGCCGGGGCTGCCGCTGCTCGTCGTGCTGGCGGCCTACATGCCTTCGGGGTGGGTCAGCATCCTCATCGTCCTCGTCGTCACCGGCTGGGCCGGAGCCGCCCGTGTCCTGCGCGCCCAGGCCATGAGCCTGCGCGGCACGGACTTCGTGGAGGCCGCCGTCGTCACCGGGGAGGGGCCGGTGGGGATCATGGTGGGGGAGATGCTGCCCAACATGGCCTCGGTGGTCATGTCCACGCTGCTGGGCTGCGTCAACGCCGCCATCGGTGCCCAGGCCGGCCTCGAGTTCCTGGGGCTGGGCCTCTCCGGCTCCGTGTCCTGGGGCACCAACCTCTACTGGGCGGCCACCGACGGCGCCCTCATGACCGGGCGCTGGTGGACCTTCGTGCCCTCGGGCCTGAGCATCGCGCTGGTCGCCTACGCCCTGGCCCTCATCAACGCCGGCGTTGACGAGGCCACCAACCCCCGCCTGCGCCGGCCCGGGGAGGTCCTGACATGAGGCGTCCCGCATCTCGTTGGGCCGCCCCGGGCGGTCCCGCTGGCCGGGACGGCCAGCCCCGTGAGGAGCACGGAGGTTCGGGGCCGGTGCTGCGCATCGAGGACCTGAGCGTCGAGTACGACGCCGGCGAGCGAGCCGGAGCGGGCCGGAGCGTCGTGGGCGCCGACCGGTTCAGTCTCACCGTCGAGCGCGGAGAGGTGATGGGCCTGGCCGGGCCCTCCGGCTGCGGCAAGACGACGGTCGCGGGCGCGATCATGCGCATGCTGGGGCCGGCGGCGCGCATCACCGGAGGCCGCGTCACGGTCGGCGGACGAGACGTCCTGGCCCTGGACCCCGAAGAGCTGCGCCGCTTCCGCTGGCGCCAGGTCGCCATCGTTCCCCAGTCCGCCATGAACGCCCTCAACCCCGTCATCACCGTCGGCGAGCAGATCGTCGACGTCCTGACCACCCACGAGGGCCTGGCGCGCAGTGCCGCCCGTGAGCGCGCCGCCGAGCTCCTGGGGTCCGTCGGCATCCCGGCCGACCGCCTGCGCGCCTACCCCCACCAGCTCTCCGGCGGGCAGCGCCAGCGCGTGGTCATCGCCATGGCCCTGGCCCTGGGGCCCCGCCTGCTCATCCTGGATGAGCCGACCACGGCCCTGGACGTCGTCGTCCAGCGCGAGATCATGGAGCTGGTGCTCACGCTCAGGGAGGGCCTGGGCTTCTCCGTCCTGCTCATCACCCACGACCTGTCGCTCCTGGCCGGGGTGTGCGACCGCATCGGCGTCATGGAGGCGGGCTGCCTCGTGGAGCAGGGGCCGGCCGCCAGCATCCTCAGCGCGCCTACCCACCCGGCCACCCAGGCGCTCGTGGCGGACCTGCCGACGCGCTCCGGAGCCGGGGCCCGGCCACCGGTTCCGGAGGCACCGGTCCTGGAGGTGCGGGGCCTGCGCAAGGAGTTCCCCGTCGGCGGGCTGCTCTCGCGGCGCACCGTCCCGGCCCTGGCCGGCGTCGACCTGACCCTGCACCGCGGTGAGATCCTCGCACTGGTGGGGCGGACCGGATCGGGCAAGTCGACGCTCGCCCGCATCATCGCGCGCCTGGAGACTCCCACCGCGGGGCGCCTCCTCCTGGAGGGGCGCGATGTCCTGGCCGAGGAGCCGCGCCGCGCCTCCAGCGGCTACCGCAGCCGGGTGCAGATGGTCTTCCAGGACCCCTTCGCCTCCCTCAACCCGGCCCGGACCGTTGGACACGCCCTGGGGCGGGCCCTCGCCCTCCACCGGAGCGCACCGGGAGCCGGTGGGAGCGCCGTCGGCCGGGCAGACCGGGACGGCCGGGCTGAGACGGCGGCCGGGCTCCTGGAGGCCGTCGGCTTGAGTCCCGACCTCCTGGGGGCGCGCCCCCACGAGCTCTCCGGCGGGCAGCGTCAGCGCGTGGCCATCGCCCGGGCCCTGGCCCGCAACCCCGAGGTGCTGATCGCCGACGAGCCCACCTCGATGCTGGACGCCCCGCTGCGCGCCGGAATCCTCGACCTGCTGCGACGCCTGCGCCAGGAGCGGGGCCTGTCGATCCTGCTCATCACCCACGACCTGGCCTCGGCACGCTACCTCGCCGACACGACAGCGGTCCTCCACGCGGGACGGATCGTGGAGTCAGGCCCCACGGCCGAGCTCATGGAGCACCCCGCCCACTCCTACACCCGCCTGCTCGTCAGCGCGCCCCTAACTCGGAGAAGACCGGCCGTCTCCCGCGACTGAGGCGGGAAACGGCCGGATCAGGCCGCCGTGGCAGCAGGTGGCCGGATGCCCTACTGGTTGGCGTGCAGCGCCGAGTTCACCAAGCAAGTTCAACAAATTCGAGTGAGTCATGCCGGACTGACACAGTCCGGCTGAGGCGACTACGGGCCTCTTGCCCTATTGGTCGTCGCGGCGGGCTTCCTCGAGCGCCGGTGGGCTACCGGGGCGGTCGATGGCGACGTGGGGGACACCGTCGGGCTTGGGGCCGAATCTCTTTCGGATGCGGGCGGTGTTGACCTTGTTGAGCTCCATCATGGACAGGTAGTAGTCCAGGAAGTCGTCATAACGCTCAACGACCTCTCCGGACACCCAGGAGACGGTTCCCTCTGCTGGGGTGCCGGGCCTGCCCATGAGGGCGATGTCAATCGACTCCAGTGAGGCGACGATGGTGAAGTGGTCGGCGGCGATGACGCCGCCGGAGGCCATGGCCGCCACGCACTCGGGCAGGTCCAGCTGGATTTGGCCCGCTTTGTGCAGGTCTCCGCCGAGCAGGTCGCTGGTGGAGAAGATCGTCATGTCCTGGTAGAAGCAGGGCCATCCGTCGGCGGTTAGGAGGAAGCTGCGGTAGGACTCCGGGAGGCGAAAACCCAGCTGGGCCTCGGTGCGGGCGCCGACGATGTTCCACGGCGCTCCTGTACTCGATGCAGTGGTGTCGTCAGGGACTCAGATGTCGAGTCGGCGCAGCAGGTCGGCCGGTGGCAGGGTGCCGTCCTCGATGTAGGCCCGGAACACTGGTACGGCCTGCTCGCCGGTGAAGACCTCCTCGGGGTGGACCTGGATCGTGAAGGGCTCAGCACCACCGTTGTCCCAGGACACCGTCGTCCATGCCTCAGGGTCAGCCACAGGCTCACGGGCCACCGCGTACTGCTCGTAGGAGTTGTCCTCATGGGTCACGCGGATCTCAACCGTCATCGCCTCCGTCGACCCGCCACACTGAATATACGTCGCCCGCGCCGGAGACGAACGAGGAACATCATCAACATGCCACACCCCCTCAGGCAACGCCCACACCAACATGGAAAAATGCTTCACGCCGTCCATGAATCTTGAGGTAGACATACGCCGAGTTACTCGATTTGCGAACTCTTGCGGTGTCTGAGGTAGAAAAAAAGTTTCAACTCGGCCATTCTTACCGTTTGTTTCATAGGCAAAGCGTCTCACTGTTGTTTCTCAACTCTCTTTACTGGCTCTTCGTGTTTGAGAGTGTAGTAAGCAGGGCCTATTGACCTGTTTGGTGGGGGTGGTGGGGGCGTCGTTGCGGTGGGTGAAGGTCAAAGGTCCCCGATGATGGGAGCTGCTACACAGTCCAGTTGAGAGACCTCGACGTGCCGCCCCGGTCCGCTCACTGCTCAAAGGTCGTCGCGGCGGGCGTTTCCTGATATTGGTCTCCCTTTGGAGTAGTCGATGACGGCATGGGGGACGCCGTCCGGCTTGGGGCCGTCCTTCTCCCGTATATCGGCGGTGTCGAGCTTGTTGAACTCCATCATGGTCAGGTATAGTGTGATTAAAACAAGATTCGTGTTGCTGGTTTTGTTGTTGGGTTGGTGATCGGGTATTCGTGGGGCGTCCGATGTGGGGGTGTCGCTTTCTCGTGGGGTGCTTGGCTGCTGGTGCTGGCTTCTTTTGTTGTCGTCTCTTGTGTTGTCGGCGTTTCGTGTGAGCTCTCGGGTCGAGGGCGGAATATCATGCTGGGATGGACAGGGTCGTGGTTAGTGATGATGAGTGGACTGTTTTGCAGGGCTATAAGCACCAGGCGCCTTACAGGTTGATGCGTTTGAAGTCCGAGGCGGTCGTGCTGCTGTCCAAGGGTGTGGATACCGCGGTCGTGGCCCAGGTCGTCGAGCGCACGCCCGAGACGGTGCGCAGCTGGGCTCGGGAGTGGAACCGGTACCGCCTGGCCTCAATCCACACCGGTCACGCCGGCAACCTCAACGCCTCCAGGCTCACCGCCACCCAGCGCCAGGAGGTGGCCGGGGTACTGTCCCGGCCCCCGTCGGAGCAGGGCCTGCCCATCGGGTTCTGGGACGTGCCCCATCTGGCGGCCTGGGTCTACGACCACTTCGAGGTGGAGTACGCCTCTGCCGCCTCCTACCGGTTCCTGCTGCACATGGCGGGCCTGTCCTTCCACCGCCCCCAGACCGTTGACCAGCGCCGCCCGCCCCAGGCGGACGTTGACCAGCGCATGAGCCAGATCCGTTCCGAGATCGTCCGCAAGTGGTCCGATCCCGAGGTGATGGTGGTGTGCGCCGACGAGGTGCGTATCGAGCACGAGGCGATCGTGCGCAGGGCGTGGATCCGCCGGGGGGACGCCGCCCGCCTGGAGGTCGACCGCCGCCGCCAGGCCCAGTCCTACATCGGCTTCCTGCACGAGACCGACGGCACCGTCGACTTGATGACCCTCGACTGGCAGGACACCGGCACCATCACCCAGGCCCTGATCGACCTGACCGTGAAGCACCCCGACAAGAAGAAGATCGTCATCGTGTGGGACAACGCCTCCTGGCACCGTTCAGCAAAGCTCACAAACAGCCTCAAGACCATCAAGAACCTCGAGAGGATCCACCTGATCAACCTACCCGCCTACAGCCCCGACGAGAACCCCATCGAGCACGTCTGGAAAGAAGCAAAGGACAGTATCAGCAACCACCAAAGAGCCACATTCCCCCAAACCCGACAAGCATTCGAGACCTTCATCCAGGCAAACAAGTTCCCCTACCGACTCACAAAATAATCTCGTTTAAACTCCACTACAGCAGCCTTAGTCGCCATCCACTCCGGAATGAACTCCGGATCCCGGGGGTGAATCCTCAGCTCCACCGCAGCACCCTGCTCAGACACCGGCTCACCCATCCACATAGGTTCACGCATCCAGTCCGACTCCTGATGCAGCACCCCATCAGCAGCCTCCATCCACAAGTGCGAGTACAACCACGCACCCCGAACAGGATCCACCTGAGCCGGACGAAGGGCATCCATAGAAAAACCCAGTTTAGCGGGAAAGCGTACGGACTTACGCTGGCCGTCAATCGTCAGCCAGTTGATGATGTGCCCGGTTCTGTGGATGGCGTTGTACTCGATGTCGACCCGGGTCCCACCACTGTCACGCAGCCACTCCCGCAGCATCCCCTCGAACCGGTCAAAAGCCTCCTGGGCACTCAGGTTCTCAACACTCACAGACACTACCTCCTAGTGATGGTTCACGAACGGCTGATTCTGATCGACTCCAGACGCGTCCGTCCACGTCGCTTTGAAATCAGTGGGTACTTGCTCGGTCTTGGTCAGCTCCGGCCCGACCGGGTCGCGGTAGTTGAAGTCTACGGCGAAGCCATTGTAGTTCCCCGGGTCCTTGGCGATCTGCTGCTCCAGCTGCAAGTAGGACTCAAAACCGCTGTCGGGGAAGTTCTGGTTGACCTCCTTGAGCATCGCCACCACGTTGATCCTCTCAGGCGGCCCATGGAACTGGGTACCTGCCCCGTGCACACCGTATCCAGGTCATCCGCGCACGACCCCAGCTTGGTACCGATATTCGACCATGTCGAAGCCGCCGCAGCCACCGCGTCACTGTCACCGGTGAGCTCATTGAGCCACTCGTTGAGACTGCCCAGGTGCTCAATGACCCACGCCACCCCAGCCGACAGCGCCTCACCCAGAGGATCCATCACCGCCGAGGCCGTGTCAGCAGCCGTCGCCAAAGTCGCCAGACCACCAGCAACCCAGCTCTTGGACTCAAACACCTCTGACGCTCCAAGAGGAGCATCAGAGGCGAAAGCCAGAACGAGTCACCTTACGCCGGTGGAGCGCAATGTCCGACGGCGCAGGAAAAGAGGCTGCGGTCCTGCGCCGGGCGGGGGACACAGGACCACAGGGCCCTCTTGTTCTTCGTGCGGTCAGACATCAAGTCGGCGCAGCAGCTCGACCGGCGGCAGGGCACCGTCCTCAATGTAGGCCCGAAACACCGGCACAGCCTGCTCACCGGTGAACACCTCCTCAGGGTGGACCTGGATCCTGAAGGGCTCAGGGCCCCCGTCATCCCAGGACACCGTCGCCCACGCCTCAGGATCAGCCACAGGCTCACGAGCCACCGCGTAGTGAGTGTAGGAGTCACCTCCGTCGGAGACCCGCACCTCAACAGTCATCGCCTCATGAACACCTGCGACCTGCATGTAGCTGTTGAGGGAAGGGTCGTTCTTGGGAACATCCTCCGGCCACATCACCCCCTCCGGAAGCGCGCACACACCAAACGAAAAGAAACCGCCGAGTCGCAGGAATTTCGGAGACTCCAGCTGATCTTTTATCTCGTTGAAAATTATGTTCGGCGTCTGCGGAGTGAGGAAATTATTCCTTAAGCCGAACCTCGGACTGACGGTCCATGTCGTAAAACGTCTTTCCATTTCATCCTCCTCAAGGCTACTCGTAAGTATACGCCACTCTCACGACTTCTATAGTGTGATTAAAACAAGATTCGTGTTGCTGGTTTTGTTGTTGGGTTGGTGATCGGGTATTCGTGGGGCGTCCGATGTGGGGGTGTCGCTTTCTCGTGGGGTGCTTGGCTGCTGGTGCTGGCTTCTTTTGTTGTCGTCTCTTGTGTTGTCGGCGTTTCGTGTGAGCTCTCGGGTCGAGGGCGGAATATCATGCTGGGATGGACAGGGTCGTGGTTAGTGATGATGAGTGGACTGTTTTGCAGGGCTATAAGCACCAGGCGCCTTACAGGTTGATGCGTTTGAAGTCCGAGGCGGTCGTGCTGCTGTCCAAGGGTGTGGATACCGCGGTCGTGGCCCAGGTCGTCGAGCGCACGCCCGAGACGGTGCGCAGCTGGGCTCGGGAGTGGAACCGGTACCGCCTGGCCTCAATCCACACCGGTCACGCCGGCAACCTCAACGCCTCCAGGCTCACCGCCACCCAGCGCCAGGAGGTGGCCGGGGTACTGTCCCGGCCCCCGTCGGAGCAGGGCCTGCCCATCGGGTTCTGGGACGTGCCCCATCTGGCGGCCTGGGTCTACGACCACTTCGAGGTGGAGTACGCCTCTGCCGCCTCCTACCGGTTCCTGCTGCACATGGCGGGCCTGTCCTTCCACCGCCCCCAGACCGTTGACCAGCGCCGCCCGCCCCAGGCGGACGTTGACCAGCGCATGAGCCAGATCCGTTCCGAGATCGTCCGCAAGTGGTCCGATCCCGAGGTGATGGTGGTGTGCGCCGACGAGGTGCGTATCGAGCACGAGGCGATCGTGCGCAGGGCGTGGATCCGCCGGGGGGACGCCGCCCGCCTGGAGGTCGACCGCCGCCGCCAGGCCCAGTCCTACATCGGCTTCCTGCACGAGACCGACGGCACCGTCGACTTGATGACCCTCGACTGGCAGGACACCGGCACCATCACCCAGGCCCTGATCGACCTGACCGTGAAGCACCCCGACAAGAAGAAGATCGTCATCGTGTGGGACAACGCCTCCTGGCACCGTTCAGCAAAGCTCACAAACAGCCTCAAGACCATCAAGAACCTCGAGAGGATCCACCTGATCAACCTACCCGCCTACAGCCCCGACGAGAACCCCATCGAGCACGTCTGGAAAGAAGCAAAGGACAGTATCAGCAACCACCAAAGAGCCACATTCCCCCAAACCCGACAAGCATTCGAGACCTTCATCCAGGCAAACAAGTTCCCCTACCGACTCACAAAATAATCTCGTTTAAACTCCACTATATCACCTCGCCTGTGTCGAGACGAACTCGTGCTGGGTTGTCAGAGGAGACAGCCCGATCGAATTCTCTCTGCTCCGCCTTAAGGGAGGCGGAGCCGTGCTTATTCTCAATCCCAGTCCAGGTACCATCCGCCTCCTGAGCCAACCCATCATAGAACCGCCCCTGTTCGACCCCGTCTACGTGAGCCTTACGCTGCTCCTCAACCATCCGCTGAAGAGGTTTGCCAGCCTCTTCTCTCTGTTGAGAATACACTTCTCTTCCTTGGCGCTCGTAGTCGGCATAGGTGTTCGCCCCGCCGTTACGCTCTGTAAAGCGGCCTCTGGCGTCGCGACGGTCACCACGGTCAGTCCGATCATTCTTCGGATCAACCTCGGACTTGCCAGCACCGCTGGCGGACTCTGTTGGGGTCTCTTTGCGTTTTTGGCCCCAGCGGCCTTCGTTGGGGTTGGACCGTGAGGGCTTGGTGGTCTTGGGACCCTTGGGCCTGTAGACGGTGGGGCTAGCCTTGGTCACCTCACGGGCCTGGCGCGTGGTCATACCCGGCGCCCCGGCCAGTGCCTGCTGCGGGCGCAGGGAGGACAGGAAGTCACCGACCTGCCGAGCAGCCCCGGCAACGCCGTCACCGGCCTTAGCCGCAGCCTCACCGATACTGGAGGTGATACGACCGAAAGCCGCACCCACATCGTCAAGCAGCTTGCTGGCCTTGTCCAGCAGGCCCTTGAGGTTCCTGGCCGACAGAACCACGTCGGCGACCTCCTTGGACAGGCGAGTCACCCACGACGACACATCAGCAATCACCGAGGCCACCGCCCACGGCGCCGCCAGACCCGCCGTCAGCACCCCGATCGCCACCTTCGAGGCCACCTTACCGATCACATCAGCAATCGCGTCACGCACCAGGTCATGCACCATCCGCACAATCACCGAGGCCACCGTCAACCCACCCGAGATCGCGCCGGCCACCTGACCGGTCATCCTCAGGTGCGAAGCAGACCCAGCCTGCAACGACTTGAACGTCGCCACAGCCAACGACTCCTGACCCGCCAGACGCCCCGTGCACACCGTCTCCAGGTCATCAGCGCACGAACCCAGCTTGGTACCGATATTCGACCACGTCGAGGCCGCCGCTCGCCCCTACGGTGGCGAACCAGAAGCCCGACGACGCAGTAAGTGAATCGCCCCGGGTTTGATGGAGGCGGTGATGACACGGAAGGATCACTGTCATGGGACAGAGGAAGTACCCCGATGAGCTGCGCGAGCGGGCCACGAGGACGGGCCTTGGAGGCGCTGGCCGACCCGGCGCGGGCCAAGGGCGCGATCCGCAGGATCGCCGAGGAGCTGGGAGTCCACCCCGAGGCTCTGCGCTCCTGGGTCAAGAAGGCCCAGGTCGATGGTGGTCTAAGACCGGGAACCACCACCGATGAAGCGCAGCGGATCAAGGAGCTGGAGAAGGAGGTCCGAGAGCTGCGAAGAGCCAACGCGATCCTGAAGAGCGCGTCGGCTTTTTTCGCGGCGGAGTGTGAGCGCCCGTCGCGCTGATCTGTCAGTACATCGAGGCCAAGAAGGAGGAGTTCGGGGCCTGGCCGATCTGCGCCACGCTCAGCGAGGCTGGTGTGCAGATCGCCCCGAGCACCTACTACGCCCGTCGTAGCCGTCCTCCATCAGCCAGGTCGTTGCTCGACGAGGCCCTCAAGGCGGAGATATCCAGGGTCCACAAGAACCAGCTACTCGGTGCTGGGGGCCCGCAAGATGCACGTGATGCGGGGTCGCCCTTGAGGTCGCCGAGCGTCACGGAGCCGGTCACGTGGCCCGCTGTACCGTCGAGCGGCTCATGGGCGACCTGGGTCTGCACGGTGTCAGGCGCGCCAAGTCGCCCAGGACGACCCGCTCGGCACCTCCGGACCGGTGCCCGGCCGACCTCGTCAAAAGGCATTTCAGCGCGTTCAGGCCCAACGAGCTGTGGGTCGCCGACATCACCTATGTGCGTACGTTCTCGGGGTGGGTCTACGTCGCCTTCGTCACCGACGTGTTCTCGCGGCGGATCGTGGGGTGGCAGACCACCTACCGGCCAGTGTGCACCGACCTGGCTCTGGACGCCCTCAAGATGGCCGTCTGGCAGCGAAAACGCACCGGGGCTGATCTCTCTGGCCTGGTGCACCACTTGCGACCGCGGCGTGCAGTACCGGTCCATCCGCTACGGGCAGGCCCTATCAGACTGCGAGGCAGTCGCCTCTGTAGGCTCTAAGGGGGATTCCTACGACAACGCTCTGGCCGAGGCGCTCAACTCGCTGTACAAGGCCGGGGCTCATCCGTAACCAGGGACCTTGGGAGGACATCGACGCCGCCCGTGGTCGCCACCGCCGAGTGGGTCCACTGGTACGGGCACCATTCGCCCTCACTCCGCCATCGGCATGCGCACCCCCGCCGAGCACGAAGCCGCCTGGGCCCCCGACACCCACCACGACCACCACCGCCAGGAACAACCACAACCAACTAAACCGGCTCTTCGCGTTTGAGGGTGTGGTAGCTGAAGCCTATTGAAGTGTATAGGTGGGGTGGGTGCGTCGTTACACCAGGTAGGGGTCGAGGTCCCCCGATGATGGGAGCTGCTACACACGCCACCTGAGAGACCTCGACGTGCCTGAGACTTGAATCGCCCCGGGTTTGATGGAGGCAGTGATGACACGGAAGGATCACTGTCATGGGACAGAAGAAGTACCCCGATGAGCTGCGCGAGCGGGCCACGAGGACGGGCCTTGGAGGCGCTGGCCGACCCGGCGCGGGCCAAGGGCGCGATCCGCAGGATCGCCGAGGAGCTGGGAGTCCACCCCGAGGCTCTGCGCTCCTGGGTCAAGAAGGCCCAGGTCGATGGTGGTCTAAGACCGGGAACCACCACCGATGAAGCGCAGCGGATCAAGGAGCTGGAGAAGGAGGTCCGAGAGCTGCGTCGGGCCAATGAGATCCTGCGCAAAGCGAGTGCGTATTTCGCCCAGGCGGAGCTCGACCGCCGGTAGAGGTCATCGACTCCTTCATTGACGACAACCGGCGGGATCTCGGGGTCGAGCCGATCTGCACTACGCTCAGCGAGGCTGGTGTGCAGATCGCCCCGAGCACCTGACTCACGCCCGCCGTAGCCGGCCTCCTAGCGCCAGGAGCCTGCGCGATGAGATCCTCAAGGCGGAGATATCCAGGGTCCACAAGAACCAGCTACTCGGTGCTGGGGACCCGCAAGATGCACGTGATGCTCAACCGACCCGAGGCCGCCGAGTGTCATGGTGCCGGTCACGTGGCCCGGTGCACCGTCGAACGCCTCATGGGCGACCTGGGTCTGCGCGGCGTCCGCCGCGCCAGGTCCCCGCGCACCACGCGCAGCGCACCGCGAGAGCAGTGCCCGGCCGACCTCGTCAAAAGGCATTTCAGCGCGTTCAGGCCGAACGAGCTGTGGGTCGCCGACATCACCTATGTACGCACCTTCTCCGGATGGGTCTACGTGGCTTTCGTGACCGACGTGTACTCGCGGAGGATCATCGGCTGGCAGACCTCCACGAGCCTGTACACCGACCTGGCCCTGGACGCCCTGAGCATGGCCGTCTGGCAACGAAAGCGAACCGGTGCTGACCTGACGGGCCTGGTGCACCACTCCGACCGTGGGGTGCAGTACCGGTCCATTCGCTACGGGCAGGCCCTGTCCGACTGCGAGGCAGTCGCCTCTGTAGGCTCTAAGGGGGACTCCTATGACAACGCTCTGGCCGAGGCTCTGAACTCCTTGTACAAGGCCGAGCTGATCCGCAACCAGGGCCCTTGGGAGGACATCGACGCCGTCGAGGTCGCCACCGCCGAGTGGGTCCACTGGTTCAACACCACCCGGCCACACTCCGCCATCGGTATGCGAACCCCTGAATCGCCCCGGGTTTGATGGAGGCGGTGATGACACGGAAGGATCACTGTCATGGGACAGAGGAAGTACCCCGATGAGCTGCGCGAGCGGGCCACGAGGACGGGCCTTGGAGGCGCTGGCCGACCCGGCGCGGGCCAAGGGCGCGATCCGCAGGATCGCCGAGGAGCTGGGAGTCCACCCCGAGGCTCTGCGCTCCTGGGTCAAGAAGGCCCAGGTCGATGGTGGTCTAAGACCGGGAACCACCACCGATGAAGCGCAGCGGATCAAGGAGCTGGAGAAGGGAGGTCCGAGAGCTGCGAAGAGCCAACGCGATCCTGAGGAGTGCGTCGGCTTTTTTCGCGGCGGAGTGTGAGCGCCCGTCGCGCTGATCTGTCAGTACATCGAGGCCAAGAAGGAGGAGCTCGGGGCCTGGCCGATCTGCGCCACGCTCAGCGAGGCTGGTGTGCAGATCGCCCCGAGTGCCTGCTACGCCCGTCGTAGCCGTCCTCCATCAGCCAGGTCGTTGCTCGACGAGGCCCTCAAGGCGGAGATATCCAGGGTCCACAAGAACCAGCTACTCGGTGCTGGGGGCCCGCAAGATGCACGTGATGCGGGGTCGCCCTTGAGGTCGCCGAGCGTCACGGAGCCGGTCACGTGGCCCGCTGTACCGTCGAGCGGCTCATGGGCGACCTGGGTCTGCACGGTGTCAGGCGCGCCAAGTCGCCCAGGACGACCCGCTCGGCACCTCCGGACCGGTGCCCGGCCGACCTCGTCAAAAGGCATTTCAGCGCGTTCAGGCCCAACGAGCTGTGGGTCGCCGACATCACCTATGTGCGTACGTTCTCGGGGTGGGTCTACGTCGCCTTCGTCACCGATGTCTTCTCGCGGCGGATCGTGGGGTGGCAGACCACCTACCGGCCAGTGTGCACCGACCTGGCTCTGGACGCCCTCAAGATGGCCGTCTGGCAGCGAAAACGCACCGGGGCTGATCTCTCTGGCCTGGTGCACCACTTGCGACCGCGGCGTGCAGTACCGGTCCATCCGCTACGGGCAGGCCCTATCAGACTGCGAGGCAGTCGCCTCTGTAGGCTCTAAGGGGGATTCCTACGACAACGCTCTGGCCGAGGCGCTCAACTCGCTGTACAAGGCCGGGGCTCATCCGTAACCAGGGACCTTGGGAGGACATCGACGCCGCCCGTGGTCGCCACCGCCGAGTGGGTCCACTGGTACGGGCACCATTCGCCCTCACTCCGCCATCGGCATGCGCACCCCCGCCGAGCACGAAGCCGCCTGGGCCCCCGACACCCACCACGACCACCACCGCCAGGAACAACCACAACCAGCCACCACCGGAACCAGATAAACCAGCCTCCACAAAACCCGGGGCTTGACAAAGAGCACCCCAACGGTCAAGCCCTCAAGGACGCCGAACCACGCGAGCAGCAAAGCCGTGGGGGTCGAGCCTACTGGCTCGACCCCCACGAGAGTGATCGGACAGCGAGGAGCTCACCCGATTAGCACGTCGCGCAAGCCCCTTCAGGCAGAGTCAGCTGGCAAGAACCGCCGGAATCGCCTCATCCAGGTACCACAACCAGAACCCCCGACGAGCAGCCACATCAGTCTCATCCACCGGCATCCAGTTCAAAGCGCCAGCAACGACTGAAGCACAGCAGTAACTAGTTTCTAACGAGTCTGGGAGTAGTTCGTCGTCATCCTCAATGTAGTCGGCGGTATCAAAATCAGAATTTCTGAAGCATGCCGACGTGACCATGTGGGCTGCACCATCCGCCAAAGGCGCGACCGAAGCCTGGAGTTCATTTGAATCATCGACCTCATCGTATATCTCTACAAGAAAGTCATCGGCTTCTGGCTCTGCCTGGTCGGGGGTGATGCGGCGATCAACAAGCCCTTGAGTCAAAGTGAGCATGTCGTCAATCTGATTATTTCCAGGGAAGGCGGTCTCCCAGCGTTCTTGAACATGTCGCACGGATAACATTTTCAAAGCAATCCGATTATGATAGGAGACTTCTGCGTCGGCGGGATCTGTCATTGCGCGCCAAATCCGAATGCGAGCGCCGAGGGAAAGTATTCCTTTGATGTTGTCTTCGGCGGAAAGTTCTGATTTTCCGTTTTCGATTTCGATGTTTACCGCATTCATGTCAATCATAGATAATGTTCCTCATTCTATATCGCGTGCATCACAGTCGCTAAGATGCTTCTGTGTCCACTACTTGTATTCGATAGATCCGTCAGCACGAAATATCCACGTCTTTTTTGGGTCGGTGACGTACCAGTCGCGGCCCTCGTGTTGGGCTAGTTTAGAGAAGTAGGCTTGGCAGTCAGAGCAGCATGGCTTGCCGACGCCGATGTATGGCTCCTTAGCGGTCAAGGACAACTGTTTTTCTGCATGTGACGCATTGTACTGTCCCTCGATTCCATTGTCGTTGCGGCGGTGAGGCTTAGGTTCATGTCCTATTTCTTTACATTTCTCTAGGACCTCATCAACGTTAGGGTCTTGGTAGCCTGGGGGTCGCCTAGTTTTACTCCATCCACTCAGTGTTCTCACATGATCAGAGGCGGGCGTCTTATCTTTATATGCCACTTTTTCCTGCAGGGCTTTACGTAGATCTTTTGCTCGGGCATATGCTTCCTTGGATGTTTTTACCGCGTCCCCCTCGCCTCCGCCGCCCTTGGGTGGAGTACCTCCTCCGCCGCCTCCACCTCCTTTGCCGGGCGGAACAGCGCCGTCAGCTCCTTTAGCGCCGTCAGTGGCCGCGTCTACCGCGTCTTCAGCGGCCTCAACGGCATCATCAGCCTTCTTGGAGCCGCGGCCCATGAGCATAGCCACCAGGGCAGCGAACTTCTCACCCACATCATCGAACAGCTTGCTGGCCTTGTCCAGCAGGGTCTTGAGGTTCCTGGCCGACAGAACCACGTCGGCGACCTCCTTGGACAGGCGAGTCACCCACGACGACACATCAGCAATCACCGAGGCCACCGCCCACGGCGCCGCCAGACCCGCCGTCAGCACCCCGATCGCCACCTTCGAGGCCACCTTACCGATCACATCAGCAATCGCGTCACGCACCAGGTCATGCACCATCCGCACAATCACCGAGGCCACCGTCAACCCACCCGAGATCGCACTGGCCACACCACCGGTCATCCTCAGGTGCGAGGCAGACCCCGCCTGCAACGACTTGAACGTCGCCACAGCCAACGACTCCTGACCCGCCAGACGCCCCGTGCACACCGTCTCCAGGTCATCAGCGCACGAACCCAGCTTGGTGCCGATATTCGACCACGTCGACGCCGCCGCAGCGACCGCGTCACTGTCACCGGTGAGCTCATTGAGCCACTCGTTGAGACTGCCCAGGTGCTCAATGACCCACGCCACCCCGGCCGACATCGCCTCACCCAGAGGATCCATCACCGCCGAGGCCGTGTCAGCAGCCGTCGCCAGAGTCGCCAGACCACCAGCAACCCAGCTCTTGGACTCAAACGCCTCCTTGAGGTCGAAGCCGTCCTCGATCAGACGCGTACCCGTCCAGACGGTCTCCGAGTCCTTCACCTCGGCAACAAGCTCGTTACCCGTCACCGATCACGCCCCCACCTGACGCGCACCGGAAGCGGCGTCAGCGTCCGCACCCTCCAGAGCGCTGGCCGTGCCGCGCAGGCCGGTGGCGCTGTTGCGCAGCCCCTTCTCAGCGGAGTCCATCATCGCGTCGGCAGCGCTCTTGACCAGCGTGTAGGCCGGCAGGAACAACGGCGAGCACATCAGACCAAAGGCGTTATCCCCCAGCGCCGCACCCGAGGCGTCCCGCGCCTGAGCCACACCAGCAGCCACCGCATCCGTATCCCCGGCACCAGAACGCAACGTCCCACCATCAACCTGAATGTCCGCCACTACCGTCCCCTTTCCCGTTCCTGCTATAGTGTGATTAAAACAAGATTCGTGTTGCTGGTTTTGTTGTTGGGTTGGTGATCGGGTATTCGTGGGGCGTCCGATGTGGGGGTGTCGCTTTCTCGTGGGGTGCTTGGCTGCTGGTGCTGGCTTCTTTTGTTGTCGTCTCTTGTGTTGTCGGCGTTTCGTGTGAGCTCTCGGGTCGAGGGCGGAATATCATGCTGGGATGGACAGGGTCGTGGTTAGTGATGATGAGTGGACTGTTTTGCAGGGCTATAAGCACCAGGCGCCTTACAGGTTGATGCGTTTGAAGTCCGAGGCGGTCGTGCTGCTGTCCAAGGGTGTGGATACCGCGGTCGTGGCCCAGGTCGTCGAGCGCACGCCCGAGACGGTGCGCAGCTGGGCTCGGGAGTGGAACCGGTACCGCCTGGCCTCAATCCACACCGGTCACGCCGGCAACCTCAACGCCTCCAGGCTCACCGCCACCCAGCGCCAGGAGGTGGCCGGGGTACTGTCCCGGCCCCCGTCGGAGCAGGGCCTGCCCATCGGGTTCTGGGACGTGCCCCATCTGGCGGCCTGGGTCTACGACCACTTCGAGGTGGAGTACGCCTCTGCCGCCTCCTACCGGTTCCTGCTGCACATGGCGGGCCTGTCCTTCCACCGCCCCCAGACCGTTGACCAGCGCCGCCCGCCCCAGGCGGACGTTGACCAGCGCATGAGCCAGATCCGTTCCGAGATCGTCCGCAAGTGGTCCGATCCCGAGGTGATGGTGGTGTGCGCCGACGAGGTGCGTATCGAGCACGAGGCGATCGTGCGCAGGGCGTGGATCCGCCGGGGGGACGCCGCCCGCCTGGAGGTCGACCGCCGCCGCCAGGCCCAGTCCTACATCGGCTTCCTGCACGAGACCGACGGCACCGTCGACTTGATGACCCTCGACTGGCAGGACACCGGCACCATCACCCAGGCCCTGATCGACCTGACCGTGAAGCACCCCGACAAGAAGAAGATCGTCATCGTGTGGGACAACGCCTCCTGGCACCGTTCAGCAAAGCTCACAAACAGCCTCAAGACCATCAAGAACCTCGAGAGGATCCACCTGATCAACCTACCCGCCTACAGCCCCGACGAGAACCCCATCGAGCACGTCTGGAAAGAAGCAAAGGACAGTATCAGCAACCACCAAAGAGCCACATTCCCCCAAACCCGACAAGCATTCGAGACCTTCATCCAGGCAAACAAGTTCCCCTACCGACTCACAAAATAATCTCGTTTAAACTCCACTATAATCGACCAATCGGACGCGGAAGCCACCCTAACCACCGTTCGGTCGCGCGCGGGCGCAGGCTGACTGTCAAGTAATTAACACGACTCCGGCCATGCGTGGGCTCGACACCAGGCACATCAACCTGCTATTGCAAGGTGCGGTTCACTCCGCCGCCACGACTGACGCGGTAGCTCAATGACTCGTGCGAAAGGGGAAAAGGGGAAGGAGGAGGTCCCGACTGGGGGGATTGGCACGATGCGATTCACCCGGCCAAGACCTCGTCAGCCAGTACGGAACCGGTGCGGAAAACCGGCTCAGCGGCTCACTGGTTGGCGTGCAGCGCCGAGTTCAGCTCGATGCCCTTGCCGCCGCGGGCCAGCGCCTCGACGGCGCCGGACTGGGAGTTGCGGCGGAACAGGACGTTGGAGGCGCCGGCCAGCTCGCGGGCCGAGACCACGCGTGGCTCCTTGAACAGCCCGTGGCTACCGGGCACCACGCCGCCCTGCGGCATGAGGGAGACCTTCGTGCCGGCCGTCAGGTACAGGCCCGCCTCGACGACGCAGTCGTCACCCAGGGGGATCCCCAGCCCCGAGTTCGCGCCCAGCAGGCAGCGCTCGCCCAGGGCCACCCGCTGGCGGCCGCCGCCCGAGAGCATGCCCATCGTGGAGGCGCCACCGCCGACGTCGGAGCCGTCACCGATGACAACGCCCTGGGAGATGCGGCCCTCGACCATGGAGTGGCCCAGCGTCCCGGCGTTGTAGTTGACGAAGCCGGCGTGCATGACCGTGGTGCCCTCCGACAGGTAGGCGCCCAGGCGCACGTTCGCGGCGTTGCCGATGCGCACGCCCGAGGGCAGGACGTAGTCGGTCATGCGGGGGAACTTGTCCACCGAGTGCACCTGGACCGGGCGGCCCAGGGCGGCGCGCAGGCGGGTGCGAGTGGTCTCGAAGTCCTCGGCGCGGCAGGGTCCGGCGGAGGTCCACACCACGTTGGGCAGGCGGGAGAAGATTCCGTCGAGGTTGACGGTGTTGGGCTCGGCCAGCCGGTGGGACAGGGCGTGCAGGCGCAGGTAGGCGCCGGCGACGGTCTGGGGGGCGTCGTCGAGGTCGGCCCAGGTGCGCACCACGGTGGTGTGGACACCACGGGCCTCGTCGCGGCGCTCCATGGCGCTCAGAGTCTCCAGGAGGTCGGCGTGCCCGTCCTCGGGCTCGTCGCCGAGGACCGGGCGGGGGTACCACACGTCAAGGGTGTTGCCGTCGTCGGTCACGGTCGCCAGACCGAGACCCCATGCGCTGCGAGTCGTCATGGGGAACACCCTACGGGAAGCGGTGGCTGACCGCGGTGGACGGACGTGCGAGAATCGCCGCATGGCGCGCACGACGATCCACCTCATGCGGCACGGCGAGGTGCACAACCCCGAGGGCATCCTCTACGGCCGCCTGCCCGGCTACCACCTATCGACCCTGGGCCACCAGATGGCCCAACAGGTCGCCGACGTCCTGTCCGCCTCGGGCCACGACATCACCCGGGTCATCACCTCGCCCCTGGAGCGGGCCCGCGAGTCCGGCGCCCCCACGGCCGCCGCCTTCGGCCTGACGCCGACGACGGACGCCCGGCTCATCGAGGCCGGCAACAGCTTCGAGGGCGTGGCCGTCAACCGCAACCGCTGGATCCTGGCTCACCCCGCCTACTGGCGCAGCTACGTCAACCCGCTGCGCCCCTCCTGGGGCGAGCCCTACCGCGAGATCGTCGAGCGCATGCGCGGCGCCATCGTCTCCGCGCTCGACGTCGCCGAGGGCCACGAGGCGCTGCTCGTCTCCCACCAGCTGCCCATCTGGTCGCTGCGCCTCTTCCTGGAGGGACGCTCCCTGGCCCACGACCCGCGCCGGCGCCAGTGCGCCCTGGCCTCCCTGACCTCCTTGACCTTCGAGGACCGCACCCTGGTGGGGCTGGCCTACTGGGAGCCGGCCGGGGACCTGCTGCGCCAGGCCCGCGACATGGTGCCCGGCACCTCCGCCGCCCAGGCCGCCACCGGCCACGGCAGTCCTGGCGACCGCGGCGAGGCGGCCCGGTGACCCAGCAGCCGCCCTCGCGTCCGGTCGGCAGCGAGCTCGCGCGCACCGCCACCCGTTCGGCCGCCTCCGGCGCCGGATCCCGGCGGCCCGCCCCACGGCGCCCCTGGACCGGGCAGGACTTCGTGTGGTGGCACACCGCCGCCGTCCTGACCGCCACCCGCCAGGGCCGTCGCCCCAACCCGGTCTCACCGACCATCGACCCCGTGCGCCCGTCCCTGGGCTCCGGCGAGGTCATGCTGGCCACCTGCGACGCCGAGCTGCTCATGTGGCGGCGCGGGGATGCCACCTACAACCCCTCACGCGGCTTCTTCCTGGCCGGCGGGCCCGTCGGCCTGGCCCTGACAGCCGCATTCTTCGGTGGGCAGGCCTACCTCAACCACCGCCGCCGGCGCGCCGCCGAGGCCGACGCCGTCGAGAAGTGGCGCCACCTGGCCGGTGCCCGCCTGACCGTGTCCACCCACGGCATCTACCTGGGCACGGGGGAGGGCGTCATGCCCATCTCCTACGCCGACATCCAGGAGGTCCGGCTCACCGCCACCGGCGAGATCGTCATCGCCGCCGCCAACGCCTCCGGCTCGGTGCGCCTCAAGATCCGGGCCCAGTGGGCCGAGCTCGTCCTCATCCTGTGGTCGGTGCGCTACATGCCCGAGCACCCCCAGGTCGTGGGGCGCACCTGGATCCCGGGGGACTGGCTCATCCACGCCGCCGCCCACGGCTACGACGTCGACACCGGCCCCTGGCCCCAGGCGCCCGCCGCCCTGCCCTGAGCCCGCCGACCGCCACGGCGCACCGCGACGTCTCAGGAGGTCTCGGTGCGTGCCGGAGTCCCGCCAGTCCTGGGCCTCTCCGGTTCAGTGCTGGTTAGTGCCGGTTCAGTGCCGGTCGCTTCCCGACCGGTCGGAGTCGTCCGTCTCCCCAGCATCCTTCCCGGTCTCGTCGTCAGCCGGCTCGTCGGCATCGCGACCGCCGGCGGGCGTCTGCGGGTGGTGCTTACGACGACGAATGTCCTGCTCCAGGTCCCGCAGGAACTCCGGGTCGTCGTCGGGCGCCACGGGACGGGCCCGCTCCGGGCGACGGAAGGTCGTGCCCTCCTTGGAGGACCACACCGTGGGCTCCACGTAGCCGCCGCGCTCCTCAGCGGCCTTGACCCGCGAGACGATGATCCAGGCGATCGGACCGATGGTGGGGAACAGGACGATGAGGGAGATCCACAGGAACTTCGGCATCCGCGCCGGCATGCTCTCCTCCGGCGTGCGAGCGCAGTCCAGCAGGGCGTACAGCGTCAGGGCGAACACCAGGACGATGAGGACGATACGCATGGGCCAACCCTAACCGAGCCGGACGGCCCCGCCGACCCCGCCCCTGCCCGCCGGCGCATCCCACCCACCGCGGGGCGTGGCACGATCATCCCGTGCCCACCGCGCCCACCATCCGCCTCCTGACCGGCGGAACCGCCCCCGACGACGTCGCCGCCCTGCGCACCGCCCTGGCCGAGCGCCTGGCTCAGCGCGGCCTGCTGGGGCCCGGAGACGGTCGGCCGGCCGCGAGCCCCCTCCCGCTGCTCGTGCCCATCGGCCCGAGCGAGGACGCGGACCAGGTCCGGGCCGACCTGGCCCGCCGCATCACCCGAGTGCCCCCGCGCACCGACCTCATCCTGCGCACCTCCGGCTCCACCACCGGCACCGGCCGGCTCATCGCCATCAGCGCCGCCGCCCTGGCGGCCTCGGCCCGCGCCACTCACGATCGCCTGGGCGGCCCGGGCACCTGGCTCCTGCCCCTGCCCGCCCACCACGTCGCCGGCCTGCAGATCCTCATCCGCTCCCTCATGGCCGCAACCGCACCGGTCGTGGTCGACACGAGCACGGGATTCAGCCCGACGGCGCTCGCGGACGCCCTGCGCTCCGCCCGGCCCGTCCACGGCCCGTCCACGGCCCGCCTCTACACCTCCCTGGTTCCCACCCAGCTGGTGCGCGTCCTGCGGGACCCGGCGGCGAGCAGCGCCCTGGCGCAGGCCGACGCCGTCCTTCTGGGCGGCGCCGCCGCCGACCCCGCGCTGCTGGCCCGGGCCCGAGGGGCCGGCATCACCGTGGTCACCACCTACGGCATGAGCGAGACCGGTGGCGGCTGCGTCTATGACGGCCGCCCCCTGGACGGCGTCGAGATCTCCATCCAGGACCCGGACGCCGACGGGTCCGGCCGCATCCTCATCTCCGGGCCGGTCCTGGCCGAGGGCTACCTGCACTCACCCGAGCTCACGCACGACGACGCCGGTGAGGGCTTTGCCGACAGCGCCGGCGCACGCGTCCTGACCACCTCCGACCGCGGCCGTCTTCGCCCCGACGGGCGCCTGGAGGTCCTGGGGCGCCTGGACGACGTCATCATCACCGGTGGCATCAAGGTCGAGCCCCGCTACGTGGAGGAGGCCCTCACCGGACTGGAGGCGGTGGCCGAGGCCTGCGTCGTCGGCCTGCCGGACGAGCAGTGGGGCAGCGTCGTCACCGCCGCCGTCGTGCTGGAACCCGCCGCCGGGCGGGAGGGTGCGGGCGCTCCCGACGGCGCCGCCCTGCGCGAGGCGGCCCGCGCCCGGCTGGACGGGGCCCGCGCCCCCAAACGGGTCGTCATCCTGGAGGGTCTGCCGCTGCGCCCCAGCGGAAAGGTCGACCGGCGGGCAGTCGCCCGGATCCTCGCTGAGGCCGCAGCCACGGCCACACCCCCGGCCGCCGAGTCCCCGGGACCCTCCGCGCCCTCCTCTACGCCAGGGCCCTGATCTCCGCCTGGCTCGGGCAGGTCGCCGGGCCGAAGCGCGTTGTCGTCAGGGCGCCTGCCACATTCGCCCAGCGCAGCGCCGTCGTCATCGCCGTACCCCGGGCCAGGGCGGCGGCCAGGACCCCCGAGTGCGCGTCCCCGGCCCCGTTGGTGTCCACCGGCGTCACCGGGATGCTCGGGGTGTGCACCGCCGCGCCGCCGTCGGCGAACCAGGATCCCTGCTCCCCGGCCCGGACCAGCACTGTCCCGAGCCTGCCCGAGAGCGCCTCACAGGCGCCGGCATGGTCGCCGGCCTCCACCCGCAGCCCCAGACGGTCCGCGAGCAGGCCGGCCTCCCGCTCGTTGAGCGACCAGATCGGTCCCAGCGCGCCGATCCTCTCCAGCGAGGGCAACGGGACCGAGCCGACCATCGGGGAGACGTCGAACAGCGCCGTGCACCCCACCCGGGCCTCGACCAGCCGCCCCACCAGTCGCTCCAGCGCGGCCGTGGAAGCCGTATCGGTCAGTGAGTAGCCGGAGAGGTAGACGACGTCGTCGCCGCGCACCTCCAGGTGGTCGAAGGCATCGACCGGGCCACGGGTCTCGGCCCCGCGCGTTGAGACGAAGGTGCGCTCGGCCCGCGCGTCGGTCATGGCCACGCAGTAGCCCTGGTCTCCCGGCGTGATGGGCCCGACGTGGGCAACCCCGATCGCCTCCAGCGCCCCGCGGGCGGCCTGGGCGAAAGGGCCCTCGCCCAGCGGTCCGGCGTACAGGGTCTCGACGTCGAGCCTGCGGGCGGCCGCCAGCACGTTGAAGCCGCCGCCGACGGCCATGTCGGCCTCGTCGGCGAACACGTCGGCGCCCGGCTCGGGAACCGCCTCGAGCCGCAGAGTCAGGTCGATGACGACCTGTCCGGTGTGAAGGACTCGCCCGCTCACGGCCGCCTCCTCTCCGCGGCGGTCCCCGAGGACCCCCGGCTGCCGGAACGGATCGCGAGCAGGGCCTCGCAGACCGGAGCGAGCTCCAGCTCGGAGCGTTCCAGTACCTGGCGGACCGGCTCGGCCGGGAGCAGGCGGGGCGCGCTCGCCCCCAGGATCGCGCCGGCCATCGCGGCGATGGTGTCGGTGTCGCCCCCGAGCTCGGCGGCGAAGCACAGTCCGTCCAGGGGCCGGTGCGCGAACTCGCGCACGATGACCAGGGCGCAGGGGACCGACTCGGCCGACTCCACCGAGGTTCCGACGCAGGTGCGCAGGTGCTCGGCCAGAGCATCGCCGTGCAGGCCGCGGCTCGTCTCCAGGGCCAGGCGGGCGCGGGCGGCGACGGAGGCCTTCTCCGTCCAGTGGCCCACCTCGGGGCGGGCGGACACGAAGTCCAGTGCCGCCTCCAGGGCGCAGGCGGCGTCCGCGCCGTCGACGGCCGCGCTGACCGCGGCGGCGATGAGCCCGGCGGCCTCCAGGCCCTGACGGGTGTCGTGGGTGACCAGGCAGGAGGCGTGAACCGCCCGGGCCAGGGCATCATCCGAGCTGTCCAGGCCAAAGGCGATGCCCACCGAAGCCACCCGCATCGCGGCGCCGTTGGTGGTGCCCTCCCTGCCGGTGCGGCGCGGGTCGGCCCCGGCGCGCACCCGTTCCAGGGCGAGCTTGGTGGAGGGGCCCAGCAGGTCCAGGGAGCCGCGGGCGCGCATGTCGTCCTCCCAGGTCAGCAGGGCCTCGGCGAGCCGGTGGGGGTCGATGCGGCCGTGACCGTCGATCAGGAGACCGGCCAGGATGAGGGCCTGCTCGGTGTCGTCCGTGACACTGCCCGCAGGCATCGAGGGGGCGACGGGCTGCTCGGCCACGGCGTCGCGCAGCCCGGTGATCGTGCCGTAGTGCCGGCGGATCTGCGCCGGGCTCATGGACTGGGTGGGCATGCCCAGCGCGTCACCGAGGGCCAGGCCGGTCAGCGCCCCCAGGGCGCGCTCTCGGACCGAGGGCGCACCTGCTGAAGGCTCGGCCACGGTCTCGCCCGAGGGGTGATGAGGGCGGGGATCGGTTTGTCTCACGGAGGTCCTTCTGACGACGAGGAGCACCGGCCGCCGCACCGGCAGGAGGGCGCCGGCTCCTGCGCCGGCCCCGGTACCGGCCACGGCGCTGGTAGGGTCACTGCCGCCTACCTTAGAGGAATGGAGAGAGGAGCGGAGGAAGCCGTGAGCGCCGAGACAGCACAGGACGGCGGGCCCCGCGCCACCAGCTGGGCGGAGGTGGTGCGCCTGCGCACCCTGCCGGCCGCCGTTGCCCCCGTCATCCTGGGCGCCGGAGCCGCCGCCGCGATGGGGGACTTCTCAGTGGTACGGACCCTCCTGGCCGCGGGGGTGGCCCTGGCGCTGCAGGTCGGCTGCAACCTGGCCAATGACTACTCCGACGGCGTGCGCGGCACCGACGACGAGCGCACCGGTCCTCCCCGCCTGACCGCCTCCGGGCAGGTCTCCCCCCGCACCGTCAAGCTCGCCGCCTTCGGCTGCTTCGCACTGGGGGCCCTCCTGGGTCTGGCGCTGCTGGTGCTGAGCGGTCACTGGTGGCTGCTCGCCGTGGGCGCCGCGGCGATCGCGGCCGCCTGGTTCTACACCGGTGGGCCCCGCCCCTACGGCTACGCCGGCCTGGGGGAGCTGTTCGTCTTCATCTTCTTCGGCCTGGTGGCCACGGCGGGCACCACCTACGTCCAGGCCGACACGGTCCCGGGATGGCTGTGGCCCTCGGCCTGCGGAATCGGCCTCCTCGCCTGCTCCCTGCTCATGGTCAACAACCTGCGTGACATCAACACCGACCCCGCTCACGGCAAGATGACCCTGGCGGTCCGCCTGGGGGAGCAGGGCGCCAGGCGGGCCTTCTCCCTCATGCTCTGGCTGCCCCTGGGGCTTGGGGCCGTCGCGCTGGTGTGGACACGGGAGACCGGTTCGGCCGCTCCCGCCGACGGCGGAGGCCATATCAGCCCCTTGCTGGCCCTGGTCATCGCGGTGGCCGCGCCGCTCCTGCTGGTTCCACTGGTCCGGCGTGCGACCGCTCCGGTACGGGCCGGAGCAGGGGGCCGTGACCTCATCGGCTCCTTGCGCGACGCCGGGCTCCTGGAGCTTGCCTACGGCATCGTCTTCGCTGCCGCCACCGTCATCGTCACCCTGTGAGCCCGGCCGCTACTGCACGAGGGTGGGGTGCTACTGGCTGGGAGGCGGGTGTACTCCACGTGGGTCAGGTTCCCGTGCAGTGCGGTTAACCCCCAGCCAGTACGACCCGGACCCCGTGGAGTAGGCGTCAGCCGGCGGACAGCGGGCGAACGAACAGCGTGGGCCGCACCGTTGGTAACGGTGCGGCCCACGTGAGCTGCACTGTGGTGTCGCGCTGAGCTCCGGTGGCTCAGCGGGCCGGTTCGGCGTCGAGCGGAACCCACGGGTCGGGCTGGTGGGTGATGCGGTTGCGCAGGTCGCGGCGCACGAGCTCGATGGACCACAGCCAGATGACGTGCCCCAGGGCCTCGGAGAAGTGCTCCGCCCAGGTCTGCCCGCCGGCCACCCACGGGAAGGGCGAGGGGACCGTTCCCGTCAGCGGCATGAGCACCAGGTGCGCCCCCACCCACACGAGCAGACCGAAGGCGGCCCCCTGCCACAGCGTGATCGCCTTGTAGTACTCCGCCATGACGCAGTAGAAGACGGCGAAGACGATCGCGAAGCTGAAGTGGATGATGAAGGAGTAGATCGGCAGGCCCTCGTTGCCGTTGAAGGTGACGCCGGTGTGGGACTGCTCCGGGCTCATCCCCAGCTGCTCGAGAAGCCGCTGGGGAGGGTTGGTGGCGTTGCGCTCCGGGGTGCGGGGCGGGAAGGGGACCTCCCAGCCGAACTTGACGATGGCGGAGAAGAATCCTCCGATGATGCCGACGACGACCGCGGTTCCGATTCGTCGTCGCGCGGGGTCGGTCTTCTCCAGCAGGGTGGACAGCATGGGTGTCTCCTGGGGTCGGGGGCACGAGCGGTGTGATGACCGGGTCGGCGGACGGCTTGCAGATCGAACGGTGTCTTAGTCGTCCGTTGTCCACCGACCCGGCCCCCGGAAGCCTGGCACGGGAGACGGTCCGGCCGCAACGCTGTCGTGACCTGTGGTTGATCGTGTCCCGCACGTGTCCCGTGCGTGGTCGAGGCCAGGGGCCGGGGAAGGCACGGCGAGCGCCCCGCCACAGCTGTCGCTGCGACGGGGCGCTCGTCAGATGGGTAACGCGGGGTCCGCCGGCTCAGTTGCCGCCGCCCTGCTGGCTGTCGCCCTGCTGGCTGTCGCCGCCCTCGGAGCCGCCCTGCTGGCTGCCGGCGCTGCTGTCGGCACCGCCCTGGTGGCCCTCGTGGTTGTCACCCTGAACGGAGCCGCCCTGCTGGCTGTCGCCGCCCTCGGCCCCACCGGTCTGGTTGTCGCCGCCCTCGGCGCCACCGGGCTGGGCGGAGCCGCCGCCGGCCGCGCCGCCCGTGCTGTTGGAGCCGGCGCCACCGGACACCTTGCTGTCGGCGCTGGGGGCGGCGGAACCGCCGTCGCTGGTGCTGCCGGCCGTCTTCTCGGTGGCAGGGGTGGTCGAGTCGCTCGAGCCGGAGCCCGAGCAAGCGGCCAGACCGAGTCCGGCGGTGGCGATGAGGAGTGAGGCGGCGAGGGTCTTGGCACGTGTAGCGGTGAATCGCATGAGTTCTCCTTATGCGGTTGCTGGTGCAGTGTCAGTGCGGGATGGCCCGCTCTTGCGGATCCGGAGTCGCCGTCGTCCATGGAGTTCATGTGGGAGACCGACGGCGCTCGCCGTGAGTGACGATCGTCATAGACGGCTATGTGGTTGTTCGACAATCCCGGTTGCCGATGGCTCCGAACCTCTTTCGAGACTAGCAACAACAAACGGACCGAAAGGGTGAATCATCGTGACAACCATCTCTAGTTTGGTGGTCATCGGACTGCTCGGAGGGCTCATCACGGGTATCTCGCCGTGCGTGCTCCCCGTCCTCCCCGTCATCCTCCTCTCCGCGGGAGCGCAGGGCGCACGCGGTGATGGCGAGGAGTCCGACGTCGGCCTCGCCTCCCGTTTTCACCCCTACCTCGTGGTCAGCGGCCTTGTGGTCAGTTTCACGGTGTTCACGCTCCTGGGATCGACCCTGCTGAGCCTGCTCCACCTGCCGCAGGACCTCATTCGGTGGGTCGGCATCGTCATGCTCGCGCTCATCGGCCTGGGCATGATGGTTCCGAGGGTCATGGAGATCCTGGAGCGTCCTTTCGCACGCTTCCAGCGCTTCGGAGGCTCGAAGAACCCCTCGAACGGCTTCCTCCTCGGCCTGGTGCTGGGAGCCGCCTACGTCCCCTGCGCCGGTCCCGTCCTCGCCGCCGTCGCTGTGGCGGGTGCCACCGGGAAGATTGGTGTCGACACCGTCGCGCTGGCCGTGTCCTTCGCCCTGGGCACTGCGATCCCGCTGCTGGCCTTCGCTCTGGCCGGGCGCGGCATCACGGAGCGGATCCGGGCCTTCCGCACCCGCCAGCGCGCCATCCGCGTCACTGCCGGCGTCGTCATGCTCGGCCTGTCCGTGGCACTCGTCCTGGACGCCCCGGCCGCTCTCCAGCGCCGTCTGCCGGACTACACGGCCTCCCTCCAGGCCCGCACCGACACCCTCCTCCACGGCAGCTCCTCAGGCGCCTGCCAACCCGGAGCCACCGAGCTCGGCGACTGCGGGCCCCTGCCCGCCATCGACGGCACGGTCGCCTGGCTCAACACCCCCGGCGACCAGCCGCTGACGCAGAAGGACCGTGCCGGCAAGGTCACCCTGGTCGACTTCTTCGCCTACTCCTGCATCAACTGCCAGCGCTCGGTCCCCGGCATCGAGAAGCTGCACCAGACCTACGCCTCGTCAGGCCTGCAGGTGATCGGCGTCCACTCCCCGGAGTACGCCTTCGAGAAGGAGGTCGACAACGTGCGCGGCGGCGTCGAGCGCCTCGGCATCACCTACCCGGTGGCGGTCGACTCCAACCTGACCACCTGGACCAACTTCAACAACCACTACTGGCCCGCCCACTACCTGGCCGACGCCAAGGGCAACGTCCGCCAGACGCACGTCGGCGAGGGCGGGGAGGCCACCACGGAGAGGCTCGTCCGCGAGCTGCTCAAGCAGGCCAACCCGAACGTGAACCTCCCCGCCCCCGTCTTCTCCGAGGCCAGTGACGACGCCGCAGCCTCCTCCAGCCCCCGCACCCCCGAGACCTACCTCGGCTCGGACCGGGCCTCCGGCTTCGCCCAGGGCACCTTGAGCAAGGGGCAGCACTCCTTCACCTTCCCCTCCAACCTCCAGGCCGACACCTTCGCCCTGGACGGCACCTGGAAGGTCGAGCCCCAGTCGATCGCCCCGGTCGAGGGTGCCGGCCGGCTGCGCCTGTCCTACCGCGGTAAGCAGGTCAACCTCGTCGTCTCCGGGGAGGGTGACCTGACCTGGACGGTCGACGGGCAGACCCGCACCGCCCACGTCTCGGGCGTGCCCAACGGGATGGAGCTGGTTCGCACCGATGAGGTGGGCTCGGGCGTGCTCGAGCTGGAGGCCTCGCCCGGGCTGCAGCTCTACTCCTTCACCTTCGGGTGACCCGGCGGTGACGCAGTCAGTGGCCCGGTGCCCTTCCCGGCAGAGGGCTCAGGAGGTGGTGCGGTGAGCCTGGCGACGCTGGAACCGCGCACCACGGCGCGCACCGTCTGCGCCGTCGGTCTCGCCTACCATTCCCCTGTGACAAGCACGAGCAGCTCCGAGGCGGAGTGGATCGCTCAGGTCGCCGACGGCGACGCCGACGCCTTCGCCCGCCTCTACGACGCCTGGTCCTCTCGCCTGTTCGCACTGATCCTGCAGATCGTCGTCGACCGCGCCCAGAGCGAGGAGGTCCTCCAGGAGGTCTTCCTCGAGGTGTGGCGCACAGCCGGCACCTTCTCACCGGCCCGGGGCAGCGCGCGGGCCTGGCTGGTCACCATGGCCAGGCGCCGGGCCATTGACCGGGTCCGCTCCTCCCAGTCCTCCCGGGACCGGGAGAGCCGCTGGCACGACTACATGCCCGACGTCGACCTGACGGTTCAGCAGGTCGAGGACAGGCTCGTGGGCCAGCAGGTGCACCGGGCGCTTGAGGCCGTGGGGGAGCCCTACCGCTCCACCATCGAGCTGGCCTACTTCACCGGCCTGACCCACCGGGAGATAGCCCGCCGCACGGGCACCCCGCTGGGAACGGTCAAGACACGCATCAGGGATGGAATGGCACGGTTACGACGAGAGATGAGGGGGCAGTCATGAACGACCGCGAGAACACTCGCGAGGACGCCGTCAACGGTGCCGCCGGTGCCCTGGGCGCCGTGGGCCTCGACGGCGCCCAGGGCACCGACGACGTCGACACCGTCGATGACGAGGCCTTCGATGATGAGGCGCTCGATACCGAGACGACCGAGACGGCGGCCCTGCTCGGCGCCTCGCTGAGGCCCGTGGCCCCACCCGCCGAGATCCGCTCCGCCCTGCTGGAGGTCATCGCGCGCGAGCCGCGGGCCCAGGCCGACGGTGCCGACGGCGCCGGTGGGTTCGGCAGCGACTCTGCGGCGAGCTCCTCCGCGATCCCAGCCGCCGAGCACGGGGCTGATGGCGCGGAGGCGGCCGTCGTCCCTCTCGATGCGCGTCGCCGGCGCCGCTCCGCCTGGCACACCGGCCTGGTGCGGGCGGCCGCGGCCGTGGTCCTACTCGGCGTCGGCGTCGGCGTGGGGCGCTGGAGCGCACGGGGCGCGGTCGATGAGGCGATGGACTCCATGGCGACCTCCATGGCACCGACCCAGCACTACGCCCACCTCAACCAGGCCCAGGACGTCCAGCGGGTCACCGACACGATGCCGGACGGCCATGTCGCGACCCTCACCTGGTCGCGCGACATGAGCATGACCGCACTGACCCTGCCGGCCGCCATGAAGGAGTCGGCCGGCGGCCGCAGCCTCCAGGTCTGGCTCAGGGAGGGGGACAGGACGACCTCGCTGGGCGTCTACGACCCCCGGGACGGCGCCGGCTTCTCCTTCCTCGATGTCATGCCCGAGCCCGGTCAGCAGATCGTCATCACCCTGGAGCCGGCGGGCGGATCGGCCCGGCCGACGACGCCGCCCCTGGTCACCCTGCGGGTGAGTGAGGACTCCGACCGCTCCGGCGCGACGACCGGCTCGCCGGTCCCCGAGCCCGCAACCGGCCCCACCGGCGAGTCCGCCTAGTGGCCGGTGGCGCGCAGCAGGAGCGAAACACACCCATTGTTGTGACGTAATTAACAATCAAATCGGTCTCAGGAGTCCGCCCTGGGCACTGACGGACGTCAGCTCCTGTGGGGCAGCCGCCCGTCCGGCCGCGGTTCTCCGCGACGGCGTCGGTGGGCCGTGAGGGGTGGTCGATAGCGGATGCTGGAGTGGGGGAAATGACGAACTTTTCTTCTTCCGTTCTGCGAAAAGCGCTAGGAGCTTTTGTTCCCCTCTTTGTCCCCTCGGTTTTGGTACTCACCTTGATCCAGGATTTCGACGTCGCATCCGGTGTGGAGAACCCGGTTCCATGGTTGATGGCGGGTCTCGGCAGTATTGGTTACCGGTGGTCTTATCGAAACGTCACAGGGTGACGTATCGCGATCAGAAGTAGTACGGGAAGGGCGACCAGTCGGGGGCGCGGCGCTGGAGGAAGGCGTCGCGCCCTTCGACGGCCTCGTCGGTCATGTAGGCCAGGCGCGTGGCCTCCCCGGCGAAGACCTGCTGGCCGGCCAGACCGTCGTCGGCCAGGTTGAAGGCCAGCTTGAGCATGCGAATCGCCTGCGGGGACTTGCTCGCCACCGTGGCCGCGTACTCCAGGGCCCGCTCCTCGAGCTCGGCGTGGGGGACCGCCTCGTTGACGACCCCCCAGCGCTCGGCGGTGACGGCGTCGTAGGTGCGGGCCAGGAAGAAGATCTCGCGGGCGCGCTTGTCGCCGACCTGGCGGGCCAGGAGCGCGGAGCCGTAGCCGGCGTCGAAGCTGCCGACGTCGGCGTCGGTCTGCTTGAAGCGGGCGTGCTCGATCGAGGCCAGGGACAGGTCCGCGACGACGTTGAGGCTGTGCCCGCCGCCGGCCGCCCAGCCCGGTACTGCGGCAATGACGACCTTGGGCATGGTGCGGATGAGGCGCTGGACCTCCAGGATGTGGAGGCGCCCGGCCCGGGCGGTGTCGAGACGGGCCTGCGCGGCGGCCACATCGGCCTCGTGGCTGTAGCCATCGGCGTCACCGGGGTCCTGTCCTCGCTCATGCTCCCGTTCGTAGCGGTATCCGTCTCGGCCGCGGATGCGCTGGTCGCCTCCGGAGGAGAAGGCCCAGCCGCCGTCGCGCGGAGAGGGGCCGTTGCCGGTGAGGATGACGGCGCCGACGTCGCCGCTCATGCGCGCGTGGTCCAGGACCCGGTAGAGCTCGTCAACGGTGCGGGGGCGGAAGGCGTTGCGCACCTCGGGGCGGTTGAAGGCCACCCGGACCACCGGCAGGTCCTGCAGCCAGGTGCCGTCCTCGCTGCGGAGGCAGCCCCGGTGGTAGGTGACGTCGGTGAGGGCCTGCGCCTGAAGCGCCTCGGTGGTCTTGGCGTCGGGCTGGGCGTGGGTGAAGCCGGGCACCTCCCGCCAGCGGGCGGGGTCGAAGATCTCCGAGACGCGGCGCGGCAGCGGGTGGGCCGGGGCGGGGGTGGGGTTCATGGCTCCAGCGTAGGGCTGCTGGGACTTCTCGGCCCCGGGCCCCGGTGCCGGATGCCGTTCAGCGCGGCCTCTCAGTTCCCCAGGGCTGCGGCGATGAGCTCGGTGCGCGAGGTGTGGCCGAGGCGGTGGAGGACTTCGGAGACGTAGATTCGCACGGTGTTCTCCGAGATGCCGAGTCTGCGGGCGATGCGCCGGTTGGTCAGGCCCTCCAGGAGGCAGGTGTAGACGTCCTGGAGCCGGGGCGGGAGGTCGCTGACCAGCTGCTGCATGCGGGCCTCGGCAGTGGCGCGGCGCTGCTCGGACTGGTAGGCGCTGACGAGCATCTCCGTGGGGCGCGAGGACATGACGGGCTCGCCACGGCTGGCGCGCAGAAGCGCAGCGGCAACGTTCTCCGTGCTCTCGTCCTTGGTGATGAACCCGTTGACGCCCTCGGCCAGGGCGTCGGCCAGCATCTCGTCACGGCTGAAGACCGTGAACATGACGATGGGCATCTTGGGGAAGCGCTGGTAGATCTCCCTGGCGGTCCGGGCCCCGTCCATGTCCGGCATGTCGCTGTCCAGGAGGACGACGTCGACCGGCTGCTGCCCGGTCATGAGGAGGCTGATGGCCTGCCTGCCGCCGGAGGCGGCGGCGACGACGGTAATGGCCCGCTGCGTGTCGAGCTGCTCGGCGAAAGTGGTGCGGATAAGCGGGTCGTCATCAACGATGAGGACTCGTAGGGAACGCAGGGTGTGGCTAGGCATAAGCGGCTCCGTCCGGCGGTGATATGAGGGATCGTGCATTAGTGGCTGGTGTGGCGATCTCGTTCCAGGGCAGGCTGGCGAGAACGGTCCAGGAGGTCCCGATACGGTTGGAGCTGAGAGATCCTCCGGCGTTTTCGAACCGGTCCTGGAGCGCCCATAAACCGTATCCTCCGCTCATCTCCTCGGGGACCTTCTGCTCCCGCCAGGGCGAGCTGCAGCTGATGAAGAGGGTGTCCTGCTCCAGCTCCACGAACAGGGAGACCAGATCGTGCGGGGAGTTGTACTTCAGGGCGTTGAGGGTGTTCTCACGAATGAAGGCGACCAGGAGCCGACCGGGCTCGGAGCGGTGCAGCGCCGGAATCTCCTCGATCCCGTCCAGATCGGCGTCCAGGACGATCTCGCGCTGAGCCAGCGTGGAGATGCTGGAGTCCACGATCTCCCGGAGGGTGGGCTCTTCCTTGGGCGGCCCCTGGGAGACGGCGAGGTTGTGGATGAGCAGGCGCAGGTGGGCGAGGGCCTGCTGGGTGCGGTCCTGCAGGTCGAGCATGTGATCGCGGTCATCACCAATCGGGAGTCTGATGGAGCGGGAGATGATGAGCATGCGGGTGAGGTCCGCGGCCAGGTCGTCGTGGAGGCTGTCGGCGATGTCGCGGCGCAGCTGCTGAATGAGCTCGGCGGTGATCTCCTTGGAGCGCTCCGCCTCCTGCTGCATCTCCTCGAAGCGTTCTTTTGTGTTACGGATGAGAGAGCCGACAGATGCGCAGAATCCTCCCCAGATAACTGTCCAGAATACTGCTGGAAGGAACGGAATTCCTGAGATGAGCTGAGCGAAAATAAATGTCGATATTTGGATGAGAGTCAGTCTGTGTTCGCGTGCTGCCAGAAGGTCGGCGATGATAACATAAACGAGAGTCCAGGCCCAAACTGGACGTACTCCTGGTGCGGAGAAAAATGCAACTAGCACAATGGAGAATGTGAATACTCCAATGCGCCGATCTTTTGCGTAGACATATGGAATGAAAGAAAGTATCTGGAGTGCTTCCCAAAATATGGGTAAGTTCAGGTTGGCTTTGTAGGTAAAGTATGTGGAGACGTCTAGAAGAATGATGGGCGTGATGGTTAGCAGAAGTACGGTTCGTCTCAGGTGCGGTAAAAACCTGCTAAACCGCACCCAGAACACTGAGGGCAAACTGTCGTTACGCATTAACCCTTGATAGCGATTTCGTCTCTGTGAGGCTTAATTTTATAGGAGACTGACTGTGAAAGTGTAGGTGGTCGCTGTGTTTATGAATGCCTCCTCGTGTATTCTGTATGAGAAGAATCTCGCCACCCCTAGGTTGAACCTAGGGGTGGTCGAGATGGGACTTACTTAGTCAAACCAACGGCTCATTTTTCTGTCGCACCAGGGGGAAGGAGGGAAGATGCACCAATCACGGATGGGTTGTCCAAAAGCGCTCACCGAATCGTCCTGTCTTGCGGGGGCGCCGGTTGGTGCGGCACTTGCGGGAGTCGCGAAGCCCGCCAGGAGGAGGGCGACAAGGGACAAGCGAGCAACGGTTTTCATGAGGGGAACTCCTGACTCGGGGGAGGTGATAAAGGCAATTCATCCTACCATTCTTGCGGTTTGTGACAACTGCGTATCTTCGGCTCCCCAACTGATTCGCTGCTCAACAAAAGGCGTCGGGACGGAGCTGGTCTCCGCTCTCCCAGTCGCCTGCGCGGGACACGCGCAGGTCGCCTCCTCCGCCTCCCGCTACCCTGTGACCATGACGCAGACCGGTGAGACTGCCAGCCGCCCCTTCATCCCCGTAGCCGACGGCGGGGGGCGAGTCGACTCCGAGACCGGCGCCCTGCGCGAGGTGATCGTCCACCGCCCCGGTGGGGAGATCGCCCGCCTGACCCCCATCAACGCCGACTCCCTGCTCTTCGACGACGCCCTCAACATCCCTCGGGCGCAGGCCGAGCACGACGCCTTCACCGCGATCCTGCGCTCCGAGGGCGTCGTCGTCCACGACTTCCGCGAGCTGTTCACCGAGGTGCTCGCCGTGCCCGAGGCCCGCGACCTGGTACTGGATGAGGCCGTCGGTCCCGACGTCGTCGGCGTCTCCGCCTCCGAGCTGCTCATCGACTACTTCCAGTCCCTTCCCGACGCCGAGCTCGCCGAGGTGCTCCTGGCCGGCATCACCCGCGCCGAGCTGCGCGAGCGCCTCAGCCAGGCCGACGGGCGAGACCTCTTCTCCTCCACCTACCTGTCCACCCTGGAGGGGCAGTTCGTCGTCACCCCCCTGCCCAACCTGCTCTTCACCCGCGACACCTCCGCCTGGCTCTACGGCGGGGTGTCCGTCAACTCCATGGCCCTGGAGCCGCGTCGGCGCGAGGCCGTCGGCTATGAGGCCGTCTACCGCTACCACCCCGCCTTCGCGCCCCGCCTGGCCGAGCTGGGCGACGCAGCCGTTGACGGAGCGTCCGGCGCTGCCGCCCCGGCCACTCGTCTGTGGCGCGAGCAGGGCCGGGTGTCGGCCGCCTCCACCATTGAGGGCGGCGACTTCCAGATCCTGGGGAACCGCACCCTCGTCATGGGACTCACGCACCGCTCCACCGCCGCCGGCGTGGAGCGCCTGGCCTCCCAGCTCTTCGAGGCCGAGGTGGCGGACAGGGTCATCGGCGTCCACATGCCTGACGCCGCCTTCTACACCCAGCTCGAGGCCGTCATGCACCTGGACACCCTCATGACGAAGGTCAGCCCCGACACCTACCTGCGCTTCCCCGGCTTCACCGAGGTCACCACGGTGGAGATCGAGCCCGGACCGGCCGGCCGGGCCCTCAAGGTGACGGTCCACGACGGCTCCGAGATGGACGCGGTCCTCGCCCGCGCCGCCGGCATCGACTCCTTCCGCGTCATCAGCCCCGGCGCCTCCGACGAGGCCGAGGCCCTGCGAGAGCTCGCCCGCGACTCCTGCAACGTCGTCGCCCTGGCACCCGGGCGCGTCATCGGCTACGCCCACAACCAGTGCGCCAACGACGCCCTGCGCAAGGCCGGCATCGAGGTCGTCGAGACCCCCGGCGTCGAGCTGGTGCGCGGCCGCGGCGGCTCGCACTGCATGACCTGCCCTGTCACCCGCGACGCCGTGTGAGCGCCGGGTGGGCGCCGTGTGATCGCCGGGTGAGCACGGCCGCCGGTCAGAGCAGCCGGCGGGCCCCCGGACCCGGCCTGGTCACGATCGTCGCGGCGCGCTCGGCCAGGCCCTCACGGTCCCGGTAGGCCTCAAGCCACTGGGCGGCGAAGTCCTCGGCATGGTCGGCCGGAACCAGGGCGTACACCGACCCGCCCCACCCGGCACCGAATGAGGAGGCGCCGATGGCGCCCACCTCACGGGCCAGCGACACCATGAGCCGGGTCTGCGGCACCTGGTTGCGCAGACCCCGGTCGGCCAGCTCCTGGGAGCGCTCCAGAACCTCGCCCACGCCGGGGTCGGCCGCGGCGATCAGCCGAGCGCCGGCCGGCACCAGCACGAGGGACTCGATGAGGAACTGCTCGATCCTCTCCCGCTCGTAGCCGGGCTCGCACAGGCTCAGCAGCTCCTTCAGGGCAGGATCGCCGGCCGCCTGCTCGCCGTCGGCGTCCCCGACCAGGTGCCTGACCGCGCCGGCCAGCGAGGCGTCGGAGCGCCCAGTGGCCTCGTTCCACCTGGCCAGCACCGACTGGACGGTTGCCGGCCCGCGGTTGTAGTCCTCCAGGGCCGCGCCGGTCTTGTGCGCCAGAACCCCGCTCACCCCGATGACGAGCGCCCACTGGGAGGGGAAGGAGACGGTCCGCATGATGCGCATCGGGTCGAATCCGGCCAGGAGCAGCCGGTCCTGGGCCCCGCACAGCATGCCGGTGTGGTCCTCGCTCCCGCCGCGGGTGCCCACCCCCGTGGTCCCTGGCAGGTCGTGCCAGGCCCGTCCGCCCTCCACGGCGGCCAGGTAGCCGGCCAGGGACAGCCGGTCGGGCATCGCCTCGATCCACCGGGGCTCCTGGCTCCACCCGTTGAGGTCGGCCAGGGCCAGGGCGGTGGCGCACACGAGCGCGGAGGACGAGCTCATCCCGGAGGCCGGCGGCAGGTCCGAGGAGATGGACAGGTGGGCCGCGGCGGAGGCCCCGAAGTTGAGGGTGAGACGGTCCAGCACCGTCTGAAGGTAGTGGCCCCAGTGACCCGGCTCCAGGCCGGGGTCCACCCCGGCGAACAGGGTGACGGGATCGCCGCCGTCAGTGGTCACGGTCAGGGACGACGGCGGCCCCTGGGTGCGCCGTGCTCGCGCCGTGATCGCCCGGTCGACGGCGCCGACCAGGACCGAGCCGCCGGCGTAGTCGGTGTGCTTGCCCAGGACCTCGACGCGCCCGGGCACCCTCCACGCGACCTCCTCGGGCGCCCGGCTCGCCACCCGGCTCACAGTGACACCTCCACCCCGGCCAGGCGGGCCTCGACCTCGGACACGTCCTCGCGACGGGACAGGTCCAGGACCGCCCCGGTGGCCGGGAGGACCGACACCGGGCCGGGCAGGGCGCGCACGGCGTCGACGATCTCCAGCTCGCCGCGCGGTGAGGGGACGATCCGGCGGCAGGCGGCGAAGATCTCGCTGGTGAAGCCGAAGGCGTTCATCGACACCAGGGCCTGGGGCCCGGCGGCCTGGACGACCTCGGGGGAGGGCTTCTCGACGATCTCCTCCAGCAGCCCGTCGTGGGCGCGTACGAGCGCGAAGGCGGCGACCCTCTGGGCAGGGATGTTCGACTCGGCCACCAGGGCGGCGCGCTCGAAGCCGGCCAGGGCGTTGCCCCGGTGGCGGGCCAGGTCATGCAGAGCCCGGTGCGGGTAGTAGTTGTCCCCGTTGACCATGAGGAAGGGCTCATCACCCACGGCCGGCTCGGCGGACAGGACGGCGTCTGCCGTACCTCGGGGCTCGGCCTGGACAGCCAGGTCGATCGTGAGCCGCTTGGGCTCCAGGGAGTCGATGTGCCTGCGGAAGTCCTCGTGCTCGGGGCCGACGACCAGAACGACCCGCGTGATCCCGGCCTCGGCCAGGGCCGACAGGCCGTAGTCGATGAGCCGGTGCTCCCCGATGGGCATGAGCGCCTTGTAGCCGCAGGCGGCGGCAGCAGCCTGCTGGGAGGTCAGGCCGGAGCCGGTCGGGTCGGCCGCCCGCATACGGGTGCCCAGGCCACGGGCCAGGACGACGGCGGTGCGGGTCTGCTCTGCAGCGTCAGTCATGTGGATCCTTCCTCCTGCTCGTCTCAGGCGCCCAGGCCGTAGTGGCTCGCGACGGCGGCCGCGGTCGCCCGGGCCTCGTCACCGGTGGGCATCTCGGCGAAGACCCGCAGGAGCGGCTCGGTGCCGGAGAAGCGGATCGTCACCCAGCCGCCGCCTGAGAAGTACACCTTGCAGCCGTCCTCCCAGGAGACGCGCTCAACGTCGTGGTCGAAGGCGGGAAGATCGTGGGCGCAGAAGATGCGCTCCTCCAGGTCGGCGCGCCGCTCGGGGGTGAAGCCGTAGGCGCCCTCGACCATGACGAGCTCGCCGTACCGCTCCACGATATCGGCGTAGAGCTCGGAGAGCCGCTTGCCGGAGGCCGCCACCGCCTCGACCAGCAGGGATCCGGCGTAGACCCCGTCCTTGCCGGGGATGTGGCCGCGCACGGTCAGCCCGCCGGAGGACTCGCCTCCGATGACGGCGTCGGTCTCAGCCATCTTCGCGCTGATCCACTTGAAGCCGACGGGCACCTCGTAGCAGACCTGCCCGTGGGCGGCCGCCACCCGGTCCAGCAGGTGGGTGGTGGACATGTTGCGCACGGCCGGGCCCGTCCACCCCTTGCGGGTCAGCAGGTAGTCGTAGAGCAGGACCAGGACCTGGTTCGGGGTCAGGTAGGCGCCGGTGTCGTCGATGATTCCCAGGCGGTCCGCGTCACCGTCGGTGGCGATGCCCAGGTCGGCGCCGGACTCGACGACGGCGTTGCGCAGGGTCGTCACGGTTCCCTCGGCGGGCGAGGGCATGCGGCCCCCGAACAGCGGGTCGTAACGGTCGTGGATGACGTCCACCTGGCAGCGGGCGGTCAGCAGGATCGTCTGCAGGCTCGTCTCGGAGACCCCGAACATCGGGTCCAGCACGATGTGCATGTGGGCGTGGCGGATCGTCTCGGTGTCGAGCTTGTCAATGATCGCGTCCAGGTACCAGTTGATGGAGCGCTGGACAGTGACCAGCTCGGAGGAGCGGGCCGCATGGGGCTCGACGCTGCGCACGTCCTCATCCGTCAGGAGGCTCACGGAGGCGGCGAGCTCATTGGTGAACTCCAGGTCGGCGTCGCGGCCACCGGGCAGGAAGATCTTGATGCCGTTGTACAGGGCCGGGTTGTGGGAGGCGGTCACGGCCATCCCGTAGGCGGCCTTCAGACGGCGCACGGTCCACATGGTGGTGGGGGTCGGCGAGGGGCGGTCGATGAGGGTGACTCGGACGCCGTTGCCGACGAGCACCTCAACGGCCCACCAGGCCGCGGTGTCCGACAGGAAACGGCGGTCGTAGCCGATGACGACGCCCTGCTCGGCCGTGCCCTCAGCGACAATGCGGTTGGCCAGCCCCTGGGTCAGGAGCCTGACGTTGGCGCGGGTGAACTCATCACCGATCACGGCTCTCCAGCCGCCGGTGCCGAAGTGGATCATGGTTGTTCCTCGGGTGAGGTGGCCGCCGCCCGGGACGGGGCGGCAGCGCGGATACGGGTGGACACGGGACTGGGGAGGGTGGGGCCGGTGTCGGGGCCGGGCTGAAGGTCGGGGGCTCTCAGCCCTTGACGGCGCCGGCTGCCAGGCCGGACTGCCAGAATCGCTGCAGGCCCAGGAACAGCACGATCAGGGGGATGACGCCCAGAAGGGCGCCCTGGAGGAGCGCGCCGTACTGGGGGTTGAAGTAGGTCGACATCCCGTAGAGCCCCAGGGTGACGGGCTTGAGCGAGGCGGAGTTGATGGTCATCAGGGGCAGGAAGAAGTTGTTCCAGGTCGCCACGAAGATGAACAGGAAGATGGTCACCATCGCCGGGGCGAGCAGCCGCAGCACGATCGTGAAGAAGATGCGGATCTCGCTGGCCCCGTCGATGCGGGCCGAGTCGATGATCTCGTTGGGCACCGAGGAGTCGGCATAGACGCGGCCCAGGAAGACGCCGAAGGGGCTGACCGAGCACGGCAGGATGACCGACCAGATCGTGTTGGTCAGGTGGACGGCGTCGAGGACCAGGTACAGGGGAATGGTCAGCAGGGCGATCGGCATGAGCAGACCGGAGAGGATGGCGACCTGGACGGCGCCCCGACCGGCGAAGCTGAACTTGGCCAGGCCGTAGCCGGCGGCGACCGACAGGAGCGTGCCCAGCACCCCGGCCACGCTCGAGTAGAGCAGGGAGTTGAGGATCCAGCGCCAGAAGAGCCCCTGGGTCCAGCTCATCAGCGCGGTGTAGTTGGCCGAGACGTTGTTGCGGTGGGAGAACCACCACCCGGAGGTGGTCAGCAGGTCGGAGTTGGACTTGGTGGAGGAGACGATGAGCCAGTAGACCGGGCCGAGCATGTAGGCCAGGACGATGACCAGGACCGCGATGGTCAGGACCCGTGAGGGGATCGACGGGCGCAGTGAACGGGGGATGTCGGTGGGCTTCACTTGTCGATCCTGTTCTGCACGAGGGCGTAGAGGGCGGCCAGGGTGCCTGCCACGCAGGCGATGAGAACGGAGACCGCGGAGGCCGGACCCGAGCCGGATGGTGACAGCGCGCCGGTCATCGAGTTGTAGGCCATCATCATCGGGGTGTAGTCCAGCCCCATCCACTGGTTCTGGTTGTACATAACGGTGGGCTCGTTGAACAGCTGCACGGTCCCGATGATGGACAGCAGGACCGCCAGCAGGGAGGCGGAGCGGACCATGGGGATCTTGATGCGCCGGACGATCTGCCAACCGGTGGCGCCGTCGATGCGGGCGGCCTCGTAGAGCTCGTGGGGCACGGACTGGAGCGCCGCCAGGAAGATGAGCATGTTGTACCCGGTGAAGGTCCACGTCGTGATGTTCGCCATGGACCACAGCATGATGTTCCTGCCGAAGAAGTCGACGTGGAGGCCCACCAGCCCCAGCAGCTCGTTGATCGGGGAGAAGGTGGGGTTGTACATGTAGAGCCACATGATCGCGGCCACGATCCCGGGGATCGCGTAGGGCAGGAAGAAGCCCAGACGGAAGACCGTCACCCGTCTGACCAGGAGCGAGTCGAGCACCAGCGCCAGGGCGAGGGCCGCCAGGATCATGACCGGGACCTGGACCACCCCGAACAGCAGGACCCGTCCCATCCCCTTCCAGAAGGCGGGCTGCCCCGCGGCCTGGACGTAGTTGTCCAGGCCGACGAAGGTGCTGACCTTGTCCCCGCCGCCGTACAGGTCCCCGCCTGAGGCGACGTCCCGGAAGAAGGACCGGTAGACCGACACCACGATCGGGATGAGGAAGACGACGGTGAACATGATCATGAACGGAGCCACGAACCCGATACCCGCTCGGGCCTCCCTGCGCCTGCGCAGCGAGGTGGTGCGCAGGCCAGGAGAGGCTGTCCGCTGAGGTGCCGAGGGAGCGGGGGAGCGCCCCGTGGTCGTTGTTGTCGTGCTCATGGTGTTCTCACTTCGATCGTGGTGCCGATCACTACCTGTTTCTTCCCGCTGCTGCCTACTCGGCAACGGGCAGGTTGGCGTCCTTCAGGGAGCTGACCGCGGTCTTCTGGGCCGACTGGAAGATGTCGTCGACCTTGCCGGTCCCCTTCCCGGCCGCCTCGGCGGCCTGGGTCATGGGGTCGGTCAGGGAGGGCCAGGTCGGCATGAAGCCGAACTTGGAGTTCACGGCCGCGTTGGCCTTGGTGAACTCGGCGTAGACGTCCTGGCCCCCGAAGAAGGTGGAGATGGACTCCGGGGTCTTCACCGGCGCCTTCGCGGTCAGGACCAGGCCCTGGGTGGCCAGGTCGTCGACCTGCGTGTTGAACCAGTCGTTGAAGGCCATGGCCCCCTCGGGGTTGGAGCAGCCCTTGAGAACGGCCACGCCGGATCCGCCGTCGGGACCGGACATGGGGGTGTCACCGAAGGCGGGCAGCTGGGCGACCGCCCAGGAGCCGGCGTTGGGGGAGTCCTTCATCGTGTCCGCCAGAAGCGCCCCCTCCCAGGCCGCCCCGATGGTGCCGATGAGCTGCTGGTCGACCAGCGCCTTGCCGAAGGCGTCGTCCCAGCGGTTGGCCACGAGGGCCGTCTTGGAGTCCAGGAGACCCTGCCAGAAGGTGGAGACCTTGGCGGTCTCCGGGCTGTTGACGTTGACCTTCCACTTGTCGTTCTCAGCGCTGAACCACTGCGCGCCCGCCGCGGCCGACTGACCCGCCAGGGTGTTGGGGGCCTCGTCGGGCTCGAAGGCCACGGCGTACTTGCCCTGGGCCGCCGCCTTCTGGGCGACGTCGGCCAGCTCGGCGCTGGTGGTGGGCACGCTCAGTCCGAGCTGGTCGAAGGCGGCCTTGTTGTAGAAGTAGACCAGCGGGCCGGAGTCCTGCGGCAGGCCGACGACGGTCTTGCCCACCGTCATCAGCGACATCGACCCCTCGGAGAAGTGGTCCTTGTACTTCTCCGCCTGCTGGGACACGTCGGCCAGCAGGCCGGAGGAGTAGAGCTTGGGGATCTCGGCGTAGCCGACCTGCGCCAGGCAGGGGCCGGTTCCGGCCTTCACGTCGTTCTCCAGCTTGACGTTCATGTCCGAGGCCTTGCCGTCGAACTTGGTGGCCTCGACCTTCATGTCGGGGTGCTCGGCGTTCCACCGGGCCACGATGTCATTGACCTTGGTCATGCCCTCGCCGTCGGGAAGGCGGTGCACGTAGCGGATCACGCCGTCGGACGAGGACGAGCCGGACGAGGACGTGGCGGAGCAGCCGGCGACGATCATCGCGAAGGCGAGCATCGAGGCGGCCAGTGCGTGTTTCTTCATGGGTTCTTCCTTCTTCGTCATTGAAAAGGACCGGCGGATGCCGGAAGGAGTGAGGATGGGGTGGTGACGGGAGCGAGTCGGCACGCTGTCGGCACGGGCCCGTCTGCGGAACATGGAACATGGGTGCTCACTGCGCCGGAGCGGTGAGCCACTGGTGTCCTCCTTCCTCCAGACGCACTGTCCGGGGGCCCTGGGGCGTCGGTACCGTCGTGGTGACGGGTTCGAGCGCGTTGTTGATGACGAGGGTGGTGCGCCCGTCGGGGTAGGCGGCCACCTCCACCCGGGGGTCGAGGGCCGCCCAGCGGGAGAACTCCTCCTCCTGGCCCGCGGCCCAGAAGACCGCGCGGTGCAGGATCCGGGAGTTCTGGGCGCAGTAGGGCAGTCCCGTGGCGTACACCGCTCTGCCCCGGCCCGCCTCGTTGGCCGCGAGGCGGACCTGGCCGTCCGCGGCGTCGAGCACCTGAGTGGTGGGGCTGGTGACGACGACGTCGGGGGTGCCCTCGCCGTCGTCGAAGCCACCGGCCAGGTCGCGGGTGATGAAGTGCTCCCGCACCTGCGGAAGGGGACGACGGGTGCTCAGGCCCCAGCCGATCTCGCGGTCGACGCCCAGGACGTCGGCGAGCTGGAAGGTGACCCCGTGGGCGGGGTGGGCGCTGGGAGCCCCCACCCCGATGAGGCCCCCGCCGCTGGTGACGAAGGAGCTGACCGCGGCGACCAGCGCCGGGTCCGCCTACTGCGCGCCCCCGGAGAAGGCGGTGCCCTCGGCCCCCGCGCAGATGAGGACCTTCACGTCCTGGGCGGCGCCTGCGCGCACCTCGTCGAGGGAGAGGAACTCCACCTCCAGGGGCAGGCCCGACAGCGCCTCCAGAACCCCCAGGTAGGAGTAGGTCTGGCGGTACCACAGCGCGTGCGCCACCATGTGCGTCATCCAGGAGCGCAGGCGGCCCCACGAGTTGATGACGGCGACCTTGAAGCCGGGGACCAGCGGCCGGTGCCCGGCGGATCGGGCGTGGATGGAGCGGAACTCCGAGACGATCTGCTCGACGCGGTCGATGAAATCGGGGTGCTCGACGGCCAGGGACAGGTAGCCGCCGTAGCCGATCCGGTCCAGTGGGGAGCGCACGATGGCTCGGCGGGCCTCCAGCCAGCTGCGGTTCGCCTCGGCGATGGGGTCGCCCCCCGGGTGGAAGACGTCGGGGAAGAAGTAGGGAAGGAACCTGCCCTCGGTGTACCGGACGTGGGGGATGTCGGCGATCATCCTGCAGGTCGCCCCCGAGCCGACGGAGCCGACGACGGCGTCGATGCCGGTGGCGGCGAAGTGCTCGCCGTAGGGCTCGGTGCCGATCCAGTTGTCCCCCAGGAACATCATCGCCTCCTTGCCCCGGGCGTGGACGGCCTCGGTCAGCTCGCGCACCCGGGAGGTCACGAAGCGCTGCTGGAAGTCGATCCAGTCGCGGAAGGCGCGGGTGGGGACCCGGAAGGGGGAGTTGTAGTACCCGGCGTCGACGAAGTCCTCGGCGCTGAGGCGGTAGCCGTACTCCTCCTCGAAGGCCTCCAGGGCGGGGAGGCTCACCGAGGCGGAGTAGCCGAACCAGTCGACGTAGCGCTCGGCGGCGTCAGCGCCGTAGACGAGGGTGAAGTGGTAGAAGAAGGTGGTGAAGCGGACCACGTCCACCTCGGGATGCTCGTCGAGCCAGGACCGCAGGTGGGAGCGGACGTGGGCCCACGTGGCCTCGTGGCGCACGTCGAAGGGCTTCTCCCTGGTGCGCGAGGGGTCGTCGTCCCAGCCGTTGGTGAGGTAGTTGTACATCTGGGTCGGGTCCCAGATCTGGGTCGCCAGGAAGCTGACGGTGTAGACGTGGCCGGCGAGCGCCTCGTGCACGGTGACCGTGCGTCCATCGGCGCCCACGCTCCATGCCGTGGCTGGCAGCTCCTGGCCGGTGGTGCGGTCATGGGCCTGCCACCAGCGGGAGACGTCGCAGCCGGTGTCCGGGCGGACCTGGTCGGCGAACCAGGAGGACAGCAGGTCGATGCCCAGCGGGCCGTCGGTGGTGGCGATGACCCGGTCGGACATGAGGAAGATCCGGGTGGCCTCCTCGGGGTGGGCGTCCGCCCAGGCGTTGTCGCCGCGGCCCACGAAGTAGGTGGAGTAGACCCTGGTGGCCAGCTCCGAGACGATCCCGGGCAGCTCAGTGCCGTCGGAGTTCCGCACGGCGTCGGCGCCCAGTCGGGCGATGAGGGAGCGGATGGCCTCGTCCATGCCGGTCTGGATCGGCAGGGTGAGGCGTCCTGCCTCACTGGAGGGGCGCGGCGCGGGCTGGGTCTGGAGAGACATCAGCACTCCTTCGGGCCGAATAGTCTGAACTCCGAACAAAATACAGCATGCGCATTCCGCCCGCTACTGGCGAGGCGGTAGATAGGCGCGACGGCGGCTAGGCGTCGTGTCCGAGATCCACCAGGCAGGGGTTGTCGAGCACGGATTCCAGCGCCACGAGAGCCGCCCCATGTGACGAAGCCCACTTTCCAAGGTGGGAGACCTCCAGCCTCGCTCTGGCCCGCTCATCGAGGAGACGCGCCTCCAGGGCGGCGGTGGTGGGGGCGATGAACACGTCCGCGAAGGCGGCCAGGTATCCCGACAGCACGATCACCTCGGGGTTGAGGACGTCCTCCAGGATCGCCAGCGCGCGTGCGAGGGCCTGTTGGGAGAGCGCCAGCCTCTGCGCGAGCCCGGTGTCGCCGGCGTCGAACCGGCGGCGCAGGATCTCGATGCGCTGCTCCAGGGAGGCGGTTTCGTCACGCACCTCATCGTCCGGCGGGTACGCCGAGGTCAGCGCCTGCAGGCCGGAGCGGGTCTCCCAGCAGCCTCGTCTCCCGCACCGGCACGGCAGGCCCTCGGGCTCCACGGGCATGTGCCCGACCTCGCCGGTCAGGCCCAGCCAGCCCCGCAGGAGGTGCCCGTCGGCGATGATGCCTGCGCCGATCCCGTCCCCGCCCGACAGGTAGAGCAGGTTGCGCACCCCGGCGCCCGCATAGCGCTCGTAGGTGGCCAGCGCCGCGAGCTTGGCGTCGTTCTCCAGCGTGATGAGGGGGACGTCCTGATGGGAGGTCATGTGGCGGGTGACTGCGCTGCGGACCTTGTCCGCCAGGGCGACGTCGTGCCATCCCAGGGCGGAGGAGTAGCGCACGGTGTCGTTGGCGTAGTCGATGATCCCGGGCTGGGCCAGGACGATGCCCGGAACCTTCGTCCCCTGCTGCGCCAGCCGGTCCAGGGCGCGAGCCAGCATGGTGCCGATGCGCTCGATCATCCTCTCCGGGCGGTGCCCGGCCTCGCCGACGAGCTCGGAGCTGCGCAGGACAACCTCCCCCGACAGGTCCGTGATGGACAGGAGCAGCGAGGCCCCGCTGATCTCCAGGCCTATTCCGGCGGCTGCGCGGGGGGCCGTGCGCAGGCCCGTGCTCGGTCTGCCCACCCTGCCGGACAGGTCGGGCTCCTCCTCGATGAGCAGACCTCGTGAGCACAGCTCGGCCACCAGGGTCGACACCGTCGCCTTCGACAACCCCGTCTCCCGGGCCAGGCGCGTGCGTGACAGCGCGGGGCTCTTCTGAAGGTGCCGCAGGATGAGCGACATGTTCGAGATGCGCACGTCGGCATGGGCCTTGGGGCTCTGCGCTCCCGGGCCTTCGAGGAATCCTCGAGGACCCGGCCCGTCCACCGGGGTCCATCCTGCAGTCGGCACGCCAGTCTCCTCCTTCATTGGTCGGCTCTCTGGGTCGTGATCGTGTCCCTCAGCCTAGTGATTCTGGGGTGGCGACCGGCCCGCTTCGGAAGGCGGCCTGCGCCGTCGTCGGCGGTCCGATCCGTCTGTGCGGGTGGTGACGTCGGGTGGGGGCGGTGGTCCTCAGACGTCCTCCGTCGGCTCAAGGTGGAGGGAACCTAGAATGAAATGTGAATATATTCACTTGGAGAACCCTTGAGAACCTCCGGTTGCGGATGCTCGAGTTGTTGGTTATGTGACGCGCCTGTGGTCTAGATGAGTGCGACCCATGGAAGTCCTCTTATTCGTGATCGTTTCAATCGATTCCGGCCGTGCGGGGCGATGGACCCGGTCCTGATCCTGCGGCGCTCATCGCCCCGTTCTCCGAGCCTGTCCCGGACCATGCCCGGAGGTGTGTCAAGGCCTCAAGGCCCGCGAATCCGCGGCTTCTGAGGCCTTCTCAAATTGACCGCCTGCATGTTCCGCAGCACCATGAAATGGGCTTGCGACCGTGATGGGGCCCGGAGGCGGCTCTCACAACACGTTTCCGGATTCTCGCGGGCGGCCCTGGAGCCTGGAGCTAGATCGCGAGGAGTACTGTGAAAGTCATTGAGGCCAGCCATGTCTACAAGGTCTTCGGGCGGCGACCGTCCGACGGCGTCAAGAAGCTCAAATCAGGCAGGACACGGGACGAGCTGAGGAAGTCGGGGCAGACCGCCGCCGTCATCGACACCTCCTTCGACGTCGACAAGGGAGAGATCTTCGTCGTCATGGGGCTGTCGGGCTCCGGCAAGTCCACGCTCATCCGCATGGTCAACGGTCTGCTGCCCATCACCGCGGGCAGCATGACCCTCTATGGGGAGGACCTGGCCCACATCTCCAAGCCGAAGCTGCGCGACCTGCGCCGCAAGCGCGTCTCCATGGTCTTCCAGAACTTCGCCCTCCTGCCGCACCGGACGGTGGGGGAGAACGCCGCCTACGGCCTGGAGATCCAGGGCGTGGGCCGTTCCGAGCGCGAGCGCCGGGCCGAGGAGGCCCTGTCGATGGTGGGCCTCGAGGGCTGGGGCGGCTACAAGCCGGGCGAGCTCTCCGGCGGGATGCGCCAGCGCGTGGGTCTGGCCCGGGCGCTGGCCGCCGAGACCGACATCCTGCTCATGGACGAGGCCTTCTCCGCGCTGGACCCGCTGATCCGCCGCGAGATGCAGGATCAGCTCATCGACCTCCAGGGCAAGCTCGGCAAGACCATCCTGTTCATCACCCACGACCTCAACGAGGCCATGAGGCTGGGGGACCGGATCGCCATGATGCGTGACGGCCGCGTCGAGCAGGTCGGCACCGCCGAGGAGATCCTCCGCGATCCGGCCTCCGACTACGTCTCACGGTTCGTGGCCGACGTCGACCGCTCACGGGTCCTGACGGCCGGCTCCATCGCGGAACCGCCGTACGCGGTCCTGGGCTCGGACCGCAGCCCCCGCGCCGCCCACAAGCTCCTGCGGGAGAACCAGCCGCCGTGGTTGCTGGTGCAGAACCGCGACCGTACGCCCTTCGGCTACGTCTGGGAGGACGACGTCGCCCGCGCGGTCAAGGAGGACTCCAACGTCCTGCCGCTGTCCACGATTCACGAGATGCCGGTCGTGCCGCACTCGACCCCCGTCAACGAGCTGTTCGCCTACGCCGCGCAGCATGCCGCCCCCATCGTCGTCGTCGACGACGACGGGCGGATCTCCGGCGTCATTCCGCGCGTCACGCTGCTGGCCGCCATCAGTGAGCAGAACCAGGACGTCAGTGCCTCCAGCGCCGGGAGCCCCGAGCCCGCGGCCCGCGGCGGCGCCCCGCAGGGCGCCGGGGCCGAGCGGGCCACAGAGCGGACAGACGAGCAGGCCGCCGAGGCCAGTGAGACCACCGAGGCCGAAGGAGCCGACGCCTGATGATTCCCGCACAGACCCCCATCCCCAAGATTCCTCTGGGCTCGATGGTCGAGGCCCTCATCGACTGGATCCAGAACCATCTTCACGGATTCCTCTCCGTCGTCTCCCAGGCCGGAACCTCGGTCAACGACACCCTCGTGGACCTGATCCTGGCCGTGCCGCCCCTGCTCATGGTGGTCGTCTTCGTGCTCATCGCCTGGGCGGCGAAGTCGTGGAGGCTGGCCGTGGGGACCGCCGTCACCTTCCTGCTCATCATCTCCCTGGGGCAGTGGCGCAACGCGATGGAGACGCTAGTCCTGGTCACCCTGGCGACCCTGACCGCTCTCATCCTCGCGATCCCCCTGGGGATCTGGGCCGCCCGCAACAAGTACGTCAGCGCGCTCATCCGCCCCATCCTCGACCTCATGCAGACGATGCCCGCCTTCGTCTACCTCATCCCCTCGGTCCTGTTCTTCTCCATCGGCGTGGTTCCCGGCATGTTCGCCACCCTCATCTTCTCCATGCCTCCCGGGGTGCGCATGACCGAGCTGGGCATCAAGCAGGTGGACAAGGAGACCGTCGAGGCGGGGCGCTCCTTCGGCGCCACCGACTGGCAGATCCTGAGGGGCATCCAGCTGCCCTTGGCCGTCCCCACCATCATGGCCGGCGTCAACCAGGTCATCATGCTGGCCCTGTCGATGGCCGTCATCGCGGGCATGGTCGGGGCCGACGGCCTGGGGAAAGAGGTCGTCAACGCCCTGTCCACCATCGACATCGCCAAGGGCACTGAGGCGGGCCTGTCCATCGTGTTCCTGGCGATCTTCCTGGACCGGGTGACCGCGGCCCTCGGGGCGCCGCGGGAGGAGGGCTCGCTGCTCTCACTGATCAAGAGGCGGTGACCCATGACTCGACTGACCCGACGGTGCTTTTCCGCTCCGCCCTCTCCGGTGCCGGGCGCGTATCGAAGGAGCGCCATGCAGACCTCCCGCCGCACGTTCACCACCGCCCTCACCTCGCTGGCGGCAGCGGGCGCCCTGTCGGCCTGCGGGGCATCCAGTGGGGGTGGTAAGCGGCTTCGCCTCGGCTTCATCCCGTCCTGGAGCGACGGCCTGTCCATGACCCACCTGCTCAAGACCCAGCTGGAGAAGGCCGGCTACCGGATCAAGCTCATGGACCTCAGTGAGGCCGGGCCGCTCTACGCGGGGCTCAGCCAGGGGGCGGTCGATCTCTACCCCTCGGCGTGGCCCGACATCACCCACAAGGACTACATGGACAAGTACCGCAGGTACATCGAGGACCTGGGGACGTACTACGACTCGGCCAGGCTGTGCTGGTCCGTCCCGGACTACTCCTCCATGACCTCGATCGAGGACATCAAGCCCCGTGCCTCGCAGATCGACAACCGGATCGTCGGCATCGAGTCGGGGTCCGGCCTGGTCAAGGTCTCTGAGGAGCAGGTGATTCCGGCCTACGGCCTGCAGGACATGAAGTTCCTGACCTCCTCAACCGCGAGCATGCTCACCGAGCTCAAGAAGGCCGTCGACGCCAGGCAGGAGATCGTGGTCACCCTGTGGCACCCCTTCTGGGCGAACACCACCTTCAACATGCGTGACCTGGAGGATCCCAAGGGCGCCTTCGGCAAGGGGGAGGGCCTTCACTTCCTGGGGCGGGAGGGTTTTGCGCAGGACTTTCCCGAGCTCGCCAGGTGGCTCGGTTCCATCAAGATGGATGAGGCCACCTACGGCAGCCTCGAGGACATGGTCGTCAATACCTATGGTGAGGGCAAGGAGGACGAGGCGGCCATCGCCTGGTCCCAGAAGTACCCGCGCTACGACTTCAAGACGTCCTGAGGCGGCATGTCGGCTCACCCCGGTCATGCGGGCGGTGGCCTGAGTCGAGTCCGGCGTGAGTGAGGCCGGACCAGGCGGCCACGACCGCTCCGAGTGCGATGGCTTCGAGGATGCCGAGAAGGGTTCGTCCGTACACCATCCCCCCACAGGGGGACGGCCGGCTTCCAGGCGGTGTCGCCCCCTGCGGGGGGCGGGGGGCCAGTGCATCGTGCTCTCCGAGCTCGTGAGTCTTGCGGCCTACACCTGCCGCGTAGCCGTGCTAGCGAGACTGTGACTGTCTTTGACTGTCTTTGCGGCCGGTGATCGTCGGTGGTGGCGAGCGGATTCTGTTATCCGGGGTCCCTCAGGCCCGAAGGCATTCGCATCACCAGAATCACCAGAGGCAGGGGGCGGATCCAGGTGGACTGTCTGAGTCGCTTGCGTCTCCTTGCTCTTCCATCGTAGGGTGGCGATTGGTTTAACTGACCGTTAATTCGCTTGTTGGGGAGGGGTATGGCGGACAGGGCTAGGACCCGGGAGAATCTTCAGAGGCTTGCCGACTTCGTGGGCGGTAGGACCAGGTCCTTGGGGTTCGAGGACGGTTCGGACGGGTCGCCGGCTGATCCTGGAGGCGCGTACGCCCGGGGCGTCAACGCTTCTGACACTTGGACCTCCGCCCTGGCGGACCAGGAGGCGGAGTCGGTCAGAGAACCTGTCAATAGGCTGGCGGAGGACTTCGCCAGCCTCTACAGCATTCTCGTGTCGGAGAGAGACTCCCCGTCCTTGCAGGATGATTGACATAGGCCGCGGTTTCTCTCAAGCCCGATAGTCTCTGAGGAGGTTATAGACAGTGGGAGTCATTAAGCTCAATCCTGATAACTTGAGGAAGAAGCTCAAGGGTATTCGGGAGAAGGTTGATGAGGCGGGGCGTGCTCGGGCGAGTATTGATAGGGAGAGTGAGAGTCTGGGGGACCCGTCACCGTCCGATGCGGTTGGTGAGTTCTGCAACAATACGGCTGTCCATATTGATGCTGTTCGCCTCCGCGTTGATCAGATCGAGGCTGAGATGAATCGTATTATCGAGCTCAATGCGAATGGTGTCGCCACCATGAACGGTGGGACAATCACCGTGGCGAATGTCCCTGATGCGGTCCTCCAAGCGGGGGAGGGCGAGTTCAACACCTGGAGCCAGGGGGCACTGGACGCCAAGGATGCGTAGACCCTCGCCAATGGCGGGCGCCCAAGAAGCGGCCGCACAGCCACTGATGTTCAGGCCTCAATGGAGACAAACAAGGACAGTTCATCCTATTCGACAGCTTTCATCGACGAAGTCGGGCCGGAGAACATTACTAAGCTCCCATTCGTATTCGCCACGGAGGAGCAAAAAGAAAAGGACGGATTCAACACTCAAGTTGCATCAACGCTGGGAAATATACTAGCAGCCGCCTCCAGCACGTGGGGCAGTGAAAAGGCCAAAAAAGTATCAGACGCGATCTTCGAAACCGTCAACGGCGGAGGCGATTATAAGAATCCAAACAACTACCTTGCGATCCAGGAGCAGGAAACGAAGCAGCTAGTTGCCCTCAACTATATTCTAGGTCATCACGACGCCGACGGAAATCACGTGAACGATCTACGCTTCGGAACCGATTTCCTGGTGAGTCTCGCTGAAGACCTAGCGACGATCGACCCTGAGATCATTGAGACCAATCGTCTTAACGCTAAATTCTCCGGCGATAAGGGCTATGCCGTACTATACGACAAAGGTTATTCATTCAACCCCATGGGTGGGGTCTTGGACGCCATGGGAGGTAACGTTGACGCAGCTTTAAAGTACCTGGCTCCTAACGGAAAGGATGGGAGCGTTAATGCGAGTCGTGTTGAAGCACTATCAAAATACGACTGGAGCTGGGACCCTGCCGGATTCGCCGGGTTCACAGCCGCAGTCGCCTCAGCGTCCAGCAAACGAGCCTCCACAGTAGATAACCCTTCCGGGGGTGCTTCCGAAAGCGAAAGAGCACGTCAGCTGGCCGGCGTAGCTGTCCATGAAATTGCGGCAAATGTATCTGAATACAACCCCAGCAAACGCTCGTGGCAACAATCAGGCAACGCTGTCGTCTACAGTGATGACGCAAAGGCCAGCCTCGGAACCCTTCTAGCGAACTGTGCACCTGAGTTAACTCAAGCCTGGAACGGAGGATCGGCGGTTGATCCGTCAACCGGAAAAAAACTCCCCGAGGCGACAGTGGCCGACTTCAATGCGCTCGCATATCGTGTCGCCGACAGTCAAGATGCCGCCGCCACTATTGGTGCAAGTCTCGCCAAGCATGCAACCGGAAAGTCTGCGGAGCAAATCGAGCGCTTTCAAGGAAACAAAGATGCTCAGCTTGCACAAATCAATGAGGCATATTCAAGAGGATCCGCTGCCCTTAATCATTTCACGGCAATTGCTGACGTTAAAGCAGATGCGATTAATGAACAATTAAAAGAGGACACAAGTGTGCGAAGCGCCAACGCAGCAGCTGCTTTAACGGGATTTACAGCAGTGGCCTCAGGAGGACTCAGCACCCCATTTCAGACAGACGCATCACTGGCAACGACAACTTTAACTAGCCCCCTTGTGACTAACGAAATATTCGGCACAAAGAAAGTCGAATCCACTATGGGAGCCAACCCTGATGAACAAATGTGGGCCTACGCGGTACGGGATGCCGCGAACGCGGGACTAACGACTTCTCCGTGGAAGATTGTGAGCAATACCCGTGGATTACCTCAAACAGTGACGGTAAGCACGGAATCGATTTATCAAAGGCATCTCAGGAGGATCTGAAAGATATTAGGTCCTGGACCGACACCATCCCCGAGCACATCACTACAACGGTTCCAGATCCTAGTGAACCCAGCGGGCAAAGAACTGAACCAGGAGACCCCTCCCTCAAGAAATTAAGCAATCAATTTATGGGAAAATCCGCCAAGGGTCGCTCAAACGGACTTGAGGATGCCCAGAAGCGGAAGGGCTAAGGAGATCAAAGGTGATGATGGGTAGCTTGCTGTCGTCAAGAGCGCTGTGCGGAACAGCAGTAGCTCTTCTTCTTTTAAGTGGGTGCTCCCCTAATGGTTCCATGAGAGCCGCGAGGGTATCTGCCTCCAGCACGGCTGCGGTAGCGCGCAACGTTCCGTTGTGTGATGTAGCCGCTGCAGGCGATGTCGAAAGAGTACTGAACCAACAGATAAGAATGTTTTCTTATGAGCGCGATGGCGCCTTCTATGCCTCGTATTCATGCATAGTATACGGGTTTTCTGAGCAACAAGTTGAAGTGGAAGATTTTGAGGTCGCATTTACTGAGTTAACTACAGAAATAGACCTTCCTGGGTTATATGACGCTCACACATACTCAGAGGCGGCGGCTCTTCAGCGCGCAACCCGCTTCACCCTGGACGGCACCGACAGCGAAGGTGTGACGATCCCTCTGGAGACCAACAATTGGGCAGCGCTGTGGCAGTACCCGGACGGCACAGTCCTCACCGTCCTCTGGAGAACGAGGGTGCTGGCGCGTAACCGTGGTGGTGGCCCGTGTCAGCCGGTGTGGGCCACCACCACGGTTGTCTTCCGAAACTGGGGTGGGGCCGTGAATTTATCGGTGTCGGCGGAGTCGTCAGGAGAGGTACTCAGGGTACTCCACAAAGGGGTCGTGCTCGCGATGATCCACCCACTGATCAATGACCTCCTGGGCCGTGATACCGGGAGTCAAAACGGTATGACCATCAAAGCTGTTGGTGGTGAACCATAGCATCAGGTTGGGATCCGGGTTAAGGGACCGTACCCACACAGCGATGTCGGCGGCCTCCTCAAAATCTGCCCCGCCAACAGATATAAGCCGACCGTCACGGAAGTGACTGATAATCGTCGACGCCCCGTCCGGGGGTGTCAGAATTTCTACATCGACCTCGCGGTCGGCGGATGCCACAGATATTGTCCTACAGTCTGGCCACTGTTGCTTTCCTTCGCTGAGGAATGTGTCAGTATCGGCGATGACGCGCCCTGAGTTGAGTGTGGTGTAAAGATACCTGACGCTCATTTTTACTTCTCCTTCTAGGTTATGGAACCAGTTGGATGTGCAGCTCCACATCGGGGCCGAGAATGTCTCGGGCGCGCTGACCGAGAAACTCTGCAGACTCCGGGGTGTTGGTGACCAGGGTCAGACTAGAGACAGGATTGCCCGACGACCTTATCACCTCACCGTACACCTTCATCTCATCATTGAAGTCTCCCATGAGGAACTCAGGAGCCTTGCCTTGATAGAGGGCACTGTCTCCACCTCCTGTGTGCTTGGCGTCCCAGGCCTTGGTGATTCCCGTGCCATCCGTGGTGACTGAGTCCGCCCAGACGGTTTCACCACTGTCGGTCGTTAGCTGGCGCTCGACATCGGTCCCCAGGACCCTGTGCTGGTACTGGTACGCCTCTGTCGACGGCGAGCGAGTTTTCGTGGGGAGCTCGTCATACCATTCTTGAACTTTCCCCGGGTCGTCCCACTGCGTGGCGCCCTCACCGGTAGCGGCGCTGCTGTCGGCCTCCACCCTTTCGGGCGCGTTAGCCTTAGCAGCGTCGTCGGACTGCTTCGCGCTGGGCCTGGCTGCCTCTGCCGCGTCATCGCCGCCCTTAGCACCAGCACCCGCTTCGTTGAGTGTTTGGCCCCAGCGGCCCTTGTTAGGATTGGGGGTCTTGGGGCCGTCGGGTCTGTACGCGGTGGGTCTGGCTTTGCCGGTTCGGCGGGCCTGGGCCATGGACAGAGTCATGGCGGGGGTGCCGGCCAGTGCCGGCTGGGGGCCCAGGGAGGAGGCGAGGTCCTGGACCTGTTCGACCCTGCGCTGGGCGGTGGCAGCGATATCGGTGCCGACCCTGGTTGCGGTCTCACCTGCCTTAGCCGGGATGCGGGCGAAGGCCTCACCCACGTCATCCAGCAGGCGCCTGGCCCGCTTCAGCAGCTCCCCCAGGTTCCTAGCCGAGGCCACGGTGTCGGCGACCTCCTTGGCCAGGCGGGTGACCCAGGCCGAGACGTCCGCGATGACTGAGGCCACCGCCCACGGAGCCGCCAGACCAGCAGTGAGCACCCCGATAGTGACCTTCGAGGCAGTCCGGAGGTGATCGTGCCGATCACGTCAGCAATCGCGTCACGCACCAGATCGTGCACCATCCGCACCACCAGGGAGGCCACTGTGAGCCCACCGCTGATGGCCCCCGCCAGGCCGGCGGTCATGCGCAGGTGCTGCGCGGACCCTGCCTGCAACGACTTAAACGTCGCCACCGCGTAGGACTCCTGACCGGCCAGGCGACTGTTACACACCCGGTCCAGGTCGTCGGCACAGGACCCCAGCTGGGTGGAGATGTTCGTCCACGTCGAGGCCGCTGCGGTCACGGCGTCGCTGTCACCGGTGAGCTCATCCAGCCACTCGTTGAGGCTTCCCAGGTGCTCAATGGCCCAGGCCACCCCGGCGGCCAGGGCCTCACCCAGGGGGTCCACCACCGCTGAGGCCACGTCCGTGGCCGTGGCTACAGTTGCCAGGGAGCCGGCGACCCAGCTGCCTGACTCAAAGGCCTCCCGAAGATCAGCCCCGTCCTCCAACAGACGAGAACCAGACCACACCGTCTCGCTCTCCCGAACCTAGGCCACAAGACCGTTCCCCGAACCACCACCCACCGGGGCCCTAAGAGTGTCACCCACCGCAGATCACACCCCCGCCCCGAGAAGACCCCGCGCACCAGCGGCAGCATCCGAATCTGTGCCCTCCAGGGCCGCGGCCACACCGCACAGGCCAGCGGCACCGCAACCCAGCACCTGCTCACCTCGCTCAGCGACCCGCGACAGAAGATCCTCAACCAACCGATCAGACATGCCGCCCACGCTAACCACCACCAGCAACTACCACCTGTTAGATAGACAACACAACCACACCCACACGCACTCCACCCAAACCCTTGAGCTTGGACTCCGTGCCGGCGGCGCGTTCCTTGAAGCCGACCGGGACCTCGATCTGGGGCACGCGCAGGGTGGCGGCGTGGACCGTCAGCTCGGTCTCGAACTCGCGGCTCATGGCGGGGAAGGTCTTGACGAACCGGCGCGAGAAGACGCGGTAGCCGGAGAACATGTCGGTGACGTGGGTGTCGAAGACCCGGGAGGTCAGACAATTAAAGGCCTTGATGAAGGTCATTTCAGAGGGTGGTGTATGCGTAGAGTGTGAGGGTTGCTGTGGTGGTTTGGGGAAAGTTTCTACTGGGGCCGATGGTTGTGGTGGAGGATCTTGTAGGAGGTGATGTGGGTGATGTCGCGTTCGGTGGTGGGGCTGGTTACATTGAAGGCGACGTTGGTCTGTTTGACGATATCGGTCAGCGTCCTGACTATCCGTGACGATCGTCGGCTGTGACACCCCCAAGATGTCGACGATCAATGCCTGAGAGATATCTGGAAGATAATTTCACTGAAGATGCAGAGAATACGTCAGTTAACTGCGCTTCGAGGTCCCGGGACCCCAGGGAGCCTGGCCAATATCTCCGTCCTGGACAACTGGGTCCACCAGGCCGATCAGCTGGCGGTTATCAAGATCCGTACTATTCTTTACCACGACAGTTCGTTCCTGCAGCAGGGTTTCTGTATTCCGGTTGCATTCTCTCACAGAAACGAGTCGTCACCCCATCGCCATACCCCTACTTTCTCATCAGCCAGCCTCACCCTGAATAACCTACATTTTCTTGCAGAAACGGTTGGTCAGTCTTCATCGATGCGGTTGCCGTCCTCGTCGAGGTAGTAGCCCTCGTCGTCGATGGGGCGGAAGGTCATCCGGCCCTCGGCGATCTCCTCGGCGAAGTGCTCCCGGGTCATGAGGCGGGTCTGATGGGCGCGTTCCTTCATCTCCTCGTGGGACATCGTGGTCTTCCACGGCCGTTCCAGCGTGCAGGTGACCACCATGAACAGCGCCCAGGTGAGAAGGGTCAGCTGAGTGAGGGAGGGCGGTGCGAAGACCGCGGCCGCCAGTGCTCCGCCGATGGCGGGGCAGATGATGGCGGCAGTGGTGCGTTGTGTTGCGTTCATGTCGTTGGTGCGTTGGATGCGCATGGTCAGGCGCATCGTGGTGGCGTCGAGGGTCTCACGTACCGTGGTCGCTACGATGGCGAACCCCGTGACCTGGTCGGAGCCGAGCCCAGCGTGAGTGAGGGCGGACCAGGCGGCCACGACCGCCCCAAGTGCGATGGCTTCGAGGATGCCGAGAAAGATCCGTCCGTACACCACCCCCCACAGGGGGACGGCCGGCTTCCAGGTGGTGTCCTCCTCTGCGGGGGTGGTGGGCTGGTGCATCGTGCTCTCCGAGCTCGTGGGTTTTGCGGCCTGATCAGAAGCAGGCGTTGACGACGCTATCGAGTCCGAGAATTCCCATGAGGACGGTGGTCGCCTCCCCACCGATCTGGGCGGCTGCGAAACCTCCTCGGATGGCGGCGATGATGCCGCTTACGCCGCCCCAGATTGCCCGGGCCTTCCTGATCCAGGAAATGACTTTCGCAGCAGGTATCCCGTACTCGGCGATGACGGCCGCGACAGCAAGCAAGCAGCCTCCGATCCCCATCTGCGCCGCTTCCGCCTGCGTGGCGGCGGGCGCTTCGACAACAGTGATGCCGTTGGTGGCGGCGGTGAGGCGCTCCTTGTAGTTGGGTGTCATGGCCGGGTCGGCGTTCTTGAGGTCGTCGGGGACGGCCTCAAGGGCGTTGAGGATGTCGGTGAGCTTCTGATCCTTCTGGGCGTCAGTCAAGGCGGCCGCCTTGCCTGGTGGAACCGCGTTGGCTGGGCGTGTCACACCGGCGAAGGCGGTTGGCGACGTCAGAGTCAGCGCGACGCCTGCGGTGCCGGCTGCCGTAGCAGTCCTCAGGAACTTCCTGCGGTCCATGTCTCTTCTCCTTTCGATGCATGTACGAGACTGGAGCTCTTTCCAGAACGAGCCTATGAATCTCGTGGCAGTTGTCACACTTGAAGGGAGTCAAGGAGGAGACTGCTGCCGGCCCGATGGTGATCGGGGTAACGCCGGCGGTGTGTGCCAGCGGTGTCGCAGGGGGTGGTCATAGCTGCCGTGACGCGGGTGCGCTGAGGTGTCGATATGCGGCGGGGGCCGGGGCGCGGGGGCACGGCCCACAGACGTGCGGGCGCGCAGTACGTGCGCAGCGGGGCGGGACGTGAGACAATATCCCAGCTGGTTGAATCGGGGTGCTGGACGATCCTCTCGTGGGCCTGCGGGTCATCGTTGAGACGCCGCCCGGCTGAGCTCGGGGACGTAGCGGCGGCCGTCGCGGAAGTCGGCGGTGACGTACTCCGGTGGGATCGGCTGGGGCTGATGGACGCGCTCCTGGATGGCGTCATAGCCGAGCGAGGTGTCCCACGGCCTCTCGATGACGGCGACGAAGGCCATGAAAGGCAGCCATGTGAGAACCGTCAGTGCCGTCGTCGACGCCGGGGCGAGGAGCCGGGCCGCCAGGAACCCGGCGAGCGCCGGGCAGGTCACGGCGATGAGGGTCAGCAGGGGGCCGTGAGCGTCCCGGGAGCGCCGGGCCCGCATGATGAGCCGGTGCGCGCAGGCGTCAACGACCTCCCGCACGGCCACCGCCGCCAGGGAGAACAGGACTGCCCGGCCGAGTCCCAGGCCGGCCCCGGCCATGGCGGACCAGGCCAGCACGATGCCCGTCAGCCCGATGGCGCCGGGCATCCCGAGAACCAGGCGACCCACCACCATCGCGGACACGGGGGTGACAGGTCTCCATCGGCCGTGTCCTGTGCCGTCCGGTCGCGTGTCGCCCATAGTCACGGACTCCCCCTATCGGCTCGATCATGAATTCAGCCGCTTGAGTTATTCTACAGAGCCCGTGTGAGACGTTCTCGCACCGACGGCGGTGGTCGGTGTCGGTGCGAGACGTGCCTTACCATCGTCCCGGCTCACCGCACTGAAAGGACCCCTTATGACCGCGCTCGCCGCTCCTGACCCCACCGTCCTCGCCGACCTCAAGGGCCGCAGCTTCCTCAAGGAGCTCGACTTCACTGCCAAGGAGTGGAGCATCCTGCTTCAGCTGGCGGCTCAGCTCAAGGAGGATAAGAAGGCCGGCCGTGAGGTCAAGCGGCTGACCGGCAAGAACATCGCTCTCATCTTTGAGAAGACCTCGACGCGCACCCGTTGCTCCTTCGAGGTCGCCGCCTACGACCAGGGGGCGCAGGTCACCTACCTGGACCCCTCGGGCTCCCAGATGGGTCACAAGGAGTCCGTGGCGGACACCGCCCGGGTCCTGGGCCGCATGTTCGACGGCATCGAGTACCGCGGCGACAAGCAGTCCAAGGTCGAGGAGCTCGCCGCCCTGTCCGGCGTGCCGGTGTGGAACGGTCTGACCGACGAGTGGCACCCCACCCAGATGCTGTGCGACTCCCTGACGATGCTTGAGCACGCCGGCAAGCCCGCCGGCGAGATCTCCTACGCCTACATCGGCGACGCCCGCTTCAACATGGGGCGCTCGCTGCTCATCAACGGTGCGCTCCTGGGCGCTGACGTGCGCATCGTGGCTCCCAAGGAGCTGTGGCCCGACGACGAGTGCGTCGCAGCCGCCCGCCGGCTCGCCGACTCCACCGGTGCCCGCGTCACCCTGACCAAGTCGGTCGAGGAGGGCGTTGCCGGCGTCGACTTCGTCCACACCGACATCTGGGTCTCCATGGGTGAGCCCAAGGAGGTCTGGGACGAGCGCATCGCCCTGCTGCGCCCCTACCAGGTCAACGCCTCGCTCATGGAGATCGCCGGACCGCAGGCCAGGTTCATGCACTGCCTGCCCGCCTACCACGACCGCAACACGACCGTGGGCGAGGAGATCTTCCAGGCCACCGGCATGGACGGCGTCGAGGTCACCAACGACGTCTTCGAGTCCGAGGCCTCCATCGTCTTCGACCAGGCCGAGAACCGCATGCACACCATCAAGGCGGTCATGGTCGCCACCCTGGGCGACTGATCGGCGGACTGAACCGGCAGAACCGGCAGGGGAGTGGGCCTCCGGCCGACGACGTCGTACGGCTCCCGTTCGGGCGTTCGTCGAGGTGGGGCCCGCCACCCTTGTCCCGGTTTCATCATGCTGGTTGAAGATCGTGCGTATTCTGTGCCCGTGAGTCCAGACCATCAGCATGCCGGCGGCGAGATCGACATCGCCTCTCTTCATGCGCAGGACTCCACCGGCCTGCTGGACCGGATCGACCGTGCTGTCGTCTGGGACATCCCCCTGACGACGCCGTTTCGCGGCATCACCCGGCGCGACGGCGTCCTGCTCCACGGCCCCCGAGGCTGGGGCGAGGTCGCGCCGTTCTGGGACTACGGGTCGGAGGCCGGCGCGCCCTGGCTCGCCTCCGGGCTGTCCCAGGCCCTGGGAAACGCCTTCCTGCCCCGCTACCGCGAGACCATCGCGGTCAACGTGACGGTTCCCGAGGTCGGTGCCCAGGAGGCCGCCGAGATGGTGCGCTCCTCAGGGGCCAGGGCCGCCAAGGTCAAGGTCTCCGGCAGCCGCGAGCGACGTTCCGCCGACCTGGAGAGGCTCGAGGCGGTCCGCTCGGCCCTGGGCCGTTCCGGGAAGGTGCGCATCGACGTCAACGGCGCCTGGGACGTGGACACCGCCCGCGAGAACCTGCCGCAGATGGATCGGGCTGCCGGAGGGCTGGAGTACGTCGAGCAGCCCTGCGCCACCGTCTACGACCTGGCCGACCTGCGCCGCGCCGTCGACGTCCCCATCGCCGCCGACGAGTCGATCCGGCTGTCGGCCAACCCCCTGGAGGTCGTGCACCGGCGCGCCGCCGACGTCGCCATCCTCAAGGTCGCCCCGCTGGGCGGTGTGAACCGGGCCCTGGACATGGCCGAGCGCCTCGGGCTGCCGGCGGTGGTCTCCTCGGCGCTGGACACCTCCGTGGGCATCACGGCCGGCGCCACGCTCGCCTTCAGCCTGCCGTCCCTGCGCCACGCCTGCGGCCTGGGGACCGTGCGCCTGCTGACCCAGGACGTCGCCGAGCCCAGCGTCGTGCCCCGCGACGGGACCCTGCGCGTCGGCGACAGCACCCCCGTCTCCGAGAGCCTCCTGAGCGAGGTGAAGGCTGGTCCCTACCTCACCAGGCACTGGCAGACGCGCCTGCTGCACCTGGCCGGCGCCCTGCACGCCCGCCGCCAGCGCGAGGCCCGCGACCCGAGCCGGGCCGTGGCCGGGCTGCCACTGTGAACCGCTGCGTGTGAACCTCTGCGCAACCGGTGCCGGAGCAACCGGTGTCGGAAACTGACCGAACTGTGATGAATCGCAGGGGGAAGGAGACCGGGCGCTCTCGTATTCTCGCCCCTGTGACCGACTCCCCGGAGTGCCCGCAGCTCCCGCCCGCCGTGGCCGACGCCCGCAGCCTCGTAGCGGCCCTCCTGGCCGAAGGCGTGCACGAGGTCGTCCTGTGCCCGGGGTCTCGCAGCGCTCCGCTGGCGGATGCCCTCGCTGACGCCGCCGACGCCGGGGCCCTGAGGCTACGGGTCGTCCTGGACGAGCGCAGTGCCGGCTTCATCGCGCTGGGCGCCGCCCGCGCCCACGCCCTGAACGGGGACAGCCGGTGCGCCGCCGTCGTCACCACCTCGGGGACGGCCGTGGCCAACCTCCACCCCGCCGTCAGCGAGGCCGACGCCGCCGGCATCCCCCTGCTCGTCATCAGCGCCGACCGACCCCACGAGCTGGTCGGCACCGGCGCCAGCCAGACCACCGAGCAGACCGGTCTCCTCGCCCCGGCCCTGCGCCTGACCGTTGACCTGCCCGCCGACCTGTCCGCCGACCTCGGGAGCGCCGCGGCCCACACCGCCATCGCCGGGCAGGCGCGTCGCGCCGTCGCCGCAGCCACTGGGGCCCTGAGCCGAGACCCCGGGCCCGCCCAGATCAACGCCCGTTTCCGGCCTCCTCTGACGACGAAGGGCGCGGCGCCGGCCGTCCCGCCGCCCTCCGGTCCGCCGGCTACTGATGCGGCTGCGCCGACCGCACCTCTTCCGAGGGCCGGTGCCCAGAGCGGCGAGCGGCCCGCTCGCGGGTCCACCCAAGGAGGTCGTCCGGGAGTCGTCGTCGCCGGGGACACCGCCCATCCCGCCGTCGGGGCCCTGGCCAGGGCGCTGGCCGAGCACCTCAACTGGCCGCTCCTGGCCGAACCCACCTCCCAGGCCCGCAGCGGCCCCCAGGCACTGACCCGCTACGCCGAGCTCCTGGGCACCCGGCCCGGCCGTGAGCTCGCCGGGCGCGCTGGCCACCTCGTCGTTGTCGGCCACCCCAGCCTCAGCCGCTCGGTCACCGCGCTGCTGGGACGCGACGACCTCGACGTGACCGTCCTGACCGAGCGCGCCCGGTGGACCGATGTCTCCGGACGGGCCCACCGCGTCATCCCCATCGACGGTCCGGGTCACTTGTCGCCCGACGACGCCCACCACCGGGCGACCCGTCTAGCCGGCTCCCTCGGCTTGAGACCGGCCGACGCCACCTGGAGCGCCGCCTGGAGACAAGCCATCGCCGACCTGCCCGAGCCGGATCTCCCGGGCAGCGCTGACATCTCTGCCGACGCCTCTGCCGACGCCTCTGCCGACGCCGCGGTGACGGCCGTGTGGGAGGCGAGCCTCCTGCCCGGCGCCCCCACCCTGCTGGTCGGCTCCTCGATGACGGTGCGCCGCCTCGACCGCCTCGCCCGCCCCGGCGGCCCTGGTCATGCGGCCCCACGGGCCGTGGCCAACCGCGGCCTGGCGGGAATCGACGGCACCATCGCCACCGGAATCGGGCTATGGATGGCATCGGGGCGGCCGGTGCGTGCCGTCATGGGGGACCTCGCCTTCCTCCACGACGCCATGTCAATGGGGAGAGGACTCCATGAGGAGGAGGCCGACCTTCAGGTCATCGTCGTCGATGATGGTGGAGGGACGATCTTCTCCCACCTTGAGTACGCCCACACCACAGCGTCTGGTCGGTTCGAGCGGCTCTTCGCCGCGCCCCAGTGTGCGAGTATTTCTACACTGGCCTCCGCTCTGGGGGCTCGAGTCCATACCCCCGAGGACGCCGCGGCCCTCCAGGCGCTCCTGGCGGAACCGGTCGACGGAATGAGCGTCATCCTCTGGAGGGTCGGCGGGTCGTCGATGGGCGCACGCCTAACGCCGGGACGACATGAGCAACGATAGAGACAGACGGCACCGCGTTGAGCCCGCGGGGAAACCGGCTCGTCGAGCCCACCTCCCACTCTCATCGCGTTGTGACACAACGGTTACATGATCCACAGCACACTCTCGGGAAACAATCGGAAATGGTGCAGAGTCCTGAGATTATCTACCTGCGGACCTGGACAGGGCGCAAGGCCCGAGGAGGAACACATCTATGAGCGGTTACGACGAGACGAGCTCGGAGGCCCACCGGCCCACTGACCCGACCCTGGCTGCGGGCGACAGTCATCCCGGCATCGGCACCCAGTCCGCTACGAGTCAGGAATCGTCGTCGGCGGCGGCGTCCGGCAGCGAGGCTCCGGAGGAGTCCTCGAACCAGCCCCTGAGCATCTCTCCGAGCCGGTCCGGCTACGAGAACCTCTCGCAGGCCTACGGGGCGGACACCTCCCAGCCCGAGCCGGTCCTGCCCAGTCCCGCCCAGACGGCGGACGCGGAGCATGCCGAGCGCACCCGGCCTCTGCCCGCGGACCAGCCCACGTCGGTCTACGATCGGCCCGCTCGGGACTCCTCCCCGTCCTACGACGCCCACCAGCAGGATCAGTACCAGTCTGCACAGGGCCGGAACCCGTCCCCGCAGTACCTCCAGCAGCAGGGCCCGTACCCCACCTCCCCTCAGGGGCTGCAGGCGGCGTCGTACAGCCAGTCATCCGCTCAGCAGCCCTACCAGGTGCAGCAGGCGCACCTTGGCTCGCCCTACACGAGCGTTCCGACGACGCCCGACGGCTACGACGCCGCCCACTCGGAGGCCCACGGTGCCGGTGCGTCGGCCGGTGACGCGCAGGCCGGCCCCAGTGGCTACGAGCCCGTCGGCGCCGCGGGGGGGTCCTTCTACGCGACCTCGAACGTCGCAGGCACTCAGAGCGGCAGGAGCCGACGTCGGGGACCGGGCTGGTTCGCCCTGGTGGCCTCCTTCGTGGTCGCATCCCTGCTGGGTGCCGGTGGTGCCGTCGGCGCGATCAGGTACATGGATGCCCGCGGCTATGGCGCCTCGTCGCGCTCCTCGGCCGCCCCCACCGCGATTGCCACGGGCGACACGACCAAGACCGTTGACAGCACCGGCCAGGCCCCCAACTGGGAGGCCGTCTCGGCCGCGGTGTCCAACGCCGTCGTGTCCATCGCCGTCGCCAGGACGAACAGGACGGCCCTGGGGTCCGGGGTCATCTTTGACAAGGAGGGGCACATCATCACCAACAACCACGTGGTGGCCGGTGCCTCGCAGATCCAGGTGACGCTGGCCGACGGTCGCGTCTACGAGGCCGAGATCACGGGGACCGACCCTGCCACCGACCTGGCGGTCATCCGGCTCAAGGACGCCCCCGACAACCTCACCGTCGCCCAGCTCGGTGACTCCGACGCGCTGACCACGGGCCAGGACGTCATGGCGATCGGAAACCCGCTGGGCCTGTCCTCCACCGTGACCACCGGCATCATCTCGGCGCTCGACCGGCCCGTCGTCAACGCCCAGGGAGAGGGTGGCGAGGGCGGCTCGGGCAGCGGTTCATCCTCCTCGGCCGTTTACACCAACGCCATCCAGATCGACGCCGCCATCAACCCCGGCAACTCCGGCGGCCCCCTGTTCGACAAGAAGGGGCGGGTCATCGGCATCACCAGCTCCATCGCCACCACGGGGGGATCCGGCTCCGGCGAGAGCGGTGGATCGGGCAGCATCGGCATCGGGTTCGCCATCCCCGTCAAGCTGGCCGAGAAGGTCGCCAGGCAGCTCATCGAGTCCGGAGCCGCCACTCACGCCTATCTGGGGGTCAATCTCGATACCGATGCCGCTGAGGTGGACGGCACCAAGCGCGCCGGTGCCAAGATCACCTCGGTCGAGAGCGGCTCCCCGGCCGACAAGGCCGGCCTGAAGAAGGATGACGTCGTCATCGCCATCGACGGCAAGACCACCTCCCAGGGTTCTGCCCTGACCGGCTACGTGCGCCAGTACTCCGCCAACGACAAGGTCAAGCTCACGGTCATCCGCGAATCCAAGCAGCAGGACATCGACGTGACCCTGGCCGAGCGCAAGGACTCCTGACTGGGCGTGCCTCTACGTGTCCTGTCCGGTCCGTGGGCTCCAGGTCCAGGATCCGTCGGTGAGTTCTTCCTCGGTGGGTTCCAGGACGGCGAGGACGGTGCTGAGGGCCTCGGGTCCTGAGAGCTTGGCGCGCAGCCGGCCGTCGGTGGAGAAGGTGCTTAGGAGGCGTTCGAGCTGGCGGAAGGTCAACGGAAAGAAGCTGATCGGATACTTCAGTTCTCGTCTCTTTCTGAAGGAAACCACGACGATACCCTGTTGGAGTCTTGCCAGTCTCGGGTGTGCCCGCCAAAGAATGGTGTCAGTGTGGCCGTCAAATTGAGTGAACTGGATTCCGTGCCTGTCTATAGTGATTCGCTTCAGAGAAAGATTGTGAAGGCGTAACTTCCTCGGATGAGGTGGATACTTGAATGCGAGGATGAATAGTCCGGCGGGGCCGAGCCAGTCTCCTCGAGTGTGAATTGACCAGGTGAATACCGCTAACGGTCCGGTTAGGGATGCCAAGAGTGTGAAACTGGTTTCGTAGGCTGCCAGCAACGCAGGGCAGCGCATAGTTATTTGTCGTTCTTGAAGAGTCCAATATGTACGCCCTCTCCTCATGAACGCCTTCATGTGAAAGGAAGCGACTGTATAGTGTAAAAAAATTGAAGTGAAATACAGAAACGCTATCGATGTGGTTGCATTATCAAAATAATATGTGAGGAAACATGAGAGTCCCGCGACGCATGTTAAGGCAAGCATAACAAACGGGAGGTACTTCCTGCCCCTGTCTCCACTTTTTGGTGAAGCGGTCTTGCTGGTTCGTTTCGAGAACAGTTTCATGTGTTGAAGTCTTCGTGAGGCGGTGTCACTGATCTATTGTAAGGTCTTTGCTGTAACTCCGCTAGAACTCCAGGTCCAGGATCCGTCGGTGAGTTCTTCCTCGGTGGGTTCCAGGACGGCGAGGACGGTGCTGAGGGCCTCGGGGCCTGAGAGCTTGGCGCGCAGGCGGGTACTTCTGGAGAAGGTGCCCAAGAGGCGCTCGAACTGGCGCATGCTCAGGGGTAGGTAGCCGATGGGGTAGCGCAGGTCTTCGTGGTTCTTGATAGCAATCACTGCGTATCCCTGATACACTCCGGTGAGGCGTGGGTGGGCCTGCCATGGAATGATTTCCGTACGTCCATTGATTTGGGTGAGTTCGACTCCATTGTTGCTGAGAGAGATTCTCAGCCGAGTGCCGCACCTTGGGCGGAGAATTGGAAAAAGGTAACACATGCCAATTACGCCCAATGTTGCCAATCCAAATGGAATCATCCATGCGCCACGCGGCCCAAGCATTGCAACAATCATGCTCACAACGCTGGAGAACGCAAGTAGGGAAAGTGTGCCCACTTCTGCCCAGATCAATACTGGCGGAGCAATTAGTTCTACTCGCATTCCATTACTGGTCCAATGCAGTATTCCTGTAGAAATCTGGCGCCTTAGCGCAAGTAGAGATAGCATGGTACATGCTATGAAGAAGACCATATAAAGAAGGCCTATCAACGCAGGGGTGTTGCCGGTTCGGTAGGGAAAAAGAGATATGAGGGCCACAAAGAGGCAGATTAGGGCCAGTATTGCTAGCAAGACATTTCTCCTCTTGTCTGCTAGGGCCATCGGATCAATCCGAGAGTGGTGCGCCATTATCTGTGCTCAATATTCTAATGTTGTGGGGTTGGTGTGGAATTTATGAAAATTCGCCTAGGTGTGTCGGTGAATCTTGTCGTATTAGTGATGCAGAAATGCAAGCTAATAGATAATGCTCTATCCGAACACTGCTTTCCATCCTGCGTAAGCCGTGTCGCCCACCCAGCCTGCAGCATCCTTGATGCCTTCATCAATTTTCTCTCTTGTGCGGAGGGGGACGCAATTTTCGTAGACCCATCCTATGCCTGCGGCTGCTGCTGTTCCTACAACGACTCCTGCGGCGATTGGGACCCATGCGGGTGCACTGCCTACAACGGCGACAGTTGCTGCTGTAGCTAGTGTCGCGTGTCGTTAGTTGTTTTGTGGTTGGTGTTTAGGATGATGGGGGGTATGGCGAATAGACCTGCTCCTGGACTGGTTCTGCGTGAGGGTGACCTGGAGGTGCTCGAGTCCTGGCTGCGTGCCACGACGGTGCCGGCTGGTTTGGCGCGGCGGGCGCGGATCGTGCTCCTGGCTGCTCAGGGGGTGGCTAACAGTCGGATCGCGCAGGCGGTGGGGGTCAGCGTCCCCACGGTGGTCTCCTGGCGGCGCCGCTACCAGGCCGGGGGTGTGCGGGGGCTGGAGGACGCGCCCCGCTCGGGGCGTCCCAGGCAGGTGCCTCGGGAGCGGGTCGTGGCCGCTACCTTGGCGCCACCTCCCAAGAGGTACGGGGTCACGCACTGGTCGAGCCGGCTGCTGGCCCGTCACCTGGGCATCGGCAACGCCACCGTGGCGCGGGTGTGGCGCAGCTATGGGATCCAGCCCTGGAGGTCGGGGACCTTGAAGTACTCCACCGATCCCGAGCTGGTTGCCAAGGTCACCGACGTGGTGGGCCTGTACCTGGCACCCCCGGACAACGCCGTGGTGCTGTGCGTCGACGAGAAGTCCCAGATCCAGGCCCTGGACCGCACCGCCCCGATGCTGCCCATGGCGCCGGGCAGGATCGAGCGGCGCACCCACGACTGCACCCGGCACGGCACCTCCACCCTGTTCGCCGCCCTGGAGGTCGCCACCGGCCGCGTCACAGCCGCCTGCAAGCCCCGCCACCGCAGTACCGAGCTGCTCGTCTTCCTGCGCCAGGTCACGCGCGCCTACCCCGACGACGAGCTGCACCTGGTGATGGACGACTACGCAACCCACAAGACCCCCGAGGTGCGCGCCTGGCTGGAGGCCAACCCCCGCGTCCACGTCCACTTCACCCCCACCAGCGCCTCCTGGCTCAACATGGTCGAGATCTTCTTGTCCGTCATCGACCGTGCGGCCATCCGCCGAGGAGTCTTCACCTCCGTCAAGGACCTCAGCACCAAGATCCGCGCCTTCATCAATGGCTGGAACCAGCGCTGCCACCCATTGAACTGGACCAAGACCCCCGACGAGATCCTCACCAAATGCCAACCAAAAACAAACTAACAACACAAGACACTAGCGGCCCCAGGTCCAGGAGCCGTCGGTCCGTTCTTCCTCGGTGGGTTCCAGGACGGCGAGGACGGTGCTGAGGGCCTCGGGTCCTGAGAGCTTGGCGCGCAGCCGGCCGTCGGTGGAGAAGGTGCTCAGGAGACGTTCGAGCTGGCGCATGCCCATGGGGAGGTAGCCGACGGGGTAACGGATCTCCTGGCGGCTCTTGAGGGTGATGATCGCATCACCCTGGTGGATGCCCATGAGATGTGGGTGGGCCTTCCAGGGGATAACGTCCGTGTGTCCGTCGATTTGAGTGAGCTCGATACCGCTCTTAGTAAGGGAAATTCTCTGTCGAGTGAGCCCTCGTGCTCGAACGATAGGCATCAAGTATCGAACACCTATCGATCCAATGATGAGAAGAGCAGCTGGTCCGATCCATTCACCGCGTTGTCGTAGGACCCAGGCTACGATGCCAAGAGGGCAGGAGAGACTCACTAGCAGCAGTGTCCCAAGTTCCCAATTGACTAATGTCTTTGTAGTCGTCAGAACCACGCCGCGCTCACTGTGACGCCAAAAATGACAGATTTCATGTGCGCTCTTCCTTAAATAAAACTGCGAAAGATATAGTGACGCAATCGGTGCGGACAGATACAGAAATGAGAATCCAGTGACATACTCACTGTAGTGGAATGCGCCGCAGCCGGCAGCAATGGCAAGAAAAAGACAAAATAGGAATAGGTTAACCCCTTTGGAACGTCCCTCGTCAGCTTTTTCGGCGGAGTGTAGTCTTGTTTTCTTCATTGACGGGTCTTGTGGTTTTCGATATTCGTACTACGCATAACGTGATTCCTGTCTGATCTGACTCAAGGAAGGTTATTCAGGGGGTGGTGGTGTAGGTGTATAGCAGGAGGGTGGCTGTGATGGTTTGTGGGAATGTGTTCAGGGGGCGTCGGTAGTCCTCCTTGAGGATCTTCCAGGTCTTGATGTGGGCGTTGACCTGCTCGACTATGTACCTGACCCGGTTGATGCTGCGGCTGACCTTCTTGGCGGTGTCGGAGAGCTTTTTGCCGGCCGGCTTCCTTGGTGGGGTGATCATCCCTCGTCCGATGTAGCCCTTGTCGGCGACCCACCCGCTGACGTCGAGGTCCTCGAGCAGGCCGGAGGCGTCCAGGGCGGCGACGTCATGGGTTGAGCCCGGGCAGGGATCCGAGACCCACACCAGACGACCGGCGGGGGTGACCAGGACCTGGACGTTGAGCCCGGTGCGCTTGTGCTTGCCCGACCACAGCTCGGGGTGGGCCTTCCAGCTCCAGCAGGGTATCAGGGTGCCGTCCAGGACGTAGTCGCAGCCCGGGGCGACCTCCTCGGCGGTGATGAGGTAGCCGTCCAGGGCGCGGGTGACCAGCTCAGTCAGGGTCTTGACGGCCCGGGAGACGGTGGGCTGGGACACGCCGAGCAGCTCACCGATGACAGCCTGGGGAAGGTTGTGGCGCAGGTAGATCAGCGTCGCCTGCAGCGACCCGGCCACCCCGAGGATCGCCGGGATGGTGTGGAGCGGTTTGCTCTGGCTGATCCACTGGGTCAGCTCGGCGAACTGATGGGCACTCAGCCCGGTGGTACACTTCACGGCGATGGCTCGTTTCCATAGGGGCTTTGTCTGGCGACAAGAATTCTCCCACAGGAACGAGCCATCACCCCTGCATAACACACCCACCCAAACCCCAACACCCTCCCCTGAATAACCTTCAAGGAGAACCTGAGCCGAGTGAGGTTCCTGATGCAAAAAGGTGATACAAGGTAGTGGGAGGCTATTGCGCCCATTGTTTCCAATCTAGTTGGAACCGCCATAAGTCTCGAGTGTTTTATGTATGAAGAGTGTTTGCTGTGATTAATGTTGGAGAAATAGCGATGAATATCCCTAGCTCCAGCGACTGTGTGGTTGTTGCTCGTAAATTTTACGTAAACACGCTGCTGTCGTATCTGTCCCTTGCGAATCATGGTTTACAAACTTACTGTGGAGATTAATGAATGAGCTGTCCTTGGGCGGTGATATGGATAAAGCTGGGATTGTGGTCCAACTATCAGTCTTCATCTATATACGGTTGAGATGTGAAACTATAACTGAATTGTCGAAGGCCTCACCCGAATACGGCTTTCCATGCTGATCCTACAGCGGCATTCCAAACGTCCTTGATTCCCTCGTCGATGCGTTCCCGGGTTCTGAGTGGAACCCAACTTTCATACGCTTTTCCTACGCCCCAAGAGACTGCGCCGCCGACCAGTACAACAACTGCCGCAGTACCCAAAGCGGGAAGCGTGGCGGCGACCGCTGCGGTGACTACTGCTCCGGCGGCAAAACCCGCAACTGTCTCTAATCCAACTTGACTTGGAGATTTTCCGTTATAAATTTCCCATCCAGAAAGCGCCAAGGTTAAAGTGGTGCCTGTGCGCTGTGCGATTTTTTTTGCCTTGGCCGTAAGTGTAGGTGAGCCGCCTTTGGCGCGGGCTGATGCTTCGGCTCGTCTAGCCACCGAATCTGGATTCGGAGGTTTTTTACCTGCCCTTACTTGCGGGTTTCCTGATTTGGCTGCTGCGCGTGCAGCTGCCGCTGGAGTGGCTCTTTTGACAAGTTTATCAAAAGGTGTGCCGTAGAACTTGTTCTCAATTACAAGTTCGCCTATCTTGATTGACCCGTCTTGCATTGCCTTCACTTGAAGTTCATACAGAGGGGAAGTTTCACTGATTGTCATGTGCTGGGCGACCCAGTCGGTAAGTTGTTTGCGAGTCGCGTTCACATCATTTTGTAGGCTGTCGAAGACCTTTTTCTTCTCCAGGTATTTTTCGTAATTATCGTGAGCGGTTTGCCAAGTGCTCTTTTGTGTAGCTGTAGCATTCTTCGGGGCGTTTCCTGGGTCTGAGACTGACTCGGGTGCTTGGATGTAGCGATCATCTCGGACGGTCAGCTCTCCCGCTTTGGCGTCGTCTCGATAGCCGGCCATATCTTGCTTTCGCCAAACCACTTGATCGTGCCAAGACTCGATGGTGTCAATAGTGGGGGTGAGTTCTTCGGCGGCGTCATCGCAGCCTGCGCAGATGTCGTTGATGTAGTCGTTAAGTGCGACTCCGAACTCTCCGGTTAAGTCGAGGCGATCAAGTGATGTATTTCTGAGGCTAGTGCTGGCCTCTTCGAATCCGGTCTTGAGTTTACCTAGCCATTCTGCTGCTGCATGTATGTCTGCAGGGCTGGCGTCAATTAGTGTGTCAATTTCGGTCGTATTAGTATTAGCCATTTGGTGTCTCCTCGGCAAGTTTGCGGATGTTAGCGGCGGTTTCTGCGTCGACATCGCCAAGAGAACTTACTCCATCGCGGATCGCGGTGGCCCCGTAGTCGGCTGCCTGTCCGAAGGTTCCTGAGGCTTCTCCGAAACTTGTTAGAGCGAAAGTGATGTAGGTTTCTCCTTCTCCGTACTTTTCGGAGGTGGGTATGCTATCGGCGTTGGCCGTCAAGTCGGATTCTGCGTCGATGAAAGCGTTTTTTACTTTCTGGGCTGCGTCGTAGTCTACCTTCAACTGTTTCTGGGTCATCGGCTGAGTCTCCCATCGTCTTCTTCGTCGGGTCCGCGCCATAGTTCCTTGGGCATGGCCATGTCAAGGTAGATGACATCGTATGGATGGTCTGCTTCAAGCTCATGGAGTCGGTTCGTATGACACAGGATCCACGGTTGGTGTGGTCCCATGCAGTCCGCGAGACGGTCCAGAGCGGTATATGCCAGCAGCGCGGTCCGCCCGTCCTTCGTGCGGCGCATCTCCACCTCGGCGCCCCACTCTCCCGGCGTACGGCACGGCAGATATACCACGGGCGGAATGATGGGGCGTTGAGGCTCGCCCGCAACTGACTGTTCAGTGGAAGAATCCATAAAGGAACGGTAACAGAGCTCGTGCGGCCTTGTCCTGAGTATTGGCGTTCAGGATCTGCTCGTTCGTCGGCGCATTGAGTGGGACTCAGCCGGGCACGCCCAGCGCCCCCAGCATGGGGCGCATCTTGGCGGTCGTCTCCGCCAGCTCATCGACCGGCTCGGAGTCCGGCATGATGCCGCCGCCCCCGAACACCCTCGCGGGGGACTGCGGTCCAGGACCCTCCGGGGGCAGCTGGGCACTGCGCAGCGCGATGCACCACTCGCCCTCGCCGTGCCAGTCCACCCAGCCCACCGGCCCGGCGTAACGCCCCCGGTCCATGGACTCGGCCTCCTCAATGAGGCGCGCCGCCGCCTGAGTCGGCGTCCCGCACACGGCCGCCGTCGGGTGCAGCGCGTCCACCAGCGCCAGCGCCCCGGTGTCCCCGGCGACGACCCCGGTGACGTCGCTCGCCAGGTGCAGCACATTCGGCAGCGTCAGCACGAAGCGGGCCGGGGCCTCCACCACCGAGCACAGCGGCTCCAGCGCCGTGATCGCTGACTCCCGGGCCAGCTCATGCTCCCGGTTGTTCTTCTCCGAGCCCTCCAGCCAGGACGCCAGGCGCGCCGTCGCCAGAGCGTCCTCACCGGCGTGCCGGCGGGCAGTACCGGCCAGCACCCTGCTGATGAGGCGCCGATCCCGCAGACGCAGCAGCAGCTCAGGGCTGGCCCCCACCATCTGGTCGACGGCGAAGACCCAGGTGGAGGGGTAGTCACGGGCCAGGCGCCGCAGCACCGTACCGGTGGCCAGCAGCCTGCTCGGGCCAACCAGCACGTCACGGGCCAGAACCACCTTGCGGGCCTGCCCCGTGCGCATCCGCTCCTGCGTGGTGGAGACAGCCTGGCACCACTGCTCCTCGCTAAGCGCTCCGGTCTCGACAGCGGCAGCGCCACCGGAGTCCCTGGCATCGCCGGCTCGCTCCCGGTCAACCGCTGCGCGCGCCTGCGCCACCATCGCCCTCAGGAGCATCTCGGGATCCGGGTGCTCCGGCTCGGTTCCGTCGTCAGCCTCCGGCACCACGGTCGTCAGCCAGGCGCCGGAGTCGTCGAGCCCGACGAGGATCTCGGGAACAACCAGGACCGAGGACTGCTTGGAGGCGGGGGAGAAGGTGATCGCGCCCAGCGCCACCGGCCCGGTTCCGGGGCGCACCAGCGCATCACGCCACCAGGCCGCGCCGACGACGGCCCGCCACGCGGCCCGCAGCGCCTCGATGCGGTCCGCCCCGTGGGCCTCGATCACCAGGACACGGCCCAGGCCGATGAGCCCGCGCCCCTCGTGCACCCAGGAGCTGACATCCGCACGGCCCGCCAGCAGGTCGATGAGCGTCAGCCCCTCCAGCGCGTCCTCAGGCAGCTCGTGGGTGTGGAAGGACAGGCGCGGCGACGCGACCCGGCAGTGCTCGGCCCTCACGACGTCGGCCCCAAAACCCTGCTCAGACCAGTTCTCACTGCTCGCCACGGGCGTGCTCGGGCCGGGTGGCCCGGTGGACCGCGACGATCCCGCCGGAGAGGTTCTTGTAGCCCACGCTTCGCCAGCCGGCCTCGTGTATGAGGCCGGCCAACTCCCGCTGGTCCGGCCAGGCCAGGATCGACTCGCCCAGGTAGTCATAGGCCTCGGTGTTGGATGAGACCACGCGGGCGGCGGTCGGCAGTGCGCTGCCCAGGTAGAAGCGGTACAGACGTCGGAAGGGAGGTGAGACCGGGGTGGAGAACTCCGCGATGACGATCCGGCCGCCCGGCACCGTCACCCGGTGCATCTCCGACAGTGCCCGCGCCGTGTCCTGAACATTGCGCAGCCCGTAAGAGATGGTGACGACGTCGAAGCTCTCGTCGGCGAAGGGCAGCGCCGTGGCATCCCCGGCCACGAAGGCGATCTCAGGATGACGGCGCTTGCCCTCCGCCACCATGCCGGTGGAGAAGTCGCAGGCCACGACCTCGGCGCCGTCGGCTGCGTACTCCACCGAGGAGGTGCCGGTTCCCGCGGCCAGGTCCAGGACCCGCATCCCCGGCCCCGCGGCGACGGCGGCACGGGTCACCTGACGCCACATGTGCACCTGGAACAGGCTCATCACGTCATTGGACAGGTCGTAGCGGCGCGCGACGGCGTCGAACATCCCGGCGACCTCACGCGGGTCCTTGGCGAGGCTGGCTCGAAGGGGGGAAGGGCTCATGGGGAGCATCATCGCAAATCCCGGCTGAGAAACCGGTCTGACGCTGTGCAGGTGGCTCGGTGGAGGGCTCGTGGGGAAGGGGGCTCGCGAGGCCCCTGCGAGGCCCGTGAACGCCTGCCCGGACGGGCTAGGACCCAGGTCCCGTCCGACAATGTTGAAATTCGTCACTCACTTGCAGCGTAATTATGGGGCGCCGCAACCGTCCGTTGAGGTGGGGACTTTCCTGAACATTGCCGTCACAGCAACGAAAACCTCTGTTCGCCACCTCTGTCGGCGGTCTCGTCATGGCGGCGTCCGCCCCCTGGGTACAGTCGGCACAGGCTCCGCCGAGCGCGGGGCCTGCATTACGGTGCCAACTGTGATGCCTACGACAACACCCGCCGTACCAGAAGTGCCGAGGAGGGAAGCCCGAGTGACTCAGGCAGCTGCCCAGTCCAGCGCCTCCACGACTGCCGACGTCATCGTCGTCGGGGCAGGCCCGGCCGGATCCTCGGCGGCCTACCACATGGCCACTCTCGGCCTCGACGTCATCCTCCTGGAGAAGCAGGAGCTCGGCCGCGACAAGGTCTGCGGTGACGGGCTGACCCCCTCGGCCGTGCGCGAGCTCGTCTCCATGGGCGTGGACACCTCCGGCTGGCAGCGCAACCGCGGTCTGCGGGTCATCGGGGGCGGGCACCTCCTCCACTTCCCCTGGCCCGAGCAGGCCTCCTTCCCCTCCTACGGGATGGCCCGCCCGCGAGCCCTGCTCGACCGGGACCTGGCCGAGCACGCTGCCGCGGCCGGCGCCCGCCTGCTGACCGGCGTGACCGTCACCGGTCCCGTCACCTCACCCGCCGGCCGGGTCACCGGTGTCGAGGCCCGCCCCACCAACCGGGTCGCCTACCCCGGTATCGAGGGGCCCACCACCTTCTCCGCCCCCCTGGTCGTCGACGCCGGTGGCGTCTCGGCCCGCCTGGCCACCGCCGTCGGACGCACCAAGAACGAGCGCCGCCCCATGGGCGTGGCCGTGCGCGCCTACTTCCGCTCCCCACGCGCCAAGGACGCCTGGATGGAGTCGCGCCTCGAGCTGTGGGACGGCAAGCCCGGCCAGTCCGACCTCCTGCCCGGCTACGGGTGGATCTGGTCCGTGGGGGAGGGGCTGGTCAACGTCGGCCTCGGCTCGGTGTCCTCGCGCGCCTCGGCCACCGCCATCGACTACCGCGCCGTGTTCAACCGCTGGATGGACAACGTCCCGGCCTCCTGGGGCTTCACCAAGGAGAACCAGGTCGGGGGCCTGGTCAGCGCCGCCCTGCCCATGGCCTTCAACCGCAAGCCCCACTACGCCGACGGACTCATGCTGCTGGGAGACGCCGGCGGCATGGTCTCACCCTTCAACGGCGAGGGCATCGCCCAGGCCCTCATGTCCGGCCGCCTGGCCGCCCAGGCCGCCGCCCAGGCCGCCGCCCGCTCCACGACGTCGGGCCGCGAGCAGGTCCTGGCCCAGTACCCCAAGGCCCTCAGCGCCGAGATGGGCGGCTACTACACGCTCGGCCGCGTCTTCGTCGCCCTCATCGAGCACCCCGAGGTCATGCGCCTGTGCACCCGTTACGGGCTGCCGCGCAAACGCCTCATGAAGCTCGTCACCAAGCTCCTGTCCGACGGCTGGGAGCGGCGCGGCGGCGACGGAATCGACCACTTCATCCAGCTCCTGACAAGGATGGTGCCGGAAGCATGAACCCCTACGCCTCCCTGCTCATCATGGCCGCGCTGGCCCTCGTGGTCGCCGTCGGCGGCCTGGCCCTGAGCGCCATCGTCAGCCCCACCCGGCGCAACCGGGTCAAGGTCGCCAACTACGAGTGCGGCATCGACCCCACCCCCACCAACACCGAGCACGGGCGCTTCCCCGTCTCCTTCTACCTGGTGGGCATGACCTTCATCATCTTCGACGTCGAGGTGGTCTTCCTCTACCCCTGGGCCACGGCCTTCGGGCGCCTGGGGTTCTTCGGGCTGGGCGCGGCCGTCCTGTTCATCGGCCTCATCACCGTGCCCTACATCCTGGAGTGGCGCCGCGGCGGGCTGGACTGGGACTGAGACGCACGGATCGAGCACGAGGCACCAACAACGGGACCCACGGGCTGCACGCGGCCCTGACGATCTCAAGGAGAACACAGCAGTGAAGAGCATGAAAAAGCACAACGCCTTCATGGCGTCCATCCCCTCCAAGCGCAACGACCCCTACGCGGCCGCTGCCGCCGAGGTGGACAACCCCGGCTTCCTGCTGACCACCGTCGAGAAGCTCGCGGGCCTGGCCCAGGCCCGCTCCATGTGGCCCGTCACCATGGGGCTGGCCTGCTGCGCCATCGAGATGATGGCCGCCGGAACCCCCCGCTTCGACATGGCCCGCTTCGGCTGGGAGGTCTTCCGCGCCTCCCCGCGCCACGCCGACGTCATGATCGTCTCGGGCCGCGTCTCCCACAAGATGGCCCCGATCGTGCGCAACGTCTACGACTCCATGCCCGAGCCCAAGTGGGTCATCTCCATGGGGGCCTGCGCCTCCTCGGGCGGGATCTTCAACAACTACGCCGTCGTCCAGGGCTGCGACCACATCGTCCCGGTGGACATCTACCTGCCCGGCTGCCCGCCCCGCCCCGAGATGCTCCTCAACGCCATGCTCGAGCTCACCCGTCAGATCGAGAAGAAGCCGCTGTTCAAGCACCGCGAGGAGATCGCCCGCGCCGTCGAGGCCGCCGCCCTGTCGGCCACTCCCACCCATGAGATGAAGGGCCTGCTCGCATGAGTGAGAAGAACGCCCCGGCGAACGCCTCCGGCCCGGACGCCCTGCCCGAGATCCCCGAGGTCTCAGCCGTCCCCGCCGTCCCCGAGGTGGCCGGCACCCCCGTGCGCCCCGAGCTGCGCCTGGAGGTCATCGCCGCCCCCACCGGCCAGTTCGGCGCCTCCGACGCCGGCGACACCACCGGCTACGGCGAGCACCGCAGCGTCGTCACCCTCGCGCCGGCCGCCGTGCGCCCCTACGGCAGCTGGTTCGACGGCGTCGTCGACGCCCTCATCGAGGACCTCCAGGACGCCGGCGTCGACCCGGCCGCCGCCATCGAGAAGGTCGTCATCGAGCACGACGAGCTCACCCTGTTCGTCGCCCGCGAGCACCTGCTCGACGTCGTGCGCCCCCTGCGCGACGACCAGGACCTGCGCTTCGAGCTGTGCCTGGGCGTCAGCGGCGTCCACTACCCCCGGCTGGCCGGCCGCGAGCTGCACGCCTGCATCGAGCTCATGAGCCTGACCCACGGCGGGCGCCAGCTGCGCCTGGAGGTCGCCTGCCCCGAGTCGGACCCGCACGTGCCCTCCATCGTCTCGGTCTACCCCGGCAACGACTGGCACGAGCGCGAGACCTGGGACCTCATGGGCATCGTCTTCGACGGACACCCCCACCTGACCCGCACCGCCATGCCCGACGACTGGGTGGGCCACCCCCAGCGCAAGGACTACCCGCTGGGCGGCATCCCCGTCGAGTACAAGGGCGCCCAGACCCCGCCCGCCGACACCCGGAGGTCCTACCGCTGATGAGCACCGCACGCACCTTCCGCGCCTCCGGCCCCGCCACCGACGACCTGTCCGAGGGCCTCGACCAGTTCACCGTCAGCGGCGGGGACTGGGACGACGTCGTTGCCCAGATCGCCGAGCGCGACGAGGCCGACCGCCTGCGCAACGACCGCATCGTGCTCAACATGGGCCCGGTCCACCCCTCCACCCACGGCGTGCTGCGCCTGGTCCTGGAGGCCGACGGCGAGGTCGTCACCGAGGTCCGCGTCGGTACCGGCTACCTGCACACCGGCATCGAGAAGAACATGGAGTACCGCACCTGGGTCCAGGGCGAGACCTTCGTGACCCGCATGGACTACGTGGCCCCCTTCTTCCAGGAGGTCGGCTACGCGCTCGCCGTCGAGAAGCTCCTGGGCATCACCGACGACGTCCCCGAGAAGGCCACCGTCACCCGGGTGCTGCTCATGGAGCTCAACCGCATCGCCTCCCACGTCGTGGCCGTGGGCACCGGGGGCAACGAGATGGGCGGCACCACGCTCATGACCATCGCCTTCCGCTGCCGCGAGAACATCCTCAAGGCCTTCGAGATGGTCTCCGGGCTGCGCATGAACCACGCCTACGTCCGCCCCGGGGGCCTGGCCCAGGACATCCCCGAGGGCTTCACCGAGTTCGTGCGCTCGGTCATGCCCGACATCAAGCACGACATCCACGAGCTCGAGCTGCTGCTCCTGGAGAACCCGATCCTCAAGTCCCGCTTCATCGGCGTGGGCGAGATCAGCCTGGCCGGCGGGCTCGCCCTGGGGCTGACCGGCCCGTGCCTGCGCGCCGCCGGCTACCCCCTGGACATCCGTCGCACCAAGCCCTACTGCGGCTACGAGACCTACGACTTCCGGGTGCCCACCTACAAGGTCTCCGACTGCTACAACCGCCTGCGGATCCGGCTGGACGAGTCCTACGAGTCCCTCAAGATCGTCTCCCAGTGCCTGGACCGCCTCGACGAGATCTCCGCCCGCGGCGAGGACCCCTCCAACACCACGATGGTCGCCGACCCGACCATCGCCTGGCCCGCCCGCATGGCCATCGCCACCGACGGGCAGGGCCAGTCCCTGGAGCACGTGCGCGAGATCATGGGCTCGTCCATGGAGTCCCTCATCCACCACTTCAAGCTGGTGACCCAGGGCTTCCGGGTCCCGGCCGGCCAGGTCTACCAGACCGTGGAGCACGCCAAGGGGGTCCTGGGCATCCACGCCGTCTCCGACGGCGGCACCCGCCCCTACCGGGTCCACTTCCGCGACCCCTCATTCTCCAACCTGCAGTCGCTGGCCCTGATGGGCGAGGGCGGCATGATCGCCGACCTCGTGCCCACCCTGGCCTCCATCGACCCCGTCCTGGGAGGCGTGGACCGCTGATGAGCACCACCGAGAACGCAGTCAACCCGGCCGGCCCGGCAGCGCCGGCCGTCAACCCCGCCGTCGAGACCATCGCCACCGTCAGCGCCGTGGGCCCGGTGGGCACCGTGGCGGCCGCCGCCGTCGCCGCCGGCTACGCCCCCGACGTCGCCCAGGGCCTCCAGGTCGACATCGAGCGGATCATCGCCCGCTACCCGTCGGGCAAGGAGCGCAGCGCCCTCATCCCGATGCTCCACCTCATCCAGTCCGTGGACGGCTACGTCTCACCGGCGGGCATCGCCCTGTGCGCCGCCCGGCTGGGCCTGGAGCGCGCCGAGGTCAGCGCCGTGGCCACCTTCTACAGCCAGTTCCGCCGCCACCCGGCCGGCACCTACCACGTGGGCGTGTGCACCAACGCCCTGTGCGCCGTCATGGGCGGGGACGAGATCTGGGCGGCCGTCACCGAGCACACCGGACTGGGCGCCGAGGAGACCAGCGAGGACGGCACCATCAGCCTCGAGCGCATCGAGTGCAACGCCGCCTGCGACTACGCCCCCGTCGTCATGGTCAACTGGGAGTTCTTCGACAACCAGACCCCCGACTCCGCCGTCGCCATGATCGAGGCCCTGGAGCGCGGCGAGGACGTCGCCCCCACCCGGGGCCCCGAGACCGTGCCCACCTTCCGCGAGAACGAGCGCCTGCTCGCCGGCTTCGAGGACGGCCGCAGCGACGAGGGGCGCGGCCCCGGCGAGCCGACCCTGCGGGGCCTGCGCATCGCCCGCGAGCAGGGCTGGACCGCGCCCAAGGAGGAGAGCAAGTGAGCGCCACCGCCACCTACACCGCGCCGGGCACCCTCACCCCGGTCCTGAGCGACCTGTGGGACCAGGAGCGCTCCTGGACCCTGCGGTCCTACCTCGAGCACGGCGGCTACGAGGGCCTCAAGCGCGCCAAGACCCTCAGCCCCGAGGAGCTCATCACCCTCATCAAGGACTCCGGCCTGCGCGGACGCGGCGGCGCCGGCTTCCCCACCGGCCTGAAGTGGTCCTTCCTGCCCCCGGTCGACGGCGGCCCGCGCTACCTCGTGGTCAACGCCGACGAGTCCGAGCCGGGCACCTGCAAGGACATTCCCACGATCATGTCCAACCCTCAGGCGCTCATCGAGGGCATTGCCATCACCTCACGGGCCATCGGCGGCGACCACGCCTTCGTCTACCTGCGCGGCGAGGTCCCCCACGTCTACCGCCGCCTGCTCGGCGCCGTGCGCGAGGCCACCGAGTCCGGCCTGCTGGGCACCGGCTTCGGCCTGGACGGCCAGCAGCGCCTGCGCATCACCGCCCACGCCGGGGCCGGCGCCTACATCTGCGGTGAGGAGACCGCCCTGCTGGACTCCCTGGAGGGCCGGCGCGGACACCCCCGCCTCAAGCCGCCCTTCCCCGCCGTCGCCGGCCTCTACGCCCGGCCCACGGTGGTCAACAACGTCGAGACCATCGCCTCGGTCCCCGCGATCCTGGCCCGCGGCGCCCAGTGGTACTCCGCCATGGGCACCGAGAAGTCCAAGGGACACGGCATCTTCTCCGTGTCCGGCCACGTGGCCCGCCCCGGCCAGTATGAGGCCCCCTTCGGCATCACCATGCGCGAGCTCATCGAGCTCTCCGGAGGCATCCGAGCGGGCCACGAGCTGAAGTTCTGGGTCCCGGGTGGATCCTCGACGCCGATCTTCGGTCCCGACGAGCTCGACGTCCCCCTGGACTACGAGTCCGTGGCCGAGGCCGGCTCCATGCTGGGAACCCGCGCCCTGCAGGTCTTCGACGAGACCGTCTCCGTGGTGCGCGTGGTCACCCGCTGGACCGAGTTCTACCAGCACGAGTCCTGCGGCAAGTGCACTCCCTGCCGCGAGGGCACCTACTGGATGCGCCAGATCATGCTGCGCCTGGAGGCCGGGCGCGGGCTGCCCGGCGACGTCGAGAAGCTCGAGTCCATCGCCTCCAACATCGCCGGACGCTCCTTCTGCGCCCTGGGCGACGCCTCCGCCACCCCGGTCCTGACCGGCATCAAGCGGTTCCGCGAGGAGTTCGAGGCCGGCTACACCGCCGCCGCCGGCGAGCTCTTCCCCTACGCCGCCTCCTCCGTCTTCGAAAGCGCACGGTGAGCCATGACTGCTGAGACGACCACCAAGAGCCCCGCACCGGTGGGGCCGCCGGCCCCTGAGATGGTCCACATGACCATCGACGGGCTCCCTGTCGAGGTCGAGAAGGGCACCCTCCTCATCCGCGCCGCCGAGCAGGTCGGCGTGCGCATCCCGCGCTTCTGCGACCACCCGCTGCTCGCGCCGTCGGCCAACTGCCGCCAGTGCCTGGTGGAGGTGGCCATGCCCGGGCGCGACGGCGTCGTGCGGCCCATGCCCAAGCCCCAGCCCTCCTGCGCCATGACCGCCATGGAGGGCATGGAGATCTCCACCCAGGCCACCAGCGAGGTCGCCGCCAAGGCCCAGGCCGGCACCATGGAGTTCCTCCTCATCAACCACCCGCTGGACTGCCCCGTGTGCGACAAGGGCGGCGAGTGCCCCCTGCAGAACCAGGCCCTGGAGCTCATGGCCTCCGGCGGCCAGTCCGCCACCCGCTTCACCGACGTCAAGCGCACCTTCCCCAAGCCGCTGCGCCTGACCAGCAACATCCTGCTGGACCGTGACCGCTGCATCCTGTGCCAGCGCTGCGTGCGCTTCGCCGACCAGATCCCCGGAGACCCCTTCATCGCCCTCCAGGGACGCGGCGGCGGCCACCCCTCCTACGACATGGACGGCCACCCCGAGCACGCCGGCGGCCTGTACTCCGAGCAGATCGGGCGCTTCGACGCCCGTGTCCTGGACTTCTCCACCGGCTCCGCCGAGCAGTCGATCGACGCCGACCTTCAGACGATCCGCGGCGTGCCCTCCCTGAGCGCCCTGGGCGACCTGACCGGCCCCGGCGGCGAGCCCGGCGCCTCCGACGGCACCGACTACGGACCCGACCTGGGGGCCGGACGCGAGGACCTGGACGTCTCCGGACGGCCCTTCGCCTCCTACTTCTCCGGCAACATCATCCAGATCTGCCCCGTGGGCGCCCTGACCTCGGCGAGGTACCGCTTCCGGGCCCGCCCCATGGACCTGGTCTCCACCGACTCCGTCACCGAGCACGACGCCTCCGGCTCGGCCATCCGCGTCGACATGCGCCGCGGCGTCGTCCTGCGCCACCTGGCCGGCAACGACCCCGAGGTCAACGAGGAGTGGATCACCGACAAGGACCGCTTCGCCTTCACCTGGTCCGCCCAGCCCGACCGCCTCACCGTGCCGCTCGTGCGCGACGAGGAGACCGGCGAGCTCGTCACCACCTCCTGGTCCGATGCCCTGGACGTGGCCGCCCGGGGCCTGGCCCGCGCCGCCTCCGACGGGGGAGTGGGACTCCTGCCCGGCGGCCGCCTCACCCTGGAGGACGCCTGGGCCTGGTCCCGCTTCGCCCGCACCGTCCTGGGCACCAACGACATCGACCAGCGCGTGCGCACCCACAGCCTGGAGGAGGACACCTTCCTGGCCGCCCGGGTGGCCGGCACCGGCCTGGGTGCCGTCACCTACCGGCACCTGGAGAGGGCCGGACAGGTCCTGCTCCTGGGCCTGGAGCCCGAGGACGAGTGCGGCTCGCTGTTCCTGCGCCTGCGCAAGGGCGTGCGCGCCGGCGGCGTCAACGTGGCCACCGTGACCACCTGCCTGAGTGCCGGCAGCCGCAAGCTCTCCGCCCAGGCCATCCTCACCCCGCCCGGTGAGGAGGCCCGCGTCGTCGCCCACCTCAGCCAGACCCACCCCGCCCTCGTCGAGGCCCTGCGGGCCGACGGCGCCACCATCCTCGTCGGTGAGCGCGCCGCCCGCGTGCCCGGCCTGCTCAGCGTCGCCGACGCCCTGGCCACCGCCACCGGCGCCCTGCTGGCCTGGGTCCCGCGGCGCAGCGGCGAGCGCGGCGGCATCGAGGCGGGCCTGCTGCCCGGGCTGCTGCCCGGCGGGCGCCCCGTGGCCGACCCCGAGGCCCGGGCCCAGGTCGAGCGGGCCTGGAACATGGGCCCCGAGCACCACCTGCCCACGTCGCTGGGCCGCGACGCCACCGGGATCCTCTCCGCCCTCCTGGACGGGACCCTCGGCGGCGCCGTCGTCGGCGGCATCGACCTGCGCGACTTCCCCGACCCGGGCCTGGCCCGCGCGGCCCTGGCCGCCAGCGGCTTCACCGTCCAGCTCGAGGTGCGCCGCAGCGAGGTCAGCGAGCACGCCGACGTCGTCCTGCCCGTGGCCCCGGCGGTGGAGAAGAACGGCACCTTCGTCAACTGGGAGGGGCGCGTGCGTCCCTTCGGCCAGGCCCACGTCTCGCGCGCCCGCACCGACCGCCAGGTCCTGGGGATGCTCGCCGATGAGATGGGCGTCGACCTCCAGGTCGACGACCTGGTCACCCTGCACGAGCAGCTCGCCGCCCTGGGCCTGTGGCGCGGCCAGCGCATGCCGGTCGCCTTCGGCCGCGCTCCGACGCCCGGCGCCGGGGCGGCCATCGTCGTCGGCGGCGTGGAGGCGCGCCTGACCACCCACAAGCCCATGCTCGACGCCGGGCGCCTCCAGGACGGCGAGCCCTTCCTGGCCGCCACCGCCCTGCGCCCCGTCGCCAAGGTGGGTGCCGACCTCGCCCGGCGCCTGTCGCTCGTCGGGGGCGATGAGGTGACCGTGTCGACCGCCACCGGGTCGATCACCCTGCCGGCCGTCGTCGGCGGCGTCAGTGACGGGACCGTGTGGCTGCCCGAGTGCTCGGCCGGATCCACCGTCCACCAGACCCTGGGCGCCGGCCACGGCTCCCAGGTCACCCTGACCCATGCAGCGGAGGTACTGAGGTGAACCCGATCTACGTGGCTCAGGCGGCCGCCGCCGACGACGCCGTCTCCAACGGGGGCGTGGTCGCCGACTTCTCCGCCGAGACCTGGTGGCTGACCCTCATCAAGGCCGTCTTCATCGTCGCCTTCCTCATCGTCAGCGTCATGATGGCCCTGTGGGTGGAGCGGCGCGGCCTGGCCCGCATGCAGACCCGCCTGGGCCCCAACGTCAACGGCCCGCTCGGACTGCTCCAGGCGGTCGCCGACGCCGGCAAGCTCATCATGAAGGAGGACTTCTGGCTCAAGGGGGCCGAGAAGATCATCTACCTCCTGGCCCCGCTCATCGCCGCCTTCAGCGCCTTCATGGTCTACGCGGTCATCCCCTTCGGGCCGCAGGTGAGCATCTTCGGCCACTCCACGCCCCTGCAGCTGACCGACTTCCCCGTGGCGGTCCTCTACATCCTGGCCATCACCGCCTTCGGTGTCTACGGCATCATCCTGGGCGGCTGGTCCACCCACTCCACCTACCCGCTCTTCGGCGCCGTGCGCTCCGCCGCGCAGGTCATCTCCTACGAGCTGAGCATGAGCCTGTCCATCCTCACGGTCTTCCTGGCCTCGGGGACCATGTCCACCTCCGGGATCGTCAGCGCCCAGCAGCGGATCTGGTGGGCCGTGGCGATGCTGCCCAGCTTCATCATCTACGTCATCTCCATGATCGGTGAGGTCAACCGCCTCCCCTTCGACCTGCCCGAGGCCGAGGGCGAGCTCGTCGCCGGCCACATGGTCGAGTACTCCTCGATGAAGTTCGCCTGGTACTTCCTGGCCGAGTACATCAACATGTTCAACGTCTCGGCCGTGTGCGTCACCCTGTTCCTGGGCGGCTGGCGCTCGACGATCCTCAGCCTGTTCTGGGACGGCGCCAACTCCGGCTGGTGGCCGATGCTGTGGTTCATCGGCAAGGTCTGGGCGGTCATGTTCTTCATGGTGTGGACCCGAGGCACCCTGGTGCGCATCCGCTACGACCACTTCATGAAGCTCGGATGGAAGGTCCTCATCCCGGTCTCCCTGGTGTGGTTCGTGCTGGTCGCGGTCGTGCGCGCCTTCCGCACCTTCTCCGGCGCCTCCGCTCAGGCCCTCCTGCTGCCGCTGGCCGTCGTCTTCTGCATCATCATGCTCATCCTCTTCCTCATGCCCGACAAGGAGGACGAGGAGGAGCTCTACGACGATGACGAGTACGAGGACGAGGAGGGCGACGACGTCGAGATCATGAGCGCCGACGACGACCACGTCGCCTTCCTCGAGGGCTTCCCCGTCCCGCCGCTGCCGGGCGAGTCCCTGCCGCCCTCGCCGCGCGCCCGACGCGCCGCCCTGGCCGGTGACTCCGAGGGCTTCGAGGACGGTCCGGCGACCGCCGTCGGCCTCCTGGAGGACCCCGACCTTGAGGCCGACGACGACGCCGACTGGGCTCAGTCCGCTGACTCGGCCGACTCAGCGAGCTCCGCGGCCTCCGCCGGGTCTCCCGACTCCTCCGGTGCTGAGACCTCCGCCCCGGCCCGCACCGGCGCGGACGCGGCCACCGCCCTGCCCACCTTCACCCTTGGCCTCAAGGCCGACCAGGCCAGCGACAAGACCACTGAGGCACCCCAGGAGGGAAAAGATGACTGATCGCCCGCACCGTTCCCGGGGCTCCCAGCACGACGACTGGCTGCGCGACGCTCCCTCCGCTCTGGCCCGGGCCTTCGCCCCCGTGGCCGGCTACGGGGTCACCATCTCCTCGATGTTCCGCCCGGTGGTCACCGAGCAGTACCCCTTTGAGCCCGCCCAGGTGATGCCCCGCTACCACGGCCGCCACCAGCTCAACCGCTACGACGACGGCCTGGAGAAGTGCATCGGCTGCGAGCTGTGCGCCTGGGCCTGCCCCGCCGACGCGATCTACGTCGAGGCCGCCTCCAACGAGCCCGGCGCCCAGTACTCGCCCGGGGAGCGTTACGGGCGCGTCTACCAGATCAACTACCTGCGCTGCATCTTCTGCGGCATGTGCATCGAGGCCTGCCCCACCCGGGCCCTGACCATGTCCACCGACTTCGATGAGCTTGTCGGCCCCGGCCGCGAGGGTCTCATCTACGAGAAGGAGGACCTGCTGGCCCCCGTGCCCGACGGCGCCGTCGCCGCCCCCCACCCCATGGTCGAGGGCACCGAGGACGGCGACTACTACCGCGGCCGGGTCACCGGCTCCACCCAGGCCCAGATCGACTGGGTGCGCGCCCACCGGCCCGACGACCCCAGCCTGGCCGGCGCCCGCGCCAAGGCCGCCTCCACCGCCTCCGGCTGGGGCACGAGGCAGACCGTCAAGGGGGCCGTGCGATGAGTGCCCTCCTGCTGCCCGCCGCCTCCGCAGCGGTCCCCGCCGTTGTCCCGGCCGCTGTCCCTGCCGCGCTGACCGGCGATGGTCGCCTGGGGCTGGGCGAGACCATCGTGTTCGGCGTCGTCGCCCTGGTCACCGTGGCCTGCGGCATCGGCGTCCTGACCGCCAAGAGGGCCGTGACGGCCGCCATCAACATGATCGGCATCATGATCTCGCTGGCCGTCCTCTACATCGTCAACGAGTCGCCCTTCATGGGGATCACCCAGGTCGTGGTCTACACCGGCGCCGTCATGACCCTCGTGCTCTTCGTCATCATGCTCGTGGGCGTCGGCGGCGACGAGCCGGTGGGGGCCGCCGGCTCGGTCATGAGGCGCCCGGTCCTCATCCTCCTGGGCCTGGGACTGGCCGGGGTACTGGGCGCCGCCGTGTGGCGCACCACCCTGCCGACGCCGGCCGGGCTCAAGGACGGCGCCAAGGCCGCCCCCGACCTGCTGGCCGTCACGCTCTACAACGACCACGTCGTCACCATGGAGCTGACCGCCATCCTGCTCATCATCGCCGCCGTCGGCGCCCTGACCCTCACCCACCGTCAGCGGATCCGGGCCCGGCTCAGCCAGCGCCGCGTGGCCGCAGGCAAGATGCAGGCCTACGCCTCCAAGGGCGTCCACCCCGGTCAGAAGCCGATGCCCGGCGTCTACGCCTCCACCAACTCCGCCGCCGCCCCGGCCCTGGGCGCCGACGGCGAGGCGGTCGAGGAGTCCGTGCCCCGGGTCCTGAGGGCCCGCGGCCAGGGCCTGGAGCTGTCCGACGTCTCCCCGGAGATGGGCCTGGCCCAGCGCTCGGGGAAGATCATCTCCCGGCAGGACAGTGTCGGCGGCGTCGGGGACGCCGGATCCCAGCGCACCGGCCGCTCCGGGATGCCCGCCATGCCCGGTGCCGCCGCTCCCGCCGTCGAGCAGCCCGTCCTCGGCGACGATGACGACTTCGAGCCCAAGGAGGAGAAGTGAGTCTCCCCATCGCCGTCTACATCATCCTGGCCGGGGTCCTGTTCGCCCTGGGGGCGCTTACCGTGCTGCTGCGCCGCAACGCCATCATCGAGCTCATGGGGGTTGAGCTCATGCTCAACGCCGTCAACCTCGTGCTGGTGACCTTCTCCCGGATCCACGGCAACCTCACCGGCCAGGTCTTCGCCTTCTTCGTCATGGTGGTGGCCGCCGCCGAGGTCGTGGTGGGGCTGAGCATCGTCGTATCCATCTTCCGCACCCGCAGGTCCACGTCGGTCGACGACGAGAACCTGCTCAAGAACTGAGGGGAGAGGCCACCGACATGTTTCCCGCTCCTGTCACCGCCGTCGTGACGCCCCTGACCGAGGCCACCGGCCCGGCCTCCTGGGCGTGGCTGCTCATCGCCGTACCCGCCGCCTCGGCCGCCCTCCTGCTGCTGGCCGGTCGCCGCTCCAACGCCTGGGGCCACTGGCTGGGCCTTGCCGCCTCCCTGGCCACCGCCTGCCTCGGCGTGGGCATCCTCCTGCAGGTCCTGGGCCTGCCCGCCGAGGAGCGCGTCATCGAGCTGCCCCTCTACCACTGGTTCACCGCCGGCAACCTGAGCATCGACGTCGGCCTGCGCCTGGACCCGCTGTCGCTGACCTTCGTGACCCTGGTGACCTGCGTCGGCTTCCTCATCCACCTGTACTCGGTGGCCTACATGGCCCATGATCTTCACCGGCGCCGCTTCTTCGCCTACCTCAACCTCTTCATCGCCGCGATGCTCACCCTGGTCCTGGGTGACTCCTACATCGTGCTCTTCGTCGGCTGGGAGGGCGTGGGGCTCGCCTCCTACCTGCTCATCGGCTTCTGGAACACGGCCGACGCCGACGCCCCCCAGGGTGAGCAGGTCACCAGCCGCGAGAACGCGGCCGCCGCCAAGAAGGCCTTCGTCATGAACCGCGTGGGCGACGTCGGCCTCCTGCTGGCCATGATGACGATGGTCGGCCAGGTCGGCTCGGTCTCCTTCGACGCCGTCTCCGCCGCCGCCCTCGACGGCTCGGTGGCCACCGGCTGGCTCACCGCCATCGGCTTCTTCCTGCTCCTGGCAGCCTGTGGTAAGTCCGCCCAGTTCCCGCTCCAGGCCTGGCTGGGTGACGCCATGGCCGGTCCCACGCCGGTCTCCGCCCTCATCCACGCCGCCACGATGGTGACTGCCGGCGTCTACCTCATGGTCCGCTCCGCCGCCGTCTTCGAGGGCGCCCCGGACGCCCAGATGGCCGTCGCCGTCGTCGGCGCCATCACCCTGCTGCTGGGAGCCGTCATCGGAAGCGCCAAGGACGACATGAAGAAGGTCCTGGCCGCCTCCACCATGAGCCAGATCGGCTACATGATGCTGGGCGCCGGGCTCGGCCCGATCGGCTACGCCTTCGCCATCTTCCACCTGCTCACCCACGGCTTCTTCAAGGCCCAGCTCTTCCTGGGGGCCGGCTCGGTCATGCACGCCATGAGCGACCAGGTCAACATGCGCCGCTTCGGCGGCCTGCGCAGCGCCATGACGATCACGTGGGTCACCATGGGCATCGGCTGGCTCGCCATCCTGGGGGTGCCGCCCTTCTCCGGGTTCTGGTCCAAGGACCGTCTCATCGAGGCCGCCTTCGTCGGCGAGGGCGCCAAGCCCTGGATCCTGGGAACCATCGCCCTGCTGGGCGCCGGCCTGACCGCCTTCTACATGTCTCGTCTGTTCTTCATGATCTTCCACGGCCAGCGGCGCTGGACCACGGACAAGGACCTGGAGGGCGAGGTCCACCCCCACGAGTCCGGCTGGCTCATGACGCTGCCCCTCATCATCCTGTCCGTGTTCTCCGCGGGCCTGGGCGGGCTGCTGACCTACAACAACATGTTCGTCACCTGGCTGGAGCCGGTCACCGGCCACGCCGAGCACGGCGAGCCGGTCCTGCCGGCCACCGTCATCATGGGCGCCACCCTCGCCCTGGTCGTCGTCGGCGTCGGTGTGGCCTGGTGGATGTACGTGCGCCGCCCGGTGCCCGTTGTCCTCCAGCCCGCCAACGTCCTGGTGGAGGCCGCCCGCAAGGACATGTACCAGGACGCCGTCAACGAGGCCCTGGCCATGCGCACCGGTCAGGGACTCGTCCTGGCCACCGACGCCGTCGAGCGCTACGTCGTCGACGGCGCGATCGAGGGCGCCGCCGCGGGAACCGGTGCCGTGGGGCGCCTGACCCGCCGCACCGAGTCCGGGTACGTGCGCTCCTACGCCGGCTACATGCTGGCCGGAACGGTCCTCGTACTCATCGCCGTCCTGGCTGCCAGGTTCTGAGAGGACACGAGACACATGCCGACTCTTCCCGCATCGCTGCCCGTCCTGACCGTCATGGCGATCGTGCCACTGGTCGGGGCGCTCCTGCTGTGGCTGGTCCCTCCGCTGCGCCGGCTCCACGCCCGCGCCGTGGGCCTGGTGCTCTCCCTGGCCGTCCTCGTCCTGGGCCTGTGGGCACTGAGCGCCTTCGACCTCGGCCACGCCGGCACGGTCCAGCTGACCGACACCTACTCGTGGATCCCCGCCATCGGCGCCTCCTGGGCCCTGGGCGTCAACGGCCTGGGCCTGGCCATGGTGCTCCTGGCCGCCTTCATCACCCCCCTGGTCCTGCTGGCCTCCTGGGGCGAGGTCCCCGCCGACCGGCAGGGCCTGTTCACGGGGCTCGTCCTGGCCCTGGAGTTCTTCGTCGTCGTCATCTTCTCGGCCCGCGACCTGCTGCTGTTCTACCTCTGCTTCGAGGCGATGCTCATCCCGGTGTACTTCCTCATCGGCTGCTTCGGCGGGGACAGGCGCCAGCGCGCCGCCCTGAAGTTCCTCCTGTACTCCCTGGCCGGCGGGCTCATCATGCTCATCGGTGTCATCGCGGTCTACCTGCACTCCGCCAAGGACGGCAGTCCCAGCTTCCTCATCGACTCGGTGGTCGCCAACCTGCACGTGTCGACCTCCGCCGGGCACTGGATCTTCCTGACCTTCTTCATCGCCTTCGCCATCAAGGCGCCCCTCGTCCCGGTCCACACCTGGCTGCCCGACACCGCCGAGCAGGCCACCCCGGGCACCTCGGTACTGCTCATCGGCATCCTGGACAAGATCGGCACCTTCGGGATGATCACCCTGGTCATCCCGATCTTCCCGGAGGCATCGCGCTGGGCCGCGCCCGTGGTCCTGGTCCTGGCGGTCGTCTCCATCATCTACGGGGGCCTGGCCGCCATCGCCCAGGACAACCTCTACCGGCTCATCTCCTACACCTCGGTGAGCCACTTCGGCTTCATGGTCCTGGGGATCTTCATCGGCAACCAGGTGGCCGCCAACGGCGCCATGGTCTACATGGTGGCCCACGGGCTGTCCATCGCCGGGCTCTACCTGGTCACCGGCTTCATGGCCCGGCGCACCGGGACGGTCGCCATCAGTGAGCTCGGCGGCATCGCCCGGGTCATGCCGCTGGTGGCCGGCACCTTCCTCGTGTGCGGCCTGGCCTCCATCGCCCTGCCGGGCCTGAGCGGGTTCGTGCCCGAGTGGATGGTGCTCACCGGCACCTTCTCGGTCTCGCTGGCCCTGGGCGGTGCGGCCGTCGTCGGCGTCGTCATCGCGGCCGTCTACATGCTGCTGCCCTACCAGCGGGTCTTCACCGGCGCGCCGGCTCCCGAGCGCGTGGGCAGCCCTGACCTCGACGGGCGCGAGCGGCTCGTCATGGTCCCCATCATCGCCGCGATGCTCGCGCTCGGCCTGGCCCCGGCCGTGCTCACCCACGCGCTCGACGACGTCGCCCGGCAGGTGACGCTCACGGTGAGCCGGGCCCCGGAGGCCGCCGCCTCCGGCGTCGCCCCTGATGACGACGGTGCCGCCGACGCGCCCACCGCCTCCACCGCTACGGAAGGGAACACCAAGTGAGCCCCTCAGACACTGCCCCGATCGTCAACTGGGACGCTCTGACGCCGGTGCTCATCATCCTGGGAGCCGGTGTCCTGGGTGTCCTCGTGGAGGCCTTCATCGCCCGTCCCGCTCGCCTGGCCGTCCAGGCCACGCTGAGCGTCCTGGCCATTCTGGCCTCCGGGGTGTCCCTCTTCCTGCGCTGGGACGAGGTCAAGGCCGCCGGGGCCGCCGTCGAGGCGAGCTACCAGGGCGCCGAGGGCTTCCTTCCGGGCGCCCGCATGTCCGCGGGCCTGACCGAGGACCCCTTCTCGATCGCCGCCCAGGGCATCCTCCTGGTCATCGGGCTGCTGGCCGTCCTGGTCATGGCCGACCGCACCGCCGTCGGCGACGGCGCCTTCGCGGCCCAGGCCGCCGACCGGCCCGGCAGCGCGGAGGAGAGCGAGTCCCTCCTGGCGGGGTGGACCACCACCGAGGTCTTCCCGCTGACCCTGTTCTCCCTGGGCGGCATGATGCTCTTCGGGGCCAGCAGCGACCTCATCACGCTGTTCGTCATCCTGGAGATGATCTCCCTGCCCCTCTACATCCTGGCGGCCACGGCCCGTCACCGCAGGCTGCTCAGCCAGGAGGCGGCGCTGAAGTACTTCGTGCTGGGCGCCTTCGCCTCCGCCTTCCTCCTCATGGGCTCGGCCTTGCTCTACGGGGTGGCCGGCGCCGTCGACTACCGCAGCCTCGGCGAGGCGGTGCGCACCGTGCAGGGGCAGGACTGGCTCATCCTGGCCGGTCTCACGCTGGTGATCGTCGGCCTGCTGTTCAAGGTGGCGGCCGTGCCCTTCCACGCCTGGAGCCCGGACGTCTACCAGGGCGCCCCCACCCCGGTCACCGGCTTCATGGCCGCCGGGGTCAAGGCCGCGGCCTTCCTGGCCCTCGTGCGCTTCTACTACGTCATCGCCGGGGCCATGGGCTGGGACCTGGCGCCCGCCCTGTGGGCCGTGGCGGCGCTGACCATGCTCGTGGGCACCGTCGTCGGCGTCGTCCAGCGCGACGTCAAGCGCATGCTCGCCTACTCCGCCATCGCCCACGCCGGCTTCATGCTCATCGGTATCCTCGCCTACTCCAAGGAGGCGATCTCCGCGCTCAGCTTCTACGCCCTGACCTACGGGGTGGCCACCGTGGGCGCCTTCGGCATCATCGCCCTGGTGCGCTCCAACCGCGACGGCTCCGTGGGCGGCGAGGACGGCGATCTGGAGGCCTTCAAGGGCCTGGGACGCCGTAGCCCCTGGGCGGCCGGCGCCATGACCGTGTTCCTGCTGTCCTTCGCGGGCGTGCCCCTGACGGCCGGCTTCATGGCCAAGTTCCGTCTCTTCGCCACCGGGCTGAGCGGCCACGGGGTGCCCCTCGTGGTGCTGGCGGTCGTCTGCTCGGCCGTCACCGCCTTCTTCTACATGCGGCTCATCGTGCTCATGTTCTTCCATGAGCCCGACGGCGAGCGCTCGGTGGTCGTGGCCAGCAACGGCCCGATCATCCTGGCGGTCAGTGTTGCGGTGATGGCCACAATCGGGCTGGGTATTCTGCCGCAGGCCGCCTTCGACCTGTTCGACCGTACGGCTATGCTCCTTCCGTGATCGGATCATTGCCGCTGAGCGCGCCCCAGCTGGAGGCGCGCATCGTTCCCGCCCTCCAGGCCATCGAGGACCGCCTCATGGAGGTGGTCACCAGTGCGGATGAGACCATCAACCCGCCGACCTCGCACCTGGCCGAGGCCGGGGGCAAGCGTCTGCGTCCGGTCCTGGCCCTGCTGACCGCCCAGCTCGGCGACCCGGCCCTGGCCACCGGCGAGCAGATCCGTGACGCGGGCGTGGCCGTGGAGCTGACCCATATCGCCACCCTCTACCACGACGACGTCATGGACGAGGCCCCGCTGCGCCGCGGCGCCCCGAGCGCCCAGACCGTATGGGGCAACTCCGCCGCCATCCTCACCGGCGACGTCCTCGTGGCCCGCGCCTCCCAGCTCGTGGCGGCCCTGGGACCCGAGGCCGTCATGGCCCATGCCAAGACCTTCGAGCGCCTGTGCATGGGGCAGCTGCACGAGACCCTGCCGCGCCCCTCGGGCACCGACCCGGTGGACCACTACATCCAGGTCCTGGCGGACAAGACCGGCTCCCTCATCGCCGTCTCGGCCCGCTACGGGGCGATGCTCACCGGCGCCGGGGAGCGCACTGAGCGGATCGTCGAGGACTTCGGCGAGAAGATCGGGGTGGCCTTCCAGCTGGCCGACGACGTCATCGACCTCATGAGCGACTCGGCCACCACCGGCAAGACCCCCGGCACCGACCTGCGCGAGGGCGTGGACACCATGCCGGTCCTGCTCCTGCGCAAGGCTCTGGCGGCCGGTGAGCTCGACGCCGCCGGCCAGGCGATCCTCTCTCGCCTGTCCACCGGTGACCTGTCCGACGACGCCTTCCTGGCCGACGTCGTCGCCCGGCTGCGGGAGCACCCGGTCCTGGCCCGCACCCGCGAGATGGCCATGGCCTGGGCGGCGGAGGCGGTTCAGGGACTTGAGGGTCTGGAGGAGGCCGTCATCGGCGGGACCCGACGGCGCCTGGCCGAGGCCGGCGTCGAGGGCGAGGCCGCCGCGGCCGCGGTGGCCGACGCCGGCGAGCGGGTGACCCAGGTGCGTGCCGCCATGGAGGACTTCGCCCGCATTCTCGTGGACCGGGCCGCCTGAGAGGGCGCCGTCGGGGTACGCAGCTCGCTGTCACTGCCCATGACTACCCATGACTCCCCATAGGGGGATGGGGAGCCGATGGGGAGAGACGGGTACCTGCCCATCGTGCGTGTGGGGCTTGCAGGGCTAGCCTGGCGGGCACATATTCCCGATGTGCCGAAAGGTCCCCGATATGCCGTCCTTCACGCCGCCGTCGACTGATCGCCGCGCCCAGCTGACTCGCCGCAGTGTCCTGTCCCTGCCCGCCCTGGTCGGCGCGGGTGTCGTACTGGCCGGATGCGGGATGCTGAGAAAGAGTGGCTCCGCCTCGGGGAAGGGGGCGGGTTCTGCGACCTCTGCTCGTGCAGCGGCGACGTCGACCGGCTCGCAGAGTGGTGTGATGCTGGAGACCGAGTATGAGGGTATTGCGCTGAATGTTGAAGTGGGGCCTGTTGTCGTCAAGGGGAAGCAGTCTGTGGTCCGCTTGGGCGTCGTCATGAACTCGGAGGCGCCGGAATCGTCCTCGTCCCCGATGCTCAGTCAGGCGCTTTCCGAGGACGGATTTTACTCGCTTAGAGGTGTCTTGATGATGTCCTTGGAGAATGGAGTGGTGTTCTCCGATCTGAATAAGAGCAGTGATGGGGTTCTTGATGGGATCGGTAAGGAGAAGCAGGTCGAGATGTTTGCCGTCTTTGCTGCTCCGGATGACAGTATTAAAAATGTTGAGATACTCCTGCCAAACCTGGGTGTGGTTACAGGTGTGCCTGTGGTCGGTGCTGATGAGGTTAGTTACTCAGTCGCCGATGCTCTGTCCAATGCTGAAATGGCGCAAGAGAGTTCCGGTCCGTTCAAGCTTGAGGGGTTGAGGGTGGCTGCTGATGGTTCGTCGGATACGAAGCAGGATGAGAAGTCGACGACGGTGGCGGTGGCCGGGGATGTCACCTTCGCAACTGACTCCGATCAGCTCTCGGCTCAGGCTGACAGTGTGTTGGCGAGTGTGGTGGAGCAGATCAAGAAGTATCCGTCTGGTGGTGATCTGACGATCACGGGTCACACGGATGACGTGGCTGATGATGCGCACAACCAGGATCTGTCGGAGCGTCGCGCCAAGGCGGTGGCTGAGCGGCTCAAGACGCTGACGGACCTGTCGAAGTGGAAGCAGTCGGTGTCGGGTAAAGGGGAGTCTGCTCCTCGGGTGCCCAATGACTCCGAGGAGAACAAGCAGGCCAACCGCCGCGTGGAGATCACGCTGACGCCCTCGAAGCCCGCCGAAGCCGGTGCGTCACCGAGTGCGAGTGAGGCTCCGTCGTCGACGGCACTGCCGGAGGCTACCGGTCCGGTGGGCAAGGGGCCCGAGGGCGTGGATGTGACGATGGGCGGGAAGACTGCGAGGCTGTCGATGAGTGGCGTGACCAGGGTTGGAAAATTTCTGATTGGAACACTCCTGTTCAGTGAAGGTTATTCAGGGGTTGGTGTAGGCGTAGAGGGCTAGGGTGGCTGTGATAGTTTCTTTGAAGGTGTGCAGGGGGCGCCTGTAGTCGTGGGCCAGGATCTTCCAGGATTTGATGTGCGCGATGGTTCTCTCCACGACATACCGGATTTCATTTAGGGATTTGTTGGCCTGCTTCTGGGCCTTGGTGAGCTCACTGTTGGGAGGTTTCTTGTAGGGGGTGAGAACCCCGGTTCCGATGTAGCCTTTATCGGCGATGCAGCAGGAGGGGTCGATCTCCTCCAAGAGACCGGAGGTGGTGATGGCCTTGGTGTCGTGGGTGGCCCCCGGTAGCGGGTCTGAGGCCCACCGCAGGCGCCCGGCGGGGCTGACCAGTACTTGCAGGCTCAGGCCGGTGCGCTTGTGCTTGCCCGACCACAGGTCCGTCCGATCCTTCCAGCTCCAGCACGGCAGGAGCGTACCGTCGATGATGTGCACGCCCCCATGGGGGACCTCCTCGACGGTCGCCAGCACAGGCCCCAAGACCCTGGCGATGATCCGGGTGACCACCGAGATCGCCCGCGAGATCGTCGGCTGTGACACCCCCATGATCTCGGCGATCGCCTCCTGGGAGGTGTTGGTGCGCAAATACATCAACGTCGCCCGCACCGCGGCCAGTGGGCCAAGAATTCTTGGCGCCAAGGAGATCTCAGTATCACCCAGCACCATTTCCACCAGGCAGCTCAACTGCGTTCTGTCCAGGCCTGTGATACCCTTACCCATGACGGCTCGTTCCTGAGAGGTTTCATGTAGCAATCTGATTCTCTCAGACCAACGAGCCGTCACCCATTCAACACACCGAACCCCTAAACCCCCATACACGCCCCTGAATAACCTTCAGTGTTGCCAGCGATATGTTGCTGGAATTGGGGTTGTTATCTCCGCCATCTTATATTTCTAAAGTACGGAGTCATGGGTGGACGCTGGATGGGTCTTGCAGTATGACTCTGCTCAGTGGTGGTTCGCGTGTCTTCATTGCTGATTATCCGGATGCCGAGAAGGTGTATCATCCGGTGACATCCACCTTCGTTCCGAAGCTGAAAGTGGGAGAGAATCGACATCTCCCCGCTGTCTGGCCGGACACTGGCCAGGACGTAGTGGTTCTCGACCTGCCGGGAGGACAGAACATACTTGGTGAAGCAATCGCTGCCCGCCTCACCGACATCCCGGTCACCAATGCGTAGTGGCGCCGGTCTGGTTAGAAGGGTGGGGCTTGGTCGATGAGGGGTGCGGGTCCGAGGGTGTGGGTGGCGTGGGGGTAGGGGGTGGTTTCGTAGTCTCCGGCTTTCTGGCCGGGGGTGGGGCCTCGGGTGGTGAGCCGGAGCGGGCTGTTGGTGTCGTTGGTGTTGTTGGTGCTGTGGGTGTTGGTCAGGGCGGTGTTGAGCCGGTCGATGATCTCGGGGCTGATCTGGTTGCTCAGGGTCGTGGGTACCTGGGCGCCGGGGAGGTAGTGCTGGCGCGGTCCGACTTTCTTGGGGAGGCGGTTGATGGTGGCGTCGGGGTGGCGCTGGTAGACGGTCTTGTCGGGGGTGTGCCAGGACAGCACCCCGGTGTCCTCGTTGCGGGTCAGGGCCCATCCGGGGGTGTGCTTGAGGCGGTGGTGGGCCTGGCACAGGGTGACCAGGTTGTCCAGGCTGGTGGTCCCGCCCTGGCTCCAGGGGGTGAGGTGGTCGATGTCGCACCTCTGGGCGGGGGTCTGGCAGGTGGGGTAGACGCAGGAGTGGTCGCGGGCGCGCACCAGGTCGGCAAGGCCTGCCGGGGGACGGTACCGGCTGCGGCCCACGTCGATGACGGTGCCGCTGAGCGGGTCGGTGACCAGGCGCCTCCAGGTACCCCCAGCCGCCAGGCACCAGGCAGTGGCCGCCGGCACCGCGGGCGCCGATCAAGACCTCAGCAACCTCGGCGGGGTCAGCGGGCTCAGCTAGGTCAGTGACCTCGGTGGCGTTGGCGGGATCAGTGAGCCCGGTGGTGTTGGTGGGCTTGGTGGTCTCGGTGGCTGTGGTGGCTGTGGTGGCAGCCCCGGTGACAGGGGCGGCCTGCGTAGGGGTGGGTGCTGTCGCGTGCGGGGCAGTCCCAGCGGGCACTGCGACAGGAACCCGGTCAACGGATCCGGCAGCGGGTTCGGCCTCGACGGCCCGCACGAGGCAGGTGGGCCCCTGGGAGGGCACCGAAGAGGTTGGGGCAGCAGGAACGCCCCGCCCGGAAGTAGGCAGACTCCTGCCACCGGTAGTGGGCAGGGTTCTGCCGCTGCTGGTGGTCTGGGGCGGCTGTCGGTCGGTGAGCTCAGGCGCGGTTGCAAGACCACCGCCACCGGGACCACTGTCGCCGTCTCCGCCGCCGGGATCGCCGCCGCTGCTGGTGGGGTCTGCTGGTGGTACCAGGCTGGTCAGGGGGACGGTGACGTTGACGTTGATGCGGATGTTGTTGGGCAGGGGCAGGCGCCCGGTGGGTGAGGGTCTCCACCAGGGGCTGGTGGATCCCACCAGGGAGCTCAAGGCGCTGAGGAGTCCTTCCAGGGGCACCCCGTCGGGCAGCAACCGCCCCGAGCCGATCGCCCCGGTGGCTGCCGAGCCGGCCGCCACCGCGCCAGAATCTCCCATCGCGCCGGATACCGGACCGTTGGGATCGGGCGGCGTGCCTGACCCGCCACCACAGCCCCGGCCACAGGCGCTGCCATGGGTGCTGCAGTAGGCGCCGCCATGAATATTGGCACACCCGCCGGCGGGGCTGCCGTGGCTGACAGGGGCACTGGCGCGCGTACCGGTGCTGCCGTGAGAACCCGCCGCCGCACAACCCGCCCAAGAACCTCGAACAGCCGGGAAACCCGTTGGGACCGCTGGGAAAGAAACCGACGCGCCCGAGCTCCCGGACAAGCTCGAGCCCTCCAGGCCGCTGCCCGCATCGCCGGCGTCCCCGCCCAGAGCGCCCTGCGGACGTAGGCAAGCGCTGGGATGGTCGGGACGCCCCCAGTCTGACTGTTGCTGCTCTGCGGCGCGCGAACCGGACTGGTTCGGGGCCTCCTGGCAGGCGGTCTGCTGGCTGGCCCGCAGGGTGGCCAGGGTCATGCTGGTGATGGCGTCGGCTCGTAGCTGGGCCAGGGTGCGTTCCTCGCCGGCGGCGCGTGCGCTGGCGGCGATGGCGTCCAGGGTGGCGTCCAGCAGCAGGGCGTCCATGGCCGGCAGCAGCATGCTCACCCGGCAGACCCCCTCACCGGCGGGCCTGGGGCGCGACACGCACCGCCGCGCCGCATTGGCCTGGGCGCGCTCGGCGTGGCCGTCGGGGTCAGCCTGGATGAGGGCTCTCTCGATGTCGTGTCCCAGCTGGCAGACGCTGCGCCGGGGCGCCTGGGGCAGCACCTGCTCTTGGACCTCCAGGGCCACCGGGGCGGGCACCCCCTCGAGACGACGAGTTACCAGGCAGGCTTTGGCTGAGTCCAGCACCCCGCAGCGCTCCATAGCCTCGACCGGCCCGAAACCGGCGCTCATCAAGGCGGTGCCGTGGTCGATGACCTGCCCGGCCCGGGTGCGGGAGACTCCGAGGCGGGCCGAAAGGAGGCAGGTGGTGTTCAAGCGCCGCTCGTCATAGCCCACCACGGGGGACACGGTGCCTGCTGGGCCCCACTGTCCGGGGTGGGTCGACAGCTCCTCGCACCCGGTCAGGCAGGCCGCCGCCAGGGCCTCACCCCAGGCGGCCCAGGCCGCCAGGCGGTGGCAGGCCGCCACCAGCTCCCCCAGACCCTCAGCCCCCAGGGCCATGAGTTCTGAGGAGGCGGCCTCCTCCACCCCCAGTGCCCGGTAGCGCTCGGCAGCAGCCACCAGAACCGCATCACCGCACGGCTCACCGGCGAACAGGCCCGCAGCCACCCCACCACCAGCACCGGCAGCAGCATCAGCGCCGCCGGTGAAGTCCGCCCCGGCGGTGCCGGGGCCCTGAGAGCCAGCGCCAGTATCAGCGCCGTCGGCGTCGTCGGCGGCGGTGGGGCTTTCGCCGTTGGGCCCCTGGGTGTCCACCAGCAGGCGGGCCAGCAGACCCTCGACCACGCCGGCCAGCACCCCACCCGCACCCAGGGACGCCAGTACACCCGCTACCTCCTCCGCCGGCACCGGCTGCGGGCCCGGGCCCGGTGCCGCGACCCCGGCGGGCGCGCCCACCCCGCCCGGCACCACAACAGCCGGGTCACAGGGAAGCACGCCCTCTTCGAACATATGTACAGTATAGCCCCGCCCACTACCGCCCGCACCCCGAGCGACCCCAGCAAACCGCCGTCATAGCAACGAAAACGCGATATCCATAAGAGTCGTTCGAGTCCGTTGAGGCGCTGAGTGCGCCGCTCAGGGGAGGGTCTGGGGAGGGTCTACTGTACGAGCCTCGGGTCCCACTGGATGAGGGCTAACCGCACTGCACGTGACCCGGAGTCTCGTGGAGTACATCCGCACCTCCTCCAGTAGTACCGAGACCTCGTGCAGTATCGACAGGCTGCCGCAGTGGCCACGCCCCGCAACGCTGCCGCCCCTCCGACGTGACGCGCCTCAAAGCCGCGATGTTGCCCGCGCCCTGGGTGAGGCTCCCCTTCGTCCATAGACTGTGCCGCGGTACCCGAGGCCGTGGCGCAGCACCCCGCTCGCGCCCGACCGTCCCAGCGGCACTCTGCCGACGCGCTGCCGACGCGCTGCTGACGCACTGCCGACGCTCCGCCGTCGCCTGGCCGTCCGCACCGGCCGTCCGGGCCCCGGGCACCACGTCCACATCCCCTGAGTCAGGAACGAAGAACAGTGAACGCACGTCCTCTCAATGTCGCCGTCATCGGAGCCGGTCCCGCGGGCATCTACGCCTCGGACATCCTCTCGAAGTCGGGCCTGGACGTCTGTATCGACCTGTTCGAGCGGCTCCCCGCGCCCTACGGCCTGGTGCGCTACGGCGTCGCCCCCGACCACCCGCGCATCAAGCAGATCATCGTGGCCCTCTACAAGATCCTCCAGCGCGGGGACATCCGCCTCATCGGCAACGTCGAGGTCGGCCGTGACATCTCGGTGGCCGAGCTCCACGAGCACTACGACGCCATCGTCTTCTCCACCGGCGCCGATACCGACGCCCCCCTCGACATCCCCGGCGTCGACGCCCCCGAGTGCCACGGCGGCGCTGACTTCGTCTCCTGGTACGACGGCCACCCCGACCACCCGCGCACCTGGGACCTGAGCGCCAAGGAGGTCGCCGTCATCGGCGTCGGGAACGTGGCCCTCGATATCGCGCGCGTCCTGGCCAAGCACGCTGACGACCTCATGACCACCGAGATCCCGGCGAATGTCGCCGCCACCCTCCAGCAGTCCCCGGTCACCGACGTGCACGTCTTCGGCCGCCGCGGCCCCGCCCAGGTGAAGTTCACCCCGCTGGAGCTGCGCGAGCTCGGCAAGCAGACCGACGTCGACGTCCTCGTCGACGAGGAGGACTTCGAGTACGACGAGGGCTCGCAGGCGGCCCTGGCCTCCTCCAACCAGCAGCGCCAGGTCGTCAAGGCCCTCGAGGGCTACGCGATGCAGGAGCCGGAGGACCTCACCGCCTCCCACCGCATCCACATCCACCTCTTCTCCGCCCCCCACGAGGTCCTCACCGACGACGACGGTCACGTCGTGGGCCTGCGCACCGAGCGCACCCGCCTGACCGGCGACGGCACCGTCACCGGCACCGGTGAGTACCGCGACTGGCCCGTCCAGGCGATCTACCGCGCCGTCGGGTACGCCTCCAGCGCCATCGAGGGCCTGCCCTTCGACGACGAGCGGCACGTCGTCCCCAACGAGGGCGGCCGCGTGCTCGGCGAGGACGGCAAGCCACTGACCGGCCTGTACGCCACCGGCTGGATCCGCCGCGGTCCCGTAGGCCTCATCGGCTCCACCAAGTCCGACGCGCAGGAGACGATCACGAACCTCGTGGCCGACGCCAACGCCGGCCTGCTGCACGCCGAGACCAACGACGAGGCCCAGGTCGGCCACGACGCCCTCATCGCCCTGCTGGAGTCCCGCGGCATCCCCTTCACCAACTGGGAGGGCTGGGAGCTGCTCGACGCCTACGAGCGCGAGCTCGGCGAGAACTACGGGGAGGTCGTCGTCACCGGCGGCGCCTCCAAGCCGCGCGAGCGCGTCAAGGTCGTCTCCCGTGACGCCATGACCGCGATCTCCCGCTCCACCGAGGTCCCCGAGGACCTCATCGGCCAGCCCGAGGCGGACCGCGTCCCCGAGCGCGTCGCCCACCGGCTCTGAGGAAGCGGGGGAGGGGCGGCCGGGAGGTCCCGGAAGACCGGGCGGACTGGTTCACCGCACCTCGCCCCGTCGTTGCGCCCTCATCCTCGCAGTTTGAGGGCGCGGGAGCGGGCCGAGACGGTTTCTGCGGGCCCGACGGCGCGAGAAGGGACGGCTACAGCGCGCAGGGACGTTGGGGGCAGCGCTCCGGCGGTGCTCTCGAGGGTCCAGGGTCGCTCAGGAGCGCCCAGCGCCGCTCTGGACGTCCCACTTGGGTGCGTGCCGGAGGCCAATCCCCGCCCGCGATCATCCAAGATCGGGCACGACGGGCGGCCAAGTCATATCCGCGCTGCCCACTCGTGGGCCGCGATCGGCGACTGTCTCCGTCCCGGCGCAGATCCGCTTCCCGCATCATTGCTCCAGGTGAGCCCGGGGCCGCCGAGGCGTCGCAGATGGGCCTCGGCTTGCTGACACAGCCTCCTTGAAGGAGTCGCGACCGTCATACTTTCGGATGAGTTTGGCGGTGCCAAAGGGCGATGTAGTACACCTAAGTCCGCACGAATGTGCGACATGCGGGGAACTTCCGCATGGTGCGCGATCCCCTACCCGTGGTACTCTGGAGCGAAATCGATCGGATGGTTGGCGCTGAAGGTGTGAACTGCCTGACGTTGGCGTTGCCAATCGACCGACAATTGAGCTCGATTGAGGGAGGTGAGATCATGCAGGATCTGCTCGATGCGCTTATCGTGGACGACCGAGTCGTCAAGTTGTCTGACAGCGATGACCTTGGTTGGGTTCTTGTCAGCAACAACTGGGTTGCCGCTGGCTGGTGACGGCTGCGAAGTGGGTGCGGGTGCCACTGGAGGCGCCCGCACCCATCGCCCAATTCGATACCACTATCAAGGTGTTCTAATGCAACGTGTGATTATCGCTCCGCATATGAAGTGCAATGCCAGATGCGCTCATTGCTGCGTGTCGTCCCACCCAAAGGATGAGAGGCACTTAGAGGATGCTACAGTTGTTCGTCTGATCGACGAAGCCATCGCCTCACCGTCGATCAAGATAGTCGCGTTCACTGGTGGAGAGGCGTTGCTGCGCAAGTCCTTCATACTGGAGCAGATGAGACGTTTGAAACGAGCTGGCAAACGAAGCACGATCGTTTCAAATGGATTCTGGGGGATCACGGAAGCGAGCGCCAGGGGAGTTCTTCTAGAATTGGCAGACGCTGGCGTCCGAACTATCACGATCAGTGCTGACACCTTTCATCTGCCTTATGTGCCAATCGAGCGAGTGAGGAACATCCTCAAGGTGAGGGATGTCGCGCCCGAAATTGAATTCGCTGTCAACATCTGCCAGTCGCGAAGTGAGCCCGCCAGTAAGACGCTGGACCAACTAGAAGGCCTCCTAGAAGGTGTGCATATCAACAGTTTCGATATTACACCTGTTGGGCAGGCCGAGGGCATCGCATCATGCGAGATAACGTACGATCATGTCTCAACCGAGAACCTGAAGTGCCCAGGACAGGTTTTGCTGTTCTCGGGTGACGGCCAAGTCTACCCATGCTGTTCGCTGGGTGTCATCAACAGCGCTCTTTCGGTTGGTGACGCCAATGAACTCACGATCGAGGAGGGGGCGCGTCGCATAGAATGCAACCTTGCATTCAAGATTATGATATAGTGGAGTTTAAACGAGATTATTTTGTGAGTCGGTAGGGGAACTTGTTTGCCTGGATGAAGGTCTCGAATGCTTGTCGGGTTTGGGGGAATGTGGCTCTTTGGTGGTTGCTGATACTGTCCTTTGCTTCTTTCCAGACGTGCTCGATGGGGTTCTCGTCGGGGCTGTAGGCGGGTAGGTTGATCAGGTGGATCCTCTCGAGGTTCTTGATGGTCTTGAGGCTGTTTGTGAGCTTTGCTGAACGGTGCCAGGAGGCGTTGTCCCACACGATGACGATCTTCTTCTTGTCGGGGTGCTTCACGGTCAGGTCGATCAGGGCCTGGGTGATGGTGCCGGTGTCCTGCCAGTCGAGGGTCATCAAGTCGACGGTGCCGTCGGTCTCGTGCAGGAAGCCGATGTAGGACTGGGCCTGGCGGCGGCGGTCGACCTCCAGGCGGGCGGCGTCCCCCCGGCGGATCCACGCCCTGCGCACGATCGCCTCGTGCTCGATACGCACCTCGTCGGCGCACACCACCATCACCTCGGGATCGGACCACTTGCGGACGATCTCGGAACGGATCTGGCTCATGCGCTGGTCAACGTCCGCCTGGGGCGGGCGGCGCTGGTCAACGGTCTGGGGGCGGTGGAAGGACAGGCCCGCCATGTGCAGCAGGAACCGGTAGGAGGCGGCAGAGGCGTACTCCACCTCGAAGTGGTCGTAGACCCAGGCCGCCAGATGGGGCACGTCCCAGAACCCGATGGGCAGGCCCTGCTCCGACGGGGGCCGGGACAGTACCCCGGCCACCTCCTGGCGCTGGGTGGCGGTGAGCCTGGAGGCGTTGAGGTTGCCGGCGTGACCGGTGTGGATTGAGGCCAGGCGGTACCGGTTCCACTCCCGAGCCCAGCTGCGCACCGTCTCGGGCGTGCGCTCGACGACCTGGGCCACGACCGCGGTATCCACACCCTTGGACAGCAGCACGACCGCCTCGGACTTCAAACGCATCAACCTGTAAGGCGCCTGGTGCTTATAGCCCTGCAAAACAGTCCACTCATCATCACTAACCACGACCCTGTCCATCCCAGCATGATATTCCGCCCTCGACCCGAGAGCTCACACGAAACGCCGACAACACAAGAGACGACAACAAAAGAAGCCAGCACCAGCAGCCAAGCACCCCACGAGAAAGCGACACCCCCACATCGGACGCCCCACGAATACCCGATCACCAACCCAACAACAAAACCAGCAACACGAATCTTGTTTTAATCACACTATAGAAGAAGGCCTGGGGTGGTTTGTGGAAAAACTCAAGAGGAATGGAGATGAACGATTCGCCGAGCCTTTTCCCGTTGTCGATGCCTGTCATCTGTGCAGCGTGATCTTCGCAGACAAGAGCAGAATCAGCGAGTTGCGGAATGATTTCGAGGAGTACAAGGCTCAATATGTGAGTGAGCGCTGAGCCGAGGGGATGGAAGCGTCTTGTCAAACCGACTCGATCGACTCAGTCGACTCAAAGAACGGCCGTCGTGGCAGTCGTGCTGCGAGGACGACATCGAAATCGTCAGGCACGGAGATCGTGTTGTGATACATGATCGCGCTAGCGATACCTACTTCAAGACGACCTTTGTGGTGATTGGGGAGAGACCTGTTGCCTGGGTGGACAAGGCTTCTCGCCTGTCGACGCTATGGCTGGGCGTCTACGTCATGCTGTTTCTCACGATGTTGATCAATGGGTTGCTATGGCTGCTGGGGTATCTCGCTTCAGACGTGGCTTCAGAAAGGCTCAACGGAGGCGGAGGCCTCGTCCTGGCGGCGACGTTAGTTGTCAGTAATCTGCTCATCCATGAGGCTGGTCATGTCCTGGCGTTGCGATGGTGCGGAAGGCGTCCTGACAAGGTGGGATTCAAGATGAACTATTGGGTCATGCCGGCATTCTTCGTTAGAATGAATCAGGTATCCCTTCTCCCTAGAAGGGAAAGGCTGCTCTGCCACTCTGCCGGACTCTTCGCTAACTTGATCGCCGTGAACCTGCTCGTATTGTGCCAGGAAGTTCTGGGCCTGGGTGAGGAGGGGAGATATGGAACTGCCTTGGTGATGATCTTTGTCGCCACCAACTTGTTGCCCTTGTGGAATGCGGATGGTCAACGTATGCTATTGGCGTGCTTCGATCTTGAGGAAGTCGAGGGCTGGTCGGATGCGCCAAAGCCCATTCTGGTTCTGAGGATTGTCTCGCTCGGGGTATTGGCCTATATTATCATTTTCGTTGTCGTGTCGTTCCTTTGGAGGTGATCTGGATATGGGTGATATTGTTGTTGAAGGGATTCGCCTTTCGGTGTCTTACGGCAAGCATCGTGCGGTCTCGGACATGAGTTTTAGAGTAGACGCGGACGATGGTGTTGTCGGCATGTTTGGCCCGAACGGTGCCGGGAAAACCACGTTGTTCAAGACGGTCTGTGGCGATATTGGGAGATATGACGGTGCGCTGAGGTGCCCCAGTCGAGATGAGATCGCCTATCTACCAGATAAGCCGTTCTTGTTCTCCTGGATGACAGTTGGGCAGGCGATTGATCTGTTTAGCGCGAGGCACCAGGATTTTCGCGATGATGTCGCGGAAGAGTTTCTCGCTGGGTCCGCGATTAAAAGGTCGGCGCCTGTGGGAAGCCTTTCGAAAGGGATGTCGGAGCGCTTGCATCTGGCTCTGATCATGGCGAGGCGGCCAAAACTATATGTCTTGGATGAGCCGTTAGCTGGCGTCGATCCCCTGACTCGTGATCGCTTGATCGAGAACATCATCGAAGTTCGATGTCAGGAGGCTCCAATGTTGTTGAGTACCCATCTGATCGAGGGGGTTGAGCGCGTCTTCGACGCTGTCATGATGGTGGTGGACGGGCGGCTGCTCCGCTCTGGAAAGGTTGCCGATGTTCGGCGGATCGGTGATGGGTCCCTCGAGATGGCATTTAAACGTTTGGTGGCCGCACATGAATGATTTGAGGATGGTCCTGCGTCGTCATGGACGGTTCTTCCTGCCCATCTTGGTACTCGCGTTGGTCGTTGCTGTCGCAGGGCGGGTGGGATCTGGGCAAATGGTGGCACAGATGCACGCGCTGGGTGTCATGCTGCTCTCATTCGGAGCGTCATTGTATGCGCTAGATTACTTGGTGCGGCATGTGGCCCTTTGCAGTGAGAGGATCTTCTTCCTCTCTCCACTGCCGAGATGGAAGATGGCGGGTTTGCACGGTTGTGTTCTCTGGTCGTTTTTGATGGTTTTGTACGCCGTCGTTAGCCTTCCGGATTCTGGTCGAGGCGAGACTAGTTGGAGTGCGGTGCTCCTAGGGCTCATCGCAAAGGGGGTCGCTCTAGCCTGTGGCATGTTGATGATGCTCATAGGCGCTTCTGCTGGCAAGCGGGTCGCCGGGCCTGGTATGGCGCGCTCGGTCTCATGGGCCATGTTCGTCTTTATGCAAATTCTTGCGTTCGCGACGCTGTATTTCTCCCTCGTCAGGCGTTTTGCTGATCACTGGGTCGTGGGCGCAGTGACTGGTGATGATTTCTCGAGCTACTATCTCGGAATGATCCCGCTTCAGGGGCAGTACGTGGTGGATCCTGAATATCGGATGCTTCAGCTAGTCTGCGCGAACGGCGTGCTCCTGGCGCTTCTGGTCGGGGTGTGTCTCCTCATCGGGAGGACGCGGCAGAATTATCTGGAGAAGTAGAGCGCGATCAGTCGGTGAATCCTGTCCTGGGACAAGCGGTCGTGTCGTGGTCGCATCGTCGGGTGCCTTGAGCACCGGTGGTTGCGCCTAGCACCTTCGGGCGCGGTGAGAACGCAACCCAAGGTGCCAGGCGCAACCACCGGTGCAGAATGTCGCCGCCGGTGCCACGCGCGCCTGACGTCACCGCTTCCAAACTTCGCCCAGATCGTTCCAGGACGTCTGAGACGCCAACACCGTCCCAGATGTCCTGACACACCACAGTCTTGATCCTGATGTCCACCGGTCTCGCGCGCGTAACTCGGGGCGACTGCACAGGGCGCGCACAGGTGGCTCCGCTACTCTGACGGCATGTCGGCGATCTACCGAGGCACCAACCACCACAACGGCCTGAAGACCACCGCCCTCCTGGGCGGCATGTGGGGCCTGCTCATCCTCATCGGCTACCTGCTCACCTGAGTTGCACAGGTTGGGGTGGTTTGTGTTTCAGGGTGGGGTTTTTCGTTGGGATTGTGGGGGTGGGGTGGTTGTTTCGGGGCACTAAGGCGGCGGTAGGATCTGGTGGGTGAGTCCGTACCTGCGTCAGGTTAAGACAGTCTCGGGGGCCACGGCCGTGCAGGTCGTGGCCAAGGACCATGGTGTGCGCCGGATCGTGGAGCACCTGGGGTCGGCCCATGACGAGGCTGAGCTGGCAGCGCTGATGCGTCTGGGGCGCCAGCGGCTCCTGGCCGGCCAGCAGGTCCTGGACCTGGGGCCGGCACTCAACGACGACGCTGACGAGGTGGGTGGTCAGGCACCCGGTGACGGTGGTGCGGTGCGAAGGCCGCAGATCGTCTCGCGCAGGTCGGGCTGGCCGATCGAGGCCATCCGTTCGGCCTACAGGCGTCTGGGGCTGGGTGAGGCGGTCGGGGGTGACCAGGCCTTTGAGCAGATGGTCGCCGCTCGCCTGGTCGAGCCGACCTCCAAGGCCGACACTCCCCGGGTCCTGTCCGAGATCGGCTGGCCGGCCCCGGCCCACCGCAACACCCTGTACGCGTCCCTGGCCCGCGCTCAGGAGCGGGGCTACCGCCAGGCGATCTCTGGGGCCTTGTTCGAGCACGTCACCAACACCTCCGGTCTGGCCCTGTGCCTGTACGACGTGACCACGCTCTATTTCGAGGCCGAGCGTGAGGACGACCTGCGGCGGGTCGGCTACTCCAAAGAGCGGAGGGTCGACCCCCAGGTCATCGTCGGCCTGCTGGTCGACCGGGCCGGCTTCCCCCTCCAGGTCGGCTGCTGGGAAGGGAACAAGGCTGAGACCACCACGATCATCCCGGTGGTGGAGGCATTCCAGGCCGCCCACGGCATCGAGGAGCTCAACGGCGGAACCATCCGCACCCGCTTCTCCACCGAGCTCGACGTGGCCCAGGCCTGCGCCGGGGCGGACCTGGTCATCGGCGCCGTCCTCGTGCCCGGGGCCCGCACCCCGAACCTCGTCACGCGGGCCATGGTGGAGACCATGCGGCCCGGCAGCGTGCTGGTCGACATCGCCATCGACCAGGGAGGCTGCTTCGAGGACTCCTGCCCCACCACCCACTCCGAGCCCACCTTCGAGGTGGACGGCAAGATCTTCTACTGCGTGGCCAACATGCCCGGAGCCGTCCCGCACACCTCCACCTACGCGCTGACCAACGCGACCCTGCCCTACACCCTGGCCCTGGCCGATGAGGGCTGGCGTGGCGCCATCGCGGCGCGCCCCGACCTCGCCCGCGGACTGAGCACCCACGCCGGGACGCTCTACACCGCCGCGGTCGGCCAGGCCCTGGACCTCCCCGCGGCCGACGTCGCCGACCTGCTGGGCTGAGCGATGAGAACCCGTCGCATCCGCTTCGCCAGCAGAACCGACCGCTGGGCGCATGACCTCTACCTGCGTGCCTTCCCCGAGGATGAGCGCCTTCCCTGGGCGCTCATCCACCTGCTCAGTGCGCGGCGCGGCGTCGACCTCGTCGCCTGGTGGGACCAGCCCGCCGGACCGACCCGTGCGGCCTCGCCGGCCCCCGTCGCCCTGACCTGGACCGTGCGCCGCCCCGGCTCCCACCTGCTCTACCTCTTCTACCTCGCCGTCGACGACGTCGCCCGCGGCCGGGGCCTGGGTACTCGCATCCTGGCCGAGCTCGAGCGACGTCACCCCGGCTGCACCATCGTCCTGGACATTGAGCCCGTCGTCGCCGAGGCCGACAACGCCGAGCAGCGACGCCGTCGGCTCTCCTTCTACGAGCGCTCCGGCTTCCGCGACACCGGGTACGCGGTCCAGGACTCGACGGGGGAGTACTGGACCCTCGTGCGTGAGGCGCCAGGAACCACCTTCGACCCCGACGACTTCCGCGATGCCCTGCACTGCCTGGACTGCGGCCTCATCACCGCGCGAGTGGTCCCGCGCCAGCAGACATAGGTCAGACACAGGTTCATCCCATAGTCTCCACCCATGACAAGGACCCACCACTACAACGGTCTCAAGACCGCCGTCCTCCTGGGCGGCATGTGGAGCCTGCTTCTCCTGCTCGGCTACGCGCTGGCCAGGGGGACCGGCTCCGCCATCTGGCTGATCATCGCGCCGGTCATCGGCCTGGTGCAGACCGCCTACGGCTTCTGGAACTCCGACAAGATCGCGGTGCGCTCCATGGGCGCCATCGAGGTCACCGAGGCCCAGCAGCCCCAGATGTACGCCATCGTGCGTGAGCTCTCCGCCGCTGCTGGCCAGCCCATGCCGCGCCTCTACGTGGCCCCCACGATGAGCCCCAACGCCTTCGCCACCGGCCGCAGCCCCTCGCACGCCGCCGTGTGCTGCACCCAGGGCATCCTTCAGCTACTCAACGAGCGTGAGTTGCGCGGCGTCCTGGGCCACGAGCTCTCACACGTCTACAACCGCGACATCCTCACCTCCTCGGTGGCCGCGGGCATCGCCGGTGTCATCTCCTCGGTGGCCTCCATGGCTCTGTTCTTCGGCGGCGGCAACCGGCGCGACCGGGACGGCGGCAACATCATCGCCGTCCTGCTGCTCTCCCTCCTGGCGCCCCTGGCCGCCACCGTCACCCAGTTCGCCATCTCGCGCACCCGCGAGTACGACGCTGATCACGACGGCGCCGAGCTCACCCAGGACCCGCTCGCCCTGGCCAGTGCGCTCAGCAAGCTCGAGTCGGGTATCTCGCGTGTGCCCATGGGGCAGGACCCGCGACTGGAGCCGGTCTCCTCGATGATGATCGCCAACCCCTTCGGGAGCCTGCGCAACCTCTTCTCCACCCACCCGCCGATGGACAAGCGCATCGCCCGCCTCGAGCAGATGGCCGGTTACTGACGGTGACCCTGACCGTCGTCGGCGGGCTGCCGGCCGTCGGTAAGACCGCCGTGTGCCGAGAGGTTCTGCGTCTGCGCGCCGAGGCGCACTCGCATAGCCGGATCCCGACCTGGTTGCGCATCGACTCCATCGAGCAGGCCCTGCGGGACAGCGGCGAGATGCTTCCCGGTGCGCCCGGGGGCGCCGGCTACTATGCCGCCGCCGCCGTCGCTCGGGACGTCCTGGCCACGGGTGCTGACGTGCTGGTCGAGTGCGTCAACCCGCTGCCCGTCACCCGTCGCCTGTGGGAGGAGGCCGCGTCGGCCCTGGGGTGCCGCTTCCTCGCCGTCGAGCTCGTCTGCTCCGATCAGGCCGAGCACCGCCGCCGCGCCCGGCAGCGGGTCAGCGACATCGAGGGCCTCGAGCTGCCGGACTGGCGGGCGATCGAGCAACGCGACTACGCCCCCTGGCCCGAGGCCGGTCTCCGGCTGGACACCGCCGAGCTCACCGCCACCGAGGCCGCCCAAGCCATCGTCGACGCGAGCAGTGTCGGTGCTTAGATCTGTGGCTGGTTCTGCGGCTAGCTTGGTGGCCCCAGGCGCGGTGGTGAGATAGGGCAGTGCACGCTCCGCCCCCGCCCGACGACCTCGCCCGACGTGTTCGGGCCGCCGTCGACGCCGGCCGGCTCCGCGGCGTGGGCACCGGACCGGTTAAGCCGCTCGGAGCCGGAGAGAGCTATACCGCCTGGCGGATCGGCTCCGGCCCGCGGGCCCGCGTCCTGCGCGTTCCACGTCGCGCCGGCCGCGAGATGCCCCGTTCCATGACCGCCGAGTTCGAGGCCCTTAGGCGCGTTCCGCCTGAGATCGGCACCAGCGCCGTCGCCCTGGAGGCCGGCTCCGACAACCCGCTCGGCGCCCCCTACATGGTGACCACCCACGTCCCCGGCCGAGCCCTGCGAGCCGGCGACTGGAACCCGGGGCTCGTGGCCGCCCTCGCCCACCAGATCGCCCGCCTGCACGCGGCGCTCGCGGCGGACCTCGCGGCCGGCCCTGCTGCCAACTCTGCGCCGTCGACCGCGCGAGTTCTGAGCGCTAGCGAGCAGGGAGAGGAGCTGCTGACCTGGTGGGGAGAACGCCACCCGAATACGCTCACCGATCCACGCGTCGCCTCGCTCCTGCCCGCCTGGCGCCGCGAGCTGGCCCGTCTCGATCCCGCCTTCTCGGGAGTCCGCGCCCACCCGCTCATCCACGGCGACCTCGTCGCCACCAACGTCATCCTCGGCCCCGACGGCGTCCCGCGGTTCATCGACTTCGAGTGGTCGGGTCCCGGTGACGTTGCCAAGGACCTGGCCCTCATCGGCGGCCGGGTGACCGGAGGCCCCTGGTACCTGCCCCTGACGCCCGACGCCGTCGCCGCCCTCGTCACTGAGTACTCGTGGTACGCGCAGCGCATGAGCATCCCGCCGGCCACCGGCGCCGACGAGCCGCAGCAGCTGCTGGCCCGCCGCAGCGCCTACGAGCTCCTCGACCGCCTGGGCAACCTCCTGTACTGCCTCAGCCGCCCCGACAAGGCCTGCTACGGGACGTGGGCCGACGAGCTCGCCCGCAGCCTGGTCGCCCGACTCACAGACTGACATGTCGGGCTAGCCCCACCAAGGCCTCGCCAGGTGACAGGATTGGGCATGATTCCAGGCCTGAGGAGGATATGAGGCATGAACCGATCAACATGGGCCTCGCGCTACCGCCGACTCGGCCGGGACGCCACCTTCCTCCTCCTGAGCTGGCCGCTGAGCCTGCTCGCCTTCTGCCTCGTCCTGCCGCTGACCGCCCTCGGTACGGGCACCGTCATCATCTGGGTGGGGCTGATGGTGCTCGTCCTGGCCCTGAGCATCGCCGGGGGCTTCGCCAACCTGGCCCGCCTCGCCGTGGCGCGCCTGGACGGGCGCGAGCCGGTGCCGGGCGGCTACCTCGAACCCGAGCCGGGAACCTCCCTGCACCGCATGATCCTGCGACGCCTGCGCGACCCTCAGCGCTGGGTGGACCTGCTGTGGGTCATCGTCTTCTTCCCGGTATCCCTCGTCAGCTGGATCCTCACCGTCGTGTGGCTGGCGGCGGCAGTGGGCGGCCTCCTCGGCCCCATCGCCGATGTCATTACCGAATCAATCCTTGGAGATCAACGCAATGGTCTGTCCGATCTTCTGGGTCTGTACCCGCCTCTGCTCTGGGACGTCGTGATCGACCTGACCGTCGGCGTCATCTTCATGCTCACCGCCCCCTTCGTCCTGCGGGGCCTGGCCGCCATGCAGGCGGGGCTCATCCGCGGCATGCTCTCCTGGCGCAGTGAGGTCAGCCGCCTCCAGACCTCCCGGGCCGCCGTCCAGCGGGCGGAGGCGGACACCCGCCGCCGCCTGGAGCGCGACATCCACGACGGACCCCAGCAGCGTCTCGTGCGCCTGCGTATGGACCTGGCCCGTGCCCAGCGCCAGGCCGAGAAGGACCCGGTGGCCGCCTCCGCGATCATCCAGGGCGCCATGGACCAGACCCAGCAGACCCTTGACGAGCTGCGCCAGCTCTCCCGCGGCATCGCTCCGCCCGTCCTCGTCGACCGCGGCCTGGCCGCCGCCATCACCGAGGCCGCCACCCGCTCCTCCGTCCCGGTCACCGTGAGCACCGAGCTGTCCGAGGACCTGCCCGACCACGTCTCCCAGGCCGCCTACTTCGTCATCAGCGAGTCCCTGGCCAACCTCAACAAGCACTCCGGGGCCACGGCGGCCGCCGTCGAGGCCCGCGTGGCCGATGGCGTCCTGCACGTGACGGTCAGCGACAACGGCATCGGCGGGGCGTCGACCGCCAAGGGCCACGGCCTGGCCGGCCTGGTCGAGCGCCTCAACGGCGTCGACGGTAGGCTCGCGCTCATGTCCCCGGCCGGCGGGCCGACCACAGTGGAGGCGATGATCCCGTGCGCGTTCTGATCGCTGACGACTCCGTCCTGCTGCGCGAGGGGCTGGCCCTCATCCTGGCCGACGGCGGCCACGAGGTCGTCGGGGGAGTGGGGGACGGTGACGCCCTCGTGAGTGAGGCCCTGCGGCTACGCCCCGACGTCGTCGTCGCCGACATTCGGATGCCGCCCTCCCACACCGATGAGGGCCTGCGCGCCACCACCCGTATCCGCGCCCAGTGGCCGGGCGCACCGGTCCTGCTGCTGAGCCAGTACGTCGTCGCCGGCTACCTGCCCGATCTCCTGGCCGACGGCGGCGGTGCGCTCGGCTACCTCCTCAAGGACCGGGTCGGCGACATCGACGCCTTCCTCGGGGCGGTCGAGCGGGTGGCGCGCGGCGAGCTGGTGCTCGACCCCGACGTCGTCTCCCAGGTCCTCCAGCGCGGACGGCGCAACGACCCGCTCGAGGAGCTCACGCCCCGGGAGCGGGAGGTCCTGGCCCTCATGGCCGAGGGCCACACGAATGCCGGCATCGCCGAGGTCATGGTGGTCACCGAGGGCGCCGTGGAGAAGCACACCCAGCGGATCTTCGCCAAGCTCGGCCTGCTGCCCGACGCCGCCGTCCACCGACGCGTCAAGGCCGTCCTGACGCTGCTGTCGTCCTGAGCCGGCACAGGGATGCCGTCGCAGCCACCAGGAGCGCCAGGGTCAGCATACCCGCCGCTACGAGCGTCCCAGGCTCCCACAGCCACAGGTAGCGCGCCGGGTATCCCGACCACATGAGCAGCCCGACGCCGGATGAGGTCAGCGCCGTGAGCAGCGCGGTCCACGTCAGTGCCGCGCGGCGTGAGCGCCACCTGAAGCCGGCAGCCATGACGAGGACAGCACTCCCTGCGAGAGCGGTCGGGATGAGCGTGGCGGCGAACGAGCCGGCCTCGGTCGCCGGCTTGCGGTCAGTGCTTCGATCGAAAGCCGCTCGGGCCACCGAGGCCAGCTCCTGCTCATGCAGGTATCCGGAGGCGTTGAGAAGCATGGCTGTCCCGTCTCCGCTGGAGATATCAAGATATATGGCGCTGAAGTACCCGGGGACCGTACCGGTGTGCCAGTGGGTGAGGCGTCCGTCGTCCTCGTGGGTGAGACGCCAGCCTCCGGCGTACTGCTGCTCATGCTGGCCGGTGTCCACCACGTCCGTCAGGTCCGGATCCCTCACATGTTGCTGGGCGAAGGACGCGAGAGTGCCGATGTCTCCGCATGTGTACCCGTAAGCACCGCCAGCGCCGTCGTAGCCGGAGTCGAGCGGGAGCGCTATCGGCCCGGCGAGCCGGTGTCCCTGGATACGGTGCTCGCAGAACTCCTGGCTGGCACCGGCACCCGGGAGGCTCTCGCTGACGAGGCTGTGGTAGGAGCCTCCAGAGGCGGATTCCAGGACCGCCTGGAGATGCAGGTATCCCAGGCTCGAGTACTGGTACCCGCCTGCCGTACTAGTGGCCGGGTGGTCCGCCACGACGTCGCGGGCGTTGGCCCTCGGTCGGTCGACATCAAGCTCCTTGGCGCCGAAACCGAGACCGGAGGTGTGGTTGACCAGGTGGCGCACCGAGGCTTCCGTGCTACCCGGTGCGTACTGCTCGGCCGGTGCGTTCGGATCAAGGCGGCCCTGCGACTCCAGCTCACGAGCGATGGAAGCCGCAACCGGCTTGGATACCGAACCCCACAGGAACACCGAGTCCGGGTTCGCCTCGCCGAAGGTCTCGACCTGCACGACCTCTCCGTCCCTCAGAAGCGCGAAGGCGCCCGAGGGGGCGCCGGCCTCTTTCGCCTGGGAGATCGCCGTATCCAGCTCGGAACGTGATGCGGTTGCCGGCGCCGAGGCGTGCAGCAGGGCCACTGCGGTCAGAAGCGCGGACAGCCTGAACCATAATTGAATGCTCATACGGTATTGATATCACGGCGTTACCATCTCTTCCATGGCACGAACCGCGGATCATGATGCGCGCCGCCGGCAGATGGCGCGGGCTGCGCGTGACGTCGCCTTGGATGAGGGACTCTCCGGGGTCACGGTGGCCTCCGTGGCTCGCCGTGCCGGTGTGTCAGTTGGACTGGTTCAGCACTACTTCTCGTCCAAGGGTGCGCTGATGCAGCGTGTCTTTGTCGATCTGCTGGCTGACGTTGATAGCCGTGTGGCCACGATCGTGGAGCAGGGGGAGGAGGAAGCCGCTTCCATACGCGAGATGGCTGCTCTCGGCCTGGCCGAGCTCCTCCCCTTGGATGCCGCGAGGATCCGTGAGTGCCAGGTGCGTCGGGAGTTCCATGCCCTGGCTGCGGGAGATGAGGGGATCGCAGCGGTTGCTCGGGATTCTGACCGGGCCTTTCGCGAGAGACTCGCCGGTGTGGTCCGCAACGCCCAGCGGTGCGGGGAGGCGGCGCCCGACGTGGAGCCTCAGCGGGTTGCTCAGCAGTTGTGGGTAACCGTCGTCGGAATCGGCGCCACGATGCTGCTCGACCCGAGTCTGTCCGGGACCGAGCTGCTGCGCGACGCAGTCACGAGTGCCTTCCCCCATCCCTGCGGGCGTCAGCGGGCCGTCATGTAGGCCTGTGCGCCGAGGGCCGTGACGTCCTCGGGCTCATGTCGCGGATTGCGTGGCGTCCTAGCGGTAGTTGACGAACTGGAGGGCGGCGTCGACGTCGAGGTTCTTGAGCAGGGAGATGACCGACTGGAGGTCGTCGCGGGACTTGGAGGTCACACGCACCTCGTCACCCTGGATCGTGGCCTTGACGCTCTTGGGGCCCTCGTCGCGGATCGCCTTGGTGATCTTCTTGGCGACCTCCTGGGTCAGCCCCTCGCGCAGCGGGCAGACCAGGCGGTAGAGCTTGCCCGAGGGGCGCGGCTCCTTGTCGCCCAGGTCCAGGGCCTTGAGGGAGACGCCGCGGCGGAAGAGCTTGGACTCCAGGACGTCCAGGATCGCCAGGACCCGCTCGGCGGTGTTGGCCTCCAGGGTGATGGTGTCGCCGGACAGGCTCACGGAGGCGTCGACGCCGCGGAAGTCGTAGCGCTGGGAGATCTCCTTGGCGCACTGGTTGACGGCGTTGTCCACCTCCTGGCGGTCGAGGCGGGAGACGACGTCGAAGGAGGAGTCGTTGGCCATGGCGGCAGTCCTTTCCGGGGTGGGACTTCGGTCGAGGCGAGTCTAGGCGGGTTGTTCTGTGAGGAGGGTCCTACGGGGGCGATTGGCGCTGCGCGCCACCACCTTGCTATTCTTCCACGGCGCCAAGCGATGGCCGAGAGGCCGGAGCGCGGAGCCGAGGCGGGTTGCCCGAGCGGCCAATGGGAGCTGACTGTAAATCAGCCGCGTAATGCTACGGGGGTTCGAATCCCTCACCCGCCACGCTGATCACTCGTTGATCGCATCTCGCCCCAGCGGCGAGGCCCGCAGTGAGCGAAGCCACGGCGGACCGAATTGCCAGCGCGGTTCGGATCTGCCTAGGATTCGGCTCGTTGCCCCGATAGCTCAGTCGGCAGAGCGTCTCCATGGTAAGGAGAAGGTCAAGGGTTCGATTCCCTTTCGGGGCTCTCGCAGCGGGGGCCACTGGCCCCCATTGTGTTCCTATGGCGAGGTAGCTCAGCTGGTTAGAGCGCACGACTCATAATCGTGAGGTCGAGGGTTCGAGTCCCTCCCCCGCTACGCAAGGTTTCGAGTACAGCGCACCCGTCGCATGCTCGAGGATCGACACGAGGAGACAAACGTGGCCAGCAAGTCCGCCGACGTTCGCCCCAAGATCACTCTGGCCTGCTCGGAGTGCAAGGAGCGGAACTACATCACCAAGAAGAACCGTCGGAACACCCCCGACCGTCTCAGCATCTCCAAGTTCTGCTCGCGCTGCGGCAAGCACACCGAGCACCGCGAGACCCGCTGAGCAGCGCGTTCCGATCTCGGGAGCAACCACCTGCAACCGAGGAGCAGGCCCCGTCGGCATGACGTCGGCGGGGCTTCGTCGTGCCCGGGGGATACCACCTAGCATCGGTGACGTGAACGGTTCCAGCCTCTCCGACGACGTCGTTGAGCAGCTCGCGACGATCCTTGCCGAGGTGCTTGCGACGGGGGCGTCCGCACCGTCAGGGCCGCCCGAGCTCTCCGAGGCGGAGGCGGTTCGTCTCGCTCGGCGTGGGGCGACGGCGGTTGTCCCCGCGGTCCTGGCCATGCAGCAGGTCCAGGAGTGGGTGCGGTCCCGTGAGACGACCACCGCCTGGGACGGTCTGCTGCACCGTCGCTGCCTCATGGAGCCGATCCCCTCACGCGTTGACGGGGCCGAATCGGCCTGTGGCCTCGATGGGGGTACTGATGAGCCTACGGTTCAGCGGACCGGCCGCGCAGGCTGGGAGCTCCTCCGAGCCGCGACCGAGGTGGAGGCGGGCGGGAGGTGCTGGCGAGTAACCCACGAGCTCGCCCGACGCGCCCCGGCGTCTCGGGCGACCGCGGTCCGGGCGGGGAAACTCACGGAGTCCGGGGTCGGATTTGATCCGCCGCCCGGCGCCCGCTTCTACCGGCTCACCCGCGGCGACATCGCCGCCTGGGCAGAGGCCACCGGGGACGGCAACCCCATCCACCTCCTTGCCGGCAGGGCGGCTGAGGCCGGGCTGCGAGCCGGTCCCGACGACGTCGTGGCTCATGGTCTTCTGCTCGGCGCACTCAGCCTCGCTCTCGCCCAGTCTTCACCTGATCGGTGGATATCCCTGAAATTCATTGGTTCAGCTGATGTCCCGGCTTCCCGTCGGGATGGGGCGGCGCCCTGGGCGACGCTCGCCGTCGACCCCGACGGCATCACCATCAGTCAGGACCGACGCCCCGTTCTGCGACGCCGATGACGGTTCTTGACCGGCACTGGATGTCAGGGGCCGCCGCGGGCGCTGGTCGACCCCCTATCGCCTCGTGAGGAAAAAATGATTACCCCCTGAAGGGAATTCTGACGGCGATTCACTGTTGTCTCGATGGCGACGAGATGAGAGGCTGGAAATGAATTATCGACCTCCCCCAATCATCGGTCAGTGGGGATGATAACGTAACAAAGGTGGGTAATTGCAATGTCAATCTGATGGATGTCAGGGTGACGTGAAGATAGTGTGGAAATTGCTTTCCGACGGCGGGCAGACGGACGCAGATCCCTGTGGTGCCAACGAAAAGTCGGTGTGTGATCGGTGTCTTCACGGTTGCCCGGCGCTCCGGGTGGTTGTACCGACGTTCTGGCGCTCTGACCGAGTGTGATAAAAAAGAAGTGGAGTTGCACTTGTATGAAAGCCAAAAGGCAATCGGCAGGTGCGCGCTTTGAGGGTTCGCGACCTATCCGGGTCGGTGCTGAGAGGAGTCGATAAGGTGATTACCGCAGAACGAACGATGGTGGAGCCGACGGCCTACACTGAGGACGTCGAGATGAAGTGGACTCAGAGCGATCAGGAAGCCGTCGAAGCCACCTACAGCCAGGAGTCGGCTGGGGCCGCCGGCTCGGCCGGTGGCGGCCAGGAACCGGCGGCCACCTGTGGTCAGGAGCCCGCCCGGACCTGCGGTCAGAGCGACTCCGCGGTCCAGCCGGAGGGCTTCCGCCGACTCGATGAGATCGAGATGGATGCCTGGCGCTCCTTCCTGGCGGCCTCCACCTCCGTCACCGCCCGCCTCAACCGGGAGCTCGAGGCCGGCTGCGGCATCTCCATGCACGAGTACGAGATCCTGGTGCGCCTGTCCGAGGCGCCCGACCGGACGCTGCGCATGTCGACCCTCGCCGAGCACGTCTCCCACTCCCGCTCCCGCCTGACTCACACGGTCCGGCGCCTCGAGAACGTGGGCTACGTCGAGCGCAGCTCCTGCGACTCGGACCGTCGCGGCGTCAACTGCACGCTGACTCAGACGGGCCTCGACTTCCTGCGTGAGGCCGCCCCGGTCCACCTCGACGGCGTGCGCCGCCACGTCATCGACCGGCTCAGTCGTGAGCAGCAGGTCGCCCTGGCCGAGCTCATGACGGTCATCGCCCAGGCCCCGGACTCCTCCGGCGCCTCGGCGCCGTCGGCCTCGTCACCGTCCTGATCCTCCTCAACGACCGTCCGTAACGGTGGGCGTCGTCAGTCGGTTCCACTGCCGGCCGGCGGCGCCCACAGGTCTGTCCAGCGCACTCCCAGATCAGCCAGGAGCCGGCGCAGCAGCGGCAGGGAGATGCCGACGACTCCGTGCGGGTCCCCGTCGATCCCCTCGATGAAGGCGCCGCCCAGGCCGTCGATGGTGAAGGCCCCGGCGCACCACAGCGGCTCGCCGCTGGCGATGTAGGCCTCGACCTCGGCCTGAGAGGGGGAGCCGAAACGGATGGTGGCCGAGCTGACCCCCTCGGCGATGGCTCCGTCCGCGGTGCGCACCAGGAAGTGCCCCGTGTACAGGGTCCCGGTGCTCCCGCTCATCGTCCTCCAGCGCTCGCGGGCCTCCGCGGCATCGGCGGGCTTGCCGACGACTCTGCCGTCGATCTCCAGCATGGAGTCGCAGCCCACGACCACCTCGGCCTCCTGCTCGCCGGTGGAGGCCGCGACGTCGAGCGCCTTGGCCCGGGCCAGGGCCTGCACCTGCTCGGCGGCGCTCGGGGCTGTCAGGCCTGCCGTCCGACGCCGCCTGGTCAGCTCGTCGAGCACGACGTCCTCATCGACCGAGGAGACTCGCACCAGCGGCTCGATGCCGGCGGCTCGCAGGGTGGCCAGGCGGCCGGATGACTTCGAAGCCAGGAGAATCACGGTGCCACCCTATACGGCCGCGGCCGCTAGGCTCGGCTCATGAGCTCTGGCAGCGGTCCTTTCTCACGTCTTGTCACCGTCCCCGTCACCGGATCCACCCAGGACGACCTGCGCAGCGCCCTCACGGGAGCCGAGGCCGGATCCTGGCCGCACCTGTCGGCCCTCCGAGCACTGAGGCAGACGGCGGGCAGAGGGCGATCCGGGCGGGCCTGGGTCACCCCCGACGACGGTGCCCTCCTGGTCTCCGTGGTCCTGCGACCACTCGTCCCGGCCGAGCGTCTGGCCTGGCTGCCACTGCTGGCCGGCCTGGCCGTGCGAGACGCCTTGGCCCCCTTCGTCGAGGGGCTGCCCTGGCGGCTGGGCACCAAGTGGCCCAACGACGTCGTCGCCGTCCCCGAGGATCCGTCAGCGGTTCCCGTGGTACCCGGATGGGCCGGCACCCGCAAGATCGCCGGCGTCCTCAGCGAGCTCGTCACCCCGGAGCCTTCCGAGAACCGCGCCGCTCAGCGGCCCGCGCCCGACGAGGTACCGGCCGGCCGCGATGAGGCCCCGACGGTCATCCTCGGCGTCGGTGTCAACATCGGACAGGACGCCGGCGAGCTGCCGGTGGCCTGGGCGGGATCGCTGCGCACCCTGGGCGCGGCGGATACCGGTGAGGACGCTGCTGAGGCCGCTCTCGTGGCGGTCGGTCAGCGGCTGGCTGAGATCCTGGAGCAGTGGGAGGTGGTGGGCGGTGACGTCGACGCCGGGGACGGGGCTCTCGGGCGGCGGTTGCGCTCGGTGCTGACCACTCTGGGGCAGCGGGTCAGTGTCCAGGCTCCCGACGGCGAGCTCAGCGGGCTGGCCGTCGGCGTCACCCCCGCCCTGGTGCTGCGCAGCCAGGTCGGGGACACCGAGGTCCGCGCGGGCGACGTGACCCTGGTGCGCGTCAAGAGCTGAGCCCGTCTGAGTTGCGGACCTGTTGCGGTCTGGAGCGGAGAGCTGCCCGATGAGCATCGGCTTGTGATCTGCGCTACTCTGGCGGGGTGATATTAGACAGCCAAGCGAGCAAGGGGCGCGCAGGGGACTCGCACGGGGTCCGGCAAGACGCCCAGCAGGAGGCTCACGCGGGTGCCCTACGTGTGGAAGGCGAGGCCGCCGCTGGGGCGGGCCCCGCGGGGCGGACCACCCTGGCGGGGCACGAGCACCTGCTTCTGGGGGAGGCCCCCAGTCTCACTCTGACCGAGGTGGCCCAGCGAGCCGGAACCAGCCTGGAGATGGCGCAGAAGTTCTGGCGGGCCATGGGCTTTGCCGACGTCAGGCCCGATGCGGTCCGCTTCACTGAGCAGGACGTCGCCGCGCTGCAGGACACCGTGACGCTGCTCGATGAGACCAGTGACTCCGCCCTGGCCGCGGCCAGCGTGCTCGAGCTCCTGCGGGCCCAGTCCTACACGATGGACCGTCTGGTCCTGTGGGAGCTGGAGACCTTCGTCACCGACCTCAGCGAGCGTCTCGACCTGGATGACACCTCGGCGCGGCTGGTCGCCCTGGACCGCATCGACAGCCTGGTGGACCTCCTGTCGCGTCAGCTGACCTACGTGTGGCGCCGCCACATGGCCTCCATCCTGGGGCGCACCGACGCCGAGGTCTCCGCCCGGGGGCGTGAGGACACCGGCCCCGACCTCTACCCGCTCATCCGCTCCCTGGGCTTCGTCGACATCGTCTCCTTCACCCAGCGCGCCCAGGGCATGAGCAAGGCCGCCCTGACCCACATGCTCGAGGACTTCGAGAACACGGCCCGCGACGTCATCACCTCGCGGGGTGCTCGCGTGGTCAAGACGATCGGCGACGCCGTCATGTACATCTCCGACGACCTGCTCGTCGCCGCCGACGTCGTCACCGCCCTGGTCGACGAGCTCCAGAAGGGGCCGGACGCCATCCGGGTGAGGGCCAGCCTCGTCGAGGGCCGGGTCATCTCCCGCTCCGGGGACGTCTTCGGCCCCACCGTCAACCTGGCATCACGGCTCGTGGACGCGGCCGAGCCCGGTGGGATCCGCCTGGACGAGTCTACCGCCATGGCCATCCTCCACTCGCCCCAGGCCAGCAGGTACCGGGTGGGGCAGTGCCATGAGGTCGTGGCCAAGGGGCTGGGGCAGATCGTGCCCTGGTCGCTGGAGAGGACCTCTCCGACCCGGCCCTGAGGCCGTGAGGCGGAGCGGGAGCACCGTTATCATCTCGTTATTCTTTGGTTGCGCAGCTCCCGGAATGTCACGGCAGGGTCGCGGTTTGCCGCTGTATCTCCTGGGAAACATATTCCGCTCGTGCAAGCGCAGTGAGCCCGGCCCCTCGGTGCTGGTCACGTCTCGGTATCTTCTCCACCCCGGGGACGATGGCGGGTTGTTGCGTCGTCGCCTAACATCGCGGATGTGACAACTGTTCTGCTCGTCGAAGACGACCCCGCCATCTCCGAGCCCCTCGCCCGTGCCTTTGGGCGCGAGGGCTATGAGGTCCTGACTCACGGCACCGGCAAGGGTGCCCTCGAGGAGATCTCGGCCGCTGACATCATCGTCCTGGACCTGGGACTGCCGGACATCGACGGTCTGGACGTGGCCCGCCAGGTGCGCGCCCAGGGCCTGACCATCCCGATCCTCATGCTCACCGCGCGTAGCGAGGACTCCGACCTCGTCGTCGGCCTGGACGCCGGTGCCGACGACTACGTCACCAAGCCGTTCCGTCTGGCCGAGCTGCTGGCCCGGGTGCGGGCGCAGGTGCGCCGCGCCTCGGGGGAGGCCACGGAGGACGAGCTGAGCGTCGGAGAGATCCGGGTCGACGTCGCCGCCCACCGGGCCTTCGTCGGCGCCCGAGAGCTGCAGCTGACGACCCGCGAGTTCGAGCTGCTGCGCGTCCTGGTGCGTGCCGGCGGCGAGGTCGCCTCCGGTGAGGACATCCTCAAGGAGGTCTGGGGCGAGGACCCCACCGGCAGCCCCCAGACCCTCCAGATGCACGCCACCTGGCTGCGCCGCAAGCTCGGGGACGATGAGGAGCAGCCCACGCTCCTGCTGGCCCAGGAGGACGGCTACCGCCTGGCCATCGGCTGAGCCACTGACCGGGACGGCTTCTCGGGGTCACCGAGCGGGCCGTCGCGGATAACCGACCGCGTCTGAAGGAGGACAGCCATGCGCCGCTACGCCATGACGATGACGATGGCAGCGGTGTCCGTGGCCATCCTCCTGCTGGGACTACCGCTGGGAGGCGCCTGGATCGCCAGCGCCTTGCGCACCTCCGGAGGTGGGAACCGGGTCACCATCATCGGCACGGTCATCCTCACGGTCCTGGTCCTGACCATCACCGCGCTCACGGCGGCCTCCGTTGTCGCCTCCCGGGCGGCCCGGCGCATCTCCGCGCCCCTCATCTACCTGGCGGCCGAGGCCGAGCAGCTCGGCAGCGGGCAGGTGCGTCCGCGGCTGCGCTCCTCGGGGATCGAGGAGATCGACCTGGTTCAGGCCGAGCTCGTGCGCTCGGCGGAGCGAGTGGCCGGGCGCATCGCCGCGGAGCGCCAGTTCGCCTCCGACGCCTCGCACCAGCTGCGCACGCCGCTGACCAGCCTGTCCCTGCGCCTGGAGGAGATCGAGCTGCTCGCCGGCGAGGAGGAGGTGCGCGTCGAGGCCCACGCCTGCCTGGAGCAGGTCGAGCGGCTCACCGGCGTCGTCGAGGACCTGCTCAAGGTCTCGCGCCGAACCGGCGGCGGAACCACCGAGGCCCTTCACCTCAAGGATATCTTCGCCCAGCAGCGCGAGGAGTGGGAGCCGGCCTTCGAGCAGGCCGGTCGCACCATCATCTTCCGCGACGAGATCAGCCACCCGGTCCTGGCCACGCCCGGGTCACTGGCCCAGGTCCTGGCCACCGTCGTCGAGAACTCCCTGCGCTACGGGGCCGGGACGACCTCGGTCAGCGTGCGCAGCGCCAACGGCGGCCACGCGGTCTTCATCGACATCGCCGACGAGGGCGAGGGGGTGGATGAGGACATCGCGCCGCACGTCTTCGAGCGGCACGTCTCCGGCTATGGCTCCACCGGTGTGGGCCTGGCGCTGGCCAAGGACCTCGTCGAGGCCGACGGCGGCCGCATCGAGCTGTCCCAGCGCAAGCCCGCCGTCTTCTCCATCCTGCTCAACGCCGTCCCCAAGTCCCTGGACCCCAACAACGTCCTTCCCCAAGGTGCGCTCGTCTCCGTGGGTCGACGTCGTCGCATCTGAGCCTGAGCCTCAGGTCTGGCTGCAACGCGCGGACGCACCATAGGCCTCGACGACTGAACCTGTGGGAGCAGTCCGCGAGCTCGATGGTGCGTCCGCGGGGAAGAGGAGGGAAAGTCAGGCGCGTCAGGACTTCTGACGGCGGGACTTGAGGAAGTTGGCGATGGCGGAGACGAGCATCGGCGCCACCGAGACGAAGACGATCCCCAGGATCATGGCGTCGATGTTGTCCTGGATCCACTTGATCGTGCCCAAGAAGTAGCCCAGCCAGGTGATGCCGAAGGCCCAGAGGGTGGCGCCCAGGATGTTGAAGGTGATGAAGTGGCGGTAGTGCATCCTGCCCACGCCGGCGATGACCGGGGTGAAGGTGCGCACGATCGGCACGAACTGGGCCAGGGTGACGGCCTTGCCGCCGTGGCGCTCGAAGAAGTCGGAGGTGCGATCCACGTACTCCTGCTTGAACAGGCGCGAGTCGGGCTTGTTGAAGATCGCGGGGCCGGCCTTGCGGCCGATGAGATAGCCGGTCTGGTTGCCGGCGATGGCGGCCAGCCACACCAGGGGGGCGGCCACCCAGATGGGGACGGGGACGCCGTCGGCAGGACTGGTCTCGCCGATGGCCACGAACATGCCCAGGGTGAAGAGCAGGGAGTCGCCGGGCAGGAAGAAGCCGATGAGCAGTCCCGTCTCGGCGAAGATGACGAGCATGACGCCGACGATGGCCCAGGGGCCGATCCAGCCGACGAAGGCTTTGATGATGAAGGTTGCATCGAGCCACTCGGGTCCGAGCATCGGGGCGTGGGCGGCGGGCAGGTTCAGTGCCGGGGCCAAGGCGGTCAGGGCAGTCACCGTGCAAGGCTAAGCGGTGGCCCTGTGGCCGTGCCGTGAGAGTGGTCCCCTCCGGGTTGTGGAATCGGGCACCCTCAGCCGGTGCGTCAGGGCGCTCCGGTCTGCGTCAGTGCGGCGTCGGCTCTGTGCTGGTCCGGTGTCGGTGCGGTGTCAGTCCGGCTCAGGGGCGAGCTGCGGCCGGGACCTGGGGCTCGACGTCGTCGTCGGCCGGGTCCTGGATGTCAGTGCTCGTGTCACTGTTGGAGTCACTGCGGGTCTCGGGGCCGTCGTCGTCGGCACCACGGTCCTTGTGACCGGTGAAGACGATGTAGTGGTAGAAGACGAAGCGGAAGGCGGTCCCCAGCCCGAAGCCGACGACGTAGGCCGCGATATTGTCCGCCAAGGGCGAGGTCAGCCCCAGCACGTGGTGGGTGAAGAGCAGGCAGAACTGCGTGATGGCGATTCCGCCCAGGTTGGCCAGGACGAACAGGGTGGCCTCGCGGGCGACGTTCTTCTGGGTGCGGCCCCGATAGGTCCAGTAGCGGTTCGCCAGCCAGGAGAAGACTGTCGCGATCGAGGAGGCCAGGAGCTGGGCGGAGTTCGGGTGTCCGGAGAGGAACCCCACGGGGCCGTGCTGGAACAGGTTGAACAGGCCGACGTCGATCACGTAGGCCGCAGCGCCCACCATGCCGAACTGCATGAACTCCTTGATGATGGCGATGAGCCGCTGCGTCAAGGAATTGCTGGAGGAACGCGTCATGATCGGCATCCTATGCAGGTCGCTGTCAGGTCACGCAAGCCGAGACCGGTCACGGCACCCACTGAATACTGACGCTGCCGAAGTCCCAGACCCAGGAGACCCACACCAGCTGGCCGACGACGCAGGCGGCCAGCAGCGCCAGTCGCCGGCGGGTGGTGCCGGCCGCGGTGGCCAGCGCCCAGCCCGCCGGGGCCAGGGGCAGCAGCAGGCGCAGCACCGACGTCGTCGGGTCGAAGAAGGCCAGCAGGTAGAACAGGTATCCCAGGCACCAGAACCAGACCGCGGGCCCCAGGGAGCGCAGGCCCGGGGCGCTCAGCAGCAGACCCACGGCGACCAGCACGACGGCGAGCAGGAGCAGCCCCAGGTGTGGGCCCACCCAGTCGCCCAGTCGGGTCAGCCACGGGGCGAAGGGAGCCAGGTCGGCGCCGCGCCAGGAGGTCTCAGTAGCCGTGTAGGCGTCCTGCCTGCCCGTGACCAGCCAGGCGATCGCCGGCCAGGCCAGGGCCGCCGCGCAGGTGAGCAGCGCCAGCGTCAGCAGCCGCCAGCGCCCGCTTGCACTGAGAGGATCGCGCCCCGGCAGGAGACGGGAGGACCAGGAGGCCGGGAGCCAGCCTCGAGCGCAGCCCACCTCCCAGGCCCACCACAGCCCCAGAGCCGCACCCAGGGGAACGCCGACGGGGCGGGCGAAGCAGGCGGCCAGGGCGAAGGGGATCGCCGCAAGAGCCCGCCCGCGGCTCGCCAGCCACAGCGTCAGCCCCACCAGCACCATCCCCAGGGACTCGGCGTAGGGAACCTGGAGGACCGCCGCGCACGGCGAGGACCAGACCAGGGCCACCGCCCACAGGGAGGTCCGACGCCCCGCCAGCGGTGAGAGCCAGCGGTCCATGACGAGGGCGGCTCCCGCCGAGGCCAGGATCGACACGATCGCGGCACGCGTGTAGAAGGACCAGCCCGTCCAGGCCAGCAGGGAGACCAGGGCGCTCAGCAGCGGCATGAAGGCCCAGGTGTTCTGAACGACCTGTCCGCCGGCACCGACCGGCAGCCGCTCGGGGTAGCCCTCCTCGACGATCCGGTTGTACCAGCCGGCGTCCCAGAAGCTCATGTGCTCCTCCCAGGACGGCGCGGCCCCGCCCCACGGGGTGGCCGGTGTGTCCTGGGCCCCCAGTCGCAAGATGAGGAAGGTCAGGGCGCTCGCCGCCGCCCAGACCGCCAGGACCTGGATCGAGCGAGGCAGGCGCGAGAACGGGCCGTACGACGTCGTCGGGGCGGAGGGCAGGTGCTGCTGGGCGGGGATGGGGTCTGCGGCGGGTGGCGTCACGGACTCCACCCTACGGTCTCGCCCGCCGCCTGCGGTGAGGGCTTGCTGGGGGCGGGTAGCCTTGGGGGCGTGAGCGCACCCATTGTTGCCGTGATCGGAGGCGGGCAGCTGGCCCGCATGATGCAGGAGGAGGCCAGCGCCCTGGGTATCCACCTGAGGGCCCTGGTGGAGGTCGCTGACGGCTCCACCGGCCAGGTGACCCCTGACGCCCCCGTCGGCGCGGCCGACGACGAGGCGGCCGTGCGCGCCGTCGTCGCCGGTGACGGCACCGAGGCGCCCGGTGGTGAGCCGGCCGCGGTCCTCACCTTCGAGCACGAGCACCAGGACGCCGACCTCCTGGAGCGTCTCCAGGCCGAGGGCGTCAGCGTCCAGCCCGCGCCGCAGGCCCTTGAGCTGGCCCGCGACAAGCTGGCCATGCGCCGGGCGATGAGCGAGGTCGGGATCCCCCAGCCCGCCTGGGTCGAGGTCGGTGGACCGCAGCAGGAGACCGCCGAGCAGATGACCGACGCCATCGCGGCATTCGCCGGCGAGCACGGCTGGCCCGTGGTGCTCAAGACACCGCGCGGCGGCTACGATGGCCACGGGGTCCTGCTCGTGCGCAGCCCCGAGTCCCTGCGTGAGGGCGAGGCCGCCGAGTGGATCGCCTCGGTGGCGCGGGCCCGCGCCGGTCAGACCGACGGCCAGGGGGCCGGCGGGGGAGGCAGCCTCGGCGGGGCCGCGGTGACCAGCCTCCTGGTGGAGCAGGCCATCCCCTTCACCCGCGAGCTGGCCGTCCTGCTGGCCCGCACCCCCAGCGGGCGGATCGCGGTGTGGCCGGTGGCCCAGACGGTTCAGGAGGACGGCATGTGCGCCGAGGTCCTGGCTCCGGCGCCCGGTCTCGACTCGGCCGCCGTCGAGGAGGCCGAGCTCATCGGACGGGCAGTGGCGGAGCGCGCCGGGGTGACCGGGGTGCTCGCCGTCGAGCTCTTCGCCGTTGAGACCTTCGGGGAGCCTACGCGGTTGTATGTCAACGAGCTGGCGATGCGCCCCCACAACTCCGGGCACTGGACCCAGGACGGGGCCGTCACCAGCCAGTTCGCCCAGCACCTGCGGGCGGTGCTCGACCTGCCGCTGGGCGCCGCTGACGCGACGGCGCCCACCACCATCATGGTCAACCTCATCGGCGGGCGGCACCGGCCCGGTGCCGACGCCCTGGCTCGGGCCATGGCCGCCCAGCCGGACGCACGGATCCACCTCTACGGCAAGCAGTGGCGTCCCGGGCGCAAGCTCGGGCACGTCAACATGACGGTCGGGCCGGACCAGGAGGTCGGTGAGGTCGTCGAGCAGGCGCGCGAGGTCGTCGCCATCCTGCGCGGGGACGCCTGAGCCGGGACCCGGGGACACCGCGCACGGCTAACACACAGCAACACAGCACTCAGAGACAGGGGCGGCGTATGAGCGAGAGCAGCGCAATGAAGGCAGGAATGAAGGCAGGTACGACTCGGCCGGTGGTCGGCATCGTCATGGGCTCGGACTCGGACTGGCCGGTCATGGGCGCCGCCGCCGACGTGCTCGACGAGTTCGGCGTGGCCTACGAGGTCGACGTCGTCTCCGCCCACCGCATGCCCACCGAGATGATCGACTACGGGCGCGCCGCCGCTGGGCGGGGGCTACGGGTCATCATCGCCGGTGCCGGGGGAGCGGCGCACCTGCCCGGGATGCTGGCAGCCGTCACCGAGCTGCCGGTCATCGGGGTGCCGGTGCCACTGAAGTACCTCGACGGCATGGACTCCCTGCTCTCCATCGTGCAGATGCCCGCCGGGGTGCCGGTGGCCACCGTCTCCATCGGCGGTGCCCGCAACGCCGGGCTGCTGGCGGCACGGATCCTCGCCTCCGGTCCGGGTGAGGAGGCCGCGCGCCTGGCTGCGGCGATGCGCGACTTCCAGAAGGACCTGGGTGAGGTGGCCCATGCCAAGGGCGCCGCTCTGCGCGAGCGCCTGCAGAGTTGATGATCAACCGACCGCGCGAAGGCGTGTCCGCTGCGTGGTCGCCGTATTCCTCGGTATTCCTCGGCCTGCGGTGAGCGCGTCAGTCCCTCGGTGCCCACAGGAATGACGTTGGAAGGACCCCGGTGCGCGAGGACCTCGATGACGCATTGATCTCAAAGTTCGTTTCTGTTCGATTCTGGGGGATCGTGTGTAGACTGGGGACATGAGCATTCTCGTTGCTGGAGGCGCCGGCTACATCGGCGCGCACGTGGTCCGACTTCTCCTCGAGCGCGGGGAGGATGTCGTCGTCGTCGACGATCTCTCCTACGGGACGCCGGAGCGAGTCAAGGGTGCCGCCCTGGTCGAGCTCGATGTTGCCGACGGCCAGGCCCCTGAGGCCCTTGCCGAGGTCATGAGCTCGCGCGGCGTCACCGCCGTCATTCACTTCGCCGCCCGCAAGCAGGTGGGCGAGTCCGTGGAGCGCCCGGCCTGGTACTACCAGCAGAACGTGGGCGGCCTGGCGAACGTGCTGCTGGCCATGGAGAGAGCCGGCGTCAACCAGATGATCTTCTCCTCCTCGGCGGCCGTCTACGGCATGCCCCCGGTGGAGGTCGTGCCCGAGGACATCGATTGCCGCCCCATCAACCCCTACGGCGAGACCAAGCTCATCGGCGAGTGGATGATGGCCGACGCCGAGAAGGCCTGGGGGCTGCGCTGGGCCGGCCTGCGCTACTTCAACGTCGCCGGCGCCGGCTGGGACGACCTGGGAGACATGGCCACCCTCAACCTCATCCCCATGGTCCTCGACCGCCTCTCCAGGGGAGAGACCCCCAAGATCTTTGGCACCGATTACCCGACCCCCGACGGCACCTGCGTGCGCGACTACATCCACGTCAAGGACCTCGCCGTCGCCCATATCGCCGCCCTGGACTACCTGGCCGGTGGTCAGGAGATGGCCGAGCACGTCTTCAACGTCGGTACCGGTCAGGGCGCCTCGGTGCGCGAGGTCGTCTCCAGGGTGATCGCCTCCACGGGGCTGGACCTGGAGCCGGAGGAGCTGGCCCGGCGTGCGGGCGACCCGCCCCAGCTCATCGGCAACGCCACCCGTATCGGCGAGGTCCTGGGCTGGCGGGCCGAGCACGACCTGGACGACATCGTCACCTCCTCCTACACCTCCTGGCAGGCTGACCCCAACCGGCCCCACTTCGCCTGAACGGCCGCGTCCGACCGGATCGGAGACCCACGCGGGCGGGCCGGCACCCCTGATCGGGGGTGCCGGCCCGCCCGCAGCCGTCACGCGTTCGGCGTATCAGGCCTGGTTGAAGTCCGCTGCCGTCAGCTTTCCGTCGCGCAGCTTGGAGAAGAAGTCCGGCGCGGTCGTGTCCTGCAGCAGCACCGCCTCCCCGATATCGGCGTCGTCGGGGGTGTAGGCCGTGTCCTCGATGGGCGGGGCACCGGTCAGGCCGTCACCGGAGGCCGAGCGGAAGGCCAGTACCATCCTGGCGATCCCCAGGTTGCCGGTGCTCTCATCCACCGTCAGGGCGTTCGTGCCGGCGTCGACCAGGGCGTCCTGGCGCGAGAAGGAGACGGCGGTGTACGGAGAGGCCGCCTTGGACACCACCGCGGAGATGACGGCCCGCTGACGCAGCCCGCGCCCGACGTCACCGGTCGGGTCGGACTTGCGCATCCGAGAGTAGGCCAGCGCCTTCGTCCCGTCCACCGTCTGGCACTCGCCCTGAGAGGTGTCCCAGACCATCCCCGAGTCCTCGTCGGCGACATCGGACGACCAGCAGAGCTCCACCCCGCCGACGGCGTCGACCATCTCCGAGACGCCGGTCATCCCGACCTCCACATAGTGGTCGACCGTCAGACCGGAGAGCTGCTCCACGGTCTGAACCAGCAGCTTGGGGCCGCCGAAGGAGTAGGCCGCGTTGATCTTGTTCTCCCCGTACTCGGGGATGTCCACGAAGGTGTCGCGCGGCAAGGAGGTCAGGCTCGTCTGTCCGTTCTCCGCCCGGTGCAGCAGCATGACGGAGTCGGCGCGGGCACCCTCGGTATCATCCTGGATGACGCCGCCGCGTGCGTCCGAGCCGACGATGAGCCAGGTCTCACCCGGCGTGTCCGCGGCTCCGGACAGGGCGTCGACCCGGTGGAGCTGTGAGGAGACGTCGTGCCACAACCAGGCGACCCGAGCCGCGATGAGCGCCAGGACGACGACGATGACGACGATCGTCCAGCGCAGGATCCGGCGCCAGCTCGGCCGGGGCCGCTTCGGCCGACGCGGTGGCTCCGGCTCGGGTGCCGGCCTGACCAGGACGGGCTCCTCCGGGGACTGAAGGGCCCGGGCTCCCACGGGATAGGTGTCGCGCCGGGCGGGCATCGCCTGAGTGCGCTCGGGCCCGGCGCCGCGGCCGTCGGCGCCCGACTCCAGGGGCACCGCGCTGGAGCCGGCTCGGGCGTGACTGCCACGTTGAGACTGGGACGGAGCCCCGCTTCGACGTGGCTGAACCGAGGGGGGCTGCTGGGCCGCCTGTGATGCCTGTCGTGATGACTGCTGAGAGGGGGACGATTCGCCGCCGTTCTGACGTCCCAGGACTGAGTGCCGCTGGGGCTGAGAGGCGGAGGCCGACGAGGCCGGGCGTCGCGGCGAGCCGCCGGCGGGTTCGGAGGCGGCGCCGGCCTCATCTCGAGGCGCCTCTGCGCGCTCGCGGCTGCGCTGGTTGACGGCGTCGATGGGACGCTGCCGGCGCTGGGGCCTGCCCCCGCCGGAGCCGGGGGTGATCGAGGGTGGAAGCGAGTCGTCTGTCGGGGTCACGCCTATGATTCTGCCTCAGGCAGGGCAGGTCTGAGCGCTCGGTTTCGCGGCGGGCTGCTGGGAGGAGGAGCCCGTCTGAGGCGCCTGTGTCTGGGGCGCCGGCGCCGTGGTTCCCTCATCGGCCTCAGCCCCCTCGGGGGCCTCCTGCGAGGCGGCGGAGCCGTCCGTGGCGGCGCCCGCGTCCGTCGTGGCCGGCGCTGCGGCGTCGGCGGGAACAGGCTTGTCCTCCTTGAGCGCCTTCCAGACCTTCTTGGCGTTCTCGGTGGGAATGACGCGGTTCTCGTCGGCCGCCGCCTCGTTGGGCATGGTGATGAAGTTGATCTTGTCCATGCCGACGCCCTGGACGGAGTAGGCCAGGCCCGACAGGTTCCCGATCTGGCCGATGTGCTCCGAGGTGGTGAGGGTCTCCAGGGTGCTGGTCAGGAAGCCGGACTGGGTGAGCACGTTGGAGGACAGCGCCTTGGAGGCCATGGCGTTCATGAGCTTCTGCTGGCGGGAGATGCGGGAGATGTCCGAGCCGTCGCCGACGCCGTGGCGGACGCGGGCGTACTGCAGTGCGGTCTGGCCATCCAGCTTCTGGCAGCCCGCATCGAGCTGCAAACCGGTGTACTCGGAGTCGTCAATGGCCTCGTCCACCTGCACGTGCACGCCTCCGAGGGAGTCGACCACCTTGGACAGCCCGTTGAAGTCGACGACGACGAAGTCGTCGATGCGGATGCCCGTCATCTTCTCCACGGTCTTGAGGGTGCAGGTCGCCCCTGAGGCGACGGCCTTCTTGTCGTTGCCGGTGCCGGCTCCGTTGGCGAAGGCGGAGTTGAACTGGCCGTCCTCCTCGGCGCCGGTGGTCTCACCGTCGAGGCTCGTGCACTCGGGGATGTCCACCAGCGTGTCGCGGGGGATGGAGACGGCCTCAATGCGCTTGCGATCGGCGGAGATGTGCATGACGAGCGCCGTGTCGGAGCGGGCCACGGAGACCTCGTCACTGCCCTCGGAACCGTCCACGTTGTTGTCCCCGGAACGGGAGTCGGTGCCCAGGACCAGCAGGTTGACGGCCCGGCCGTCATAGCTGTCCGGCGGCTTGGTGCCGGGCCGGTCCTCCTCGGAGAGGATGCTGTCGACGTTGTACCAGGTGATACGCGACTGGATGTTGTGCCATGCGAAGCCCGCGGCCGAGACGACGAACAGCATCACCGCCAGGACGCTGAGCCCTGCTCGGCGGGCCAGGCGGCGTCCGAGCTCTTTGGAGGAGTGCCGCGCGCGCGGCTTACTGAACTGAGGCACGGGAGCGATGATAGGGAATCACTGGGGAGATCTATATGGGTCTTCCTACACCTGTTGCATGAGATTCGTCCCGAGAGGGGTGAAGCCTCTCACGTCGGTCACAGCGCTAGGCTCTTTCCGTGACCAATGTTGTGGAACCCACGCCAGCCTTTGCCTCAAGCGCTCCCGGCAGCACCCCGAATCCGGTAGGCGAGCCCTCCGCCCCTCAGGCCATTGCCTCTCCTGAGCGACAGACGGACGGACGACCGGTTGGTGAAAACAGCCAACCGGACAGCTTGTCGGAACGGCCCTCGGAAGGTGCGCTGGTCCCCGACGCTCCCGACGATCAGAGCGTGCGGGTGGTGACGGTGGCCTTCAACCCGGGTGAGGAGCTCGAGCGCTTCCTGGCCTCCCTGGCCACGGCGACGGCGCGTCGGCTCACCGTCGTCATCGCCGACAACGGGACCGAGCACGACGTCGTCACCGCCGCGGCCGAGCGCCACGGCGCCCGCGTCGTCGGCGACGGAACCAACCTCGGCTACGGGGCCGGTGCCAACCTGGCGGCCGCCGACCTTCAGGAGGACTGGGTCGTGGTGGCCAACCCCGACCTCGTCTGGCAGCCGGGCAGCCTCGACGCCCTCATCGACGCGGGCCTGGCCAACCCGACGGCCGGCTGCCTCGGGCCGCTCCTGCTCAACACCGACGGCACCGTCTACCCCTCCGGGCGCGCCCTGCCCTCGCTGGTCAAGGGCGCCGGTCACGCCGTCCTGGGCAGGATATGGCCGAGCAACCCCTTCTCCGCCGCCTACCACACCGCCGACCACTCGGGCTCGGGCGGGTCGCGGACGGTGGGGTGGCTCTCGGGGGCCTGCCTGCTGCTGCCGGCGGCCGCCTGGAGGCGCCTGGGGGGATTCGACGACGACTACTTCATGTTCTTCGAGGACGTGGACCTCGGCGAGCGGGTCGGCAGGGCCGGCTGGCTCAACGTGCAGGTCTACGACTCCGTCGTCATCCACGAGCAGGGGGCGAGCTGGAAGGCCCGCCCCGAGAAGATGATCCGCGCCCACCACGCATCGGCCCGGCACTACCTGTCGGGGGTCTACGACGCGCCGTGGCAGGCGCCGGTGCGCTGGGTGCTCTCCGGCGGGCTGCGCCTGCGCGAGGAGCTCGAGGTCCGGGCCTCTCGACGCTGACGGGGCAGGGGCCCGCTACCGGCTCACCGTTCGCGAGGGGCCTCGTGCTCGGGCGTGAGCCTGGCCGCGGCGGGCGGCTCGGGGGCCTCGTCCAGGGCGATCCGCCGGGCCAGGTGCGTGATCTGCCGCTCGCGTGCGCCGTTGCGGCGGAAGGAGGAGAGGATCTGCGCCAGGAAGGCGATGACCAGGGCGTACAGCAGCAGGTCCGCGCCTCGTCCGACCCCCACCCGGTGCGCGATCGAGGTCGTCACCGAGGGGAAGGCGATGGTGAAGATGGCGAAGGCCACGAAGGCCAGGGTGGCCAACCGTCGGCCGGCCTGATGCCGGGCTCCGCCCGGAGTGCGCAGCATCATCCAGCCCACGGCCGCCACGGCCACGATGAGGGCGGCCTGGATGAAGAACTGGTGGTTCGTGGTCGGAACGACCTGGGTGGCGAACTGATGAATCATGGGTCCGTGCCTTCCGTGCCGGGCTCAGGAGAGAGTGCTCAGGAGAAGAGCAGGTCGACCAGGATGTTGACCGAGTTCCACAGGGACTGGCCCTTGGAGCGGGAGTACTCGGTGTAGACGATGTGCACCGGGAACTCGCGCCAGGGCAGGCCGGTGGCGCCGATCTGGCGGATGATCTCGCTGGCGTGAGCCATCCGGTTCTGCTTGAGGTCGAGGCGCGCCAGGACGTCGCGGCGGATGACTCGCAGGCCGTTGTGGGCGTCGGTCAGCCGCATGCCGGAGGTGCGGGAGCTGACCGCCGCGGCCGTGCGCAGGACGAGCCGCTTGAGCCAGCCGACCGGGGAGGGTCCCTCCAGGAACCGCGACCCGAGCACGACGGCGAGCCCCTCCTCGCGCGCCGCGGCGACCATGGCGGCGGCATCGGTCGCGGAGTGCTGGCCGTCGGCGTCGAAGGTGACGACGTAGTCGGCGTTCGTCTTCTCCAGGACGTAGGAGAAACCGGTCTGCAGCGCCGCGCCCTGACCGAGGTTGACCGGATGGCGCACGACGATGCCCCCCGCGGCGGCCGCCTCCCGGGCCGAGTCGTCCTTGGATCCGTCATCGACGACGACGACGTAGGGGAAGATCTCGCGGGCCTGGGAGATGACCTCGCGCACGACGGTCGCCTCGTTGTACAGGGGGATGACGAGCCAGGCGTCGGTGATCTGAGGCACCGGGACGGGCTCGTCGGCCCGTGTCGCGTTGGAGGTAGTCACCGCTGCATTCTCGCACGCGACGACTGGGCTCCGTCCGGTGTGTGACGCCCCGGACCTCCGGGCCCGGGTGGGGTAGGTCTCGTTCCGGTCACGTCCCGGCGTCGTCTGAGACCGGCGCGTCCCCTAGGATGGGGCCGGTCGTGCAGCGCCCGCCGCCCCGGCGACCGGAGTGGCACGGCCCCGGCAACCAGCAGGTTGACCGGCCTCACTCGACCGTCAGGGCGGCCCGGGCCGTCCGCACAGGAGTCGCCGTGGCTACCCGAATCGCCCCGTCAGCCGACGTCTCCGAGGACGCCACCCTCGGAGATGGCACCAGCATCTGGCACCTCGCCCAGGTTCGCGAGCACGCCGTCCTCGGCCGGGACTGCATCGTGGGCCGCGGCGCCTACATCGGTGAGGGCGTGGTCATGGGGGACAGCTGCAAGGTGCAGAACTACGCCCTGGTCTACGAGCCCGCCCGGCTGGCCGACGGCGTCTTCATCGGCCCGGCGGTCACCCTGACCAACGACCACTTCCCCCGGGCCGTCAACCCCGACGGCACGCGCAAGTCGGCCGACGACTGGGAGCCCGTGGGGGTCACCATCGACGAGGGCGCCTCGATCGGCGCCCGCGCCGTGTGCGTCGCCCCGGTGCACGTGGGCGCCTGGGCCACGGTGGCCGCCGGCGCCGTCGTCACCAAGGACGTCCCCGCCCACGCCCTGGTCGCCGGGGTTCCGGCCCGCCGCATCGGCTGGGTCGGGCGCGCCGGCGAGCCGCTCACTCCCGCCGATCCCGGTCCCGACGGCCTCCGGCGCTGGCGCTGCCCCGTCACCGGGACCCTGTACCAAGAATCCGGCACCGGGACCGAGTCGGGCCCCGAGTCCATCACCATCCGAGAGGTCACCCACTGATGTCACGCGAGTTCATCCCCGCCGCCAAGCCGATCATCGGGCAGGAGGAGCGTGAGGCCGTCGACGCCGTCCTCGCCTCCGGCATGGTCGTCCAGGGGCCCCAGGTCAAGGCCTTCGAGGAGGAGTTCTCCGCCCAGGTCGTCGACGGCGTCGAGTGCGTGGCCGTCAACTCCGGCACCTCGGCCCAGCACGTGGCCACCCTGGCCAGCGATCTGGGGGAGCGCGCCGGGGCCGCCCCGGAGGTGATCGTCCCCTCCTTCACCTTCGCCGCCACCGGCAACTCGGTGGCCATCAGCGGCGCCGTCCCGGTCTTCGCCGACATCGACCCGGTGACCTTCACCCTGGACCCCGCCAGCGTCGAGGCCTCCATCACCGAGCGCACGGCGGCCATCGAGGTGGTCCACCTCTACGGGCTGCCCGCCAACATGCCCCAGATCCTCGACATCGCCGAGCGCCACGGCCTGGCCGTCTTCGAGGACTGCGCCCAGGCGCACGGCGCCGCCATCGACGGCAAGCCGGTGGGAACCTTCGGCGCCTGGGGCTCCTTCTCCTTCTACCCCACCAAGAACATGACCAGTCTCGAGGGCGGCATGATCACGACGGCCGACGCCGAGCTGGCCCGCCGCTGCCGTCTCATCCGCAACCAGGGCATGGAGCAGCAGTACGCCAACGAGCTGGTGGGCCTCAACAACCGCATGACGGACGTGGCCGCCGCCGTCGGCCGCGTCCAGCTCACCAGGCTGGCCGACTGGACCGCCGTCCGCCAGGCCAACGCCGCGCGCCTCAACGCCGAGCTGGCGGAGGTGGACGGCGTCGTCACCCCCTACGTCCCCGAGGGCTACACGCACGTCTACCACCAGTACACGATCCGCCTGGAGGGGGCCACGGCCGCCGAGCGCGACGCCGTCCAGGTCGCCCTGCGCGAGGAGTGGCAGGTGGGCAGCGGCGTCTACTACCCGATCCCCAACCACCGCCTGGCCTCCCTGGCCCGCTACGCCGAGGGCCTTGAGCTGCCCGGCACCGAGAGGGCCGCCCGCGAGTGCCTCTCCCTGCCGGTCCACCCCTCGCTGAGCGAGGCCGACCTGGAGCGCATCGGCCAGGCCGTGGCCGCCACCGTCAAGGCGGGCGCCTGACATGTGCGAGAACGTCGCCCTCGACGGCCTGGCCACGACCACCGGCCTGCCCGGCGCCCACTACCTGTCGGACAAGGGCACGGCCGACAACCCCCTGCGCGTGGGCCTCATCGGCCTGGGCTCCATGGGGCGCCACCACGCCCGGGTCATCCGCGCCACCGAGGGCATGGATCTCGTGGCCGTGGCCGACCCCGGCGGCGACCGCTTCGGCGTGGCCGGTGAGCTGCCGGTCCTGCCGGACGTCCACGCCCTCATCGACGCCGGGCTCGATGCTGCCATGGTGGCCGTTCCCACCGTCTACCACGAGGACGTCGCCCTGGCCCTGGCCGAGGCGGGCGTGCACACCATGGTGGAGAAGCCCATCGCTCACGACGCGGCCGCGGGCCGCCGCGTGGCCGCCGCCTTCGCCGAGCGCGGGCTCGTGGGCGCCGTCGGCTACGTGGAGCGCTGCAACCCCGCCCTGCGGGCGCTTCGCGAGCGCCTCGACGCCGGTGAGCTCGGCGAGGTCTACCAGGTCCTCACCCGCCGCCAGGGCCCCTTCCCGGCCCGCATCAGCGACGTCGGCGTCGTCAAGGACCTGGCCACCCACGACATCGACCTGACCGCCTGGGTGGCCGGCGCCCGCTACACCTCCGTGGCCGCGCAGGTCACCCACCGCTCCGGCCGTCAGACCGAGGACATGATGGTGGCCACCGGTCTGCTGGAGGGCGGCATCGTCGTCAGCCACCAGGTCAACTGGCTCACGCCCTTCAAGGAGCGCATCACGATCGTCACCGGTGAGAAGGGCGCCTTCGTGGCCGACACCCTCACGGGCGACCTCACCTTCCACGCCAACGGCACGGTGGCCTCCACCTGGGACCAGGTCGCCGTCTTCCGGGGGGTCAGCGAGGGCGACGTCATCCGCTACGCGATCCCCAAGCGCGAGCCGCTGGCCCTGGAGCAGGAGAACTTCCGCGACGCCGTGCGCGGCGTGGCCCAGCGCCACGTCACCATGGCCGAGGGCGTGGCCACGCTCGACGTCGTCGAGGCGGTCCTGACCTCGGCCAGCGAGAACCGGACGGTCGAGCTCTGAACCGCTCGGCCGCACCGGTCGGACCCGTGGCGGGGCTGCTCGCCCGGGTCCGCTCGGTCATGGAGTCCTCACCGTTCCTGCGCCATGTCCTGACGCTGGTGACGGGCACGGCGGTGGCCCAGGGCGTCACCTTCCTCATGAAGATCGTCCTGGCCCGGGTCTACACCCCGCACGACATGGGGCTGCTGGGCACCTACATCTCGGTGGCCTCGATCCTGGTGGCGGTCGCCGCACTGCGCTACGACATGGCGATCATGCTGCCCAAGCGGGAGTCCGAGGCGCTGAGCGTGGCCCGTCTGGGCATGGTGTGCCTGACGGTGGTCTCGCTGCTGGCCACGGTGCTGTCCTTCCCGCTCAACGGTGTCATCACCCGGCAGTGGGGGCACGAGGTGGCCCTGTGGATGCCGATGGTGGGTCTGACCACCTTCCTCATGTCCGGCGTGGAGCTGTTCAAGTACTGGTTCAACCGCAACAGCGACTACCGTACGATCGCGGTCAACCAGGCCGAGCAGCAGATCGGCCTGACCGGCGGCCAGTTCATCCTGGGGGTCGCGGGCCTGGGAGGAATGCCCGGGCTGGTGCTCGGGCACACGGCGGGCCAGCTCTTCGCCTTCGCCAACCTGGGACGCCAGGCCAAGGAGCTGTGGCGTCGGCTTCCCGAGGGCGCGCCCTCCCTGCGCTGGGTGGCCCGCCGCTACCGGCGCATGCCCCTGCTCAACGGTCCCAACGCCCTGGGGGACGCGCTGCGGACCAACGGCATCGCCCTGCTCATCTCGGGCTACTCGATCTCCTCCCTGGGGCAGTTCCAGATGGCGTGGGGGGTCCTCGACGCCCCACTCATCCTCATCAACGGTGCTGTGGCCAGGGTCTTCTTCCAGAAGCTCTCCACGATCGAGCCCGGGCAGATGCGTCCGCTGGTCCGGGTCACCATCAGGCGGGCGGTGCTCATCGGAATCGTTCCCTTCGCGCTCATCTACGTGCTCTCGCCGTGGATCTTCCCGTTGCTGTTCGGCTCGCAGTGGGCCGAGTCCGGGAGCTTCGCCCGCGCGCTGACCCCCTGGCTGTTCATGATGCTCATCACCTCGCCGATCTCGAATCTCTTCATCGTCACCGAGCACCAGGACTGGATGCTGGGGTTCAACGTCTTCTACACCGCGCTTCCTCTGGCCTGGCTGAAATGGTCCCCCCTGGACCTGCTGTCCACCTGCTACGTCCTGGGCGCCATGATGGCCGGGCTGCTGGTGGCCAACACCGCTCTGGCCGACCACGCCGCCAAGCAGTTCGACGCCGGCAAGCGCGTGGGCAGCTTCCAGGAGGCGAAGAACCGGGAGGGGCGCACGGGCCAGGAGGACGCGCAGGAGGGGGCTGCGTCGTCGGCCGTCTCCGGAGGGCCGGAAGACGACGCGAGCTGAGGACGCCTCGGGCACACTGGTTGCGGGGCATAGTGCCCGATCGTGACCGGACCCGCCGAACCGGAAGGAAGAGCGAGAGATGACGCCCACCACGCCCCGCAGGTCCGAGACGGAGCCGACTGGTGCGCCCGTCGGGCGAGGCGGCCGGCAGGGGCTACGCAGCCTGCTCCTGCTCACCGACTTCTACCCCTACGAGGTGGGGGAGGAGTTCCTCGAGCAGGAGATCGAGACGCTGTGCGCCGCCTACGACGAGGTCGTCGTCGTACCGGTGCGCCTGAGCGAGGGGGCTCGCCAGACCCGTGAGCTGCCGGCCAACGCCCGCTGCGCCCTGCTTCCGGCCTCCCGCCTGCCGGACTGGCGCTTCCACGCGGTCCTGCGCGCCCCGCGGATCCTGTTGGGACGGGAGCGGATGGTGGAGACGCCGCCGTGGAAGAGCTTCGGGCGCTTCGGGATGGATGTGCGCTTCGCGGCCATCGCCCTGAGCGCCTACAGCCGGATGCGTCGGCTCCTGCCGGGCCTCGGTCTGGAGCGGTCCGGGCACCTGACCATCTACTCCTACTGGTTCTTCACCGGGGCGGCGCTGGGCGGCATGCTGCGGCGCCGCGAGCTGGCGGGACGTCGGGTCAAGGTCGTCTCCCGGGCGCACGCCTACGACGTCGACGAGGACGACGCGCCGCGCGGATACGTCCCCTCGCGCCGCTTCGTCATGCGGGCGGTGGACAAGGTTTACCCGATCTCACGGTACGCGGCCGGGTTCCTGCGCCGCCGCTTCCCGAAGGCGGGCAACATCGAGGTGCGTCGCCTGGGTGTGCCGGCGGCCCCGCGCCACGAGCGGCGCCGGACCGAGCCCTTCCAGCTCGTCTCCTGCTCCCACATGGCCCCCTACAAGCGGGTCCACCTCATCGTGGAGGCCGTCGCCGAGCTGGAGCGACGCGGCCGGAGGGTCACCTGGACCCACATCGGTGAGTTCGACGCCGAGCGCCTGGCCGCCATGCGGGCGCGGGCCGAGGAGCAGATCGCCTCCACCCCGGTCACCTTCACCGGGCACCTGACCAATGCCGAGGTCCGTGAGCTCTACGCCACCACGGACTTCTCCTGCTTCCTCAACTGCTCCGACGGCGAGGGCGTGCCGGTGGCCGTCATGGAGGCCCAGGCCGCCGGGCTGCCGGTGGTGGCCACGGCCGCCGGGGGCACCGGGGAGATCGTCCACGATCGTGAGAACGGTCGGCTCATTCCGGTGGAGACGACCGCCGAGCAGATCGCCGACGCCATCGAGTCCGTCATGGACCTCAGTGATGAGGAGTATGCGGCCATGAGCCGGGACGCGCACTCCACCTGGGCCCAGATGTCCGACGCCCAGCGCCAGTACCGCGAGTTCGTCGAGGGCCTCATCGCCCTTGAGGACTGAATTCAGGGCGATTTCAATAGTTGAATCAGCAGGTGATGCCTGTTGATTTAAGGGCGATGCTTCTGCTCGTCGAAACCTGGCGGTTCGTACTGCGCGGTAGATATGCTGGACCCATGGGGAAGAGTAGACGTAAGAAGTCTCAGGAAAAAAAGCGAAGTGGGCGTCGTCGTCAGGATTCGCGAGTCAGTGATGGCGCCGAGGGTAAAAAGGGGGTGGAGGTTATGGCCGGCAGTCGTACTTATCGAAGTCAGGAGAGGGTGCGCTCGTCGAATCCGGGTATTTTTGGGGCTGTTTTCGGTGTGGTGATGTGTAGTGCGTTGTTCCTGGTCGTCACTGGTGTAATTTTGAAGTTTTGGTTGAATGTCCCTTATGAAAATGTTGTTTCCAGTTTGTTTGAGGGTGTTGATGAGGCCGCATATAATCAAGGTGTCGGGGGGTCTCTTGCCATATTGGCCGGTATTGCGGCGATTGCCCTTACTTTGAGGGGGATGAGCTGGCGGTCTAGGGACTTGCCGACGGACCCCAGTCTTCATCGTGCGTGGCTCCAGAAAATACTTGAAGACTCTGCTCGGGAGAGTTGGGCCTTTGGTTTGCTGGTGGTTCTTTCTAGTCTTTATGGTGCTGTTGTCGTGAGTTATGGGTTGCTGGCTGGATATGCTGGATGGCCAGGAGTCAGTAGGGTATTTCTGATATTCCTTTCTGTTATGTATGTTGTTGTCGCAACTTTACCTGCATTCGTTCCGAAAAGTGAGATCGGAACCATTAAGGGGTACGTAGAGGCTCTTGTGAGTCTGGCAAATCTCGGAGAGTGGAGATACTTCAATTTCTTTGACAGTACATTTAACAATAGCAATGGTGGTCGAGTGAGATCAACTATTAGTTGGAGGGTGCTGAGGGCGCTCTGCGTGGAGGATATTAAGTGGAAGTGGCATTATGTGGTGAGATTTTCGGGGGTGTGGGGAACTGCGACGGTGTTCGTTGTTCTTGTATTGGTGGCGTTCGTTGAGTCCGGGTTTGCGGGTGCGGGGGTAAATCTCAAAGTACTTCTATATATGATTCTTGTGTGTCTGCTGCCTGAAGCAATGCTGGTGTGGATGCTTGGGGTAAGGTGTCGGATTATTTCGGCAGGAAAGAGTGACGTTGCTGTAGTTGTTGAGGTTGTATATATTGCACTTATTTCGGCGTTGATCTGGTGGTTTCAGTGGTATGTCATGCCCGGTTTTCTTTTTAAGAATGTAGTAGTTGTCTTGTTTTTGTGGTGGTGTGTTAGGGCGATTCTTGCGTTTACGATAAAATCGGAGCGCCGGAGACGGTGTCCTTCTAGGTTCTGGGAGCGCTTGGAAGTTGTGATTGGATTGCGCTGTGTTATGGGGGTCTGGGTGGATCAGGCGCTGCAAGCAACGAGGAATCAAGTCGGTTCATATTCTGACGTAAATCTACCGGTTGTTGATGAGCTGGCTGCAGTGGCGAATTTAGTAGTACCCAAAGAGTGCGTTGTGAATCGTGGTCGCGACGATGGGCAGGTTGAGTCGACGAATCTGAGGAAGTATTTGTCTGAGGTGGTGAAGGTGACCTTGCCTACGGTGCCGGAGTCTGGCTCTGGCGCCGGAAAGCAGGGGGAGGGGGAGTGAGAACGTACTTTTCTCGCGAGGACTGCGCTTTGTTGTCGACAACTGATGTCGGCTAGCAGTTGCCGACAAGGGAAGTATGCCCTCGAGACGAATCGCAGTTCTCGAGGCGCGCAGAAGTAAGCTCAGGTCCGGCCGCCCGGCTCTGGTGTGCCGGGAGAGTGCCTGCCATGTGCCGTTGGCTCCGGAAGGTCAGCCGGGCAGGTGGGCGGTGAGTTCCTGGACGACGCGGTCGGCGGCGTGACCGTCGCCGTAGGGGTGGGCGTCGGCCTCCCGGGGCTCGGCCGGGCGCGGCCTTGAGGCGGCCTCCACCAGCTCGTCCCCGGGCTCGACCAGCCGGTTCCAGCCCAGCTCCACCGTCTCCACCCACTCGGTCTGAGGGCGCACCGTGGTGCACGGGACCCGCAGGAGGAAGGCCTCCTTCTGCAGCCCGCCGGAGTCGGTGATGACACCGCGGGCGTGAAGCGCCGAGGCGATGAGGTCGGGGTAGGCCAACGGCGGGTGAACCAGCAACGACCCCCGGTTCTCCAGGGGCAGGCCGTGCTCGGCGCACTTGGCCACCAGGCGCGGGTGGGCCAGGATGACGACGGGATGGTCCACCCGGGCCAGGGAGTCCAGGACGGCCCCCAGGCGCTCGGCGTCGTCGGTGTTCTCGGCGCGGTGAATAGTGGCCAGGGAGTACGCGCCCTCGGCCAGGGAGAGCTCCTCCATGACCGGGCTGGGAGAGCCCGAGACCCGATCGCGCACCTGGAGCAGCACATCGGTCATGACGTCGCCGACGACGACGGTGCTGCCCGCCAGCCCCTCGTCGGCCAGGTGCTCGGCCCCCACCGCGGTGGGCGTCAGGAGCAGGTCGGCCGCGTGGTCGGTCAGGACTCGGTTGATCTCCTCAGGCATGGCCCGGTTGAAGGAGCGCAGCCCCGCCTCCAGGTGGGCCACCGGAATGTGCAGCTTGACGGCCGCCAGAGCCGCGGCCAGCGTCGAGTTCGTGTCCCCGTAGACCAGGACCCAGTCCGCAGACAGGGACGGCAGGGTCTCGTCGAGCGCAGCGAGCATCGCCCCGGTCTGGGCCCCGTGCCCGCCCGAGCCCACCCCCAGGTGCACGTCGGGCGCCGGAATACCCAGGTCGGTGAAGAAGACGTCGGAGAGCATGGGGTCGTAGTGCTGCCCGGTGTGGACGATGACGTGCTCCACCCCGGCCGCGGCCATGGCGTGGGCCACCGGGGCGAGCTTGACGAACTGGGGCCGGGCCCCGACGACGGAGACAACGCGCATGGGCCGATCCTACGGGCCGCAGCGGCCGCCCACCCAAGTTCGGATCGGCGGCGGGGCGCTGGTGTGCCGTATGGGCTGCGCAACCAGCGCTCACATCCGGCCACCTGAGGTGGCGCCGATCAAGCCCGGCGCGACACGACCGGCCGCAGGCGCCGTCGGCGGCCAGGGTGTCCACCCCAGGTGGATCCGTGCCACCTGACCTCACGGGATTCCAGCGACCATCACGTAGCTCGAACGCGTGCACCGAGCCAGGCCCTCACACGGCCACACTCCTGCCGAGCGATAGGCCCTAGCATGGGAGGCATGCGCGTCACCGTCGTCACCACCTGGCTCCCCACCGACCGGGCCCCCAGTTCGGGCTCCTTCGTCCTGCGCGACAGCGCGGCGATCCGCGACGCCGGGCAGGATGTGCGCATCATCCACCTGGTCCCACCCCACCAGGACGACGGCGCCCGTCACCGCACCCTGGAGGGCATGCGCGTCCTGTCCATCCCCATGAAGCCCTCCAGCCCCCTGTCCGTTGCCCGGGCCGCCGGCCGGCTGCGTCCGGCGCTCGAGGGCACTGACGTCCTGCACTCCATGGCGATGAGCTCCCTTCTCCCGCTCACCGCCCTGGACCACGCCCGGGCCCTCACCCTTCCCTGGGTGCACACCGAGCACTGGTCCGGCCTGACCAACCCCGACACGCTCGGCCCCGCCCTGCGCGCCGCGATCCCCGTCGTCGGGCACGGTCTGGCCCGCCCCGACCTGGTGACCGCCGTCTGCGAGTACCTGGCCGCCCCGATCCGCGCCCTGCGGCGCGGCCTGCCCACCGCGGTCGTCCCCTGCATCGTCGAGCCCCAGGACACGGTGGCCGAGCTTCCCGGTGGTGACAGCCCCGACGGCGTCGGGAGCACCGACGGCATCAGCATGGTCACAGTGGGCGGGCTCGTGGAGCGCAAGGACCCCATGGCCTGCCTCGACGTCCTCGCCGAGCTGACCGCGCGAGGCCGCCCGGCCACGATGACCTTCGTGGGGGAGGGGCCGCTGCGGGCCGACATCGAGGAGCGCCTGGCCGCCGACCCCTCCCTGGCCGAACGCACCCGTCTGACCGGCAACCTCGACTCGGCGGGCGTGCGCGCCGAGCTCGCCCGCGCCGACGTCTTCATCGGCCCCACCCGTGGGGACAACTTCTTCGTCTCAGCGGCCGAGGCCATCACGAGCGGGCGGCCCGTCGTCGTCTCCGACGCCGGAGGTCAGACCGAGTACGTCACGCAGGCCAACGGCACGGTCCTGCCCCTGGGGGCCGACAGCGGGCAGTGGGCCGACGCCGTCGTCGAGACCGTCGAGCGCCTCGCCCCCCGCGGCGCGGCGTCCATCGCCGCCACCATCGGGGACAGGTTCTCCTCGGCCCAGGTGGGCGGTGCCTACCGCCGGCTCCACGAGGAGGTCGCCAGCGCCTTCACTGCTGCGCCTCCAGCTCGGCGGGAGTGGCGACGGGCAGGTCGGTGAACAGCCGGCACCGTCGGCACCAGGTGTCGTTGAGGAAGGCGCGCGTCCAGAAGCCCAGGAGCTTGCGCCCGCCCATGAGCTGGACGGCCGCCGACGGCAGGGAGGTGTCGGTGATGAATGCCTCGAAGGACATGGTCGAGTGCAGTGTCGCCCACGCTGAGAAGGTCCGCTCAGCCAGACCCAGCAGGTGAAGGCGCGACAGCGCGGACTTGAGCCGCGAGCGCGTCTCCTCGCTGACCTCGGTGGCGGCGAAGTAGGGCAGGTCGGCGTCCTCGGTGGGCTCGATGGCCTCCGCCCCGGCGCCGTCTGCCAGGGCGGTCGCCCGGGCCCACAGGCGCGCGATGAGGACCGCGTAGAAGTCCCGCGTGGCCGTCAGCTCCACGGCGCCGCGGTGCCAGGCGTTCCAGAACTCCACGTCCAGCATGGGCAGCGCCCACTCCAGCCCCAGGTGCTCGTAGGCGCGCATGGAGTTGTTGATGTACTTGGTCTGGCGCTCGCGGACGTTGTAGGACTCCAGAATGCTCTGCACGTCGCGCGGGCTGCCGGTGAAGGGCCACAGAGCCAGAAAGTCCCGGACCTTCGCCGCCCGGTAGGGGTCGGCATAGGCACGTCGCTGGTCCCCCTGGAGCTCCTGGTGGTGGACGATGATCGCCTTGGCCACCTGGCCGCGCGTGACGCCGGGCTCCTCCAGCAGGTGCTCGTCGTGCATGTTGCCCACGATCGTGTGCCCCGGAAGGACGACGTCGCCCGGACGCACCGCACCGCTGGCCATGAGGCTGCGCAGGGCGTACCAGTCCTGCACGTGGGGCAGGGCCCCCAGGGCGTAGCTGTACTCCAGGAAGTCGGCCGCCTCCTGCGTCTGCCAGGCCTCGCGCAGGTCGGAGGGAACGTAGTCGACGGCGTGCCACTCCAGCCCCACCGCCTCGGCCACCTTCCGCGAGACCTCGACCTCCCGGCTTCCGGGGCGCCCGTAGGTGAAGGCCACCGCCCTGTCCAGGGCGCCGTGAAGCGTCAGCCACGCCACCAGCAGCCGCGAGTCCAGTCCGCCCGACAGGGGCAGCACGAGCCGCGGCGAGCCCGGGCGGGCCGCCAGCTCCTCCAGGACCCGGCCCATGCCGGCGTCGAGCGCCGTCAGGAGCAGGTCGGAGAACTCCTCGGGGTCGACGACCATGTCGGACTCCTCGGAGAACCGCGCCAGGGCGTAGCTGGCCGTGCGGGCCCGGCCGGTGGCGCGGTCGATGCGAACGATCGCGCCCTGCTCGGTCTGGTGAACGCCGACCAGCAGCGTGTCGGTGCCGGAGACGAACCCCGCGTCCAGGAGCTCACGGCGCGCCCGCGGATCCAGGCGGGGGTCGCTCAGGGCGCCGCGCATCGCGGTGGCGTCGTCACTGACGATGAGCCGTCGGCCGCCGTCGGCCCCGTCCTCAAGGGCCCAGAACAGGGGCCAGGAGCGCAGCCGGTCCTGGGCGAGGACCACCTCATCGTCGTTGACCCGGATGGCGGTCAGGCGCCCCGGGTGGGAGACGAGGACCTCCGGATCGGTCGGATCGGGGCAGAATATGTCGCAACGCACCCACAGGGATCCGGTGGTGCCATCCGACGGAGCGGTCTGCTGCCACTGCGGGTTCGTCAGCCGAAGCTCGACCTCGATAACGCTCACCGTTGTCCTCAATCCTTTGAAATCCTTCGACCGGTCCGTGAGGCCGATGCGGTCTCGGCGTCGCGGTGCGTCGGCGCCGCCTGCCGGCGGTCAGTGTGTCACAGTCATGACACGTGACGCGGATGACGCCCGCCGGAGTCCATTGGCCTCCGACGTTGCCCGACAATAGAGGAGCGTCCACTGGTGTCCATGGGGCGCGAGATAATCGCTCAGCATCCCGTGGCTCGGAGGTCCTGCCCACTGCGGGCCGTCTCAGGGTCCATGCACAAGACGGAGGTGATGTCATGAGCGCAGACAGGCTCATGGTCTTCCACGCTCCTTTTCCGCTTCAGCCGGACCGGGTGGCCGCCTCCATGCTGCGTCCTGTGGCAATGCGTCAGGCCTTCGCCGACCTCGGTTACCGGGTCATGGAGGTCACCGGCTACGCCGCACAGCGGCGGCGGGCGATGGCTCGGGTGAGGGAGGCGATCGCCGCCGGAGACAGGATCGAGCTCGTCTACAGTGAGAACGCGACCATCCCCAACGCGCTGACCGAGCCGCGTCACCTCCCGGTCCACCCCGTGCTCGACGCCGCCTTCTTCCGTCACTGCCAGCGCTCCGGAGTGCCCGTCGGCGTCTTCTACCGGGACGTCTACTGGCGCTTCCCCCGCTTCCGCGAGGGCATCAACCCGCTCCTGGAGGCCGGTCTCCAGGCCGCCTACCGCAGCGAGCTCATGGCCTTCGACAAGGTGGGCCTCCACCTCTTCCTGCCCAGCCAGGCCATGGCCCGCCACGTCCCGTACGTGGACCCGGCCCGCATGAGCGCTCTGCCGCCGGGGGCGCCCGATGTCGAGTCCAGCGGCGCCCATGACGGGGACGGTCGCGGTGGTGGGGACCTCGAGCTGCTCTTCGTCGGCGTCCTTCAGGACAACTACCGGCTCGACGCCTGCCTTCGGGCCGTGACCTCCACGCCCGGAACCAGCATCACCCTGTGCGTGCGCCAGGAGACCTGGGAGGCCAGCCGCGACCACTACGCCCCGCTCCTGCCGGCCGGCCGAGCGGAGGTCGTCCACCTCTCCGGGGCCGAGCTGCTGCCCCTCTACCGGCGGGCCGACCTCGGGGTCCTGTTCACCGAGCCCAATCCCTACTGGGACTTCGCGGTCCCCTACAAGCTCTACGAGTACCTGGCCCACGAGCTGCCCGTCATCGCCGTGCGCGGGACCCAGACCGGTCGCCTCGTCCAGGAGATGGGGATCGGCTGGGTCCTGGACTACGACGCCGACGCGCTGAGCCGCCTGCTGAGCCGCCTGCGCGGGGCTCCCGAGGAGATCGAGGCCGTGCGCCGCCGCATGCGCGCGGTCCTGCCCGGTCAGACCTGGCAGGCCCGGGCCCGCACCGTGGCCCAGGTCCTGGGCGAGACAGAGAGGAAGTCATGACCCGGTTCCCACGAGGTGGGGCGCTGCTGGCCACCCGTATCCACCTGCCCGAGGCCGCCGCCGCCTCCTTCCGGCTCGACGGCGTCGAGCGCGCCCTGGCCCGCCACGGCGTACCGGTGCGGGCCCTGACCACGACCGTGCCCGGGCGCGACGGGAAACCGGCCCCGCAGGTCGATGACCCGCAGGGCGTGCGCGTCTCGCGCTGGCCCGCCCTGCGGGACGCCAGCGGCTACCTGCGCGGCTACCTGCCCTACCTCTCCTTCGATGTGCCCCTGGCCCTGCGCCTGGGGCTGGCCTCCCGGCCGGATGTTGTCCTGGTCGAGCCGCCGCCCACGACCGGTGTCGTGGCGCGAACCATCTGTGCGCTGCGCCGTCTGCCCTACGTCTGGTACGCCCCCGACGTGTGGTCCGACGCCGCCGCCTCCACCGGCGCACCGGAGGCGGTGGTGCGTGTGGTGCGCACCGCCGAGTCCTACGCGATGCGGGGCGCCAGGTGCGTCATCGCGATCAACGAGGAGGTGGCCGAGCGCGCCCGCGCCCTGGGCGCCCGCAACGTGGTGGTCGTTCCCAACGGCATCGACACCGACGTCTTCGAGCCCGCCGGCGAGCTGCCCTCCGACGAGGAGCGCGCCGAGCTGGGGATCACCGGCCCTTACCTCATCTACGCCGGCACGGCGTCGGAATGGCAGGGAGCGGACATCTTCGCCTCCGCGCTGGGGCAGGTGCGGCGCACCCACCCCACCGCGCAGATCCTCTACATCGGGCAGGGCTCGGACTGGGAGAAGATCGCCCAGGTCGCCTCGACGCTGGAACCCGGTCCCGACGGCGCGCCGGCCGTCGTCATGCACGGCCTCATGGATGCCTCCGACGCCGCCCGCTGGCAGCGGGGCGCCGCCGCGAGCCTCGTGTCCATCCGCCCGGGGCAGGGCTATGACTTCGCCTACCCCACCAAGGTGCTGGCCGCCCTGGCCTGCGGGGTGCCGGTGGTCTACGCCGGGGTGGGGCCCGTCGTCGACGACGTCACCACCCACGAGCTGGGGTGGGTGGCCGACTACACCGAGGACGACGTCGCCCGGGCCATGAGCCAGGCGCTCGACGAGGCCGACCAGGTCGCCGACCAGGTCGCTGACCGGGGCGCCTCCCGGGCCCGCCGGCTGCACGCCTGGGTGCGCGACCACCGCTCCCTGCGAGCCACCGGCGAGGCCGTGGCGCGACATCTGCGGACGGTGGTGCGCGGCGCATGAGCTGGATCGTGACCTGGATGTCCGCCCTGCCACTGCTGGTCGCGCTGATCGTCGCGACCTTCCTGCCGGGCTGGCTGCTCCTCGTCGCGGGCGGCGCACGCTTCCGACTGGCGCGTATCGCCTGCGCCCCGGCGCTGACCTTCCTGCTCATGGGGCTCGGGGGAGTCGTCTTCCGCGCACTGGGCGTGTGGTGGCACCTGCCCACCATCATCACCTACCTGCTCCTGTGCGCGGCGGTCGTCGCCGTAGGGCGCTGGCTGTGGGTCAGACGCAAGGGACAGGTGCTCACCGTGCGCACCTGGTTCGCCCCCGAACCGGCGCCTCACGGGCTCCCGGCGCCCACCCCGTACTCCAGCGCCATGGGGGCGCCGGGCGAGCCCGAGATGCCCGATACCCGTTCCATCCTCGGTTCCCAACGACTGATGTGGGCGGCCATCGCGGTCACCTGGATCGTCATGATCCTGCCGATCCTGCCCGGCTCCGGGCCCAACATCCCGATCCAGTCCGCCGACTCCCTCTACCACTACAACCAGGCCTGGCTCATCGAGCACACCGGCAACGCCTCGATGATCGACGGCAACGCGGGCATGTTCGGGATGGACGGCCACCACTCCTTCTACCCGATGGTGTGGCACGAGATCGTCACCCTCGCCTCGGTCGGCTGGGACCAGGTGGTCCCGGCCACCAACACCCTCCTGCTCGTGGTGCCGCTCGTGTGGCTGATCGGTATGGCCTATCTGGCCCGGGTCATCCTCCCGGAGATCCGGGGCTCGGTGTACCTCGTCCTGGGGGCCGGCGCGCTCACCCCGATCTTCCCCATCCGGCTCCTGACCGACACGGCCGTGTGGCCGTACGCGTTGGCCCTGGCGGCCTGCCCGGCCACCGTTGCCTGGGCGGTGGCCGCCTGGCGTCGGGCCGCCTGGCTGGTCACCGTGGGGCGCCGACGCCGCACGATCATCGTCCTCGCGGCACCGGTCGCCGCGGTCATGGGCTCGGTCGTCACGCATCCGGCAACCGCGATCATCATCGGCTGGCCCCTGGCCGCCGTGGCCTGGATGGGGATCGTCCTGGCCGGGATCCGGGGGGTGCGTCAGCAGGACCGTGCCGCCCGACGACGCGGCATCATCCTGCTGAGCGCCGCTATCCTCGTCGTTCTGGCCATCGCCGTCTTCGTCATGGCGCCCGGACCGCAGCAGGCGCACTTCGGCAGGCGCCCCGACCGCAGCTGGGAGCCGTTGTTCGCCAAGCTGGTCATCCCGTTCCTGCTCTACTACGGCGGAGGCGGCTGGGAGATCCGCGCCGCCTACATCATCATGGCCTGCCTGAGCGTTCTCGGTGCGCTGCTGGCCTACCTGCGCAGGCACCACCGGGGCATCGTGGTGGCCTGGGTCGCCTGCATGCTGCTGATCCTGGCGGCGCTGGCCCCGGTCCCCGTCCTGTCGGCCATGACCGGCGTGTTCTACAACAACCCCCACCGGATCAAGGCCATGACGGTGGTTCCCGCGCTCCTCCTCGTCTCGCTCGGGCTGGACGCGCTGATCGGCTGGTCTATGGCGTGGTGGCGTCGGTGGTTCCCGCAGACCGGTGCCCGTGCTCAGGACGGCGACGAGAACGCCGCGGATGCCCGGCCGCAACGGCTCAAGCACGCGGGGGGATGGGCCTCGGCCGCCCGGCTCATCATGAGCAGCCCCGTCGTGGTTGGAGCACTCGTTCTCGCCCTGGGGGCCGCCAGCAGCATGTCCGCCGTCATGGCGGACGTGAGAGGCGCCTTCTCCCCGAAGTACGGACAGTCCCGTATGGTGGCCTCGCCCGAGGAGATGGCCATGATCACGCGTCTGAGCACTGAGCTCCCCCCGGACGCCTACGTGCTGGGCGACCCTGTGGCGGGCACCGCCATGCTCCCCTTCCTGGCCGGGCGCAGCCCGGTGTGGATGTTCGCGGGACAGGCGGACAGCGACACCGACGGCCTGTACCTGCGCACGCACTTCCGTGACCTCCACTTCGACCCGCAGGTGTGCGAGATCGTGCGCCGCCATGGCATCACCCACTTCTACAGCGACGAGCCGCAGCGCTTCAACGGCGTGAACAACCAGAAGCTGCGCCCGGGGCTCTACGACGTCGACGTCTCCAGCGGCTTCACCCTCGTGGACCAGGGCGGATCCGCAGCCGTCTACCGCATCGACCTGTGCTGGCCCTCCGAGGAGCAGTAGCGCGGCGAGTGAGGCAGGATGCCCGGCCGCCGGCCGGGCAGCGTGAACGAACGAGTATGGTGGACCCGCCACGCCAGAAGCCACGGAAGGACCAACCCGCATGCGCATCGCCGTCGTCGCCCTGGGCAAGATCGGACTGCCCCTGGCCGTCCAGTACGCAGACAAGGGCCATGAGGTCATCGGGGTCGATGTCAACCCCGCCGTCGTCGAGGCCGTCAACGCCGGCATCGAGCCCTTCCCCGGCGAGGCCCACCTGGCCGACAAGCTCGCCAAGCTCAGCCCCGCCACCGGCAACGGCGCCCTGCGCGCCACCACCGACTACGCCGAGGCCATCCCCGGGGCCGACGCGATCGTCCTCGTCGTGCCGCTGTTCGTCGACGACGCCAGCTGGGAGCCGGACTTCGCCTGGATGGACGACGCCACCCGCTCCCTGGCCGCCCACCTGACCCCGGACACCCTCATCTCCTACGAGACCACCCTGCCCGTGGGCACCCTGCGGGGCCGCTTCAAGCCCATGATCGAGGAGATCAGCGGTCTGAGGGAGGGGACCGACTTCCACCTCGTCTTCAGCCCCGAGCGGGTTCTCACCGGCCGCGTCTTCGCCGACCTGCGCCGCTACCCCAAGCTCGTGGGCGGACTGGACGAGGCCGGCACCCGGGCCGGTATCGCCTTCTACGAGTCCGTCCTCGACTTCGACGAGCGCGACGACCTGCCTCGCCCCAACGGCGTGTGGGACATGGGCACCGCCGAGGCCGCCGAGATGGCCAAGCTCGCCGAGACCACCTACCGCGACGTCAACATCGGCCTGGCCAACCAGTTCGCCGTCTACGCCGACAAGGCCGGCTTCGACATCGAGCGCGTCATCGAGGCCTGCAACTCCCAGCCCTACTCCCACATCCACCGCCCCGGCATCGCGGTGGGCGGGCACTGCATCCCGGTCTACCCGCGCCTGTACCTGTCCACCGACCCCGACGCCTCGGTGGTGCGCACCGCCCGCTCCTTCAACGCCACGATGCCCACCTACGTGGTGGGCCGGGCCACCGAGGTGCTCGGCTCGCTTGAGGGCCTGCGCGTCGTCGTGCTGGGCGCCTCCTACCGCGGCAAGGTCAAGGAGACCGCCTTCTCCGGCGTCTTCCCCACCGTGGAGGCCCTGCGCGAGGCCGGCGCCGAGGTCCTCGTCCACGACCCCATGTACACCGACGACGAGCTGGCCGGCTTCGGTTGGACCCCCTACCACCTTGGGGAGCAGGCCGACGTCGCCATCGTCCAGGCCGACCACCCCGAGTACCGCGAGCTCACCCCCGCCGACCTGCCCGGGCTGAGGCTCCTCCTGGACGGGCGCCGCGCCACCGACGCCGACAGGTGGACCGGTGTGCCCCGCCTGACCATCGGCGGAGGCAAGTGACCGGGGAGGCGTCCTGAGCCCGGCGGCAGGCATGAGCGCGACCGCGGTCTGGGAAGCGGCCGGAGCCTCCGGCTGGACCCTTGCGGCCGCCACCCTCGTCGTGGCCGGACTGCTGGTCGTGCCCGGCTGGGTCGTGGGGCGAGCGGCCCGCCTGGGGGCGCTGCCGTCACTGGCGGTGGCCCCCGCCATCGGCTCGGCGATCATCGGAGCGGGGGAGATCCTCGCCCACGGCCTCGCGCTGTCCTGGTGCCCCTGGGGCTGGGCGGTCACCGCCGCCCTGACCATCATCGCGGCGCTTGGAGCCCGTCTGGTCGCCGGCCCCCCACCGCGGAGTGCGCGACGAGCGACGCCGTGGAGCCGGGCCGAACGGCTGATCCTGGCCGGCGGCCTCGCCGTGGCCGTCGTCGTACCGGCCGGGGCGATCCTCTCCGCCCTGCCCGGACCCGGCTACCCCGCGCAGGCCTTCGACGCCACCTTCCACCTCAATGCGGTGGCAGCCATCCGCGAGGGGGGCAATGCCTCGATGCTGGGAGGCCTGTCCGCCCTCTACTCGGGCAGCGCCGTCTACTACCCCACGGTCTGGCACGGGATCCTGGCGCTGGCCCCGGGCGGCCCGGCCGTCGTCAGCACCGCCGGGGTCCTGGCCCTGACCGCGGTCGCCTGGCCGTTGGGGCTCCTGGGTCTGCTCGCCGGGGTCACCGGTCTCGATACCGCCTGCGAGCCGGCCGGCGACGGCGCCGGCCGGCGGCAACGGGTCTGCGCGGTGGCCGCGGTGCTGGCACTCAGTGCCGCAGTGGTGAGCTACCCGCTACTGCTCATGACCTCCCTGTCAGTGTGGCCCTACGCCCTGAGCGTCCTGGGCCTTCCCGGCGTTCTCGTGCTCTACGACCTGCTGCGCCGGGGGACGGCGTCGCGGCGCCGTCACCTGACGCTGGTAGTGCTCGCCCTGGCCGCCGCCGGCGGCGTGGTGGCCGCGCACGGCACCGGCCTGTTCAACCTGGCGGTTCTGACCCTGCCCTTCCTGGCCGACGCCGTCGCCTCCCTGTGGCGCCGCAGCGCCGGCAGCCGTGGCGGCCGGGCCCTTGTCGTGGCCGGAGCGGTCGTGGCCGTGCTGGTCCTGGTTGTCGGGGCCTGGATCATGCGCAGCTCGCTGGCCTCCGTCCTGGGCTACCGGCGTCCCGCCGGGGGAGTGGCCGGAGCCGTGGCGACGCTGGGGCAGGCACTCATCGACCTGCCGATGTACGGGGCGGTGCCGGGGGCCACCGTGCCCGTCGGGATCCTGATCGGTCTGCTCACCCTGGGGGCGGCCTGGTCGGCGCGCTCGCGGCAGCAGCGCCCCTGGCTCGTCATGTGGCTCATGGTGCTCCTCCTCCTGGCCCTGGTGGGAGGGCCCCAGTGGGCCGGTCGTCAGCTCGGCTCGCCCTGGTACCTGCAGAAGGCCCGGATCGCCCCGCTCGCCATGCTTCCCGCCCTCGTCCTCATGGCCCAGGCGGCTGCCGGGAGGCCCGGACTGCGCCTGTGGGAGGAGCTGCGCCGGAGGGCGGCGCGGGTCCACGGGGCGCGGCCGGGGCGGACGGCCGCGGCCGTTCTCGTGGCGGTTGTGCTGCTGCCGGTGGCGGCGCGGGTTCCCCTGGAGCGCAACCTCGTCGCCTCCGTCTACGACCCGCAGCGCATCCAGTACGGGACCCTGCTGACCAAGGACGCGATCACCCTCATCCAGCGCTCCCGGAGCGTGCTGCCCGACGACGCCGTCGTCCTGGGGGCACCGTCGAGGGGAGCCGCCCACCTGTGGTCCTTGGGCGGGGTCCACGTCGTCTACCCGACGCGCGCCGAAGCCGCACCGGGAACCCCGGAGTCTGAGCTGGTTTCCGCCTGGCCCGCCCTGGGGCGGACGGGCTCCCAGACCTGCATGCTTCTTGACCGCCTGGGTGCGAGGTACTTCTACAGCAGCTCGGATGCCACCGCCTCGGGCTCGGCGACCGGCGCCGCCCCGCTGCGTTGGGACGCGCCCCTGACGCAGCTGCCCACCGAGGGCCTCGAGCTCATCGACTCCGAGGGCGGCGTCTCCCTGTGGCGCATCACCGCCTGCGACTGATGCGGCCGGCGGTCACCGGCAGCCTCGTGCTCAGGCCTCGACGTACTGGACCACCGAGGGCGGCTCGGCGGACAGGTCCACCAGCTGGGGAACCAGGCTCGTGAAGTGCTCCGAGGCGTTGTGGGCATCGACTGCCGCGTCGTCGCGCCACGTCTCAAGCACGACGAAGGAGGTCGCATCGTCTCGGGCCACGCACAGGTCGTAGGCGATGCTGCCCTCCTCCGCCCGTGAGCCCTTGACGAGCTCGCCCGCGAGCGCGCGGAACTCCTCCACGGCGTCGGGACGGACGTGGAAGGTGGCGACGATACGGATCATGGGAGTCTCCTGTCTGTGATGAGAAAAGGGCGCTTCACGAGGCCGCGGCCAACTTTCTCACAACATACTGATTCAAGCTGATGGACTGCTCCGCCGCCTCCATCGCCAGACGTCGATGGAGGTCCTCGCCCAGACGCAGCTGAAACTTCCCCGAGATGCGGTATCAATCGTGAGGGGTGTCGTGCGTGGCTGCCGGCTCCCAGGCCGTCCGGTCGGTCCCCAGCAGGACGGCGAGCCCGATCGGCACCACCATGATGACGGGCGCCATGTAGCGGAACGGTGTGACGGTGGGCGCCGCGATCAAGAGCGTCGCCCACAGCAGGATCATGGGGGTGTAGATCGCCACCCACTCGCGACGGCGGGCGTAGACGAATCCGGTGACGCTCAGCGCCATCACCCACATCCAGGTCCCCTGGCCCGGCGTGGCCTCCATCGCCCGTACGACGGCGTCGCCCACCGGGCGCAGGGGCCGGGGCAGGAGCGAGTGGTTGACCACGCCGGCGCTGGCGTAGCTGCGGATCAGGCGCTCCCGGTCGGCCGGGTAGTTCGAGACCGCGGAGACGAAGCGGGACTGCCCGTCGGTGCGGATCGGGTCGGCGTCGAAGCGCCACAGGTTGGCGGTCTGGATGAGGAAACCGGTGACGAAGGGGCGGGGACAGGCCACCAGCGCCCGGCCCCAGGCGGAGAGGAACCGGCCGCGGTTCGCATCGAGGTAGGCGGTGTTGAAGGCCTCGGCGTCCTTGACGGGGTCGACGCTGGTGGGCCGGTAGACCTGCTTCCAGACGGCCGGCTCCAGGACGGCGTCGAAGACCCTCCGGCTGTCCTGCGGCAGGCAGTCGGCGTCGTGGACCAGGGTGTAGCCGACCATCTGCAAGGGGATCCCCAGCGCCTCCTCGGCATGCGCGGACTGCGCCGTCGCGGCCGGTGGAACGACGATGAGCACCAGGGCGACGGCGCTCACCGCCACCGCCCGGCGCAGGTGGGCCCGCGACCACCACACCACCAGCGCCAGGATCACCAGGACCACCGGCAGGGCGTTGTTGCGCATGAGCGCGAAGCCGGCCAGCACCGCCACGACCACCATGGCGCCGCGACCGCTCAGCAGCACCCGCCCGGCGCTGGCGCGCACCACCAGCAGCACCGGGATGAGCAGGGTGGCGAACAGGGAGAAGGCGGCGTCCTTGACCACGGCGAAGGAGTAGTCGGCCACGAGCGGCATGAGTGCGCAGTAGGCGATGAGGAGCCCGCTCATCCGACGTGAGGCGCCCCTGCGGTCCAGGAAGACGACGACGACGCTCACGCAGGCCGCCCACAGCAGCATCTGCCCCACCGACAGCAGCACGACGCCGACCACGTCGCCCCCGACCAGGCGCCCCAGCCGGAACAGGCCCCCGACCGTCAGGGTGTAGGTGATGGGATGCTGGGCCCCGGCGCCGGTGGGGTTGCGCAGGATCCAGGCCGTGTCGTTCATCGAGGCCATCGGCCACAGGTGCGCGTACAGGAAGGACCAGCACACCAACGGCACCAGGAAGGCCGTCAGCGCCAGGTGCCGGCGGGCCGGCCTCCCCGTGCCCGGGGTCACCGAGCCCGGCGTCCCGTTGCCTGACGGCTCGCCGTCGTCGTTGCGGGACCCGCGAGCCCGACGCTGCTCGGTGAGATCGACCAGCGCCAGGAAGCCCCAGCACACGGCGCCGCTGAGAACCAGAGCCGCCAGGAGCCGCACCGGACCGAAGGAGGTCCTGAGGATCACCCCGGACTCCGACTGGAACCGGCCCACCACCTGGGAGGCGGCATCCACCGCCGCGAAGACGATCGCGAAGAGCACAGCCACCACCGCCCGACGACGGCGACGGCTCCCACTCGGCGGCCCCTGCGTCGACCCCGGTGAGGACCCCGGTGAGGACCCCGGTGAGGACCCCGCGGGGGCACCGGGGCGATCGGATCGACGGGAGGAGGGCTGGGGCGAAGACAGTGGCACGGGCGTTGATCTCCAGTCCGGGGACGCAGAAAGAGCGCATCAGCACCCGCACCACCAGCAGAATCACCGGCCTCGGGACGGGTGCCGCTAGAATAGCGCCTGCTCGGCTCCCGTCCTGATTGGAACCAGGTGGATCTCTCCAACCTCGACATCGCAGCGATCGTCCCGTGCTACAACGAGGAGGGCGCGATCGGAAAGGTCGTCACCGACCTTCTGACGGCCGTTCCCACGATGCACGTCTACGTCTACGACAACTGCTCCACCGACCGCACCGCCGAGGTCGCAGCCGCTGCCGGCGCCATCGTCCGCCGTGAGGAGCGCAAGGGCAAGGGGAACGTGGTCCGCCGGGCCTTCGCCGACGTCGAGGCCGACATCTACGTCATGATCGACGGGGACGACACCTACGAGGCCGCCGCGCTGCCCGGCATGATCGAGACTCTCCTGGAGGGCCCCTACGACCATGTCCTCGGCGTGCGCCGCGACGTGCAGGAGAAGAGCTCCTACCGGCCCGGCCACGAGGCTGGCAACAAGGCCTTCAACCGCCTGACCTCCCGGGTCTTCGGCACCCACGTCACCGACATGCTCTCCGGCTACCGCGTCTTCTCGCGCCGGTTCGTCAAGTCCTTCCCCGCCATGAGCCGCGAGTTCGAGATCGAGACCGAGCTGACGGTTCACGCCGCCACCCTGCGCGTGCCCCAGATCGAGGTCCCAGTCGGCTTCAAGGAGCGCGCCGCCGGCACGGAGTCCAAGCTCAACACCTTCTCCGACGGGTTCAAGATCCTGGGCCTCATCGCCCGACTCGTGCGCGACGAGCGCCCCATCCTCTTCTACGGCACCCTGGGGTTCCTCACCTGGTTCCTCGCCATCGTCCTGGGCGTCCCGGTCGTGTGGCACTTCCTGGAGTTCGGCAACGTCCCGCGCTTCCCCACCCTCTTCCTGAGCATCGGCCTGGTGACCCTGGGATTCCTGTGGATGATGCTCGGGGTCATCCAGTCGGGGCTGCGGCGCTCGCGGGCCAACGCCGCCCGCCTGGCCTATCTCACCTACCCGGCCGTCTCATACGTCTAGCGACGGACCGGTCCGGGCGGGCTCTGGGCGGACGAGTGTGGGGCCCTCTGAAGAGAGGGCCCCACACGTCACGGGAGGCGACGCTGCTCGGTTACTGCCCCTGGGCGGCGTACTTGGCCTCGACCTCGGCCTTGAGCGGGCGCCACCAGGCCTCGTTGTCCCGGTACCAGTCGATGGTCGCCTGCAGACCGGAGCGGAAGTCGGTGAACTTCGGGGACCAGCCGAGCTCCTGGACCAGCTTGGAGTTGTCGATGGCGTAGCGCATGTCGTGGCCGGGGCGGTCGGCGACGTGCTCGTAGTCGTCGGGCTCGTAGCCCATGAGCTCCAGGATGAGCTCGACGACCTGCTTGTTGTTCTTCTCGCCGTCGGCGCCGATGAGGTAGGTCTCGCCAATGCGGCCCTTCTCGACGATGTCCCACACGGCGTCGTTGTGGTCCAGGACGTGGATCCAGTCGCGCACGTTCTCACCGGCGCCGTAGAGCTTGGGACGCACGCCGTCGATGAGGTTGGTGATCTGGCGGGGGATGAACTTCTCGATGTGCTGGTAGGGCCCGTAGTTGTTTGAGCAGTTGGAGATCGTGGCCTCCAGGCCGAAGGAGCGGACCCAGGCGCGCACGAGCAGGTCGGAGCCGGCCTTGGACGAGGAGTAGGGGGAGGAGGGGTTGTAGGGCGTCGTCGGCTCGAACTTGGCCGGGTCGTCCAGCTCCAGGTCGCCGTAGACCTCGTCGGTGGAGATGTGGTGGAAGCGCGTCCCGTGGCGACGCGCAGCCTCCAGGAGGGTGAAGGTGCCCACGAGGTTGGTCTGGATGAAGGGGGAGGGGTCGCGCAGCGAGTTGTCGTTGTGGGACTCGGCAGCGAAGTGGACGACGACGTCGGCGTCGGCCACGAGAGGGTCGACGACGTCGGCGTCGGCGATGTCTCCGACGACGAGGCTGACGCGGTCGTCGAGGTCCGCCAGCGAGCCCTTGTTCCCGGCGTAGGTGAGCTTGTCCAGGACGGTGACGGTGGCGTCGGGGTGGCGCACCAGGGTCTGGTGGACGAAGTTGGCGCCGATGAAGCCGGCGCCTCCGGTGATAAGGACGTGCATAGAACTCGCTCCGATGAGTGGGAACTGCGGGCGCTGGGCGCCCGTCATGGCCGACGCCATCATGCCACAGGATCTCGCAGGAACCCACGGGACCGATGGGCTCACGAGGGCCCGTGGTTCTTCATCCTTGACTCCTGCGGACTTCTGCGCGGACTCCAGCGCGCGGATTTCGTCCACGGTGGCGAAATCAGATTGCAACGGAAGAGCCGTGGCGTGGCGAAACCTTGATCTGTCAGGAAAAGATGCAGTTCGCGCGGTGGCCTGGGCGGTGGTGGGGCCCGGGGGAGTGAGCAGTGGCGGCAGAACCTCCCAAAATTATCAGTAAACTATCATTAATCTCTCGGAAACTATTCAGGAATTAAATATCGTGCATCTCGAGGGAGCGGTGCCGGCGGCTGTGGTGGTGAGGCCTGATCGGCGCCAGTCGGCATCACCTCCATAGGAACCCCATGAAAGTCCCTCGTGCTCTGGGCCGCATCCTCCCTCGCTGCGGTCATCGTCCCAGTGGTCGTCGCACCCGCAGTGGTTGCCGTGCTCGCCTGCTCGCCTACCGGGTCACCGGGCTGGTTGCCCTGACTCCGCTGCTCCTGTCGAGCCTGGTCCCCGCGGCCGCCGCCGCCCCCGAGGCCGCCGACTCCGGTGGCTCGACCGGAGGATCTGGCAGTGCCTCCGGCGCGGACTCCGCCGGGCAGTCCGTCGGGCAGAGCGACGGCCCCACCCCGGTCCAGATCCTCGACCTGACCACCTCCAGCGGGCAGGCCACCGAGATCGCCCAGTCGGGCCTCGACGACGCCCAGACCTCCCCGAGCTCAGGGGGCGGCGATGACTCACCGGCGGGCACTGAGACGTCGACTCCGTCGACTGACGGGGCCAGCAGCACCAGCGGCGACGCCGGCACCTCAGTGCTTTTGAAGCCAGTGACCGGCGCGGGAGGCACCGTTCGCCAGGCCGTCGCCCGGGCCGCGGGCGCGACCGGAGGACGAACCCCCTCGATCCTGCCCGCCGCCACCGACCCGCAGGCCGACGCCACCCTCCTCACCGACCCGCTCGAGGTCGACCACTTCCTCGTCGCAGGATTCACCTGGACCGGCAGCGCCGACCTGCCCGAGGGCGTGCGCATCTACCTGCGCGTCCGCGAGAACGGCACCTGGTCGCCCTGGTACCTCAATGAGGCGGCTGACGCCGGACGCGACGACCGCACCACCTCCGGCACCGGCGAGTTCGTCACCGGCGGGGCCGACGCGATCCAGGCCTCCGTCGTCGGCGGCTCACTGCCCGCAGGCCTGAAGCTGGCCCTCGTGCCCTCCCAGCCCCAGGGGGAGGAGGTCCTGGACGCGGCAGACCTCAAGACCACCGAGGCCGCACCGACCCCGGTCATCGAGGACGCCGACGCCGCCTCACCGCTCCAGCCGGGCCAGTCCGGGGTGCCGGGAGGCTCTGTCGAACCGGCGCACTCGGCGACTGCGACGGCGACGTCGTCGTTGATCAGGCCCGCGGACCTCCAGGCGACGGTGCTGCCGGCAGCGACGACCGCCAACGGCCTGCCGGTACCGGTCACCACCCGAGGCGAGTGGGGCGCCAACCCCTCCTACATGAGCTGGGACCCCGACTACGCGAGCGCCGGCCACGTCGTCGTCCACCACACCGCGGGAACCAACAGCTACTCAGCCGGCCAGTCCGCCTCCATCGTGCGGGGCATCTACTACTACCACGCGGTCACCCTGGACTGGGGCGACATCGGATACAACTTCCTCATCGACAAGTACGGCACCGTCTTCGAGGGGCGCTCCGGCTCCACGACGGCGCCCGCCGGCAGGATGAGCGTCGGAGCGCACGCCCGAGGCGTCAACACCGGCACCATGGGCCTGTCCATGATGGGTGACTACAGCAGCGTCAGCCCCTCGGACACGCAGCTGAGCTCCGTGGGCAAGATGGCCGGCTGGTTCCTCAAGCGAGCCGGCGTCACGGACGCCAACGGCTGGGCGGGCCTGCACGTGTGGACCACCGAGCGATACCAGGCCGGCTCCACCATCTCGATGCCCCGCATCCTGGGGCACCGCGACGTCGGCTACACCACCTGTCCCGGAAACGTCGGCTACTCCAAGCTCGGCACGATCCGCACCATCGCCCAGCAGCAGATCAACGGTGCCAGCGCCTGGAAGTCAGAGTCCGGCTCCTGGTACTACCTGGGGGCCGGCGGTGCCAAGGTCGCCGGCTGGGTCAGTGACGGCGGCGGCTGGTACTACCTGGACGCCTCCAAGGGTGGGGCCATGGCCACGGGCTGGCTTCGCGACGCCGGCGGCTGGTACTACCTGGACGGCTCCAAGGGAGGGGCCATGGCCACCGGCTGGGTCAGTGACGGCGGCAACTGGTACTACCTGACGTCCGACGGCGCCATGGTCACCGGCTGGCTGTTCGACTCCAACCACTGGTACTACCTGGGGGCCGATGGTGCCATGGCCACCGGGTGGGTGGCCGACGGCGGCAGCTGGTACTACCTGGACGCCTCCAAGGGCGGGGCCATGGCCACGGGCTGGGTCAGCGATAGCGGTAGCTGGTACTACCTGACGTCCGACGGCGCCATGGCCACGGGCTGGGTGGCCGACGGCGGCAGCTGGTACTACCTGGACGCCTCCAAGGGTGGCGCGATGGCCACGGGCTGGGTCAGCGATAGCGGTAGCTGGTACTACCTGACGTCCGACGGCGCCATGGCCACGGGCTGGGTGGCCGACGGCGGCAGCTGGTACTACCTGGACGCCTCCAAGGGCGGGGCCATGGTCACCGGCCGCGTGAAGATCGAGGGCCGCTGGTCCACCTTCGCCGCTGGCGGCGCCTGGCAGGGCTACGAGGGGCTGCACCCGGTCCTGGCATCGCCCACAGCGAGCAGGCAGCAGGTCATTGACACAATGGTCTCCACCTATAACAGCTCGGGGCACGCCTACCCGTCCGGCACCCTGTCCCAGGGCGGGGCCGCTACGGCCCAGAGCTTCTTCACCACCCTCTATGACGAGGCGGTGGCCGAGGGCGTCAGCCCTGAGCTCCTCTTTGCCCAGGTGATGAAGGAGACCGCCTGGCTCCAGTCCGGAGGCGACGTCTCAGCCCAGCAGTTCAACTTCGGAGGGCTGGGAGCCACCGGTGGGGGCGCCGCGGGCGCCTCCTTCCCGAGCGTCCAGATCGGGCTGCGAGCCCAGGTGCAGCACCTGAGGGCATACGCCGACGCGAGCGCCACTCCCCAGAAGCTCTCCCGCTCACTGGTCGACCCCCGCTTCACCTATGTGCGCAAGGGGTCGGCCGTCTACGTCGAGCACCTGGGCATCCAGGAGAACCCCCAGCGCACCGGCTGGGCCACCGCCCGCAACTACGGCAACGACCTGGCAGCCATGATCGACCGGTACTTCGGGTAGACGCGCTGTCCCGACGGCGTCGGTGCAGCCATCTGCTCAGGCGCCGATCACGGCGGGGTCGGGCTCTCTCATGGGGAGTTCGACCCCGCTTCCTGCTCACCCGGATCGGTGCCGACGGTGCCCGGCGTGAGAGACTGACGCCGCGACCGCCGCACAGATCAGCCTCTAGAACATCAGCCTCTAGAACAGTGTTCGCCCGAAGCGCCGGCGTTTACCTACAACACCAGCGTTCACCTGTTCTGATTCGCTCGCTCTGACCAGCTTAGCCGGGGGAGGACCCACGTGACCCGAGGAAACCGCGGAATCATCTACTTCCACTTCGATCCTCACAACCGTGTCCGTGACTACGTCCCCCGTGCTCTGGCCTCCCTGCGCCCCCATGCGGAGCACATCCTGCTGGTCTCCAACTCGCCCATCAGCGACGCCGACCGGGCCCGGCTGGAGGACACCTGCGACGAGATTCTTGAGCGCCCCAACGAGGGGCTCGACGTCGGTGCCTATCGCGCGGGCCTGGAGCACCTCGGCTGGGACCGACTCGCAGACTTCGACGAGATCATCCTGACCAACCACACCTACTACGCCCCCGTGCGGCCCTGGGAGGACGTCCTCGTCCGGGCCGAGGACTGGCGCGACATCTCCTTCTGGGGCATGACCGAGCATGACACCATGCGTCCCCACCCCTTCCTCGCCAGGCGTGAGCTGCCCCGCCACATCCAGTCCCACTGGATCGCGGTGCGCCGTAGGCTCCTGACGGACCCCGCCTTCCGGGAGTACTGGGAGCAGATGCCGCAGGTCGCCTCCTACCGCGACTCCATCCAGTGGCACGAGTCACGCTTCACCGACTACTTCAGCGGCCTCGGCCACACCTACGAGGTGGCCTTCCCCGTGGACCGCTACGGCTCGGACAACCCGGCCATCGAGGAGGCCCACGCGCTGCTGGCTGACGGATGCCCCCTGCTCAAGCGCCGAGCCTTCTTCCACGACCCGCTCCACCAGGACCGGCAGGCCGTCGTCGGAGGGGACCTGCTGACCGCCGCCGCACAGGAGGGCTACAGCGAGGACCTCATCCTGGCCGACGTCGTCCACACCGCCACCGCCCGCGACCTCATCGTCAACGCCGGACTCACCGAGGTCATCACCGAGCCCGTCCAGGCGCAACCGCCGACGCCGGAGCTCTCGGGCTGCGTCGTCGTCCACCTTCCCGCCGGGAGAGAGGAGATCGAGCGTGCCGAGGCGGACCGCCTCCCGGAGCGCCTGGCGAGTCTGCCGGCGCACTGGCGAATGGTGGTCACCTCTCCCGCACCGCTGGATGCCGCCGACCTGGAGCGCGTCACCGGCCGTCGGGCGAAGGCTGATGACGCAGAGCCCGGGGAGTCCGGCGTGATCTTCCGCGCGGTCCGCGACCTCGACCCGCGCGGCACCATCGCCTTCCTCACCGAGTGCGAAGACCTGTGGGATCCCGGGCGCGCAGAAGACGCCGGAGCTGACGGGGCCGATGAGACCGGCAGTGCTGACGGTGTTGACCTGGTCCTCGCGATCAACGCCGGGCCCCTGACCGGCTCTGCGGACCGGGCCGGAGACGTGGCCCGTCGCCAGGTCCTGGACTGCCTGCTCTCCTCACAGGGGTACGTGGCCGGCCTCATCGACCTCTTCACGCGCCACCCCAGCCTCGGTGTGGTCATGCCCTCCGCCTGCCACATCGGCCAGCCCCACGGCGGCCCCCAGTGGGACGGTCTGGCAGGCGCCGCCGAGGCACTGTCCCGCCGGCTCGGTCTGACGGCGGCCCTGGACCCGGTCGCCCCGGCGATGCCGGTCGGCGCCATGCTCCTGGCCCGCCCCGAGGCGCTACGCACACTGAGTGAAGGGGCCAAGGAGCTCGTGCGCCTGACCGAGCAGGCCGCTGCCGGTCCCGAGCAGGCGGTGGAGCGCCTGCAACGCGCCCGCGCCGCCGAGGTGCTCGAGCGGCTGACCGTCTACGCGGCCATGTCCAGCGGCTTCCACCCCCGCGAGGTCCTCACCCCCACCTGGGCGGCACGCCTCTACGGCTCCCTGGCCTACAAGCAGCGGGCCGTCACTGCTGACCTGCCGGCCTACACCGATGACCAGGTGAGGTTCCTCCAGGCCCGGTTCGGTCCCAAGGCCGGTCTCGGGCCGCGAGTGCGCTCCTACGTCGACGTGCGCCACCCGGAGGTGGCCGGTGCCCTCAAGCCCGCCTATCGCTACGTCACCGATGGGGGGAGAGGAGTGGCCGACGGCGTCAAGGGCGCCGCAAGGTCCCTCAACGGGCACCTGCGTCACCGGTGGTTCCTGCGGCCCGGCTCCGACTCGTGACGAGCCTCCCGCCCGTCCGCGTCGTCCCCGGCTCGTCGCACGGTGCCCACCTGTTAGGATTCTGAGCCATGGCAAAGACAGTTCTCGTCACTGGAGCCGGCGGCTACATCGGCCGCCACGTCGTCACCGCGCTGCTGAAACGGGACCTGGCTGTCAAGGCCCTCGACCTGCGGCTCGACGGCGTCGACGACCGGGCGGAGAAAATTGCTCTCGACCTCTTCTCCGGCGACGCCGACATCTACGACCAGATGGGACGCCCCGACGTCGTCCTGCACCTGGCCTGGCGTGACGGCTTCAAGCACGCCTCCCACGCGCACCTGGACGACCTGGCCAAGCACTTCCACCTCATCGAGAACCTCTACGCCGGCGGACTGCCCCAGCTCGCCGTCATGGGCACCATGCACGAGGTCGGCTACTGGGAGGGCGCCATCGACGAGACCGTCCCCTGCAACCCCGCCTCCCTCTACGGCATCGCCAAGAACGCCCTGCGGGAGGCCACCTTCCTGTCCGCCCAGGCGCACGACGCCGTGGCCCAGTGGATCCGCGCCTACTACATCGTCGGCGACGACAAGTTCGGCAACTCCATCTTCTCCAAGCTCCTGGCCGCCGCGGAGGAGGGGCGTACCACCTTCCCCTTCACCACCGGTAAGAACCGTTACGACTTCATCTCCGTGGATGGCCTGGGTGAGCAGATCGCCGCGATCGTCGACCAGACCGAGGTCGATGGCATCATCAACGCCTGCACCGGCGAGCCCATGACCCTGGCCGAGCGCGTCGAGACATACATTCGTGAGAACAACCTGGATATCACCCTGGAGTACGGTGCCTTCCCGGACCGGCCCTACGACTCGCCCGGTGTATGGGGGGATCCGACGAAGATCCGCCGTATCCTCGCCTCAAGCGCGAGCTGACACTCCCTGAGAGACTGCATCATTCCTCCGTTCTTTCTTCTGCCGCGTTAAGCGGCCCGAACCACTGCCCAGAAGGGACATCATGGCAACGCTTGGCGAGGACCCGAAGCGACTCGGGATCTTCTTCTTCTTCGATGCTCAGGGCATCGTGGACTCCTATGTGGAGACCCTGCTCGCCGACATGGTCAAGAACCTCTCCGAGTTGGTCATCGTCGTCAACGGCGAGCTGACCGCCAAGAGCTACGCCAAGCTGAGCGTCTTCACGGACAACATCATCCTGCGGGAGAACAAGGGGCTGGACGTCTGGGCCTACAAGACGGCCCTGGGCTCCTACGGCTGGAAGAGACTCGCCGAGTTCGATGAGATCGTCCTGTTCAACGCCACCATCATGGGACCGGTGTACCCCTTCGAGGAGATGTTCACCGAGATGGCCGGCCGAAACATCGACTTCTGGGGCATCACCTGGTTCCACGAGGTCGCCTTCGACCCCTTCGGCTACGCCCTTGAGGGCTACCTGCCTCGCCACCTCCAGTCCCACTTCCATGCCTACCGCCGCTCCCTAGTCACCTCCAAGGCCTTCCAGGACTACTGGGATGAGATGCCCGAGATCAACGGCTACGAGCAGTCGGTGGGCCTCCATGAGGTGCCCTTCACCCAACGATTCGAACGTCTCGGTTTCAAGTCTGACGTCTACGTCAACACCGAGGATCTGGAGGGCTTCACCTTCTGCCCGATTCTCTTCGCCCCGGTCGAGATGATCAGGGACAAGCGCTGCCCCATCTTCAAGCGCCGTTCCTTCTTCCGTCCCTACGACGACGTTCTGAACCAATCCGTGGGTGAGTCCAGCGCCGAGCTCTACGCCTACCTGCGCGATCACACGGACTACGACACGAATCTCATCTGGGACAACGCCCTGCGCTCGATGAACATGGCGGACGTGGTGAAGAACCTCCAGCTCACCTACGTCCTGCCCACGCAGACGGTCGTCCGCGAGCCCAGGAAGCAGAAGGTCGCTCTCATCGCGCATCTGTACTACATGGAGCTGGTCGAGCCCACGCTCAAGTACATCCGCAATATGCCCGAGGGCATTGACATCTTCCTGAGCACCTCCAGCCCGGAGAAGGTGGAGCAGGTCAAGGCCGTCTGCGAGGGGCTGCCCTACAACATCGAGGTGCGTCTCGTGGAGAACCGAGGACGCGACGTCGCCCCCTTCCTCGTGGCATGGAAGGACGTCGTCCAGAACTACGACGTCGTGTGCTACACCCATGACAAGAAGGTCACTCAGCTCTACCCGTACTCGGTGGGCGACGGCTTCGCCTACAAGTGCTTCGAGAACCTGCTGCCCACACGCGACTTCGTCAAGAACGTCATCGCCACCTTCGACGCCGAGCCGCGCCTGGGCTTCCTGGCTCCCACGGCGCCGAACCACGCCGACTACTTCCCGGTCTACAGCTTCGGCTGGGGGCCCAACTTCGACCGCACCAAGGCACTCCTGCACGAGCTGGGGATCGACGTCCCCCTCGACCCGGGTAAGGAGCCCATCGCCCCGCTGGGGTCCATGTTCTGGTTCCGTCCCAAGGCCCTCAAGCCGCTGTTCGACCACGACTGGCAGTGGGAGGAGTTCCCGCCCGAGCCCTGCCCCATCGACGGCACCATCATGCACGCCATCGAGCGCGCCCACGGATATGTCGCCCAGGGATCCGGCTACTACTGCGGCTGGCTCTTCTCCGACTCCTTCGCCAGCATCGAGCTGACGAACCTGTCCTTCTACGTGCGCGACCTGACCTCCGCCATCGGCGACTACTGGGGCAGGGGCACGGAGATGGAGATGGTGGGAATGATCCGGGACCAGCGGACCACCCGTCAACGGATCAAGGACAGCGTCAAGGAGCAGGCCAAGGGTGTCAAGGGAAAGGTGGGTCCGTGGGTACCGGCTCCGCTGAAAGGGCCGATGAAAACCGTGTACCGCAAGGTTAGAGGTATCGTGAGATGACTGAGGCCGCAGCACCGGTGGCCGCCACACAGCCGGCCGCGCCCGGGAAGAGGAAGAGACCCAGGATCTTCTACCTGGACCTCATCCGGGCGTTGGCAACGCTGCTCATCGTCTTAACTCACTTCAACTTCCACCTCCGTGATCACGGGGGTGGGTACGTTCTGACCTTCCAGCCCTTCGGTATCTATGTGGGTGCCCTAGGTGTCTCCCTGTTCCTCATCATTTCCGGTGCGGCTCTGACCCTCACCTACCGGCGGCCGATCAACCTCAAGCGCTTCTACTGGAAACGCTTCCTCAACATCTACCCGATGTTCTGGACCGCCTGGGTTCTGGGGACGCTCTATTACGTTCTCATCTACAACGGGCGGCCGCCCAACGCCGCCCCGGCGAGGTCCTTCATCTTCACGCTGCTGGGGATCGACGGGCTGGTCTCCAACTTTGGCGTCACCACGATGTACCTGCTGGGCGAGTGGTTCCTCGGCTTCATTCTCCTGTACTACGTCGTCTTCCCTCTGCTGCTGTGGGGCATTGACCGCTTCCCGGTCATCACCGGCGTGGTGATTCTGGCGGCCTACGTCGCGACCGTGGTCATCATGCCGCGCTACTTCCCGGGCTACCCCTCGGCCATGGTCCTCACCACCAGGCTCCCCGAGCTGGCCTTCGGCAGCTACTTCGTCCTCTACGTCCGCAGGGTTCACTGGGCCACGATCATTCCGGCGGCGGCGGTTCTGGCCGTCTCCGCCATGCTCCCCGAGCAGATTCCCGAGGACGTGGGCACCACGATCGTGGGAATCTCGGCCTTCCTCATCCTTGTGGTCGTCGGCCGTTACGTGGCGATCCAGCCAGTGCGGGCCTTCGTCAGCCTCATCGCGAAGTACTCCTACCCGATCTTCCTCGTCCACCACGTGGTGATCTGGCAGGTGATTCAGCGAATCGACGTCTACGGGTTCTTCCCGATCCAGCGTTACATGCTGCTGGCCGCCGAGTGCGTCATCATCCTTGCCCTGTCCGTTGGGCTGGTGAAGGTCTCCGATATCGTCGTCGACTTCTTCACCAAGGCCTTCAAGGGCATGAGCTGGCGACCCGAGGTCTCCGAGGCCGAGCGCTGAGATCTCCTTCCTGATCACCGATAGTGGCGTGCGACCCGCCGGCGTGTCGAAGGCAACGGCATCTGCCGGCACCATCGGCTCCGGCAGCGCTGAGAATAGTGATGGGGTCGTTGCGTGACGTGTGCGAGCACGTCCCGTCGACCCGACTCGACTAACCAAGGGAGACCCTCGTGACCCGTACCTGCCTCGTGACAGGTGGTGCCGGATTCATCGGCTGCGCGATCTCGCGTGACCTGGCTGACGCCTTCGACCGCGTCGTGGCCCTGGACAACATGCACCCGCAGATCCACCCGTCCCAGGAGCGCCCCGCTGAGCTCGACGAGCGTGTGGAGCTCCGCCGCCTGGACGTCGCCGTCGCCAAGGACTGGGATGCGCTCCTGACCGACATCGTCCCTGACGTCATCGTCCACCTGGCAGCGGAGACCGGGACCGGCCAGTCCCTCACCGAGGCCTCCCGCCACGCGAGCGTCAATGTCGTCGGCACCACCCAGATGCTCGACGCACTCGTGCGCCACGAGATGCGCCCGGAGAAGATCGTCCTGGCCTCCTCCCGAGCCGTCTACGGCGAGGGGCAGTGGACCGACGCCGAGGGACGTCCCTCCTACCCCGGTCAGCGCACCCACGCGATGCTTGAGTCCGGGCAGTGGGACTTCTCGGGACTGACCCCCTCAGTCCAGTCCTCCACCGCCGTCAAGGCCTCCCCGGCCAACGTCTACGCCGCCACCAAGTTCTGCCAGGAGAACCTTGTGACCTCCTGGTGCGGCTCCTTCGGCGTCACCCCGGTGCTCTACCGGCTCCAGAACGTCTACGGTCCCGGCCAGTCCCTGATCAACCCCTACACCGGTATCGTCTCCCTCTTCGCCCGCCTGGCCAGGGCCGGCCAGTCCATCCCGGTCTACGAGGACGGCGGGATCGTCCGGGACTTCGTCTACATCGACGACGTCGCCTCCGCCATCGTGGCCGGCGTCCTGCACTCGCCGGCCGCTGTGGAGCCCTACGACATCGGTCTGGGGGAGCGCACCACCATCATGCAGGTCGCTCAGGCCATCGCCGATCACTACGGGGCGCCCGCCCCGCACGTGACCGGCCAGTTCCGCGACGGCGACGTGCGCGCCGCCTGGGCGGACACCGCCCGTGCCCGCCAGGCGCTGGGCTGGGAGCCCCGGGTCGGCGTCACCGAGGGCATCAACCGGCTGTGCGACTGGATCGACGCCCAGGCGGAGGCCTCCACTGACATGCCAGTCGATACGTCCCCTGCCGCGTCCTCCGGCGCCGAGACGGAGGTGTGAACCTATGAAACTCTCTCAGCTGCTCCGCTCAGAGGATGCGCGACAGACACTGGACCTCACTCTGCGCCTGACCCAGCGCTCGGTCTCCTCCGAGTTCAAGGGCACGACGCTGGGACGTCTGTGGTCCTTCATCAACCCTCTGGCCACGATCGCCATCTTCGCCCTCATCTTCGGCGTCGTCTTCCGCAACGGCGTGCCACCGGGGCGTAACTCCGGGATTGACTCCTTCGCGCTGTGGATCGGTATCGGGGTGCTCAGCTGGACCTTCTTCTCCAGCGGCATCATGTCCTCCATGAACGCCCTCGTGGCCAACTCAGGCCTGCTCACGAAGGTCTACTTCCCCCGGCAGGTCCTCATCTACTCGGCGGTCCTGTCCCTGGCCGTGGACTTCGGCTTTGAGCTGCTCGTGCTCATCATCATCGCCATGATCATGGGAGGCCCGGGGGTCCTTCTCATGATCCCGGCGCTGCTCGTCGTCACTCTGCTGGCCGGCATGTTCGCCGTCGGACTGGGGCTCATCCTGTCCATCGCCACCGTCTACTTCCGGGACCTGGGCCACCTGTGGCAGATCTTCAACCAGATCTGGATGTACGCCTCCGGCGTCGTCTTCCCGCTGACCATGCTTGACGGCGTCCAGAACCGCCTCTTCGACGCCGGCTGGCAGATCAACGGGGCGCCCATCCCCATCACGACGATCGCCCGTCTCAACCCCGCCGAGACCTACCTCGAGGCGTTCCGGTCCTGTCTGTACGACTTCGCCCTGCCCTCCCTGCCCGTCTCGCTGGCCTGCATCGGGTGGGCGGTCGTCATGCTCACGCTGGGCCTGGCCTTCTTCCGCCGGCACTCGGCGAGCATCGTAGAGGAGCTCTGAAACTTGAGATGACTGCATCAACCGGATCCTCCGCGTCATCCCCCACGTCCACGGCGCAGGCCGCCCCGGTGGCCTCCTCAAGCGCACCCGCCGTGCGCATCGAGGACGTCTCCAAGCGCTTCCGCATCTACCACCACCGAAACCAGTCCCTCAAGGGCGCCATCCTGCAGCGCAGCCGCGGCGTCTACGAGGACTTCTGGGCACTGAAGGACATCACCTTCGACATCCCCGAGGGCAAGACCTTCGGACTCATGGGGCACAACGGCTCGGGCAAGTCCACCCTGCTCAAGTGCATCGCCAAGATCCTGGCCCCCAACTCCGGCTCCATCACCGCCCGCGGGCGCATGGCCGCCATGCTGGAGGTCGGCTCCGGCTTCCACCCCGAGCTCTCCGGGAGGGAGAACATCTTCCTCAACGGCGCTATCCTGGGGATGAGCCGCAAGGAGATCGAGGCCAAGTTCGACGACATCGTTGACTTCTCCGGAGTCGGCGAGTTCATCGATCAGCCGGTGAAGAACTACTCCTCGGGCATGTACGTGCGCCTGGGCTTCTCCGTGTCCATCCACGTCGAGCCGGAGATCCTCCTCGTCGACGAGGTCCTGGCCGTCGGCGACATGGAGTTCCAGGAGCGGTGCATGGACAAGTTCGCCGAGTTCCGCGAGGACGGCCGCACCGTCGTCGTCGTCTCCCACGGGCTGGAGCAGATGCGCACCTTCTGTGACGAGGTCGCCTGGCTCGACCACGGCCGCCTCAAGGAGGTCGGACCGGCCCCCGAGGTCATCGACAAGTACTCCGACCTCACCCACGGGGCCAAGAAGGTCAAAGACGGCATCGGCACCCGCTTCGGCAGCGGCGAGGCCCAGATCAGCCGCATTGAGCTGCTCGACCGTACGGGCAGGTCGGTCAGCTCCATGCGCACCGGGGACGAGGTTACCATCCGCCTGCACTACCGCTGCGAGGAGACGATCGAGAAGCCCGTCTTCGGCTGCTCCATCGACACCCGTGAGGGCTTCTTCGCCTGGGGCCTGCACGGCCTCGACGACGGTTTCCAGCCCGAGAGGATCGAGCCGGGCGAAGGCACCGTGGACATCACCATCCCCGCGATGATGCTGCGTCCCGGCGCCTACCTCATCTCCGGGTCCATCCAGCCCTGGCAGCTCTCCAGCGTCATCGACGCCTACCAGAAGGCCACCGCCTTTGACATCACCCCGGGACCGCGTATGGAGTCAGGGGGCCTGGTGGCCCTGGGGGCTCACTACGAGCGGATCACCCCGCCGCGTCCCATGGTCGAGGTCGTTCGGAAGGATTAAAGGATTAAGGGCCCGGCGGGGCGGCCTGCTGCTCAGCCCCGCCGTAGCCTCTTGACCCCCTGTGCCACGGTGCGGAAGAAGGGCTTGACCGTGGCCTCGAGGTGATCGATCTTCGCCTTGGTCTCATGGGTCTGGAGCAGGATGTGACGGATCGACTCGTGCAGGTCGCCGATGGTGAAGCGCAGGGAGCGCACGGCGTCATTGAGCTGCGCGACGGACTGGGTCAGGTACGCGTTCTGGTGGTCCAGCTTCTCCTCGTGCAGGCGCAGGCGCTCCTCGAGCCGGTGGAAGTACTCCGCCGAGACCAGCATGATACCCAGGTTCTCCGGCTCAGCCGGGCCGCCCTGCGAGGAGGAGCCCTCGGCTCCGGCATCCTCCAGGGACAGACGGGCGTAGTGGTCCCGGATGGCGAGGTTGTCGGTGCGGTGGTTGACAGCATCAACGACGACGGAGTTGCCCACTGACTCGTCGGTGGAGTCGCGGTGGTGCCAGTGCGCCAGCGGCTCACCGTCGATGAAACCGACTGGGGAGGTCGCCAGCAGGCGCAGGTTGAAGTCCCAGTCCGCCTGGGTCAGCAGGCTGCCGTCCCAGTGACCAATGCGGTCGGCCACCTCGCGGCGGATGAGCTGGGAGATCGGCGGCACATAATTGGCCACCATCGTGTCGATGAGGGTCCAGCTCTCCCTGTCCGGGGCCAGCACCCCCCGGTTGATCTCGGTGAGTCCCTCCTCGGTGACGGTCTCGGCGACCAGGTCGCAGCGCGTCGCCACGGCCCCGTGGCCGGGGTGCTCATCGAGGTGGGCCACGCAGGCCGCCAGGAAACCGGGCTCCCAGGAGTCGTCGTCGTCGTGGATGGCGAAGAACTCGCAGGCGGAGGCGGCCAGGCCGTCCTCCAGGGCGGCCTCACGACCGTGGGAGGCCTCGTTGGTGACGACCGTGGTGCGCTCCCGCAGCCACTCGGGCGCGCTCTCCATCGCCTCGTCGACCGGCTCGCTCTCGCCGGCGTCGTTGACGATGACCAGCTCGAGGTCCTGGAAGGACTGCGCCCCGACCGACTGGACCGCTCGCTTGAGCATCAGGGGGCGGTTACGGGTACGGGTCACCACCGTGACTCGCGGGGCTCGTGCGGCTTGTCCAGCCATCTTCGGGGGTCCTCCTCGATCCGGTCATAGGCACATGACGTGTCTCATGACGCCGCCGAACGGCTCGGGGCCTTCCGGCTACGTCTCAGTTCCGTAACTCTAGCGGGTGGGGCGCGATCGGCGCAGTCGAGCGCCGCGATCAGCGGCGTCTCAGTGACTCCCGACGCCTTGATGAGGCGCCCGAGCGACGACGCAGCTCGCGTGGCAGGCCGGCGAGCGCCTGAGCGAGCCCTGTCATCACCGGGCCGCGTCGTGGACCGCGCACACCGCGCACGAGCGTGCGGGCCAGTGCCTGCACCACCACCCGGGCCGGGCCGTGGGCGGCGGAAACCAGGATGCGGTTGCGGGCGTTGACCCGGATGAACATCGGTGAGTCGGTGCCCGAGGACGAGGCGTGCTCGTGGCGCACCACCGCATCACACACGTAGACGACCCGCCAGCCGTGCTCGTGCAGGCGCCAGGAGAGGTCGGTGTCCTCGTAGTACATGAACAGGTCCTCACGGAACCCGCCCAGGGCCTGCCACGCCTCGCGCCGGATCGCGCAGGCGCCCCCGCACAGGCCGAAGACCGGGCTGGGGGAGTCCTCCTGATCGGCGGGCACCAGCCAGTCGCGGTCGTAGCCGTTGCCGGAGGCGTCCACGAGGTTGCCCGTGGAGTTGACCAGAACCTCGCCCTCGCCGCGGGCGGCCTCCTCGTCACTGACGCGCGTCCACCTGCCGGTGCGCGGTGAGACCAGCGCGTCCTCACCCGGACCGGCCGGCCTCCAACGTCCGGCCAGCAGGATGCGCGCCGTCGCCGCGGCCGGTGCCGAGCTCGACCTCGCCCGAGAAGAGGTCCGCAGGTTGGGCGCCTCCTCGGGCTCGTCCAGTGCTGTCGGTGCCGTCGGCGGATCGCTCAGCGGCCCCAGGATCGCCTCGAGGAAGCCGGGCTCGGCCACCGCGTCATTGTTGAGCAGGACGAGGACGTCCTCGCCCATGCCCCGGGCCCCGAGGTTGACCCCCGCGCCGAAGCCCAGGTTCTCGCTCGACTCGACCACCGTCAGGCCCTCCCGGCTCAGGCGCTCGACCGATCCGTCCATAGAGGCGTTGTCCACGACGACGAGCGCGTCACCGCTCCCCAGCTGCTCGGAGATCGAGCGCGCCGCCCGGATCGTCAGCTCGGGCCGGCGCCAGTTGACGATGACGACGCGCGCCGAGGGGCGGCGCACGAGCTGCGTCACACCGCACCCCCGATGAGGGCGTGGTAGACCTCCGTGTGCGCGGCGGCGCAGGCCTCCCAGGTGAAGGTGCGGGCGCGCTCCCGGCCCGCCTGAGCCAGCTCGTCGTGAGCCGGACCGATGGCCTGGGCGAGCCGGCTCGCGATCTCGCGCGGCGAGGTGGGGTCGGCCAGCAGACCGGCCTCCCCGGTGATCTCGGCCATGCAGGTTCCGGTGCTGGTGACCACGGGAGTCCCGTAGGCCATGGCCTCCAGGACCGGCAGGCCGAAGCCCTCCCAGATGGAGGGGAAGGCGAAGGCCCGCGCGCCGCTGTAGGCGGCCGCCAGCTCGTCGTCGTCGAGCCTGCCGGTGACGTGGACCCGATCACTCAGGCGCGTCAGCAGATCGCGCTCGACGGCGTCGTCGCCCCACCCGGCCGGGCCGACCAGGACCAGGTCGAGGTCGCCGGCGTCATCGTGCTCCTCGATGAGGAGCTCGAAGGCCCGCAGCAGGCCCAGCAGGTTCTTGCGGGGCTCGCGCGTGCCCGTCCACAGGATGTAGTCGCGCCCCAGACCACGCGTGGCGCGGAAGGTCTCGACCTGGCTGACGGTGACGGTGCGGGTGCGCACACCGTGCGGGATGATGTAGAGACGGGCGGCGTCGATCCCGGCCGCGATGCAGTCGTCGGCTGTAGCCTGGGAGGGGACGATGATGGCGCTCGCCTCGGTGATGACGCGTTCCAGCGAGCGGTTGAAGTAGGTGTTGCCCCGGGGCGTGAAGTGCTCGGGGGCGCGCAGGAAGGCCAGGTCGTGCACGGTGACGGCCAGTGGCAGCGCGGTGGTGGGCAGGGCCCAGGTGGTGGCGTGGATGAGCTGGGCTCCGGGCAGGATGGACTCGGCCCGTGGCAGTCCCAGGCGGTTCCAGGACTCGTACAGGGCGGTGCGCGGCAGGTGGGAGTGGCGCATCGGCATGGGCGGCAGGCCCACCTCCCGGGGGGAAGGGGCCGCCTGGTGACGAGCCGCGATGCCGGCCACCGGGACCTGCCGGGCGCGCAGTGCCCTGGTCAGCTCGACGATATAGGTGCCCGAGCCCCCCGGGACGGGCTGCCACAGCTGCTCGACCACCATGCCGACCCGCGGGCCGCGGGGGCGGCCGGGATGGCGGGGATGATCGGTGCGGGGGTCCGCGGGGCTCGAATCCGGACCGGGGCTGAGGCGGGAGGCAGGGGAGGGGTGGAGGGCCGGGGAGGGCGCCGGGCGGGAGTGGTCTGCGCTCATGGCCTCAGAGTACGGGGTGACCGCGCGCGGCGCGGTAGCCTGCCCCCATGAAGGTTCTTCTCGATGCGACGGCGATCCCGGCTGATCTCGGAGGCGTGGGGCGCTATGTCGACGACCTGGTCCCCGAGCTCATCGCCTCCGGCGTCAACCTGGCCATGGCCGTCCAGCAGCGGGACGTGGCGCACTTCTCCGCCAAGGTGCCCCGGGCCCACCTCTTCCCGGTCTCGGAGTCCATGGAGTCGCGTGGCGCCCGGATGGCCTGGGAGCAGACGGGACTACCCGCTCTCATCCACCGGATCCGTCCCGACGTCCTGCACTCGCCCCATTACACCTTCCCGGTCCTGTACCAGGTGCCCGTGGCGGTCACCCTCCACGACGCCACGTTCTTCTCCCACCCGCAGGCGCACTCGCCCTTCAAGCAGAGGTTCTTCACCCGCGCCATTCGCCGGGCCGTGCGCGGGGCCGACGCGCTCATCGTGCCCTCCCTGGCCACCCGTGACGAGACCGTCAAGTACGTCGGCGGTGACCCCGAGCGCTTCCACGTCGCCTACCACGGCGTGGACGCCACCGTGTTCCACCCGGTCGACGACGCCGAGCGGGCCCGCGTGTCCGCGTCACTCGGTCTGGAGGGCAGGCGTTACATCGGCTTCCTGGGGACCCTGGAGCCCCGGAAGAACGTGCCCAACCTGGTGCGTGCCTGGGTGAGCGTCTTCCGTGACTCCGACGACGCCCCGGCCCTGGTGCTGGCCGGTGGACCCGGCTGGGACGCGGACATCGAGCCCGCCTTGGCCGAAGTGCCCCGGCACCTGACCGTCCTGCGGCCCGGCTACCTGCCGCTGGCGGACCTGCCCGGGTTCCTCTCGGGCTGCGAGATCCTGGCCTACCCCTCCATCGGTGAGGGCTTCGGCCTGCCGGTCCTGGAGGCCATGGCTTGCGGGGCGGCCGTGCTGACCACCCGTGAGCTGAGCCTGCCGGAGGTCGGAGGAGACGCCGTCGCCTACTGCGGGTCAGACGCCCAGGCCATCGCCCGCGCCCTGCTGCTCCTCGACGCCGAACCCGAGCGACGCCGGGAACTGGGGGCCGCTGCCGCCGAGCGGGCCGGAGAGTTCACCTGGAGGGCCTCTGCTCAGGCGCACATCGAGGCCTACCGCGCCGCCATGGCACGGTAGAGTCTCACGTTCCTTGCCCGGCCGGTCGGTTACACTCGGCGGTGTCGCCGCCACCGAACGGGAACGGGGAAGCATCATATGGATTCGTCACGTGACCTTGATCCATCCCGTGAGAAGAACCCGGAAGAGGAACGCCGGGAGGAGATAGGGACGGAGGGGAGTCGTCCTCGCCTCTCGCTTCCGGCACTGGTCTCGCTGTCCCCCCGGCTGCGATGGGCTGCCCTGAGCGGACTGTTCGCGCTCATCTCGGGGGTTCTCACCTACCGGTTCATGGTGCGGCACCTGCCGCTGTCGATCGTCGACGAGTTCCAGTACATCGACGCCGTCAACAAGGCCCAGCGCTGGGACGTGGTCCTCACCGGGGACAAGACGGACCAGTACGCCCGGGTCCTGGCAGCTTGCAGGGGGGTGGGGTTCGGCGATCCCAGCACGGTCATTCACCAGGGAGCCTGCGCCCCCTACGTGCCGGACTCCGACACCTTCATCTACGGGTACACCTCGGCCGACATCCACTCACCGGCCTACTTCTTCCTCACCGGCTGGATGTCCTGGCCCCTGCAGCGCCTCCTCCACATGGAGCTCATCACGGCGGCCCGTCTCACCGGCGCCGTGTGGCTCTGGCTCGGCATGGTGTCCCTGGCCTGGATGCTGCGCCGGCTCGGAGCCCGATGGGGCGTGACGGTGGCGCTGCCGATCGCTGTGGCCTCGATGCCCGGCTTCCGCCTGACGAACGCCTATGTCACCCCCGATGCCCTCAACCTGCTGGCGGGGACCCTCATCATCGCCTCCATGGTGCTCTACGTGCGGGGGGAGTGGGGGATCTGGCCCTTCATCGGGATATCGATCGTCTTCTCCTTCGTGAAGTTCCAGAACGTGTTCTGCGTGGTCGCGGCGCTGGTGTTCCTGGGCTGGTACGTGGTCACCGTCCTCGTGCGGCGTCACCTCACGCATCACGGCGATAGCGATGACGCCGGCGGCGATGGCCGTCTGCGCCTGCCGCGCCTGTGGGAGGGGATCGCGCTCGTGGTCCTGCCGCTGGCCGGGTCCATGATCTGGATGGTGATCCGCTCTCACGCGGTTGCCGCGGTCGTCGACCGGCCTCCGCTGGACCCGCCGGCGAACCTCGACGGGTTGACGGTCTTCTCCTCCATGGATGACGCCTACCAGCTGGTCTTCGCCGGCACCGGATGGTCGGGGGTGACCTCGCCCTGGTCCATCTTCCCCAATGTGCTCGTCGCCCTCCTCGTAGCCGGCACCGTGGCCACCGCGATGTTCGACGTCAGGGCCGACGTCATTGAACGGGCCTTCGCTCGCTCCGCCCTGCTGTCCTGCACGGCGGTCGGCCCGATGACGATCCTGCTCTTCGCCATTGTCTTCGGCGCCAGTACGGGGGTTCTCAACCGGTACGTCATGGTGCTCATCCCGGTGCTGGTGGTGCCCCTGTGCGGTCGCGTCACCGGCAGGGTGGCCCAAGGACTCCTCGGGGTCTTCGCCGTCGGCGCCCTCTACTACGCCGTCCACTTCACCTACATCAACTGAGGCGATCGGCGTGCTCGTGTAGGCTTCACCGACGGACCATGGTGAGACATCGGCGAGATGGCGCCCTGCGGAAAGGAAGAATCGGCAGTGAACGAGACCAAGCCTCTGGGGATCGAGGAGACGCCCCTGCCGGGGAATGGGAATGCAGACGGGCAGCCGCCGAGTCGCCGCGTTCTCGTTACCGGCGCCAACGGACAGCTGGGGCGTGCTCTCATGGCTCTGCTGCCGCAGGCTGGGTTCGTGCCCACCGGTGTCGACCTGCCGGAGGTGGACATCTCGGACACGGCTGCTATGTCCACCTGGGACTGGTCGCGTTACGACATCATCATCAACGCCGCCGCCTGGACCAACGTGGACGGTGCGGAGACGGCGGAGGGACGTCGCCTGTCCTGGCGCGCCAACACGGTGGGGCCGGCCAACCTGGCCCGGGCCGCCACTCGGCACGGCCTGACACTGGTGCACATCTCCACCGAGTACACCTTTGATGGTGCCGCTGCTGTCCATACGGAGGAGGAAACCCCCTCTCCGCTGGGCGTCTACGGTCAGTCCAAGGCCGCCGGTGACGCCGCCGTCGGCGTCTGCCCCCACCACTACCTGGTGCGCACCTCCTGGGTGGTGGGGGACGGCAAGAACTTCGTCAAGACGATGCTCTCGCTGGCCGAGCGCGGCATCACCCCGAGCGTCGTCGCTGACCAGACCGGGCGCCTCACCTTCGCCTCCGACCTGGCCGCGGGCATTATTCACCTCCTCGTCTCGGGGTCCGAGTACGGCACCTACAACCTCTCCGGTGAGGGACCGATCGTCTCCTGGGCCGACGTCGCCAAGCGCGTCTATGAGCTCGCCGGGCACAGCCCTGACGAGGTCACCCCTGTCACCACCGAGGAGTACTACGCCGGGCAGGAGGGGATCGCGCCGCGCCCCCTGAGCTCCGCTCTGGATCTCGCCAAGATTGAGGGGACGGGTTTTACTCCCGCCGATTCCATGGAGCGCCTCGAGAACTACCTCAGCAAGCTTCTGAGGTAGACAACTGATCGGGCACGGATGTGAATGGGGTGTGGTTCGGCCGCGTATAGTTGCCTCAGCCCCGTAAGTGTGAGGAGTGTTGGAAGCTTCATGGCCACTGTTCAGCATGATTCCCTGGCGATCATGCCGGCCTGGAACGAGGCCGCCGTCATCGGTTCCGTCATCGAGGAGGTCCGGCGCGTGGCGGGGGACAAGGTCGATGTCCTCGTCGTCTCCGACGGGTCCGCCGACGCCACCGCCCAGATCGCGCGTGACCATGGCGCGGCTGTCCTTGACCTGCCGCTGAACCTCGGAGTCGGGGGGGCAATGCGCGCCGGCTACCTCTACGCCGAGCGCCACGGCTATCGTCGAGCCATCCAGCTCGACGCCGACGGACAGCACGATCCCGCCGAGATCGAGACCCTCTTCGCCGCAGCCGAGGCGGAGGATGCCGACCTGGTCATCGGTGCCCGCTTTGCGGGCAAGGGCGATTACAAGGTGCGAGGTCCCCGCCAGTGGGCGATGAAACTCCTGGCCGTCATCCTCTCACGAGTCTGTGGCACGCGGCTGACGGACACCACCTCCGGCTTCAAGCTCGCCAACAGTCGCACCATCCGTCTCTTCGCCCATGACTATCCGGCCGAGTACCTGGGCGACACCATCGAGGCGCTGGTCATTGCCAAGCGCTCCGGGCTGCGCATCCGGCAGGCCGCCGTTGCCATGCGCCCAAGAGCAGGGGGGACCCCGTCCCACAGCCCGCTCAAGGCCGCGAGGTTCCTCATTCGAGCCTTCCTCGCTCTGGGGGTGGCACTGACCCGACCGAGCTCGCGGTTCAAGGTCACGGAGGTCAGGGAGGTCCAGGGATGACGAGCACTTACTGGTTGGGAGTCATTTTCGCCTTTATCGTCCTTCTCGGCATCTTCCTCAGGATGCGCAACCAGGGGATGAAGGAGCGTTACGCCACCTGGTGGCTGGTCATCGCGATCGCGGTGGCGGTCGTCTCGATCTTCCCCAGCGTCCTTGAAGGGGCGGCCCACCTGGTGGGAGTCAAGGTGCCGCTGAATCTTGCCTTCTTCCTCGCCGGGGTCGTCATGCTCCTGCTGTCGCTCCGGTTCAGTGTTGACCTGTCGCAGTCCGACGAGGAACGGCGCCGGCTTGCTGAGGAGATCGCCTTCCTGCGAGCGGAGATCGACTCGCTGAAGTCCGAGCCCAGGACCCGCCGCGAGAACTCTCCAACCGACCCATCCCGATAGAGAACCGCATATGAGTTACGACATCGTTGTCGTCGGTTCAGGCCTGCTCGGCCTGACCGTTGCGGAGCGCTGTGCCAACGATCTGGGCCTGTCCGTCCTGATTCTGGAACGCCGTGCCCGTATCGGGGAAACGTACTCCGAGGCGGGTCTCCGCACCTGTATCGAGATCCATAAGTACGGGAACCATCTCTTCCGCACCTCAAGTGAACGGGTGTGGAGCTATGTCAACCGCTTCACCTCCTTCACCCCTATGTCCACCATGTCTACACGAGCCATGGCGGTGTCGTGTACCCGATGCCGATCAACCAGTTCTTCTCCGCGGCCTGCTCCCCGGACGAGGCCCGTGCTCTCATCGCGCGGCAGGCCGGAGAACTGGCTGGCAGCCCCATGATCGAGGTGCGCCTCAGCACCGACTCCTTCGACGCCTCCCAGGCCTGCCACCGAGACGCCCTCAGAGGGCGGGTGCCCGTCGTCTGCACCGGGCCGGTCGATCGCTACCTTGACTATTCGCGGGGGCGCTGTCCTGGCGCACGATCGACCTGGGGGTCGAGTACCCAGACCGGCGACTCTCCGGGGACGGGCGTCATGAACCGCCCGGATGCCGATGTCGCCTACACGCGCATCATCGAGCCCCGGTGCTTCCACCCTGAGTGCGACTACCCCTGGGATCGAACCGTCATCATGAAGGAGTACTCGCGCCTCGCCGGCGAGGGCGATGAGCCCTACTACCCGGTTGACGCCCCACAGGACCGTGAGATGCTCCTGGCCTACCGCGATCTCGTCGCCAGGGAGGAAGGCGTCTTCCTCGGCGGGCGCTTGGGGGCCTACAAGTACCTGGGCATGCACATGACGATCGGATCCGCCCTGTCCATGGTAGATAATTGTCCTGTGCCTTTTCTTCAGTCTTGTGACTAAAATACGGAGGATTATTCATAGCAGTCTCCGCCACCTTTCTTGAGTTGCGATGCGTGTGCGGGCCCTGGTGTCCACAGAAATGACATTGAAGCGGTCATGGCGGGTGCGGCACTGGTAAATCGTTGGAATTACGCCGATCCGTCAACTCGAATCCAGGTGTTGAGGTCCTGATGTCATTTCTGTGGACACGACAGCGGCATGACGTGGGTCCTCCGTGTGGTTCGAGGCCGCCGAGTCCCGTCGTGAGTGTTGCGCTCGGGAGCGAGGCCCCGGTTCGAGCCTTCAGGGCATGGACCCGGCACCTCCGCCACCCCCGCGAACGCGGCGCCCCCTGCACCCACCACGGGCAGGATCACCTACGGCCGACCCCGCGAACAGGCCTCATAGTGTTGAACTCGTGGTCTATTTCCCGACCTGCGGTCCCCCGGTCGCCTATCGACGCCGCTCGGGCCCTGACTCCTCCTTGCGCGGGCTGGAGGGATGTGCTTCAACGAGGAGCGTCGCCTCTTCCTCCGGACGGCATCCGAGATGCGGGTGCGCGGCCGGCGCGAGGCTGCTCGGGTCTCTAGGGCCCATTTCTCCTCGCGGCTGCGCGCGAGTTCCCCTTTGCCACGCGGTGCGTGTGAATAACCGAACAGGAATGCGGAATCTGGCCTACCGCATCGTAAGGTGGCGTGCATGAAGCACCTTGACGCCGCGGCGGCCCCTGAGACTAGTGCCGCGATCGACACGAGTCATGCCGCAGGCAATACCGTCGACTCCAAGACGTTTGATGAGGAGGCCTCCCAGTCCGACGGCGGCAGCGGCGTCGAAACCGAGTTGAAGGTAAATTCCTCGGTCGAGCAGGAGTGCGTCTCCTCTGGATCCGTGGTCGAGATGGCCGACCTCCGCTCCGCCACCGAGGGGAGGGTGCCGCATGGTCGTCTGACGCGTTGGCTGGCCACGGCTGAGCGGCTCGCCCCTGGTCAGGTGTTCTGGCTGGCCTTCGGATCCCTGTTCGTCCTGATGTCGGCTTGGGCGTTCTATGTGCCGGCGATGGCTGCCGCCGACGAGCCGGCTCACATGTGGAAGGCGGTCGCCACCGTTCGCGGCCAGGTCGTCAACCATGAGATCCTCGGGACGCGGGAAGTCGCTATTCCTGAGATGTATCGTGACGCGCAGGATTTCGTGTGCAATGCCTTCCATCCGGATGCGCCGCAGTCGATCTGCGATGTGTCCAAGGTTTTCACCCAAGAGACTCCTGGAGGAATCCGTCACGTGGTGTCTCCGGCGGCGCTGTACAACCCGCTTTACTACGGCATTATCGGATGGCCGTCCCTGCTGCCGGATAATCTCGTCAACATCTACCTCATGCGTCTCATCAGTGCTACGATCTCGGCGCTGTTCTTCGCTGCGGGGTTCCGTGCGCTCCGGCAGGCGGACATGCCGGCTCTGTCAATGGTGGCTGCGACAGCCGTTGTCACGCCGTCGGCCGTGTTCCTGTGCAGCGTCATCAACCCTCAGGCCTTGGAAATCAGCGCGGCCTTCGCCCTGTGGTGCCAACTGCTCCTCGTCATTCGGAAGCCGGTCCCCGAGCTGCTCGGACGGCGGATGTGGCTCCTGGCCTTCATCACCGTCATGTTCGCCAACTCCCGCGGGCTGTCCCCCTTCTTCCTCGCGCTCATCGTCATCAGTTGCGTGGCGCTCCAACCGTGGCGATTCACCTGGCGGGTCATCAAGGACCGCCGTTCGTGGCTGCCCATCCTGGTCGCCTTCCTGGGGACGGTGGGAGCCTCCGCCTGGGTGCTGATCACCAACGGGCTGGAGGGGGGAGGCGGCCCTGACGCCGCTCCGGAGCTCGTTTTCCGTCACGTCTTCAAAGGGACGCTCTACTCCACGGATACCTACATCCAGCAGATCGTCGGAACTTTCGGATGGATGGACACGGTCGCACCCATGTGGTGGGTCATCATGTTCTCCGTGGCCTTTGTCGCCTCGATGCTGTTGCTGTGGACTGTGGGTTCCTGGCGCGAACGGACCGTGGCTCTGGGGACCGGTCTTGTCTTCTGCGTGCTGATCCCGGCGGTGCTGCACGGGCGGGAGGCCCGAGTCATCGGTTGGATGTGGCAGGGGAGGTACATCTTCCCCGTCCTCATCGGTCTGCCCGTCCTTGTAGCCTTCGTACTGCAGGCCCGCCTGGCTCACCGTCGAATCCCGATCGGCCGCCGCCTGCTCCTGTCCTGGGCGCTGCTGTTCGTCGTCACACACGTCGCCGGCCTCATCATCACGATGCATCGCTACATCAACGGTATCTACGGCTCCTGGCGCTACATCACCAAGGAATCCTGGCTCCCGCCGGTACCGCTGTGGGGAGCCGGCGTGGCCATGGTGCTCTTCGTCATCGGCATGGTGGTCCTCCTCGTGCGCATGGTCCCAGGCGAAGATCCGGGTCAGGATGGTCCCGCAGCCGATGGGGACACCCCGAACGTCGGCGTTGAGATCGACAATAGGGGAGAGCGCAAAGGTTCGCTCAATGCGTCCATGCTCGAATCCGAGACCGGGCTGCGGACGGCTTGAGCCGGCTCACCCGTGTGGCACAATCGCCTGCGGGTCCGTCGGGAGGCCGACGCCACCGTGGTTGAGAAACGATAGGAGTGTCAGACCGTGTCCGAAGCGATGTTGGACGACCCGGAGCTGCTTAAGCGCATCCACGCCCTGCTCCTGAAGATGCTCAAGGACTTCGACGAGGCATGCCGCCGCCTCGACATCCCCTACTCCGTCTACGGCGGCACCATGATCGGTGCCATCCGTCACCAGGGCTTCATCCCCTGGGACGACGACGTCGACGTGCTCATGACGCGAGCCGACTACGAGCGTTTCCTCGCCGAAGCACCCTCGGTCCTGCCGCTCGGCTACCAGATCGACAACACCCGCACCCGCCCCGAGTACCCCTTCATGTTCACCAAGCTCGGTCTGGAGGGCACCCTCCTGGTCCCCGAGTTCGGCAAGGACTCGGCCTACCGCATGCCGATCTCTCTGGACATCCTGCCCGTCGACAACGTGCCCGACGACGCCCGCGCCTTCCGCAGGATGAGCCGTAGGACCTGGCTGTGGGGCCGTCTCCTCTACCTCCGAGGCACCCCCACCCCCTACCTCATCGGCATCACCGGGGCCAAGCGCATGGCCATCCACACGATCACCTCCGCGATCCACGTGGGTCTGCGCCTCATGCGGGCCACTCCGCGCTCCCTCCAGGGGCGATGGGAGAAGGCCGCCCGCACCTACGAGCACGCCACCACCAGGCGGATGGCCGACTTCTCCATGCGGGACCCGGAGAACTGGGCCGTCACCGTGGACGATCTCTACCCGCCCCTCGAGCTCCCCTTCGAGAACATCACCGTCAAGGTCGCCCGCAACTACGACGCCATGATGCGCCGCTCCTACGGTGACTACATGGAGCTGCCGCCCCTGGAGCAGCGCCGCAACCACAAACCCTGCGAGATCGACTTCGGGCCCTATTCCGACGACGCTGAGACGGCTCTTGAGAACGCAGCTGAGCCGGGTGCGGAATCGGCCACCGGTTCTGCCGAAACCAAGACGGACTGAGGCCCCAGCACATGCCTCGAACGGAGGAGAACAAGGCCTCGCAGATCAGTCGCGACTACTTCTGGAATACCGCCGCCTCCGTCATGATGTCGTTGGCGACGGTGGTGCTTCTGGTGGTCGTCACCCGCACGGCCGGTCTTGCGGCGGCCGGGGTCTTCGGACTGGCTTATAAGGTCGGTCAGCAGTTCCAGCCTCTGGGGATGTACGAGATCAGGCCCTACCAGGTCACCGACCTGCAGCACCGCTTCGGCTTCGGCACCTACCTGGCCACCAGGATCGTCACGGTGGGTCTCATGGTCCTGGGCATCGTCGGCTACGCACTCGTCTTCGGCAAGAGCCCTCACCACATGCTGCTCATCGTTCTCATCGCCTCTTTGCGTCTCTTCGACGCCTTCGAGGACGTCTACGTCTGCGAGTTCCAACGGGTCGGCCGCCTCGACATCGGGGGGCAGTCCTGGTTCTGGCGCTCCCTGGTGACCACCCTGGCCTTCTGCGGGATGCTCGTGGCCACCGGCAACCTGCTGGTCTCGACGGTGGTCACGCTGGTCATCTCCCTTCTCGTCACCGTGGTTCTCTACGTGCCTCGGGCCCGCGGCCTCTTCCCGCAACGGCCGGTGTGGGAGATGCGGCTCATCAAGGAGCTGCTGGTCATCTGCCTGCCCCTGTGTCTGGCCTCCTTCATCTCCATGTACCTCGCCAACGTCCCCACCTTCGCGATCGACCGCTACCTCGACTCCACCCAACAGGGCTACTTCCAGATCCTGTTCATGCCGGCCATGGTCATTAACCTGCTCTCCCTCATGGTCTTCCGGCCCCTGCTCACCTCCATGGCGAGCCTGTGGGTAGGCGCCAATCTGCCCGGCTTCAACCGGCTCATCCGACGCGGCCTGCTGGTGACTGCAGGGGCCTTCGTCATGGTCGGCACGGTCACCTTCCTGGCAGGTGCCCCCATCCTCGGGCTTGTCTTCGGTAAGGACGTCTCGATGTTCCGCGCCGAGCTCATGGTGCTGGTGCTCGGTGGGGCCATGAATGCCGCCAGCGTCGTCCTCTACTACGCGCTGACCACGATGCGGCTCCAGAAGCTCGTGTTCGCCGGCTACCTCGTCACCGCTGCCGCGATGACCATGCTGTGCGCCTTCCTGGTTCCCTCATACGCCCTCCTGGGCGTGTCCATCGCCTACGCCTGCGGGATGACCGTCCTGGTTCTTCTCTTCGCCCTGTTCCAGCAGCGAGCCGTTGCGGCCCGTAGCGGTGAAGGACACTCCTGACCGAGAGGGTGAGTGAGGGGCGACTCTTATAGGGTAACGCGCATGTCAGTGACCCGCTCTGCCGGTTTGTTCTCTCCCCGTGACCTCGGCTCCCGCGACAACGCCCTCAACCTGCTCCGGCTGGTGCTGGCCTTCCTGGTCTTCTATTCCCATGCGGACATCCTCGCCGGAACTGGGGACGGATTCGAGGTGGCCGGGCAGCACCTCGGCAGCTGGGGCGTCGTCGGCTTCTTCGCCATCTCCGGCTTCCTCATCACCGGATCACGCATGCGCGCCGATGCCGGCCCCTACCTCATCAACCGGGTCACTCGTATCTTCCCCGGCTTCCTGTTCTCCCTCGTCTTCGTCGCCTTCGTCATGGCACCGGTGGCGCACCTCATCGAGAAGGGCACTCTCGACGGCTTCTTCGGAGCGGCGCCCACGCCCGGGAGCTACATCTACTCCAACGTCCTGCTGCACATCTCCACCTACAACATCGGCACCACGTTGGCCACCGTGCCCTACCCCGGAGCCTGGAACGGCTCCCTGTGGAGCCTCTACTACGAGTTCTGGTGCTACATCATCATCGGCGTCTTCCTGTCCTGGAGGTTCACCCGCTCCCACGTGTGGCCCACGGCAGCACTGTTCCTGGTCAGTGTCGCCATGCACGCAGGCATCCACCGGATCAGCCCCTATGTGGACGGCAACAGCGAGTTCGCCCTACTGATCTTCATGCTGCCCTACTTCCTGGGCGGGGCGCTCATGTACCAGCTGCGCGAGCGGATCCCCATGAAGCCGTGGATTGCGCTCATCGCGACGGCCGGAGCCGTGGCACTCATCCTCATGCTGCCGAGCTTCGGCGCCCAGCTGGCCTCCCCGCTCATCGCCTACGTCATCCTGTGGCTCGGCGCGGTCCTGCCCTCACCGGAGATCATCAAGGTCCACGATATCTCCTACGGCGTCTACATCTACCACTTCCCGGTCCTCCAGCTCCTCATCCTGCTGGGGATGCACCGTCACGGCCTGCCGCTCCTGCTGCTGGTGGCCGGCGTCGTCACCGTCGTCCTGTCCATCGCCAGCTGGCTCGGCATCGAGCGCGCCGCCATGCGTTGGTCTCGGGGACGCCGGCCCTGGGGAGACCTGCGTCAGGAGGCCCGCTGAGCTCACGCCCATCGTCGAGCCGGGCAGAATTCGCGTAGCCGGGCAGAAAAACCGTTGGGGTACGCGAAAGATGCCCGGTTCGGCAGTAATGGGATCAGCGTGCCAGGACGTGGGTGGCCAAGGTGCGCACCGCTGTCGAGTCCTGGCGGCGCAGCGCCGTCGGCAGCAGGGACAGGGCATGGGCCCGTGAGATCGTGTGCCGCCTGGCTGCGCGCGCGGCCCGGTGCCAGCCGTTGCGCCGCATGATGCGGGCGGCCAGGGAGAAGTAGGTGCGCTCGCCGGCGAAGCGGCGCCCATCGAACAGCGATGTCGAGGAGGCCGACTCCTCATGGCGCCGGTAGGAGAAGCACACATGCGGATCGAGCAGGAGGCAGCCGCCTGCCGCAATGATGTCGATGACCAGGGCCAGGTCCTGGATGATCGGGAAGCCGGGGCGGAAGGGTGTGGAGACGAGTGCCTCGCGGCGGAAGGTCAGCGAGGGCCAGTAGAGCCAGTCGGCCTTGAGCAGGGAGGCTGCCAGCTCCTCGCCACTGAGTAGGAGGGGCTGACGGGTGCGCGGCATGACCATGCGCTTGATGGAGTCGGTTAGGGTACTTACGGGACGTCCCCGGGAGTCGATGGGCTGAACCCCCGGCTGAAAGATGTCCGCCTGCGGGAACTTCTCGTGAAGGGTCAGTACCCGTGCCACATAGTCGGGTTGCATGATGTCATCGCAGCCCAGAAGCATCACCAGATCGGCAGAGGTCATCTCGATGCAGCGCTCGTAGTTCTCGGTGATCCCGAGGTTCTTCTCGTTGCGGATGTATGTGACCCGGGGGTGGTCCAGACGCTCGAAGTACTCCGGGACGCCGGCGTCCGGGTAGCAGTCGTCGACGACCGTCAGGTGCCACCGCTCATCGGTCTGGCTCAGGACGGCCTCGACCGTCTCGTAAAGGTACCGGGGCTCGCCCCAGAAGGGGAGCATGATGTCGAGCATGGGTCTCCTGGTCACTGATGGTCATCAACCGTGCGTTCTCGCCGTGGGTCAGCAGTGTAGTAAGGCTCGGGGCGGGCGCCCTGAGCGGTCGGTGTGAATCACCCGACTGGCTTCAGTTGATCATGGTCAGCAGAGGATGGGCGGTGCTGGTTGTCCTGAGTGTCAGATGTCGGCGAAGACCTCCGGGACCGCCTCCTCGCCGTCCTCGTACCAGGACAGCAGGGCGTCGACGTAGTCGGTGACGTGGCGGTAGTAGGTGAAGATGGCCTCGCCGGCGTCGTCGCCCTCGGCCTCCTTGGCCAGGGCCCACACGTACCAGCACCAGCCGGCGAAGACCACGTAGGACCAGAAGTGGCGGCGCTCGCCGGCGGTGGGGGCGCGGTCGAAGTAGCCGACGATCGCCTCGTCAGCGCGTGCGACGCTCATCTGCGTGCACACCACCAGGGTGCCGAAGTCGCTGGCGACGTCGGACATGCCGGCGTACTCCCAGTCGATGAGGTCGATATGGCCGTCGGCGGCCACCAGGAAGTTCGGTGGGAAGAAGTCGTTGTGGCTGGGCACCCGCTCGAAGCCGTCGGCGTCGGCGGCGACCTTGAGACGCATCACCTTGGCCCGCAGCTCGACGTAGTCGGGGACGTCGATGGGGTGGTGGCGCTCAACCAGCTGCTCGTAGCGCAGGGCCTCCTGGATGTAGTCGAAGTCCCGCTCGAGCGCCTTGCCGGAGGTGTGCAGGCTGCGCGCCATGCGCATGGCCTGCCGGAGCTCGTCGGCGTTGGAGATGTCGAGATTGCGGGCCCCGGGCACGAACCGGGCGATCTTCCAGCCCCTGACGTCGTCGTCGGCCACGAAGGTCGTGTCCAGACCGAGGTCGCGGGCCAGGCGCAGGCCCGCTGCCTCGGCGTGACGGTCGACGATCTCCTCGGTGCCGACGCCGGGATGGCGGTAGACGTACTCGTTGCCGTCCACGGTGAAGTGGCACGACAGGTTCGTCAGCCCCTGCTTGAGGGGGTAGAAGCCCGAGATATCCGTCTTGCGGCAGCCCAGGGCCTCGGAGATGTGGTCGAAGACCTCGGAGTCCACGTTCTCGATGAACTTGGGGTCGAAGGAGCGGATCTCATCGACCGAGTCGAACTCGTTGATCATGCCCTCGGGGTAGCGGCGCATGACCATGTCGAGCTCCTTGACGTGCTCGATGTAGATCGCCTCCCACAGCTTGGGAGCCGTCTCGGGTAGGTCGTAGACCTCTTCCAGGATGCGCCGGAAGGTCGTGGAGAAGGCCCGGTCGAAGTAGACGTGGCCGAGCATGATCCAGGTGTCGGCGCCCCCGACCTCGATATCCGTGATCCGCTCGCCGGGGCCGGTCGTGATGCACCACTCCTCGGTGGGGCCCGCCACGTACTGGGCCGAGTAGTAGGCCTTGTAGACGTGCGACTCGAAGGGGTTGTCCGTGAAGTAGTCGTCGGAGGAGCAGATGAAGGTGTTGGCCAGGATGTCGCGCACCAGCCACAGGGAGCCGTTGTTGTTGCGTGAGACGTAGTCGTCGTTGACGACGATCCTCACGCCGAACTGCTCGGCCAGGTAGAAGAAGTACTCCTTCTTGTAGCCGACGACGATCGTCACGTCGGTGATGCCGGCCTCGTGCAGCTGGCGGATCTGCCGCTCGACCAGGACCTCGTCGCGTACGCGCAGCATGCCCTTGGGGCGCTCGTAGGAGATCGGGGCGAAGCGCTGCGACAGTCCTGCCGCCATGATGACGGCGTTGTCCACCCGGTAGGGCTCCAGGGCTGCCCGGCCCGCCTCGGTCAGGTGACGCTCCTGGATGTAACCGGCCGCCTCGCACTCGCGGACGGCGGCGTTGACGCGTCCCAGGGACATGCCGGTGGACTCCTGGACCTGGCGCTGGGTCAGGGCGGCCTCGGCCCGCAGGAGGGCGTAGAGCACGTCGAACTGTGACTGCGACAGAGGGCCTGTCATTGGATCCACCATCCGTTCAGCAAAGCAGTAGAGGTTATCTTGTTCGAAGATAGCAGTTTGGAGCGTAAAACTGAACGGCTGAGATCGGCCCGTGTTCGTGCGGGGATCGTGTGGGGGTGGTGCCAGACGCTTCGTGGGTGGACGGCCTCGGCGTGCCGCCCACCCACGAGTGGGAGGAGAATCGGTAGGCGCTGGGACTTGCCGGCTCAGGCCTGGCGGTGCTCCAGCAGGCCCAGGAGGTAGGCGCCGTAACCGGACTTGACCAGGGGCTCGGCACGCCGGCGCAGGCCGTCGTCGTCGATGAAGCCCATGCGCCAGGCAACCTCCTCAGGGGCGCCGATGTTGAGGCCCTGGCGGTGCTGGACGGTGCGAATGAAGCTGGTGGCGTCGGCCAGTGAGTCGAAGGTGCCGGTGTCCAGCCAGGCGGTGCCGCGGGGGAGGACCTCGACGGTGAGCCGGCCGGCCTCCAGGTAGGTGCGGTTGACGTCGGTGATCTCGTACTCGCCCCGGGCGGAGGGCTCGAGGTTCCTGGCGATCTCGACGACGTCGTTGTCGTAGAAGTACAGGCCGGGCACGGCGTAGGTGGAGCGGGGGTGGGCCGGCTTCTCCTCGATGGAGATGGCCTTGAAGCTCTCGTCGAACTCGACGACGCCGTAGGCCGTGGGGTCGGCGACCTGGTAGGCGTAGACGACACCGCCGTCGGGGCTGGTGTGACGGCGCAGCTGGGTGCCCATGCCGGGGCCGTAGAAGATGTTGTCCCCCAGGACCAGGGCGGCGCTCTCCTCGCCGATGAAGTCGGCGCCCAGGACGAAGGCCTGGGCCAGGCCGTTGGGCTCCTGCTGGACGGTGTAGGACAGGTTGACGCCGAGCTGGGAGCCGTCGCCCAGGAGGCGGTGGAAGGAGGGGGCGTCGTGGGGGGTGGTGATGACCAGGACGTCCTGGATCCCCGCGAGCATGAGGGTGCTCAGCGGGTAGTAGATCATCGGCTTGTCGTAGACGGGCACCAGCTGCTTGGAGGTCCCCAGGGTGATCGGGTTGAGTCGCGTGCCGGAGCCTCCGGCCAGAATGATTCCTCGCATGACCCAAGCATGACCCATTCGGGCCCGGAAGGACGCCAGGATCGGATGATTCGGGGGCGCATGTCCGTGGTGCGCGGCACGTTCGGCTCGGATGTCGTCGTCTCCGAGGTGCCGGTGGGACGGCGCCGATAGACTCCCCGGTGGAGCGTCGCCGATGCGGTGGCGCTGACATCGATGACAACGCTCACAGAGGAAAATTAAGGAGCCATCCATGGGGCAGATCGAGCTGGGCAAGCCTCTCGCCGTCGAGACGACGCCGATTCCGGGGTTCTTGCGCATTGACCTGACGGTTCACGGGGACAACCGCGGTTGGTTCAAGGAGAACTGGCAGCGGGAGAAGATGCTGGCCCTGGGGCTGCCCGACTTCGGGCCGGTCCAGAACAACATCTCCTTCAACAACGAGGTCGGGGTGACTCGCGGTATCCACGCCGAGCCCTGGGACAAGTTCGTCTCGGTGGCCACCGGCCGGGTCTTCGGAGCCTGGGTGGACCTGCGCGAGGGGCCCTCCTTCGGAACCGTCTACACCTGCGAGATCGACCCGTCGGTGGCCGTGTTCGTGCCCCGGGGCGTTGGCAACGCCTATCAGACGCTGGAGCCGGGCACCGCCTACACCTATCTGGTCAACGACCACTGGTCGGCCGACGCCCAGTACACCTTCCTCAACCTGGCCGACGAGACGGCGAACGTCCCCTGGCCGATCGCGCTGAGCGAGGCGATCCTCTCCGACAAGGACAAGGCCCACCCCCGCCTGGCCGACGTCACCCCCTTCCCGTCCCCCGAGGCTGACGGCTGACGGCTGGGAGAAGTCCGAACGCAGTTCCGGCGGCGCCACGAGCCCTACGAGGCTCGTGGCGCCGCCGTCGTCTGTCGCTGATGCATCACGGCCCTCGTCCATTACTCTCGATGTTCATGTTCTGCTCGTTTTCCCGGGGAAACGCTCAATAGTGAAAACCTTGGTGAATTAAAGGGTCACAAAATGAGGCTGCTCGGGTGTTGGGGTAGATAAGTGGCCTCAACTGATGGAATACTCCCGGCCATCCGGTCTGGAATCTGATTTCATCGAGTCTTCTTCCGGAGTTTGTTCAGATTCTTGTCCGGTGTGTGGCGACCCTCTGTGCGTCCTCCCCGACGCCGGCTAGCCACCGGCCGGTTCAGCCGGATCCTTCCCTTCGGCTCGAAAGAGACTTCATCATGGACATTGCCTCACCGCGCTGGAGCACGACCCTGACGGCTCGCGTCCTCATCGCCCTGTGGTCAGTAGTGACGGTGGCGGGGGCGCTCTTCGATGCCGACCTCCAGCCGGAGCTGCATATCGACTTCCTCGTCTACCGCGCCGGAGCGCAGCATCTTCTGAACGGCCAGCCGCTCTACGCCGGTCCCCTCGATACCGGCGTTCCCGGATTCCTCATGCACTTCACCTACCCGCCCTTCGGGGCGGCTCTTCTCTCCGGCTCCGCCATCGGCACTCCGGTCCTGGCCGGAGCCGTCCACACCGTGGCCTCCCTGGTGGCGCTGTTCATCCTCGCCCGGGTCGTCGTCGCCCGCTGCGGCGGCGGCGCCTGGACTGCTCTGGCGGCCGCCAACGCCCTGGCTCTGCTCATGCCGGTGGTCTCGCACCTGACTTGGGGTCAGGTCGGGCTCTTCCTCATCGCCCTGCTGGCCGCCGACTGGATCCCTCGCCGGACCGCCTGGCCGCGCGGTCTGCTCACCGGCATCGCCATCGCCATCAAGCTCACCCCTGCCGTCTTCCTGCTGCTGCCGATCCTCAGACGGGACCGACGGGCACTGCTCGTCTCACTGGCCAGCGCCGCCACCTGCACCGGCATCGGGTTCCTCATCGCTCCCGGGCAGTCCCTGACCTTCTGGGGCTCGGCCATGTGGGACTCCACCCGGGTGGCCTCCACCTGGTGGGTCACCGAGAACCAGTCCCTGCGCGGGCTGCTCTCCCGGATACTGCCGGGAGCCTTGGCCTCGGCCGTCTGGCTGGTGCTGGCCGTTGTCGCCGTCATCGTCATCGCCGGGCAGGCCGCCCGTCTGACCCGCCGCGGCGACGATCTGCTCGCCTTCGGCGTCGTCGGCCTCATCGCCCCGATCGTCTCGCCCGTGGCCTGGGTGCACCACTGGGTCTTCACTCTCCCGCTCGTCATGACCCTCGTGTGGCGGGCCGTCGTCGGGCTCGCCTCCGGCCTGCGCAGGACGGGTTGGGAGCTGGAGTGCCTGGCGGCGGTGGGCAGCGTCGTCGTCTTGCTCATCGCGCCGACCCACTTCCCCGACCACCTCGTGCGCTATGACTCCCCCCAGTGGAGTCCCTTCGCGGTCCTGGCCTCCGGCGCCTACGTCTACTGGGCCACTGCCGTGATGGTCGTCGTGGCCCGTATGGACGTGCGCGCCCGCCAGGGCGACAGGGATCGCTCCGCGTGGGGCAAGGACCGTCCTCTTGCCGGTGACGATCGCTCACCGCGGCCGGGACCGGGACCTCTGCCCCGGCCGGAAAGCTCATCCATCGGCCGGTCCGCGGCCGCTGTCGCCCAGCGCGCCCGGGCCCTGCTGCGCGAAGGCCGTTTGCGTTGGGTCTCATAGGGCAGAACTACCCGAACGCTGCTGCTGCGGGCGCGATCGGGCCTCGGGTGCCGGTACGGTGAGGCGCTATGAAACGACTTGAGCCCGCCCGACAGCGGTACGCCTGGGGGTCGACCACGGCCATCCCCGCTCTCCTGGGCAGGGTCGACGACGGCGCCCCCTGGGCCGAGGCCTGGTACGGCTCCCACCGGGCCGGGCCGGCTCGGGTGACCGAGGGCGAATCCCTGTCCGACCTCATTGACGCCGAGCCGGAGCGCCTTCTGGGCGAGGACATCATCTGGCGCTTCGGGCGCCGCCTGCCCTTCCTGCTCAAGCTCATCGCTCCCGAGCAGCCCCTGTCCCTCCAGGTTCACCCCAGCCAGGCGCAGGCGGCCGAGGGGTACGCGCTGGAGGACGAGGCGGGTATCGCCCTGGATCACCCCTCCCGCAACTACAAGGACACCAATCACAAGCCGGAGATGGTTCTGGCCCTCACCCGGTTCCAGGCCGTCGCCGGCTTCCGGGCCCCGCGCCGTGCCGTTGAGGTCCTCTCCGGTCTGGACAGCCCGCTGGCCCGGCGGATGCGCCGCACCCTGCGGCTCAACCCGACCCGTTACGGCATCCGCCAGGTCTTCTCCGACGTCGTCTCGGCCTCCACCCGCCCGAGTCCCGAGGAGATCGACGAGCTCGTCACTGAGATCGGGGCCCGCTTCGAGGCGGGTGCGTCCCCCTCGCTGCGGGTGGACTCCAACGTCCTGAAGATGGCCGGCACCTTCCCCGGAGACCCCGGTATCGCCGCCGCGCTCCTGCTCAACCCCGTCACCCTCCAGCCCGGGGAGGCGCTGTTCGTGCCCGCGGGCAGCGTCCACGCCTACATCTCCGGCCTCGGGGTGGAGGTCATGGCCTCCTCGGACAACGTGCTGCGCGCCGGCCTGACGGCCAAGCACATCGACGTCCCCGAGATGCTGGCCTGCGTCGACTACGTGGCGGCGCCCCCGGTGCGGCCGGCTCCGGAGTACCTCTCCCGGGCTACTCGTGCTTACTACGCGCCGGTGGACGACTTCGAGCTCATGGTCACCACCGTGGTGGCCGCCGACGGCCGTCTGCCGGTTCCCGGGCGGGGGCCGCGCATCCTCCTGGCCGTCAAGGGTGCCATGACCCTGGTGACCCAGGCCGACTCGCAGACCCTGGCGCAGGGTGAGGCGGTCTTCGTCGGCGCCGACGAGCGCAGCCTGTCCGTCGAGGGGGAGGGGACCCTCATTCAGGCCGACGTCCCCTGACGGTGGTGCTCGGTGGTGCTCAGTGGTGGTCAGTCGGCCGGCTCCCCGGTGGCACCCTCAGTGATGCCCTCCTGGCGGATCGCGGCGGCGGCGACGTCGTCGCCCGCCTCCGGCGTCACGACCACCGCCGTGCGGCCGGTGCGCCAGGCGGTCAGCACCTCCTCAAGCGCCTGAGCGGTCCGGGAGCAGCGGACCAGAGCGGCGCGCGAGCCCACCGACTCCCTCGTGCCTGCCGCCCCGGCGGCCTCGACCCGGGCGGCCAGCCCGGCACGCGTCAGCGTGGCGGGCCGTGAGCCTTGCGGCGCACCGCCGTGAGCGGCGTCCGCGGCGAGGTTGGTGGCGAGGCCAGTGGTGAGGTCAGCGGCGAGATCGGTGAGGCAGGGCAGGTCGGCGTCGGCGCTGACCGGCGTGAAGCGGTCCGGGTAGGACATGAGGTCTGCGGCGCCGTCGAGCACCAGGGCGGGGAGCTCGCCCGGCCAGCGCAGCGCCAGGGAGGCGGGAGGCACCAGCACCTGCACCTCTGCCTCGTCGCACAGGTCCTCCGGCGTGAAGGCCACGCTCAGCTCGGGGGTGAGGCCGGCGGCCTCGATCTCCTCGCTGCTGCCCAGGAGCACGGTCCGCCCCGCCAGCCACGCCCCGCAGGCCCATGCCACCGTCCGCCAGTGCGGCGGGAGCCCCACATGAACTCCGTCAGCAGGTGCGGACTCCGCTGTGATCAATCCCGCAATCTTGGCCGACCACATGGACAGAACGTGTCCGGTCAACTCGACTCGCTCGTCGGTTCTGTAACAGTTCAGCCACGGTCTGTCGGCATCATGAGGGCCCGGAAGTAGTGAGAGCAGGGGGTCGTGCATGCCTCAGATTGAAGCAGATCTACTGACGTTCAGGAATCTCCCTGGTTACGTCCAGCCGATTGGGCCAATATGGAATCGTGCGTCAGGGTCCCTGAAGTTCTCTGGAAAACCGTGCATTTTGCTGCTGTCAGGCAGGGCGCGGATACCTTCCAGGGGATTTGTAGGAAGTCAACATAAGGTGACAACCAGATGGGGGCATTCCTTGAGATATCAAGGAATGGTGTCGATGGTCACGAGAGGGTCAACTTTCTCTGGCCGGCTTGACTGGCCTTGTCTCACACGCATGTAATTCTTACTGGCAAGAAGCTCGGATCGAAGGGAGGCCGGCATGTGGAACATCCTCGGCGACGGCCCACTGAAGCAGCCGGAGGAGCCTGACGCAGAGGTGCTCTCGCTCCTCTTCGGCGGTGGCGACGACGTCGATGAAGGACCCCTGGCGTGGCAGGAGCGAGCGCTGTGCGCTCAGACGGACCCAGAGGCGTTCTTCCCTGAGAAGGGTGGTTCCACACGTGAGGCCAAGCGAGTCTGCGCGACTTGCGAGGTTCGTGAGGAGTGCCTCGAGTACGCCCTCGCCAACGACGAGCGCTTCGGTATCTGGGGCGGCATGTCGGAGCGCGAACGGCGCAAGCTCAAGCGTCGCGCAGTATGACCCGCACCGGCTCCGCACAGGGAGCCAGTCGGGTAGGAGCCCTGGCCGTCGTCGTGTCGGCCGGGGCGAGCCCGTTTCTGGCGCAGACACTGACCGCGATCGCCTCCCAGACCTGCGCGCCCGACGTCGTCCTCGTCGTCGATGTCGCCTCGCGAGCCAACGGCCTGGGGGACGGGACTCCGATCGAGGAGCTCGTTGAGAGCTCAGGGCTCGACACCGTCACCGCAGTGCGCGTCGTGAGAGTCAAGGAGGCCAAGAGCTTCGGGGACGCAGTCGCCCGGGGACTGGCCGCCTACGCCGAGCTCGTTGCCGCCGGCAACCGTCGGCGCCGCAGCGCAGGTGCGGTTGACGGCGCGGATGACTCGGGCGCCGACGCCGCCTCAAGCGGGTCGCGCACCTCTGTGCGCGACCTCCTGCTGACCGGTTCCGGCCCCATCACCGGCCCCACCGGAGCGCTCTCCCCGATCACCTCCTACGAGCAGCAGCTGGTGGCCCCTACCGAAGCGGCCCCGGATGCGTCGGAGCACCAGGTGTGGTTCTGGCTCCTCCATGACGACTCCGCGCCCGCGCCGGACTGCCTCGAGCAGCTGCTCACCGCTGCGACCAACGCCCGCTCCGTGGGAATCGTGGGCCCCAAGCAGGTGGGGTGGGACAACCCCGAGCTGCTCCTGGAGGTCGGGCTGCGCGCCACGGCCTCGGCCCGGCGCGCCAACGACATCGTCCCCGGTGAGGTCGACCAGGGCCAGCACGACGACCGCAGCGACGTTCTGGCCGTGGGAACGGCAGGCGCCCTCATCGACCGCTCCGTATGGGAGGAGATCGGCGGCATCGCCCCGTGGCTCGGCCCCTTCGGCGACGGCCTGGAGCTCTCCCGCGCCGCGCGCCTGGCCGGATACCGGGTCGTCGTCGAGCCCACCGCCGTCATCCGCCACCGCCGGGCCTCCTACCAGGGACTGCGCCGGCCCGCCCACGTCTCCCACTCCTCGCGCCCCGAGGCCCGCACCGACGCCGAGGCCATTGAGGTCCGGCTCCCCGAGCCCGACCCGGAGCGGTCCTTCCGCGCCCGCCGCAGCGCCCAGCTCACCAACTGGGCGGCCTTCTCGTCGCGACCGATCGGCCTGCTGCTGCCCTGGTTCGTCATCCTCGGGGCGATGCGAGCCGTGTGGCGGCTCGCCTCCAAGGCGCCGGCGCTCGCCCGCGACGAGCTCGGCGCCGCTCTGGCCGTAGCCGGCCGCGGCCGACGGATCAAGGCGGCCAGACGCCGGCTCGCCCGGCACACCAAGGTGCCCGCCTCCGCGCTGGGGCGCCTCTACGCGACCCCGGCGGAGATCCGGGGCGTACGCCGCGACCGCACCCGCCAGGAGCGCGAGCGGCGTGCCCGCGCGGCAGCCCCCAGCGAGCTCGAGCTGCGTGAGCTCGCCGCCCTGGCCCGCAGCCGACGTCGGACCCTGGGCGCCCTCATGGTGCTGGTTCTGGCGCTGAGCACCTACGGCCTGTCCCGGCTGCTGCTCACCCGCTCGGTCAGCGGCGGGGCACTGCCCCTGTTCAGCGGCGGCTGGCGACAGATGTGGGACACCGCCTGGGCCACCTGGATCTCCACCGCCGACGGCTACCCCGGGGGCATCACCCCGCTGCTGGCCATCCTGGCCGGTCCGGCCGTACTGGGCCGGCTCGTCGGACTGGGGACCGGCTCCCTCATCAGCGGCCTGGTGTTCCTGGCCGTGCCGCTCGCCGCCCTGGGGGCCTGGTTCGCCGCCGGCACCATGACCCGGAAGGTGGCTCTGCGGGCCTGGGCCGCACTCGTGTGGGCCCTGGCCCCCAGCCTCCTGCTCGCCCTGGGGCAGGGGCGCCTCGGTGCCCTCCTGGTCCACCTCGTCCTTCCCTGGGCGCTGCTGGCCCTGACCCGCGCCGTGGGCGCCGACCGGCGTGACCTCGTCCTGTCCGGGCTCGTGGGGGCCCACCTGCTCACTGATGAGGAGCGGGCCGAGCTCGACCGCTTCTCCACCGAGAGGGTCACCGACCTGGCCCACCTCGACGAGGAGGCACAGGCCGCGGCGAGCCCCGAGGACAGCGCCGACGATGAGACCGAGCACTCCGGGGAGGCCGGGGACGGAGAGGACAGCGCTGGCGACGGCGAGAACCGCAAGAGCGGGGAGAAGGCCGAGGACACCGATGCCATGGCAGCTACCTCCACTGCCTCCGCTACCTCGGCGGTCCAGGACGGTCCCGGTGGCGACCGCGGTGAGGATGACGAGGAGACCGGTCGGGCGGCGTCGGCCCTGGCCACGGCCCGAGAGGTCCTTGAGTCCCTCAACGCCCCCGACCCGGCCGCTCCCGAGGCCCAGGTCGATCTGCCCCAGACCGAGAAGTACGGCTACGGGTCGGCCACGGCGGCTGCCGTCGCCGGCCTGCTGCTGAGCGTCGTCGTCGCGGCCGTCCCGGCCACCGCGGCAGTACTGACCGTCATCATCCTGCTGCTGTCCGTCACGACGCGACGCGGGTTCAAGCTCGTCCTCACCCTGGTCCCCATGCTGGTCACCGCCGCCCCGGCCTGGTGGGGCGCCTGGCGGCTGGGGGAGCGGGACGGCTGGGCCGAGGGCGTCCGCCTGCTGCTGACCGACATCGGTCTGCCCGTCTCCGTGCCGACGCCGAGCAGCCTCGACCTGCTGGCCGGCTCACCGGTGGCCATGGACGCCATCGTCCCATCCGGCGCCCTGAGCGTCCTGGTTCGGGGGCTGCTCCTGCTCGTCCCGGTCCTGGGCGTCGTCGGCCTGTTCGTCTCCCGGCGCGTCCGGGTCGCCCGCACCGGGATCCTCCTGGCCCTGGGGGGCCTGGTCCTGGCCGGTATCTCGGTGCGCACGTCCACCGGTCTGGGAAGCGACGTCACCGGGTCCGGTCTGGCCCCTGTCAACGGTTGGGCCGGGGCCGGAGCGTCCCTGGCGCTCAGCGGATTCCTCGCCGCGGCCCTGCCCGCCGCCGAGGCCATCTGGGGCATGATCGGACGGCGCGCCGCCGATGGTCGCAGGGCCCTGGTGCGCAGGAGCCGGAAGGACACCGATGCGGCGTCGTCCGCTGCGTCTGCAGTGTCTGCGGTGTCTGCCGCGTCCTCGGCGGAAGAGGGGCCGCGCTGGATCAGGACGGCCTTCGTGGCCGCCGCCTGCCTCGTCCTGCTCGCCCCGGTGACGGTCGGCGCCGTCTGGTCCTACCAGGCCCACCGCGGCAGCAACCCGCAGGTCATGGCGCTGCACCCCACCGCCCAGCAGGTCCCCCTCATCGCCGAGCAGTTCCAGAGCTCGGGGACGGCCGGCCGGGTCCTCAAGCTCACCTCCACCTCCGAGGGGCTTCAGGCCACCATCTGGCGCGGGCCCGGAACCCAGGTCAGCGACGTCCTTCCCGGAGCGGTCAATGCCGAGGCGCGCAGCCGCGCCGCAGGCGCCCTGGCCGATCCCCGGCTGAGGCCCGAGGCCGGACAGAGGACGGATCTCAGCACCGCGGCCTCGGACGGGGACCTGACCCTGGAGGACCCGGCCGACGCCGAGCTCGCCCAGATCGTTACCCGCGCCACCGCCGGACAGGACAAGGAGGTCGCCGACGCCCTCGCGGCCCACGGCATCGCCGTCGTCCTGCTCACCGACAAGGACGGCGACGCCGTCACCGCCGAGGCCCGCGTGGGCCTGACCTCCACTCCCGGTCTGGAGCAGCTCGCCCAGACCTCCTCGGGCAACTCCTGGCGCGTCACCTCCTCGGCGCACCCCGACTCAGCCCGTCTGAGCCTCATCGACGCGGGCGGAGAAGTCACCCCGGTCGCCTCCACCGGCACCGGTTCCGGGACCCGCACCCGGGTCCCCGCGGGATCGGGCGCCCGCACCCTCGTCATGGTGGAGCGGGCCGACGCCGGCTGGAGCGCCACTCTCAATGGCCGGCGCCTTGAGCCCACCACGGTCCCTGCTGAGGACGGCAGCTGGAAACAGGGCTTCGCCGTCGGCGCTGAGGGCGGAGAGCTGATCGTCACCCACACCCGCCGGTCCACCGCCGCCGCGACCTACACGATCTGGACCGTCTGGGCCCTGACCCTGGTGGCGGCGCTGCCCCTGCGACGCGGAAAGGAAATGGCCTCATGACTCAGCCCCGCGACGACGACGCCACCAGCCGGCAGGACCAGGCCGATGGTGAGGTCTCCACGGATGAGGCCGGTCAGGAGACCGCCCCACAGGCCCACCGGCGCCGGGACGGCGATGGCGTCGAGGCCGAGTCTGCGGGCGCCACGGCGGGCAACGGCGATGAGCCGACCGACTCGGCCGACGCCACGAGCTCCACCAACTCGGTCGACTCTGAGGATGCTGAGGACGTTGCCGACGTTGAGGACTCGGCTGACGACAGTGACTCCGACTCTGATAATGCGGTCTCGGGCGGGCCGGAGGCGGACGCAGCCTCCAGGAGGCGTCACAGCGATTCCAGACGGCGCCGCCGCACCGTGGGGCAGTCGATCGTCCGCGGTGTCGGCATCCTGACCTCCGTCGTGCTCGCTGGTGCCGTCGGAGGAGTCACCTGGTGGGGGCACGCCGCCCCGACCACGCCGACCCCGCAGCTGGAGGCCCTGAGCCTGGCCGCGCCCGGAGCCGCCACCAACTACGTGTGCCCTCACGCACCCACGAACACGCTGCGGGGCACCGACGTCGGCGCGATGGAGTCCACCACCACCATCATCCCCGTCGACGGGACCGATGCGATCCAGTCCGCCACCTACGCCGGCCAGACCGTCCCCACCGATGCCACCACCTCCCTGAGCACCGCGCAGGGCGGCATCCTCACCCTCACTCCCACCGACGGCCAGGTCGCCAACGCCGTCGGCTCGGTGACCACCCTGACCCAGAGCGGAGACCTGCGGGGGCTCACGACCGCCCCCTGCACCCAGCCGTCGGCCATGTCCTGGATCGTGGGCGGCTCCATCGTGGCCGGCTCATCCGCCGAGCTGCGCCTGACCAACCCCGGTGCCACCCCGGCCACCGCGAAGGTGAACCTCTACGGCTCGATCGGTCGTCTGCCCCTGCCCAGCAACGGTGAGGTCACCGTTCCCGCGGGCGGCTCCTCCTCGCTGACCCTGGAGACGAAGGGGAGTCAGGACCCGCGCATCGCCGTGTCCATCGAGGCCGACGGCGGGTCCGTGGTGCCCACCCTCGTCACCGAGTCCCTCGACGGGGAGACTCCCGCCGGCACTGACGTCATCACCCCGGGGGCCGCCCCGGCCACCGACCTCGTGGTCCCGGGGGTGGAGATCGTCGAGCCCGCCTCCCAGGGGGAGGTCCCCGACGCCACGACCGGCGCCGACTCCTCCGACACCCCGGCCGTGCGCATCGTCAACCCCGGGCAGTCCCCGGCGACCGTGTCGGTGACCATGCTCGGCAAGGACGGGGCCCGGCCGCTGGCCGGGGCGCAGTCGGTGTCCATTGACGCCGGTTCCGTCTTCGACATCTCGCTGGCCGGTGTTCCCGCGGGTACCTACGGTGTTCAGGTCAGCTCGAGCGCGCCGGTGGGAGCCGCGGTTCGCATGGTGCGAAGCGGCGGCGAGTACCCCGAGCGCTCCCAGGCCCTCGTCCACGACCAGGCCTGGGCGCAGGCCTCTCTTCCGGGCGCCGCCGACTCCGGCCTGCTGGCCGTGCCGCGCGTGGCCTCCCTGACCTCCGCAGTCACCGTGGCCAACAGCGGTGCTGCCACCTCCGTCACCGTGTCCTCCCTTGACGGCTCCTGGAGCCAGGACGTCGCCGTTGCCAAGGGCAGCGCCGTCGTCGTCGAGGTACCACCCGAGGTTGCCGCCGTCCGCCTGAGCGCGGCCGGGCGGGAGATCTCCACGGGGCAGTCGCGCACGTCCAGCGGACTGGCCGCCGCCACGATCGTGACGGCGCAGGCCGGGGGAGACCTGGCCGGGACACTCATCTCCACGGTGCCCACGCAGCCCGACGCCGCCGCTCAGGCGCAGCGCCGCATCCTGCTGGGCTGACTGTCCTTCTGTCCTCGCACCGAGCCGGGCATTCTTCGCGGCGCCCGACAGAAATTCCGCCCGGCTACGCGAAAAATGCCCGGGTCGAGGGGGACGGGGACCGTCTCACCGACCCGAGTCCGGGTCGATCTCCTCGGGACGGCGTCCCAGCATGAGGGCCACCTGCTCGACGACGACGCGGCGCACCAGGTCCGCCAGGTCCGCCTCGTCCGTGGCGCGGGAGGCCACCGGCCGCCGGTAGATGACGACCCTCGCCGGCAGCCCCGCGCGCGGCTCCGCGGTGAAACCGCGCCCCAGCACCACCGAGCGTTCCCAGGGCGCCGGGTCCGAGGGGGGCACCTCCTCGACGGCGAACTGGATCTGGTCCACGGACGGCCAGCGCCGGGCCAGGTCCTGGGCCGAGTCCACGACAAGCTCGTCGAAGCGCTCGGCCCGGGTCCGCCAGGCCGGCAGGTTCGGCGGCAGGAGCGGACCGCGCAGGCCCCGGCCGTGACGATCACGACGTCTGGCCGGACGCCGCGCCGGCGCAGTGGCGGATCGCGGCGGAATCGGCCCGGGTGAGAAGGGGAACAGGTCGGTCACACCTGCCAGCCTAGGCGCCGTCTGGATGACCGTCGGGCAGCGGCACGGTAACCTGCGGGCGTGAGAAGAGTCCGACACTGCCGCAAGCCCGGCTGCGAGCGCCCCGCCGTGGCCACCCTGACTTCCGTCTACGCGGACTCCACCATCGTGCTGGGACCACTGGCCACCGAGGCCCAGCCCGAGGCCTACGACCTGTGCGAGAAGCACGTCTCCTCCTTCACCGCGCCCCGTGGCTGGCAGATCATCCGCCTGGCCACCGAGTTCGAGCCGGCGCCTCCCAGCGAGGACGACCTCCTGGCCCTGGCCGACGCCGTCCGTGAGGCCTCCCGCGCCCCGCGCCCCGTCGCCGCGCCGGCCGAGCACCGCCCCCGCCCCGGCGGGATCATGCCGGCCTCCCTGACCGCCCCGCTGCCGCCCCCGCCGGAGGTCGCCGAGGACGAGATCCTGCGGCGCGGCCACCTGCGGGTCCTGCGCGGGCAGAAGGACGACGCATGAGCCATGACGAGCATGGTGCCGGGCCCCGGGCGCAGCAGTCGGTGCTCTCCCCGGCGCTGCGATCCTCCTTGCGCTGCCCGCTGAGCGGGCAGGAGCTCATCGACGGCGTCGACGACGCCGGCCAGCCGGCGCTCATCTCCCCGAGTGTGGGTCTGGCCTACCCGGTGCGCGACGGCGTCCCGATCCTCCTGGTCCACGAGGCGCTGCGCGCTCCCGGACCCGGTCCTGAAGCGCAGGACTGAGCGAGCGCCCTCACCTCCTGTCCCGGACGGTCCCTCGCGGGCCGGAGGAGGTCCGCTCAGCGCCGTCGGGCCTCTCGGCCGACCTCGTAGGGAGGACGCGCCATGTCCTTGAGGACCTCCTCCTCCAGGTGCCGGTCGCGGCTCTCCAGCACCAGCTCGCGATTGCGCCGCTCGCAGAGCACCGCGGCGAGGAGCCGTTCGGGGTGCGTGCCCGCGGGAGGCGGGGGAGAGACGTATCCCTCGACCTGGGAGGCCAGCTCCAGTCCCAGCCGCGAGCGCGAGCCGGGAGTCAGGACTGAGGCTCGCTGCAGGAAGGTCCGTGCCGTCAGGCTCAGCTGACCCGGCAGAGCGCGCAGGTCCGTACCCGCCGCCCAGCCGGCCAGCTCAGGGGGCATGAGCAGGGGCGGGGTCGCGGTGGAGCGATTCCGGTCACGCACCACGTAGGTACCGGCCAGCATGTCCCCGAACCGCTTGCCCCGCTTGGAGACGACGCTGGAGCACAGGGCCGGAACGGCCCAGGTAAACCAGATCTCGACGACGGCGAGCAGCGTCCGTACCAGGCAGTGGCGCAGCCTGACGGTGCCGCCGTCGTCGCGCACCACTCGGGTGCCGGTCACCATGCGCCCCAGGCTCCGCCCCCCGCTGAGGAGCTCGATGAGCAGCGGGATGACAACCGCCCAGGCCAGGGCGACCAGGGCGAGGACCGCATTCATGAAAGCGGCGTTCTCGCCCAGTGCCGCCTCAGGGTCTGTGCCGATGATCAGGAGCTGCGCCGCGACCATGGACAGGAACCCGCCCAGCAGGTACGCGGAGTAGTCGATGATCCCCGACATGATGCGGTTGACGACCGTCGCCGGGATGACCTCCAGGGCGACGGCCTCCCCGGTGACCATGAGCTCGCGCTCGATCATCCGCTCGGAGGATGTGGACGACTCGGTCACCATGACAGACTCCTTGCGTGGATCTTGATGCCTTCGCTGCTGCGCACCGTGATCAGTGGGAACGCCTCGACGTGCTCGTAGGGCGTCGCCACCTCAGCGGCGCTGAGACCGACGAGCTCGTGTCCCTCTACCGCACCTGTGCCCGCCACCTGTCGCGGGTGCGTTCGGCGGCACCGGATCCGCAGCTGGTCGCCGAGCTCTCCTCCCGGGTGGCGACGGCTCGCGGCCGCCTGACCGGGACCCGGGAGGTCAGGACCCACTCGATGCGCCGGTTCGTGCTTCAGGCCGTGCCGGCGGCCCTCTACCGGATCCGCTGGTGGACCTGCGGGGTCATGGTCGTCGAGATCGCCCTGGCGCTGGTGGTGGGGGTGTGGACCCTGCACAGCCCGGAGGCCATGGCCGCCCTGGGAAGCCCCGAGGAGCTGGACCGCTACGCCCACGAGGCCTTCGAGTCCTACTACTCCACCTACTCCGCCTCCGAGTTCGCCGCCCAGGTGTGGACCAACAACGCCCGTATCGCGGCGATCTGCGTGGCCGGCGGAATCACCGGGGTCCTGCCGCTCTACATGCTCTACGCCAACGCCGTCGTTCTGGGACGGGCCGGGGCGGTCATGGCCGACCACGACGCGCTCGGGGTGTTCCTCTCCCTCATCTCGCCTCACGGGCTGCTGGAGCTGACCTGCATCTTCGTCGCGGGCGCCGCCGGCCTCAAGCTGTTCTGGACCATGCTGGTCCCCGGCCCTCGCAGCCGCTTTGCGGCCCTGGCCACGGAAGGGCGAGCCCTCATCACGGTGGCCGTGGGCCTGACCGGCGCCCTGGCCGTCGCCGGCCTCATCGAGGCCTTCGTGACCCCGGCCCCCATTCCCTGGGCGGTCAAGATCATCATCGGAGCCGGCGCGCTGGCGCTGTTGTGGGCGTACACGCTCATCCTGGGGCGCTCCGCCGTCGCCGCAGGAGCCACGGGAGACCTTGAGGATAACGAGGCCGGATACGTCCAGCCCGAGGCCGGCTGAACCCGGCGCCGCAGGGTGTCTCAGCATCACAGCCGCCCCGCCGCCTTGAGCTCCAGGTAGCAGTCGGCCAGAGCCGGGGCGAGCCCCTGATCAGGAGCCTCGACGACCTCCACCCCGCCGCGGCGCAGACGTCGGCGCACGGCGTCGAGCTCCACCAGGTCCTTCTCCGCCGACGCGGCCACGTACACGGAGTCGGCGTCGTCACGCTGGGCCCGCAGCTCCTCCAGCTCGGGATCCAGCGCTGAGGCGAGGACGACCGTGTGATCGCGGGCCAGTGCCGCCAGCGTGCGGATCATCGCCGCGTCCCCTCCGCTGCCGTCCAGGGCGGAGATGACCACCACCAGAGCCCGCTGCGAGACCACCGCGCGCACCCGGGAGGCCAGGAGCGTCCAGTCGAGCTCGGTCAGACGCGGCTCCACATCCGTCAGGTGCTCGGCCAGCGCCGTCATGAGCACCGGTCCCGTGCTGCCCCGTACCTGGGCGCGCACGGCGTCGTCCATGGCCAGGACGTCGACCCGGTCGCCGGCGCGTGAGGCCAGTGCGGCCAGCAGCAGGGTCGCCTCGATCTGGGCATCGAGCCGAGGGGCGTCTTCCAGGCGGGCCGCCGACAGTCGGCCCGAGTCGATGATGATGAGGACGCGCCGGTCCCGCTCCGGACGCCAGGTGCGTACCAGCACCTCGCCGCGACGGGCGGTGGAGCGCCAGTCGATGGAGCGCACGTCGTCCCCGACGACGTACTCGCGCAGGGAGTCGAACTCGGTCCCCTCGCCTCGCACCATGACCGCGCTGCGTCCATCCATCTCCCGCAGACGGGCCAGGCGCGAGTGCAGGTGCCGGCGTGAGCGGAAGGCCGGCAGGACCCGGACGGTGGCCGGGACGTCCAGGGAGGCCTGCCGGCCCGCGATGCCCAGAGGACCGGTGACCCGGACGGTCAGCGGCCCGGCGTGGCGATCCCCCCGGCGTCGGGGCGTGAGCACCGTGGAATGACGACGGCGCTGAGCCGGTGGAATGGTCATCCTCCCGCGCTCGTTGGTCGCTCCCGCGCTGGGGGGCCAGGCGTCGCGCAGCAGGAGCCGGACCGTGCGCCGTCCGGTGTTGGTGAGCGTCAGCGTCGAGGTGATCGACTCGCCCAGCCGCACCCCGTGGCCCACTGCCCGTGAGGCCCGCAGCAGACGGGACGAGGGCGCGTAGACGACGTCGATCACGACGAGGAGCAGGACGGCGCCGGCCCAGGCCAGCACGGTCGCCGGGCGAGGCGCGATGAGGACCAGGGCGATCCCCGGAAGCAGCGCCCACACGGCGCGCATCGTCAGGAACATGCCACTCCTGTCGTGAGTCGGTCAGGTGATCGGTCGGGTGTCTCGGTCGTCGCCGGCCGGTGCCTCAGCGCGGTACCGGCACGGTTCTCAGCACGGACTCGATGACGGACTGAGGGGTGATGCCCTCCATCTCGGCCTCGGCGCGCAGCTGGATGCGATGACGCAGGGTCGGTAGGGCCAGGGCCTTGATGTCATCGGGAGTGACGAAGGATCGACCGGCGAGCCATGCCCAGGCCCGCGACGCCGCCAGGAGCGCGGTGGCGCCACGGGGGGAGACTCCCAGCGCCACCGAGGGCATGGAGCGGGTGGCGCGCACGAGGTCGACCGCGTAGGCCAGTACCTCGGGGGTCACCCCCACGGTGCTCACCTGGGAACGGGCCAGAGCCAGGTCCTCGGGCCCGGCCACCGCCCTCAGCCCGGCCGACGGCAGGTTGCGCGGATCGAAGCCCGAGGCGTGACGGGACAGGACCTCGATCTCCTGAGCCCGCTCGGGAAGGGGCAGCACCAGCTTGAGCAGGAACCGGTCCAGCTGGGCCTCGGGCAGCGGGTAGGTCCCCTCATACTCCACCGGGTTCTGGGTGGCGATCACCATGAACGGGTCCGGCAGGGCCCGGGGCTCGCCGTCGACAGAGACCTGACGCTCCTCCATGGCCTCCAGCAGCGCCGACTGCGTCTTGGGCGGGGTGCGGTTGATCTCGTCGGCCAGGAGCAGGTTGGTGAACACCGGTCCGGCTCTAAAGGAGAACCGGGCGCTGCGCGAGTCGTAGATGAGGGAGCCGGTGACGTCGCCGGGCATGAGGTCGGGGGTGAACTGGATGCGTTTGGTCTCCACGTCCAGCGCGGTGGCCAGCGACCGCACCAGGAGGGTCTTGGCCACGCCGGGAACCCCCTCGAGCAGCACGTGCCCACCGGCGAGCAGGGCGATGACCAGCCCGGTCACCGCGGCCTCCTGGCCGACGACGGCCTTGCCCACCTCGCTGCGCACGGCCACCAGCCGCCGGCGCGGGTCGGTGCCGGCGTCCGCCTGGGCAGCGGGCCGGGGAGCGGCCTGGGAGGCGCCCGAGGCACCTGGGGCGCCCGAGGCGCCCGAGGCGCCGGGGGCGTCCGGACCCTGCGGGTGAGATGGCGGGTGGGGGTCACCGGTGCCTGTGCCGCCTGTGGCGCTCGGGTCACGGGTGGGGTCGGTGCTGTCCGTGCTCATGCGGAGTGAACCTCGCTCTCGAGTTGGTCGAGCTGAACTGCCAGGGTGGCCAGGGCCCGGTCACTGCTCGGTGACGGGCCGTAGAGAAGAGAGTCCACCGTGGCGGGGTCGGTGCCGGAGGCCTGGGCAACGGCGGCTATCACGTCGCGGCGCGAGGTCCCGGGGGGCAGTCCCAGGGCCGCGCCCAGACGCAGCGCGGTACCCGAGCGCAGGGCCTCGGCCGCCCGAGGGCGGTCCGAGCCCTGGCGGTAGAGGCGTCCGCGCGCCTGCGTGGTCTCGGTGGAGCGTACGACGACGGGCAGCTCCTCGCTCATGATGCGGCCGAAGCGACGCCCCTGGACGATCGCCAGAACCCCGGCCATGACGAGGAGCTGGAGGATGAGGACCGGCAGCCAGGTGGGTGTGGACGGTGAGTTCCACACGGTGGGGGTCTCGAGCCGGCTTCCGTCCAGCCACAGGAGGCGATTGTGGTGGCCCAGTGCGCGCACGCCCAGGGCCGCGTTCCCCTCCTGGGCGAGGTGCGCGTTGGTGAGCGGACCGGGGTCGGGCAGGACGCGCAGCGTGGCTCCGCTGGGCAGGGTGTCGGTGGCGTAGGCGTAACGGTCCTCGCTCACGGGGAAGCAGCCGACGGCGTCGGCGTCGTCGTTAAGTGACACCGAGGCGTGCGTGCCGGCCAGGTTCTGGGCGGCCTGGGCGTCGGTGTCGTCGCACTGCGGTGTCAGGTTGGTGGAGCTGGGTGCCGCGGTGCCCTTGCTGGCCATGTCCGTCAGCCCCTTCAGGGCGTCGCTGCCGCCCTTGGCGCCGACGATGACGACGTCCCCGCCCGCCTGGGCCAGGGCCTGCCTGTTCTTCTGACTGAGACGGTCGGCGTTGACCACGGCGATGGTGGTCCCGCTCCCGCTCGCCTTCACCGCCTCGGAGACGCTGCCCGTCTTGCTCACGGAGATCCCCTCATGGCGCAGCAGCTCGGCGATCGCCATCGTGCCCGAGTCCTTGGGGTTGTCGATGGCCAACGGAGTCGTGGAGGTGATGGGGCGGGTCCACAGGGTGATGAGCGTGGGGACGAGCATGAGGGCCAGGGCGATGAGGACCGGGCGCCACCGGCGCCAGCGCTGGGACCAGCGCGGATTCGTCACCTGGTCGCCGAGGTCACCCGTCTGGGACGGGCCCGGCGGGGAGGTCTGCAGGGGGGTGCTCATGCGGGCGCCCCCGGAACCGCCGCAGCGGGCTCGACGACGGCCCTGTCGTGCCTCGTGGGGCGTGTCACCGTGGCCATCTGGTCGGCGAGATCGCGCATCTGCTGGTCCTGGGAGCTGGTGGGGATCACCCGACCGTAGAGGACGGCGTCGAACAGGTGCGCCGCCTCGTGCAGCGCGGGCACGATCCGGTGCTCGCCGAGGGCCTGGTGAGTCAGGGCGGCGGCCTCCAGGGCGGTCATGCCCGGGTACTCGTCGATGATCCCGCGTTCGTCGAGGGAGCGGATGATGGCGCGGAAGCGCTCGACGACGGCGGTGGTGAAGTCGGCCTGCTCGGCGGCCTCATCCGCCGCCCGGGTCAGGGTGGCGGCGTCGCGGTCGTCGGTGAGCACCGACAGCGACGGTGTCACCACCCGGCGCGCCGAGGAGATCTTGGTGAGCAGGAGGATCAGCAGCGCGATGACGACGGCGGTGACGATGACGACGATCGTCGTCGATACCCAGGAGGGGACTCCGGGGACCATGCTGCCGGTGTCGAGATGATCCAGGATCCAGTCCCAGATCCGGTCCCACAGGTCGGGCTGCTCGTGGTAGACCGGGCGGGAGAGCTCCTTGCTCGCGGCCTGTCGGGCCTCCTCGGCGTCGGGGGTCGCCGGTGCCTTGGCGGCGAGTGCGCCGGTGGCGCAGGCCGCCCCGACGGCGGCGCGGCGCAGAGAACCTGGAGATGACACGGTGGGGCTCGCGGAAGGGTCGACACGAAGCACGGGCGGGTCACACCCCGGCGGCGCGTCGGAGCTCCACATCCAGGCCCTCCGAGCGCATTCTCAGGTCGGTGTAGATGAGAGCGACCACGGCGGAGTCGAAGGGCATGGTGACGGCCTGGATGAGGCTGGAGACGAGAATGGATCCGATCATGACGGCGATCATGGCGTTGGGGGCCAGCAGGGCCAGGCCCTGGGTCAGTGCGCTCAGCGCGGAGGAGGCCGCCCAGGAGGTGACGCCGACAATGATCGTTGAGAGCACCCGAATGCCGACAACTCTCCAGAAGTAGCCGCGCGTCAGCGTCCAGGAGCGGGAGATCCCCTCGAAGACGCCGATGTTCTCCAGGACGAGGGCCGCGGGCGCCAGGCTCAGCTTGCAGCTCAGGGCGAAGAGCGCCAGCATGAGCGCGACGATCAGCACCACGGCGCCCAGAATGGCCAGGACGATGAGCCCGACGGAGGCATCGTCGCTACTGTCCCCAAATGTACTGCCCAGAGCCAGCCAGAAGACGCCGACCCCGATCGCGGTGAGGACCGCGGTCGCGACGCCGAGGATGAGCTGGATGATGATCGACTGGCCGATGAGCGCCCAGACACGCGGCTTGGTCCGTTGCCACACGTCGCTCAGGGACGCCTTGCGGCCCAGGATGGTGCGTGAGACGGTCACGATGAGCAGACCGGTGAGAATCGAGGCGGCGAGCACCACCAGCACGATGGTCAGGCTGTACTGGGCGATCAGGCCCGCTATCGAGGACTCGATCCGATCGACGTTGGCGTCGACCTCGGCGTCAGTGAGCTCTCCCGAGGTGGTGACGCCCGGCAGGTTGAGCCGGGAGAGGAAGAAGGCGAAGCCGCCGGCGGAGATCAGGCCCACGATGCTCATCACCACGAGCGAGGGAACGAACATCGCCTTGGGGTTGGCCCGCAGGGACTCGAAGGCACCGCCCAGGATCTCCCCGACGGACAGCGGTCGCAGCGGGATGATCGAGGGCTTGGGTGCCAGGACCGATGCGTAGCCCCCGTACCCCGGGTCCCCGGAGGCGCCGGGACCCCCGGGAGCGCCGGGGTAGGGGGTGTAGCCGGGGCCGTAGCCGGCGGCGGCCGGGTTGCCGGGCCCCTGGCCGCCGCCGTACGCCTCGTAACCCGGTTGGCCGCCGTAGGGCGGGTACCCGGGCGTTGAGCCGGGCTGGCCGACCGGTGGCGTCTGATAGCTGCCGTAGCCGGGATACGGGGATCCCTGCGGTGAGCCCTGGCTCGGATAGGGGTAGGGCGAGGTGCCTGTGAACGCCCCGGCGTCGGGGGCCTGCCATCCGTCCTGGTCTCCTCCGACGAAGCCGTCACCGGAGGCGGCGGGGGCCTCACGGTCCGTCTCGTCGCTCGGGTGGATGTCGTCGGGGTGGGAGTCGGTGCTCATAAGCCCATGCTGTCACGCGACGACGTCGCTGCGCTCTCCCCCTGGAGGAGGAAATCGTCGTGCCGTCGGGTTGCTCTCCCCTTCCCGGGGCGGGCCCAGCCGTGCTCGAGAGCCGGCTGGAAGATCACGGTTTGGCCGCAATAATTCCGGTTTCTGCGCGCACTTGTGCCGTATTTTTCCCGTAACTGAAGGGATTCTCTTAAGTTCCTGAGGGAACTGTGAACGCCATCTCGGTATCCCAGATGTCCCTTGGGTCCTGGGGCTCATGCCAAGATACGGGCTATGAGCACGCGCATTCTGGTCGTCGACGACGATGCATCCCTGGCCGAGATGATCGGCATCATGCTGGAGTCGGAGAGCTACACGCCCACCCTTTGTCATGACGGGGCCAAGGCCCTGGACGCCTTCCACGAGGTCAACCCCGACCTCGTCCTTCTCGACCTCATGCTGCCGGGGCTCGACGGCGTCGAGATCTGCCGGCTCATCCGCTCCGAGTCCGACGTACCGATCATCATGCTGACCGCGCGCACCGACACCCAGGACGTCGTCGCCGGTCTGGAGGCCGGCGCGGACGACTACGTGACCAAGCCCTTCAAGTCCAAGGAGCTGCTGGCCCGCGTCTCCACCCGTCTGCGCCGCACCAACCCGGGGGCGGCTGAGCACGTGCGCGCCGGGGACCTCGACATCGACGTCGCCGGTCACCAGGTCAAGCGCGGCGAGACGGTCATCGCCCTGACGCCCCTGGAGTTCGAGCTGCTGGTGACCCTGGCCCGCTCGCCGTGGAAGGTCTTCACTCGCGAGGAGCTGCTCAGTCAGGTGTGGGGCTACCAGCACCCGGCCGACACCCGCCTGGTCAATGTCCACGTCCAGCGCCTGCGGGCCAAGATCGAGAAGGACCCTGAGCGCCCCTCGATCGTGGTGACGGTGCGCGGTGTCGGCTACAGGGTCGGCGAATCCGCGTGAGCGACGGCGCATCGGGCGCCCTACAATGAACCCGATGCGTAATTCAGTGGGCACGTCGATGGGACCATCGGTGGGCACTGCGGAGGAACGAGTCGTTCGGCGTCTTCCCCTGCCGGGGCTGCTGCGCCGTAGCCTCGAGGTGCGCATGGTGTGCACCGCCACCGTCATCGGCCTGCTTCTCATCGTGCTGCTGCTGACCTTCGTAACCGACCGGATCAGGTCGGAGGTGTTCGCTGACCAGCGCGACGTCATTCTCGCCGATGCCGCGCTGCGTGCCAGCGTCGCCCAGGCCGAGTTCGACTCCACCACCGCCGTCACCGTTGACGAGGTCTCCGCCACCGCGGAGCAGCAGGTCAACGGGGCCAAGGACTCGATCTCCTCCTCGGGCGGGGTGGGCGTCCTCATGCTGCGCAATGATGAGGAGACCTCGACGACGGTGGTCAACGACCTGGAGACCGACACCCGCCTGCGCTCCCTCATCACCGACGAGATGTCCCAGGCGCTCGACGAGGGCGGGGCCCGCTCGCAGTACTGGCAGTCGGTGGCCGTCCCCAACGACGAGGGGGGCACCGATCCGGGGCTCATCGTGGGGACCCGGGTGAGCCTGCCCCTGGCCGGGGAGTACGACCTCTACCTCGTCTACAGCCTGGCCAGTGAGCAGCGCATCGTCTCCCTGGCGTCGCGCAACATCACCATCGGCGGCCTGGGGTTCCTGGCCATCCTCATCGTCGTGGTGTGGGCCTTCACCCGCTGGGTGCTCAGCCCCGTGCGGCACACCGCGCGGGCCGCCGAGCGCCTGGCCTCCGGTCTTCTGGCCGAGCGGCTGAGCATCGAGGGGGAGGATGAGATCTCCACCCTGGCCAGGTCCTTCAACCACATGGCGACCTCGCTGGAGGACCAGATCGAGAGGCTGGAGTCCCTGTCCAAGGTGCAGCGCCTCTTCGTCTCCGACGTCTCCCACGAGCTGCGCACCCCGCTGGCCTCCATCCGCCTGGCCACCGAGCAGATCCAGGACGCGCGCGAGGAGATCTCCGATCCCTTCGCCCTGCGCTCCATCCAGGTGCTGTCCAGCTCGGTGGACCGTTTCGAGACCATGCTCACCGACCTGCTGGACATCTCCCGCATCGACTCCGGCAACGTCAAGCTGCGCCTGGAGGAGGTCGACCTCGCCCAGGTGGTCGACACCGTCGTCGAGACCACCCAGTTCCACTTCGACGCCACCGGGACCGAGCTGCGCCTCCACCTGCCCGAGGAGCCGGCCACCGCCGAGGTCGACGTCACCAGGGTCGAGCGCATCATCCGCAACCTCGTGGTCAACGCGCTCGAGCACGGCGAGGGCAAGCCGCTGGACGTCACCGTCGCCGTGGACGACGACGCGGTGGCGGTGCGGGTGCGCGACCACGGGATCGGCATGAGCCCCGACGTCGTCACCAAGGTCTTCGACCGCTTCTACCGCGCCGATCCCTCGCGCAAGCGCAGCCTGGGCGGAACCGGCCTGGGACTGTCCATCGCCATGGAGGACGCCCGCCTGCACGGCGGTCGCCTGTCGGCCTGGGGGTGGCCGGCCGACGGCGCCTCCTTCTTGCTGGTTCTGCCCCGCACCCAGGGGGACGACGGCGGCCCCGGCCGGCTGAGCGGCCCCGGGCCTCTTGAGCTCGTTCCGCAGGACGCGCCGGCGGTGGCCCGGGCCGGTATCCCCGCCGATGAGGAGTCGTCCTTCTCCCCGGTCGGCCCGCTGGGGCCGGCCCCGGCCACGCGCCGGGCGCGCCAGAGCGTCGTCCTGGGCGACATCCCCCTGGCCGGGGAGAGCCACGACGCGGTCACCGAGGACGTCGGCCGTGTCGTCGTCGTCCTGCCCGGTCAGGAGCCGGCCACCCGCACGCCCGAAGAGGCCGACGAGGAGGGGCGACGCCGATGAATCAGCCAGTGAAGCAGCCAGTGAATCGGCCAGCGAGTCAGCCGCTGAACCGCGATGCCCTCACCGCCGGCCGCGAGCGCACCGGGAGTGCCGGGAGCTCCCGGGCCCCCATGACGCGCCGCGGCGCGCTGGGGCTGCTGTCGGCCACCGCCGCCGGCGTGCTGGCCGGGTGCACGGCGCTTCCGAGCTCCAGCGGAGTCACGCGCTCCGGGGTGGCCCCCTCCGACACCAACGCCCTCATCGAGACCGCGCCCGGGCCGGGGGAGGGCGACTCCGCCGAGGACGTCGTCAACGGCTTCCTGCGCGCCGCCATCGCCGGCTTCTCCGACGACTTCGCCACCGCCAAGCAGTTCCTCACCGAACGCACCGCCGCCCAGTGGAAGCCCCTGGAGACAGTGAGCGCCTACAGCGGATCGACCGAGCCGCAGGTCTCGGTCGCTGCGGACGGCTCCTTCACGGTGACCTCCAGTGAGGTCGGGGTCCTGGACTCTCGCGGCGTCTTCACCCCCGCCCAGGAGGGGGCCACCTATGTCGGCGAGTTCTCCCTGGCCACCAACTCCACCGGGCAGTGGCGCATCGTCGGCCTGCCCCACGGGATCCTGCTGCCCTTCTCCCGACTCATGCAGAACTTCGCGGTCACCTCCCTGGCCTTCCTGTCGCAGGACCGGACCAGGTTCGTCTCCGAGCTGAGGTGGTATCCCCGCAGCTCGCAGGCCGACTCCCTCGTCTCCGGGCTGCTGTCCGGGCCCTCCGCCTGGCTGTCGGGGGTCTCCAACCTCATCCCGCGCAACGCCGAGCGCGCCAGCCGGGGCGTCGTCGTCGATGCGGGTACCGCGACCGTCCACCTGAGCGCGGACTCCGACCCCGCCTCGGAGGAGGCCCGCCAGCTCATGGTGGCCCAGATCGAGCAGAGTCTCCTCCAGATCAGCGGTATCGACCGGGTGCGGGTGCTCGCGGGCACGGTTGACCTCGGGGCGGCCGCGCAGCTGACCCCGATGGCCCCGGAGGTCGGCGGCATCGTGGGGATGTCGGAGGGCTCGGTCGTGCGCGGCACCGGGTCGAGGCGCATCACGCTGGCCACCGACCGGGTGCTGGGAACCAGCGAGGCCCGCAGCCCGAGCCTCGGGGCGGACGGGGCCGTCTACGCGTTGTCGGCCTCCAGCCTGCTGCATCTGCCTCAGGGGCAGGAGTCGGCCTCCGTCATCCTCTCGGTGGGGGACCCCTCCGCAGGCGCCGGCGGGCTGGGCGCTCCGATGGGCGACCGGCACGGATGGGCCTGGTTGCTGGCCGAGGGGCAGCTCACCGCGGTCAACGGCTCGGGTCAGCGCGCCACTCTGGAGTCGTCCTGGTTGCCGGAGAGCCCGATCGTGGCCTTCGACCTGTCCGTGGAGTCTGAGCGGATCGCCGTGCGCCGGGCCGACGACCGGGTCGCCGTCGCCTTCATCATCCGCCACCAGGACGGCCGTCCCGTGGGGCTCGGGCCGGCGCTGGAGATGCCTCGCGCCAGTGGCGGGGGGACACGTGGAGTCTCCTGGTGCGCCCCGAATGCCGTGTGCGTCCTGGCCGATGCCGGTGCCGAGGGGGGAGGCGTGCCCGAGGTGCGCCTCATCCAGGTCGGCGGCGCGGTCAATGCGCTCATCGGGGTGCGCGGGGCCCAGTCCGTCATCTCCGACCGCTCCGAGGAGTCCCTCATCCTCATTGATGAGGCGGGCCAGACCTGGCAGCGTCGCGGGGCGATGTGGAGGGTGCTCACCTCGGAGGTCACCGACCCCTCCTTCCCCCTGCCCTGACCTCTTGGTCATGCAGTTCCGGGTGCCCCGGTCGGCTGGGACCGTGGGCACCCGGAATCAATCAGGGCCGGAATGACGTCGGGCTAGAGCACCTGAGCGTCCAGGCGGATGACGCCGTAGGTCCAGCCGTGACGGTGGTAGACAGCGCAGGGCTGTTTGGAGGCCTTCTCGATGAACAGGTAGAAGGGGTGCCCCACGAGCTCCATCTGGTAGAGAGCCTCGTCAACGGTCATCGGCTTGGCCTCATGAAGCTTCTGGCGCACGATCACCGGGGAGTCGCCGAGCTGGGCCTCGACCGCGACACCGGGCTCGGTGGGGGCGGAGGGGGAGTCCTCGATCGGCGCGTCACCGGTCTCGGGGACGACGGGCTCGTCCAGGACGGGTGCCGCCTGGAGGCCCTCGTCGGGGGCGGCCACGGTGTGACGACGGTGATGGTCCTTCTTGCGGTCCCGAGCCCGGCGAAGGCGCTCGGTCAGCTTTCCCATGGCGATATCAAAAGCGGCGAAGCGGTCCGAGGAGGACGCCTCTGCCCGAATGATCGGGCCCTTGGAGACGACGGTGATCTCTACTCTCTCGGCGGTGTCGGCCTGGCGCGGGTTGCGCTCGTGGGTGACCTCCACCTCGACGCGCTGGACCCGGGGGTCGAACTGCTCAACCTTGACGGCCTTGTCCTCGACGTAGTCGCGCAGGCGAGAGCTGATCTCGGCGTTACGACCGACGACGGTGATATCCATGGTGGAACCTCTTTCTGGGCTCGTGGGCCGGCCCTGACGGACCGTGTGCGACAAGTACCCGCCACTTCTCACGGCGGGTTCGGGACTGGTGTCATCACCTCCTGTCACCTCGTGAGGACCCTCAAGCACCGAGGCGGGGACCCGGCCGACTGTCCTTGTCGACGTCGGGAATCGCCTGTGCGTTGTGCCACATAAGGTACACCATGTGGGACTGGTCATGCCTCCTTTTCGTGCGTGCCGCGCCCTGGAGGAGCCGTCTGATCGCCGCAGGCGGACAAACCCGATGCCGGATCAATTCTTGAGACGGGACGAGGCGTGAGCGGCGCGGTCCCCGCCGGCCGCCGGGACCGCCCGGACCACGGGGGTACGGGCCGGAACCGTGACGCGTGCGTGCGCCGGAGGTGGGGCGGCGCTCAGCGCCAGCGCGCCCAGGACCCGGCCCCCGGCCTCCTCCAGCGCCCGGGCGCAGGCTCCCAGCGTGGCTCCGGTGGTGACGACGTCGTCGACCAGCAGGACCGGCAGCCCGGTGACGGCGGCCAGCAGGCGCGGGGCGACGGCGCGATTGCCCCGCCGCTGGCGCGACGAGCGGCCGGCCTGGTGCGCCCCGCCGCCCCTACGACGCAGCAGGTCCGTGCTCAGGACGAGCGGCGCGGGCGACCTCCTCGGAGGAGACGCCGGAGCCGGGGCCGCACGGCCGGCCGGCTGATCCGAGAGGGCTGCTCGTTGCCGATGGGCCCACTGGTCGGCGATTCCCCGGGCGACGACGTCGGCCAGGCGCGCCGCCACCAGCCGGCCACGCAGCCGGCGCGCGACCCCGGAGGGTGCCGGAACCACGAGCAGAGTCGGTGTCCTTGAGCTGACGCGGGTAACGGGAGCGGCGGTGACAGCGGTGGCGACGCTGGACGGAGTTGAGGTCTCGGGGCGGTCTCGTGGTGGCTCGGCCCAGATCCCCTCCGGCGGGTGCGCGTGCGCCCACCGACGCCCCAGGTGCCGACCGGCCCGCTCCATCACCTCCGACAGGTCCTCCCGCGAGCCGTTCTTCCACCCCAGGACCATGGTGCGCACCGGCCCGGTGTAGGTCGCCAGCGCCAGGACGTCGAGGTTCCCGGCGGCGTCGGCGTGCTCCACCGGGAAGGGCTCGCCCTCCAGCAGCTCGTGGCACCGGGAGCACAGTGCCGTCTCCCAGCACCCGCAGCCCGCGCAGCTGACCGGCAGGCCCAGAGACAGTCCCGGCAGTACTCCCGGGGAGCGTCCTGCGGAGGGGCCGAACGGCAGGCGGAGGGCCGCGGGGTTCTCGGACCTGTGCCGGTGGTGCTCCATGACCTCCACTGTGGGGCCGCCTCGGCCGCTCCGCTGCCGAGGGGTGCTCGCTGCCCACAACGGACCGGGGCGGGCGGTCGTCGCCGGGCCCTGTGGCCCCGGGCCGGCACTGTGCTGCCCCCGTGCTGACCTCGTGATGGCCTTGTGCTGATTCCGTGTCCTCGGTGGGAAGAATCTCGGTGGTGGAGGGGCCGCAGCCCAGCCGGGTCCATTAGAGTACGGAGGCAGGTAGCCGGTGAGACCTGTGCCAGTGCCGAGCTCACGAGCTGATAACGAGTCAGTACCGAGCTGATTCGGCCTCGTCTCATCGCCGCTCTTCGCAACAGACGTCCCAAGGGAGAATGCAGCGTGTCGATCGTGGACCGGATCCTTCGCATTGGCGAGGGCCGCACCCTGAAGAAGCTTGATGCCATCGCCGACCAGGTCGAGTCTCTTGCCGAGGAGTTCAGCGAGTTCTCCGACGCCGAGCTGCGCGACATGACCGACGAGCTCAAGGAGCGCTACCAGGACGGCGAGACGCTCGATGACCTGCTGCCCGAGGCCTTCGCGACGGTCGTCGAGGCCGCTGACCGCGTGCTGGGCATGCGTCCCTACCACGTCCAGATCATGGGGGGCGCCGCCCTCCACCGCGGCAACATCGCTGAGATGAAGACCGGTGAGGGCAAGACCCTCGTCGCCACGATGCCCTCCTACCTGCGGGCCCTGACCGGCAAGGGCGTCCACGTCGTCACCGTCAACGACTACCTCGCCGAGTACCAGTCGGACCTCATGGGGCGCGTCCACCGCTTCCTGGGGCTGACCACCGGCTGCATCCTCGTGGGCCAGACCCCCGCCGAGCGCCGCGAGCAGTACGCCTGCGACATCACCTACGGCACCAACAACGAGTTCGGCTTCGACTACCTGCGCGACAACATGGCCCAGCGCCCCGAGGACCTGGTCCAGCGCGGTCACGCCTTCGTCATCGTCGACGAGGTCGACTCCATCCTTATCGACGAGGCCCGCACCCCGCTCATCATCTCCGGGCCGGCCACCGGGGACGTCAACAAGTGGTACAAGGAGTTCGCCACGATCTCCGAGCGCCTGCGCGAGGGCAAGGACTACGAGGTCGACGAGAAGAAGCGCACCGTGGGCGTCCTGTCCCCGGGTATTGAGCGGGTCGAGGACTACCTCGGCGTCGACAACCTCTACGAGTCGGAGAACACCCCCCTGATCGGCTTCCTCAACAACGCCATCAAGGCCAAGGAGCTCTTCCACCGGGACAAGGACTACATCGTGCGCGACGGCGAGGTCCTCATCGTCGACGAGCACACCGGTCGCGTTCTGCCGGGCCGGCGCTACAACGAGGGCATGCACCAGGCCATCGAGGCCAAGGAGCGCGTGGAGATCAAGGCCGAGAACCAGACCCTGGCCACCATCACCCTCCAGAACTACTTCCGTCTCTACCCCGAGGGCTCCCGCTCGGGCATGACCGGTACCGCCGAGACCGAGGCCGCCGAGTTCGCCGGCACCTACAAGATCGGCGTCGTCCCGATCCCCACCAACAAGCCGATGATCCGTGAGGACCAGCCGGACCTGGTCTACACCACCGTTGAGGCCAAGCTCGACGCCGTCGTCGACGACATCGCCGAGCGCCACGAGGTCGGCCAGCCGGTCCTGGTGGGCACCACCAGCGTGGAGAAGTCGGAGATCCTCTCCGAGCGCCTGCGCGAGCGGGGCATCCCCCACGAGGTCCTCAACGCCAAGCAGCACGCCCGTGAGGCCGCCGTCGTCGCCATGGCCGGCCGCAAGGGCGCCGTCACCGTGGCCACCAACATGGCCGGGCGCGGAACCGACATCATGCTGGGCGGTAACGCCGAGCACATCGCGGTCTCCGCCCTCAAGGAGGCCGGACTCGACCCCGAGGAGAACGCCGAGGACTACGAGAGGGCCTGGCCCGAGGCCCTGTCCGCCGCCAAGGAGGCCTGCCGGGCCGAGCACGACGAGGTCGTCGAGCTCGGCGGCCTCTACGTGCTGGGCACCGAGCGCCACGAGTCGCGGCGCATCGACAACCAGCTGCGCGGCCGCTCCGGCCGTCAGGGGGACCCGGGCGAGTCCCGCTTCTACCTGTCCATGGAGGACGACCTCATGCGCATGTTCGCCTCCGGGCTCGCCCAGCGCATCATGTCCTCCGGCGCCTACCCCGACGACGTCCCGCTGGAGTCCAAGATGGTCACCCGTGGCATCGCCGGCGCCCAGCGCCAGGTGGAGTCGCGCAACTACGAGATCCGCAAGAACGTCCTCAAGTACGACGACGTCATGACCGAGCAGCGCGAGAAGGTCTACTCCGAGCGCCGCCGCGTCCTGGACGGTGAGGACCTCGAGCCGCAGGTCGAGGCCTTCCGCACCCAGGCCGTCTCCTCGATCGTCAACGCGGGCACGGCCGAGGGCCGTCCCGACGAGTGGGACCTGGACGCCCTGTGGGGCGAGCTCGGCCGTCTCTACCCGGTGGGCCTCACCCAGGACGAGGTCGTCGAGGCCCTGGGGGGCAAGGACGCGCTCACCTCGGAGAGCCTCATCGACGAGCTCAGCGAGGACGTCGCCGTGGCCTATGAGGAGGCCGAGGCGCGTATCGACGCCAACGCCCTGGCCCACGCCCAGCTCGGCGAGGAGCCGATGCGCACCCTGGAGCGCCGCATCCTGCTGGCCGTGGTGGACAAGCGCTGGAGGGAGCACCTCTACGAGATGGACTACCTCAAGGAGGGCATCGGGCTGCGGGCCATGGCCCAGCGCGACCCCCTCGTGGAGTATGCCAACGAGGGCGCCCGCATGTTCCGGGCGATGATGGAGGGCATCCGCGAGGAGACCGTCGAGCAGATCTTCGCCAACGTCACCCGGTTCGACGCCGCCGCTCAGCGCGCCGCCGAGGACGGTACCGTCGAGGCCGCTCAGGCGGTCGCCAAGGCCAACGCCACCGCGGCGGCCGGCATCCGCCTGGGATCGGCCGGAGGCCAGAGCCGGGGCACCGTCCTGGGGGACACCGGGCAGGCCTCGATGGAGCAGCGGATCACCTACTCCGGCCCCAGTGAGTCCGGTGACGAGGAGGAGCGCTCCGGCGCCTCCTCGCGCAGGGCCTCCAGCCCGGCGACCTCCTCGACCTCGGGCGGGAACCGGGCCGAACGCCGCCGCTCCAAGAAGAAGCGCCGCCACTGAGACCCAGCGAGAGCTGAGGCTCGCACCGCCGTCGGGATCCCGCCGGGACCTGGTAGACCGCCAGGATCCGGCGGGATCACGCGATCTCCAGGCCGGTGAGGATCCAGCGCTCGCGCAGCAGCTCCAGGCGCGCCGCCGCGGCCCGGACCCGGTTGCCCTCATCCAGGAGGACGGTCGCCTCGCAGGCCCCCGACATCGTCAGCTCGGTGCGCACGCTGCGGATGCGCGGACGCCTCGGCCTGGGCTCGTGCCCCAGGATCCGGGAGGCCAGGCCCGCCCGGCGGGCGAGAGCCTCGAACAGGGACGGGCTGGTCCACCGGGCCAGGTGGTCCACGGGGCGCAGCCCGGCCAGCACCTCGCTGGCCGCGGCCACGACGACCGCGGCCGTGCGCGAGGCGTCGACGCCGGTCAGAGAGCGGGTCCTGAGGGAGCCGTGATGCTGAGCGTCCGCCGAGTCGTTGACGGGTTTCGACGGCTTTGACGGAACCGCCCGGGTCGGCGTCGGGTGGGTCGGGGTGGGGCGGGTGCGGTGCTGAGGCCCGGTCGCGCGGCGAGTGGGGCGGGCATCTCGGGTCGGCGTAGCGGTGACGGTCATGGCGGGCTCCTGGGAGTGCGTCGGTGCCTTGCGGGCACGGGAGGGAACGTGGACGGTCGTGCGGTGAGGGCCAGTGCGGTGAGCGGTGAGCGCTGTGGCAGGGCCTCGGGTCCCGGTCTCAGGGGAAAGCGGCTCATCGTGACGGGTTCTGGCCTCCCGTCGTCGTGGTCGGCGCGGTCAGCGAGCTCGGGATGCTCAGTACCGTTCCGGGGCGGATCAGTGACGGGTTCGGCCCGATGACATCGGTGTTGGCGCGATACAGGACGGGCCAGGTCCGTGCGATCTGCGCGGGGCCGGACCCGGCGGGCAGAAGGTCGGCGGTGATCGACCACAGGCTTTCCCCGGGTCTCACGGTGTGCGTGTGCTCCGACGGCGCGTGGGCGTCCGGGGCGGTGGAGGTCGGCTCGTCGGGCGTGCCCGGCGATGAGCCGGCCGACTCACCCGATTCGTTCGACGGGGTCTGGGACGCTGGGGGCGCCGCGTCCTCGGCGGAGCCGGGCGTCGACTGGTCGGCCTGCGTCGACGGCGACGGCGACGGGGTCTGGGACGGGGGCTGGGACGGTGAGGAGGGCGCCGAGCTCGTGGGTCTCCACCCCAGATCATCCCCGCCGGAACCCGCCTCGGCCGCCAGGGCCGGGGCCGAGGACAGGGAGACGACGAGCGCTGAGGCCGCGATGCGACGGACCGCCGGGGCTCCCCATGCGTCGAGGATCCTGTCGGCCAGCCCGGGATCGCCCTCCTCCCGGGAGAGGCCGCGATCGCGGGGGCCGGTGAGGGCGACGAGGGCGAGTGCGGCCGACACCAGGTGCCACAAGGCTCCCAGGGCGCCGATCGTGCAGGTCCCGGCGACGACGGCGTCGGACAGGTGGGACATTCCCCAGGACTGCGGGCTGACCTCCAGGAGGCTCGCCGTGGAGCTGTGGGCCGCGTATCCCAGAAGCGCCAGCAGAATGCCGGACACCCCGGACAGCAGCACGAGTCGTAGGCGTGCACCCATGTCATCTCCATCGCCAATGATGATGTTTGATGATGTTAGATGTACTCCTATGGTGTCACAATGTCAAGAGGTGACGTGTGTTGTCTGAGATGGTGCCGATTCCCCGAACGGTCCGTTGCGGGGTTCGGGAACCGGGAGACTTTGCGCCGTGCGCCGAGTGTGGTGAGGTGGGGGTATGGACTGGGACCTGATGCTCGCCGACCTGGAGAGCAGCTTCGATGCCGAACGGCGTGCGGACCTGGTGGCGCAGAGCGCCGAGCTCGCCGAGGCCGAGCACGCCTCGATCGAGGTGGTCGACCGGCTCCGGGGAACGGTGGGACGTCTCATTCACCTGAGGACCCGCAGCGGTGTGCCGGTGGACGGCCTCGTGACCCGGGTCGAGCCCGCCTACCTCCTCGTCGACGAGGGGGAGGGGCTGCAGGCGATCGTGCCGCTGGCCGCGGTGGCGACGATGACGGTGCTGGCCGGTCCCGCGCCCCGGGACGACCGTCGTCGTCCCACGCTGGGGGCGCTGCTGCGCGAGATCGCTCGGCGCGGTGCGCGGGTGCGCCTGGTCCTGGGGGCCGGCGAGGTGGTGGGCCAGCTGGTTCGGGTGGGCTCGGACCATGTCGACGTCGCCCTCGACCCTGAGGGCGGGATCCGTGCGCGCCGCGCGCCCGGCGCAGGAGGTGCGGGGATCGTCAGTGTCATGACCGCGGCGATCGAGGTGCTGCGCAGCCGCTGACCTCCGCTTCGGTGCGGAGATGCCGGAGATGTCGTGGGGGAGATGAAGGCGCCGTGGGGGATGCCGTAGGGGAGACGGACGGCGACCCGAGGCGGGTGGCTCAGACCTCCTCGTCCTCGCCCCAGCCCGCGGCCACCATGGCCCGCGTGGAGGCGAGCTGACGCTGGATGTAGTCCTCGAGCGCCTGGTCCTCGATGCGCCAGAGCTTGCGGGCGCCGACCTGGATGGCCGGAAGGTCCCCGGTGCGGATGAGGGCGCGCACGGCCTGGGCTGACAGCTGGAGCTGCTCGGCGACGTCGGCGATGGTCAGGAATCGTGTGCTCATAGAACGATGATCCCACTGCTCGATCCTCTCCACAATTCTCAAACAAAGTTGTGGATAACCTTGCGGTATCATTTCATCTTGGCGATGATTACAGGCGATCAAGGAGGATTCCCGTGACGTCATCTCCCCGTGCGCACTCCCGAGCAGTACCCGAGCGCCCCCGCAGCGGCCGATGGCGCCGCCCCGCCTGGAGGGATCCGCGAATGGCCGGGGGAGTAGTCCTGGTCGCAGCGGCCGTGGCCCTGGGGGCCTGGGCCGTCGACGCCGCCGCAGACACCACGCGGGTCTACGTGCTCTCCCAGGACGTCGCCCCCGGAACCGACCTGACCGCTGACGGCGTCCTCACGACGGTCGAGGCCCATCCCGGCACCGACGCCTATATCGAGGTCGGGCACCTGCCCGAGGGGGCGGTGGCCACCCGCTCCATGAGCAAGGGTGAGCTGCTGGCGGCGGTGGCCGTGGACAGCAGCCGGGAGCAGGAGCTGCGGCCGGTGGTCCTCAACGTCGCCTCCAACCTGCCGGCCTCGACGAAGGTCGGCGACTACGTCGACCTGTGGATCGTGCCCAAGGACTCCGTCGCCGGCAGGCCCGCCGCCCAGGCGCCCGCAACCGGGCAGCCCGATCAGGACGGGCAGGCCGGTGAGGGCGGCGCCCGCCGAGTGGCCACAGGACTGGTCATCGCCTCGGTCGGCGAGGCCAGCAAGGAACTCATCTCCTCGCCGAGCACCGGGGTGGAGGTCAAGGTTCCCGAGGGCTCCCTCGCCGCCGTCCTCAGCGCCGTCGGGCAGGAGGGGGCGCTGGTCCTGGTTCCCACCGGCCAGGAGGCGCCTGCGGAGAAGTCCTCGTGAGCACCCCGGGCGCCGGGATCCTCCTGGCCCTCAGTGGTGACGACGCCGACATCCTGCGTGCGCTGAGCCAGGCGGGAAGCGGACTGTGCGTGGTGCGCAGGTGCGCCGACCTGCCTGAGCTGCTCTCGGCGGGCATGGCCGGGCTGGCGTCCTTCGCCCTGATGGACACCGGGTTCGACGAGATCGACCGCACCGTCCTGGACCGGCTCTCACGCGCCGGTCTGAGCGGGCTGCTCCTGGTGGAGGCTCATGAGGAGCAGCGCTGGCGCAGCGCGGGATGGCCGGTCCTGCGCCGTGACGCCGCCCCCGGGCGCGTCCGCTCCGTGCTGCAGGACCTCGTGCGGCGCGGCTCGACCGGTCCCAGCGCGCCCACCCCCGGTTCATCCCCTGGCTCCTCCACCGCCTCCGGGACACCGTCCGGTGCGGCAGCTGGCCCGCCGCCGACGAGCGACGACTGGCTGAGTGCCGCCACACCCGCGTCACCGGCATCCACTGCATCGCCCGGCGCCGCTCAGGAGACCGCCTGGCTGGAGGACCTGTGGCGACTTTCTCCCGGACCGGACCGAGACGGGGAGCCGGCCGCGCAACCCGGACCCGCGGTCCCCGCGACACCACCGTCGACACCACCGTCGACACCGCCGTCGGTGGCGCCGTCGATACCGCCGGCACGGCCGCACGCCGTCGTCGCCGACCCGAGCCCCGCAGAGGGGGCTCGTCCGACCCCTCGTCCGGGACCCCAGGCCTCGGCCCGCGACGGCGGACCCGGACGGATCGTCGTGGTGTGGGGACCTCATGGCGCCCCCGGACGCTCGACCGTGGCCGCCTCCCTCGCCCATGGCCTGGCCCCCTCCGGCGGGGCGATCCTCGTGGACGCCGATGTCGAGGCCCCCAGCCTGGTCCAGGTCCTCGGCATGCCGGAGGACTCCTCAGCCCTGGCCGGAGCCGCCCGCCTGGCCACTCACGGCCGGCTCGACGCCGAGAGCTTCCAACGGGTCCTGGCCCCGGTGGGCGCCGGCGTGTCCCTGCTGGGAGGCCTGGGGCGGGCCGGGCGCTGGCGCGAGCTGCCGCCGGCCTCCATGACCGAGGTCTGGCTCCAGTGCCGTCAGGCCGCGGCCTGGACCGTCGTCGACGTCGCCGGCGGCGTCATCGACGACGATGTCGACGACTTCACGCTCGAGCCCGGACGCGGGGCGGTGACCGCCGACCTGGTGTCGAGAGCCGACGTCGTCCTGATGGTGGGCGGGGCTGACCCGGTCGGGGTGCGCCGGCTGCTCCAGCTCCTGGACGAGGTGGGCTCCTCCGTGACTCCCACCGGGCGGGTCGAGGTCGTCGTCAACCGGGTGCGGGCCTCGGCCGCCGGGCCCTCGCCCCAGCAGGCGCTGCGGGAGGCCCTGGCCCGTTTCGGCGGCCTGGAGGACATCGTGCTGCTGCCCGACGACGCGGCGACGGCCGACACCTGCCTCCTCCAGGGGCGCAGCGTCCTGGAGGGCTCACCCGGCAGCCCGCTGGGGAAGGCGCTGAGCGCACTGGTCGATCGGATCGACCCTCAGGCGAGCGGAGCACGCAAGGGCCGCTCCTCGCGCCGGTCGCTGCTGCGGCGTCGTAAGAAGCACCACCGGGCGCACGACTCGGCCGACAAGGCCGGGGCCACAGGCAGAAGGCGCCGCTCCGCCGCGCGCGGCAAGGACGGGCGAGGCCGGCGCGGCGACAGCTCCCAGGCGGACGGAACCCAGGGGGCGGCTCCGGGGACGGCTCGGGGCGGAGCGCATGTCCCGCAGCCGTCCCAGCAGCCGTCTCAGCGGCCCGCACCACCGTCGACGTGGCCCTCGCCCTCGACGCAGGCGCCGCCCCCGCCCCCGGGCCCGGCGCGCTGGCCGGGGGCGACGCCGTGGCAGGGCGCGGGCTCAGGTGCGGGCGCGGGTGCGGGCGCGGGGTCAGGGCCGCCGGATCCTGGAGTGGATCGCGGTCCGGGCCGTCTCCTGGATGCCGGTCAAGGCGCCGCACGAGGCGATGACCGACACCGTGGTCGGCGAGACGACCGAGGCCATGAGGATCCTCCGTCGGTACCACCCGGGTCCGGGAGGCACCGGTACTGACCCCCGGTGCGGGCGGTGAGGCAGACTGGGGGCATGCGCATCTACCTTCCCGCCACCGCCGCCCACCTGCGTGCCGCCGCCCTCGGCTCCTCGCAGGAGCCGCTTCTGGCCCACGCCGCCACCCCCGCGCTCGCTCGTGCTCTGCCGGAGGAGGACGAGGAGGGCCTGGAGGTCTCGGCCTCCCTGTGCGCCGCCGACGCCTCCCTCGTGCTGCTGGCCGAGCCCGAGGCCGAGGGACTGGCTGACCGGCGCATCGTCATTGCCGCCGACGTCGACGCTGAGCACGTGCGCGAGCTCGCCGTCGAAGGAGACGTGCTGCCGGGTACGGTCGAGGTCGCCACCGAGATCTCCTGGGACGACGTCGCGGCCCTGCTCGTGGACGAGTCCGAGGCGCAGGCGGATGTCCGTGCCGCCCGACTCGGTGACGAGGACGCCTTCGAACGCGCGGCCGAGGCCGACCTGCTCTGGTTCGACGTCACCGAGCGCGACGCGCTGGCCGAGAGCCTCGGGGTCTGACGCAAAACCGGGCAGGTGCGGTCCTCCTCCCCGCCGTCGAACCTGCTCCTGCGCCGGTCCGGCGCCAGCCCTGAAAGGCCTCTCCAGTGACCAGTTCCACGGGGCCCTGCCTTGCGCAACCGGGTCCGATGCTGGGTATGGTGCTCTCTGCCAAAGACCGCAGGTCTCCCGCTCCGGCGGGACCAAGTCCACTGAAGGTGGGGCCGGCGCAGGTGAGAACGTGACCCCCTCCGGGCGTGCCCGGAGCGAGCCCCGTGCCCACCGGCGCGGGGCTTTTCCAGTGGGTGGGCCCTGCGGCATACCACGGAAGGAGGGCCCATGGCACGGCCTGACAAGGAAGCAGCCGTCGCTGCTCTGGCGGACAAGTTCCGCCAGGCTGACGCGGTCCTGCTGACTGAGTACCGGGGACTGAGCGTCGCCCAGCTCAAGGAGCTGCGTCGTTCCCTCGCTGGTAACGCCGAGTACACCGTGGTGAAGAACACGCTTGCTGCGATCGCTGCCCGCCAGGTCGGGCTCGAGGGCTTCGCCGACGACCTCAAGGGCCCCTCCGCCCTGACCTTCGTCTCCGGTGAGCCGGTCGAGGCTGCCAAGGCTCTGCGTGACTTCGCCAAGGACAACCAGCAGCTCGTCATCAAGGGCGGTGTCATGGACGGCGCCGTGCTGTCCGCCGACGGCGTTGACAAGCTTGCCTCTCTCGAGTCCCGCGAGGTGCTGCTCGCCAAGACCGCGGGCGCCGTCAAGGCGTCCCTGTCCAAGGCTGCGTACCTCTTCGCCGCACCGGCCTCCCAGGCCGTGCGCACCGTCGACGCCCTGCGCGAGAAGCAGGAGACCGCGGCCTGAGCGGGCCGCACGCGTCATCCACCAACCCTGCGCGCGCAGGAACCTGATAAGGAAGGAACGCCCATCATGGCGAAGCTGACCACCGAAGAGCTCATCGAGCAGTTCAAGGAGCTCACCCTCATCGAGCTCTCCGAGTTCGTCAAGGCCTTCGAGGAGACCTTCGACGTTACCGCCGCCGCTCCGGCCGCCGTGGCCGTTGCCGCTGCCCCCGGCGCTGCCGGTGGCGAGGCCGCCGCCGAGGAGAAGGACGAGTTCGACGTCATCCTCGAGGCCGCCGGCGACAAGAAGATCCAGGTCATCAAGGAGGTGCGCGCCCTGACCTCCCTCGGCCTGAAGGAGGCCAAGGAGCTCGTCGACGGCGCTCCCAAGCCCGTCCTCGAGGGCGCCAACAAGGAGGCCGCCGAGAAGGCCAAGGAGCAGCTCGAGGGCGCCGGCGCCACCGTCACCCTCAAGTGAGCTCGTCCCCGCTGCCTGAGGCGGCCTGAGGGTCGTCGTCGGCCGGGGGAGCCCAGCATCACCGGGTCCCGTCCACCACCAGGTGGGCGGGACCCGGTTGCGTGCCGGGACCGCAGCGGTCTCTGCTCACCTCGACGCCGTCGGAGAGTCGGCAGGGGAGCCGACCGCGCAGCGGGATTCAGGTCACGCGGAGGGCTCGGGCGGGGCAGTATGCGCGACTGTGGTGGGAATCGCAAGGATCGGGTGAGAATCGGCGTGGAGTCCTTGACGTCGGCCGTGTACGCTAGCGCTTTGCGTGCATTGTGTGTATTGGCGCGAGGAGTATCTGCCCTCCGCGCGGGCCCTGGCCCGTCGGAACCCTGGCGGGCGCGAGCCCGACACCGCAGATTCTACTCAACCCGGTGCTCGCGGTGTGCGTTGTGTGATCCCCGATCTGAGGGAAGGATCCCCCTTTGGCTGCCTCGCGCACCTCTGCACCCACTGCTGCTGACATCGCCGCTCGTACCGCGTCGCGTCGTATCAACTTTGCCAAGATCGCTGAGCCCATGCAGGCTCCGAATCTGCTCGCCCTCCAGACCGAGAGCTTCGACTGGCTCGTCGGTAACGAGAGGTGGCGCGAGCGGATGATCGCCGCCAACAAGGCGCATCCGGGTTCCCTGCCCGAGACCTCCGGTCTGGAGGAGATCTTCGACGAGATCTCCCCGATCGAGGACTTCGGGGAGACCATGGCCCTGTCCTTCCACGACCACCGCTTCGAGGAGCCGAAGTACACGGCCGAGGAGTGCCAGGAGAAGGACCTCACCTACTCCGCCCCCCTCTACGTGGTGGCGGACTTCGAGAACTTCTCCACCGGTGAGATCAAGTCCCAGACGGTCTTCATGGGCGACTTCCCGCTCATGACCGACAAGGGCACCTTCATCGTCAACGGCTCCGAGCGCGTCGTCGTCTCCCAGCTCGTGCGCTCGCCCGGCGTGTACTTCGAGCGCACCACCGAGAAGGCCACGGACAAGTACGTCTACAACGTCAAGTTCATCCCCTCGCGCGGCGCCTGGCTCGAGTTCGAGATCGACAAGTCCGACCGCGTCTCGGTGCGCATCGACCGCAAGCGCAAGCAGGACGTCACCGTCTTCCTGCTGGCCCTGGGCATGGACGAGTCCGAGATCCGCAAGGAGTTCGCCGACTTCCCGGCCCTGACCTCCGCCCTGGACGAGGACCGCAAGATCACCACCCAGGACGAGGCGCTCCTGGACATCTACAAGAAGATCCGCCCCGGCGAGCCGCCGAGCGTCGAGGCCGGGCGCACCCTGCTGGAGAACTTCTACTTCAACCCCAAGCGCTACGACCTGGCCAAGGTCGGCCGCTACAAGATCAACAAGAAGCTGGGCCTGGCCTCGGACCTGACCGAGTCCACCCTGCGGATCGAGGACATCGTCGCGGCCCTGCGCTACCTGCTGGCCCTGCACGCCGGCGCCGAGACCGTCGAGGGCGTGCGCGACGGCGAGATCACCGAGATCGCCGTCGAGTACGACGACATCGACCACCTGGGCAACCGTCGTATCCGCGCCGTCGGCGAGCTCATCCAGGCGCAGGTGCGCACCGGTATGAGCCGCATGGAGCGTCAGGTGCGCGAGCGCATGACCACCCAGGACGTCGAGGCCATCACGCCGAACACGCTCATCAACATCCGGCCCGTGACGGCCGCGATCAAGGAGTTCTTCGGCACCTCCCAGCTCAGCCAGTTCATGGACCAGAACAACCCGCTGGCGGGTCTGACCCACAAGCGCCGCCTGAGCGCTCTGGGCCCCGGCGGTCTGTCCCGTGAGCGCGCCTCCATGGAGGTCCGCGACGTCCACACCTCCCACTACGGGCGCATGTGCCCCATCGAGTCCCCCGAGGGCCCCAACATCGGCCTCATCGGCTCGCTGGCCACCTTCGGGCGCATCAACCCCTTCGGCTTCGTCGAGACCCCCTACCGCGTCGTCGTCGACGGCCAGGTCACCGACGAGACCCACTACCTGACGGCCGACGACGAGGACCGCCACGTCATCGCCCAGGCCAACGTCACCCTCACCGAGGACGGCCACTTCGCCGAGGACCACGTCCTGTGCCGCGTCACCGGCGGTGAGCCGGCCCTCGTGCCCTCCTCGCAGGTGGACCTCATGGACGTCTCCCCGCGCCAGATGGTGTCGGTGGGTACCTCCCTGATCCCCTTCCTCGAGCACGACGACGCCAACCGCGCCCTCATGGGCGCCAACATGCAGCGCCAGGCCGTGCCGCTCATCCGCCCCGACGCCCCGCTGGTGGGCACGGGCATGGAGCGGCGCACCGCCGTCGACGCCGGCGACGTCCTCGTGGCCGACAAGGCCGGTGTCGTCACCGAGGTCTGCGCGGACTTCGTGCGCGTGGCGAACGACGACGGCACCGAGAAGGTCTACAAGGTCGCCAAGTTCCGCCGCTCCAACCAGGGCAACTGCTACAACCAGCGGGTCGTGGCCACCGAGGGTGAGCGCGTCGAGGTCGGATCGGTCCTGGCCGACGGCCCCGCCACCAACGAGGGAGACCTGGCCCTGGGCCAGAACCTCCTGGTCGCCTTCATGACCTGGGAGGGCCTCAACTACGAGGACGCCATCATCGTCTCCCAGCGCGTGGTCGCCGAGGACATGCTCACCTCGATCCACATCGAGGAGCACGAGGTCGACGCCCGTGACACCAAGCTGGGCGCCGAGGAGATCACCCGCGACATCCCCAACGTCAGCGAGGAGACCCTGGCCAACCTCGACGAGCGCGGCATCATCCGCATCGGCGCCGAGGTCCGCAGCGGTGACATCCTCGTGGGCAAGGTGACCCCCAAGGGTGAGACCGAGCTGACCAGCGAGGAGCGCCTCCTGCGCGCCATCTTCGGTGAGAAGGCCCGCGAGGTGCGCGACACCTCGCTGCGCGTGCCCCACGGCGAGTACGGCATCGTCACCGGCGTGCGCGAGATCGACGCCGCCTCCGACGACGCCGAGCTGCCCGCCGGCGTCAACCGCATGGTGCGCGTCTACATCGCCCAGCGCCGCAAGATCACCGTGGGTGACAAGCTCTCCGGCCGCCACGGCAACAAGGGCGTCATCTCCAAGATCCTGCCCGTGGAGGACATGCCCTTCCTGGCCGACGGCACCCCGGTCGACGTCATCCTCAACCCGCTGGGCGTGCCCAGCCGCATGAACGTCGGCCAGGTCCTCGAGCTGCACCTGGGCTGGGTGGCCTCCCGCGGCTGGGACGCCACCGCGGCCCGCGAGGCCGGCGAGGCCTGGACCGCCAACCTGCCCGAGAACGGCATCAAGGCCGAGCCCCGCACGCCCGTGGCCACGCCCGTCTTCGACGGTGTGCGCGACAACGAGCTCATGGGGCTGCTGGACTCCACGCTGCCGACCTCCGACGGCCTGCAGCTGGTCGAGCCCAACGGCAAGGCGCGCCTGTTCGACGGCCGCTCCGGTGAGCCCTTCCCGTACCCCATCTCGGTGGGCTACATGTACATCCTCAAGCTCCACCACCTCGTGGACGACAAGATCCACGCCCGCTCCACGGGTCCGTACTCCATGATCACCCAGCAGCCGCTGGGCGGTAAGGCCCAGTTCGGTGGTCAGCGCTTCGGTGAGATGGAGGTGTGGGCCATGGAGGCCTACGGCGCCGCCCACGCCCTCCAGGAGCTCCTCACCGTCAAGTCCGACGACGTCAACGGCCGTGTCAAGGTTTACGAGGCCATCGTCAAGGGCGAGGACATCCCCGAGCCCGGCATCCCCGAGTCCTTCAAGGTGCTCATGAAGGAGATGCAGTCGCTGTGCCTGAACGTCGAGGCCCTGGACGCCGAGGGCAGCGCCATCGCCCTGGACGACACCGACGACGACGGCTCGCGCGCCGCCGAGGAGCTCGGCTTCAACCTGGGCCGGCGTCCGGGTGGGGCCACCGCCTCCACGGTCGACGAGATCTGAGTGGCCACCTCGGTGACGACTCCGTGACAACTTCATCGAGCCCCGGTTGAGGGCGGGCGGCAGGCCCGCCCGCCCTCCCACCAGGCTCGCAGGCGCCGTCGGAGTCATGGAACAACGACGACGGAACGCCCCCAGACCACCACCTGATGAGATTCACCATCGGAAGTAGGAACTGTGCTCGACGCCAACGTGTTCGACAGGATCCAGCTCGGCCTCGCCACCGCGGAGGACATTCGCTCGTGGTCCCACGGCGAGGTCAAGAAGCCCGAGACCATCAACTACCGCACCCTCAAGCCGGAGAAGGACGGCCTGTTCTGCGAGAAGATCTTCGGTCCCACCCGGGACTGGGAGTGCGCCTGCGGCAAGTACAAGCGCGTGCGCTACAAGGGCATCGTCTGCGAGCGCTGCGGGGTCGAGGTCACTCGCTCCAAGGTGCGTCGCGAGCGCATGGCCCACATCAAGCTCGCCGCGCCGGTCACCCACATCTGGTACTTCAAGGGCGTCCCCTCGCGCCTGGGCTACCTGCTCAACCTCGCGCCCAAGGACCTGGAGAAGGTCATCTACTTCGCGGCCTACATGGTTACCGAGGTCGACGAGGAGGGCCGTCACGACGACCTGCCCTCGCTGCGCAACGAGCTCGAGGTCAAGAAGAAGCACCTCGAGGAGTCCGGCCAGGCCGAGGTCGAGGCGCGTCAGCAGCGCCTCGAGGAGGACCTCGCCCAGCTCGAGGCCGAGGGCGCCGAGGCCTCCCAGCGCGAGAAGCTCCGCAAGACCGCCGAGCGCGAGATCACGGCCATGCGCCGTCGCAACCAGCGCGCCCTGGAGCACATGGACAAGGTGTGGGACCGCTTCGTGAGCCTCAAGGTCGGTGACCTGGAGGGTGACGAGGTCCTCTACCGCGACATGGTCGCCGACTACGGCATCTACTTCAAGGGCGCCATGGGCGCCGAGGCCATCCAGGCCCGCCTGCGCAGCTTCGACCTGGAGGCCGAGGCCGCCGCCCTGGCCGAGATCGTCGAGAACGGTACCGGCCAGCGCAAGACCCGCGCCATCAAGCGCCTCAAGGTCGTCAACGCCTTCCGCATGACCGGCACCGCCCCGGAGTCGATGGTCCTGGACAACATCCCGGTCATCCCGCCGGACCTGCGCCCCATGGTCCAGCTCGACGGTGGCCGCTTCGCCACCAGTGACCTCAACGACCTCTACCGCCGGGTCATCAACCGCAACAACCGCCTCAAGCGGCTCATGGACCTGGGTGCCCCGACGATCATCGTCAACAACGAGAAGCGCATGCTTCAGGACGCCGTCGACGCCCTGTTCGACAACGGCCGCCGCGGCCGCCCGGTCACCGGCGTGGGCAACCGCCCGCTGAAGTCCCTGTCCGACATGCTCAAGGGCAAGCAGGGTCGCTTCCGCCAGAACCTCCTGGGCAAGCGCGTGGACTACTCGGGCCGGTCCGTTATCGTCGTCGGCCCCCAGCTCAAGCTGCACCAGTGCGGTCTGCCCAGCCAGATGGCCCTGGAGCTGTTCAAGCCCTTCGTCATGAAGCGGCTCGTCGAGCTCAAGGAGGCCCAGAACGTCAAGGCCGCCAAGCGCATGGTCGAGCGCGCCAACCCCAAGGTCTGGGACGTCCTGGCCGAGGTCATCCGCGAGCACCCCGTGCTGCTCAACCGCGCCCCCACCCTGCACCGCCTGGGAATCCAGGCCTTCGAGCCTCAGCTCATCGAGGGCAAGGCCATCCAGCTGCACCCGCTCGTGTGCGGCGCCTTCAACGCCGACTTCGACGGCGACCAGATGGCCGTCCACCTGCCGCTGGGCGCCGAGGCGCAGGCCGAGGCCCGCATCCTCATGCTGTCCTCCAACAACATCCTCAAGCCCTCCGACGGGCGCCCGGTGACCATGCCCAGCCAGGACATGATCATCGGCACCTACTACCTCACCTCCGACCCCGACCCGGCGGTCGAGGTCGAGCGCGACGCCGAGGGCAACGAGATCGTCCCGGCCTTCTCCTCCTTCGCGGAGGCGGTCATGGCCTACGACTTCGGCAAGCTCCACGTCAACGCCGCCTGCGACATCCGCTTCGAGGAGGGCATCGCCGCGCCCGAGGGCTGGGAGCCGCCCGAGGGCTGGAGCGAGGGCGACCCGATCACCCTGCGCACCTCGCTGGGACGGGCCCTGTTCAACACCTCGCTGCCCGAGACCTTCCCCTACGTCAACTACGTCGTGGACAAGAAGCAGCTGGGCAACATCGTCAACGCCCTGGCGGAGAACTACTCCCGCGTGGAGGTGGCCGCCTCCCTGGACGCCCTCAAGGCCAACGGCTTCTACTGGTCCACCTGGTCCGGTATCACCGTGGCCTTCGCCGACGTCGTCTCCCCGGAGGCCAAGCAGGAGATCCTCGTGCGCTACGAGAACGAGGCCGCCGAGATCGAGGAGCAGTTCGAGCTCGGTGCCCTCACCGAGGACGACCGCTACGCCTCGCTCATCGACATCTGGACCAAGGCCACCGCCGAGGTCGCCGAGGCGATGCGCGAGAACTTCCCGCAGCGCAACACCGTCTACCAGATGGTGGTCTCCGGGGCCCGAGGCAACTGGGACCAGATCCGTCAGCTCGCCGGTATGCGCGGCCTGGTGGCCGACCCCAAGCAGCGCCTCATCGAGCGCCCCATCAAGTCGAACTACCGTGAGGGCCTGAGCGTCCTGGAGTACTTCATCGCCACCCACGGCGCCCGCAAGGGCCTGGCGGACACGGCGCTGCGTACCGCCGACTCCGGCTACCTCACGCGTCGTCTGGTCGACGTCTCCCAGGACGTCATCGTCCGCGAGGAGGACTGCGGCACCCGCAAGGGCCTGACCAAGCGGATCTTCTCCTGGATCGAGGCCGGCGACGAGCTCATCAAGGAGCCCTCGGAGATCCTGGGCACCACCGTGTTCGGCACCACCCTGGCCCGCGACGCCATCGACGCCGAGGGCAACCTCATCATCGAGGCCGGCGCCGACCTCGGCGACGCCGAGATCCAGGCCGCCATCGACGCGGGCATCGAGGAGATCACGGTCCGCTCCGTGCTGACCTGCGACTCCAACGTCGGTACCTGCGCCGCCTGCTACGGCCGCTCGCTGGCCACCGGCAAGCGCGTCGACATCGGTGAGGCCGTCGGCATCATCGCCGCCCAGTCCATCGGTGAGCCCGGCACGCAGCTGACCATGCGTACCTTCCACACCGGTGGTGCGGCCGGCGCCGCCGACATCACCCAGGGTCTGCCCCGTGTGCAGGAGCTCTTCGAGGCCCGCACGCCCAAGGGCGAGGCCGCCGTGGCCGAGGCCGCCGGCACCCTCAAGATCGAGGACGACGCCGACGGCAAGCGCCTGGTCATCACCCGCGACGACGGCGAGGAGGACGTCATCGTCCCGGTCTCGCGCCGTCAGCGCCTGCTGGTGACCGACGGTGACCACGTGGAGCCCGGTCAGGCCCTCACCGAGGGGCCGGTCGACCCCAAGAAGGTCCTGCGCCTGCGCTCGGTGGCCGCCACCCAGCGGCACCTCGTCGAGGAGGTCCAGGAGGTCTACCGCTCCCAGGGCGTGGACATCCACTCCAAGCACATCGAGGTCATCGTGCGCCAGATGCTGCGCCGCGTGACCGTGCTGGACTCCGGGGACACCAACCTCCTCCAGGGAGACCTGGTCGACGTCATGCACTACCGCGCCGAGAACCGCCGGGTCATGGCCGAGGGCGGCAAGACCGCCACCGGTCGTACCGAGCTCATGGGCATCACCAAGGCCTCGCTGGCCACGGACTCCTGGCTGAGCGCCGCCTCCTTCCAGGAGACCACGCGCGTGCTCACCGAGGCCGCCATGAACGGCAAGTCCGACCCGCTGCTGGGCCTCAAGGAGAACGTCATCCTCGGTAAGCTCATCCCCGCCGGTACGGGCCTGGCCCGCTACTCGGACATCGAGGTCGAGCCCACCGAGGAGGTCAAGGCCGAGGTCTTCTCCCGCGTGGACCTGGGGGACAACGTCTTCGGTGAGTCCGTCGCCTTGGACGACTTCCACTTCGGCGGCGACCTGCGCGCGGACTTCTCCGACGACTTCCGCACCGGTTTCTCCAGCAGCGAGGACGTCGAGTTCTAGGCGAGCCGTCGCGGCCCGCGCGGTTCATCGTCCCGATAGCGTCCGGCCCGCTCCCCACCGGGGGAGCGGGCCGGACGCCGTTTCATGGGTAGTGATGGGGGAGAGGCGGACCTCCCAGGCTTCCCACCCAGGTCAGCAGCTGATGAGCCAGTCGCCGACAGTATTCTCAAACTCGCTGAGGAGGCTCAAGACAGGGTTCGAAGAGGCCGGTACCCTCAAGTAAGCAATCATGGTTGGCTGCAAGCGCCACTTCTAAAGAGGAGTTATATGGTTCGTTATGTTGAAGTTCTCAGCATCACGCAAGAGGGGAGGGGAGGGCGTGAATAGTGGCCGCATCAACACCCCTGAACAGTCAGATAGGGCACGAAGGCGATCTCTCGTAGCATTTATGGCGGCCTCCGCAGTCTTCATGGTCGCCTCATTCCTGTCTTTCGTGAACAGGGGACCTTTCGGTCTTACTTTACTTGCAGGGGTGAGCGTACCATGTATGCTGCTTTTTGCCCTCTCAGTTTATCGCGTTGGGGTGGCAATCAAGTGCGGAAGGAGCTACTGGAGGATGGGTCGCGGGCATGTTGCTCTGGAGAGCCCGCCTGAACTCCTCTACTGGGAAGTGCTGTTGCTGGTTTTCCAGGCCTGTGCGATCCTGCTCCTGTTGCCGATTCTACTGCTTAGTAGAAGGGGGGAGTGGATGTTCGTCGCTGCTCCAATTGTCATCACCTCTCTCACTCTCCCTGAACTCATGAGGCTGCTAAAAAATGGGCGCCCCTCTTCGTCGAAAATTATTCTCTCTCCAGACTGCGTAGCATTTCAAGAGAGCAACAGAATTGTTACCAATATTTCCTGGAAACAAATGCCTCGTCTTGAAGGGGTGATGAAAGACAAGGCGGTCATCGCTTGTAATGGTGGTGAAGTGATAGCCTTTCCGATGGCTTATGTTCCGCTAACGTACCGCCAGCTTGAACGCCTTCTGAGGTCTTTCTCTACTGATGTCCGGCTGCGAAGCAGGCTCTCCGCTCCTGATGGTCTAGAGGCTGTCATAACCGTTCTGGAACCCACCGCGGCCGAGCTTTTTGATGGATCCTGGACTTGGAGGCGTGAGGCAAATAGTGCAGAGGGTCGGTAAAGTCGGTTTTAGGTGCTTGGCTGGGTCGGCAGGCTGATGGCTCGTGTGGCGCGCCTGGACCGGGCCTTTGCAGTTGTTGGTGGTTCGGGTGCATCGGAGCTGGCACGCCTTGACGGCTGCAGAGATGTCCACCTGCTTGGAGTCCAGGCGGCCTTTCATCGTCCCTGTGGGACCTGCGTCCCCGTCCCGCTGACGCACCAAGCTCCGTCAAAGCCCCGTCAAACCGGCTCAGCCGCCCTCGCCCACTGACTGTGTCGAACCTCTGGGGAACAAGGTCATACGAAGATGTGACCGAGGAGGCGGTCCGGCCCGCTCCCCACCGGGGGAGCGGGCCGGAGGCCGTTTCATGGGTAGTGATGGGGGAGAGGCGGACCTCGCAGGCGGCTCAGTCGGTGCGCTCACCGGCGAGCGCACCGACTGAACCGCCTGCGAGCATGGCCTCGCGCACGCGTCCCACCCAGGTCAGCTTCTCCTCCAGGGAGGCCTTCGCCGGGGTGTTGATCTTGACGCCCTCATAGGTTTGGGCGGAGCCGGCCGCACGCATCGTGGCGGCCACCCGTTCGGGCGTGAGCCAGCTGGTCGGCTCGTGCTCGGCCAGTGGCAGGTGCGCGTCGGCCCATGCCCAGGCCCACTGGGTCTCCTCGGGGCCCGCGCCCGAGATCATGACCCCGCCCAGGCGGCCGGCCTCGACGAGCTCGCGCAGATGGCGTTCCGGGGTGGCCGGGTCGTGGGTCTCGATGACGGAGCGCCCCCAGTTGACGGTGATGAGAGCCGGGGTGTCGCGGCAGGCGATGATCTCCTGGTCCAGGGGCAGGAAGGCCTTCTCCGAGGGACCCACGCCGCCCTCGGCGTCGCAGTGCTCCACGATCATGCCCAGGTTTCGGGAGGCGAAGTCCTCGGTCAGCTCGCTCAAGGAGGCGTGGAAGGCCTCGGCGCTGGCCCGGTGGTGGGGCGCCGAGTGCAGCTCGATCCGGGTGACGAGCTGGTCGCCTGCGGCCTCGTGGAGGCGGTCGACGGCCTCGAGCAGTGAGCGGGTGTAGGCCAGGGCCCGGCCGCGTCCGTCGTCGTCGGGGGAGGCCAGGCCGAATGCGGGGTCGGATCCCGCGCGCCCCATGGTTCCCGGGATCGCTGTGACGACGCACTGGCTGAAGCGTCCCGCCAGCTGCTCGGCCAGCCACGGCTCGGGCGCGTCGAGCGCCTCCCGGAAGGGCAGCTCAATGCCGTCGACCCAGCCGAGGTCGGCCAGGGCCGCATAGAGGGCGGCGGCGCCCCGGCGGTCCTCGTCATCGGGTGGAAGCATGGGGTAGGCGCCGACGACGACCGGTACGACGCGGCGTTCAGTCTGGTTCGGGGAGGTGGCGGACATGTGGTCTCCTTGAGGTTCCGGGATCGTGCTACAGTGCGCGATACATCAGACATCATATGACTGGACGGCGTGGTGGCGCACCGTTGCGCGCGGCGTCGATCAGTCACGGAAAGCCGCCGAAAAGTCGATACCGGCACAAGGGACCCCGTCCATGATCCTCGATCTCACCGCCTCCGATGCCTCCTCGCTCCTGAGCGTCAGCGACCGGGACGTCGCCGCCCTGTCCGCCTGCGAGCACGGCACGATCCTCCTCGACGTCGCCACCCGCGCCGACGCCGCCCTCATCGCGCTGACCGGCACCAACGGACGGATCACGCTGTCCGTGCGCGGGGGCCGCCTCCACGGCGAGCAGGTCCTCGGCACCGACCGCGGGCTTCCTCCGGGGACGGGGCAGGAGGACGCCGTCGAGCGGCGCCTCCTGGACGCCGAGGACGCCCTGGGCCTGGACGACGGCCGCCCCCACACGATCGCCCTGAGCGTCAACGACACCGGCACCCACCTCTACGCCGACGGCTACGAGTGCTTCTCCACGACCCTGGCCGCCTTCCTCGCCCAGATCGGGCTGACCGGCCTCGACGTCGCCCCCGACGGGATCGCGGAGGTGACGCGCCTGGCCGCCTGGGCCGAGCCGCTCAGCGACCGCGCCGTCATGGCCCAGTCCCTGGCTGTCGCCCCGCTGGTCCAGTTCGCGGCCAGTGAGCTCTCCGCCCGCGACGCCCGCCGCACCGGGGCCCTGGCCACCGGCTCCGTCCGGGCCCTGCTGCGCACCCGCGGTCGCGGCCAGGCCGGCACCGTCATCGCCGCCCGCGGCCACGGCGGCACCCTGCACCTCGACATTGACGCGCACGGCCTGATCTACCGGGTCCTGCCCGGCCCGGACTCGCCCGAGACCGAGCCCCTCATCGAGGTGCGCGCCCCGGGCCACTGGGACGAGGGGACCTGGCACGACGTCGTCGTCACCTCGGGGCGCGGAGCGGTGGAGATCCACGTCGACGGCTACCAGGTCGCCCACGCCCCCGGCGTCGCCTTCCTGGCCGACATCGCGCCGGTGACTCGCGTGGTCGTGGGCGCCGACCTGGACGGCAAGCGCCTCTTCGGCGAGGCCCAGACCGCCATGGTCTACGACGCCGTCCTGACCGACGCGCAGATCAAGCGCCTGGCCGGGGCCGAGCCGCTGCCCACCCGCGCCCTGTTCGACACCGGCTACCACGGGGCCCTGTCCTACCGGATCCCCTCACTGCTGACCCTGGACAGCGGCGTCGTCCTGGCCGGCGCCGACCAGCGCGTCTCCATCCCCAACGACGCCCCCAACGACATCAACCTCGTCATGCGCCGCAGCCTCGACGGCGGCGCCACCTGGGAGGAGATGCGCACCCTGTTGTCCCTGCCGGGCACCGGGGCGCTGGGGGCCTCCCTCATCGACTCCGTCCTGGTCCAGGACCGCTCCACCGGGCGCGTCATCTGCCTGGTCGACCAGTTCCCCGGCGGCATCGGCCAGCCCAACGCCGCCGTCGGCGCCGGCTTCGACGCCCAGGGCCGCCGCCTGCTGCACAACCGCTCCGGCGAGCTGTTCGCCGTCGAGGCCGACGGCACCGTGGTCACCGATGACGGCGAGCCCACCGGATACCGCATCATCCTGCGCAATGACGACGCCACCGGCGCCCGGGCCGGCGACGTCCTCCGGGACGGCGAGGCCGCGGGCAGCATCTACCTGGCCTACGAGCAGGCCCCCGAGGACTGCCTCTTCCAGCACCGCAGCTCCCACCTGCTCATGATCACCTCCGACGACGACGGCGCCACCTGGTCCGAGCCGATCGACATCACCGCCCAGGTCAAGGCCGACTGGATGTGCTTCCTGGGAACCGGCCCCGGCAACGCCATCCAGCTGACCGGCCCCGAGCACACCGGCCGCATCCTCGTGCCCGTCTACTACAGTCACGAGGCCGGCGGCACCGGCTTCCTGTCCTGCGCCACCATCTACTCCGACGACGGCGGGGCCACCTGGAGGCTGGGAGCCTCACCCAACGACGGCCGCGAGGTCCTGGGCGCCGTCGTCTCCTCCCGGGACCTGGCCGACGAGCGGGCCAGCCTGTACGAGTCCGTCCTGGTCGAGGGCGCCGACGGCGCGGTGCACGTGTGGGCCCGCAACCAGCACCCCTCGGGGCGGGTCGCCCACGCCGTCTCCCGCGACGGGGGCGCCACGTGGGGCGGGGTCGACTACGACGCCCAGCTCACCGAGATCTTCTCCCAGCCCAACGCCATCGCCGTCACCGGCGCCGATGGATCGAGCGGCAAGAGCATCGTCTTCGCCAACGCCTCCCGGATGCTGCCCTTCCGCGGCTGCGGCGTCATGCGTCTGACCCACGACGACGGCGCCACCTGGCCCCACAACCGGGTCGTCAACCCGCGCCACTACGTCTACCAGTGCATGGCCCAGCTGCCCGGCGGCGACATCGCCCTGCTGTGGGAACGGGAGTGGCAGGGCCTGTTCCTCACCACGGTGCCGCTGACCTGGCTGACGAGCTCGCGCTCGACGATCAGCTGAAGCCTCCCGCAGCCCGCTCCGTCCGGGCGCCCGCGGAGCGGAGGGTGGGGGACAATCGCTCCATGACCAGCCCCGCGCCCTCAGCCTCCTCAGCATCCGCGCCCCAGCCCGTGCAGACCCCCGGGCCCGGCACGGCCGCACGCCGCCGTCCTCCCCACGAGCTGCTGGGGCTGACCAGCCCCGCCTACGGCGGTGACTACAACCCCGAGCAGTGGGACGAGGCCACCTTCGCCGAGGACCTTGAGCTCATGGCCGAGGCGGACGTCAACATGGTCTCCCTGGGGATCTTCTCCTGGGCGCGTCTGGAGCCGCGCGAGGGAGACTACGAGCTCGACTGGCTCGTGGAGGTCATCGACCGCCTCCACGACGCCGGCATCGCCGTCGACCTGGCCACCGCCACCGCCTCACCGCCGGCCTGGATGGCGGCCGAGCACCCCGAGTCCCTGCCGATGAGCGCCGACGGCGTGCGCCTGGGCTTCGGTTCGCGCCAGCAGTACTGCCCCAGCTCGGCCGTCTACCGGGAGCGCTCCGCCGCCCTGGCCCAGGCCCTGGCCGAGCGCCTGGGCGACCACCCCGGCGTCGTCATGTGGCACATCGGCAACGAGTACGGCTGCCACACCGCCGAGTGCTTCTGCCCCGCCTGCGCCCAGGCCTTCCGGAGCTGGCTGGCTCACCGCTACGGCGACGTCGAGCACCTCAACGCGGCCTGGGGCACCGACTTCTGGTCCCAGCGCTACACGAGCCTGGAGCAGGTCGGCCCGCCCGCGGCCATGCCCACCTTCCACAACCCCGCCCAGCTCCTGGACTGGCGGCGCTTCAGCGACCACCAGCTGCGCAGCCTCATGGAGGCCGAGGCCCGCATCCTGCGCGAGCACTCCAGCCGGCCGATCACCACCAACTTCATGGGCGACTTCCCGGCCACGGACTACTGGCGCTGGGCCGGAGCGCTCGACATCATCTCCGACGACTCCTACCCCGACCCCGCCGATGAGGCCGCGGCCCACGAGGTCGCCTGGGCCGGTGACCTCATGCGGGGCCTGGCCGGTGGGCACCCCTGGATCCTTATGGAGCAGGCGCCCAGCGCCGTCCAGTGGCGCGGGCGCAACTCGCCCAAGCGCCCCGGCCAGCTCCTCCTGTGGTCGCTGGCACGTGTGGCTCACGGAGCCGACGGCATCCTGCAGTTCCAGTGGCGCCAGTCGCGCCAGGGCGCCGAGACCTTCCACTCCGGCATGGTTCCCCACGCCGGGCGCGCCAGCCGCACCTGGGAGGAGGTGGTGGCCACCGGGCGGGCGCTGAAACGGCTCGGTCCGGTCCTGGGGGAGCCGGTGCGCGCGCAGGTGGCCGTCGTCCTGGACTGGGACAGCCAGTGGGCCATGAGCTCGGCCATCGGGCCGGTCGAGCCCGGTGAGCGCTTCGAGACGGCCCGGGCCTGGCACCGCAGCCTGTGGGAGGCCGGGATCGCCACCGACGTCGTGCCGGCGGCCGCTGATCCGGGCGCGGAGCTGACCGGATACCGCCTCATCATCGTTCCCGCGGTCTTCATCGACTACCCCGAGCTCGCCGGGCGCCTGGAGCAGGCCGCCGCCGCGGGCGCCCAGGTCGTCGTGGTCGGTCCCACCGGCGTCGTCGACGCGAACGCGGGCGCGGTCCTGGGCGGTTACCTGGGGTCCCTGCGGCCGCTGCTCGGGGTGCGGGTCACCGACCACGCCGCCTTGAGCGGCCCGGTGGGACGGACCGATTCGAGAGCCGCGCTCGTCAACCGCCTCAGCCGCGTCGTCGAAGCGCCTGCCGCCGAGACCTGGACGGGCCTGGAGGCGGTCAGCGTGCCGCTGCGACGCGTCCTGGACCAGATGGGCTCGCCCGCCCCCGACCTGCGCGCGGGAGGCTGGGCCGAGGAGGTCCGCGTCGATGAGGCGCCCGACGACGCCGACACCGATGAGGGCCGGGAGCCGGTCGAGGTGGTGGCGGTCTTCGACGGCCGCGGTGGGGGAGCGGACCTGGCCGGGTGGCCGGCCATCACCCGGCGGCCGGCCGGAGGAGCGGGTGCGGCGTGGTACGTGGCCGCCGACCTCGACGCCGTCAGTCGGGCCGCCCTGCTGAGGCTGGTGTGCGCGCACGCCCGGGTGCGGCCGGTCGTCGCCGACCTGCCCGACGGCGTCGAGGCCCAGCGGCGCGGGCAGGTTCTCTTCCTGCTCAACCACGGTGACCGGGCCGCTGAGGTGACCGGAGTCGTGGGCACCGACCTGCTCAGCGGCGAGGCGTGCACGGGCCACGTGGTTCTGGCCCCGCGCTCGGCGCTCGTGGTGCTCGACAACACGCGGCCCGCCTCCGTCTGAGGAGTGGAGGCTTCCGGGGTGCCTCATGTCAAGGTGCCCGCGAAGTGTCTTCGGTGCCTCATGTAGGAATGCCCGCCAGGTTGAGGGGTGGTTAGGAGGCTTTCCTGACTCGTACGCCTTTGTGGACGTCGGGCAGGATGCTTGGGATCTGGGCGAGGTAGAGCTGGTCGGTCTTGTCCTTGGCCAGGCGGATGAGAACGTCCTGGAGCTCGATGATGCGGCGGGTGATAGAGGCGGGGTTGAGCTGGTTGCGGTACGAGACCAGGTCAGTCTTCTGGGCCTTGGTCAGGGCGCTGGTGTCCAGCAGCCGGTCCAGTGGGGTACGAGGAGCGTCGTAGAGGCGCTTGCGCCTGCCGGCCTTATCGGTGCCCCATCCGATGGGCTTGCGGGTGGGGGTCAGGAAGTTGAGCTTGACGTTGACCTGCTCCCAGAGACGGCCCAGGACCTCGCGCTCCTCGCTGGTGTCGTAGCGGTAGTAGAAGGCGTAGCGGCGCACCAGGTGGTTGTTCTTCGACTCGATGGTGGCCTGGTCGTTCTTCCTGTAGGGGCGTGAGCGGGTGAAGTAGATGTCCAAGTCCCCGGCCCAGCGCACCACGCTGTGGTTGATGAACTCTGAGCCGTTATCGAAGTCCATGCCCAAAACGGGGAACGGGACGCATCCCACGGCGGCGTCCAGGGCGGAGATGATGTGCTTCTCAGCGTTGTTTCGGATTGAGCGAGTGAAGGTCCACCCCGTGAGCGCGTCGGTCATGTTCACAGTCCGGGTGAACTCTCCTTTGAGGGTCGGCCCGCAGTGGGCGACGGTGTCGACCTCGAAGAACCCAGGCTCAGCCTCGATCTCGTCACCGGCCTTGCGGATCTTGATGGAGCTGCGCAGCAACGGACCGGCCTTGGTCGTCGACTTGCCCCGCAGCTGCTCGGTAGCCCGCACCGGGGCGAGGTAGCGGTCAATGGTCGCCGCGCTCATGGCCACCAGCTCGTCTCTGACGGCTGGGGTGTAGCGCGGCTCGTCGTCGAGCTCACCGCTCGCCTCCAGCAGGTCCAGCAGCAGCGGCATGGACTCCTTGAGGTACTTGCCGCACTGCCCGCCGCTGGCGGCCCACACTCGCTGGAGCACCTTCAAGGCGTCGTAGGAGTACCTGCGGGCTCTAGCCCTTCGCTCCGCCGACTTTCGGCGACCCGGTGGGCGCTTGGCTGCGGCCACCAGGCGTCGGCGCGCGTTGTCCCGACTCCAGCCAGTGACTGCGCAGACCTCATCAAGGATCCGTCCCTTGTCCTTCTTCGACGCCCTCGTGTACACCCTGGCGTACTTTCCCGTGATCTCGGCCCTGGCCTGCATCGACAACCCACTTCCCATGCCCACCACGGTCCACGAGCTTCGCGGGCAGTCCTACATGAGGCACCGAGCCTCTTACGCGGGCATCCTTCATGAGTCTCGTCGGCTTCTCGTACCGGAGGCGTTGGTGGCGTAGCCTCGTAGTCGTAGAGACCCAATCGATACCCTCTGGCAACAAGGAGCCTCACCGTGTCCCGTCCTCTCTCCCGTGGGCCGCAGTTCGACGACGACGCCGAGGTGGATGACGCCGTCGACCGCGCCGGCCATGTTGATCGTGGACGGCCCACCGAGCGGATCGATCTCACCCAGGCGGAGGGGCAGACCGGGGCCACGGAGGCGATCGCCATGCCGCCGGGGGGTGAGGGCTGGGGCTACCTGGCCCCGTCGACGTCGACCCCGCAGCTGGCCGCCTCACCGGACCAGCGCAGCCAGTACACCCAGGTCCTTCAGCCCATGCAGGTGGCGCCGCAGACGATGGCCATGCCCGCGCCGGCGGCCTACCCCGCCGAGCCGGCCCAGCAGGTGCAGCCGGTCTACGTCAATCCCGAGCCCGCCCGGCCCGCCCCCTCGCAGGGACCCGTTCAGCAGGCCTGGAGTGAGCCTGAGCCCGAGCGGCCGGTGGAGCTTCCCCGCCCGCCCCGGCGCCGTCGCACAGCGGCGCTGCCGGTGGGGACGATCATGGTGCTCCTGGCCTCCGGGCTCCTGGGGTGGGGGACGTACACCCTCCTGACCACGCTCCACGTCTTCGAGATCATCTCGAGCCAGACCTGGACGCCGAACTGGGCCGCGATCGGTGCGATCGGCGGTGGTGCGCTGCTGGCCTTCATCGCCTTCTTCGTCTCGTGCACGGCCTTGGCTCGGGCCAAGCCGAAGGCCCCGGCGGCGCTGCTGGTCCTGGCCTCCTTGTTCCTGCCCCTGGTGGCGACGGGTGCGGGCGTCTATTACGGTGCGGGCGTGCTCAAGGAGCAGACCATGGCTGATGCGGAGAACTTCGCCGGTCAGATCAATGTCGGCAACATGGGCAACATCGACCAGGTGCTCAGCTCCTTGCAGTCCGGGGTCTCCTTCCCGGGACGGGAGGACATCATCAGTGTCCTCAACACGGTCAAGGACAAGGCCGCCCAGCAGGGCGTTGACGTGTCGGGCGGAGCCGACCAGTCCGGTGACCAGCAGGGTGACTCCCAGGACGGTTCCGGCCAGGAGGACGGTGGCGGGCAGCAGGGTGATGGCGAGCAGGCCGGCGGCGAGGGATAGCGGGACGCTCGGCGCATGACCCCACGGGTCTGACGTTCGCGGCGCGTCGCCTCAGGCGGTCACCCTCAGGGTGGATCCGCCCGAGGCGACGCGCCGCACTGCGATGCGCTCGGCGATCTGGTCGCGCAGCTCGGCCACGTGGGAGACGATCCCGACGGTGCGCCCGCCGGCGCGAAGGTGGTCGATCTCTGCCATGACCATCTGGAGCGTGTCGGCGTCGAGGGTGCCGAAGCCCTCGTCGATGAAGAGGGTCTCCAGGCTCACGCCCCCGGACTCGGCTGAGACGACGTCGGCCAGGGCCAGGGCCAGCGACAGGGAGACGTAGAAGGTCTCCCCGCCGGAGAGGGTCCGGGGGTCGCGGGTGCGCTCGTCCCCGAGGTGGTCGACGACGGCCAGCCCCAGGCCCTTGCGACGCCTGCGCTGACTGGTCTCCTCGGCGACCCGGATGAGCTCGTAGCGCCCGGATGACATCTGCGACAGGCGCTCGTTGGCGAAGACGAGGACCTCCTCGAACCGGGCCTGGAGCACCCAGGTGGCCAGGGGCGTGCCGGCCTCGTTCTCGCCGCGCGCCAGCGCGGCCACCCGGATGAGGTCGGCGCTGGATCCGGCCGCCTCCTCATAGGCGGTGGCCGCCTGCTCGACGCCGTCGACGGCCCGGCGCAGGTGCTCGTGGGACTCGGCGGTGCGCGCCTGGAGGGAGGCGGCCTCCTTCGCAGTGGTCTCCGCCCGGGAGAGTGCGGAGGACGCCTCGTCGAGGTGGTCCTCCTCCTGCCCGCTCAGGGCGGCGATCTCCGGGTCCTCCAGCCCCAGGCGGACCCGCTCCCGAGCGGTGGCGGCGGCGCGCACGGTCGCGGACAGGGACTCGAGCGCGCCCCGCTCCATGGAGGCGCCCCGTGCCTGGGCTGCACTGGCGAAGTCCTCCTCCCGCAGCGCCTCCGCCAGGTCGGTCAGGGCCTGCCCGGCCTGCGCCAGGGCAGCGCGTGCGGTGTCGACGTCCTCGGAGGCGTCCTCGGCCTCCTGCGCGCGTACAAGGAGCGCGGCGGCGCGGGCGGTGACACTCGCCCAGGTCCCGCGCGCCTCCAGGCAGCGGCGGCGGTCCTGGGACAGGGCCTCGCGGTCCGCGTCCAGGCGGGTGCGGGCCGACTCCTGAGCGGAGTGGGCGGCATCGAGCTCGGCGCGTTCCTGCTCGGTGCGGACGTCGAAGGCCTCAAGGCGCGAGGCCAGCTCGTCGATGTCTCCGGCCGCGGCCTGAGCCGCAGTTAGGGCGGCGGTGGCCTCGTCCAGAGCAGCCTTGGCAGCAGCGGCATCCTTGCCGTCGGCGGAACGGTGGGCCTCTTTCAGGCGTGTGGCGCAGGTGTCGCGCTCCCGCACGGCGAGGCTCAGTGCCTCGTCGGCCTGCTTCTGACGCGCCTCGGCCGCCTCGACCTGCTGGCGGGTGGCGCCCTGGCCGTCACCGGTGGCGGGGGAGGGGTGCGTGGGTGAGCCGCACACGGGGCAGGGCTCGCCCTCGGTGAGCTCACCGGCCAGTGCGCCGGCGGTCCCGGAGATCCAGGCCAGGCGGGTGGCGTGGACCCGATCTGCCGCCTCCTTCACCACCGCTGCGGCCTGGGTACGGGCTTCCTCCCGCTGGGTAAGCTGGGCCGTGAGCTGCTCGACGGCGAGGGCGGCCCGGTGGCGCTCCTCCGCTCGGGCGCGGCGGTCGCGAAGGCCGTCCAGGCGCTCGCGGGCCGCGCGCGCCGCCTCCAGCTTCTCCGTCAGGGCGGCGCGTTGCCCGGGGCGCAGCGAGAGCTGCTCGGCCTGCTGCTCCAGCTCTGCGACGCTGCGTCGAAGACTCACCTCACGCTGCTTGAGAGCCTCATCGCGCGTGTCCAGGCCGGCCTCGAGGCCGACGAGGGCCTCGAGCTGCCCGTGCTCACGACGGCACCGGTGCGCCAGCTCATCGAGGTCCCGGGTGCTCAGCGCGTCGGTGTCGATCGACCGGGGCTCCTCCGTCTCATCGGCGTCCCCTGCAGCGGGGGCCGGCTTAACGGAGGCTGGCTCGGCTGCTCCTGTCTCGGTTCCGCTCGCCTCGACGTCGAGCGCGGCCAGCCGGCGCTGCGCCTCCCGGACCAGAGGCTCGACCAGAGCAGCGGGCGTCTCCGGGAGATCACGCTCGGGGGTGCTCGCACCGTCGGCGTCATCAGCCGTGTCCGTGCCATCCGAACCGGCCTGCTCGGCCAGGTGGGCCAGGCCGCTCTGGTCGGCGCGGGCCTCCAGGACGGCCACGGCCTGCTGGGCTCGGCTGTGGGCGGTCTGCTCGGCGACCAGGTACGGCCGTACCCGGGCGGCGCGCTCGGCGGCTTGCAGGCGCTCGGCGTCGGCGGCGTCCTGCTCAGCGCGCTCGGCCAGCTGCCGGCTCTCCACGACCAGTGCCCGACGGCGCTCCAGGAGGTCGTGAAGCCTCTGGGCCTCCTCTCGATCGGCCTGCGCCTGGGTGAGAGCCTGCCCGGCTGTCTCGGCCCGGCTGCTGGCCTGCTCGACGACGCCGAGCGAGGTCTCCAGCACCTCGACACCGACGCGGCGAAGAGCCTGCAGGTCCGGCGTGGTGCCGGCCATCGCCGCCTCCAGCGCCTCGGTGGGCGTCGGGGCAGGAGCGGCTTCCTCCTCGCCTGCCGCCTCATGACCGGCATCATGTCCAGCATCGTGATCGGTGTCGGCACCGGGCAGGGGGAGGGCGTCCTGGACTCCTTCGGAGGCCTCCGGCACCGGGGGCTCAGTGTCCCCGGTCCTCTCGTGCTGAACGGCTCCGGCGTCGTCGGTACCTGCGGACTCCGGCACCTCGCTGATGACATCGCTGAGGAAGGGGTGCCGCCCCAGGGAGGCGACCTGACCGCGCAGGTCGGAGGCCGCCTGCTCGACCCGCCTGGCCCCGTCCCGGGAGGCCTGGATGAGCGCGTCCTGGATGGCGTCGTAGATGCCGGTGCCGAAGACGTCCTTGAGCAGGTGCTGGCGCTCGGAGGAGTCGGCGCGCAGGAACCGGGCGAACTTGCCCTGCGGCAGGACCACCGTCTGCGTGAACTGCTCCCGGCTGAGCCCCACGGCGCGCGCGATCTCGGCGTCGGCGTCGCCTACGCGGGTGACGGGCTCGTCGAGCGGCTCCCCGCCGACCTCGGCCAGGCGCCAGAGCTTGACCGTGCCGTTCTGGGTGGTGGTGCCCTGGCCGCGCCGCTTGGCCCGCTCGTAGGTGGGGGTGCGGCGCACCCGGTAGACGCCGGCGCCGGTGGAGAAGACGAGCTCGATGACGCTCTCGGTGTGCGGGCCCACGAGGGTGGAGCGGATGCGCTCCTTGGAGGAGTCGGCCGAGTCGGCCACGTCCCCGTAGAGGGCGAAGACGATCGCGTCGATGATGGTGGTCTTGCCCGAGCCGGTGGGGCCGGTGAGCAGGAAGCGGCCCGAGGCGCCCACGGCGTCGAAGTCGATGTGCTCCTGGCCGGCGTAGGGGCCGACGCCGGTCATGGTCAGGGAGTGGATCCTCATCGCTGGCTCCTCGCGCTCGCCAGGGCGGACTCGTAGGCGTTGCGCAGGACGGTGCGCTCGGCCGGGGCGGGGGCGCGCCCGCAGACGTCGTCGAGGAAGTCCTCGGCGATGCGCAGCGGGTCCGCCGCGGCGGTGACGGTGACGCGCTCGCGGGCAGCGCGGGCGGGGGCCTCGTGCTGGAAGGCCAGGAGGCTGGGGAAGCGCTCCTTGAGGGTGGCCAGGGCGCCGGGTGGTCTCTCGCCCTGGAGGATGACGCGCACCCAGGCGCGGGTGGCGTCGTCGAAGGCGGGGGAGAGGAGCTCGGGCATGGTGCCGGTCAGGGTGCGCACCTGGTGCAGGACAGGGGTGGGGACGCGTTCGAGGCCGGTGACGCCGTCGGCGCTCAGCTCGAGGAGGACGGAGGACTTGGTGGCCGAGTTCCGGGCGCCCTCGGCCTCGTCGAAGGAGAAGGGCAGCGGGGAGCCGGAATAGACCAGACGCGGGCCCACCGACTGGGTGAGCTCCTGGGGGCGGTGGAGGTGGCCGAGGGCCACATAGTCCAGGCCGCCGCTGCGCTCGGCCAGGGCCGAGCCGCCCAGGGTGGTGAAGACCCCGGAGGGGACGGAGTCGACGCCGCCGACGCGGATGTCCCGCTCGGACTCCGAGGCGCTGCCGCCCACGACGAAGGCGTGCGCCATGAGCAGGCTCGGCAGGCGCCGGGTGCGGCCGGCGCGAAGACGGTCCAGGTCCGCGGCCACCAGTCGCAGGGCGGCGGAGACGACGGCCTCGTGGGAGCGGGGCAGGCGGGGGCGATCCGCGGTACCGGGCGGAGAGGCAGAGGGCTCGCCCTCGGTCCGGTCCTCCCTGGCGGTGTGGTCCGCCGTGGTCTCCTCCCCGAGACGCTCGGCGAGAAGGGGAGGGAGGATCTCGCGGGCGGCGTCGGGATCGAGGTAGGGCAGGGCGTGGACGATGGCGGCCTCGTTGCCGTCGGCGTCGGGCAGGATGATGCCCCGATCCAGGCCGGCGGTGCGGGCCCGGATGATGAGGCCCTCGCGCATGAGGTCGGCGGCGAAGCCGAGGCGGCGGGCGGAGTCGTGGTTGCCGGGGGTGAGGACCACGCGGGTGCGCTCGGTCAGGCGGCGCAGGGTCTCATCCAGGAGGGCGACGGCGTCATTGGGCGGGATGGCGCGGTCGTAGACGTCCCCGGCCACGAGGATGGCGTCGATCGACTCGGTGGTGACGAGCTCGACGAGGTGGTCGGCGAAGGCGGCGTGCGCGTCATCGAGCATCCGCCCGTGGAAGGTGCGCCCCAGGTGCCAGTCGGAGGTGTGGAGGATCCGCATGCCGACACTGTCTCACAGCCCACCGACATCAATGACGGCTCCTTGTGGCGGTCAGTCGCCGGTCTCCTGGTCGGGGTCGTGCTCGGTCCCGTCTTGTCCGTCCTCCTCTGAGTCCCACGGCGTCTCAAAGAGCTTGTCCGCATCCTCGAATCTTCCTGCGGCGCGGTAGGCAATGGCGAGGTTGTTGCGTGTGGTGAGGGTGTGGGGGTGGTTGGGTCCCAGGATGTGGGTGCGGTCTTCGAGGTTTTGCTCGAACAGGTCGATGGCCTCGTTGAGTCTGCCCACGTCCTGGTAGGCGTTGGCGAGGTTGCCGCGTGAGGTCAGGGTGTGGGGGTGGTTGGGTCCCAGGATGTGGGTGCGGTCTTCGAGGTTTTGCTCGAACAGGTCGATGGCCTCGTTGAGTCTGCCCACATTCCGGTAGGCACCGGCAAGGCTGTTGCGTGAGGCCAGGCTGTTGGGGTGGTCGGGGCCTAAGGCATCGACTGTCTGAGTGACAGATTCAGCGAGGGTAAGTGCCAGTTGCGGCATCCCAAGGCTGGTTGCATACCGTAGCGTCGCTGCGAGCGTTAAAACGAAAGTCGGATCGGAAAGCAAGGGGCGAGAGTAATCCTGTGATGAGACCGAGCGTATTTGCTCAACGAGATTGCGTGTTTCCTGGCGTTTGTGTTCAAAATTGGTTAATTGTTTGATCTTGATCTCGTTGAGGGTAGTCGTTGCATATCTGCTCGCCTCGGAAATTTTCTCTTGGTTGCTCAGGTGGGTTTCACGGTAGACTTGTCCTTGAAGGCGGTGAATGAGGGTCTTGCTGCGATCGCTTGATTCCTGAACGATGGAATTTCCTCTCAGGAAGGAGAGGGTGCTTCGAACGGTGTCTGAATCCTCGTCAAGGTGAAATAGCCAATGAGATGGAACTCCGGAAGCAGCAAGAAGAGATAGTGTGCCGAGGAGCGATACGGCGATCCTCTCCTGCTGAGGATGTTTGGTTCTGATCTGCTCCAGGACCTGTTCGTACGCCATGAACAGCGCGACACCGACGGCGTCCGGGTAGTCGTCACCCTCGAGACGACTGATACTTGACTCGAGTGGGTGATTGCTCAGCCTCTCAAGATAATCGGATAAGGTATATCCGCCCGATTTTGCTGTTGCTGCGGCTTGGGTCACGGCAACAGGTAGATCGCCAAGTGCGTCTGCCACCTGGTCGGCTGTGTCGCGGTTAGCGTCGCCGGTGCGCTCGCAGAGGAGTGCGATGGACTGTTCGCGTTCAAAAACACCGATAGTGATCGGCTGCCATCCCAAACTCTCCCAGTCGAGATGGCGTGTGGTGGTGACAACAACTCGGATGCCGTCTCCGTGGGGGATAAGGTTCTTAAGATCATCGATATTCTCCACGTTGTCGAAGACGAAGAGCCGGTCCGCTGCGTCTGCTGCGCTTAACTCATCCAAGCAACGTCGAACGACGATATCTGGAGGAACGTCCTTCGGCGCGTCGATGCCGACCCGTATGGCCACCTCATAGAGATCGGCAACGAGCTCCTTGCGTGAGGCCGCATTGACCCACGCGACCACCGGCCAACCCTCGTCTTCGCAGCTGGCTGCAACAGCGGCGGCCAGCTGGGTTTTGGCGCTTCCTCTCATCCCGGTCAGCACGGTGCGAGGATCGGCGCGTGTGAAGATGGCGCCGAAGAGCTCATCCTGCCCCTCCCGGTCGACAAAGCCTGCGGCGATCCTGGGGCGGCTGCCGAAGCGAATCCGTGTGGGTGAGGCAGATTGTCTGTGCGAGATCGCGCTATGGATCTCCTTGATGCCCGTAGCCATCGTCCCCAAAAGCTCGCGAGCCTCTGCTTGTCCCTCCAGCAGTTGCTCCTGACCGGCGAGTAGCTGCTTGAATGCACCGCGGTCGAAGCTCCGCGAGCCTGGCGCAAGGCGGATGAACTCCTTGGCAACGATGCGGGTCAGGTCGTCGAAGAAGGGCTCGGCGGCCGCCTCGACATTCTTGCGGCGGCCGGCCGTACGCCGTCGGAGGTACGTCTCGAAGTTGTCCGGGAACCGCACGGCTTCAACGACTGCGTCGTCGTCCCCGCTGAGCTCCTTGAGCGCCACCTCCATCTCGGTGACGGCTCCATTCAGGGTGGATGGGGCGACCTTTGTGTACTGCTCGCGGATGGTATCCACCTGCTTCTGGAGGCGGCCCTTGACGGATGCCTCCAGTGGATTCACGTCGCCACCTCGCCCCTGCAGCAGGCCTCTCAGGCTGCGCCATGTGTTGAGGGTGTCGCCAGGCAGTGCCGCCGCGCTGCTCCATGAGGGATCGACGGACACAGCGGCTCCGCGCATGAGCAGCCCGGAGAGGTTGGTGGTCAGCGCGGCGAGGGAGATGGGGTCGACCATGCCGCTATCGTACAAGCGGTCAGCAGGGCCGGAACAGGATTCTTACGGCGTCGGACCACAGCGCCGAGGAGGACAGAATTCGCGTGGGGCAACGGAAAAACCGTTGCCCACGCGAAAAATACCGGTGTCGGTGAAGGTGGCGTCAGGCAGCGATGATGCCGGCGGAGACCAGGGCGATGATGACCAGGCCCAGCAGCACGCGGTAGACCAGGAAGGAGGTGAACTTGTTGGACGAGACGAAGCGCAGCAGCCAGGCGATGGTCGCGTAGGCCACGATGCCGGAGACGACGGTCGCGATAATGGTGGGCGTCCAGCCTACGGTGTCGCTGATGGTGCCTGCCTCGGTCACGGCCTCCAGCAACCCGGCCGCGACCAGGGACGGGATGCCCATGTAGAAGGACAGGCGGGTTGCGGTCACCCGGTCGAACTTGAGGAACAGGCCTGCGGAGATCGTCGCGCCCGATCGGGAGATGCCCGGGAACACGGGGGAGAGCGCCTGGAAGGCTCCAATGATGAGAGCGTCCTTGACGGTCACGTCCTTCATGCCCTTGGTGAGGTTCTGCTGGTGGTCGGCCAGCCACATGACCCCTGACCACACGATGAGGGCGCCGGCGATCACCCACAGCGAGCGGACCGGCCCCTCAATGAAGTCCTTGAACAGCAGCCCGACGACGGCCACCGGGATCGATCCCAGGATGATGCCCCAGCCGAGGGTGTAGTCGGGGTTCTGCCGGGCCCGTGGGTCGGTCAGTCCCTTGATCCAGGCGGTGATGATGCGGACGATGTCGGCCCAGAAGTAGATGATGGCCGCGAGGATCGCACCCACCTGGATGACGGCCGTGAAGGCGGTCATGCCCGCGGAGTTGATCTCGTAGCCGAGCAGCTTCTCGACGATGTTGAGGTGCCCGGTGGAGGACACCGGGAGGAACTCGGTGATGCCCTCGACGATGCCGAGGAGGATGGCGTGCAGCCAGTTCAAAGGGACTCCTGGGGTGGACGGATAGTGGACTCACGGCAGGTTACCGGCGCCAGGGGTGGGGGAACGGCCAGGTAGCTGTGGTACCCGCCGCAGCAGTGACGGCTCAGCCTCGCGGCGACGCCGGATCAAACATCCGGCTCCACGGCCACGTATGAGTTTATATCCCTTTTATAACGTTGGACGCGTGGCAAGTCCAGTCCGTGTGATCCCGGCGTGTACGCGTTCGTGCGTGTAGCCGTGGGTGGCTCGGTACCTCACTCCATGACGAGGTGCGCAGCGTGCTCGCGCAGGTACTCACGCAGATAAGGGGCTGCGAAGTCGACCTTGCCGTAGCCGGCGGTCTTGATGATCCCGGCGGCGAGCAGCCGGTTGCGGTAGACCGACACGTAGTTGACAGGGCGGTCCATGCGTTCTGCGATGTCGGCGATCTGTGATGGACCATCGTCTTTGGCCATGCACACGAGCATTGTTCGGTCGACGTCGGACAGGTCTCGCAGTGCTGGAGCGTGCACCAGATTGCCCAGCCGCAGCCGGGCGGCGGTGGTCCCGGCGGCAACGGCCGGCCGGGTCACCGGGCCTTCACCGCTGTGCTTCCACACCTGGTACCCCACGAGCTGGATCATGAACGGATAGCCGCCGGTCGCGTTCGCGCACTCCTGAGCCAGCTCGTTACCCAGTGTCTTGCCGCCGGTGTCGAAGGTCGACTTCAGGGCCTCACGGACGTCGTCGATGGCCACCTCACTGAGCTCGATCCGTTCGGCTCGGCGTAGGAAGGTCGTGATGTCGTCATTGAGCAGTTCCTCTACGGCTTTAGGAAGTCCTGCCATGAGGAGACCGATGGGAGCCCCCTCCCGAATGAGATGCTGCACCTCTGCGGACAGGGCCCGCAGCTCTTCGCGCGGAATGGCATGCACTTCATCGATCGTGAGTAACAGGCCGGTGCCGTGCTCCGCGAGCCACTGCGTCAGCGCACGTGCCTTCTGGCGCCACGAGGGCTCAGGGGCAGGCGCATGCTCGATTGTTGCGCTACCGCCACCAAGCGGCGTGCTCAGGCTCAAGGAGGTCAGCCGTGAGCGCTCCTTGCCTGCGAGCTGCGACAGCTGTCGGGTGAACTCGGCACCGAGGCGGTCCATGAGTCCCTCGCGTGCGGTCTCGTCAACGACCACCCAGCCGCGCCCACGTGCCGCGTCGCCCAGAGCGGTGAGCATGACGGTTTTGCCGACGCCGCGAGCACCGGTGATGAGCTCCAGGAGGCCGGGTGCGCCGGGGCCGTCGTCGAGACTTTCCAGGAACTCCTCGATGACGCGGTTGCGGCCGACAAGCAGGGGCGGGGTGGCGCCCGCTGTGGGTTTGAAGGGGTTGACCATGCGTCCTCGTCTCCACTTTTGCGCGTTTTAGATCTTTTAGATCTTTTATAACTTCACGGTGCGTTGAGGTCCAGTGGCCGCGAAGGGGACCTCCCTACGGTCTCAGTCCGTCTCGGCGCCCAGGTGGCTGAGGGCGACCTCGTGCAGCAGCGAGTTCGTGGCCACCGCGTTGCCCCCGAAGGGCCCGGGCTCGCCGTCGAGCGAGGTGAAGCGCCCGCCGGCCTCGGTGACCACGGGAACGAGCGCCGCCATGTCGTAGAGCTCGAGCTCGGGCTCGGCCGCCAGGTCCACGGCGCCCTCGGCCACCAGCATGTAGGACCAGAAGTCCCCGTAGGCGCGGGTGCGCCAGCACGACTGCATGAGCCCCAGCATGCCGCGCAGCCGCTTGGACTGGGCCCATCCCGACAGCGAGGAGTAGGACATCGAGGCCCGGGTGAGGTCGTCGACGCCGGAGACGGACATCCGCCGGGCCGAGCTCAGTGACCGCCCGGTCCAGGCGCCGCCGCCGGACACGGCCCACCAGCGCCTCCCCAGCGCGGGGGCGGAGACCAGCCCGACGACGCACTGGCCGTCCTCGATGAGGCCGATGAGCGTGGCCCACACGGGCACGCCCCGCACGAAGTTCTTGGTTCCGTCGATCGGGTCGATGACCCACTGGCGCGAGGAGTGCCCGGTGGTGGGCAGCTCCTCGCCCAGGACGGAGTCGCGCCCGCGAGCCCGCCCGAGCTGCTCGCGGATGACGCGCTCGGCCTCCCGGTCGGCCTCGGTGACCGGCGTGAGGTCGGACTTGGTCTCGACCGTGAAGTTGCCGGCGTCGAAGCGGGCCTGGGTGAGGCTGTCCACCTTGTTGGCGATCGTGTGCGCCAGGTGCAGGTCGTCGCGCCAGCGCCGCTGCTTGGCCGGCGGCGCCGTCGGGGCGGGCGGCGCCGCCTCTGGCGAGGGCGCCGCGGGAGGCGCCGGAAAGACGGGGCGTTGCGGGCGGGGAGTCTCGCTCATGACACCACGGTAGCGGGGGAGCGGGCTCGGGGAAGCCCCGGGAGCGTCGGGCGCGCCACCTGTTGGGCGGTGCGGAACCGGGCCGAGTCGTTATCGGATCTCGGGACTGCCCGCGGCGGGAGCGGATCCGGAACTATTCTGTATTTTGCCGTCATATTGCGGAAAAACGGCGTCGAGCATCATGTGGATAGGCGGTTTCGATTTGGCTGCCTGTTATTGGTTCGTTACGCTGACACGCATGACCCAACCCGGGAGGCTCTATGCAGCATAATGCCGGTTTTACCAGGGACGACGTCGTCACAGCCGCCCTCGAGATTGGTGTGGACCGGTTCACGATGGGCAAGGTGGCGCGTCGACTGGGGGTGAGTACAGCCGACCTGGGACGCACCGTCAGCTCGCGCGACGACCTGCTCGTGGCCTGTCTTGAGCGGGTCTCCGCCGACGTCACGCTCCCGCCCACCGGACTGAGCTGGCAGGACTACCTGCGCCAGCTCTCCGACTCCCTGTGGGACGTGCTCGACGCCAACCCCGGTCTGGACCACACGCTCATCGATCTGGCCTGGGCCTACGTGCCCTTTATGTCGGTGGCCAAGCGCGCCCACAACGCCCTCGTCTCGGGTGGTCTTCGCAGCGAGGACGCCTACCTGGCGCTCAACTACACGCTCTCGACCGTCCTGACCTCTCACCAGCAGGCGGCCGCCATGGCCGAGACCATCGAGTCCGACCACCAGCCGGGCCGCCGCGAGCGCGGTATCGACATCGCCACCCGCATGTGGGACGAGCGCTTCGGCGGCTCGGGCGCAGCCCTGGGCATGCGCCGGTCTCACGCGCTGCACAATGGCGACGACGCCGATCGCGTCCCCTTCCGGCCCAAGGAGTCCTGGCTGGACCGCGGCGCGATGACCCCCAAGCTGGAGGTCATCATCGGCGGCTTCTCCGGCCTGAGCGACGTCCTGTCCACCTCCGGCGCCGTCGACGGCGGCGCCTCACGGGGAGCATCCCCCGCATCTCAGTCCAACGACACCAGGGAGTCCTCCGTGAACACTCTCGTTCTCGTCTTCCACCCCAACATCTCCGAGTCGCGGGTCAACAAGGCCCTGGGGGCGACGGCGGAGTCGCTCGGCGGCAACATCACCGTGCGCTACATGTACGACATCTACCCCGACTTCAACATCGATGTGGCCACCGAGCAGGCCGCCCTGCTGGGTGCCGACCGCATCGTCCTGCAGTACCCCATGTACTGGCTGTCCTGCCCGCCCCTGCTCAAGAAGTGGCTCGACGACGTCCTGACCTTCGGCTGGGCCTACGGCTCGACCGGCACGGCCCTGCACGGCAAGGAGCTCCTCCTGGCCGTCAGCGTCGGCGGCGCCGGCAGCGCCTACGGCCGCGAGGGCGCGCACATCTACACGATCCACGAGTTCCTGCGTCCCATGCAGGGCACCTCGCGCGTCATCGGCACCAAGTACGCCGTGCCCTTCCTGTCCGTCGGCGCCCTGGAGATCACCGACGAGGCCATCGCCCGGCGCGCCCGGGACTACGCCGCGGTGCTCCAGACCCCCGAGCTCCCGATGCTCGACATCTTCGGCTGAGGCTCGCGCTCCCGAGCCTGCTGGGTCCCCGTCGGCACGATCGCCGGCGGGGACCCAGTCGTCTGTAGAGGCCTCTATCGAACGCGCCGTAGGATTCCGGCATGGTTGAGATCGTCGCGTACCGCCCGGAGCAGCGTCAGGCGCTGCTGGATCTGTCCCTGCGCGCCTGGGACCCGGTGTTCCCGCTCATGAAGCAGGACGTTCCCGCCTTCGTCTACCGGTCCTTCTACCCCGAGGGCTGGCGTCAGCGGCAGACCTCCGATCTTGCCGAGGTCCTGGACGGCGAGCCCGACGGCGTCGACGTGGCCGTGCTCGACGGGCACCCGGTGGGGTGGGTGTGCACCCGCCTGCACCCCGAGGACCGGATGGGGGAGGTCTACATCGTCGTCGTCGACCCGGACTACCAGCGCCGCGGCATCGGCCGGGCCCTCATGAACCACTCCATGGAGCGGGCCCGTGCGGCCGGGATGGACATGGTGATGGTCGAGACCGGCGGGGACCGCGGGCACGCCCCGGCCCGGGCCACCTACGAGGGACTCGGTTTCCGTCGCTGGCCGGTGGCCCGCTACTTCAAGGACCTGGCCGACGGCGACTGACACGAGTGAATGACTCTGCACGTGGTCCCGGCTCCTGCCGGGCTCGCTGAGGGCCCCGGGCCGGGTGAACCGGCCGGGGCCCTCAGCGCGTGCAGAGACGTCGTGGCCAGGTGCTCAGCCGTGGAGGTCCAGGACGGGCAGGTCCTCGGCCGTCAGCGTCGCGGCGTAGTCCTCGACCTTCTGGTCCAGGGCCTCATCGGTGATGGTGAGGGTCCCGGTGGTGGTGAAGGGCTCCAGGTAGGTCATCTGAGTCATGTTGGCGGTCGCCTGGAGCGGGCGCAGCAGCTCGGTGAGCGTGTAGCCGTAGGAGCCCTCCCCGTTGTAGGCGTCCCCGGGGCCGCCCGTGCTGACGGCCACCAGCAGCTCCTTGCCGGCCAACGCGTTGCCGGTCGAGCCGTAGGCCCAGCCGTAGAGGAGGACGTCGTCGAGCCACTGCTTGAGCAGGGCGGGGGTGGAGTACCAGTACATGGGGAACTGGAGGACGACGCGGTCGGCGGCCTCCAGGGCGGCCTGCTCGGCGGCGACGTCGACCTTCTGGTCGGGGTAGATGTCGTACATGTAGCGCACGGTGACGTCGTCACCGAGGGTCTCGGCCTTGGCGGCCAGGGGACGGTTGGCGCGCGAGGCGGACATGTCGGGGTGGAAGACGAGGACGAGGGTCTTCATGAACGCTCCTGCTTTCAGGTGGTGATGGTGGACGGTGAGCCGGCCGGTCGGTGACCGACGGCGTCGTGCCCGCCTGCTCGATGCTACGCACAGGCGGCACAGGGCGGGGGCCTTACGGAGCCCGCGGTAGAGGCGGTCCTCACAGTGTGTTGTCCAGCTGCTGCATGGCCGCCTGCGTCGTTGAGCCCGGTGCGCAGGTCCAGACGATCATCTGCTGGGTCGGTGCGGTGGCACAGGTCAGGGTCGACCACTCGAACTCGAGGTCGCCGGCCGTCGGATGGTGCAGACGCTTGGTCCCGGTGGTGCGGATGTTGACCTCTCGGGCGTCCCACCAGGCGGTGAACTGCGGACTCAGTGCGGACAGCTCCTCCACCAGGGACAGCAGCCGGGGGTTCTCCGGGTCGTAGGCGGTGTGCATGCGCAGCTGGGCGATGGCCAGCTGCGCCACCCCGTCCCAGTCGGCGTAGAGGGACCTCAGGGACGGCTCGGTGAAAAGGAGCCTCACGAAGAGGCGCTGATCCACCGGCACCTGAGCGAAGTCGATGAAGACCCGGGCGGCCAGCCGGTTCCAGGCCAGGACCTCCGTGAGTGGTCCGATGACGAAGGCCGGGGTGTGCTCCAGGCTGTCGAGGATCCTCTGGGTGGTGACATCGACCTTCGGGTCCTCCTGCTGCTGGAGATGGTGGAGGGGATTGTCCACGGCGAGCTTGAGCATGTACATCCACCCGTCCGGGCTCAGGTGGAGCGCCTGCGCCAGGTTGGCGAGCACCGGAAGCGACGCGGTGATGCGCCCCTGCTCGATACGCGTGTAGTAGTCGGTGCTGATACTGGCCAGGGCCGCCACCTCCTGGCGGCGCAGGCCGGTGACTCGCCTGCCGTCCTCGGCATCCGGCAGTCCCACCTCCTCGGGCGTGCGTTCGTAGCGACGACGGCGCAGAAAAGCCCCGAGCTCGGTGCTCCGGTAGGTGCGAGGCATCATTGCGCTCCTCACTCTAAGTTCTTCGCGGTTACAGGTACAGGTCAGTGGCGTTGAGGGCATACGTGCCCGGACGCCCAGGAGCGCGGCGGCATACCCGACGGCGGGCCCAGCGGAAGCGCCGTCGGGCCCGCCGTGAGTGAGTACGAGGTCGAAGGAGTCAGCTGATCTCTTCGACCACCCGCTGCGCCAGAGGCGTGGCAGAGCCGGGGTTCTGGCCGGTGAACAGGTTGCGGTCGACCACCACGTGGGGCTCGAAGGGGGCAACCTCGGAGTAGTCCGCGTGCAGATCCGAGATCAGACGGTCCTGCAGGAGCCACTTGGCGCGGTCGGCCAGACCGTTGGCTCGTTCCTCTCGACGTCGGCCACCGCGATCGGCTCACGCAGCTCGGTGGCGGCGTAGTAACCGGTCACAAAGACGTGGTCAGTTCCCTCAGCGCCATAGAAGTTCTCCGGCGTGGCCTTCAGTGAGGTGAGATGAGGGAGGAGCCTGCCGAAAAAGTCTGCGGTCACCTGGGGCCAACCGTGGTACACGCCTCCGAAAGGTGCTCCTGGAGTGATGTCCCAGACGAGATCGTCCGCGACGATCTCGTCAACGACATCGGGAGCCATTCCTGAGTCGTAGAGCCTACGGACAAGGGCCACATTTGCGTCGGACATGGTGGTAAGTACTCCTGATCCGGATACCTGGTACCCAGGAAGACTGGTCCCCGCAAACAGGTTCCTATGTTGATACGTAAATCTTCATAGTGAACGCGTGGGACTCGTTCTTTACACTAAGCGGAGCACCCGGCCGACGTCGTATAGTGGAGTTTAAACGAGATTATTTTGTGAGTCGGTAGGGGAACTTGTTTGCCTGGATGAAGGTCTCGAATGCTTGTCGGGTTTGGGGGAATGTGGCTCTTTGGTGGTTGCTGATACTGTCCTTTGCTTCTTTCCAGACGTGCTCGATGGGGTTCTCGTCGGGGCTGTAGGCGGGTAGGTTGATCAGGTGGATCCTCTCGAGGTTCTTGATGGTCTTGAGGCTGTTTGTGAGCTTTGCTGAACGGTGCCAGGAGGCGTTGTCCCACACGATGACGATCTTCTTCTTGTCGGGGTGCTTCACGGTCAGGTCGATCAGGGCCTGGGTGATGGTGCCGGTGTCCTGCCAGTCGAGGGTCATCAAGTCGACGGTGCCGTCGGTCTCGTGCAGGAAGCCGATGTAGGACTGGGCCTGGCGGCGGCGGTCGACCTCCAGGCGGGCGGCGTCCCCCCGGCGGATCCACGCCCTGCGCACGATCGCCTCGTGCTCGATACGCACCTCGTCGGCGCACACCACCATCACCTCGGGATCGGACCACTTGCGGACGATCTCGGAACGGATCTGGCTCATGCGCTGGTCAACGTCCGCCTGGGGCGGGCGGCGCTGGTCAACGGTCTGGGGGCGGTGGAAGGACAGGCCCGCCATGTGCAGCAGGAACCGGTAGGAGGCGGCAGAGGCGTACTCCACCTCGAAGTGGTCGTAGACCCAGGCCGCCAGATGGGGCACGTCCCAGAACCCGATGGGCAGGCCCTGCTCCGACGGGGGCCGGGACAGTACCCCGGCCACCTCCTGGCGCTGGGTGGCGGTGAGCCTGGAGGCGTTGAGGTTGCCGGCGTGACCGGTGTGGATTGAGGCCAGGCGGTACCGGTTCCACTCCCGAGCCCAGCTGCGCACCGTCTCGGGCGTGCGCTCGACGACCTGGGCCACGACCGCGGTATCCACACCCTTGGACAGCAGCACGACCGCCTCGGACTTCAAACGCATCAACCTGTAAGGCGCCTGGTGCTTATAGCCCTGCAAAACAGTCCACTCATCATCACTAACCACGACCCTGTCCATCCCAGCATGATATTCCGCCCTCGACCCGAGAGCTCACACGAAACGCCGACAACACAAGAGACGACAACAAAAGAAGCCAGCACCAGCAGCCAAGCACCCCACGAGAAAGCGACACCCCCACATCGGACGCCCCACGAATACCCGATCACCAACCCAACAACAAAACCAGCAACACGAATCTTGTTTTAATCACACTATAGCAGGAAAGGGGGAAGGATTCCTCCCCCAAATGTTCGCGGCGACCGGTTCAGCTGAGTGGTCCCGTGAAGGGGAACTCGGCGGGGTCGTAGGACTGCTCGGGGTGGTTCGGCCAGCCGCTGGATGAGCGTCCCCGGTCCAGTGCGGCGACCTCGGCCAGCTCCTGCGCGCTCAGCTCCAGATCGGCCGCCGCCAGGTTCTCCACCATGCGTTCGCGGTGAACCGTCTTGGGGATCGTGATGACACCGGTCGCCACCTGGAAGGCCAGGGCCACCTGAGCGGGCGTGGCGTCGTGAGCCTCGGCGACGCGTTCCAGGACGGGCTCCCTCAGGAGCTCCGACCGGCCCGCCCTCAGGGGGCTCCAGGCCTCGATCCTGATGTCGTAGGGGGCCAGGGTCTTCTGCAGCCGGCGCTGCTGGAGGTAGGCGTGCGTCTCCACCTGGTCCACGACCGGCGGGATGTCGGTGGCCCGGACGATCTCCTGGACCTCATCGCCGTAGAAGTTGGACAGGCCGATGGACTTCAGCAACCCCGCCGCGCAGGCGTCCTCCAGGGCCCGCCACGTGCTGAGGTCGTTGCCCTGGGGCCAGTGGATGAGCATGAGGTCGATGTAGTCCAGGCCGAGGGCCGCCAGCGACTGCTCGATGGCGCGCTTGCCCGCCCGGTGACCGGAGACGGCGAGCTTGGTGGTGACGAACAGGTCCTCGCGGGCCACGCCGTCGGACACCGCACCGCGCACGGCCCGCCCCACCCCCTCCTCATTGCGGTAGTACTGAGCGGTGTCAATGAGGCGGTACCCCACCTCGATCGCCTCGCGCACATGGTGCTCGGTCTCGGACTCCGGGGTCTGGTAGACCCCCAGTCCCAGGACGGGAATCCGGGTGCCGTTGTTGAGGGTGATGTGCTTCATGGCTGCCTCCGAGTCGTCTGAGCGGGTGGATCGGTGCCGCGGGTGGCTGGCTGTGCGTGCGTGGAGAGTGCGGGAGTGATGGCGGGCGTGGAGTGCGTGGGAGCTGTGCGCAGACGGGCCTCCCCGCAGGCGGCGCTGACGGAGTGCGCGCCTGCGGGGAGACTCGGTGATGATCGGTGGTGAACGGGGTGCCTCCGGTGCGCGGCTGGCACGTGGTACGTGACTGGTGTGACCGCGGGGAGCGCCGGAACCGGATCAGGGCTCCAGGAGCACCTTGATGGCGCGGCGCTCGTCCATGGCCTTGTAGGCCTCGGCGGCCTCCTCCAGGGGCAGGCGCAGGGTGAAGACCTTGCCCGGGTCGATCTCGCGCTTGAGGATGCGGTCGATGAGGTCGGGCAGGAAGCGGCGCACGGGGGCGGGACCGCCCAGCATGTTGACCTCTGCCCCGAAGAGCATGTCACCGGGCAGGGAGACGCCGTGGGCCACGCCGACGAAGCCGAGGTGCCCGCCGGGGCGGATGGAGGCGAAGGCCTGGTCCATCGAGGCCTGGTTGCCCACGGCCTCGACGACGCCGTGCGCCCCGTAGCCGCCGGTGAGCTCCTTGACCTTGGCGGCGCCCTCCTCGCCCCGCTCGGCGATGACGACGTCGGCGCCGAACTCGCGGGCCAGCGCCGCCCGGTCCTCGTAGCGGGAGAAGGCAATGACCCTCTCGGCGCCCAGGGCCTTGGCGGCCAGGACGGCGGACAGGCCCACGGCGCCGTCGCCGACCACCGCGATGGTCTTACCGGGCGCGGCGCCGGCGGCCACGGCCCCGAACCAGCCGGTGCCCAGCACGTCGGAGGCCGTCAGGAGCGAGGCGATGATCTCCGGGTCCTCGGGCTTGCCGCCCGGGACGGCGACGAGGGTGCCGTCGGCCAGGGGCACGCGGGTGTACTCGGCCTGGGTGTCGCCCATGAAGCCGCCGTTGGCGCAGCGGGACTGGTAGCCGTCCTCGCAGATCTCGCAGGTGTTGTCGCTGATACAGAAGGAACCGACGACGAAGTCGCCGACCTTGATGCTGGTGACGTCGTCGCCGACCTCGACGACGGTGCCCACGTACTCGTGCCCCATGGGGCGGGCCTCGTCCACGGGGGAGATGCCGCGGTAGGGCCACAGGTCCGAGCCGCACACGCAGGCGGCCTCGAGCTTGATGACGGCGTCGGTGGGGTCGACGACGTGGGGGACCTCGCGGTCCTCGACGCGCACGTCGCCGGGGGCGTGCAGAACGACGCCGCGCATGGTGGTGGGCAGGGCGGTGGCAGAAGCAGTCACAGGTAAGTCCTCACATCAGTGCGGGTTGATATGTGGAGCATAAGGCGGCCCGCCGCGCCGGTCCACCGCGTGGGAGGTTCTGTCAGGGCCACCCACGGGTGCGGGGAGGTGTCCGGGACGGCGTCAGAGCTCGGCGTGTTCGGCCTGGATACCGGCAAATGTCGCTGCCGGCGGCCGGGGCCGGTGATCGCGCTCGGCCGAAGCCGTCAGCCGGTTCTACCGTTCCTGCTCGGCCTGCTCGTCCGACGTCGCCGCGTCGGTTCCGCGCGGAAGCGGCAGCACCAGCGGGGTCCCGGTGAGCGGGTCGGAGATGACCTGGACCGGCAGGCCGAAGACCTTCTCGACCATCTCGGCGGTGACGACCTCCTCGGGCCTGCCGTGGGCCAGGATGCTGCCCGCCCGCATGGCGATCACCTCGTCGCCGTAGCGGCAGGCCTGGTTGAGGTCGTGGAGCACGGCCACGATCGTGGTTCCCAGCTCGGAGTTCAGGTCCCGGCACAGCTCGAGCAGATCCACCTGGTGGGCCAGGTCCAGATAGGTGGTGGGCTCATCGAGCAGGAGGATGTCGGTGCGCTGGGCCAGGGCCATCGCCACCCACACCCGCTGGCGCTGACCGCCGGAGAGGGCGGCCACGTGCCGGTTCGCCAGACCGACGACGTCGGTGCGCTCCATGGCCTCGGTGACGGCCGCGTCGTCGTCGGCCGACCACTGGTGCAGGAGCGACTGGTAGGGGTAGCGCCCGCGCGACACCAGCTCGTGGACCGTGATCCCGGGAGGGGCGATCGAGGACTGGGCCAGCATGCCCACCCGCCGGGCCAGCTTCTTGGGTGCCAGGGAGGCGATGTCGCGGCCGTCGAGGACCACCTGGCCGGCCCCCGGGGAGATGACCCGGCTCATGGCGCGCAGCAGCGTGGACTTCCCGCAGGCGTTGGGGCCCACGATCATTGTCACCGCGCCGGGGGTGATGGCCGTGCTCAGTTCCTCGATGACGGGGTGGCTGGGGTGGTAGGACAGGGAGATGCCCCGGACGCCCAGGCCCGTGGTGGGGACCTGGGCGTCCGCGGCTGCCTCTGATGAGACGGGGGAGGGCACGGACTACTTCTTCTTCATGGAGTCGGAGACCGTGGTGAGGATGGTGCGGATGGCTGTCGGGCCGGCGTTGAGGAAGAAGGCGTCGTCGTCGACCTGGACGGCCTGCTTGGCGTCGACGGGGGTCAGCGCCTGCCACAGGTCCAGCGAGGTGACCTTCGAGGCGTCACCGCCCTGGACGCCGTAGAACAGCCAGTCGCCGTTGGCCTGCTCGAGCTGCTCGGCGGAGATGTCCTTGGAGGTGTCGTCGGTGAACTGCTGGGTGTCGGGGCGGGCCACGCCCATGTCGGACAGCACCGAGCCGGCGGTGGAGATCGGGCCGAAGATGCGCAGGCGCTCCTCGTTGTGACGCAGCAGGGAGACCGTGGGGTTGCCCTCGATGGCGGCGCCGGCCTTGGCGGCGTCGGACTGGTAGGTCTCGATCCACTTCTTGGCGGTGTCCGGCTTGCCCAGGGCGTCGGCCACGAGCAGGAAGTCCTGCTTCCAGTACTGACCGGTGCCCTGCGTGACGACCGTCGGGGCGATGGCCGACATGGAGGCGTAGACCTCGTCGGCCTTCTTGATGGCGGCGTTCATGAGGATGATGTCGGGGGCCAGGTTGCTGACGGCCTCCACGCTGGGGTCCTTGCGGGAGCCGATGCCCGTGATCGAGCCCAGCTGCTCGGCCTGCTGGGGGAAGGCCTTCTTGAGGTACTCGGGGACGGCCTCGGCCCCGTCGCCCTTGGTGGATCCTACCGGGACGGTTCCCAGGGTGAGGACGGCGTCGAGCTGGCCGGTGGCGATGACGACGACCTTGGTGGGGGCGGCGGGGATCTCCGCGCTGCCCTTGAAGTGGACGACGGTGCGGGGGAAGACGTCGTCGGCCTGGCCCGAGCCCTTGCCCTCGGGCATGCCCGTGGGCACCGAGGAGGTCGGGGTGGGCTTGGCGCCCGCGGAGGCGGAGGAGCCCGAGGAGGCCATCGAGTTCGAACCTGAGTTGCTGGAGGAGCAGGCGGCCAGGACGGGCAGAGCAGTGGCCAGTCCCGCGAAGGCAAGTGCGGAACGGCGGCTGTAGAGCGATGTCATGTGCTTAGGCTAGCCTCAGCCAAACCGCTTTGATCAAGAACCAACCCGGAGGAAACGTGGCAAGAGTGGGCAAGATCGCCTTCCGGTCCCATGTTGGTGCTGTGCTGCTCATCTGCCTGGTGCTGCTCGCGGCACTGACCCTCGTCAGCCTCGCCGTCGGAACCCGCGGCCTGAGCCTGGAGGAGATCATCACCGGGTTGACCGGGCAGAGGAGGACCATCGCCTCCATCATCATCTGGAGGATGCGCATGCCGCGCACCGTGCTGGCGATCGTCGTCGGGGCCGCCCTGGCCGTGGCCGGGGTCGTCATGCAGGGGCTGACCCGCAACCCGCTGGCCGAGCCCGGAATCCTCGGCGTCAACGCCGGAGCCTCCCTGGCCGTGGTCCTGTCGCTGTCCGTCCTGGGAGTCAGTGACGTCAGCGGCTACCTCTGGTTCGCCTTCGCCGGGGCCGCCCTGGCCGCGGGGCTTGTTCACCTCATGGCCCGCCGCAGTGCCGACGCCGGGCCGGCGCGCCTGGTGCTGGCCGGGGTGGCGCTGGGGGCCAGCCTGCGTGCCATCACCGGCACCATCACGATGTACGACTCCAAGACCTTCGACTCCTACCGCTTCTGGGTCCTGGGGTCGCTCGCCAGGCGCGACGCCGGCCTGCTGGTGTGGATCGGGCCCTTCCTGGCCGTCGGCCTGGGGCTGGCCCTGGCCTCCGGACTCACCCTCAACGCCCTGGCGCTGGGGGAGGAGCAGGCCAAGGCCCTGGGCGTGAGCCCCGCGCGGGCACGCGCCCTGGCGCTGGCCGCCATCACGCTCCTGTGCGGGGCGTCGACGGCGGCCGTCGGCCCGATCTCCTTCGTCGGGCTCGTGGTGCCCCAGGTGCTGCGGCTCGCCCTGGGGGCGGACCAGCGCAAGCTGCTCGTGGTCTCCCTCGTGGCCGGGCCGATCCTGCTCCTGGGAGCCGACATCCTGGGCCGCGTCCTCATCGTCCCCGCCGAGATGGAGGCCGGCGTCGTCACCGCCTTCATCGGTGGGCCCGTCCTGCTGGCCATGGTGGTGCGTCGCATGGGGGTGAGGACCCGATGAAGGACCCGATGAGCCGACCCCCCTCGAACCAACGGCTTCAAGACGTGGTGGAGCCGCAGGAGAGGCCGGAGGGCCCGGAGCGGTCGGAGCGGCCCGCCTACCTGGGGCCTCCCATCTCCGTCAGGAGGCTCCCCGTGGGGCCCCGGCAGGAGCTTCTGCTCCACCGCCGCGCCGTCACGGTCACGATCATCCTGGTCCTGGCGGCCCTGGCGGTCATGGTGCTGACGGTGCTGACGGGCACCTACAACATCTCAGCGGCGGACGCCCTGGGGACGCTGCTGCGCGGAACGGGAAGCGACCTGGACCGCTTCATCGTCATCGACCAGCGACTGCCGCGGGCGCTCGCGGCCGTGCTGGTGGGGGCGATGCTGGCACTGTCGGGGGCCATCTTCCAGAGCCTGTCCCGCAACCCCCTGGGCAGCCCCGACATCGTCGGCTTCACCACTGGCGCCTCCACGGGAGGGTTGCTGGCGATCCTGCTGGTCTCCGCCTCCTCGACCTACCAGATCGGTGCGGGCACGATCATCGGCGGTCTGGCGACGGCGGGGATCGTCGCACTCGTGACGCTGCGCCGCGGTGTGGGCGGCGACAACCTCATCCTGGCCGGTATCGCCCTGTCGGAGATGCTGTCGGCGGCCAACAGCTACCTCATCTCCCGCGCGTCCCTCCAGAGCGCCGAGGCGGCCAAGGCCTGGCAGTACGGCTCCTTCAACGCCATCTCATGGGGACAGGTCCGCCCGCTGCTCATGGCGGCGATCGTGCTGCTGCCGCAGGTGGTCTGGTTCGTTCGGCCCGCGGCCATGCTGGAGATGGGCGACGACGCCGCCACCAGCCTGGGGATGCGCGTCGGAAGAATCCGTGGGGCGATGCTGGGCTACGGCGTCGTGCTGGCGGCCGTGTGCGTGGCCGTGGCCGGGCCGATCGGCTTCCTGGCGCTGGCGGCCCCGCAGCTGGCGCGGCGTCTGAGCCGGTCGGTCGGGATCACGATGGTCGCCTCGGCCGCCATGGGGGCCCTGCTTCTGGGCGGGGCCGACTTCCTGGCACAGCGGCTGCTCAGTCCTTTCCAGATCCCGGTGGGCCTGATCAGTGCCGCGCTGGGCGGGATCTACCTCATCTGGCTGCTCATGTTCCCCACTGACCGTGCTGGGCAGGCCGGTTGAGGTTCTGTCCGGGGTTTTCCACAGGGTGGTGTCCGGGTCTGGCGGTGGGTGGGTGTGTGCGGGTAGTGTCAATACACCGCTCGGACGGACAGTGTTGCCCGGCCCGGTGGTGTGAGGAGTTGTGTCGGTGGCGAGGAGGCCTTCCGCAGATGAGTACGTCTCTACGATCCCCTGCGACTACGCGCCCACGACGGTCGGTGGCCGACCGTGGCCGGCCTGGAACGCGTCGCAGGCGCCGCCGTGCGGCAGCCGGTGTGGTGGCCGTGTGCGCGCTGGCGCTGGGCGCGGCTGGCTGCTCGCTGAGGGACGCGAGGGCTGAGGCCAGTGTGAGTGCCAGTGCCAGTGCCTCGGCGGCCGTCGCCCGGGCCGAGAAGGGCCTGGCCGAGGCCAAGGCCTCCGCCACCGCCTCGCGTGAGGCGGCCCTGACCCCTGAGCTGCGGGCCCAGCGCGAGGCCGCCCTGGCCGAACCCGCACCCGTCAAACCCCCGAACATGAACGACAAGACAGGTGAGGGTGCGTCACTGACGGCGTGGTACTTTCTCGAGCTCTACCGCTACGCCTACATGACCGGCGACACCACCGAGCTCGCCGCCATGAGCGAGGACCGCTGCCAGTTCTGCCGATCCGTTATAGACCGAGCCACCAAGCTTCACCAGAACGGCGGCTGGGCGGACAAGTGGGAGCAAGAAATCACAGACTTCACGTTCTACGAGAAGATCGACGGATACGACTACAATGAACTGGATGTCACTGCCAATCAAGGGCAGGTGGTATCGCATCCTGAAGTGGGAAGTGACCCAATAATCTCCGCTCCTAAGGAGAATCAAGTTCTGGACTTCTCGGTCCGATACAACGGAACTCGCTGGATGATTGGCGGGGTAGAGGTGTTAAACAAATGAGTTTTCGCCGTCATATCGTTGTGGTAGCAGTGGTTTGTGTGATGGCGCTGTCGCCAACCGCTGCGAGCAGCCCGGGTACTTCTCAGGACTCTGGAGCGCCCATAAGCTGGGAGGCAGAGGCTGGCGATAATCATGTGGTTACTCATGGAGAACGCCGCGAAACTGTAGCACCACCCCAGCCAGCAGAACAACCTGACTCTCCCGCGTCGCCTGGAACAACGGTCCAATACTCAGATAGTCAAACCAAGGCGGCAACGTCTCATGGACGCTGTAAGCCCTATCAAGACGAAAACAAGAAGATGCAGGCTGTCTGCAACTGGGATAAGCCTGCTGAGCCCACACCGCATCAGGACCCCGCCCCGGAGATGGGACCTGTCACGATCACCACCCGCCAGGCCGCCACCCTCATCGCCTCCGGCTCAGGCATCACCCGCCAACCACCCGGCCCCAGGGTCATCATCTCCAAGGCCTTCATCGTCTACACCGACCCCAGCCCCCGCTACCAGACCACCACCATCCTGGGCACCCCCATCGACGTCGAGTTCACCCCCACCTCCTACACCTGGAACTGGGGAGACTCCACCACCACAACCACCACCGACCCCGGCCACCCCTACCCCAACCACACCGTCACCCACTACTACCAGCACACCGCCACCGGGGTCACCACCACCCTGACCACCACCTGGAGAACCCGCTACCGCCCCCAAGGCGACACCCAGTGGCGCACCATCGAGGGCACCATCACCACCACCGAGACCTCCACCCCCTACGACCTCGTACGCATCGTCACCTACCTCACCGACGACGCCGAAGAAGCCCAAGGCCACTAACGAGCCCCCAACACATCAACCGGATGCCCAGGCCTTCATGCCGCCCTCGAGGCTGAGGAGCCGGCCGGGGTAGCCGGCCGATTTCAGGGCCTCGACGGCCCGGGCCGAGCGCGCCCCGACGGCGCACACGACCACGGTCGGACGGCTCCCGTCCAGCTCATCCATCCGCGCTACCACCTCGCGCAACGGAATGTGCAGGGCGCCTTCCATCGGCTCAAGCGCCACCTCGACATCCTCCCGGACGTCCAGCAGCGCCGGCGGTTCGGCGCTTTCCAAGAGCCTTCGGAGCCCGGTGGCAGAGACTGAGTTCTCGCCGTCCTCGCCGCATGCGCCGTCGTTCTCACTCGGCTCGGGATCAGGGACCCCGGCGTTCCCGGGCCTCATGGACGGTGTGCAGGAAGCAGTCTCCGCCGCCAGCTCCGTGATGCTCGGGTCATCCCCGCACACCGGGCAGGCCGGGTTCTTCGCCACCGGAATCTCCCGCAGGCGCGCCCCCCAGGCGTCCAGCACCGCCAGACGCCCCAGCAGCGGCTCGGCGCCTCCAATGATGAGCTTCAGCGCCTCGGCGGCCTGTATTGTCCCGATGATCCCGGGAAGAACCCCCAGCACTCCGGCCTCCGCGCAGGAGGGCACCGAGCCCGTGGGCGGAGGTGTCGGGTGCAGACACCGGTAGCACGGCCCCCGTCGGGCGTCGAAGACCCCCACCTGGCCGTCGAAGCCCAGCACCGCCCCGTGCACCAACGGCAGCCCCAGCATGACGGATGCGTCATTGACCAGATACCGCGTGGGGAAGTTGTCCGTGCCGTCGATGACCACGTCCCAGCCGTGCAGCAGACCCAAGGCGTTGTCGGCGCTCAGACGCGTGCGGTGGGTGATGACCTCGACGTCGGGGTTGAGCGCCCTGATCGCCTCGGCCGCAGAGTCCACCTTGGGGCGGCCCACGGCGGCGCTCGTATGGATGACCTGGCGCTGAAGATTGGTGACGTCGACGTCGTCGTCGTCAATGAGACCGATCGCGCCCACCCCGGCGGCCGCCAGGTACAGGGCCGCCGGTGACCCGAGACCGCCGGTGCCGATGAGCAGGGCTCGGGCGGCCCGGATGCGCTGCTGGCCGACCACCCCCACCTGTGGCACGAGCGCGTTGCGGTGATAGCGCTCCAGCTCCTCACGGCTCAGCGGTCGCAGATGCTCATCGGCGATCACCGAGCCGTAGGTGCGCTGGTCGACCCTGATCATGGTGTCCTCATCTCTATTCGCTCCTCGTTGATGCTGTCTTGATCTCCGGTGCTGGAGGTATCAAGCCCGGCGGCCCACGATGCGCACCTGCACCGCCTTGATGACGCAGAGGACCTCCCGGCCCTCGGTGATGCCGAGCTCGGCAACGGCCCCCGCCGTGACCGCCGCCGACAGGTGCTGGCCCTCCTCCAGCTCCAGGTGCACGCTCACCAGAGTCCCGGAGCGCTCCAGCCCCGTCACCCGGCTGGCCAGGACGTTGCGGGGACTGCCGTGCGGGGCCTCGCGATAGAGGGCGACGGCGTCGGGCGGCACCAGCGCGATACCGGGGGCACCGGGGTGACGGGCCCCGTCCCGATCGGCCTGACCGCCCGCATTGTCCTCGGCAGGGCCTTCCTGCGGGCGACCGTGAACGACCCGCCCCGAGGGCAGCCTCAAGGCCGGGGCCCCGGCCTCGCCGTTGAGAACACCCGTGAGCACGGCCGTCCCCGTCAGGCGGGCGACGAAGTCCGAGCGCGGCGCGGACAGCACCCGCGCCGTCGGCCCCTGCTCCACCACCCGGCCCCGGTCCAGGACGACGACGTCCTCGGCCATCGCCGCCAGGTCCAGGACGTCGTGCGTCACCAGCAGCAGCGTCAGGCCCTCCTCGGCGCACCGGCGCGCCACCAGGCGGCGCATCTCCTGGCGGGCCGTCACGTCTAGGGCCGACATCGGCTCATCGAGAACCAGCAGGCGCGGGCCCGTTGCCAGAGCCCGGGCCAGGGCCACGCGGGCGGCCTGCCCGCCCGAGAGCGCTCCGCCCGGGCGGGAGACCAGGTGAGTGGCCCCGACGGCGGCCAGCTCGGCCCGGGCCCGACGGATAGCCTCGCCCCGGCCCACCCCCTGGCAGCGCAGTGCGAAGACCACGTTGCCCAGGACCGACATGTGGGTGAAGACCCCCGGGTCCTGGCTGAGCAGCGCCACCCGACGGCGCCCCGCCCGCACGAAGCGCCCGGGGTCGTCCAGGACCCGCCCGCCCAGGAGCACATGGCCGCGCTCGGCGTCCAGCAGACCCGCCACCACGGAGCAGACCGTCGACTTGCCCGAGCCGTTGGGTCCGATGAGTGCCACCGTGCGCCCGGCCCCCACCTTCAGGTCGACGACGACGTCGCGCGCCTCCAGCGCGAAGGCGACACGCAGGTCCTGGCCCCGTGCAGGCCCCCTGACCGGTGCGGCGCGGTGGGAGCCCGTGAAGCCTGCGGCAGCGTCGGGCTCAGCAGAGACGAGAGCCTCGGCGGTGGGTGCCAACGGGTGTACTCCCTCGGAACGGTCCACAGGGGCGGGGCGCAGCGAGCCGGCCAGACGGGACCAGTCCACGGTGGTCGCCCCGACGATGAGGAAGGACAGAGCGATGAGCACGGCCGCCAGAGCCAGTGAGGTGGCCGTGTCCTTCTCCCGCTCCAGGTAGATGGCCAGCGGCATCGTGCGGGTGACCCCCTCCTTGGAGCCGGCGAAGGCGATCGTCGCCCCGAACTCGCCCAGGCTCCGGCCCAGGGCCAGGGCGGTGCCACGAGCCAGCGCCGGGGCCGCCAGCGGCAGCGTGACCTGGACCAGGACCCGCCACGGCCCCGCCCCCAGGCTCCGGGCGACCGTCTCGGCCCGCCCGTCGCGGCTGCGCAGCGCCGCCTCCAGGGTCACCACCAGGAAGGGCATGGAGACGAAGACCTGGGCGATGACCACCGCCGTGGTGGAGAAGGCGATGGGCAGGCCCCACTGGCGCAGCTGGGCACCCAGGATCCCGCGGTTGCCCAGGGTCGACAGCAACGCGATTCCGGCCACCACCGGCGGCATCGTCATCGGCAGGACCGCCAGGACCCGCGCCAGCCGCACGCCCGGCCAGCTGCGGGACAGCAGCAGCGCCAGCGGCACGCCCAGCACCACGCAGGCCGCCGTGGAGGCCACGCAGGTGCGAAGCGACAGCCACAGGGCCGTCCGGGCCGACGGCGTCGCCAGCAGCTGGGGCAGCTGCCCCCAGGACACGCGCGTACCCATGCCCACCAGGGGCAGGACGATCGCGCAGCCGCCCAGGAGCGCCAGCACCGTGACAAGCACCGGCAGCGGTGAGTGAGCAGCCCGCCCGCGCCGGGTCAGGACGCGGGCGGGTCGCGACTGCGGTGAGGGTCGCGCAGTGGAGGGCATCGAGTTCACAGGGCCATGTCTACAGCGGCTACAGCGTCTACAGCGTGCGCTGCGCGAGCGGCGTGAGCCCTCACGGGGCCGTCGTCTCGACGGTGGGCTTGTCCGCCTCCGGGGAGCTTGACTCACCGGCGGTCGCGGCCGCAGACGGAGCGCCGCTACTGCCGGTGCTCGCCCCGGCAGTAGCGGTACCGGGAGCCCCGAAGCCGTGCCTGGCCAGGACCTCCTGGCCGGTCTTGCCGGTGACGGCGTCGATGAAGACCTTGGCGCCCTCGGGGTTCTCGGGGCTGGCGGTCTGGGCGATCGGGTAGTGGTTGACGACGCCGCCGTCGGGGATGTCGATCTTGTCCGCCTTGTCCTTGGCGGCCGCGGCGTCGGTGGTGTAGACGATGCCGGCGTCGGCCTCACCGGACTCGACCTTGCCGCGCACGTCGGTCACCTTCTGCTCCTCGGAGACCGGGTTGAGGGTGACGCCCAGGGCGGTGGCGAGCTTCTGGGTGGCCTCGCCGCAGGGCACCTCGGGGGCGCAGACGACCAGGTTGGCGCCGTCGAGCGAGGAGTCCAGGCCGGTGATGTTCTTGGGGTTGCCCTTGGGGACGATGAGGGTCAGGACATTCGTGGCGAACTCGGTCTGCGTGCCGACGAGCTTCTGGTCCGCGGCGTCCTTCATGGTGGAGGTGTTGGCGGTGGCCAGGACGTCGGCGCTGTTGCCGCCGGCCAGCGAGGTCACGAGGTCCTGGGAGCCCTGGAAGTCGAAGGTGACGTCCAGGCCGGGGTTGTCCTTCTCCACGGTCTTCTCGATCTCCTCGAAGGCATCCTGGAGGGAGGCGGCGGCCAGGACCGTGACCTTGCCCGTGGCCTTTCCGGATCCCGCTGCCGTGGCGGCGCCGGTGGAGCTGTTGCTGGCGGCTCCGCCGCAGGCGGCCAGCGAGAAGGCGGAGATCATACTGACGGCGGCGATCGCTGCACGGTGGGTGATACTCATGAGTCCGAGTCTCCTTGTCGAGGTCGGGGCGAGCGGTTCAGGCGCCTTGGGAGGGGGTGATGTCGTTGAGCCCCTGGTTGCCGGTTCCCTGGGTGCGCACCAGGGTCCATCCGCGTGAGGGAGCGGTGGTGGAGGTGGCCGCCTCGCGGGAGCGGTAGACCACGTAGGGGCGGGTCACGTAGCCCACGGGCGCGGAGACCGCGTGGACCAGGCGGGTGAAGGGCCAGACCGCCAGGAGCAGGAAGCCCACGACGATGTGGAGCTTGAAGGAGACCGGCACGTCGCTCATGAGCTCGGGGCGAGGCTGGAGCACCAGCACCGAGCGCAGCCAGGGGCTGATGGTCTCACGGTAGTCGTAGCCGTGCTCATCGGTGAGCTGGTTGAGGACCGTGGCCGCCGTCCCCAGCAGGACCGGCACGATGAGGAAGCAGTACATGACCAGGTCGTTTCGGGTGGTGGCCAGGCGCACGCTCTTGACGACGACGCGCCGGTAGATGAGCCCGGCCAGGCCCAGGATCGTCATGATGGCCGCCGCCGTGCCCAGGTAGGTGGCGCCCAGGTGGTACATGTGCTGGGAGACGCCCAGCATCTCGGTGACGTCCTTGGGCACCAGCAGCCCGACGACGTGCCCGCCCATGACCATGAGGAAGCCCAGGTGGAACAGGGGCGAGGCCAGGCGCAGGATGCGCGACTCGTTCCACTGGGAGGACCGGGAGGTCCACCCGAACTGGTCGGTGCGCCACCGCCAGGCCATGCCGGCCACCAGCAGCACGAGACTGGCGTAGGGCAGGGCCACCCACAGGAGGTTCTGCTGAATCGGGCTCATGTCATGCTCTCCTGGCTGCTCGTGGGGCGGAAGGGCCGGTCAACGGCGAGGGGGCCGGCGTCGTCGGCGGGCCGGACAGGTTCGGGTGGCGCACGGGAACGCTCGGGAAGGGCAGGGTGCTGGTGACACCGACGGTCTCGGTGGGCGGTCCGGCCGCCACGAGGGCGCGCACGCGCTCGGCGGTGGCCTCGTCGATCCGCGGCAGGGTCATCGAGACCGCCTCCACCAGCCCCGCGTAGGGGGAGGCGGCGTCGGCCAGGGCGCTGCGCAGCACCTCGATGCCCTCGCGGTGGGAGGACAGGAGCGCATCGGCCACCTCGTCACCGCTGCGGGCGGACAGCTCGAGGACCACCGGCAGGTAGTCGGGCAGCTCATCGGCGGCCATCTCGTAGCCGGCCGCGGCCAGCGCCTGCTTGAAGGCCAGCAGCGCGGCGCCCCGGTGGCGGGTGTCGCCCACCGTGTAGTACGTCAGGTACAGGCAGCAGCGCCGACGCCGGTCGAAGACCTCCACGTAGTGCTCGGCCATGGCCCGCTCGCCGCGGCGTCGGGCCACGCTGATGAACTCCTCCAGCACGACGGCCACCTCCGCGGGCAGGCGATCCAGCTCGGCCTCGACGGCGTCCAGGCGCCCGGCCAGGGTGCCCTCGACCGGGTAGTCCAGGAGCAGGGCCGCCGCCATGTGCACGGTGGCACGCTGGGAGGCGTCCAGCGGCACCTCGGCAGGGGGCGCAAGGACTCGCGGGGCGCGGACGAAGGAGACCATCTCAGCGGTCCCTCGGGACGGGACGGACCGGGCCGGCCGTCGAGGCGGTACGGGAACCGGTGGTGGTGCCGCGCGAGCCCGTGCGGGTGCCGGCTCGCGTCGTCGACCCCGGTGATCCCTGGCCGATGACCTCGGGCACGCCGACCTCCGGCATCCCCGGCAGCCCGGGGCCGGCGGCGGGCACCGGCTCGCGGCGCACGGTCGGCAGCGGCAGGCTCACCGGGCCGCTGCCGACGCCGCCCTGGCCGTGGAAGGAGGCGACGTCGGGGTGACAGCCCGCCGGCGCCCCCTCACCCAGGAGGGTCCGCACGTCGTCGCCCATGTCCGCCATGCCCCGCGGGACCTCGGGCTTGGTCGTGGGGATGACGTAGCGGTCGTCGTACTTGGCGATGGCCAGCAGCCGGTACATGGCCTCGAGCCGCTGCCCGCTCAGACCCACGGCGGCGGCGATGGCCGGGTCGGGCTCGCGGCCCAGGCGCACGTCGCGCATGTGGGAGCGCATGGCGGCCAGGCGCCGCAGCACGAGCTCGACCGTGTTGGTCTCACCGGCCGTGAACAGGCCCGCCAGGTACTCCAGCGGGATGCGCATCTCGGACACGGCCGTCAGCAGCACCTTGTGGTCCTCACCGTCCAGGCCGGCGGCGGCCACCTCGTCAACGACCGGCGAGAGCGGCGGGATGTACCAGACCATCGGCATGGTGCGGTACTCGGGGTGCAGCGGCAGGGCCACCTCGTAGGTGTCGATGAGGTCCCAGATGGGGGAGGCCTGCGCCGCCTCCACCCAGCTGGCGGGGATCCCCTCGGCCTGGGCCCCGGCCACGACCTGCGGGTCGTGGGGGTCGAGGAGGATCTCGCGCTGAGCCATGTAGAGGTCCTGCGGGTCCTTGACGGCCGCGGCCTGGGAGACCCGGTCGGCGTCGTAGAGCAGGACCCCCAGGTAGCGCAGGCGACCCACGCAGGTCTCCGAGCACACGGTGGGCTCACCGACCTCCAGGCGCGGGTAGCACAGGGTGCACTTCTCGGCCTTGCCGGTGGCGTGGTTGAAGTAGACCTTCTTGTAGGGGCAGGCCGACACGCACATGCGCCAGCCGCGGCAGGCGTCCTGGTCCACCAGGACGATGCCGTCCTCGGTGCGCTTGTACATGGCGCCCGACGGGCAGGCGGACACGCAGGTGGGGTTGAGGCAGTGCTCGCAGATGCGCGGCAGGTAGAACATGAAGGCCGACTCGATGTCGGTGCGCACCTTGGTGCCCATGGCCTCGATGACCGGGTCCTGCTGAAGGGTCTCCATGGAGCCGCCCAGGTCGTCGTCCCAGTTGGGGCCCCACTGGATCGTGGACATGTACTCGCCCGTCAGCTGGCTCCTGGCGCGGGCCACCGGCAGGGTCGGGGAGTCCTTGGGAGCCGAGAGCAGACGGTCGTACTCGTAGGTCCACGGCTCGTAGTAGTCCTCGACCGTGGGCATCTCGGGGTTGGCGAAGATGTTGACCAGCCGGCGCAGGCGCCCGCCCGAGCGGGGGCGCAGGCGGCCCGAGGCCGTGCGCTCCCAGCCGCCGCGCCAGGTGTCCTGGTCCTCCCACCCCCTGGGGTAGCCGACGCCGGGACGGGTCTCGACGTTGTTGAACCACATGTACTCGGTGCCCTCGCGGTTGGTCCAGGCCTGCTTGCAGGTCACTGAGCAGGTGTGGCAGCCGATGCACTTGTCCAGGTTCATCACCATCGCGATCTGGGCCATGACCTTCATCAGAACGTCACCTCCTGGTTGCTGCGGCGACGGATGAGCGTGACCTCGTCGCGGTTGTTGCCCGTGGGGCCGATGTAGTTGAAGGCGTAGGACAGCTGCGCGTAGCCGCCGGCGAAGTGACTGGGCTTGAGCACGATCCGGGTCAGCGAGTTGTGCGTGCCCCCGCGCCGGCCGCTGGACTCGGTCAGCGGGGTGTTCATGGTGCGCTCCTGGGCGTGGTGCATGAAGACCATGCCCTCGGGGATGCGGTGGGAGACGATGGCTCGGGCCGCCACGATGCCGTTGCGGTTGTAGGCCTCGACCCACTCGTTGTCCTTGACGCCGATCTTGTCGGCGTCCTGGGGACTCATCCAGATGGTCTGGCCCCCGCGTCCCAGCGTGAGCATGTGCAGGTTGTCGAAGTACTGGGAGTGGATCGCCCACTTGTTGTGCGCGGTGATGTAGCGCACCGCCACCTCCGCCGTTCCCGCCCGGCTCGTGCCCACCGAGCCGGGGGCGGCCTCCCCGTAGAGGGCGTGGAAGTCCAACGGCGGTCGGAAGATCGGCAGGGCCTCGCCCATGTCCAGCATCCAGTCGTGGTCGAGGTAGTAGTGCATGCGCCCGGTCAGCGTGTGCCAGGGCTTGGCGTGCTCCACGTTGACCACGAAGGCCGAGTAGCGCCGTCCGCCGTGCTCCGAGCCGGACCACTCCGGGGAGGTGATGACGCCCTGGGGCTTGACCTGGGTGTCGGCGAAGGTGATGAGCTTGCCGGCCTCCTCCTCGCTGAGCTCGACCAGCGTGGTGCCGGTGCGCTGGGACAGCGTCTCCCAGCCCTCGGTGGAGATGCGCCCGTTGGTGGTGCCCGACAGGGCGAAGATCGCGTCGGCGGCGCGGATGTCGGTGTCGATCAGGGGCCGGCCGGCCGCCTGGCCGTCGGTGGAGACCCCGTGGTTGCGGGCCAGGCGCTCCACCTCCGGGCCGGGCCTCAGCATGATGCCCTTGCACGGCAGCCCCAGCTTCTCGGCCAGGGGGCCCAGGGCGTCGAACTTGGCCCGGATCTGGGTGTAGTCGCGCTGGGTGGGCACGAGCTTGGGCATCGTCACCCCCGGCACCCACTCCTGGGGCAGGGCCGAGACGTCGCCGTGCGCCATGGTCATGGCGTCGGGGGTGTCGTGGTTGAGCGGCGCGGCCACGACGTCGGTCTGGGTGCCCAGGTAGCGCGGCGCCCAGGCGGAGATGAGCCCGGCCAGGGCCTGGAAGACCTGGAAGTCGGTGCGCGCCTCCCACGGCGGGTCGATGGCCGCGTTGAAGGAGTGCACGAAGGGGTGCATGTCGGTCGAGGAGATGTCGTGCTTCTCGTACCAGGTGGCCGCCGGCAGGACGACGTCGGAGTGCAGGGTGGTGGAGGTGTTGCGGAAGTCCGCGGTCCACATGAGGTCGAGCTTGCCGACCGGGGCCTGCTCGCGCCACGTCACCGAGGCGGGCCGCTGACCGGGCGGGGTCTCGACGGCGTTGACGTCGTTGTCCGCCCCCACCATGTGGCGCAGGAAGAACTCCGTGCCCTTGGCCGAGCTGCCCAGCAGGTTGGTGCGCCACGAGCACAGGATGCGGGGGAAGTTCTCGGGGGCGTCGGGGTCCTCGCAGGCGAAGCGCAGCTCACCGGAGCGCAATTGCTCGACGACGTAGTCCTTGGGGTCCATCCCGGCCTCGGCGGCCTGCTGGCCCAGCAGCAGCGGGCTGCGGTTGAAGGTCGGGTAGGACGGCGTCCACCCGCGCTTCATGGCCTCGACCATCGTGTCGGTCGTCGTCTTGCCCGCCAGGCTCCCCGGCCCCAGCGGCGAGGCCAGGCGCTCGGCCGATGTGGTGTCGTAGCGCCACTGGTCGGTGGTGATGTACCAGAAGCCGGTGGAGATCATCTGCCGGGCCGGGCGGTGCCAGTCCAGGGCGAAGGCGTACTGCTGGAAGCCGCTGAGCGGGCGCACCTTCTCCTGACCCACGTAGTGGGCCCAGCCGCCGCCGTTGACGCCCTGGGTGGCGCACATGGAGGTCAGCGCCAGGATCGTCCGGTAGATCTGGTCGGCGTGGTAGTAGTGGTTGATGCCGGCGCCCATGACGATCTGGGAGCGGCCTCCTGACTCCACGGCGTTGAGGGCGAAGTCGCGCGCCACCCGGATGATGGCCGGGCCGGGCACGCCGGTGATCTCGCTGGCCCAGGCGGGGGTGCCCGGCACGGTGGCGTCCTGGTAGTCCGCGGGCCAGTGGCCCGGCATGCTCGGCCGCTCGACGGCGTACTGGGCCAGGAGCAGGTCGTAGACGGTGGTGACCAGGCGCTCCCCGATCCGCGTGACCGGGACCCCGCGGCGCACGACGCCGCCGCCCACCGAGCCCTCGGGGGTGGCCGAGCCGGGCAGGTCGAAGCGGGGCAGGAGGACCTCGGCGGCCTGGACCCTAGGGCCCTGGTCGTGCAGGTCCAGGATGCTCATGACCGGGTCGACGCCCTCCATGAGCAGGTTCCACCGGCCCTCGCCCTCGGGGGTGAAGCGGTCCGCCAGGGTGCCGCCGGGGTCGGCCGGGCCGCGCCTGCGGTCCCACACGAGCGGGCGGAACTCGTTCCTCGGGGCGCCGGTGGCGACGCCGTCGACCTCGGAGGCCGTCACGAAGCGGCCGGGCACGTAACCGGTGCCGTCGGGGGAGGGCTCCAGCCCGATGAGGAAGGGGGAGTCGGTGTGGCGGCGCATGTAGTCCAGGAAGAAGGGCTCGCGGCGAGCGACGTGGAACTCCTTGAGGATGACGTGCCCCATCGCCTGGGCCAGGGCGCCGTCGGTGCCCGGGGCCACGCGCAGCCACTGGTCGGCGAACTTCGTGTTGTCGGCGTAGTCCGGGGAGACGGCCACGACCTTCTGCCCGTGGTAGCGGGCCTCGGTCATGAAGTGGGCGTCCGGGGTGCGGGTCAGGGGCAGGTTGGAGCCCCACATCATGAGGTACTGGGAGTTGTACCAGTCCCCGGCCTCGGGGACGTCGGTCTGGTCGCCGAAGACCTGCGGGGAGGCCGGGGGCAGGTCGGCGTACCAGTCGTAGAAGGAGAGCATCGTGGCGCCGATGAGCTCGTGGAGGCGCCCGCCGGCTCCGTAGGAGACCTGGGACATGGCCGGGATGACGGAGAAGCCGGCGATGCGGTCCGGGCCCCAGGTGCGGATGGTGTGGACGTAGGCCGCCGCGACGATCTCCATGGCCTCGTCCCAGCCCACGCGCACCATGCCGCCCTTGCCCCGGGCGGACTTGTAGGCCCTGGCGGTGGTCGGGTCACCGGTGACCTGCGCCCAGGCGGCCACCGGGTCGTCATTGTTGGCGGCCTTCGCGGCGCGGAAGGCGTCCAGCAGGACCGAGCGCACGTAGGGGTAGCGGATGCGCGTGGGGGAGTAGGTGTACCAGGAGAAGGCCGCGCCGCGCGGGCAGCCCCGCGGCTCGTACTCGGGCATGTCCGGACCCGTGGTGGGGTAGTCGGTGATCTGCTTCTCCCAGGTGATGATGCCGTCGGAGACGTAGACCTCCCAGGCGCACGAGCCGGTGCAGTTGACCCCGTGGGTGGAGTGGACCATCTTGTCGTGGCTCCACCGGTGCCGGTAGAAGGTGTCGGACTCGCGCCCGCCGGTCAGGAACAGGCGGCGGGCGTCGGCCGAGGCCTGCCCCCGACGCAGGTAGGAGCCCAGCGTGAACAGTCCGGGGGTCTCCTCGACCTGGTGGTCGGGGCCCGGGACGATCCCGGGGCCGGTGGGCTGGGTGCCGGTGGTAGTCATCAGTGGTCCTTGGTTCGTGAAAGGGGCCTTCGAGGCTGGTGGCGGCGGGCGGGAGGGTCAGCCCGGGCGCTTGGCGCCGGGGGCGGCGTAGCGGACCCAGCAGATGACGGCGCACACGACGCAGAAGGCCGCGCAGCCGTAGAAGAAGACGTGCGTGGGCATGAGGGTGAGCGCGATCCCGACCAGGAAGGGCCCCAGCGAGGCGACGGCGGCGGTGAATCCGATGGCGCCGCCGGCCTGTCGCTTGGGCATGATCATCGGCATCTGCTTGAAGGTCGAGGCGTTGCCGACTCCGGCGAAGAAGAACATGGCCAGCAGTCCGATCATGAAGACGGTGAAGTCGGCCGGGTCGTCCGCGCCCGCGACCAGGTAGCCGCACCAGGCCATCGTGACGGCCATGCCGATCGCCGAGACGAAGGTCCAGATGGCCCCGCCGAAGCGGTCGCACAGGGGGCCCCAGGCGAAGCGCAGGAAGGAGCCGATAAGGGTGCCGATGAAGGCGTAGGAGGCGCCCTGGGGCAGCTCGGAGGCGGCGAAGCTCTTGGCCAGGTGGGAGCCGGCCCCGTAGTTGTTGTTGATGATGTTGGCGGTCTGGGCGGCGAAGCCGGAGAAGACGCCGAAGGTCATGATGTACAGCACCGTCATGAGCCAGGTGTCGACGTTGCCGAAGATGTCCATCTGCTCCCTGATGTTGGCCTTGACCGGGACGTCCTTGATGTAGCGGAAGGTCAGGGCGGCCGCGATGAGGGACCAGGGCAGGAAGAACACGGTGGCGTTGACGACCATGGGGGCGCCCTCGTGGTGGGGCGCGACCCAGGTCAGGCCCAGCAGGCTCGTGCTCATCAGGAAGGGCGCGGCCAGCTGGATGACGCTCATGCCCATGTTGCCCAGGCCTCCCTGGAGGCCCAGGGCCGTGCCCGCCAGGCGCTTGGGGAAGTAGAAGCCGGTCGAGGGCATGTAGCCGGAGAAGGTGGCGGCCCCGATGCCGCAGGTGAAGGACAGGGCTAGCAGCACCCCGAAGGAGGTGCCCGGGTTCTGCACGGCGAAGAACCAGCCGAGCATCGGCAGGATGTAGAGCAGGGAGGACCAGCCGATCATCCTGCGCGTGCCGATGGTGGCGGGCAGGAACATGTAGACCAGGCGCAGGGCCCCGCAGGACAGCCCCGGCATGGAGGTGATCCAGTAGATCTGGTTCTTGGTCAGGTGGAAGCCGATCTCATTGAGCCTGGGGGCGATGGCGCTGGGCAGGAACCAGACCGTGAATCCCAGCATGAGGGAGAAGGTGGTGATCGCCAGGGTGGTCCAGGCGATCTTCGCGGACCAGTTCTCGGGCTCCTCGGGGTTCCACCCCGTGAGGACGCGTCCGGAGGTGTCGAGCGTGGACATGGGGCTCCTGTGTGTGGGGCTCGGTCACCTGGGCGACGGCGCCGTGACCGGAGGCGGTGTGAAGGTGTCTGTGAAGGTGTCGGTGAGTGCGCGGAGGCGCACGTCACTCATGATGCATGTCGGGGAATCTTCCTCCAGGGTGCGGCCGCATCCCCTGGGAATGCTGGGAGAAACGGTTTTCGAGACGGAATAAATATGGCTTAAAATAGGAAGAATAGGTGTCACTTAATTCTGTCGACCGGCTGGTCCTGACCTTGTCGGGACCAGCCGGGCACGTGGGGCTACGGTGAGTCCATGAGCCAGACCCCGATCGTCCAGAAGGGCCTCGTGCCCCTGCCCGAGCCCGTCAAGGGCGCCGTCATCACCGTGTCCGACCGCTGCGTCAGCGGGGAGCGCGAGGACCTCTCCGGCCCGCTGGCCCAGCGCCTCCTGGCCGAGCACGACGTCGTCGTCGACGCCGTGGACCTCGTGCCCGACGGCGTCGAGCCGGTGCGCGAGGCGATCACGCGGGCGGTGGCCGCCGGCGCCCGGGTCGTCCTGACCACGGGTGGCACCGGGGTCACGCCGCGCGACCTCACCCCAGAGGCCACGGCCCCGCTGCTGACGACCCGGCTGGAGGGCATCGAGGCCCAGGTCCGCGCCCACGGCCTGAGCAAGACCCCGCTGGCCGGCCTGTCGCGCGGCCTGGTGGGAGTGACCTCCCGCGGCGACGACGGCGCCCTGGTCGTCAACGCCCCCGGCTCACGCGGCGGGGTCAAGGACACCGTCGCCGTCATCGGCCCCCTGGTGCCCCACGTCCTTGAGCAGCTCGGCGGCGGGGACCACTGAGCCCCGCACCGCCTGCCTCACCGCTGTCCTACCGCTGCCTTGCCGCTGTCCTACCTCGGTGACGGTGGCGAGGACCTGCTACTCCGGCGTGCCGGAGTCCCAGGCGCGGACCTCGGCCCAGGTGTCCAGGTCCCGCACGACGCCCTGCGGCACGGGCAGCGCCGTGACCCGCAGGGCCCCGAGAGCCCGGCGGACGGCCACATCGCGCAGTGGCGTCCCGCCCGGGGCGACCGCCGCGGCCAGTGCCCGGCGGCGGTAGAGGCCCAGCAGGTACTGGGTGTGGTCGCCAACCCGGGCGCAGGCGCCGTCGAGCTCCCGCTCGCCGTCACGCAGCGCCTCGATGAGGGCCGGCAGCGCCCGCCACGAGGACGGGGCGTCGCAGGTGAGGACGCCGGCCGGCCCGGCAGCCGGTTCGCACTGGCTCAGGCGCGCCAGACCGGCCGCGATCCCGGCGACCGGCCCGCCCAGCGGCGGGTCCTCCAGTGCCCGCAGGATGCCATCGGGCAGTGCCACCTCCTCAGGCGCGACGACGCACACGTGCCCCAGCAGGAGGCCCTGTCCCCGCAGCTGTTCCAGGCCTGCCAGGACGTGGTCGAGCAGGCGCGCCCCGCGGGCGACGACGTCGGGCTTGGAGGCCCCATCCAGCCGCCTGCCGGTCCCTCCGGCCAGCACGACGACGTCGATGGCGAACCCACCAGGGGGAGCGGCCGTGCCCGCGGCAGAGGCGGCAGAGCCGGTGCCGGCGGCCCAGGTGTCCTTGGCGGCCCTGGGGCCGCGGTCCGCCGGCCGGTCAGGCGCCGTCACCGCGCACCCAGTCCCCGGAGCGGCCCCCGGACTTGGCCACCACCTTGGCCTCGCGCAGCTCGACGCCGCGGTCCACGCCCTTGACCATGTCGACGATCGCCAGGCCCGCCACGGTGGCGGCGGTGAGCGCCTCCATCTCCACCCCGGTACGGTCGGCCGTGCGCACGGTTGCCTCGATGCGCACGCCGCCGTCGGCGACCTCCAGGTCCACGCGCGCCCCGTGCACGCCGATGACGTGCGCCAGCGGCAGCAGCTCGGGGACCTTCTTCGTCGCCGCGATCCCGGCGATGCGCGCCACGGCGAGTACGTCGCCCTTGGGGACCGAGCCCTCGCGCAGGGCGGTCACGATCGCCTCCGAGCAGGCCACGAAGGCAGTGGCCCGGGCCTCACGGACGGTCGGGGTCTTGGCGGTGACGTCCACCATGTAGGCGGCGCCGGCCTCATCGAGGTGGGTCAGGGTGATCTCTGGGCGGGGTTCCATGACGAGGCTCCTTGAGTGGATGGGGTGGATGGGAGGGCGTGGGGCTGCTCGTCGCGGACGCACCATAGGCATTGACGGCGCACCCGCGGGGGCCGTCCGCGGGCCCTCAGGTGCGTCCGCGCGTACCGGCGGGACCGGTCCTGCCAGGGGGATACAGGGGGATGAGGGCCAGCTCGTCGCCGACGTCGACCGCCTCGACCTCGGCGCCCACGACCGCCAGCGCCTGCGCGGCGGGCAGAGAGGCCACCAGGTGCGAGCCCGAGCCCAGCCGGTGGGTGGGCGTCACCCAGGGCAGACCCTCACCGGTCCCGGCACCGTCCTTGGAGCGGTCTTCGGAACCGTCTTCCGCAGCGGTCGGGTGAGTGGGCGGGGCGGTGAAGCGCACCGGCACGTGCTGCCGTCGACCCGGCGGCGTCCGCCAGGCCGCCGCCGCGCGTGCCGTCAGCGGGGGACAGCCCGGGGGCGTCCCAGTACGCCATGCGGCGCTCCCCTCGGCGTCCTGCCCGGCCAGGCGCGCCAGCGCCGGGGCCACGATCGTGGTGAAGGAGACCAGGACGCTCACCGGGTTGCCCGGCAGGCAGATGATCGGAACCCGCCGGCCGTCGTCGGCGCGCACCCAGCCGTGACCCTGGGGCTTGCCCGGCTGCATGGCCACCTTGACGAAGTCCAGACGCACCTGAGCCTGCCCGCCCCGCTCCTGCCGGGCCAGCATCGTCAAGGGGTCGAAGGCCCCCGCGGACACGCCCCCGGAGGTGACGATGAGGTCGGCGCTGTCCGCGGCCCGGCGCAGCACCACGGCCAGGTCCTCGGCCGTGTCGCCGCTTCGGTCCACGCCCGTGCACAGGGCCCCGTGCTCGGCGACCAGGCCGGCCAGCAGCAGGCCGTTGGAGTCCGGGATCGTGCCGGGGGTGAGTGCCTGCCCGGCGTCGCGCAGCTCGGCGCCGGTGGAGACCACGGCCACGCGCACCCGCGGCGGCACCCGCACCGATCCCAGCCCCACGGAGGCCAGGGCGGAGAGCCCGGTGGCGGACAGCCTCGTCCCCGCCGCCATGACCGGGTCGCCCGCGCGCACGTCCTCTCCGGCGCCGCGCACATTCGTTCCCGGTCCGACCTCCGCGCGGATCTCGACGCGCCCCGGCAGCGGGTGCGGGCCGGCAGCCTGATCGGTGTCCTCCACCTTGACCACGGCGTCGGCACCCTCGGGCAGCATCGCCCCGGTCATGATCCGCTGCGCGCTGCTCGGGACCAACGGGGCCGGTGCGGCACCCGCCGGCACGTCCCCGGTCACCGGCAGCACCACCGGCGCCTGCGGCGAGGCACCGCTCGTCTGCTCGGCGCGCACCGCATAGCCGTCCATCGCCGAGTTCGTCCACGGCGGCACCGGGACGGCCGCGACCACGTCCTCGGCCAGCACCCGCCCGTGCGCCTCGGCCAGCGCCACGCGCTCGCCCTCCAGGGGCACGAGCGGCTCCAGCACCTGGGCGACGTAGTCCTCCAGAGGGATCAGCTGCGCCATAGCGGTCCTTTCTCCACGAGTCTCAACGAGCCTGACTGGGCCACCGCGATTGAGCCCAGGGGCCTCGCGACCCGTCAGCGGGTCGGCGGCGACGCGGCGAGGCCGGTGGCACGGTGCCGTCGTCGCCCCCGTCGCATCCCTATCATGCCTGTTCGGTCCGCCCGGTCGGCGTAGGTATGCTCCCGATCGGGACAAGCCCGACCTCAGCAGTGTCCCAGCTCAGTACGACGCCCAGGACGAGGAGACCTTCGTGAGCACCAGCCCCCGCAGCGCCGGGCCCGCCCGCGTCGTGCGCGCCGAGGTCACCGAGGCGCCCATCAGCCTCACCGAGCTCGCCGACGCCGTCCACGACGCGGCCGCAGGCGCCGTCGTCACCTTCGAGGGCGTCGTCCGCAACCACGACGACGGCCGCGCCGTCACCGGCATCGGCTACTCCTGCCACCCCACCGCCGGCCAGGTCGTCGAGCAGATCGCCCACGACGTCGCCGGAACCGGCCGGGTACGCGCCCTGGGCGTCGTCCACCGCGTCGGCGACCTCGCCGTCGGGGACGCGGCCCTCGCGGTCGCGGTCAGCTCCGACCACCGCGCCGAGGCCTTCGCCGCCTGCAGCCGGATCGTCGAGGAGGTCAAGAAGCGCCTGCCCGTGTGGAAGCGCCAGACCTTCACCGACGGCACGGCCCAGTGGAGCAACCTCGCCTGACGGTGTCCCTTCATCGCCGAGCCGGGCACTTCTCGCGCAGCCGGACAGAAAAACCGTAGGGCTACGCGAGAAGTGCCCGGCTCGATGCAGATGGGGCCGGCTGGGGGCGGAGTGGGAGACAGTAGAAGACAGTTGGGAGACTCAGCCGCCGGCGAAGGGCGGCAGCACGTCGACGGCGTCGCCATCGGCCAAGGGGGTCAGGGAGTCGGCCGGGGTGGAGACCGAGTTGACCAGGAAGCTGCAGATCGGGACCACCCGCGCCATCTCCAGCCCGCGCCCGGCCAGATGCTCGCGCAGGCCCGCCAGCGTCGTGCCGACGGGCAGGTCGAGGCGCTCCTCGGGACGACCGGCGGCGTCCGCGGCCGCGGCGAAGTAGCGCAGGGTCACCGACAGCGTCTCAGACTGCGTCTGAGAGCCTGTTTCCGGTCGCGACTGCGCCTGTGCGGCGCTCGCGGGCTGGGGGGAGGGACTCATGGGGACTCCTTCATCGGATATGGCTTGGGCTCGGATGAGTATCAGTCAGCCGCCGATGGCCGACATGGTGCGCTGCGGCCTGGCGAAGCCGTCGGCCACGGGCGGTGCGTCCGAGCCGTGCGCGCGGGGCTTGAGCCAGGTGGCCCCGGCCCAGATGCGGATGAGCTCATCGTCGTCGGCCCCGGCGCGCATGGGGCCGCGCAGATCGGTCTCGGTGGTGGAGAACAGGCAGGTCATGAGGCGCCCGTCGGCCGTGACGCGGGTGCGGTCGCAGTCCGAGCAGAAGGGCGCGGTGACCGAGGCGATGATGCCCACGCTCCCGGCCGGGTGGGCCCGGCTCTCATGCGTCCCCGCCGCCACGTGCCACAGGGCCGCCGGGCGCCGGTCGGGGCGGCCCGCCTCGGTCAGCGTGAAACCGTCCGCTCGCAGAGCCGCCAGGACCTGCTCGGCCCCGACGACGTCCCGGCTGCGCCAGGTCTCGCGCGGTCCCAGCGGCATGTGCTCGATGAAGCGCAGCTGCCAGCCGCGGCGCAGGCACTCGGCCAGCAGCCGGGGCGCGCGCGCCTCCACGGTCCCGGGCAGGGCGACGGCGTTGACCTTGATGGGGAACAGGCCGGCCTCCTGGGCCCCGGCGATCCCGGCCAGGACGTCACCGAGCCGGTCCCGTCGGGTGATGGCGGCGTAGTCCCGGGGGTCCAGGGAGTCGATGGAGATGTTGACGCGGTCCAGGCCCGCCTCGCGCAGACCGGCGGCCCGCTTCTCCAGGCCCAGGCCGTTGGTGGTCAGGGCGATATCCGGCTTGCCGCCGGCCGCCGTGCGCAGCGTGGACAGGGAGGCAACGACCTCCTCCAGGTCCCGGCGCAGCAGGGGCTCGCCCCCGGTGAGGCGGATCCGCTCCACCCCCAGGCATTCGACGGCCAGGCGCCCCAGCCGCGTGAGCTCGGCGGTGGTCAGCAGGTCCGGGGTGGGCAGCCACTCCAGGCCCTGAGCCGGCATGCAGTAGGTGCAGCGCAGGTTGCAGCGGTCCGTGATGGACAGGCGCAGGTCACGCACGGTACGCCCATACCGGTCGGTGAGACGGTCCACAACGCCGTCGGGCACCAGGGCCGCCAGCTGTGGAATCGGCTCGGCCGGGCGGACCGGTACGGGTGACCCGGCTTCCCCTGCCGACCTGGCCGAGTCGGGCAGCACCGTCCGGGCCCTCGGCATGGGCAGGTCCGTGAGGCGAGCACGGGAACCGCCCGCGCCGACGACCTCGGAGCTGACGGCGTCGAGTGGCGCTGGCGTCATGGAGCGAGCATATCGGCCGGACGATTCAGGCCGGCAGGCGCGCTGCCCGGTCGGGAATCAGGCGGTGCGCAGGATCTCGACGCGGGCGAAGCCCTCGGACTCCTCCAGCAGCGTGTGCTGGAAGGTGAAGGGCAGCTGGTCGATCTGGGCCAGTAGCGGGGTGGGGACGTGCGGGGCCACCAGGTCGAAGCCCTCGCCCGGGTTGAGGGAGGAGGCCGCCCCGATGACCGCGGCGTGGCGCAGACGGTGGGGGATGGCGCGCGCGTCCAGGGTCAGCCGCTCGTCGCTGTGGCCGTGGCAGCCGCAGCCGTGCTTCTTCTCGGTGACGGGCAGCAGCTCGGGGTTCTCGCTCATAGGGGTCTCCTTCAGTGCGTTCGTACTGGTGGGCGCGACCTTACTACCGAGGCGGGCCGGCGGGAACGCGCGTCCGCTCCCGGCGGCACAGTTCCCATCGTCAGGAACCGGGGTGCGCCACCTCTCGAACACGTTTCCAGCCCCGTTGGATACGGTTGGCCCGTGGAGACGGACAAGCCGGCATCGGCGCCAGGAGCGCATCCCGAGGCGCAGGGCGCCGACGGAGCATCCGACCGTCAGACCCGGACCTGGACAGTGACCGCATCGACCTCATCGACCTCGTCGACCGTATCCACCGGCATGACCACTGGGACGGCTACTGGGACAGCTACTGGGCCGGCCCACTGGGTGACCACCCGGGTGGCGCCGCGGCTGGTGGCCCTGGCCCTGGGCGCCGCCTGCATCCTCATGGGCCTCAACGCCGCCCTCCTGCGCCTCAACCTGCCCGCCCCTGTCGATGGCGCCACCCTGGCGGCGCTCCACGGCCCCCTCATGCTCGTCGGCTTCCTGGGCACCGTCATCGCCCTGGAGCGGGCGGTCGCGGCCCGCACGCCCTGGGCCTTCCTCGCCCCGCTCGGCAACGCCGCGGGCTGCCTGACCCTCATGGCCGGCGCCCCCGATGTCGGCGGCCGGGGACTCATGACCGCCGCGGCCACCATCCTGTGCGCCATCTACCTGCGGGTCCACCGACGCGCCCCTAGCGCCGCCGTCGACGTCGAGGCCATGGGAGCAGTCGCCCTCCTGCTGGGAGACGTCCTGTGGCTGGGCGGCCGCGGCATCGAGGACGTCGTCCCGCTGTGGCTGCTCTTCCCCGTGCTCACCATCGTCGGCGAGCGCCTCGAGCTGGCCCGCATCGCCTTCCTCGACGAGACGGTCGAGACCGTCGTCGAGGCCCTCTCCGGTGCCGCCGTCCTGGGCTCCTGCCTGCTGCTGGTCGGGTCGGGCGCCCACCTCGTGGCCGGCCCGGCCCTGCTGGGACTGGCCGTCATCATGGCCTACTACGACGTCGCCCGGCGCACCGTCCGCGCCCGCGGCGGGGTCCGCTTCATGGCGGCCTCCATGCTCGCCGGATACGTCTGGCTCGCCCTCGCCGGGGCGGTCTGGTCGCTGTGGGGCCTGGAGGGACTGGGCGGCTCGGCCTACGAGATCGTCATCCACGCCATCACGGTCGGCTTCGCCTTCTCCATGATCCTGGCCCACGCCCCGGTCATCATCCCCGCGATCGTCCACCGCTCCCTGCCCTACCACCGGCTCATGTGGCTGCCCTACGTCCTGCTGCACGCCGGCCTGGCGGTGCGCGTCGCAGGCCTGCTGGCCGGGGCCGCCGGCGCCTGGCAGGTCGGGGGAGTCGTCGGGGTGGCGGCGATCCTCGTCTTCATGGTCCTCACCCTGGCTCGTGTCCTCACCTCCGGCAGCATCCGCAGGGCTGTCCGGACGGGCCGCCCGGCCACGGCGCAGGCTCCCGGTGCGACGACGACGCCACGAGGCGGGAGCCCGGTATGAGCCTGTCCATCGGCTCTCCCGGTACCCGGCCCGGCCCCGGGCGGCCGCAGGGCGCGGGCGGTCGCCCCGCCAGGAAGCCCTCCCGGCGCACCACCCAGGTGCGCCGCAACGCCGTCGTCATGGCCTGGCTGCTGGCCGCCGCGGTCCTGGCGGCGCTGACGATCGTGGGCCCCCTGGTCTCCTGGGGCACCTGGCTGCCCCTGCACGCCCTGCTCCTGGGCGGGATCGGCAGCGCCATCACCATCTGGTCCGCCCACTTCGCCGACACCCTCCTGCACCGCCCGGCCCTGGGCGGCGCGGCCCTGCTGGACGCGCGCCTGTACGCCCACAGCCTCGGCACGGTCATCGTGCTGACCGGCATCACCATGGGGCACCAGGTGCTGGCCCTGACCGGAGCCGGCATCGTCATGGCCCAGGCCCTGACCGGCGTCGTCGCCATCACCGTGCAGTACCGGCGCGCCATCGCCCCGCGCCTGGCATCCCTGGCCATCCACTACGCCGTCGCCCTTGTCCTGCTGGCCACCGGCGCGCTCCTGGGCTTCCTCATCTCCTGGTCCAGTGCCCGCGGGCGCTCCAACCTGGCCGACGGCTTCTACCTGGCCCACACCACCACCATGCTGCTGGGCTTCGTGGGCACCACCGTCCTGGGCACCCTCACCGTCCTGTGGCCCACGATGCTGCGCACCCCCATGGAGCCGCAGGCCGCCCGCTGGGCCACCCGCGGCCTGCCCTACCTCGTGTGCGGCACTACGCTCGTGGCCGCCTCCGGGTTGTGGCCGCCCCTGGCCGGCCTGGGCACCCTGGTCTACCTCGGCGGAGCCTGCGGGGTCCTCGTCCCCGCCTACCGGACCGCCCGCCGGGTCCCGCCGACCTCCTTCGCCACCGCCTCGGCCACGGCCGCCGTCTCCTGGTTCGTCGGCTGCGTCGCCGTCCTGGGGGCCCGCATGGCCCTGGCCGACGACGTCGCCGCCGCCCGCGACGCCATCCACACCCTGCGCCTGCCCCTGGCCGCCGGCTTCGCCCTGCAGATCCTCGTGGCCGCCCTGAGCTACCTCGCCCCGGTGATGCTCGGCGGCGGGCCCGCGGCCACCCGCGCCACCAACGCGATCATGGACCGCCACGCCGCCTACCGAGTCACCGCCGCCAACGCCTGCCTCCTGCTCGCGGTCAGCCCCGCCGTGCCCTGGCAGGTGCGCGTCGTCGCCGGGGCCCTGGCCGCGCTGGTGACCTCCTACCTGCTGGTGGGCATCGTCCTGTGCCTGCGCGAGCTCTCCCGCCGCAAGCGGGCGCCACGCGCAGCCGGTACACCCACCGCACCCGACCCGACAGACCCCGCGGGCCGCCGGCCCGCCCAGCCCCGAGAGGGACCCCGATGACGACACCCAGCGATCGCACGCCCTCCCCGGACTCCCCGGAGGAGGCCGCCAAGGGCGCCGTACCGAGTGCCGTACCGAGCACCGGCCAGACCGACGCCGCCCACCGCCGGGCCGTCACGGCCGGTACCGCCCCGGCCATCGACCGCAGCCGCCGCCAGCAGGCTCAGTCGGCGGGCTCGTCCGGAGCCTTGGCAGCAGCCGGTTCGACGGCGTCGTCAGGGTCGGCAGGGTCATCAGCGTCAGCAGCATCATCGTCGGGCGGCCTGCTGCACTCCGCCGACCGCCGCGGCGTTCTCATGGGCCTGCTCACCGCCGGCGCGGCCGTCGTCGTCGGCAGCGTCATGGGCAACCGCGGCCAGGGCGGAACCACCCAGGACGTCCGGGCAACCGGCAACACCGTCAACGCCACCATCAAGGTGGAGGGCATGCGGTTCGTTCCCGACACGGTCGACGTCACCCCCGGCGACCGCCTCGTCCTCACCCTGGACAACACCGCCGACCAGGTCCACGACCTCGTCCTGGCCACCGGCCAGTCCACCGGGCGCGTCGCCGCAGGCGCCACGGGCACGCTCGACGCCGGCGTCGTGGCCGGGCCGGTCGAGGGCTGGTGCTCCATCGCCGGACACCGCGCCCAGGGCATGGTCTTCCACGTCACCGCCGGCGGAAGCGGGGCGAGCGCCCACCAGCACGGAGCCGGCCAGAGCGGCTCAGCCGGTTCGGGCGGCGACGCCGTCCCCGACTACTCCGCCGCGCTGCCCGCCGACTTCACCGCCTTCGACGCCGCCCTGCCGGCGGCCCCCACCAACCCCGACGGATCGAGCGGGCCGGTCACCCACCGCCACACCTTCACCGTCAAGGAGCAGGTCATGCAGGTCGGCGGCGGCGTCACCCAGCGGCGCATGACCTTCAACGGCCAGGTCCCCGGCCCCGTCCTGCGCGGCAAGGTGGGGGACACCTTCGAGATCACCCTGGTCAACGACGGCACCATGAGCCACTCCATCGACTTCCACGCCGGTATCACCCCGCCCGATGAGGCCATGCGCTCGATCAACCCCGGCGAGTCCCTCGTCTACACCTTCACCGCCCAGCACTCGGGGATCTGGCTCTACCACTGCTCCACCTCACCGATGAGCCTGCACCTGGCCTCGGGCATGCACGGCGCCGTCATCATCGACCCGCCGGGCCTGAGCACCGTGGACCGCGAGTACGCGATCGTCGCCTCCGAGGTCTACCTCGGCCCCGAGGGCGGCGAGCCCAGTACGGACAAGATCGCCGCCAAGACCCCGGACCTGACCACCTTCAACGGGGTGGCCTTCCAGTACTCCCAGCAGCCCCTCAAGGCCCGCGTGGGCGAGCGGGTGCGCTTCTGGGTCATGGCGGCCGGCCCCTCGCTGCCGACCTCCTTCCACGTCGTCGGGCTGCAGTTCGACCAGGTCTTCTTCGAGGGCGCCTGGATGCTCGGCGGCCCCAGCCAGATCGGGGCCGCCTGGTCCGGCGGCTCCCAGGCCCTCGGGCTGCAGCCGGCCCAGGGCGGCTTCGTCGAGTGCGTCGCCTCCGAACCGGGCCACTACGTATTCGTCACCCACGCCTTCGCCGACATGGAGAAGGGCGCCCGCGGCGTCCTGGAGGTCACCGCCTGAAGATGGGCCGGGCCTTGTGGCACGGCCCCGAGCGTCTCTGAGCGCGGCACTCGGCCCCGGGCGACTGTGCCCGGGGCCGAGGCCTTGCGATCTCAGTAGTGGTTGGCGGGGTGGACGGTGGCGGTTGTCAGAGCTGTACGGCTCAGGCGACGTCGGCGTGGACGACCTTGAGCTCGGGCTCCTGCTGACTCTGCTGGGCCGGTTCGGCAGGACTGATCTGGCAGCCGTCGGGGCCGTTGGGCAGGAACTTGATGCGCTCGTAGGCCGCCGGGTCGGGGCCGACGACTGCCCGCAGGAACCCCTCGTGCATAGTGCACACCAGGTCGCGCGGCCGGTGGCTGCGCGTGACCAGCGGGCAGGAGCGCAGAACGACGGTGTCGCCGCAGACCTCCGGGGCGAAGCCCATGACTGCGAGGTAGGGGATGAGGGCAGTGACCCGGTCCACCTCCTCGCCGTCGACGGTCGACTCCGCGACGGTGCCGGGGGTCAATTCGGCCCAGCGGCGACCGATCTCCAGGGCGGTGGCGTGGGCCTCCTCGCCCTCACCCAGGGTGTCGGCGATCGCGTCGAGCAGCAGTAGGTAGGCGTCGACCATCTGCTGGGGGTCGGGCGCCGTCGAGGCGTAGCGCAGAGCCGGGCGGCCCCGCTTGCCCGTCGGCTTGGTGGACACCGTGACGAACCCGGCGTCGACCAGGGCGTCGAGGTGCTCACGGACGGTGTTGTGGTGCAGGTTGAGTGCGCTGGCGACCTGAACGGCCGTCATCGCGTCGTTTGAAGCCTCCACGACCTCCAGGACGCGCCGGCGCGCCGCTGAGAGGTTGGCGCGCGCAGACAGGTCGCCCAGGGCGGGACGTGGAAGTGAAGGGATCGGACGGTTGTGCATGTCCTGAGACTAACGCGCTTTCGCTTGTGGGAACCGTCAAAATCGGCTTGTAGTTGAATCCTGCAACGGCCTTGTGATGTGAGTTTTAGCACACACCCTCCGATGAGGATTCCGTTGAATCGTGAAAAACTCAGTGTTGGCGCCGTTTTGGCCGGGTCATGGCCCAGTAGGTGGGCAGGCGACCCTCAGAGTCAAGGATCGCGCTGTCGACGAAACCGTGACGCTCATAGAAGGATGCCGCTCGGCGTGTCGTGGCCTCCAGGTGGGCGGCCGTGACGTCGGCGTCTACTCGCTCCAGGCCTCGGCGCAGGAGCGCGGCCCCGGTGCCGGTGCCCCGAGCATGCGGAGCGACGGCGATCATGTACAGGTACCAGTGGGGCTCTTGAGGGCGCTTGGCCTCGCACATGGCGCCGTCGAGCAGGCACAGCTCCCACGCCTCCCCCAGAAGGTTCAGGTCGAGTCCGGCCGGTGTCTCGTCGTACGGTCTGAGCGGGCCGGCGGGGGCGTCCCACAGGGTGACCCCGATGAGATGACCGGCGTCGTCGACGGCTAGGTCAACCATCGCCCCGGAGTACTCAGAGTTGAGGTAGGTGGCGCTGAGCTCCACGCGGTGCAGGTGCTCCAGGGCGGCGCGCGGGTCGGGGGCGGCGCCGGCGATGGCACTCATGAGCGGGTCTACCAGGAAGACGTCGGTGAGCAGGTCGCACACGGCATCGAGGTCGGTCGCCTCGGCGGGACGCAGATGAGGGCTGGGCATGGTCACGCCCCTGTATTTACCACGGCAGGCACCCTGCTCTCCTCCGGGACGACCGGCAGGCGGCGGGCATGGGGCGCTGCGAGAGCCTCTGAGCCGCGTCGGGAGCTCTCAGGACCGCTTGTGGGGCGCCGTCGCTTCGGGGCGGAGGGGTGCTCAGGGCTTGGTGGGATCCTCGGCCTCCAGCGAGGGCGCCAGCAGCCGCCGGAAGGAGTCGACCCGTTCGCGCCGACCCCTGGGCGCGGCCGAGTCATCAGCCGACTCAGCCGCCCAGGCGTCCAGCACGCAGTCGACGGCGCCGTCCTCGTGGGTGCAGCCGCGCGGGCAGTCCTCGGCCACGGCCGCCAGGTCCGGGAAGCCTCGCAGGACGTCCGCGCTGCTGACGTGGGAGACCCCGAAGGAGCGCACGCCGGGGGTGTCGATGACCCAGCCACCACTGGGCAGTTCGAGAGCCTGGAGGCTGGTGGAGGTGTGGCGGCCGCGCCCGGTGACCTCGTTGACGTGGCCGGTGGCACGGTCTGCGCCGGGGACGATCGCGTTGATGAGCGTCGACTTGCCGACTCCGGAGTGGCCCACGAGCACCGAGACGGTGCTGGTAAGCGCCCGGCGGATCGCCTCGACGCCGTCGTCGGCCCGCTCGGCCGGGCCGACGGCCTCGGGTGTTCCGGTCTCCGCCTGGCCGCAGTGGGGGTGCAGGCGCGTGGCCAGGCAGCGCACGCCCAAGGGGCTGTAGAGGTCCGTCAGCGGGGCGGCGTCGGCCAGGTCGGTCTTGGTGAGCACGATGAGCGGCTCCATGCCGGCGTCGTAGGCGGCCACGAGGTAGCGGTCGATCATCCGCGGACGAGGCTCGGGGTCGGCCACGGCGGCGACGATGACGAGCTGCTGGGCGTTGGCGACGATCGCCCGCTCGGTCCCGGCGGCGTCCCCGTCCTCGGCGCTGCGGCGCAGCAGGGTGGTGCGCTCCTCGATACGGACCATGCGGGCCAGGGTGCCGCTGCGTCCGCTGGTGTCCCCGACGACGGCGACCCGGTCCCCGACGACGACCTTGCCGCGGCCGAGCTCGCGGGCCTTCATGGCGGTGATGTCACCGCTGGAGTCCTCGGTGAGTCCCGGGTCATCGAGGCGGATGCGGTAGTGGCCCCGGTCGATGCGGGTGACCATGCCCAGGACCGCGTCGGCGTGGCTGGGGCGCTGCTTGGTGCGGGGGCGCGAGCCCCGGCCGGGGCGGACCCGGACCCGGGGGTCGTCGGTGCCGATATCGCGTCGGGCCATCAGGCGCCGGCTCCCTGAGCGTCCGGGAGCGTGCCCGAGTCCGTACCCGGCCGGGGGCTCGGCTCGTCGCCCGCGGTGGCGAGCATGGCGTCCCACAGGCCCGTGAATCCGGGCAGTGTCTTGGAGGTGCACTCGACGTCGTCGAGGGTGACCCTCTCCACGCCCAGGCCGATGATGGCGGCGAAGGTGGCCATCCGGTGGTCGGCGTAGGCGTGCAGGGCAGCGCCGTGCAGCGGCGCGGGGCGGATGATGAGCCCGTCGGCGGTCTCCTCGGCGTTGCCGCCCAGGCGGCGGATCTGGGTCGCCAGGGCGGCCAGGCGGTCGGTCTCGTGCCCGCGCAGGTGAGCGATGCCGGTCAGGGCGCTGGCGTGGCCCTGCGCCCCGGCCAGGGCCGCCAGGGCGGCGACCGTGGGGACGAGCTCGCCGACGTCGGACAGGTCCGCCTCGATGCCAGTGAGCCGCCCGGTGCCGCTGGCCGTCAGGGTGGAGTCAGTGGAGGAATCAGTGGTGGAGCCGGTGAGGGTCACGGCTCCGCCCATGCGGGGCAGGAGCTCGCGCCAGGCGTCGCCGGCCTGGGTGGTGGCCGCCGGCCAGTGGGGGACGCTCACCCGGCCGCCGGCCACGAGGGCCGCCGCCAGGAACGGCCCGGCGTTGGACAGGTCCGGCTCGATCGTCACCTGCCCGCCGCGGGGACGGCCGGGGTGGACCCGCCAGGTGCGCTCGCCGTCTCCGGCCCCGGGGGAGGGCTCGTCGACGGCGACGCCCCGCTCGCGCAGCGTCGCCACCGTCATGGCCACATGCGTCAGCGAGGGGACGGCCCCGGTGGGGGTGAGCTCCAGGCCGCCGGGCAGGAGAGCGCCCAGGAGCAGCAGGGCGGAGACGAACTGGGAGGAGGCCGAGCCGTCGACCGCCACCTGGGCGCTCTCGGCGCGCAGCAGGGCGCCGTCACCGGGCCCCACGCGCACGGGCAGGAAGCCGGGCTCACCGAGGTAGGTGACCTCCGCGCCCAGCAAGGCCAGTGCGTCGAGCAGCGGCGCCATGGGACGGCGCCGGGCGGCCTCGTCCCCGTCGAGGACGACCGGGGCGTCGGCCAGGGCGGCGAGCGCGGGCACGAAGCGCATGACGGTCCCGGCCAGGCCGACCTCGATGCGGCCGATGCCGTCGGGGCCGGCCTGCACGTGCAGCGGCAGGGGAGCCGGGGTGACGCGCAGCCGCGTTCCCGAGGCGTCCAGGTCCTCGAAGCGGGCGCCGAGCACGCTCAGGGCGGCGATCATGAGCTCGGTGTCGCGCGAGCGCAGGAGCCCGGTGAGCGTCGTCGGCGCGTCGGCGACGGCGGCCAGCAGCAGGGCGCGCGCGCTCAGCGACTTCGACCCCGGCAGCTCCACGACGGCGTCCAGCGCCTCCGCCGCCACCGGGGCGCGCCACGGCGCGGTCGAGCCGGCTGAGGTGACTGAGCCGGCTGAGGCCGCAGCAGCACCGGCAGTCCCGGGGCCGTCGGTCATACCAGCGCCTCGACGACGGCGTTGAGGGTCGTCGAGGGGCGCATGACGGCGTCGGTCAGGGCCGCATCGGGGCGGTAGTAGCCGCCGATGTCCACCGGTGAGCCCTGGACGGCCAGCAGCTCGGCCTGGATCGTGTCGTTGAAGGCCTCGAGCTGCTGGGCGATCGGGGCGAAGACGGCGGCGAGCTCGGGGCTGGTCTCCTGGGCGGCCAGCTCGCCGGCCCAGTACAGGGCCAGCCAGGCGTGCGAGCCGCGGTTGTCGACCTGGCCCAGGCGGCGAGCCGGTGAGCGGTTGTCCTCCAGCAGCCGGGTCGTGGCCGCCTCCAGGGCGTCGGCCAGGACCTCGGCGCGGTCGTTGCCGCTGACCTGGGCCACGTGGTGGAGGGCCTCAGCCAGGGCCAGGAACTCGCCCAGGGAGTCCCAGCGCAGGTAGTCCTCCTCGAGCAGCTGGCGCACGTGCTTGGGGGCCGAGCCCCCGGCGCCGGTCTCGTACAGGCCGCCGCCGTTCATCAGCGGCACCACCGAGAGCATCTTGGCGCTCGTGCCCACCTCGAGGATGGGGAACAGGTCCGTGTTGTAGTCGCGCAGGACGTTGCCGGTCACCGAGATCGTGTCCTCGCCGCGGCGGGCGCGCTCCAGGGACAGGCGCGTGGCCGCCATCGGGTCGAGGACGCGGATATCCAGGCCCTCGGTGTCCTCCTCGGCCAGGTAGCGGCGCACCAGGTCGATGAGGACGGCGTCGTGCCCCCGCTCGGGGTCCAGCCAGAAGACGGCCGGGGCGCCGGTGGCCCGGGCCCGGGTGACGGCCAGGTGCACCCAGTCGCGCACGGGGGCGTCCTGGGTGGTGCAGGCCCGCCAGATGTCTCCGGCCTCCACCTCGTGGGACAGCAGCACCGTGCCGGGCTCGGCGCCGGCGCCCTCAGTGACGACGACCTCCACGGTGCCGTCGGCCGGGACGAGGAAGGTCTTGTCGTGGCTGCCGTACTCCTCGGCCTTACGGGCCATGAGGCCCACGTTGGGAACCGAGCCCATGGTGGCCGGGTCCAGGGCCCCGTGGGTGCGGCAGTCATCGATGACGGCCTGGTAGACCCCGGCGTAGGAGGAGTCCGGGATGACGGCTATCGTGTCGGCGGTCCGGCCGTCGGGCCCCCACAGGTGGCCGCCGCCGCGGATCATGGCGGGCATGGAGGCGTCGATGATGACGTCGCTGGGCACGTGCAGGTTCGTGATGCCGCGGTCGGAGTCCACCATGGACAGGCGCGGCCCGGCGGCGAGCTCTGCCTCGATGGCGGCGCGGATCTGCTCGCCCTGGGGCAGGGCCTCCAGGCCGGCCAGGATCGAGGCCAGGCCGTCCTCGGCGCGCAGGCCCGCCTCGGCCAGCGCCTCGCCGTAGGTGGCGAAGACGCCCGGCAGGGCGGCGCGCACCGCGTGACCGAAGATGAGCGGGTCGGAGACCTTCATCATCGTGGCCTTGAGGTGCACCGACAGCAGCAGGTCCTCGTCCTTGGCGGCGGCCACCTGACGGGCCAGGAACTCGTCCAGGGCGGCGGCGCTCATGAAGGTGGCGTCCACGACCTCCCCGGCGCTCACCGGCAGCGACTCGCGCAGGATGACGGGGGCCGCGCCGTCGGCCGGGCGCAGCCGGATCTGCAGGGTGCCGGCCTCGGGGACGACGACGCTGCGCTCGTTGTGCCGGAAGTCGCCGGCCTCCATCGTGGCCACGCGGGTGCGCGACTCCGGCGACCAGGCCCCCATCGAGTGCGGGTGGGAGCGGGCGTAGGCCTTGACGGCCGCGGGTGCCCGCCGGTCGGAGTTGCCCTCGCGCAGGACGGGATTGACGGCGCTGCCCTTGACGGCGTCGTAGGCGGCGCGCGCCTCACGCTCGGCGGGCGTAGCGGGGGCGTCGGGGTAGTCGGGGACCTCGTAGCCCAGGGCCTGCAGCTCGGCGATGGCGGCCTTGAGCTGGGGCAGCGAGGCGGAGATGTTGGGCAGCTTGATGATGGTGGCCGTGGGGGACTGGGTGAGCTCGCCCAGGCGGGCCAGGTCGTCGTCGGCCAGGGAGAAGGCCGCCAGGATCCGCCCGGCCAGTGAGATGTCCGCGGTCCCCACGCTCACGCCCGCCCGCTGGGCGAAGCCCCGCACGATCGGCAGGAAGGAGTGGGTCGCCAGCATCGGCGCCTCGTCGGTCCAGGTGTAGATGACGTCGGGCTCGGCGGCCTGGGCCGACTGGCGTGACTGGGCCGGCTGGGCGGACTGGACGGTCATAAGGGCTCCCTGCGTGTCGATGACGTGTCTGCGCGTGATGAGATGGGCTGGGGTGGACCTGAGGTGGACAGGGCGAGACTAGTCGCCACCTGTGACGCCCAGGTGACGGCGGTACCGGAGCGGGGCCGGGGCCAGCGGGCCCGGACGCGGACGGCTCAGGCGGTCGCGTAGCGCTGGCGGACCGCCTCCTGGGCGGCCTCAATCGCCTCACGCTGCAGACGGGAGTTGCGCATCCGCCAGGCCAGGGAGGGCCTGCCCTGACGGTCGACGGCGGCCAGGACCAGGCCGGCGCCCACGGCGGCTCCGCGCAGCAGACCGGACAGGGCCTCCTTGCGGGCCTGGGTCCCCTTGACCGCCCACACGGGGTTGTTGACGACCGTGAGCGGAACGTTGAGGGCCGCCAGGACGGTGGCGTTCGTGCGGGGCGCCCGGCCGGCGGCCAGCCCCAGGCCGGCCACGAGGCTCACGGCGCCCGAGGCGCGGGTGAGCATGCGGGCGTCGGAGGTGAGCACCGGCGGCAGGCCGGCGCGCTCCAGGGTGGGGGCGACCTTCTCGAACTTCTCCACGTGGCGCGACGGGCGCACGAGGGCGTCGAGCCCATCGACGATGAAGGGCGCAGCGAGCATCGGGCGGGCGAAGGAGCGCAGAATGTTCATGTCCCCATCCTGACGCACCGGGGCGGCTCGGGCCAGCAGTATCGCCGCTCGAACGTGGCGCGCGCCTCGCTGAGCGCGGACGGGGAATGAAACCGGGTCACCGTCCTGTTGGTCAGGACATGAGCACTCAGCAGCCGACCGCGTCGACGTCGAGCCGCACCGCCCGACGTCGCAGCGCACCAACGAGCGGCCCGCGGCGCCGGCACGACCGGCTGGGCGGGCCCGGCGGGCACGCCTCACACGGGCCGACCCGGCCCGATGCCGGATTCCCGGGCCGACCCGCCACATTGACCAGGCCCCTTGGCGCTGATGACGGCTGGGAGGCCCGCCTCGGGCTAGGCTCGTGGACGATGACGGACATCGACGACCACACAGACGAGATCGCCCTGGATGAGGTGATCGATCCCGACGACGGCGCGGACGGCCTGGACCGGGCCCCCGCTGACGAGGACGAGGCGGCCCGGGCGGCCCGCTTCGAGGCCGAGGCCCTGCCCTACCTGGACCAGCTCTACGGTGCCGCCCTGCGCATGACCCGCAACCGGGCCGACGCCGAGGACCTGGTCCAGGACGCCTACGCCAAGGCCTTCGGCTCCTTCCACCAGTACCGGCCCGGCACCAACCTCAAGGCCTGGCTCTACCGGATCCTGACCAACACCTTCATCAACTCCTACCGCAAGAAGCAGCGTGAGCCGCTCCAGTCCGACGCCGACGCCGTCGAGGACTGGCAGCTGCACCGGGCCGCCTCCCACGACTCGGTGGGGCTGCCCAGCGCCGAGAACCTCGCCCTGGACGCCCTGCCGGACTCCGACATCAAGGAGGCCCTGGGTCAGCTCACCGAGGACCGGCGCCTGGCCGTCTACCTGGCGGACGTGGAGGGCTTCTCCTACAAGGAGATCGCCGAGATCATGGACACGCCGATCGGGACCGTCATGTCACGGCTGCACCGGGGGCGCCGCCAGCTGCGCGAGCTGCTGGCCGACTACGCCCGCGAGTACGGCTACGGGGAGGAGGAGAAATGAGAGACCGTATGGAGCCGGCGGCCGGCAACGAGACGAGTGCTGAGGCTGCCGGGACCAACGAGGTCGCAGCCGGGGTCCCGGACTGCTCCTGCGCCGAGGCCCGTGCCCACCTGGAGGCCTTCCTCGACCGCGAGTGCACCGCCGACCTCACCGAGCGGCTCGCCCAGCACGTCGCCACCTGCCCGTACTGCTCGCGTATCGCCGACGCCGAGACCCACCTGCGCGAGATCCTGCGCTCGCGCTGCGCCGAGCAGGCCCCTCCCGAGCTGCGCGCCCGGGTCCTGGGGCGCCTGTCGACCCTGCGCGCCACCGCGGTGAGCGTGACGACGACGTCGACGACGACCCAGACGCGGACGACTGCCTCCGGGCGGGTCGTGCGCATCGTGGAGTCCCGGGTCGAGTCCTCTCGGACCGTTCACGTCGAGGGCGACTGAGGGCGCCTCGTCTCGAACGGGGCCGGTTCCGCCCCGGTGCCCGACCTCCGTCCGCAGTGGCGTGTGGTCGCCTTCACCGGCTGGTCGGCGGCGCGAGACTGGCCGGGTCAAGTCGCCGTGTGCGACAATCAGCGGCGTTCCGTGCCCCCTCGTGGGGCAAGTCCAGACACGAGGAGGCAGTTATGAGCAAGCGCGGTCGTAAGCGTCGTGCACGTGCGAAGTCCAGCGCCAACCACGGCAAGCGTCCCAACGCCTGAGCCGGGTAGCGCACCGAGCGCGGCACCCCCAGACGCGATAAGACGTCGGCCGGTCACCACCACGGTGACCGGCCGACGTCGTTCCCGGAGCCGTTCCCGAACCGTCCTGGAAGCGGATCGGCGCCGACCCGGAAACGCCCTGCTCAGGTGCTGACTCGGTGTCGCATTCTGGGTCCTACGGCCTTGACCGCCGTGAGAGGCTGACGTGTGAGCCGCGGAACACAGTGGTGGTTCGTGGTGTGGGAACGCCGATCGTTATCCACCCGCGCTCCACGACTGATTCCGTTGGCATGGCCTTGATTCCTCCTCCTCAACGATGGCGGTGTGACATGAACCTCAGGAATCTGACAGCGAAAGACCAGTGGACACTCTCCGACAACTCTCTCCTGCGGCGCATCCTCGTGTGCTTCCTGGGGGAGGTGATCACGGCCGTCGGGATCGCGATCTGCCTGGAGGGCAAGAGCGGCGTCGACCCCTTCACGGCCTTCCTCCAGGGCGTCTCCCACGTCTCGGGGATCTCCTTCGCCGCGATCGTCCCGATCGTCAACATCATCATGCTGATCCTCGTCTTCCCCTTCGACCGGTCCATCTTCGGACTGGGGACGGTCATCAACTTTACGATCGTGGGCGTCCTGGTGGACTACATCCGCCCGATCTACCGCAGCTTCTTCCACATCGAGTACTCCTTCGGCAGCATGCTCCTCCACCTGGCCATCGGTCTGCCGCTGTTCTGCCTGGGGGTGTCCATGTACATCACCTGCGACCTGGGACAGTGCCCCTACGACGGGATCGCCCCCTCCCTGAGGCGCCACTTCCCCCGCTACAGCTACCGCGCCTACCGGGTGGTCCAGGACATCATCACGATCCTCCTGGCCCTCCTGCTCATCAGGTTCGACCTCTCGCTGGGCATCATCGCCCTGGGGACGGTCATCATGGGCTTCTTCATCGGCCCCATCGTCGGCTTCTTCAACAAGCACGTCTCCAACCGCCTCGTGGGGATCTCCGGCGACATCTTCGCCGCCTCCGCGTCCGCCTCGCAGGCGTCACCGGCCCCGGCCTGACCGGCGCCCCGGCAGCCTCTCAGGACTCGGGGCGCTCGACGCCGAGCCACTCGTACCAGCCCCGGTGCAGCACCAGCCAGGCCAGCAGCCCGTAGCCGGCCTGGCCCGGGTGCGTGCCGCCGGCGGCGGCGACGTCGGCCGTCCACTGCTCGTGGTTGCGCAGCGGCTCGAAGGCGTCCACGTAGGGCACGTTGCGGCGCAGGCACACCTCCTCGGCGGCCTGGGACAGCTGGGCGGTGGCGTCGGGATCGGCCTCGGGCAGGGGCGGGGGCCCGACGACGAAGCACTCGCGGTGGTCGGAGGCGGCGGTGTCGAGGATGTTGGCCAGGGCCAGGCGGGAGCGGGCGTAGGAGATGCCGGCGAGCACGTCGGCCACCCCCAGCCCCACCACGAGCCGGTTGATCCCGGTGTGCGTGGAGCGGCGGGCCACCTCGGGTCCCCAGCGGTCGGACATTTGCGCGGTCGTCTCCCCGGGAACCGCCAGTGAGGTCCACAGGATGTCGGCGTCCCGGGGCGTGCGGGCCATGACCCGGCCCGTCCATCCCAGGGCGCGTCCGTCACCATGACCGGCCACCAGCTCGTCGCCGATGAAGCTCAGCCTCGTCTCACGCATGGCAGCGCCTCCTCATGCCTCATGATTCCTCATGCTGCCTTGACATTATCGTGACCTCGCGCTGTGGCGCGGGAGGCTGACGGCATTTCGGCGGGGTTGGCCGGGTATGACCAGCATGCTCTCAGTCTCGGGCGAAGGCCTGGTGGACGATCTCCTCCTGCTGGGCGCGGTGGACGCCGGCGGTTCCCACGGCCGGGGCGGCGGCCTCGGGGCGCGAGACCAGCGTGGGCAGCACGCCTCCGGTCAGGTCGGTCGGCAGGTGCAGCGCCAGGTAGGGCCACATGCCCTGGTTGGCCGGCTCGTCCTGCACCCACACGAGCTCGGCCCCGCCGAAGGGCGCCAGCGCCTCGGCGATGGCCTCGGTCTCCAGCGGGTAGAGCTGCTCGAGGCGGACGATGGCGGTCCTCGTGTCCCCGGTCCTGGTGCGGTGGGCCAGCAGGTCGTAGTAGACGCGCCCCGAGCACAGCAGCACCCGGTCCACGCCCTGACCGGCCGCAGCCGCCAGGACGGCGTCGTCGACCTCGCCGATGACCGGCTGGAAGGTGCCGGAGGTGAAGTCCTCCACCGGCGAGCAGGCGGCCTTGAGGCGCAGCAGCTGCTTGGGGGTGAAGACGATGAGCGGGCGGCGCGGGCGGCTGTAGGCGTGCTCGCGCAGCAGGTGGAAGTAGCTGGCGGGCGTGGAGGGCTGGGCGACCAGCATGTTGTCCTGCGCGCACATCTGCAGGTAGCGCTCGATACGGGCCGAGGAGTGGTCGGGGCCCTGACCCTCCTGGCCGTGGGGCAGGAGCATGACCAGGCCGGAGCGCTGCCCCCACTTCTGGGCGGCGGAGGTGACGTACTCGTCGATGACGGACTGGGCGCCGTTGGCGAAGTCGCCGAACTGGGCCTCCCACACCGTCAGCCCTTCGGGCCGCTCCACCGAGTAGCCGTACTCGAAGGCCAGGGCGGCGTACTCGCTGAGCAGCGAGTCGTAGATCTCCAGGGGCGCCTGGTCCGGGGTGAGGAAGCTCAGCGGCGTCCACTCCTGGCCGGAGGCGTGGTCGTGCAGGACGGCGTGGCGCTGGGCGAAGGTGGCGCGGCGCGCGTCCTCACCGGCCACGCGGATCGGCACTCCCTCCATGAGCAGGCTCCCCAGGGCGATGAGCTCGCCCAGGCCCCAGTCGATGCCGCCGGCGCGAGTGGCCTCGCGGCGCTTGGCGAGCATGGCCTGGAGCTTGGGGTGGACGGTGAAGGACTCGGGCCAGGCGACCTGGGCGTCCCCGATGCGCTCGACGACGTCGCGGGCCACCGCCGAGGTCCAGCCGATCATCATGCCGCTGCCCGCCAGCTGGGAGGAGGGGACCTCCAGGGAGGAGCGGGGCACGCCCACTTTCGTGGGGTCGGACAGGTCCTGGGTGGAGGCGTCGGTTCCTGACGCGGTCGCGCCGTCGGCGTCCTTCCCGCCGTCGACCTGGACACGGGCCTCGGTGAAGATCCGCTCCAGCTCGCCCTGGTAGCTCTCGGCGATCTCGTGGGCCTCCTCCGGGGTGATGTCGCCGCGCCCCACGAGGGCGGCGGTGTACACCCCGCGGGTGGAGTCCAGGGAGTCGATGAGCCGGTACATGAGCGGCTGGGTCATCGAGGGGTCGTCGCCCTCGTTGTGTCCGCGGCGCCGGTAGCAGATGAGGTCGATGATGACGTCCTTGTGGAAGGTGCGCCGGTAGTCGTAGGCGTGGCGGGCCGTGCGGGCCACCGTCTCGGGGTCGTCGGCGTTGACGTGGAAGATCGGCACCTGCAGGCCCTTGGCCAGGTCGGTGGCGTAGGTGGTGGAGCGGGCCGAGGCCGAGCCGGTGGTGAAGCCGATCTGGTTGTTGACGATGATGTGGACGGTGCCGCCGGTGCGGTAGGCGGGCAGCTGGCTCATGTTGAGGGTCTCGTAGACCACGCCCTGCCCGGCGAAGGCCGCGTCGCCGTGGACGAGGACCGGCATGACCGTGTAGCCCCGCTCGCCCAGGCCGATGCGGTCCTGCTTGGCGCGCACGATCCCCTCGACGACGCCGTCGACCGTCTCCAGGTGGGAGGGGTTGGCGGCCAGCGACACGCGGGTGGACACGCCGTCGGTCCCGGAGAAGACGCCCTCGGTGCCCAGGTGGTACTTGACGTCCCCGGTGCCGGCGCCCTCGATGACGCCGTTGCCCTCGAACTCGTCGAAGACCTGCCCGTAGGACTTGCCGGCGATGTTGGTGAGCACGTTGAGCCGGCCGCGGTGGGCCATGCCGATGACGACCTCGTCGAGGCCGTCGTGGGCGGCGGCGTCGAGCAGGCGGTCCAGGGCCACGATGAGGGACTCCCCGCCCTCGAGGCTGAAGCGCTTCTGGCCCACGTACTTGGTCTGCAGGAAGGTCTCGAAGGCCTCGGCCTGCTCCAGCTTGGTGAGGATCCGACGGCGCTCCTCGTCGCCGACGTCCTCCCACTCGCGCTCCAGGCGCTCCTGCCACCAGGTGCGCTGGGCCGGGTCCTGGATGTGCATGTACTCCACGCCCACCGTGCGGCAGTAGGCGTCGCGCAGCATCTTGAGGATCTCGCGCAGGGTGGCGCGGTCGCGCCCGCCCAGGCCCCGGGTGGGGAAGGAGCGGTCCAGGTCCCACAGGCTCAGCCCGTAGGAGGTGATGTCCAGGTCGGGGTGGCGGCGCAGGCGGTAGGTGAGCGGGTCGGTGTCGGCGGCCAGGTGGCCGCGCTGTCGGAAGGCGTGGATGAGCTCGGCCACGCGCGCCGGCTTGCCGGTCTCCAGCTCAGGGTCGTAGGTGGTGTCGCGGGCCCACTCGACCGGCTCGTGGGGGATGCGCAGGGACTCGAAGGCCCGGTTCCAGAAGCCGTCCAGGCCCAGGAGCTTGCGCTCCACCAGGCGCAGGAACTCGCCCGAGGCGGCGCCCTGGATGACGCGGTGGTCGTAGGTGGAGGTCAGGGTGACGACCTTGCCGATGCCCTGGCGGGCCAGGGTGTCGGGGCTGGCGCCGGCGAAGGCCGCCGGGTAGTCCATGCTCCCGACCCCCACGATGAGCCCCTGACCGGGCATGAGACGGGGCACCGAGTGCAGGGTACCGATCATGCCGGGGTTGGTCAGGGTCACGGTGGTGCCGCGGAAGTCGTCGAGGTCCAGCCTGTTCTCGCGGGCCTTGGCGACGAGCGCCTCGTAGGCCTCGACGAATCGCGACAGGTCCATGAGGTCGGCCTGCTTGATGGAGGGCACCAGCAGGCGGCGCTGCCCGTCGGGGCCGGGAACGTCGATGGCCAGGCCGAAGGCCACGTGGGCGGGCTCGCGCAGGACCGGCTTGCCGGCCTCGTCGACGCCGTAGGAGACGTTCATCGAGGGCATCTCGGACAGGGACTCCACCACCGCCCAGCCGATGAGGTGGGTGAAGGAGACCTTGCCGCCGCGCGTGTGGGCCAGGTGGCTGTTGATGATGGCGCGGTTCTCGATGAGGACCTTGGCGGGGACGGCGCGCGCGGAGGTGGCCGTGGGCATGGACAGGGAGTCGTCCATGTTCCTGGCGGTGCGGGCGGCCGCGCCCTTGAGCCGGGTGGCGCCGTCGTTGCAGGCCTCGCCCTCCAGATCGTGGACGTGGTGGGCGGCCAGGCGCTGGGCGTAGGGGGAGGTCGGGGGAGCGGTGTCCGACGGCGGGGCCGGGGGCAGGTCCGAGCGGGTGACGTCCTGGATCGCGGAGGAGCGGCGCTGGGGGACCGGGGCCTGGGGCGTGATCGTGGCCCGGCGGGGCTCCCCGGGGGCCGAGGACGCGAAACCGTTGCCGTCACCGTTCGAGGCCGTGGAGCTCGGCCGGCGCAGGCCGGCGCTCGGGTCGGTCTCGAAGAGCTCACGCCACTGGGGGCTCACGGAGGAGGGGTCCGCCGACCAGGCGACCCGCATCTCCTCCACCATCCACTCGTTGGCGCCGAAGCCTGGGCTGGTCTGGTCCGTGGGCACGTCGGGTCTCCTCGGTGAACTCGTCAGTCTGCCGTCCCGGCGGTGGGGCCATGGGTGGGACCCGGGGAGGAACGGCGGTGTTCGTAGGACATCCTAGGAGGTGAAGAGCGTCTCAGGCGAGCAAATGCGGGACTAAGGACACATGCGTGTCCCGACCGTGACGCCGCTCGCGGCGCGGCTCGTGACCGTCCTGAAGGAGCGCTGCGGTGGTACCGTTCGGTCACTATGCGATCGGCTTCCCGCCGGGCCCGCAGGCGCCGCGTCCGCACGCGCCGCGCCTCCTCGCCCGCCTCTGACCACCCCCACCCCGACTCGTCCACCGAGCACACTGGGCGCACTGACCGGCCCGCCTCCGGCTCCTGCGCCGCGCCCCGCCTGGGGGAGGGGCTCGCATGACCGACTGGCTCATGATCGCCGTCGGCGTGGTCCTCACCGTGGGAACCGCCCTGTTCGTGGCCGGTGAGTTCTCCCTGGTGGCCCTCGACCCCTCCACCGTCGAGACCCGCGCCGCCGCCGGGGACAAGCGCGCCGGCACCGTGCGGCGCGCACTGGGGCGCCTGTCCACCCTCCTGTCCGGCGCCCAGGTGGGCATCACCCTGACCACCGTGCTCCTGGGCTACACGATGCAGGCCGCCCTGGCGAACCTGCTCACCGACCTCATGAGCCGCTGGCTGGCCGCCTCCGTGGCCACCGGCGCCGCGGTCGTCATCGCGCTCATCGTCGTCAACGCCTTCTCCATGGTCATGGGCGAGCTCATCCCCAAGAACGCCACGCTGGCCGACCCCATGCGCGCCGCCGGCTTCGTGGCCCCCTTCCTCATGGGCTTCACCACCCTGCTCAAGCCCCTCATCGTCGTGCTCAACAACGCCGCCAACGCCGTCCTGCACGCCATGGGCATCGAGCCCGCCGAAGAGCTCAGCGGTGCCCGCAGCGCCGGTGAGCTCGCCTCCCTCGTGCGCCACAGCGCCGAGGAGGGCACCCTCGACGCCTCCACCGCCACCCTGCTCACCCGCTCCATCGGCCTGGGCGAGCTCACCGCCGTCGACGTCATGACCGACCGCGGCCGCCTCCATACTCTTGAGGCCGACGACTGCGCCGACGACGTCGTGCGCCTGGCCCGCGCCACCGGCCACTCCCGCTTCCCCGTCATCGGCCGCGACGTCGACGACGTCATGGGCATCGTCCACCTGCGCCGCGCCATCGGCGTCCCCTACGAGCGGCGCGCCGACGTGCCCGTGGCCTCCACCTCCCTCATGACGCCCGCGCCCCGCGTGCCTGAGACCATGCCGCTGGCCGACCTGCTGGTCGAGCTGCGCGCCCAGGGCTCCCAGATGGCGATCGTCGTCGACGAGTACGGCGGCACCGCCGGCGTGGTCACCCTTGAGGACGCCGTCGAGGAGGTCGTCGGGGACGTCGCCGACGAGCACGACCGCCGCCGCGCCGGCGCCCACCTCGACCCCTCGGGCCACTGGGTCGTTCCCGGGTGGATGCGCCCCGACGAGCTCGCCACCCGCGCCGGCATCCAGGTGCCCGACGACGGCCCCTACGAGACCCTCGGCGGCCTGGTCATGACCGAGCTCGGCCGCATCCCCGCCGTCGGCGACGTCGTCGAGCTGCCCCACGCCTCCCTGAGCGTCGACGCCATGGACGGGCGCCGCGTCACCCGCCTCCACGTGCGCCCCACCGACACCGACGCGGCCCCGGGCGCCCAGGAGGGGAAGCGCCGATGAGCACGCCCCTGGCCCTCCTGGTCACCGTCATCCTCCTGGCCGGCAACGCCTTCTTCGTCGGCGCCGAGTTCGCCGTCACCTCCTCGCGCCGCAGCCAGCTCGAGCCGCTGGCCGAGGCCGGCGACGCCCGCGCCACCACCGCCCTGTGGGCCCTGCAGAACGTCTCGCGCATGCTGGCCACCGCCCAGCTCGGCGTCACCCTGTGCTCCACCGGCCTGGGCGTCGTCGCCGAGCCCGCCATCGCCCACGCCCTCGAGCCGCTGCTGGCCGCTGTCGGCGTCGGGCACGCCGGCTCCCACGCCGTCGCCGTCGTCATCGCCCTGGTCATCGTCGTGGGCCTGCACGTCGTCGCCGGGGAGATGGTGCCCAAGAACATCTCGATCGCCTCCCCGGAGAAGGCCGTGCGCTGGCTCGCCCCGCCCCTGGTGTGGTGCTCGCGCGTCTTCAGTCCGGTCGTCAACGGGCTCAACGGCTTCGCCAACGGGGTCCTCAAGCTGCTGGGCATCGAGGCCAAGGAGGAGATCTCCGCGGCCTTCAACGCCGAGGAGGTCGCCTCCATCGTCGAGCGTTCCACCGCCGAGGGGGTCCTGGAGGACTCCACCGGCCTGCTCAGCGGCGCCCTGGAGTTCTCCGAGGAGACCGCCGGCAGCGTCATGGTGCCCCTGAGTGAGCTCGTCACCCTCCCCAAGGGCTGCACCCCGGAGGAGGTGGAGCGGGCCGTGGCCTCCACCGGCTTCTCCCGCTTCCCCCTCGTCGCCGAGTCGGGGGCTGACGCTGATGGAGGAGACGAGAGGGAGCCCGTCATCACCGGCTACCTGCACCTCAAGGACATCCTCTACGCCGACGGCGCCGACCGCAGTGAGCCGGTCCCCGCCTGGCGGGCCCGCGCACTCGTGCCCGTGGGCTACGACGACGAGGTCGAGGAGGCGCTGGCCGCCATGCAGCGCTCGGGGGCCCACCTCGGGCACGTGCGCAACGCCCAGGGCCGGTTCGTCGGCGTCCTCTTCCTGGAGGACATCCTCGAAGAGCTCGTCGGCGAGGTCAACGACGCCATGCAGCGCGAGGAGCACCAGCGCCGTGATTAAATCGTGATCTCACGGCGGCGCCCAGTGGATAGCCACAACGCGGGCCGTGTTGGTCGCCGGTGGTCGGCCCGCCGGCGGAACCCGGCGATCCGGGGTGGATTCGTTCGTATGACACGTGTTTCCGCCTCTGCATCGACATGATAGGAATAACCTTTCGACTTGTCTGAGAAGTACAGGTCACACAAAGGTGTGCTGGTTCTCCTGGCAAGACCCACAGCGGACCGCTACTGTTTTAACCGAGCACAACCTGAGACTGTCGCCCCGGCAGCCAGACACGTCGTCAACCACCGGGTCTCCGGTGCCGACGACTTCCCCTATGACACCAGCCACCTGGAGGCTTCCCGCGTGACCCCGCAGCCCATGAGTCGACGCCAGCGTCGCGAGGCGGAACGTGCTGCCGAAGTCGCTCGCCAGCTCGCCGAGGTGGAGGCTGGAGCCGGCGAGCCGTCAACGTCGACGACGCACACCACTCACGTCGCCGGCCCAACTCGCCGCTCGCGTCGTGACCTCCACTCTCACCGCTCCCAGACCGGCGCCCCCAGCGCCGTCACCGCGCCGAGCCCCTCCGCCCTCCCGGACGTTCCGGTGGCCCCTCAGAAGCAGAACCACCCGCAGCGGCCCGTGACCCAGGCGGCCCCTTCGGCTGCGGCCCCGCCCGCGCGATCAGGGGCGCACGCGGCCGCAGGACCGGCGCGACCGGCACCCGCCGATCAGGCCGGGAGGGGTGACCAGCAGCAGGTCGCCCCGATGAGCCGCATGGCCCGTCGGCGACAGGGCGCCGTCCAGCAGCCCGTCCAGCACGCGGATCCGGGCCCTCGCGCACATGCTGCGACCGAGCCCGCCACTCCTTCCGTGCCTGCGGCGGGCCCTGTATCGAACGCTGTGCCGAATGTGATGGCCGCTGCGCCGCATGCGGCCTCGAGCACCGTTCAGCCCTCCCCGGCGGCACCCTCCGTCTTCTCCGCCAGCCCGCAGGTGCGCGAGGAGACGCGTCCCGCTCGGCGCTCCCGCAAGGACCTGCGGGCCGCCCACGTCTCCGAGGACACTCGGCAGACGCGGGAGAACCCCGCCGTCGCGAGCCCGCAGGCGCCCCAGTCTCCTCAGCCTGAGGCCCAGCCGGAGAGCCGTCGCAGCCGACGTCGTTCCCAGGCCGCCGGGCAGCCCGCCGTCTCACCGACACCATCGGCGCCCTCGGCCCTGTCGCCGCTGGTGGCGGCCTCCCCGGCCGAGTCCACCTCCAGCCGTGAGCCGGCAGCCGGTCAGCCCGTCGGCAGCACTCCGTGGTGGGCCGCCAGCGGCGCAGCCCCCGCCTCGCCCAGCACGGCGCAGTCCCACAGCCACGCAGCCCCCACCGGGCCGGGTACCGCTGCGGCACCTGGTGCCGCCACCCGGCCGGAGAGCCGCCGCAGGAGGCGCGCCTCCGCGGCGACGCCCGCCGGCGTCTCGGTCAAGCCCGTCGTCGCCTCCACCACCCATCACAGTGCTCCCAGTGCCTCCAGTGCTCCGGCGAGCATCTCCACCCCGACGCCGCAGTCCGGACCCGAGGTGAGTGTCGAGGCCGCCCCCATGGCGTCGTCGGCTCCCGACGTTCCCCATGAGATCCGCTTCTCGCGGCGGATCACGGACTTCCGCGGCGCCGAGACCGTTGAGGTCCCCGAGGTCCGTAGGCTCATGGCGGCCCGCAAGGCCGGGGTGCCCCTCGCCGACGAGGCGGCCATCCGCGCCGCCAAGGCCGACCAGAAGGCTCAGAAGGCTCAAAGGACCGCGTCGGCGAGGAGGCCGATGGAGGCCGAGGAGGCCGGGGCCTCGGACGAGGCTGCCGCGGCGACGCCGTCGGCCAGGGTGTCCGCGGCCTCCAAGCCGGAGACTCACCGCGACTCCTCAACCGGGCCGGCTCCCGTGCGCCCCGCCCGGCGCCGCACCGGATCCGGGATCCTGGGACGCACCGCCGTGCTGTCGGCCCTGGCCATGGCCACGGTCCTCGCCCCGCTGGCCAACCATCTCGACAACACTCCGCTGGCCTCGGCCGCGATGAAGATGCACGCCGGAGCCGCCGCGCCGAGCCAGGCCGCCGCCGGGACCAGGCCGTCGTCCGTGGCCAGCGCCGTGCTCGGCAGCGATGACCTGGATGAGGACTCCGACACCCAGCTGTCCAACGTCCCCGACGCCGCCACCCGAGCCAGGATCCGCGAGGCCTACCAGAACGCCGCCAAGACCTGCTCCTCGGCGACCGGCGCCTCCGGCGACACGAGCGCCTTCAGCTCCAAGCCGCAGCTGTTCTACCCGATGCTCCCGGACACCTACACGATCTCCTCCGAGTACGGCTACCGCACCCACCCCACCCTCGGCATCCAGAAGCTTCACGCCGGCCAGGACATGGCTGCTCCCGTGGGAACGCCCATCTACGCGGCCGCGGCCGGCACCGTCACCACCGCGGGCATGGTGGATGGCACCGGAACCGTCACCATCAAGCACGAGATCGACGGCCAGGTCTGGTACACCAGCTATCTCCACATGTATGAGGACGGCATCTACGTCAAAGCCGGCGACACCGTCACGGCCGGCCAGATGATCGCCGGCGTGGGCAACACCGGCCGGACCTCCGGTTCGCACCTGCACTTCGAGGTGCGCACCAAGGACGACACCGCCGACGAGTCCACGGTGGAGCCGTGGGGCTGGCTCAAGCAGCACGGCGCCGTCGAGCTCACCACCAACTGCAGCTGAGGGAGACCCACTGTGCCGCCTGCCGCGTCACGAACCCGCCGTCCTGCCGTCATCGCCCACCGCGGCGGCGGGCGCGAGGTTCCTGAGAACACCTGGAGCGCCGTCGAGCACGTGGCCGCGCTCGGGCTGGAGTGGATGGAGACCGACCTGCGGCTGACCGCCGACGGCATCGTCGTCCTCAGCCACGACGAGGACCTGCGCCGGACCGCGAACGACCCCCGCACCGTTCGCGAGGTGATGTGGGCCGAGCTGGCCGACCTCGACTCCGGCGACGGGCGCGGTTTCGTCAGACTCGACGACGCCTTGCGCGCCCACCCGACGATGAGGTTCAACGTCGACCTCAAGGACTCCAGCGTCGTCCAGGCCGCCCTGCAGACGGTGCGCGACGCCGAGGCCCTCGAACGGGTTCGCTTCGCCTCCTTCTCCGCCCGGCGGCTGGCCGTGCTGCGTCGTCAGGAGCCCCGGGCCATGACCTCCCTGGGCGTCAGCGACGTGCTCGGGCTCATGCTGCGCAGCGAGGCGGCCGTCCCGCTGCCGCAGACCCGCTGGGGCTGGACCCGGGGGAGGGCCGACGCCGTCCAGGTCCCCGAGAGCTACCACGGCGTCCCGGTGATCACCCGGCGCTTCGTCGCCTCCGCGCACACCGCCGACCTGGAGGTCCACGTGTGGACGGTGGACGAGCCGGCCCAGATGCGCCGGCTGGCCGACCTCAACGTCGACGCCATCATGACCGACGTCCCCACCCTCGCCCTCCAGACTTTGGGCTGACCTCGCCCTCCAGGCCCTGGGCTGAGCCGCGTCGGCTCCCGGCACCCGCCGTTCGTCCCACCCAGTCCCGTCCAGTGACGGCCGACGGCGTCGCAGGCCGAGCCGGGCACCTACTGCACGAGGTCGGGGTTGCAATGGCCGGGAGCTGACCGCACTGCACGGGACTCCGGTCCTCGTGGAGTGCACCCGGACCTCCCCCAGTAGCACCCCGTCCTCGTGCAGTACGGATGGGCGTCAGCGGAACACGGTGCACTTTCGTGTCCACCCACGGATATGACCTCTCACTGGATCAGGGCGCAGAAATGTCACTGTCTCCTGTCATGATTGTGACCTGACTTGGCTCATTGCGGGGTGGTTGGGTCGCTGGGGGTGTGGTTGTGGTTGGGATTGTGCGGGTTGCGTGGGTGGGGGTGCGCACTAACGTGGGGGTATGAGTCCGTACGTTCGCGCGGTCAGGACGGCGTCGGGGGCCCGTGCGGTGCAGATCGTGTACTCCTCCCGCAAAGGAGCCCGCAGCATCGAGCACATCGGCTCAGCCCATGACGATGCTGAGCTGGCGGCGCTTAAGGAGGTCGCCAGGCAGCGTCTCAACGCTGGCCAGCTCGGCCTTGACCTGCCGGGCCTGAACGGTGCGGACGTCGGGGGAAAGGGACCGCAGGCGCTGGCTGGGGCCGGGCGCGTAGCGCCGATCACCTCCAACCGGATGGGAGTGCTCCTGGAGACGCTGGAAGCGGCTTGGAAGGCAGTGGGCCTGGACGGGCTCGGTGGTGCTGACGAGGTCTTCCGCCAGCTCGTTACCGCCAGGCTGATCGAGCCGACCAGCAAGCAGGACTCCCTGCGGGTCCTGGCCGAGGCAGGTCTGACGCCGGTGTCCTACGCCACGGTCAAGCGTCATCTGCCCCGCTACGCCGCTGAGGAGTTCACCCGGGGCCTGTCGCGCCTGCTGGCCGGACGCGCCCGCATCGACCGGGCCTCGCTGGTCCTGTTCGACGTGACGACCCTGTACTTCGAGACCGACAAGGCCGACGGTTTCCGCGAGCCGGGCTTCTCGAAGGAAAGACGCCTGGAGCCGCAGATCACGGTAGGGCTGCTCACCGACGAGACCGGGTTCCCTCTACGGGCCGAGGCCTTTGAGGGCAACAAGGCCGAGACCGCCACCATGATCCCGACGATCAACGACTTCATGAACGCCTACAACCTCGACGACGTGGTGGTCGTCGCCGACGCCGGGATGATCGGCGCCGCCAACAAGCAGGCCCTGGAGGCAGCCGGCCTGTCTTACGTGCTGGGCTCACGCACCTCACGCGTCCCCCACGTGATCAGCTCCTGGCACGACAGCCACCCCGACCAGGACGTCCCCGACGGGCTGACCCTGACCCAGCCCTGGCCCGCCGGAGCCAGCGACCAGCGCCGTGACGAGACCATCTGCTACCGCTACAGCGCCGACAGGGCCCGACGCACGCTACACGGGATCGACACCCAGGTCGCCAAGGCCGAGAAAGCCGTCGCAGGAAAGATCCCCGTCAAACGCAACCGCTTCGTGCACCTGTCCGGCGCCACCAGGAGCATCAACCGCGACCTGGAGACACGGGCCCGGACCCTGGCCGGGTGGAAGGGATACGTCACCAACCTGCCCAACCCCGACCCCGAGACGGTCATCGGTGCCTACCACCGCCTGTACAACATCGAGAAGTCCTTCCGCATGTCCAAGTCCGACCTGAGAGCACGCCCCATCTACCACCACCTGCGCCAGTCCATCGAGGCCCACCTGACCATCGTCACCGCCGCCCTGGCCATGGCCCGATGGCTGGAGAACACCACCGGCTGGTCCATCAGACGCCTGATCACCACCAGACGCCTGATCACCACCGCCCGCCGCTACCGCACCATCACCATCAACATCACCGGACACACCCTCACAGCCGCCGCCCCACTCCCACCCGACCTCATCCAAGCCCTCAACAACATCCACCACGACACTAAATGAGCCAACTCAGGTCACTGTCTCCTGTCATGATTGTGATGCCTCCACGGCGTAACCCCGGGTCAATGCAGAAGACGCTCTGCCGGGGAGTGCACCGAGAGGAGGTGACCTCTGGGCATGTCGAAGAACCGGAAGCGCCGACGTCGTCGAGCGGTGGCGCGTAAGGGGATGACGGGCAGGCAAAGAGCCCAGATCTGGCGGACGGCCTTGGAAACTGTTCCGCCGTTGATCTGGGCCCTTGCGGCTCTGATCAGCGTCCTTAGACGTTGATGTCAACATCCCAGAAGAGTCTGGGGAGTCGGGCATGAGTGGTGCTCGACTCCCCTTCATTGTGCCATACGAACGACATGGGGCGAGGGGGTATGTCAAGATCCAGATGTAACTTCTCGTCACGAACTACACTTGTCGTATGACCATTGCATCAGTTCAGGACACCGATTCATTGACCGTCCACGAGGCCGTCGGCGCCGCCGTGAACCAGGGGCTGTTCCTGCTTCACAAGACTCGCCGCAGCCTCGCCAGTCACCTTGGAATGACCGGCCCTGCGGTCAGCCGCAAGCTTCAGGGCACCACAGGGTGGAGCGTCGAGGACCTGATTCTCACGGCCGAGTTCCTCGGCGTTGACCCCGCCTCTCTGCTGCCTCGCAAGGTCGAGGAAACCCCCGCCGCGGGTGGCGACGGGGGCTCGGGGGTGGTGCCCCGGACAGGATTCGAACCTGCGACCTTCTGCTCCGGAGGCAGACGCTCTATCCACTGAGCTACCGGGGCCCGAGGCGTGACTGTACCAGCGTCCCGCCCCAGGAGCGAAACTGACGGACGACTGCGACATGTCCCACGAAGCCCCGCGGTCGCCGGCCTCCCTCGCGATCCGGCCCGGCCGATGACGGTACGCTGACGCGCGTGACTCCAGAAGAGCTTGCCGCAGCCATCCGCACCGTCCTGGAGGAGGCCTCCGCCGAGGGCTCCCTCGCCCTGCCCGCCGCCGAGATCCCCGACCCTCGCGTTGAGCGCCCCCGCAACCGCGACCACGGCGACTGGTCCACCAACGTCGCCATGCAGCTGGCCAAGAAGGCGGGCACCAAGCCGCGCGATCTGGCGGATCTCCTCGTTCCCCGCCTTGAGGCCCTCGACGGCGTCGCCTCCGTGGAGGTCGCCGGCCCCGGCTTCCTCAACATCCGTCTGGACGCCGCCAGCGCCGGTGAGCTCGCCCGCTCCATCGTCGAGGCCGGCGAGGCCTACGGTCGCAACGACTCCCTGAGCGGCCAGCACATCAACCTCGAGTACGTCTCGGCCAACCCCACCGGCCCGGTGCACCTGGGCGGCGCCCGCTGGGCCGCCGTCGGCGACTCCCTGGCCCGGATCCTGGCCGCCTGCGGCGCCACCGTCACCCGCGAGTACTACTTCAACGACCACGGCACCCAGATCGACCGCTTCGCCCGCTCCCTGCTGGCCTCCGCACGCGGCCAGGAGACCCCCGAGGACGGCTACGGCGGCGCCTACATCGGCGAGATCGCCCAGCAGGTGACCGCCGACGAGCTGGCCGCCGGCCGCCCCGACCCGGCCACCCTGCCCGACGGCGAGGCCGCCGAGGTCTTCCGGGCCCGCGGCGTCGACCTCATGTTCGCCGCCGTCAAGGCCGAGCTCCATGCCTTCCGCTCCGACTTCGACGTCTTCTTCCACGAGGACTCCCTGCACACCTCCGGCGCCGTCGAGCGCGCCATCGCCCGCCTGCGCGAGCGGGGCGTCATCGAGGAGCGCGACGGCGCCACCTGGCTGCGCACCACCGACTTCGGCGACGACAAGGACCGTGTCCTCATCAAGTCCGACGGTAACGCCGCCTACTTCGCCGCCGACCTCGCCTACTACCTGGACAAGCGCGAGCGCGGCGCCGACTGCGCCATCTACCTGCTGGGCGCCGACCACCACGGCTACATCGGCCGGATGATGGCCATGTGCGCGGCCTTCGGGGACACCCCTGGCACCAACATGCAGATCCTCATCGGCCAGCTCGTCAACCTCGTGCGCAACGGCGTCCCGGTGCGCATGTCCAAGCGAGCCGGCACCATCGTCACCCTGGAGGACCTGGTCGACGCCGTCGGCGTGGACGCCGCCCGCTACGCCCTGGCCCGCTCCTCCATGGACTCCATGATCGACATCGACCTGGACCTGCTGGCCTCCTCCACCTCCGACAACCCCGTCTACTACGTCCAGTACGCCCACGCCCGCACCCGCAACGTGGCCCGTAACGCTGCCGAGCACGGTGTGAGCCGCGACCCGAATGAGGCCCCCTTCGAGCCTTCGGCCCTGGACGACCCGGCCGACGCCGCCCTGCTGGGGGTCCTGGCCCAGTTCCCCGCCACCGTGGCTCAGGCCGCCTCCCTGCGCGAGCAGCACCGCGTGGCCCGCTACCTCGAGCAGCTGGCCGCCGCCTACCACACCTGGTACGGCGCCACCCGCGTCACCCCCCGTGGGGACGACGCCGTCAACGCCGGCCACGTAGCCCGCCTGTGGCTCAACGACGCCGTCGGGCAGGTCCTGGCCAACGGACTCGGCCTGCTGGGCGTCTCCGCACCTGAGAGGATGTGACACCATGACGAACCAGATTCCCGCCGGTGAGCCGCCACTTGGGGCCCTGGCCTGCCCCGAGCCCGAGGACCGCCCCGACCTGTGGCCAACGACCGCACGGCGTACACCCGACGGCGAGCTCGCCCTGGGCGGGCTGAGTGTCTCCGAGATCCTCACCGACGCCCCCAGCCCCGTCTTCGTCCTGGACGAGGCTGACCTGCGCGGCCGCGCCGCCGCCTGGAGCGCCGCCGTGGCCGAGGAGTTCTGGTCCGGGTACGGACTGCGCGGCGGTGAGGCCTTCTACGCCGGCAAGGCCTTCCTCACCACCACGGTCGCCCGGTGGGTCCTGGAGGAGGGCATGGGCATCGACGCGGCCAGCCGCGGCGAGCTCGCGGTGTCCCTCGCCGCCCTGCAGGAGGTGGACGGGGTGGAGGCCACTATGGCCGCCACCCGTGTGGGCCTGCACGGCAACGGCAAGACGCAGGCGGAGATCGCCGTCGCCCTCACCCATCACCTGGGCCACGTTGTCCTCGACTCCCTCGAGGAGATCGAGCTTGCCGTCCGTGCCGTGCGTGACCTGCGTGCCAGTGGCGTCTACGGGCCCGAGGAGACCGGCAAGGTCATGGTGCGCCTGACCACCGGTATCCACGCCGGCGGGCACGAGTACATCTCCACCGCCCACGAGGACCAGAAGTTCGGCCTCTCCGTCCACGCCGGGACCGCCCGTCAGGCCATCGACGCGATCATCGCCGCCCCCGAGCTCGAGCTGCACGGGCTGCACTCCCACATCGGCTCCCAGATCCTGGACCTGGCCGGCTTTCGGGAGGCCGTCGGCGTGGTGCTCGGCCTGCGCCACGAGGTCGCCGTCGACACCGGACACCTGTGCCCGGAGGTCGACCTGGGCGGCGGCTACGGCATCGCCTACACCGGCGCCGACCCCGTAGCGCCCTCACCGGCGCAGGTCGCCCGCACCCTCGCCGAGGCCGTGCGTGAGACCTGCGAGCGCCTCGGAGACGAGGTCCCCACCGTCTCGATCGAGCCCGGCCGCGCGGTCGCCGGCCCGACGACGGTCACGCTGTACACCGTCACCGGTCTCAAGCGCGTCGAGCTGGGGGAGGGGACCTCGCGCCTCTACGTCAGCATTGACGGCGGCATGAGCGACAACATCCGCCCCGCCCTCTACGAGGCCGCCTACACGGCCCTGGTCGCCAACCGCCGCCCCGACCCGCAGGCCGGACTGGTGCGCAGCCGGGTGGTGGGCAAGCACTGCGAGTCCGGCGACGTCGTCGTCCGGGACGTGGACCTGCCCGCTGACCTCGCCGTCGGCGACGTGCTGGCCGTGCCCGCCACCGGCGCCTACGGGCGATCCATGGCCTCCAGCTACAACCTCTTCACCCGCCCCGGCGTGCGCTGGGTCCGCGAGGGCGAGTCCGGCTGGATCCTGCGTCCTGAGACCATCGAGGACCTGCTGCGTCTGGAGGGCTGAGGCCCGTATAGACTCCGGGCATGGGTGACAGTGACCGGGACTACCGCAGAGCCTTCTACAGAGCGCTGAACGTCTATCAAGGTGCTCGGCTCCTCAGCGAGGAAGAGGAGTTCGAGCGCTACTATGTCCCGATCTACGACCAGCCCGACGGTCCGGCCGGACCGGACCTGGTTGCGGAGATCGCCACCGCGATCGACTTCACCGCCGGTGGTTCGGTCCAACTGCTCTCAGGCTATCGCGGCGCTGGAAAGACCACCGAGCTCCTGCGGCTATGCCAGGAGCTCGATCGTAACGTCTACGTCCCCGTCTACTTCGACATCGAGGATTACTTCAACACCGAGCTTCCACTGGAAGTGGGAACCTTTCTCATTGGCCTCGCGGCCGGTTTCGTTGACAACTGCGAGGCGATCGACGGACTCAAGCAGAAGCTGTACCGTCGGGTTCAGACCTTCTTCCAGCGCCTCAACATTGATGCCGAGGTCAGCGCCTCCGTCAACGGGGGACCGGCCTCTCTTGACCTGAGGGCGACGCTTCGCGACGACGAGAGTTTCCGGGCGCAGGTCAAGAAGGCCCTGGAGTCCAACCGCAAGACGTTCAAGGAGGAGATGCATGCCTTCTTCAGCGATCTCGTGAGTAGCCTCCCTGCAAACAAGACGCCGGTCTTCATCGTCGACTCCATTGAGCACTATCGGGGGCGGTCATCCACCTTCGACGAGGTCCGTGACTCCGTGGAGTCGATGTTCTCCCTCTACGCCTCGGAGCTGGCACTGCCCGGGATGCACGTGGTCTATACGGTGCCGGTGTACGTCAAACCCACCGGGTGGGGTGGTGAGATCTGGCCGGTTCTCAATGTCAAGGTGCGGGAGCGCAGTGGCGAGAACTGCCAGGAGGGCATCGACCTGCTGCGTCAGGTGCTGGCCCAGCGTGCCCCGGACGGTGACGTGGAACGGCTCCTGGGGGCGGAGGTGGACCGGGTGATCCGAGCCTCAGGTGGCCTGTTCCGTGAGCTGTTCCGGCTGGTCTCGAGCCTCCTGCTCAAGAACGGCCCGCTTCCCGTGAGCCCCGAGGACGTCGACCAGGTCGAGCGCCAGCAGCGTTCTCAGGCCGTCGCCGGGTTGACTCAGGAGCAGTGGACGATTCTTCGCCAAGTGAAGGAGACTCACCAGCTCATCGTGCCTCGGGAACTGACCTCGGAGGCTTGGACTCTCCAGGCACTCGGGTACGTGTTGTGTTATCGCAACGGAACGGTCGACTGGTTCGGGGTGCACCCCCTGCTGGAGAGCCTTCTCGACGAGGGCTAGCATGCGCGTCCCGACTGCCCCCTCGACGGTGAGCGTCGACCATGCCTGGTCCGATCTGCGCCGCCACTTGGAGTGGACGAGGAATGAGCCCACCGTCGTGATGATTGCGACACAGACTCGTGCCCAGACTCAGGACATGAAGGAACGTGCCGCACTGTGGTGCCAACGGGCTCATGAGCCCTGGTCTGAACCGGAGTGGCTTCTGACCTCATGGCTGAGCCGCCACCTCCCCGTTCCCGGTGTTCTCTTCCTGGATCTGTGGGATGACGAGGTACGTCGTAGCGTCTTGTACGCACTCAACGAGATGCGGATACGCCTGGCTCGTCCCGGGAGCGGATGCGTCATCGTCTGCGGGCCGTTCGCCTTGCTCGGTGACGCCTCCCACGAGGCCGCAGACCTGTGGTCCATCCGGTCCTTGACCTGCGTCATCGGTTCCAGTTCCAGGGAACTGGTGGACCGGCCGCAGCGCCGCGAAGAGGACGACAGTTCTAGCTCCGTGGGAGCAAACGATGGTTCTCGGCATCGCTCTACCTGGAGTATTACTGTTCCTTCGGATCGGCGGACACCCGAACTCGCCATCACCATCCGGGAGACGGACCGGGCCCGGCGTCTGCTGCCTACCGAGCCCTGGAGGGCCAGAGAGGTCCTGGATGCTCTGCCCGAGGATCCATCTCCGTTGGCGTCGGCATTCAGAGGACTGACCGGCGCCGAGATCGGCGGTCTGCTCGACGACGCCGTCACCGTGGAGGTGAATCTCAAGGCCGTCCTGGAGACCCTCGCTGATTTTCCGGCCCCTCTCCGCTCTCAGGTGGCGGATGCGGTTCTGGACATCGCCATGACTTTCGGAGCTGTTGACGTTGCCGAACCAGCAGCTCGGGAGCTGGAACGGTTGGCTCGGGGGCTGGAGGAGTCGTTGGGGACGCCTGAGGCGCACCGTTATCTATCGGTGGCTTTGGACAATAAGGGCGATGTGGCTCGGGCTCGTGGTGATTGGAATGCCGCGGAGGCTGCTTACCAGGAGTCGCTGGGGCTGGCTCGGGGGCTGGAGAAGGAGTTGGGGACGCCGGAGTCCCGCCGTGACCTGTCGATCGCCTTGAACAGCGTCGGGCGGGTGGCCGAGACCCGTGGTGACTGGGATGCTGCAGAGACTGCTTACCAGGAGTCCCTAAAGATCCGGAGAGACTTAGCAGAGTCGTTGGCAACGCCGGAGACTCAACGTAACCTGTCGATCGCCTTGAACAGCGTCGGGCGGGTGGCCGAGACCCGTGGTGACTGGACCTCGGCTAAGGCTGCTTACCAGGAGTCGCTGGGGCTGGCTCGGGGGCTGGAGAAGGAGTTGGGGACGCCGGAGTCCCGCCGTGACCTGTCGATCGCCTTGAACAGCGTCGGGCGGGTGGCCGAGACCCGTGGTGACTGGGATGCTGCAGAGACTGCTTACCAGGAGTCCCTAAAGATCCGGAGAGACTTAGCAGGGTCGTTGGCAACGCCGGAGACTCAACGCGACTTGGCGGTCGCTCTGGGCAATGTGGGGCGGGTGGCCGAGACCCGTGGTGACTGGGATGCTGCAGAGACTGCTTACCAGGAGTCCCTAAAGATCCGGAGAGACTTAGCAGGGTCGTTGGCAACGCCGGAGACTCAACGCGACTTGGCGGTCGCTCTGGGCAATGTGGGGCGGGTGGCCGAGACCCGTGGTGACTGGGATGCTGCAGAGACTGCTTACCAGGAGTCGCTGGGAGTGATTCGGGGGCTCGTGGAGGAGCTGGGGACGCCGGAGACTCAACGCGACTTGGCGGTCGCTCTGGGCAATGTGGGGCGGGTGGCCGAGACCCGTGGTGACTGGGATGCTGCAGAGACTGCTTACCAGGAGTCGCTGGGAGTGATTCGGGGGCTCGTGGAGGAGCTGGGGACGCCGGAGGGTCGCCGAGACCTGGCGGTTGCCCTCGATCATGTGGGTGACATGGCTCATGCTCGTGGCGACTGGGATTTGGCGGAGTCAGTTTACAGGGAATCCCTGAAGATCCGGAGGGGCTTAGCGGAGTCGTTGGGGACTTCGGAGGCTCGTCGGGATCTGTCGGTTGTCCTAGATAATGTGGGGCGGGTGGCTCGGGCTCGTGGTGACTGGGATGCGGTGGTGGCTGCCTACCTGGAGTCGCTGGAGATCCGGAGGGAGCTCGAGGACCTGCTGCGTCTGGAGGGCTGACGCTCCTCACGTCTCACCGAGCGTCTCACAGGGGCGCCGTCGTTCCAGGAACAGCTCCTGCCTCGACGGCGCCCCTGAGTGTGTCCCAACAGGTAGGTGCAAGAGGTCTGAAGGCGGTAGTCGTCTGAGAAAATGCTGAAGGCAACTGTGGCTCAACAGAGATGAAGGCTGTCTGTTTGGAGGCTTGGAACAACCGCAACGCGGTCTCTCTGATAGGAGGGGCACAGTGCCAGCACAGGTACAGCACATGAATGTTGTGGAATACCTACAAGATCGCGTCGTGCCGGTTGTCTGAAACCTAGATCACAGTTGTGTTGAGATTGTGACCTCGTGCGTGTTTTGTGTGTTCGCTACTCCCAAACAGTCGGTTTGTGAAACAGTGGTCTTTGTCATCACGGGCAGCCTTTCCGTCTCCTGAACGGCTGGTGGAAGCGTCCGGTGGTGGTTCACGAGGCAGACCCTTGTCATCTATGCCAGGAATCCGGAGATCCCATGAACACATTGTCCACGGGCGCCACCTCTCGGCCGGCCCTCTCACGAGGGGCGGTGAGGGGACTCGTCGCCATCCTTGCTCTCTTCCTTGTCGCGATCATGTCCCAGCTCTCGCCCCAGGCGAGCGCCGACGAGAACAAGAGCGTCAACGTTTCCAACCTGTCTCTGACACGTGTGGACGGCAACAACGTTGAGCAGGAAGGAAAGCTCAACTACTACGACCTCGCTCGCCTGAGCTTCGACTGGAGCGGCGTCGACGCCAATCTCAAGTCGGGCGACTCCTTCACGATCGGTCTGGGTGAGTACTTCACCAACCTGCAGAACAGCGCCACCCACCCGATGACCGTCGAGTACGGCGGCAAGGACGTCGAGGTCGGCACCTGCACCCTCACCGTCAAGGACGTCACCTGCACCTTCAACTCCAAGGTTGACGAGCTCAAGGCCGCCGGCTTCCACAACTTCAAGGGCAGCGGGTCCGCCCTGGTGGCGGTCGCCAAGACCACCGACGCGCAGACCGTCGACCTGACCGCCAACGGCATGACCACCGCTGTCACCCTGCCCGGTGGCGGCGGTATCGGCGGCCCTGACGAGAGCAACTGGGAGCTCACCAAGTGGGCCTCCAGCTTCTACAACAACTACAAGGAGCTGACCTGGGGTGTGAACTTCGGGACCAACCAGACCACTGGTGACAAGCTCGGCAAGACCTTCGACGGCTCCCGCCAGACCATCGTCTTCACCGACACCCTCGGCGGCGGTATGAGCTTCAACCAGGCCGACGCCACCCGCACGGTCCTCAACCTGCGTCCCGCGGACGGCAAGTCCATCCCCGTGACCAACGCCGCCGGCCAGGACTCCACCACCCAGTACGGTGACTTCGACGTCAAGGCCAGCTACTCCGAGGACAGCCGCACCGCCACCTACGAGGTGACCGGTCCCTTCCAGAACGGCACCAACTTCACCCTGGAGTACCCGGTCTCCTTCGTGGACGCCAACGGCAACGCCGTCGCCGCCACCCAGGGTGCCGCCTACGAGAACACCGTGAACCTCAACGGCACTGACCTGACCAGCACCCAGCAGCAGTCCTACGTCCAGTACTTCGACATCTCGGTCCAGATGGAGCCCGGCTTCGGCGGCTTCAGCGTGACCAAGGTCGTTGAGGGCAGTGCCGCCGCACAGGCCGCCGGCTCCTCCTTCGTCGTCGACGTCGCCTACGAGCTGCCGGTCGCCGCCAGCTCCTACCCTGACTGGAAGGCTCCCGAGGGTCAGAAGGCCACCGGCGAGGGCCGCACCGGCACCTCCTCCATCACGGTCAAGCCGGGTGAGCCGGTCGCCTTCGAGGGCACCTTCCCCGTGGGCACCAAGATCACGCTGAGTGAGGACACCTCCAAGGCTCAGCCCGCCGCCTCCGGCTACGGCTGGGGCGAGCCCGCCTTCTCCGTGGACGGTCAGAACACCAACACCTTCACCATCCGCGACCAGGAGGTCGTCAAGGTCTCCCTGACCAACACGACGACCACCACCACGACCCCGCCGACCACCACGCAGCTGCCGCCCACCGAGTCGAACCCGCCGGCCACCGTGGCGCCGCCGAGCACCCCGGGTGCTCCGCAGACCACTCCGGCCGCTCCGGTTCCGCCCACCTCCACCCCGAACACGCCGTCCAGCACCCCGCCGCTGGCGCACACCGGTGCTAACGCCGTTGCGCTCCTGCTGCTCGCCGGTGCCGGCCTGGGTAGTGGCGCCCTGCTCATGGCTCGCCGCTGCAAGGCCTCCTGAACGCGGGTAACCGCTTCTCGAGCCTGAGCGCTCTGCAAAAGTCCAGTGGTCCCGTCCGGTTCACCCGGGCGGGACCACTGGCGTTGAGCGGTGGTCGCCTTCCCAGAGGCCCTCCTGCCCGGCAGTGACTGTCTGCCTCGAGCAGGAGCAGTCAACGGGCTGACTCAGCCCTAGGGGTGAGTGCTCCTCCCCATCAATCGTTCTCTCGGGGGTCACGTCGTTGGCACGCCGGTCCCTAGCCTTGAGGCATGAGCGCCACCACATCGTCCTCACCCTCCTCTCTGAGCTCCTTCGTCTCCTCCCTGGAGCAGCCGCCCCCGGCGTGGGCCAGGCCCGACGACGGGGCGTTTCCGATGCCCACGAGTCTGACTCGGGTGATCGGTCGACTGCTCAAGCAGATCATCTGGCGCCGCTGAGGATCCCGGGCCGCGTACCCGCAGGCGGACGTGCACGCTTCCTGAGGGCGATGACCCTTATGCTGGCCCGCAGCGACCGCCAGCACAGGCGGACAGCCGGACGGACGTCCCCGTCGTGCCCGGCTCCATCGCATCACCCAGTCGAAGTGCCCGCGCACGGCACGCAACACAGCAAGGTGGTCATCCCGTGGCTCAGGAGCTTTCACCCGCCCAGCGCACCCTCACCGTCGGCGTCCTCGGCGCCGGGACCGTCGGCAGCCAGGTCATCCGTCTGCTCACCGAGCAGGCAGACGACTTCGCCGCCCGCTCCGGTGCGCGCCTCGAGATCACTGGCGTTGCCGTACGCGACGTCAACGCGCCGCGCGACGTCTCCGTCCCCCGAGACCTCCTTACCGATGACGCCACCGCCGTCGCCACCGGAAACGACCTGGTCATCGAGCTCATCGGCGGCATCGAGCCGGCCCGCACCCTCATCCTGGCCGCCTTCAAGGCCGGGGCCAGCGTCATCACCGGGAACAAGGCACTCATCGCCGCCCACGGCCCCGAGCTCTACGCCGCCGCGGCCGCCGCCGGCACCGACTTCTACTACGAGGCCGCCGTCGCCGGTGCCATCCCGGTGGTCTACGCGCTGCGCGAGTCGATGGCCGGGGACCGCGTCACCAGCGTGCTGGGCATCGTCAACGGCACCACCAACTACATCCTCGACGAGATGAGCACCAAGGGCCTGTCCTTCGAGACCGCCCTGGCCACCGCCCAGGAGCTGGGCTACGCCGAGGCCGACCCCACCGCCGACGTCGACGGCCTGGACGCCGCCGCCAAGGCGGCCATCATCGCCTCGCTGGCCTTCCACACCCGGGTGGGTCTCGACGACGTCTCCGTCCAGGGCATCCGCGAGGTCACCGCCGACGACATCCGCGAGGCCCACGCCTCGGGCTGCGAGCTCAAGCTGCTCGCCATCGCCCAGCGGCGCGACGACGAGCACGCCCACGGAGTCTCCGTGCGAGTCCACCCCGCCCTGGTGCCCAGTGACCACCCGCTGGCCAGCGTCCACGGCGCCTACAACGCCGTCCTCGTCGAGGCCGAGAGCGCCGGGCGCCTCATGTTCTACGGGCAGGGCGCCGGAGGAGCCCCGACCGCCTCGGCGGTCCTGTCCGACGTCGTCGCCGCCGCCGCCCACCGGGTCCACGGCGGGCAGGCTCCCCGCGAGTCGTCCTACGCGCACCTGCCCGTCCTCGGCCCGGAGGCGGCCGTCACCCGCTACCAGATCCAGCTGCGCTCCGACGACGCCGTCGGTTCCCTGGCCGCCATGGCCTCCGTCTTCGCCGAGAACGGGGTCTCCATCAACTCGGTGCGCCAGAGCGCCTACGTCACCGCCGACGGCAGCGACGACCAGGCCGTCGTCACCTTCGTCACCCACCCGGCCCCGGTCTTCCACCTCGATGCCGCCGTCGAGGGACTGCGCGCCTCGGACCGGGTCGCCGAGATCGTCTCCATCCAACGCGTCGAGGGTGAGTGACATGCGCATCGTCTACGAGCGCGCCGCCGTCCGCGTTCCGGCCACGACGGCGAACATGGGGCCCGGCTTCGACTCCTTCGGCATGGCGTTCCGCTACTACGACGAGGTCTCGGTACGGCCGATCACCGGCATCACACGGGTCATCGTCGAGGGCGTCGGCGCCGAGACGGTCCCCACCGATGACGACAACCTGGTCGTCCAGGCCCTGCGGGCCGGCCTGGACGCCGTCGGCGCCCCGCAGGCCGGCTTCGAGATGCGCTGCGTCAACCGGATCCCCCACGGTGGAGGCATGGGGTCCTCGGCCAGTGCGGCGGTGGCCGGGCTCATGCTGGCGCGCGGCCTCATCTCCGAGCCGGAGGCCCTCAGCGACGACCGGATCTTCGCCCTGGCCACCGACTTCGAGGGGCACCCCGACAACGTCGCCCCTGCCGTCTTCGGGGGCGCGACCGTCGCCTGGGTCGAGCGCGGCGGGCACCCGCGCATGGCGCCCATGCCCGTGGACGCCTCCCTGGGGGTCAGTCTGCTCATTCCGCCGTCTACCACGCGCCTGTCCACCAAGGAGGCCCGCCAGGTCCTGCCCGTCTCCGTGCCGCGCGAGGACGCCCTGTTCAACACCTCCCGGGCGGCCGTGCTCATGCTGGCGCTGGCCGGACGCCCCGACCTGCTCATGGCCGGCACCGAGGACCGGCTTCACCAGGAGTACCGGCGCGGGGTCCTGCCCGCCTCCATGGCGGTCATGGACTCCCTGCGCGAGCAGGGGTACCCCGCCGTCATCTCCGGGGCGGGGCCCACGGTGCTCGTCCTGTCCACCCTGGCCGACCAGACCCGCTTCGCCCTGGAGAACCACGGTTGGAGCGTGCTCAGTCCCGGCATCGACACCCGTGGTGCGGTCCTGACCTCCTGAGCCGCAGCCGGCTGTTTCCGCATCGCTTCCCGAGTGGGGGCGCCCTCAAGCGAGAGGGCGCCCCCACTCCGTGTCTGCCTCTGCTCCTACCCGATGACTCCGCCCTCATCTCTGCCGGCTCGGCCCCGCGATGGGGAGCGCGTCACACTCGAGTAGTTGAGAAATAAACTATGGATGTCTCCGGTTTCATCAGTCAGCAAGGAACGAGCATCGAACCGGTGCAGAGGTAGAGAAAGGACGTGTCATGCAGTTCGGAATCTTCACGGTCGGAGACATCACCACCGACCCGGCCACCGGCAAGGCCCCCAGTGAGCACCAGCGCATCAAGAACACCGTCGAGATGGCGGTCCTGGCCGAGCAGGTGGGCCTGGACTTCTTCGCCACCGGGGAGCACCACAACCCGCCCTTCGCGCCGTCGTCGCCCACGACCCTGCTGGCCAACATCGCCGCGCGCACGGAGTCGCTGCTCCTGACCACCGCGACCACCCTCATCACCACCAACGACCCGGTGCGCCTGGCCGAGGAGTACGCCTACCTCCAGCACCTGTCCGACGGTCGCGTCGACCTCATGATGGGGCGCGGCAACACCGGGCCGGTCTACCCCTGGTTCGGCAAGGACATCCGCAAGGGCATCTCCCTGGCGGTGGAGAACTATGACCTGCTGCGCCGCCTGTGGCGCGAGACCAACGTGGACTGGGAGGGCGAGTTCCGCACCTCGCTGCAGGACTTCACCTCCATGCCCCGCCCGCTCGACGGCGTCCCTCCCTTCGTGTGGCACGCCTCCATCCGCTCGCCCCAGATCGCCGAGCAGGCCGCCTACTACGGGGACGGCTACCTGCACAACAACATCTTCTGGCCCATCGACCACGTCAAGAAGATGGTCGACCTCTACCGCGAGCGCTTCGCCTTCTACGGTCACGGCACCCCCGAGCAGGCGATCGTGGGCCTGGGCGGGCAGGTCTTCGCCGCCAGGAACCAGGCCGAGGCCGTCGAGCGCTACACGCCCTACTTCCGCAACACCTACGTCTACCAGGGGGCCGGCCTGGAGGAGATGACGACCCACACGCCGCTCGCCGTCGGAACACCCGAGCAGATCGTCGAGAAGTACCTGACCTACCGGGACGCGATCGGCGACTACCAGCGCCAGGCCTTCAACGTCGACATGGGCGGCGTCCCCCACCGGGAGGTCATGAGGCAGATCGAGTACCTGGGTACCGAGATCGTCCCGGCGCTGCGCGCCGAGCTGGAGTCCACCAAGCCCGAGGGCGTCCCGGACGCGCCGCTCCACCCGCGCCACCGTGCCCTGCTGGAGGGGACCGAGCCTCCGGTCGAGGAGCCCTTCTCCCTGTCCAACGAGTTCGACCCGCTCACGGGCCGGAAAGTGAGGATCTGAGATGAACCGCGAAGCACTCGACCCGACCGGCCAGGTGCAGGAGGGGGATGGCATGGCTGCCGGTATGGCCGCGCCCGTCGCCCCGTCCGGGGGCACCCAGTCCCTGGCCGGCTCGCCGACCTACGACGCCTACGCCAACACGCAGATGGGGCGCCTGAGCCGAATCGTGGCCCTGCACGCCGGGGTCTCCGAGCCCTCGACCTCCCAGATGCTCGCCGAGCGGCTGGCCGAGTCCACCCGCAGGGCCCTGGAGGCCGACTCCCGCCTGGCCAGTATCGAGGTCATCGGGCTGCGGCCCCTGGTCAAGGACATCGCCCTGGCCAGTGTGGGAGGGCCGGTGTCGGCCGAGCTGCAGAAGGTCGTCGACGCCCTGGCCGCGGCCGACGGCGTCGTCCTGGTCAGCCCCGTCTTCCAGGCCTCCTACTCCGGGCTGTTCAAGTCCGCCATGGACGTGCTGCCCGCCGGCACGCTCGAGGGCGTTCCCGTCCTGCTGGGCGCGACGGCCGGCACCGCCCGCCACAGCCTCGTCACCGAGACGGCGCTGCGGCCGCTGGCCACCTACATGAAGGCCCTGCCGACGACGACCGCCGTCTTCGCCGCCAGTGAGGACTTCGGGGCCGCCTGGCAGACACCGGCCTCCTCGGACCAGCCCGAGGCCCCCTTGAGTGAGCGGGTGGCCCGGGCGGGGCGCGAGCTGGCCACGCTCATCGAGCGCTTCCCACGGCGCGCCCCGCTCGACCCGCTGGCCGACTTCGCACCCATGGGCGATCTGCTGGGAGGCCGGCGCGGCTGAGGCCGTCGGGCCGGGGAGAGCAAGGGCCTAGCAGGGACCCGTTGTGTATGTCCGAGTGAGGGCCAGTTCTCACCGGTCGCCGACGCCGCGGACGCACCGTAGGGCCCGCGGACTGCCCCCTTTGGGGCCGTCCGCGGGCCCTACGGTGCGTCCGCGAGGGTTGATGGAGGCGCCCGGCAGGATCTGGGGGCGGTCGGCGGTGTGGTCGGGTCGAGCATGTGTGGAATAACGGCGGAGTGTTCGGCGTTGCTCACCGGTGTTCCGTTAGGCACTGCGCGAAGGGGCTGCTATGCTGACGCCGTCGGCCGCGCGGATTGCACCACGCCGCTGACCGCACCAGCCCCGGACCTGAGGCTCATGCCTCAGCAGGAACCGGCAGTGCATGACCCTCCCCGTGAACGATTCCGGGGGAGTCTCCCCAGTTGAACGTCTCCTCCCGCGGAGCGTCATCACACCGTTAGGACACTCGTGACCGAGACCTCCAGCGCCCAGCCCTCGCTTTCCACCATGCGTCTGGCCGAGCTCCAGTCGCTTGCCAGCTCCATGGGCCTCAAGGGCATCTCCCGCATGCGAAAGAGTGAGCTCGTGGCCGCCATCCGTCAGGCGCGCGGCTCCTCCGCCCCTGACACCCACAGCGCGTCGAGCACCTCGTCCGACGCCGGGGCGACCGACGCCCCCGACTCCTCTTCCTCCTCCTCCTCCGGCGAGTCCTCGCCGGAGCCCACCCAGACCACCGCTTCCGGACGCTCGCGCCGTCGCCGCGCCACCGCGGCCTCCGGTGCCCCCGAGGAGCAGCAGTCCTCCCCGGCTCTCGACCTCGGCATCGACCTGCCCGACCGGTCCGGATCCTCCAGCAGCTCCTCTACCGGTGACTCGGGCAGCGGCTCCGGTCGTGACGAGGAGCGTCCCGCCCGCGGCCGGTGGCGCGAGCGCACGGAGCGTTCCGAGCGCTCTGAGCGAGGCGATCGCGCCGAGGCCGGCGATGGCGGTGACTCCTTCGGCCGCTCCGAGCGCGGTGAGCGCTCGTCCCGGGACCAGGTCCGCCGCGGCCGCCGGCGCGCCCAGGCCTCCGCCGGCGCCCCCGAGAACCAGGAGCGCTTCTCGCGCGAGCCCCGTACCGACTCGCCCGAGGACCACGCCGATGCCAAGGCCGCCCTCATGCGCGACCTGGCCGACGCCACCGGAACCTCCGTCGTCGAGCCCCAGGAGCGTTCACGCCGTGGCCGTGACGGTAACGACGACAACGACGGCTACGACGACGAGCGCGGCGGGCGTCGCCGTCGGGGCCGTAAGCGCGGACGCGACCGCTTCGACCGGGACGACCGCGACGGCGGTCGTGAGAGCGGCCGCGAGGGCCGTGACGGCAACAGCGGCCGCAACCGCAACCAGTCGCGTGAGGACGAGGTCCTCCTGCCGGTGGCCGGCATCCTGGATGTCACCGACAACCAGCACGCCTACCTGCGCACCTCCGGCTACCTGCCCGGGCCCAAGGACGTCTACGTCTCCAACCAGCTCATCAAGGACAACGGGCTGCGCGCCGGCGACGCCGTGACCGGCTGGGTCCGTGAGGGCGGAGAGTCCTCCACGCCCCACCAGGGCGGACGCAACAACCGCCGCCAGAACCGTGCCGGCCGCGTCAAGTACAACCCGATGGTCAGCGTCGAGACCGTCAACGGCATGGACGCCGAGCGCTCCAAGCGCCGTCCCGAGTTCGCCAAGCTCACCCCCCTCTACCCCCAGGAGCAGCTGCGCCTGGAGACCACGCCCAAGGCCGTCACCCCGCGGATCATCGACCTGGTCTCGCCCATCGGCAAGGGGCAGCGCGGGCTCATCGTCTCCCCGCCCAAGGCGGGCAAGACGATCGTCCTGCAGCAGATCGCCAACGCCATCAGCGTCAACAACCCCGAGGCCCACCTCATGGTCGTGCTCGTCGACGAGCGCCCCGAGGAGGTCACCGACATGCAGCGCACGGTCAAGGGCGAGGTCATCGCCTCCACCTTCGACCGGCCCGCCTCCGACCACACGATCGTGGCCGAGCTGGCTATCGAGCGGGCCAAGCGCCTCGTGGAGCTGGGGCAGGACGTCGTCGTGCTGCTGGACTCCATCACCCGGCTCGGACGCGCCTACAACCTGGCGGCCCCGGCCAGCGGCCGGATCCTCTCCGGCGGTGTGGACGCCTCAGCCCTCTACCCGCCCAAGCGCTTCTTCGGCGCCGCCCGCAACGTGGAGAACGGCGGCAGCCTGACCATCCTGGCCACGGCCCTGGTGGAGACCGGCTCCAAGATGGACGAGGTCATCTTCGAGGAGTTCAAGGGCACCGGAAACATGGAGCTGCGCCTGTCGCGCCAGCTCGCCGACAAGCGCATCTTCCCGGCCGTGGACGTGGCGGCCTCCGGTACCCGCCGCGAGGAGCTGCTCATCGACCCCGCCCAGCTCAAGATCATGTGGCGCTTGCGCCGGCTCTTCGCCGGGCTCGAGCAGCAGCAGGCCCTGGAGCTGGTGCTGTCCAAGCTCAAGGACACCCAGTCCAACGCCGAGTTCCTCATGGTCCTGTCCAAGACCACCCCGGCCGGCACCTCGCTGGCCGACGGCGAGGACGAGTAACGCAGTCGGGTTCGGTGCAGGTTCCTCGGGCCTCAGTCGAACCCGGCGGGTGCCCGGTCTCACGCGGCACAACCGTTGCGTGGTCGCCGCGGCCGGTGGCAAAATCTGCTGCTGGCCTCCGGTTCACCTGCGCTTCCGCGTGGGACCCGGGACCCTCTGACGCTTAAGGAGAAACCTATGAAGCAGGGCATCCACCCCGACTACGTGGCCACCACGGTCACGTGCACCTGTGGCAACACCTTCGAGACCCGCTCCACCGTCACCTCCGGTGAGATCCGCGTGGACGTGTGCTCGGCCTGCCACCCCTTCTACACCGGCAAGCAGAAGATCCTCGACACTGGTGGCCGCGTTGCCCGCTTCGAGGTCCGGTACGGCAAGCGCAGCAAGTAGCCGCGTCCAACGACGCCGGCGGCCGGCTCCCAGAGCCGCCGTCGGCGTCGTTCGCATATCGCCCGCGTATCACCGGCGCGCATCAGCACGACTCCTAGCCCGTGAAGGAACCCGAGTCCATGAGTGAGGACTTCTCCGCCGCAGAGCCGCTCCTGGCCGAGTACGCGGACATCGAGGCCGAGATGGCCGGGCCGGCCGCCGCCGACCCCGGCGCCATGCGTCGGCTGGGGCGCCGCTACGCCGAGCTGGGCAGGGTCGTGGCCGCCTACCGGGCCTGGAAGACCGCCAGCGCGGACCTGGCTGACGCCCGCGAGCTGGCCGCCGAGGACGAGGACTTCGCGGCTGAGGTGCCCGCCCTGGAGACGGCTGCGCAGGAGGCCGGCGAGCACCTGCGCGAGGTCCTCGTGCCCCGCGACCCCGACGACGCCCGTGACGTCATCATCGAGGTCAAGGCCGGCGAGGGCGGTGAGGAGTCGGCACTGTTCGCCTCCGACCTGGCCCGCATGTACTCCCGCTACGCCGAGCGTCAGGGCTGGGCCGTGGAGGTCCTCGATGCCACCGACTCCGACCTGGGCGGTTACAAGGACGTGCGCCTGGCCATCAAGACCCGCGGACCCGTGGAGCCCCAGGACGGGGTGTGGGCGCACCTGAAGTACGAGGGTGGTGTCCACCGCGTTCAGCGCGTCCCGGTCACCGAGTCCCAAGGGCGCATCCACACCTCGGCGGCCGGGGTCCTGGTCATGCCGGAGGCCGACGACCCCGGCGAGCTCCAGATCGACGCCGCGGACCTGCGCATCGACGTCTTCCGGTCCTCGGGCCCGGGGGGACAGAGCGTCAACACCACCGACTCGGCCGTGCGCATCACCCACCTGCCCACCGGGATCGTCGTGTCCATGCAGAACGAGAAGTCCCAGCTGCAGAACAAGGAGGCGGCCATGCGGGTCCTGCGGGCCCGGCTCCTGGCCGAGCGGGCGGCTGAGGCCGCCGCCGAGGCCGCCCAGGCCCGCCGCAGTCAGGTGCGCACTGTGGACCGCTCCGAGCGCATCCGCACCTACAATTTCCCTGAGAACCGGATCGCCGACCACCGCACCGGCTTCAAGGCCTACAACCTCGATGCCGTTCTCGATGGTGATCTCGGCCCGGTGATCGCCTCGGCCATCGCCATGGACGAGGCCGAACGGTTATCCCAGGTGGGTGAGGGCAGTGGTTCCTGAGTTGTGCGGCGGCGCGCCGGCGGGCGCGGTGGACCGTTACGGGCTGCGGGCGCTGGTGCGCCAGGCGGCCGGACGGCTGGCGGCGGCCGGAGTGACCAGTCCCCAGGTCGACGCCCGGATCCTGGCCGAGCACCTGCTGGGGCGGGCCCTCCTCCTGGCTGACGGCGCCGACGGCGACTTCCCGGCCGCCTACGACGCGCTGGTGCTGCGCCGCGAGTGCCGTGAGCCGCTCCAGCACATCATCGGGCGCATGTGGCTGCGGGGCGCCGAGCTCATCAGCCGCCCCGGCGTGTTCATCGTGCGCCCGGAGACCGAGGTGGTGGCCGGAGCCGCCATCGAGGCCGCCCGCGAGGTGATGACCAACGGCGGGGGAGTGGTCCTCACCGCCGACCTGTGCACCGGCTCGGGCGCGATCGCCGCCTGCATCGCCAAGGAGGTGCCGGGCGCCCGGGTGGTCGCCGTCGAGATCAGCGAGACGGCCGCGGCCCTGGCCCGCGAGAACTGCGAGCGGCTGGTTCCCGGACGTGTCGAGGTGATCCACGCCGACGCCACCGACCCGCTGGTCCTGCACGATCTCAACGGGCTGGTCGACGTCGTCGTCTCCAACCCGCCCTACGTGCCGGCCGGCGCCGTGGAGGACACGGAGACCTCCCGCCATGAACCCACCGTGGCGCTCTACGGCGGTGGGCCCGACGGGCTGGACATCCCGGTCGACGTCCTCGTGCGCTCGGTCGCCCTGCTGCGCACCGGCGGCGTGCTCGTCATGGAGCACGACCATGAGCAGGGGGCGCTGCTGCGGGCGGCCGCGCTCGGAGCCGGCTTCAAGCAGGCCGAGACCGGTAAGGACCTCACTGGCCGTGACCGCTACCTGCGCGCCGTGAGGTAGGCCCTTTCTCCGGGCTGATGGTGGTTGGGGAGCTTGTCTGCCTTCGCTGCGCCGAGCTCCCTGGCCAGGTTCCAGCAGTTCTGAGAGAATAGCCGTGTGTCTGCAAGAGTGGCGATTGATGCTCAAGCGCTGTCGGCGGCGTGCGCCCGGTTCGGTGTTGCTCGACTGCGTCTTTTTGGCTCAGTGCTGACCGATCGTTTCGATCCTCATGCCAGCGACATCGATTTTCTTGTTGACTTCCAAGCGGGGCGCGAGGATCGATTTGCCGATTTCTTTGGTCTGCAGGATGAGTTGACGAGGATCTTCGGCAGGAAGATTGACCTGATCGTTGCGGAGTCGGTCAAGAATCCTTACTTCAAGTCCTCGGTGCTGAGGAACGCTGAGGATGTCTATGCGGCCTGAGTCCTATGCTCACGTTTGGGATGCTCTTCAGGCAGTGCAGGCCCTGGGATGATTCATGCAGGGTGTGAGTGAGGAGGAGTACCTGTCAAATCTGATGTTGAGCTCTGCTGTTGAGCGGCAGATCGAGATCCTCGGTGAGGCGCTGAATAGGGTACGGCGATCCGATCAACACGCGGCTGACAAAATTCCCGACCTTCATCAGATTATTGGTATGCGCAATATCATCGCCCATGAGTATGGCAGTGTAGATGGTCGAATTGTCTGGGCTGCGGCAAAAACTCGGGTACCGTCGCTGGAGACGGTATTGATGAGGCTGCTCAACGAAGAGTGTTGAATTGTTTTCAGGAGTTTCTATCCTGTTGGCATAGTGGTCGACGAATTGAAGATCATGCCTAATCCGTTGTTTCAGTCGGTGGCGAGTCGGTCCGCTGACTCACGGATCACCGCCGTCGCGTCCTCGAGGAAGGCGACCAGCTGATCGACCTGGGGAGCGGGCCAGTCCTGAACCAGGGCAGTCAGCTGCTCGTTCGCAGGACGGAACACCGTAGCCAGCCGGTCCGTACTGGCCACCTGAATGGTGAAGGAACGCAGGTCCTTCTTGCTGGGACGGCGCTCGATCCATCCGTCGCGGCTCAGCCGACCCAGGACGCTGGCCATCGTCGTCGTCGCCATCCGTGTGCGACGAGCCAGCGCGGTCGGCGTCTGCGGGCCCTCCCGGTGCAGAATGTCCAGGACGGCCAGATCGCTCTCATTGAGTCCCAGTCGGCCTGCAACGGCGCGGTTGCTGGCGGCCAGCTCGCTGTTCATGGCGCGCAGCGCCCGAATCAGACGCTGATCGTGAAGCGGCTGCCCCAAACGATCCTCCTCCTGCAGAGCCGACGTCGCTATCGGTGCAAAGCACCTGTCAACGCACGCTGACAACGAGCTTGCCGCGGACATGTCCCCCGGCCAGCTCCTCGTAAGCAGTCCGGACGGCCTCAAGCGTAAACGGGTACAGGCCGGCTGTCTCCACCGTGATCACCCCGTCGGCCACCAGGTGCGCGACCGCGTCAAGATCGCCCGGCTGAGCGTGCCGGGCTCCGGTGAACTGCGCGCCCCTCAGGAGTGCCCGAGGCGAGGGGACCAAGGTACCGATGGAGTGACCCGACAGGCCCAGAGCGAATCCGAGCCCGGTGTAGTCGCCTCCGTAGCAGTCGAAAAGCTTCGTCACCGGTGACGGCGCAGCCTTGCGCAGTCGGTCGAGCAGCCCGTCACCGTAGGCCACGGGAATGGCCCCCAGGCGGCGGAGGTAGTCGGCGTTGCGCTCGCTCGCGATCCCGATGACCGTGGCACCCCGGCTGACGGCCACCTGCACGGCGAGAGAGCCCACACCGCCGGCAGCAGCGCTGATGACCACGACGTCCTGCGCCTGCAAGTCCAGTCGCCTGAACGCCCCACAGGTGGTTTGCGCGGCGACCCCCAGAGAGGCCGCCACCTCGAAGCTCATGTCCTTCGGCTTCACGGTGAGGTCACCGACGGGTGCTATCAGCTCGGTGGCGAGCGCGCCCCGGGGGCTCACCTGACCCGGAGCGCTCCTCAGGGTTCCGAGCACGGCGTCCCCGACGTGCAACCCTCCCGAACTCGCCGTGCGTGCCCCACCCGCACCGACGGCCTCGACAATGCCGGCGAAGTCGTGGGCGACACCCCGAGGGAAACGAGGCGTGCGGCCGTTGCGCACGGGATGGATCAGGCGCTGAATGTTCTCGACGACGCGCAGGTCCCCGCCGAAGGTCTTGAAGTCGATGGGGTTGAGACCGACGGCGTGAACGGCGACCCGCACCTCGCCGTCGCCCGGTTCCGGATCAGGGACCTCAGCCTCCTCCAACACCTCGGGGCCGCCGATCCTCCGGTACTGAACGATCCGACTCATGAGACTCTCCTGGACTCGCTTCTCCGCAGTGAAGGCTCTCCATCGTGAGGGAACGTGACGTGGCCTTCGCCCAACACCATACGTCGTTAGTACGAAATTCGCACTAGATCGATCCCGGGAAGCCACCGAGAGAGTGGTCCGCAACATGGCACTGCCGATACCTGGCGCAGCGCAGAACGAACCGGCAGAATAGTTAGCGCTCGCACACTCTCCGACGAGACGTGCTCGGTCACCGCACAGGGGCGGTGATGAGCACGTCCGGGCCTACCGTCCAGGCGCTCTACGCGCCTTCGTCCTTTACCGCGAACGGAGTCGTTCATGACCACGTCCTTCGAGTACAAGGAGGCCGCTCGTGAGCAGCGCTTCGTCATCAGCGAGACCCGATCGCTCTGAAACATCCTGACAACTGGAGGTCACCGATATGTCGCAACCTACTGCGCGCCGTTCCTTCATCGCCCTGTCCTCAGCCACAGCCCTTGCGGCCATCGGCGGGTGCTCGATCCTGGGACGGGAGGATGAGGCGGACGCGCCTCGCGGGCAGACCACGCAGGTCGCCATCGCAACCGACTCCTCGCGCACGATCGTCGTCTACTTCTCCATGCCTGAGACGGACAAGACGACCGGCCTGACTGAGGAGGAGGAGAACTCCGTCGTCGTGGTGGACGGCAAGGCCCTGGGCAACACCCAGTACGTCGCCCAGCTCATCGCCCAGGAAACCGGGGCGCAGACGACGCGGATCGAAACCGTTGAGGCCTACCCGCTGGACCATCAGCGGCTCAGTGACAAGGCGCAGAAGGAGCAGGACGACAAAGCGCGTCCGCAGATCAAGAAGCTTCCGGACATGAGCGGCTACGACACGATCTTCCTGGGCCACCCCATCTGGGGCTCCGACATCCCAATGCCTCTGTACACCTTCCTGGAGCAGACGGACCTGAAGGGCAAGACCGTCGTCCCCTTCTCCACCCACGGTGGTTCCGGCCTGGCCGGGACCCCGGAGGCCATTGCGGGTGCCGCGTCGGGCGCCACGGTGAGCGACCACGCCCTGTCCGTCTCACGTGACCAGATGGACGGCGCGCCCCAGGCCGTCACCTCCTGGCTGTCGGAACTGGGGCTGTGACGAGGGCTGCCGTCGACGACGCCCAGCCGACGTCGTCCTCACAGCCCAATGCCGAGAACCGGCTGCGCAGGAGGCATCTGCTGGCTCGTCTGACGTTGTGGGCCGTGGCCGTCGTGCTTCCCCTGCCCCTGGTGGCGGCCTACGGAAGCCAGGCCATGGGGCCGCTGGTCGTGCGTCAGGCGGTTGCTCTGTCAAGCCCCGGGTTTTGTGGAGGCTGGTTTAGTTGGTTGTGGTTGTTCCTGGCGGTGGTGGTCGTGGTGGGTGTCGGGGGCCCAGGCGGCTTCGTGCTCGGCGGGGGTGCGCATGCCGATGGCGGAGTGAGGGCGAATGGTGCCCGTACCAGTGGACCCACTCGGCGGTGGCGACCACGGGCGGCGTCGATGTCCTCCCAAGGTCCCTGGTTACGGATGAGCCCCGGCCTTGTACAGCGAGTTGAGCGCCTCGGCCAGAGCGTTGTCGTAGGAATCCCCCTTAGAGCCTACAGAGGCGACTGCCTCGCAGTCTGATAGGGCCTGCCCGTAGCGGATGGACCGGTACTGCACGCCGCGGTCGCAAGTGGTGCACCAGGCCAGAGAGATCAGCCCCGGTGCGTTTTCGCTGCCAGACGGCCATCTTGAGGGCGTCCAGAGCCAGGTCGGTGCACACTGGCCGGTAGGTGGTCTGCCACCCCACGATCCGCCGCGAGAACACGTCGGTGACGAAGGCGACGTAGACCCACCCCGAGAACGTACGCACATAGGTGATGTCGGCGACCCACAGCTCGTTGGGCCTGAACGCGCTGAAATGCCTTTTGACGAGGTCGGCCGGGCACCGGTCCGGAGGTGCCGAGCGGGTCGTCCTGGGCGACTTGGCGCGCCTGACACCGTGCAGACCCAGGTCGCCCATGAGCCGCTCGACGGTACAGCGGGCCACGTGACCGGCTCCGTGACGCTCGGCGACCTCAAGGGCGACCCCGCATCACGTGCATCTTGCGGGCCCCCAGCACCGAGTAGCTGGTTCTTGTGGACCCTGGATATCTCCGCCTTGAGGGCCTCGTCGAGCAACGACCTGGCTGATGGAGGACGGCTACGACGGGCGTAGCAGGCACTCGGGGCGATCTGCACACCAGCCTCGCTGAGCGTGGCGCAGATCGGCCAGGCCCCGAGCTCCTCCTTCTTGGCCTCGATGTACTGACAGATCAGCGCGACGGGCGCTCACACTCCGCCGCGAAAAAAGCCGACGCGCTCTTCAGGATCGCGTTGGCTCTTCGCAGCTCTCGGACCTCCCTTCTCCAGCTCCTTGATCCGCTGCGCTTCATCGGTGGTGGTTCCCGGTCTTAGACCACCATCGACCTGGGCCTTCTTGACCCAGGAGCGCAGAGCCTCGGGGTGGACTCCCAGCTCCTCGGCGATCCTGCGGATCGCGCCCTTGGCCCGCGCCGGGTCGGCCAGCGCCTCCAAGGCCCGTCCTCGTGGCCCGCTCGCGCAGCTCATCGGGGTACTTCCTCTGTCCCATGACAGTGATCCTTCCGTGTCATCACCGCCTCCATCAAACCCGGGGCGATTCACTGGGGCTGGCAGCCCTGGTCCTGGCCTGGCTGCACCAGCGGACTACCTACGGAGCCGATCCCCTCGGGGCCCGTCTGGGGACATGGGCCTGGTACCTGTCGATCGCGACGGTGTCCCTGGCGGTCTTCTTCCTGTCCGGGTGGATCGTCGACCACGTCCCCGGGGCCGCGAGGCTGCGCTCCTGGCTGGAGCGTCTGCTGCCCCACGGCCTGGGGGTGTGGCTCCACCGGATCAACCTCGTCATCGTGGTGATGGTCCTGGTCCACGCCCATATCCTCGTGCGGCTGCGCGGCGGGTACGTGGGCTTTCTCCTCCTGCTCGACGTCGTCACCGCGGCGGTCCTCATCGCCTGGGCGTGGTGGGCCTGGCGGCGGCGCCGGCCCCGCGCCACCGTCATGGTCAACGAGGGCCTCAATGCCGATCTGCGCAGGCTCGTGCTCGCTCCGGATACTCCGATGAGCCGTCTGGAGCCGGGCGACGTCATCTTCATCAAGGTGGTCCCGCGCTCGTGGAGTGCGGCGCTGGCGCGCCTGTGGCGCCAAGGGGTGCCCGGGGACTGGCATCCCTTCTCGGTGACCGGTGCCGACCCCGAGCGCCTGAGCTTCCTCATTCGCCAGCTCGGAGACTTCACCCGTTCCCTGTCGGAGCTTCCTGTCGGTGCCCGCGTGGCGGTGCAGGGACCCTACGGGCGCTTCGGCCGTATCGCCGAGGCTGGTGGTGATCGTCCGCTCGTCCTGGTGGGAATGGGAGCGGGCAGTGCGCCGCTTCTCAGCATGATCGAGACCTACGCGCGTCGTCGGCCGGTGCACCTCCTGTGGAGCGTGCGTCCCGCCGGCCGTGAGGCCGCCACGGCCCTGGTCGCGCCCTACCGGGACGCTGCCCGCCTCACGGTGCAAGAACGCCGCTTCACCGAAGACGACCTGACCCGGATCCTGCAGGACCGGGAAAAGACCCTCGGTCAGTTCTTCATCGTCGGTTCTCCCCGAGCAGTCATCGCGATGCGTCGCACGCTCCACCGGGTCGGGGTCCCGCGCGGTCATCTCCACGACGAACGCCTGACCATGTGACGAGACGGGCAAGGGCCAGGGGACTGACCTACGAACCCTCGCTCGAGCCCTCGTTGGTGGCCTGCCGGTAGCGGCGTGAGGCGTCCGTGACCCGGCTGATCAGGGTGGCCAGGGTCCTCAGGTTCTTCTCGCCGATCTCCTGGCCGACGGCGTCGGCCCAGGCGTGCTGCTGCGTGGCCAGTGCCGCGACTGCTCGCCTTCCCTTGGCCGTCAGACCGAGCAGGTTCTGGCCGCGTCGCCCGGGGTTGGGCTGCCAGTGCGCCCAGCCCCGGGCGACGACGTCGTTCGCGACCCGTTGCACGCTCTGCCTGGTCAGCCCCAGACCCACCCGGCGCGCGATCTCGGCGACCGGCAGCGGCTCGTCCAGGACGGCGCCCAGTACCCGCCACCGGGCGGGGGTCAGCTCATGAGGCGCCGTGATCGCCGCGGCCGCCTCCAGAAACTCCCCGTTGAGCGCGAAGACGGGAAGGACCAGCGCCGTCAGAGCATCGCCCTCAGGCGTTCTGCCAGGCACTGGTCGCCTCCATGAGAGCCGCGTAGCTCTTCTCATCGCCACTGAGGAACAGCGCCTCCCAGGCATCGGCCATCGAGGTGGGCACGAGCCCGGTGACCCGCATGACCTCAGCAGTGAAGGGAATAGCAGCAATGCCTGAGGCCGTCGTCACGCCCCGGTCGGTCACCACCGGAGCCTCCACATAGTGCGCACCACCGACGTATCCGCTGGACTCAAGGTACGAGGCGGCGTTCGAGGTGTGCTGACGGGTATCCAGGAAGCCGGCGCGGGCCAGCAGGAGCGTGGCGCCACAGATCGCCGCCACCGGAACCCCTCTGCCCATGAGGCGCTTGACAGCCTCGATGAGCCGCTCGTGCCCGGAGGCGTAGTGGTCCCCTCCGGGAATGACCAGGGCGGCGAGCGAGCCGGCGTCGGCGAGCGCCTCCAGGTCATCGAGGTCGGCCTCCGGCGTGAGCGGCAGGTTCCCGAGGGTGCGCACCGGCTCCAGGTCATCGCCCACGAGCAACAGCCGGAACCGCCTGGGCTTGAGCCGCTCCGCACCGGCGAGCTGAGTGGTGAGGTAGGCGTACTCCCAGTCCGCCATGGTCTCGGTCGTGTACAGGGCGATGGTCCGCATCTCGGTTCCTCCCCGATCGGTGTCCGTGATCCGTTGACTGTGCGTTAACCACACATTGACAGCATGTTGTCAACAGTGACAGTGTGCTGTCAATGATGGAGGTGGAGCCTGCGGGCGCGCTGAGTGCGGAACGTGTCGGTGGGCTGGCCTAGGCTTGGGTCCGAGATGAACGCGATGAACTCCCTCTTCGGTGCCCTGCCCATGCCCGGCTCCAGCGGCGCGGCCACGCCTCCGCCCGAGGCCGCGCTGCCCTCCCTCATCCCCACCGGCGGTGCCTTCGACGACGACTCCTGGGCCGACGTCGAGGCGCCCGAGGAGGACTGGGGCCCTGAGGACGCCCCGCCGCCCGAGGACGAGGCCTCCGTCGCCCCCACCTGGGAGGAGCGCCAGGACGAGGTCTCGGCCCTGGTCGCCCGGGCCCAGGCCAACGCCGCCGCGGCCCGCGCCCGGGCCGGCGAGACCGCGCCGTCGGGCCGCCCATCCGGTCCCGCCTGGGGCGTGACGGTCTCGGACCCGGCCGAGTTGGTCGCCGGCCTCAACCCCGCCCAGGAGGCCGCCGTCACCCACTCGGGCGCTCCGCTGCTCATCATTGCCGGGGCCGGGTCGGGCAAGACCCGGGTCCTGACCCACCGCATCGCCCACCTCATCGCCACCGGCCGCGCCCGCCCCGGCGAGATCCTGGCCATCACCTTCACCAACAAGGCCGCCGCCGAGATGCGCGAGCGCGTCACCTCCCTGGTGGGGCCCGCCGGCGAGCGCATGTGGGTCTCCACCTTCCACTCCGCCTGCGTGCGCATCCTGCGCCGCGAGCACGAGGCCGCCGGCCTGCGCTCCACCTTCTCCATCTACGACGCCGCCGACTCCACCCGCCTCATCACCCTCATCGTGCGCGAGCTGGGCATTGACCCCAAGCGTTTCACCCCCAAGACCTTCGCCCACCGCATCTCCGACCTCAAGAACGAGCTCATCACCCCGGCCCAGTTCGCCGAGCGGGCCGTCACCTCCAACCCCCTTGAGCGCCACCTGGCCGAGGTCTACCGCGCCTACGCCGAGCGCCTGAGCGCCGCCAACGCCCTGGACTTCGACGACATCATCATGCGCACCGTCGCCCTGCTCCAGACCCGCCCGGCCGTGGCCGAGATGTACCGGCGCCGCTTCCGCCACATCCTGGTCGACGAGTACCAGGACACCAACCACGCCCAGTACGTCCTCGTGCGCGAGCTCGTCGGCGGGCCCGGCACCTCCGGGGCGGGCTCGGCGCTGGCGCCCGGCGAGCTCACCGTCGTCGGCGACTCCGACCAGTCCATCTACGCCTTCCGCGGCGCCACCATCCGCAACATCGAGGAGTTCGAGCAGGACTACCCGACGGCGCGCACCATCCTGCTGGAGCAGAACTACCGCTCCACCCAGAACATCCTCTCGGCCGCCAACGCCGTCATCACCCGCAACAGCGGACGGCGCGAGAAGAACCTGTGGACCGCCGCCGGCGACGGCGCCCCCATCACCGGCTACGTCGCCGACTCCGAGCACGACGAGGCCCGCTGGATCAGCCAGGAGGTCGACCGCCTGGCCGACGAGCACGGCGTGCGCCCCCGCGACGTCGCCGTCTTCTACCGCACCAACGCCCAGTCCCGCGCCCTCGAAGAGGCCTTCATGCGCTCCGGCCAGCCCTACAAGGTCATCGGTGGCACCCGCTTCTACGACCGCCGCGAGATCAAGGACGCCATCGCCTACCTGCGCGCCGTCGACAACCCCGACGACGACGTCAACCTGCGCCGCATCCTCAACGTCCCCAAACGGGGCCTGGGGGACAAGGCCGAGGGCGCCCTGGCCGAGCACGCCGCCCGCTACGCCGTCTCCTTCGGGCAGGCCGTCGCCGACGCCGCCGGAGCCCCCCGGGAGGTGCCGGCGGACGGGGGCGACGACTCCGACGGGCAGGACCCCTCCGCCACTGAGGCCGGCGAGCCGCCCGAGGTCGAGGGACTGACCACCCGGGCCCGCAACCAGGTGCGCGGCTTCCACGAGCTGCTCACCACCCTGCGGCACATGGTCACGGCCGGCGACGGCGTCGCCGACGTCCTGGACTCCGCCCTGGACGCCTCCGGCTACCTCGCCGAGCTGCGCGCCAGCGACGACCCCCAGGACGCCACCCGCGTGGAGAACCTCGCCGAGCTCCACTCCGTGGCCAGCGACTTCCAGGCCGCCAATCCCGACGGCACCCTGGCCGACTTCCTCGAACGCGTCTCGCTCGTGGCCGACTCCGACCAGCTCCCGCCCAGCGCCGACCTGGAGGACGAGGAAGCCCGGCGAGCCGAGGAGCAGGGGCAGATCACCCTCATGACCGTCCACACCGCCAAGGGCCTGGAGTTCCCGGTCGTCTTCGTCACCGGCATGGAGGACGGCACCTTCCCGCACACGCGCTCCCTGGCCGAGGAGACCGAGCTCGCCGAGGAGCGACGCCTGGCCTACGTGGCCCTCACCCGCGCCCGCGAGCGCCTCTACCTCACCCGCGCCGCCGTGCGCTCGGCCTGGGGGGCCGCCAACGCGATGCCCGCCTCCCGCTTCCTCGACGACGTCCCGGACGAGACCATCGACTGGAAGCGCCTGGCCTCCTCCATGGAGGCGCTGCGCGGCGGCGGCACCGGCTGGGGGAGCAGCTGGGGTGAGGGCGGCTTCGGCTCGGGCGGACGGCGCTTGGGAGGAGGGCGGCGGGGCTCCTACTCCGGCGGCTACTCCGACGACGATGACTTCGCCCCACCCGTCGGGGCAGGCGCCAAGCGCTCGGGCAAGCTGGGGCGCGTCGAGACCGCCCAGGACCGGGCCGCCAAACGCGCCTCGGCCCGCCTCGAGGCCCGCGGCAAGCAGGGCGTCACCTCTCCGGTTGGTGGAGCCGGGGGAGCTGCCGGAGGCGCCGGCGCCACCGAGGACCTGCCCGCCGCCGTGGCCGGACTGAAGCCCGGGGACCAGGTGCGGCACGACTCCTACGGGGTGGGCACCGTCGTCGGGCTGGAGGGCAAGGGGCGATCCCTGACCGCCCGCGTCGAGTTCGTCATCGACGGCGCCCCCGCCACCAAGCGCCTCATCCTGCGCTACGCCCCCGTGACCAAGGTCTGACCGTCCAGGCTCCCGTATCCGGGACCTCCCTGAGCACAGGATCAGGGGCGGTTCCTCCCGGTGGGGGAGGCGCTGCCACCGGAGGGGAGGGGATGCTGGGGCCATGAGCAGCGTGGTTCCTCCTCCGGCTTCTACGGCAGAAGCACAGCCTCGTCACCTTCTGGACCGGCTCGTTCCGGTCAGTCCTCAGTGGCGCACTCCTCCGCGAAAGGCCGAGCGCCTCGGCTGGCTCCAGCTCCTTCTGGGAGTCCTGATCGCCTTCGTCGTCCAGCTCCTAGCCGGAGCCCTCGCGCTGGCCACCGGTTTCACCCGGCTCAAGGCCGGCGGCGGCACGGAGGCCCTGCCGGGCTCCATGCTCGTCATGGCGATCGCCGGGGCGCCGCTGGCCCTGTTCGGGTACTGGCTGCTGGTGCGCTTCGTCGGCGGGCGACCCGTTATCGAGCTCGGTGGGCGCCGGGCGGCGCTGCGCGAGCTCGTCGTCGGGCTGTCCATCGGGGCGCTGCTCATGTGCGCCGTCATCGCGGTCCTGGCCCTGCTCGGCTCCTACCACGTGGTGGACGTCGGCTGGAGCACGGGGATCCTGACGGGCCTCGGGGCCGGAGTCTATGCCGGATTCGTCGAGGAGATCGTCGCCCGCGGGGTCCTGCTGCGCCTGATCGAAGGATGGTTGGGGACCTGGTGGGCGCTGGGAATCACCGCCGCGCTCTTCGGCGTCGCTCACCTCGGCAACCCTCATGCCACGGCCTTCGGCGCCGTCGCGATCGCGTTGGAGGCGGGCATCCTGCTGGGCGCCTGCTACCTGCTGACCCGCCGCCTGTGGCTGGCGATCGGCGTGCACATCGCCTGGAACTTCGTCCAGGGCGGCATCTTCGGCTCCGACATCTCCGGCATCGGGACAGGGCGCGGGCTCATCGAGGCCCGCTTCACCGGCCCCGACCTGCTCACCGGCGGGTCCATGGGGATCGAGGGCTCCATCGTCGCGATCGTGCTGTGCACGGCTGCCGGTGTAGCCATGCTGGTCACGGTGCGCCGGCGCGGGCTCATCGTCCCGCCCCGCTGGCGGCGCAGCTAGGTCGTGTTGCGAAAGCACGGCGAGGCATCCGCGGGTTCGTAGGGTAGGTCGCGCGGTCGTACCCTTTACCCCTCGAACGCGCGACCTACCCTACGACCGCGACGAGGCGCGTGCCTTGCTGCGGCTCTGAGAGATCCCCGCGGGCCTAGTTTCGCAACACGACCTAGTTGTTGTGGGTCATGAGGTTGTAGTCGTGGGGGCAGCGGGGCTTGGGCTGTCAGGATGGGTGGTGCTGAATCATCCTTCTGACATAGAAAGCCCTGCTGCCATGACCCACCGTAACGCTCCGCTGACGCCTCAGGGCCGCTACCGGCTCGTGATGCGTGTCCAGTCCGGTCGTCCTATCGCCCATGTAGCCGCCGAGGCCGGCATCGCCCGCGCCACGCTGTCGAAGTGGGTCGCCCGTTACCGCCAGGGCGGAACCGAGGCGCTTGAGGACCGCTCCAGCGCCCCAGTCCACCGTCCCACCCAGACCAGTGCCGAGACGGTGGACCTCATCGAGCACTGGCGCCGCACCCACAAGTGGTCTGCCCGCCGCATCAGTCATGAGCTCGCCGCGCGCGGGACAGTGGTGTCGGTACGTACCGTGACCCGCTGGCTGGACAGAGCCGGCCTGAACCGACGCCGCGACACCAGGCCCCACCGGGCAGTCCAACCGGGTCAGCAAACCTATCGTGGCCCGTTTCCCGGGCCACATGATCCACCTGGACGTCAAGAAGGTCGGACGCATCCCACCCGCAGGGCGGCTGGAGGGCCCACGGGCGCGGTACCCCTGAGGCGAAGGCCTCCAAGCGGGGCAAGGCAGCCAGGATCGGCTACACCTACCTGCACACCGCTATCGACGGTTTCTCCCGCCTGGCCTACACCGAGGCCCTGGATGACGAGAGGGCCTCGACCACGATCGGCTTCTTCTGCCGGGCCCGGGCCTTCTTCGCCGACCACGGCGTGACCAGGCTCGTGCGGGTCGTCACTGACAACGGAGCGAGCTACCGGGCCCGGGCCTTCACCACAACCATTACCTCCCTGGCCTCACGCCACCAGAGAATCCGCCCCTACACCCCGCGCCACAACGGCAAGGTCGAGCGCTACAACCGCATCCTGGCCGAGGAGTGCCTCTACGCCCGCAGCTACTCCTCAGAGCAGCAGCGCCGCGACGCCATCGCCGTGTGGAACCACCACTACAACTACCATCGGCCCCACACCGCCTGCCACAACCAGCCACCCGCCACCCGCGTCCCAGCACACGTCACCAACGTCATGACCTCATACACCTAGTGCCTGGGGCCGAAGGTGGAGTCGTCCAGCCGGCGCAGGACGCGGGCCGGGTTGCCCACCGCCAGGCTGTCGGCGGGAATGTCCTTGGTGACCACCGAGCCCGCGCCGATGACGCAGTTGTCCCCGATGCTCACGCCGGGGCAGACGATTACCCCGCCGCCCAGCCACACGTTGTCGCCGATCGTGATGGGGTCGGCCGCCTCCAGGGAGCAGGCCCGCGGCGTCGGCTCCAGGGGGTGGACCGGGGTGAGCAGCTGGACATTGGGACCGATCTGGCAGTGCGCGCCGATCCGGATCTCCACCACGTCCAGGGCCACGAGCCCGTAGTTGGCGAAGGTCCCCTCACCCACGGTGATGTTATCCCCGTAGTCCACGCGCACCGGTGGCAGGAGACGGGCCTTGTCACCCAGGCCGGGGATCGCCGAGCGCAGCAGGTCCCAGCAGTCCTCCTCGCCCTCGGCGAAGGCCCGCTCGAAGCGGTAGAGCATCTTGCGGGCGTGCGCCGCGATCCTGGCACTGTCCGGGTCGTCGGAGACGTACCAGTCGCCGGCGAGCATGCGCTCGCGGTTGGTGCGGTCATCGCCGACGAAGTACGGCTCGGCCTCGGGGAAGCGCGGGGCGGGGTTGTCACTCATGCCCGCCAGCCTAACCGCGACCCTCGACGTCGCCCGATGGTTTGAGCCCATCACAGCGCCGGTTCCCGGCGACCGTCGCCGACTCTTTCAGTGGGGCAGCACCTCCGCCACGGCCGAGCGCAGCGTCTCCGGCAGGCCCAGGGACTCCAGCTCCCCGAGGAGCGCGGTCCCGTCCAGGCCCCGCTGCACGGCGCCCCAGGCCTGGTCCTTGGCCGCGTAGGCCACGCGCGCCGCATCCAGGATCTCGTGGACCTCGCCGCGCCAGTCGGCCGGAGACTGCTCCACGCCGCGCAGCACCAGCCCGACGCCGTCGGCCAGCTCCTGGCGGCTCAGCTCACCCAAGTGCACGAGCGTGCCGGCCCCCAGGGTGAAGCCGTCGCCGTCCACCTCCTGGGTGGTCAGCCGGCGCGCCTGGCCGGCCACCCTCAGCAGGGCGTCAGACACCCGGCAGGCCAGAAGCCTCACCGTCACCAGCCGCAAGTCCGGGACCACCTCGTCGGCGCCCTCCAGACGGATACGGAGCACCACGTCTCCAGTGTCTCCAGTGCCTCCGCTGCCCCCGCCGTCCTCGGCATCCGGCCAGGTGAGCTCCATACGGGTGCGGGCAACCCGGTCCGAACCGGGATCGGCCGAACCGTCGTCCTCCTCCAGGGTGAAGGATCCCGAGCCTCCGGGCACGACGACGACCTCCAGCTCGCGAGGATTGTCCCCGGCCGCCTCCGTCAGGCTCCCGGCCAGCGGGATGACCGACCCGGCCCGAGCCAGGACGCCGATGCGGTCCAGGGGACGCGACAGGCTCAGCATGCGCCCGTGCCCGCCGGTGGTGGCCTCGTAGCGGCGCCCCGTGGGCAGGTCGTACCAGACGCCGTCGGGCAACCAGGTCATCTCCCGTCCCAGGCCGGTGGCCTCATCCAACGGGGAGGTGAAGGGCACCACCAGCAGGTCCCCGAAGCAGAAGCTGTTCCGGTGCTCGTAGGAGGACATCTCCCGCGGGTGGTCGTGGTAGAGCGGACGCACCGGTCCCACGCCCTCACTCACCGATCGCCGCGCCCACGTGTACAGGTAGGGCACCAGCCGGTGACGCAGCCGCAGATGCGCCTCCATCGTGGCGCGCGCGTCGCGCGAGTAGCGCCACGGCTCCTTGGAGGTGAAGGCCGAGTTCGACGAGTGCAGGCGGTTGATCGGCGAGAAGCAGCCCAGCTGGAACCAGCGGGCCGCCATCGCGTCGTCGCTCGTGCCCAGCATGTGCCCGCCGATGTCGTTGGACCACCAGAAGTAGCCGATGTTGGCGGCCGTGGCCGTGAACCGCGGCTGGAAGCGCAGCGAGGCCCAGCTGATGATCGTGTCCCCGGAGAAGCCCACCGGGGTGCGGTGGCTGGAGGCGTCGGCGAAGCGCGAGAAGGTCACCGGCCGACGGCGCTCCACGCCCCCTGAGGCCACCGGGCGCTCGCGGCCCGAGTCGAGGTAGTGGACGTGGTTGAGCATCCACAGCGGGTCCAGGCCGGGAACCGTGGTGCTGCCGCCCTGCTGCCAGTCCAGCCACCAGAAGTCCACGCCCTCGTCCTCCAGGCGATGGTGGAGACGCGAGAGGTAGGAGCCCATGAAGTCCCGGTCGGCGACGTTGAAGGGCACGTCCTGCCCGCCGGCGGCGTCCAGGCCCAGGTCGGCGCACACCTCCTCGTAGGCCTCCTCGTGGCGCCGCACCCCCTGGGCCGGGTGGACGTTGAGCGTGGTGAGCATGCCCCGCTCGTGCAGACCCTCCAGGAAGGCCCGTGGGTCCGGGAACAGCTCCCGGTTCCAGGTGTAGCCGGTCCAGCCCGTCCCGATCGCCGGGTCGATGTCGGTCAGGTGCCAGTCCATGTCGATGACGGCCACGGAGAAGGGCAGCTCCTCGGCGGCGAAATGGTCCATGAGCGCCAGGTACTCCCGGGCGCTGTAGGGGTGGTAGCGGCTCCACCAGTTGCCCAGCAGCGCCCGGGGGATCAGGGGGCTCGGACCGGTGAGGTTGAAGAAGTCGCGCAGCGCCTGCCGGTAGTCCTGGCCGTAGCCGAAGACGTAGAGGTCCTGCGCCCCGTCACCCAGGCGGTTGCCGGGCTCACGGGGCCGAACCCACTCGTCCTCGGTGAGCAGCAGCGAGGACGAGTCGTCCAGGGCGGTGATGCCGCTCAGGCTCAGCAGCCCCGGGTCCAGCCTGACAGCGCCGTCGGCCTCATCGAGGGTGCGGGTGGTGCCGCCCAGGTTCGTTGGGAAGGCCTCCTGGGGGTCCCACACGTCGCCGTGGTGCCAGGTGCCGCCGTGGGCGTGGAGCGCCGTCGAGCGCAGCCTGACGCTGAGTCCCGACGAGGAGAAGCCCAGCGAGGGGACGTGGGTCAGGTGCAGGTGCTCGGTGATGATCTCCAGGCGGTCCTCGCCTCGCACCACCCGGAACGACGGCGGCTCGCCGAGGTCCCGGTTGACGACCAGCTGGGTGGCGGCGTCGGTGAAGACGCCGGTGGGGGAGAGCTCCATGCGGATGAGACGCGAGGTCAGCACCGTGAACCGGCAGCGGCCCTCAGCCGTCGAGGAGCCGACGACAACGGCCTCCGGGCGGGCGACGGCCGGGCGCGGTGCGTCGGGGGCATCGGAGAGAGGAGAAACCAACGGTCGGCCTTTCACAGCGGGGTCGTCAGGGACGTCGCAGGGATCGTCACAGGGATGCGGCGGGGGGAGACGCGCCTTCGCGGCCAGGGCTGCTGGCCGAGGCGCAGAAACTCATCATAATCGGCCATGGCTCGCAGCGCTTTCTGACACAATCGTTGCCGGGCCGGCAGGCCCCGTCGACCCCGGCGGCGCGGTCGGGACAGGCCCCGAGCCGCAGCCCTCCATCGTCGCCGTCGTTCATCCTGGTCCCGTTCGCGCCCTGATGGCGCCGGCCCCCTGCCCTGTTGTCATCCCGTTCCCCTCTCGCGCCGGTAGGAAGGAAGTCGCCCGTGACCCGCCTCGCACCCCTGGTCGTCTCATCCCACCACGTCGGCGACGAACCGGACTGGTGGCGCCGCGCCGTCGTCTACCAGGTCTACCCCCGCTCCTTCGCCGACTCCGACGGTGACGGGATCGGTGACATCCCGGGCCTGACCAGCCGCCTGGACCACCTCGACGAGCTGGGCGTCGACGTCGTGTGGCTCAGCCCCGTCTACCGCTCCCCGCAGGACGACAACGGCTACGACATCTCCGACTACCAGGACATCGACCCCCTCTTCGGCACCCTGGACGACCTCGACGCCCTCATCGACGGGCTCCACGCCCGCGGCATGCGGCTGGTCATGGACCTCGTCGTCAACCACACCAGCGACGAGCACCCCTGGTTCACCGCCAGCCGCTCCTCAACGCAGGACCCCAAGCGCGACTGGTACATCTGGCGGCCCGCCAAGCAGGTCGACGGGCTGGCCCCTGGGCAGCCGGGCACCGAGCCCACCAACTGGGGGTCGGCCTTCTCCGGGTCGGCCTGGGCCTGGGACGAGGACACCCAGGAGTACTACCTGCACCTCTTCTCACCCAAGCAGCCCGACCTCAACTGGGAGAACCCCGAGGTGCGCCGCGCCGTCCACGAGATGATGACCTGGTGGCTGGACCGCGGCGTCGACGGCTTCCGCATGGACGTCATCAACTTCATCTCCAAGACCTACCCGCTCACCGACGCGCCCCAGGGACCCGGCGAGCTCTACGGCAACGCCTTCGCCGCCGTGGCCAACGGCCCGCGCATCCACGAGTTCCTGCACGAGATGAACCAGCAGGTCCTCGCGCCCCGCCCCGGCCACGTCATCACCGTCGGGGAGATGCCCGGGGCCACGCGCTCCGAGGCCGCCCTCTACACCGACCCCGCCCGCGCCGAGCTCGACATGGTCTTCCAGTTCGAGCACGTCAGCCTCACCGACGGGCCGGGCGGCAAGTTCGACCCGCAGCCACTCGACCTGGTCACCCTCAAGACCAACCTGGCCCACTGGCAGGCCGCCCTGGCCCCCGTCACCGAGCCCTCCGGCGTCGTTGCGGCGGAGAAGGGCTGGAACTCCGCCTACTGGGACAACCACGACCAGCCCCGCGCCGTCTCCCGCTTCGGCGACGACGACCCCGCCTGGCGCGTCCGCTCGGCCAAGACCCTGGCCACGATCCTCCACACCCACCGCGGCACCCCCTACGTCTACCAGGGCGAGGAGCTCGGCATGGCCAACACGGTCTTCCGCGGCATCGAGGACTACCGGGACCTGGAGTCCGTCAACCACTTCCACGAGCGCGTGCGCGCCGGCGACGACCCGGCCGCCGTCCTAGCCGGACTGGCCCCCATCTCCCGCGACAACGCCCGCACCCCCGTCCAGTGGGACTCCAGCGAGAGGGCCGGCTTCACCACCGGCGAGCCCTGGATCGACCTGGCGCCCGACCACGGCACCGTCAACGCCGCCGCCCAGGTGGGTGTGCCCGGCAGCGTGTTCGAGCACTACCGCTCCCTCATCGCCCTGCGGCACGACGACGACGCCCTCGCCCTGGGCACCTTCCAGCTGCTGGCCGCCGACCACCCCACCGCCTGGGTCATCGTGCGCCAGTGGCGCGCCCCCGAGGAGGACGGCGGCCACCTCGAGCAGCTGCTGCTCATCGCCCAGTGCTCCCGCGAGGACCTGCCACTGACCGGCGAGGGCGGCCTGCTGACGGCGCTCGCGGCCCAGGGCCTGGAACCGGACCAGTGGGCGGGGGCCGAGCAGGTCCTGCGCGCCGGCGACCCGGACGTCCAGCCGGGCTCAGGGCACGCGGGCGTGCCGGAGTCCCTGGCCGGCTGGGACTCGGTCCTGCTGCGCCGTCGGGCCTGACGTCGGGCCCGACGAGGGACGGGTGACGTTTCTGTCGGAATAGGCTGCACGGACTCGATGTTGTCCATCCTGGACGCGCCCGGTGTCCAGGAGAGGAGCACGTCGTGGAGTTCAGTCAGGTCGTCGCCAAACGCCACTCGGTACGAGACTTCACCGACCGGCCCGTCTCCCGCGAGGACCTGGTTGACATCGTGCGCACCGCCCAGCGGGCGCCGTCGTGGGTGAACTCCCAGCCATGGCGGGTCTACGCGGCCACCGGCTCCACGCTGGAGACCATCAAGGAACGCCATGCCGCGGACGTCGCTGCCGGAAGGAAGGGAAGCGCGGAGCTTCCGGTCAAGGCGCGTTCGCTGTGGTCACAGCGGACGCAGGCGAATATGGCGGCGCTCGGCGAGCAGATCGGTGCCGAGCTCGGTGAGGGCGCCCAGGAGTTCCAGGCCTCGCAAGGGCGACTGTTCAACGCCCAGGCCGTTCTCTATGTGACGATCCCGGTCGACTCCACCCTGTGGTCCTTCCACGACCTGGGCGCTTTCACCGCGATGCTCGCCCTGGCCGCGGCCGACAAGGGTCTGGGCTCCATCAACGCCTACCAGCTCGTCATGTACCCCGACGAGGTCCGCCAGACCATGGGAATCGGAGCCGACGAGACCCTTGCCGTCGGTATCGCCCTGGGCTACGCCGCTGACTCCGCGCTGGCCGGATTCTCCCCCTCGCGCGTTGAGGTCGACCAGATCCTGACCGTCAAGGAATGAAACGCGGCGCCCACGGGCTCACAAACGGACTGAGAACGCTTGAGAACAATGCCTTGAGCAAAAGGCCTTGAGCAAGACGCTCGAAGGGAGAGCCGCAGGCCCGTCCGACAGCATCGGCTCGCGACCTCAAGGGCTGAAGGCTCTGATATGAAGAATGATCTCACTCGATAAAGAGATACAGAGAGGGCGTCAATGCCGGAAACCGATTCTCCTGGCCGCACCGCCGTCGTTACCGGGGCCACCGGCACGATCGGCTCGGCCGTGGTCCACAAGCTGGTCGAGTCGGGGTTCCGGGTCGCCCTCATCGCCCGCAAACGGCGTCGGATCGAACGGATGCAGACCCACCTTCCGCAGGGCGCCCAGACGCTGAGCTGCCCGGCGGACGTGACCAGCGCCTACGAGATCATCGAGGCCCGAGAACGGATCCTGGACAGCTACGGTCCGCCCGACCTGCTCGTGTGCGCGGCGGGTGTGCGCCGCGCCGCGCCCTTCGAGGAGGCCATCCCCGCCGACTGGCGGCTGATGATGTCCACCAACCTGGCCGGGACGCTGCATACGGTGCAGATCTTCGCCCCCGACATCCTGCGTGCCGGGGAGCGCGGCGAGCGCGCGGACATCGTCCTCATCGGGACGGGGACGGCCTACGAGCGCCAGCACGCCTACTCCGTGTTCTCCTCTCTGGGCGCCTCCGTCGGACAGTTCGCCAAGCACCTGCGCGCCGAGTACGGGCCGCGGGGCGTGCGCGTCCACCACCTGCCGGCCATGTTCACCGCGGGAAGCTTCTTCGCCACGAGCAACTTCGGGGCCAACCGGGCCACCAGCATCCACCACGACGTCATCCGTGAGATGCCGGAGGATGTGGAGACGATCAGCGGTGAACGGGTCGCAGACGAGCTGGAGTTCATGGTCTCGCTGCCCGCGCACGTGAACCTGGCCAGCGCCACGATCCAGCCGGTGGGGAACCGCTGATGGGGCAGATGATCGGGCGCGTGCGCAGCGCCTACACCGCCTTCCGCGGCCGCGACACCTCCGGCGCGATCCTCCTGCTGGCCGCCACCATCATCGCCATCGCCTGGGCCAACCTCGGCGGGCACTCCTACGAGGAGTTCTGGCACACCGAGCTCGCGATCTCCCTGGGCAGCGCCGAGATCCGGCTCTCGCTCCAGCACTGGATCAACGACGCCCTCATGATGCTGTTCTTCTTCCTGGTGAGCCTGGAGGTCAAGCACGACTTCATCATGGGGGAGCTGCGCGAGTGGCGGCGGGCCAGCGTCCCCGTCATCGCCGCCCTCGCCGGCCTGATCGTTCCGGCCCTCCTCTTCTTCTGGTTCAACGCCGGGGGCGAGGGCGCCTCCGCCTGGGGGATCGTCATCTCCACCGACACCGCCTTCGTCATGGGCATCCTGGCCGTCTTCGGCAGCCGCCTGCCCACCCAGCTGCGCGCCTTCCTCGTGACACTGGCCGTCGTCGACGACGTCGGTGCGCTGCTGGTCATCGCAACCGCCTACACCGAGACCATCCACCTGGGCCCCCTGGCGGTGGCCGGCGTCGTCGCCTTCCTGCTGTTCCTGCTCCAGCAGTCCAGGCCTCACCGGATGGCCGTCTACGTCATCTCCGGCGTGGTGCTGTGGCTCGCCGTCTTCGCCTCGGGCGTCCACGCCACGATCGCCGGCGTGATCCTGGGCCTGCTGCTGCCGGTCTTCCCGCCCGAGCGCAGCGCGGTCCAGCAGGCCGAGGAGCTCACCCGCGTCTTCCGGCGGACCCCGGTGGCGGCCACCGGAAGCGCCGCCATGGACGGCATCATGCGCTCGGTGTCCATCAACGAGCGCCTCCAGCTCATGCTGGCGCCCTTCGTCAACCTCGTTGTGGTGCCGGTCTTCGCCCTGTCCAACGCGGGCGTCATCATCACCCCGCAGACCCTCAGGCAGGCCTTCACCTCGCCGCTGACCTGGGGCATCATCGTCGGTCTGGTCGTCGGGAAGGTGGTGGGCATCTTCGGTGCGACCGTCCTGGCGACCAAGCTGCGGATCGGTGAGCTGGCGCCGGGCGTCGGCTACCGGCACGTCGGTGCCGGATCGATCCTTACCGGGATCGGCTTCACCATCTCGCTGTTCATCGTGGACCTGGCCCTGGAGGACCCCGTCCTGCAGTCCGAGGCCCGCATCGGCGTGCTGGCCGCCTCCCTGCTCTCGGCGGGGCTCGGCATGCTGGCCATGTCCGCCACCGCGCGCTACGACGCCCAGCACGCTCCGGCCCACAAGCGTCTCAACCGGCCGGTCGACCCCGAGCGCGACCACATCGATGGTCCCGTGAACGCACCGCTCACCCTCGTGGAGTACGGCCGCCTGGGCAGCCTGGACGATGCCGCCATCGACGACGTCGTCCAGGAGCTGCGCGACTACTTCGGCCCCGAGCTGCGCTTCGTCTACCGGCACAACCCCATGGATGACCCCGCTGCCGAGCAGGCCGCCCTCGTCATCGAGGCCGTCAGCGCCCAGAGCCGCGACCTGTTCTCACCCATGCGTCAGGAGCTGGGCCGCCTGTGCCAGGACGAGGAGATCGATCAGCAGATGCTGCGGCGCGCCGCCATCGACGTCGGGGCGAACCTGCCCCGCCTGGAGGAGGCCATGCGTCAGCAGGTCCACGCCCCGCGGGTGCACGACGACGCCGACGACGCCATCTCGCTCGGGCTGACCACGGCCCCGACCTTCTTCATCAACGGTGAGATCTACGAGGGACCGGCCGAGACCGATCACCTCATCGCCGCGCTGGAGGCGGCCAGGGACGCCCTTGAGCAGCAGGACGAGCAGTCCCAGCAAGGCCGTGAGAGCGCCGATGTCCCAGCCGGTATCCCAGGAGCAGCAGGAGGTAGGCCATGAGCCCGCGAACGATCGTCGTCACTGGTGGCGCCTCCGGCGTCGGCCTGGCCATCGCCCAGCGGGCCGTGGCAGAAGGGTGGAACACCATTGTCGTGGACCGTCAGGAGCCGCTCGGCGAGATCGATGCGCGCGTCGTGCGCTGCGATCTCAAGGACGCTGACGCCACTCACGACGCCCTGGAGCGCATCGTGCGCGAGGAGGGGCAGGTCGATGCCTTGGTGGCGAGCTCGGGCGGAATGCTGGGCGGGCCCTTCGACTCCAGGCAGGCCGAGGAGTGGGTCGAGCGCATGACCACCGACGTCGCCACTGTCCTCAGGGCGGTGCGCCTCCTCCTGCCCGCCCTCAGGCGGGCCGCCGAGGCCCGGGGAGTCGCGGACATCATCGTCATCGGCTCGATTGCCAGTGACGTCGCCTTTGAGCACGCGGCCGTCTACGGGGCCACGGCAGCGGCCCGCAACGCCCTGGGGGAGCAGCTGAGGGTGGAGCTGCGAGGCGACCGGGTGCGCTCGCGCACGATCGCGATCGGCTACGTGGAGACGGCGGCCACCAAGGGGCGCGACATCCCCGCACTGACCGAGCAGATCGCCGCAGCGCCCCTGCACCCAGAGGACATCGCCACAATCGTGCACCACCAGCTGAACCTGCCCCAGGACGTCATCGTGCGCGACATCGAGGTGGTCCCCACCGCCCAGGGCTGGGCCTGAGACTCAGGTCCCTCGGCCTCGTCGTCGGCCCAGGAGGTGGATGACGACGGCGGTGACGGCCGCGCCGACGAGCAGGATGGCGGCGTTGAGCCACGAGATCTCGAAGTCGGGCAGGTTCTCGCTCTGGAGCTGGCCGATGAACAGGCCCAGCGCGTTGCCGCTGACGTGCAGCCCCAGGGCGAAGAAGACCGACCGCAGCCGCACCACAGACCAGCCGGCGAGCAGTCCGAAGAGCACCTTGTGGAGGATCTGCCAGGCGTAGCCCCCGGTGCTGGTCTCCGAGGTCAGCCAGGTCGGAAGGTGCAGGGCGGTGAAGGAGACCGTGGTCACCAGCACCGCAGTAGCGGCCCCGAGGCGCTCGTGCACCGGCGCGAACAGGGTGCGTCGCAGGGTGATCTCCTCGGGCACCGCGTTGTACACGATGCCCACCGAGACGGCGAAGAACAGGGCGTGGAGCACCGTGGACGCGGTGATCTCCGGCTTCCACAGGGGGCCGGTGCCCGTGGGGCCCATCCAGGCGTGCAGGCCGCCGAAGGCGATCCCCGCCAGGGAGCCGGCGGTGAAGAGCGCGGTTCGGCTGTGGGTACTGCCGGAGGCGACGAGGTCGCGCCAGCCGCGGTGCAGCGGCCCCACCCAGAGCATCAGTCCGCCGAGGTGAAGGACCGGGAGCATGAGGATCCACGGTCCCTGAAAAAGCGCCAGGGCTATTCCCAGTGCCGGGGACCCGGCGAGCAGAACGAGCGAGACGGCGACGGCGCCGCCAGGTGCCGGCGGCCGCTCGGTGCCGTCACCGGCGCGCCACGTGCGGCGAGGAGACGCGGCATGGCGAGGGGGTGCGGCATCGCTGTGACGATCCATGGTGATTCCGGTGAGAAGTGGCTGTCTGTCGCGATCCGCGCAGGAGTATACGTTCGATCGGAAGAATTAATGACCCTGACACGTGGCAGGAGGTTGATGCTATCGATGGTTACTGATGCCGCTGCGAGCGCTGTCGTCGCCGGAGCCGGGCGGCTGCCGGTCTCCACCAGGTCGGCGCGGTCAGTGCGGTGACGGCGAGGACGACGACGACCAGCGCCACTAGCGTCCACACCCCGGCTCGGGCCAGTTCCCAGGTGAAGATGATCCCGAAGACCGGGGCCCTCTGGGTCGTGGCGAGGACGGCGCCGGCACCCGCCAGCGCCAGGACCGGCACACTCGCCTCCACCCCGCCGGTCTGAAGCGCCAGCGCCAGGGCGGCCCCGGCGCTCGAGCCCGCGGCCAGGGACGGGGCCAGGCGACCGCCGGTGGCGCCGGCCCCGAGCGTGAGGCCGGTGAGGACCGGCTTGAGGGCGACGACACCCAGCAGCACGACCAGGGCCGCTCCCGGAGCATCGGCCGAGGCGTCCGTGGTGGCACCGAGGGCCACCTCCATGGCGTCGCGACCGTTGCCGACGACGGCCGGAACCCACAGGCTCACCAGCCCTGTGACGAGCCCCGCCACCCCGATCGCCGCGGGCAGCCACCGTGCGGCACGAACCCGGCGCCGCAGCATCCAGGACCACAGCCGCCTGGCCCCTACGCCCAGAGCGGCGGCCACCGGCACCACCGCGACCAGTCCGAGCGCGGTTGCCGGTGACGGACTCGGCGAGGCGACCCCGAAGGTCGGGCGCCCGTGGGAGTGCAGCCAGGAGACGAGCGTGGCGATGACGCACACCGGAACCGCCACGGCGACCCCGCGCCGCCGCATCCCGGCGACCATGACGAGCTCGACGGCGTAGGCGGCCCCGCCCAGCGGCGCGTTGTACATGGCAGCCAGGCCCGCCCCGGCGGCCGAGGCGATGAGGATCGCCCCGTCGGCGCCTCCGATCCCCAGCCGGGCGACGAGACGGGCCGCCACGGCCCCGGCGGCCAGGCGCGGGGCGCCCTCCCGACCCACCGAGTTGCCCGAGCCGACGGTGAGGACCTGGTTGACGGCGTCGACGAACGGGCGCGCGAGCCCCATCCTGGAGGCGGCCCTCCCGGAGGGGTCCGCGACGGCGCTCTCCACATCGGCGACTCCGCCGGTCGCGCGCAGCCACCACCACACGCCGCCGGCGACGACGCCTCCCGCGGCGGGGGCGAGCACGCGCCGCCAGGGCGGGGCGGCGGCCAGGCGCTCCAGGAGCCCGCCGTGGGTGACGCCGTAGAACAGCGACTCGAAGACCTCCAGGAGCAGTGCCATCGCGATCCCGATGAGGCCCGCGGCCACGCCCGCCAGGACGGCGGCCACCAGGAACCGGGGACGGGTCAGCGTGCGCACCCCAGGCACGATACCTGTACCCGCTGATCCGGCCGCGTTCCGGGCGAGCCGTCAGCGCGCCGCGTCGTCGACCGCCTCACCGAAGTCGGGCACGTCCTTGAGCGCCAGGGTCCCGCTGTTCTGGCTGACCAGGCCGATGGCCGGGCGCAGGCCCAGCCACCACTGGTGGCGGGGGCGGCGGTGCTCGCGGTCGAGCTCGTCGTTCATGCGGTCCAGCGGGTGGTGGGAGACCTTGCCCTCCACCAGGCCCACGTAGGAGGCGATCGGCTCGCCGCGCTTGAGGGCGCCGGCCAGCAGGTCCAGCGAGTAGGCGACGAGCTTGGTCGCCATGATCCGGTCGAAGGCCGTGGGGCTGCCGCCCTGCTGCTGGTGGCCCAGGATCGCCTCGCGCACGTCGTAGAGGTCCTTGCCCTCCTCGGCGAAGATGTGGGCCAGGACGTCGGTGGTGTAGTTGACGCTGGCCCGCTCGTTGCGGATGACCAGGTAGAGGCTGCGGCCCGAGCGGAAGGACTCCACCATCCGCTCGGAGTCTGCGGCCAGGCCCTTGAGGGTGATGCCCTCCTCGTTGAGGTAGACCTTCTCCGCGCCGGTGGCGATACCGGACATCAAGGAGAGGTAACCGCACTTGCGGCCCATGACCTCGGCGACGAAGCAGCGGTGCGAGGCCGCCGCGGAGAGCTTGATGGAGTCCAGCGCCGCCACCGCGTTGTTCAGGGCCGTGTCGGTGCCGATGCTCAGCTCGGAGCCGGGCAGGTTGTTGTCGATGGAGGCCGGCACGCACACGATCGGGATCTGGAAGGCGGGGTAGCGGTCCCGCTCGGTGACCAGTCGGTAGGCGCTCAGGTAGGCGTTGTAGCCGCCGATGACCAGCAGGGCGTCGATCTCCTGGAGCTCGATGGCCCGTCCCAGGGCGTAGAGCTGCTCGATGGTGGGCACCTCGCGGCGGGTGCCCAGCTGGGCGCCGCCATCACCGACCCAGCCCTCGACGTCGGCCCAGGTCAGCTCCCGCACATCGCCTTCGAGCAGGCCGGGGAAGCCCCCGTAGACTCCCAGCATCGTGAAATCGTGGTCGAGGCCCAGACGCACGGCCGCGCGCGCCGCCGTGTTCATCCCCGGGGCCAGGCCGCCGGCGTGGATGATGGCGACCCGCTTGGGACGGTCGCAGGCCGACGGCGTCGAACCCGCATCGGTGGCCGGCTCGGCGGGAGGCGTGGACATGGTCTCGAACAGCTCGAGCATCTTGCCGAAGCTGGCCCCGCGGGCCTGGATCGCCCCGAGGTAGTCATGGGCGGACACAAGGTCCTTGACGGCGCGGGTAGCCGCGATCTGCTCCATCATCGGCAGGCGGCGGATGCGGTTGTGGCGCTCGGCGATGATGACCGGCTCGCTGCCAGGCTCCATGGCCACCACCTCGCGGGCGGCGGCGCAGCCCAGCAGCGTGGACATCCAACGGTCGTAGGCGCTGGGGCGGCCACCGCGCTGGACGTGACCCAGGATGGTGACGCGGGCGGCCTCACCCAGATTGTCGGCAATGACCTGGCGGACGTCGTCGGCACTGATGCGGTTGCCCTCGCGGTCGGTGGCGCCCTCGGCGACGATCACCATGGACTCGCGGCGTCCGGCCTCCCGGCCCGCCTTGAGCTTGGAGCACATGTCCTCCTCCCAGTCCTTGCCCGGGGGGAGCTCGGGGACCAGGACGTAGTCACAGCCCCCGGCCACGGCCGCCATGAGGGCCAGGTAGCCGCAGTGGCGGCCCATGACCTCCACCACGAAGGTGCGCTGGTGGGAGGCAGCTGTTGAGGAGATGTCGTCGATGGCCTCCAGGATGCGGTGGAGGGCGGAGTCGGTGCCGATGGTCATGTCGGCGCCCACCAGGTCGTTGTCGATGCTGCCCACCAGGCCGGTCACCATGAGGACGGGGTGGGCGGCGGCCGTCTCGGCTGTGATCTCGCCCTTGGCGACGAGCTCCTCGAGCAGGGAGGGCCAGTTCTTGCGGAACTCGTTGGTGCCGGTCAGGGACCCGTCCCCGCCGATGACCACGAGCCGGTCGATGCCGTGCTCCAGGAGGTTGCGGGCGGCCGCCAGCTGGCCGGCGCGCTCACGGAACTCCGCGGAGCGGGCGGTGCCGATGATGGTGCCCCCGCGCTGGAGGATGGAGCCGACCGAGTCCCACTCCAGGGGACGGATCCCGTCACCACCGGCCACGGCGCCGGCCCAGCCCTCCATGACCGCGTAGGGCTTGGCCCCCAGGCGGATGGCGGTGCGCACCACTGCCCGCACGGCCGCGTTCATGCCCTGGGCGTCACCGCCGGAGGTGAGGACCCCGATGCGCAGGGGCTCGCCGTCCAGGCCGAGGACCGGGCCGGGCGACGAGTCGGTGGGGGAGGGGGCGGTGTCTGGTGACATGGCGGCTGGCATGTGGGGTCCTTCCCTGGGGTCGCCGGTGGGCCTGGCTCCCGGCGTCGGCCGGGAGGGCATCAGCCCTTATTGTTGCTGGTGAGCGCCGCCACGTCATCCGCCTGTGGTCCCAGGAGCGTTTCCTTGCTGCGGCGTCCGCGCATTCGTCGGTTCCAGGTGAACCTCCAGGAGGAGGGGAGCGATGTTGTCCCCCTGCTTTGGGAGCAGGGGGACAGTAGGTCCACGGGCTAAGGAGTTTACCGGTCGCTGCGGGCGCGGAACCTGTGGGCCTCGGCGTCGAGGACGCGCTTGCGTCGTCGACCCCACCGCCTGCCGCTCCAGAGGCCGAGCAGCACCACGGCGCCGACCAGTGCGCTCGTTGCCGTCAGTGCGGGCATAACAATTCTCCCTTCCCATGATGCTAAGTGGGGTCGTTGGTGACTTATGAGGCCTATTTGTCGAGTGCGGAAACTGCCCTAGCTTTATGGATCGGAGGTGATGTATTTGAGCTTGTGGATTACTCTCGTGAAACACGAGTGTAAAAATGTCTCCTAACGGAGGTGATTATAGTGGAGTTTAAACGAGATTATTTTGTGAGTCGGTAGGGGAACTTGTTTGCCTGGATGAAGGTCTCGAATGCTTGTCGGGTTTGGGGGAATGTGGCTCTTTGGTGGTTGCTGATACTGTCCTTTGCTTCTTTCCAGACGTGCTCGATGGGGTTCTCGTCGGGGCTGTAGGCGGGTAGGTTGATCAGGTGGATCCTCTCGAGGTTCTTGATGGTCTTGAGGCTGTTTGTGAGCTTTGCTGAACGGTGCCAGGAGGCGTTGTCCCACACGATGACGATCTTCTTCTTGTCGGGGTGCTTCACGGTCAGGTCGATCAGGGCCTGGGTGATGGTGCCGGTGTCCTGCCAGTCGAGGGTCATCAAGTCGACGGTGCCGTCGGTCTCGTGCAGGAAGCCGATGTAGGACTGGGCCTGGCGGCGGCGGTCGACCTCCAGGCGGGCGGCGTCCCCCCGGCGGATCCACGCCCTGCGCACGATCGCCTCGTGCTCGATACGCACCTCGTCGGCGCACACCACCATCACCTCGGGATCGGACCACTTGCGGACGATCTCGGAACGGATCTGGCTCATGCGCTGGTCAACGTCCGCCTGGGGCGGGCGGCGCTGGTCAACGGTCTGGGGGCGGTGGAAGGACAGGCCCGCCATGTGCAGCAGGAACCGGTAGGAGGCGGCAGAGGCGTACTCCACCTCGAAGTGGTCGTAGACCCAGGCCGCCAGATGGGGCACGTCCCAGAACCCGATGGGCAGGCCCTGCTCCGACGGGGGCCGGGACAGTACCCCGGCCACCTCCTGGCGCTGGGTGGCGGTGAGCCTGGAGGCGTTGAGGTTGCCGGCGTGACCGGTGTGGATTGAGGCCAGGCGGTACCGGTTCCACTCCCGAGCCCAGCTGCGCACCGTCTCGGGCGTGCGCTCGACGACCTGGGCCACGACCGCGGTATCCACACCCTTGGACAGCAGCACGACCGCCTCGGACTTCAAACGCATCAACCTGTAAGGCGCCTGGTGCTTATAGCCCTGCAAAACAGTCCACTCATCATCACTAACCACGACCCTGTCCATCCCAGCATGATATTCCGCCCTCGACCCGAGAGCTCACACGAAACGCCGACAACACAAGAGACGACAACAAAAGAAGCCAGCACCAGCAGCCAAGCACCCCACGAGAAAGCGACACCCCCACATCGGACGCCCCACGAATACCCGATCACCAACCCAACAACAAAACCAGCAACACGAATCTTGTTTTAATCACACTATAAGAGGAGTGTGCGTCGTTGCATGAATCTGCTCCTTGTGTTTGTTGTGCTTCGACGTAGGATGAGTTCGATAGAACTCATCGTCTATTATACACACAGAATCGGTTTCTGTGGTGTCGTTGTGGAGAATTTGTGCATATTCAAAGGTTGTTCTACCCCTTCTTTAAGGTGTTTCGGAAAGGTGTTGTAGAAACTACAAAACTACCATTACTTAAGTTGTGGTAACCTACAAAATTAATTGATGCAACAACTAGATGTTAATTTTCCTTATAATTTGTCTTGATTAGATTATGGTTGATGGGGAGATTTTCAGCTGAGAAGATCAATGACTTCGCCAATGATGTGTACATTCCTGACCTCTCCCAGTCCCTGTGGGAAAAGTACGTTCTCGACGGCGCTCGTGGCCGGCGGAGGCCCCGGTGCGCACGCCCCGCCGTGAGACGCTGCGACCACGCTGGGTGAGACGCCGCCGCTTCGCGCCCGTGTCCGCCCTCCCAACCGGCCACTGGGACGTTAGGCTCAATACCGGTGCCCGCCCGGCCGACGTCGGCCCGCGCCCTCAAGCCATCCACATGCCCCGAGAGGATCAGCTGCATGGATCTCTACGAGTACCAGGCCAGGAACCTGTTCCGCCAGCACGGCGTCCCCGTGCTCAACGGCGCCGTGGCCACGACCCCCGAGGAGGCGCGCAGCGCCGCGCAGTCCCTCCTCGACGCGGGTAGCGAGCTGGTGGTCGTCAAGGCCCAGGTCAAGACCGGCGGCCGCGGCAAGGCCGGCGGCGTCAAACTCGCCCGCACCGTTGAGGAGGCCGAAGCCCGCGCCCGCGACATCCTGGGCATGGACATCAAGGGCCACACGGTGCGCGCCGTCCTCATCTCCGACGGCGTCGACCTCGACGCCGAGTACTACTTCTCCATCCTCCTGGACCGCACCGAGCGCCAGTACCTGGTGATGTGCTCGCGCGAGGGCGGCATGGACATCGAGACCCTCGCGGCCGAGCGCCCCGAGGCCCTGGCCCGCATTGGCATCGACCCGCTTCAGGGCATCACCCCCGCCGTCGCCCACCGGATCGTCGAGGCCGCAGGCTTCGAGGCCGGCCCCCTGGCCGACGAGGTCGCCGCCGTCATCGAACGCCTTTGGGAGGTCTTCACCGCTGAGGACGCCACCCTCGTGGAGGTCAACCCCCTGGTCAAGGCCACCGACGGCCGCATCATCGCCCTGGATGGCAAGGTCACCCTTGACGACAACTCCCGCTTCCGCCATCCCGCTCACGCCGAGCTCGTCGACTCCACCGCCACCGATCCCCTGGAGGCCCGTGCCCGCGAGGCCGGCCTCAACTACGTGCGCCTGGAGGGGCAGGTCGGGGTCCTGGGCAACGGCGCCGGCCTGGTCATGTCCACCCTCGACGTCGTCGCCGGGGCCGGCGAGCGCCACGGCGGCATGAGGCCCGCCAACTTCCTCGACCTGGGCGGCGGCTCCTCGGCCGAGGTCATGGCCACCGGTCTGGAGGTCGTCGCCTCCGACCCCCAGGTGCGCGCCATTCTCGTCAACGTCTTCGGTGGCATCACCTCCTGCGACACCGTCGCCCAGGGCATCGTGACCGCCGTCGAGTCCCTGGGCGGGCTGCCCAAGCCCGTCGTCGTGCGCCTGGACGGCAACAATGCCGGCACCGGTCGCGCCATCCTGGCTGACGCCGCCATTGAGGGCGTCACCGTCGTCGACACCATGGACGGGGCCGCCGACGTCGTCACCGCCATCGCCGAGCAGATCAGCGGCCGGCCCGCTGGCAAGGAGGCCTGAGACATGAGCATCTTCCTGACTGAGACCGACCGCGTCATCGTCCAGGGCATGACCGGCTCCGAGGGCCGCAAGCACACCACCCGCATGCTCTCGGCCGGCACCAAGGTCGTCGCCGGCGTCAACCCCCGCAAGGCCGGCACCACCGTCACCTTCGACGTCGCCCCCATCGGCCCCGGTGCCGGTGAGGTGCAGGCCGGAACCGTCGAGGTCCCCGTCTACGGCACTGTCGCCGAGGCCAGGCAGGCCACCGGCGCTGAGGTGAGTGTCGTCTTCGTCCCGCCCACCTTCGCCAAGGGCGCCGTCGTCGAGGCCGTCGACGCCGGTGTGCGACTCGTCGTCGTCATCACCGAGGGCATCCCGGTGGCCGACGCCACCTGGATGCGAGCCTACGCGGCCGACCGCGGCGTCCAGATCATCGGCCCCAACTGCCCGGGCATCATCTCCCCGGCCCGCTCCAACGTGGGCATCACCCCGCCCGACATCACCGGCCCCGGCCCCCTGGGCCTGGTCTCGAAGTCCGGCACCCTGACCTACCAGCTCATGCACGAGCTGTCCGACCTGGGCTTCACCACCTGCATCGGCATCGGCGGGGACCCGGTGGTCGGCACCACCCACATCGACGCCCTGGCCGCCTTCGAGGCCGACCCCGACACCCGCCTGGTCGTCATGATCGGCGAGATCGGGGGCGACGCCGAGGAGCGGGCCGCCGCCTACATCCGCGAGCACATGACCAAGCCCGTCGTCGCCTACGTCGCCGGCTTCACCGCCCCCGAGGGACGCACCATGGGCCACGCCGGCGCGATCGTCTCCGGCTCCTCGGGCACCGCCGAGGCCAAGAAGACCGCCCTGGAGGCCGCCGGCGTCCGCGTGGGCCGCACCCCCAGCCAGACCGCCGAGATCGCCCGTGACCTCTACCGCAGCCTGGCCGATGAGGTGAGCGCTTGAGCCCGGAGCGGTCGCGAGTCACTGCCCTGACGTCCTGGACCCTGTGGTCCCTGCGCGTGGGGATCGAGTCGGTCGGACTGACCTGGCTGGTGGTGGTGCTGCTGACGGTCGCCGTGTCCATGGCGACCTCCAGCCTCAGTGCCGCGGCCGCCCTGAGCACGGGCGAGGCGCTGCGCGCCGGAACCGCCCTGTGGAGCCTCGGCTTCGGGGGGATGATCACCTCGTCCTCCCAGGACCAGGGGGCTCTCAGTCTGCCGCTGTTGGGGCTGACCCTGGTGCAGGTGGGCTGGACCTGGAGCTGCGTGCGGCGCGCCCGCCCCACCCGCCCGGCGGCCGGGGCGGCCATCGTCGTGGCCTCCGCAGCCGCCGCCGTCCTGGCCTGCCTGACCGGCCCCAAGGGGCTGGAGACCTGGCCGGCCGTGGGTGGTATCGCCGCGATCACGGGCGCCGTCGTGGGCATCCAGCTCCAGCGCTCCGGGAACGGCTGGCCGGCCCTGACCCGATGGTGGGAGCGCCGCCCCCACTGGGTCGGCCCGGCCCTGTCGCTGGCCTACGGGGCCGCGCGGGCCCTGGTGCTGCTCAGCCTCCTGGTGGCGGCCGCGGCCGTCTTCACCGGAGCCGGTCGGGTCTCGGTCCTGCACGACGCCCTGGCCGGGGGCGGCTTCGTCTCGATGGCCGGCCTGGTCCTGCTCCAGCTCGGCTGGGTGCCGACCCTGCTCGTCTGGGGCTGCTCCTGGCTCATCGGCGCCGGCTTCTCCGTGGGCACGGGGACGGTCTTCGCCCCCGACCGTGTGGTGGCCGGCCCCGTACCCACCCTGCCGCTGCTGGGACTGCTGCCGACGGCGCCCCTGAGCACCGTGGGCCTGTGGCTCCCGCTCGTGGTGACGGCCGGGGCGATGGTGGCCGCCTGGCGGCGTCGATCGGTTCTCAACGCCCTGAGGGTGCGCTACGCCGTCAGCGCCGCCGGTCTCGCGGCCGTCCTGGTGGCCGGCGGCGTGGGCCTGCTGTGCCTGGCCGCCTCCGGCTCCGTGGGCCCCGGCCGGATGACCGACGTCGGCCCGCAGATCCTCTACACGGTGATCCTCGTCCTCGTGGAGGTCGGGGTCGGTCTGGCCGCCATGGCGGTCCTCGCCCACCCCTACACGCGCACCTGGGCCCGGGGCGCCCTGCCCGAGTCGATCCTGCCGGCCTCGCGCTCCCAGGAGCCGGCCGAGGCCGATCGCAGCGACGAGGAGGACGAGGCCTAGCGCCGTCGGATCCTTCAGGCTTAGCGGGCCGGGGCGTCCGCGCTGCTCAGGGCGCTGATCGCCGTGTCCACGCCGTCGATGAGCTCGGGCGTCACCGCGAGGCTGGCCGACCCGGCCCGATAGGTCATCCCGGGGATGGGGGTGTAGAGGACGTTCGCCTCCAGGCTCGCGCGTCCCTCCTTGAGGGCCTGCCACAGCTCGGGGGAGTCGTGGAAGAAGCGGGTGACGCGCTCGTCGGTGGCCAGGTGCTCCAGGACGTTGTCGGCCGACTTGTGCGCCGCCCGGCCCGGCAGCCGGCGAGGAGGAATGTCGGTCTCGTCGTCGTCATCGATGGTGGGGGCCGCCCCCTGGTACTCGACGACGACCAGCTGGGCCCCGTCGGGGGACAGCGCCAGGGCGTGGACCGGGCTGTCGACCGGCCGCTGGTCGATGGCGCTGCCGCGGAAGGCGTCGGTGATGCGGAAGCCCTCCAGGATGGCGAACTGCTCGCCGTTGCCGGTGTTGAGCCGGCGCGAGAGCCCGAGGATCTCGGCCTGCTGCTCGGCCACCGAGGCGGCCAGGTCGCGCATCTCGCCGACCACGCGCGAGTCGGCCCCGGAGTCGGCCAGCTCGGCGACGGTCTCATCGAGCCGGCTGGGCGCCAGGGCGTCCACACCGACGACGCCCAGGGACTCGGCGAGCTTCTGAAGACGCGCGATATCGGCCTCGACCGCCACCTGTCGCTTGGTGCGCGCCGTGAACAGCTCCTGGCTCTCGGAGAAGCTCTCGGCGACCCGGATCCGCCGGTTGACCGAGAGCTCGGCGGCCAGGTCCGTGCCGCCACCGGCCGGGCTGGCGCTCAGGGCCGAGCGCGGCATGTAGGTCGTCGCGAAGTCCAGCAGGCTCAAGGCCGCCTGGCCGGGGGTGAGAGTGACCAGGTAGCCCGCCAGGCTCCCGGACGACGGCGCCGTGCTGATGCGGCGCCCGGGTGCACCCAGGGTCAGGAGGAGTGAGAGGCTCAGGGCGGCCACGGCCAGGGCGCCGATCGCGTAGAGGAGCCCCTGGGTGCCGCTCAGGGCGCCCCACCACTGGGAGAACAGGCGCGGCAGCGCCGAGAGGAACAGGTCGTCCGCGGTCTCCTTGAGCCCGGGGGGCAGCTGCCAGACGGTGCGCACCTCGTAGATGCAGCACAGCAGGAACAGCACGACGCTGACCACGAGGATCCCCAGTCTGAAGCCCTGACGGGCGTTCGGCTCGGCCCCCGGCGTCGTGGCCTCCATGGCGTCCGCCCTGACGCCGCGCACCTGCTCGGCGGTGGCCCTCCCGGCCCGCATGGCGTAGAGGCGGCCCTGACGCAGGTCGCCGTAGGCGCCCCAGGTGACGGCCAAGTCTCCCCAGGTGAAGTTCGCCAGCGCCACCACCGAGACGATGAGGGCGCGCACGAACGGCGGCGCCTCGGTGAGGTTGGGGTAGCGGGGAGCCGGCGCCCCGGCCACCGTCCAGCCGTGCACGCCGGCGTAGGCGCGGCGGTGAGCATCCAGGAGCAGGCAGGCGGCCATGAGGATGACGGACAGCGGGATGGTGCTCAGACCCCCGCCGTTGATGCGCCACAGGAACATGAGCAGCGCCGGGAAGCCGCCGCCGGAGTCGCTCTGGCCGAGCTGCTGGGCGATCCGGGCGGTGTAGGTGGCGTGGTCGCTGACCGACTGCAGGATGACCACCGTCGGCAGGATCCAGGCCACGATCCGCAGCCACACGAGGTTCCTGGCCCCCTCGAAGGCCGGCGAGTCCTTGAGACGCCACAGCGTGATCGCCAAGGCCACCGCCATGGTGATGTTGGCGGTGCTCACCTGGTAGCTGACGGCCAGGACGTTGCTGTTCTCCTGGGTCATGGACCCCGAGGTCCACGGGTTGAAGGAGAAGGGCAGACGCCCGTTGCCCAGGACCGAGGAGAGCATGCTGCTGTTCTCAAGCGCCCGGATGCCGTCGTTGATGGCCGTCAGGCCGGCGCCGGCGGCGAAACCGAGCAGGGCCCAGTCGGAGGCGGCCAGGCGGCGCATCCGGCCCGGTGCCAGGAACACCACGAGGACCAGGGGCACCAGCGGGCTGAGCACCTCCAGGGCGACGGTCAGAGCGATACTCATCCCGTTGCCCATGACGGACAGTCCCGCCCGGGTGCGCACGGAGCTCATGATCATGGCCACGATGAGCGACCACACGGCGCCGACGCCGTACATGAGGACCACCGAGCGCCAGCTGATGGTCCGGGTACGCGACAGCAGGGTCACCACCATGAGGCACACGGCCATGAACGCCGCCGGCACGGCCGCGTAGGCCAGTCGCGGCACCATGACCAGGGCGGCGATGAGCAGGGGGATCATGAGGGCGTAGGCTCCGCGCACCACCAGGTTCAGAGCGCTGGATAACCCCGGGTGGCGGCTCCACCAGCGCCGGTAGGCGGAGGCGGCCTCCTGCCACCGCTCGGGAGGAACTCCGCGGTATACCGGTGTTGCTGCGATGTTGATGGGCGCAGTCATGCTGTGGACTGTATGACGTATCTAAAGCCGCTCGCAAGGAAACGGGCCGTTCGGTCGGCCGGTTCACCGGTGATGTCGCTGCCGGTGAACCGGCCGACCGAACGTTGAGTGAGCGCCGGGTGAGCGTCCAGCGAGTTCGTCAGGCGCTGTAGGTCCTGCCGGTCAGGGTCTCCACGGCGAGGCGGCCCAGGGCATTGGCCGCCAGGGGGCTGTCACCGGTGAGCAGGAGGCGGTCGCGGTGGACCTGGCCGCTCATACCATCGTTGACGATGGTCAGGCCCTGCTGCTTGAGACGCTCGCCCAGCATCCAGGTCAGCTGCCCGGGCAGGTAGCCGATCTCCACGTTGGCGCCCTTGTCCAGGGCGTCGGGGAAGACGCACAGCGAGTAGCCGGCGAAGTAGGAGGCCCCCTCCTCGTCGGTGGCGGCGCACAGGGCGGCCGGGCCGTGGCACAGGGTGATGACCGGGCGGTCGTTCTCCAGCGCCCACACCAGGGTGTCCTTGATGTCGGCGCTGTCCGGAACGCCGCCGCCCATGGCGCCGTGGCCGCCGGGGATGAACACCGCGGCGTACTCGGAGTCCTCACCGAGCTCGGTGGCGACGACGTCGGCCAGGCGCTTGGGGTGCTCCAGGGCGGGCAGCAGGCCCTCGTAGGCGGTCTTGACCGCCTCATCCTTGGCGGGGAACGCCCACATCTCGAACTTCGCCAGGTTGCCTGACAGCGTGGCCACCTCGACCTCGTAGCCGGCGGCCTGCAGGTGCATGAGGGGCAGCAGGGTCTCCACCGGGTGGTTGCCGGTGGAGAACAGCTTGCCGCCCTGCGTGGGCAGGTAGCGCTCGTCCACGGCGATGGCCAGGATCTTGCGGGGGCCGGAGGTGACCTGGGGCGCCCCGACGGCGCCGTCGAAGTCGGTCCTCGCCGGGACGTACTGCCCCAGCGAGTACTCGGAGGGGAAGAAGGCGTTGTGCTCGGCCCGGTCCGGGACGGAGGTCTTGGAGGCAGTCATACTCATCAACCTCTCCTCTAGTTGATCGGACTAAAATAGGAGTAAAGTAAAGGTAACTGATGGTGCAAGTGCGCGCTGGGTGGGCCCCGCCGGATTCTTCGAGAGCGATCAGCGGCGCCGGCGGCCCTGACGGATGGATAAGACGCGGATCCCTCCACCTGGAACCAGGCCCGGAATCGTCTCCAGAAACGCACCCGGAGCTGCCCTCGGAGCCACGCCCGGACACGAGTCCCGGGATCGCTGGGACCGCTGCGAGTCAGGCGCGTGAGCGGATCCACCCGATAGGATGGGGGCGGCCGCAACTGGCGAGGGTGGGGCACCACCGGGGAGTGGCCGAGGCCGTCCATGAACGGGACGTCGCCCGCCTGGGCGTCCCGCACCCTCACGCCGCACCAGGAGCGCCATGTCCCCGTCGTCGTCCTCCCAGTCATCTCAGCCGGACCAGACCGTCAGCCAGCCCGCCGCGGAGGCGGTTCCCACCACCCCCGTCCCCACCGAGGGCCTCGTCAGCCCCGACCGCCTCCCCGTGCGACGCGCCCTCGTCTCCGTCTACGACAAGACCGGCCTCGTCCCACTCGCTCACGCCCTGGCCGACGCCGGCGTCGAGATCGTCTCCACCGGCTCCACCGCCGCCACCATCGCCGCCGCCGGCCTGGCCGTCACCCCGGTGGAGGAGGTCACCGGCTTCCCCGAGTGCCTTGAGGGACGGGTCAAGACCCTCCACCCGGCCGTCCACGCAGGCATCCTCGCCGACCGCCGCAAGCCCGACCACCTCGACCAGCTCCAGGCCCTGGGAGTGACCCCCATCGACCTGGTCGTGGTCAACCTCTACCCCTTCAGCGACACCGTCGCCTCCGGCGCCCCCTTCGACGCCTGCGTCGAGCAGATCGACATCGGCGGGCCCACCATGGTGCGCGCCGCCGCCAAGAACCACCCCGCCGTCGCCGTCGTTACCAGCCCCGCGAGCTATGACGACGTCGCCGCCGCCGTACGCGAGGGCGGCTTCACCCTGGCCGCCCGACGCCGCCTGGCCGCCGAGGCCTTCGCCCACACCGCCGCCTACGACGCCGCCGTGTCCACCTGGCTGGCCGGGCAGGTCGAGGCCGACGCCGCCGGCGTGGCCGATGCCGAAGGCGACGGTTCCGGCGAGCCGGCCGCCCTGCCCGCCTACGTCGGCGCCGGCTACGAGCGCCTGGCGAGCCTGCGCTACGGGGAGAACCCCCACCAGCGCGCCGCCGTCTACCGCACCGCCGGGGCCGGCGGGGGAGTGGCCGGCGCCCGTCAGCTCCACGGCAAGGCCATGAGCTACAACAACTACACCGACACCGACGCCGCCGTGCGCGCCGCCTACGACCACGGAGACGCCGTGACGGTCGCCGTCGTCAAGCACGCCAACCCCTGCGGCATCGCCGTGTCCGCCGCCGGCGACGTCGCCGAGGCTCACCGCAAGGCCCACGCCTGCGACCCGGTCTCCGCCTACGGCGGCGTCATCGCCACCAACGCCACCGTCACCGCCGAGATGGCCCGCCAGATCAAGCCGATCTTCACCGAGGTCGTCGCCGCCCCCGCCTTCGACGACGAGGCCGTGGAGATCCTGTCCACCAAGAAGAACCTCCGCCTGCTCGTCGTCGAGCCCCCTCAGCGCGAGGGCTACGAGATCAAGCAGGTCTCCGGCGGCGCCGTCATCCAGGAGCGCGACGTCCTGAACGCCCCGGGCGACGACCCGGCGACCTGGACCCTGGCCGCCGGGCCCGCCGCCGACGACGCCCTGCTGGCCGAGCTCGCCTTCGCCTGGCGCTCGGTGCGCGCCGTGCGCTCCAACGCGGTCCTCCTGGCCCAGGACGGCGCCACCGTCGGGGTGGGCATGGGGCAGGTCAACCGCGTCGACTCCTGCAGGCTGGCCGTTGAGCGCGCCAACACCCTGGGCGCCCGCTCCACCGGCGACGCCGCGGCTGGCGGCTCCCAGAAGGAGAAGGGAGCCGTCGGCGGGGCCGACGCCGCCGAGGTCCTGGGCGAGGCGGGCAGCGCCGCCGTCCCGGAGCGCGCCCGCGGGGCCGTGGCCGCCTCCGACGCCTTCTTCCCCTTCGCCGACGGCCTCCAGGTCCTCATCGACGCCGGGGTGCGCGCCGTCGTCCAGCCCGGCGGGTCCATTCGCGACCAGGAGGTCATCGACGCCGCCCAGGCCGCCGGCGTCACCATGTACCTCACCGGCACCCGGCACTTCGCCCACTGACGACCGAGGCAGGGGGCACCGAGGCGGGGGATGGGGGAAGAAGGTCGTGGACCCGCGCCCTGGTGCGCCGATAGGCTCTCCACCGTGACTCACGACCCGCATCCCCGGCAGGCCGAGCACAAGGAGCCCTACCGCACCATCTGCGTCGTTCTCGTGGCCATCGGCCTGGCGGCGGTTCCCGCCATCGCGCTGCTGGGACACCGCCGTATCGCCGTCCTGTGGGCGGCCACCGGGATCCTGGCGCTGGCCATCGTCCGGATCCAGCGCCCCGACGGCACCTGGCTGGCGGCGCGCAGCCGCCTGTTCGACGTCGTCTTCGGCATCGGCCTGGCCGCCGTCCTGTTCCTCCTGTCCCCGTACGTCAACCTGCCCCACGTCCTGTGAGCGGCGGTCCCACACCACCGGCAGCGCTGATTTCTCCAGTCGTTCCGTTCACGCGACTGACTGTGATCTGATCCCTCAGAGTGCCCATTTCCTGGTCCCGGGCGGCGCCGCGACCGATCGGTATGGCACGCTGAGCCCATTGAAGACGTCTCGTCACCTCGTTTCGCACCCTGAAGGTCCCCTATGACAAGCACTCCCTCGGCCCCTCCATCGCTGGGCCACCGCCTCAGCCACAGCATCCTGACCTGGGTCATCGGCGCCATCCTGGCAGCCCTGATCCTGGGGTCGATCCGGGTCGGCGGCCACCCGATCATCCCCAAGGCGGTCGGCAACGTCTTCGCGACCTTCTCCGACCTGTTCAGCCAGTTCCTCAACTTCGCCATCCCGCTCATCATCATCGGCCTGGTGACCCCCGCCATCGCCGACCTGGGGCGCGGCGCCGGCAAGTGGCTCGGCATCACCACGGCCCTGGCCTACACCTCCACCCTCTTCGCCGGCTTCCTCACCTTCCTGGTGTGTGCCGCCACCTTCCCCCGCCTGCTCGCCGGGACCTCCCTGGCCGACGTCGCCAAGCCCGAGGGAGCGCTCAGCAGCTACTTCACCGTGGAGATGCCCCCGCCGGTGGAGGTCATGACCGCCCTGCTGCTCTCCTTCATCTTCGGCATCGGTCTGTCCCTGGTTCCCCGGGGAGTCCTGCGCAAGGGCTCCATCGAGTTCCGGGCCATCATCACCCGGCTCATCGAGCGGATGATCATCCCGCTGCTGCCGCTGCACATCTTCGGCATCTTCCTCAACCTCACCTACACGGGCGCGGCGGGCTCGGTCATGAAGGCGCTCCTGCGGGTCGTCGTCGTGGTCCTCATCCTCGAGGTCGTCATCCTGGCCATCCAGTTCGTCCTCGCCGGGATCATCGGGCGCCGCAACCCGCTCAAGGCCCTGCTCACCATGGTCCCGGCCTACCTGACGGCTCTGGGCACCTCGTCGTCGGCGGCCACGATCCCGGTCACCCTGCGCCAGACGCGGAAGAACGGCGTGTCCGACGCGGTGGCCTCCTTCACCATCCCCCTGTGCGCCACGATCCACCTGGCGGGGTCGACCTCGAAGATCTTCTCCTTCGCCTTCGCCATCGTCCTCACCCAGGACCTGCACGTGAGCACCGCCCAGTGGGTCGGCTTCATCTTCATGCTCGGCATCACGATGGTGGCCGCACCGGGTGTGCCCGGGGGCGCCATCATGGCGGCCACCGGACTGCTGTCATCCATGCTCGGCTTCGACGACCAGCAGGTCGCCCTCATGATCGCCACCTACATCGCCCTGGACTCCTTCGGGACCGCCACCAACGTCACCGGTGACGGCGCCATCGCCATCATCGTGGACCGCATGGCCGGCGGCTCCGTCAACGACGAGGGCGACCCGGAGAACGTCCGCGAGCTCTCCTTCGACGGCATGGCCTACCTCAACGCCGTCAGCGTCGAGGGCGTCGTCAGCCCCGAGGAGCTGGAGGCCTCGGCCGCCGCCACCCGCTCCGGGGAGTAGAACGCGTCCACCTACGAATCGGGCGCCGAGAGTCACCGGGACTCTCGGCGCCCGATCGGCATGTGGGGGTCAGTGTCCGCGGTTGGTGAGCGTGCGCAGCGGCCCGGGCTCGGCCAGGAGCTTGGCCGGCGGGCCCGCCTGCACCACCGTCCCGGCGTCCATGACGACGACGTGGTCGGCCTGCTCGGACCACTGCAGGCGGTGGGTGATCTCGATGATCGTGGCCTGCGGCAGGTAGGTGCGCACCCCGATGCGCACGCGCTCGTCCAGCTCGGGGTCCAGATGCGAGGTGAACTCATCGAGGATGAGCACGCCGGGACGGGCCAGGAGGGCCCTCGCCAGCGCCAGGCGCTGGCGCTGGCCCCCGGACAGGGACTGGCCTCGCTCACCCACGAGCGTGTGGTAGCCGTCCTCGAGGGCCTCGATGTCCTCATCGATGCAGGCGGCCCGGCAGGCCCGGCGCACCTGGGCGTCACTGGCCGACGGCGCCGCCAGGCGAACGTTGTCGATGATGGAGGCGCGCATGAGGTGGACCCGCTGATCCACCATGCCGATCTCCTGGTAGAGGCTGATGGCGCGCAGGTCGGCCACGTCCTGGCCGTCGACGAGGATGCGGCCCGACTCGGGCTCGTCGAAGCGCAGCGCCAGCTGGGCCAGCGTCGACTTGCCCGAGCCGGAGGCTCCCACGATGCAGGTCCACTTGCCGGCCCTGGCCCTCAGACTCACCCCGTGGACGGCCTGCGCGGCGGTACTGGGGTAGGAGTAGCTGATGTCCTGCCACAGGACCTCGTGGGAGATGCCGCTGGTCAGCTCGTGGTCGCCGTCGCTCACCTCCACGGGGGCGTTGACAACCTCCCACACCCTCTCGGCCGAGGCGAAGGAGGCGTTGAGCGCCCCCGAGAGCTCCTCGACGCCGCGCACGGTCTCGCTCATCCGCAGCACCGCCGCCGCAGTGGCGGCCAGGAGGGGGACGCCGGCACCGGAGCCGGTGGCGGGCAGCATCGCCCCGACCATGACGACGACGATCGGCGCGGTCAGGCTCGCCAGCTGGTTGACGCCCCGGCGCACGGAGGCCCACTGGCCGCCGGGCCGCGAGGCCCCGATGATCTCCGCATCGATCCTGGCCATCTCATCGAGGCGCTCCTGGCTGCGCCCGTACCCGACGACCTCGCTCATGCCCTGAACGGTGTCGGTGACGTGCTGGGTGAGATCCGCCCGCGCCGCCGAGGTCGAGCGGGAGGCCTCCAGGGAGGGCGCGAAGCCCAGGCGGGGCACGACCAGCAGCTGGAGTACCGCGAAGGGGAGCGCCGCCAGCGCCACCAGCCAGGACACCTTGAGGCCGATGACCGTGAGCACCACGACCGGGGTGATGACGGCCGAGACAGCCGGGGCGAAGGTGTGGGCGAAGAACACCTCGATGCGGTCCACGTCCTTCGTGGCCCGCGACAGCAGGTCGCCCGAGCGCGACGTCGCACTGACCCTGGGGGAGCGGGGGATGAGCGAGCGGAAGATCTGCCCGCGCAGCAGCTCAAGGGCCTTGAAGGCCACCAGGTGGCCGAGGAACTGCTCGGTGTAGCGCAGCGCCGCCTTGAGCAGGGACAGTCCCGCCATGACCGCCAGCACCGGCCAGATGGCGGGCAGGGGCGCACCGGTCGAGACCGCCAGCCCCATCCGGGCCACGGCATAGGCCCCCAGGGAGAACAGGGCCACACCACTGAGCAGGTCGATGGTGCGGCACAGCGTGGAGCCCAGCAACGGCGACAGGACCGGGCGGGTGACCTGGAGCAGCCAGCGCACCAGCGTCGCACGCGACGGGTGCTCCTGCCCAGGCGCGCCGGCCTGAGCCTTCGCGCTCCGCCGACCCGATCGGCCGGCCCCCTGCGACCGGGGCACTGATGAACGCCTGGACTCGATCACGCCTGCTCCTCCCCGTGGTTTCCGGCAACCGCCTCCGGGGCGCTGCCACCGGCCTGACCGGTGCCGTCCTCGGCGTCACCGGTCTGGGCGGGGCCGGCGCCGGGTCCTGCGCCGTCGGCGGTGGGGGCGGCGGGGGCAGTGACCACGAGTCCCCGGGCCTCGACCCTCACGGTCCGGTCAGCAGTCGTCAGCGCCCCCGCACGGTGCGAGATCGTGATGACGGTCCGGCCCCGGGCCAGCTGCTCGATGGACTCGACGATGGCCGCCTCACTGGCCAGGTCCACCTGGCTGGTGGGCTCGTCCAGGAGCAGCACGGGACGGTCGGCCAGGAAGGCGCGAGCCAGGGACAGCCGCTGGGCCTGACCGCCCGAGAGCCCCAGGCCCGCCTCGCCGACCTGCGTCTCCAGCCCCTCGGGCATGAGGGCCACCTCCTTGTCCAGGCGGGCCACCTCCAGGGCGTGCCACATCTGCGAGGGGGTCGCGTAGGGCTGGGCCAGGCGCAGGTTGTCGGCGATCGTGCCGGTGAACAGCCACGTCGTCTGCGCCACCAGGGCCGAGGCCGCCCGCACCTGCTCCTGGGTGGCGGCGGTCAGCTCGGTGCCCTCGATGCGCAGGGACCCGGCGCTGGGCAGCAGGTTCCCGGCGAGCATCGCCATGAGCGTGGACTTACCCGCCCCCGAGGGTCCGACGACCGCCAGGTGCTCGCCGCGGCGCACGGTCAGGCTCACGTCCTCAAGCACTGGCTCCTCGCCCCAGGTGGCCTCGACGTCGTCGAGCACGACGCAGGCCTGCGCCCCGGCGGCCGGCCGGTCCTGTGCCGCGGGTCGCGCAGTGGAGCGGGGCAGGGGACGAGACAGGATCCTGCGGATGGCGCGCTGGTTGGCCATGCCTCCCATCCCCACGTAGAAGAAGGCCCCCACGTGGTCCAGCGGCTCCAGGAGCACGTAGGAGGTCAGCACGATCGCCAGCGCGTCGCCGACCTCGATCGCACCGGTGGACAGGCGGACCAGGGCCAGGCCCGCGGCCACGGTGATGAGGAAGAGCGAGAAGAGGCCGTCGGTGAGCAGGATGACGAGCTGGTTGCCGGCCAGCAGCCCCATGACGGCGCGCCGGTTCGTCTCCCCCTCCAGGCGCAGGCGGGCGCTGGTGCGCTCCGCGGCCCGGGCCAGGGTGAGGGTCCGCAGCCCCTGGATGGCGTCGAGGTACTCGGCGGCCAGCCGCATGCGCGCCCGGCGCGAGTCCGACGACGAGGCCCGCAGCCGCGAGTGGGCGAAGGCGATGAAGGCCGGCACCACGACGACGGCCGTACCCAGCACCAGGGCGGGGACGACGTCGACGGCGGCCGCCAGCTCGACGAGCACCAGCAGGGGCGCCGCGGCTGCGGCCAGGGTGGGGGCCAGGAAGGTCTGGCGGTAGAGGGCCACGCGCTCGGCGCCGTCGGTCAGCAGGGAGGCGGTGGCGCCGCTACGGACGTCGGCGGCGCGCGCCGGGCCCAGGCCCAGCAGGTGAGCCAGCGTGAGCCGGCGCAGGTGGGCCTCCTCGCTGAGCGCGCTGGAGCGGGCCACCCGCTGGGCCAGCAGCTGGCAGGCCGCGCTCAGGGCGGCCGCTGCCAGCGCCTGGGCCAGCAGGCCGGACGCCGACGAGGAGCGCAGGAGTGCTCCCAGGGCGCGCCCGGTGGAGATGAGGCACCACCCCGAGCCCAGGGCGCCCAGCAGCGTCAGGCCGAAGGAGGCGGCGCCCGCACGGCGCCCTGCGGGTGAGGAGACCACGGGTGGAGGGGTGGAGCCGCGGCGCAGCGGCGCCGGAAGCGGCACGAGGGATCGGCGTGAGCTCATCACGGTCCTGGAGGCGAGAATCGGGCTGGGGGAGGACTCCAGCGTATCGACCAGGACGGGGTGCTGTCAGGAGCGGTCAGGATCTCGTTGAGATCACCGGCTACCAGCAGGATCTCCACCACCACTGGCCGACGTAGTGGTGAGAGTCACGAAATGTGGTGGATCGGTGTGTTCACCTGCGCGAACGTCATAGCGTTGTCCTGCCGGGCTGCCGCCTGCGGCCCGCGACGACACACGTCTCGAAGGAGTCCTCGATGGCAAACGCTCCCGTCAACATCACCGTCACCGGTGCTGCCGGCAACATCGGCTACGCGCTGCTGTTCCGCATCGCCTCCGGTGCCCTGCTCGGCCCGGACCAGCGCGTCAACCTCCGCCTGCTGGAGATCCCGCCGGCCGTCAAGGCCGCCGAGGGCACCGCCATGGAGCTGTTCGACTCCGCCTTCCCGACCCTGGGCAGCGTCGACATCTTCGATGACGCCAAGGCCGCCTTCGAAGGCGCCAACATCGCCTTCCTCGTGGGCTCGATGCCTCGCAAGGCCGGCATGGAGCGCGCCGACCTGCTCTCCGCCAACGGCGGCATCTTCGGTCCTCAGGGCGAGGCGCTCAACGCCGGCGCCGCCGACGACATCAAGGTTCTCGTCGTGGGCAACCCCGCCAACACCAACGCCCTCATCGCCGCCTCCCACGCCCCCGACATCCCCGCCTCGCGCTTCACGGCCATGACCCGCCTGGACCACAACCGCGCCCTGGCCCAGCTGGCCACCAAGGCCGGCTGCCACGTCACCGACATCGACAAGGTCACCGTCTGGGGCAACCACTCCTCCACCCAGTACCCCGACCTGACCCACGCCACCGTCAAGGGCGCTCCCGTCACCGACATCCTGGCCGACCGCACCTGGGTCGAGGACGACTTCATCCCGACCGTCGCCAAGCGCGGCGCCGCCATCATCGACGCCCGCGGCGCCTCCTCGGCGGCCTCTGCCGCCTCTGCCGCCATCGACCACGTGCACGACTGGGTGCTGGGCACCTCCGGGGCCTGGACCTCCTCCTCGGTCATGTCCGACGGCTCCTACGGCGTGCCCGAGGGCATCATCTCCTCCTTCCCCTGCACCTCGGAGAACGGCGAGTGGAAGATCGTCCAGGGCCTGGAGATCGACGACTTCTCCCGCGGTCGGATCGACGCCTCGGCGGCCGAGCTCGTCGAGGAGAAGAACACCGTGGCCTCCATGGGGCTCATCTGAGGTCTCCCGGCTGACACGTCGTCGGTCCTCACTGGTCCTCGCTGCCTGCTTGGCAGCGAGGACCTTTTTTCTGCCCGTGCCCAGGGCAGGCGAGGAGGACCGGTGCCGTTACTGGTATAGACATGTGACGACTTACCAGATTAATGATTGTTAACGCAACATACGTTTGAGTTTCGCTCAGCTTGGGTCTACTCTTCGATGCCGAGATCAGATGACTCTCCGTCATCTCCGCTCACCTCCCGCGGCAACGGTGCCGTGGTCATGAGACAACGTCGTTTCAAAGGAGCAGTCCCATGCGTTCCACCCACTACCTCTCCCGCCGCACCGTCCTGGCGGGACTGGGTACCACTGCAGTCGCCGCCACCCTGGCCGCCTGCGCAACCTCCGCCAGCTCGGGCTCGAAGTCGGCCGGGGCCGCCGGTGAGGGGGACGCCAGCGAGGTCGACGTCGTCACCTGGTGGTCGGCCGGCTCGGAGAAGCTCGGCCTGGATGCCCTCATCAAGGTCTTCAACGAGCAGTTCCCCAAGACGAAGTTCGAGAACAAGGCCGTCTCCGGTGGTGCCGGAAGCCAGGCCAAGCAGAAGCTCGCCGCGGACCTGGCCGCCAAGAACCCGCCGGACACCTACCAGGCGCACGCCGGCGCTGAGATCAAGGACCACATCGAGGCCGGCTACCTGCTGGACGTCTCCAGCCTCTACGAGGAGTTCAAGCTCAACGAGGCCTTCCCCGCCACCCTCATGGACCGGCTCAAGGACTCCGACGGCAAGATCTACTCCGTGCCCTCCAACATCCACCGGGCCAACGTCGTGTGGGCCTCGGTGCCCGCGCTCAAGGCCGCCGGGCTCGACCCGACCAAGCCGGCCACCACCATCGACGCCTGGATCGCCGACATGGAGAAGGTCAAGGCCGCCGGGCTGACCCCTATCACCATGGGTATGGCCTGGACCCAGCTCGAGCTGCTCGAGACCATCCTCATCGCCGACCTGGGGGTGGACGCCTACAACGGGCTCTTCGACAGCAAGACCGACTGGGGTGGCGCCGAGGTCACCAAGGCGCTCGGGCACTACAAGACGATCGTGGGCTACACCGACTCCTCCCTCTACACCGAGGACTGGGAGCCCGCCATGAAGCCCGTCATGGACGGCAAGGCCGCCTTCAACGTCATGGGTGACTGGGCCGTGGCCGGCTTCGATGCCGCCGGCAAGAAGGCCGGGGAGGACTACATCTACTTCCCGGTCCCGGGCACCGAGGGCGTCTTCGACTTCCTGGCCGACTCCTTCACGCTGCCCGACGGAGCCAAGCACCCCGGCGGCGCCAAGAACTGGCTCAACACGATCTCCTCCAAGGACGGCCAGATCGCCTTCAACACCGTCAAGGGCTCGATCCCCGCGCGCACGGACCTCAGCGACGAGGAGAAGGGCAAGTTCTCCGAGTACCAGCGCTCGGCCATGGAGTCCTTCGCCAAGGACAAGATCGTCTCCTCCATCGCCCACGGCGCCGCCCTGCCCGCCAAGGCCACCAACGCGATGAACGACGCCCTGACCAAGTTCGCCCAAGGAGCCTCCGACGTCACCGCCCTCCAGGCGGACCTCAAGGCGGCTGCCGCCTCCTGAGCGGCTCCCGGGGGTGGGGGCGGGCTGAGCGTCCGCTCCGGCTCGTTCCCGCCCCCGGCCAGCCGGCCGCAGACCTGTCACCGATCAGTCACTGAACCAGTTACTGACCAGTCACTGACCAGTCACAGACCGGCCGGCTGTCGCTCATCACCACCATGTGCGGCTTGACCCGCCGCCAACGCATCAGGAGAACCTTGTGAGCACCAAGAGCGTCCCCGTGCGGCGCCGTCGGGCGAGCTGGAGGCAGTGGGGACCCGGACTCCTGCTCATCTCGCCCTCGATCATCCTCGTCGGCATCTTCGTCTACGGGATGATCGGGATCAACATCAATACCTCCCTGCTGGACATGCACACCGCAGGACAGGTCTCCGGGCGCAAGGGGACCAGCGTCGTCGGGCTGAGCAACTTCACCACCCTGTTCACCAACCCCGACTTCCGGCACTCCTTCATCAACCTCATCCTGTTCACCGTCACCTTCCTGGCCGGCACCCTCGTCGTCGGCTTCCTGTGGGCCTGGCTCCTGGACCGGCCCATCAAGGGCGAAGGGGTCTTCCGCTCGATCTTCCTGTTCCCCATGGCCGTCTCCTTCGTCGCCTCCGGCGTGGTGTGGCGGTGGCTGCTCAACTCCGCGCAAGGGGAGCAGGCCTCGGGGCTCAACCGGCTCTTCGAGATGACCGGCCTGAGGTTCCTGGAGAACTCGTGGACCCAGAACACCACCTGGGGAATCCTGGCCATCGCGCTGCCGGCCGTGTGGCAGCTGGCCGGATACGTCATGGCGCTGTTCCTGGCGGGCTTCCGCGGCATTCCCGACGACCTGCGCGAGGCCGCCCGCGTCGACGGCGCCAGCGAGTGGCAGCTCTACAAGTCGATCATCTTCCCCCAGCTGACCCCGATCGCCCTGAGCGCCGTCATCATCATCGGGCACATGTCACTGAAGTCCTTCGACCTCATCATGTCGATCACGGACCAGCGGACCTACTCCACCAAGGTCCCGGCCATCGACATGTTCAACTTCATGACGGACAACGACTACTCCAACGCCGCCGCCGTCGGCACGATCCTGCTGGTCCTGGTCGCCATCGCCGTCATCCCCTACCTCATCCACGACGCCAAGGGCAGGAGGTGAGCGGCGATGGCGCAGAATCTCTCGCAGACTCTCCCGACGCGCTCCCGCCGTCCCGGCTGGGGTCAGACCGTCCGCTTCCTCCTGCTGCTGGCCTCGGTGATCCTGGTGCTCATCCCGGTCTACGTCCTGCTGGTCACCTCCTTCAAGGGATCCGCCGACGCCGATCCCTCCCGCACCTGGTACCTGCCCGAGGTCTGGGTCACCAAGAACTGGTCCAACGCCTGGAACCAGCTCAGCGGAGGGCTGCTGCGCTCCCTGGCCCTGGTCATCCCCTCCTCGATCATCTCGGCGATGCTGGGCAGCGCCAACGGATTCATCCTGTCCAAGTGGCGCTTCCCCGGGGCCAACGTGGTCTTCACCCTCATCCTGTTCGGCATGTTCATCCCCTACCAGGCCGTCATGATCCCGCTCATGCGGCTGGTGACCAGCGTCGACCTGGGCTTCGGGATCCACACGCTCATCCTCATGCACGTGGTCTACGGCATCCCGATCACGACGCTCATCTTCCGCAACTACTACGAGACGATCCCCAGCGAGCTCATCGAGGCCGCTCGGGTGGACGGGGCCGGAATGCTGCGTACCTACGCCTCGGTGGTGCTGCCGATCTCGGTGCCCAGCTTCGTCGTCGTCCTCATCTGGCAGTTCACCTCCGCCTGGAACGACTTCCTGTTCGCCCTGTTCTTCGGCGGAGGGGCCCAGTCCGGGCCGGTGACGCTGGCGCTCAACAATCTGGCCCACGGCTCGATCCTGGCCGACTACGGAGCCTCCATGTCCGGCGCCCTCATCGCCTCGGTGCCCACCCTGGCGGTCTACATCCTGTTGGGTAAGTACTTCGTCGGTGGTCTCATGGCCGGATCAGTCAAGGGCTGAGGAGGCGCGCAGCACGGCCTGCCCTCTTACAGGACACCCGCGGCGTACCCGCTGTCACATCTGGCTCCCGCCCCCGGCTTGGGGGTGGGAGCCAGATGTGGTGAGATCGGGGTATGGCACGTCGCAGATCCAAGCGCCCCTACGGGCAGGGGCACATCCCCCTGAGCATGGACCGGCTCGCCTCGGTGCCGCGCACCCAGACCGGCCCCGGCGGGGCCGACTTCACCGTGCGCTACCTGCAGGGCGGGGACAAGCCCTACACCTGCCCCGGATGTCACCGCGTCATTCCCGCCGGCACCGCTCACGTGGTGGCCTGGACCAACGAGTCTCTCTTCGGGGCGGACCGGGGGCTGGAGGAGCGGCGCCACTGGCACACCTCCTGCTGGGAGCGCAGGCTCTGGTAGCCCGACCCGGTCCGGCAGCCCGCCGGGTACTCACACCAGCGGCTCGGGGGAGCGCTCCTCCCAGCCCGGCAGCAGGCGGTCCAGGGCGAAGCGCAGCGGCACGATGTCGCCGTCGCGCCCGCCCTCGCCGATGGTCATCGGCACCGGCTGGCTCTCGGGCCTGACCCCGCTCAGACGCCGGGCCAGGCTCAATGGCATCGACAGGACGTAGAAGCGCCCGTCGGTGTCGATGCCGACGGTCTCATCGGCTCTGAGGTACCAGCCGCGCAGCGGGGTACGGGCGCTGCCGCCCGAGTAGCCGCGTACGCGCAGCGGAACCGCTTCAAGCCCCTCATCGTGGGCGACCCTGAGGAAGAGGCCGACGATGCGGGCGGCTCGGGCCTGCTCGGCCTCCTGACGCTCCTGAAGCATGCGGGCCCGCTGGACAGCCGCTCGACGACGCGACGCCGCCCAGTCGGAGTCCCCGGAGCCACCAGGGCCGCAGGCGCTGGATGACTCCTGCCCCGACCGGGCGGCGTCGTCGGCTGTCACGCTCGCGCCTCAGCGGCGCCCCTTGCCCTGACGGGGGTGGCGGTTGCCGGCGTTGCCGGAGCCCCTGGCGGGGGCAGGCACGTTCTCGATGCGGCCGCCCTTCTGGGTGTTCTTCGGGGTCGGCTGCGCACCCGCCTGCTGGCCGCTGCTCGATGCCGCGGCGGCCGTCCTGCCGGCCGGGGCGGAGGCGGAGGTGGCCGACGGCGCCGAGGTCGCCGAGGTCGCAGAGGCACCACCCGAGCCGGCGGCGTTGGCAGCGTTGGCGCTGTTGGCGCTGCCACTGCTGGCGTCGCTGCTGGCGGCCGGCTCCGCCGATGCGGCCGAGGACTGCTCCTGCGCCGGCTCCTGAGCCTCCTGGGGCAGGGCCGCGACATGGTCGCTGAAAGTGGGGGCCTGGGGCAGGACACCACCCAGGACACCGCGCATCTCGGTGAGGTAGGCGGAGACCGAGTCGCGCTGGCGCTCGAGCTCCTGGAGCTGGCGGGCGGCCACCTGAGCGGTGACGTCGGCGTCGGCACGGGCGTCGCTGACGATCTGCTCGGCCTCGATCCGGGCCTGGGCCAGGGTCTCCTCGGCCTGGGCGACCGCCTCCTCCTGGCGCTTGCGGGCCTCGGAGTCGGTGCGAGCGCGGACCTCCTCGGCACGGGAGAGCGCCTCCTGAAGACGCTCCTCGGCCTCCTGGGCCTGGACCTGGGCCTGCTCCTGCATCTCGCGGATGCGCTCGCGGGTGGCCTCGTGGGCGTCGGAGTCCTCCTGGGCGGCCTGCTCGTGCGCCGCGGCGATCTCCAAGGTGGCCTGCTGGCGCAGCTCGGTGGCCTCGGCGCGGGCGGCGGCGGCCTCATCGGTGGCCGAGCGGCGCAGGGTCTCCGACTCGTTGCGTGCAGAGGTGAGGATCTCCTCGGCCTCGCGCTTGGCCTTGCCGACGGTCAGCTCGGCCTCCTGCTTGGCGGCCGAGAGGATCTCGTCGGCCTTCGCCGTGGAGGTCTTGTGCAGCTCGTCGGCCTCGGCCGCAGCGGCCTCGCGGTTGGCAGTGGCGTCACGCTCGGAGGTGATGGCGATCTCGGCGGCCTGCTTGCGCGCCTGAGACAGAACCAGCGCGGCCTCGCGCTCGGCGGTGGCGCGCATCTCGGTGACGGCCGCCTCGGAGTCGGCGGAGATCTGGGCGGCCTTGCGTGAGGCGGAGGAGACGAGCTCCTGGGCGCGGGCCTCGGCGTTGGCCAGGGCGGTGGAGGCCTCTCCCTGGGAGCGGGAGCGCAGCTCGCTGGCCTCGCGGCGGGCGTCGGCGAGCAGGGTCGCCGCCTCGGAGGCGCTGCGCTCCGAGAGGTTCTTGGCGTTGGTCCGGGTACGGGTCAGCAGCGCATCGGCCTCGGCGTTGGCCTTGGACAGTACGGAGGCGCTCTGCTCCTCGGCGCTGCGCAGCAGCTGCTCGATCCGGGAGCCCAGGCCGGCGTAGGTCGGCTTGTCGGACTCCCGCAGCCGGCGCTGCGCGTCGGCCAGCTCACCGGCCAGGGTCATGGCGCGCTGGTCAAGACTGGCGACCTCACGACGCGCGTCGGCCAGCTGGCGCGAGAGCTGCTCCAGCTTCCGGTCGACCTGGGCGCGGTCGTAGCCGCGCATCGTGATGGCAAACTCGCTGTATTCCTCAGCCACGTCGGGCTCCTCCTCCTGGCGAGCCGGGGACGCTCACCACCAGCCCAAGCGTAACGATTGGGCACGATCGGGACGGTCGTCACGAAAGGGTGACGATACGCACAATCTAGCAGGATGAGGCCCGGTTCCGGGCGGAGTGAGCGGGGCGGTCGAGGACGCGGCCGGCGCCCCGGAGGGCGCGGCCCGGACGCGGGGCGTCGTTTCTCCGAGTGTTCCTCCGGCCCACCGCTGACAACCGGTCGCTGTTTGGTGGGCGCTCCCGGCTTTTTCTGCCGGCCGGGTCCCGGGAGAGAACGCTTCGCTCAGCGCGTGCCCCGTTGTGATTTTGCGCCGAGGTCGGTGCGGTCGCGGGGTCCGTCATGCGATTCTGGTGCCCGGCGGGCGCATGGTGAGCGCTCGCAGCGGTGTCCGGCTCCGTAGCCGGCCGTCGTCAACCGTGTCCGCGAGCATAGGAGACCCGCGTCGTGAGTCGACGTATCTTGAGCGTGGTGGTGACCGTCCTCGGGCTGGTCCTCATCGCCCTGGCCGTTTGCTCGGCCACCATCTGGAAACCCAGCTCCAAGGTCGAGGCGACGCTCGCCTCCGGTCCTTCCCAGCCCTACGTCGTCACGGCCCCCGGGGTCCTCAGCAGCGCGGAGTCCGACGTCGCCGTGACCGCGAAGTCCTCCGACGGTAAGGACGTCCACCTCTTCGTGGCCCGTGCGGCCGACGTCGAGGCCTGGCTGAGCCCCGACGCCGACAACGCGCTTCCCTACACGGAGGTCACCGGTATCAATGCCGACTCCGGCACCCTGACCGCCAGTGACCAGACCCAGTACTGCCCGCCGCCCTCCGCCACGCCTGCTGCCTCCGCCACGGCCAGTGCTCAGCCCTCGGCCTCCGCCCAGGCGGGCGCGACGCCGTCGGCCTCCGGGGCCTCCGGGTCGCAGTGCTCGGAGCGCAAGGCCAGTGGAGTGAGTGCCTCGGGCTCCGACCTCTGGCTCGGGGAGAAGACCGGCGGCTCGTCGGTCACCTTCAACACCGCCGAGACCGCCGACCGCGCCCTGCTGCCGCGCAAGAACGTCGACGAGCAGACCGTCGTCATGGCGATGACCGACGGCAAGGCCCAGGCCCCCAGCCTGACGATCAGCTGGTCGCGCCAGGTGGAGACGCCCTGGTACTTCTACGGCGGCCTGGTTCTGGGCGGCCTGTTCGTGCTGGCGGGCGCCTTCCTGTTCTTCATCGATCTCCAGCTGCGTCGCGCCGACGTCGAGCGGCGGACTCGCTCGGCCGAGCGCGCGGCCCGCATCGCCAACGCCGACTCCGTCTCCACGGAGGGCATCCCCCAGGTGGACGATCCCGACCGGCAGCTGACCCGCCGAGAGCTGCGGGACAAGGAGCGCGCCGAGGCCTCCGGCGAGGCCTGGACCGACCCGCGTACGGGCCGCGTCTACCTCGACGGCATCGAGGCCCCCTCCGTCCCCCAGGCGCCCGAGATGCCTCCCGCCGGCGGCTACGGCGATGGCCTCAGCGGCGGCTTCACCGGTGGCTTCGATGGAGCCGGTGGAGGCTACGGTCAGAGCTACCTCGGACAGGAGGATCAGGCGGTTGCGGGGGTTGCCCGCGGCTCGTCAGTCGTTCCCGGCCTCGATGAGGCCGCTACCCAGCAGTACCGGGCCTCCCGCGGGCTGGAGGGGCTCCAGGACGGTGAGGCGCTGGCGATCGCCTCAGACGACGCCGACGTGGCAGGTACGCCCGGGTTCCCCGACTTCACCGGCGCGCCGGGAGGCGCCGAGGCTCCTGCGCACACCAGTCACGTGAGCCACGTGGCCCCGGGCGCGGAGCCGGCGCCCGAGCAACCTGAGGTGCAGGACCACACCCGCTTCGCCCCTCAGGAGCACCAGGAGGAGCCCCATGGCAGCCACGTGGCGGTCGAGCCGGACGAGCGGCGCACCCTCGAGGGCGACACCGATGAGATCGAGGGGCTGACGGCGTCGGCCCCGCCTCAGGACCCCAGCATCCAGGTGCCGACCGGTTTCGCCCAGCCGGGGGCTCAGCCGTGGCCGGTCACCGACCAGTCCCGACCGGAGCCGGTCGCAGGACCTGAACCGCAGCCCGTCGAGACCGAGGACGCCGGTGAGAGCTCCTCCTCGGCCGTCTTCACGGATCCGTCCACGACCGTCTCGTGGCCCAGCTACTCCGGCGGCGTCGAGCTGCCTCCCACCGCCGACCCGGCCGCCATCCAGGCCGCTGACGCCGAGCCCCTCGGCGAGCCCGACCCCACCGCGGACCCCCACCACCAGGAGCACGCATGAAGTCCACCCGTCGAGCCTTCCTGAGCGCAGGCGGCGCCTCCGCCCTCGCCCTGAGCCTGGCCGCCTGCTCGAGGTCCCAGAGCGCCAAGACCGCCGAGACTCAGGCCTCCGGCACCCCGATCGCCGAGCCCGTCCTCAATGACAAGCAGCTCTCCGAGATCCTCCAGCGCGTCCAGACCGGTCTGGCGACAGCGGACAAGGAGAAGAACGCGGACAAGCTCAAGGAGGTCATGTCCGGTCCGGCGGCCCGGATCCGCGCGGCCGAGTACGCCACGGCCTCTGCCAGCGGGAACAACGATCTCATCCACCCCGTGACCACCACGATCCAGGGCGGGGCAGTGGGCCAGACCGTCGGCTTCCCCCGCAACGCCGCAGCGGCGTCGGAGGGCGCCAGCCCCTCGATCCTGTCCCTGGAGCAGAACTCGGCGCGCGACCAGTTCAAGGTGTGGGCCTGGGTGCAGGGGTTCTCGGAGCAGAAGAACATTCCGGTCCTGACCAAGCAGTCGGCTCAGCGCGCCAAGCAGGTGACGGCCGACTCCACGGGCCTGGTCGCCACCCCCCAGGCGGTCCTGGACGCCTATGTCGATGCGCTCAACAACCCCGAGGGCGAGAACGGCAAGGCCTTCCCCGATGACCTGCTGCGTCAGAAGATCCAGGCCACCCGCGCCACCAACCTCAGCTCACTGGGCGAGGTCACCGTGACGGCGGCCGCCGGTCAGGACGGCTTCCAGGGACTCCAGGTGGAGGAGGGGGACGGTGGGGCACTGGTCTTCACGACCCTGACCTACACGGTCGTCTACAAGCGCACGGTCGACGGCTCCGATCTCACCCTGCAGGGCGACGTCGCCGCCCTCATGGGAGGCAACCAGAAGATCGTCGGCACGGTCACGGCCACCTACGACTCCATGGTCGCCTTCGCCATCCCCAAGGAGGGCAGCAGCGAGAAGGCGGCGATCCTGGGAGCCGAGACCGCGCTCATCAAGGTGGACCGGGACGACTCCCAGACGCCGGCCCCCACGGCCGCGGCGTCGGCCAGACCGTCCTGAGCGCCTCCGATCCCCGGCCCGACTCCGTGACCACCCTGGTGACCACTGCGATGACCATCGTGACTGTGCGGAGCCGGGCCGCTGGCGCGCTCACGCCTCCGAGCGACGAGTAGTGATGAGCAAGGCCTGCCGGTCGCGCCGGAGCTGAAGGACACCGAAAGACCCCGACCAATGAAGCAACCGGGCTGCGGCCCGAGGAAGGCAGCTGTCAATGAGTATGTTCGGCGCCGTCGACCTGTCCAGTTTCGCCCCCGCCACCAAGTCGGCCGGTCCTGCCGGGAGGGCCCCGACTCCTGCGACGACTCCCATGGCCGGCGGCCCCGGAGCCGCCGGCGGCGGCCTGCCGGTACCGCTCGTGGTCGACGTCGACGCCTCCAGCCTGCGTGACGTCGCCGAGGTCTCCACCCAGGTCCCCGTCATCGTCGTCCTCCACAGTCCGAGAAGCCAGGCCAGCGCCGACCTCGCCGCCGTCCTGGAGCAGCTCGCCGGACAGTACGCCGGCCGCTTCCAGCTGGCGCGCGTGGACGTCGACGCCGCCCCGGAGGTCGCCCAGGCCCTCCAGGCCCAGGCCGTCCCCACGGTCGTGGCCCTCATCGCCGGCCAGCCGGTGCCCATGTTCCAGGGCCCGGTGCCCGAGGAGCAGCTGCGCTCGGTCATCGACCAGCTGCTGGAGGTGGCGGCCGCCAACGGTGTCAGCGGTACCATCGCCGTCGACGCCGCGGCCGGCGTCGATGCCCCGGAGGTGCCCGAGGAGACCGAGGTCGAGCGCGCCGCCCGTGAGGCCATCGAGGCCGGTGACTTCGCCGCCGCCGAGGAGGTCTACACCCACGCCATCGCTCAGAACCCGGGCGACGACGAGCTCAAGGTGGCCCGTAACCAGGTGCGTCTCATGGCCCGCCTGGACGGCCAGGACCCCCACGAGCTGCTCGCCGCTGCCGATGCCGCCCCCACCGACCTCGATGCCGCTCTGGCCGGGGCCGACGCCGCCCTGGCCCTCGGCGACGTTAACGCCGCCCTCGGCAGGGCCCTGGAGGCTGTGCGCACTCACCAGGGCGAGGAGCGCGAGAAGGCCCGCCTGCGTCTGCTCGAGCTCTTCGAGGTCATCGGCTCCACCTCTCCGGAGGTCGCCCAGGCCCGCCGCCGCCTGGCCACCATGCTCTACTGAGCTCTACTGAGCACCTGCACCGCCTCGTCGGTAAACGTCAGTGCCCCTCACCGCTCAGGTGAGGGGCACTGACGTATCGACCGTGAGGATCAGGCGATCGGCTCGGGGCCGATCTTCCAGACCTCGCGGGCGTAGTCGCTGATGGTGCGGTCGGAGGAGAAGCGGCCCGAACGGGTGATGTTCACCCAGGCCTTGCGCTGCCAGGCGCGGGTGTCGGCGTAGTCGGCCGCCATGGCGTCCTTGGTCTCGCGGTAGGAGGCGAAGTCTCCCAGGACGTAGTAGACGTCGGCCGGCTCGTAGGAGGGCTCCAGGAGGCTGCGGCGCAGGTCGGCGAACCAGCCCGAGCCGTTGTCGTCGAGGGTGCCGTCGGTGAAGGCGTCCAGGACGCGCTTGAGCCCGGGGACGTTCTCGTAGTGCCAGCCCGGGTCGTAGCTCTCACGCAGGGAGGGCAGCTCGTCCTCGGTGGCGCCGAAGATGTAGGCGTTGTCGTCGCCCACGGCCTCGAGGATCTCCACGTTGGCGCCGTCGAGCGTGCCCAGGGTCAGAGCGCCGTTCATCATGAACTTCATGTTGGAGGTGCCCGAGGCCTCCTTGCCGGCCATCGAGATCTGCTCGGAGACGTCGGCGGCCGGGATGATGTGCTCGGCCGGGGAGACGTTGTAGTTGTGGACGAAGACGACCTTGATGGTCTGGGAGACGACGGGGTCGTTGTTGACGAGCTTCGCGATGGCGTTGATGAGCTTGATGACGCCCTTGGCCCGGATGTAGCCGGGAGCCGCCTTCGCCCCGAAGATGAAGACCCGCTTGGGGACCTGAAGGCCCGGGTCCTGCTTCATGCGGAAGTAGAGGTCCAGGATGTAGATGGCGTTGAGCAGCTGGCGCTTGTACTCGTGGAGGCGCTTGATCTGGACGTCGAAGATGGCCTCGGGGTCGATCTCGATGCCCTCGCGCTGGGCGATCCAGGCGGCGAAGTCCACCTTGTTGGCGTGCTTGACCTCGGCCAGGCGGTCGTAGAAGGAGTCGTCGACGGCGTCCGTGAAGTCGCTCAGGACCGAGAGGTCCTTGACCCAGGCGTCCGAGCCGGTGACCTCGTCCAGCAGCGCCGACAGCCGCGGGTTGCACTGGCGCAGCCAGCGGCGGGGGGTCACGCCGTTGGTCTTGTTGTTGAAGCGCTCGGGCCAGATGGCGTGCCACTCGCCCAGGGTCTCGCGCTTGATGATCTCGGTGTGAAGCGCGGCCACACCGTTGATGGAGTAGGAGGCGTAGCAGGCGATCCAGGCCATGCGGACGGTGTCCCCGGAGACGGGGGCCATGTAGTCGATGGTGCCCTGGTCCAGGCCGCGCTCGGCCATCTCGACGCGGAAGCGGCGGTCGATCTCGCGGACGATCTCGGTGATGCGCGGGAAGAGGCGGTCGAAGATGGAGATCTCCCAGGTCTCCAGGGCCTCGGCCAGCACCGTGTGGTTGGTGTAGGCGAAGGTCTTGGTGACCACGTCCCAGGCCGCCTCCCAGCCCAGGTGGTGCTCGTCCATGAGGATGCGCATGAGCTCGGGGATGGCGAGCACCGGGTGGGTGTCGTTGAGCTGGATGGCGTTGTAGTCGGCGAAGCCGGACAGGTCCTCGCCGTGGTGGTTCACGTAGTTCTCGACGATCTGCTGGAGGGAGGCCGAGCAGAAGAAGTACTGCTGGCGCACCCGCAGGACCTTGCCCTCGTAGGTGGTGTCGTTGGGGTAGAGGACGCGGGAGATGTCCGAGGTGCGCTCGCGCTCGACGATGGCCTCGGTGAAGCGCTGGGAGTTGAAGGCGTCGTAGTCGAACTCCTCGACCGGCTCGGCCTTCCACAGGCGCAGGGTGCCCACGTTCCTGGTGCCGTAGCCGGTGATGGGCATGTCGTAGGGGATGGCGCGCACGGTCATGTCCCGGTAGCGCACCAGGCGCTGGGCCTCCTCGTGGCGGATGACGAAGGGGTAGCCCTCCTCCATCCAGGGGTCGGGGTGCTCGGTCTGGAAGCCGTCCTCGAAGAGCTGCTTGAACAGGCCGTAGCGGTAGAGGATGCCGAAGCCGTTGACCGGCAGGTCCAGGGTGGCGCAGGAGTCCAGGAAGCAGGCGGCCAGGCGGCCCAGACCGCCGTTGCCCAGGGCGGCGTCGGGCTCCTGCTCCAGGACGTCGGTCAGGTTGACGCCGAAGGCGCCGACGGCCTCGCGCGCCTCGTCGACCATGCCCAGGTTGGACAGGTTGTTGAGCAGGGCACGACCCATGAGGAACTCGGCGGAGAAGTAGTGCTCCTGACGCCCGGCGCTGTACTTCTGCTCGGTGGCGTACCAGTCGTCCGCGATGGTGTCGACGACGGCGGCGGACAGGCCCTGCCAGACCTCCATGAGGGTAGCTGCGGTGGCGGGCCGTCCAGATACGGCGCGCACCTGCGCGGGGGCGCTCGTGACCAGCTTCTGTGTCATTCTTCTTCCCTTGTCAGGCTTCGTGGTCGCCGACTGCAAGTTGTTGCAGCGGACTGAAATCAGCGTACATCGACGAGGGCCGGGCCGCCTGGCCTGCGCAGGGGGCACAGGGCGCTGGAGGCCGCGCGCCTGTGCGAGACAGGACCCAGACTACCGGCTCATACCTGAGTTGGCTCATTTAGTGTCGTGGTGGATGTTGTTGAGGGCTTGGATGAGGTCGGGTGGGAGTGGGTCGGCGGCTGTGAGGGTGTGTCCGGTGATGTTGATGGTGATGGTGCGGTAGCGGCGGGCGGTGGTGATCAGGCGTCTGATGGACCAGCCGGTGGTGTTCTCCAGCCATCGGGCCATGGCCAGGGCGGCGGTGACGATGGTCAGGTGGGCCTCGATGGACTGGCGCAGGTGGTGGTAGATGGGGCGTGCTCTCAGGTCGGACTTGGACATGCGGAAGGACTTCTCGATGTTGTACAGGCGGTGGTAGGCACCGATGACCGTCTCGGGGTCGGGGTTGGGCAGGTTGGTGACGTATCCCTTCCACCCGGCCAGGGTCCGGGCCCGTGTCTCCAGGTCGCGGTTGATGCTCCTGGTGGCGCCGGACAGGTGCACGAAGCGGTTGCGTTTGACGGGGATCTTTCCTGCGACGGCTTTCTCGGCCTTGGCGACCTGGGTGTCGATCCCGTGTAGCGTGCGTCGGGCCCTGTCGGCGCTGTAGCGGTAGTAGATGGTCTCGTCACGGCGCTGGTCGCTGGCTCCGGCGGGCCAGGGCTGGGTCAGGGTCAGCCCGTCGGGGACGTCCTGGTCGGGGTGGTTGTCGTGCCAGGAGCTGATCACGTGGGGGACGCGTGAGGTGCGTGAGCCCAGCACGTAAGACAGGCCGGCTGCCTCCAGGGCCTGCTTGTTGGCGGCGCTGATCATCCCGGCGTCGGCGACGACCACCACGTCGTCGAGGTTGTAGGCGTTCATGAAGTCGTTGATCGTCGGGATCATGGTGGCGGTCTCGGCCTTGTTGCCCTCAAAGGCCTCGGCCCGTAGAGGGAACCCGGTCTCGTCGGTGAGCAGCCCTACCGTGATCTGCGGCTCCAGGCGTCTTTCCTTCGAGAAGCCTGGCTCGCGGAAACCGTCGGCCTTGTCGGTCTCGAAGTACAGGGTCGTCACGTCGAACAGGACCAGCGAGGCCCGGTCGATGCGGGCGCGTCCGGCCAGCAGGCGCGACAGGCCCCGGGTGAACTCCTCAGCGGCGTAGCGGGGCAGATGACGCTTGACCGTGGCGTAGGACACCGGCGTCAGACCTGCCTCGGCCAGGACCCGCAGGGAGTCCTGCTTGCTGGTCGGCTCGATCAGCCTGGCGGTAACGAGCTGGCGGAAGACCTCGTCAGCACCACCGAGCCCGTCCAGGCCCACTGCCTTCCAAGCCGCTTCCAGCGTCTCCAGGAGCACTCCCATCCGGTTGGAGGTGATCGGCGCTACGCGCCCGGCCCCAGCCAGCGCCTGCGGTCCCTTTCCCCCGACGTCCGTACCGTTCAGGCCCGGCAGGTCAAGGCTGAGCTGGCCAGCGTTGAGACGCTGCCTGGCGACCTCCTTAAGCGCCGCCAGCTCAGCATCGTCATGGGCTGAGCCGATGTGCTCGATGCTGCGGGCTCCTTTGCGGGAGGAGTACACGATCTGCACCGCACGGGCCCCCGACGCCGTCCTGACCGCGCGAACGTACGGACTCATACCCCCACGTTAGTGCGCACCCCCACCCACGCAACCCGCACAATCCCAACCACAACCACACCCCCAGCGACCCAACCACCCCGCAATGAGCCAAGTCAGGTCATAGGCGATGGTGCCGGGTGCAGATAGTCGGGTGCGGATCAGGGCCGTCGTCCTCGGTACCCGCGAGCACGCGGTGGGGCGGGAGGCCCTTCGCCTCCCGCCCCACCGCGGCGTGTGATCGCAGACTGCGCCGGCCGGTGCTCAGCCGGTGCCAGTCGGTGCTCGGCCCGTATCAGTCCTGAACCGGACGCAGGAAGACCGCGCCCATCGGGGGGACCCGCAGGCGCACCGAGGCCGGGCGCCCGTTCCACGGCAGGTCCTCGGCCTCGACGTGACCCAGGTTGCCCACGCCGGAGCCGCCGTACTCCTCGGAGTCGGTGTTGAGGACCTCCTCCCAGTCCCCGGCGAAGGGCAGGCCCACCCGGTAGCCCTCGTGCGGGGTGCCGGCGAAGTTGATGATGCAGACCATGAGGTCGGCCTTGCCGTCGGCGTCGGTCCCCTTGCGCAGGTAGGACAGGACGTTGTGGTCGCCGTCGCCGGCCTCGATCCACTCGAATCCCCGGTGGGAGAAGTCCTCCGACCACAGGGCCGGCGAGCTCAGGTAGAGGCGGTTGAGGTCGCTGACCAGGGCGAGCAGCCCCTGGTGGCCCGGGTCGTCCAGGATCCACCAGTCCAGGGAGTTGTCCGCGTTCCACTCGGTCCCCTGACCGATCTCCTGGCCCATGAACAGCAGCTGCTTGCCGGGGTGGGACCACTGGTAGGCGTACAGGGCGCGCAGGCCCGCCAGCTCCTGCCAGGGGTCTCCGGGCATCTTGGACAGCAGGGAGCCCTTGCCGTGGACGACCTCGTCGTGGCTCAGCGGCAGGATGAACTGCTCGGAGAAGGCGTAGACGAGGGAGAAGGTCAGCTCGCCGTGGTGGTAGCGGCGGTTGACCGGGTCCTCGGCCAGGTAGCGCAGGGTGTCGTTCATCCAGCCCATGTTCCACTTCAGACCGAAGCCCAGGCCGCCGTACTCGGTGGGGGCGGTCACGCCGGGCCAGGCCGTGGACTCCTCGGCGGCCATGATGATGCCGGGGTTCTTGCGGTAGGCGGTGGCCGTGGCCTCCTGCAGGAAGCTGATGGCCTCCAGGTTCTCGCGGCCGCCGAACTGGTTGGGGTGCCACTGGCCGTCCTGGCGCGAGTAGTCCAGGTAGAGCATGGAGGCCACGGCGTCGACGCGCAGGCCGTCGACGTGGAACTCCTCGAGCCAGTACAGGGCGTTGGCCACCAGGAAGTTGCGCACCTCGTTGCGTCCGAAGTTGAACACGTAGGTGCCCCAGTCGGGGTGCTCCCCGCGCTGCGGGTCGGGGTCCTCGTACAGCGGGGTGCCGTCGAAGCGGGCCAGGGCCCACTCGTCCTTGGGGAAGTGGGCGGGCACCCAGTCCAGGATGACGCCGATGCCGGCCTGGTGGAGCTGGTCGACCAGGTAGCGGAAGTCGTCCGGGGTGCCGAAGCGGGAGGTGGGTGCGTAGTAGCTGGTGACCTGGTAGCCCCAGGACCCGCCGAAGGGGTGCTCGGCGATCGGCAGGAACTCGACGTGGGTGAAGCCGGCCTCCTTGACGTAGGGGACCAGCTCATCGGCCAGGCCGCGGAAGCCCAGGCCCTGGCGCCACGAGCCGATGTGGACCTCGTAGATGCTCATCGGGCCGTTGTGGGGATCGGTGGTGGCGCGCTTGGCCATCCACTCCTGGTCCTCCCACTCGTGGAACTGGTCGGTGACCACTGAGGCGGTGGCCGGGGGGACCTCGGTGGCCCGGGCCATCGGGTCGGCCTTCTGGTGCCAGGAGCCGTCGGCGAAGCAGATCTCGAACTTGTAGCGCGCGCCCACGCCGACGCCGGGGACGAAGAGCTCCCACACGCCGGACGAGCCCAGGGAGCGCATGGCGGTGGCCGTGCCGTCCCAGTAGTTGAAGTCGCCGACGACGCGCACGGCGCGGGCGTTGGGGGCCCACACCGCGAAGGCGGTTCCCTCGACCTCGCCCATGGGGCCGTCGTAGCGCTTGACGTGGGCGCCCAGGACCTCCCACAGCTCCTCGTGGCGGCCCTCGGCGATGAGGTAGGTGTCCATCTCGCCCAGGGTGGGCATGTAGCGGTAGGGGTCGTCGACGGTGGTGGTCTCGTCGCCGTAGGTGACCTTGATGCGGTAGTCGGGGACCTCCTGGCCCGGCAGGACCGCGACCCACACGCCGTCCTGCTCGTGGGTGGCCGGGTAGGTGCCCTCCTTGGTGACGACGACGACGTTGTCGGCCAGGTGGCGGACGGTGCGGACGGTGACTCCGTCCTCGCCCACGTGGGCGCCCAGGACCTCGTGCGGGTCGTGGTAGCGCGCGTAGGCGACGTCGGCCAGAACCCAGGGGTCCACGGGGATGGGGGCGAGGTCGGCCGGGGCTGGGGACCTGGGGTCGTTCTCAGGGGTGTTGGCGCTCATACAGCAACTCTTCCATGCGTCGGTGATTAGCGGGTGCTTTTGGACGTCGAACCGATGGGGATGATGGGGAAAAGAGATCGTTCCGTGCTCAGCCCTCCGTGCGCTTGGTCAGGACCGAGTCGATCCCCGCCACGGGGATGCCCAGCCAGTCGGGGCGGTTGCGGGCCTCGTAGACGGCCTCGTACAGGGCCTTGTCGAGCTCCAGGCAGGTCAGGACCGTCTGGCGCGCGTCCTGCGCCTGCGCGGCGGCCTGTGACGGGTCTTCCGAGTCGGCCGGTGAGCCGTGCCCGGGGGCGGTCTCGTCGCGCGCCTGGCGGTAGCCGTCCTCGAAGGCGGTGCGCACGGCAGTGAGCCAGTCGGGGTGTGGCGCCTCGCCGACGGCCGCGGCGTAGTCGAAGGAGCGCAGCATCCCGGCCACGTCCCGGGCCGGCAGGTCGGGGTCGGAGCGCTGGGCCAGGGGCCGTAGGGGCTCGCCCTCGAAGTCCAGGACGTACCAGCGCTGCTGGCCGTCGATCTCATGGAGCACCTGCCCCAGGTGGTAGTCGCCGTGAATGCGGGTGATCGGCTCCAGGGCGGGCAGCTCCTCGAGCCGCGCCAGCGTCTGCTCCACCTTGAGCTCCAGGGCGGGGATGTGGCCCGAGAGCTCGGGCACCTCCTCCAGCGCCCACCGGGCCCGCTTGCGCAGGGCCGCGGCGAGCTCGGCCGGCGCGGGGGCGCGGCTCGTGCCCAACGAGGCGGCCAGGTGGTGGTGCATCTGCGCGGTCGTGCGTCCCAGGTCCCGGGCCAGGGCGACGGCGCGGGCCCGTACCGGCCCGTCGACGTCGTCGGTGGAGGCCAGGGAGCAGAACAGCTCGAAGCCGTCGTCGGCGCGGGGGACGAAGCTGCACGCCACCGCCGAGTCGGTCGACTCCTCCAGGGCAGGCTGGCCGCAGCCGCCGACACGTGTCCAGGTCAGGGTGGACCAGGCCACCGGTGTGCGCACCCGGTCCCAGCCGCTGCGGGCCAGGGCCACAGAGAGCTCGACGTCGGGGTTGCGTCCGTGCTCCAGGACCCGCAGCAGCTTGACGATGAGGTCACCGGTGGCGGCGTCCTGCTCACCCAGGGCCTCGGCACCGCTGGCGGGGGCCGGCAGGATCACGGAGGTGTTGGACTGCTCCCCGGTGGTCACCCGCAGCCTCGGGGCGCGCTGGGCGATGGCCAGGGCGCCGTCCGGGCCCAGGACGGTGCCCGCCTCCAGCGCGCTCAGGGCCCAGGCGCGCCAGAAGGCCGGGTGGTGGGCGCCGTCGACCAGGGCCACCGGCGACGGCGCCCCGCCGGAGGCGGTCTCCAGCAGCAGGCCGTGGTTGCCGGGAGCCTCCCCCGGGGTGGCGAAGGAGTCGAGCGCGTCGGCGGCCTCCAGCACCACGGGGACGTGCAGCAGCACCATCCCGTCGCTGTGGCCGGTCTCGGCCTGGTTCCCCCTCAGGGCCGCGACGACGAGGTCGCGCACGCCCGCCTCCGGCTCCCAGGAGCCGATGATCCGCAAGGAGCCCAGCGGCGGCGCGGCGTCCCCCTTGAGGGGGAACCAGCGGCGCTCAAGCATCCACGGCCCCAGGGCCGCCAGGATCTCGGCGTCACTGGGCCAGCTCGACGGCGCCTCGGCGCTGCGCAGCGAACCCGGGGCCGGTGCGGTCGAGGCCGGGTTCTGCGCCTGCTCGGAAGCGGAGGTGGACTCGGTGGGCATCAGGCATCCTCGCTCGGGTGGGTGTCGTGGTCTCCACGGGCGGCATCGGTCGGGGGCTCCGTGGCGTGCGGTTCCCCGGGACCCTGGCGGCCCTCGCCCGGCTGCGCGGCGGGCTCGTCCCGCTCGACGGACAGCCAGTAGTAGCCGCGTGCGCCCAGTGTCAGGGTCAGTCGTCCGTCCTCGTCGACCGACGGGAAGGCGCAGCCCCCGAACAGGTCGGTGGTGCGTCTCCCGGCCAGCTCGGGCACCTCGATCGTCACCGAGCGGGGCGTGGCCGAGAGGTTGGCGACGCACAGCAGGCTCTCGGCGCCCTCCACCGAGGGCTCGTCGCAGCGCGTGTGCGCCAGCACGGCGTCGTCACTGGTGGGGCGCAGGCGGAAGCCACCGCGTCCCAGTACGGGGTGGGAGCGGCGCAGGTGCAGGATCCGCCGGGTGAAGTGCAGCAGCGAGTCGGGGCGGCCCATCTCGGTGGCCACCGTCAGGTGCGCGTAGCCCGGCGCCTGGATGAGCGGCAGGGTCAGTGCGCCGGGGTCGACGACGGTGGAGAAGCCCATGTTGGGGGAGTCGTCCCACTGCATGGGGGTGCGCACCGCGTCGCGGTCCTCCAGCCAGATGTTCTCGCCCATGCCGATCTCGTCGCCGTAGTAGAGGCAGGGGCTGCCCGGCAGCGACAGGAGCAGGGCGTAGGCGAGCTCGACCTCGGCCCGGGAGGCGTCCAGGAGCGGGGCCAGACGGCGCCGGATCCCGATGTTGGCGCGCATGCGCTCCTCGGGGGCGTACCAGGCGTACATCTGGTCGCGCTCGGCGTCGGTGACCATCTCCAGGGTCAGCTCGTCGTGGTTGCGCAGGAAGGTACCCCACTGCCCGTGGGCGGGGATGTCGGGGGTCTTCTCCAGCACCCAGCGGATGGCCTCGGCCGAGCCCTGGCGCAGCGCGTAGAAGATGCGCGGCATGACCGGGAAGTGGAAGCACATCGTGCACTCCGGCGCCTCCTCGGTACCGAAGTACTCCACGACGTCGTCGGGCCACTGGTTGGCCTCGGCGATCGTGATCGTCCCGGGGAACTCCCGGTCGAGCATCTCGCGGATGCCCGCGATGATCTCGTGGGTGCCGGGCAGGTTCTCGCAGCTGGTGCCCTCGGACTCGGTCAGGTAGGGGATGGCGTCGAGGCGGAAGCCGTCCACACCGGTGCGCGCCCAGAAGCGGATGACGTCGTGGATCGCCTCGATGACCGCCGGGTTGCGGTAGTTGAGGTCGGGCTGGTGGGAGAAGAACCGGTGCCAGTAGAACTGGCCGCGCTCGACGTCGTAGGCCCAGTTCGACTCCTCGGTGTCCACGAAGATGATGCGGGCGTCGTCGTAGGCGGAGTCGTCGTCGGCCCACACGTAGAAGTCCCCGTAGGGGCCCTCGGGGTCCGAGCGGGAGGCCTGGAACCAGGGATGGGCGTCGGAGGTGTGGTTGACGACCATGTCGATGACGATGCGGATCCCGCGCTGGTGGGCCTGGTGGACCAGCTCGCGGAAGTCCTCCATCGTCCCGTAGCGCGGGTCGATGGCCGTGTAGTCGGAGATGTCGTAGCCGCCGTCGCGGATGGGCGAGGGGTAGAAGGGCGGGATCCACACGCAGTCCACGCCCAGCCACGCCAGGTAGTCCAGGCGGGAGATGAGCCCGCGCAGGTCACCGATCCCGTCGCCGTCGGAGTCGGCGAAGGAGCGCAGCAGCGCCTCGTAGAAGACGGCCGTGCGGAACCATTCGGGGTCCGCGCTGATGCCGGGGCGGGCCTGGGCGGGCAGGACCGGCACCCCGGGGATGGGCGGTGCCACCGTCATCGGCATGGGGATCCCGCCACTGGGGGTGGGGATCGCCGTCATGGGGGGCGGCACGGGTACCGACATGGGTGCCGCACCGGGCTGGCCCATCTGGGCGAACTGGGCGGGCTGACCGGGCTGCAGCGGCGGGACACCCGGAACCTCGCCACCGAGCGGCATCGGGGTCGCGCCCATCGGGTCCGTACTCACAGCGGCTCCACGGAGAAGACGTGGGCGACCTGCCCGGCGAAGGGGTCGAGGCGCACATAGTTCTGACCCGACCAGTCATAGGAGTCCCCGGTGAGCTCATCGGTCACCTTGACCACCGGGCGCGAGGCGTCCACCCAGCCCGGCAGGCCCAGGGCCTCCAGGTCGAGGTAGACCTCGCCGGCCCGGGCCCCGTGCGGGTCGAGGTTGACCACCGTCAGGACGACGTCATCCCTGCCCGTGGGGCTGTGGAAGGCGTCCACCCGCTTGGAGTAGGCGATGATCTGGTCATCGCTGGTGGGGTGGAAGTAGACGTCCCGCAGCTGGCGCAGCGCCGGGTGGGAGGCCCGGGCGGCGTTGAGGCGCGTGAGCAGGTCCTCGATGCCGTTGCGGCGCGCCGCGGCGAAGTCACGCGGCTTGTACTCGTACTTCTCGTTGTCGATCTGCTCCTCGTAGCCCGGTCTCGGCGTGGACTCGGCCAGCTCGTAGCCGGAGTAGATGCCCCAGGTCGGGCTGAGCGTGGCCGCCAGCACGGCGCGCAGCTTGAAGGCCGGCACCTTCCCGTTGGTCATGAAGGGCGTGAGGATGTCGTGCGTGGTGGGCCAGAAGGCCGGGCGCAGCAGGTGGGCGGTCTCCTTGCTGAGCTCCATCGTGTACTCGATGAGCTCCTCCTTGGTGTTGCGCCAGGCGAAGTAGGTGTAGGACTGGTGGAAGCCGATCATGCCCAGGGTCCGCATCATGGCCGGGCGGGTGAAGGCCTCGGCCAGGAACAGCACGTCCGGGGACTCGGCGTGGATCTCGGCGATGAGCCGCTGCCAGAAGGCCAGGGGCTTGGTGTGGGGGTTGTCCACGCGGAAGATCGTCACCCCGTGCGCGATCCAGGTGCGCACGACCTCCAGGATGGCCTGGTAGATGCCCTCGGGGTCGTTGTCGAAGTTGAGCGGGTAGATGTCCTGGTACTTCTTGGGCGGGTTCTCCGCGTAGGCGATGGAGCCGTCGGCCAGGACCGTGAACCACTCCGGGTGCTCGGCCACCCACGGGTGGTCCGGGGAGCACTGGAGCGCCAGGTCCAGGGCCACCTCCATGCCGAGCTCGCCGGCCCGGGCCACCAGGGCGTCGAAGTCCTCGAAGGTGCCCAGGTCGGGGTGGATGGCGTCGTGGCCGCCGTCGGGCGAGCCGATGCCGTAGGGGGAGCCGGGGTCCCCGGGCCGGGCCGTCAGGGTGTTGTTGCGGCCCTTGCGGTTGGTGGTGCCGATCGGCGAGATCGGCGTGAGGTAGAGGACGTCGAAGCCCATGGCGGCGATGCGGTCCAGGCGCTCGGCGGCGGTGCGCAGCGTGCCCGAGTGCCAGGTGCCGTCCTCGCCGACCCCCGAGCCCAGCGAGCGCGGGAAGATCTCGTACCAGGCGCCGGTCAGGGCGCGCTCGCGGTCCACCTGGAGGGGGTACTCGGCGGTGGGGGAGACGTGGTCGCGCAGCGGCAGGCGCTCCAGGGCCGCCTTGACCGAGTCGGCCAGGCCGGCGGCCAGGCGGTCGCTCACGGGGTTGGAGGGGTCGCGCATGATCCACACGGCGTCGTTGAGGGCCTTGGTGCCCTCCTCGTCACGGCCCTCGACGGCCAGTGCCCGGTCCAGGACCCGGGCGCCCTCCTCCAGCATGAGCTCGACGTCGATACCGGCCGGCACCTTGATGCCGGCGTCGTGGCTCCAGGTGGCGTACGGGTCCGACCAGCCCTCGACGCGGAAGCGCCAGTCGCCGGGGGCGTCGGGGGCCAGCGAGGCCTCGTAGCGGTCCAGGCCCGGGGCGATGTCGTGCATGCGGGCGCTCGGGCCGTCGCTGCCGTCGGGGCGAACCAGGACCGCGGTGGCTCCGTAGCGGTCGTGCCCCTCGCGGAAGACGGTGGCGCGGATCGGGATGACCTCCCCGACGACGGCCTTGGCCGGCCAGCGCCCGTCCTCGACGACGGGGAAGACCTCGGTGACCGGGATCCGGCCGATCAGCGAGTGCTGGGCCGGCTGGGGCCCGCTCGCCCTGGCCGGCTGAGCCGCTGCGGATGGCGTCGACGCTGCATCGGGCGCCGTGGCGGGCGCGTCGGTCGGAGCGGCAGCGGACTTGGAGGAACGGGGGGACTGCTTCTTGCCGGCCTTGGGCGTCGTGTTAGGAGTCACAAGGGCAAGACTACGGTGAGAAACGACCTGAGTCACATGTCCGACCGCACGACGCCGATCGGCCCGGTACGCGCGTCGCGAACCGGGCCGATCGGGGCCAGTGAGCCGGAGGGCCCGGGGACGCCTCCTGACGCTCACCGGCTCTCAGTAGTTCATGTGCATGGCGGTGCGGACCTCGTCGAGGGTCTTGGCGGCGACCTCGTTCGCCCGGGCATTGCCCTGGCCCAGGACCTCCAGGAGGTAGTCCTCGTTGGCGGCCAGCTCGGCGCGGCGGGCGCGGATGGGGGCGAAGAACTCGTTGACGGCCTCGGTGGTGACCTTCTTGAGGGTGCCCGCGCCGCCGTCGCCGATGCGCTCGGCGATCTCCTCGGGCGCGCCCGCACCGCACAGGGAGGCCAGCATCAGCAGGTTGGCCACCTCGGGGCGTCCGGCCGGGTCGTAGGTGATGGCGCGGTCGGAGTCCGTCTTGGCCTTCTTGATGGCCTTGGCGGTCTCATCGGCGCTCATGCGCAGCTCGATCGTGTTGCGTCGCGACTTGCTCATCTTCTCCCCGTCCAGGCCCAGCAGCATCGGGGCCTGGCTGAGCAGGGCCTCGGGGCGGCGGAAGACCGGGTGGTCCTTGACGGCCCGCCCGTAGCGCTTGTCGAAGCGCTGGGCGATGAGGCGGGCCTGCTCCAGATGGGGGAGCTGGTCCTTGCCGACGGGCACGAGGTTGGCCTGGCAGAAGAGGATGTCGGTGGCCTGGTGGACCGGGTAGGTGAGCAGCAGGCCGGTCATGGCGCGCCCGTCGGTGGCTTCCAGCTCGGACTTGACCGTGGGGTTGCGGTGGAGCTCGGACTCGGTGACCAGGGACAGGAAGGGCAGCATCAGCTGGTTCTGGGCCGGGACCGCGGAGTGGGCGAAGATCGTCGAGCGCTGCGGGTCCACGCCCACGGCCAGGGCGTCGGTGACCAGGGACAGGACGCGCTCGCGGATGGGACCGACGCCGTCGCGGTCGGTGATGACCTGGTAGTCGGCCACGAGGATCCAGGTGTCCACGCCCGCGTCCTGGATCGTCTTCCAGGAGTGCATGGTGCCGAAGTAGTGGCCCAGGTGCATGTTCCCGGTGGGGCGCACCCCGGTGAACATCCGGTAGCGGCCGGGGTTGACGGCGATATCGGCCTCGATCTCGGCGGAGCGGGCGATCGATCGGGCCAGGGAGGCGTCATTGGTGGCGTTGGCCAGGGCCTCCTCGGCCGCGGTAGGGGTCTGAGTCATGGCCTCATCCTAGGGGGTGGTGGGGACGCCGCGGGCCGGGGGCGACACCGACAGGGGTCCGCCCCTCAGTCGTCGGCGGGCTGGGTGGCCAGGGCCCGTTCCAGCTCCTGGCGGGCCTGGGCCACGCGCTCAGGCGTGAAGGAGCTGTTGTGGCCGACCAGGGCCAGCCCGTCCAGGATCTCGGCGCCGTAGCGGTGCCCGTGACCCGCGGGCACGTTCATCGCACGCGGCAGGTCCGCACTGACCTGGAAGAAGGTGATGTAGGGCATCCAGTGCATCGCCGGGGACCGGTCGATCCCCGGACGCTCCCGCAGCCAGTCCGGGTTCTCACGGATGAGCCTGGGCGACCACCACACCACCGGGTCGCTCGCGTGCTGGATGTAGAGGATGCGCTGGTCTCCCCAGGTCGTGTCCCCTGCGAAGGACTCCATATCCGTCTCATCCTGGGCGAAGCGAACCGTCAACCCGGCCGAGTAGGTGGGATCCACCTCCCGGGTCCCCGGGTCGCGCCGTGTCACCAGGTCCCGCCACAGCCGAGAGGAGTTGGGAGGCCCCACCCACAGGACGCCGTCGACCGAGTCCAGGACTCCTGCCAGGTCGTCGAAGGCCGCCTCGCCCGCCAGGACCCCCATCGACTCCCCGTACAGCAGGAGCCGGGGCCGGTCGCCCTCGGGGAGCGTCTTCCACCAGGCCACGATGGCCGTCACCAGCGCCTTGCCCGACGCCCGGGCCTTGTCGGTGTCCGCGATGAACTGCACGCCGGAGGGCAGGTAGGAGTACTGGGCGGCGGCGATCGCCGTGTCGCCGTCGTAGAGCACCTCCAGGGACAGGGCTGCCACCGGGTCCACCCAGCCGGTCCCCGTCGTCGGAGCGATCATGATCGCCGAGCGGGAGGCCGCCCCGGTGCGCTTGAGCTCCTCGACGACCAGCGCGGCGCGGGCCTCGTCACTGCTGGCGCTCTCCAGCCCGGCGTAGACGCGGATCGGCTCACTGGCGGGTCGGGAGGTCACCTCCTCAAGCCCCTGGGCGCTCAGGCCCCGGCCCACGAAGCGCTTGCCATAGGCCCCCAGGGACTCCCAGGACACCAGCGAGTCCGGAGAGCCTGAGCGCTCCGCCGCCGTCGGCCTCGGCGTCGAGGGCGGGTCGGCGCTGTTGCGCACGGAGAAGGCCGACTCCGCGCCCCGGATGATGATGCCCGGGATCGCCTGGTTGACCAGCGCGAACACCAGTACCAGCACGATGATCCAGGAGGACACCGACCGCACCGGAAGAGGCAGGCGCTGCGGCAGGTGCCGGCGCAGCCAGGTCTCCAGGCGCAGGAAGCCACGTCCCACCATTACCAGGGCCATCCAGATGCCGAAGCCCACCGGGAAGACCAGCAGGTACTGGGTCGGCGTGTAGGCGCGGTAGTCGGTCAGGGCGGCGACCTCCTGCTGCCAGTGGACCGCCCGCAGCAGGATCGCGTTGAGGACCACGACGACGATGACGGTCAGCGCGATCTCCGCCCGCCGTCTCCACCGGGGTACCCAGGACGGCAGGCTCCGACCACTGGCCTCCCACAGGACCCGCACCACCGTGCTCACCCAGGTGCGCCAGTTCCACGACAGCCACACCCCCACCAGGTAGCCGGTCGCCGCGCACAGCCCGCAGGCCACCCCCTGGAAGAGGATGTCACGAGGGATGAGGGAGGGCGTCAGCGCCAGGACGAAGAACACCGAGCCCAGGACCAGTCCGGTCGGGTCCGGACGCAGACGGTCCCAGGCACGTTCAGCAAGAGGGGGAAGAGCCGGCATCGGTCACCAGCCTACGACCTGCGCGGCGAGCTAGTGCGCGCCGACCTTCTCGTCCTGCTCCGCCTGGGCGCCCGCCTTGAGGGTCTCCAGGAGCTCGCCGGAGAAGTAGACCCGCAGCGACAGCGGCTCCAGCATCGTCGTGTCTCCCGGGCGGTCCTGGTGGCAGTCCGTGAGACTCTCAGTGGTCTGTCCGGTAGGGCCGCTGGCCACCGTCTTGACCTCCTTCACCTCCCCGGAGCCGTCAGTCTCGACGATGACGTCGGCCTCCGTGTCCTGCGGGCTCCGGCTGACGCGACGCGCCTGAGAGAAGGGGGCCGTATGGGGCTGAGGGACCGCCCAGGTCGAGTCCCAGGCCAGGTGCCAGTCGGTACCCCGCCCCTCGGGCAGGACGACGTCGACCTGGTCCAGGGCGCCGTTGATGACCACGAGCATGTCGTCATCGTTCCAGGGGCGGCCCGAGCGCAGCATCTGGACCACGCGGGTGTGCGGGTCGTGCCAGGACTCCCCGTCCATCGGCACGGCGTCACCCCGGTACCAGGCCAGGTCAGGGATCGTGTCGCCCTCCAGGACCTGCCCGGTCGCGAAGCGCGAGGGGCGCACTACCGGGTGGGTCTGGCGCAGGTGGATGAGGAAGCGGGTCGTGGCGACCAGGTCGCGCTGCCAGACCTCCAGGTTCCAGTCGACCCAGGAGAGCACCGAGTCCTGGCAGTAGCAGTTGTTGTTGCCCTGCTGGGTGCGGCCCATCTCGTCACCGCCCAGCAGCATGGGGGTCCCGGCGCTCAGCAGCATGGTGGCCAGCAGGTTGCGCATGGAGCGACGACGCAGCACCTCGATCGGTCCGCCGTTGATGCCCTCGACGACGTCGCCCTCGAAACCGTGGTTCCAGGAGCGGTTGTTGGAGGTGCCGTCGCGGTTGTCCTCCTTGTTGGCCAGGTTGTGCTTGTGGTCGTAGACCACCAGGTCACGCAGCGTGAAGCCGTCGTGCGCCGCCACGAAGTTGACCGAGCCCAGAGGGCCGCGGCCCCCGGGGAACTCCCCGTGGCTGAACAGGTCCGCGCTGCCCGACAGGCGCGTGGCCAGGTCGCGCAGGTCCGAGCCCAGGCGCCCCTTGGAGATCTCCGAGGCGTCGTGCAGCCAGAAGGCGCGGGTGGTGTCGCGGAAGTGGTCGTTCCAGTCCTGGAAGGGCTCGGGGAACTGGCCGGTGCGCCAGCCGCCGGGGCCCACGTCCCACGGCTCACTGATGAGCTTGACGGTGCTGAGCACCGGGTCGGTGGCGATCGCCGTGAGCAGCGGGTGGCGCGGTGAGAACTCCGCGGCATGGCGCCCTAGGGTGGTCGCCAGGTCGAAGCGGAAGCCGTCCACGCCGACCTCGGTGACCCAGTAGCGCAGCGAGTCCAGAACCATCCGGATCGCACCGGTGGCCCGGAAGTCCACGGTGTTTCCCGTACCGGTGACGTCCATGTACTGCGCCGGCAGGTAGGGGGCGTGCAGGTAGTAGTCCAGGTTGTCCAGGCCGCGCAGGCTCAGGGAGGGACCGTCCACCCCGCCCTCGCAGGTGTGGTTGTAGACGACGTCGAGCACGACCTCCAGGCCGGCCTCGTGGAGCATGGAGACCATGCCGCGCACCTCGTCCAGGACGGCCTGCGGACCGGCGGCGCGCGCCGCGGCCGTGGCGTAGGAGGGCTCCGGGGCGAAGTAGCTCAGCGTGGAGTAGCCCCAGTAGTTGGTCAGGTCCCGCTTGGTCAGGAAGGGCTCGGTCACCGAGGCGTGGATCGGCAGCAGCTCGATCGTGGTGACCCCCAGGCCCTTGAGGTGCTCGACCGTCACCGAGTGGGCCAGGCCCGCGTAGGTGCCGCGCAGCTCCTCGGGAACGCCCGGCAGCTTGTAGGTCAGGCCCTTGACGTGGGCCTCGTAGATGATGGTGCGCTCGCGGGGCACGTGCGGCCCCGGGACCACCGGGAAGGTGTCACCGGTGATGACCCCGACGACGCTGTGACCGGCCGAGTCCAGGTGCGATGGCCGCCACGGCTCGGCCGCGGGGACCAGGTCTTCGGTGACCTCGTGCGCGTAGACGGCCGGCCCCAGGTCCACCTGGCCGTCCAGGGCGCGGGCGTAGGGGTCCAGCAACAGCTTGCGGGGGTTGTAGAGCAGCCCCTCGTGCGGGTTCCAGGGCCCGTAGGCGCGGTAGCCGTAGCGCTGGCCGGCGCCGACGCCCGGGACGTGGGCGCTCCAGACGCCCCGCGAGGGGCCGTGCATCCCGATCCGGGTCTCCTCCGCCACTGCGCCGTCGGCGCTCATGGTCAGCAGGCACAGGTCCATGGCCGTGGCGTGCGGGGCGTGGACCGCGAAGTCCGCGCCGTCACCGCTGAGAGTGACGCCCAGCCCGTGGTCGGGAGCTGCTGGCAGCTCGGCGCGCGGTGCTGGAGCGGGCTCTGGCGTCGAAGGCATGGGTCCATTGTCCTGGCGCCCGCAGGTCGCTACCACTTGAGGGGCAGTGAGGTCTCACTCGTGCGAGTGCGCCGCGTCGCGTTTATCCGTCACCGTGATGCGCCGGCGTCATCCTGTCGTCATCATGCGGGCGCCTCGCGGGCGTGTCCGCTCCGGTGCGATCCGGGCCCTGACGCGGTGTCAGGGTGACTCAGCGCTCAGTGGTGAGATGCTGCTGTTATGGCACCCTTGAGCGCATGAGAATCGTGGTCTGCATCAAGCACGTTCCCGACGTGCAGTCCGAGCGCCGCCTCGAGGGCGGCCGGCTCGTGCGAGGCGAGGAGGACGTCCTCAACGAGCTCGACGAGAACGGCGTCGAGGCTGCCGTCTCCCTGGCCGAGGAGGCCGACGGCGAGGTCATCGCCCTGACCATGGGGCCCGAGGACTCCGAGGACGGGGTGCGCCGAGCCCTCCAGATGGGGGCCGACTCCGGGATCGTCGTCGCCGACGACGCCCTGGCCGGCGCCGACGTCGTCACGACCGCCCGGGTCCTGGCCGCCGCTATCGAGCGCATCGGTGAGGTCGACCTGGTCGTCACCGGTATGGCCTCCCTGGACTCCCTGACCTCGATGCTGCCTGGCGCGCTGGCCGCCGCCCTGCACCTGCCGGCCCTCACGCTGGCCAACCAGTTCGAGGTCGACGGCGGCGCTGTCACCGTCACCCGCACCGTGGGCACCGTCCGTGAGGTCGTCAGCGCCCCCCTGCCCGCCCTGGTCAGCGTCACCGACCAGGCCAACGAGCCCCGCTACCCCAACTTCGCCGCCATGCGCGCCGCGAAGAAGAAGCCCGTCGACTTCTGGGACGCCTCCGAGCTGGACCTCCAGGTCGCCGACCCTGCCGTGAGCGTCGTCGACGACGAGGCCCGGCCCGCCCGCGAGGCCGGCATCATCCGCACCGACGCCGGTGAGGCGGGCCGCGAGCTCGCCGCCTGGCTCGTGGAGAACAAGCTCGTCTGACGGTGAGCCGAGCCGCCGCAGGCCGTCACCCCTCAGCGAGGGACGCCTGAGCCCGCGGTGCCGCCTCACCCGCCTCACACCACCTGCGAAAGAAGCTGATTCCCATGCTCGACGCCCCCATCCTCGTCCTGATCGACCTTGAGACCGCCGAGGCGGCCCCCGCACCCACCGGACCCAGCCTGGAGCTGCTCACCGCCGCCCGAGGTCTGACCAGCGGCGACGTTGTCGCCCTGGCCCTCCAGCCCCTGGGTGATCCGGCCACCGCGGCCCTGGCCGCTGCGGGCGCCACCCGTCTGCTTGCCGCCGACCTGGGCGAGTCCGCCCACCTGCCGGCCACCGCGGCCGACGCCGTCGTCGCGGCCGTCGGCGCGGTCCAGCCGGCTGCTGTCCTGGTCGTCTCCGACTACCGCGGCAAGGAGCTCGCCGGACGGGCCGCCGTCCTGCTCGGCTCGGCCTGCGTCTCCGACGCCACCGCCCTGGAGGTCACCGGCGCCGGGGATAGCGCCACGCTGCGCGCCTCCAAGCTGGTCCTGTCCGGCTCCTGGTCCACCACCGCCTCAGTCGGCTCGGGAGGCAGTACCCCGATCATCGCCGTGCGCCCCGGCATCGCCGAGGTCGCCGCGGCTGACGGCCCGGTGCTCGCGGCCGAGCCTCTCCAGGTGCCCGTCAGTGCCGAGGCCGCTGCCGTGCGTCTCGTCTCGCGCGAGGCCACCTCCGTCGCGGCCGGTCCGGCCCTGAGCGAGGCCCGTACCGTCGTCGTGGGCGGTCGTGGGGTGGATGGGGACTTCGACCTGGTCCGCTCCCTGGCCGAGCCGCTGGATGCCGCCGTCGGAGCCACCCGCGTGGCCTGCGACGAGGGCTGGATCGAGCGCAGCGCCCAGATCGGCCAGACCGGCGAGACCATCTCCCCGCGCCTGTACATCGGCCTCGGCGTCTCAGGCGCTGTCCACCACACCAGTGGCATCCAGGGGGCCGGCACCGTCGTGGCCGTCTGCGACGACTCCGAGGCCCCTATCTTCGAGATGGCCGACTTCGGCGTCGTCGGCGACGTCACCGACGTCGTGCCCCAGCTCGTCGAGGAGCTCGCCAGGCTGCGCGGCTGAGAAGCTTCTCCAACGACATGGTGGGGGCGCACCGTCGATCTGACGGTGCGCCCCCACCATTCGTGCCGTTTCAGGCAGTATCGGGCCGAGTCAGTTGGTCTTGTGCCCGATATCGGTGATCGTGAAACCCTCCTCGTCCGAGGTGAGCACCAGCCAGGAACCGTACTCGGCCTGAGCGGAGTACATGGGGGTGGGCTGCATCCAGGGCTTGGAAGGATCATCTGAGGTGATCGGGCAGACGATCGAGCCCAGAGGCAGATCCTGTGTCAAGGCCATTGAGGCGCCCGAGGAGTCCTTGGAGCCGGCCAGCAGACAGGTGACCACCTTGCCCTTCCCGGGCAGGAAGGCGGTGCGCAGCGTGGCGTCGCCCGCTTGCTTCGCCCCGGCGGGCTGATCCAGGGACGAGAGCACTGCGGGGTCGACCTGGTTGGCAACCCTGCTGTCCTCCTTGGCGGCCAGAGCGTTGTAGACGCCCTGGACCGTGGCCAGTGACGGGCGATGGATGTCCTGGGTCGGCAGGTGGTAGACGACGTCGAACAGCTCCAGGGAGTCTCCGTCCCACTGCGCGGTGACCGTGGCCGAGGCGCTGCCGCCGCAGGTCACGCATGACTCGTCGCCGGAGATCCGCAGCTGCGGCTCATCGAAGACGATGGTGCCGCCGACGACGCGCAGGTTCTCCATGTGCGGGGCGGACACGTAGCCGATCTCGTTGGTCTCGGCGTCCATGACGAGTGAGCCGACCATCTCCTTGTCGGCGTTGTAAGCGGCAAGAACATCGAACCCGTAGGTGGGATTGTCCGCGTTGCAGTCCAGGACGGTGACCATGACCGGCGTGCTGCCGAACAGGCCCTGTTGCGCCGCCTTCATGGAGATCGTGTTCGACGCGCTGACCCCCACGCCGTTGCCTCTGGCGGTGCCGGCGGCCTTGCCGTCGGAGAAGGTGACCGTCGTCTTCTCAGGGGCCTGCTTGACCATGTCAGCCCTCGTCACGCCTCGGCCTCCTCCGCTGAAGGCCTCCGCGCAGATGCCCGGCACGTCGAGGCTCGCGTTCTCCAGCGTCTTCAGGTCGGGCGTGTCCGCGGAGGTGGGGGCTGAGGTCGGCAGCGTCGTGGCTCGGGTTGAGCTCGAGCCGGAGTCGAAGGCCAGGACCGACGTCGTCGAGCCGTTGAAGACCACGACGTAGCCGTCCCCGGCCGCCCATGAGGTCACCGGGGTGGAGACCTGCCAGATCGTGGCGCCGTCGATCGGGTCGAGGGCGCGCAGCGAGTCGGGGTGGGCCATGACGATGGCGCCCTTGCTCATCTGCCAGCGCGGCGGTGTCTCAGTGCCCAGACCGTTGAGCGCGCCTGCGCCGTCGGGCAGCTTGCTCGACCACAGCACGGTGCCTCCGTCGAGGGCCGCCATGGTGACGCCGTCACTGACGACCCAGACCTCACGGCTTGACGGCAGGTTGACGCCGACGACCTTGCGGGGCGCCTCGACGCGGGCCGCCCACACCGGCTTGGAGCCGTCGAGGCTCAGGCCGGAGACCTTGTCCTGGTTGACGCTCACGGCACCGTCCTTGCTGACGGACAGCGGCACGTCGTCGGAGGGCGCCTCGCTCAGACGCACCGAGGTGGGTGCTGATGCCGGGGCCGGGGAATCCGATGCCGATGGTGCGGCGGAGGCGGCCGGGGAAGCCGTCGTGGAGCCGTCAGGCGATGAGGGGGCGGGTGAGGAGTCTGATGCGGTGGCGGAGGTCTGCGGAGAGGACTCGGGGGAGGAGGCGGGGGATGGCGCCGTCGACGAGGTCGAGTCATCGGCCGACGTGCTGGAGCCGCTCGGCTCCTGCTGCCCCGGCTCCTGTGAAGGGGAGGTTGTGGTGGCGGCGGCGGAGACCGTGGACGGCTTGGCGGGGCTGTTGATGCCGGAGGCCAGGTCGATGCTGATCCGCTCTCCGCAGTCGAGGGACTTGGTGCTCATCTTGCAGTTGAGGCTCTGGCCCGCCAGCTCGTCGGGGACGGGAACCTGCCAGGCGGCGTGGGAGGCCGAGGGGCTCGCGCTCAGAGCCACCAGGGTCTCCCGGCGGTCCGCGATCACCCGCAGGATCGTCAGCTGCTGGTTGACGATCGCCGTTGTGCCGCTGGAGTCGAAGGGTGCTGCCGTGGGCTCCTTGCCGAGGTTGGACAGGTCCTGCTGGGCCTTGAGGATCGGGGCCTTGACCAGTGAGAGCGGATCGGAGTCGCGGGTCAGTGCCCACAGGCCTCCGCCGCCCAGTGCGAGGACCAGGGCGAGGACGACGCTGAGGATCACCAGGCGCCCCCGTCGGGGGCGTTCGGGTGACGACGGTGCCATGGGGGTGGGGTCGAACCCGGCGGGTGGCACGGTGGGTGATGGGTATTCGGGCGAGGGAGACGCGGAAGAGGGGACCTCAGGGAAGGAGAGAGGTTGCTCCTGTACATTCGGGCGAGGGAGACGCGGAAGAGGGGGATGGAGTTTCGGGAGACTGAGATTCGGGAGACGGAGACATGGGCACAGCGTAGAAGGAAACAGGCCGGCCGAAAGGCGAAATAGATGATCGATCAACTGGTAGATATTCGCGCGACTATTCGTTCGGTTATTCCCGCGAGAATACTTATTCCGTTTGCTCTCCGATTTGGAGACTGTCTGTCATTCCTGTGCATTCCTGTGATGTGTGCGTCCGCGTCCGGGTGGGGCGGCGTGAGTGTCCGGATGTTCCGGCTTGACGCCGTCGCCGGTCTGTGTCACTGTATTAGTGCAGTAATACAGACGGTCTGACGAGGTCGCCTGTGCTGCGCTCATGAGCAGTACCCGTCCCCGAGCACCAGGAGAGTCATGGATCTCGACGACTCGCGCCCGATCTGGGTCCAGCTGGCCGACGACTTCCGCCGCCGGATCGTCTCCGGTCAGTGGCCCCCGGGCACCAAGGTCCCCAGCGTGCGCGAGCTCGCTGCGGGCACCGGAGTCAACCCCAACACCGTCCAGCGCGCCCTGGGTGCGCTGGACGGTGAGGGGCTCACCGCGACGGAGCGCACTGCCGGGCGCTTCGTCACCACGAAGGAGAGCGCCATTGACTCCGTGCGTCGGGACCTGGCCTCCGGGGCCACGGACGCCTACATCGACACCCTCACCGCCATCGGCATGGACCTGGACCAGACCACCGCGCTCCTGACCGAGCGCTGGTGGGCCCCGGACCGACAGGGCCGCCAGACCACAGGAGACGCGTCATGAGCGCACAAACCCTCAACAGACCCACCACCATCCCCTCCCTCGACGGCGCCGACCTGCTGGTCGTCGTCGAGAACCTCACCAAGACCTACCGGGGCCGACCTGCGCTGGACGGGCTGAGCCTCGAGCTCCCGCCCGGGCGGATCATCGGCCTCATGGGCTCCAACGGCTCGGGCAAGACCACCCTGCTCAAGATCCTGGCCGGGGTCCTGGCCGACTACGACGGGCAGGTCCGTATCGCCGGACATGCCCCCGGATCCGAGTCCAAGGCTCTCGTCTCCTTCCTGCCCGACGCGAGCTTCCTGGCCTCCAACCTGACCGCCCCGGCGGCCATCGCCCAGTACCGGCGCTTCTTCGCCGACTTCGACGCCGACAAGGCCGCCGAGCTCGTGCGCTTCTTCAACCTGCCGACCGACCGCACCCTCAAGGAGATGAGCAAGGGCATGGGCGAGAAGCTGCGCATCAGCCTGGCCATGTCGCGCCGGGCCCGCGTCTACCTCCTCGACGAGCCGATCTCCGGGGTCGACCCCGCAGCCCGTGACGTCATCCTCAGCGGCATCCTGCGGGACTTCGATCCCGAGGCGCTCATGCTCATCTCCACCCACCTCATCGCCGACGTCGAGCCCATCATCGACTCCGCCGTCTTCCTCAAGGACGGCCGCCTGCTGCTGGCGGGTGACGCCGACGACCTGCGCCAGGACCGCGGTATGAGCCTGGACGCCCTGTTCAGGAAGGAGTACCACTGATGTTCACCACGCTGTTCATCGAGGAGGTTCGGACCCAGGCTCGGCGCAACGCCGGAGTCGTGGGGATCGTGGCGGTCATCGCCGCCGGATTCATACTCCTGAGCCTGCTCGAGCTTCCCGTGGTCTCCTCGATGCTGCTGGCCGGCGCGTTCGTGGCGCTCGTGGCCATGCCCGGCGTCGTGAGCGTCCAGGTCGGCATCGAGTACTGGGCATCCATGTACGGTGCGCGCGGCTACCTCACCATGAGCCTGCCGGTCAAAGGACGCGTGATACTCGCCGCCAAGACGCTGTACGCCGTGATCGCGGTGCTGGTGTCTGCGGCGGTGGCGACGCTCCTCGCCATCGGTTGGTTCGCCGCCTACGCGCACCTGGTCGGTGCCACGCTCGGGCAGCTCCTCGAACCGGTGCGTCAGATGATCAGCACGGTGGGAACCGGCATGGTCGTGTTCTACGGGCTGACCGTCGTTGAGGGCGTCGTTGTGACGATTATCGAGGTCGCAGCGGTGATGAGCATTGGCGGGCAGGGGCGCTGGAACCGGCTCGGCTTCGGGGCGCCGGCAGTCGGCCTGGTCATCCTCTACGCGGTCAACCAGGTTGTGGGCCTGGTCGCCACGGTGCTGCTGCCGCTGTCGCTGGATCTGGCCAGCGGGCGGATCGTGGGGCGCATGATGCTCCCGCAGTTCATCGAGGCCGCCCGAACGGGCCAGGACCCGCACCTGGTGGGAATCGGCTCCGTCGTGGCGGCGCCGGTCCTGGCTGCGGTCCTGGTCTGGTGGGCGGTGCGCGCGATCGAGCGGCACACCTGCTTGCGCTGACCGGGGGTGAAGGAGCCCGGTACCTCGGCGCTCGGGGCGCGGTGACTACGCCGTGGCCCTGGGCGCCGCTGTGCCGCTGGCCTTGGGGGCCGCCGCGTCGAAGGCGGCGGCGACGACGTCGGCGTAGTCGGCCGGGTTGACCAGGGCGATGCCCTGGGTGCGGTCCGCCAGGAGGAGCAGATTGTCCCCCGGGGCGAGATTGAAGATCTCCCGGACCTCCTTGGGGATGACGATCTGCGACTTGGGACCGAGCCTGACGGTTGCGATGTAGCGCTCCGGGTCCTGGGCAGTGAGGTCAGGTGGGTTGCCGGGTTGTGTGTCCGACGGAGAATCGGCGGACGTGTCGGCTGACATGCTGAAGGATCCCTTTCCTGCTGGGGCTGCTGGGCGCCGGGGGTGCCTCAACCCTAGCCCTTTCACGCAGTGACGGCGCGGTGGGAGCTCACAGGGCGGTCCACCGGTTCAGGCGACGGCGCGGCTGGTGGCCTGCTCGGAGGTGACGGTCGCCTGGGCCAGGACCTGGTCGCCGTCGGTGCCGCCGTAGATGACCAGGCTCTGACCGGCGGCCACGCCGCGCAGGGGGGTGACCAGGTCGGCGTGCAGGAGGCCCGAGGTCTCGTCGACGCGGACGCGGGCAGGGACCGGGCGGCCGTGGGCGCGCACCTGGACGCTGGCCTCCTGCCAGCCGACGGCGGGGGAGTCGCCAGGGCCGGGGACTGCGCCGACGCCGTCGGCGAGCGGCTCGGGCTCGGCCAGCAGGATGAGCCCGTCGCCCTCGACCGTCGTGCGGCTCAGCAGCTCCTCGGGGCCGACGACGACCTCGTTGGTGGCTGGGCGGGTCTCGATGACGTAGCGGGGGCGGCCGTCGTCGGCGGGGCGGGACAGGCCCAGGCCCTTGCGCTGGCCGACGGTGAAGCCGAAGTATCCCTGGTGGGTGCCCAGGACCTGGCCGTCGGGGGAGACCATGGCGCCCTCGTGGGCACCGAGCGAGCGGGTCAGGAAGCCGCGGGTGTCGCCGTCGGCCACGAAGCAGATGTCGTAGGAGTCCGGCTTGGAGGCCACCGGCAGGCCACGGGCCTCGGCCTCGGCGCGCACCTGCGCCTTGGAGGGGGCATCGCCCAGCGGGAAGAGGGCCCGGGCCAGGCCCTCGCGGCCGGAGACCGCCAGCACGTAGGACTGGTCCTTGGCGGTGTCGACGGCGCGGCGCAGCCTCAAACCGGTGGTGTCACCGGGGCGGCCGGAGGCGGCGCCACCGCTCAGGCGCGCGTAGTGGCCGGTGGCGACCGCATCGAAGCCCAGGGCCAGGCCGCGCTCCAGGAGGGCGTCGAACTTGACGCGCTCATTGCAGCGCACGCAGGGGTTGGGGGTGCGGCCGGCGCGGTACTCGTCGAGGAAGTCGGCCACGACGCGCTCCTCGAACTCCTCGGACAGGTCCCACACGTAGAAGGGGATGCCGAGGATCTGGGCGGCCCAGCGGGCGTCGGCGGAGTCCTCGATGGAGCAGCAGCCGCGTGAGCCCGTGCGGGTCTGGGCGCGGTTGCGGGTCAGGGCCATGTGGACGCCCACGACCTCGTGACCGGCGTCGACGGCGCGCGCTGCGGCGACGGCGGAGTCGACTCCACCGGACAGGGCGGCCAGGACGCGCACGAGGATCTCCTTCACGCAAGCGGGTACAGCCGTGGCAGGCTACCGCAGGTCGACGCCGGCAGGGGAGTCGGGACAACTCAGAAGACGTTGTGGTGACCGGCATAGGATTGGGCCAGAGGAAGGAGCTGCGATGTTTGATGACTTGGTACCCTACATGGTTGTCGTCGCCATGCTGTTGTATGTCTGGGTTCTGGCAGGCGGCCGAAAATATCCCATGACGAAGCGTGAGCTGGAGCGCCTCCACTTCCGACAGGCCTATAGCCTGTCGATCGACCGTATGCTCTCGGAGAGTCCGCTGGATCGCGACGAGGTCAGGCGCCTGCGTGACTCGGGAAGAAGAAACGGGCGTGTGCGAGCCGTGCGATACGTGAAGAAATGGGATCCGGTCCCCCTCGAGATCGCCGTGGAGTTCGTTGATCGTGTTTAAGCGTTAGCTATATGAGGTCAGGACTGTCTGACGTCCGCGGCCTCGTGCTTGGCGGCTCTGGCAGCGATGGCGGGCTGCTTAGCGGGAGGCGAACTCGTATCCGGCACCAATGAGAGTCCTGAGCCATTCGCTCTGCGCGGCTTCCATCGTCTTTACGACGACGTGATGGTTCCACCGGTTCGCACTGACCTGGGTGACGCGGTGGACGTTCGGATCCTCCAGGGGCTGGTCGAGCCTCACGTTCAGGAACAGGGTGCCGTCGGCTGTCTTCTCGTAGGCCCACGCCCAGAGGAACTTCCGGTTGACGGAGAAGCTGACCTGGGCCGTCAGGTGCTTCGTGACGTCACCAAGAGACACGACGTAGGACTCGATCACCGTGTACATGGCGGCCGTCGCGGGCTTGCCGCGGAATTCGCCGATCATCTTGTTCGAGGTAGCGGACACGGGGACTCCTCAGTACGAGAGGCGCTGCCCGAATGGAGGTGGCCTTTCGGTGTTCTCCCATAGCTCTCCCGCGTGAGACGCCACTGGGAACCCTGGAGGCGGCGGGCAGGACTACGCCATCCTAGCCGTCGTCGCCTGCACGTATCCGAGTGAATCAGGCTGATTATCAAGGTGCGTTGACTGCTGGCGCCGCGACGGAACCCACCGCCACCAGGTGATGCACCGCCACGCCCACTCCAGGGGGCCGTAGGTGAACCGGGAGAGCCAAAGGCGGCAGAGTATCCACTGGGTGGGCAGAACTGCAGCAGCGACGATGAGACCGGGAACCACATCGAGAGTCGAACGTGAGTCAAGCAGCACTCCCGCCGGCACCATGACGAAGGAGGCGGTGACGTAGCAGGTCAGCGCCATACGGCCCAGAGGGTCGAACACCGCACTGAGAACCCGGCGAGTTGGCGTGCGCCAGAGCAGCGCCAGAACACAGACATAGAGACAGGCCATGAGGCCGCCGGCCACTCCACCTGCGGTGGAGAAGCGGGGATCACCGATCCCGGTGGCCTGCCAGAGCATCGCAGCCGTGCCGGCGGTGGCAAAGACGAGCGCAGCCGCGCCGATCCGACGGTCGGCGTGCTCAAGACGAGCCGGCAGGCCGTAAGCCTGAGCCGCCGATCCTAGAAGGAACAGTCCTGGTATCGAGGCTTCTCCTCCGCCCAACACCGCGTAGGCTCCCGCCGTCGCCAGTAGCCCGAGTATGGCCGGCATTAAACAAAGTTTCCTTCTGGGGTTGTGTTGTCGGGTGGTTTTGGGGGTATCGATATAGAATGTGTGTGTGGTTGTTGATGTGACTGCGGAGGAGCGGGATGTTCTTCTGGCGTGGAAGAAACGCGGTGACTCGTTCGTCCTGGTGCGTTTAAAGGCTGAGGCCATTTTGTATGCCTCTCGTGGTGTCGGCACGGGTGTTATCGCTGAGATGGTCGGCCGCAGCCGCAGGACGGTGAGCAACTGGCTGCGCCGCTGGCGGTGCTCCAGGTTGCACTCGGTTGTCACTGGGCACGCCGGCAACGAGAACGCCGCCAAGCTCACCCGCGCCCACAAGGAGCAGCTCAAGCGGATCCTGAGTAGGCCACCGGCCCAGAGCGGGATCAGGGCGGACTTCTGGGACGTACCGGCCCTGCGTGACGTGGTGCGGATCAAGTTCGGCGTGGAGTACGCCTCAGACTCCTCCTACCAGCTGCTCCTGCGCTTCGTGGGGATGAGCTTCAAGCTGCCCGACCCCTTCGACAAGCGCCGCGACGAGGCCGCCGTCACCGAGCGAATGGACCAGGTCCGTCAGGAGGTCGCCGACCTGCTGGCCCGGGGCTGGGAGGTCTACACCGTCGACGAGGTGCGCGTCGAGCACGAGGCCGTCACCCGGCGTATGTGGCTGCCCACCGGCCGTCGGACCAAGATCTATGTCGACCGAGAACGCTCGGCCCAGTCTTTCTTCGGCGCCCTGAGCCTGACCAGCAAGCAGGTGCGCGTCTACCCCATCGAGGGCAACCAGAACGCCGAGCAGGTCACCCTGGCCCTGGCCCGTCTGGTACGCGAGACGGCAAACGACAAGATCGCTGTTGTTCTTGACAACGCCGGCTTCCACCACGCCAAGGCGGTCACTGACCTGTATGAGCCCGGCCAGGCCCTGGAGCGCGTCAGGCCGATCTACCTACCTCCTTACGCGCCCGACCACAACCCAATAGAGCACGTCTGGAACACCGCCAAGAAGAACATCTCAAACATACAACGAGACAACCCCGAGGAAACCTACACCGCATTCACCAGCTACATCACCAGCCGCACCTTCGACTACGACTTCGAGCACCTACCCATCACACCAACCCAAGAAAAGCTTGATTAAAGACCGCCATAACAGTCGTATGGAGCGCTTGAGCTTGAGGATGAAGGGGAGCAGGATGATTCCCCCGATCGCATACGAGCGCAAGACCCCATTGGGGTAGAGAACGGAATTGAGCGCCCCGATCGCCAGGAGCGCTACCAGGCGGCGCAGCAGGATCTTCCAGGCGGGGGCGCCTTGGCGGGATGCGGAGTCGATGACGAACCCCATGCTCATTCCGAACATGAAGCAGAAGATCGGGACGAAACGGGTCGACACCAGGTAGTACAGAGCATTTTCGGCCACAGGGATCTGCCGATGAATCTGAACCTCAGCGTTCTGGCCCAGATTCATGATGTCGGCGGCGTTGACCAGGAGGATGCCCATGACAGCGAAGCCGCGCAAGGAGTCAAGGAAATGGAAACGAACGTTGGTGCGCATGGGAATGACCGTAGAGCCCAGCGATGTTCATCGTGACTGGTGAAGGCTCTTTTCCAACCGAGGTTGGAAGGTGACGAGCTGATTTCCAACCGGAGGATGCTCAGTCAGGTCGAGGCTCCTCACCCACGCGTACGAGCCCGCTCTCGTAGGCCAGCACAATGAGCTGGGCGCGGTCGCGCAGCCCCAGCTTGTGCAGGATCCGGTTGAGATGGGACTTGACCGTCGACTCGGCCAGGACGAGGTGCTGCGCGATCTCGGTATTGCTCATGGCGCGTCCCACCAGAGTGGCTATCTCCTTCTCCCGCTCGGACAGAGCATCAATGGCACCCGCGTATGCCGGATCTGTCCCGTGCTCCACGGGACCGCCTGAGCCGGTGGGAGCGAACCACCGCTTCAGCAGCCGGCGCGTTGCCGAGGGCGCCACCACCGAGTCGCCACGGGCCACGGCGCGGATCCCTGCCAGCAGCTTGGGCGCCGTCGTGTCCTTGAGGAGAAATCCTGAGGCCCCGGCCCGCATCGCCGCCACGAGATAGTCATCCAGATCGAAGGTGGTCAGGATAAGCACCTTGAGGTCGGGGTGGGTTCCCAGAACCGTGCGGGTGGCTGCGATGCCGTCCAACGCGGGCATCCTGATATCCATGAGGACGATGTCGGGATGGGTGGCCTTCACCATGGACAGCGCACTGACGCCGTCGGCGGCCTGCCCGACGACGCACATGTCCTTCTGAGCATCGAGAATCATACGGAAGCCGGAGCGGACCAGGTCCTGGTCGTCCGCCAACGCAATACGCAGGGGTCGGTTCATACCGGTTCACCTCCCGGGTTCTCGAATGTCGGTCCGCGCGGCCTCAGAGGGAATGCGGGCGCGCACGATGAATCCTCCGTCGGGACTGGCAGCCGCGTCCAGGGACCCACCGACCGCCGTCAGGCGTTGCCGAAGACTCGCCAGCCCCTGGCCCCCACCGGTTCCTGCCGGGGCCGGCTCGTCGGAGAGGCGGGTGCAGGCCGCCGAAGGAGAGACCCCGGTGCCGGCGGAGTCGGGGTGATCGGCAACGGTCAGGACGATCTCGTCGCCGTCCTTGTTATCCCGGTTATCCCGGTGATCGCGGTTGTCCCGGTTATTCCGGTGATCGCGGTTGTCCCGGTACTCCAGCCTCACCTCGACCCTGGCCGCCTCGGCGTGCTTGAGCACGTTGGTCAGGGACTCCTGCGCCGTCCGATAGAGGGCGAGCTGCGCCTGCGCCCCGAGAATGTTACGGCTTTCCTCAGCTCCGCTGTCCTTCAGCAGGTCGTCGAGTCGATCATCCACCCACAGGGTGACCGGCAGGCCGGTCGCGCCCACGTCGTCGACGAGCCCGGGAAGATCAGCGATGGTCGGCACCGGACGCAACGGCGCCTTAGCCACCGGGGCGTCAGGCCGAGAGCCGCCGGAAGCGGAAGGACCCGCCGCGTCCGGTGGCGGGGGAGAGGCCAGAGAACGGGTCAGGCCGCGAGTGTCCGCCAGGGCCGAGCGCGCGGTCGCCCGGATCTGCCCGAGTGCCTGAGCCGCCTGCTTCAGTCGCTCGTCGAGCGGGAGGTCAAGGTCCTCGGCGCCGTCCTCAGCACCGGCCGCCAGGTAGTGACCCGCCTCGGCCTGCACCGCGATCAGCGCCAGGGCGTGCCCGACGACGTCGTGAACCTCCCGGGCGATCTCGTTACGCAGCGCGGCATCGTGCGCCGCCTGCCGCTGCTCCTGCGCGGCCAGGCGGCTGGCCCGCAGCTGGCGACGCTGCGTGATGAACCTGCCCAGGCCCCAGGAGACGGCAGCGACGCACAGCGCGATGAGGGAGGTCTGCGCCATGTCCTGGGCCCACAGGGAGAGTGGGATCGCCCCCAGCTCATCGCGGTTCCAGTCCCACGCGCCCAGCGCGGAGCCGCCGACGACGGCTGCGGCCCACGCGGGCGTGAGCTCCCGCCTGCCCCACCGACCCACGGAGGGAGTACAGGGACATGACAACCGCCAGGTCCGCGGGCAGCGGGGAATCGACGACGCCGAGCTGCAGCGCGCACAGGACGACATGGACGCCAAGAACGGCATCGGGGTGCTCGCGGCGCCACCTCAGCACGATGATCGCCAGCGCGGCGCCGGCCGTGACGCCCCAGGATCTCGTGACTGCCCAGGTGCCCAGGATCGAGGCGCATGCCAGCGCGGCTGCGCCCAGGACCTGCGCGCAGCGGATCACGACGCCTTTGACCTGCCCGAGCATGCCTTCACTATGACAGACGGAGTAGGCCGGGAGGCCACATTCTCGAGATGGTTATCCAGTCGCTTTCCCGGCGTGTCGAGGGACGAATTTCGGGGCGTCTCGTTCTCATCGGGGTGCGGGCTCGGATATCGCGGCTGGAATCTGGAATGCTGAAGAGGATCGCCGATGCCGGGCGTTCAGGCGTCACCGACTCGGCCGGCGTGCGTCACCTTCCAAGCGCGCCTGGCCCCGTCCAGGGCAGCGGGCAGAGCGGCGAGCAGCCGCTCGACGTCGTCGATGCTGGACTCCTGGCCCAGCGAGCAGCGCAGTGTGGAGCGGGCCGGTCCCTCATCGAAGCCCATCGCCAGGAGCACGTGGCTCGGCCGGGCCACCCCGGCGTGGCAGGCCGACCCCGCCGAGGCGTCAATCCCCACCAGGTCCAGTGCCATGAGCAGCGCCTCGGAGTCGGCCTCCTCGAACCACAGGTGCGCCGTGGAGGCCACGTGGTCGGCGTCGTCCGGAAGCGTGGCGTGAGCGCCCGGAAGCGTCCCCGCGCCCTCCAGGAGCCGGCGTCGCAGCGGCGCCAGCCGGGTCTCCTGCTTCTCTCGCTCGGCGACCGCCAGCTCCACCGCCAGGGCCAGTGCCCGGGCAGCCACCACGTCCTGCGTGCCCGAGCGGATCCCCCGCTCCTGACGGCCCCCGCCCGTGACCGGTGTCAGCGCCAGGTCCCGGCGGACCACCAGCGCCCCCACGCCCACCGGCGCCCCCAGCTTGTGCCCGCTTACGCTCATCGCGTCCAGGCCCCAGCCGTGGAAGTCCACTGCGACCTTCCCCAGCGCGGCGACGGCATCGGAGTGGACCGGAACGTACCCGGGCTCATCGGGGCGCTCGGCCCCACTGGCCTCCCGAACGCGCGCCACCAGGGACGCCATGTCCTGGACGATCCCGGTCTCATTGTTCGCCGCCATGACGGAGACCAGGGACGCGGGGGAGCGGCCCGAGCCGGTCGGGGGCGCCACCTCCCGGGTCACCGAGTCGAGCGCCACGCGCCCGGCGTCATCAACCCCCAGCAGGTTCAGCCCCGCCCCCAGCTCGGCCACGGCGGTACGTGCCGAGTCCAGGACCGCCGGGTGCTCGATCGGTGAGACCACCAGCCGTCCGCCCGGCACCGCGCGCGCCCGACCCGAGACCACCAGGGCGTCGGCCTCCGTACCACCGGAGGTCAGCAGCACCTCGTGCGCGTCCACCCCCAGGGCGCCCGCCAGGCGGGCACGCGCCTCAGCCAGGAGCGCCCCCACGCGCCTGCCCGCGGTGTGCTGCGCGCTCGGATTCGCCCAGCCACCGAGGCCTCCGGCCAGGTCCTCGGCGATTTGCTGGGCGACCTCGGGTCGGACCGGGGACGTGGCGGCGTGATCGAGGTAGGTGCGCACGCTCTCAGCCTAGACGAGCCCGTTTTTGTCCAAATGGGACGACTTTGACGCTGCTTTTCTCGGGCTGCGCCGTCCCGTAACGCTCTGACCTGCACAGATGTCAATGCCTCATGATGGGCCCGGCGTCAAAGTCGTCCCATACGGACACTTTTCCGCCGGCCCACCGAACGGCGCCACAGGATAGCCTTGGATCCAGGCCCCAAGCGCTCAGGTCGGACCTGGACCGCAGGCTCCGCCCAGCGCCTCACACCTCGCCCACGATCACACCACCCACATCGGCTCCCGCCGCGATCCTCGGAGAAATCGGTATGCGAACCGGAAAAGACATCGCCGTCATCGGCTCCAACATGGTCGACCTCATCTCCTACATCCGCCGTATGCCCCGCGAAGGCGAGACCCTGGAGGCCCTCGACTTCCACATGGACTGCGGCGGCAAGGGCGCCAACCAGGCCATCGCCGCCTCCCGCCTGGGCTCACGGGTCCTCATGCTCACCCGGGTCGGCAACGACGTCTTCGCCGCCAACACGGTGGACAACTTCGCCCGCAACGGCATCGACACCTCCCACGTGCTCACCACCGATGCATCCAGCGGCGTCGCCCCGATCTTCGTCGACGAGGACTCCCACAACTCGATCCTCATCATCAAGGGCGCCAACGGCCACCTCTCACCGGACGACGTCCGCGGCGCCGAGGACGACATCGCCGCCTGCCGCCTCATCGTCCTCCAGCTCGAGATCCCCCTGGAGACCGTCTACGAGGCGATCGCGCTGGGAGGCAGGCACGGCGTCCCCGTCCTGCTCAACCCCGCCCCCGCCGACCCCGACCTCCAGCTGGAGCGGATCCGGGGCTGCGACTACATCATCCCCAACGAGACCGAGCTCGCCATGCTCACCGGCATGCCGACCGACACCCTCGACGACATCCACCGGGCCGCCGCCGTCCTGCGCGAGACCGGCATCCCCCACGTCATCGTCACCCTCGGCGAGCAGGGCGCCCTGTGGCTCTCCGACGCCGGAGAGCGGCACCTGCCCGGGATACCCGTCACGGCGCGCGACACCACCGGCGCCGGTGACGCCTTCATCGGCTGCTTCAGCCACCACCTGGTGCGCACCGGTGACGTGGAACGGTCCCTGGAGCTGGCCGTCCGCTACTCCGCGGACTCCGTCACCAAACGCGGCACCCAGGCCTCCTTCGCCACTGCCGAGGAATTCGACTCAGTCCTCCAGGACCTCACTGACTAGACCTCGGCGCCGAGGCGAGCGGTCACCTCTGGTACGGGCCTGATATTTGTCTCCTATCGGTACAGGTGTGCCCATGTGCACTTCGCAGCACGGGATGGGAGAGTGAGACCATGCGCACCGATCAGCTCGCCCTGTCCCGCTCCGCCACCGACCGCGACGCCGAGCGGCGCAGCGAGCCCGGGCTGCTGGAGCGCCTCGCCGCCGACCCCGAGACCCGGCTGCTGCTGGTCGACGCCCGTGGCCGCGTCGCCCTGACCGGCCCCGCCATCCACCCCGACCTGCCCGACGACGGCCTCACCCCGCCCAGCCTCATCGGCAGCCCCGGCGCCACCGCCTGGGAGGGCCCCGGCACCCGCAGCGGCTGGGGCCTGCCCGACCTGCGCGCCGGCTACCTCGGAGCCTCGGCCCCCACCTGCTCCCCGGACCTGACCGTCCTCTACGTGGGCCGCGAGCACGACGACGACGGCGCCCCCACCGGCCCCAGCTGGATCGCCGTCGTCGTGCCCCCGGCCCTGGAGGTCCCCGACGCCCCCGAGCCGCCCGCCACCGGCTCCGACGCCGAGGGAACCGCCGTCGACCACCCCGACCTGCGCCGTCTGCTGGAGCGCTACCCGCTCTCCGCCCTGCGGGCCATGGGCGCCCAGATGACCGCCCGCGACGCCGGCCTGGCCACCACCGCCACCGCCCTGGCCGCCTGGCACGCCCACTCCGCCTACTGTCCGGTCTGCGGCGGGCACACCGAGATCATCGAGGCCGGCTGGGCCCGCAGGTGCACCGACTGCACCACCGTGCACTTTCCGCGTACCGACCCGGCCGTCATCATGACGGTCGCCGACGAGTCCGACCGCCTCCTCCTCGTGCGCGGCGCCACCTGGGCGCCCCGGCGCTACTCCGTGGTGGCCGGCTTCGTCGAGGCCGGCGAGTCCGTCGAGGCGGCCGTGGCCCGCGAGGTGTGGGAGGAGACCGGGATGCGCGTGGCCGAGGTCGAGTACGTCGCCTCCCAGCCCTGGCCCTTCCCGCGCTCGCTCATGCTCGGCTGCCGGGCGCGCCTGGCCCCCGGCGAGGACCAGCCCCGCCCTGACGGCCAGGAGGTCGTCGAGGCCCGCCTCGTCTCACGCGACGAGCTCACCGCGGGCGCCGACGACGGCAGCATCCTCCTGCCCGGACCCACCTCCATCGCCCGTCTCCTCATCGAGGACTGGTACGGCGGTCCCGTCGTCAGCTGACCGTCACCCGACCACCGGCCGGCTCCTGCCGCTGCATGGCTGTTACCGTCGCCCGACTGCCGGCCCACAGCCACCGACTTCTTGTCGCCGATTCCTGTCACCGACCCGTGGCAGGCTGGTCCCGATGAGCCCGACCACCCCCCGCCCCGCCCCGGCCGCCCCGCCGACCCGCCGACCGAACGCCCCGCTGGATGCAGGCAGCCTCCTGGAGGCCCTCGACCCCGACCAGCGCGAGGTCGCCGAGCACCTCGAAGGACCCCTGTGCGTCCTGGCCGGGGCCGGCACCGGCAAGACCCGGGCCATCACCTACCGCATCGCCCACGGCGTGGCCACCGGCGCCTACCAGGCCACCCAGGTCCTGGCCGTCACCTTCACCGCCCGCGCCGCCGGCGAGATGCGCTCGCGCCTGGCCGACCTCGGCGTCCCCGGTGTCCAGGCCCGCACCTTCCACGCCGCCGCCCTGCGCCAGCTCACCTACTTCTGGCCCACCGCCATCGGCGGGCGCCGCCCCGACATCCAGGCCCACAAGGCGCCCCTGGTCGGCGCCGCCGCCCGCCGCCTGGGCCTGCCCACCGACCGGGCCACCGTGCGGGACCTGGCCGCCGAGGTCGAGTGGGCCAAGGTCACCATGACCCTGCCGGAGGACTACGCCCAGGCCGCCGTCGCCGCCGGACGCACCGGCGTGGCCGGGCAGGAGGCGGCCACGGTCGCCCAGGTCCTGTCCCTCTACGAGGAGGCCAAGAGCGAGCGCGGCGTCATCGACTTCGAGGACGTGCTCCTGCTGACCATCGGCATCCTCCTGGACCGCGACGACATCGCCTCCCAGGTGCGCGGCCAGTACAAGCACTTCGTCGTCGACGAGTACCAGGACGTCTCCCCGCTCCAGCAGCGCCTGCTGGACCTGTGGCTGGGGCGGCGCCGCCAGCTGTGCGTCGTCGGCGACGTCTCCCAGACCATCTACTCCTTCACCGGCGCCACGCCCGCCTTCCTCACCGGCTTCACCACCCGCTACGAGGGCGCGCGCACCGTGCGCCTGAGCCGCGACTACCGCTCCACCCCGCAGGTCGTCTCCCTGGCCAACCAGGTCCTCTCCCGCTCCCGGCGCGGGGGCGGCGGCCTGCACCTGCCCGCCGGTGCCGTCGAGCTGGTCGCCCAGCGCCCCAGCGGCCCCGCCGTGCGCTTCAAGACCTACGACGACGACATCGCCGAGGCCGAGGGCGCCGTCGCCCAGGTGCGCCGCCTGCAGGCCGCCGGGGTCCCCCTGAGCGAGATCGCGATCCTGTACCGCACCAACTCCCAGTCCGAGGTCTTCGAGCAGGCCCTCGCCGGCGCCCAGATCGGCTACCTCGTGCGCGGCGGCGAGCGCTTCTTCGAGCGAGAGGAGGTCAAGCGCGCCATGGCCGTCATCCTCGGGGCCGCCCGCACCGAGAAGGCCACCCTGACCGGTGACCTGGGCCTGGACGCGCGCACCGTCCTGTCCCGCGAGGGCTGGAGCGAGGAGCCGCCGGCCCCTCGCGGAGCCGTGCGCGAGCGCTGGGACGCGCTCAACGCGCTCGTGTCCCTGGCCGACGAGATGGCCCAGACCCGCGGCGCCGACCTCGACGCCTTCCACACCGAGCTGCGCGAGCGCGCCGACGCCCAGAACGCGCCCACCGTCGAGGGCGTCACCCTCTCCTCCCTGCACGCCGCCAAGGGCCTGGAGTGGGACGCCGTCATCCTCGCCGGCGCCTGCGAAGGCCTGCTGCCCATCTCCCTGGCCGAGGGCCAGGCCGCCATCGAGGAGGAGCGCCGCCTGCTCTACGTCGGCGTCACCCGCGCACGCGAGCACCTCATCATCTCCTACGCGCGTGCCCGTAGCGCCGGAGGCCGGGCCGCACGCAAGCCCTCCCGCTTCCTGGACGGCCTGTGGCCCACCGCGCACGGCGACCGAGCCGCCTCCCGGCGCCAGAACCGTCAGAGCGCCAAGGAGCGCGCCCGGCAGTCCGCCGCCGACTTCGAGGCCAGCAACGACCCGCGCACCATCGCCCTGTTCGAGGAGCTGCGGGCCTGGCGCTCCCAGATCGCCAAGGAGCGCTCCCGGCCCGCCTACACGGTCTTCGCCGACGCCACCCTGCGGGACATCGCCGTCGTCAAGCCCACCAGCCTGCCCCAGCTCTCACTCATCCGCGGTGTGGGCGCCACCAAGCTCCAGGAGTACGGAGGACCGGTCCTCGCCCTCCTGCGGGACTTCGAGGCCGGGAGCTGAACGGCGCCCCTTACCGGACCCTGCGGTCCGGTAAGGCTCACAGCCGTGAGCACAGGCACTCGGGGTGGCGCTCCCAGGACCGCGCCCGCCCCAGGGGCTCCTGACCGGTGACCTCGACCGAGTGCGTCGCCCACCAGGCATCGGAGCCGCTGCCCAAGGCTCCGCCCGCCTCAGGACGGTTGGCAGTAGCGTCGTCTGCAGCCTCCGCAGCGCCGTCGACGGCGCCCGTCCGTCCCAGGAGCGTGTCGATGACGGCCCGGGCCGTCAGCGCTGCCGCCTCGTGCAGGGCCAGGTGCTCGACGTCGGGCATGGGCAGGGTGCGCATCTGCGTGGCCAGCGCCGGCCAGCACGGATCCGCGTCCCGCTCCCACAGGTCCAGGCAGGTCGAGCACAGGCCGCCGCGCCCCAGGACCGGGCCGACACGCACCCCGGCCTCGCCGACGACGACCGGAAGGTGGACAACATCCTCCTGGGCGAGCCTGCGGGCCAGCAGCGGCTCCACCACGTGCGCATCCACTGTCACCATGACATCGGGGCGGGTGCGCAGCGGCGCCCGCGTCCGGACGGCGGGGAACCGCGCCGACAGGAGCGGCTCCAGGCCGCCCTCCTTGGGGGAGCGGGTGGACAGGATCGTGCCCACCCCGGCCTCCGCCAGCCACAGGGCGGTCTCCTGCGCCAGGGCGCTGATGCCGTGGACCGCCAGGACCGCCTGGGCGAGGGCTGCGCCGCGGCCCCTGGCATCGGCACCCAGCCGGTCCCAGTAGACGCCGTCGGCCCCGCCGAGCTCGCTGGTCGCGGAGGAGACCAGGACACCCTGGCGCTCCAGGTCCTCGACGATCTGCCGCGCCCGCGTCACCGGCACCCGGCTGCGCCGGGCCGCCCGGTAGACGCCACCAGCCTCCAGGCTGCGTGCCAGCTCGTCGAGCAGCCGCTGCTCGGCCAGGCTCAGGTCACTGACGATGGTGCGTCGCCCCGGGCTCGTGCCGATCTGGCTGACGCCCTGCTGGCGCCACAGGATGGCGCACCCGCCTCGAATACGCATTTGTGCCTCCTCAAGCCCTTGCGGCGTCGGCGAGGGGACACCGGAACCCCTCGTCCTGACAGCCCTGGCGACAGCGCCAGGACCTGAGCCGAGAGTGGCATGAGCCGGCCCGGGCAGCCAGAGGCGGTCACGAGCCTGTGGATAACTCTCGCGGGCCGGGCGTCGGTCGCCTGGTGGTCACTGGGCGGAGCAGGTCGCCAGGCCGGAAGTGTTGCCCGACGCGATCGCCTCGGTGGCGGTAACGGCCTCGTGCAGGGTGCTCACGGCGAAGACCTGCATCCCCTCGGGCTCGTGGCCCTTGACCTCGTCGCAGTTGCTCGCCGGGGCCAGGAAGAACTTTGAGCCGGAGTTGCGGGCCCCGGCCATCTTCTGCTGGATGCCTCCGATGGGGCCGACCTGACCATTCATGTCAATCGTTCCGGTCCCGGAGATGTCCTTGCCGCCGGTCAGGGACCCGGGGGTGATCTCGTCGACGACCCCGAGGGCGAACATCATGCCGGCGCTGGGACCGCCGACGTCGGACAGGCCGAAGGTGGCCTCCACCGGACTGTCCACCGAGATCTTGAGACTCAGCCCCAGCAGGGACCCGGTCGTGCCCTCCTGCGGGGCGATCGTGGTGAGCGCTGCGTTCACCTGCTGCTCGCCGCGGCGCACGCCGAGCGTGACCCGAGTGCCCTCCGGGATCGTGGTCATCAGCTCACGCAGCTGGGAGAAGGAGGTGATCGTGGTGGTCTGGCCGCCCTCGGGCGTGATGGTCTCCAGGACGTCCTCGGCCTGGATCTCGGTCGAGGTCTGCTGCTCGGTCACCTCGGTGACGGTCAGGTGCATGGCGCCGGCCATACCGGTCTCGATGAGCGCGGCGATGACGGCGGAGTCCTGGGAGGCGGTCATCTGGGCCTTGCCGGTCTCCTCGACCTGCTCGGCGCTCTGGTCCTGGGGGCACACCTCGTTACGGTCCACGATCCGCTTGTCCGCCGAGAACCAGGCGGCGACGAGGTCGGCGGTCGTCACCGGGTAGCCGGGGCAGCCCGACACCGAGACGGTCGTCATCCGCAGGGCGCCCTCGGTCGGATAGGTCTCGGTGCCCGTGACCTTCAGGACGTCCTGGTCCGACGACGAACCGTTGTCCAGCACGTTCCAGGTCGGGCCGGGGGCCTCGATGACCGCGTTGACCGGCACCACGAAGACGGCGACGATCAAGGCGACAACGAGGACGAACGTCCCGGCGGCCGCGGATCGCCGCAGCATGCGCCGACGGCGTTCCTCCCGGGGGGTCCGGGAGGTCTCCGTGCTCGGCGTGTCCGTCCGCTCGGCCCGACCGATCTGGTCCTCGTCATCTGCCCGGGTCCCCCGGGGGCGGTCGGGGCTGACCGAGTCCACCGCGTCGGCGGCGTCGTGCTGGTCTGGGTGCGTCACGCGCTCATCATGCGACATCTTCCTGGGGAAGGCGGACAGTTATCGATACGAACCTGGCACGAAGTCGACACAATGACGACACGGCCTCGACCGACGTCGTACCGGGACGGCGACGGGCACGCCGTGGGCGAACGGAACATGGCCCCCGCACAGGAATGGGTGCGACCATAAGGCCGTTACAGACGATGTCCAGATGAAGTCCCAGGACGACCCGGCGAGAGGAAACCCGTGAGCGAGGACGCCTTCGACGAGCTCGAGAAGATGCTCGCATCACTGTTCGGCGAGCAGATGGCCTCAGACGCCGTCGGAGCCCTGCGCTCCTCCGGAGTGGACCCCAGCTCCATCACCCAGATGCCGGGTGTGGGGGACATCTCCCAGCTCAGCCCCGGCCAGCTGCTGGCCATGCGCGCCCAGTTCCAGCAGATGTTCTCCGCCTCCACCGCCGAGCCCGTCAACTGGCAGATGGGCCAGGATCTGGCCCTGAGGCAGGCGCGCGGCGACGGCGACCCCACGGTGACCGCCGCGGTCGCCGACTCCACGCGCCAGGCCCTCCAGGTGGCCGACCTGTGGCTCGACACCGCCACCGAGCTCATGCCCGCCCCCGGGCAGCGGGAGGCCTGGAGCCGCAGCACCTGGGTCGAGCGCACCCTGCCGGTGTGGAAGGACGTGTGCGCACCCGTGGCCGAGGCCGTCACCACCGCCCTGGCCCGCACCCTGGAGAAGCAGATCCGCGACATGCCGGCCGAGATGGAGCAGGCCGCCCAGCAGATGGGGGCGCTGGGATCCATCATGCGCACCATGGCGGGCACCGCCTTCGGCCTCCAGATCGGCCAGGCCATCGGTGAGCTCGCCAAGGAGGCCCTGGGGGCCACGGACACCGGCCTGCCCCTGACCCGCGAGCCGGGCACCGCCCTGGTTCCCGCCAACGTGGCCGCCTTCGCCGAGGGCCTGGAGGTCGACGAGGACGAGGCCCGCATGTTCCTGGCCGTGCGCGAGGCCGCCACCGCCCGCCTCTACGCCCACGTGCCGTGGCTGCGCGGGCAGGTGCTCCAGGCAGTGGCCGCCTACGCTCGCGAGATCCGCATCGACACCGAGACCCTGGAGTCGGCGGTGGCCCAGGTGGACCCCAACGACCCCGACGCCCTGCGCGAGGCCCTTGAGAGCGGGCTGTTCGCGCCTCAGGAGACCCAGGCCCAGCGCGAGGCGCTCGAGGACCTGGAGACGCTGCTGGCCCTGGTGGAGGGCTGGGTGGAGGTGGTCACCGCCCGTGCGGCCGCACCCCACCTGCCCCACCTCATGGCGCTGGCCGAGATGATGCGTCGGCGCCGTGCCCAGGGCGGGGCCGCCGAGCAGGTCTTCGCCCGCCTCATCGGCCTGACCTTCCGTCCCCGCCGGGCCCGCGAGGCCGCCGAGCTGTGGGCGCACCTGGGCGCCCAGGCCGGCGACGCCGAGCGCGACGCCTTCTGGAACCACCCCGACGTCATGCCCACGGCCTCCGAGCTCGCCAACCCCAAGGACTTCCTCACCATGCGGCGCATGGCCCAGGACATCGACGCCGAGATCGACGCCGACCTGGCCTCCCTGCTGGACGGCACCCTCGGGTACGCCGAGGGCGCCAAGGAGGCGGACGAGAACAGTCCCGAGGGCCTGGGGGACCGGGTCCCCGGCCCGGCCGACCCCGCCGAGCTCCCGCAGGATCCCGGCGAGCCCGCGACCTCCGACGACGCGGACCACCGCGACCGGCCCGACGAGGCCGACGGCTCGGACGGCTCGGGTCCGGAGGGGCCGGCGACGGCCTGAGACGGGCGGGGCCCAAGGAGCGGCGTCGGCTGCCGCAGGAGCGGCTACAGGAAGGTTGTCGTCAGCGCCTCGACCAGGCCGGGCACCAGCTGCTCGCCCTGGTAGACGGAGGCATCGTCGTCGTGGCTGCGTGAGCGCAGCGCGCACCAGGACTCCCCGCTGCGCAGGACCCCCACGACCATGCGGATGTCCTCACGGTCGGGGCGCGCCCGGAGGAAGGCGAGGCGCTCGGCGGCGTCGGTGAGGGCGTCGGCCTCCTCCTGAGCCGCAGGGGGCAGGACCAGGCGCTCGACGCTGATGGCCGCGCCGTGGACGGACTCGGGCCAGGCGAGCTGGGCCAGCAGGTGCTCCAGGTCGGCGGCAGCAGGCAGCCCCTCCTGCTCCACCACCATGAGCAGCTCGGGGTCGCTGCGGGCCTCCTCCACGGTGGCGGCCTCCAGGAGCTCGGCGACGTCCGGGTCGGCCGCCAGCGCCTCGGCGGTACGCACCAGGGCGAAGACGCGCACCGGCTGGTCCCAGCCGAAGGCCGCCACGTGTGCCTCCGTCTCCGTCACCGCGCGGGCCAGGGCCCGGCCGTGAGGAGAGGCGGATCGGTCCTCACCGGGGGCGCTGACATCGTCATGCATGTCGTCACTCATTCCGTTATCGTCTCACCGGCGGTGCCGTCGGCTCCAATGACACGGTTGACACGGGTGACGCAGTGGGCACGGCCCCGCTCGCTCGGCCTTCGCGTCGCGACTGCTCGGAGTCGGTTTCTCCGCCCGGAGAAGGTTATGGGCGTGTAGCGGTGTGTGGGACGATGGCCCGAGCGGCCCTTCCGGCCGATGGCGCCGCGCTCAGCCGCCGTGCGCGAGGCCGCGCCACCACGTACGTCAGACAGGGAGCAAGATCGTGAGCACCACGCCCGACGACGAGTCCCGGGACTCCTCCTCCGAGGAGTCCTCGAGCAAGCCCTCCGGCTCGTCCCGGCAGAGGAGATCCGGGGACAGCACCGGTCTCTTCGGACTGGGGCGCATGGGGCGAGGAGGGACTCGCCCGCCCCGCACGCCGCGCAGCAGGACCGGGCGGCGTCGCCCCGGACCCCTGGCCCTGACCATCTCGATCGTCGCCGCGATCGCCGTCATCATCGGCATCATGTCGCAGGTGTGGACCGAGGTGCTCTGGTTCAGCCAGATCGGCTACGCCCGTGTGCTGTGGACGCAGTGGATCGCCGCCATCGTCCTGTTCCTGGTGGGGTTCGCCGTCATGTTCGGGGCCGTCTTCGTCTCCATGACCAGGGCCTACCGGGCCCGGGAGATCGGGATGCCCGACGACGAGGCCACCCGCAACCTCGAGGCCTACCGCACGGTCATTGAGCCCATGCGGCGTCGCCTGACCTGGGCGGTGCCCGCGGTGCTGGCCCTGTTCGGGTCGGCCTGGGAGCTGGCCCCCAGCTGGCGCGAGGTCCTCCTGGCCTTCAGCTCGCAGTCATTCGGCGTCAAGGAACCCCAGTTCGGGATCGACATCTCCTTCTACGTCTTCATCCTGCCCGCCGTGCTGACGCTCGTGTCCTTCCTGTCCGGCGTCGTGCTGTTCTCCGGGGTGGCCTCCGTCGTCGTCCACTACCTGTACGGCGGCATCTCGGTGGTGCGCAAACCCCACTTCACCAAGGCGGCACGCATCCACCTGGCGGTCTTCCTGGCCCTGTACGCGGTCATCCGGGCGGTGGGCTACTGGCTGGGACGCTACAGCGCCCTGTACGCCTCCAACTCCAAGTTCGACGGGGCCAACTACACCGACGTCAACGCGGTCATCCCCGCCAACGCGATCCTCGCCGCGATCGGGCTGGCCGTGGCGATCCTCTTCATCGCCTCCGTGCGCTCCAGCTCCTGGCGCCTGCCGATCATCGGCGTGGCCGTCATGATCGTCTCCTCCCTGGTGGTGGGGACCGCCTATCCGCTGGTCATCCAGAAGTTCGTCGTCGACCCCAACGCCCAGCGCCAGGAGGCCCAGTACATCCAGCGCAACATCAACGCCACCAAGGCGGCCTACGGCCTGGAGGACGTGGAGACCACCAACTACGAGGCCAAGACCGAGGCGTCGGCCGGTCAGCTGGAGCAGGACGCCGAGTCCACCGCCTCGATCCGTCTGCTCGATCCGGGCCTGGTCTCACCGACCTTCCAGCAGCTCCAGCAGAACAAGCAGTACTACTCCTTCGCGAACCGTCTCAACGTGGACCGTTACAAGGTGGACTCCGCCAGCCGGGACACGGTGATCGCGGTACGTGAGCTGAACCTGTCCGGCCTCGGCGAGGGCCAGCGGACCTGGGTCAACGAGCACACGGTGTACACCCACGGCTACGGCGTCGTGAACGCCTACGGCAACACGGTGGCCTCCGGCGGCTACCCCTCCTTCTGGGAGGGCGGCATCCCGTCCAAGGGGGACCTGGGAGAGTACGAGCCCCGGATCTACTTCGGCCAGTCCTCGCCGTCGTACTCCATCGTGGGCGGCAAGGACAACGGCTCGCCCCGCGAGCTGGACTACCCCGACGACGAGTCCAAGACCGGCCAGGTCAACACCACCTTCTCCGGCAACGGCGGACCGAGCGTGTCCAACCCGCTCAACCGGCTGCTCTACGCCGCCAAGTTCCAGGAGCCCAACATCCTCTTCTCCCAGGAGGTGCGCGAGGGCTCCCAGATCCTCTACGACCGGAACCCGGCCGATCGCGTCTCCAAGGTGGCCCCCTGGCTGACCCTGGACAAGAGCCCCTACCCGGCCGTCGTCGACCACGACGACAACCCGGCCACTCCCAAGCGGGTCATGTGGATCCTCGACGGCTACACCACGACGAACAACTACCCCTACGCCCAGCACGAGTCGCTGGCCCAGGCGACGGCGACCGCGGACGGTCAGGGCGGGCTGCTCGGGGCTCCGGAGGAGTCCAACTACGTGCGCAACTCCGTCAAGGCCGTCGTTGACGCCTATGACGGATCGGTCAAGCTCTACCAGTGGGATGACAAGGATCCGATCCTCAAGGCCTGGGAGAAGGTCTTCCCCGGATCGGTCACGCCCATGAGCCAGATGAGCGCCGACCTCATCGCGCACATGCGCTACCCGGAGGACCTGTTCAACGTGCAGCGCACCATCATGGCGAGCTATCACGTCAACGACGCCGCGGAGTTCTACTCCGGTGGTGACTTCTGGAAGATCCCGGACGACCCGACCACGCCCGGTCAGGACCAGCAGGCCCCCTACTACCTGACCCTCAAGATGCCGGGACAGGACCAGGCGAGCTTCTCGCTGTCCAGCGCCTACATCATCGGCGGTAACACCAACCGCAACGTGCTCACCGGCTTCCTCGCGGTGGACTCCGAGACGTCCCCGGGTACCGGGAAGAAGGGCGAGCGCAGTGCGAGCTACGGCAAGTTGAGACTTCTGGAGCTGCCACGGTCCTCGAACGTCTCAGGGCCCGGTCAGGTGCAGAACATCTTCGACTCCAACCCGGCGGCCTCCACGACCCTCAACCTGCTCTCCCAGCAGGGCTCCCAGGTCATCAAGGGCAACCTGCTGACGCTACCGGTGGGAGGTGGTCTGCTCTATGTCCAGCCGGTCTACGTCCAGTCCTCCTCCGGCACGCAGTACCCGCTGCTGCGCAAGGTGCTCGTCTCCTTCGGAGACAACGTCGGCTTCGCGGACACCCTCTCGGAGGCGCTCGACCAGGTCTTCGGCGGCAACTCCGGGGCGACGACGGGGGAGCAGGCCGTCAACGGTGATGCCGGTGCGGCCAACGACACCAACGAGACGACCGACGGCAACGATCCGACGGCGGGCGGAGGAGCGGCGGCCTCACCGGCACCCAGCGCCGCGCCCACGGCCTCTGCGAGCGCACCGGCGTCCTCGTCCGCGGACCCGTCGGCCGCGGGAGGAGACCCGAAGGCGGAGCTCAACCAGGCCCTGTCGGACGCTCAGACCGCGATGAGCGACTCGGACACGGCCAGGAGCAAGGGTGACTGGGCGGCGTACGGCGATGCCCAGAAGCGCCTCAACGACGCCGTCAACCGGGCCATCGCGGCGCAGCAGAAGCTGGGCTGAGCGCGCTCGGCCGGCCGCATGAGGGCGTGCCCTGCGACCCGCCTCACCGGGCGGTGAGCAAGGGCACGCCCTCGCTATTTGCTTTGAAGACGGGGTGGCACCTAAGGTTGGTGTCACCGACGCGGGGTGGAGCAGTTCGGTAGCTCGCCGGGCTCATAACCCGGAGGTCGCAGGTTCGAATCCTGTCCCCGCTACCACTCCAGAGGAGCCCAGTCCTTTTCAGGACTGGGCTCCTCTGCTTCGTCGGTTCCGCGATCGAGGGTTATCGGCGTGACCGTGGCGCTTGAGGATGCGTACGTCATCACGTACGCTTACGGTGTGACTGCGATTCCTGCTACCGCCGCTCGTTCTCACCTGTATCAACTCATTGATCAGGTGAACGAGGAGTCTGAACCACTGGTCATCACTGGGAAGCGCGGTAACGCCGTCCTGGTAGGGGAGGAGGACTGGCGGGCGATTCAGGAGACGCTGTTCCTGGAGTCGGTCCCTGGCATGATGGAGTCGATCCGAGCTGCCCGAGGCGAAGGCCTCGAGGCAGGATCAGAAGAACTTGTCTGGTGAGCTCATGGCGGATTGTGTTCTCTCGCCAGGCGCAGAAGGACGCGAGAAAGTTGGCCGCTTCGGGGCTCAGGCCTAAAACGGAGAAGCTCCTTGACCTCATGCGGGATGATCCTTTTACCAGGCCGCCTCGTTACGAAAAGCTTGTGGGCGATCTATCGGGATGCTACTCACGGCGCATCAACATTCAGCATCGACTCGTCTATGAGGTGTACGCCGATGAGAGGATCATTCACGTCTTGAGAATGTGGACCCACTACGAGTGACGGGCGTGTCCGTCCTGCGCAGGTTGCCGATCTACGGGGGCGGCATGAGCCTTCGGGTGAGAGGGCGGCGCCTGTATCTCCCCTATTGACACGTTCGGGGGTGGCCGCGCCGCTGGGTGGGATCTGTGCGAAACTCAAGCATGGCAAAGAAGCACCCCACCATGGACCGTTCCCTGTACGAGGCCGAGCTGCTGCGACTGCAGGCGGAGCTGGTCGAGATGCAGGAGTGGGTCAGGGCCACCGGAGCCCGCGTCGTCGTCATCTTCGAGGGCCGCGACGCGGCCGGCAAGGGCGGGGCGATCAAGCGGATCACCGAGTACCTCAACCCGCGTGTTGCGCGCGTGGTCGCGCTCCCGGTCCCCACTGAGCGCGAGCGCACCCAGTGGTACTTCCAGCGCTACATCGCCCACCTGCCCGCCGCCGGTGAGATCTGCCTGTTCGACCGCTCCTGGTACAACCGCGGCGGCGTCGAGCACGTCATGGGCTACTGCACCCCCGAGGAGCACCGGCGCTTCCTCCAGCAGTGCCCGGTCTTCGAGAGGATGCTCGTCGACGCCGGTCTCCTGCTGCGCAAGTACTGGTTCTCCGTGCCCCAGAAGGAGCAGTACAAGCGGTTCAAGTCGAGGATGACCGACCCCATGCGGCGCTGGAAGCTCTCACCCACCGACCTGGAGGCCCTGCCCCGCTGGGAGGACTACTCGCGCGCCAAGGACGAGATGTTCGTGCACACCGACATCGACTCCGCGCGCTGGCACGTCGTGGAGTCCGCGGACAAGCGCAAGGCGCGCATCAACATGATCCACCACCTGCTGGAGTCCATTCCCTACGAGCACGTGGAGCGCCCCGAGATGAAGTTCCCGAAGAAGCCCTCGTTCCCGTCGTCGGGCTACCGCCGCACCGACCGGACCCTCCAGCACGAGGTGCCCGACTACGCGGCCACGCTCAGTCAGGCCGAGGCGCCCGAGCGCTACGTGGACCGCGAGGATCAGGGGATCGGCTAGGGTCGGTGCCCCGTGTGCTCCAGCTCCTGGAAGACCTGGCCGACCGGCTCACGGATGATGAGGTCGGCGCGGGAGTCGTAGGGCGTGGGGGTCGCGTTCATGAGGACCAGGCGCTCACCGGTGTAGTAGTCGATGAGGCCCGCCGCCGGGTAGACGACCAGGCTCGTGCCGGCCACGATCAGCAGGTCCGCCTCCGAGATCGCCCGGACGGCGCTCTCGACGACGTCGTTGTCCAGCATCTCGCCGTAGAACACGATGTCCGGGCGCAGCACCGAGGCGCACTCCGGGCAGCGGGGAACCGCCCCGGAGCGGGCGCCCTCGACGTCGGACAGCGAGAAGCGCTCACCGCAGCCGGTGCAGATGAGGCGCGACCAGTTGCCGTGGAGCTCGAGGACCCGCTCGGAGCCGGCCCGCTGGTGGAGCCCGTCGATGTTCTGCGTGACCACGGCTGACAGCTTCCCGGCCCGCTCCAGGTCGGCTACGAACCTGTGGGCGGCGTTGGGGGCCACGCCCTCGCGGGCGTTCTCCTGGGCGAACCACTCCCAGTAGGCCTGCGGGTGCACGGTGAAGAAGTCGATGGACAGCACCTGCTCCAGGGGGATCTCGCGGTCCTGGTGGTAGAAGCCCGTGGCGCCCCGGAAGTCCGGGATGCCCGACTCCGTGGAGACCCCGGCGCCGCCGAAGAAGACGATGCGTCTGGACTCCTCGATCCACTGGGCGAGCAGGCTCCGCTGGTCGGGTTGGCCGGGGTGGCCGGGTTGGCCGTCCTGTTGGTCCATGCCTCCAGGCTAACGCCGGGCGTCGATCCGGCAGGGGCAGAGACGGAGCCCGTCATGGCGCCAGACGAGGTACAGGCTCAGCGCTCCGGTGAGGGTTGACAGCGTCCCGGTGACATAGCGCTCGAAGGCGCTGGTGGTGATGAAGAGGTTGAACACCGAGGCGATGAGCAGCCACAGGGTCGAGGCGTAGACGATGGCGCGTGCGGTGCGTTCCTGCAGAGGACGTCGCAGCAGGCCGCCGTACCTGAGGTAGGCAAGGGCGCAGGCGGACCAGGCCAGGAAGAAGGCCAGGTTGACCGGCCTGAGCAAGGGAGGGGAGACGGTGTATGCCCCGCCGAGAACGAACCGGCCCAGGGGAAGCCCCAGAGCCAGCAGCAGCTGCAGCACGCCGTTGGTGAGGAAGGAGACGGCGCACACGGCCGCAATCGTGGGTGACCTCATGAGAGGGACTGTACCGACCCGTCGACGTCGTATCCCCTGCATCACCCCTCAACGCTCCGTTATGCGACGGTGCCGCCTCCCGGGAGAGGGAGGCGGCACCGTCGTCGAGAGACAGCGGCTCAGGGTCAGATACCGAAGCCGACTCGGCGGGGCTCGGCCTCGCCGAGCTCGATGTAGGCCAGGGACCCGGCCGGGATGAAGACCTTCCGGCCCTTGTCATCAGTGAGGGTGACGGCCTTGGTCTTGGCGTCGGCCACTGCGGCCAGCACCTTCTCCTGAGAGTCGGAGGTCTCCAGCGAGAGCTCGCGGCTGGCGTGCTTGATTCCGATCGTGACCTGCATGGGACTCCTTCGCATCGTCTGTGTGCCGTATTGAGCGGCGTGCCGCCCGTCGGGGAGAGGCGGCTTGAACCTGCCCTGATCCTAGAGGCGCCCGGGCCGCACCATGCGTCCGAGCACCGCAGAACCGCGCCGTTTCGCGCCACGCGGACATACGGGCCGCCAGTATCCCGGAGGCTGCGGGCCCGCCGCCGATGACGATCCCTTAACGGTGCGCCTTCCATGTCGGTGGCTCGTGGTGAGATGGTCCCATGTCCCAGGACCCGATCCACCTCCTCCCGCCCCTCGAGGCGCCGGAGCTGCCCTCCGCAGACGCCGACGGGCTGCGGGTCCTGGATCGCGTGGCCGAGGGCTCCAACGTCGTCGTCCTGGGGGCGCCCGGGACCGGTAAGACCTCGCTGGCCCTGAGGCTGCTGTCGGAGGCGGTCGCCGGCGGCCGGGACGCCGTTCTGCTCGCCCCCACCCGCGCGCGTGCCGACGCACTGCGCGGCAGGGCCGCCCACCTGCTGCGAGAAGGCCACGGTGACGGCGTCGTGCGGGTGCGCACGCCCGCCGCCCTGGCCCTGACGATCCTGACCACCTCGCTGACCAGACGGCCCGACCCGCTGCCGCCCCCGGTCCTGCTGGCCGGTGCGGAGGAGGACTCCGTCCTGGCCTCGATGATCAGCACCATCACCTGGCCCGGGCTCCCCGCGGAGGCAACCGGCTCACGGGCCTTCCGCTCCGAGCTGCGCAATCTCCTGGCGCGCGCCGGTGAGCTCGGTATCACCGCCGACGAGCTGGCCGACCTCGGGCGCCGGCTCAACGTCCCCATCTGGGGGCCGTCCGCCCAGCTGCTGCGCACCTGGGACGCCCAGGGCAGAGCCAGTGCCGAGCGCAGGGCGCAGACCCGCAAGATGGACACGGCCCGCCTCCAGGACCGGGCCGTTGAGGCCCTGAGGGCCTGGGGCTCCGACGGCGTCACCGTCCCCCGGCCCGTCCCCGACCTCGTCATCGTGGACGACTACCAGGACTGCACGGCCGCCACCGCCAGGCTCCTGGCAGGTCTGGCCGCCCCGGACCCCGACGGGCACCGGGCGCAGATCGTGGTCCTGGGAGATCCGGACGTTGCGGTCGAGACCTTCCGCGGCGGCACGCCCAGCCTGCTCATCGCCGCTGAGGACCACTCAGGGCTGGGAGCCACACGCCTGCAGCTGACCACCTGCCACCGGGGAAACCCGGCGATCGCGGCAGCGGTGGCCGACCAGAGCGCCCGCGTCCCGGTGACCGGCACGGCCTCCCACCGGCAGACGACGCTGAGCCCTGGCTCCTCGGTGCGGCCTTCCTCCAGGACGCCCGATGATGACCGGCCGGCGGCACCGGCCGGTGTCGAGGCGATCCTGGCCTCCAGCACCTGGCAGGAACGCGCCCACCTTGCCCGGGCGCTGCGGCTCGAGCACGTCCACCACGCCACCCCCTGGTCGCAGATGGCGGTCATCGTCCGCAGCGCCGGAGACGTCGAGGCGCTTGCCAGGGACCTGCGCAGACGGGGCGTGCCCCTGGCCTCCCGCACGCCCGCGGTGCTGCTGCGCGCCGAACCGGCTGCCGCTGCGCTGCTGGACATCGTTCGCGCCGCCGTCCGCGGCCAGCTGGGGGAGACCAGCCGGCCACCGCAACGGGAGGCCGCCATCAACCTGCTTACCAGCCCCCTGGTAGGACTGACCACCATGGATCTGCGCCGGCTGCGCCGCCGGCTGCGCCAGCACCCCGAGGCCGCAGGCAGGAGTGCCGGCGGAGCCGAGCCTGCCGAGCCCGTGGAGCTCGTGACGCCCACCGAGCCGACTCCGGGGACCGGTTCTCGAACCAGCGCCGACACCTCCCTCCTGGCCCTGCTGGCGCAGGCCGATCAGGCCGCTGCCTTCGCCCGCTCCCTGGATGATGAGCCGCTCGGAGCTCAGGCGGGCCGGCTGCTCACCGCCGCCCGGATCATCGAGGCGCTGCGAACCGCCGTCGGCGACTCACCCGCCGGCAGCCCCCGCGATGTCGAGGCCCTGCTGTGGGCCGCCTGGAACGCCTCCGGCAGGGCCGAGGCCTGGCGGACCACCGCCCTGCGGCCCTCCGGCAGCTCGGTGCGCTCACTGCTGTCCGAGGCCGCCGAGCACGACCTCGACGTCGTCACCACCCTGTTCAAGCGCGCCGAGGTCTGGGCCGAGCGCCACCCCGGTCAGGACGCGTTCAGCTTCCTGGCCGAGCTCGACGCCGAGGTCCTGCCCTCGGACTCCGTGGCCCCCCAGGGCCGGCGCCCCGAGGGCGTCGCCGTCATGACTCCGGCGCGCTGCGCCGGGCAGGAGTGGGAGCTCGTCGTCATCGCCGGGCTGGAGCGGGACCGCTGGCCCGACCTGCGTCTGCGGGACTCCCTGACCCGTACCGGCCTCCTCGTCGACGCCGTCACCGGCCGCCTGCCAGCCGGCGGCAACGCCTCGGGAGACGGGGAAGAGGCCGGCGGCAGCGGGGCCGTCGCAGCCGCCCGCGCCCAGGTGCGCGCTGACGAGCGACGCATGCTCATCATGGCTCTCTCCCGCGCCACCCGACGCCTCCTGCTGACCGCCACCGCCGACGCCGACCACGCCCCCTCGTCCTTCCTGACGGAGATCGCCCGGACCGCCGGAATCGCCCTCACCGACGCCGACGGCGCCCCCGTCCTCAGCCCCGACACCGGAGACCTCACCCTGCGCGGCCTGGTGGGGGAGCTGCGCCTGGCGGCCGTTGCCGGAAACCTGGAGACGGCCACCGCCGCCGAGCGTCGCCGCGGGCAGGAGGCCGTCACGCTGCTGGCCGACCTCGCCAGCCAGGACGTGCCCGGCGCCGACCCCTCCACCTGGATCGGCGCGGGAGCCCCCACCTCCACAGCCCCCCTCGTCGCCGCCGGCGAGCGGATTCGGGTCAGTCCCTCCGACGTCGAGGGGCTGACCGCCTGCCCGCTCAAGTGGTTCCTGACCCGCAACGGCGGTTCGGCCCCAGCCAGCGGGGCCCAGGCGCTGGGCAGCCTCATCCACGCGGTGGCCGAGAAGGCGGAGGAGGAGCACCTGCGCGGCCCCGCCCTGCGGGAGGCCTTCGAGGAACGCCTGGGCGACCTCGGCTACCCCGACACCTGGCAAGGAGGCCTGGCCGCGGAGCGTGCCCGCGCCATGATCGAACGCCTCGACGCCTACCTGAGCGACTGCGACGCCCTGGGCATCCGCGCCGACGTCGAGCAGCCCGTCCGTGCCGATGTCGACATCCCCCTGCAGGTCCTCAGCCCCGAGGTCCGCAACCGAGCCGCCCACCGGATGTCCCCGGCTGGACTCGACGCCGTCCCCGTGAGGATCGCCGGCCGCATCGACCGTCTCGAGCACCTGGGGGACCGGGCGGTGGAGAACCCGGACGGCTCCGCTGAGGGAGCCGGAAACAGCGGAGTGCGCGTCATCGACCTCAAGACCGGCCAGCGCGTCCCCAAGGACGTCCAGCGCCATCCTCAGCTGGCCACCTACCGGCTCGCCCTGGGCGCTCAAGGGCACGATGTCGCCGGCGGGGCCCTCGTGCTCCTGGGCAAGCAGCCCTCCAAGCGGTCCGGTGACGGCTACGTCCTGGCTCCGCCGGGTGCCGCGCTCGACCCCAGCCCTGCGGCCCCTGAGCCTGAGGACAGGTCCGGTGACGAGCTCAGCGATGGTGACGCGAACGCCGCGGCAGAGGCCCCGGAGCAGTACTGGGCCGAGGACCTCGTGGCCGGCGCGGCCGTGGCCGGGCTGGGCCCCCTGCTCGAGGCCCGTACCGGCGATCATTGCCGCACCTGCATGGTCAAGGACTCCTGCCCCGTCCAGGTCGAGGGAAGGAGGGTCGTCTCATGAACCCCACCGGCTCGGGTGAGCTCACCCCGCAGGTGCTGGCGGCGGCGCTCGGCATCCACACCCCCACCGAGGAGCAGGCCCGTGTCATCGCCCACCGGCTCGGCCCGCTCCTGGTGGTGGCCGGGGCGGGCTCGGGCAAGACCGCCACCATGGCGCAGCGGGTCGTCTACCTGGTCGCCACCGGACAGGTCCGCCCCGACCAGGTCCTGGGCCTGACCTTCACCCGCAAGGCCACAGCCGAGCTCGACCAACGCATCGCCTCCCGCCTGGCCGGCCTCGGCGCCGCCGGCCTGCTGCCGACCACTGCGCCGGACGGCGGCGGGGGAGCCGGCGATGCCACCGACGTCGGCGAGCCGATGATCGCCACCTACAACTCCTTCGCCAGCTCACTGGTGCGGGACCACGGTCTGCGTATCGGCGTCGACCCCGACTCCACCCTCATCACCCAGGCCCGCTCCTGGCAGATCGTCACCTCCCTGCTCGAGGCGCGCACGCTGCCACTGCCCAGCGAGGGCCTCACCCACAACGCCAGCGCCGCCCTGGTGCTGAACGACGCCCTGAGCCAGAACCTGCTGACCATCGAGGAGGCCGCCACGGACCTGGCCGACCTGACTGAGCAGCTCACCGCCCTGGCCGCCATCAAGGGCTGCAAGACCCTGGTCGGCAAGGCGCCCGCCGTCATGAGCGAGTGGGAGGCCCTGCTCGACGTCGTCGCCGAGCTGCACGAGCACAAGCGCCGCCACGGCCTGCTCGACTTCGGCGACCAGATCGCCCTGGCCTGCACCATCGCCGAGTCCGTCCCCGAGGCGGCCGCCCAGGTGAGGGCCCAGTACCCCGCGGTCCTGCTCGACGAGTTCCAGGACACCTCGGTGGCCCAGGTGCGTCTCCTGTCCGCGCTGTTCGCCGACTCCGGGGTGACCGCCGTCGGTGACCCGCACCAGGCCATCTACGGGTGGCGCGGGGCGAGCGCCGGGGCGCTGGACACCTTCCACCAGCGCTTCAACCCCACCGGGACCACCCTCCTCGCCTCCGGGGCATCCCCGTCCGACGCCGCTCCGGTCCTGGACCTGTCGACCTCCTGGCGCAACGACTCCACCATCCTGGAGGTCGCCAACACCGTCTCGGCGCCCCTGCGCTCGGGGGTCGTCCAGGACGGGGACCCGGTGGGTGAGCACATCGCCGTCGCACCTCTGCAGGCCCGGCCCGTCGCCTTCGGCCTGGAGCCCGGGGCGGTGTACGGCGCCTTCCTCCAGGACCCGGCCGAGGAAGCCCGCACCGTGACCGCCTTCCTCGCCGAGCGCTGGTCGCCCAGCGCCGAGATGGCCGTCCTGTGCCGCACCCGCGCGCAGATGGAACCCATCGCCGTCGAGCTGGAGGCCGCCGGCCTTCCCTACACGATCGTCGGTCTGGGCGGGATGCTCTACGTCCCCGAGGTCGCTGACGTCCGCGCCCTGCTGACCGCCGCCTCCGACCCCGAGCGCGGGGACCGGGTGGTCAGGCTCCTGACCGGCTTCGGCATCGGCGCCAGCGACCTGCACGCCCTGGCGGCACTGGCCCGCGAGGTCGTCCGCCCCGCCCCGCAGGAGAGCCGGCACGGCGCCGACGGCAACGGTGACCAGGTCGAGGCCGACTCCCCGCTGCTCAGTGAGGCCCTGGAGACCCTGCTGCGATGGCACGAGGAGGGGACGGGCGAGGCGGCGCCCACCGTCGGCGTCGAGCTGACCCCGGCCGGCCTGGCCGTCGCGCTGCGCACCGCCCGGGCGATCAGACGCGTCCGGGAGGCCATGTCCCTGCCCCTGCCGGACCTCGTCGCCCTGGCCGAGCAGGCCCTCGACCTCGACATCGAGATCACCGCCCGGGTCGGCGACCCGATGGGGCACCGCGCCCTCGACTCCTTCCAGGAGACGGCCCTCGCCTTCGCCACGGACACCGATGCCGCCACACTCACCGGCTTCCTGGAGTGGCTCGACGCCGCCGAGCAGCACGAGGACGCCATGAGCGCCCCCGAGGTCGACCCCGCGCCCGGCGCGGTCCAGCTCCTGACCGTCCACGCCGCCAAGGGCCTGGAGTGGGACGTCGTCGCCGTGCCCGGCATGGACGAGCAGGTCTTCCCCTCCTACACCAGCAGTGTCAAGGAGGACCTGCGCGTGGTGGAGACCGGCTGGATGGGCAGCACCTCGACCTTCCCCTTCCCGCTGCGGGCCGATGCCGACGACCTTCCTCCCTTCACCGTCGGCGACCTCAACCCGGCGGCGACCGACAAGCCCCTCCTGGCCGAGACGATGACCGTCTACAAGGAGGCCCTGGGCCGCCAGAGCCTGCGCGAGGAGCGCCGCCTGGCCTACGTCGCCTTCACCCGGGCCCGCCACGAGCTCCTGCTGACCGGCTCCCACCTGTCCAAGACCGCCTCCAAGCCGCGTCAGCCCTCGCGCTTCCTCACCGAGCTCCGACGGCGAGACCTCCTCGTGCCCTACGCAGACGGCTGGGTGGACTTCGACGAGTCCCGCCCCAACCCGCTGACCGCCCTGACCCATGTCGGCACCTGGCCGATCGACGCCGAGGCGCCGGAGGTCAAGGCGCCGGATGCCGGGGGAGAGGGCGAGCGCGTCTCAGAGCGGGCCACCGCCCTGCGACGGGCTCGGCAGGCGACCGCCGCCCAGGTCAGGGCCGCCATGAGCGAGCTGGACCCCACCGAGCCGGAGCCCAGCGGCACCAGGGCTGAGCCGGCGGGTTCCGGACAGGGGGCGGAGGCGGTCGACGAGACACTGCGGCGCTGGCAGCTCGAGGCGGGCCTCCTCCTGGCCGAGCGCGCCAGCGCCTCGGCCGCCGTCCCCGCCGTCCGACTTCCCGAGCATCTGGCCGCCACCCGCCTGGACGACCTGCGCGCCGACCGGCAGCGATTCGCCCTGGACCTGCGTCGGCCTCTCCCGCCCGAGCCGCGCGCCGCGGGCCGGCTCGGAACCGTCTTCCACGACGCCGTCGCCCAGCGCCTGAGTGCCCGCGGCACCCTGTTCAGTCTGGGGGAGGCGGGCGTGCCCGACAACCTCGACCCCCAGGACCGGGCCCGCGTCGAGCGCTGGCTGGACACCGCCGAGAACCTGCCGCTCCTGGAGGACTACGTCCTGGCCGCCACCGAGACCGACCGGGAGATCACCATCGGCGCCACCACCCTGCGCTGCCGCATGGACGCCGTCTTCCGCCGCCTGGACGGGACCGGCTGGCTCATCGTCGACTGGAAGACCGGGCGCCGCCGGGTCCCCGTGGACCAGCTCAGCGTCTACGTCCACGCCTGGGCGGCCTCCCAGGGCGTTCCCACGAGCTCCGTGCGCGCCGCCTACGTGTACGTCGACTATCCCGCAGGGCGCGTCGACGAGCTCACCGCGGAGGGCCTGCTCAGCCTCGAGAAGATCGAGGCGGCCCTGACCCCCGACTCATCGCTCAACGAGATGACGGCTCTTCCAGCCTCCGAGCAGCCGGGCTAACGTCCGCCTGAGGAGCGTCCTCGGCTCGACCAACCCGGCCAGAGGCGGCCGGCGCGGTCCGGCACCGCTCCTCGCACTCGATGCTGTAAGGAGGCTCCACGTGCTGGTGACCTGGTCGATCCTCGCCTTTCTCGTCAGTGCCCTGTGCTGGATCGTCGGGGACGCGCTCATCGTCGGCTTCCACAGGCCCGACAAGCGCGAGCACGGCGAGTTCATTGGGCTCATGGGGGGGCGACTCCTACGCCTTCTACACGCGTATTGACGAGCGCCGCCTGCGATGGGGCGCGCTGGTCGCCAACTACTCGATCCCGCTCATGCTCGCCGGCCTCTACGCGCACTGGGTGCTGCTGCGCGGATCACCGGTCGGGATGGCGGGCGTGGTGCTCCTGGGAGTGGGGTTCAGCCTCTCACCCCTGGCCCACGCCTCCTTCTACCCGCTCGCGCTGGCCTCCGAGCGCGCCCACGCGGCCTACCTGGCAGCGAGGACGGCGAACGGTGGGAAGACAGACGACAAGGCACCCGAGCCCGCCTCCCTGGAGCACGCGCGCAGGCTCTACCGCTTCCTCATGCAGGCCTGGGTCCCCGCCGTCGGGCTGACGACGCTGGGATGGATCCTCATATGCATCGCCCTGGGCTCCGGGGCCACCGCCTTTCCCCGCTGGTCACTGCTCCTGACCCCACCGGTGCAGGCCGCCCCGTGGTACGCCCTGACCCGTCTGCCCTACCCCGGCAAGCCCCTGCTGGACGGGGCCCTGCTCAACATCGTCAACCTGGTGTGGGCCGTCGCCTTCCTCGCGCTCCTCAGCCGAGTCCCACTGACCTGATGTCGATGAGTGTCGATGAGTGACGAGGCGGGATCTAGCCCTCGTCCTCGTCGTCGACGCGCACCATCGCCACCGGGTTGGTGACGGCGTCGGGCTCCGCGGGCTCGCGCTCCCCGGGCACCGGCGCCAGCCGGGGCGTGGCCGGCTCCACCAGCGGGGCGTCACCCACCTGGGCGGCCAGGTCCTCCAGCATCGCCACCGCGTCATTGATGACCGGCTTGTCCCCGGTCCGTACCCCGTGCAGCAGCCAGCGCGCCAGGCTGAGCTCACTGACCAGCTCGGCCCGCTCGCGCAGGTGCCGGTCGACGCCCTCGGAGCGGGCGATGTCGTAGGCGTCCTCGATGGAGTCCAGGCAGTCCACCGGCGCCGAGGAGTACACCCAGGCCAGGTCCTCGGCCGGGTCTCCCACGTGCGCCTGGGTCCAGCCGCGCACGGCCACCACCGTGCCACCGGCCACCAGCACGTTCTCCTCGGCGAGGTCGCCGTGGACCACGGTGGGCCGGAAGCGCCACAGGGCCGTGTCCTCCAGCGCCTGCTCCCAGCGGCCCAGCAGCGCCGGCGGGGTCTTGCCGGTCGCGGCGGCGTCGTCCAGCAGACTCAGCCAGCGGCGGCGCACCTCCTCGGCGTCGTAGACCGGCATGCCCGCCTCGGAGATCACCGACATCGCCAGTTCGTGGATCTCACCGAGGGCCTTGCCCAGGCCCGCCGACATCCCCGGGCCCGGGCGAAGCGCCTCCACCGGGATCGGCTTGCCCTCCACGTGCGAGCGGACCTGGACGTGGGCGCCCTTCTGGCGCAGGGACCCGCTGACGCGAGGAACGTCGAAGGAGAGCCTGCCGTCATCGACGACCCGGCCGATGCGCCGCAGCACCTCGGCCTCGGCCTCCAGGGACGCGCCGACGGCGTCGGTGCGCGCCTCATGGACCTCCCAGTGGCGGCCCTGGGTGTCGATGACCCCGATGATGTGCCGTTCCGGGGTCTCGGACTGCGGCAGCGCCAGCCGAGCCGGGTTGAGGCCGGCGACGGCGACGCTCGCCATCGCGGCCAGGGACAGGGCCGAGTGATGAGGGCGCGGCTCCTCCGCGGGCTGGGCCTGGGTGGCCGGTCGGCTGCTCGGCGGCGGGCCGGCCGATGCGCCGGGCAGCGGAGCGACGACCACGGGGGCCCGGTAGCCCTCGTCCTGCCCATCAGGCAGCTCAGTGTTCTGGTCGCCGGGCTCGTCGCGGTCATCGGCAGTCGGAGCCGCAGCGACGTCGGAGGCCGCCTCGTCGGTGAGGCTGTCGACACCGTCGTCGACATCGGTGGTGCCGGGGGCGTCCGGGAACTGCGGAGGCTGTGACATGGTCCAACCGTAGGCGACAGGTCCTACATCTCGCAGGACAGCCGCGCCCGTCCGCTGGCGGCAAACGTCAAGAACGACGAGAACCGCTCCGATGCGCCACACCTTCCGAGTTATCCACAGGCCCTGCCAAGGCAGTGGCCATTTCGTGACCAGGTGTCCTAGAGTTTATTCGTGACAGTGGTCACCGACCGGCCGGTGTGTCGGGGTTCAACGCTGAGCTCCTGGTCGAACCTCAGTCATCCTCACTTCTCCCTCTGACAACTCACACACGCTGAGAGGCATCATGGACGCTGCCGATCTCCTCCTGACGGAGGTTCGCGAGCTGGTTCGCGCTCGCGAAATCGACCCGCTCAAGGACACCTCCGCCCTTGAGCATCTCGTCACCGAGGCCGAGGACGACTACCTGCGCCGCTCCGACGCCGGACTCGTCCCACCGCTCATCGACCCCGCGGGCGCCCGCTCCCACGTGCTGGACTCCATGGCGGGCCTGGGACCGCTCCAGGGCTACCTCGACGACGAGTCCATCGAGGAGATCTGGGTCAACGCTCCCGGTCGGGTCTTCATCGCCCGCTCAGGGCGCCCCGAGCTGACCACCACGATCCTGGAGAGTGAGGACCTCGCTGTCCTGGTCGAGCGGATGCTGCGGGCCTCCGGGCGCCGCCTGGACCTGTCCAGCCCCTTCGTCGACGCCCAGCTGGCCGGAGGACAGCGGCTTCACGTCGTCATCCCGCCCATCACCTCCCAGCACTGGGCGGTCAACATCCGTAAGCACACCTCCCGCGCCTCCCGCACCAGCGACCTCGTGCGCATGGGCTCGCTGACCAGCCAGGTGGCCGCCTTCCTGGACGCCTCCGTGCAGTCCGGTCTCAACATCCTGGTCTCGGGGGCCACCCAGGCCGGGAAGACCACGATGGTCCGGGCACTGGCCGGGGCCATCCCGGGCGGGCAGCGGGTGATCTCCTGCGAGGAGGTCTTCGAGCTCGCCCTGCGCAACCGGGACTGCGTGGCCATGCAGACCCGGCCGCCCAACCTCGAGGGCGTCGGGGAGATCAGCCTGCGCCGACTGGTCAAGGAGGCCCTGCGCATGCGCCCCGACCGCCTTCTCATCGGGGAGGTGCGTGAGGCCGAGGCCCTCGACCTTCTCATCGCCATGAACTCCGGCCTTCCCTCGATGTGCACCTTGCACGCCAACTCCGCACGAGAGGCGGTCATCAAGATCTGCACGCTGCCTCTGCTGGCGGGGGAGAACGTCTCGAGCGACTTCGTGGTCCCCACCGTGGCCAGCGCCATCGACCTGGTCGTCCACCTCGACCTGGACCGGGGCGGGCGCCGCACCGTCAGGGAGGTCGCGGCGCTGTCCGGCCGGGTCGAGAACGGTGTCATCGAGCTGTCCGACATCTTCCACCGTGACACCGTCGGCAACCTCGTGCGGGGCGCAGGCGTTCCCAGCGGCGTCGAGCGCTTCAGCCGGGCCGGGCACGACCTCACCGCCCTGTTGAACGCGCGCCCCGCCAACGGCAGGGAGGTCTACTGATGGGTGCGATCGCGGGACTCCTGGCCGGCGTGGGGATGCTGCTCATCTGGCTGGCCTGCACCTCCGACCCGCCCCAGTGGCGCTCCCGGCGCTCTCGGCTCCTGGCCGACATCCTGGTTCAGGCCGGCGCCGGCCGCACCAGCCCCGCAATGTTCGTCCTGGGCTCGATCGGGCTGGGCCTGCTCACCGGGCTGGTCTTCCTGGGGGTGTCTCGCGCCTGGCCGGTCGCCGCCTCCTTCGCCGCCATCTTCACGACGATCCCCTTCCTCGTGATCTCCTCGCGGGCGCGCAACCGTCGCACCCGTCTGCGTGAGGTGTGGCCCGAGGCCGTCGACACCCTCGTCTCCGGTGTCCGGGCGGGCATGAGCCTGCCGGAGGCCCTGACCAACCTCGGTGAGCGCGGCCCGGAGGCCGTCCGCCCCCAGTTCCGGGCCTTCGCCACCGACTACGCCGCCACCGCCCGCTTCGACAGCTCCCTGGACCGTCTCAAGGCCCGCTTCGCCGACCCCGTCGCCGATCGGATCGTTGAGGCCCTGCGCCTGGCCCACGAGGTCGGCGGAACGGACCTGGGGACACTGCTGCGTTCTCTGTCGCAGATGCTGCGTGAGGACATGCGCACCCGCGGAGAGCTCGAGGCGCGTCAGTCCTGGACCGTCAACGGCGCCAAGGTCGCGGTCGCCGCCCCATGGCTCGTGCTGGCGCTGCTGTCCACCCGGCCGCAGGCGGCGGCCGCCTACGCCACCGCCGCCGGAGCCTTCATCCTCCTGGTCGGCGCTGTCGTCTCGGTGATCGCCTACCGCCTCATGCTGCGCCTGGGGCGGCTGCCCGAGGAGGAGAGGATGCTGCGATGACCGCGATGAACGTCATGCTCACCGGAGGGCTCGCGGGCCTGTTGGGGGCTGCGGGGATCCTGACCATCATCTCGGCCGTCCGCCGACGCCGCCCCACCCTCATGGCCAGGCTGGAGCCATACGTGCACCGGCAGTCCACGACCTCGGGGCTCCTGACCGCTCCTGCGGGTCTGGCCTCCGACGGGCGCACCGTCGTCGGCCTGCTCATGTCCTCCACGGCCGGTGCCCTCAACCTCGGTCGGCTGCTGGACTCGCTGGGGTCGTCGGCGGAGTCGGTCCGTCGGCGTCTGATCCGCTCCGGTTCACCGCTCAGCCTCGACCAGTTCCGGCTTCAGCAGGTTCTGTGGTCGACGACGGCGCTCCTGGTCGTCCTGGCGACCGGCGGACTGGCGGCCCTGGTCAGGACCGTCAACGTGCCCGCGCTCATCGTCCTGTCCGTCATGGCCACCGTGGCCGGGGCGGCCGCCCGGGACTGGTGGCTCAGCCGGGCCGTGGCCAAGCGGCTCTCACGGATCGAGGCCCAGCTGCCCGACGTCGTCGAGCTCCTCGCCCTGGCCGTCGGCGCGGGCCAAGGCCCCGTGGCCGCCATCGAGCGCGTCGTCGCACTCGGACGGGGCGACCTCATCGACGAGCTGGGTACCACCCTGACCGACATCCGCTCCGGCACCGTCCTGTCCACGGCCCTGGACCGCATGGAGAGGCGAGTCGGCTCCATCCACGTCACTCGCCTGTGCGAGGCGATCGTCGTGGCGCTTGAGCGCGGCACACCACTGGCGGACGTCCTGCGCTCCCAGGCCACCGACGTGCGTGAGGCGGCACGTCAGGACCTCATGGAGGAGGGCGGCAGGCGCGAGATCGCCCAGATGGTCCCCGTGGTCTTCCTCGTCCTGCCCGTCACCGTCGTCTTCGCCCTCTTCCCGGGGCTGCTCGTCCTCAGGCTGGGGGTGTGAGCGCATCCGTCATCCTCCTGATCCTCCTCCCGCCTTCAGAGCCCGTTCGACGTTCCTCCCACCAGATTCCTACTCGTCCGCAAGGAGCAGCCATGAAACGCATCCTCTCCCCGTCCCGCCCGTCTCGTTCCAGCTCCAGGTCATGGTGGCCCGCCGGCCGCCCCCGAATCGATCTGCGGGACGAGCGCGGAGACGTCCCCGGCTGGGTCTTGGTGACCCTGATGACCGCCGGACTCGTCGTGGCCCTGTGGACGGTTGCCGGTAGCACACTGACCGAGGTCTTCCTCAACGCCATCGCGAAGGTGACGAGTGCTATCTGAATGGGCTCACCGGTGCGGCGAGCCTCAGCGCCCGGACCGAGCCGTCACCCGCCGGCGCCGGATTCGCCCGCGTCCTCGGGGCGAGTCGGGCTCCGCCGTCGTCGACTTCGTCATGGTCGGCGCACTCGTCATCATCGTGTTCGTGGCGCTCCTCCAGGTCGCCCTGGGCGTCTATGCGCGCAACGTCCTCACCGACGCCGCCGGCGACGGGGCTCGACGGGCGGCTCTGGTCGGAGGTACCGAGAGCGAGGCTCGGCAGCGGGTGCAGGTGCTGTCCGACGCCGCGCTGCGCCGCGGCTACGTGGACACCGTGACGGTCTCCCGGGTCCCCTCCGACGACCTGACCATCGTTGAGGTGACGGTGACAGCGCCCTTTCCGGTTCTGGGACTCTTCGGCCCCGGAGGGACGCTGACGGTCACGGGCCACGCGGTCGACGAGGCGTCCCTGGTCCGGGAGACGTCGGAGAGGGGGCCTGACGGTGACTGACATGACCTTCCCCAGGATCACCGGACTCCTTGCCGCCTCCCTTGCGTCCGTTGTCTCTGCCGTCTCATGCGCCTCTCGGGTCTCGGTGGAGAGGCGCGCCTGCTCAATCCGGCAGCGGCTGCGGCGCCCCGTCCTTCGGCTGCGCGACGTTCTCAGCAGCTGCGGGCGGGGCATCCGGGGGCCGGTGCGCCTGGAGGAGGGCAACGCCATCGTCGAGTTCATCGGCTGGAGCGCCGTCCTCGTGGTGCCCGTTCTCTACCTCGTGGTCACACTCGCCCAGATCCAGGCCACGACCTTCGCCGTGGCTTCGGCGGCCGACGCCGCCAGCCGGGTTCTGGAGGTCGACGACTCACCGTCCGCCATGGACAAGGCCCGGGTGGCGACGGGGCTGTCCCTGTCCGACCAGGGCGTCGACGCCGACCCGGCCGGATCCCTGTCGGTCACCTGTGCCCGCGGCTGCGCTCGCGGTCAGGCTGCGACCGTCAAGGTCGCGGTCGGCGTGGACCTACCGGGCTTCGCCTCCCTGGGGATCGGTCGTGACGTCGTCGTCGTGGACACCGAGCGGGCCATCACCCTGCCGGGCAAGGAGGAGCAGTGAGAGGAGCAGTGAGAGGAAGTGCGGGGCAGAGCCTCAGGTCCCGGGGCCTCAGGGCCGTTCCTCACCGGGCCGGGGCGCTGATGCATCGGCTGCGCCGGGAGGAGGACGGCCAGACGCTGCTGCTGGGAGTCGGCCTCATCTGCGTTGTCCTCGCGATGCTGTTCGTCGCGGCCTCGGCGACCGCCGTCTACCTCGACCTCAAGACCCTCACCTCGCTGGCGGACTCGGCCGCGGCCGCGGGTGCGGACGGTGTGGATGGGGACCCGTACTACGAGGGTGAGGGGAGCGATACGGCGCCCGGCGCCCTGACTGACGCGGCGGTGAGTGCCAAGGCGGCCGCCGACCTGTCTGCCCAGCCTGCGGCGGCCAGGCTGGCGGGAGTCGCGATCGTCAGCGCCCGGGCCGCGGACAGCCGGACCGCTGTGGTGACGCTCCAGGCCCGCTCCCGCCCGCCCTTCCTGCCCTGGGGGATCATCCCGGCCGAGGGCTTCACCATCACTGCGACCGGTTCGGCCCGGATGACGACGACGCAGTGAGTCGACAGGACTCACTGCGCCGTAGCGGAGTAGCTGGTTGGGGACTGACGAGGGGGCGGCTGGGGCTTCGAGCCGTCAGGCCTGCTCGACGAAGCCGGTTGAGATGACGGGGGAGACGGGGGAGTGGCGTCGGTGCAGGTGCATCCGGGATCGCAGCTCCTCCCTCTGCCGCCGGGAGAGCTGGGCGATGTAGGCCCGCTTCACCGTGAACAGGATGTTGATGCCCACCAGGAGGTAGAAGGCGTTGGCGATGACGCTGGGCCAGGCCCCGGAGTTCGCGCAGTTGATGGTCAGCAGCACGGAGCCGGTGATGTTGAGGGCCTGGTACTTCAGTGAGTCGCCCGCGATCGTGCCCTTGGAGACCAGGAAGTAGGCCACGAGGAGCTCAGCGGCACCGATCCAGCCGCCGATAGAGATGAGGGAGGAGAGCACGTCGTTCACGGAACCGATTCTTGGCTCTCCGCAGATGAAGGTCAATCGCATCTATCTGCATGAGGGATGTAGATTTACTTCATGCGTGTCATGCCTCAGAGACTCTCGGTTCTCTTGGCCGTCCACCGTGCCGGAGGAGTCGTCGCAGCGGCAGATATCCTTCACATCACGCCGTCCGCCGTCTCCCAGCAGATTCGCCTGTTGGAGCGCGAGTGCGGTGCCCGGGTCCTTGACCGCACGCCCACCGGGGCCGTGCTCACCGCGGCCGGGAAGGTCCTGGCGGAGGCGGCCGAACGCATCGAGGACGAGCTGACCACCGTGCGCCGTGAGCTGGCGGACCTGGACGACTCCGTCCCCTCGGGTGTGGTGCGGGTGGGCAGCTTCGCCTCCGCGGTCCGTGCGCTCCTGCTGCCCCTGCTGTCGTCGCTGGCGACCACCAGCCCGGAGCTGGAGGTGATCGTCGAGGAGGTCGAGGAGCGTAACGCCCTGTCCCGGCTGCGCCGGGGCGAGCTCGACCTGGTCCTCATCGAGCGCGACGAGCACACGCTGCCGCCGGCTCCTCGAGGCATGGCCGACGTCCCGCTGCTGGACGAGTCCTGGCTCGTCGTCGTCCCGGCCGAGCAGGCGGCACCCTCCACCTTGGCGGACCTGGTCCGCGCCACGTGGATCGATCTGGCCCCGGGGACCGCGGGCGCCTTCGCCCTGGACCGTCTCGAGCGCCAGCTGGGCACGCCCCTGACGATGCGGCACGTCGCCTACGACTACGACGTCGTCCTGGCCATGGTCGGCCAGGGCCTGGGGTGTGCGCTCCTGCCCGAGCTGGCCGTCTACTCCGGGCTCGTCCCGGACGAGCTGAGCGTGGTGCGCCTGCCCGGGCTGGGCGTGCGCCAGCTGGTGGTGCGTCACCGCTCGACCCGCACCGAGCCGGGCCCGGCCACGCGAGCGGTGCTCGAGGCGCTGCTCACCCAGGCCCAGGGCCTCGAGCTGGGGTGAGGCTCGACGGCGAGTGCCCCGGGACCTCGTGGAGATCGCAGGACCGACGGGCCGGATCCGCCCCGACGGCGCCCCCGGTACGTTCTGCCGTAGACTCCCCTTCGTGGCCACTGACTTCTCCGCCGAGATCGAACGACTCCGACACACCTACGCCTCCATCGCCGCGGTGACCGACCCTGAGGCCCTGCGCGCCCGCATCGCCGAGCTCTCCGAGCAGGCCTCCGCCCCCGACCTGTGGGACGACCCCGACTCCGCCCAGGTGGTCACCTCCGCCCTGTCCCACGCCCAGGCCGACCTCAAGCGGGTCGAGAGCCTGGGGGAGCGCATCGAGGACCTCGAGGCCATGGTCGAGCTCGCCGGCGAGGAGGAGGGCGACGACGCCGCCGAGATCCTCGCCGAGGCCGAGTCGGACCTGACCGCCATCAGCAAGGACCTCTCCGACCTGGAGATCCGCACGCTGCTGAGCGGCGAGTACGACCCGCGCGACGCCGTCGTCACGATCCGCTCCGGGGCAGGCGGCGTGGACGCCGCCGACTTCGCCGAGATGCTGCTGCGCATGTACACCCGCTGGGCCGAGCGCCACGAGTACCCTGTCAAGGTCCTCAACACCTCCTACGCAGAGGAGGCGGGACTGAAGTCGGTCACCTTCGAGGTCCACGCCCCCTACGCCTACGGGACCCTGAGCGTCGAGGGCGGTACGCACCGCCTGGTACGCATCAGCCCCTTCGACAACCAGGGCCGGCGCCAGACCTCCTTCGCCGCCGTCGAGGTCATCCCGCTCATCGAGTCCACCGACCACATCGACATCCCCGAGACGGACATCCGCATCGACGTCTTCCGCTCCTCGGGCCCCGGTGGCCAGAGCGTCAACACCACCGACTCCGCCGTGCGCATCACCCACCTGCCCACGGGCCTGGTGGTCTCCATGCAGGACGAGAAGTCCCAGATCCAGAACCGCGCCGCCGCCATGCGCGTCCTCCAGTCGCGACTGCTCCTGCTCAAGCAGCAGGAGGAGGACGCCAAGAAGAAGGAGCTCGCCGGGGACGTCAAGGCCTCCTGGGGCGACCAGATGCGCTCCTACGTCCTCAACCCCTACCAGATGGTCAAGGACCTGCGGACCAACTTCGAGGTCGGCAACCCTGATTCCGTCTTCGACGGCGATATCGACGGTTTCATCGACGCCGGTATCCGCTGGCGCAAGCAGCAGGAGACCGCCGAGGACTGAGCGAGGCGATTCTCCGAAGGCTCTTCAGAGGCGTTGCCATTATCGGGGATCCCCCCGGAGGGGGATCCCCGATTTCTTCTCCGGCGGTCCCTGGTTCTTACCGTCTGTGATTGAGGGCGTTATACGGTGGGCGTACCGTGAATTTCATGAGCGCATCACACGGAAAACCTCGGTCAGTGCAGGCCTCGTCAGCATTATCCTATCTCGAGTCCTCGAATCTCGATGGGTGTCGATCGGATCGACATGGTCGACTATTACTAGGTGGCAAGCTCCTGCGTGTTGCGATTGCGATTGTGGTGATGTTCGCATGCGCGCTCACGCCGGCATTACTGAGGCGGATTCCTGCTATGGCCGGCATTAAACAAAGTTTCCTTCTGGGGTTGTGTTGTCGGGTGGTTTTGGGGGTATCGATATAGAATGTGTGTGTGGTTGTTGATGTGACTGCGGAGGAGCGGGATGTTCTTCTGGCGTGGAAGAAACGCGGTGACTCGTTCGTCCTGGTGCGTTTAAAGGCTGAGGCCATTTTGTATGCCTCTCGTGGTGTCGGCACGGGTGTTATCGCTGAGATGGTCGGCCGCAGCCGCAGGACGGTGAGCAACTGGCTGCGCCGCTGGCGGTGCTCCAGGTTGCACTCGGTTGTCACTGGGCACGCCGGCAACGAGAACGCCGCCAAGCTCACCCGCGCCCACAAGGAGCAGCTCAAGCGGATCCTGAGTAGGCCACCGGCCCAGAGCGGGATCAGGGCGGACTTCTGGGACGTACCGGCCCTGCGTGACGTGGTGCGGATCAAGTTCGGCGTGGAGTACGCCTCAGACTCCTCCTACCAGCTGCTCCTGCGCTTCGTGGGGATGAGCTTCAAGCTGCCCGACCCCTTCGACAAGCGCCGCGACGAGGCCGCCGTCACCGAGCGAATGGACCAGGTCCGTCAGGAGGTCGCCGACCTGCTGGCCCGGGGCTGGGAGGTCTACACCGTCGACGAGGTGCGCGTCGAGCACGAGGCCGTCACCCGGCGTATGTGGCTGCCCACCGGCCGTCGGACCAAGATCTATGTCGACCGAGAACGCTCGGCCCAGTCTTTCTTCGGCGCCCTGAGCCTGACCAGCAAGCAGGTGCGCGTCTACCCCATCGAGGGCAACCAGAACGCCGAGCAGGTCACCCTGGCCCTGGCCCGTCTGGTACGCGAGACGGCAAACGACAAGATCGCTGTTGTTCTTGACAACGCCGGCTTCCACCACGCCAAGGCGGTCACTGACCTGTATGAGCCCGGCCAGGCCCTGGAGCGCGTCAGGCCGATCTACCTACCTCCTTACGCGCCCGACCACAACCCAATAGAGCACGTCTGGAACACCGCCAAGAAGAACATCTCAAACATACAACGAGACAACCCCGAGGAAACCTACACCGCATTCACCAGCTACATCACCAGCCGCACCTTCGACTACGACTTCGAGCACCTACCCATCACACCAACCCAAGAAAAGCTTGATTAAAGACCGCCATATTCAGGCTTTTGGTCTGACCCACGAGAATACTGATGGCGTGTTGGAGTCCATTGAGGTGAGTGCTTGCGTGCTGCTGATACACGGGTCGGCCACGCTGCTCGCTCTTGTCCTGTGCGGTCTCCTGCGCCGCACACTGGATCGGGGCCGTCGCGTCAGGTTGGGCCTGGAGATCAACGGCCGCGCCATGCTCTGGTTGGCCGGGATGGTTCTGGCCGCGCTCGTCGTGGATCTCGCAGCGGCCGGCATCGTCCAGGTGCTCGGTGCTGCTGGTGGCGAACAGTCCGTGTCCACGGGGCCGGCGTGGCTCGTCGCCGTGGAGTCCCTCTCCATAGCGTTCCTTCTCCAGGGTATTCCCGAGGAGATCATCTGGAGGGGCTGACTCTTCACCTCACTGGGTGCGAGGCGGTTCGCGGCGGTTGCGAGCGTTCTGGGATTCACCGCCCTCCACCTCTTCTCTCAGGGAGGCCAGCAGAACCTGCTGGAGCACATCACGTATCTCGCCCTGCCCTGCGGGTTCGCGATAACCGCGGTGATCGTTCGGTTCATCTCGGGATCGACCTGGGCCGCGATCGGCGTGCACGGAGGATTTCATGTGGTGACCTACTATGTCTCGGGCTCTCTGCACCTGCCCGGTGGATCGGTGACGTGGATCCTCCAGGGCCTGCTCTGGGCCGCGGTCGGTCTTCTCATTCTCGTGGTCCATCGCCGTCGTCGGCGGATACCGGCATCATCCTTGCCAGGGACCTGAGCCGAGCCATCGCGTGCACCGTCTCACCTCCGCCGTCGTCGCCATGGCGCAGGGGCTCCCTTAGGCTTGGCCACGGTGCGCACGGACGGGACCGACCGGTCGCCGTCGTCGCGCAGAACCTCCGCTCACACCCTGACGAAAGGCGCAGACGAGCAGTGGCTGAGTACATCTACCAGATGATCAAGGCGCGCAAGGCCCACGGCGACAAGGTCATCCTCGACGACGTCACCATGGCCTTCCTCCCCGGAGCCAAGATCGGCATGGTCGGCCCCAACGGCGCCGGCAAGTCCTCCATCCTCAAGATCATGGCCGGCATCGACCAGCCCTCCAACGGCGAGGCCCGCCTGACCCCCGGCTACAGCGTCGGCATCCTCCTCCAGGAGCCCCCGCTCAACGAGGACAAGACGGTGCTCGGCAACGTCGAGGAGGGCGTCGCCGAGATCAAGTCCAAGCTGGACCGCTACAACGAGATCAGCGCCGCCATGGCGGACCCGGACGCCGACTTCGACGCCCTCATGGCGGAGATGGGCACCCTCCAGGACGCCCTGGACGCCGCCAACGCCTGGGACCTCGACTCCCAGCTGGAGCAGGCCATGGACGCCCTGCGCTGCCCCCCGCCGGACGCCGAGGTCAAGAACCTCTCCGGTGGTGAGCGCCGCCGCGTGGCCCTGTGCAAGCTGCTCCTGGAGGCTCCGGACCTGCTCCTGCTGGACGAGCCCACCAACCACCTCGACGCCGAGTCCGTCCTCTGGCTCGAGCAGCACCTGGCCAGCTACCAGGGCGCCGTCATCGCCGTCACCCACGACCGCTACTTCCTCGACCACGTCGCCCAGTGGATCGCCGAGGTCGACCGCGGCCACCTCTACCCCTACGAGGGCAACTACTCCACCTACCTGGAGACCAAGGAGAAGCGTCTCGAGGTCCAGGGCAAGAAGGACGCCAAGCTCGCCAAGCGCCTCAAGGAGGAGCTCGAGTGGGTGCGCTCCTCGGCCAAGGGGCGCCAGGCCAAGTCCAAGGCCCGTCTGGCCCGCTACGAGGAGATGGCCGCCGAGGCCGAGCGCACCCGCAAGCTCGACTTCGAGGAGATCCAGATCCCGCCGGGGCCCCGCCTGGGCAACCAGGTCCTGGAGGCCACCAACCTCAACAAGGGCTTCGACGGACGCACCCTCATCGACGGGCTCTCCTTCACCCTGCCGCGCAACGGCATCGTCGGGGTCGTCGGCCCCAACGGCGTCGGAAAGTCCACCCTGTTCAAGACCATCGTGGGCCTGGAGCCGCTCGACGGCGGAGACCTCAAGATCGGCCAGACCGTCAAGCTCTCCTACGTCGACCAGTCCCGCGCGGGCATTGACCCCAAGAAGACCCTGTGGGAGGTCGTCTCCGACGGGCTGGACTACATCCAGGTCGGTAACGTGGAGATGCCCTCGCGCGCCTACGTCGCCTCCTTCGGGTTCAAGGGCGCCGACCAGCAGAAGCCGGCTGGTGTCCTCTCCGGCGGTGAGCGCAACCGCCTCAACCTGGCCCTGACTCTCAAGCAGGGCGGCAACCTCATCCTCCTGGATGAGCCCACCAACGACCTCGACGTCGAGACCCTGGGGTCGCTGGAGAACGCCCTGCTGGAGTTCCCCGGCTGTGCCGTGGTCATCACCCACGACCGCTGGTTCCTCGACCGCGTGGCCACCCACATCCTCGCCTGGGAGGGAACCGACGAGGACCCGGCCAGCTGGTACTGGTTCGAGGGCAACTTCGCCTCCTATGAGGAGAACAAGGTCGAGCGTCTTGGACCGGAGGCGGCCCGCCCCCACCGGGTGACCTACCGGAAGCTCACTCGCGACTGAGCGCTGGGCGATCGACCTGCTCGATCGATCGCCTCATCAGGAAATGCCATTCTTTCAGCCAGCCGGCTGAAAGAATGGCATTTCTGTAATGAAGATCGGGGATGGGGAGGAAATGAGTGGACCTATACTCGTCTTCGCCGACGACATGCCTGGGTAGCCGGCTGATGATGAATAGACAAGAAGGCGAAGATGAGTATGAGTGGATCTGGTGGCCTGGCGTAGACCGCCGTCGCCATGTGGATGCGACGTCACGGATTTCCCGATGCTGCGGCCATGGATCGGATGGTGGATACCGGCGTCCACGTGGTCGCCTCTCGCGCTGTCGCCCAGGTGAGAATCTCCCCTTCTGTTGCCACTGCGGAAGACCTGAAGCGACTGGTGGATGATTCTCAGATGAGGCCGGGATGCTATAGGATCGCCTTCTCCGTCGCAGGATTCTCCGGCGAGGCGATGCGTTTTGCTGAGGAGTGCGGTATCGGACTCCTGGTTCTTCGGCCCGACGGTTCTGCTATCCCGGTCAACGCCTGGGGTGAGAATCTTGCAGGAGTCCGTCCGGCCTCGGCTCCGCTCATGGCTGCTCCCGCTCCGCTCGCGCCGATGCCGGCTCCCGCAGTGCCGGCGAGGCGATCCTTCTGGCGTCACCCCATGACCTGGTACGTTATCGCGATCATGATGCTGGGGACCGCGATCACCGGGGTGTCGAGGATCTTCACCGAGGGTGACGTCGGCGCCTCCATCGGTACGCTGGTCATCTGCCTGCTCCTGGCGTACGTCTCCTTTCGCTACGCTCAGAAGCTGGGACGACAAGCGCGCTGGTAACCGTCCCGATAGGGAGTCTGACGGCCTGGGAGGCGAAGTGGCTTACCGGTAAAAAGCCTCATCGTATGGATTGGGGAGAAGGTCGTCAAGGGGGGGGCGACCGCTCTGATGAGTTTCGCAAGGTGGATTTTATGGTTATTTCAGGTGGTGACCTCGTGTGGTCAGGATGCCGCCTCGATTACTCCGCCACTTTGAAAGGACAATCATCATGGGTACGACAATGCTTCGCCGCATCGCAAGTGCCGGCTCGCTTCTCCTGCTTGCCGCTGGCGCACTCCTGGTTCCGACCTCGGCGGCAAGCGCCGCTGAGAGGGACGGTGTCTGTGACGCCGGGGAGGTCTGCATCTACTACAACAGCAACGGGGAAGGGTCAGTTTCCGACTTCGCTGGATCCATTCCCAGCCATGGGGCCAGTCAGCCCAACTGCTATGAGTTCAAGGGGACCGGCAATGGGCGAGGGAAGTGCGTGAAGAACAACGTGGCCTCGGTCTGGAACAGGTCAGGCGTACCGGTGACTATTTACTACAACTCTTACTACTCAGGGCCTAGTCAAACGATTCCTGATGGTGAGCCGGTGAACCTCCGTCCTGGCCTCAAGAACGAGAACACATCGCATGCGTTCATCTATCCAGGTGTGTGCAGGGACAAGGCGTGTGCTGTGTAGCGTGAAATGATGGGGAGCGTTACAAGCGGTGGCGTCAGCCAACACCGAAGGTGTTGGCTGACGCCACTGTCATAATAAACGCCCCTGATTGCGTCTCACTCGTCTTGCCTGGCAACATTGACCGTACTTAGAGCGCCTGTTGGGAGGTGTCGCGATGAGTGGGAAGACACCAGATCTCATTCCCGAAGGCGGCGTCATAGGGAGGCTCCCGTTCGATGGGGGGGGTGGCTGACCGAGGTCAGCCCCACACGCCGCGTCCCGAGCCATGGGACCAACCTGTTCGGCACCACCTACGCCTTCGACTTCGTCGCCGTTGACGATGAAGGACGCACCGCCCCCACGCGCAGCCTGCGCACGGTCTTCGCCACCGAGCCACCGGAGCTCTTCTACGCCTTTGGCCGCCCTCTGTACTCGCCCGTGGCGGGAACGGTGGTGTCCGTCCACGACGGCGAACCCGATCACGAGGCACGTCGCTCGTTGCTCACGCTCATCCCGTACGGGCTGAGCCAGCCCCGGCGAATTCGGCAGGGACTGGCCGCCATCCTGGGAAACCACGTCATCATCCAGGCCGCAGAAAGTGCTCATTACATTGGACTCGTGCACCTTCAGCGAGGTTCCCCCCAGGTGACATCCGGTGACCGAGTGCGTGCTGGTGACCAGATCGGCAGGTGCGGCAACTCTGGGAACTCCACGCAGCCCCAGCTCCATATTCAGGCGATGGACAGCCTTGATCCCCGTGCCGCAAGGGGCGTGCCGCTCCGCTTCGACGAGTTTCAACAACGCAGCCCGGGGCAAACTGGCCCGTCGTTGTTGCACGAGCGGACCTGCCCTGAGCAGGGGACTATCATCGTCCGGCTCTGATGGGACGCCTTGAAATCACCTCAGAGTCTGTGGCTCGCTATGCGCCTTGGGACTGCTACGGCCTGATTGAGATGCGCAGCGGAGGACGAGCCCGCGGGGTGGCGTGCCGGCCCTGATCGGGAACGTACTTTCTCCGCGGGGACTGCGTTCTCTCGTAGGCGACTTGGGACTGACCGCAGTCGTCTGCGGGAGCAGTACGTCCTGGAGGAGAATTGCAGTCCTCGATCCTCATGGCCATCCCCCTCCGCTGTCAGGATGGCAGGTCAAAGTCGGCAAGATCCCCGTCAGTCGCTACCAGGTGGTGGCAGACGCTGTCGCAGACCTGACGGGCCGGAGCAGGGAGCTGCAGGCCCCGTACCCAGTCACCTACTCCACGAGGTTCGGACGCTCATGGCCAAGGTGCAACCGCACTGCACGGGATCCCGGCCCTCGTGGGGTACACCCATATCAAGGCCAGTAGCACCCCGGGCTCGTGCAGTAACAGCGGCCACCGGAACGTCCACATCCCGAACCACGTCGCATCCTCATCACCTGGCCCCGCCGCAAGGCGCGCTCGAACGTCCCGGAGGGCAGGTCGCACAGGGAGAAGTAGTCATCGATGCTGCTCGCGAGCAGACCGACCTCGGTCGACTGGCTGTGGGCCAACCGTGCGAACGCTCTCACCTCGGGGCTCACCACCATGGCGTTGAACGCGTGGGCGATTGTCTGTGAGAAGAATGCATCATTCGAGGCGATGCACCAAGGTGCGCTGTGCTGTCGAGGGTACTGCGAGGATTATTCATGGCAGTCTCCGCTACCTTTCTTGAACTGCGATGGGTCTGCGGACTCTGGTGTCCACAGAAATGACATTGAAGCGGTCATGGCGGGTGCGGCACTGGTCGATCGTTGGAATTACGCCGATCCGTCAACTCGAATCCAGGTGCTGAGGCCCCAGTGTCATTTCTGTGGACACGACAGCGGCATGACCTGGGCCCTCCGGGTGACTCTTGGCCACTGAGTCCCGCCGTGAGCGTTGCGCTCGGGAGCCAGGCTCCGGTTCGAGCCTTCAAGGTACGGACTCGGCGTCTCCGTTACCCCTTTGAACGCGGTGTCCCCTGTACCCACCGCGGGCAGGATCGCCTATGGCCAGACCCGTGAATAAGCCTTTGCGCGTGGGCATATCTGCCCGATAAAGGAGGCGATCATCACTCGAAATGATTGGAACCTCAAGTGAACCATGCTGTGGCACCGTGAATGACAGCCGCGATTGACGGACCGATGATCATCGCTGTTTCTCTGCGCCGGATGCCGATGCCGACGTCGATGATCTGGACCGTCATCGCTGCTACGAGGATCAGCTTCACGGTACTGATGTCTGAGATGACGGTGAACGGAGCGACTGCGGTGATGACGCCGAGCGGAACCGCTCGGGCCGCATACATCTGGGCGAAGAATCGCTCCCCGGCACTGACCTCTCGCGACTTGCTCATCATGTGAGGCCGGAAGACGACCAGTAGTGACGACGCCGTGCTGACTGCTGCCGCGATGGCGTTGAGAACCGGTAGCACGGTAAGTAGCACAGCAATCACCGCCTTGAATCGTTTGAGACGATGGAGATGGGTGTGCAGAGAGTCAGCCGGGGATCGCGCTGCCGTCGTCGCCCTCGCCCATGCGGACGCGCCAACGGCCCGAGCCGCCGTCGGGCTCGGAGTCAGTGGGCATGCGAACCATGCCCTCCTGGGCGATGGTCGACACGAGCCTGCCCGATGAGTCGAAGACCTGGGCTCGGGCCATCCCGCGGCCGCCCTGCGAGGAGGGGGAGTCCTGCACGTAGAGCAGCCAGTCGCCCATGTCGACGTCCCGGTGGAACCACTGGGTGTGGTCGAGGGTCGCCAGGCTCATGCCCTCACTGCGCCAGGACAGGCCTTGGCTTCGCAGAACCGGCTCCAGCATCACCTGGTCGCACACGTAGGCCAGCAGTGCCCGGTGCACGGTCTGAGGGGTCTGCTCCGGGATGCGGCTGCGCGAGCGCATCCACAGGTGCTGCACGTTGTCCCGCTCCTTGCCGGGGCGCAGGTAGAGATTGCCCTCCACGTGCCTGAGGTCGAAGGCCGCCGTGCGCCCCAGGAAACGAGCCACCGGGTGGTCGATGGTGCGGAAGATCTCCAGGGCGCTCGTGAGGTCCTCGGGGCGGGGGACCGAGGGGGCGGTGACGTGGATGTCGGCGCCCTCCTGCTCCTCCTGGAAGGAGGTGAGCATCGTGAGGATCGGTGTGCCCTCCTGGGAGGCGGCAGTGCGCCGCTGGGAGAAGGACCTCCCATCGTGCAGTCGCTCGACGGCGAAGCTGATCGGCTTGTCCGGCTGGCCGCCCCGCATGAAGAAGGCGTGGACCGAGTGCGGCAGACGCTCTCCGTCGCCGTCGTCCTCGACCGTGGCTGCTGCTGCGAGCATGCCCTGGGCCACCACCTGGCCCCCATAGACCCGACCCGACAGCTGCGGCAAGGAGCTGCCGGTGAAGACGTCCTCCCCGTCACCCGCCACCAGGCTGAGAACCCGGGTCACCGAGCCGAGGGGCTCCTCCGTGGCGGCGGGGACGGGATAGGGGAGTGTCACAGACCGAGCTCCTCCAGGATCGGCAGCTGGGCGCGCACGGCTGCGCGAGCGTCCTCTGCGGTGGCGGAGGCGATGGCGATCCTTGCCAGCTCCTGGCACTCGGCAAGCGTGACGGACTTCAGGACGGCGTCGACGTCCGGCAGCGCGCGTGCCGTCATCGACAGCGAGGCGACGCCCAGGCCCACGAGCACGGCGGCCAGTGCCGGGTCCGCGGCGGCCTCACCGCACACGCCCACCGGGCGTCCCTTGGGGGATGCCCCCTCACACGCCGTACCGATCAGGCGCAGCACGGCCGGCTGCCAGGCCGTGGACAGGTCCGCCAGCGAGGACAGCAGGAGGTCGGCCGCCATGACGTACTGGGTGAGGTCGTTGGTGCCCACGGAGGCGAAGTCGGCGTGCTCGAAGAGCTTGTCCGCCATGAGCGCGGCCGAGGGCACCTCGATCATCATGCCGGCCGTCTTCAGCCCGTAGGAGCGGGCCTTGTCCGTGAACGCCTTGGCCTCGTCGGCAGTGGAGATCATCGGGGCCATGACCCACACCTTGGCCTCGGTGGCGGCCTCCGCCTTGGCCAGCGCCTCGAGCTGGTGCTCGAGGACCTCGGGGTCGCGGCGCGTGGTCCGGTAGGCGCGTACGCCGAGAGCCGGGTTGGCCTCGGTGGCGTCGGTCAGGAACGGCAGCGGCTTGTCGGCTCCGGCGTCGAGCGTGCGCACGACGACCTTCTTGCCGGGGAAGGCCTCCAGGACTCCCTGATAAGCCTCCACCTGAGCCTCGACCGTGGGCTCCTCGGGCTGGTCGAGGAAGCAGAACTCCGTGCGGAACAGGCCGATGCCCATGGCTCCGGCCTCCGCGGCGCTGCGGGCGCCGGCTGCATCGCCGACGTTGGCCAGCAGCTGGACCTCGTGACCGTCCTTGGTGGCGCCGTCGCCGTTGAAGACGCGCACGCGCGAGGCGAGCTCGCGGGCCCGGCGCAGGGCGTCTTCCGACGGGTTGATGGTGATGGTTCCCTTGGTGCCGTCCACCAGGACGATGTCGCCCTCCGCCAGCGCGTCGGTGACCTCCTCGCCGGTGCCGACGATGGCCGGCATACCCAGGGCCCTCGCCAGGATCGCGGTGTGGGAGGTGGGCCCGCCCTCGGAGGTGATGAAGGCGATGACCTTCTCGGGGTCCAGCAGCGCGGTGTCGGCCGGGGCCAGGTCCGTGGCCACGAGCACGAAGGGCTCGGGCAGGCGGGGGATGCCCGGCATGGGGGACTCGGTCAGGACGGCGACGATCCGGTCGCGCACGTCCTGCACGTCACGGGTGCGCTCGGCCATGTATCCGCCCAGGGACTCCAGCATGGTGGCCAGCGTCCCCGCGGACTCCCACACGGCGCGCTCGGGGACCAGGCGCTTCTCCCGTACCATGGCCTGCGCCGTCGAGGTCAGGGTGGGGTCGGCCGCCATCTGTGCGGTGGTCTCAAGAAGAGTGCGGGCCTCGGCCTTGGCCTCGGCGGCGGACAGTTCCAGGCCCTTCTTGACCTGCTGAGCCGCCAGCGCGATGCGCTCACACTCCTTCTCGACGTCACGGCTGGGCTCGAGAGTAGCGATCTCGGGCTCAGGAATAGGGGGCGCCATCCTGGCGACGGGGCCGGCCACAAGGCCAGGGCTCACACCGATGCCGGACAGGGTTGTGGAAGTGGTGTCGGACGCTGTCATGTGGTGCTCCTCATCGGAGACGAAAGGGGATCATCGCTCATTGTGCCCCGACTGCGGCCTGAATGAGACGTTTCCGCCAGGGGAATAACGATCTCCTCCGTAGCGCTGTCAAGGCATCTATCGCGTTCCCGTAAGGTTACGTGAGGGAACGTCACTAAGCGAGAAGGATCCCGCTGGAGGTGCCCTGCGCGGTGGGGTCGCCCCGGTCCCATCAGAGCCTCTTCAGAGTCTCTTCCTCTCCTCGCTGTCTCCTCCCCGCGTCGCCCCTGCCTGACCACGACCTCGCCGCCGTCCCGCCTGCGTCCCGACCGGCTCCTTCGCCGCGAACGGCGTGGATGTGGGATAAAGTGATCGTGACCACGAGGACCGTAGCCGCCCGGCCGACCGCATGACAGACGGGGATTGCGCGAGGACGGGAACCGAGAAGGAGTAGCCATGAGCACTGCATCAGATATCGTCGCCGGTCTTGGCGGCCAGGAGAACATCACCGACCTCGAACCGTGCATCACGCGTCTGCGCGTGGAGGTCGCCGACCAGGCGAAGGTCGACGAGGAGGCGCTGCGGGCGGCCGGCGCCTTCGGCGTGGTGCGTTCCGGCAGGGTCGTTCAGGTCGTCGTCGGCCCGACGGCGGACACTCTCGCCTCGGAGATCGCCTCCCTCTGACGCTGCCGACCCTGCCCCCGTCCCCGGATCCCCGGACGGCCGGCAGCTCGCCCGGCTCGAGCACCCAGGTGCTGGGGCCGGGCGATGTTCTTGCCCGGACGGTGTCGAGCGCATGACGGTTAGGCGGGTCCTGCCCACCGTCCTCTCCTCCGGTTGCTCAACCGGTCGCCCAACCGGCTGTGCGGTCCTGGACACACGTCCTCGGGGCTCGTCATCGGCATCGGCGTGATCCCCGGGCGTCGCGGTGAAACAGTTGCAGCAAAACCTCAGCGGACACGGTGCGGCAGGGTGCACAACCGTCAGCCGCTAGGGCACACTTGGACACTGCTAGTCCTCCTAGCGTCTGCGTCCCGTTCCAACCCACTGGTCTCCTCAGGGTTGACGGCGGAGCGCACCCCTGCTCCGCGGCACTCCACCGCACATCTGCTCACGCAAGGCTGACCCACGCACATGAACGAGTTCAACGACGACCAGGTACCTGCTTCCGAGAGCCTCAAGCACCTCGCTGAGGCGCATGGTGTCTCCACCGAGTACTGGGACTACCACGGCAACCTTGCCTCGCCCTCAAGCGCCACGCTCAAAGCCGTGCTCACCGCGCTCGGCGTGAGTGCCCGTACCGACGAGGAGATCGAGAGCTCCCTGCGGGAGGTCGAGGACGCTCCTTGGCGCCAGACGCTGGCGCCCACCGTCGTCACGCGCGGTGGCGTGGAGTCCACCGTTCCCGTCTACGTTCCCGACGGCGCCAAGGTACGGGTTCGTGTCGAGCTCGAGGACGGCGAGGTCCGTGAGCTGACCCAGACCGAGGACTGGACGGTGCCTCGGGAGGTCGATGGGATCAAGCGCGGTCGCGCCTCCTTCATCCTGGGAGCCGACCTGCCGCTGGGCTGGCACCGGCTCATCGCCGAGGTCAGCCCCGGCTCGGACTCCACCGACCAGGCGGCCCTGCAGGGGGCGCACGCCGCCCCGCCGACCGACGGCCAGGCGGAGACGGTCACGGTGACCTCGGCCCTGGCCGTCACTCCCAACCACCTCGATCTTCCCAAGAGCCTGGGAGATCGTGGCTGGGGCGTCATGACCCAGCTCTACTCGATCCGTTCACGGGGCTCCTGGGGGACCGGCGACACGGACGACCTCACCGAGCTCGCCTCCTTCCTGGGAGACCAGGGGGCCGACTTCCTGCTCATCAACCCGCTGCACGCCGCCGAGCCCGTGGCGCCCATGACTCCCTCGCCCTACCTGCCCGTCACCCGCCGCTTCGTCAACCCGCTCTACATCCGGCCCGAGAACATCCCAGAGGTCGGCCGGCTGTCCGGGCCCAAGCGCTCTCTGGTGCAGTGGGCCTTCGAGGAGGTCAAGGACAGCGACCTGAGCGCGGAGCCGATCGATCGCGACGCGGTGTGGAAGGCCAAGCGCGAGGCCCTCGAGGTCATCTTCGCCGCCGGCCGCTCCTACTCCCGTCAGCGCGACTTCGAGCGCTTCCGCGCCGAGCAGGGCGAGGGGCTGGAGCGCTTCGCCCTGTGGAGCGCACTGGTGGAGAAGCACGGCCCCCTGGAGACGTGGCCCGCCACACTGCGCGAGGCGGACTCCGCCTACGTCGCCAACGAGGCGCACCTGCTGGCCGAGCGCATCGACTTCTTCGCCTGGCTGCAGTGGATCGTCGACGAGCAGCTGGCTCGCGCCCAGTCCGAGGCACTGGCCTCGGGCATGGCGCTGGGCATCATGGACGACCTCGCCGTGGGCGTGCACTCGCAGGGCGCGGACGTGTGGTCCAACCCGGAGTCCTTCGCCTCCGGAGTCACCGTGGGCGCCCCTCCGGACATGTACAACCAGCAGGGCCAGAACTGGTCCCAGCCGCCGTGGAACCCCGAGTACCTGGCGCGCACCGCCTACGCCCCTCTGCGTGACATGGTGCGTACGGTGCTGCGTCACGCCGGTGCGCTGCGCGTGGACCATGTCATCGGCCTGTTCCGCCTGTGGTGGATTCCCGAGGGGATGGGCGCCGACCGCGGCGCCTACGTGCGGTACGACCATGAGGCGATGCTCGGCGTCGTCCTCCTGGAGGCCTACCGGGCCGGCGCCGTCGTCATCGGTGAGGACCTGGGGACCGTGGAGCCCTGGGCCCGTGACTACCTGGCCAGCCGCGGGGTGCTGGGGACCAGTGTGCTGTGGTTCGAGAAGCAGCACGACGGCTGGCCCCTCCAGCCTCAGGACTACCGCCACCTGGCTCTGTCCACGGTCAACACCCACGACCTCCCTCCGACCGCCGGCTACCTCGCCGACGAGCACGTCGAGCTGCGTGAGCGTCTCGGCCTGCTCACCGAGCCGGTCGAGCAGGTGCGTACCGAGGCGCGCATCGAGCGCGACCGGATGACGGCCCGGCTGCGCGAGCACGGTCTGCTGGGCGACGCCCCCACCGAGCGCCAGGTGGTTGAGGCGCTGCACCGCTACGTGGCGCGTACCCCCTCGGTGCTGGTCGGTATCGCCCTGGTCGACGGCGTGGGGGAGCGGCGTGCTCAGAACCAGCCCGGCACCGACCAGGAGTACCCCAACTGGCGGATCCCCCTGGCCGACGGCGCGGGCGAGGTCGTCCTGGTCGATGACCTGCCCGAGAACGCCCGCCTGGGCAGCCTGCTGTCGGTCGTGCGCGATGAGATGACCCCACGGGACTGAATCAGCCGGCAACCGGCTCGTCCCAGAGCCGATGAGACGTCGTGGCGTCAGCCGCCTCACTGGCGGCTGACGCCACGACGTACCGGCGAAACCGGATGAAGCCGGAACGCGTCGGGCCCTACGCCCAGGTCACGAGTGCGTCTCCGGCTGCGACCCTGTGGCCGGGCGGCCTCGGCTCCATCGTGGACTCGTCGCCCTCCAGGGCGATGACGGGGACGATCGGGTTGAGCCCATGGGCCTCGATCCGGTCGGGGGACCAGGTGATGACCGGCTGACCCGCGTCGACCGCCTCGCCCTCACTGGCCAGAAGGGTGAAGCCGTTGCCTCCCAGGCTCACGGTGTCCAGACCCAGGTGGACCAGGACGCTGCGGCCGTCACCGCTGGTGATGACGTAGGCGTGCGGGTGGATCTTCGCAATGGTCCCGCTGATCGGAGCCAGGGCGCTGACGTCGTCACCGGTGGCGCGCTCCGGGGCGACAGCCACCCCCGGGCCGACGATCCGGCCGGAGAAGACGGGGTCGGGCACGTCGTCGAGATCCACGACGACGCCGGCCACCGGGGACCGGACGGCCAGACTCACCGCAGGTCCTCGATGTCCTCTGCGATCGTATCGGCGTTGGGGCCGACAACGACCTGCACGATCTCACCGAGCCTGACGACCCCGTGCGCGCCCGCCGCCTTGAGGGCGGGCTCGTCCACGAGGGATCCGTCCTCCAGCTCGCAGCGCAGGCGGGTGATGCAGGGTTCGATCTCGACGATGTTGTCGAATCCGCCGAGGGCGTCGACGATGCTCTGTGCCTGGGACATGGGTTCCTCCTGGGTCTGCCGGGCAGGTGCCGGGCTCGGATGGGGTGGTGCCGGGGTGGGTGGTCAGGAAGGAGAGGGGGCGCTGTCGGTGCGGCCCCGTCGCCGATACCGGACTAGTGGTCCATACCAGTACTCTATGGTACAGGTCGCCATGGGCATGTCCAGTGCTGATCAGCGACTGGTTCTCACGGCTGCTGGCGAGCGGGGCGGAAGGCCGGTTTGGGGGCCGCCACCGGTACCCACAGCGTGTAGCGGTCGGCCCGGAACAGGGTGCGCGAGTAGTCGATCGCGCAGTGCTCGTGGAAGGTGCGCCGGGTGATGTCCAGGGTGGGGGCGTTCTCCTGGACGGACAGCAGGGCGGCCTCCTGGGCCGTGGCCGCGTGGGCCTCGATCATGTCCTCGCCCCACTGCGGGGCCAGCCCGGCCCGGGTCAGCTCGGCGTAGACCGAGAAGTTCGGGCTGGTGCGCAGCAGGTCGGGGAGGAGGGCGGCAGGGATCCAGTTCTCCTCAATGGCCATGGGGACGGCGTTGGCGGTCAGCAGACGGCGCAGGTGGTGGACCTTGGCCTGCGTCTCGAGCTCGAGCGCCTCCGCCACGGTGTCGCTGGCGGGGACGGTCTCGGCCTGCAGCATGACGACTCCGGGCTCCATCCCGCGACGTTGCATCTCCTGGGTGAAGGAGGTCAGTCGAACCTGCAGGTCGAGCTTTGGAGGGGAGACGAACGTCCCCTTGCCCTGATGGCGCTCCAGGACCCCGTCGACCACGAGGGTGTCGATGGCCTGGCGCACGGTCATCCGGGAGACCTCGAACTGCTCGCACAGCTCTCGCTCGGAGGGGACCGGACTGCCGCTGGCCAACCCGTTCCTGATGAGCTCCAGGAGGTGGTTGCGCACGATGACGTACTTCGCCGGTCTCTTGCCTGGCTTCTTGGGCATGGGGCTCCCCTGGTTGACAGTGGGTGGAGGCGGCCAGAAAGGCGAGCTGGTCGCGACCACTGCTTGCGCTCCGTCGCGTCGACTCCTCTCATTATGGCCGAAGACCGCACTCAGTGCTTGACATTGAAGGGTCTATCGGTTTTTCTGGTTGTACTGGTCCAGACGTGTTCGGTGCTGATCCGTCCCGACTACCACCGTCATGGTGACAATCTCTGACGCGGCAGTGCTGCCGCTTGATCCCGAGCTGGAGAACATCATGTCAGACAAGAAGAAGACGCGAGGCGCCTTCGCCGTTGCTCAGAGGCTGGGACGATCCCTGATGCTGCCCATCGCCACGCTCCCGGCGGCGGGGCTGCTGGTGCGGCTGGGGCAGGCAGACATGCTGGGAGCCGAGGGTCTCGCCAGGAGGCTGTCCTGGATCCAGCCCGTCGCCGATGTCTTCGCGGCGGCCGGCGGGGCGGTCTTCGACAACCTTCCCCTCATCTTCGCCGTCGGCGTCGCCGTGGGCTTCGCCAAGAAGGCCGACGGGTCCACCGGGGTGGCCGCTCTGTTCGGCTACCTGATCTACCAGGCCGTCACGTGGGTCATGTCGCCCATTGTCATGGGCAAGCCCGAGCCCCTGAGCCGTGAGACCCTCGAGTGCCTGCACGGCTTTGATCCCGCCAAGGACAAGATCACCCAGGTGGGACCCTGGAACCACGGCGTCAACCTCTGCGACGTTCCCACCCAGACCTCCATCAACTACGGTGTCCTGGGCGGCATCGTCATCGGCGTCGCCGCCGCCCTGCTCTGGCAGCGCTACTACCGCGTCAAGCTGCCCGACTGGCTGGCCTTCTTCGGCGGGCGCCGCTTCGTCCCGATCATCACCTCCGGCGCGGCGCTCGTCATCGCCCTGGTCATGTCGGCGCTCTACCCGGCCTTCAACTGGCTCATCAACGACCAGCTCGGCGGCTGGCTCATGGATGCCGGAAATTCCCAAGGCGTCGGTGGCGCGCTGGCGGTCTTCGTCTTCGGCACCGTCAACCGGCTGCTCATTCCCCTCGGCCTGCACCACCTGCTCAACTCCGTGCCCTGGTTCCAGCTCGGATCCTGCCAGACGGCGTCGGGAGGCACTGCGCACGGCGACATCACCTGCTTCTTCCAAGGGGTGGGCGGCTCGAACTCGTGGACCGGAAGCTTCATGACAGGCTTCTTCCCGATCATGATGTTCGCGCTGCCCGCCGCCGCGCTGGCGATCTGGCGCACGGCCAAGCCCGCCAAGCGCAAGGCGACCGGCGCCCTCATGATCTCGGTGGCCCTGACCGCCTTCATCACCGGGATCACCGAGCCCCTCGAGTACGCCTTCGCCTACGTGGCCTTCCCGATCTACGCCATCCACGCGGTCCTGACCGGGTCCTCCCTGGCGATCGCCAACCTCCTGGGCGCCAAGGACGGCTTCGCCTTCTCCGCCGGCGGCATCGACTACCTGCTCAACTTCGGCAAGTCCTCCGAGCTCTCCGGAGGAGTGCTCCAGGGGCCGGTCATGATCATCATCATGGGCCTGGTCTACGCCGTCATCTACTACTTCCTCTTCCGGTTCCTCATCGTCAGGTTCAATTTCAAGACTCCGGGGCGTGAGGACGACGACGTCGACGCCTTCGCCGCCGCGCAGGCCGCCGCCGCCAGGTCCACGGGCAAGGAGCCCGCGGAGCCGCGTCGGCACTGACGCTGCTGGCGGGCAGCACTGAAGCGGCCGGGGGCGGGCACGTCATGACGTGCCCGCCCCCGGCCGCCGTGGCGTGGTGACGCGGCTCGAAACGGCTACTGGCGACCGGCGGTCTCGGCGGCCTGAGCCCTGGCCACGCGCAGGGTGTCGTCGAGGTTCTCACGCACGATCCGCCGCAGAGCGGCCGGCGCCTGAGCATGGGAGTCCAGCCAGCCCTCCAGGGCAGCGGCCGGGTCTGAGCCCTCCAGGCCCACCGTGGCGCAGGACCACAGGCCGGTCAGCAGGTTCTCCGCCATGTGGAAGGTGCGCGAGGACCACACGGTGTCAATGGCCTCCACGTACGCGCCCACGAAGGGCACCAGCAGCTCGGGGTGACGCTCGACGTTGGCCAGCCCGCGCAGCACGCGCACCTGGGTCTCGTTGGGCATGGAGGCGTCATCGACGAGCGCCCGCCAGGTGGCCTCCTTCGCCTCCGGTGTCGGGATGGCGGCGCGGGCCTCGGCAGCGCGCTCACGCCCCGTGGTCGTGCGGTCCCGAGCCTCCTCGGCACGGATCTGCTCCTGTCCACCACGACCGGCGGCCACCAGCCCGGTCAGCAGGTCCCAGCGCAGGTCCTGGTCGACGTCGAGGCCCTCAAGCACCTCAGTGCCCTCCAGGAGGCCGGCGACGACGTCGAGCTGCTCACCGGTGACAGCGTGAGCGGCCAGGGCCCGCACCAGCTGGAGCTGCTTGTCGCCTCCGGCCTGGGCCGCCCGAGCCAGCTCCAGCAGCCGGTCGGCAGCTGATGGGGCGAGATCGCGCCGCACGGCTGGGGGCAGGAAGCCGGACAGGCAGGTGGTGATCCGACCCAGGAGCCCCTGGATGACCGAGGAGTGCTCCTCCACGTCCAGGGCCTGCAAGGCCGCCTCAAGGAAACGGGAGGCGGCCAGCTCGCCGTCGCGCACCATGTCCCAGGCCGAGGCCAGGACGATCGAGCGGGGCAGGGACTTGGTGAAGGCCTCGATGTGAGCCAGCCCGGAGGACAGTGAGGTCTCGTCGAGGCGGACCTTGGCGTAGGTGAGGTCGTCGTCGTTGAGGACGAGGACGTCGGCCCGCTCGGTGCCGACCAGCTCGGGGACCTGCGTCAGCTCGCCGTCGACGTCGAGCTCGACGCGGCCGGTGCGCTCCAGGCGCGCCTCGGGGCCCTGACCGGTCAGGCTGTAGCAGCCGATCGCCACCCGGTGCGGGCGCAGGGAGGCAGGCGATCCGCTCGGGATCTCCTGGCGGATGGCCGCCTGGGTGATGACGCCCTCGGCGTCGGTGGTGATCTGCGTGCGCAGGGTCGTCACTCCGGCCTCCTGGAGCCACAGCCGGGTCCAGGAGCTCAGGTCGCGGCCCGAGACCGCCTCCAGCTCACGGAGCAGGTCACCCAGCTCAGCGTTGGCGTAGGCGTGCGCCGCCAGGTAGCGCTGGATACCGGCGAAGAAGTTGTCCCTGCCCACGTAGCCCACGAGCGCGGCCAGCACCGAGGCCCCCTTGGCGTAGGTGATGCCGTCGAAGTTCACCTCGACGTCGTGCAGGTCGTTGATCTCGGCGGCCACGGGGTGGGTGGAGCTGAGCTGGTCCTGGTTGTAGGCCCATCCCTTCTCCAGGGTCTGGAAGGTCGTCCAGGCCTGGTTCCACCGGGTGATCTCGGCGGTGGCCAGGGTGGAGGTGAACTCGGCGAAGGACTCATTGAGCCACAGGTCGTTCCACCAGGTCATGGTCACCATGTCGCCGAACCACATGTGGGCCAGCTCGTGCAGGATGGTGACGGCTCGCCGCTCCACGCGGGCCTCGACGGGCCGGGAGCGGAAGATGTAGTCGTCGCGGTGGGTGACGCAGCCGGCGTTCTCCATCGCCCCGGCGTTGAACTCCGGTACGAAGATCTGGTCGTACTTGGTGAAGGCGTAGGGGGTTGTGAACAGGTCCTCGTAGTAGGCGAAGCCGCGCTTGGTCAGGTCCAGGATCTCCTCGGAGTCCATGTGCTCGACCAGGCTCTTGCGGCAGTAGACGCCCAGCGGCACGGTGCGCCCGTCGCCCGCCACGTACTCGTCGGTGGCTCCGACGTAGGGGCCGGCGACGATCGCCGTGACGTAGGAGCTCATCGGCTCAGTGGGGGCGAAGGCGAAGGTGTGGGCGTCTCCGGAGCCGTCGGAGGCCTCAGCCGGGGTCGGCTCGGGGGTGGGGGAGTTGGACAGCACCGTCCAGCCTGCCGGGCAGGTGACGGTGAAGGTGAAGGAGGCCTTGAGGTCGGGCTGCTCGAAGACGGCGAAGACCCGCCGGGAGTCGGGCACCTCGAACTGGCTGTAGAGGTAGGTCTCGCCGTCGGCCGGATCGGTGAAGCGGTGCAGGCCCTCCCCGGTGTGCATGTAGGCGCAGTCGGCGACGACGACCAGCTCGTTGTCCGCGGCCAGCTCCGTCAGTGCGATCCGGGAGTCCTCGTAGACCTCGGCGGGGTCGAGGGTACGGCCGTTGAGAGTGATGGAGTGGACGGCGGGGGCGATCAGGTCGATGAAGGTGGAGGATCCCGGCGTGGCCGTGAACCGTACGGTGGTGGAGGATCCGAAGACCTTCTCACCGCGCGTGAGATCGAGGACGACGTCGTAGCTCCGGGTGCGCACTGTCGCGCTGCGCTCGGCGGCCTCGAGACGAGTCAGGTTCTGACCGGGCATAGGAACTCCTGTCTGAAGGGGAAATGCGCCTCGTGCGGCGCCGGGCGATTGTCTCACCTTCTTGTCTCAGGCGGGAGGGTCCGCGGGTGCACGACGACGCCGGGGAGACGACACACTGCGTGTCATCTCCCCGGCGCCGGAGACAGTTCCCGTGAGTTCAGGAACAGGAGATCGGCTGAGAGCGGCTCAGGCCTTGTTGCGGCGGCGCAGGAACAGGACCGTCCCTCCGATCGCCACGAGGAGTGCGGCGATTCCGCCGAAGATCATGCCGTTCGCACCGGTGTGCGCCAGGGACCTGCCGCTGTCGTTGGTGTTCGTACCGGCAGCCTTGGTGTCGGAGGAGGACTCCTTCGCGCTTGTGCTCGCGCTCTTGTCACCCTCGGTACGGTTGTTGACCTGCTGGTCGGCTGCGGCCTTGTTCTCGCCGCCCCCCTGGTTGTTGTTGGCAGCCTTGCCGTTGGCCTGGGCCTCCCCGCTACCGTTGGCCTGGCTGTTGCCGTTGGCCTGGGTCTCCCCGCTGGCCTGGCTGTTGCTTCCTGCGTTGTTCGCGGAGCCGTTGCGCTCGGTGTTCTGGCTGTTCTGGCTCTCGCTGGTCGAGCGCTCGGAGTTCTCCCGCTCGCTGGTGGAACGCTCGGAGTTGGCCCTGTCGCCGCCTCCGTTGGCCTGGTTGTCACCGCCGTCGTTGTTCTCGGTGGTGGAGCGCTCGGTGTTCTCCGAGGAGTCACCGTTGGCCTGGTTGTTACCACCACCGTTGTTGTTGCCGCCACCGTTGTTCTCAGTGGTCTGGCCCTCGCTGGTGGAGCGCTCGGAGTTCTCGATGGTGAAGGTGTGGTTGGTCACCGTGGTGACGGTCTGGCTCGTGGCCGTCTCGCTGTGGTGGGAGCCGGTGAGAATCAGCAGGTACTCGCCGTTGGCCGCGTCGGTGGGCGCGGGCAGGTTGCCCTGGAGGTTGCCGTTGGCGTCAACCGTCAGCTCCCCGAGGGTGTAGGTGATGCTGGAGTCGCTCTTGCTCCTGAGCAGGACGGTCACCGTCTCGCTGGCGTAGAAGCCCTGGGCGTTGAAGGTGAAGGTCTGGGACTGGCTCTCGGCGCGGGCGGAGACCTCGTAGGAGCCGGTGATGCGCGTGTCGTCGAAGTAGATCTGAGTCTGCTGCTGAGTCGTCGCCTGAGCCGTCTCCGTCTTGCCGCCGTAGGTCATGCATCCGGCGCCGATGGTCCACCCGTCGGTGGTGGTGGACGCGGAGGAGCCGATGGACTTGATGAGAGCCGCCAGGTCGAGGTCAGCGGTCCAGCTGCCGTCTGAGGCCGCCTCGGTCTTGACGACGTCGGAGGCGGTTCCGTCCGGGGCGTACAGCGCGATGCCGACGGTCGCCTGCTGCCCGGTGCAGCCGGTGCCGGAGACGGTGAAGGAGGTGTTGGTGCTGGCGGAGACGAAGGTCTTCTCCTGGGTGATCCTGAAGCTGCTGCCCGACGAACCGGTCTCACTGGAGCTGCCGGGAGCCGAGGGGGTCTGGCTGGGGGGGCGGGGTGCTGGAGCTGCTCGGAGTGGCCGGGGCGCTCGGGCTGCTGGAGCTGCTCGGACTGCTCGGGCTGTTCCGGTTTGAGTCGTTGGCGAGAGCCGGGGAGGCGATGAGCGAGGCCCCGGTCATTGCGGCCACTGCGCTCGCTGCGGCCAAAGGACGTCCAAGACGCATGTGTCCTCCTAGGTTGCGGGGAACGATGGCTGCCGGCGATCCGATTCTTCACCGGCTCGTTATCTACCGTAACGAGGAATAGGGCGGGGGCGTGGGTGTGTCATGTGATACCGAGCACTTCCGATAGTGTCCTCACTCACGTGAGAAAGGTGGCGATTGCATGGGAAGGTCGTTGAAACGTTGAGATGGAGAGGAATACGCCGGTCCGACACTAGGATGATCAGGAGGTCGCCGGCTGGCAGGTCTTGGGGCTGTACCCGTAACGGGCCAGCAGGTCACGGGACTCCTGGGTGGGTGACACGACGATGGACTCGTCCCGAGGTCCTGTCGGAAGATCGATGATCGTGGTGTCGCCGGCGGCTCTGGCCTTCGACGCGCTGCGTCCCAGCGCGGCCAGATCGCTGAGCCCGGTGCCTGAGTCCAGGGTGATGTTGCCGGCGACGGTGTGCGCTATGTGACGCAGTGCCAGAGGGTTACGGGACTTCTGCCCGACGGCGGACAGTACTGCCTGCATCACCTTGACGGTGGACTCGCTGCGGCGCTGGGCGCCGTCGGCCTCACTCATGGGAACCCAGCTGCCGTCGCGCAGGATCTCCGGGTGCCGGGAGCGGACGAGCGCGAGGGCGTCGATGCCCGTGAGCCTGTGGCGGCCTGCAGAGGTCAGGTTCAGTCCGGTGTAGGCGTCCCGCACCGGTTCCGGGACGTCCACCTCGACGCCTCCCAGGGAGTCGATGATGTCGGCGAACTGGGCCATGTCGATGGTGACCAGGTGGGTGGTGGGGATCCCCAGGCCGGTGCACAGGGCGTTGACCGTGTTCTGCGGTCCGGGAACGTAGGTGGTGGCCAGACGGTCCAGCGTCCTGCCCTTGCTGTTGATGGTGAGGTCCCGGGGCAGGTTGATGACGGTGAGCCCTGTCTGCGAGGGGCGTACTAGGGCGATGACGTCGGCTCGTGTGCCCTCCACCTCCTCAGTGGTGCCGTATCGGCTCTGGTCTCCCGGCACGGTGGCGCGCGAGTCAGTCCCGAGGATCAGCCAGGTCTCGCCCGCCGCCGCAGATGACGTGGAGAGCATGGCGACGTTGACGCGTGCGGGGCGATGAGCCAGGACTGCCACGTCGGCCCCCAGAGCAAGTCCGGCGACCAGCATCATGACGCTCAGTGCAACAGTGATCTTTCGGCGTTTCGACCACTGTCTGCGGCCTTGGCCCCGGCGGCGCTGCTGAGGTGGTTGAGGAAGGCGCGGGATGTCGTCGTCGGCGCTTTCAGGGCGCTCGGAGGTGGTGGGGGAGTCTGCGCTGTGCTCGTCGTCGGCAGTGGAGTCCATGGTCTCTCTGTGTGTCAGCCCCGGGGGAGTGTCGTGGTTTCAGGTGGGGTCGTCGATGCGCCGTGCGGTGTCGGCGGGTACGACAAGACCGCCGGGGACACGGCGCACGACGGTGCCGTGTCCCCGGCGGGAAGTGTTCCCAGTCATACTGGGAGGTTGCTGTCAGGCCTTGCGGCGACGCAGGAACAGGGCGCCTCCACCGATGGCCACGAGGGCTGCGGCGATGCCGCCGAAGAGCAGACCGTTGGAACCGGTCCGCGCCAGCGGCTTGTTGGAGGTGGACGCGGCCTGAGTGGCGCCGGTGCTGGCCGGGACGCTCACGTTGCTGCCGTTGTTGCCAGGGGCCGCCGGGGCGGTGGTGCTGTCTCCGTTGCCGGAGAATCCGTTGTCACCGCTGGGGTCGTCGGCAAGCCTGAAGACGCCGTTCTCGACGACGATGACGCGATGGCCCGTGCCGCCCTCGCCGTAGCGCGCGCCCTCGAGGGTCAGCAGGTACTGGCCGTCAGCGACGCCGGAGGGGGTGGGCAGGGAGCCCTGCACCGCGCCGTTGGCGTCAGCGGCCAGCGTGCCGACCAGGTAGGTGATGGACCGGTCGTCCTTGCCGACGAGGGTCACGGTGACCTGCTCGTTGGGGGAGAAGCCGGTGGCGTCGATGGTGAAGGTCTGTGCACTGTTCTCGTCGGTGGCGACCCTGTAGGTGCCCTCCACGTCGGTGTCGTCGAAGACGATGCCGTGCTGGGCCTGCCCGCCCTGCGGCTGGCCGTAGGCCAGGCAGCCGGCGTCAATGGTCCAGCCGTCGGCCGAGCCGTCGGTCTTGGCCTCGACGCCGGTCGACTTGACGAGCTCGGGAATGTTCAGCGTGGTGGACCAGCTGCCGTCCTCACCGGGCTTTGCCGTCACGATGGTGGACATGGTGCCGTCGGGGGCGTACAGGGCGATGCCGACGGTGGCGTCCTGGCCGGTGCAACCGGTTCCGGACACCGCGAAGGCGGTGTCGGTGGTGGTGACGGTGTGGGGCTGGTCGTCGGCGAACTTGATGCTGCCGTCGGCCAGGGCGGGGGAGGCGGTAAGGGTGGCGCCGATGACGGCGGTCATCACGCTCGCGGCGGCCAATGGGCGTCCAAGACGCATGAGTACTCCTAGATCTATGGGTATAGGTGGCAACCGGTGAGTCGGGGTGTCACCGCGTCGTTATCTACCTTAGCGTTCGATGTGAGGAGGATCCATCGTTTTCTGTGAATGAGGCGTTGGCCTCAGTATTAAACCGCCGTGATTCGTCTCACCCGCCCCGGTGAAGCTGGGTGAACCGGCGAGCGCGGATGAATCGTGGACGAATACTGAGGCCGGTTACCAGATTGACACCCGTTTCTCCGGAGCCAGCCACAGGGCGTCGTCGGGCGCCACGTCGAAGGCCTCGTAGAAGGCGTCGACGTTGCGCACGATTCCGTTGCACCGGAACTCGGCGGGGGAGTGCGGATCCACGGTCAGAAGCAGCTCGGCGTAGTCCGGGCGGTTCTTGGAGCGCCAGATCCGCGCCCAGGAGTAGAAGAAGCGCTGCATGCCGGTCAGCCCGTCGATGACCGGGGCCTGGTCCACGGAGTCGATACCGGCGTCGGCCAGGGCCAGGGCGTAGGCCTTGAGGGCGATTCCCAGGCCGCCCAGGTCACCGATGTTCTCCCCGATGGTCAGGGCGCCGTTGACGTGGGGGATCTCCGACTCCGCCGTGCCCGCGGCCTCGTGCTTGGCGGTGACGACCTCGGGCGTGTAGGCGTCGTACTGGCTGATGAGCGCCCGGGTGCGCTCGGTGAAGGCCTCTCGGTCCTCCTGGGTCCACCAGTCGCTCACCTTCCCGGTGCCGTCGAAGGTCGACCCCTGGTCGTCGAAGCCGTGGCCGATCTCGTGACCGATGACGGCGCCGATACCCGCGTAGTTCACGGCGTCGTCGGACTGCGGGTCGAAGAAGGGCGGCTGCAGGATCGCGGCGGGGAAGACGATCTCGTTCATCGTGGGGTTGTAGTAGGCGTTGACCGTCTGCGGCGTCATGTGCCACTCGTCGCGGTCCACCGGCTTGGCCAGCTTGCTCAGGGAGTAGGCCATGTCGGCCCGCTCCACGCTGCGCACCGACGCCAGAACGTCCCCGGGGGTGACCTCGACGGCGGAGTAGTCCCGCCAGCGCACCGGGTAGCCGATCTTGGGGGTGAACAGCGCCAGCTTGTCCAGGGCGCGCTCCCGTGTGGCGGGACTCATCCACTCCAGTGAGGAGATGGACTGGCGGTAGGCCTCGATGAGTCGGCCCACCAGGGCCTCCATCGCCAGCTTGTGCGACGGCGGGAAGTACCGCTCGACGTAGATCTCGCCCAGCGCCTCGCCCAGGCAGGACTCCACCAGTCCGACGCCGCGCTTCCAGCGGGCCCGCAGCTCGTCGGTTCCCTGGAGCGTGCGGCCGTAGAATCCGAAGTTCTCCTCCACAAAGGCGCGTGAGAGCAGCGTCGCCCGCCCGTGAACGACGTGCCAGGCGGCCCAGGCCTTGAGGTTCGCCAGGTCGGTCCCCTGCCAGACGCCGGCCGCATGAGGCAGGTAGTCGGGCTGGGTGACGATGGCCTCGTCGAGGAACGTGGTCTGCTCGATGCCGGCGGCCCGGGCCGCTGCACGAACTCCCTCGCGCCACTCCTGCCAGGGCAGGTCCGGCGCCGAGTCGACGATCTCCTGCCAGGACATCGGATTGTTCATCTTCTCCACGTCGCGGCAGGTGACGCGGTCCCAGTGGCCCTTGGCCAGAGCGGTCTCCACGGCCATGACCTGCTCGGCAAGGCTCTCGCCGGAGGCGCCGAAGGACCCCGTCAGACCGGCCAGCTCGAGCATCCTGGCCACATGAGCCACGTAGGCCTGGCGCAGCGGGGCCTGCGCCTCCTCGCGGTAGTAGGACTCGTCCGGCAGTCCCAGACCCGACTGACCGATCCAGCTCGTGTAGCGCTCCGGGTCGTTGATGTCGACCTCGACGTCGGCGCCGACGACGCCCATGAAGCCGACCGGCGTCATCTCTCCGAGCACCCTGGCCAGCTCCTTCTTGGAGTCGGCGCCCAGTACCGGCGCCAGCTCCTCGGCCAGGGGAGCGGCGCCGAGCTCCTCCAGGTGCTCCTCGTCCATGAAGGCCGAGTAGAGGGCGCCGATACGGCCCCGGTTCGTGGCCAGGACCTCGGGGACCTCCTGCGGCGGGACGGTGGAGAAGGCGTCGGCGAGCTCCTCGACGATCTGGCGGCAGGCCGCCTCGGCCTCGTCGCGCAGGGCGGTGAAGGCGCCGCTGCTGGGACGGTCCGCCGGGATCTTGGCGGTGGCGAGCCAGCCGCCGTTGACGAAACGGAACAGGTCGTCCTGGGGGCGGATGGAGGAATCAGTGGTGGCCGTCTCCAGGACACCGGCGAGAACCGCGTCCTCGGAGCCGGGTGAGACGTCAGAGGAAGGATCGGGCGAAGAGGTCGGCGAGGCGTCAGTCATAACGGACACGCTAACCCGGTCCGCCCCCGCCGGGCGTATTGACGACGCTCACGCTCTCCTGGTGCGAAGCGCTGTTCGCGTGAGGCACAATCCTGTCCATGCGCATCCATATCGCCTCCGACCACGCCGGCTTCGATCTCAAGGGCGCGGTGATCGAGCACCTGCGGGAGGAGGGGCACGACGTCATCGACCACGGAGCCCACTCCTACGACCCAGATGACGACTATCCCGCGTTCTGCCTGGCCTGCGGTGAGGCCGTGGTGGCCGACGCCGGAAGCCTCGGCATCGTTCTCGGGGGGAGCGGCAACGGAGAGCAGATCGCCGCCAACAAGGTTGACGGGGTGCGTGCGGCCCTGGCGTGGTCGATCGAGACCGCTCGGCTGGCCCGGCAGCACAACAACGCCAACGTCGTTGCCCTGGGCGGGCGCATGCACGACCTGGGCGCGGGCCTGGCGATCATCGACGCCTTCCTCGCCGAGCCCTTCAGCGGGGACGAGCGCCACGTGCGCCGCATCGCCCAGCTCGCCGACTACGAGATGCGTATCCACGACGGCGTCGCCCCTGCCGGAGGTCCCTCCGGAGCCCCCAGCATCACCCCCGCCGGGGCCTGACCGGGCCGCCGCATGCCGGAGGGCCACACCATCCACCGGCTCGCCGCCGCCCTGGACGAGCTCTACGGTGGGCAGAACCTGCACGCCTCCTCCCCGCAGGGGCGGTTCGCCGACGGGGCGAGCCGCCTGGACGGCCAGGTGCTCCTGGGCAGCCAGGCCCACGGCAAGCACCTCTTCCTGCCCTTCGGGTCTCGCGCCGACATGTCCCTCGACGACGCCTCCGTCACCTGGTTGCGGATCCACCTGGGCCTCTACGGTTCGTGGACCTTCGACGGCGACCGCGAGTTCACCGCGCCCCACGCCATCGGAGCACCCCGCCGGCGTGTGGGTGAACGCGGTGAGCACGCCCTCAAGGGCGGGGGAGGATCCGCCCTGGCCGGGCTGAGCGGTGGGGCCTCCGACGCCGTCGGCACTCAGGGAACCGACAGCCGCCCCACTCACCTCGGCCCGGATCCCTATGAGTGGGAGCCGCCCGAGCCGCGCGGTGCGGTGCGGCTTCGGCTCCTGGGCCGGCACGGGGTGGCCGACCTGACGGGGCCGGCGGCCTGCGAGCTGCTGGACGCCGAGGGCGTGGCCGCCGTGCGCCGTCGGCTGGGGCCCGACCCGCTGCGCGCCGACGCCGACGTGGAGGCCTTCGTGACCAAGGCGCGCTCGCGGCGCAAGAGCATCGGCGAGCTGCTCATGGACCAGGCCGTCATCTCCGGTGCCGGCAACATCTACCGGGCCGAGACCCTCTTCCGGGTGGGCGTCTCGCCCTTCCGGGCCGGCAACCGTGTCAGCGAGGAGCGGCTGCGGGCCATCTGGGAGGACCTGCGCCCCCTCATGGAGTACGGCGTGGACACCGGCTTCATCACCACCGTCGACCTCGAGGACGTCCCCGACCCTCTTCCGCCGGACGATCCCGAGGCCGGGCGGTGGTACGTCTACCACCGCACCGGCCGCCCCTGCCTGCGCTGCGGGACCCCGGTGGCCGAGCGGGAGGTGGCGGCCCGTCGCCTCTTCTGGTGCCCCTCGTGCCAGGCCCGCTGAACCCGTACGCCGGCCGCACGACCAGGAGGGTCGGGCTGCGGGGCCGGCGCAGGACATAAGGTGTCCGCATGTCGACCCCTTCGCCCCGCCTCCACTCCTCGAGCTGGTCCTCTCAGACCGTCGGCCTGCTGACCCGGGAGCACCATCTGGACGTACCCCTGGACCGCAGCGGACAAGGCGACCCGGCCCCGGACGGAACGACCTCCATCACCGTCTACGCCCGCGAGATCTCGGCCGCGGGCACCGACCCGCTCTCACGGCCACCGCTCGTCTTCCTCCAGGGAGGGCCGGGCTGCGAGGCTCCCCGACCCAGCGCCGACGCCGGCCTGGGCTGGATCGGTGCGATCCTGGAGCACTACCGGCTCATCCTCATCGACCAGCGCGGCACGGGCGCCTCCAGCCCGGTGGACCGGCCCGATGCCGCCGGTACGCCCGCGGCCACCGCCCGGCTGCTCACTCACCTGCGGGCCGACGAGATCGTCGAGGACTGCGAGGACCTGCGCCGCGGCCTGGGTCTGGAGCGCTGGAGCCTGCTGGGACAGTCCTTCGGAGGGTTCTGCGTCACCCGCTACCTGTCCGAGCACGCCGAGAGCCTTGAGACCGTCTACATCACCGGGGGCCTTCCCGCCGTCGGGCACGGCATCGAGGAGGTCTATGCCCTCAGCTACGAGGCGATGCGCGTCAAGAGCGAGGACTACTACGCCCGTTACCCCCAGGACCGCGACCGGATGGCGCGCCTGTCCGAGCTGGCCGGCCGCGGTGAGCTGACCACGGCGAGTGGAGACGTCGTCGGGCCCGAGCGCCTGCGCTCGCTGGGCGCCCTGCTGGGAGGGGCCGGGGGAGCGGACACGATTCACTACCTCCTGGAGCGCGACCCCGCCTCCTGGACCTTCCGCTACGACCTGGGACAGTCCTTGGCCTTCGGCGGCAGGTTCCCGCTCTACGCCGTCATTCACGAGTCCTGCTGGGCCGACGCCGCCACCACCGACTGGGCCGCCCAGCGCGTGCGTCCGGCGGCCTTCGACAACGACCCCACGCTGCTGACCGGTGAGCACGTGCGCCGTGAGGTCTTCCTGGAGGACACCGGTCTGCGCCCCTGGCTGGAGGTGGTCGACCTCCTGGCGGCGCACGAGTGGCCGTCGCTCTACGATCCGGCCCGTCTCGGGGCCGCGACGACTCCCGGGGCTGCCGCCGTCTACGCCCGCGACGTGTTCGTGCCGATGACCACCTCGCTGGAGACGGCCGCGCTCATCCCCGGCCTGCGCACCTGGATCACCAGCGAGTACGAGCACGACGGCTCACGCGCCTCCGGCGGCAGGGTCTTCAACCGCCTGCGCGACCTGGCCGCAGGAGTAACCGCCCGCTGACCGGGATCCGGTCAGCGGGCGGTCGGGGCCTGTGAGCGCGTGACGAGGGGGCCGGTCCGTCACAGCCTCCGGACGGCGCAGATGTACTCAGATGTAGATGGTCGGATCCATCATGAGCTCGGGATCGGTGCGGGGGTCCCGGGCTCGGCTGGGGACGCCCACCGCGACGTGCCCCTGAGGCAGGTTCTTCACCAGGACCGCGTTGGCCCCGACCTTGGCCCCGTCCTCGACGACGACCGGGCCCAGAACCTTGGCGCCGGCGCCGATCTGCACGTCGTTACCGATGGTGGGGTGACGCTTGCCCGGGCTCATGGACACCCCGCCCAGGGTCACTCCGTGGAACATGAGGACGTCATCGCCGACCTCGGCGGTCTCGCCGATGACCACGCCCATGCCGTGGTCGATGAAGAAGCGCTCGCCGATCTTCGCCGCCGGGTGGATCTCGATACCGGTGAGGTTGCGGGCGGCCTGGGACAGGGCCCGGGCCGCGAACCGGTGCCCCTTGTGCCACAGCTTGTGAGCGGCTCGGTGAGCCCACAGGGCGTGGACACCCGGGTACAGGAGAGCCACCTCCACGTTGGAACGGGCGGCGGGGTCGCGTCTGCGGGCTGTGGCCAGGTCCTCGCGGGCCAGGTCCAGCAGGGACCGGTGGGAGTTGTGCATGGTGTGCTCCTGAGATGGGTGACGGTGCGGCCCAGGTCGGCTTGTCAGCCTTCACCTCACCCGCTGCGCCGATGACAACACCGACGGCGGCTCACCTGTTCCCAGGCTCGCCGCCGTCGGAGTCGTCAGTCGAGGTAGTCCTTGTACAGAGGCGTGGTCAGGTAACGCTCACCGGTGTCCGGAAGAACGGTGACGATGGTCTTGCCCTCCAGCTCAGGGCGCCTGGCCAGCTCACTGGCGGCGGCCAGGGCGGCACCCGAGGAGATGCCCACGAGGAGTCCCTCCTCCGCCGCAGCGCGCCGCGCGTAGGTGATGGCCGTCTCGGAGTCGATGTGGAGCAGCTCGTCCCAGATGCCCTGGTCGAGGATCTCGGGGACCACGTTGGGGCCCAGGCCCTGGATCTTGTGGGGAGCCGCCTGGCCCTCGCTCAGCAGCGGGGACTCGGAGGGCTCGACGCCGTAGATCTTGACCTCGGGCTTCTCCTGACGCAGTACCTGGCCCACGCCGGTCAGCGTGCCTCCGGTGCCGATACCGGCCACGAACACGTCGATGTCGCCCCCGGTCTGCTCCAGGATCTCCCGGGCCGTGGTCTCGCGGTGGACCTTGGGGTTGGCGGGGTTGGTGAACTGGGAGGCCAGGATCGAGTTGGGGGTGGCGGCCTGAATCTCCTCGGCGCGCTTGACGGCCCCGGCCACGCCGCCCTCGGTGGTCAGCACCAGCTCGGCGCCGAAGGCGCGCATGATGGCTCGCCGTTCCTTGGACATGGTCTCGGGCATGGTGATGATGACCTTGTAGCCCAGGGCCGCGCCCACCATGGCCAGGCCGACCCCGGTGTTGCCGGAGGTCGCCTCCACGATGGTGCCGCCAGGCTTGAGGGCACCGGACTCCTCCGCGGCGCGGACGATGGACAGGGCGATGCGGTCCTTGACCGAGGAGGCCGGTTCGAAGGCCTCCACCTTGGCCAGCACGGTGGCGGGGGCGCCATCGGTCACGCGGTTGATACGAACCAGCGGAGTGTTTCCAACCAGGGCGGTTGCGTCGGATGCGAAGGTCATAGTGACGTCCTTAGGGGTTGCGAGTCGGGTGGGCTCTCGGTACCGGTACCGGCCCGCCAAGGGGCGGGGCGGCTCCGGGGCGTGAGAGCCCGTGAGAGAAGAAGGTGGGGGGGACGGTCCGCATCCGTCAACGAGGTGCCACGTCGTATTCGTCATCCAGGTGGCGAGAACAGCAGGAATGGCCGCCTGCTCCGGGAGCGCCGGGCATGCGCGCAGCGGTACGCGCACAGATGTCGTGGCCTGGCGCCCTACCGACACCGGCAGCAGCAACACATGGGCGCGCAGGGCGCGGACGGCACGGAGAACGCGGAGAACATGGTGCGCATGACGGTCGTGGCCATCATGGGTCCTCCTGTCCCGAGGGCGCCTGACTGCGCCTGCCTGTGTCTGAACTGCTCGTGAGCTCCTCCGGGACCCTCGCGCCCCGGCGGCTGCTGGAACCATACCCCGTGTCCGACGGCGATCGCCACATCCGCTCCTCGCCTGTGTCACATCGTGGTCGTCCGCCTCTCGTGTCCCCGGGCGTGCTGCGGTCGCCCGTCCCCGAGCGCCTCCAGCGTCATCAGTCGCGGTCGGTGCCGGGCGGCTGCGGTTACCGGGCCGACGGTGCCGGGACCTCGACCAGCCTGCTCCCTGCGGGTTCGGGCTGGCCCTCACCTCGCGTCAGGGCCGCCAGGGAGGCCTGAAGCCGTGCAGGGTCGGACCAGGACGTGGCCAGGACGAGGACCGCGTGGGTCGGGCCCCAGATCGTCTCCTCGACGCGGATGGCCGGCGTGGTCTCAGGGCCGGCGTCTGCTGCCGCCGGACCGGGCGCCCCGGCTTGGTCTCGTGAGCGCAGCTCCGCCTCGATCCTGCCGGCCTGGGCGACCGGCACCCGCAGGTCCCACAGGTGGAGCCGGGTCAGGACCACGCGCGAGGCCCGTTCGAGCGCCTGAGCGGTGGCCTCCGAGTAGGCGCGCACCAGCCCGCCGGTTCCCAGGAGCGTCCCGCCGAAGTAGCGGGTGACGACGACGGTCGTGTTGGCCAGCCCCGTTCCCCGCAGCACGTCGAGCATGGGCTGGCCCGCCGTGCCGGAGGGCTCGCCGTCGTCGTTGGAGCGCTCGGTGGGCTGGTGCGAAGCGGTCAGGGCATCGGCCTGTGAGAGGTCGGTGAGCGTCATCGCCGAGCAGTGGTGGCGCGCGTCGGAGTAGGCGGAGCGCACGCGGGCGATGAACTCGCGGGCCTCGTCCATGGAGTCCGTGCGGCAGGCGCGAGCCAGGAAGTGCGACCTCCTGACCTCCAGGTCGATCTCGGGCTGCTCGCCCCGGGCCGGCGTCAGGAGCCCGGGTGGCCCCTGTGTCTGAGACGGATGGTCGGACGGTGCGTGAGGGGCGTGCGAGGCCATGGGACGATCCTCGCACGGGCGGGTGCGGGATCGATGTCACACGCATTGAGACGGTCCTGGACTGGAAGCCGTCACGTCAATGTCGTTATGGTGTCCCTCGGTCCAGTTTCGAGGGATCATCTGATCCCTGTGGTTTATGAGAGAGGAGCGGGCCCATGGCAGTGCCGAAGCGGAAGATGTCCCGCAGCAACACCCGCAACCGCCGCTCGCAGTGGAAGGCCAAGCTCACCGAGCTCAACACCATCCGCGTCCAGGGCCGCGAGATCTCCGTGCCCCGCCGTCTGGCACGGGCCTACAAGGAGGGTCTCATCGAGCAGTGAGGCTGTCGGTGGAGGGTGTCAGCCCTTCATCCTTGCGGGTGTAGCTCAATGGTAGAGCCTCTGCCTTCCAAGCAGATTGCGCGGGTTCGATTCCCGTCACCCGCTCTGTGAGCCGAAAGGGGCCGCCTCCTCGGCGGTCCCTTTCGTCACGTCACGGGCTGTGGCGCAGTTTGGTAGCGCACCTGCTTTGGGAGCAGGGGGCCGCGGGTTCAAATCCCGCCAGCCCGACCCCTCGCCGTGCGGGAGTCGGCGCGCGTGCTTGCCGGCTGGTCGGCCCGCAGGCATACCGCGCTGCGGGGCTCTACGCTGAGGGCATGCCCTCGTACCGATCGATTCTTACGGTGACCGTGCTCAAGTCAAGGAGGGGCACCGGCCTGAGGACGTCGAGTCCGCCGCCCGCAGCGCCATGAGGAGAACGACCGTGCTGGAGTCCTTCCGGGTCGACGTGGCGTGCGGCGAGCCCCGGGTGACGGTTCGCTTCACCGGTTCGGATGACGCCGAGGCCCGCCGGGTGCACGCCGACGTCGTCGAGGCGGTCGAGAAGGTCGCCCGGGTTGAACGGGCCTGGCCGGCCGTCGTCGCCGGCGGCCGGAGCGTGCCGCTCGGCCCGGAGCGGTGACGGGGCGGGGCCCTGTGTCCAGACTCATGTGCCAGGTGCGGGCGCATCATCGATCCTACTGCCGGTTTGCCCTAAGATGGCACGGATTGACGCCACAGACGCGCGTCCGCCGAACGCTTCCGAAGGCTTCGGTGTTACCGCAGAACTCAGACCTTGGGAGCAACCCCCGTGAAGACCACTGTCGAGAATCTTGACCCCAGTCGCATCAAGCTGACCGTCGAGGTCCCCTATGAGGAGCTCAAGCCCAGCCTTGATGCCGCTTACAAGGAGATCGGCTCCCAGATCCAGGTTCCCGGCTTTCGCCGCGGCCACGTCCCCAACCGGGTCATCGACCAGCGGGTCGGTCGTGGAGCCGTCATCCAGGAGGCTGTCAACAACAAGCTCTCCGACTTCTACCGGGACGCCATCACCGAGGCCGAGCGGGTTCCCATGCTCCAGCCCGAGGTTGACGTCGTCGAGCTGCCCAATGCCACCGGTGAGAACGGCGGCCAGCTCGCCTTCACCGCCGAGGTCACCGTCCGTCCCGTCATCGAGCTGCCGGACCTGAGCAAGACCGAGCTGACCGTCGACGCCGTCGAGGTGACCGACGAGGACGTCGACGCCGAGCTGGACAACCTGCGCGCCCGCTTCGGCTCCCTGAAGTCCGTCGGCCGTAAGGCCAAGACGGGCGACTTCGTCACCATCGATCTCAAGGCCGTCATCGACGGCGAGGAGGTCGACTCCATCTCGGGCGTCTCCTACGAGATCGGCAAGGGCAACATGCTCAAGGGCCTGGACACCGCCCTGCGCGGCCTCACGACCGACGAGTCCGCCACCTTCACCACCGAGCTGGCCGGTGGCGAGCACGCGGGTGAGCAGGCCGAGGTCACCGTGACCGCCACCGCCGTCAAGCAGCGCGAGTTGCCCAAGGTCGATGACGAGCTCGCCCAGCTCGCCTCCGAGTTCGACACCGTCGAGGAGCTGCGCGAGGACCTCGTCAAGCAGGTCACCGAGCGCAAGACCGGTGAGCAGGCCGTCGCCGCCCGTGACGCCCTGCTCGAGCAGCTGCGTAGTGAGGTCACCTTCGACGTCCCCGAGGCCGTCGTCGAGGCCGAGATCGCCCAGCACCTCCAGGCCGAGGGCAAGGAGGGCGACGACGAGCACGCCAAGGAGATCCGCGAGGACATCGTCACGGGCGTACGCGACCAGATCATCCTCGACGTCCTGGCCGAGGACCTCAAGATCGGCGTGGCTCAGGACGAGCTCCTCGAGTTCCTCTTCCAGACCGCCCAGCAGTACGGCATGGAGCCCGCTCAGTTCCTCCAGGGCGCTCAGCAGGCCGGCCAGATCCCCGCCTTCGTCTCCGAGGTCGCCCGCAACAAGTCCCTGGCCATGGCGCTGCGTCAGGCCAAGGTCGTCGACTCCAAGGGTGAGACCGTGAACCTGTCCGCCTACATCGGTTCTGACGAGGACGATGCCGCGGCCGCCGCTGAGGCCGCCGCCGTTGCTGCTGCTGAGGTCACCGCCGAGGACGACGCCGACGACGCCGCCGAGGGCGACGCAGCCGAGTGAGCTCGTAGTGAGCTGACCGGAGAGCGGACGGAGAGGCCGTCCTGCTCCGGTCGGAAGCTGTAGGACGTCGGTGGGCCCACCTCCTCAAGGAGGTGGGCCCACCGACTTTTTTGTGTCTGTGACCGCGCCGTGCTGATCCGGCGCAGCTGCCGGAGAATCAGCCGGCGGTCACCAGCTCCTTGCGCTTGGGACGAATGACTCCGAAATTGCGCTCGGGAATCGCCATCTTGAAGTAGTACACCACCCCGATGGGAACCACGATGAGACTGACGAAGAGGCAGTAGAAGGGCTGGAAGATGAGCCACTTGTTCCCGTGGTCCCAGTGAAGCCACACGATCGCGGCGTAGTAGATGAACAGTGCGAGCAGGAGCGTCCAACCGGGAGTGACAACAGCGATCCATCTGAGGATGAACATACTGATCACGACGATGCCGCTGTACAGCCACAGGAAGGGGTGCTGGAAGACGAACCTGAAGTTGATGATGAAAAGCCGGAAGGATCCGCCGCTCCACGCAATTCGCTGGCGCCACCAGGCGTACAGCGTGTCAGGGGCATTGGTGTTGACGTGGGCAAGAATGTGGACCGCCTTGTATCCCAGGGCGTCCCCGATAATGCCGGACTCGATGTCGTTGCCCTGGAAGAACAGGGAGTGGCGGGCCATGATCTGGCGCATGACGTCGGTCTTGCCGATGTGAAGGGCGCCGCTGAGCAGCCAGGGCATGATTCTGCGGGCGCGCATGGAGACGACGTACTCGTGGCGCTGCATCTGGACGATGAAGGGCCCCTTCTTCTGGGGCACGATGGTGACCGAGGCGAAGTCCGCCCTGGTGGACACCAGGGCACCGATGATCTGGGTCAACGGCTCCTGAGCCGTGGTGTCGGCGTCAAGGCAGACGGTGTAGGAGTTGAGCGGGGCGGCCAGCAGCGCGTCTCGGACCACGGTGTCCCTGGTGATGCCGGAGGTGCTCCGCTTGCGTCCCACCTTGCGGGGAACGTACTCGCTTCGGAAGATCCGGAATCCGTAGCGAATGGCGATGTCCTCGAGGTCTCGATAGAACTCCTCCGACTCCCCGGAGGTCGTGCACAGTACCACCCGATCACCGTAGGGATGCAGGTAGTCCGCGTTCTGGAGGTACTTGACGTTGCCGTAGATCGGCACGAGGACACTGAAGTCCTCCGAGCTGATGCTGGGATCCAGCTTTACCGCCTTGTACCACTTCGAGGTAACACCGGCCCATATGTCAATTCCGATCCAGAATAGGATTCCCACCAGCAGGGTGATGACGATCATTCGGCGGTCCTCTCTGGTGCATGGAATTGTGCGGGCGTGCTGGACACTGGTAACCCCTTACTGGGTGGTGCGGCAGGCGGAAGGCGTGACGATCGGGAGGGAGTGGGATTATTGAAGAGTAAAAGAATGTGGTAGACTGGTTGAGCAGAGAAGTGAGGGATGGGATCGTCAGACATGCAGGCCCTCGTGGAGTTCTCTGTTGTTCTCTGGGTGGATAAAATCGATAGTGCCACGCCCGCCCGGCATGTGCCACGGTGTGGGAAGCGAGTCACGTCAAGATCTCGGGCACCCACAACCTAGCCTACGGAAGGTTTAGTTTTCCTACAAGGGAGCGTGAGTCGCCTGACCGCCCTCTTCTGCCTGAAGATGTGCGTGAGGCGTGATACCGCGCGTGATGCTCGTGGTCGAGAGGAATCCCACTGCTCCTACAACGCACCCTGACATACTTCTAGTTTTGCGGATCCCACAGGAATGGGCGGGGTACGGAGGGCTCAGCGCTCCGTACCCCGCCCATCTGGCCGCTGCCGCTCCGCCGGGTCGGCGGACTCATTGACGGCCGAGGCGCTGCGCACCGCCTCACTTCACGGCCGTCGCCTTGATCTCGTCGACGTCGACCATCACCAGCTGCATGCGGCACGGTGTCACGGCCGTCAGGGCGTGGCGGTCGTTGGGGGCCAGGTAGATGACGTCCCCGGTGCTCATTCGCTCGGTGCGCTCGCCGATGGAGAAGTCCATCTCGCCCTCCAGCAGCGTGACCACCACGGCGCGAGGAGAGGCGTGCTCGGTGAGGGCCTGACCGGCGTCGAAGGTGAAGACGACGGTGCGAAGGATGTCGTTGTTGACGACGACTCGTGAGGTCGTGGCCTCGTCGGAGATCGGGAGGGCGTCGTTGAGGCCGAGCCGGAACAGGGACTCGGTGGACGGGGTGGTCGAAGAGGGGGACATCTGGGCTCCTTCGGTGTGGTTGATGACGGATGGGTGACGGTTGGTGAGAGCGTGTGGGCTACGAGGGCTGGGATGAGCGTGCCATGAGGCGACGACGCAATGGACGCAGGACGCACAGCTCAAGCATGAGCGTTAGTGCGGCCATGATGACGGACAGGGCGAAGACGTCGGCAGTCTCCAGGTTGGTGCGCGCCTGCTGGACCTCCGCGCCGAGCCCCGTCGGGGTGCTCAGGAGCTCTGCCATGACCGTCACCCTCACGGACTGCCCGACGGCGACCGTCACGGCAGACAGTACCGGCGGTGCGACCGCAGGCAGAATCACTCGGCGGATCGTCCACGGACGGGACTTGGAGAAGACCGTCGCCATCTCCAGCAGATCGCCGTCGACGTTGAGGACCGCGTCGCGCATGGAGGCCACCAGCAGCGGCAGGGTGACCAGGGTGACGACCAGGATGACGACTCCCGCAGTCGGGCCGAGCCAGATCATCCCGACCACGACGAGCACGATCGGTGGTACCGCCATGAGGACCTGCACCCAGGAGTCCAGCAGCTCGCGCAGCCAGGTCCAGGTGCCCAGCGCCCAGCCCGTCGGGATGCCGATGAGGCAGGACAGCCCCAGGCCGACGACGGCTCTGGAGAGAGTCAGCCACAGCGTCCAGCCCAGGTCGCCGTCGTCGATGAGTCCCAGGAAGGCGCGCCAGGTCGCCTCCGGGCCGGGGAGCGCGTACTCGGGCTGGTCCAGAGCGGCCCAGTGCCAGATGAGGATCGCCAGGCCAATGCCGGCCCACCACAGGAACCGGGCGCGCCAGCGTGCGAGGGCGGAAGGCCGGTCCGGGGTCACCGAGGGTCTTTCAGGTAGAAGTCGTCGGCCGGCATCCTGCCGCCGACGATGTCCGGGTTGATGGTGGACAGCCGGGTGTAGAAGTCGACCAGCTGGTCCTTGGCCTGGGCCGCGGGGACCAGGTTCAGCTGGAGGCGGGGGATCACCTCGGTGACGATCGGTGCAGGAACCTCAGTCCGCTGGGAGATGGCGCTGACGGTCTCCTCGCAGGCTGCGTTGGTGGCCGCGATGCAGGCCTCCACCTCGTTGAGGACCGCCCCGACCGCCTGAGAGCTGGAGTCCGTGATCTCCTGCGGCATGACGAGCCCGGCCATGGGGAACTTCGCCTCCCCACCGGTCACCTCGGACCAGATCTGCTGGAGGTCGGCCGTCCGCTCCAGGACCTTGCCCTGCTGCTTGGCCCTGGCCAGGCTGACGCTGGCGGGATGCTCCGGAAGGACCGCGAACTCGGCGTTGCCCGCCAGAAGGTTGGACAGGGCCTCCTGACCATCGGTGTAGCTCTGGATCGTCAGGTCCTTGTCCGTGTCCCAGCCCTTCTGCCCGAGCAGATAGCGGAAGACGAGGTCCGGCATGTTGTTCGGCATGGGCACGGCCACGGTCTTGCCGCGCAGGGCCTCGAGACCCTGCGCCGACGAGCCCTCCGGGCCGACGACGTAGAGCATGCCCCACACCTGCATCGCCACCAGGCGCAGCGGGACGCCCTTGTTGAACAGGTTCGCCGCCGCGTAGGACGGGGTGGCGGCCAGGTCCGTCTGCTTCTGCATGAGCAGCGTCCTCATCACGTCGATGCTCGACCAGTTCTCCACCGTGGCCCTGCCGATCGTCGGAGCCAGCTTGCCCTGCTGGCCGAACAGCGTCATCGGCGCCATGTAGGCCAGGGTGGTGGGAACGTGCACGCGCAGGGTGTCGATATGCCCGCCCGTCCCGCTGGAGGAGGCCTTGCCCGAGCGCGATGAGCAGGCCGACAGGAGCGCCGGCGACAAGAGGCCGAGTCCGGCCATGGTCATGAGGGAACGACGCCCGATCGGTACTGCCAGGGCGCGTGCGGTGTCGGCGCGTGAGTTGCTGCGGCTGGTCGTGGTGGTGGTCAAGGTGCCGGGTCCTTCGTGGTCGAGATGGGTGAGGGTGAGGATGTAGGAGGGGTTGTGGGAGAAAAGAGGGGGCATGCGAAGGGCTCGGAAGGTTCCAGGGCGCCTGCTGCCGGTCTCCGAGGCTCAGGCGGACAGGTGCCAGGTTCCCGGTGGGCCGTCGAGCCGGAGGTGGAGGTGGGAGACCTCCTCGGCCTCGTCGGGGTCGTGGGTGACCCAGACGGTGACGACGTCCTGGTCGGCGAGCAGGGCGATGAGGTCGGCCCGCAGCGCGGTGGCCAGGGGGCGGTCCAGGGCGGAGAAGGGCTCGTCCACCAGGAGCAGGGCCGGTTGCGTGGACAGTGCCCGGGCGATGGACACCCGCTGGCGCATGCCGCCGGACAGACGGGCCGGCGGGAGGTGGCCGGCCGAGGCGAGTCCCACCCGCTCAAGCCACTGGACGGCTGTCAGGTCCGGCGTCGGGCCGCCCACGACCAGGGAGATGTTGCGGTGCGCCGAGTACCAGGGCATGAGCCGCGGCTCCTGGAAGACCTGGGACAGGCGGCCGTCGGGGCGGGAGACGGTGCCGGCGTCCGTGCCCGACAGGCCCGAGATCGCCCGCAGCAGTGTCGTCTTTCCGGCGCCGGAGGCACCGGTGACTGCCAGGGTCTGCCCGGGGCCGACCGTGACGGACAGGTCCTTCACCAGGGTCAGGCCCCGGCGGATCATCGTCACGCGCTCGAGCCTGAGCTCGCCGCGGCCCTCATCGCGCTGCGCCGCCCGGCCCTCAAGGGCCGGGGTGGTTGCCGCAGTGCCCGTCATGAAGCGGAAGCCTCGCGGTCAGGGGCGCCCTTGGCCGCCTCGGCCGCGTCGGGCTCCTGGTCCGTCACGGTGCTCTCTGCATGGTTATCAGCGTGGTTCTCCCCGGGCTTCGCTGCGGGGGAGCCGGGCTTGCGGGCGACCATGCCGATGGCGCACAGGGCCTCACCCTGGAGGCGGAAGCTCTGCCGCATGGCGTTGACCCTCTCTCGCGCCCCTGGGGTGCTCCGCACGGCGCGCCAGAATCGCAGAGCGCCCAGGACTCCCTCGTCCTCGACGATGCGCGAGGGCTCGAGCAGGCTCATCGAGGCGGTGCCGGTCCAGGTCACCTCGAGCCCCGCCTCACGCAGCAGCTCCTCCCAGGCCGGCTCGGTCAGGGGTCGGGCTCCGACCTTGATCGTGCGGGAGATGCTTCTGCGGATCTCCTCGAGTTCCTCGGGGGAGCGGTCCGCGCGCAGGGCCAGCTCATGGATCGCGTAGCGGCCGCCCGGCGCCAGGATGCGAGCGACCTCCGCGATGATCTCGCGCTTGTGGTCGTCGGACTGGATCGTCAGCATCGCCTCGCCGACGACGAGGTCCGCGCTGTCGTCGGGCAGGCCGGTCTCGGCGGCGTCCGCCACGACGTACTCGGCCTCGGTCCGCTGGCCGTGGGTGGCAAGGACGTCCGCGACCTGCTCGCGACCCTCGGGATTGGGGTCCACGCCCTTGTAGGAGGTGGGACGCGCCGCCAGGAGGATCTCGGCGGTCCTGCCAACACCGGGGCCCAGCTCGACGACGCGATCGGCCGACGTCGGCTCGGCGGCCTCCAGCAGACGCCGGGTCAGACCTATTCCGCCCGGGCGCAGAACTCTCTTGCCGAGCGTGGCCAGCAGCCAGTGCCCCTGCATGCGCTGCGCCTCGGGTCCTTGCCTGGTTCCGCGCTCCGAAGGGGATCCGGCGGGGGAGGCGGTCGATGCCGCCTCCGGCTTCGGTGGCTGATGCGCTTCCACGGTTCGTCCTCCTTGGTCCGCGTGCCGCCGGGGCGCACGGGCCGCATCCGCATAAATAGGTAATGGAAGACTATCGTATATGTTTGTTATAACAAGAAGATGTGGGGTTGGTCATGTTTTGGATGCCCCTCCTGAGGGTGTGGGGCGAGCGGTCGTCGGTGCTCGGCGTCGGGGGGTGGGGCCTCGGCCCAGGGCTGCCGCGGGCCGGGGTCGGGCTCGGGGCCCGCACCTGCGCCGTGGGCGAAAAGGGCGTCATGGCGGGCATAGTGGATGGGCGGGCCGCGTTAGCGTTGGCGATACCGAACATGAGAGGACTGACGTGAGCGAGCTCTATACACCCGCTGCGGTCGCCCCGCCCCAGGCAGCCGACGCCAACGGTGCAGGCTTGGGGCTGACCGACTCCATCTACAACCGCCTCCTCAAGGAGCGCATCATCTGGCTCGGTTCCGAGGTGCGTGACGACAACGCCAACGCCATCTGCGCCCAGATGCTGCTGCTGGCCGCCGAGGACCCTGAGCGGGACATCTACCTCTACATCAACAGCCCCGGCGGCTCAGTCACCGCGGGCATGGCCATCTACGACACCATGCAGTACGTCCAGCCCGATGTCGCCACCGTGGCCACGGGGCTCGCCGCCTCCATGGGGCAGCACCTGCTGTCGGCCGGCGCCAAGGGCAAGCGCTACCTCACCCCCCACGCCCGGGTGCTCATGCACCAGCCCTCTGGCGGTGCCGGGGGCTCGGCCACAGACATCCGCATCAACGCCGACCTCATCATCAAGATGAAGCAGGAGCTCGCGGAGATCACGGCGGCCAACACCGGTCACACGGTGGAGGAGATCATCGCCGACTCCGACCGTGACCACTGGTTCTCGGCCCAGGAGGCCCTCGAGTACGGCTTCGTCGACCACATCGTGCGCTCCAGCCGGGAGATCGGCAAGCAGAACGGAGACAACTGACATGTCCTCGACCCGTCCCTACTTCGAGGCCGTCGCCCGTCAGGCCGGCGCCATGCCGCAGGCCCGCTACGTGCTGCCCCAGTTCGAGGAGCGCACCGCCTACGGCTTCAAGCGCCAGGACCCCTACGCCAAGCTCTTCGAGGACCGCATCGTCTTCATGGGCGTCCAGGTCGACGACGCCTCGGCCGACGACATCATGGCCCAGCTTCTGGTCCTGGAGTCCCAGGACCCCGACGGCCTCATCACCATGTACATCAACAGCCCCGGCGGATCCTTCACGGCGCTGACGGCCATCTACGACACCATGCAGTACATCAAGCCGCAGGTGCAGACCGTCTGCCTGGGACAGGCCGCCTCCGCCGCCGCCGTGCTCCTCGCCGCCGGCAGCCCGGGCAAGCGTCTGGCCCTGCCCAACGCGCGCGTCCTCATCCACCAGCCCGCCATGGAGGGGATGCAGGGGCAGGCCAGCGACATCGAGATCGTCGCCGACGAGATCGACCGCATGCGCTCCTGGCTGGAGGACACGCTGGCGTCGCACACCGGTCAGGACCGCGAGAAGATCCACGCCGACCTCGAGCGGGACAAGATCCTCACGGCCGCGGCAGCCAAGGACTACGGGATCGTGGACCAGGTGCTCACCTCGCGCAAGACACCGGCCTCCCCGCACTCCTCCTGAGCCTCGGGCGAGGCGGTCGCAGGGTACCTGAGACTGTATCGAGACCGCGTTGAGACCGCGTAAGGCGCTCCCGCCGGCTTCCGGCGGGAGCGCTGACCGTGCAGCCGGTGAAAATCAAACGCACAAACGCTGGCAGCGTGGTGCTCAACATGGCATATTGCGGACTGGACACGCCGCCATGTGCTGGGTGCACCTGCCGCCTCAGCCCGTAGGCTGGCGCAGGGCCCGCCCGGGCACGGGGACCGATGACGAATCTGGAGGAAACTGTGGCACGTAACGCTGAGAGTGTGGATCTGCTCAAGTGCTCCTTCTGCGGAAAGAGCCAGAAGCAGGTCAAGAAGCTCATCGCCGGGCCCGGTGTCTACATCTGCGACGAGTGCATCGAGCTGTGCAACGAGATCGTCGATGAGGAGCTGGGCGAGTCCGGTGCCGGTGTTCCTCTCGAGCTGCCCAAGCCCCAGGAGATCTTCGACTTCCTCAACCAGTACGTCATCGGTCAGGAGGCCGCCAAGCGCGCCATGAGCGTGGCGGTCTACAACCACTACAAGCGCGTGCAGGTCAAGGAGCGCTCCGTGGCCGAGGGTGACGGCCTGGAGCTGGGCAAGTCCAACATCCTCCTGCTGGGGCCGACCGGAACCGGCAAGACCCACCTGGCCCGCACCCTGGCCCGCCTCCTTGATGTCCCCTTCGCCATTGTTGACGCCACCGCCCTGACCGAGGCCGGTTACGTGGGCGAGGACGTGGAGAACATCCTCCTCAAGCTCATCCAGGCCGCCGACGGTGACGTCAAGCGCGCCGAGAAGGGCATCATCTACATCGACGAGATCGACAAGATCGGCCGCAAGGCGGAGAACCCCTCCATCACCCGCGACGTCTCGGGCGAGGGCGTCCAGCAGGCGCTGCTCAAGATCATCGAGGGCACGACGGCCTCCGTGCCCCCGGGGGGTGGGCGCAAGCACCCGCACCAGGAGTTCCTGGAGATCGACACCACCAACATCCTCTTCATCGCCGCCGGCGCCTTCGCCGGGATCGAGGAGATCGTGCGCCAGCGCCAGCGCAAGGAGTCCGGCGCCCAGATGGTGGGCTTCGGCGCGCAGCTGGGCGTCAGCACGGGCTCACAGGACATCTTCACCTCCCCGGTGCGCCCCGAGGACCTTCACAAGTTCGGGCTCATTCCCGAGTTCATCGGCCGCCTGCCCGTCATCGCCACCGTCCAGGACCTGGGTGTGCGCGAGCTCGTACGCGTCATGACCGAGCCCAAGAACGCCCTGGTGTCCCAGTACCAGTACCTCTTCAGCCTCGACGGCGTCGAGCTCGAGCTGACCGACGCCGCCATCGAGGCGGTGGCCTCTCTCGCCCTGGAGCGCAAGACCGGGGCCCGCGGACTGACCTCCATCGTGGAGGAGGTCCTGGGGCAGGCCATGTTCGAGGTTCCCTCCCTGCCTGAGGTCGGACGCGTCGTCGTCGACGCCGATGCCGTCAGAGGTACCGGGAAGCCCCGTTACCAGGCGGGCTCGGGCACGCTGCGCTCGACCGTCAAGGTGGGGGAGCGGAGCCGGACCGCATGAGCGCGGGACAGGCCGGCGTCCCCCCGCAGCTGGCCGTCTACCGTGCCACCATCGACAACCTGGATGCTGCCCTCGTTCATCTCCTGGCCGAGCGCTTCCGCTGCACCCAGCAGGTGGGCCTGCTCAAGGCTCAGCTGGACCTGCCGCCGGCCGATCCCGGGCGCGAGCGCCAGCAGGTGGCGCGACTGCGGGCGCTGGCCGAGGAGTCCGGCCTCGACCCGGTCTTCGCCGAGAAGTTCTTCGCCTTCATCGTCGCTGAGGTCATCCAGCACCACGAGGAGATCCGCGACGGTCACGAGGCTGAGCGCGCCCGGCAGGCGGAGCTGCCAGAACCGACGGAGGCAGTTACGTAGGGCCTTCAGCCCTTCGAGGGCGTGGCGGAGGCACTCGGTGTCAGTGGTGTGCGCGTGTAGAGCGCGTCGATCTCGGCCGCGAAGCGCTTCTCCGCCTCGGCGCGGCGCACCTTGAGCGAGGGCGTGAGCAGGCCGTTGGCCACCGTGAAGTCCGTGGGCAGCACCTCGAAGGTGCGGATCGACTCGGCCCGTGAGACCGCTTCATTGGTCCTGGCCACCGCCCGTTCCAGGGCGGCGCGCACCCGCGGGTCCTGGGCTGCGTCGACGACGGTCATCTCCTCCAGGCCGTGGGAGCTCAGCCACAGCGGCAGCATCTCCGCGTCCAGGGTGACGAGCGCTCCGACGCAGGGACGGTTCTCCCCGACCACGAGCACCTGACTGACCAGCGGGTGCCCCCGAAGCCGGTCCTCCAGGGGAGCCGGGGCGACGTTCTTGCCGCCGGCAGTGACGATGAGCTCCTTCTTGCGCCCCGTGATCCGCAGGAACCCCTCGGCGCCCTCGAAGGAACCGATGTCACCGGTGCGCAGCCAGCCGTCGTCGGTGAAGGCCTCGGCGGTGGCCTCGGGATTGTTGTGGTAGCCGGCGAAGGTGCCGATGCCGCGAACCAGGATCTCCCCGTCGTCGCCCAGGCGGATCGCGCAGCCGGGAAGCGGTGTGCCGACGGTTCCGATCCGGGTGGCACCGGGCAGGTTGACCGAGCACGGCCCCATGGTCTCGGTCAGGCCGTAGCCCTCCAGGACGCTCACCCCGGCGCCGCGGTAGAAGTGCCCCAGGCGCTCACCCAGCGGCCCGCCACCCGAGATGACATGGCTGACCTGCCCGCCCAGGACGGAGCGCAGGGTGGAGAAGACGAGTCGGTCGAAGGCGGCGCGCTGAGCCTTGAGCCTGCGTGAGGGCCCCTCGGGGGTGTCCAGGGCGCGCGAGTAGGCGATCGCGGTCTTGGCGGCCAGGCGGAAGACCTTCTGCCTGGCTCCACTCGCCTTGGCGTCCGCGGCGTTGTAGATCTTCTCGAAGACACGTGGCACGGCCAGAACCGCGGTGGGCCGGAAGGACCCCAGGTCCGCCACGAGGTTGCGCACGTCGGGCACGTGCCCCAGCACGCCCGAGCGCGAGCACACGATCGCGATCTCCACGAACCGTCCCAGGACGTGGGCCAGGGGAAGGAACAGCAGGAAGCGGACCTCGTCCCCGCCCAGCACCTCGGGCACGTGCGGGCAGACGTTGACGCACAGGTGCACCAGGTTGCCGTGACTGAGCTCGACGCCCTTGGGCCGGCCCGTGGTGCCCGAGGTGTAGACGATCGTGGCCAGGGACTGCGAGGTCAGGGCCGCGGTGCGCCGATCGAGCTCCTCGGCATCCACGCCGCGGCCGGACTCGATGAGCCCCAGGACGTCCTCGCGCTCGATGCACAGGACCTGCAGCTCCGCCAGCTCGGGCACCGTGGAGGCCAGCGCGCCGACCATCGAGGCCATGGCCTCGTTCTCCACGACGATGAGGCGCACCCCGGCGTCGGTGAGGATCCACTGGGCCTGCTCGGCCGAGGAGGTCTCGTAGACGGGGACCACCACCAGGCCCGCCTCCCAGGCGGCGAAGTCCAGCAGCGTCCACTCGTATGACGTGTGCGACATGATGCCGACGGCGTCGCCGGGCTCAAGACCCCTGGCCACCAGCCCCGCGGCCACCTCCCGAACCTGGGCGCGGAAGGCGCCGGCGCTCATCTCGCGCCAGCGCCGCCCCAGCGGGGAGGTCCGGGCGATGAGCCCGCCGTCGGGATTGCGGCGCACGCGCTCAGCCAGCGCCCAGGGCGTCGTCATGCCCTCGTGAACCGGAACCAGGAGCTCGGTGACGTGCTCCCCGGACGGGGCGGAGGAGACGGCGTCGGCCGGGGACGTGGAGGCGTCGGTCATGGTTGTAAGTATGCCCACCCAGAACGGTTGATGACGTCTACTCCTGCGGTCCCTTGCGCGTTGAGCCGTAGATGTCCGCGATGACGTCGGCGTGAGCCTCCATCACCGGGCCTCGTTTGACCTTCAGCGACGGGGTGAGCAGGCCGTTGGCCTCGGTGAAGTCGGTGGTCAGCACCCGGAAGGTGCGGATCGACTCGGCTCGTGAGACCGCGCGGTTCGTGCGCGCCACCGCCCGGTCCAGGGCGGCGAGCACCTGCGGGTGGGCGGAGGCCTCGATGACGTCCATGGCCGGCAGCCCGTGGTTGCGCAGCCACTGGGGAAGCATCTCCTTGTCCAGCGTGATGAGCGCGGCGATGAAGGGCTCCCCGTCCCCGACGACGAGCACCTGGCTGACGAGCGGGTGGCCGCGCAGCCGGTCCTCGAGCTGGGTGGGGGCGACGTTCTTGCCGCCGGCGGTGACGATGAGCTCCTTCTTGCGCCCGGTGATGCGCAGGTAGCCGTCCTCGTCGAGGGCACCGATGTCACCGGTGCGGAACCAGCCGTCGGCGGTGAAGGACTCGGCGGTGGCCTCGGGGTTGTTGTGGTAGGCGGAGAACACGCCCAGGCCCCGGACCTGGATCTCGTCGTCCTCGCCGATACGGATCTCGTTGCCGCACACGGGCGGGCCGACAGTGCCGATCTTGTTGAGCCAGTCGGCGTTGACGCTGACCGGGCCGATCGTCTCGGTCAGGCCGTAGCCCTCCAGGATGACCAGTCCCAGGCCGCGGTAGAAGTGGCCCAGGCGCTGCCCCAGCGGGCCTCCGCCGGAAATGATGAAACGAGCGTTGGGGCCCATGAGGGCGCGGATCCTGCGGAAGACCAGACGATCGGCCACCGCGTGCGCCCGCCGCAGGCGGCGGGAGGGGCCCTCGGGGGTGTCCAGGGCACGGGAGTAGGCGATGGCGACCTTGGCGGCCCAGCGGAACAGCTTGAGCCTCGCCCCACCGCCGGCCTTGGCGTCCGCGGCGTTGTAGATCTTCTCCAGGACGCGGGGAACGGCCAGGACGTAGGAGGGGGCGAAGGACTGCAGGTCCGGCAGGAGCGTCTTGACGTCGGGCGTGTGCCCCAGCACGCCCTCCCCGGCCAGGGACAGCAGCTGCAGGCAACGGGCGTAGACGTGGGCCAGCGGCAGGAACAGCAGCAGGCGCACGTTGCCGCCCCACAGGACACCGGGCAGGTAGCGCACCCCGTGGTAGGGGATGCCGACGGCGTTGCGGTGAGTGAGCTCCACCCCCTTGGGACGACCGGTCGTGCCGGAGGTGTAGATGATGGAGTAGACGTCGTCGACCCTCAGGGCGTTGGAGCGCTCATCGACCTGGGAGGGGCTGATGCCCGAACCGGCCTGGACGATCGTGGTGATGGCGTCGGAGTCCAGCGCCAGGACCTCCACCGTCTTCCCGACGGCGGCGACGGCACCCCGCACGAGCTCGGCCAGGGTCCCGCTCTCGGTAATGACTAGACGCACGTCGGAGTCGGTGATGATCCACTCGACCTGCTCGGCCGAGCTCGTCTCGTAGATGGGTACCGAGATCAGGCCCGCGCGGGCGATCGCCATGTCCAGCAGGAACCAGTCGTAGGAGGTGTGCGCCATGATGCCGACGGCGCTGCCCGCCTGAAGCCCCATGCCGATGAGCCCCGCGGCCACGTGGGCGACCTCCTCGCCGAAGACCCGGGCGGAGACCTCCTGCCAGTCCCCTGACACGGAGGACTTGCGGGCCACGAGCGGCTTGTCGCCGCTGCGGGCGATGCGGTCGGCGAGCAGCCACGGAACCGACCAGTGCTCCTCCGGCTGGAAGGGGATCTCGGTACTGGAGACCCCGCCGGTCATACGGCCGGGGTAGCGTGGGGCCTGGTGCTGGTGCCGTGGGGCGAGGAGGGGCGAGAGCTCACGGCCTCATTGTGTCAGCCCGTTCGACAGGGGACGCTCCGTTGAGGTGAGAGAACGAGGGGGCGGCTGTGGAGGTTTTCACAGGTGGTGCCGGGTGGTCTCGTGGCGATCACAGGGCATCGTCGTCGGGCCTGCCGTGCCGGGGCTGAGGCGTTGTCCCCGAGGGGGCGGGAAGAACGAATACGAAACGGTTTGACCGGCCGGTCACGGGTGTGTAACGTAAGTCTCATGCCCTAGTCGACGCGCGTCGACGATGTGGGTCCTTCCGGAACGGAGCCGGTGGGCTCCGAAGCAGTTTCAAGGAGGAAACACGCATGACACCCCTACCCCGTCGTCAGTTCATCCAGGGCTCGGCCCTGGCGGCGGCGCTGGCCTCCATCGCGGCCTGCTCCACCTCCAGCGGGAACGACGACGACGGCCCCGTCACCTTTGAAGGCACCGGACCGATCACCTGGGTCCAGGGCAAGGACAACTCAGCCGGCAAGGTCCAGGCCAGGATCGATGAGTGGAACAAGGCCAACCCGGGTGAGGAGGTCAAGCTCATCGAGCTCTCCGCCGAGGCCGACCAGCAGCGCACCGCCTTCGTCAACGCCGCCAGGATCAACTCCAACGCCTACGACGTCATCTCACTGGACAACGTCTGGGTCTCCGAGTTCGCTGCCAACCGGTGGGTGGTCGAGCTGCCCGAGGACGAGCTCAAGAACGACGACATCCTCGATCCCGTGTGGAAGACGGGCGTCTACAAGGACAAGCTCTTCGCGGTCCCCTTCGCCACCGACGCCCCGGTCATGTTCTACCGCAAGGACTTCCTGGCCGAGGCTGGCGTCGAGGTCCCCACGACCTGGGACGAGGTCAAGGCCGCCATCGACAAGGTGAGGGCCCTTCCCGGCCATGAGAGCATCGGCGGCTTCGGTGGGCAGTTCGCCAAGTATGAGGGGCTGACCTGCTGCGCCTCGGAGTTCATCCACACCGCCGGCGGCGGCTTCTACGACGCCGACAACCAGGTCATCGTCGACTCCAGTGAGTCGGTTACCGGCCTGCAGTGGCTCGTCGACGGCTTCTCCCAGGGCTACATCCCCAAGGAGTCCCTGGAGTGGAAGGAGGAGGACGGCCGTAACGCCTTCGAGAAGAGCGACCTCCTCTTCTACCGCCAGTGGCCCTACCAGTACGCCAACAACAAGGAGGCCCTGGGGACGGACAAGTTCGACGTCGCCGCCCTGCCGAGCATCAACAGCAAGGACTTCGTCCCCACCCTGGGCGGGCACAACTGCGCTATCGCCAAGGGCTCGAAGAACAAGGCCACCGCGCTGAAGTTCGTCAAGTGGTGGATCAGCGAGGAGTCCCAGCGATACCAGCTGCAGACCCAGACGCTCGCCCCGATTCTCGGCTCGCTCTACGACGATCCTGAGCTCCTCAAGGACTTCCCCTACCTGCCGATCCTCAAGCAGAGTCTTGAGAACGCCAAGAGCCGTCCCCAGGCCGTCTACTACGGCGACGTCACCGCGAAGATCCAGGACAACATCTACCCCACGATCCAGCAGCCGGGAAGCCGCTCCTCCCAGGACGTCATCACCGCGCTGAGCAACGACCTGAAGAAGCTGGAGGGCTAGCCCCAGCCACGGCTGCTGCCGCGGGCAGCGCCCCTGAGACAAACCGGTCATGTCAAGAAAGACAGTTAAAAGGACAGTCAAAAGGACGGTCAAAGGACACTCATGAGTACAACGACGCACTCCGAACAAGTCGTCAACCGCCAGTCCAAGAGCTCCAAGGCGCAGGCCCGTCTGGCCTGGCTGCTCATCTCGCCGACGGTGCTGGTGCTGACCATCGTCATTCTCATCCCCATCGCCCAGTCCCTCTACCAGTCGCTCTTCGGGCGGCCCCGCCTGCAGGACGACGGCTTCTTCTCCACCACCGAGCCCTTCGTGGGCCTGAAGAACTACACCGACATCTTCTCCAGCGCAGGGGAGAGGTTCTGGGTCGCCTTCTACAACACGACCCTCTTCGGCGTGGTCACCGTGGTCCTGGAGACCGTTCTCGGTGTGGCCATGGCGCTCATCATGCACAAGGCCATGAAGGGGCGCGGCATCGTGCGCGCCTCCATCCTCGTGCCCTGGGCGATCCCCACCGCCGTCTCCGCGATCCTGTGGGGCTGGATCTTCAACCAGAACGGCGTCGCCAACGCGATCCTGGGCCAGCACGTCATGTGGGCCTCGGGTGACCTGAGCGCCAAGACGGCCATCATCATCGCCGACGTGTGGAAGACGGCGCCCTACATCGGTCTGCTCACCCTGGCCGGGCTCCAGCTCATCCCCGACGAGGTCTACGAGGCGGCCAAGATCGACGGCGCGAGCGCCTGGAAGCGCTTCACCTCCATCACCCTCCCGCTGGTCAAGCCGGCGCTCGTGGTGGCCGTGGTCTTCCGGGCCCTGGACGCCCTGCGCATGTTCGACCTGCCCTACATCCTCATCGGCCCCAGGAAGAGCAGCGTGGAGACCCTCTCGATGCTCGTGCAGGACGAGAGCTCCAACTCCCGCTACGGCAGTGCCGCGGCCTACGCCCTCATCCTGTTCCTCTACGTCTTCGTCTTCGCCGTCGCCTTCCTGAAGATCACCAACACCGACCTCAGCGGCAACGATGAGGCTCGGCGCAAGCGCAATGAGCGCAAGCTGCCGGTCAGCGCCTTCTTCAAGCGCTCCGGCTCCTCCACCCCGGCCTCCCAGACGGCTACTGAAAGGAGCCAGCAGGCATGAGCACCTCAACCGCCGCACCGGTCAACAAGACCAAGAGAGACTGGGGAAGCGTCTTCTCCACCGTCGGTATCGTCCTCATCGTCATCTACTGCCTGGCGCCCTTCTACTGGATGCTGGTCTCCTCGCTGCGCCCCGACAGCGAGATCTTCGAGAACAGCTGGTGGCCCCGCAACCCCTCCCTGGAGAACTACAAGGCGGTCTTCTCCTCGAAGAACGACTTCGGCAACGGCCTCATCAACTCCCTCATCGTCTCGATCGTCGTGACGATCGTGGCGCTGGCCGTGGCCACCTTCACCGCCTACGCCCTGGCGCGCCTCGACTTCCGCGGCAAGGGCCTGCTGATGCTCCTCATCATCGCCACCTCGATGTTCCCGCTCGTGGCCATCATCGTGCCGCTGCTGAAGAACTTCGCCGCCTGGGGCTGGACGGACACCTACCAGGCGATGATCATTCCGGACCTGTCCTTCTCGCTGCCACTGGCCGTGTGGAACCTGACGAGCTTCTTCAGGCAGATGCCCCAGGAGCTCGAGCAGTCCGCCATGGTCGACGGCTGCACCCCCGGACAGGCCTTCCGCAAGGTCATCCTCCCACTGGCCGCGCCGGGCATCTTCACCACCGCCATCATCATCTTCATCGGCGCCTGGAACGAGTTCCTCGTGGCCGTCACGATGATCATCAACCCCTCGATGCAGCCGGCTACCGTGCTGCTGTCGAAGTTCACCGGGGACTCCCAGTTCAACACGCCCTTCGGCTCCCAGATGGCGGCCGGCGTCATCATGACGCTGCCGTTGGTCCTCATGGTGCTCTTCTTCCAGCGCCGCATCGTGGCGGGACTGGCCGCCGGCGGTCTCAAGCAGTAGGGCCGAGGCCGCCCGAACCCGCGCTGTAGGGTTCGCACGTCACAGCGTCTCTCTGCGGGGCGGCAGCGCCGCGCCGCCGCCCCGCGGAGAACGTCTGGGGCACTCGTCGTCCGTCTCAGCCGTCTCCTTCCGGCTCCTTAGCCCTCACCTCGCCGCAGCGCCGCGGCCCGACCAGGACCACCCACCCATGACCTCGACCAGCTCCTGCTCCCAGAGCCTTCCGCCGCGCACCGACACCGACGCCTGGTGGCGCGACGCCGTCATCTACCAGATCTACCCCCGCTCCTTCGCCGACGCCAACGGTGACGGGATCGGAGACATCCAGGGAGTGAGAGAGCACGTCGACCACCTGGTCGCGCTCGGCGTCGACGCCGTGTGGCTCTCGCCCTTCTACCCCTCACCCCAGGTTGACGCCGGCTACGATGTCTCCGACTACTTCAACCTGGCGCCCGAGTACGGGAGCCTGGAGGACCTCGACGCCCTCGTCGCCGACCTCCACAAGGCCGGTATCCGGGTGGTCATCGACCTGGTTCCCAACCACTCCTCCGACCGGCACGAGTGGTTCCGCGCCGCCCTGGCCGCAGGTCCTGGCTCGCCCGAGCGCGACCGCTACATCTTCCGCCACAGCGACGACGGCGCCCCGAACAACTGGGGCTCGCTGTTCGGCGGCCCCGCCTGGCAGCCGGTGGAGCCCGTCACCGGTTGCAGCGAGGACCGCAACTGGTACTACCTCCACCTCTTCGCCGCCGAGCAGCCCGACTTCAACTGGTCCAATGAGGAGGTCCACGAGCACTTCCGCGCCTTCCTGCGCTTCTGGGTGGAGCGCGGCATCGACGGGTTCCGCGTGGACGTCGCCCACGGCCTGGTCAAGGCCGAGGGACTGCCCGACGACGACCTCGGCCCCGACCGGTGGAACGTCGTCGGCCCGCGGGGTGAGGACGGGGCCGCCGCCCGCGAGAAGCTGCCCGACGTCGGCCCCGCCTTCAACCAGCCCGGGGTCCACGACATCTACCGCGAGTGGCGCCGCGTCCTGGACGAGGTAGGACAGGACATCCTCATGGTCGCTGAGGCCTGGGTGCCCACCGAGGCGGAGGCCGCCCTGTACGTGCGCGCCGACGAGATGAGTCAGGCCTTCAACTTCCCGTTCCTCATCGCCGGGTGGGACGCCGCCGAGCTGCGCCGCGTCATCGACGTCTCCCTGGATGAGTACGGTGCCGTCGGGGCACCGGCCACCTGGGTGCTGTCCAACCACGACGTCGTGCGACACGCCTCCCGTCTGGCCTATCCCGCGGACATGGACACCGACCCCGGGATCGGGCCGAGGGACCCCCAGCCCGATGCCGAGCTCGGCCTGGCCCGGGCGCGCGCCGCGACCCTGTTCATGCTGGGCCTGCCCGGCAGCGCCTACCTCTATCAGGGTGAGGAGCTGGGACTGCCCGAGCACACCACCATGGAGGACGAGGCCCGCCAGGACCCCCTGTGGGAGCGCACCAACCACCTCGTGCCGGGCCGCGACGGCTGCAGAGTCCCCCTGCCGTGGAGGCGCGACGGAGCCTCGTACGGCTACAGCGCCACCGGCCGCACCTGGCTGCCTCAGCCCGAGGGGTGGGGCGAGTACTCGCCCCAGGCCCAGGAAGGGCTGGCGGGGTCAACCCTCATGCTGTACCGGCGGGCCATCGCCCTGCGCCGCGAGCGCCGGCTTGGACGAGGCTCAGTGGAGTGGCTCGCCGCCGAGCCCGGTGTCCTGCTGCTGCGCAACTGGGAGACCGGCGTCGTCCTCAACACCACCGAGCACCCGGTGAGGCTTGAGGGCCTCGGTGCGCCCCTCATCACCTCCTGGCACCCGGCTGACCAGGACGGAGCGGACACCGGGGGCGCAGGGGATGCTGCGGATGCTGTGAGCACCGTCGTCGTGCCGCCTAACGGCGCCTGCTGGCTGGAGCTCGCCGCAGGAGGACTCGATGGCGGCGACCCGCGCTGACGTGGCCAGGGCGGCCGGCGTGTCGCCCTCGACCGTCACCTACGTCCTGTCCGGCCAGCGCTCGACGCGCTCCAGCACCCGGGAGCGGGTCATGCGGGCCGTGCGCGAGCTCGGCTACCACCCCAACACCGCCGCCCGCTCCCTGGCCTCACCGGTGCTGCGCACCGTGGGGGTCCTGTTCCGGCGCCAGCGCGCCACTATCGACGCCAACGACCTCGACTACGTCGACGGCGTTCGTCGGGCCCTGGAGCCCAGTGGGATCCAGGTGGTCATTCCGGTCATGAAGTCTCCGGCGTCGTTGATCGAGCTGCGCTCGCTCGTGCGCTCCGGATCCCTGGGCGGGGTCGTCCTCATGGACGTGGCCCAGGGTGATGAGCGTGAGGAGATGCTCCTGAAGGAGAAGGTCCCCACCGTCCTCATCGGCTCCTCGGGGCGCAGCGATGGGGCCCCGGGCATCGACACCGACTTCGCGCAGATGGCCGGGGCGGCCATCGCGCACCTGGCCGGGCTCGGGCACCGGCGCATCGTGGCGCTTCTGCGCGAGACGGCGCACGATGACTCCCACGCCCGCCAGGACCAGGGCCACGAGCTCCTGCGTGCCGCCGGCGACCTGGGAGTGGATCTCCTGGTACGCCAGGTGCCGGAGCTGGCACTGGCCGGCGGTGACGTCGTAGGCGCCGACGGCCTCGCGGACGGATGCACTGCCGTCGTCTCCAACAACCCGGCCGCGCTGGTGGGGCTCGCGTGCGCGGCGAAGGTTCACGGACTGTCCATCCCCGCCGACCTGTCGGTGCTCACCCTCGGCGTCACGGAGTACGGCGGACGCCAGGGGCAGGCCTTCAGTGAGATGAGCGTGGACCGTGAGGCGATGGGGGCCGCGGCGGGCTCCACTCTGCTGGCCCGTCTGAGGGGGCACCCGGCTCCTGCCGAGCACCGCGCGCTCATGTCCGCGGTACTGCGTGACCGTGGCTCCACGGAGCCGTGTCTTCTATGAGTTTCTTGTTGAGACACAGCCGATGCGGCCGCCGGAGTGCTTAGAGACTCACTTCTTCCTGGCCGGCTTGGCCGGGGCCTCGCCGAGCTCGGCGGCGGTCACGCTCACCGGGGCTGCTCCCTCGGCCGAGTCGGCGTCCGCGGCCTGAGCCGCCTGCTCCACGGTGAAGGGGCCGGTCACCTTGGCGGCCTCGGTCAGGTCCGCCCGTACCGCCTCGACGGCCTGGGCGTACTCGGGGCGGTCGGGGGCCACGGCCAGCGTCACCGAGAGGATCGGCGTCTTCTGACTCGTCTTGGCCTCCGACTTCACCTTGCGCAGCGCGGCCAGGGCGGCTCCGGCGCGGGCGACCAGCTCGGCGTCGGCCCCGGCGGCGGCCTCACGCAGACCGGCGGACTGCGGCCAGGCGGCCCGGTGCACCGAGCCGGTGCGGTACCAGCTCCACACCTCCTCGGTGGCGAAGGGCAGGAAGGGGGCCAGCAGGCGCACGAAGGTGTCCACCGCGATCGCCAGCGTCGCCCGCGCCGAGCGCACGGCCGCGGCGTCGTGGGAGCCGTCGAAGTCGTTGGCCCGGTCCTTGACCAGCTCGATGTAGTCGTCGCAGAAGGTCCAGAAGAAGGACTCGGTGACCTCCAGGGCGCGGGCGTGCCCGAACTCCTCGAAGGCGGCCGTGGCGGCGTCGACGACGTCGGCCAGCGCGGCCAGGACCGCGCGGTCGATCGGCTCGCTGACCACCGAGGCGTCCAGGCAGGGAGCGGGCGCTGCGGCCACGGTGGCCTCATCGGCGTCCCACGGGATCCCCATGGACAGGGCGAACTTGGAGGCGTTGAGGACCTTGATGGCCAGGCGCCGGCCGATCTTGATCTGGGTCTCCTCGAAGGCCGCGTCCAGGCCCAGGCGGGCCGAGCTGGCCCAGTAGCGCACGGCGTCGGAGCCGTACTGCTCCAGCAGGCCCATGGGGGTGACGACATTGCCCTTCGACTTGGACATCTTCTTGTGGTCGGAGTCCAGGATCCAGCCCGACAGGCCGGCGTTCCTCCACGGCAGGGCCGCGAACTCCAGGTCCGCGCGCACCACCGAGGTGAACAGCCAGGTGCGGATGATGTCCTGACCCTGGGGACGCAGGTCCATCGGGTAGACCCGGTCGAAGAGGTCCTCATCGGTCAGCCAGCCCGAGGCCAGCTGGGGAGAGAGGGAGGAGGTGGCCCAGGTGTCCATGATGTCGAGCTCGCCGACGAAGCCGCCGGGCTCGCCGCGCTGGTCCTCGGTGTAGCCGGCCGGGACGTCGGAGGAGGGGTCCACCGGCAGCTCGGACTCGTCCGGGGTCAGGATCGCGTCGTAGTCGACCTCGCCGTCGGCCCCGACCTGGTACCACAGCGGGAAGGGGACGCCGAAGAAGCGCTGGCGCGAGACCAGCCAGTCGTTGTTCAGGCCCCGCACCCAGTTCTCGTAGCGCACGCGCATGAAGTCGGGGTGGAAGTCCAGCTGGCGGCCGCGCTCCAGCAGCTCGTCGCGCAGGTCGGTGCCGGAGGCCGGGCTGGTCCACTCCTTGCCGCCGTTGCGGATGTACCACTGGCGGGAGGTGACGATCTCCAGGGGCTTGTCGCCCTTCTCGAAGAAGTTCGTCTGACGCACCGTCTTCGTGGGCTCGCCGCGCATCTCGCCGGTCTGCGCCAGGCGCTCCACGAGGGCCTCGCGGGCTGAGAAGGCGGTCCTGCCGGCCATGGCCGCGTACATCTCGCGGCCGGCCTCGGAGGTGATCCACTCGGGCGTCTCGGTCTCGATGCGGCCGTCCTTGCGCAGGATCGCGCGCAGCGGCAGCTGCAGGTCGCGCCACCAGTCGATGTCGGTGGTGTCACCGAAGGTGCAGCACATGGCGATGCCGGCGCCCTTGTCCTTCTCCGCGGCCGGGTGCGCCAGGACCGGCACCTCGACGCCGAAGACGGGGGAGGAGACCGTGGTGCCGAACAGGGGCTGGTAGCGCTCGTCGTCGGGGTGGGCCACCAGGGCCACGCAGGCGGGCAGCAGCTCGGGGCGGGTGGTCTCGATGCACACGTCGACACCGTTCTCCACCGGGGCTCCGGCGGCCGCGGCCTTCGCGGCGGCCGCCTCATCCACGATGTGGAAGGCCAGGCGGTGGTAGAAGCCGGGGTACTCGCGCGACTCCAGCTCGGCCTGGGCCACCGCCGTCTGGAAGGTGACGTCCCACAGGCCGGGGGCCGCCGCCTGGTAGGCCTCTCCGCGCTCGAGGTTGTGCAGGAAGGCGGTCTGGGCCACCTTGCGGGCCCGCTCGCCGATCGTCTGGTAGGTGTGCGACCAGTCCACGCTCAGGCCCAGGCGGCGCCACAGGGCCTCGAACTGCTTCTCGTCCTCGACCGTGAGGCGCTCGCACAGCTCGACGAAGTTGCGCCGTGAGACCGGCACCTGGTCGCGGGCCTTGATCGACTTGCCCTCGCCGCCGGTGTGCGGCGGGGTGAAGTCCGGGTCGTAGGGCAGCGAGGGGTCACAGCGCACCCCGAAGTAGTTCTGGACCCGGCGCTCGGTGGGCAGGCCGTTGTCGTCCCAGCCCATGGGGTAGAACACCGCCTTACCGCGCATGCGCTGGAAGCGGGCCACGGTGTCGGTGTGGGTGTAGGAGAAGACGTGCCCCACGTGCAGGGAGCCGGAGACCGTCGGCGGCGGGGTGTCGATGGAGAAGACCTCCGCGCGCTCGGCGCTGCGGTCGAAGGCGTAGGTCCCCTCGGCCTCCCAGCGCTCGCCCCAGGTGGTCTCCAGGCCGTCGGTCGACACCTTGGCCGGCACCCGCGGGCTGTGCGGCTCGGAGGGCAGCAGACGGCTGGACGAAGGCTGGTCAGCGGTGTGGCTGGTGGGGGTCTCAGACATGGGGCCGATTCTGTCACGGCGCGGCCGCAGGCCTCGACACGGCCTGGTGTGAGGTCCGCGGACGGCTCGCGGACGACGTCGGTGCCCACCGGCGCGGAGGGGGCGGAATCGGGTTACGAAACGAGCACTGATTGGTACGCTTGTACCAGTGAGGGTCGAGGAGGACCCGGACCGGTGCCGGCCGGAGGCGAACCGGAGTCAAGGAGGATGCGCATGGACGAGGAGCCGGTGGAGCACAAGGACCCGGTGGGAGAGTCAGAGACATCGCCGTCACTGCCGTCAGCGCCATCATTGCCGGACGTCGCGAGCAGCGCCTCCGGGAGCACCGCTGAGGACGTCACGGACCGTCTGCGTGAGCTCGCCGAGCAGGCGGCCGTGCTCAGCCGCAAGAACACCCACCTGGCCAACGCCCTGCGGGCGGCGCGCCAGGAGCTGGCGGCGCTGCACGAGGACGTCAAGGCCCTCCAGCTCCCGCCCCTGGCGCACGCCACCGTCCTGGCCGTTGACGCCACCGCGCGCACCGCCGACGTCTCCATCGCCGGGCGCCGTCACCGCGTGGGCGTGGGGCCCGCGGTCGTGGCCTCGTCCCTGCACCCGGGCGACGACGTCGTCCTCAACGAGCACCTCGTCATCACCGCCACTACCCCCTCGCCGCGCTTCGGCGAGGTCGTCACCGTCAAGGAGACCTACGACGACGCCACCGTCCTGGTCCTGGCCCGTCATGACGAGGAGCAGGTTCTCAGCCTCTCGGCGACCCTGACCGACCACCGCCCCCGGGTCGGGGACGCGCTCGTGGCCGACCTGGCCGTGCGCATGGCGCTGCGCCCCGTCGTGCGCTCCGAGGTCGAGGAGCTCGTCCTGGAGGAGGTGCCCGACGTCGGGTACGAGGACATCGGGGGACTGGGCGAGCAGATCGAGCTCATCCGCGACGCCGTCGAGCTGCCGTTCCTGCACCCCGACCTCTATCGCGAGCACCGCCTCACCCCGCCGCGCGGCGTGCTGCTCTACGGGCCGCCCGGCTGCGGCAAGACCCTCATCGCCAAGGCCGTCGCCGCCTCCCTGGGGGCGGGCGGGCGCGGCGAGGCCTACTTCCTCAACATCAAGGGGCCCCAGCTGCTCGACAAGTACGTCGGCGAGACCGAGCGGCGCATCCGCGTCATCTTCGCCCGCGCCCGGGAGAAGGCGGCCACCGGGGTGCCCGTCGTCGTCTTCTTCGACGAGATGGACTCCCTGTTCCGCACCCGCGGGTCCGGACGGTCCTCGGACGTGGAGACCACCGTGGTCCCGCAGATGCTCGCCGAGATCGACGGCGTCGACGAGCTGGACAACGTCGTGGTCATTGGGGCCACCAACCGCGAGGACATGATCGACCCGGCGATCCTGCGTCCGGGCCGCCTCGACGTCAAGATCCGCATCGGCCGGCCGGACCGGCAAGGGGCCGGTGAGATCCTGGCGACCTACCTGACGCCGGACCTACCGATCAGCGAGGGGCTCCTGGCCGCCCACGGTGGGGCGCAGGGGGCGGTGGACGCCCTCATCGGCCAGGTGGTCGAGGCGCTCTACATCCGCCGTCGCGCCACCGAGATGGTCGAGCTCACCCGCTCCGACGGGCAGGTCGAGATCCTCCACGTCGCCGATCTCGTCAGCGGCGCCATGCTCGCCAACATCGTCGACCGGGCCAAGAAGGCGGCGGTCAAGGACGTGGTCACCAGCGGGCGGCGTGGCCTGACGGCTGAGCACCTGCGTCGTGCCGTCATCGAGGAGATCGTTGAGAACGAGGGCCTGCCAGCCACCGTCCACCCCGACGACTGGGCCCGCGTCAGCGGGCGGCGCGGGGCCCCGGTCGTCTCCATGACCGTGCTCCAGCGCCCCCGAGAGGAGTGAGCGGTGGTGCTCCCCACGGACGCGCGGCGCCTTCCCGGCCGCGAGGTGACGGTCATGGGCCTGGAGACCGAGTACGGGATCCTCGGCGCCGAGCCTGAGGAGGTCGTGGCCGCCTGCCTGGAGGCCGAGCGTGAGCGGGGGCGCAGCGACGGCGTGCGCTGGGACTACTCGGGTGAGTACCCACTGCGCGACGCCCGTGGCTTCGAGGTGGACCGCTCGGCGGTCGACCCCTCCATGCTCACCGACGTCCCTGGAGCCGGCTCCCTCGAGGGGCCCGTCCCCGGGCGCCTGCGCACGACCGCCGTCGTGCGCCTGACCGCCCAGGAGGAGGCCTGGCAGCGCGGCACCGCCACCTGCCTGCCCACCGGCGGGCGCCTCTACGTGGACCACGGGCACCCCGAGTACGCGACCCCCGAGTGCACTGGTGCCGCGCAGGCCGCCCTGGCCGACCGGGCCGGGGACCTCCTGGTGGCCAGGGGAGCGGACCTGCTGCGCCGCCGCGGCGTGGCGGCCCGGCTGTTCAAGAACAACGTCGACGGCAAGGGCGCCACCTACGGCACGCACGAGAACTACCTCGTGCCCCGCTCACTCGACTTCGACGACCTCGTCGAGGCCCTGGTGCCACTGCTCGTGGTCCGACCGCTCCTGGTGGGATCCGGCCGGGTCGGCACCGGTGCCGTCTCCCGGGACGCCGACTTCCAGGTCAGCCAGAGGGCCGACTACCTGGAGAAGATCGTGGGCCTGGGCACCACGGTGGACCGCCCCCTGGTCAACACCCGCGACGAGCCCCACGCCGACCCCGAGCGCTGGCGGCGCCTCCACCTGGTGGCCGGGGACGCCTCCTGCTTCGACACCATGACCTGGCTCAAGCTCGGCATGACCTCCCTGGTGCTCCAGGTGCTGGCCGACGGCGTCCCCGACGCCTGGCGCCGCCTGAGCCTGGCCGACCCGGTGGCCCAGGCCCGAGACGTCTCCCGCGACACCCGCCTGGGAGGAGCCCTCCAGCTCTCCGACGGGCGGCGCATGAGCGCCCTGGAGATCCTGGAGCACTACCTCGACGCGGTGCGCACCCACCTGAGGGGCCAGGGGCGCCGCGCGCCGGCGCCGGCGGGCGATCCCCTCCACCCGGATCTGCTCGCCTTGGCCGACGGCCGCGACACCGACGGGGCCGAGACCGGAGCGGTCCTGGCCTTCTGGGAGGCCTCCCTGCGCGAGCTCGAGGCCCTGCGCGCCGCAGGCGGCGAGGTCGGAGAGTCGGGAGGTCCCGCCGGGCACCTGGAGTGGGTCGCCAAGAAGCAGCTCCTGGACGCCACCGCCCGCCGTCACCCCGGTGAGCGCGGACGTGACGTCCTCCGCGCCGTCGACCTGGCCTGGTCCGAGCTGTTCCCGGCAGGGCGCGGCCTGGCCGAGCGGGTGCCGGCCGGCGCCGCGGCGAGAGGCGGGCTCGACGGCCAGGAGGTTGCGGCGGCCCTCGGGGAGCCTCCCGCCACCACCCGGGCCTGGCTGCGCGGTAGGCTCGTGGGCGCCTTCCCCGGCCAGGTCGTCGCCGCCGGCTGGCACTCCATGGTCCTGGAGACCGGTGAGAAGGACCAGCGCCGCCTGCCCCTGACCGACCCCCTGGCCTTCACCCGGGCCACCACGTCATCGGCCGTCGAGGGAGCCGCCGACGTCGTCGAGGTCCTCACCCGCCTCACGGGCGAGCGCCCTGACCGCCTTGAGCGCGCCGCCAGTCCCATGTCCGTACCACCACCCCGCGAGGAGAGCATCCATGAGTGAGTTCGCCCAGCCGTCCCGCAGCCGCCAGGACGACCCCGCCCCCGACGACGACCCGACCCCCGCCCCCGCCGGACCCGCTCGAGGCCAGGGCCTGGACTCGGTCCTGGACATGATCGACGACGTCCTGGCCGTTGACGCCCAGGAGTTCGTGCGCGGTTTCGTCCAGAAGGGCGGCCAGTGAGCACCTGTGTCCCCGGGCCGCGCGTCACCGGTCTGGAGACCGAGTTCGGCGTCCTGTGCGCCCCCGCCGGGCCGCAGGCCGCCGTGACGGGAGACCTGCCGGACGTCGAGCGGGCCGCGGCGCTCATCTTCCGCCATCGCCCTACCGGCTACCGCAGTACCAACCTCTTCCTGCCCAACGGCGGACGCCTCTACCTCGACATCGGGGCCCACCCCGAGTGGGCCACCGCCGAGTGCGTGCGCGTGCGCGACCTCGTCGCCCAGGACCAGGCCGGCCGCGCGATCCTCGCCGAGATGGCCGAGCGCGCCGCCGCGAGCCTCAACCGGCAGGAGGGGCAGGAGGACCGGGGCGGTGCGGTCCGCTTCCACCTCCTGGCCAACAACACCGACTCGGCCGGCCACACCTACGGCTGCCACGAGAGCTACTCCGTGCCCCGCCACCTGCTCGACCGCCCCGATACCGCCAGTGGTGGGGACAGTAGGCGCACCATGGCGGTGCTCACCTCCTTTCTGGCCACCCGCCCGGTGCTGGTGGGCTCCGGGCGCCCGCTGGGAGCCGGTACCGCCGGCGCAGGCGCGGACAGCTCGGGAGCGCGGGACGAGGAGGCCGCCTGGGGCCTGTCGCCGCGGGCCCCGCACCTTCAGGCCCTGACCTCGGCCGACACCACCAGGCAGCGCGCCCTGGTCAACACCCGCGACGAGCCCCACGCCGACCCCACCCGCCTGCGCCGACTGCACGTCACCTGCGCCGACACCACCATGGCCGAGCCGACCACCGGGCTGCGCAGCGCCGTGACCCTCCTGCTCCTGGACGCCCTCGAGGCCGGCCGGGACTTCAGCGACCTCGTCCTGACCGACCCCCTGGCCACGCTGTCCGCGTTGGGGGAGAGCCCCTGGGGCGACGTCCCCGCCGTCACCGTCGACGGCCGCCGACTGAGCGCCGTCGACGTCCAGGAGGCCTTCCTGGAGCGGCTGACCTCCTACCTGGACGACGTCGGAGCGCCGGAGCCCCTCCGCGGCGCCGAGCACCTGCTGACGGACCTGGCGCCCCGAGTCATCGCCGCGCTGCGCGACCATGACGCCGGCTCCATCGACACCGAGATCGACTGGGCCATCAAGCGCCGCCTCATGCACGCCCAGCGCGAGCGCCACCCCGGGCTCACGGGGGAGGCGCTTCAGGTCCTGCGCTCGCGGGTCGACCTGGCCTACCACGACCTCAACGCCGAGACCGGGCTCGCCCCGCGCCTGATCGCGCAGGGGGCCATGACCCGCCTGTGCGAGCCGGGCGAGATCGAGCGGGCCCGCCACGCGCCCCCGGCGACGCGCGCCGCCCTGCGCGGAGCATTCGTGGCGGCCTGCCTGGAGGCCGGAGCCGACTTCTCGGTGACCTGGGAGAGCCTGCGCCTGGACTCGCCGCCCACCGCGCCGGTGGACCTGCCCGACCCCTTGGAGACGGTGCATGAAGCCGCCCAGCGCCTGACCGCGCGAGTCAGGCGGTTGCGCCCCGAGGAGATGCACCGCATCGACCTCGTGGGACGTGGCGGCCTGGGAGCCCCGGGCTGACCTGTCCGAAAGCAGCCCCGGAGCTTCGCCATCGCTGACATGCGTTAGGTTTTCTGCATCTTCTCAACAGATAGTTCTGGTGGTGCGGTTGCGGTTCCATGCCCGCGGCCCCTTGCGGGAACCCCCGAGGAGGAGTAGACACTTAGGTGTGCCTCACCAAAGCCGATGGGGTACTGACGACTAAGGAGCCGGTATGGCCAGCACGGCCAGTTCACCCAGAACAGCAGCGACCGCCCCAACGAGCCGCGGCGGCGTCCGTCGACCAGGCCATCATCGTGGGGCAGGAGCGCGTGCTGCACCGGATGACGGGCGATGAGCTGCGGCAGATCTCGGGCGAGCGCCTCAAGGGGCTGGGCCTGCTCGCCCTGGAGCGGCCCCGTCTCAATGCGAGTCCTACGCCGATCGCCGCCCTGGCCGACCACATCGTCGAGATCCGGTGACATTCGAGCAGAAGGCAATAATGATAATGATTTGCAAAAGTAATGATGTCGTAGTAGACGTGAGGTCGTCGCCATGACGCGCCTGGGGCGGATCGCCTCGGCAGTCCGGCACGGCGTCGGAGCACTCATTGCAATCTGTGAACCGGTGAGAACGCACAAGGAGGAGCTATGGATAACGCCAGCCCCACGCCGGCAACGACTGAGCAGGAGGCTCAACAGGAAAGGCCCACCGTGCGCACCTCATCACGCTCGGGCCTGGCCGACTCCGCCCTGGGAACCCGTAACCTCATGACGATCGCGGCACTGGCGGTGGTCTCGATGATTCTCCTGGTGCCGCTGAACTATGTGGCACCCGGAGCCGGCGCCGCCCCGAACGGCGTCCTTGTCGGCTGCTCCATGATGGGTTTGTGAGTCATCCCCTTCCTGCTGCCCGCCACCGTCGTGCGCCGCCCCGGAGCCGTCATCATCGCTGCTCTTCTCATGGGCATCATGAGCGTCTTCACCACCCCGACCGGTCCTGCGGCACTCATCGGCACCGTCATCGGCGGGCTCTTCATCGAGGCGCCCTTGGCCCTCCTGCTGTACCGCAAGTGGACCTGGTGGTCCTACCTGATCTCGACGGCCGTCTTCGGTCTGCTCAACGGCTCGATGTACCTCTCGCTGCTCAAGGTGACGGTTGGCGCCTCCTTCGCCGGGGCGGTCATCGTGGTCTCGCTCATCTCGGCGCTGGCCGGCGGCGGCGTCACCATTATCCTGACCCGGCTGCTCAACCGCGCCGGCGTCGGCATCGACCGCCGCACGAGCGGCCGTGCCTGACGCCGTGCCCTCGGCGCCCCGGACGGAGGGCCGCCTGGAGGAGCGGCCGGAACCGGCGCTGGTGAGGGTCGAGAACCTCTCCGTCCACTACCTCGGGCACGAGACCTGGGTCCTGAAGTCGGTCGACCTGACCCATCTGAGCGGCCAGGTCACCGCCGTCATCGGCCCGTCGGGCTGCGGAAAGACCACCCTGGTGCGCGCCCTGTGCGGTCTTGTCCCGCACTGCCTGCCCTCGGAGTACGCCGGCAGCCTGAAGCTGGCCGGCACCGAGGTCGCCGACGCCACCGTCCAGTCCCTCGCCGAGACCGTCGCCTACGTCGGCCAGAGCCCCGATGCCGCCGTCGTCACCCGCACCGTCCACGACGACGTCGCCTTCCCCCTGCAGAACCTGTGCCTGCCCCGGCCCGAGATCACCTCACGGGTGGAGGAGGCCCTGCGCGCGGTGGGGCTCACCGAGCGCATCTGGGACGACCCTTGGACCCTCTCAGGCGGACAGCGTCAGCGCCTCGCCGTCGCCGTCGCCCTGGCCATGCGTCCGAGGCTCCTCGTCCTCGACGAGCCGACGAGCACCATCGACACCACCGGACGAGAGGAGTTCTACGCACTCATCTCCTCCCTGACGGCCTCCGGGACGGCGGTCGTCGTCATCGACCACGACCTCGACCCGGTGCTGCCCATCGTCAACCAGGTCCTCGCCCTCGACGCGGCCGGACGCACCATCGCCGTCGGCTCCCCGCGCGAGGTCTTCACGGGGCACCGCCGCGAGCTGATCGACGCCGGGGTGTGGATGCCCCGGGCCCTGCGCGACGTCGACGAGGGCGTCCCCGCCGGCTCCTCCGGCCCGGAGGCGCCACTGACCTGCTCCGACGCAGGCATCCGAGTGCCGCTGCTCACCGATCTGTGTGCGGAAGGCAAGGTGCGCTACCTGGAGAAACAGATTCGGAACTCCGACGAGAGCTGGGAGGAGGTCGAGGCCATCGACACCCACGAGGTGCTCGCCGGCCGTACTCGGTCGGAGCCCAGGACCAGCGTTGAACTGGTCGACCTCGAGGTTCCGGGGCGCTCGCCCCGTGTCTCCATGCGGCTGGGAGGCGGAGAGCTCGTGGCGCTGGTCGGGCCCAACGGCGCGGGCAAGTCCTCGATCCTGTCCTCACTGGCCGGGCTCGTGCGCTCCACCGGGAGCAGAGCGGTCGTCGGTGGCCGGGAGGTGGGCAAGGGCAAACACCTCGTGGGCTACGTCTTCCAGAATCCTGAGCACCAGTTCGTGGGCACCACCGTGGGGGCTGAGCTCGCCGTCGGAGGGACGCCGCCGGCCAGGGTCGACCAGCTCCTCGAGCAGTTCCACCTGACCTCCCACCGCGACCACCATCCTCTGACTCTCTCGGGAGGCCAGGCTCGCAGGCTCTCGGTGGCCACTATGGTCAGCGAGGAGCGCGACGTCGTCGTCCTGGACGAGCCCACCTACGGGCAGGACTGGGACAACACGCGTGAGCTCATGGGCTTCATCGACCAGCTCAGAGACCAGGGACGCACGGTCATCATGGCCACGCACGACCTGGAGCTCGCCCTGAGGCACTGCACCCACCTCATCGCCCTGCCGCAGCCGGCTCCGCGAAGCGCAGGAGGGATGGAGTCCGTCGAGGAGGCCGCTGAGGTCGACGGCGTGGCTGCGACGGCGATGCCGGTGGCAACCGGGGCGGCGGCTCCACCACCCGGACCGGGCGGCGGTATCCCGGTGCCGCCGCGGCCCCAGCCGCGGCGAGGCCTGTTCACGTCACTCAATCCCCTCACCCTCTTCCTGGCGGTTCTGCCCGCCATGGTGATGGTCTTCGCCTTGCGCAACCATCACCTCAACCTCGAGATCCTGCTGATCTGTTCGATCCTGGTCGTTGCCGCACGTGCCTCTCTGCGGCGCACCATCGCCTCAGCGATCGCCCCCTGGGCGGTGAGCGCGCTCATGATCTGGATCTTCAGCGCAGGACACCGCCAGGAGGATGCGGCGCGCCTCTACGACCTGGGCAATGCGGTGACGGGAGGCACCGGTATCGGAGCGCTTGTCGCACTCGTGCTCGTCTCCGGAGTCTCCACCGACCCCGACGCCCTCATCCGGACGCTGACCACCACCTTCCGCATGCCCTATCGCCTGGGGGCGGCGGGTACCGCGGCCATCGCCTTCATCACCCGCTTCCACGAGGACTTCGTGCTCCTGCGCACCGCCAGGGCACTGCGCGGAATCGGATGCCGCTGGGGGCTGCTGGCCCCCGTGGTCCGATGGGCCGGGTCGATTCTGCCGCTGATGATCCTGGCTGTTCAGCACGCCGAGCGCGTCGCCCTGTCCATGGACTCGCGCGCCTTCGGTGCCCACCGGCGGCGTACCGAGATGACCGACGAACCGTGGAGAGTGCGCGACTGGGGCGTCGTCGTGCTCACCTGGGCGCTGGTCGCCATCACCTGGAACACACGCCGTTAAGGAGAGCACCGATGACCAAGCAGACCACTAAACGCTCCACCAGAGCACAGGACGAGCGGGATAGCAGTACCGCTGGCACCAACCAGCACGCGGACCAGCCAGGCGTCACCATCGGAGACCTCATCCGGCCGGCGCGCCCGGCCATGATCGTCGCCGGGCTGATGACCGCCCTCGGAGCGCTGATGTCCATCGTTCCCTTCGAGGCCCTGCGCAACATGGCGGCCATCTGGCTGGGCGAGAGCGCACCGGAGGGATGGCGGGGCAGCCTGTGGCTCTGGGCCGCCGTCGCCGTCGTCTCCCTCTTCACGGCCCAGGCGCTTTACCTGTCGGGCCTGGGGCTGACCCACGTGGCCGAGGCCAGGCTGCGCCATCATCTTCGTCAGCGGGTCGTCGATGCGCTCAGCCGCCTGCCACTGGGCAGGGTGGCCCAGATACCCCACGGCACCATCCGCAAGATGGTCTGCGACGACACGAGCTCCATCCACACCCTCGTGGCTCATGTCCCCGGCGACGTCACCAACGCCGTCGTTGCCGCGGTGGCAGGCATGGCCTACCTGATGTGGATCGACTGGCGTCTGGCGGGCGCCCTGCTCGCCGTGTGGGTGCTCGCCCTGACTGTCATGGCGCTCAGCCTGGCCAAGGTCTCGAACATCACCGAGCGCTTCGGCGTCGCCCAGACGGCCCTGTCCGCCGCCACCGTCGAGATGATCGAGGGAATCAAGGAGATCAAGGGGTTTCAGGCGACCGACGCCTCCCGCACCCGGTTCAGCCAGGCCCGCTCGGAGTTCTCCCGGTTGTCCTACGAGTGGCTGAGCCGGTCGGGTCGAGGGATCAGCGCTATCGGTGCCGTGATGCGGCCCTCCACAGTCTTCACCACGGTCGCTGTCCTGACCGTGGTCTTCACCTCCCAGGGATGGACGCCGCTGTCATCGACCCTGCCCTTCTTCCTGCTGGCCCTCGGGCTGCCGGAAGGCATCCTGATCCTCATCGGGCTGGCGCAGCACATCTACGAGTCCAGGATGGCCGCCCAGTCCACGGCTGACCTGCTCTCCCAGGAGCCGATGCCCGAGGGGAGCCACGACGAGGGCGAGGGCCGGGCCCCCGGTCGGGTCGAGGTCGACGGCGTCACCTTCTCCTACGAGACGGGTTCCCCGGTGCTTCGAGGCGTGTCCTTCACCGCTGAGCCCGGTACCGTCACCGCCCTGGTCGGTCCCTCAGGTGGTGGAAAGTCGACCCTGGCCCGTCTCATCGCCCGTTTCTACGACGTCGACGACGGCGCCGTGCGCGTCAGCGGCGTCGACGTGCGTGAGACGACCTTCCCCTGGCTGCTCTCGCGAGTGGCGATCGTCCTGCAGGACGTCGCTCTCGCCCACGAGTCGGTCCACGACAACATCGCCCTCGGGCGACCCGGTGCCACCCGCGAGCAGGTTGAGGCCGCTGCCCGGGCGGCCTGCATACACGAGCGCATCATGCGTCTTCCCCGCGGCTACGACACGGTGCTGGGGGATGAGGGCGGGTTCCTCTCCGGTGGTGAGCGGCAGCGTGTCACCCTGGCGCGCGCCTACCTCCAGGACGCCCCGATCCTCGTCCTGGACGAGGCCACGGCTCAGGCCGACCCCGCCTCCGAGCGCGATATCCACCAGGCCCTGTCCCAGCTGGCCGCCGGGCGAACCGTCATCATCATCGCCCACCGCCTGTCCACGATCCGCGACGCCGACCAGATCCTCGTCGTCGACGCCGGACGCATCGCCGAACGGGGCACCCACGACGAGCTGCTGGCGGCCGGTGGTCGCTACGCCGCCATGTGGCGCAGTCAGGACCTGAACGAGGACGCGGATGCCTCCGCCCTGGAGGGAGCGGCGCCCTTACCCGGCCCCTCAACGGACTCAGCCGGTAAGAAGGAGGAGAAGTGACCATGTGGAAGCTGCTGATGCGGATCGTCAACGCCGCCGAGATGCGGGTGATCACCACCTGGTTCGTGACCTCCGCGTTCCTGCAGGGAGTCACCCTGGCCCTCATGATCCCCTTCCTGCGCGCCCTCTACTCACGCTCGGAGTCGGTCAACGGCTGGCTCATCGCCGTGGTCATCCTGGGAGTCCTCACGGTCCTCGTCGACACCTTCGCCATGTACCGCTCCTACCGGGTCAGTGTCTTCGAGGTCTGCGACACGATGATCGACCGCATCGCCGAGCACGTCCTGACCCTGCCCCTGGGCTGGTTCAGCGCCGAGCGCGAGGCCGCCGTCGTCAACGCCACCTCCAAGGAGGTCAACACCGTCTCCCACCTGGCCTCCATGGTGATCCCCAACATCTGCAACGCGTTCATCGTGCCACTGGTGATGCTGGTGGCCACGGCCTTCGTCGAATGGCCCCTGGCCCTCATCATGGCTGTCACGATCATCCCGCTGACCCTCATCTGGCGGCGCATGGGCGTGGCCACCACCCGTGCCAATGAGATGGAGGACCGCACCTCGTCCGCCGCCGCCGGGAGGCTCATCGAGTTCGCCCGCCTCCAGCCGGTCCTGCGCGCCTCCGGCGTCACCGAGACCGGTTGGGAACCGGTGCGCACCACCCTCGAGGCCGACGCGGAGTCCACACTCGACGGTCTGCGCGTCAAGGGACGGCCCGGCCAGTACTTCAACCTCACCGTCAACATCGCCTTCGCCCTGGTCCTGGCCACCGGGCTGTCGCTGGTCAGCGGCCACCGGCTCGACGTCATCGGCTACCTGGCGATCATCACGGTGACCGCACGCACGCTCCTGCCCCTGACCAAGGCGGCCATGTACGCCTCCGAGCTCGACAACGCCAAGGTGGCCCTGAGCGCGGTGAGCTCCATCCTGGACGCCCGCCCGCTTCCCGACCCGGAGCCCGGCCAGGAGGTCCGCCCTGAGGGGACGACCATCACGCTGTCGAATGTCTCCTTCGCCTACGACGAGGGGCGACCGGTTCTGGGCAACGTCTCCCTGACCGCCCCTCAGGGGAGAGTCACCGCCCTGGTCGGTCCGTCGGGCGCCGGTAAGTCCACGATCCTTCGCCTGGCCGCCCGGTTCTGGGACGTCGACGACGGGACGGTCACCATCGGCGGGGCCCCGGTGCGATCCATGCGAACCGCGACGATCATGGGCATGACCTCCATGGTCTTCCAGGACGTCTACCTGTTCGACACCACCATCCGGGAGAACCTGCGCATCGCCCGGCCCGAGGCCACCGACGCCGAGCTGGCCGAGGCCGCCCGCCGCGCCCGCCTGGACCGCGTCATCGAGTCGCTCCCGCACGGGTGGGACACCCAGGTCGGTCCCGGTGGTCTGAGCCTGTCCGGCGGGGAGCGTCAGCGGGTCGCGATCGCCCGCGCCTTCGTCAAGGACGCCCCGATCCTCCTGCTCGACGAGATCACCTCGGCCCTGGACGGGGAGAACGAGTCCGCGATCACCGAGGTGGTGCGCGAGCTCTCCGAGGGGCGCACCGTCATGGTGGTGGCTCACCGCCTGTCCACCGTCCGTCAGGCCGACGAGGTCATCTTCCTCGAACCGACCCAGTCCGGAGCCCGCGTGGCCCAGCACGGTACGCCTCACGAGCTCGCGACCACGCCCGGCCCCTTCCGCGAGTTCATCGAGGCCTCCACCGCCTCCTCGCGCTGGCACATCCGGCAGGGGTGAGTCACGCCGGGGTCTCAGACGCGACAGAACCATGGAGAACGCTGTCCCATACTGATCGGTATGGGACAGCGTTCCAGTTCTCGTCTGGAAACATCAAGGAAATACTGTCTGGTACTGTAGATACCAACCGGTACGAACTTGGTGGGCGTCAGTTTGAGACGCCGGTGCCGGACAGAGACGGAAAGAGGAGGCTTCTTCGTGGACTGCGTACTGAGCATTGAGGATCTTCACAAGCACTTCGGAAGCGGATCGCACACGCTGAGAGCCAACGCCGGTGTCACCATGCGGGTGGGCGCCGGTGAGGTGGTTGGACTTCTCGGACACAACGGCGCGGGTAAGACCACGCTCGTCAACCAGGTGGTGGGGCTGCTGCGTCCAACCTCCGGGCGCATCACTCTCGACGGCGTCGACGCCATCGAGCATCCCGCTGTCGCCCGCCGCCTCACCAACGTCCAGGCGCAGGCCAACGTGCCGATCACGGGTCTGACTCCACGGGTGGCCATTGAGCTGGTAGGGCGTTTGCGAGGAGGGCGTCCTCGTCAGACCCGCAGGCGTGCCGAGGAGCTCATTGAGGCCCTCGACCTGGGGGAGTGGGCGACGACTCCTGCGCAGAAGATCTCTGGTGGAATCGCCCGCCTGACGGCATTCGCCATGTGCGCCGTCGTCCCCGGACGGCTGGTCATCCTCGATGAGCCCACCAACGACGTCGACCCGGTGCGCCGCCGCCTGCTGTGGGACCAGATCCGTCTGCTGGCCGAGACCGGGTCCGCGGTCCTCCTCGTAACCCACAACGTACGGGAGGCCGAACGAGCAGTGGACCGGCTCACCGTCCTGGACCACGGTCACGTCATCGCCGAGGGAACTCCTGCGGCACTCGTGGCAGGTCACGGATCGTCCTTCGTCCTGGAAGTCAGTCAGGTGCCCGGCCGCCGGCTTGAGCCACCGGCAGGCATGAGTCTGACGCGGCACGACGGCGTACGAGCGGTCCTGCCGATCGCGGAGGGACAGACGGTGCAGGCAGTGACGTGGGCCGCTGAGGCCCTGGAGCGGGGCATGATCGAGCGCTACGAGCTGGCTCCGATCTCCCTGGAGGAGGTCTACGTCGACCTCACTCGGGGTGCGGACGAGGAGCCTCTTCGCGGTGCCGCATGAGCTCCGCGAAGGAGCACCGATGATGTCCCGCCTGCACCCAGTACGGAAAGCGCCGTCGAGAAAACCACTCAGGGAGGAACCGATGACCCCGACAACCAGCGCACTCGTTCAAGAAGGCTCCGCCGCCCCGGTGAACCACGGAGAGCTCGTCCGGGCAGCACCGATGCGAAGCCAGCTCGGACTGCTCATCCAGTGGCAGTTTCGCCGCAGCCTGCCCATGCTTCCCCTCTTCATCATTGTCCAGACGCTGCTGTCCGTCTCAATGGTCCTGGGGTACGGGCTCATCGCGGGCCATCCCGGTCACGAGGCGAGTCTTTACCTGGCCGGTGGTGGACCAACGATCGCCCTCATCTCGCTGGGGCTCATCATGACGCCCCAGTGGGTCTCCCAGTCGCGCACCGAGGGCAGCCTGGACTGGATGCGCACCCTGCCCGTCCCCAGGGTCGCCTTCCTCCTGGCCGACCTTGCGATCTGGACTGTTCTGGCGCTTCCCGGACTGGTCCTGGGCGTCCTCGTCGCCAATGCCCGCTTCGACGTCGACCTTGCTCCACGGTGGTGGCTGGTCCCCGGTGCCGTGCTGGTCGCCCTGACGGCAGCCTGCATCGGCTACGCCATCGCCACGCTCCTGGCCCCGGCGCTGGCCCAGATCCTCTCCCAGGTGCTCGCCTTCGGAATCATGCTGTTCTCACCGATGAGCTTCCCCGCCGACAGGCTCCCCGGCTGGGCGCAGGAGGTTCACCGCTGGCTGCCCTTCGAGCCCATGGCCCAGGTGGTGCGTGCCGGGCTGTTCCCCCATGACTCCACGATGCCCGCCCGTTCCTGGGCTCTGCTGGGAGGATGGTGCCTGGTAGCCGTGGTGGGAGCGTCGTGGGCCCTGGGAAGGCGGCCCTGAGCCGGCGAGGAGCACGGGCCGTCATCACTGGTCGCAGGTCCACGGCCCCTGAGAAGGCCTCTGGGAAGGACCCTGAGAAGGAGCCGCTGAGAGCCGCTTTCTGAAGGGCCTCATCTACAGTGGGGACATGACCACCAGGAGCTCCGCCCACGGACAGGGCAGTGACAGTGACTCCGGGGACTCCGGGGCCTCTGCTTCCGACGACATCAGGGAGGCGACCCGCGCTCTTAACGAGGCGATCAGCGCCTTCTCCCGCGTGGTGGAAGCAGCGGGTCAAGGGGCACTGCGCACCAGCGAGAATGCGGTATCGGCCTCACTGGAACGTGCCTCTCAGAAGCTGGCCACCGCGTCCACAGCGGTCAGTGGCGCTGCCTCCGGGCGGAGAGGTGGACGACGTCGGAGCGAGGAGACCAGGGCGCGGATCCTCGCCGCGGCCAGGGAGGTCTTCGCGGCCAAGGGCTATGAGGGTGCCTCGGTCAGTGATATCGCCTCAGCGGCGGGGTTCACCAAGGGCGCCTTCTACTCCTCCTTCTCCTCCAAGGAGGCCCTGTTCCTGGAGGTCGTCACCTGTGACGACGATAGCGCGAGCCAGGTCGGTCAGGAGGTGAGCCCCGACCAGTGGGGCGAGCAGCTCCAGGAGCTCCCCATCGAGGACGTCGTCCTGCACCTGGAGACCTGGCTCTACGCGATACGCCATGAGGACTCCAGGGACAGGCTGACCGGCGCCTGGAGACGCTGGCTGAAGGAGATCTCCGTTCAGATGGCCCGTTCCCGCGGGCGCGGCGAGCCGAGCCGGCAGGACGAGGAAACCGCGTTCGGACTCCTCGCTGTGAGCATCTTCGGTCGTGTGAGTGCCGCGGCCACCTCCTCGGAGGAGATCGAGCCCATCATTCAGCGCCTGTCTGAGCGTCTCCTCGGCAACGGCACCGACTGACGACCGCCGCGCCGAACGCGTCAGCGGGCTTGAGGGGCCGACGTGCACGTCCGTGAGGGGGCGCCGCGCGCGTCGCGGTCAGGCGACCAGCTCCCGGTAGCGGTGGGCCACCAGCTCCGCGACCGCCGGATGGTCGCCGATGGGTGCGGCGACGACGTCGGCGCCCGTGGAGTGCAGGGCCCGGTGGAAACGGCCCTCCGCCAGCAGGTAGGTGGCAACCCCCACCCGGCGGGCTCCCCGGGCGCGCCCCGCGTTCACCGCGTCACGCACGGTGGGACGCGCCGCCGAGAGGTAGGCGGGCGTCACCCTGCGGCCCAGACGCTCCTCCAGCATGCGGCTGACGGCCTCGACCTCCTCAAGCGCCGCTGCCTGACGGGACCCCGCAGCGCCCAGGACGATGTGGTCGAGGCTTGCCAGCCCGCCCAGGGGCGCGGCCGCCTCGTGCAGACGCTGCGCCACCGCCTCCACCAGACGGTCCTCGGCCCCCAGGTGCCCGGTGACCGTTCCCGAGCCGTGCCGTTGCACCGCTGCCGGAACATCGTTGAGGACGTGGTAGCCGCGGGCCAGGAAGAAGGGCAGCACCACCGGATCCACCAGCCCCGCCAGTGCCGTGGCCGGATTCGGGGGCTGGAGCTCGACGTATCCGGTGCGCACCTCCACCTCAGGCAAGATCGTGCGGATGCGCTGCGCGGTGCGCGACATGACCGAGGACGGCCCGGGCCGGCGCGAGCCGTGGGCGAGCAGGACCAGAGGACGAGGACTCATACCGGCTCCACCACCAGCTCGGCGGGCCTGCGAGGGTGCACCAGGTCGACTGACGTCGGCCCGGTGGAAGCGGGAGCGACCACCGGCTCACCTGCCGAGGCCGATGCACCCACGTGCGAGGTCTCGGCGCTGACCTCCTCCAGCGCCTGCCCGGTCTCCGCCTGGGCCTGACGGGCCGTGGCCCGCGCCTTGCGGACCGACAGACGCAGGAATACCGCCCACAGGGCGATGAGCACCCCATAGGACAGGACCCCGGTCCGGGCCGAGGCCCCGGCCCACGACAGCAGGACGCGTAGGTTCGTGGCCAGGATCAGCCCGCCGACGGCGGTGCCCAGCACCGAGCCGGGCAGGCGGGAGACGAGCCAGGCCGCGATCGGTGCCGCCACCAGCCCGCCGGCCAGGAGGGCCAGGACGATCCCGATGCTGATGCCCGCCGTTCCCAGGCCGGTGAGGAAGCCGGCCGAGGCCGCCACGGTCACCAGGAACTCCGAGGCGCCCACCGAGCCGACCACCGTGCGCGGGGAAGTGCGACCGTGGGTCAGCAGCGTCGTCGTGGTCACCGGTCCCCAGCCGCCACCGCCGGTGGCGTCGATGAAACCGCCTACCAGGCCCAGGGGAACCAGGAGCCTCCTGCCGTGCGGGGACCGCCGGTCCGAGCCCTGAGGCGGTCTCAGGGCGAAACGACCCAGGACGTAGGCCCCCAGCAGGATCAGCAGGGCCGCCGTCACCGGGGTCGCCGCCCGTGTGGACAGGTGCGACAGGACCGTGGCCCCGCTGAAGGCTCCCACCGCTCCGGGCAGTCCCAGCCGGGCCACCAGGCGCGGGTCGGTGTTGCCCAGCCGCCAGTGGGAGGCTCCCGAGGCCAGCGTCGTACCGATCTCAGCCAGGTGCACCGAGGCCGAGGCCAGGGCCGGGCTCAGCCCGGCCAGGAGCAGAAGGGAGGACGAGGTCATGCCGTAGCCCATCCCCAGGGAGCCGTCGACCAGCTGAGCCGCCAGGCCGACGAGGGCGAGAAGAACAAGCTTGCGCATCAGTGACTCCAGGGTTCTCGGTCTTCGTGCGCCGATACGGGCTAGGCGGCGGGGCTCGCCGGCCTGGCCTCCTCGACGACTCGGTCGGCCCAGTACGGGCTCAGGGTGACGACGTCGCCGATGACGATGACCGCGGGCGCGGCGACGTCGTAGCGGGCGGCGACGTCGGCCAGACATCGCAGCTCGGTGGTGGTCACGCGCTGGTCGGGGTGGTAGCCGCGCTCGATGATCGCCGCGGGAGTCGCCGCATCGCTGCCGGCCGCCAGCAGGGAGGCGACCGAGTCCCGCAGCCGGGAGACCCCCATGAGCAGGATGAGGGTGTGATCGCGGCGCTGGGGGAGGACCCCGAGGTCCGCGTGGGCCGTGATGACCGAGAAGCCGCGGGACAGCCCCCGGTGGGTGACGGGGATCCCGGCCGCCGCGGGCACGGCGATGGCGCTGGTGATCCCGGGGACCACCTCGACGGCGACTCCGGCCTCACGGCAGGCGGCCGCCTCCTCCCCGCCGCGCCCCAGCACGTAGGGGTCGCCGCCCTTGAGACGGACCACCCCCTTGCCGCGGCGGGCCAGGTCGATCAGCAGCGCGTCGATCTCCTCCTGGCTCAGGACGTGCCGGCCGCGCCGCTTGGAGGCGTCAATGACCTCGGTGCCGGGCTTCAGGCCCTCCAGGAGGTCGCGCGGTGCCAGGGCGTCGACGACGACGCAGTCGGCCCGGCCCAGCAGCTCCAGGCCGCGGGCGGTGATGAGGTCGCTGCTGCCCGGGCCTCCGCCCACCAGCGCCACCCAGCCGTGAGGGGAACCGGTGGCCTGCGCGGTGCCGGAGCCCGGCGCGCAGGGCGACGACGGAGACTGCGCTGACGGCGATACCGGCGATACCGGCGGTACCGAGGCCGCGGGCACGTCGGGGGAGAGACCGGGGGAGAGCTCGTGGGTCATGCGTCGCTCAGCCCCTGCCGGAGGAGACCGGTTCAGTCGCTTCGCCTCCACCCGGGCGGGCCAGCCGCACCATCCCGGCTCCGAGCGTGCCGCCCTCATGGGCGTCGATGAGGAGGAAGGCGCCGTCGGACCGGGAGACCGAATAGTCGGCCAACGGTACCGGGGAGGCCAGGCGCAGCTGCACCAGGCCGATGTCGTTGAGCTCGAGGCTGTCCGCCGCAACCGTGGTCAGGTCCTCCAGATCGAGCCTGCCCTTGATGGCGCGCACGACCGCCCGGACCGTCTGGGAGCCGTGCTTGAGCAGCACCCGGGCCCGGGGGCGCAGGGGCTCCTCGCTCAGCCAGGACACGCGGGCCTCCACGTCGGTCAGCACCTGGGGCGCGTCACCTGCGGCCGCGAGGGTGTCGCCGCGGGCGATGTCGACGTCGTCGGTCAGGCGGATCGTGACTGACTGGCCCTCGACCGCCTCATCCAGGCTCTGGTCGCCCAGGTCGATGCCGGCCACGTGCGAGCCCCTGCCCGAGGGCAGGACCACCACGGGGTCGCCGACGCGCACCCGGCCCGAGGTGATCTGCCCGGCGTAGCCGCGGTAGTCGCGCAGCTCTGGACTCGGTGCGGCTGCCTGGGGACGGATGACCAGCTGGACCGGCAGGCGGAAGGAGCCCTCGTTGCGGGCGGTGGGCAGGGACTCCAGCAGGCCCAGCAGGGGCGGTCCCTGGTAGAAGGGCGTGGCGCTCGAGGCCTCGACGATGTTGTCGCCCAGGAGCGCGGAGGTCGGCAGGACGTGGATCGCCGCGACCCCCAGCTCGGCGGCCACGTCGCGGATGTCGGCCTCGACGGCCGCGTACACCTCGGCGGAGAAGTCCACCAGGTCGATCTTGTTGACCGCGACGACGACGTGCGGGACCCGCAGGAGGGCCGCGACCGCCAGGTGGCGGCGCGTCTGCTCCAGGACCCCGTTGCGGGCGTCCACCAGCAGCACGACGACGTCGGCCGTGGAGCAGCCGGTGACCGTGTTGCGGGTGTACTGCACGTGCCCGGGGCAGTCGGCCAGGATGAAGGAGCGCCTCGGGGTGGCGAAGTAGCGGTAGGCGACGTCGATCGTGATGCCCTGCTCCCGCTCGGCCCGCAGCCCGTCGGTCAGCAGCGCCAGGTCCGCGCTGGTCAGGCCCCGATCGAGGCTGACCTGCTCGACGGCGGCCAGCTGGTCGCGCAGGACGGACTTGGAGTCGAACAGCAGACGGCCCACGAGCGTGGACTTGCCGTCGTCGACGCTGCCGGCCGTGGCCAGGCGCAGCAGCGAGCCGGCGGTGGCGGTGCGCTCCGCGGCCTCTGCCACAGTCTCGGCCACAGTCTCGGTCACAGTGGGAGTGAGGGTGGGGGTGCTCATCAGAAGTAGCCCTCCTTCTTGCGGTCCTCCATGGCCGCCTCGCTCAGGCGGTCATCGGCGCGGGTGGCTCCCCGCTCGGTCAGGGTGGAGGCGGCGACCTCCAGGACGATGTCGTGGTTGGTGGCGGCCTCGGACTCGACGGCGCCGGTGCAGGACATGTCGCCCACGGTGCGGTAGCGCACGGTGCGGGTGACGACCTGCTCGCCGTCGCGGACCCGGTTGACCCCGCCGGCGGCCAGCCACATGCCGTCGCGCAGGAACACCGCGCGCTCATGGGCGTAGTAGAGGTCCGGCAGCGCGATGTCCTCGCGCTCGATGTAGCGCCACACGTCCAGCTCGGTCCAGTTGCTCAGGGGGAAGACCCGCACGTGCTCGCCGGGGCGGTGGCGGGGGTTGAGCAGGTTCCACAGCTCGGGGCGCTGGTTGCGCGGGTCCCACTGGCCGAACTCGTCGCGCAGGGAGACGATGCGCTCCTTGGCCCGGGCCTTCTCCTCGTCCCGGCGCCCGCCGCCGAAGACGCCGTCGAAGCCGCCCTCCTCGATGGCGTCGAGCAGGGGGATCGTCTGGAGCGGGTTGCGGGTGCCGTCGGTGCGCTCACGCAGGCGGCCGTCGTCGATGTAGTCCTGGACGCGGGCCACCACCAGCCGCAGCCCGAGCTCCTCGACCGTCTGGTCCCGGTAGGCCAGCACCTCGGGGAAGTTGTGTCCGGTGTCCACGTGCAGGACGGGGAAGGGGATGGGGGCCGGCCAGAAGGCCTTGCGCGCCAGGTGCAGCATGACCACCGAGTCCTTGCCCCCGGAGAACAGCAGCACGGGGCGGCGGCACTCGGCGGCGATCTCCCGGATGACGAGGATGGCCTCGGCCTCCAGGACGTCGAGGATGTCCAGGGCCCCGGTGGCCGCCGGGGCCCCGGCCGGATCGGTGGCAACGGCGGGGCCGGGGCGGGGCGCCTGCAGGTGAGCAGGGGCGGGGGACGGGGCCGGTGCGGTGGGGGTCAGGGTGATGCTCATAGGTGGATTCCGCATTCTGTCTTGGTGAATCCGGCCCAGCGGCCGGAACGGGGGTCGTCTCCGGGCTTGACGCGTGCCGTGCACGGGGCGCAGCCGATCGAGGGGTAGCCGTCGTAGAGGAGGGGGTTGATGAGGACCCCGTGCTGGTCGGCGTAGCCGGTCAGGTCCTCCAGGCTCCAGGCGGCCAGGGGATTGATCTTGACGATCTCGTGGGTGGCGTCCCAGCCCACCAGCGGGGTGCGGGTGCGGGTGGGGGCGTCCTCCCGGCGCACCCCGGTGGCCCAGGCCTCGTAGCCGCTCAGGGCCCGGGCCAGCGGCTCGACCTTGCGCAGGCGGCAGCAGGCGGCCGGATCTCGCGACCACAGGTCCGGTCCGTAGCGCTCGTCCTGCTCGGCCACGGTGATCTCAGGGACGACGTCGACGACGGTGACGTCCATGGTGGCGGCCACGGCGTCGCGGGTGCCGATCGTCTCGGCGAAGTGGTAGCCGGTGTCCAGGAACAGGACATCCACTCCGGGCAGGACCCGGGAGACCACGTGAGGCAGGACGGCGTCGGCCATGGAACAGGCCACGGCGAGCGTGCCGGGGAAGTTCTGGGCCGCCCACTGGACGACGTCGAGGGCGCCGGCCTCCTCCCCGAGCTCGCGGGCCCCGGCCTCGGCCAGCTCCCGCAGCTCCTCCTTGGGGCGCAGCCGGGTGGTTGTGCCAGAAGCCCTAGTGGTTGCCGTGGTAGCTGCTGTGACGATTGCCGACGGGCTCATGCCAGGTCCTCCTCCTCGGCCCGGTGCGCCCACTGGGCGAAGCTCTCCTCGGGGAGGCGCTGGTCCAGGTAGCGCCGCACGAGGCGCTCGACGTAGTCGGTCAGGCCCGCTGCGGGGACCTTGAGGCCCCGAACCGTGCGGCCCAGTCCCGCCTCGGCGCGCCCGGACGTGGCCAGGCCCCCTCCCAGGTGCACCTGGAAACCGGGCACCTGCTCGCCGTCGACCGTGATGATCTGGCCCTTGAGGCCGATGTCGGCGATCTGGATGCGGGCGCAGGAGTTCGGGCAGCCGTTGACGGTCAGGGTGATGCGCCGATCGAGGTCGGTGTCGGCCAGACGCTCGTCGAGCTCGGCGGACACCCGCGCCGCCAGCCTCTTGGTCTCCACGATCGCGAACTTGCAGAACTCCAGGCCGGTGCAGGCCAGGGTGGTGCGGCTGAAGTCTCCCGGGTCGGGATCGAGCCCCAGGGCGCGCAGCCCGGCGACGGCCTCGTCCACCTTCTCGGCCGGGACATCCAGGAGCAGCAGGTTCTGCAGCGGGGTGGTGCGTGCCCGGTCCGAGCCGACTGCCTCCGCCAGGTCGGCCAGGCCCAGCAGGACGTCCCCGCTCAGTCGGCCGACCGGGGGCTTGGCGCCCACCCAGAAGCGGCCGTCCTTCTGCTCGTGGACGCCGATGTGGTCGGAGTCCCCGCTCGGCTCCCGGGGCGGGGGACCATCGGGCAGAGCACGTCCCAGGTAGTCGTCCTCAAGAACCCGCCGGAAGCGCTCCGGACCCCACTCGGCCATGAGGAACTTCAGCCGCGCCTTGTTGCGCAGGCGGCGGTAGCCGTAGTCGCGGAAGATGCGGATGACGCCGTACCAGACCTCCAGGGCGTCCTCGGGGGGCACGAAGGCGCCCAGGCGCTGCCCCAGGCGCGGGGCCGTCGACAGCGCCCCGGCCACCCACAGGTCGTATCCGGGACCGAGGTCTGGGTGCTCGACGCCGACGAAGGAGATGTCGTTGATCTCGTGGAGGATGTCGAGGCTGGGCGAGCCGGTGATGGCGGTCTTGAACTTACGGGGCAGGTTGGCCAGCTCGGGATCGCCCAGGTAGGTGGACCTGATGGCCTCGGCCAGCGGGGTGGGGTCGATGACCTCGTCCTTGGCGATGCCCGCCACCGGGGAGACCAGGAAGCCCCTGGGGGTGTCCCCGCAGCCCTCGATCGTCGTCAGCCCCACCGACTCCAAGCGCCGCCACAGCTCGGGGACGCTGCCGATCTCCACCCAGTGGAGCTGGATGTTCTGACGGTCGGTGATGTCGGCCGTGCCGCGGGCGAAGTCGTTGGAGACCGAGCCGAGCGCCCGCAGCTGCTCGCGGCTGAGGCTGCCCCCGTCCAGGCGCACCCGCTGCAGGAAATAGCGGTCGGAGAGCTCGGAGGCGTCCAGCTGGGCGGTGCGGCCGCCGTCAATCCCCTGCTTGCGCTGGGTGTACAGGCCCCACCAGCGGAAACGCCCGTTGAGATCGTCGGGCGCGATGGTCTCGAAACCGCCGGGTGCGTAGGTGCTCAGGATCCTCTCGCGCACCTCCAGGGGAGCTCCGGCCTGCTTGAAGGCCTCGTTGTCGTTGAGCGGCTTGCGGCCGTCGAGGGCCCACTGGCCGTTGGGACGGGCCTTGCGCGGTGGACGCACAGTGCGAGCGGGAGGTGTTGCGGTGGGGGTGACGGTGGTGGTCATTGCTCCTCCATGACGGTGATGGGGCCACAGGCGGGTCAGTCGTGTCAGTGGCGGTGTCATTGGCGCAGGAGCGTCCGGGTGCGCTGAGCACGGGCCTTTCAGGCCGTTCGGTCAGCCGCAGCCATCCTGACGGGGCCTTCCGGACGCTTCATCGCGCCGGATACCTCGTACAGCGGGGTTGTCCCCCTCGGGTGCGTCAGGCGCGGTTCAGGCCTGACAACACATGACCGCATGGGCACGCAGGATGTCAGCGGGATACACACCGCTGAAGAGGACTGCGTGGGAGAAGGTCATGGCCGAAACATTAGCCACGCATTTATCTGACAGCAAGCAAGAACGATGTGTGCTTCCGGTCACGGCGTCGTCGTCGAGGCGGGTATTTCCCGCGCGGAGACGCGGAAAAACGCCGCCGGTGACCGGGGTGGATTGCCCCGCCGCGGGTCGGGCGGGCACGAGGGGCAGGGCCCGCCCCACGCGGCTAGGCGCCCAGCTCCTTGTCGCGCTCGACGATGGCCTCGAAGGCGCGCACGACGGCGTCGGAGAAACCGGCGCGCTCCAGGGCCACCATGCCGGCCACCGAGGTGCCGCCGGGGGAGCAGACGGCGTCGATGAGGTCGGCGGGGGTGCGGCCGTGACCGCCCTCAGCGGTGCGCTGGGCCTCGGTCTGCACGGTGCGGGCGGTCCCCAGCACCGCCTGGGCCACGATCTGGACGGCCAGGGCCTTGGGGATGCCGCCCATGACGCCCGCGCGCGCCAGGGCGTCGACGAAGGCGCACACCAGGGCGGGGGAGGAGCCCGCCAGGCCGATGAAGGCGGAGAAGTCCTTCTCCTCCATGATCACGGTGCGCCCGATCGCCTCCATGAGGGTGCGCACGGTCTCCAGGTCGTGGGCGCTCACGTTGCGCCCCGGGGCCAGCGCGGTCATCGACTCGCCCACGGCCGCCGCCATGTTCGGCATGGTGCGCACCACCCGGGTGCCCTCGGGCAGCATCGACTCGAGGCGCTCGAGCGTCAGCCCGGCCGCGATGGAGACCACCAGGGGCTTGCTGCGGCCGATGGCATCGCCCAGCCGGATCAGGACGGTGGGGATGACGTAGGGCTTGAGCCCCAGGATGAGGACGTCGCTGCGCGAGACCAGGTCCGCGGCGTCGGGCACGTGGACGGCCCCGACCTGAGCGGCCAGGCGCTCGGCGGAGCCGTGCTTGCTGGTGAGCAGGAGGTGCCCGGCCGGTGTTCCTGCGGCCACCACCCCCCGCACGATCGCGCTGACCATGTTGCCGGCGCCGATGAACCCGATACGCATGAGGCCTCCTGCTCGTCTGTGACGTGAGATCAACACGGTACCGCGCCGATGCGCCGGGCGGAGCGACTTCTGAGGAGTCGGTCGGATCGTGCCGTGCTCACACCGCTCACCCCGCTCGTCCGTTCAGCGGTCGTGTTCCGCCGGCCTCAGAGCACCATGGCGGCGATCCAGCCGGCGACGAGCAGGGGGATGTTGAAGTGCAGGAAGGTGGGGACGACCGAGTCACGCATGTGGTCGTGCTGCCCGTCGGCGTTGAGACCCGCCGTGGGGCCGAGGGTGGAGTCCGACGCCGGTGAGCCGGCGTCCCCCAGGGCCCCGGCGGTCCCGATGAGGGAGACCGTCGCCACTGGGGAGAAGCCCAGGGACAGGCACAGGGGCACGTAGATCGCCGAGATGATCGGCAGGGTGGAGAAGGACGAGCCGATCCCCATGGTCACGATGAGACCCACGAGCAGCATGGCGAAGGCGGCGGTGGGTTTGGACCCGGCGAACAGGGAGGTCGCCGACTTCACCAGCGGCTCGATCTGCTTGGTCTCCTTCAGGACCGCGGCGAAGCCCTGCGCCGTGATCATGATGAGCCCTATGAGGGCCATCATCCGCATCCCACCGGTGAAGACGTCGTCGGCCTCGGCGATCGTGACGACCCGGGTGGCCATGAACAGCAGCAGGCCCAGGAGCGCCCCGACCAGGAGGGGATCGGCCTCGGACCCCGTCCAGGTCAGGAAGGTCTGGACCGCGAAGCAGGCGACGACGGCGACCAGCGCGATCGCCACCTTGCGACGGTCGATCTCGACCGGGCCGGAGATCTCGTCGCCGGCGTCGGTTCCGGTGTCGATCCGGTAGGTGCGGGGCTTGCGGTAGGTGACGAACACGGCGATGAGGAGGCCTACTATCATGCCCAGCGCCGGGATCCCCATGGCGTGCGTGGCCGAGACGTGGGAGACGTCCAGGCCCGCGTCCTTGATGTTGGCGTAGAGGATGTCGTGGAGGAACACCCGCCCGAAGCCCAGCGGCAGGAACATGTAGGTGGTGACCAGGCCGAAGGTGATGGCGCAGGCCACCGCGCGGCGGTCCAGCCGCAGGCGGCTCATGACGATGAGCAGCGGCGGGACCACCAGCGGGATGAAGGCGATGTGGACCGGGATGAGGTTCTGGCTCATGATCGCCATGGCCGTCAGGCCGCCGAGCACCAGCATCGTGGTGACGCGCACGGTCCGCTGCGCGGTGGACCCGTCCTCAGTCTCGATCCTCGCGATGAGCCAGTTCGCCAGCAGCTGGGGCAGGCCCGAGTGCGCCACCGCCATGGCGAAGGCCCCCAGCAGCGCGTAGGACAGGGCGATCTTGGCGCCGTCGGCCAGCCCGTTCTGGAAGGCCACCATGGTCTGGCTGATCCCCAGGCCGGCGCTCAGCCCGCCCACGAGCGCGCCGACGAACAGGGACAGCACCACGTGGACGCGCAGCATCGCCAGGATGAGCATGACCAGGACGGCGAGGATAACGGCGTTCATGTGCTGCCTTCCGGATGAGGACGGGCTGTGCTGGGCCTCGACCGGTCCTGGGCGGACCCGATCGAATCGGGGGCGATTGTGCCAGGTGATCGTGACGGGGACGTATCGTGGAGCAATGAACGGGAACCACAATGACGTCACCATCGAGCACTCGCGCCCTGGGCGCCGAGCCCTCGTCACCGGGGCCTCCACGGGCATCGGCGCCGCCACCGTCAGGCTCCTTCGCTCCCACGGCTGGGAGGTCGCGGCCACCGCGCGTCGGGTGGAGCGCCTGGAGGCCCTGGCCGCCGAGACCGGCTGCACCTGGGTTGCCGCCGACCTTCAGGAGCCGGGTGATATCGAGCGCCTGGCCAGTGAGGTGCTCGACGGCGGCCCTGTCGACGCGGTCGTCAACAACGCCGGCGGCGCGCTGGGGGTCGACCCGGTCGCCGAGGGCAAGGCGGAGGAGTGGGCCACCATGTACGAGCGCAACGTGCTCGCGGCCCTGCGCGTGACCCAGGCCTTCCTGCCCGGCATGCGCCGTCGGGGAGGGGACCTGGTGTTCCTCACCTCCACCGCCGCCCATGACACCTACCCCGGTGGGGGCGGCTACGTGGCAGCCAAGCACGCCGAGCGGATCATCGCGGGTACGCTGCGCCTGGAGCTGGTGGGCGAGCCGGTGCGCGTCATCGAGATCGCCCCGGGAATGGTGGCCACCGAGGAGTTCTCCCTCAACCGCCTCCACGGGGACGCCAAGGCTGCCGCGAGGGTCTACGCCGGCGTCGCCGAGCCCCTGAGCGCCGACGACGTCGCCGCCTGCATCGCTTGGGCCCTCGAGCTGCCCGCCCACGTCAACATCGACTCCATGGTGGTGCGGCCACGGGCCCAGGCCTCCAACACGCTCGTGGCCCGCGAGCAGTAGGGGAGAGGCTTCCCGCAGGCACGTGGGTGGGCTGTAGGCGGGCCGATGGCGAGCTCATGGCCAGCCGAACACAGGTTGCCCACAGGTCTGACCTGCTGTGGACACAGTAAGGGTTCCTAACGTCTGCTCCAGCCCCGGCGGGGCCGGGAGCCAGACTGAAAGGACACCTATGAGCAAGCACGTCTCCTCCGGAGGTGACAAGGCCGGTGGCAAGGCCTCAGGCGCCCAGCGTGACGCGGTCACCGAGAGCCTTCCCACCCGAGGTGTCGCGGACGACGGCACCAAGGACAACGCGGGGCCCGCCACAGAAGCCCCTGCGCAGGACGCGGTCGAAGGCATGAAAGCGGTCGAGGAGCCCGGAGAGGCTTCGGCCTCGGTGCACGCACAGGGCGGTGAGGCCGCTGCCGCTACCGAGCAGTTCTCCGCCGCTCGCGGCGGTGAGGCCGCCCCGGACGAGTCGGCCGGTGCGGCTCGGGCGGCTGCTGCCGGCAGCAGCACCGCCGACACGAGGCTGACAGGAACGTGGGTGTCCCCGGACGCTCAGAACGCCGCGACCATCGGCGTCGCCGGCCCTGCGTCCTCAGCGGCGAGTAAGGCTCGTTCCAAGGCCCGCAAGCCCTGGTACCGCCGTCGCATCATTGTGGGCGCCGCCGGGGTGGCGCTGCTGGCCGGTTCCTTCGCGGCAGGCTGGGGGACTAACGAGCTTCTCGGCCCTGACGGCTCGGGCAACCGGGCTCAGCAGGAGCCCGGCAACGGGCAGGGCGGTCCCGGCGGGCAGATGCCCGGTGGAGGGCCCGGCGGCCAGGGCGGTCCCGGTGGGCAGGGCGGACCGGGAGGAGGCTCCGGTGGTGCCGGCCGGACCACCCCCAACGGAGACGCCCCCGGCGGCTCTGGATCGGGCGAGGGTGGGCAGCGGGGAGGTTCCGGCTCCTCCGGCGTCCTCCAGCAGGACGCCACCCCGAGCGCGGGCAGCTGACAGCGCTCGGGATGGCAGGCAGCCGGTGTCTGAACCACCAGATCTGTCACGATCGGCGACTTTTAGACGCCCAGCTGCTGTGCGGCTGCTCGATTGACAATCCGTTCCTGCAGGTCGGGGCGCTGCGCTCGGGAGCTCGGCCGCCCTTCCTGTCGCTAAAAGTCTCCCTCGGTGACACTGGTCGGTCGTCTCAGGAGGCCGAGGCGGGCATCCGACGTCCCCCGGAAGACAGGGGCCGACAGATCTTCAGACACCGCGAGGGAGCGGGTAGCGTGCTGCCGTACCAGAACCTCGCTGAAGTCACGATGGGCCTGTCGCGGCGATGGTGACCGTCTTTTCGCGGCCGGCCCGCCCCATGTTGGGAGTACTGTGATGAGCGAGAACACCCCTCGCATGGCGCTCGGCACCATGCACTTCGGCACCCGTCTGCCCGCGGACCGATCCCGGGAGATTCTCGATGCCTACCTGGATCTCGGCGGCCTGTGGATCGACACCGCGAACTGCTACGCGTTCTGGAGCTCCGAGACCGGTCTCGGGGGCCAGAGCGAGACCGTGATCGGCCAGTGGCTCACTGATCGCGGGGTGCGCGACCGGGTGAGGCTGAGTACCAAGGTCGGTGCGGAGCCGACCCGCCCCCGCGGTTTCCTGGACGCGGTGGAAGGCCTCGGCAAGGACACCGTCCACCGAGCCATCCGGGACAGTCTGTAACGTCTGCAGACCGAGCGCGTCGATATGTACTGGGCTCATATGGAGGACCGGGCGCAGACGATTCCGGACGTGGTGGCCGCCTTCGGCGACCTGGTCGCTCAAGGACTGGCCGCCCGGATCGGGCTGTCCAACCATCCGGCATGGAACACCGCCGCGGCCAACGTGTACGCCCAGCAGCGGGGCTCGGCCCGGTTCAGCGCCCTCCAGCTGCGGGAGTCCTATCTTCATCCCAGACCCGACGTCCCCGTTGAGGGCGAGGACCACCCCCACGGGATGATGACGATCGAGAGCAAGGACCTCGCCGGGCGGTGCGACGTGGAGCTGTGGGCCTACACGCCGCTGCTGACCGGTGCCTATGAGCGCCCGGAGCGTGCGCTTCCCGAGGCCTACGAGCACCCGGGGACCCACCATCGCCTGGCGGTGCTGCGCAAGTGGTCAGGCAGGCTGTCCATGAAACCGAGCCAGGTCGTCCTGGCCCTTCTCAACGCCCAGCAGCCGGCAATCACCCCGATCGTGGGCGTCAGCAGCGTCGCCCAGCTGTCCGAGGCGGTCCAGGCCACCAGCTTCACCCTCCCCCAGGAGGCGGTTGAGGAGCTCAACGCGGCCGGCTAGACCGAGTGGCTGGGCCGAGGACACACTGAGGACACAGCCTCCGAAGTGTGCGCGGCGCCTATTCCACCGCCGGGTGTGGGGAGGATGACGCCATCGAGGCCGGGAACGAACTGGCCCCGGCGGCACGCCGCCCACTACACTCCCCGGAGCACAGGCAGCGACCCGGCCATCACCGGCGAGCCTCCGGAAGAACCGGGCCCGGCGCACCAGCGCCACCGGCCCCCAGTAGAACCGGACGGGACAGCCCGTCACAGCTGAGAACGAAGCGGTCGTGCGGACCCGCCCCCTGAGGGCAGCGGCACGGCAAGCGAGGTGGTACCGCGGTGCGGCACCAGTCGGGCACCAGACCCGGCCGGGAGCCGTCGTCGTCCTCGTCAGGCCCCCGGGCGCCCGCCCGAGGCGGCAGGAACGAGTGAGACGAGAGCACACCGCGATGGCTGAGAAGATGGCTGACAGCACCACCGCCGGCGGCAGCGAGCCGACCGGCGCCGCCTTCTACCCCCTGCACCGGCCGGGGGAGCAGATCGACCCCTCGCCCTCCTTCCCCGCCATCGAGGAGGAGGTCCTGGCCTACTGGAAGGCAGACGGCACCTTCCAGGCCTCCATCGACAACCGCAACGAGCCCTGCGACGAGTTCGTCTTCTACGACGGCCCGCCCTTCGCCAACGGCCTGCCCCACTACGGCCACCTCCTGACCGGCTACGTCAAGGATGCCGTCGGGCGCTACCAGACCCAGCGCGGCAAGCGCGTCGAGCGCCGCTTCGGCTGGGACACCCACGGGCTGCCCGCCGAGCTCGAGGCCCAGCGCCTGCTCGGCATCGACGACGTCACCGAGATCACCCGCCCCGGCGGCATCGGCATCGAGAAGTTCAACGAGGAGTGCCGCACCTCCGTCCTGCGCTACACCAAGGAGTGGGAGGACTACGTCACCCGCCAGGCGCGCTGGGTGGACTTCGACAACGACTACAAGACCCTCGACCCCGACTACATGGAGTCGGTGCTGTGGGCCTTCAAGCAGCTGTGGGACAAGGGCCTGGCCTACCAGGGCTACCGCGTCCTGCCCTACTGCTGGCACGACCGCACCCCCTTGAGCAACCACGAGCTCAAGATGGATGACGACGTCTACCAGGACCGCCAGGACAACACGGTCACGGTGGGCCTGCGCCTGGAGGAGCCCCTGCGCGAGGGCGCCGAGCGCCCCGAGCTGGTCCTCATCTGGACCACCACGCCCTGGACCCTGCCCTCCAACCTGGCCATCGCCGTGGGCCCGGACGTCGAGTACGTGACCGTCCACGTGGACGAGGACCTGGACTCGCCGGTCGCCGGCCAGGACGTCGTCATCGCGAAGGACCTGGTGGGCTCCTACGCCCGCGAGCTCGGCGAGGACCCGGAGGTCGTGGCCACCTGCACCGGGGCGGACCTGGTGGGACGGCGCTACCACCCGATCTTCGACTACTTCGACGACGCCGCCCACCGGGCCGAGGGCGCCGCGCCCGGGCCGAACGCCTGGACGATCATCCCCGCCGACTTCGTCACCACCTCCGACGGTACCGGCCTGGTCCACATGGCCTCGGCCTTCGGTGAGGACGACATGATCGCCTGCACCGAGGCCGGCATCGAGACGGTCGTGCCCGTCGACGACGGCGGCGTGCTCACCGAGGAGGTGAGCGACTACGCCGGGCTGCAGGTCTTCGAGGCCAACAAGCCGATCGTCGCCGACCTGCGCGACGGCACCGGCCCGCTGGCTCGCCGCGACGAGGACCAGCGTGCCGTCCTGGTGCGCCAGGCCTCCTACGTGCACTCCTACCCGCACTGCTGGCGCTGCCGCAAGCCGCTCATCTACAAGGCGGTCTCCTCCTGGTTCGTGCGCGTCTCGGCGATCCGCGACCGCATGGTCGAGCTCAACCAGGACATCGACTGGTATCCCGGTCACATCAAGGACGGCATCTTCGGCAAGTGGCTGGCGGGCGCCCGCGACTGGTCCATCTCCCGCAACCGCTTCTGGGGCGCGCCCATCCCGGTGTGGGTCAGCGACAACCCCGACTACCCGCGCACCGACGTCTACGGCTCCTACGCCGAGCTCGAGCGCGACTTCGGCGTGGCGGTCAAGGACCTGCACCGGCCCTTCATCGACACCCTCGTGCGGCCCAACCCCGACGACCCCACGGGCAGGTCCATGATGCGCCGCATCCCCGACGTGCTGGACTGCTGGTTCGAGTCAGGGTCGATGCCCTTCGCCCAGGTGCACTACCCCTTCGAGAACGTCGAGTGGTTCGAGTCGCACTACCCGGGCGACTTCATCGTGGAGTACATCGGCCAGACCCGCGGCTGGTTCTACACCCTCCACGTCCTGGCCACGGCCCTGTTCGACCGGCCCGCCTTCACCTCCTGCGTCTCCCACGGCATCCTCCTGGGCAACGACGGGGCGAAGATGAGCAAGTCGCTGCGCAACTACCCGGACGTCTCCATGGTCTTCGACCGCGACGGGGCCGACGCCATGCGCTGGTTCCTGCTCTCCGCGCCGGTCATGCGCGGAGGCAACCTCGTGGTCACCGACAAGGCCATCCGCGACACGGTGCGCCAGGTGGTGCTGCCGCTGTGGAACACCTGGTACTTCTTCGCCCTCTACGCGGGCCAGGTGGACGGGAGCGGCTACGTCACCGACGGCGTCGACCTCGATGACGCGAGCCTGTTCGCCAAGCGCGGCGGTCTGCACGTCATGGACCGCTACGTCCTGGCTCGCACCAAGGACCTGGCCGAGACGGTGGCCGCCCAGATGGACGGCTACGACATCACCGGGGCCTGCGCCACGATCCGCGACTTCCTCGACGTGCTCACCAACTGGTACCTACGCACCTCGCGTCAGCGCTTCACCGACGGCGACAAGGCCGCCTTCGACACCCTGGCCACGGTGCTGCGCGTGCTCACCGAGGTCATGGCGCCGCTGGCGCCGCTGGTGAGCGAGGAGATCTGGCGGGGCCTGACCGGCGGGCGCTCCGTGCACCTGACGGACTGGCCGGTGCTGCCGGACCACGTCGCCAACGCCGAGCTCGTCTCCGCCATGGATGAGGCGCGCGCGGCGGTCTCGGCGGCCCTGAGCCTGCGCAAGGCCGAGAAGCTGCGCGTGCGCCAGCCGCTGCGCAGCCTGACCATCGCCACGGCCGACCCGGCCGGGCTGGCCCCCTTCCGGGAGCTGGTGGCCGAGGAGGTCAACGTCAAGGAGGTGCGGGTGCTGGACGCCGAGTCCGCCGGCTACGAGGCCAGGGCGGACCTGACCCTCAACCCGCGCGCCTTCAGCCCCGAGGTCCGCAAGCTCACCTCCAGGCTCTTCGCCGCCGTCAAGGCGGGCCAGTGGGAGATCACCGAGGACGGGGACGTGCGCTTCGACGACGTCCTGCTCGACGGCGCCCCGGTGGTCCTGGAGGCCGAGGACGGAGCCTTCACGCTGACGACCCGCATCGAGGTCGACGACGACTCCCTGGCGGCCACCATGCTGCCCTCGGGAGCCTTCGTGGTACTGGACACCGCCCTCGACGACGCCCTGGAGGCCGAGGGCTGGGCCCGTGACCTGGTGCGTCTCGTTCAGGATGAGCGCAAGGCCGTCGGCCTGCACGTGGGGGATCGCATCCGCCTGGAGCTGACCGTCCCGGAGGACAAGGGTGCCTGGACCGGTGCCCACCTGGACCTGGTCAAGCGGGAGGTCGGTTGCGTGGACGCCTCCGTCGTCGCCGCCCCCGGCGTCAAGGAGCCCACCGCCAAGGTCGAGAAGGTCGACGTGAAGGCCGAGGCCTGATCCAGGCCCGGGCCTGAGTTCCTGGTACTTGTGGGGCCGGCAGACCGAGTGAACTGGTCTGCCGGCCCCACGTGTCGTCCGGCTAGACCCTTTCCAGGTGAGATCGGAATGAGTAATCAAGGTGCTGCACTAAAATTCACCACTCCGGTTAAAATAGTTTCGTCCGCCTTCTGCAAGGAGGGTTGACCTCAATCCTTCTACTGTGTTCCAGGTGTTATTGCGGGCGGATCGAGTGCTATTATCGGCTGTGGAAACGTGGCTTCCGAGGTTCTTTCGACTGAAAACTTGAGCCGGCTCAGACGGCGATCCGACGCCGCTGTGCAGCAGCCCTCGTTTCCACCGAAACACTCTCAATTCCCTGACGGATGAGCCTCACCGCCGAGGATCATCCGCTAGCCCACGTGGCTCATCCTCTCCAATGAAGGAGTCCTCTGTGACGCTCTCGGCGCAAGCGCGATCCGTGTGGGCCAAGTTCGGTTACGACCCTGAGAGTCGCCACTGGCTGCCACTCTGGCTGCATCTGCTCGACGCCGCAGCGGTGGCCGAGCACCTTGCCAGGCACTGGCTGGCCCCCACCGCCCGCGAACTCATCGAGCGCGAGCTCGCGGACTCCGACGCCGGGCTGTCCCCGGTGGAGGAGTTCTGCCTGCTCGCCTCCTGGATCGCCGGCGTCCATGACATCGGCAAGTGCACTCCGGCCTTCTCCGTCCAGGTCCCGGGACTGGATGACCGGATGAAGGAGGCGGGACTGATCCACGAGCCGGTTGATCCTCTCGAGCGGCGCAAGCTCCCGCACGCCCTGGCGGGGCACGTGATCCTGGAGAGCTGGCTCATGGACGAGCACGGCTGGGACTATGAACCGGCCGTGGCCCTGGCCTCGGTTGTCGGAGCCCACCACGGCATCCCGCCCACGAGGGCAGCCCTGACCACCGACTACTCCGGGCACGAGCACCTGCTCGGCGAGGGCAAGGCCTGGAGCGCAACCCGTCTTGAGCTCCTCGAGCTCGTCTCACGATGCACTGGTGTGGCGGCTCTTCTCCCTCACTGGGCGCGGCGCAGGTGGTCTCAGCCCTTCCTCGTGGAGCTCTCGGGGCTGGTTATCGTCTCGGACTGGATCGCCTCGACCGAGGCGTACTTTCCACTGCTGCCCCTCCAGGAGGATGGGGTGCAGCTGATCGTCCCCGAGGCCCACGCGCTTCGTGTGGCCACCGGCCTGTCACGCCTGGAGATCCCCGTGCCATGGAGACCCCGAGATGAGGGTGCCGACTCCAGCTCACTGCTCACCAGCCGCTTCGACCTGCCCGACGGCGCCCGCGCCACCGACGTCCAGACACGCACGCTCCAGGCCGCTCGCACCATGGACCTGCCCGGTCTGCTCATCGTCCAGGAGTCCACAGGAGGAGGGAAGACCGAGGCCGCCCTCATGGCCGCCGAGGTGCTTGCCGCACGCACAGGCCGCTGCGGGGTACTCTTCGCCTTGCCCACCCAGGCGACGACGGACGCCATGTTCTCTCGTGAGCTCGACTGGCTGGAGAGGATCGAGGAGGCCTACGCCGGCGAGGGCGCACCCTCCGACTTCGCGGCTCAGCTCCTGCACGGGCGCTCGCGGTTGAACAAAGAGGCACAGCTTCTGCGACGCCGCGGCTACGAGATCCGCGATCGGCTCCTCGGGTCACTCGATGACACGAGCGGTGACTCCCCACGTCCTACCTGGATCGGATGGGACGAGGAGGAGGCCCGGACGGACCGCGTCACCGGCGCTGAGGACGGTCATAGAGCAGATCTCGCGATCCTGGCGTGGTTCAACGGACGCAAGAAGTCGATGCTGTCGGACTTCGTCGTCACCACCGTGGACCACCTGCTCTTCGGGGCGATGCGCTCCCCGCACCTGGCCATGCGGCACCTGGGGCTGTCCCGCAAGGTCGTCATCGTTGACGAGGTGCACTCCTACTCCACCTACATGAACGTCTACCTGGACCGGGTACTGACCTGGCTCGCCGCCTACGGGGTGCCGGTGGTGCTCCTGTCGGCAACGCTGTCCGAGGCCCGCTGCTCGGCCATGGTCGATGCCTACCGTCGGGGCCTGCGGCTGGCGGCGGGGGAGCGCGTCCGCCGCCAGCCGGCTCCCGACGCCGTGCACACGCCCTTCCCCTGCCTGGTCACTGCTGGTAGGGAACGTACCGAAGTTGTTCCGACGGCGTCGGGACGGCGCAGTACGGTCCATCTCAGACGGCTCGCGAAAGATGCTCTGACCCCGCTCCTGGAGGAGGCCCTCGTCGACGGCGGCTGCGCACTGGTGGTCCGTAACACGGTGCGACGTGCGCAGGAGACCTATGAGTTGCTGCGCGAGCGCTTCGGTGAGGAGGTCAGTCTCAACCACGCCCGCTTCACCATCGGTGACCGGCTCGCCAAGGACAAGGACCTCCTCGACCGATTCGGTCCTCCGCGCAAGGCAGGGAAACGTCCGAGCCGGGCCATCGTCGTCGCCACTCAGGTGGTTGAGCAGTCCCTTGACGTGGACTTCGACCTGATCGTTACCGATCTCGCTCCCATCGACCTGCTCCTCCAGCGCATGGGGCGCCTCCACCGCCACGAGCGGCCGCGGCCGCCCAGGCTCGCCGTACCCACCTGCTACATCGACTGGTTGCCGTCGACGTCGTCCCCTGAGCCCTCGCTGGAGCCGGGAGCCAACGCGATATACGGCGAGCAGGACATGCTTCTGAGCGCGGCCGCCCTGGACCGGGTCATCGACGGTTCCGGCATCGTCACCGTTCCCGATGACGTCCACGACCTCATTGAAGCTGTCTACAGCCTTGATGCTCCGGTGCCACCGTTATGGCAGGAGGCCGTCACCCGCGCTCGAGAGAAATACGTGACGAGCAACCGAGCGAAGCATGACGCTGCTCAGGGATACCTCCTGGATGAGCCCGAGCAGAGCGGGAGAGGCGCCTCCCTGATCGACTGGCTGCATGCAACGGCTTCCGACAATGAGGAGAAGGGACGCGCGCAGGTCCGCGACGGTGAGGACTCCCTGGAGGTCATCCTTCTGGACCTGCGCCGGACAGGCGGGCAGGAGGAGCTGCGTACCCTACCGTCCGCGCCTGAGGCGCCTGGTGCCATGATTCCCACCGACTGCGCCCCGGACAAGAGGATCGTGCGTGCTATGGCCCTGTCCGCCGTGAGGCTGCCCCCAGGCCTGAGCAACCCGAGCAGGATCGACCAGGTCATCGATGAGCTGGAAATACGTGTCGTACCCGCCTGGCAGGATGACCCACAGCTTCGCGGACAGCTGTTCCTCCTCCTGGAGGGCGGTCGGGCGCAGCTGGCCGACACCGTACTCGAGTACTCCCCATCCACCGGGCTCAAGGAGGTCCATTCCCAATGACACCGAACTTCAATCTTCTCGACGAGCCCTGGATCCGGGTGACTCGGCTCGACGGTGCCCCCGACGAGGTATCCCTTCTCACCCTCTTCCGGGAGGCGACGGACATCGCCGGGATTCATGGTGAGATCGCCAGCCAGGACGTGGCCATCCTGCGCTTGCTGCTGGCTATCAGCCACCGCACCATGGACGGGCCGGAGGACCTGGACACCTGGCGGGAGTACTGGAACGACCCTGAACGCCTGGGGCAGGACGCTGTGGCCTACCTCGAGCGTTTCCGGGAGCGCTTCGACCTGCGGGACCCGGACCGCCCATTCTTCCAGGTAGCAGGAATCCATGCAGCCTCGGGCAAGACCTCGGGACTGGAGACGCTCATCGTGGATGTCCCCAATGGCAACCCTTTCTTCACGACCCGTATTGCTCAAGGACTGGAATCCCTGAGCTGGGCGGAGGCGGCCAGGTGGCTGGTGCACGTTCACGCGTTCGACCCGTCCGGTATTCGTACCGGGGCGGTCGGCGATCCTCAGGTCAAGGGAGGAAAAGGGTACCCAATCGGCCCCGGATGGACGGGGCAGATCGGTGCCGTGACAGTGACGGGTGAGAGTCTGGAGCGGACGCTGCTCCTCAACACCGTCGTCTGCGAGAACCTTCCTGACCTGGTTGACGTCGATCCCGAGCAGGATCTCGCGCCGTGGGAGCGCGAGGCCGACGGCCCGGCGGGTTCTCATGATCTGGAACCTATGGGACCTGTTTCCTGCTATACGTGGCAGACGCGCCGCGTGCTGCTGCACGGCGACGACGCGGGCGTCACCGGACTCTTTCTCGGCAACGGAGACAAGGCAACACCCCAGAACCGGTATCTGGTCGAACCGATGACCGCATGGCGTTACTCAGAGCCTCAGACTAAGAAGCTCAAGGCACCCGTCTACATGCCGCGCAAGCTGCCGACGGACCGGGCCTTCTGGAGAGGGCTGTCGACCCTTGTGGCTCAGCTGAGCCCAAGGATCACGGTCAAGGGTGCTGGGGACGTGACACGGTACCGTTCTCCCGGCGTCGTCTCCTTCTACCAGGAACTCATGCGCCGCAGGATCGTGCCTGCAGGAGGCCTCATTCACCTGCACGCCGTCGGCATCGAGTACGGGGCTCAGGAGGCGGTTGTCACCGAGCTTGTCGACGACGTCCTCTCGCTGCCCGCCGGCCTACTCGACTTCGAGAACAAGCGGCTGCTCGCCGTCGTGCGCGGCGCTATGGAGGAGACGGAGCAGGTCGCCTCCGCGTTGCGGAGCCTGGCCGTGAACCTGGACCGCGCTTGTGGCGGGAGCCCGGATACGGCATCGGCTGTGCGCGAGCACGCCAGCGCCACCTTCTACCAGGTGATTGATGAGCGCTTCCCCCGATGGCTCGCCTCCCTCGACGGCGCGGAGCCAGCCAGCGCCCGTGACCAGTGGCGCGAGCTGCTGCGCTCCGAGGCCTGGCGGCAGCAGGAGGCACTCGCATCCGCCGTACCGGACACCGCCTTCGCCGGACGCGGGGAGGGCAAGGGTCGAATGGACGTCGGCAAGGCTCTGTTCTTCTTCCGACGCGCTCTGAACACGGCGATACCGGCACCTGCGCACCAAGACACGACTGTTGAGAACAATGAGAACGCAGAAAGGACACCGGCATGACTGTGTCGGATACCAGTGCACCAGCGAACGCGGCAAATGCGGTGCCGCCCGGAAACCCTCCACGGGCGTATCGTCCGCGTCTGGAGGAGAACGCGGGGCGCCTTGTCAACCAGCGCATTGGCGGAACGAAGCAGCGAGAGGGGCTCCAGTCCCGTTATCGGCGCAACGAGGCCCGGGCGCGCGGCGAGTTGGCCGTCCTGCGCAAGGGTGCGAACAGACCGCCCGGTGAGCTTCCCGAGATCTGGGAGCTCACCAGCGTCCATGTTCCCGATTATGTGGACGATGCCCCCACGTGGGAGGAAACGGCCGTCCACACCGCCATGACGCTCTACGCCGTGCACCAGCAGTCACGAACCGAGCCCATGTTCGTACCCGGGAGAGGACTCGGCCACGCGGCCCGCATCCTGATCGGCCCACCGGACGACGAGAACCCCTCGGCCCGAGCACGCTTCAACGCTCTGGTGACCTCGACAACCGTCACCGAGCTGCGCCACCACCTGCGGGGCATCATCTCGCTGTTCCGAGCCCGGAGCATCCCCCTGGACCACGCGATGCTCGCCGACGACATCCTTCACTTCCAGCAACCCGGCGGAGCCAGAAAGGTTCGCCTGGCCTGGGCGCGGCAGTACCAGTCCCTGCCCGTCGAGCCCCCACTGACCACCGACGATGCCTCCCCGGCATCCGATCCCGTTTCAACCACCACTGCGCCGAACCCGGAGAACTGACCATGAGTACCTACGTCGATATCCACATCATCCAGAACCTGCCGCCCTCCTGCGTCAACCGGGACGACTCGGGTTCGCCCAAGTCCGCCGTCTACGGTGGTGTCCGCCGTCTGCGGGTCTCCAGCCAGTCCTGGAAACGAGCGACGCGCCTGTACTTCAACGAGCTTCTGGACGCCGAGGACGTCGGCGTGCGCACGAAGCGAGTCGTCGAGGTCCTGGCCTCGAAGATCGCGCAGGATGCACCAGAGCTGACGGACGATGCCACCACTCTCGCCGAGGGCGTCTTCAAGGCGGCCAAGATCAAGCTCTCGTCTCCGCGCGGTAAGAAGGACGGGGCTCAGGAGTCCGGCTACCTTCTGTTCCTGTCCACCAGCCAGATTGCGCGCCTGGCCGAGCTGGCCATTGCCTCGGCCCGCGACGGCGAGGCACTCGACGCCAAGACGGTCAAGAAGATCTTCAAGGAGGCGCACGCCGTCGATATCGCCCTCTTCGGGCGGATGGTGGCTGACGACACCGACCTCAACGTTGATGCCGCCTGTCAGGTGGCCCACGCTATTTCCACGCACGCCGCCGAGAACGAGTACGACTTCTTCACCGCCGTCGATGATGAGAAGAACCGCTCTGAGGAGGAGGACGCCGGTGCCGGCATGATGGGAACGGTCGAGTTCTCATCGGCCACCATGTACCGCTACGCCACCGTCAATCTCGACATGCTGGTTGACAACCTTGGGGACGGAGATGCCGCGTTGCGGGCGCTTGAGGTCTTCATCAAGGGTTTCTGCCTGTCCATGCCCACCGGCAAGCAGAACACGTTCGCCAACCGGACCCTGCCGGAGACCGTCGTCGTCTCCGTCCGCGATGACCAGCCTGTCTCTCTCGTCGGTGCCTTCGAGGAGCCGGTGCCGGAGGCCTCCGGCCACGGTTACGTCGACCGTTCGGTGGGTGAACTGGCCCAGTACGCCGAGACAATCGGGAAGAACTACGGGCTGGCGCCACTGAACAGCTTCGTCGTCGCCCTCAAGGACTCCGACGCCGTCTCCTCACTCGGTGAACGCGTATCCTTCACCGACCTGCCCGAGCGGGTCCGTCAGATCGTGGCTCCACGTGTGAGCCGTGAGGAGCGGAGCTGATGACCGTCCTCCTCCTGCGAATCGCAGGACCTTTGCAGGCTTGGGGGGTGAAATCGCGCTTCACCGTCCGTTCTACCGAGCTCGCGCCGACCAGGAGCGGCATTATCGGCATGCTGGCGGCCGCTGTCGGTCGTCGCCGGACGGACCCGATCGAGGACCTGCTGTCCCTGCGATTCGGGGTGCGCAAGGACCAGCCCGGCCGAGTCATCAGGGACTTCCACACAGCACGCACCCTCGATGGCAAGGACTCCATGCCTCTGTCGAACCGTTACTACCTCGCCGACGCCGTCTTCCTCGCAGGTATCGAAGGCAATCGTTCTCTCCTGGAGGGGATTGACGAGGCACTTCAGCGTCCGGCCTTCCCGCTGTACCTCGGGAGGCGCTCCTGCCCGCCGACACCACCTGTGTCGCTGGGCCTCCAGGAGACAGCGTTGATCGATGCGCTTCGGGTCGAGCCGTGGATCGCCTCGCCGTGGTTCCGGAGACGGCACCACGGTCTCGGCTTCGACGCGGAGCTGCTCCTCGACCAGGAGGCTGTGCCCGCCGAGGAACGGGGAGCGGCTCAGGGTACTCGTGATGTACCGGTATCCTTCGATCCACGGCGCCGCGACTACGATTTCCGCCAAGTCGAACGACTCATGGCACGGGTGAGTGCCCCCGAGCCGGACGCTCACGACCCGATGCGTGCACTGGAGGAGGCGAACCAGTGTTCCTGACGAAGATCGATCTGGCTCCGGAACGCCGTCTCGCGCGCAAGTTCCTGGGATCACCTCAGGTCATGCACGCCGTCGTCATGGGGGCAACCGGAGGCAACGGTGGGGACGGTCCCGGACGTGTCCTGTGGCGGGTAGACCAGGGCACGACGACGGCGCTGTACATACTCTCCCCGTCCGAGCCCGACTGCTCCCAGCTTGTCGCTGAGGCGGGGGTGGCCGGTACCGAGGCACGGACTCTGGACTACTCGCCTTTCCTCGCTTCGCTGGATGCCGGACAGCTGTGGGCCTTCCGCCTCGCGGCCAACCCGTCCTACTCGGCCTCTCGAGGTCCGGGAGTGCGCGGGCAGAGGTACGGGCACGTCACTGTTGAGCAGCAGCGGCAGTGGCTCATTGACCGCACCCCACAGTACGGTTTTGAGCTCATCCCCGTGGACCGTGTCGGGGGCACCGACGGGGCTGTCGTGGTCGCGTACCGGGAGCGTCCTGTTTTCAGCCGACGGCGGTCAGAGGGTGAAGGGCGCGATCGGGTGACCATCAACCGGACCGTCTACGAGGGGGTTCTGCGTATCGCCGATCCTGAGCCTCTGCGCCGCGCGCTCGTCGCCGGTATCGGCCGGTCCAAGGCGTACGGCTGCGGGCTTATGACGCTCGCTCGGGTGCGACAGGGCTGACATATGGCCAGAATGCTGCCGGTCCCGGTGACGGCGCTGCCCCGTGTTCAGGACAGGATGTCCTTCCTCTACCTGGAGCACTGCGTGGTGCACCGGGAGGATGGTGCCCTGACCGCGCGCAACGATCAGGGCACCGTCCGCGTGCCCGCAGCCTCGCTGGTGGCTGTCTTTCTCGGTCCGGGGACCTCGGTCAGTCATCAGGCAATGACTCTGCTCGGCGAGTGCGGGACGACAGCGGTCTGGGTCGGTGAGCGCGGCGTGCGCTACTACGCGCACGGTCGTTCCCTGGCGACCTCTACCCGGTTGCTGGTGGAGCAGGCTGCCCGGGTCTCCTCTCCCCAGAAACGACTGCGGGTGGCGCGTGAGATGTACTGCATGCGCTTCAGCGGAGAGAGTGTCGAGGGGCTCACCATGCAGCAGCTCAGGGGACGGGAGGGAGCCCGGGTCCGCGAGGTGTATCGCGAGCACTCCAGGCGTACCGGGGTTCCGTGGACCCGACGCGACTACCGTCCCGATGACTTCGAGGCGTCGGACCCGATCAACCAGGCACTCTCCGCCGCGCACGCAGCCCTGTACGGTGTTGTTCACGGCGTGATCGTCTCCTTGGGCTGCTCACCGGGTCTCGGCTTTGTCCACACGGGCCACGAGCGGTCCTTCGTGTACGACGTCGCCGACCTGTACAAGGCGGAGACGACCATACCCATCGCCTTCGACGTCGTCTCCGAGGGGATGGATGACCTCACCGGCACCACGCGAAGGCGAGTTCGGGACAAGGTTTTTGAGCTCAGGATCATCGAGCGGACGGTCAGAGATATCTACCGTTTGCTCGAGGTCGAGGAGCTGGAGGACATGAGCGTTAACGTAGTTTCCTTGTGGGACTATCAGCAGCGTGCTGTGGCCGGCGGATCGAACTACGCCGGGGAGGACGCGGGAGGATGGTAGTCCTGATCCTGTCCGCAGCCCCGGCCTCACTGCGGGGCTCCATGACCAGGTGGCTGCTTGAGGTCTCTCCCGGGGTCTTCGTCGGTCATCTCTCAGCTCGAGTGCGAGAGCAGCTGTGGGAACTGGTCCGTGCATACATCGGGGATGGGCGAGCGTTGCTGATCTGGTCGGTGCGATCCGAGCAGCGGTTCGCGATCGCGTCCCTGGGCCACGATCGCGAACCGGTTGACATTGAGGGCTGCCTGGTGATGAGGACGCCCTACCGACAGATCGAGGGGACGCAGGCGATCCCCGGTGCTGTCAAGCCTCCGAAGGAGTCGTGGTCGATCGCTGCTAGACGGCGGCGCTACCGGAACTCTGCGGAGCGGGCGTTAGGTCACCAGTGAAGGTGAAAGCGGTCTGCTAGGGTAGCCCATCGTTGGGATTCCAAGGATCCGCAAGTGTAAACCCCGCGCGAGCGGGGATGATCCCAGTACAATGGTGCGCGCTGGCAGCAACGACGCGTAAACCCCGCGCGAGCGGGGATGATCCGGAAACACGTCCTCCGAATCCCAGGGCGACGGGGTAAACCCCGCGCGAGCGGGGATGATCCTTCGTGGGCAATGTCCGCGAAGAAAGAGTTGCGGTAAACCCCGCGCGAGCGGGGATGATCCCCGAGCCCGGGGTGAAGGAATGCTCGTTGACACGTAAACCCCGCGCGAGCGGGGATGATCCGGCTTGATCTCCCCACGCCTTGGTTGCGACGTCGTAAACCCCGCGCGAGCGGGGATGATCCTTCGGTGGCCACTGGGTGCCCTACTGCGATATCGTAAACCCCGCGCGAGCGGGGATGATCCGGCGTCGCGGCCACGCAGGCCATCATCGGCACCGTAAACCCCGCGCGAGCGGGGATGATCCCAGCTACGCATCACGCCACGGCGCAGAATTCGGGTAAACCCCGCGCGAGCGGGGATGATCCGCAAAACGTGACAGGGATTATTAACGCTATCAGGGTAAACCCCGCGCGAGCGGGGATGATCCCAAGGAAATCGACCGAAAGCGCGCAGAGGTTGAGTAAACCCCGCGCGAGCGGGGATGATCCGTGCATGACACATTGAGGCCGAACTTGGCGTTGGTAAACCCCGCGCGAGCGGGGATGATCCCCGTCGCCTCAGACACGCCCCAGACCCGGCTGGGTAAACCCCGCGCGAGCGGGGATGATCCCAGAGCCCGCTCAGAAGGAAGGTTAATCGACACGTAAACCCCGCGCGAGCGGGGATGATCCCCTCATTGATCGTGATCTTGAACTTCTCCTTCCGTAAACCCCGCGCGAGCGGGGATGATCCGGGCTTGTATAGGGAACCGTCGCCCTTGTCATAGTAAACCCCGCGCGAGCGGGGATGATCCCGGCTATGACAGGAGCGACGCAGCACTCTTCCGGTAAACCCCGCGCGAGCGGGGATGATCCGCATGTCATTCAGGTCTGGTGCGGCGTTGTCGTGTAAACCCCGCGCGAGCGGGGATGATCCCCGCATGTACCTGGCGGAACTTCAGAACACGGAGTAAACCCCGCGCGAGCGGGGATGATCCCATCATAATTCTTCTTCGACACGTCCCCCAGCAGTAAACCCCGCGCGAGCGGGGATGATCCCAGTCAGGCTCAGTCTCAGGCACACATCCAGAAGTAAACCCCGCGCGAGCGGGGATGATCCCGCTCAGGCGGTTGGCGCTGGTGTGGCTCAGGCGTAAACCCCGCGCGAGCGGGGATGATCCCTCCCGCCTGAGTCAGCACACCGCCGTTTCCAGGTAAACCCCGCGCGAGCGGGGATGATCCATTACCCTCATGTTTCCACGCACCCAGTTCCACGTAAACCCCGCGCGAGCGGGGATGATCCGTACGATGTGGGCGCTACAGCCGTCGCCGCCCTGTAAACCCCGCGCGAGCGGGGATGATCCCCACACCTCCACACTCTTGTCGATCCTGTTCTTGTAAACCCCGCGCGAGCGGGGATGATCCAAAGAAATTCAGCTACTACTCATTCTCTAACATGTAAACCCCGCGCGAGCGGGGATGATCCGCAGAGTGGCGAATGTGACGGACTTGACGGACTCGTAAACCCCGCGCGAGCGGGGATGATCCCATGTCGCAGTAGGGCACACCACTGACCCCGTAGTAAACCCCGCGCGAGCGGGGATGATCCGTCGAAGGTTAGGAGGTCGCCGGGCTGGATGTCGTAAACCCCGCGCGAGCGGGGATGATCCTTTCTGCGAACATATTTCGAGTTTCAGGGGAGTGTAAACCCCGCGCGAGCGGGGATGATCCCTCGGTCGTGGGCCGCCATGGAGGCGTCGCCCCGTAAACCCCGCGCGAGCGGGGATGATCCCAGATAGCCCCCGGCGTGGTTGGTCCGCCTGGGGTAAACCCCGCGCGAGCGGGGATGATCCGTGATGGGCCGCGGGCTTGGTGTACGACCAGTCGTAAACCCCGCGCGAGCGGGGATGATCCCAGTCTCCTCGCCGTTGCCAAAGATCTCAACGGGTAAACCCCGCGCGAGCGGGGATGATCCAATGGCGCCTGCCAGCAGGGCGCCGCCAAAATAGTAAACCCCGCGCGAGCGGGGATGATCCTCGACACCCCTCCCTACGGGAGGGGGCAGGAGGGTAAACCCCGCGCGAGCGGGGATGATCCGGTCAACCCGGACATGCTCCGGGCGTGGCTGAAGTAAACCCCGCGCGAGCGGGGATGATCCGTTTCTTGGGGTGCCCCTTCCAAGAAACAAGGGGTAAACCCCGCGCGAGCGGGGATGATCCTAACGGGCCTCGCCGGACTTAATCTGCTCGTAGGTAAACCCCGCGCGAGCGGGGATGATCCGCTACACCCAAGGCGATGTCGGTCGCCTACCGCGTAAACCCCGCGCGAGCGGGGATGATCCCAACCAGTCCAGTGACTCGACCCAGCGGGGGAGGTAAACCCCGCGCGAGCGGGGATGATCCGCCCGGCGACGTCATTGTCATGTCCTGGGGCGGGTAAACCCCGCGCGAGCGGGGATGATCCTATACCACGGACAGTGCCCTTAAAGGACTCGGGGTAAACCCCGCGCGAGCGGGGATGATCCCATCAATCCGGGCACCTGGACAGGTGACATGTAGTAAACCCCGCGCGAGCGGGGATGATCCGCGGATGATCGCCAACGAGCAACTCTCCCCCGGGTAAACCCCGCGCGAGCGGGGATGATCCGTACAACCGGAGGCTATTGACGATGTGAACATAGGTAAACCCCGCGCGAGCGGGGATGATCCCTGAACCGCCCGGGAAAACGGGGTAGGCACCCGGTAAACCCCGCGCGAGCGGGGATGATCCGACCCTCATCGGGTCCATCCCCCCTGACTGGGCGTAAACCCCGCGCGAGCGGGGATGATCCGGTGCTGCTTAAATCTGTCTGCCCAGCCCACCAGTAAACCCCGCGCGAGCGGGGATGATCCGGGTGGCCGTCTCTACTGGCAGGCGCCCCTGGGGTAAACCCCGCGCGAGCGGGGATGATCCGCGCGGTCAAGTCGCTGCCCCAGGCTGCCGGCAGTAAACCCCGCGCGAGCGGGGATGATCCCTCTCTCTTAATCCTGTTGTTGAGGGTGTCACGGTAAACCCCGCGCGAGCGGGGATGATCCGCCCTCGGGCGCCCATAATCATATTGAAGACACGTAAACCCCGCGCGAGCGGGGATGATCCCGAATCGGCGCGAACGAATCCAGGCTGAGCCCAGTAAACCCCGCGCGAGCGGGGATGATCCTCGGCTGACCGGCCGCGGGCTAGGATGGGTGTCGTAAACCCCGCGCGAGCGGGGATGATCCTGACGTGCAATATCACGTCAAACCCAATCATGGGTAAACCCCGCGCGAGCGGGGATGATCCCGGACATCACGCTTCACTCAACCGCTCCTTAATGTAAACCCCGCGCGAGCGGGGATGATCCCGGAGCAACGTTCACCGACAAGAAAGGAACTGAGTAAACCCCGCGCGAGCGGGGATGATCCGGACTCGGGCATATCGGCCCGCTCTAGGTATAGTGTGATTAAAACAAGATTCGTGTTGCTGGTTTTGTTGTTGGGTTGGTGATCGGGTATTCGTGGGGCGTCCGATGTGGGGGTGTCGCTTTCTCGTGGGGTGCTTGGCTGCTGGTGCTGGCTTCTTTTGTTGTCGTCTCTTGTGTTGTCGGCGTTTCGTGTGAGCTCTCGGGTCGAGGGCGGAATATCATGCTGGGATGGACAGGGTCGTGGTTAGTGATGATGAGTGGACTGTTTTGCAGGGCTATAAGCACCAGGCGCCTTACAGGTTGATGCGTTTGAAGTCCGAGGCGGTCGTGCTGCTGTCCAAGGGTGTGGATACCGCGGTCGTGGCCCAGGTCGTCGAGCGCACGCCCGAGACGGTGCGCAGCTGGGCTCGGGAGTGGAACCGGTACCGCCTGGCCTCAATCCACACCGGTCACGCCGGCAACCTCAACGCCTCCAGGCTCACCGCCACCCAGCGCCAGGAGGTGGCCGGGGTACTGTCCCGGCCCCCGTCGGAGCAGGGCCTGCCCATCGGGTTCTGGGACGTGCCCCATCTGGCGGCCTGGGTCTACGACCACTTCGAGGTGGAGTACGCCTCTGCCGCCTCCTACCGGTTCCTGCTGCACATGGCGGGCCTGTCCTTCCACCGCCCCCAGACCGTTGACCAGCGCCGCCCGCCCCAGGCGGACGTTGACCAGCGCATGAGCCAGATCCGTTCCGAGATCGTCCGCAAGTGGTCCGATCCCGAGGTGATGGTGGTGTGCGCCGACGAGGTGCGTATCGAGCACGAGGCGATCGTGCGCAGGGCGTGGATCCGCCGGGGGGACGCCGCCCGCCTGGAGGTCGACCGCCGCCGCCAGGCCCAGTCCTACATCGGCTTCCTGCACGAGACCGACGGCACCGTCGACTTGATGACCCTCGACTGGCAGGACACCGGCACCATCACCCAGGCCCTGATCGACCTGACCGTGAAGCACCCCGACAAGAAGAAGATCGTCATCGTGTGGGACAACGCCTCCTGGCACCGTTCAGCAAAGCTCACAAACAGCCTCAAGACCATCAAGAACCTCGAGAGGATCCACCTGATCAACCTACCCGCCTACAGCCCCGACGAGAACCCCATCGAGCACGTCTGGAAAGAAGCAAAGGACAGTATCAGCAACCACCAAAGAGCCACATTCCCCCAAACCCGACAAGCATTCGAGACCTTCATCCAGGCAAACAAGTTCCCCTACCGACTCACAAAATAATCTCGTTTAAACTCCACTATAGCAGTAAACCCCGCGCGAGCGGGGATGATCCCAAGGTCTTCGTGCCTTTCGGGTTCAAGAATGGGTAAACCCCGCGCGAGCGGGGATGATCCGGTCGACCTCACGGTAGGTGACTCCAGCCTTGCGTAAACCCCGCGCGAGCGGGGATGATCCCGTCGTACGCGCCGGTAGAGGCTCATCTCCGGCGTAAACCCCGCGCGAGCGGGGATGATCCCGCGCTTGGTCGCTGTGCACTGGACGCAGCTGGGTAAACCCCGCGCGAGCGGGGATGATCCGTCAGGGGCGCCAGCAGGCGTGTGGATGGGGGAGTAAACCCCGCGCGAGCGGGGATGATCCGCACGTCCAACTCGGCTACGCCGCCACCGTCCAGTAAACCCCGCGCGAGCGGGGATGATCCGTCAGGGGCGCCAGCAGGCGTGTGGATGGGGGGTAAACCCCGCGCGAGCGGGGATGATCCGGTCGACCTCACGGTAGGTGACTCCAGCCTTGCGTAAACCCCGCGCGAGCGGGGATGATCCCATCGCCTGGTTCGTGTCTCCGACCTCGAGCTCGTAAACCCCGCGCGAGCGGGGATGATCCGCGGGATGATGCGATCGAGCGAGCTCGCCAGCGGTAAACCCCGCGCGAGCGGGGATGATCCTGTCGTGCTTACTGATCGGCTTGGTCGATCAGTGTAAACCCCGCGCGAGCGGGGATGATCCCATACGTCCAGGCCGCGGGGCACAAAAAAACCGGTAAACCCCGCGCGAGCGGGGATGATCCGCCGTCGCCAGCGGGGCCAGTCACCTGGTACGTGTAAACCCCGCGCGAGCGGGGATGATCCCGTTCCTGCTGCAGGCGCTCACGGTACCGACGCGTAAACCCCGCGCGAGCGGGGATGATCCGCTGTCGCCAGCGGGGCCAGTCACCTGGTACGTGTAAACCCCGCGCGAGCGGGGATGATCCCCGAGATGAGGCGTGGTCCCCAGACGAGTACACGTAAACCCCGCGCGAGCGGGGATGATCCCCTGAAGGCCCTCCGCCGTACGCGCCGCGTACAGTAAACCCCGCGCGAGCGGGGATGATCCCAGCAGATCACCCAGGCCACCCAGCCCAGGCAGGTAAACCCCGCGCGAGCGGGGATGATCCGGCGGCCAGCCCGGTAGCAGGAGTGCCGAGCTTGTAAACCCCGCGCGAGCGGGGATGATCCCGCGGCTCTTGACGCCTACATCGAGAAGCACGGGTAAACCCCGCGCGAGCGGGGATGATCCGAAGCACCATGACCAACGATCCTGCACCCACCCGTAAACCCCGCGCGAGCGGGGATGATCCCGTCGTGCTTGTCCGCTGAATCGGTGAACTCGAGTAAACCCCGCGCGAGCGGGGATGATCCCGTCGACACCGAGAAGATTAAGCCGTTCATCCAGTAAACCCCGCGCGAGCGGGGATGATCCCCACGCGAGTCCAATGAGAGAAACGAACAGGAGGTAAACCCCGCGCGAGCGGGGATGATCCCGGCCGCATGGTCGGTGCCCAGACCCCGGCTGAGTAAACCCCGCGCGAGCGGGGATGATCCGAGCTCCTCGGCGCCAGCTTCACCCAGCCCGGCGTAAACCCCGCGCGAGCGGGGATGATCCGGCAGACAGCAGGGTCTTGGCCGTCGGCTCCCAGTAAACCCCGCGCGAGCGGGGATGATCCGTCGGCGTCGCCGTTGACGGTCGCGGCCGACGCGTAAACCCCGCGCGAGCGGGGATGATCCTCGCCCCCCTATGGTGGTGCCACCGCGCGGGTAAACCCCGCGCGAGCGGGGATGATCCTCGCCCCCCCTATGGTGGTGCCACCGCGCGGGTAAACCCCGCGCGAGCGGGGATGATCCGGGCATGATTCCGCGCATATCACTGACCTGAAAGTAAACCCCGCGCGAGCGGGGATGATCCGGCAACGCCCAAAGCAATGTCGGTCGCCTACCGGTAAACCCCGCGCGAGCGGGGATGATCCTCAGCGGCTCGCGCCGTGACGGCCGACACGCCGGTAAACCCCGCGCGAGCGGGGATGATCCTCGGCGCCCCCTCCCTACGGGAGGGGCAGGAGGCGTAAACCCCGCGCGAGCGGGGATGATCCCGCCATCCACTGACCACCTACTAGCCCGGACGGGTAAACCCCGCGCGAGCGGGGATGATCCTCGCCCCCCCCTATGGTGGTGCCACCGCGCGGGCGTAAACCCCGCGCGAGCGGGGATGATCCGGCCCCGAGCAGAAGGACCGGGTCCTCCTGACGGTAAACCCCGCGCGAGCGGGGATGATCCGCGCCCAGGCTGCGTCCAGGGGGCGCTCGGTCAGTAAACCCCGCGCGAGCGGGGATGATCCCGCCCGTCCGATCGGGGCCGCCTATCAATCAGCGTAAACCCCGCGCGAGCGGGGATGATCCGACGGCGCGCAGGGCAGCCTCGTCGGGGAGGTCGTAAACCCCGCGCGAGCGGGGATGATCCGGCACGCTCCGCCTCGCTAGCCCTGGGGGTGCCGTAAACCCCGCGCGAGCGGGGATGATCCGAGGGAGGACCAAGGTCCTAGAAAATGGGGTCAGTAAACCCCGCGCGAGCGGGGATGATCCCAGACATTCGATCGGGGCCGCCTATCAATCAGCGTAAACCCCGCGCGAGCGGGGATGATCCGGTGAGAAGATCGCCGGGCTGAATGGCCCACTTGTAAACTCCGCGCGAGCGGGGATGATCCGAAAGGTTCTTCTTGATCTGGATGCAAGGAATGGTAAACCCCGCGCGAGCGGGGATGATCCGTCGCGCCCGGCGGCCAGGGCCTGCCAGCCCTCGTAAACCCCGCGCGAGCGGGGATGATCCTGACATGCACCACGCCAACACAACCCGCGTCACGTAAACCCCGCGCGAGCGGGGATGATCCTGTGGGCACCCGGGGCCGTGGTGGTGGGACATAGTAAACCCCGCGCGAGCGGGGATGATCCACAGAAACCCCGTACCGGAAGCATCCGGTACGGGGTAAACCCCGCGCGAGCGGGGATGATCCACAGAAACCCCGTACCGGAAGCATCCGGTACGGGGTAAACCCCGCGCGAGCGGGGATGATCCGGAGGACTTCCGGGACGCCGCGATGCGGATGCTGTAAACCCCGCGCGAGCGGGGATGATCCGGCGCGGCGCAGTTCTACCTCGTTGATGGTGATGTAAACCCCGCGCGAGCGGGGATGATCCGGGGGGGGCACTCTCCACCACAGTGGCGGGGGCAGTAAACCCCGCGCGAGCGGGGATGATCCCAACGGCACGCTGGTGATTGGTGACGACGAGCCGTAAACCCCGCGCGAGCGGGGATGATCCGAATCCGCTGCCGGGGAGCCCGCCCATTAGCCTCGAGATTTCATCGTTGAGGTGGTGAAAGTGGGGTGAAGGTGTCGCTTCGCCTGGAATAATGCGGGTTGCTGAAATCCGAGAACTCCAGGGGGAGGACACCTTCGTGGTGAAGAATAGCGGGTTGTACCCGGTTGTGGGTGTGGAGTCCGGTCAGGTGCCGGCGGTGGGTCTGGCCGGGGCGAGGCTGCTGACCGAGACGAGCGGGGTCACGGGCCTGGGCAACGAGCTCTCGCAGGCCCTGTCTACGTGGCGGCGGCCGGGGTCGGTGCACGACCCGGGCAAGATCATCTTGGATCTGGCGGTGTGCGTGGCCCTGGGAGGCTGGTGCCTGTCGGACCTTTCGCTGCTGCGGTGCGACAAGGAGGTCTTCGGGCTTGTTGCCTCCGACCCGACGGTCTCGCGACTTGTAGGGGCCCTGGCCGACCACGTCGAGGCTGTCGAGGCCGCCGTCAACCGGGCCCGCAGGACAGCGCGGCATCGGGTGTGGGCCCTGGCCGGCGAGCACTCACCGACCGCCGGCGTCTCGGCGAACCGGCCGTTGGTGATCGACGTCGACGCCACCTTGGTTAATGTGCACTCAGACAAAGAGGGTGCGGCCCCGACCTTCAAGAAGGGGTTCGGCTACCACCCGCTGACCGCGTGGTTCGACCACGGCCCCGACGGTGGGGGTGAGTGCGCGGCGCTCGTGCTGCGTCCCGGTAACGCGGGGTCGAGCACTGCCGCCGACCACGTCGAGATCATCCGCCGGGCACTGGACCAGGCCGGGCTCGGCCCCAGACCCGGTAGAAAGGTGCTGGTGCGCATCGACGGGGCCGGAGGCACGAAGGAGACCATTGAGCTCCTGGCCCGTCGGCGGGTGTCCTACAGCGTGGGGTTCACGCTGCCGGACCACACGCCGCAGATCCACGGGCACCATCCCCGAGGCCGCCTGGGACCCGGCCTACAACGCTGACGGACAGCCCAGGCAGGGTGCGGACGTCGCTGAGATCACTGACCTGCTGGACCTGACCGCTTGGCCCAAGGGGACGCGGGTCAACCGTGCGCCGAGAGCGGCCCCACCAGGGAGCCCAGCTGCGCTTCGAGGACGTCGGGGGCTACCGGCTGACCGCCTTCGCCACCAACACAAAAGTAGGTCAGCTCGCCGATCTCGAGGTCCGCCACCGGCTACGGGCCCGCTGCCAGGGGACCGTATCCGCTGTGCCAAGGACACCGGGCTTGACCGCTTTCCCTTGCAGGGGTTCGCCCAGAACCGTATCTGGTGCCTGATCGTGGCCCTGGCCTGTGACCTGCTGGCCTTCTCCCAGCCGCTCGCCCTGGCCTCCACCCCCGCCCGCACCTGGGAGCCCAGGACGATCCGCCTGCGCCTGATGAGCATCCCCGCCGTCATCACCCACCGTGCCCGCCGCACCGTCCTGCGCTACAAGGCCGACCACCCCTTCACCAGCCTCCTGCTGACCGCACTGAGCGGCTTTCAGGCCCTACCCGCACCATAGGCACCCGACCGCCGCCTCCTGCCCACCACGACCCTGAAGGAACAACCCTGGCCCCTGGAAAGGCCCGACCACCGCGAGACGACACGCGGCAGACCGTCACACCCAACCGGCATAATCGCCCCCACGACACCGGCAACGACGCCACCCACACCCCACTCAACCAACCAATGAAAGATCGAGGTTAGGTCCTGTTGCGTATGTCCGGGTGGGGGCCGTCCCTCACCAGTCACCCGATGTCGCGGTCGTACCTTATGTCTCGCGTTCGAGGGGTATGGCGGTCTTTAATCAAGCTTTTCTTGGGTTGGTGTGATGGGTAGGTGCTCGAAGTCGTAGTCGAAGGTGCGGCTGGTGATGTAGCTGGTGAATGCGGTGTAGGTTTCCTCGGGGTTGTCTCGTTGTATGTTTGAGATGTTCTTCTTGGCGGTGTTCCAGACGTGCTCTATTGGGTTGTGGTCGGGCGCGTAAGGAGGTAGGTATGGCGGTCTTTAATCAAGCTTTTCTTGGGTTGGTGTGATGGGTAGGTGCTCGAAGTCGTAGTCGAAGGTGCGGCTGGTGATGTAGCTGGTGAATGCGGTGTAGGTTTCCTCGGGGTTGTCTCGTTGTATGTTTGAGATGTTCTTCTTGGCGGTGTTCCAGACGTGCTCTATTGGGTTGTGGTCGGGCGCGTAAGGAGGTAGGTAGATCGGCCTGACGCGCTCCAGGGCCTGGCCGGGCTCATACAGGTCAGTGACCGCCTTGGCGTGGTGGAAGCCGGCGTTGTCAAGAACAACAGCGATCTTGTCGTTTGCCGTCTCGCGTACCAGACGGGCCAGGGCCAGGGTGACCTGCTCGGCGTTCTGGTTGCCCTCGATGGGGTAGACGCGCACCTGCTTGCTGGTCAGGCTCAGGGCGCCGAAGAAAGACTGGGCCGAGCGTTCTCGGTCGACATAGATCTTGGTCCGACGGCCGGTGGGCAGCCACATACGCCGGGTGACGGCCTCGTGCTCGACGCGCACCTCGTCGACGGTGTAGACCTCCCAGCCCCGGGCCAGCAGGTCGGCGACCTCCTGACGGACCTGGTCCATTCGCTCGGTGACGGCGGCCTCGTCGCGGCGCTTGTCGAAGGGGTCGGGCAGCTTGAAGCTCATCCCCACGAAGCGCAGGAGCAGCTGGTAGGAGGAGTCTGAGGCGTACTCCACGCCGAACTTGATCCGCACCACGTCACGCAGGGCCGGTACGTCCCAGAAGTCCGCCCTGATCCCGCTCTGGGCCGGTGGCCTACTCAGGATCCGCTTGAGCTGCTCCTTGTGGGCGCGGGTGAGCTTGGCGGCGTTCTCGTTGCCGGCGTGCCCAGTGACAACCGAGTGCAACCTGGAGCACCGCCAGCGGCGCAGCCAGTTGCTCACCGTCCTGCGGCTGCGGCCGACCATCTCAGCGATAACACCCGTGCCGACACCACGAGAGGCATACAAAATGGCCTCAGCCTTTAAACGCACCAGGACGAACGAGTCACCGCGTTTCTTCCACGCCAGAAGAACATCCCGCTCCTCCGCAGTCACATCAACAACCACACACACATTCTATATCGATACCCCCAAAACCACCCGACAACACAACCCCAGAAGGAAACTTTGTTTAATGCCGGCCATAGAGGGTACGAACGCGCGACCTACCCTACGACCGCGCTGGTGCTTCATCCTGTTTTCGCAACAGACCCTAGGAGGTAAACCCCGCGCGAGCGGGGATGATCCCATTGAGGTCGCGGGCGCCTACCACATCTCCCTGTAGACGAAAAAGCAGACCCGACAACAGTTCCTATGAATAAACCTCATGGGAGGGGGATGGGCGGCCCTCCGAGCCGCTGCGAGTCAGCTGCGGTAGGGTGCGCGCGGCAGCGGGCGCGTGAGGCGCCCGCAGATGGAGGACCCATGAACGACGAGCGCCGCCACCGGCTTCCCGGGCAGGACCCGGCCGAGAACCAGGACGAGACCAGGCCCGGAGCCGCCTTCGGCATCCCCGAGGGTGACACGGGGGAGGAGGTCGTTGATGCTGTCTTCGGTGAGGCCGGCGTCGACCCTGAGCTTCTGCCCTACCTGGAGGCCGCGGGCACCCCCAGCCTCACGGACAGCGACGGCCTGACCGTCTCCGTCTCCGAGCTCCAGGACGCCGGCGCCCGGCAGGAGGCGGACGCCGAGGCCCAGGATCAGGAGGACCTCGAGGCGCTGCGCGAGCTCGTCGCCGCCAACATGATCCCCGGCGGCGACACCGACCGCCTTGAGGAGCTTCTCGCCGAGGTCGACGCTGACGACTCCGACGACTGGGAGTCCTGGGAGCCCCAGCTCCCCGACACCCCCGAGGACGAGCACCTGCGCGACCTTCAGGCGGCCGCCCGCGCCGTCGAGGTCTCCGCCTGCATGCGCCAGGTCGAGGCCGAGATCCTCTCCCGTGCCCCCGAGCACCAGGTCCAGCCCTCCCTGGAGCGTGTCGAGGCCGTCCTCGACATCCTGGGCCACCCCGAGCGCACCTACCGCACCGTCCACATCACCGGCACCAACGGCAAGACCTCCACCGCCCGCATGACCGAGCGCCTCCTGGCCGCCGGCGGCATGCGCACCGGCCGCTTCACCTCCCCCCACCTGGCCACCATCCGCGAGCGCATCAGCCTCGACGGCGAGCCGATCAGCGAGGAGGGCTTCATCGCCGCCTGGGAGGACGTGGCCCCCTACATCGCCATGGTCGACGAGCGCTCAGTTGCTGACGGCGGGCCGCGCCTGTCCTTCTTCGAGGTCCTGACCGTCATGGCCCTGGCCGCCTTCGCCGACTACCCCGTCGACGTGGCCATCATCGAGGTCGGCCTGGGCGGGCGCTGGGACGCCACGAACGTCATCGGCTCCGACGTCGCCGTCATCACCCCGATCGGACGCGACCACGAGCGCTGGCTCGGCTCCTCGATCACCGAGATCGCCCACGAGAAGGCCGGTGTCATCAAGGACGGCTCCACCGTCGTCGTCGCCCACCAGGTTCCCGAGGCCGCAGCCGAGATCGAGCAGGCCGCCATCGAGCACCGCGCCGTCGTGCGCCGCGAGCGAGACCCGGAGGAGGACCCCACCTCGCCGGAGGCCGGTGTCCTGCAGGTCCTCGACCGTCAGCTCGCCGTCGGCGGCCAGCTGGTGACGCTGGCCACCGCCGCCGCGGTCTACGAGGACGTCTTCGTCCCGCTGCACGGGGAGTACCAGGCCCGCAACGCCCTGCTGGCCCTGGCGGCGGCCGAGGCGATCCACGGCGGCCGCCGGCTTCCCGCGCGCGTCGTCGAGGACGGCTTCGCCTCCGTCACCAGCCCCGGCCGCCTGGAGGTCCTGCGCTCCTCGCCCACGGTCCTGGTCGACGCCGCCCACAACCCCCACGGCGTCGAGGCCCTCACCGGCGCCATCGAGGAGGCCTTCGGCTTCCAGCACCTCGTCGCGGTCCTGGGCGTCATGGCGGACAAGGACGCCGAGGGGATCCTGGCGGGCCTGGAGCCGGTGACCGACGCCGTCGTGTGCGTCCCCATCGACTCGCCCCGGGCCATGGACGTCGAGGACCTGGGCGAGATCGCCAAGGAGGTCTACGGCGCCGACCGCGTCGTCGTGAGCCAGCAGCTCGGTGAGGGCGTGGAGCAGGCCGTGGCCCTGTCCGAGGGCTACGACACCCCGATGACCGCCTCGGGAATCCTCATCGTCGGCTCCGTGGTCCTGGCCGCCGAGGCGCGATCCCTGTTCGGCAGGCCCTGACAACCCGTTCTCGGGACGGTTTTCTACGTCTCCTAGGACCGCCGCGCCGACTCCGTCGACGCTGCCGGTCCACACGCCTTACCGGTCCGGGAGGCTCGAGCAGAACGACGTCGCTCGAGCCTCCCGGACCGGCTTTTTGCGTCAATTCCAACGCAAGCATTCCGTGTGTTATATAACACAAAGATAAAAGTGGAGGGCTTGTGCATACAAGCGCATACTTGTGTGCACAAGTCGCCGGGGGCTGATTCCTCCGGCTCCATCCCGCTTCCCTCAGGAGCTCCCGCATGTCATTGACGGACAGCGTCGTCTACCAGATCTATCCCAAGTCCTTCCGCGACTCCACCGGTGACGGCGTCGGCGACCTGCGCGGTATCATCGAGAAGGTCGACTACATCGCCTCCCTGGGCGTGGACCACGTCTGGTTCAACCCCTTCTTCCCCTCTCCGGGCCGGGACAACGGCTACGACATCTCCGACTACTGCGCCATCGACCCGGCCATGGGGACCATGGAGGACTTCGAGGAGCTCGTCGCCGCCCTGGACGAGCACGGCATCGGCGTCATGCTGGACATGGTCCTCAACCACACCTCCACCGAGCACGAGTGGTTCCAGCGGGCCCTGGCAGGCGACCCCGTCTACCAGGACTACTACTACCTGCTGCCCCCCAAGGAGGACGGATCGCTGCCCACCAACTGGGTCTCCAAGTTCGGCGGCCCCGCCTGGGCCCCCTTCGGGGAGACCGGCCTGTACTACCTGTGCCTGTACGACCGCACGCAGGCCGACCTCAACTGGCACAACCCGGCCGTGCGCGCCGAGGCCGCCAGGATCGTCAACTTCTGGCGGGGCAAGGGCGTCAAGGACTTCCGCTTCGACGTCATCAACGTCATCGGCAAGACCCTGCCGCTTCAGGACGCGCCCGCCGGCACCGACGACCGCTACACCTACACCGACGGCCCCCTAGTCCACGACTACCTGCGCGAGCTCAGTGCCGCCAGCTTCGGTCAGGACCCCGAGGCGATGACGGTCGGCGAGATGTCCTCGACCACCGTCAAGGCCTGCGTCGGCTACTCCAACCCGGCCAACCACGAGCTGAGCATGGTCTTCAGCTTCCACCACCTCAAGGTCGACTACGCCGACGGCGCCAAGTGGACCCGCATCCCCTACGACTTCGCCGCCCTCAAGCGCATCCTCAACGAGTGGGCCACCGGCATGCAGGCCGGCGGCGGCTGGAACGCCCTGTTCTGGAACAACCACGACCAGCCCCGCGCCATCGACCGCTTCGCCGACCCCGAGCACTACCACGCCGAGTCCGCCACCATGCTCGCCACCGTCATCCACCTGCTGCGCGGAACCCCCTACGTCTACATGGGTGAGGAGATCGGCATGACCGACCCCGCCTACCTCGACATCGAGGACTACGTCGACGTCGAGGCCCGCAACGCCTACAACGAGCTGACAGCCGGCGGCATGGAGCCCCAGGAGGCCTTCGCCGTCGTCCACTCCAAGGCCCGCGACAACGCCCGCACCCCCATGCAGTGGAACGCCGAGACCCCCGGCGCCGGGTTCACGACCGGCACGCCCTGGCTGCGGCCCACCAACCAGCAGACCGTCAACGTCGAGCGCGAGGAGGCCCAGGGGCGGATCCTGCCCTACTACCGGCGCCTCATCGCCCTGCGCAAGGAGCTGCCCGTCATCTCCCGCGGCGCCTACGCCCCCTACCTCCTGGAGCACGAGGACGTCCTGGCCTACACCCGCGAGCACGAGGACGGCCGCCTGCTGGTCCTGTGCAGCTTCCGCGGACACGACACCGAGGTGGCCGTCCCCGAGGACTTCAAGAGCTCCCGCATCCTCATCGGCAACTACGACGGCAATGACCGCGCCCGCAGCCACGACGAGCTGCCCGCCGCTGCCGACCGCCTCGAGGCAGGCGCCATCCGCCTGCGCCCCTACGAGGCCATCGCCCTGCTCGCCTGAACCGGCCGTGACTGCCGGACCCGGTTCACGCTCTTCCCCTGCGCCTCCGTACTTCTGTCCGCCCTGTCCGCCCCGGAGGACTGCCGAGCAGGCCTCCCCGAACCCGTCGCACCCACCCAAGCTCCGAAAGGAACCCTCCATGTCGCAACCAGATCAGGGCCCCGAGGTCCCCATCTCCGCCCCGGTGACGGGGATGGTCATCGACCTCGCCGACGTCCCCGACCCCGTCTTCTCCTCCAAGGCAGTGGGGGACGGGCTCGGCGTCGAGCCCGACGACGGCGCGATCGTCTCCCCGGTGGACGCCACCGTCACCATGGTCGCCGGAACCGGTCACGCCATCGGCTTCAAGAGCGAGTCGGGCCTGGAGGTCCTGCTCCACCTCGGCGTCGACACCGTCGAGCTCGAGGGCGCCCCCTTCGACCTGAGCGTCAAGGTCGGCGACACCGTCAAGGCCGGCGACTCCCTGGGCACCATGGACCTTGAGGCCGTGCGCGCCGCGGGCAAGGCCACCACCGCCATCGTGGTCCTGACCAACACGATCACCCACCTGGCCGACCTGACCGTCACCACCGGGCACGCGGACGCGGGCGCCGCCATCGCCACCGCCACGCTCAAGGGTGAGGACGACTCGCAGGCCGGATCCGCCGGCACCTCGGCCGCCGTCGAGGCTAGTGGTAGCGGGGCCGACGGCGAGCGCACCGACGGATTGACCGGCTTCGACGCCACCGCCGCCGACATCATCACCGGCATCGGCGGCCCCGACAACGTCCGCTCCGTCCTGCACTGCATCACCCGCGTGCGCTTCTACCTCAAGGACGAGTCCCTGGCCGACGACGAGGCGGTGGCCGACCTTGACGGCGTCATCGACGTGGTCAAGTCCGGCGGTCAGTACCAGGTCGTCATCGGCCCCGACGTCGTCGACGTCTACGACGCCGTCGTCGCCCAGCTGCCCAACGTGGGCGGCGGCGAGCAGGCCGCCGACGTCGAGGTCGTCGAGCGGCCCACAACGCTCTGGGGCTGGGTCAAGCTCGGCTTCTCCTCCCTCATCGGCGTCATCACCGGCTCGATGATCCCCGTGGTCGGCATGCTGGCTGCCTCCGGAATCCTCAAGGGGATCCTGGCGCTGCTCATGCAGTACAAGATTGTCACCGAGGCCTCCAACACCTACCACTTCATCGACGCCATGAGCTCGTCGATGTTCTACTTCCTGCCGATCATCGTCGGCTTCACCGCCGCCAAGCGCCTGGGCGCCGACCCCATCGTCGTGGCGATCATCGGTGGCGTACTCTGCTACCCCTCCGTGGTGGAGATGTCTAAGAACACCAGCGACGTCATCACCGTGGGACGCACCGTCTTCAACGCCGACTTCTTCGGTATCCCCGTCTCCCTGCCCGCCAACAACGCCTACGCCTACTCGATCTTCCCCATCATCGTGGGGGCCTGGCTCGCCTCCAAGATCGAGCCCTGGCTCAAGAAGGCCCTGCCGGCCGTCATCCGGCCCATCTTCGGGCCGCTCATCGAGATCTTCGTGGTCTCCGCACTCATCCTGCTGGTCTTCGGGCCCGCCGTCATGCTCGTCTCCGGTGGCATCGCCTCCGTCATCAACGCGGTCCTGGACATCAACTACACGCTCGCGGGTCTGCTCATCGGCGGCTTCTACCAGTGCCTGGTCATCTTCGGCCTGCACTGGGCGGTCATCCCGATCATCTCCTCCGAGCTCGCCAGCCCCGGATACTCCCACCTCAACGCCATCGTCTCGGCCACCATGATCGCCCAGGGCGGCGGCGCCCTGGCCGTCTGGCTCAAGGTTCGCGACGCCCGCATCAAGCGCATGGCCGCCCCCGCCACCATCTCCGCCTTCTGCGGCGTCACCGAGCCGGCCATGTACGGTCTCAACCTCAAGTACGGCCGCATCTTCATCACCGCATCGGTCGGCGGCGCCGTCGGCGGCCTGCTCACCGGGCTGCTCAACGTCAACATGTGGGGCTTCACGGGCGCCTTCGTCGGCTTCCCCTCCTTCGTCAACCCCGAGGGCGTGGACTCCTCCTTCACCGGGTTCTGGATCGCTGGTGTGGCGGCGCTGGTGGTCTCCTTCCTGTGCACCTACTTCTTCGGCTTCAAGCAGGCCGACTTCGAGAAGGAGCGCACGGTCAAGAAGGTCCGCCTCGGCAACCGCGAGCCCGTCGCCAAGTAGCCGAGAGGCGCCGCTCGGGCGGGCGTGCTCCCGCGGGGCCGCCCCGGCCTCGTTCGTGGGTGCGCGCCCTGAGCGGTCCTCTCAGCGCTCGGTGGGCAGCCGGTGAGCGGTGTCCTGGAAGGCGAAGTCCACGGGGGAGTGGCGCGAGCGCGTGTACTCGAAGAGCACCCCGGCCGAGTCGAAGGTCGCCGAGGAGACGACGACGACGCAGTCCATTCCTCCCAGGTGGATGAGATCGCGGTCCTCGGCGGTGGCCCGCTCCACCGTGATCCGACGGGTCGCGCTGGCCACCCGCACCCCCAGGACCTGCTCCAGGTAGGCGTAGACCGAGGACTCGACGATCTGCTGAGTCAGATGCGGTACCACCGAGGCCAGGAAGTAGCTGGTGTCCACGATGAGGGGCACGTTGTCCAGCAGGCGCAGCCGCTTGACGGAGATGATCCCGGCCCCCTCGGCCATGCCGGAGGCCTCAGCCATCTCGGCGTCGACCACCCCCTCCTCCAGGGAGATCATGTGGGTGCTCAGCGGGACCCGGTTGCGCTCGGCGGCCTCCTGGAGCGACTCGATCCCCCCGACCAGGAAGGTGGAGGTCGCCCGCGGCCGGGAGATCACCTGCACCCCCCGACCCTGCATGGTCTGGACGTAGCCCTGGGCCACGAGCAGGGCCAGCGCCTTGCGCACCGTGTTGCGGGTGCAACCGAACTCCTCGGCCAGGGTGTTCTCGGAGGGGAGCAGCTCCAGGAAGCCGTACGCCCCGGACTCGATGCGCCCGCGCAGGGTCTGGAAGATCTGGTCGTACTTGGCCTGGGCCACGATGGCTCCTCTCCTGGGGTCTTAGGTCTCGGTGACGGCGGGTGGGCGGCTGGCCTCACCCCGGGCTTGTGCATACAAGTATCACGCCTGTCGAAACCTCTGCGCCACGTGCGTCGGCGGGTTCGTTCGTGCTGGTCACAGACCACTTTCCCGTCTCAACGAGCGAGGTCATCAGGTGCGTGAGAGGATGGAAATGCGAGTGGGCGGTGAGCACCTCGTCGGCCTGCTCCGGCGCGTCCCACGGACGTTCCCGGGATGCGCTGGGACCCATCGGGTCCGCGCAGGGCCCGATCAAAGCCACATGGTCGTCCTTCACCCTCGGGTGCATGGCGGTCAGGCCTGGAACCAACACCTGCCAAGACCCGAGAAGGAAACACCATGTCCTTGGATGCTGCCTGGGCCCTCGACTGGACCCGTCGCGCCGCCGTACTGATCGCCGAGAACCGCACCGAGCTGACCGAGCTGGACCGAGCCATCGGAGACGCCGACCACGGAGACAACCTGGACCGCGGCATGAGGGCCGTGGTCACCAAGCTGGACGCCGCCCAGGAGTCCGGAAGCCTCCCGTCAACTCCCGGTGGAGTCCTCAAGGTCGTCGCCACCACCCTCATGGCCACCGTCGGCGGCGCCGGCGGGCCGCTGCTGGGAACCGCCTTCCTCAAGGCCGCCCGTTCCAGCGACGCCCCCGCCTGGGGGCCGGCGGACCTGGTCCGGGCCCTGGCGGAAGCCACCTCGGGCCTGGAGGCCAGGGGGCACGCCACCAGCGGGGACAAGACCATGGCCGACGCCTGGCGGCCCGCCGCCGTCGCCGCCAAGGAGGCCGAGGAGATCGGCGAGGACGAGGTCGGTGTCCTCACGGCGGCCGCGCAGGCCGCCGCCAAGGGGGCGCAGGACACCGAGCCGCTCCAGGCCCGCCGTGGCCGGGCCTCCTTCCTGGGAGAACGATCCTGCGGGCACCGCGACCCCGGTGCCCAGTCCTCCGCGCTCATCCTCCAGGCCGCCGTCGACGCCGCCCGCGACCGTGCCGGCGAACCCGCCGGTGAACGTGTGGGCGATCATGTCGGCGACCATGTCCCGGCCGCGATCACGGTGGTTGAGCAGGCCTGAGCCGGCCTCGGTCATGGCGGTCATGGCGGTTATGGCATTGAGGGGCCCGGACCCGTTATGGTCCATCCGGTCCCTCACCCGCCGACCCACCAAGGAGCCCCCATGGCCAGCACGTCCCAGACCGGCCGCATCCTCATCCTCATCAAGCCCGACGCCGTCGAGCGCCGCCTGACTGGTGAGATCCTGCGCCGCATCGAGGCCAAGGGGTACACCCTGACGGCCCTGAAGGTCCTGACCCCCACCCAGGAGATCCTCGCCGAGCACTACGCCGAGCACGTGGACAAGCCCTTCTACCCCGGCGTCGTGGAGTACATGACCTCCGGCAGCGTGGTGGCCGCGGTGGCCGAGGGCCAGCGCGTCGTCGAGGGCGTGCGCAGCCTCATGGGACCCACCGACCCCACCACGGCAGCCCCCGGCACCATCCGCGGGGACCTGGGCCGCGACTGGGGCACCCCGGCCATCCTCAACCTCGTCCACGGCTCCGACAGCGACGCCTCCGCGGCCCGCGAGATCGCCATCTGGTTCCCCGAGCTGGCCGACTGAGTCCGAGCCGGTTCCGAGACCCCTCGGCAATAAGCCTGTACACGACGACGGTGCGCCGTCCCGCAACGGGAGGCGCACCGTCGTCGTAGGCGGCGTGGGATCGGTGAGACCGATGAGGACAGCGAGGACCGACCGCGGTCAGGCCCGCTGCGCCTGCCCCAGGAGCTCCTTGAGCGGCACCCGGGCACCGGTGCGGGTGACCGCCCGGGTGTAGACCGCGGCCGCCGCACGCACCAGCAGCGGCAGGAAGACGAGCGCGATACCGAGGGCGATCGCCTGCTCGGTCCAGGAGGAGACCCCGAGCACCAGGCGCGCCGGCATCATGAAGGGCGCGAAGGGCGGCAGGAAGGCCAGGACCCGGAAGGTCAGGCTGTTGGGCTCCCCGGTGGCCATGACGAAGCTCAGGACGTAGGGGACCATCGAGAGCATGACCAGGGGCATGGTGACCGAGCTGACGTCCTCCTGCCGGCTCACCAGCGAGGCGGCGGCCCCGAAGGCCACCGCGAAGATCGCGTAGCCCACAAGCAGCCACACGAGCATCGCCGCCAGCACGCCATCCAGGTCGAGGTCGATATCCGGCATGACACCGGTCGCCTTCGCGGTGACGACCCCGGCGACGGCGACGACCCCGGTGGTCAGGAAGGAGGCGATGCCGATCCCCAGGATCTTGCCGGCCAGCAGCGAGCTCGGCCGCACGCAGGCCAGGAGGATCTCCACGATCCGGCTCGACTTCTCCTCCACCACGCCCTGGGCGATGAACTGGCCCCCGCCCATGATGGCGAACAGCAGCAGCACGTCGATCGTCATGAGGATCGCGTAGCGCGGGCCGAAGTCGGCCGCATCGTGCTTGGGGGCGTTGAGCACCGTGACCTCCGGCTTGGCGGCGCTGAGCTGGGAGGCCACCTGGCTGGGATCGCCGCCCAGCGCCGCGATCTGCTGACCCAGGGACGCCTGCTGGAGAAAGGCCGTGACCCCTGAGACGACCGCGTCGTCGGTCTTCTCTTCCACGGTGATGGTGGGGGCGGCGCCGGAGACGTCGAGAACCATGTCCACGTGCGGCGTGCCCTCGGGGGAGTCGTCGCTCAGAACGGCCTTCGTCTCCTGCTCGGAGACGTCGACGACCTCGATCTTCTCCCCGTTGGAGGACACGACGCCATCGAGCCCGGCGGCCTGAGAGGTCTCGATGCCCTTGAGGCCGAGCCGGTAGGCCTGACTCTGACCGGAGGTGTAGAAGCTGGTCGCGATGATGCCGCCGATGACCGCCACGAGCAGGATCAGGGTGAGGATGATGGTGGACTTCTTCATCAGGTGCGCCCGCAGCTCGCGTCCGGCGACCAGGGCGATCTCCTGACGGCGGGTGATGGGGCGGGTCTGGGCGCTCATCGGTGCGCCTCCTTCGTGTCGCTTGTCGGCTCGATCATGTCGTTGGCCGTGGTGGCGGTCGTGGTGCTGGTCGTGGTGGTGGCTGTGTCGATGGCTGTGTCGGTGGAGGCGGGAGCCGTGAGGACCTCCCGGAAGATGTCGGTGAGCCGGTGGCGCACCGGGCCGAGCTCGCGCACCGTTCCCAGGCGCTGGGCGGTGCGCAGCAGCTCCTGCTCATCGGTGCCCGCAGCGGTGAGGGTCAGGCGGCCCTCACCGTCGACCTGCACGTCCGGAGCGCTCAGGGCGCCGGCCTCCAGCGGCGCGGCATCCGCCGGCGGCTCGACGACCACCCGCCAACGGGGCGTTTCGGTGGCCTGGAGCTCGGGAATCGTCCCGTCGGCCACGAGCCGGCCCGAGCGGATGATGACCACGCGGTCGCACAGGCGCTCGACGACGTCGAGCTGGTGGGAGGAGAAGAGCGTGGGCACGCCCGCGGCCGCCCGCTCCAGGAGGACCTGGCTCATGACGTCCACGGCCACCGGGTCCAGGCCGGAGAAGGGCTCATCGAGGATGAGCAGCTCGGGGTCGCTCACGAGGGCGGCGGCCAGCTGGACGCGCTGCTGGTTGCCCAGGGACAGGCTCTGCACCTCGTCGCCGCGCCGCTCCTGGAGGCCCAGGCGCTCGGTCCACATGTCCGCGGCCGCCTTGGCCGCCGAGGCGGACAGTCCATGGAGGCGGGCCAGGTAGACCAGCTGCTCGGCCACCCTCATCCGGGGGTAGAGGCCACGCTCCTCGGGCATGTACCCGATGGCGCGCCGGGTCGCGGCGTCCACGGGGGAGCCCTTCCAGGTCACGGTGCCCGAGTCGGCGGCCAGCACTCCCATGACGATGCGCATCGTGGTGGACTTGCCGGCCCCGTTGGCGCCGACGAAGCCGACGATCTCGCCGGCGGCCAGGGACAGGGAGAGCTTGTCGAGGGCCTGCAGGCTCCCAAAGCGTTTGGAGAGGTTGGACAGTGTGAGCATCGTGGCTCCTGAGGTCTCGGAGACAGGGGCGGCAAGGATGGCCAGGGCTGGTCGGGCGAAGGACCAGTGAGGGAGATGGGTGGGGCCGGCGGGGCGGGCTCGTGTCTAGCTCCCTTGACATGGAAAGTTTGCTTGTCCAGCGCGATGATGTCAAGTCCCTTTGTCGTTTCTGTCGTCGCCGGGGCCGCCCTCGCTGTTAGGGTGGCACCCGTGCACCTCAAGACGTTGACGATCAAGGGATTCAAGTCCTTCGCCTCGTCAACCACCCTCCGCCTGGAGCCCGGCATCACCGCCGTGGTCGGCCCCAACGGGTCCGGCAAGTCCAACGTTGTCGACGCCCTGACCTGGGTCATGGGGGAGCAGGGCGCCAAGAACCTGCGCGGCGGGTCCATGGCCGACGTCATCTTCGCCGGCGCCGGCTCCCGCCCGGCCCTCGGGCGCGCCGAGGTCTCCCTGACCATCGACAACACCGACGGGGCCCTACCGATCGACTACACCGAGGTCACCATCTCGCGCACCCTGTTCCGCGGCGGCGGCTCGGAGTACCAGATCAACGGCACCCCCTGCCGCCTGCTCGACGTCCAGGAGCTCCTCAGTGACACGGGTCTGGGGCGCCAGATGCACGTCATCGTGGGACAGGGCCAGCTCGACGCCGTCCTGAGCGCCACCCCCGACGACCGCCGAGGCTTCATCGAGGAGGCCGCCGGGGTCCTCAAGCACCGCAAGCGCAAGGAGCGCGCCCTGCGCAAGCTCGAGTCCATGGCCGCCGACCTCGCCCGGGTCTCGGACCTCGCCCAGGAGTTGCGCCGCCAGCTCGGCCCCCTGGCCCGGCAGGCCGCCATCGCCCGGCGCGCCCGGACCATCCAGGTCGAGGTCCGGGACGCCACGGCCCGGCTGCTGGCCGATGACGTCGTCCAGGCCCAGTCCCTCCTGGAGGCCGGCGACGAGGACAAGGAGGCCCTGGCCAGGCGCCGCAGCGCCGTCGAGGAGGCCGAGCGCGTTGCCCGGGCGCGCCTGAGCGAGCTGGCCGCCGTCGAGACCACCTCCGCCCAGCGCCTGGCCCGAGCCGGCAGCGTCTGGGAGGAGCTCACCGGAGTCTCCCAGTCCCTCGGCGCGCTCGCGGACGTGGCCGGTGAACGGATCCGGCTCCTGGCCTCCGCGCCGACGCCGAGCCACGGCACCGACCCCGAGGAGCTCGAGCGACGGGCCGAGGCCGCGGGGCAGGAGGAGGCGGAGCTCGCCGACGCCGTCGAGACCGCCCGCACCGCGCTCAGCGACGCCACCCGGGTGCGCGCCGACGCCGAGACCGCGGAGAAGGCCGCCGACCAGGAGCTCTCAGCCGCGCAGCGCCGGGTCTCGGAGAGACGCGAGACCATCGCCCGCGCCGGCGGGCGCGTCGCCTCGGCCCGCAGCCGCCACGAGGCCAGCCTGGCGGCCCTCGAGCAGGCACGCAGCGCGCTTCAGGCCGCTGAGGCCCGCGAGGAGCGCGCCCGAACCGCCCTGGCTGAGGCCACAGGATCGGAGGAGACCGGGGAGGGCGGAGGCCACGGCGCTCAGGACGGCGTAGGGACAGCCGCTGGAACAGCCGCAGGGAAGGGGGCGACGTCGGAGACCTCCGCCGAGGTGAGCGCAGCCGCCGACGCCGCGGCTCGGGCGGCAGCCGCCCACGAGGAGGCCACCCGGCGTCTGGCCGAGGCCCGAGAGGCCGTCTCCACCGCCACCGACGCCCGCCGGGAGGCCGCCTCCGACCGGGCCACCTGGACGGCCAGACGCGACACCCTGGCCATGTCCCTGCGCAGCCAGGACGGCACGGCCGCGCTGCTGGAGGCCGGCCTCGACGGCCTCCTCGGGCCGCTGGCGGAGCACCTCAGTGTTGAGCGCGGCTGGGAGAACGCCGTCGCCGCCCTCCTGGGAGCACTCGCCGAGGCGGGGCTGGCCGCTGACGCTAAGGCCGCCCTGGCCGGGCTGGAGCACGCCCGCAACCAGGACGTCGGCGCCGTCAGGCTGGTCCTGGCCGACGACCCCTCGCTGGACCCAGCACCCGACCCCAGTGATGAGGTGGCCGAGACGGCCCCGGCTGACGGCGCGCTGGCGGCCGGCGGGCTCGTGCACGTCGTGCAGCCGGAGTCCGGACGCCTCGGGCAGGTCCTGGCCGGACTGCTCAAGACCTGCTGGGTGACGGAGGACGTCGAGAGCGCCCGGGCTGTGCGCACCAGGCTGCCGGACGCCGTCGTGGCCACCCGCAGCGGCGACGTCCTGGCTCCCGGCTGGGTGGCCGGTGCGGGCCGGGGCGCCTCCTCGGTCCTCGAGCTCACCGCCGCCCATGAGGAGGCCGACGCCGAGGCCACCGCTGCGGCGCAGGCCGAGTCCGAGGCGGACGCCGCTCTCGAGCAGGCCCGTCTCCGGGAGGAGACTGCCCGCCAGGAGCTCAGCGAGGCGCTGACCGCCCTGCGTCAGGCCGATGCCGAGGCCGCCCGGGCCGCCGAGGCGATGGCCCGGCTGACCTCGGCGGCCCACGCGGCCGCCGAGGAGACCGGGAGGGCCCGCCGGGTCCTGGAACGGGCCGAGGCCGAGTCGGTCCAGCGCACCGCCGAGCTCGCGGCCGCCACCGCCGCGCTGGCCGAGGTCGAGGGGGAGACGGAGGCGTCTGACGCAAGGGACGCGTCGGACGGGCCGGGATCGCCCGGGGGCACGGGGCCAGAGCGCCTCGAGCGGGCTCTGGACAAGGCCCGTCAGGAACGGGAGTCCGCGGCGGAGGCCGCCCGCCAGGCCCGAGCCGTCGAGACCGACGCCAGGCTGTCCCTGCGCACCGCCGAGGAGCGCGAGCGCTCCAGCCGAGGGCGCGCCGACTCGCTGCGGGCGGCCGCACGTCGCGAGCGCGAGCAGCGCGCCGCCGCCGAACGGGCCCAGCAGCGCCGCAGCGCCCAGCTCGCCGTGGCCACCCACGTGCGGGACCAGGCCCGCGCCGCCGCCGAGACCGCAAGGAGCTCCGTCCAGCAGGCCGCCGAGGAGCGGGCCGCCATCGAGGACGAGCGCGCCCAGGCCCTGGCCGCCACCAACGAGGTCCGTGAGGAGATCGATCAGCTCACCAAGGAGCTCGGCAACCTCACCGACGCCGCCCACCGCGAGGAGGTGGCTCGGGCCGAGCAGCGCATGCGTCTGGAGTCCCTGGCCGAGCGGGCCATGAGCGAGCTCGGCCTCGAGCTGGATCCACTCGTCGAGGAGTACGGGCCGCACATGCTCGTCCCCGAGATCGTCGAGGAGCCCGATACCGTCCCCAGCGGCGGAGCGGATCCGGATGGCGAGCAGGCCGGCAACCGAGCCCCGGCCAGCAACGGGCACCCGGGTCGCCCCTACGTGCGCTCCGAGCAGGAGAAGCGCCTGGCCAAGGCCTCGCGGGACCTCGCCCGGCTCGGCAAGGTCAACCCGCTCGCCCTGGAGGAGCACGCCGCCCTGGAGCAGCGCCACCAGTTCCTGGCTGAGCAGCTGGCCGATCTCAAGCGCTCGCGGGACGATCTGCTGAGCATCGTCGAGGAGATCGACGCCCGGGTCCAGGAGGTCTTCTCCCAGGCCTACGAGGACACCGCCCGCCAGTTCGCCTCCGTCTTCGACCGGCTCTTCCCCGGCGGGGAGGGGCGCCTGGTGCTCACCGACCCCGACGACATGCTCACCACCGGCATCGAGATCGAGGCGCGCCCGGCCGGTAAGAAGGTCAAGCGGCTCTCGCTGCTCTCGGGCGGGGAGCGCTCGCTGGCGGCCGTCGCCCTGCTGGTGGCGATCTTCAAGGCGCGCCCCTCGCCCTTCTACGTCATGGACGAGGTGGAGGCGGCCCTGGACGACACGAACCTGGGCCGGCTGCTGGAGATTTTTACCGAGCTGCGGCAGTCCAGCCAGCTCATCATCATCACGCACCAGAAACGCACCATGGAGGTGGCCGACGCGCTCTACGGGATCACGATGCGTGACGGGATCACCAAGGCGGTCTCACAGCGGCTGGCCCAGCCCGACCGCGGTACGGCTGTGACTCCTGATGTCTGAGTGAATCATGAGGGGTGTGTGATAGCAGTCTTACAGTATGACGTTCGTTTTCAGATTCGAGCACTGTTGTGTCAGGAAGCTATCAGGTTTTGTTGTCGATTGGACGACAAATGCGTACAAAGTCTAGTCAGATCGCATTTCACAAGGCAGAATCCTGGCCATGGGTGCCATGATTCTTCCCCTCGTTGTCGTGCTGGTTGCCGGTCTTCTTGTGCTCGGCATGGTCTGCGCCGAGCGCTTCCCGGTGCGCTCCTGGCCCTCCCGTATTCGCGGCCTGGTCCGCAACGCGCAGCAGGTGCGCCAGGAGGAGCAGGATGTCGAGGTCGAGGTCGTGCCCCAGGAGGTCCGTCTGACCGATCTCATGACGCGCGAGGGACCTGCGCCGTACGTGGGAACTGAGGGCTTCGGCGGCCTGGTGGGTGTCGTCGAGAAGGCGATGGACGCCACGGAGAGGACGCGGGGGTCTGTCGGCTCCCGGCGTCGCGGCCAGGTGCACGAGCCGGCCGCCAGCGGACTGTCGCAGACTCAGGGCTGAGGCGCACCGGTCTGATTCGTGAAAATTATTCCCCTCATTATTTTCACGACCCATCGGGCCCGAGGTGTCGATCTCTGGATAGAATCCCGGCCCTGAGAGATCGTCGTCCCGAGCATGTCCCGTCCGTTCCTGCGGCGGCCCGATACGAGCAGCTTCCGTCTTTCCGGGTATTGTTACTGAAAGGCATTGCCCTTCCCGTCCTGCGTCGCACCCATGGGTGCGACGCAGGATTTCTCATTGTCACGACCGAGCGTCACTCCTGCGCCTCCCCGCGCTGCCCTGCCGGCGGGAGGCGGCCGGAGGCGAACGGCCCTGCCGCAGCGGGGGCGCTATCGGGCATGATGGGGCCATGGAACCGATCCTCATCGTTCTCGGCATCATTCTGGTCATCGTCGTCGGTGGAGGCCTGTGGCTCTACGCGGGCAGGCGGAGGGGACAGGTCCCCGACGAGGTCAGCGCTCACAAGCCGATGTCCGTCGAGGACCTCCTGCCGTCCGAGGAGGGGGAGGAGCCCCCGGATGAGGCGGCTGCCGAGGAACCTGCTGCCACGCTGGAGTCCCCCGAGTCCATCCCCGGCCGTATGCAGCGCCTGCGTGCCCGCCTGGCCGGCGCAGGCGGCTTCGGCAAGGCGGTCCTGTCCGTCCTGTCCCGCGGCGACCTGACTGAGGAGGACTGGGAGGAGATCGAGGACACCCTGCTCACCTCCGACCTCGGCATCGAGGTGACCACCTCCCTCATGGACGAGCTGCGCACCCAGGCCAAGGTCCTGGGAACCTCCGACCCCGAGGCCGTCCGCACCGTCCTGCGCGCCGAGCTGCTCAAGCTCGTCGACCCCACCCTGGACCGCTCCCTCAACCTGGAGCGACCCACCCCGGCCGACGGTGCCCAGGGCGTGCCTGCGGCCGCGATCCTCATGGTGGGCGTCAACGGCACCGGCAAGACCACCACCTGCGGCAAGCTCGCCCGTGTCCTGGTGGCCCAGGACAAGACCGTCGTCCTGGGCGCGGCCGACACCTTCCGCGCCGCGGCCGCCGAGCAGCTGACCACCTGGGGCGAGCGCGTCGGCGTTGACGTCGTGCGCTCAGAGAAGGAGGGCGCCGACCCCGCCTCCGTCGCCTACGACGCCGCGCGCCAGGCCGCCGACCAGGGCACGGACGTCGTCGTCGTCGACACCGCGGGGCGCCTGCAGAACAAGGCCGGGCTCATGGACGAGCTGGGCAAGATCAAGCGCGTCATGGAGAAGATCGCCCCCGTCGGCGAGATCCTCCTGGTCCTGGACGCCACCACCGGCCAGAACGGCATGCGCCAGGCCCAGGTCTTCTCCGAGGCGGTCGGCATCACCGGCATCGTGCTCACCAAGCTCGACGGTACCGCCAAGGGCGGCATCGTCGTCACCGTCCAGAGGGAGCTGGGCGTGCCCGTCAAGCTCGTGGGTCTGGGGGAGGGCGCCGACGACCTGGCCCCCTTCGACCCGGAGGGTTTCGTCGACGCGCTGCTGGGCTGAGGCGCCCGGTCCCACTACTGCGCAACGTCTCCGGCCGCCCGCCTCGTACCAGAGCGCGGGCGGCCGGAGGCGTCGTGACCGGCCGGAGTCTTTCAGTACCGGTCATGACCGGTCGTTCAGAGCTGTCGTTCAGAGCTACTGAATGATCCAGCCCTTCTGCGCGGCGATGTGGACCGCCGCGGCCCGGGTGGGCGCATCGGTCTTGGCCATGGCCTGGGACAGGTGGTTGCGGGTGGTGCCCTCGGAGAGATGAACTCGCCTGGCGACCTCGGCGACGGTGGCGCCGTCAGCGGCGGCCTGAAGCACCTCGGTCTCCCGAGCGGTCAAGGGGGAGTCGCCGAAGACGAGCGAGTCGGCGGCCAGCGCCGGGTCCACGACGCGCAGTCCCGCATGGATCCGACGCACCGACTCGGCCAGGTCGGAGGCCGGGGCGTCCTTGACGACGAACCCGTGGGCCCCCGACTGGATGGCGCGCCGCAGGAATCCGGGGCGGCCGAAGGTCGTGACGATGAGGACCCGCGTGGCCGGCAGCTGCTCCAGGAGCGCGGCGGTGGCGGTGAGCCCGTCGGTGCCGGGCATGTCCACGTCCATGAGGACGACGTCGGGCCGGTGCTCGCGCGCGACGGGAAGCACCTCGTCCCCGTTGCCGACCTGAGCGACGACCTCGATGTCGTTCTCCAGGGCGAGCAGCGCCGCCAGTGCCCCGCGCACCATCGCCTGGTCATCGGCCAGCATCACTCGGATCATTGATCATCTCCGTTGCTCTAGGGCTCGTGGGACCGGCGACGTCGGTGCTCGCCGGAGCGGGTCACGCCGTCGAGTCATTCCGCCTCGTCGCACTCGTCGCGTGACAGACGAGAGGATAGACGACGGGCACTCACTCTCAGGACGGTGCCGCTGCCGATGGCAGGCGCCTCGATGGTGAGATCGGCGCCGTTGTCCTGACAGCGCTGGCGCAGCCCCTCCAGCCCGTGACCGTCGCCGGTGGCGGGCGGATCGAGCCCGACGCCGTCGTCGGCCACCTCGATGGAGTCAGCGGTCAGCCTCACCCGGCAGTGCGAGGCGTGAGCGTGGCGCACGATGTTGGTGACCCCCTCGCGCACCACCCAGGCGAAGAGCTCACGCAGCTCGGGATCGACGGCCTCGATCGTCAGTGGCAGGTCGGCCCGGATGCCGGCCGAGGTCAGGACGCTCGTAGCCCGGGCCAGCTCACCGGCCAGGCTCAGCTCGCGGTAGCCGTTGACGGTGGCCCGCACGTCGGCCAGGGCCGAGCGCGCCAGGGACTGCACCTCGGTCAGCTCCGCCTGAGCCTGGTCGGGGGCTGAGTCGATGAGCCGGGTGGCGAGCTCCGTCTTCAGGGCGATGACCGTCAGTGAATGGCCGAGGATGTCGTGCATGTCCCGGGCCATGCGGTTGCGCTCATCGTTGATCTCCAGCTCATGCGTGCGCTGCTCCAGAACGCGGGCCATGTGCCGCTGCTCCATGATGTAGCGCCCGAAGACGCAGACGCCTCCCACGCCGAGCACAGCGATCCAGGCGCTGTTGCCGGCTGCCCAGGACGTCGTCAGCCTGGGGACGAGGAAGAGCACGCCGGCCAGGAGCGAGATAGGGACGACTGCGGCCTGCCAGGGCAGGGCGAAGGCCAGGGCGACGGTCAGGAGGACCCCCAGCTGGGTGGCCTCGACGCCTACGCCCAGGGCCGTGCCGGCGGCGGTCAGCGTACCGACGACGATGAGCGACAGGCTCAGGCGGCTGGGCCACGTCAGCCCCTGGCGCACCCGTCTCATGCTGAGCGAGCAGGCCGCGTACAGGCAGGCGCAGGAGATGACGGCACTGACCGCTCCTGCTGTTCCGGTCGTTCCCCGGGCCAGTCCCGCCTGGACGACCGGAATCATGGAGGCGGCCCACACGATCCCCCAGCCGGCGGCCACGATGCGAGTGCGCTGGGCGCGCGCCTGGGCAAAGGTGGAAACGCGGGCTCTCATGACCCGGATGGTACTCATGGGCTCACACCCGGGCGGTGTCGCGGCCCATCCTCCAGGCGGCTCCGCCCAGGAAGATCACGAGCCAGGCCAGGGCGTTGACCACCCACCACCAGGAGAAGGTCTCGGCGCCCATCGGCCACAGGGCCAGCTTGTGAAGCCCGTACATCGGAGTGAGGCTTCCGACCCGGTCCATGGCGGAGCCGGGCGTCAGGGGAATGAACATGCCGCCGAGGAATGCGAGCAGGGCCATGAGCGGGCCGACGATCTGCATGGCGTTGTCCGAGGGGAGGAGGTATCCGACGAACAGTCCGAAGGCGACGAAGACCAGGGAACCGAGCCACACGATGAGCGCTGAGCCGATCCAGGTACTCACAGGCATGTGAGCGTGACGCAAGGGGCCGCAGGCGTAGACCGCACCGATCGCGATCGCGCTGATGAGCATGCCGACGATCGCCTTGGCGCCGATGTAGGCGATGGGTCTCAGAGGAGTCAGACGCAGCTGACGGCTCCAGCCCGATGCGCGCTCATTGCTCACGGCCGCACCGGCACCAGTGGTCGTCATGAGCGCGCCGTACAGGGCCATGCCGATCATCATGTTGGCCACGACGTTGCCGTTGCCGTACGGCGTTGCCGAGTAGTCGGTCGTGGTGAACATGAGGAAGAAGGCCACCGGCAGGAGGATGGAGAAGATCATTGACCGGCGGTTGCGCAGGCGCCTGCGAGCCTCCAGCGACAGGAGGGTCAGGCTCAGGCCTCCTAGAGGCGGCGTGGTGCGGGAGGAGGGATCGAGACGGTCTGGCGAAGAGCTTTTGACTGAGGGCAGGGACAGAGAAGACGGAGTAGATGGAGAAGATAGAGAAGACATGGTGGCTCCTGTAGGAGGCGTGGGCGGAAGGGTGACGGTGCTTCTGGCGCGCATGGAGCGGCTCATGCTGACGCTCCCGAGGTCGGGGAGGTGGCCTCGTCACTGGTCAGGGCGACGAAGGCGTCCTGAAGGCCGCGGCTGGTGATCTCCAGGTCCTTGGCCAGGTGCTGCCCGAGCAGGAGTGCGGCGACGGCGTCGGAGTCCTGAGTGTTCAGGCTCAGAGAGCTGCCCAGAATCTCGAGACCGCTGATCCCGCTGCTGGGCGGCAGTGCCTCAAGCGCACGACGGACCCGCTCGGCCTCGACGTTCAGGGTGGCCCGAAGACTGCGGCCGCTGACGGAGGCGCGGATCTCGGCGGCCGTGCCGTCGGCGACCACCTGGCCGTGACGCACCAGGACGACGCGGTCGGCGAAGTCGTCAGCCTCCTCCAGGTAGTGTGTGGCGAACAGGACCGTGCGCCCGCTCGCGGCGTCGGCGTGGATGGCCTCCCAGAAGCTGCGTCGGCCCTCGACGTCCATCCCGGTGGTCGGCTCATCGAGGACGAGCAGGGCCGGGTCGCTCACCAGCGCCATGGCGAAGCGCAGGCGCTGCTGCTGGCCGCCCGAGCACTTCCTGACGACCTGCGAGGCGAAGTCCGATGCTCCAGCGCGCTGAAGGGCCTCCTCGACGTCGATCCGGTGGGAGAAGAGGCTCGCGGTCAGGGCCACGGTCTCGCGCACGGTGATGTCCGGCAGGAGCCCGCCGGTCTGCATGACGGCGGCTATCAGGCCGCGGTCGACCGCCTGGCGCGGGGTCATGCCGAAGGTGCTCACCTGCCCGCTGGTGGGCCGGCTCAGACCCAGGATCATGTCGATCGTCGTCGTCTTGCCGGCGCCGTTGGGGCCCAGAAAGGCGACGACCTCGCCGGGGCGGATCGTCAGGTCGATGCCGTTGACGGCCTTGACGTCCCCGAAGGACCTGTGGAGGTTCACCAGCCGGATGGCGGCTGCGCCAGCCGCCTGGGGCGGGGAGACCGGGGCGGTGCGGGTAGCTGTTGTGCTCATGGATCAAGAGTCGCCACATGGTCGCCCCGGTCCATGGTGCATCGGTCATCACTTGCGCATGACATATCTCAGGGATGCGGCCCACCGCAGCGGGCACGGGGCAGACGATCCGCATGGTCGACAGCGACCACTATCCGGACGCCCTACGACAGACGGACACGCTCCCGAAACCAGGACGAACCGTTGGCAACACGGCTGTGACGCCACCGCCGACAGCGAAACTCGTCCGTCACGACGGAGCATCCTGTCCAAAACGCGGACGCCCTTAACTTCTCACGTGCGGAACCCACCGCATCACGACGAAGGGAGTCCCTATGACCCTTGATACCGGAGCAACCGCCTGGATGCTGATCAGTGCCTGCATGGTGCTGCTCATGACCGTCCCGGCCCTCGCCCTGTTCTACGGAGGCATGAGCCGGTCCAAGTCCGTGCTGAACATGATCATGATGTCCTTCGGGGCCGCGGCCGTCGTGGGCGTGGTCTACATCCTGTGGGGCTGGTCCATGTCCTACGGGGGAAAGGACATCGCAGGTCTGGTGGGCAATCCCTTCAGCCAGTTCGGCCTGCACGGGGCCTATCTGACAGCAGGAGGCGAGTACATCATTGATGACCACGGCGTACCGGTGATCATCTCGGTGGCCTTCCAGGTGACCTTCGCGATCATCACCTGCGCTCTCATCTCAGGGGCCATCGCCGACCGAACCCGTTTCGGGGCGTGGATGACCTTCGTGCCCCTGTGGGTGACGCTGTCCTACTTCCCGATGGCCCACATGGTGTGGGGCGGGGGAGCGCTGTCCCCCGAAGGGTGGTTCTCCTCCATCGCTGAGCCCATCGACTTCGCGGGCGGCACAGTGGTGCACATCAACGCCGGTGTGGCGGGCTTCCTGCTGGCGGTGGTCATCGGACGCCGCCGCGGTTTCGGACAGCTGCCCATGCGTCCCCACAACCTGCCGATGACCATGATCGGTGCGGGTCTGCTGTGGTTCGGCTGGTTCGGGTTCAACTCGGGCTCCGCCTTCACCGCCGACGGCCTGGCGGGACTGGCCTGGGTCAACACGACGGTGGCCGCCTGCGCCGCCGTCCTGGGGTGGCTGACCACCGAGCGCCTGCGCGACGGACACGCCACCAGCCTGGGGGCGGCCTCCGGGATCGTCGCCGGATTGGTGGGCATCACTCCTGCAGCCGGAACGGTCAGCCCCGTCGGCGCCATCGTCCTGGGGCTGGTGGTCGGTGTGCTCTGTGCCCTGAGCGTGGACCTGAAGTACCGCTTCGGATACGACGACTCCCTGGATATCGTCGGTGTGCACCTCGTCGGCGGCCTGGCGGGCACGGTCCTGGTCGGTTTCCTGTCCACGGAGTCCGGACTGCTCTACGGGCACGGCCCGGCCCAGCTGGTGGTTCAGGTTCTCGTCGCCCTGGTGGCCATGGTCTTCTCCGCCGTGATGACACTCATCTGCTGGCTGGTGGTGCAGCGCTGCGTGGGCTGGAGGCTGAGCGCCGAGGAAGAGGCCACAGGCCCCGACCAGGCCGAGCACTCGGAATCGGCCTACGAGACCCTGACCGCAGGCCGACTGGCCTTCTCACGCAAGGAGATCTGAGATGAAGCTTGTGACCGCAGTCATCCAGCCGCACCGTCTGTACCACGTCACCGAGGCCCTGGAAGAGGCCGGGGTCCACGGGGTCACGATCGTCGAGGCCCACGGAGCCGGCCGTCAGCAGGGCCACACTGAGGTGTACCGCGGGGCCGAGTACCACGTGGACCTCATCCCCAAGCTCCGCCTCGAGGTCGTGTGCGCCGATGAGGACTCCTCCGGCGTCGTCGAGGCGATCTCCTCCGGTGCCCGCACCGGGGAGATAGGTGACGGCAAGATCTGGGTGGTGCCCGTGGCCGAGGTCGTCCGGGTCCGCACCGGCGAATCGGGAGAAGCGGCCCTGTGAAGGACGCGGACGGGCGGCGGGCCGTCGATGAGATGATCGGCCCGCCGCCCGCCGGTAGAGTCTTGTAGAGTGACCACGGCCTGCCTGGCCACTCAGAAGGTAGCGAGCACGCTTCCGACTCCCAGTTCCCTCGCTCGTCGCTTTCTCCCGGTGCGGCCAGTGACGGGAGTCTCGCCGCCAGCGGAGACGCCTTGGGTGGCGGTGTGCTGTGGCCGCTATCCTAGGCCTGGCGCCCTTGCGCCCCGTTCAACCCATCTCGTTCAGAAGGGCAGTTTGTGTTCGGCAACCTCTCCGATCGGATCACCGCCTCCTTCAACCAGCTGCGCGGCAAAGGTCGTCTGACCGAGGCCGACGTCAACGCCACGGTCACCGAGATCCGCCGTGCCCTCCTGGAGGCCGACGTCGCCCTGCCCGTGGTGCGCGCCTTCACCTCCGCGGTGCGCGAGAAGGCGGTCGACGCCGCCCGTTCCCAGGCCCTCAACCCGGGGCAGCAGGTCGTCAAGATCGTCAACGAGGAGCTCATCGAGGTCCTGGGCGGTGAGACCCGGGAGATCAACTGGGCCGACCGCGGCCCCACGATCATCATGCTCGCCGGCCTTCAGGGCGCCGGTAAGACCACCCTGGCCGGAAAGCTCGGACGCTGGCTGCGCGACCAGGGCAAGCGCGTCCTGCTGGTCGCCTCCGACCTCCAGCGCCCCAACGCCGTCACTCAGCTGAGCGTCGTCGCCGAGCGCGCCGGGGTGCACGTGTGGGCGCCCGAGCCCGGCAACGGCGTGGGCGACCCGGTGGCCGTGGCCCGCTCCGGCGTCGAGCACGCCCGCACCAGCGGCTACGACGTCGTCGTCGTCGACACCGCCGGCCGCCTGGGCGTCGACGCCGAGATGATGGACCAGGCCATCCGCATCCGCGACGCGGTCGCCCCCCACGAGATCCTCTTCGTCCTGGACGCCATGGTCGGTCAGGACGCCGTCAACACCTCGGTCGCCTTCCGCGACGGCGTCGGCTTCACCGGCGTGGTCCTCTCCAAGCTCGACGGCGACGCCCGCGGCGGTGCCGCCCTGTCCGTGCGCGGCGTCACCGGCGCCCCGGTCCTGTTCTCCTCCACCGGTGAGGGCCTGACCGACTTCGAGCGCTTCCACGCCGACCGCATGGCCTCGCGCATCCTGGACATGGGCGACCTGCTCACCCTCATCGAGCAGGCCGAACGGACCCTGGACCGCCAGGAGGCGGAGGACGCCGCCGCCAAGCTCGCCAAGGGAACCTTCACCCTCGACGACTTCCTGGGCCAGCTGCGCCAGATCCGCAGGATGGGCTCCATGAAGAAGCTCCTGGGCATGATGCCCGGCATGGGGCAGATGCGTGATGCCCTGGAGAACTTCGACGAGCGCGAGGTCGACCGCATCGAGGCGATCGTGTGCTCCATGACGCCGGCCGAGCGCAAGGACCTGTCCATCCTCAACGGCTCGCGCCGCAGCCGTATCGCCAAGGGATCGGGTACCACGGTCCAGGCCGTCAACGAGCTCGTGGACCGCTTCGAGCAGGCCAAGAAGATGATGGAGGCCATGGCCTCCGGAGGCGGCATGGGCGGACTCGGCGAGGGCGGCCCCATGCCCGGAATGGGATCGCTGCCCGGCATGGGCAAGCACTCCAAGGCCCGTCAGGCCCCCAAGGCCAAGCGCGGCAAGGGCGGCAAGAAGGGGCGCAGCGGCAACCCCGCCAAGGCCGCCCGCCAGGCCAAGGAGGCCGCGGCCGCCAAGCAGGCCAAGATCGAGGCCGGGCAGGCCGCTGCGCCGGCGGCCGGTTCCTCCTTCGGACTCGGGGGCGGTCAGGCCGACGCCTCCGGCTACGGGATCATGCCTCAGGCCCAGCAGCAGGCTCAGCGCGCCGGACAGTCCTCGGGCGACGACGTCGCCGACGCCATGGGCGCCCTGCCCGAGGACCTGCGCCGTCACCTCGGGCTGTAGGGTCCCACCCCGGCCTACAGCCAGCCGTTGGTCTCGGCGGTGCGGGCCGCCTCGGTGCGGTTGCGGGCGTGGGTCTTGGCGATCGCCGAGGACAGGTAGTTGCGCACCGTCCCCTCACCCAGGTGGAGCCGCGCGGCGATCCCACGGACGTCGGCGCCCGTGGCCGCCGCTCGCAGGGCCTCCTTCTCCCGCTCGGTGAGCGGGTTCGGCCCGAGCAGCACGGACTCCTGAGCGAGCTCGGGGTCGATGACCCGCAGGCCCGCGTGAACCCTGCGGATCGCCTCGGCCAGCTCCTCGGGCGGGGTGTCCTTGACGATGAAGCCCGCCGCCCCGGCCTCCATGCCACGTGAGAGGTAGCCCGGGCGGCCGAAGGTCGTCACGATGAGGCACCTGCACGACGCTCCGGAGGCGACGACCTCGGCGGTGGCCGCCAGCCCGTCGCGCCCCGGCATGTCGATGTCCACCAGGGCCACGTCCGCGGAGTGCCGGCGTACCGCGTCCAGGACCTCGTCGCCCCTCCCCACCTGAGCCACCACCTCCAGATCGTTCTCCAGCCCCAGGAGCGTCGCCAGCGCGCCGCGCACGAGGGCCTGGTCATCGGCGATGAGTACACGGATCGGGCTCACGGCAGCCTCACCTCCAGACAGGTGCCGACGCCGGACCGGTCAGTACGGGCGCCGTCGACGGCGTCGGGCGGGGTGCTGAGAATGCTGGACGGGCTGGTCATGGTCAGGGACCCGCCCTCATGCTCCATGCGGGAGCGCAGGCCTTCCAAACCGTTGCCGGGCCTGGAGCCGGCCAGGCCGATACCGTCGTCGCTCACCTGCAGCAGGCCCGGCTCCAGGTGCACGAAGACGCTGGTGGCCTGAGCGTGCCGCACGATGTTCGTCGTCGCCTCACGCAGCGCCCAGGCCAGCAGGGCCCGCTGACGCTCAGGAATCTTCTGGGCGCTGCCGGTCAGCTCCACGTCGATCTGCGCGGCGCTCAGGGCGGTGCGCGTGGCCTCCACCTGGCTGGCCAGGTCCGGGGACCGCAGGCGCGTCACCGTGGATCGCACGTCGGCCAGGGCCCCTCGGGCCAGGGTGATGACCTCGTCGAGCTCGCGCGAGGCCGCATCCGGGTCATGCTCGATGAGCCGTCGGGCCACCTCGGCCTTAAGAGTGAGGACCGTCAGCGAGTGTCCCAGGATGTCGTGGACGTCGCGTCCCACCGCCTCGCGCTGGGAGACGAGGGCCAGCTCGCGCTCGGCGGATGTCCTGCGATCCTGGAGCTCCACCGCGACCCGGGCGATGATGATGGTCAGTCCCGACAACACGGCGCCCAGTACCAGCCAGCGTGACTCCGGATGCGTGTTCCATCTCAGAGAGACGACCGTGAGGAGGACAACCGAGGTGATGACGATCGGGATCCCCTGGCGCAGCGTCGTGGAGAACAGGGTCAAGGAGCAGTAGAAGGGGAAGAAGTAGGCGGTCCACCATCCCAGCGCCGGCAGTGTCAGCATGGTGAAGAGCGTCAGGACCGCCAGCTCGCCCAGAAGGACTCGAATCGGACGGTCGGGCGGAGGGACCTCCGCTCTCACCACGCGACTGTCCGGCGTGGAGAACGCCCAGACGTAGGCGGCGATGAACCCCGTGATTCCGGTGATTCCCAGTAGTCGCTGCCACCAGGCGAAAGGGCCGAGGAGAAGCTGCACGAGGGGAATGACCAGGAAGAGCAACCACACCGTGGCGTCCCAGACGATATGACGGCGCCAGGGGCGGGGCCGGGATCCTTCCCTCTGCGACGCGTCGACTGGTATCGCGGGGGAGTCGTGCGCCGGTGACGGCATGGTTGTCATGGGACTCACCGGCGCCTGGTCGCGCGGCGTCGGGCCCCGATCACCAGCAGCCCGAAGATGAGTGTCCACGCCACCAGGTTAGCCAACGGCATCCACAGCGGGTCCTGGGTGCCCGCCGGTCGATCCGTCACGTAGGTCCATCCCTCGCCCAGCGGCCAGCGGGCGAGCGCCGTCGAGCCGTACATCGGGGTGAAGCGGCCGATCGTCAGCAGCGTGTGGTTCAGAGGCATGAAGGTGTTGCCGATGAAGGCGAACAGGGAGACCAGGGAGGTCGCGATACCGATCGATGCTGAGGACGGCAGCCACATCCCGGCGGCCAGGCCCCACAGGACGAAGGGCAGGACCCCGAGCAGACAGACAACAGGACTGACCGCCCACGCCCGGCCCTCCATCTGCGAGTCCGTGAGGGCCCCGGCAACGAGCACGACGAGGACGGGAAGGGCGGCCGTCCCCATCGCGGTCCCGACCTTGACCACCAGGTAGCCGCGCAGGCCCCGGGCGGTGACCGCCATCTGCCGGCCCCAACCCGCCGACTGCTCGACCGCGGCGGCGGCGGAGGCGCTCGTGGCGCCCAGGCAGGCGCTGAAGGAGGCCATCGCCAGCATCACCGAGGCCGAGACGTTGCCGTGCGCGTGCGGGCCATACTCTCCCGCGGTCGCGTTCAACCGGCCGAAGACGAGGTACATCGCCAGCGGGAAGGCGACGACGAAGAAGAGGTTGGCGGGCTCGCGCAGGCTCCGGTAGAGGTCGAGCCACAGGTAGGTCAGGACGGGGCGCACGGGCCTGAGCCCCTTCGGGCGAGGCGATCGGTCGCCAGAACTGTTCTCACGGGCAGTGACGGGGATGTCGGAGACGGAGCGCTGCGGGGATGCCTGAGATGTTGTGGTCATGATGCGGTCTCGCTGTCTGTGCCTGTTGTGGAGGGTGTCGGGAGTGAGGCGTGAACCGCCGTCGGGTCCGCTTGGCCGGCGCTGTCTGAGGTCAGTGCGGTGAAGACCTCGTCGAGGCTCGCGGCGCTGATACCCAGGTGCTCGGCGGGAGTGGTGGTCAGCAGCCAGCGGGCGACGGCGTCGGAGTCCGTGGTGCGCAGCTCCACGTGCTCTCCGCGGACGACCGCGTGCAGGATGCTGCCGGCTGCTGGGCAGGTGGCCAGGCGCTCGCCCAGCGAGGCCTCTGAGACTCCCGGCCAGGTGGCCGTCACCAGGGCGCCGTCACCCAGGGCCCGGATCTCATCGACGCTTCCGTCAGCGATCAGGCGCCCGTGGGCGATGATGACGATGCGGTCGGCGAAGGAGGCCGCCTCCTCAAGGTAGTGGGTGGCGAACAGGACCGTGCAGCCGCGGCGGGTCTGGACGCGCATCGTCTCCCAGAAGGCGATCCGGGCACTGACGTCCATACCCGCGGTGGGCTCGTCCATGACGAGAAGGTCAGGATCGGGCAGCAGGGCGAGGGCCAGGCGCAGTCGCTGGCGCTCCCCACCCGAGCAGCGGCTCACCTTGCGAGACAGGATCGAGCCGAGACCGGCCTTCGCGACGACGTCGTCGAGCCGGGTCCGGCTGAAGCCTGGTCCTCTGCGGCGGGGCTGCATCGAGGCGACGACTCGCAGGGTCTCCCCGACGGTGAAGTCGTCCAGGAGACCGCCGTCCTGGAAGATGACACCCGCCCGGCCCTCCCGAACGCCCTGGTCCGCAGTGCCTCCCAGAAGCTCGATCGTCCCGGTGTCGGGCCGGGTCAGCCCCAGGACCATGTCCAGGGTGGTGGACTTGCCCGCACCGTTGGGACCGAGAAAGGCCACCACCTCCCCGGGGCGGACCGTGAGATCGAGATCGTCGACGGCGACGAGACTGCCGAACACCTTGCGCAGGCCTCGGGCCCGGACGACGGGAGATGGTGCGGCGCTTGTGTCAGGTAAGCGGGTTGCGGGGGAGACGGGCTCGGCGGCGGTGCGGATCATGGCACCAGGCTCACGCCGGCCGGCGCCTTCCGGTACTGAGCGCTGTCACCGCTGCCGCATGACAGGTGTCATACGGCAGCGGCTCGACTTGATGTTGAAGCCGTTGAAACTGCGTTGTGTGGCGTCAGAGCAGGTGATGGCCATGCCGGCCCAGTTCGTGTCGTCCGACTTTTCTTGGAGAAGGTTGGTGCCGTAGATCCGTCCGGATCGATCAGGCCCCAGCCTCTCGGCCCGTACAGTGAGGTGTGTTGTGCGACTGTTATTGCTGTTCGGGAGAATATCCCACCAGGGTAGTTCCCTCGGCGGCAATGATAAGGTCTCCGCGTGGTGCGATCGCGATCCTACGTTCGGTCACCCTTCCCTGGGCGATGTCGACGATGCAGGCCGTGCTCTGTTTAGCGTGGGATCGTGTTTTCATGATGACAAAACGTCCGTCAGGGCTAACAGTCCAGTTGTTCTGCACGTATCCATCGGTAAGGCTAGAGAAATTACAGTGTGAATCTCTGGGAAGAGATATTGGGTTGCCGTTGAATTGGCATCCGCCGTCTTGCGTGCATACCAGGGATATGTTTGCCCAGGACATGTCTTCCGATTCATAAGCGCGTCGAAGCTCGCTAATCTTAGGGGTGCCGGAGTCTCCTTCTAACAGTGCGACTTTTGTTGAGGAGCGAGCGATCGGGGTGGAAAACGATCCTGTTGGAGTGCCGTCGGGGGTGAGGGTTGCGTTGTCCTTCCACGATGTAATGCGGATCCACCCATCGGCTGCAGCGATATATTTAGGGTGATCTTGTGAGGACTGTGAGTTGTGGGGCGTTCCGTCGGTCAGTGATACGAAATGAATGGTGTTGTCGATGGGCATTTTAATGTATCCACTGCTTGTGTTGCCAACATGTTGAATCTCCCACGAGTGGACCAGCCTCCCTGCGTACGTTTGGGGCCAGCGTTGGGTCGGGGTTCCGTCGTTCATGTCCCATGCAGAGCACGTGATTGGTTCCGGTGAGCAGGCTACGACGAGTTCGTCGGTGATATGGACCGGGGTGGCCGTCTTGTCCCAGCCCGTGTCTGTCGCTGCTCCTGTCTCAAGGTCGATGAATTGGTGGGAGTAAATGAGTGAGGTGTTGTTGATGCCCGCTGGAGTACGTGTTGAGGGTGGTAGTTCTATGGTCAGTGTCGGTTGACCGTCAATAAGTTTGTAAATGCGCGTCGAGGTGGGCCTGCTGATATCATTCTCATAGATAACGATGTAACTCCCGTTCGATATAAAGCTCCACCTCTCATTCAAGTCCCACGGTGTCGCCATCCCGGTCTCAAGGCGCCACTGCTCCGGCCAGGAGTCGTTCGTTACTTGTGGTGCAGTTGTGGCTACCGAGGGCGTGCTGTTTGCTTGAGACGAGTCAATGGGAGAGGGCGGCGCCGCAGCGTTCTCGCTGGGATGGTCGTTGAGGGTGGTGCCCGGTTCTGCGAGGTATTGGAGGTGAGCGACGGTGCCTATGCCTATTACAAGCGCGACGACCAGGATGAAGATCCAAGGAGAAGGGGGCGCAGGCTGTCGCAACGGCTGGAAGGAATGGCTCGTTGGAACGCTTTGTCCGGAGCGTGGTGGTCGGATCGACGTCGGAGCGCCGGGAGGTCGGATACCCCGCGAAGGTAGCTTCATAAAGGCATTGTGATTCACGGCTCCCGGAGTGCGAAGCGGTCGGACTCCCCATGGTGTGACGGTGGTGTGACGGTGCGAGCGCGCCGCCCACCCGTCGCCACCGGGCGTCTGTGGGCGATCTCGCACCGTCCCGCGGGACGGCACCCCGGCCCGGGCTGGCGGCGCCGTCGGACGCTCTGGCAGAATGTCCGGCTGTACTCGATCGGACGTCGGTCCCTCTCCCGGCCCCGGTTGCGTCTCGGCTCACGCCGGAAACCGTTGCTTGACCCCACCGGTGACCAGCGCGCGCCAAACCATCCAGAACCAGGAGTTCAACCAAGTGGCAGTCAAGATTCGCCTCAAGCGCATGGGCAAGAAGTTTGCCCCCTTCTACCGGGTCGTCGTCCTCGACTCCCGCAAGAAGCGCGATGGTCGTGTCATCGAGGAGATCGGTGTCTACGACCCGATGCAGGAGCCCTCGCTCATTCGCATCGACTCCGAGCGCGTCCAGTACTGGCTCGGTGTGGGCGCCCAGCCCTCCGACGCCGTCTACAAGCTGATCAAGATCACCGGCGACTATCACCAGTTCAAGGGCATCAAGGGTGTGGAGAGCACCCTCAAGGTCAAGGACGCTGACGCCGCGGCGGTCGCCAAGGAGGCCGCGGTCAAGGCCGCCGCCGACGACGCCGAGAAGCGGAAGGCCGCTGCAGCCAAGGCCAAGGCCGACGAGGAGGCCGCGGCAGCAGCCGAGGCCGTTGAGGTCGCCGAGGCCGTGGCTGAGGAGGCCGCTGAGGCCGCCGCCGAGGAGGCCTGAGATGCTGGCCGACGCTCTCGAGCACCTCGTGCGGGGCATCGTCGACAATCCCGACGACGTCACCGTCACCTCCAGGTCGCTGCGCCGCGGTGACCTGCTGGAGGTACGGGTCAACCCCGAGGACCTCGGCCGAGTCATCGGCCGCTCGGGCCGTACCGCTCGAGCACTGCGTACCGTGGTGGGAGCGCTGGCGGACTCGCCGGTGCGCGTCGACGTCGTCGACACCGACCGCCGCTGAACGTGTAGAGCCTTCAGGTCGGCACAGCTGACGGTGTCGGTCTCACCGATCGACATGAGAGTGCCCGGTTCCCGTGAGGGAACCGGGCACCGTCGTCTTCCCAGGCGTCCTCCCACGGCGGTACGTCCCGCCCCGCCGACGACGGGCGGCCTCGACGGAGGGCCGAGAAGAGGAGCGACAGCGGCCCGACAGCAGCGGCGGCTGGAGCCGGGACCGGCCGAGGCGGTCAACCTCACGTCTCCGGTGCTCCACCTCATCCCCTCGGTCGATGGGAACACCCACCGCGGCACGGTAGGTTGGCGTCAGACCTCCAGATCCTTCACCAACCGTTCCACGCCCCGATCCCAGGAGAACAGGTGCTGCTCACCCTTGCCGTCATCGGTCCCGCCCACGCCCTCAAGGGCGAGGTGCGTCTCGAGATCCGTACCGATGACCCCGAGGGGCGCCTCGCGCCCGGAACCACCGTCCCCACGGAACCGGCTCAGGCGGGTCCCTTAACGGTCAGTCGTCTGCGCTTCGACGGATCCCGCTGGTTCGCCGTCTTCGAGCAGGCGCGCGACCGCACCGCCGCCGAGGCCCTACGGGGAGTCAGGCTCCTGGTCGAGACCGATGACGATGCCCCCGATGGCGAGGGCTCCGCGGATTCTGAGGAGGCTGAGGACTCTTGGTACCGCCACGAGCTCGTCGGCCTGCGAGCGCTCAGCGTCTCCGGGGAGGAGCTGGGGGAGGTCACCGATCTGGAGCCCGGCGTCGCCCAGGACCGTCTCGTCGTCACCACTCCTGAAGGGGAAGACGTGGCCGTGCCCTTCGTCGCCGCGCTCGTACCGGCCATCGATCCCGAGAGCGGCACCGTGACCCTGGACCCGCCCGGCGGGCTGTTCCCCGGCCGCGGTGAGGCGGAGGAGGCCAGGTGAGGATCGACGTCGTCACCATCTTCCCCGACTACCTCAAGGTCCTGGACCTCTCGCTCATCGGGAGGGCCGCCGGCCGCGGCTCCCTCGACCTGCACGTCCACGACCTGCGCGACCACGCCCACGACCGCCACCGCACCGTCGACGACACGCCCCTGGGCGGCGGGGCAGGCATGGTCATGAAGCCCGACGTCTGGGGCGAGGCCCTCGACGACGTGCTCGCCATGGGCTCTCCCGCCGGCCGCCAGGTGCTCATCATCCCCACCCCCTCAGGTGAGGTCTTCACCCAGCGCACCGCCGAGGACCTGGCCGGAGCCGACTCCCTGGTCTTCGCCTGCGGCCGCTACGAGGGCATCGACGCACGCGTGCCCGAGCACTACGCCTCCCGTGGCGTGGAGGTGCGCGAGCTGAGCATCGGGGACTACGTGCTCAACGGGGGAGAGGTCGCCGCCATCGTCATGATCGAGGCGATCGCCCGGCTCCTGCCCGGGGTCCTGGGCAACCCCGAGTCGCTGGTCGAGGAGTCCCACTCAGCCGCCGGCCTGCTGGAGTACCCCGTCCACACCCGCCCCACCCGGTGGCGCGGACTCCAGGTCGACCCCGTCCTGCTCTCCGGTGACCACGGCCGTATCGCCCGAGCGAGACGGAACCAGTCCATCGCCCGCACTGTCGAGCGCCGCCCCGACATGATCCAGGCCCTGGACCCCACCGGCCTGGATCGTGAGGACCGCGCGGTCCTGGCCTCCATGGGCTGGGCGGTCCCGGCCGGGGCGGAGCATCCGGTTCCGGTGCGTCTTCGCAACGCTTCCGCCGACGACGCCCACGCCCTGGCCGCTCTCGCCGCCCGCACCTTCCCCGATGCGTGCGGGAACGTCATCGCCCCCGAGTTCCTCGAGCGGCACATCGTCACCACGCTTGTTCCCGAGCTGTTCGCCACCTGGGCCGGAGACGACCGCGTCGACCTCGTCGTCGCCGAGCTGCTCGAACCTCTTTTGGCAGGACCGGATTCCTCCCTCGGGGAGGAAGCGGGCGCGAGCACTGCTCCGGCTCTGGTCGGCTACGCCGCAGTACTGCGCGAGGAGGCCGACTCCGGCGGCGAGCGGCCCCACGGGATCGACCCCCGCCCCGCCTGCGTGCGGCCTGCCGGGGGAGAGGTCGTCGGCGAACTGTCCAAGGTGTACGTCGACGCCACCATGAGAGGATCCGGACTGACCCCCGCACTTATGGACGCCGTGATACGCCAGGCCGCCGCCCACGGAACGGACCTGCTCTGGCTCGGCACCCACGTCACCAACAAGCGTGCCCAGAAGGCCTACAAACGGGCCGGCTTCCGCCAGGTCGGTACCCGCACCTACAACGTCGGTGGCCAGGACGCCCACGACGTCGTCATGACCCGGCGGACAGGAGAAGGCCTATGAGCAGCGGACCCGACCAGAACCTTCAGGACAGGACCGATGGGGATACGGATGAGGCAGTGACCCCGGGGAAGAGTCTGCGGGCCGACAATGACCGCCGGAACAGCCACCGGCACAAGGGCGGTGCCCACAAGGACAAGGCCGGGGCCAGCGAGGCCGCTGAGCCGGCCTCGATGGGGGAGCGGATCATCTTCCGCCTCAAGCAGTGGGGCATCACCCTGTCCTACCTGGTCGTCGCCGTGGTGATCATCGCCCTCATCCGCACCTTCGTCATCCAGAGCTTCACCATCCCGTCGGGGTCAATGGAGAACACCCTCAACGAGGGTGACCGCGTCACCGTGACGATGTACGACTCCGACAAGGTCAGCCGGGGCGACGTCGTCGTCTTCACCGACCCGGACCACTGGCTGACGGCCCAGGAGCCCACTGGTCTGCAAGGCGCAGCGCAGGACTTCCTCGTCGCGATCCGCATCTTCCCCCAGAATGCCGGCCACCACCTCATCAAGCGGGTCATCGGAATGCCCGGTGACCACGTCGTCGCCGACGGGAAGGGCTCCTTGACCGTCAACGGCGTCGAGCTCCATGAGAACTATCTCAAGCCCGGCCGGTCGGCCTCCGAGGTCGCCTTCGACGTCACCGTTCCCGAGGGCTACATCTGGGTCATGGGCGACAACCGTTCCAACTCCTCGGACTCCCGCTACCACCAGAACGACGTCCACCGCGGCTTCGTGCCCCTGGGCAACGTCGTCGGTGTCGCCAAGAACGTCGTGTGGCCCTACTCCCACTGGTCCAGCCTCACCTCCGGACATGCAGTCTTCTCCCAGGTCCCCGAGCCGACGTCCACCCCGACGGCACTGCCCAGCGGAGCGGCCGCGCCTGTCCCGGCGAGCACGCTGGCGGGCTCCGGGGACTGAACGCCCCGGATGCGTGCTGGGGCGTGAGAAAGGCGTGAACTCAGGCACGTCGAGGCTGACGCACTCGTCCGTGGACTGAGCCTGTGGCAAACTGAGCGGGCACTTGGGTCCTGCGGTTCCTCTGCCACTGGGGAGGCGACCGCTTCGAAGGAGCTCAGGGGCGTCCACCTCCGGCGCTGCCCCGTACGGCGCGGCGCCGCCGAACCAGCACTCCTGACCAGTGGCACGGGTGTGGAGAGAAACATGAACCTGATCGACGAGATCAACGCCGCATCACTGCGCGACGACATCCCCTCCTTCCGTCCGGGTGACACCCTCAAGGTCCACGTCAAGGTCGTTGAGGGATCGCGTACCCGCGTCCAGGTCTTCCAGGGCGTCGTCATCGCGCGCCAGGGCGGCGGCGTCTCGGAGACCTTCACCATCCGCAAGGTCTCCTTCGGTGTCGGTGTCGAGCGCACCTTCCCCGTCCACACGCCCTCCATCGAGAAGATCGAGGTCGTCACCCGGGGCCAGGTGCGCCGTGCCAAGCTCTACTACCTGCGCAACCTGCGCGGTAAGGCCGCCAAGATCAAGGAGCGTCGCGAGGACTGAGCGCCCGCACTCTCCAGGCGGCGCCCGGAGCCCACGGGTTCCGGGCGCTCGCCATCTCCCACCGCCGTGCAGCGGTGGACCCATGTCCATCAATTCCGGGGAAGGAGCACGGTGAGACCGGTGCAGGATGGTGCCGACGACGTCGGGCTGGACCTGAAGCAGGCCGATCCCTCCCAGATCGGTCAGACCTCCAGGTCCGCGATCACACCGGCCTGCAGCTCTCCGTCCGCGAACTCCCCGCAGGAAACCCGCACGGCTTTTGAGAACGACGGAGAGGCTCCGAAGCCGGCCCCGGTTGACGACAGCGACGAGTGGGACTACGACCCGTTCATCGATCCCGACGCCGAGCCCGAGCCCGATGACGAGCTCACCGAGCTGCCACCCTCCATCCAACCCCGCCGGCAGGTGGCCCCCGCCATCCCCCCGCCGCAGACCAGCCCCTTGTACCAGCGGGTGATCAGGCTGGTGCTCGTCGTGGCAGTCGTCATCCTGGTACCGGCTCTCCTACGGGCCTACGTCGTCCAGATCTACGAGATCCCCTCGGGATCCATGGAACGCACCCTGCGTGACGGGGACAAGGTCGCGGTCCCCATGTACGGCTCCGATGACGTCGAACGGGGCGACGTCATCGTCTTCACCGATCCTGACGACTGGCTTCACGTCAAGGAGCCGACAGGGCTGCGCGGTGCCACCCAGAGGCTCATGATCGCAGTGAACCTTCTGCCGGAGAACACCGGCCATCACCTCGTCAAACGGGTCATCGGTGTCGGCGGTGACCATGTGGTCGCCGACGGGAAGGGGTCCTTGACCGTCAACGGCGTCGCGATCAAGGAGCCCTACGTCAAGGACGGTCAGTCCCCGTCGCTGACCTCCTTCGATGTCACCGTCCCCCAGGGCTACGTGTGGGTCATGGGGGACAACCGCAGCAACTCGGCCGACTCCCGCTACCACCGCGACGACGCCCACGGCGGCTTCGTGCCGCTCAAGAACGTGGTCGGGGTGGCCAGGGTGGTCTTCCAGTGGACGCATCTGAGCCGGTGGGGGCTCTTGGGAGGAGGGGAGCGCGCCTTCTCAGACGTCCCTGCGCGGGAGGCGACGTCGCCCGCACCGCCCTCGCCTCCGGCTGCTCCCACGGGTGACGGGGAGACGGCTTCTGGGGAGGAGGCGCCTTCGCAGGCCGCCGAGGACAGCAGCTCCGAGGACGTTGGCGCTGCCGGCGAGGGCCCCAGCGGCGATGACGGGCCGCAGGCCGAGCCCGGCGGGCCGGCTGACGTCCCGGATTCCTCCGGAAACTCCTCCGACCAGGAGCAGGCTCCGGGGAGAACGAGGTGAGTCCTCGGGGACGCACCCGCCCCGACCGGGCCCTGGAGAAGACTCTGCTGGAAACCCACGGCTACGTCGGCGGTCTGGACGAGGTCGGTCGCGGGGCCCTGGCCGGACCGGTCAGCGTCGGGCTGGCGATCGTGGCACGGTGCACCGATGACGACTTCCCCGAGGGGCTCGCCGACTCCAAGCAGCTGACGGCCCGGGCCCGAACAAGCCTGGTGGATCCTGTGCGCGACTGGCTCGTGGACCACGCCGTCGCCCACGCCTCACCGGCAGAGATCGATGAGCACGGCATCGTCGCAGCACTGAGAATGGCGGGTCTGCGGGCCCTGCAGCAGGTCGCTGAGCGCGGCCACGCCCCCGACGTCATCATCCTCGACGGCGTGGCCGACTGGCTCACCGCCACCCAGCCCGACCTGCTCACCGCCCTGGAAGGCGGGCACCTTCCCGAGACTGCTCCTGAGGCTGCCAGGTCTGCTCCCACCCCTCCGGTGCGCATGGAGGTCAAGGCCGACGCCCGGTGCGCCGTCGTCGCTGCCGCCAGCGTCCTGGCCAAGGTCGAACGCGACTGCCTCATGGCCGATCTTGACGACCCCGGCTACGGGTGGGCCTCCAACAAGGGCTACGCCTCGCCGGCCCACTTCCAGGGACTCACCGCCCTGGGGGCCAGCGACCAGCATCGGCGCAGCTGGCACCTGCCCGGCCTGGAGCAGCGCCACGGCTGAGGCGCCGCCTGATGCGGCTGCCCGGCCCGGGGCGATTCATGGGCGGGCCGACTCGCCCCCGTGGCCTGCCGCCTCCAGCGGCTGCGGGCAGGCATGATGGCCCGGTGAGCGCAGAAGACCTCGAGTCCTATGAGAACGAGCTGGAGCTCTCGCTGTACCGGGAGTACCGCGACGTCGCCTCCCTGTTCTCCTACGTGGTGGAGACCGAACGGCGGTTCTACCTGGCCAACGCCGTTGACGTCCAGGTACGCACCAGCGGCGGGGAGGTCTTCTTCGAGCTCACTCTCGAGGACGCCTGGGTGTGGGACATCTACCGAGCCTCCCGGTTCGTCAAGTCCGTCCACGTCGTCACCTTCAAGGACGTCAACGTCGAGGAGCTCACCAAGCTCGAGATGGACATCCCCTCCTCCTGACCGCCTTCCCGATACTGCGCCGCCTCTGACGGCTCCGTTCCGCTGGCCGCCCCCGCTCGCCGGGGGCCACAGGTCGCCTTCTGACACCGCCGTCCACAGGGCCGACGGGGCCGTGGCGCGCACCGGCTGAACCGGCCTCACGCTAGTGGCGGAGGTGATCGGGATGACCGACCAGGTCGCAGCAGCCACAAGGGGACGAACGGTGATCGCAGCCAGATGCGGCGATCACGGGCTTACACCGCCCTCCCGGGGCCCGGGCGGCGAAGGAGACGCTCGCGCAGGGGCCTCCCGCCAGAGCACCGGGCGGTGCGGCGAGGACCTCGCCGCCACCTACCTGGAGGACATCGGCTGGAAGATCCTGGAGCGCAACTGGCGCCCGGACCACGGCCTGCGCGGAGAGCTCGACATCATCGCCCTGGAGCCGGCTGCGGCGCACCACGAGCCGGGCAGCGCATCCGTCGCCGACCCGGAAGAGGCGTGGGCAAGGCCGAGGCTGGTCATCGTTGAGGTCAAGACCCGCAGCTCCCTGCGCCAGGGGCCACCGGCGGCCGCCGTCGACGCCCGCAAAGTCGCCCGACTGCGTGCCCTGGCGGCCGCCTGGGCGAGCACCCATGAGACCACGTCGCACGCCGGCATGCGCCTGGACGTCGTCTCCATCCTCCTGCGCGACGCGCGCCCTGCGCTGCTGCGCCACCACCGGGCGGTGGACGCATCATGGGGCTAGCTCGCACCCTCGCTGTCACGCTGACCGGGTTGGCCGGACACATCGTCGACGTCGAGGCCCACGCCACCCAGGGCCTGCCCGGATTCACCCTTGTGGGCCTACCCGACGCCGCCGTGCGCGAGTCGCGCGAGCGCGTCCGGGCCGCGTTGAGCACCTGCGGCGTCACCTGGGGCGAGCAGCGCCTGACCGTCAACCTCTCCCCGGCGGACCTGCGCAAGACCGGGACCGGGCTGGACCTGGCGCTCGCGCTGGCCGTCCTGGGCGCTCGCGGCCGGCTCGGTCGGTCCGCGTCACGGGTCCTGGGACGCACGGTCTACATCGGTGAGCTCGGGCTGGACGGCTCGGTGCACTCCGTGCGCGGCATCCTGCCCAGCGTCCAGGCCGCGGTCGACGCCGGGGTGGAGGAGATCGTCGTCGCCCAGGAGGCCGCTGCCGAGGCCGAGCTCGTCCCCGGCGCCCGGGTGAGCGCCATCAGCCATATCGGCCAGCTCGTAGAGCGCTACGGAGGGCGCCTGAGCGCGGAGGTGGCCGCCGCGGTGGAGCAGATCTCCGAGGCCGGGAACAACGCTCCCACGGTCACCGCCCCGGAGCGTGAGCCTCCGGATCTGGCCGACGTCGTCGGACAGGCCGAGGCCCGGCAGGCCCTCGAGGTCGCCGCGGCCGGAGGGCACCACCTCATCATGGTGGGTCCGCCGGGGACGGGAAAGACCATGCTGGCCGAGCGACTGCCCTCGATCCTGCCGCCCCTGGAGCAGACGGACGCCGTGACCGTCACCTCCATCCACTCCGTGGCCGGAACCTTCAACCCCGCCCACGGACTCATCACCCGGCCACCGCTGCGGGCCCCGCACCACACCGCCACCCGGGCCGCCGTCGTCGGAGGCGGATCCGGCCTGCCCCGCCCCGGGGACGTCTCCCTGGCCCACCGCGGTGTGCTGTTCCTCGACGAGGCCCCCGAGTTCAGCGCCGGAGTCCTGGACTGCCTGCGCCAGCCGCTGGAGTCCGGGACGGTCACCATCGACCGCGTGGGCGGCCGCGCCAGCTACCCGGCAGCCTTCCAGCTCGTCCTGGCCGCCAACCCCTGCCCGTGCGGCAAGGCCGGTGGCCGCGGCCTGGAGTGCACCTGCACCTCCCTGCAACGACGGCGCTACTTCTCCCGCCTGTCCGGACCGCTGCTGGACCGGGTGGACATCCAGGTCGAGGTCGCCGCCGTCAGCGCCGCCGATCTCGCCTCCCCGACCAGTGGAGAGCCCAGCGCCGTCGTGGCGCAGCGGGTCCTCAAGGCCCGGCAGGCCGCCGAGCGCCGGCTGGCCGGGACGCCGTGGCGCCTCAACGCCGAGGTCCCCGGCTCCTACCTCAGAGGCCCCGACGGCGGACTCAGCGCTCCGCTCAGCCGCCGGCTCATGACCGCCCTTGAACGCGGGGACCTCTCCCTGCGCGGGGTGGACCGGGTCCTCAGACTGGCCTGGACCCTCGCCGACCTCGAGGGCACTGAGGCCCTCACCCTCACCCACATCGGGACCGCCCTGGCCCTGCGGACCTCAGGAGTACGACCATGACCTCCAGACCGACCTCCAGACCGACCTCCGGACTGGCCCCCAACCTGCCCTACGACATTGACGACCCGGCGCTGGTCCGCGCCACCTGGTCGCGCCTGGCGGAGCCCGACAGCGCCGCTGCCACGATGCTGGTGGGCCGCCTCGGACCGAGCGCCGCCCTGCGGTGGCTGCTGGAGGAGGCCATCGACACCGCAGGTCGTGTGCGCAGCGCTCCGCGCCCGCCCGTGCCGGAGCCGCCCCCGGGCACCTCCAGCGCCGGTGACGCCAGTGCCCACTGGGCGCAGGTCGCCGCTCGATGGGCGCCGCGCCTGGAGGGGCTCGACATCCGCCGCGAGCTCGACGTGCTCGACCGCCTCGGCGGGAGCCTCATCCTCCCCGGAGACCCCTGGTGGCCGCCGGGACTCGACGAGCTGGAGCACCCGCCCTTCTGCCTGTGGGTGCGCGGTGACCCATCGCTACTGGTCAGTGCCCGGGACCTGGAGGCCGCGGGCGCCAAGGAGGGCGGCGCCGATGCTGGCGCAGGCCACAGCCGTCCGGATGTCCCCGGCGCCCAGCGCCCGCCCGTTCGTGAGCAACGGATGCCGACGGGACCGGCCAGCGGACTGTGCCTGGCCCTGGTGGGCGCTCGCGCCTCCACCCGCTATGGCGAGGGGGTGGCCACCTCCCTGGCCTCGGGGGTGACGGCCCAGGGCGGCCTCATCGTCTCCGGCGGGGCCTTCGGTATCGACGCCTGTGCCCACCGCGGGGCCCTGCGCGAGGGGCCCACCGTGTCGGTCTCAGCCGGGGGAGTGGATCGTCTCTACCCGGTCGGCAACACCGCAGTGCTGGAGGCGGTCATCGCCACCGGGGCTCTGGTGGCGGAGGTCCCGCCGGGCTGCCAGCCCGGACGTCACCGGTTCGTCTCTCGCAACCGAGTCATCGCGGCGATCTCCGGGGCGACGATCGTGGTCGAGGCGGCCTGGCGCTCCGGGGCCCTGTCCACCGCCCACCGGGCCCTCGAGCTGGGTAGGCAGCTGGGCGCCGTTCCCGGACCGGTGACCTCCATGTCCTCGGTCGGCTGCCACCGTCTTCTGCGCAAGGGAGCGGTCTGCGTCACCGATGTTGACGACGCCCTGGAGCTTTTGACGCCCCTGGGCACCGTCGACGCCGACGCGGCCAAGGAGCAGAACCCCGAGCTGGCGAAGGACGGCCTCCTGGACGGGCTGGATCCAGCCGGCGCCGTCGTCCTGGACGCCATGCCGGCCCGAGCGTCGGCGACCACCGAGGCCATCGTCCGCTCGGCGGGCCTGTCCCTGAAGGAGACCACTGCCGCCCTGGGGATCCTGGAGCTCACGGGGAAGGCGGAACGCACCGCCACCGGTTGGAGGCGGCGCTGCTCGAAGCGCTCACGTGACCAGGCCGGGGGAGCCTCGCGCGGCTGAGACGGGGACACGACGAACGAGGCGCCTTGGGGGAGACCCGCGTGATGTCGCGGGCGCACCCGAGGCGCCTCGTTGAGTCTGTGTGCGGTCAGCCGCGCAGCTGGGAGGCCAGCGAGGAGTCGGTCTCCTCTAGGGTCGAGACGACCTGGTTGAGGTTGTTGGAGATGCTGGTCAGGGAGTCGATGGTCTTGGTGGCGCTCGTGGTGAACTCCTGGTAGCTCGTCTGGAAGGCGCCGGAGGCGGCGTCGGTGACGAAGCCCGAGGAAACCAGGTTGTCCACCTGCATCTTGGCCTGCTGGAGCTGCTGCTGGATGTTGTCACGCGTGGTGATCAGGGCGTTGGCCTGGGAGCGCATGTCCTCGTAGGAAGCGGAGATGTTCGCCATGGAAGTGGTCCTTTCACGTGGTGTTGCTGTTGAACGTAAGTATTGCGGTCATCAGGATCTGTGGCGATGGGGCTCAACCCCCATCGGCCTGCTCACGAATCGATCTGGAGCGAGGCGAGCATGGTCTCGAGTGGGGTGATCACCTCCGTCAGAATCCTCGGGTCGGGTCCCAGCCAGGTGCGGGCCAGGACATCGATGCCTCCCCGGCGCAGCGCGTGGCAGCACAGGAACTGCGGGATGGCAGTGTCCTCCTCCCACGGGCCGGGAACGGCACCAATGGAGCGGTAGGCCGCTGCGCCTTCACCCAGCTCAACCTTCTCGGGGGTACGGGGCCCGCGCTCGTTGTCCTCCACGGTGATGAGCGCGGGCAGGGTCTCGGAGGCCTCGCCCCTGGCGGGGAAGGCGATGAGGTCGACGATGATGACAGGGTCGCCATCGTCGTCGGCCAGGCCCAGCCGCAGGAAGGGGACCGCGTCCGGGGACGCCGACTGGTCGATGGGCAGGGTGAACCAGGGCTCGTCCGCGATGAGGGCGTATCCGCTCACTGGAACCTCACTGACTGCACAATTGCGTCGCACACTGCTCGAAGGGAGTCCGCCAGCGCTCGCCCGTCCTCATCGGCCAGGGTGGTGATGACCCCGGAGACGAGCATCCAGTCATCGACGTGCTCGGGGTGCCCCACGTAGTAGGTCAGGCGCTCGGAGCGTACCTGTGAGCCCGCGGGCAGTGAGGACATTCCCAGGCCCAGATCCTGGTCGGCTGCGGCCAGGGACTCGTTGACGGCCTCGGTACGGTCGGAGACCGTGCTGGTGCGCATAATGAGGAGCTCGCCCTCCTCAAAGACCTCGGCCCCGGGCGTGGAGGACGCAACGGCCAGGAGCATGTCCATCGGGTCCTCGCCCGACTCCCTAGGGAAGGGCAGGACAGCCAGGAAGGTACCGGTGCGCAGGCCTCCGACCGGGTCGACCTCCATGAGCAACAGGGAGCTGTCGGCCTGAGCCAGCTCGGTGAACTGCTCACGCAGAGAGCGCTCAATCGAGATCCGGGCGTTGAGCACCTCCCGGCCATGGTGCTGCTCGCCGATCATGTGTTCTGCGACAGCCTTCGCCTGGCCCTGAACATCGCCGGTCAGATCGATCTCTCGCCACTGTGACGGAAGAATAAAGGTGATGTCTCTCACGGTGGTTCCTTTCTGCTGGGAGGGAGTGCCACTACTTCACCGTCGCCTTCTTGAAGGCACAGGAAGAGTCGATCGTTTGGGAGAGGTTCTCCTTGAACTCACTCTTCTTCTCTTCAAATGATTTCTTGCTGAAATACTTTCCGGCTTCTTTCTTCAGGTCTGTGTACATGGCCTGTCGTCGATTCATGTTGCTAGTAAGTTGCTTGGGGATTTTTTCGCCTACGCCCTTGATGTCGTTAATCTTGTTGTTTAAGTTGATGAGGCCTTTTCTGAGCCCTTTGGTTCCTCTATTTGCGGCTTGTTTGGCGAGTGCTGATTGTTCAGCAGCTCTCAGTCGCCGTTCCCCTTCTTTTAATCCCTGTTTTGCCCCTTCTTTCATTGCCGCCTTTCCTGCCTTGGCCCCAGCGCTGGCTCCCTTCAGTCCTGCGCCCTCCATGGCGAGGGATGCACCGTCGACGGCTAGGTTCGTGAGGAATTCTCCGGGGCTCATCTTCCCGTCTGCCAGCTTGGATATGTTGCATACTGTGCTGCAGGCGAACTTTGCGGCGCTGACGATGAATCCTGCCATGAGCAGCCCCGCCCCCACTGGGGGGCAGAATATGGCGACAGCAATGCAGACGATTGTCAACACCATACTGATCTTGTCCAGGATAACGTTGAGGACCTCAGCGACCTTGGCCAGTTTTCTCAGGAAACCCTTGAACTTGTCCCACAGGCCGTCCTTGATGGGGCTCGTCTCGCTGACGTGGTCCAACTTCTTGGATGCTGTCTGAGCGGCTGAGTCCCGCTCTTCAACGGCCTGCTTCAGCTTGGCCTTCGCTGCGTTGACTGCGCTCTGTGCACTCGACTCCTGACCCCCCAGGCGCATGTAGCGCTGCTTGAGGTTCTCACGCTCCTGCGGACTCTTGCTCTGGTAGTAGGAACGCTCCACATCTCTCTTCTGATTCTGGACCCCCTCCAGATCACGCTTGCTCTTCTCCGCCTCGCGCAAAGCCTCCAGGGAGGTCTTCTGTGCGTTCTCCAGGTGCGGCGCGTAACCGTTGAGAGCCTCGGAGGCTCCCTCGCAACGTGAGTAGGCCTGGCCGACCTGCCCAGCGAGCTCACGAGCCTTGTTCTGCAGCTCAGCGACCGCTTTTCCGCGTGACTGGTAGGAGATGTTGGTCAGGGAGGTCTGGGCGGTCTTGATCGCCTCCGCCGTGGAGGAGTACTGGCGGGCCGCCTCCCTGACGGCATCGGGATCTCCGCTGACTGGGTCACGGGAGCAGTCCAGAGGGGACCAGTCGGTGGGGCGTGCGGTCATCAGTCCTTCTCCTTCAGAGTCAAGAGCTGGTCCCGCAGGCGGCGGGCCTCTTCATTGCGTTTGTCCTCGTTTCCGGACTGCACGGCGGTTCCGGCGCCCAGCCCTGCCGCCATGCCCATGCCGCTGAGCATGGGGGCCGAGGTGTGGCTCGTGTCCTTCGGGGTGGTGGCCGGTGCGGCCGTGCTCGGCGAGGTGGGCAACGGTCCGGTCAGGGGCGATGATGTCGAGGTCGTGTCCACGCCCGTGGTGTCCGGGGCCGCTGGTATGCCGCCTGTCAGGGAGCCGGAGGGACCACCGTCCGTCAGGGGCCCCCCTGAATCCGGCAGGGGCAGTGGATCGGACAAGCCCGAGGAAAGCGAACCGCCATCGAGCCCGCCGGTCTCCGGCAGTCCAGTCTCCGGTAGCTCGGTATCGCGTGTGGCGGGGGCTACGGTCTCGGCGCTCGCATCCTGCAGCGGTCCACCAAGCGGATCGGTTGCCTCGGCGGGAGTCTGGGAGTCCAGAGGCAGGCCTCCCCCCTTCAGGTTGTCACCGTCTCCGGGCCCCTCGCCGAGCAGGCCTTCCAGGATACTGTCGCGGTCCGGCCCGGGGATCTCACTCGGCAACACCTTGCTGTCCTTGCTGTTAAGGGAAGACAAGGCCTCGCGCAGCGCGGCCGACGACGAGGCGCCGGCCCTACTGGACTCCTCGGCGATGCCGAAGGCGTTGGTCGAGTCTCGGGAGGTACCAGTCGCGCCCCGCTTGGCCAGGACGGCGGTCACCGCGGCGAGGCTGAGGCCGGAGACCGAACCGATCTTCATACTCAGTGACCCGTCCGAGGAGGAAACCAGACTGACGTTGGCCGCGTTGCCCAGCATCTCGCGCATCTTGCCCACTGCCGGGTACTGGGACTCGTCCAGCGACGGGTTCCCTGCGGTAGTCGCGTTTCCGGTCTGCGGAAGCTTGTCGGTGCCTCCCGAGTCGGGCAGCGTACTGTCGCTGCCACCGCTGAGTCCCGAGTCGGCGGAACCTATCGCACTACCGGTGTGTGGCAGGGCCTCAACCCTGCCGCCACCGACGCCGCTTTCTCCGCCGCCACCGCCCGTGGTAGGGGACTCGGTCTGAGGCAGAGGCTCGGTGGCACCACCGTCAGCGCCGGATCCGGGTGGGGTGGAGCCGGAAGGAGTCTGTCCCGATGGTGGGGTGCTGGGCTGAGTCTTGCCGGGTGGTTGGGTCGTCTTGCCGGGTGGTTGGGTTGTTGTCCCGTGCGGCTGGGTCTTCTCGCCGATCTTGTTGTCGACACGAGTGAAGATGTCCTGAACCTGCTTGAGCTGCTTCCGGTAGGACTTGAGTGTCTCGGTGAGATCGTGGCGCTTGTTCTCCCAGTCGCTCTCGAAGCTGCTCATGCAGGTCGACAGCCCGAGGTGGCCGGTGATGGGGAAGTACTCGAGGAAATTTCGTCCCATCGAGGAGAAGGCGTTCTCGATCTTCCCCATCGACAAGATGGCGTCCGAGAAGTCTTGATCGATAATGCGAAGGTCGGGGCCTGTCACGGGTGGTCCTTCCGGAGACGGAATGATTGCTGATAAAGACGGTACGGCTGAAGAGCGCAGGCGGCGATGGGGGTCAACCCCCACCGTGGAGCACTGTCCGGGGTGGCCGGGGTTTGTAACGGCGACCTGCGGCCGTTGGGTTCCGCTCACTCCATGAGCGGGACCTGAACCTTGACGGCACGACCGGCACTGACCCAGTAGCCCCGCCCCACCGGCATCTCACCGCGGCGCACCTTCGGTGTCGGGGTGCGCAGAATGAGCTCGCCGTCCATGGAGTCGGGTTGGAGGATGAGACCGGTGCGGGCGGAGCGCACCTCCTGGAGCAGTGGCCAGGAGGAGTTCCACTGGGAGGTGTCGCCCTCGGCAACGACGAGGTGCCCGTTGCGCTTGGCCTTCTTGACCGCGTCGATGAGTGCCATCTCCAGCGGGGCCTGGAGGAACTCGGGATAGCCCTCAATGAACAGGGCGACTCGAGGATGGCCCGGCTCGGCCTCCACATCCAGGGTCGGTGAGAGCCGTTCGAGGGCCTCACGGATCTTCTCCTCACCGGAGACGGACAGGTCCCACAGCCCCTCCACGGCTGCCAGCGGTGAGCGCCGGGAGGCCAGGTGCACCCGGACGATCTGCGGATCCCACTCGCGCAGTGCCGTACTCATCCAGCGGATCGCGTTGGAGGTTCCCGACTGGGGCTGCCCGCCCAGCAGGATCGCGCCGACCGGCTCGAAGCCCGTCATGGCCAGCGTGTCCGAGGACATCCCCAGCGCCGGCGCGCCGGCTACTGTTCGTGGCAGCCCCGCCGCGGGCAGCTCCGCGGGCAGCTTTCCAATGGCGGCCGGCCGCTGCCTGCCCTGACGGGTGAGGTAGTGCCCCAGGGAGTCCACCAGACGCGACTGGGACAGGACATTGACATTGTCCCCCAGGATCGCCAGCTGCAGCTCCTCGTCCTTGCGCCCCACCTGCATAGCCCTTCCCGGAGGGCTGGAGGGGGTGAGCACGTCCTTGGGCAGGCTGAAGTACATGTACCCGTCCTCATCGGTCTGCCGCAGGACGATCTTGCGTTGGAAGGAGTTGCTCATCGAGGTGGGCACGGCGTTGGGGCGCTCGGCGGTCGCAGCCACGTGAACCCCCACTCCGCGGCCGTCGACGAGGATCCGCTGGAGCAGGTCCAGCAGTGCCACGCCGTCGGAGGTCTTCTCCAGCTCGGCGCGCATGGAGCCCACGCCGTCGAGCAGGAGCAGTAGACGGGGCTCCTCATTGCGGTGGGAGATGCGCCGGTAGTCGGTGATGGTGCCCGCACGGCTCTGCGAATAGCGCTCGGAGCGCTCGTCGACGATGCTCACCACATGGCTCAGCAGCCGGCTGACACGCTCCTCGTCATCCCCGTCGACGACGGCACCCACGTGCGGCAGTGACTCCAGCATCCGCAGCCCGCCACCGGCGAAGTCGAGGGCGTAGACATCCACCGGCCCCGAGCGGGGCGTGATCCCGGCCGCGATCGCCAGGGTCCGCAGCGCCGTCGACTTCCCCGAGCCCGACGAGCCATAGAAGCAGATGTTGCCGTCATCGTCCGGACGGAAGTACTCCGCGTACTGGTCCTGGCTGTCCGGGTCGTCGACGACGCCCAGGATCAGCTCGGTGTCCCGGCGCTGGGGCAGGTAGTTCAGGTCGTAGGTGGTTGCGAGCTCCTCCAGCCACGGCTTGCGCGGCGCGGCGATGCCCGCCTCCTGGGAGGCCCGCTTGACCGTGTCCACGACCCTCTCGATGTCCTGGGGGACGTCGTCGGACGCGGCCTCGACATGAGCCACCTGCCAGGGGCGGGGGATCCCGAAGGTCATCTCGTCGACTGAGACGCGAGTCACCTGTAGCTGGGCGGAGGTGCGGGCCCCGGGGTAGGCGGACTGGAATCGGGTCACCCGGCCCGGACCGGTCTTGGCGGCGGCGCGTCCCGGAAACTCCGGAGGGAAGTGGGCGGCGGTCTTCTCTCCCAGGACGTCCTGGGAGTCGGACTCGTCGGCCATGCGCAGCGCCACGCGCAGGTTGGTGTTGGCCCGCAGGTTGTCCTTGATGACACCGGCGGGGCGCTGGGTGGCCAGGACCAGGTGCAGTCCCAGGGACCGGCCTCTCTGGGCGACGTCGACGACGCCGTCGACGAACTCCGGGACCTCACCGACCAGGGCGGCGAACTCGTCGACGACGATGACGAGGCTAGGAGGGCAGTCGGGATCCCCGGTCTTCTCCAGCGTGACCAGGTCCTTGGCGCCCTTCTCATTGAGCAGGTGCTCGCGGTGGCGCAGCTCGGCCCTCAGACTGGTCAGCGCCCGTCTCACCAGGTAGGGGGACAGGTCCGTCACCAGACCGACGCAGTGCGGCAGCTCGGTGCAGCGGGCGAAGGCCGAGCCCCCCTTGTAGTCCACGAAGAGGAAGGTGATGCGGTCCGGGGACAGGGACTGGGCCATCCCCAGCACCCAGGACTGGAGGAACTCCGACTTTCCGGCGCCCGTTGTCCCCCCGACCAGAGCGTGCGGCCCGTGGGCGCGCAGGTCCAGCGCCAGGGGCGCCTCCGCCCCCTGCCCCACCAGGGCACTCAGGCTCAACGGCTGCTTGAGGGGGACGGCCGCCCCACCTCGGTCGATGATCGAGTGGTTGGCACTCCATCTGGAGATCTGGGCCTCCACGGAGTCCGCCAGCTCCTCACCGGTCAGACCGACGAAGGAGATCGCCGCCGGTAGGTCGGACTCGTCGTCGACGGGCACCCCGGCGTCGACCACAGGTGCCAGGTGGCGTCCCAGTGCCCGGGCCTGGGCGTGGCTGAGCGACTCGGGGATGACATTGGTAGCACTGCGTGAGCGTCGCACGTAACCGACGACCGTCTCCTCCTCGCCCAGATGGAGGAAGGTACGGCAGGCGGCGGGCAGGTCGACGACGTCGCCGGCGAACCACAGGACGTGGACGCCGACATCAGGGCCCTGCTCGACGACCCGGATGAGCCGGGAACGGTTGATCCCCGGGTTGTCAACGATGACCACGACGTCGGGGACGATGGCCTCGTCCCCCTCGTCGTCACTGACGTCCTCCGACGGTCCGCGACGCGCCGGGGAGGTGGCGCCGCGCTGGACGATGAGCTCTTCCAGACGGGCCAGGAGGATGGTGCCGGTGGCGCCGTCGCAGGCCAGCTGCAGCTCCCCCAGCGGGGAGTGGGGGGAGGAGGTGTGGGGCGCCCACTCCAGCCAGTCCCACCGCTCCCGGCCGGTCGGATCGGTCAGGCAGACCACCGCGACCTCCGCGGGGGAGTGCAGGCAGATGAGCTGGGCTACGACGGCCCGTCCCACCGCCTCCAGGTCCGGGCCGGTTCCGCACACGCCCAGCGCCCCGTCCTCACGCAGGTTGACGATGATGGGGACGTCGCTGATCGTGGCGTAGCGCTCCCGCAGCCTGTCCAGGGACTGGTGATGGACCGCCAGGCCGTCGCGGTGCGTGTTCGCTTCGATCTCGGTGCGTGGCAGGTCCGTCCCCAGCCCCAGGCGCAGCTGGAGGAACTCAGGGTGCTCGGGGCGCCGTGACCATAGCATCGGCCCCAGCGCGAGAGCCTGGTCGACCACCTCGTTGATAGCCGGGTACTGGGCCTTGCGCGCCCGGCGCTCCGCGGCGTACGTGCGGTTCAGACGCCGGTCGGCGTCCTCCACCCCCTGGATGAACACCTTGATGTCGTGCTTGAGCTCGCGCTTGCGCCGGATGCGCTGATCCACCCAGTTGCCGATCATGATGAGCGGGCTGAGGAGGATGAAGATGAGGCTGAGCATGTTGCGGGTCATCAGGAGCATGGTCGCCCCCATGAGCAGCGGCATGACCATCGCCAGCAGCGGGAACCGGGCGGCGTTGCGTGAGCGTGGCACCTCGGGCAGCTTGATCTTGACCGCGGGCGTGCGCGGGACCACCCGTGGGGAGCGGGTGAAGGCGATGTCGCCGTTGTCGCCTCCCTTGCGGGCACCGGGGATCGACGAGACGGTTGTCAGCATGGACAGGCGCAGCGTCGTGTCCCCGACGGTGACCAGGTCGTCGGGGCCTAGAGACAGGCGCTGGACGCGCTGATCGGCCACGATGACGCCGTTGGCCGAGTTGAGGTCGTGCACCTCGATGCCCTGCCCCACCGTGATCCGCATGTGCCGCTTGGACACGAGCGGGTCGCTGAGCACAATGCCACAACGACTGGAGCGTCCCAGCTCGGTCGAGCCAGGTGCCAGGGGGAAGCTCCGCCCCTTGTCGGGACCCGACACGACCTGGGCGATGGCCACCTGCTGAGCCGGTGAGCGCTCGGAGACGACGGCGCTGACGTTAACCAGGTCGCCTGAGCGCAGTCCCGACTCGTCCAGCGGCGTGTGGCTGGTCAGGGTGATCGGGGCAGTGATGCCCGCCGGGTCGAGCACCCGCAGCGTCACTGTGGCCGGGTCGACGGCCCCTGCGGCCTTGACGGGACTGGCACTGGCCAGTGCCGCGGCGACGTCTCCCACGGTGGCGGTGGCGTCGGCGGTGATGCGCAGGTTCGTGGGGTGGCCGCTGCGCCCGACCACGGAGAGCTGAATCTTCATCGCTGTGCCTCAGTCCTGCGCCGGGCCCGGAGCGGAGGGGCCGGCGCTGGTCGGCAGCGTCGCGCTGTCCAGAAGGGGGAGATCCTCGACGGTGACGATCCGTGCGGTCAGGGCGTAGTCGACTAAGGCGGTGCGCCGGTAGGAGGCGTGGGCACGAGGCCCTCCGCGCATGCCCTTGACACCGATGCGGTCGAGCTTGTCGCAGACGTTGTCCAGCTTGCGGCTGAAACGGGTCAGGGTCCAGCCCAGGCGGGCGGCCGCGTCGGCGTTGCGGGGCAGGTCGACAGGACCGGTGCCGGTGCGCCTGAGCCAGGGCTCGGCCAGAGCCAGGATCGCCAGGTGCTGGCTGGGCGTCAGGGTCACCATGCCCACGGTGGCCTCACCGGTCTGGGGGCTCGTGGGGCGCGGCTGGGCGGTCTCATAGCCGGGAAGTGGGACGGTCAGCAGGATCTCGTAGGTGGTCGAGCCCGCGGTGAACACGATGGCCATCTCGGGAAAGACCAGTGGAACCCGGGCCCCGGGAGCGATCCAGGAACGGGAGGTACCGGACTTCTCGGTCAGGGTCGCCCCGATGTGGGAACCGACATTGGCGACCCACCACAGGCCCGTGTCATGCTCCAGGATGAGGAAGTTGCGGTGCAGGAATAGGTTGTCGTCATCGAGCACGAGATCCCCTTCGCGCCCGATGCTGAAGCGTGTACCGGGCTCGACGTGGTAAAGCTCGCCGACGAAGTCCACGAGCAGGGGCTCGGCAGACGGATTCGTCATGATCCCTCCTTCTTCCCTGTGATTCCTCGATTGCGTGGTTGTTCCCTGGACGGCGGTGCTCGTGAGCCTGTCGGTAGGGCCTTGGACAGCTGGCGGCTCATCCCGTGCTGCCCGCTCCGGGGGTGTCGACGCAGGCGACGGCAGCCTCCGACGAGGCCCCGCTGGAGTCCCGGGCGACGACCTCGATGCAGGTGCGTGTACTGACTGGTGTGACGGTGGCGCTGGTCTGCTTGGTCTCCTGGACTGGAAGCAGCTGGCCCGGGTCGGAGATGCGGTACAGGAAGACCACGTCGCCGCCGCTGGAGTCGTAGGACCAGGTGGCTGCCACGTGCCCCTCGGCCTGGGAGACCTTGAGATCCGTGACGGCGGGCAGTATCCCGGCGCCGGGAACGGCCCCGGGCGGTGCGGTGGTCGCCGGCCGGGCGGTGGCCTGCTGTGTCCCGCCCTCTCCTCGCAGCACTGACCACACTCCGATCGCGGTCAGGCAGACCACGACGGCGGCGCCCAGGACGGTGACGGCCACGGCTCGCCCCGACAGGCGCCCGGGCTGCCGCTTCAGGGCCGCCTCAGTCTCCTCCGTGTCCGGAGCGCCCGTCGTGTCCTTGGCCGTATCGCCTTCGGAGAGGGGAGTGGGCCAGGGCTGTGGAGATGACGACGAGGTGGATGTGGTACTCGTCCGGTTCCCCGGCAGGACCGTTGCCTCCAGGGCGAGGTCGGCGTCATCGCTGCTGCTCCCAGAGCGGGTGCTGAGTGCCTCGGGCATGAGAGGCCCCGTGGGCGTCTGCGGTACCGAGAACTGGGGACGGGGCCGGTTGCGCGGCGGGGCGGTGCTCGTGGACTGGGCCTCGACACGACGGGGCGTGAAGGTCGTGGCGGCGTCGTCAAACCTCTGGGTGGCGGGAGCGGTCCCGGTCGGTCCGTCGGGGTCCACCGTGACGACCGGCCGCAGCATCGTGGAGTCCTGCTCCCCGGCCCCACTGGCCTGCCCTCCGGGCGCCTCCTCCATGACATCCAGCCGGGTGGTGGCCAGCTGCAGGTCGGTCTGAACCTGTTGCAGCGCTCGAGCCAGGGCGGCAGCGCTGGCATACCGTCCTCGGGGGGACTTGGCCATCGCCGTGATCAGGACCCGCTCGAGCTGCTCGGGCACGTCGCGTCGTCCGATCGGGGGAATTGGTCGGTGGAGCACCCGGTCGAGCATCGAGAGCTGGTCGTTGCGGTCGGCGCCGGAGACGTCGACGTGGGGTGAGCGCCCCGCTAGCAGCGTGTAGATGGTCGCGGCCAGGGCGTAGACGTCCGAGGCCGGTGTCAGACTCTCCTGGTCGAGCTGTTGCTCGGGAGAGGCCCATGGTGGGGAGGCCCCACCGAACTCGTCCTGCTCGATGCTCAGCCCAATGGGCGCGGCGATCCCGAAGTCGCCGAGCACCGGACGCCCGAAGGGGGTGACGAGGACATTGGCCGGCTTGATATCGCGGTGAAGGTAACCGACCCGGTGAATGGTCTCCACCGCGCCCGCCACCTGGATTCCGATCTCCAGGGTGCGTGTGAGGGACAAGGGCTGCGAGGCAGCCAGCTTGCCCAGGTGGGGCGGGGGACAGTACTCCATGATGAGGTAGCTGCGCTCCTCCTCCACCGTCCCGGCCCCATAGACCGACACGATGGAGGGGTGCGACGACAGCCGGGCCATGAGGTCCGCCTCGGTGGTGAACCGGTGGTGGTCTTGCTGGCTGCCTCCTTGCCTCAGGATCTTGACCGCCACGTCGCGGCGCGGCACCTGCTGCTCATAGAGGAAGACATCGGCGAAGCCCCCGGCGCCCAGGAAGCGCTTGGGCCTGGCTCCGGGGATCGGTGGCCCCTGCGGGGGAGCGTTCCTCTCGGAGGGCATCACGCCTCACGCTCCACTGTCAGGGTGGTGTCGTCACCGATGTCGATGACGTCGCCGATACGCAGGAAGAGCGGTTGGTGCTCAGGCACCCGGCGGGGCTCCTCCCCGGCGCGCAGCAGGAAGGTGCCGTTGGTGGACCCCAGATCCTCCACACTCATGTCCCAGCCCTCGACCCGCACGGCGCAGTGAGTCTTCGAGATCGCCTTGCCCGGGCTGGGGACCGCCAGCAGGCGGGGGCTCTGAGCGGAGGTGCTGCTCGTGCCCTGGGGTACTCGGCCGATGATGACATCGGCGTCCAGAACCGTGGTGGCACCGGAGGAGACACGCAGAATGCCCAGGACTGGTCGCTGGACCTGGCCGGTTCTGGAGGTGATGGCGCCGTCGCACTCGCGACACGAGGAGGCGTGCACGGGATTGGGATGCCCCGCCTCGCAGAAGACGGCCAGCACACTGGGGCTGGTGCCGGACAGGTCATCGGGACCGGTCATCGTGGACTGCCCGCCCAGTGCGTCCCTGGCGGCATGAAGTCTGGCGGCCGAGACGGTGCGCCCGTCATGTCGCCAGTGCTCATCCGAGGGGGTGGAATCATTGGGGGACACCGCATCCGCGCCGTCGTCCAGGGCCTGTCCGTGAGCCGGGATCGGATCGTCTGCCTGCGCCGAGTACGCCTCGAGAGGGTGACTGGAGGTGTCCTCCCCCTGGGGGACGGCCCGATGGCGTCCAAGCCCCCCGGTGACCTGGGCCAACGGATCAACGTCCTCGGAGTGGACTGAGCGGATGGCCGCCGCCTCGACCCCCCGCATCATCGTGTGCTCGAAGAGATGACCGAAGTACTCGTCCTCGGCCTGCTGCTCGCGTATCTGCGGGTCTGCGGCTTCGGCCGCCGGAACGTCGTCGGGGCCCACCAGTACCGCGGCCGGGTCCTCGGACCCGGTCCCCTGCGGGGAGTCCGCACCGGCCAGCAGATCCAAGGACTCCGGTCCCAGCGTCCGTCCGGGATCGGGGGAGTCCGGGTAGACGGCCTCCTCCTGGCCCTGCGTCGCAGGACGGAGAGCCGCCGGTGGGACGACCTGCTCCAGGACGTCTTCGGTCTGGGCCTGCTGAATGACTTCCTGGACCGCCGACGGCAGCTGCGCCTCCTCACCCCTGAGAGCGCTGGACGGAGCCGGAGGGGACAACGGGGTCGGGTGGGAGCCGAACCCGATGTGCAGCTGTGAGGCCCGGACGATCCCCGACCTCAGAGGGAGGAGCTCCTCGAGCTGTTCGGGGCTGGCCGAGCCTCCAGCGTCCGGGGCGAGCTCGAGGATGCACTGGTCGACCTGGTCATAGCGGGACTCCTCCCACACGACGACCTCGGAGGCGCTGAAGCTGCGCTTGCCGTCGGCGGTGTCCAGGTGGAGGTTGAAACGCCCCCGGGCGGCCACTCGCAGCTCCTGGCCGTCGATGGCCATCATGAGGAAGTCGGGAAGGGTGAAGACCTCGTTGTCGTGCAGCCGGCTCAGGCTTCGCAGTAGGTCACCGAGGCCGCGGTGCTCACTAAGGTCGGCCCACATCGCCTCCACGGCCTGAGCGCTCCCGTCGAGGGCGAGGACGCCGCCGTCGGCGACGGCGACCAGGATGTCGCCGGGTACCCAGCGTGCCAGCATGCTCATGGACAGGACCTCCTGGAGGCGGGGGTGGGGACGGTGGAGTCAGCGCTGGTGGCCCGGGGCAGCGTGGTGTCGTCCACCTGCGTGTTCTCCCAGGGAGGGAAGGCCTCCACGACGTCGACGACGATGACGGTGACGTTGTCTCGTCCGCCAGTGGCCAGGGCCAGGGCGACCAGCTCCTGGGCGGCGTCGCCCGGGTCGGGCACGGACCTGGCCACCGTCTCGATGAGGGACTCGGTGACGTGCCCGCTCAGCCCGTCTGAGCAGATGATGAAGCGGTCGCCTACGGTGGCCGGCAGAAGGTACTGGTCGGCCACCACCTGATCCCCACCGCCGGCGCCCAGCGCCCGGGTGATGACGTTGCGGCTGAGCGATGACAGTGTCCGGGCCCGGTCCAGGTGACCGGAGTCGATGAGCTCCTGGACCTCAGAGTGGTCGTGGGTGATCTGGGAGAAGGACTGCGCGGACAGGTGGTAGGTGCGTGAGTCGCCGATGTTCACCACTCGTAGGCACGGAAGTGCTCCCTGCCGGGAGAGCAGCAGACCTGTGAGCGTCGATCCGGGGGCGCGTTCCCCACTCCCCAGGGCGGCCACGCTGCGCGCGGCACGGGTCAGCCGCCTGTTGAACTCCCGTGATGTAACAAAGGCGCGTCCCACGAGGTCCTCGAAGGCTCTGACGGCGTGAGCCGAGGCGGCACCGCCTAAGCGGTGTCCGCCCATGCCGTCCGCGACGAGGAAGACCGGAGAGCCGGCCAGCAGCGAGTCCTCGTTGTCGGTGCGGACCTGGCCGACGTCGGTGGCCGAGCCGTGGCGTACGATGAGACGGACCTCCTGCGGGTGCCCGGCCGCATGAGCCGCTCGATGCGCGGTGGTGGAGCTGTTCATCTCGTCATCCCGTCTCAGTGCCCCACCGTGAACCGGCGTTGACCGACATGGACGATGTCGCCGACGCTGGCCCTGACGCGTTGCCCCTCACCAGCAGTCATCAACGCTCCGTCAGGAGTTTCCACCGTGGTGCCGTTGGTGGAGCCCAGGTCCTCAACGAGCACGCCGGTGCCGTCCAGGACGACGGCGACATGGGTCTTGGAGATGGAGAATCCCGGATCGTCCACGGCAACGGTTCGGGCGCCCTCCCAGGGAGGGGCCGCCTGCGGGTCGCGTCCCAGCAGGACTGTGCCTGCGGCAGCGAGGTCGACCCGCTGACCGGTGTCCAGCAGGAGCGAGGGCGCGGACCGGGGGGCGGGCCTGGCAACAGTGCGATCCATAGGGTCCTCCCCGGCGCAGGAGTCCTGGGGCGCCCAATGATCCTGGGACCCCACCGGCGCCCCGCTGGGGGCCACGGGGCGGTCCGTCTGCTCCTGGCGCGCGGACAGCGGCACCATGACCGGGGCGGAGGGGTCCGAGCCAAGAGGCGTGGACAGCGGCGACAGGGGAGCGGAACCCGGCTGTGCTGCAACTGGATCGTCGTCCTGCCTGACGAACGACGGCTCCAGGTCCGCGGGTCGCCGGCCGGGCGCCGCTGCCGCCTCCGGCTCCCCGGAGCGCCACGGGACCTCAGTGATGAAGCCCTCGGTTCCGGAGGCCGCTTTGGACGCGTCTGTGCTGTGAGCCTCGGACTGCGCCCGACGCACCTCGACAGTGAGAGTGGGCTGAAGGTGCTCATCAGCCTCGATGAGGTCCTCGGGATCCTCAGGACGCCGGAACCGGTCATGACCATTCCCTCCGTCGGTGCCGTCGTCGGCGTCCTCATCACGCAGCGCCAGCCACTGGGGGTCGAAGGCCTCACTTCCTCGTGCCGCTGATGGTCTGTGGGTTCCGATCCCTGAGGGCTCCTCACCGGAGCCGGTGTCCTTGGCGGTGACCACGATGATGTCACTGATCCGGTCGAACCAGGAGCGACCGCGGCGGTCCTCCGAGATCAGGTAGATGATGACGGCGCCGATACCCAGGGTGAGGCTGGAGATGATCGACAGGACCAGCATCTTGGCGATGGCGTTCAGACCGGGCCTTCCTGGGAGGCTCCATCGCAGCCAGGAGATGCCCACGACTCTCATCCCGAGGGTCTGTCCACGCCTCCACAGGTCTATGACCTCGAACCAGATGACAGCCGCCGTTCCCAGGAAGGCGAAGACGGTCGCCACAGCGATCGTCACCGTGGAGGTCAGCTGTACGGCGATCACGGTGGGCATCAGGCACATGGCGTTGATGAGGGACACCACCACTGCGTCGACGACCAGTGCCGTGGCGCGCATACCGGTGCTGGCCGGCTGCATGCCTCGCAGGTGGTCGGGGGAGCCGTGGGCGAGCGGCGAGGCTGGGGGGACCTCGCGGTCCGCCGCGGCGGGACCTACCGATCCTGTCGTCATCAGGCGTCTCCTTCCGAGGAGGGCAGTGAATCCGTGGCCGACTGACGCGGCGGTGTGCGCAGGCCCGATGGGCTCAGCCACCCCGGCCACCAACGGCGCGAGCCGCCAGGGGATGGCGTCGGCGCGTCACCGCGCCGACACGGTTCGACATCTAAGGGCCGCAGGGCCGGTGCTCGGCCGGGACGACGTCTCAAGGAGGTCACCGAGAACCGCGCGACCAGGCGGCGGTATCGGGAGGTGCGGGAGGCCAGTGCCCGGCTCAGGGCATCGGTGCTGTTCCAGGCCCGTGCCTCCACCGTGTCTGCCATGTCCTGGCCGCTGAACACTGTGGAGTCCACTAGCTGGGCCAGGCCGCCGACGCTGTCTGAGGCCGGGGACGGGCGGAAGGTCAGCCCCGGGTTCGGCTCTCCGGAGACGAAGGAGTCGAGGAAGAGGGCCTGCTCACTGCGGGTGGTCGCGTGTGGAACCCCGGTACGCAGATCCGTGGCGTAGTCAATGAGCTCATTCCATGAGCCGGTGATGCGATCCATCCGGCTTGCGGCCCGGCGCCGTCGACGACGACGCCATGCCTTGGCCGCCACGATGATGATGAAGGGCGCGGTGATGACCACCAGGCCGCCGGCCACCTTGGCCGCCAGGAGCAGCCAGGCCAGCCAGGGGCTGGGGCGATCGGAGTCGTCGTCGCGGTCGTCGTTGGTCTGCGGCGTCAGATCGGCGGGGTTCTGAGGCGGCACTGGTGGCTGAAGCACCTGTGGGCGAGGATTCGGCTTGGGCTTGGGGACCTCCGTCTGGGGCTTCTGATCGCGGGGTGGAGTGGGGTCGAAGGCTACCCAGCCCACGGAGGAGAAGCTCACCTCCACCCAGGCGTGGGCGTTGGTTCCGGTGATCGCCTGGGCACCCCCGGAGTAGGTCTCGGGGTAGAACCCCAGGACCACGCGTGCCGGGTAGCCGGCCTGCCTGGCCATGAGCGCCATCGCGACGGCGTACTGCTCGTCGTCGCCGATCATCGGCTTCTTGGGATCCAGGAAAGTGGTCAGACGCGCGGTCGAGTGGCTCGGCAGGGAGAGCTTGTCGCTACCGTCGGAGTAGAAGCCCTGACTGGAGAAGGTCTGCGCCATCGTCCGAATCTTCTCGACGGGAGTGGAGGCGTCGCCGGTGAACTCGCTCAGGCGGGTCCCTGCCGGCTCCGGCACGTTGCTCGTCTCGGGCATTGTCAGCGTGGTGAACGCCTTGTCACTGAGCTGGGCATCTGTCCATGTCGGGGTGTCAATGATCCTGGTCGTGTAGTGGTCCCCCTTGGTCAGACCCTGGGTGGTGATGGCCGACTCCAAGGGCTCGGAGTAGTACAGGGACTCCTGCAGGCTCGTGGCACGGTCTCCGGTGAAGGCGACCGACTGCATCTGACCGGCCCCGGGCAGCCAGTAGCCCGCGTAGTCCTTGATCGTCACCGTCAGGCTCGTGGTGCTGGTGCCGCCCGGTAGCGGTTCATCGGTGACAGTGGAGCCCACTCGCCGGAACCCCTCCGCCGAGGCATCGGTGCCCACGCGCATGACAGTTCCGTCATAGGCGTCCAACGTGGCCAGTCGAATCCTCTGGCCCTCCTTAAGCCCTTCAACCGTGAAGAGGGTGGAGTCCTTCTGGTTGTCCACCCAGTAGCGGAAGGACGTCAGCGGTGAGGCGTAGGCCGACAGATCCAGGGGAGGTCTGACGTGGTCGCGCAGCACATCACGGTTGCCCCCGGGCTCGATGACGGGGGACAGGATCGCGGCGACGGCGACGGCGAGCGTCAGCATCCCGGTGGCGCCTGCGACAAGACGGAACCGGGCGCGACGCCGGGACCCTGGTCTGCCGACGATCCCGTGCCCCGCCGCGATGCGGCCCCGTTGCTGCAGGTGAGCCATCCACGCCATGGCGACCACCAGGGCCACGGCAGCCGCGGGAAGCGCCAGCGGCGCCCGCTGCGAACCCCACAGGATCCCGATGAGTCCCAGCGCCGCCACTGCCACCAGGGCCCAGCCCTGACGCCTGCCGGCTCTCAGCGCGATCGTGACCGCCACCAGCGAGCACAGCATCCCACTGAGGTAGGGGACGATCCCCGGACCGACGAAGGACGCAGCCGGAGGCGCGATCGTCAGCAGGTCCTTCCACGAGGTCACTGCGCCGATCACCAGCCCCTGAAGGGTCGCCATGGTCGGCACACCCCACCGACCCGTCGTGGTGGGCAGCGCCAGCGGACCTCCCGTCAGAAGGTAGGAGATGATTGCTGCCAGGAGGACCTCCAGGGGGTTCCACCTCCACCAGGTCCCGGCCAGTCCCACGAGCGAGCCGATGACGATGCCCCCGGCAACGGCGACGTAGCCACTCAGGGCGCCGAAGACGGCTCCGTGCGTGGCTCCCGCTGCCACCAGCAGCAGCACGACCGCCGCCAGGCTCGCCCAGTCCAGGCGGCGGGCTGACGATCCGCTACCGGGTGAGGCGGCGGTCCCCGTGCCTACACGGTCCCCAGCAGCCAGGTCCTCGGGAGGACCGGGACGAGTGCGTGACCCACGAGCGATCATGAACGGGCCTTTCTCATCGCGGGCGCCAGGCGCTCCAGGTCGGGCAGCGTCACTACGGGCAGCCCGGAGACCTTCTGCGAGGCCAGACGCTGATGGCCGTCGATCCTCAGCGCCAGGCACCGGGTGCTGGCCGGCAGCTCGGCATGAGCGCGGTGGAGGGTGGCCGCCGAGGTCCTGGCACCAGTGACCAGGACAGTGACTGACGCCTGAGGCACGGCATTGACCGCCTGCCGGGTCAGGCCGACCATGTCCTCGGCCCCCTCCACCGGCTCGAGCGTGGTGAAGGTGTCCAGTACTCGCGCCCCCGTGGGTAGGTAGGGATGACCGGCCTGAGTGACCAGGCTGATCTCCCGGTTGTCCCGCACCGCGGCCAGCAGCAACGAGGCGCTCGCGGACACCGAGGTCTCGAAGTCCTCCTCGTCCCAGGCGTGAGGATCAAGGTCGTGGACGACCAGGAGGTGGGCCCTGCGGGTCTCCTCGAACTGACGCACCATGAGGCGCCCGGTTCGGGCAGTGGTCTTCCAATGGATGTTGCGGCGATCATCACCGGGGACGTACTCGCGCAGGGCGTGGAAGGACACGTCCGAGCTGGACAGGTCCTGGGTGACGGCGCCTTCGATGTCTCGGATGAAACCGATCGCTGTCGAGTCCAGGTTGACGGTGCGCGGGTGGATGAACAGGTCGACCGGCTCGGTCCAGTTCTGTGAGCGTCGGACCAGGCCCAGTGCGTCTCCACGGATGCTTCGGACCGGTCCCACCGTGATGACTCCCCGATGCCGTGTGGGTACGGTGAAGACCTCCTGGTGCTCGGTGCCGGGGGAGATGCGCGGAATATCGAAGACGGCCAGTCCCTGGCCCACCGGCATCTCCACCGTCGCCGGTCGGGTGGTGCGCCCCGAGGGGGGTGACAGGTATAGGGAGCCGAGCGCCGGATCGCCGACGACGACCCGGGTCGAGACCAGGGAGAGCCGCACCCGGTAGGTGGCTCTCCCCAGCGCCTGGAGCGCCGCCAGCACCATCAGGGTGGCCAGGGCCAAAGTGATGACCCAAGCCTCCAACCAGTGCCGACTGGCGGCCAGGTACCAGGAGACGATAAACACTAGCAGGCAGACCCGCCCCAGTGCGGTCACCATCGCGACCGCGCCGCCCAGCCACGAGCCGCAGGCGGCCAGCACCGGACCCACCACGGGAACGGCCCGTAGCCGTGCGGCCAGCGCCGACAGCCGCTTTTGCGCCGTCCCTCCTGCTCGCCGTAGTGCTGCCAGAGCATGCAGGACTGCTCTGGTCACGGCCGATACCACGGAGCGTGCTGCGTTCGACGTCCGCCTCAGCGCGCTCAGCATCCTTCGAGAACGCCTCGGACCGGTCCTCAGCGGTGCGGAGGAACCCAGTGGAGCGGGGGCAGGTGTCCGCCCGCCCCTCGGGTCACCGCGGGTCTCCTGACCCGGTGAGCGGGGGAGGGAACCGGGGCCGGGACCGGATGTCATCGCAGCCATGTGGTCCTACTTCTGCACGGTGGGAACGGGGACGACCTCCATGGCCTCGGAGATGACGGCCGACGGCGTGGCGCCGGCGAACTCTGCGTCGGGGTCCATGACCAGGCGGTGGGCCCACACGACCTGGGCGAGCATCCGCACGTCATCCGGGACAACGTAAGGCCTGCCCTGAGCGGCCGCCCAGACCCGCACGACCCGAGCCATCGCCAGCGCCCCTCGCGTGGAGACCCCGATACGGGTGCTCTCCGAGGCGCGGGTAGCGGCCGCCAGCGCCGCGATGTACTTCACCACCGAGCGCTCCATGTGGTTCTCCGCGGCCAGATCGGCCATGGAGGCCACGGCGCTGGAGGCGATGACGGCGCTGAGCGACTTCGACCGGTCCGGGTTGGCACTGCCCTCCAGGACATCGGCCATTGCTTCCTCATCGGGATACCCGACAGAGGTCTTCATGAGGAAGCGGTCGAGCTGGGCCTCGGGCAGACGGTAGGTGCCGGCCTGCTCGATGGGGTTCTGGGTGGCGATGACCATGAAGGGCCGGCCCGTGGCGTGCCGGACCCCGTCGACCGTCACCTGGGACTCCTCCATGACCTCCAGGAGGGCCGACTGGGTCTTGGGACTGGCCCGGTTGATCTCGTCGGCCAGGACGATCGAGGAGAAGACAGGGCCGGCGTGGAACTCCCAGGAACCGGCCTTCTGATCGAAGATCGTCACACCCGTGATGTCGCTGGGCAGCAGGTCGGGGGTGAACTGGATGCGCGAGTGCGTCCCCTGAACGGTCGCCGCGATGGCCCGAGCCAGAGCGGTCTTACCGGTGCCGGGGGCGTCCTCCAGCAGGAGGTGCCCCTCGGCCAGCATGGTGGTCAGCGCCAGCCGAATGACTTCGGTCTTACCCAGCAGCGCCAGCCCCACGTTGTTCACCATTCGGGCGAAGGTGTCGGCGAACCAGGTCGCGTTCTCATTCGTCATAGCCATTGATGGCCCTCGCTCTCTGTGAGGTGCTGACTGCGGTGAAGGGAGCCGACCCCGTGAGGGCCTCCGGCGGCTGATCGGTGCGGGGACGCGCCCGGCGTCGACACTCGGCCGGGGCGGGCGCTGGCTGCTACTTGCATGTGAACCAGGTCCCCTGATCCTGCTTGGACATCAGAATGCCGTTGTAACCCCCCTGCCACTTGGGGCGGCCGCTGTATCCACCCGAGCCGTCGACCGTGAGCGTCGTGCTGACCTCACGCTGGTTCCAGGATCCGCTGCAGGTCACGGTCGAGTTCGGGGGCCAGTCCGAGAGGGTCACCACCTGGTAGTGGGCGTTCTGCCCCGCGCACGTTCCGACGCTGCACAGCCCTTGGCCGCTGAGCGAGCCGGCGTAGTTCCTGGCGAAGGAACGGGTCGTCGCTTCGGCGCAGTTCTCCTGGCCCTCGCGTGAGCCCTGTTCGGAGGAGGACTGCACGGCGTGGATGCACACGCGTGTCGTGCTGCCCTCCGCGACGTTCCACTGCTGCGATCCTGAGGCGCCGGCGTTGTCGTTGGTGGACGGTCCGCTCAGCTGGTAGCGGGTAGAGCGCCCACCGTCGCCACCGCCCGACCACGAGCAGGAGACAGTAGTGGCTCCGCCGGCCGAGCAGCTGATAGTCGGTGAGCTCGGAGGGCCGAAGGGGGTGACGCTGCCGGCACTGACCGCCTCCGAGCAGGAGGTGCTCCCAGTCTTGGACCCGCAGACACGCACGTACACGGTTGAGGCGCTACCGTCACTGAGTCCGTTGCCGCTCAGGTCGCTGACGGACTGCCAGGAGGAGCCATCGGTGCTCCACTGGGTGGACAGTTCCCCAGCGCTCCAACCGTTGCCGGCGGAGGCTCTGGCGGACAGTGAGATCTGGCGGCTGGCGCCGGTCGCACTGACGCCCGTGACGCTGGGTGCCGGTGGGCGTCCTACGACCCAGGTCGAGGTGGACTGTCCCGGTGAGGTATGGGTGGAGGCATTGGCGGAGTCATTGGTGGCCGTCACCGTGAAGGTGACCTGGCTCTGGGAGGCACTCACCCCCTCCAGGGTGGTTGAGCGGCTGTCCGCGCCGGAGACCGTCTTGGAGGCCCCGGTCGAGGAGGTCACGGTGTAGTACTCGATCGGTCTGCCGTTAGTGTCGGACACCGGCCCCCAGGAGACGGTGACGGTGTCCGAGGAGCCGCCGCTGCCGAGATTGGCCGAGGCGGCCTGCACCGAGCTGACCGGTCCGGGCCTGCCGTAGGGAGAGACCGCCAGGGAGGCGGAGGACCACTGCTGGCTCTCGCCCTTGGCGTTGACTGCCTTGACCACCGCGGTGTAGGCCGTCCCGTTGCTCAGGCCGGAGAAGGTGGCCTTCGTACCCGACACCGTCTGCTGCTGTCCACCCGGACTGAGGACGACGACGTATCCGGTGATGGCCGAGCCCTGGTTGGACGGTGCGGTCCAGGACACGCTTACGGAGCCGTCCCCGGCGGTGGCCACCGGCTGGGGAACCGTGTCCGGGACGACGTCGATCGAGGTGGTGGCCGAGCCTGAGGCCTCGGAGTCGCCGACCTCGTTGTGGGCCACCACGTGGAAGGTGTGGTCCTTGCCGTTGGTGCGGCCCTCCATGAGGCAGCTGGTGACGGTTCCGCAGTCCCGGGAATCGCCCTGTGTCTCGTCGTAGACGGTGAAACCACTGATCGGTGCGCCGTTCGCCGCTCCTGCGGTCCATGAGACCAGAGCCGTTGACGCGCTGCTGGAGGAGGCCGATACCGAGGTCGGAGGGCTCGGCCGGCTGCGCACCGTCACCTGGACGGTACCCTCGACCTCGCGTCCGGAGTCACCGGTCTTGTCCCCGACCCGGTAGGTGATGACTCCCGTCCGGGCACCAGCTGCGGGAGTGATCGTCAGGGTGGAGCCGGATCCCGTGACCGTGATGCCGTCCGGAGAGGCGGGAGTCCCCACGAGGTGGATGGGGGAACCGGGGAAGGGATTGACGGCGTAGGAGGAGATGTCCACGGTGGTGGACTTACCGGCGTCCGCACTCACCGACGCCGGCGAGAGCATGATGAGGGGCTGGGAGGAGGAGACGATGCTCACCGGCACCGATCCCGATCCCTTGGCCCCGGAGCCGTCCTTGACATCGATCGTGAGCGACCCCAGCGACCCCTTCGAGGCTCCCGAGGGTGCCGCAACCGACAGGGTCTTGCCGTTGATCGAGGCCTTGATACCGGTGGGGACGTCTCGCACCGAGTAGGTCAGATCGGCAGGCTTCTCCCCGTCGGGGTCCGTGGTCCACAACGACACGTCCGCCGTCGTGGTCTCACCAGGGGCCACCTCGATGGCGGTGGGGGCGATGGTCGGCGGGCGGTTGTCTCCGGGGGTCACCGTGATGGGAAGTGTCAACCAGGCGGTCTTACCGCTGGAATCGTTGAGGTCCTTGCCGTCGGTCACCTCCACGGTGACTGAGGAGGGGCCGGAGTAGTCGGGACGCGAGGTGAAGGTCACCGTGGTGGAGTCCTTGACCAGGTTGGAGCCGTCCCACCCGGCGGCGGCCGTCACCTTGTTGCCGTCGGTCAGCTGCACGCTGCGACCCTCACGGGTGAGCACGTAGTCGCGCAGAGCGATGGACAGGGTCTCGCCGGAGCGCACGGTCAAGGGCATCTTGCTCGTGTCGACCTCGGGCTCGGTGACCACCGATCCGGGGACCTCGACCAAGGCGGAGGAGGCCAGCCCACTGGGATCGGTGACCGTGTAGAGCACGAAGCGAGGCTCGTCCCTCACCTCGATCGTCAGATCCCCGTTCTTCCCGACGCTGACGCCCTCGTCCTGGGAGGTGACGGTGGCGGCACTGATATCACCGTCCGGGTCCTCGTCGTTGTCCAGTACCGGGACCTTGACGCTCCGGTTGGATCGGGCCTGCGCCTTGCTGATGCGGTCGTCACGGGCGATGGGGGCCTGGAGGGGCGCCGAGGCGGACACCACCAGGGTCACCATGCCGACGACGGGCTCTGAGTGGCCGTCCGTGACGCCGTACTGGACGGTGTAGCTCCCCTCCGTGCTCGGGGTCGTGAGCCTGACCCGCGAGCCGTCGGCCGACGGGGACACTCCCGAGTCCTGGCCGGAGACGAGGGACGACTCCAGGGACAGCGTGTCCCCATCCGGGTCGACGTCGTTGGCCAGTACCGGGATGGACAGGTCGACGCCGGGCCGTGCGGTGACGGCATCGGCCACGGCGACGGGTTTCTGGTTCGTCTTCCCGGCGGGCGCCACGCCGACCCGGACCACGGCCGAGGCCGTCTTGCCGAGCCGGTCCTGGACGGTGTAGCTGAAGACGTCTGTGCCTGAGGCGTTCGGGGCGGCCGTGTAGGTCAGGGACGAGCTCTCCAGCTCCACTCCGCCCAGGCGCGGTGAGGACATCAGCCCGCTGAGGCTGACCGAGTCGCCTTCAGAGTCCAGCCCCTCCAGGGGGATCGGGATCGTCACCTTCTCCCCGGCCACGGCCCATCCGGTGACGTCCTTGGGGTGCGGGGCTGTATTGCGCTCGTCGTCGCGGGCCACGACGGTCAGGTTGACGCTGGCCGAGGCGACGTTCCCCTCCGAGTCGCGCACGCTGTAGATGATCCGTCCGCTTCCCGGCTGCTCCCCGGCGCGGAAGCGGACGACGTCGTCGGAGACGAAGGGCTCGCCCATGGCTGGGTCGATCTCGTGCTGAAGGTCGGGCTGGACAGTCATATCCAGTCCTGCGGGGGAGCGGTCGTTGTCCAGGACGCTGATACTGCCCACGTCCCCGGCTCGCACTACGAGCGTGTCGTCGGTGAGCTCGGGAGGCGTGGTGCTCGGTGCCGCTGGGACCGGGATGACCTGGAGCGTGCCCTCGGTCGTCCCGGCCGCGTTGGCCAACGTGTAGGTGACCGTTGTGGTCTCGGTCAGCCCGTTGGGAGCAGTGATGCGCAGGAGGTGGTGCTCGAGGAGAGCCACCACCAGGGGGCTTCCCTCGGGGGTGCGTACGGATTGCACGGAGAGCACCCCGCCCTGCGGGTCGGAGTCGTTGTCCAGGACCGCCGACAGCGCCTGGCCTCCCGCCGGCAGCGTGATGACGTCGTCCTGAGCCACGGGCAGCGCGGACTGGTCGACCTCGATGGCGTCGACCCGGATCACGCCCTCTGTAGCGGAGGGCCCGTCACTGACCGTGTAGGTCAGGTAGAAGGTGCCCGCCTTGGACGGCTTGAGCGTGACGACCCCGAGACTGACGTCGGCCGTGGCAGTCAGTCCCTCGGGCGTCTCCCCCACGGAGGTCAGGCGCAGAGTGTCACCGTTGGCGTCGACGTCATTGGCCAGCGGCGAGACCTGACCGGATTGACCCACCGGGACAACGACGTGGTCCGCGTTGGTCACGGGGGGAAGGTTCTCGTTGCCGTGCACCTTGACCGTCAGGCGACCCTCAGTGTCCTTGGTGCCGTCGGAGTAGGTGACGGTCAGGTCCGTGCTGCCCGCCGTCTGCCCCATGTCCTTGACCGTGATGGTGCCGTCGGCCCGGTACGTGACGTCGAACCCCGAGGGGAAGGAGATGCTCTTGAGGTAGACGGGGTCGCCGTCGGGGTCGAGCCAGTCGTCGGAGACATTGAGAGTCGTGCTTGCTCCGGAGGCCAGGTCGAGGGAGGAGATCCGTTTCTGCTCGGGCCCGGCGTTGACGGAGAAGGGGTGGACATTGAGAGTGACGTTGGCGCTGGACTGTGCCTGGCCGTCATCGAGGGTGTAGGCGAAGGACGATGAGCCTGTGGCGTTGTCGTCCACCTTCACCTGGAGGGCGGCGCCGGAGCGCACCTGACCCACCTTTCCGAAGGACGGCTGAGAGGTCGCGGTGGCCACCAGGACGTCGCCGTCGGGATCGGTGTCATTGGCAATGACCGGCAGGTAGGAGGTCCGTCCGGGCCGCACTCCGAAGGAGTCGTCCTGGGCCTCGGGGGGAGTGTTCTCCTTGGACCGCTCCTGAGTGGCCTCGTCCCGGGTCTCGGTGGACTTCTCGTCGGAGTACTCCTCGCTCTTCGTCTGTGAGTTGATCTGCTCCCAGTTGTCGACCTGGACCATGTTCTTGTCCGGCAGCCACACGCCGCCGGTGGGGATGTCGTTGAGGACGATGACGTCGCGGTTCGTGCGGAAGACGGCCTTCGAGACGTTGTTGAGAGTGGGGACTGGGATGTCGACGTCGTTGGCGGTGCCCGCGCAGTCCCGCAGGAAGGAACCCTTGACCCCCCAGGCCGCATAGGCGCAGCCCGAGTGCTGCGCGGGCCGGGAGGGGCTGCCGCCGGTGACGCCGGGGGAGACCGAGGAGACCTTCCCGGACAGGCTCACGCGAAGCAGCCCGGACGTCGAGGAGACCAGGACCTCGTCGGCCTGGGGGCCGGGAACCTGGAGCTGGAGGTCGTCCCCGGACAACGAGGCCGTCTTACCCCCCGGCAGTACGAGGGTGCCGCTGCGGCGGTCGAGGACCATGCTCTTGTCTCCCACTGCGCTGATCTGCAGCTCGGCGTCGTTGGCCAATGTGGGCAGGGAGGTGGTCGAGATGTCGTTGACGGAGCCTCGGGGCGTGACCGTCTTGACGGTACCGCTCTTGAGCGATGCGACGTGAGCCGAGCCGTCGGTGCCCATGGCCAGGACGGCGCCGGGCATGTCGGAGATGGTGGGAGGAGCTGCTGACTGGCTGAAGGTGGAGGCATCGGAGGCACTGGTGACCCAGACCTTGCCCGTGGTCGGATCGGCAACCCCGATGCGGCCCCCACCCAGCTCCATGGATGATGAGCCGGTCGAGGTGTTCGGCGGCATGAGCGTCATGCGGGCCACATCGATCTGCGTATAGGTGTCCGAGGACTCGTCGGACATGAAGACCTGGGAGCCAGACTGGTCGACGTCGAAGCTCGCCGAGGAGGTGCGCAGCCCGCCGTCGAGCGTCTGCGAGGGGTAGTTGAGATGGGCGACCATCTTCATCTTCCCGTTAGTCACCCACACCCCGCCGTCATGAAGGTCGACGTCATGAGTGACCATCCCCGGGTGCAGGACGATGGCGACCAGAGCCGCAGCGGTCAGTACCGCAATGACGCCGACATAGACACGGCGCCTGGACAACCGTTTCACAGTGGCGCTCCAGCAGAAATAGGGATGGGCCAGGGGGATGATGCTCGTAAGAACGAGCGAGATGCTAACTTCCTTGTCGGACGAAAACAACCGTTCCATATGTGGTGAGACACAGAGATGAGGCGGGCTTTTCGTCGAGATCAAGCAAAAAGGTCGACTTGCTCCGTCATGCTGGCCGGACAGTTGTTATGAATTTGTGATCCGACTGACGAGGTTGCGTGTTAAATCAGTGTGGCGACTTCTGTATCGGGCGGAAATACTGCCGCCCTCCGGTGAAGGTGGTGAGTCGCGCGGATCGTCGCTGAGGCGCCGCATCTTGGGGCGAGGGCGGGGTGCTGTCAGGGAGGCGCTGGCACGCCGTGTGCTGTCGATGTGCGCGGCGTGCTTCCGACGGCGGGCCTGCCCCGGCACCGGGTGCCGTAGTCTTCAGGTGCCCGTATCGCCCGGTCCTGCAAGCAGACCTTCGAATGGACCGATAAGAACCTGACGGATCAAGCCGATCACCGCCGTTGTTCGTCATCGCTGTCGTGAGAGGAGGTGCCCCATGTCGAGGACGCGCGCCGATCTGCTCGCCTCCTACCGCAGCTACCTGGCCCTGCAGCGGGACCTGTCCGGACACACCGTGCGCGCCTACCTCGCCGACGTGGGCGACCTGCTGAGCTTCCTCGGTGTCGGTGAGGGGGACACTGAACCCATTGACGCCGCCCTGGCCACCCTCGACCTGGCGGACCTGCGCGAATGGCTCGCCACCCTGGCCGCCAGCGGCCACTCGCGCGCCACCCTGGCCCGCCGCTCCGCATCCATCCGCACCTTCTCCGCCTGGGCCTTCGAGGAGGACCTGCTCGCCTTAGACGTCGCCGCGCGGCTGCGCGCCCCCCGCGTCGACAACCGCCTGCCCGGCGTTCTGACGACCCAACAGGCGGAACAGCTGCTGCAGACTGCCGCGGACCTCGCCTCCGGCGGGGACTCCCTGGCCGTGCGGGACCTGGCCATCATCGAGACGCTCTACGCGACCGGTGTACGAGTCTCCGAGCTCGTCGGCCTCGACGTCACCGACCTCGACCACTCCCAACGCACCCTGCGGGTCCTGGGCAAGGGCCGTAAGGAACGCACCGTCCCCTACGGGCTACCCGCCGCCAGGGCCCTGGAAGGCTGGCTGGGGCGGCGCGGTGAGGTCTGCGCCCCCGACGCCGGCGCCGCGCTCTTCCTGGGGGCGCGAGGGCGGCGCATCGACCCCCGTGCGGTGCGCGACGTCGTCCACCGCCTGTGCGCGGCCGCCCAGGTGCCCGACCTGGGGCCGCACGGGCTGCGCCACAGCGCCGCCACCCACGTCCTGGGCGGGGGAGCGGACCTGCGCAGCGTCCAGGAGCTCCTGGGACACTCCTCGCTAGCCACCACCCAGCGCTACACCCACGTCTCGGCCGAGCGGCTGCGCAGCGTCTACGAGCAGGCCTTCCCCCGCGCCTGAGCCGCTCTTCGCAACACGACCTAGTGGACCGGCTTGAGGCGGATGACGGCCGGTTGCAGCAGGCGCAGCGGGTTGATGTAGGTCTTGGGGCCGGTGCGCGCGCCCCAGTGCAGGGCGCAGACCCCGTCCGATCGGTGCCCCGGCAGCAAGGTGCCGATGACCTGACCGGCGCCCACCGTCTCGCCTGCGCTGACCGAGGGCTCCACCGGCTCATAGGTGGTGCGGATCCCGTCGCCGTGGTCGATGGAGACCACCGGCCGCCCGGCCACCATGCCGGCGAAGACGACGGTTCCGGCGGCGGCGCTGCGGACCTGACTGCCTTCCGCGGCGGCGAGATCGACTCCCCGGTGTCCGCGCCCCCATACGACGGCGGGAGGATCGAAGCCCTCCACCACGGTGGCCGGCGCTCCGGTCGGCCACTGGTAACGTCCGCGCGGCCGCCTGGGGCCCAGCGGCTGTCCCAGGTCGTTGCTCGCTCCCGTCTCCTCGATGAACCGGCCGATGAGGCTGGCATCCGTGAGGAATGAGCCCGGTGAGGACGTCACCGATCCGACCTGCCCGTCCGGGGCGCTCGTGAGCTCGGGATACGCGGGATCCTGGACGGTGGGAGGCGGGGCCTCGCTCACGCCGGGAGCTGGAGACGTGCCCGGAAGGGCGGTCAGTGAGCCGCAGACAGTCAGGGCCGCCACCACCGTGGCGAGACGACGGGTAGAGCGATGAGAGGAGCGGAGGAGGACGGAGCGCTGAGTCGTGCGACACTTCTGAGGATGTCCTGGGTGCATGTCATCAGGGTGCGCGCCGCCCGACCCCTCCCGCCGAGTGCGTCGTCGGCCCTGTGGAAAACCCTCTCAGGAGGCGGCCTGTGGTGACCGGGACGACTCCGAATTCCGCCGAATCGGCCTCGGCAGCCGACCCGGCCCTGTGGTAACCTCGCCTCCGCAGCATTCTGCGGATCGCTCCGGCGTCAGCGGGAGACGGGCCCGGAATGCTGACTTCGCGTGCCTGCACCTGAGTACCTCGGGTACCTCAGGACGTCCCTCCGGGCGACACGGTCGCGGTCCCGATCATCAGGTTTTTACCACGGTGAGCGGGTGGCCGTGCGTCGCGGGCACCAGGCCCCATCCGCATCAGTATCAGCCGGTCACCGGCTGGGCGTACGCCCTCAAGGCGTGCGGAACCACGGGGAACAACCCAGAGAAACAAACCCGGGACGCGCCCGAGCGCGCTGCTCAGCCGTCCCCCGAATGATCGTGCGTCGAGCAACCTCTCGGCTCACACGGAAGGACCGTCATGGCCGTCGTCACCATGCGCCAGCTCCTTGACAGCGGTGTCCACTTCGGGCACCAGACCCGTCGCTGGAACCCCAAGATGAAGCGCTTCATCCTCACCGAGCGCAACGGCATCTACATCATCGACCTCCAGCAGTCCATTGAGGGCATCAACACCGCCTACGACTTCGTCAAGGAGATCGTCGCTCGCGGCGGCAACATCCTGTTCGTCGGAACCAAGAAGCAGGCCCAGGCCGCCGTGGCCGAGCAGGCCCAGCGCGTCGGCATGCCCTACGTCAACCAGCGCTGGCTGGGCGGCATGCTCACCAACTTCTCCACCGTGCGCGCCCGCCTGGACCGCATGAAGGAGCTCGAGCAGATCGACTTCGACGACGTGGCCGGCTCCGGCCACACCAAGAAGGAGCTGCTCATGATGCGCCGCGAGAAGGACAAGCTCCAGCGCACCCTGGGCGGTATCCGCGACATGAGCAAGCTCCCCGCGGCCGTGTGGGTCGTGGACACCAAGAAGGAGCACCTGGCCATCTCCGAGGCCCAGAAGCTCGGGATCCCGGTCATCGCCATCCTGGACACCAACTGCGACCCGGACGAGGCCACCTACGGCATCCCCGGCAACGATGACGCCATCCGCGCCGTCACCCTGCTCACCCGTGTCGTCGCCGACGCCACCGCTGAGGGCCTGCTGGCCCGCTCCGGCGGACGCGCCCGCACCGGTGAGGAGGCCGAGGTCGCTCCCGCCGACGCCGAGCCGCTGCCCGAGTGGGAGGCCCAGCTCCTCGCCGGGGCCGAGGCCGCCGAGGCCACCGAGGTCGCTGCTGAGGCCGCCGCGGAGACCGCTGAGGCTGCTGCCGAGGTCGCCGCCGAGGCACCCGCCGCCGAGCAGGCCTGAGTCCGGGCATCTCCGCCCACCTCCTCGTTCACAGCGTGGCGTCCGCGCGCTGTGAACACCTTTCACACGTCCTTTTTCACACGTCTATTAGTCACTGACTGACCAGGAGACATTCATGGCGAACTACACCACCGCTGACATCAAGGCGCTGCGCGAGAAGACCGGCGCCGGCATGCTCGACGTCAAGAAGGCCCTCGACGAGGCCGAGGGCGACGCCGAGAAGGCCATCGAGATCATCCGCGTCAAGGGCCTCAAGGGCATTGCCAAGCGCGAGGGCCGCGCCGCCTCCGCCGGCCTCATCGCCGCCAAGGTCGTCGACTCCGGCGACGGCCAGGTCGGCGTCCTCGTCGAGATCAACGCCGAGACCGACTTCGTGGCCAAGAACCAGAAGTTCCTCGACTACGCCGAGCAGGTCCTCACCGCCGCCCTCGCCTCCGGCGCCACCGACGCCGAGGCCCTGGCCGAGGTCGAGGTCGACGGCTCCACCGTCAAGGAGCTCACCGACGGCATGCAGGCCGTCATCGGCGAGAAGATCGTCGTGCGTCGCGTCGGCCGCATCGAGGCCGACAAGATCGAGCTCTACCTGCACCGCACCAACCCCGACCTGCCCGCCCAGGTCGGCGTCCTGGTGGGCACCGACGCCAAGGCCGCCGAGGTGGCCCACGACGTCGCCATGCACATCGCCGCCTACTCCCCGGACTACGCCACCCGCGACGACGTCCCGGCCGAGGTCGTGGACAAGGAGCGCGCCATCGCCGAGGAGTCCACCCGCGCCGAGGGCAAGCCCGAGAAGGCCATCCCCAAGATCGTCGAGGGCCGCCTGGGCGGATTCTTCAAGGAGAATGTCCTGGTCGACCAGGCCTTCGCCAAGGACCCCAAGACCACGGTCGGCAAGGTCGTCGAGGCCACCGGCGGTGAGCTGACCGGATTCGTCCGCTTCCGCGTCGGCGCCTGACCCACTCGCGCCAGTCCGGTTCGCCGGCCAGCAGCCTGCGTCGTCGGACCGGCGGAGACATCCGGGGCGGGGTCACGAGCACCATGCTCATGGCCCCGCCCCGTCTCGTTAGCCCCCAGAGTCCCCAGTCACCGTGGCGGGGCCGGGGCCCGCTCCGGGACGTGTCATGGGGCATAGTCCCATGGCGTGTCTGACCGTCAGGGGTGAGCCTCATCGGGGCCCGGCGCTCTCGCGGACGGGGTAGGCTGTGCGAAGCCTGCCCACCGACCCCAGGAGACATCACGCAATGAGTCAGGAACCGGCTCGTGACGACCGCGTCGCCCACGGCACGCACCCCAGACGTGTTCTGCTCAAGCTCTCCGGTGAGGTCTTCGGCGGCGGATCGATAGGGCTGGACCCCGACGTCGTCTCCGACGCCGCCCGTCAGATCGCCGACGCCGTCCGCGCCGGCGTCCAGGTCTCCGTCGTCGTCGGAGGCGGAAACTTCTTCCGCGGCGCCGAGCTCTCATCGAGGGGCATGGACCGTGCCCGCGCCGACTACATGGGCATGCTGGGCACCGTCATGAACGCCCTGGCCCTCCAGGACTTCATCGAGAAGGCGGGCGTGCCCGCCCGCGTCCAGACCGCCATCGCCATGGGGCAGGTCGCCGAGTCCTACATCCCCCTGCGCGCCATCCGCCACATGGAGAAGAACCGCGTCGTCGTCTTCGGCGCCGGTGCCGGCCTGCCCTACTTCTCCACGGACACGGTCTCGGCCCAGCGGGCCCTGGAGACGCACTGCGACGAGCTGCTCGTGGGCAAGAACGGGGTCGACGGCGTCTACACCGCCGATCCCCGCAAGCACCCCGACGCCCAGCGCCTCGACCACCTCACCTACGAGCGGGCCCTGGCCGACGGCCTCCAGGTGGTCGACGCCTCCGCCTTCGCCCTGTGCCGCGACAACGGCCTGACCATGCGCGTCTTCGGCATGGGGGAGCCCGGCAATATCACTCGCGCCCTCCTGGGTGAGAGAATCGGGACGCTCGTCAGCTGCAACTGACCCGGCGCCGCTCTGCACGGGACCGACGACGGACCCGCTCGGGCGCGCGTCCGCCACCACGCGGATGACCACCACACCTTGAGAACCCGCCGCCATCCCCGCGATGGCCGACAACGACCTACGAACCCACGACCGCCCCAGCAAAGGAAGCACCATGATCGACGACGTCATGCTCGAGGCCGAGGACAAGATGGACAAGGCCCTTCAGGCCGCCAAGAGCGAGCTCGCCTCCATCCGCACCGGCCGCGCCAACCCCTCGATGTTCAACGGGATCGTGGTGGACTACTACGGCGCCCCCACCCCGCTCCAGCAGCTCGCCTCCCTGACGATCCCCGAGGCCCGCACCGTCCTGGTCAGCCCCTTCGACCGCTCCGCCATGAAGGACATCGTCTCCGCCATCCGCGAGTCCGACCTCGGCGTCAACCCCACCGACGACGGCACCGTCATCCGCGTCACCCTGCCGGCCCTGACCGAGGAGCGCCGTAAGGACTACGTCAAGCTCGCCCGCTCCCGCGCCGAGGACTCCCGCGTCCAGGTGCGCGGCATCCGCGGCAAGGCCAAGAAGGAGCTCGAGGCCATCAAGAAGGACGGCGAGGCCGGCGAGGACGACGTCAAGCGCGCCGAGCACGAGCTCGACGGCCTCACCAAGCGATTCGTCGAGCAGATCGACGCCGCCCTGAGCGCCAAGGAGAGCGAGCTCCTCGAGGTCTGATCCCTCGACCCCGGGAGCCGCCGAGCCTGTGCGCGCCGGTATCCCGCCCCTGTCCCGCCGACCCCTGTGAGCCCCGTGACGACCCTGCTGAACCCGCGCCCCACGCGCAACCACGACCCCCTGCCCGCCACCGGGCGGGCAGGGCGCAACCTGCCCGCCGCCGTCGGGGTGGCGGTTGTCCTCATCGCCGTGGTCCTGGGATCCCTGGTCTTCTACAAGGTCATCTTCGTGGGCGTCGCCGTGCTGGCCGTCTGCGGGGCGCTGTGGGAGCTGGCGGCGGCCTTCGCCCGCAAGAGCATCCGCCTGCCGCTGGCGCCCCTGTGGCTGGGGACCCTGGGCATCTCCGTGTGCGCCTGGGAGCTGGGAGCGGAGGCGGCCTTCGGGGCCTACGTGGCCACCGCCGGAGCCTGCGTCCTGTGGAGCTTCATGGACCAGGCGGAGGCGGAGACCGGCACCGTCCTGGAGCAGGCCGGCCACGACATCCCCCGCACCGAGGCCCACGACGAGGTCCGGCGCTCCCGCTCCAGCGCCGCTGCCGCCTCGGTCTTCGCCGCCACCTACCTGCCCTACCTGGCCGGCTTCGCCGTCCTGCTCCTGGTCCAGGATCACGGAGTGGGAAAAGTCATGATGCTCATCGCCCTGGCGGCCGCCAACGACACCGGCGGGTGGCTCGCGGGCATCACCTTCGGCCGCCATCCCCTGGCCCCCTCGGTCTCGCCCAAGAAGTCCTGGGAGGGAGTCATGGGCTCGCTTCTCGCGGCTGTGGCCACCGGGGCCGGGTGCGTGTGGGCCATCGGCGGCCCCTGGTGGGCCGGGGCCGCGCTGGGCGCCTGCACCGTGATCGTCTCCACCCTGGGTGACCTGGGGGAGTCCCTGCTCAAGCGCGACCTGGGGCTCAAGGACATGGGCACCCTCCTGCCCGGACACGGAGGAATCATGGATCGGCTCGACTCCATCCTCGTGGCCGCTCCACTTGTCTACGCCTTCACCCTCCTGGTGAAATAGGGACTGCATGCCGCACCCACCCCTATCGACCAGCCCGGCCCTCCCCAGCCCCGGGACACGAGGAGCACGAGCGTGAGTCCTTCGCGAGTACAGCAGCGCCACCGGCGCCCGCAGCCCGTCAGCATCACCGGGCGGCCGGCTCACGGGCAGGTTCAGGTCATGCCCACCGACCAGCCGCCGGAGGGAGCCACCAGCCCCGACGCCAGGCCGCGACTCTCCTTCGCCGTACCGGCGGCGCGCGGCAAGGCTCCCCGTCACCTGGCCGATCTCGACCTGGCCGGGCGCAAGGCAGCCTGCAAGGACTCGGGACTGCCCTCCTTCCGGGCCGATCAGCTCTCCCGCCACTACTTCACGCACTTCACCCGCGACAGCGCGGACATGACCGACCTGCCCGCCTCCCAGCGCGAGCAGCTGTGCGCCGAACTGCTGCCCGAGCTCATCACCCCGGTGCGCGCTCTGCGCGCCGACGGCGGACGCACCATCAAGCACCTGTGGGAGCTGCACGACGGCGTCCGCGTCGAGAGCGTCCTCATGCGCTACAAGGACCGCACCACCCTGTGCGTGTCCTCCCAGGCCGGCTGCGGCATGGCCTGCCCCTTCTGCGCCACCGGACAGATGGGCCTGACCCGCAACCTGTCCACCGCGGAGATCGTCGAGCAGGTGCGCCACGCCGCTCAGACCTCCGCCGCCGGCGACCTGACCGTGGGGCCGGCGCGCCTGTCCAACGTGGTCTTCATGGGCATGGGCGAGCCGATGGTCAACTACAAGAACGTCGTCGGCGCCCTCCATCGGCTCATTGACCCGGCCCCCGAGGGCTTCGGCATGTCGGCCCGCGGCATCACGGTCTCCACGGTGGGGCTGGTCCCCCTCATCCGCCGGCTCGCCGGCGAGGGCCTGCCGGTGACCCTGGCCGTCTCCCTGCACGCCCCCGACGACGAGTTGCGCGATGAGCTCATCCCCGTCAACTCCAAGTGGAAGGTCGGCGAGCTGCTCGACGCCGCCCACGACTACTTCCTGGCCACCGGTCGACGCGTGTCCATCGAGTACGCGCTCATCAAGGACATGAACGACCACGCCTGGCGCGCCCAGCTGCTCGCCGACGAGCTCAACCGCAGGGACACCGGATGGGCCCATGTCAACCCCATCCCGCTCAACCCGACGCCGGGCTCCATCTGGACCTGCTCGGAGGTTGCGGTTCAGGATATGTTCGTCGACACGCTTCGGCGTGCCGGAATTACCACGACAGTGCGAGACACTCGAGGCAGCGACATCGACGGTGCCTGCGGTCAGCTCGCGACCGAGGTACTCAACCAGGAGAGGGCTAAGACGACATGAGCGACATGTTCCCCAAGTCAGCGCTCCTGCGACCGGGCTACCGCCCCGAGCAGGTCGACCGCTACTTCGAGACGGCTCACGAGATCTATGACGCCGGTGAGCTCGACGAGATGGACTCCGAGGGCGTGCGTACCGTCGCCTTCGACGTGGTCCTGCGCGGCTACCAGCCCCAGGCCGTGGACGCCGCCCTCGACCGGCTCGAGGCCGCCTTCCTTCAGCGCCGGCGCGCCGCCTTCGTGGCCAAGAAGGGCCGTCAGGCCTGGATGGACCAGGTCACCCAGCTCGCCACCACCCTGTACCCGCGCCTCCTGCGCCCCGCCGGCGAGCGCTTCGCCCCGGCCTCCGGGCAGGGGTACGACAAGACCGACGTCGACGCCCTCATGGACCGCATCGCCGGCTACTTCGACTCCGACACCACCCTGACCTCCAGTGAGGTGCGCGGGGCGGTCTTCCGTCGGGCACGCGGCAGCAAGGCCTACGGGGAGCCCAGCGTCGACCGCTACCTGGCGCGCGTCGTCGAGGTGCTCCTGTCCGTCGAGTGAGTCGAGAGAGTCACGTAGGTCCCGAGGAAACCCGCCGCCCATGACCGGCCACGCACCGTCACGTTCCCATTCCCCCCAGTCCCCCAGGCGACTGGTTCTGCTCGGATCCACCGGGTCGATCGGCACCCAGACCCTCGAGGTCCTCTCCCGCCTGGGGAAGCACGCCCCGCGAGTGGTCGCCCTGGCCGCCGGCGGATCGCGCCTGGAGCTCCTGGCCCGCCAGGCCATCACCTGGGAGGTCCCCGTCCTGGCCGTCACCGGCGGGGGAGAGGACCTCTCCGACCGCCTGCGCGACGCCCTGGCGGCCGCGGCCGCCGAGGCCGGTCGCCCCGACCCGGTCACCACGATCCTCACCGGTCCCGACGCCGCTACGACGGCGGTCGAGGCCGCCGGTCTCGGGCCCGAGGACACGGTCGTCAACGGCATCACGGGCTCCGTGGGCCTGCTGCCCACGCTGGCCGCCCTGCGCAGCGGGGCTCGCCTGGCCCTGGCCAACAAGGAGTCCCTCGTCGTCGGGGGAGCACTGGTCCGCCAGTCACTCACCCGACCCGGCCAGGTCGTCCCCGTCGACTCCGAGCACTCCGCCATCGCCCAGGCGCTGGCCAGCGGCCGTCACGAGAAGGGACTGACCAGCACCGTCATCAGCGGTCACAGCGAGGTGCGCCGGCTGGTCCTGACCGCCTCGGGCGGCCCCTTCCGCGGCAGGAGCCGCGCCGAGCTCACGGGGATCGGTGCGGCCGCCGCCCTCAACCATCCCACCTGGGACATGGGGCCAGTGGTGACCATCAACTCCTCGACCCTCATCAACAAGGGGCTCGAGCTCATCGAGGCCCACCTCCTGTTCGACGTCGCCCCCGAGCAGATCGACGTCGTCGTCCACCCCCAGTCCGTCATCCACTCCATGGTCGAGTTCACCGACGGCGCCACCATCGCCCAGGCCTCGCCACCCGACATGCGCCTGCCCATCGCCCTGGGACTGACCTGGCCCGAGCGCCCCGACCTGTCCGGCCTGGTGGAGCCCAACCGCTGGAGCGAGCCGGTCAGCTGGGCCTTCGAGCCGCTGGACGGTGAGGTCTTCCCCGCCGTCGACCTGGCCCGCAGCGCCGTCGCGGCCTCACCCACCCACCCGGCCGTCCTCAACGCCGCCAACGAGCAGGCCGTCGCCGCCTTCCTGGCCGGTGGGCTCCAGTGGCTGGACATCGTCGAGATCGACGCGGCCGTCGTCGGCGAGCACGAGGGCCTTGCCGCCCCGAGCCTCGACGACGTCCTGGCCGCCGAGACCTGGGCGCGTACCCGCGCCGACGAGCTCATCGCGGCACGAAACGGAGGAACGCACTCGTGAGCACCACCCTGGCCTACATCCTGGGCATCGTCATCCTCGTCATCGGGATCGGTGTCTCGGTGGCCCTTCACGAGCTCGGGCACATGATCCCGGCCAAGAGGTTCGGGGTGAAGGTGCCCGAGTACTTCATCGGCTTCGGCCCGAGGATCTGGTCGGTCAAGCGCGGCGAGACCGAGTACGGCGTCAAGGCCATCTGGCTGGGCGGCTACGTCAAGCTCGTCGGCATGCTGCCACCGGCCAGACCCGGAAAGCCGGACCGACGACGCAAGGACGGCAGCCTCGGCATGGTCGGTGAGGCGCGCGCCGAGGCCCTCGAGGAGATCCAGCCCGGCGAGGAGCACCGCGCCTTCTACACTCTGAGCGTGCCCAAGAAGCTGATCGTCATGGCCGGGGGGATCCTCACCAACCTGCTCCTGGGGATCGTGCTCCTGGCCGTCGCCATCGGCGTGGTCGGCGTCCCGGGGCGCACGACGACGCTGGCGACCGTGGCGCCCTGCGTCTCGTCCAACATCGACGCGGACGCTCCCTGCCAGGACTCCGACCCGGTCGGGCCCGCCAGCGCAGCCGGCATCGAGGCCGGCGACCGGATCGTCTCCTGGGGCGGGGTCGAGGTCTCCACCTGGGAGGAGCTGCAGGCCCGGATCGCAGCCGGCGGAACGAGCCCCACCCAGGTCGTCGTCGAGCGCGACGGCGCGAGGCGCACCGTGACCGTCACCCCGGTCGAGGCCCAGCGGACCGTCCTCGACTCGCAGGGCTCTCCGGTCAAGGACGCCTCCGGCGCCGTGCGCACCGAGCCCCGCCCCTACGTGGGCATCGGTCCGTCCCTGGGAACCATTCCGCAGAGCCCGGCCAAGATACCGGGCCTCATCGGTCAGGCCATCGGCGGCACGGTCAAGGCGATCGCCACCCTTCCGGTCGGGCTCTACCACGCCGTCCAGGCCGGGCTGGGCATCGAGCAGCGCAGCGCCGACAGCGGGGTCGTGGGCCTGGTGGGCATGGGGCGCATGGCCGGACAGGCCACCAGCGGCGGCGCGGCCGGGGGCGGGGAGGTCCCCCTGTCGATGCGGGTCAGCAGCATGCTCATGCTGCTGGGCAGCCTCAACCTGGCGCTGTTCGCCTTCAACCTGGTGCCGCTGCTGCCCCTGGACGGCGGGCACGTGGCCGGAGCCTGCTGGGAGGGGATCCGGCGCATGATCGCCAAGGCGCAGGGGAAGCCCGACCCGGGACCGGTGGACACCGCCAAGATGCTGCCACTCGGTCAGGTCGTCTTCGGCCTGCTCGTCGTCATGGCCCTGGTCCTGGTGTGGGTGGATATCGCGGCCCCACTGTGAGGCCAGTGCCGGTCGGGCAGCCGGTCTGGCAGCTGGTCGAGCAGCCAGTTGGGTGACGAGCCGGCCGGCCAGGCGACCCGGTGCCGGCGGGAGCGATGCCACACGCCTGCGGTACAGGGCCGGGCGGGGCGGATGACATACTGGTCGGGTGACTGAAGCGATCGCTCTTGGCATCCCCACGATGCGTGCCCAGGCCCCGGTCCTGGCACCGCGCCGACCGACCCGCAAGATCAAGGTCGGCAGCCTCAACGTCGGTGGAGACGCCCCCATCACGGTGCAGTCGATGACCACCACGAAGACCCACGACATCGGCGCCACGCTCCAGCAGATCGCCGAGCTGACGGCCTCGGGGTGCGACATCGTCCGCGTGGCCTGTCCCACTGACAAGGACGCCGAGGCGCTGCCGATCATCGCCAAACAGTCGCGCATCCCCGTCATCGCGGACATCCACTTCAACCCCAAGTACGTCTTCGCCGCCATCGAGGCGGGCTGCGGCGCCGTGCGCGTCAACCCCGGCAATATCCGCAAGTTCGACGACCAGGTCGCCGACATCTGCAAGGCAGCATCCGACGCCGGCGTCTCCCTGCGCATCGGTGTCAACGCCGGCTCCCTCGACAAGCGCCTGCTCAAGAAGTACGGCAAGGCTACCCCCGAGGCCCTCGTGGAGTCGGCCACCTGGGAGGCCGGGCTGTTCGAGGAGAACGACTTCCACGACTTCAAGATCTCCGTCAAGCACCACGACGTCGTCACCATGGTGCAGGCCTACCGGCTCCTGTCCGAGGCCGGCCGGTGGCCCCTCCACCTGGGGGTGACCGAGGCCGGTCCCGCCTTCCAGGGCACCATCAAGTCCTGCGCCGCCTTCGGCACCCTGCTTGCCGAGGGGATCGGCGACACCATCCGCGTCTCCCTGTCCGCGCCCCCGGTCGAGGAGGTCAAGGTGGGCACCAAGCTCCTGGAGTTCATGGGGCTGCGGGACCGCCAGCTCGAGATCGTCTCCTGCCCCTCCTGCGGGCGGGCCCAGGTCGACGTGTGGACCCTGGCCGAGGAGGTGGAGGCCGGGCTCAAGAAGGTCACCGCGCCGTTGCGCGTGGCCGTCATGGGCTGTGTCGTCAACGGCCCCGGTGAGGCCCGTGAGGCCGACCTGGGCTGCGCCTCGGGCAACGGCAAGGGCCAGATCTTCGTGCGCGGACAGGTCGTCGAGACCGTCCCCGAGGACCAGGTTGTCGAGACCCTCCTCAAGCATGCCGAGGTCATGGCCGCCGAGATGGCCGAGGAGCTCGGCGAGGAGGCCCTGGCCGGTACCAGCCCCATGGTCTCCGCCGCCGGCTGAGGGCCGTCGAGGGCGGGGCGCGCCGAGCGCCCGCCCGGGCCTGACGGGTATGAGCTTCCTGCGGCACCGCGATCACGGGCGCGCCCAGCGCAGCGCCGACCGCCTGACACCGGTCCCCGCCGATCAGGTGTCGGGGGTCATGTCGCTGTGCGCCCTCGATCCGGTCAGCGCCGTGAGCCTCGTCCAGCAGATGCAGCGCTGGTCTCGCTGGGGACGCGGCGACGTCGTCGCCGTCGGAGGCCTGGCCCGCCCCGTCGCGGCGGCCTGGTCGGTCGGATCGCTCATGCCCTTCGGGCTGGCCGGGCGCCCGGAGCACGGTCTGCGAGCCGCGGACCCCGGTGAGATCTGGGCACTGGCCGAGCACGCTGGACCACGCCTGTCGAGGCGCGGATCAGTCTCGGGGCCCGCCGGGGACGTCGCCGCCGTCTGGGGCGGACTCAGTGAGCAGGGACAGCGCTCCCGCCAGGAGCGCTGGAGGCAACCGGTCCTCGCCGCGCCCCACACGGGCGGGGGACTGGCCAGTGCGCACCTGCGCCGCCGTCCCTCCCTGTCCTGGGTGGGACGGTCGGTCCGCCTCGCCCGGCCGGACGAGACCGGGTTGGTACTGCCCGCCTCGGTGGACATGTTCAGCGGCGAGCTCGGCTACGACCCCACCGCCGACGGCCCCGGATACAGCCGCCACGTCAGCTGGCTCGTCGAACAGGGACGCAGCTACATCGTCCTCGACGACGGCGCGGGTCATCCGACCCGACCCGGCTCGCCCCGAGCCGTGGCCTTCAAGGCCGATGTCGGGGCCCTGTGGCGCTCCCCGAGCGGCGGCGTGGCCCAGCTGACCGGAGTGTGGACGCGCCCCGACCTGCGTGGGCGAGGAGTCGGGGCGGCGGCTCTGGCCGGGGTGGTTGACGCCGTGCGTCGGGATCATGTCGGGGCCGACGGCGTCGTGAGCCTCTACGTCAACGACTACAACGCTCCCGCCCTGGCGCTCTACCGGTCCCTGGGGTTCGAGCAGGTGGGGCTGTTCGCCACCGTGCTCCTGTAAACGTCTTCCCGCCGGATCGCGGGGCCGCGCGATAGCGTTTTGTTACGCGGCGCCTTCAAATCCATGGTGAACAACATATGGAGCCCCTCGGGAAACTCGCCTACGATCACCAACCGTGCGTAGTATGGACGAAGTCGACTCCGAAAGCACGGAGCGTCAGAATAATATTGAGGTCTGGAACGACCTCGTCTCACCCAGGGATCTGCTTATCTGTCTGCTGATTTCGGCGGCGTGCGTCGTCGCGGCGGTGATTTCCTCCGCATATTTCGGAGGTAAACCGTTGTTCTGGGGGCTGGGGGCCTCCACGGTCGGTTTTACCGTCTGCTGCTTTCTGGTGACCCCCAAGCGCGAGGTCACCATTGTCGACGAGCTGAGCGCCGGCGCGAGTGAAGGAGGAGACCAGTGACTGCGAGCCTTCTCCTCATGATGGTGGCTGCCATCCTGGCGGCCGTGGTCCTGTACACCTTCATCGGGTTCATCCCCGGCACCGATGAGACGGGGGTGCTCGCTCCCGTCACCCTGGCGATCATCCTGGCGGGGGCGCCACCGCACGTGGTGCTCGCCTTCTTCATCTCCGCGGTGGTGACACTCAACCTCATGAACGGGATCCCGACGGCGCTGGTGGGCCTTCCCGGCGGGGTGATGTCCGCTCCGCTCATGGATCACGCCATGGTCCTGCGCAACAAGGGCCTGGCCTCCGACACCATCCGGAAGATGGCGGTGGGATCGGCCATCGGAACGCTCATCTCCATTCCCTTGAGCTTCCTTCTTGCCGGCCTGCTACTGCCGATGGCCGACTGGATCAAGACCAATTCCGACATCGTTCTGGCAGCAGGTGCGGTAGTTCTGGCACTGCTCGGCAAGAACCGCATTCTCTCCCTGGTGTCGATTATCCCGATGGCACTGCTGTTCCAGGCGCTTCCAGCGCTTTACCGGGGCGCGGGAATTATTCCGGAGAAGGCCAGCGTCAACACCTCGTTCTTCCTCGGGATCACCGTGGGACCCATGCTCCTGACTCTTCTTGAGCTGCTTAACGCCAAGCGTCGCGAGGCGCTGCCGCACGGGGACCGCACCAAGGCCGAGCTGCTGCGCTCCGGCTTCGGCCGGCAGGCCCTGTGGCCGGGCCGCCTCATCACAAGGTCCGAGGGGTGGTGGAGCGCCGCGATGGCCGCCGCCTCCACCCCGCTGTTCATCCTCAGCCCGGTGGGCCTGACCTTCCTGCTGGGTGAGGCCTCCGTGGCCCGCCAGAACGAGGACCGGGTGCCCCGGGCCCAGCGCGCGGTCACGGTCATGAGCGCCCTGACCCACTCCACCTACCTGGCCGGCGTCATCATCCCGCTGGTGGCGCTCGGGGTCCCGATCTCCGGGGTGTCCGTCGGCCCCGCCGGGCCGCTGTTCAACGCGGGCTCCGTCTACACCAAGGAGCGCAACCTGCACCACGTGCTGGACCTTCCCTGGTTCATCATCACCGTGAGTCTCGGGGCCCTCATCGCGGTCGCGATCACCTACGTCATCGCGGTGCGCTGGTCGTCGCAGATCACCTACTTCGTCATGCGGCGAATTCCCCACGAGGCGGTGCTGGCGCTGTTCGTCGCCTTCGTCCTCCTGCTGGCCTACATCGACGCCGATCAGCATGCGGGCCTGGCCAACGTCTTCGGGGTCCTGCTCGTCGGAGTCGTGTGCGGGTCGCTCAACCGGCTGGGGGTCTCCTACGGCGTTCAGTTCATGTCGCTCTACGCCGCCCCCGGCATCGTCAAGGCGCTGGCCGCCCTGGCCTGAGCGGACCTGCAACGGGAGGCGGCGGAGGCCGGGGACGGGCCTCCGCCGCACGCCTGTTGTGATCTGCCGAACGAGACTTGGTCGCTGAGTCGTACCGAGCACCGGCAGAACGCCGATCGGGTCAGTCCGTCACCTCAACGGACATGCCCGCCAGTTGGAACAGCTTCGTCAGCTCCTGCTGTCCGAGCCATCCGTCCGGGTCGGTGGCGCCGCTGTGCTTCTTCTGGAAGCCGGTGGTTCCGCCATAGCCGCTGGAGCCGTCGCCGACTGTCGACGTTCCGTAGTGGCCATCGACGTACTGAGACTGGAGCCACTCGGTACGGGCGAGCGCAGTCTCACGGGTGAAGACCTCGTCGCCGTAGGGGCCGACCGGAGTACCGTCCTTCTCGGGATCGGTGTACCGGGCCTCTCTGAGATGGGACACCGAGACCGAGCTGACCAGCTTGGGCTCGCTGCCGTTGCTGACCCCGACATCGGGTAGGCCGGGCTTGACGTGGATCTGGGTAGAGTCGAGTGACGCCGGCCAAGTGGCCTCCTCCTTGAGGAAGACATGAACGTGATCCACATGATTCGCCGAGATGGATCCCCGGTCTTCCCCGAACGCCATGTTCCCGGGTGCGTGTACCCCCAGAACTCCGGGCGCGGAGCAGAGTCTCGACTGAAGATAATGCCTTTGATTCTCAGCTCATCGGCGTGGCTGATGAGCCAGTCCACGAAGGCCCTTCCGGCGGCGAGCTCGGCAGACGTGGGCGTCATTCCAGTGTCTGCGGTCACGATGACATCGATTGCCCGCCCGGTCCCGTGCTCATCGTTCTTCCCCGAGGGCTCGCGCCAGCCAGAGCCCACCCAGAGATACTGGTTAGCACCCGGCGACCTTTGGATGAGTTGGTGAAAGCCCTCGGCAACCTTCCTTGCTCCTGACTGCATCCTGTCGAGGTCGGTGGCCCAAAAGGGCGAGGTCCTTGCCCTTTCCCGTCCGGTCATGAGTCGTCCTTTCCGGTGTGATGTCGATGGATAGTGGCTTCTTGAGGAAACCGGTCCCGGGATCCCAAGGCGTCAGTAACAGCGGTGACCTCCTTGGATCCCGATATTCACACCATAAGGACCGAAAGGAAGAATAAAGGAGAGGGATCAATCCCCCTTGAACGGACTGATCGTGGGTGGAGAGGGCTCGCTGCGGTGCGCGAGCCGTTCCAGGTCGACGCCGAGCAGACGAGCCTGCTCGGCGGTGCGTCCGGTGACCAGCACGTCGGTGCGGCGCAGCTGGGGCACATCGGCCGCCCCCAGCAGGGTCATGAGCGTGCGCACGTGGTCGCTCCACGTGTGCAGCTCGCGGCGCAGCGCCTCGGGGCCCTCCTTGACCAGGGTACGCAGCACGTGCCCGGAGGCGCCGACGGCGCAGGCACCCAGGGCCAACGACCGGACGACGTCGAGCGGATTGCGCACTCCGCCGGAGGCCAGCACCGGCAGGCCGACCGGCTTCGGGCCCGCCAGCGACTCCAGCAGGCACAGTGCCGTCGGCTGCCCCCAGCCGATGAGGTAGGACAGGTCTCGTCGCGCTCGCCGCTCGTTCTCAATGGCGATGAAGTCCGTGCCGCCCGAACCGGCCACATCGACGGCCGCGACGCCGGCCCGCATGAGAGCCTCGATTGTCCGGCGTGAGAGCCCGAAGCCCACCTCCTTGACCACCACCGGGACGGGCACGGCCGCAACGATGGCGGAGATCGCCTCACTCCAGCCGGTGAAGTCTCGGTCGCCCTCGGGCATGACCAGCTCCTGGGCCGCGTTGAGGTGGATCTGCAGGGCGTTGGCCTCCAGCATCTCCACGGCCTGCACCGCCTCCTGGGGACTGACCGTCGGCCCGACGTTGCCCAGGACGAAGGCGCCCGGGGCCCGACGGCGGATGACCCGGAAGCCGTCGGCCCGCTCCGGGTCGCGCAGGGCCACGTGCTGGGAGCCGCAGGCGATCGCGACACCGGCGTCGGCGGCCGCCTCGGCCAGGTCGGCGTTGATCCGCGCCGTCGCCTGCGTTCCGCCGGTCATGGCGTTGATGTAGAAGGGGACCTCCCAGCGCGAGCCCAGGACGGTGGTGCCGATGTCGACCTGCTCGGCGCTGACACCCGGCAGGCTGTGATGGACGAAGGCGACGTCGTCGAAGGCGCCTGCGCGGTCCTGGCCGTGCAGGCGCATCGCCAGCTCCAGGTGCTCATCCTTGCGGGAGACCCGCTGCGAGGCGGTGGGCTCGTGGCTCATGAGGCGACCTTAGCGGGGGCGTCAGGAGACGTGCCCGTGGGGGAGTCGTGGGTGTGGACCGACAGCTCCAGGGGCCGGATGCCGGCGGCCTCCCAGGCCCCGCGCAGAGCGGCAAGGTCCGTGGTCGGTGGGCACAGGGCGATCCCGCAGTCCCCGCCGCCGGCTCCCGAGCTCTTGGCCGCCGCCCCGTACTCGCGCGCGATCTCGACCAGCCGCGTCAGGGCGGGGGTCTCGATGACCCGGCCACTGATCCGACTGAGCTGCCCCAGAAGCTCCCGGTTCTGCGTCACCCGGTGCATGATCCGGGCGACGTCGTCGGCCTCGATCGCCGTGGTGAGGGAGCCCAGGCAGTCCTGGCTGTCTCGTAGGAAGACGGCGTAGGCGTCGTCGGCCCCGTGAGCGCCAGCCTGGACGTCGGACACCAGGGCCGGGGTGGAGGCGGGAGTCCCGGTCCAGCCCACCTGAAGCCGCACGGAGGGCGCCGCCAGGCGACGCACACTCAGACCAGGCCAGTCGGCCTCCACCAGGTCGCTCATGGAGCCGGTGGCCTCCGCACGCCTGCGGGCCTCGCGCAACCAGGTGCGGTCGGGGGAGGCGTAGGCCACCCAGCCGGTGACGGCACTGGCCGCAATGTCACCCCCCGAGCCGATCGGCTGGATCGCGTCACTGGCCAGCATCGCCAGCTTGTAGACGCCCAGGTCATCAACCGGCAGCCCGTAGAGGCCCGCGACTGCACGCACCGTCGCCACCGTCACCGCCGACGACGAGCCCAGGCCCAGCTTGCGCCCGTCGGCCTCGTCCAGCTCGCTGGAGACATCCAGGTCGAAGGACCGCTGCCGGCCGCCCGCCTCAGCGACCAGCGCCTCGACGACGCGGATCGCTGAGATCACGTAGTCGTCATCTCCCGCGACCGCCTCGGCCAGACCGTCCTGTGGCCGGCGGCCCCAGGGCCGTGAGCCCGTGGCGTAGAACCGTGAGCTGATCGTGCCCGCACGCCCGTCGGTGGGGGAGTGAGCCGTAGAGGAGGGCTTGGAGGAGACTGTGGCGCGGACGGTGATGAAGCGGTCGACGGCGACCAGGACCGCGTGGTGACCGGGCTCGACGACCGCGTACTCCCCGGCGATGTAGAGCTTGCCCGGCGCCCTGCGCACCACGTCGTGCCCCGCACCGTGCACCACACTGTCGGCGCGCGAGGTCACGGCCCCTCCTCGATACGCACCCCGCCACCGGGGTACCTCGCCGAGACGGTGGTGCCGGGCAGACGGTCGCGCAGCGCAGCGGCGACCTCCTCGGCACGGGCGCCCTCGGTGAGCACCTTGACGTTGGGACCGGCATCGATCGTCGCCCAGACGGGCGCTCCCTCGTCGCGCATGGTGTGGATCGTGTGCAGCGCCGCCAGGGTCTGCGGCAGCCAGTAGACGATGCCCGGGCGGGCCGCGATCATCGTGGCGTGCATCCCCAGGGCGTTGGCCTCGACCACCTCCCCGAGACGCTTCAGGTCGCCCGCCCCCACCGCGTCGAGCGCCGCCTGAAGGTCCCTGCCGCTGGCCTCCACCCAGGCGGGGAAGAGGGGCGAGGTCGCCATGGTGGCCCGCATGGCCCGGGTCGAGCTGATGGGTTTGTACTTTTGTGAGAGCACGACGACGACCATCGCCAGGTCCATCGTGCAGGCGACCGGTTCGGCGTAGGAGGAGGCGTCGTCGTGGCCCGCGTGCCACGTCACCAGCCCGCCGAAGACGGAGCGGGTTGCTGAGCCCGACCCGCGCCGGGCCAGCCGGGAGAGGGCGCGGTCGTCGAGGTCCATGCCCGCGGCGCGGGAGGCCGCCGCCGCGAGCGCCGCGAAGCCCGCTGCCGAGCTCGCCAGCCCGGCCGCCAGGGGGACCGAGGCCCGGGAGGTGACGGTGGCCGGCGCCGTGACCCCCGAGCGGGCGCGTACCAGGTCGAGGAACCGACTCACCCGCGCCAGCTCCGTCTCACCGGGGCAGGTTCCGTTGATCGTCACTGAGTCCGCGGCTCCGTCCCCGCCGTCGAAGGAGACCGTCGTCGTGGTGCGGGTGCCCCCGAGGGTCAGGGACAGGCTCGAGGTGGCGGGAATCGCCAGTTCCTCGTCCGCCTTGCCCCAGTACTTGATGAGCGCGATGTTGGTGTTCGCGCTGGCCGTGGCGATCGGGACGGCGGCCGGGGAGGGGGCCGCGGCGACTTCGGGAGACGCGGGGCTCACTCGTCCACCTCGCTCAGGCGCATCCGGTGGCGCCACGTCGCCGCGGCACCGGCCTGCTCCAGGGCGGCGCGCACCCGGTGCGCGGCCGGCTCGCCGGTCACCAGGGCGATGACGCAGCCGCCGAGCCCTCCGCCGGTGAGCTTGGCGCCCAGGGCTCCGGCGCCGCGGGCGGCTTCGGTGAGGACATCGAGGACCGGCAGGCTCAGGCTGAGCTCGGCCAGCACCGTGTGCGCCTCGTCCATGGCCGCCCCGAGAGCCGGGGCGTCGGCCCGGTCCAGGGCCGTGATCGCCCTCTGGGTGAGCGTTCCCAGACGACTGATGCGCGGGCCGATGTTGTCGGGATCGCTCTCGTAGCGCTGGCGCAGGCCGCCGACGGCCTCGCGGGTGGAGCCATGGACCCCGGAGTCGGCGATGATGAGGAAGGCGTTCTCGATGCGCTGGCTCAAGGGCCGCATCTGCCCGCCCTGGAAGCGGATGGGGCACGGGGAGCAGGTGGCGGCGGCGTCGAGCCCCGAGGGCTTGCCGTGAGCGATCTGCTCGGCCATCTGCGTCAGTGCGAACAGGTCGTCGGGGCCGGCCTGGCGCCCGCAGGCGTCCAGAACAGCGCGGATGATCGCGCCGGCCGCCGCCGCCGACGAGCCGAGCCCCCGCTCGTGCGGGAAGTCGCTGACCGTGGTGATCTCGAAGGACTGGTCCAGGCGCCCGGAGAACTCCCGGGCCACCTCGAAGGCTCGCGCCACGCTGGCGAACCGGGCACCGGCCTGCTCCAGTGGGCCCGAGTAGTCCAGGCTGCTGAGCACGGAGGGCCCCGAGGTCGGGCTGGCCGTGGCCCGCATCCGCAGGTCCTGCAACGGTACGGCGACGGCGGGATGACCGTAGACCACGGAGTGCTCACCCAGAAGAATGGCCTTCGCCCACGTCTGGCCGTGTCCCTCACGAATGGAGGAGTGCCTGTCCATATGCTTCCTTGCCTGTGACCCGTGTCCGGGGGAGAGCGCGATGCGGGTCGGGTTCAGGGATAAGAGGGCCGATGAGCCCGTCGGTGGGAGGGAGCGTATCGGGCGCTTCTCGAGGGCCGCAAGTCCTACCTGACCAGCGTCGAGGCGCTTGATCCGTCCGCTGCGGAGTCGACGGGCCGCTGAGCCCGGATCGCGTGATTTCGCACGGCCCGGCGGGCTCCGTTGGGGCAGCGGCCGCAGACCCCGTAGGATCGCCCCCGTGCTGCACAGACTCTCCACCTCCTTCATCAGAACCCTGCGCGAGGACCCGGCCGACGCCGAGGTCGCCAGCCACCGGCTGCTCGTGCGCGCCTGCTACATCCGCCGGGCCGCGCCCGGGGTGTACACCTGGCTGCCGCTGGGCCTGCGGACGCTGCGCAAGATCGAGGGGGTCGTGCGCCAGGAGATGGATGCCATGGGCGGCCAGGAGGTCCACTTCCCGGCCCTCCTGCCGGCCGAGCCCTACCAGGCCACCGGACGCTGGGACGACTACGGCCCCACCCTGTTCAAGCTCCGCGACCGCAAGGACGGGGACTACCTGCTGGCCCCCACCCATGAGGAGATGTTCACCCTCGCGGTCAAGGACCTCTACTCCTCCTACAAGGACCTGCCGGCCACCGTCTACCAGATCCAGACCAAGTACCGTGACGAGGCCCGCCCCCGCGCCGGCATCATCCGCGGCCGCGAGTTCGTCATGAAGGACTCCTACTCCTTCGACATCGACGACGCCGGGCTGGCCGCCGCCTACCAGGCCCACCGAGACGCCTACGAGCGGATCTTCGCCCGCCTGGGCCTGGACTACGTCATCGTCAATGCCATGGCCGGCGCCATGGGCGGATCCCACTCCGAGGAGTTCCTCTACCCCTGCGAGATCGGGGAGGACACCTTCGTGCGCTCCTCGGGAGGCTACGCCGCCAACGCCGAGGCCGTCACCACCGTGGTCCCCGAGCCGGTGGACGCCTCCGGCACCGCTCCGGCCCGCGTCGTCGACACCCCCGACACGCCCACCATCGACTCCCTGGTCGACCTGTGCAACGAGGCCTACCCGCGCTCGGACGGGCGGGCCTGGACGGCCGCCGACACGCTCAAGAACGTCGTCGTCACCCTCATCCACCCCGGCGGTGAGCGCGAGCTGCTCGTCGTCGGCGTCCCCGGGGACCGCGACGTCGACATGAAGCGCCTGGAGGCAGCCGTCGCCCCCGCCGAGGTCGAGATGGCCGGAGACACCGACTTCGAGACCCACCCCGAGCTCGTGCGCGGCTACATCGGCCCCACCGCCATCGGCCCCAACTCGCCGCTGCGCCGGGTGGAGAGGCTCGAGGACGGCACCGAGGTCCTCACCGGCTCCGTGCGCTACCTCGTCGACCCTCGGATCGTGGAGGGCACCAGCTGGGTCACCGGCGCCAACACCGACAAGAAGCACGTCCTCGACCTGGTGATGGGCCGCGACTTCACCGCCGACGGCACCATCGAGGCCGCCGAGGTCCGCGAGGGCGACCCCGCTCCCGACGGCTCCGGCCCCCTCCACCTGGCCCGCGGCATCGAGATCGGCCACATCTTCGAGCTGGGGCGCAAGTACTCCCAGGCCCTGGGGCTGACCGTCCTGGACGAGAACGGCAAGGCCCGCGTGGTCACCATGGGCTCCTACGGCATCGGCGTCAGCCGCGTCATGGCGGCCCTGGCCGAGGCCAACCACGACGACAGGGGACTCGCCTGGCCCGTCCAGATCGCCCCCTACCACGTGCAGGTCCTGGCCACCGGCAAGGACCAGGCGGTCTTCGACGTCGCCGAGCAGATCGCCTCGGCCCTGGACGCCGAGGGCATCGAGGTCCTCTACGACGACCGCCGCAAGGTCTCCGCCGGTGTGAAGTTCGCCGACGCCGAGCTCCTCGGCCTGCCCTACACGCTCGTCGTCGGCCGCGACCTGGCCAAGGAGGGGACCGTGGAGATCCGCGACCGCCGCACCGGCGAGCGCCGCTCCGTGGCCGCCGACGCCGCGGCGGCCGAGCTCAGCACCACGGTCCGCGCCGCGCTGGAGGCCGCCCGGAGCCTCTAGGGCGTGTTGCGAAGAGAGAGATCTGAAGGGGAGCGGTCTTCGGGCCGCTGCCCGGTGATCAGCTCGTCGCGGACGCACCTTAAGTCCCGGTGTCTGCCCCTTGTAGGTTCCGAGTCCTCGGGTTCCAAGGTGTGTCCGCGACGCCTGACAGAGGTGTCCAACGGGCTCTAATCCACGAGCCTGGGGTCCTATTGGCCAGGGGGTGGGTGCACTGCACGGGGGTCCGGCCCGCGTGGAGTGCACCCGCACCTTGCCCAGTAGGACCCGGACCTCGTGCAGAGTGCTACGCACAGCGCTGCACCTCGGGCCTCACCACACCCACGACGAGCTCGTAGCGCCCGGCGGACAACACGAACTCCCGGGGCAGGCCTGGAACCATCACCGACACACGAGGCTCTCAGGACGAGCGGTCAGACACTCACCTCGCCGTGGAGCCTCACAGAGCCTGGTGACTTCCTCCTTGTGGGGCCATCGGGCTCCAAGTGCGTCCACGGATCCAAGTTCATGCCGTTCACCTCGGGGCCGCGTCGCCCTGGATATCGGTTAGGAGCTCCTCGGTCTCCTGTTGCTCGACCACGTGCTCGTGGGCCGGGTTGAAGACGTTGTCGATGGGGCCCAGGATGGCGCCGCGCGGATCGGGCCTGCGGCGCCGCCAGTAGATCCAGCCGTGACGCTCCATCCACAGGAAGAGCTGGTCCACGGCCACCAGGGCGGCGATGACGGCCAGGAGCACCAGGAGGATCCGCATGTCAGGCGGCGTATCCGGGCAGGGAGGAGAAGTCCGCGCCCCAGGCGGTGGCACGACGGGCGGCATCGACCGCGCCGGTGACGGCCGCCTCACGGGCCGGCGTGGAGGCCTTGGCGGAACCGGCCTCCTGCACCTCTCCCGACACGATGGCCGACCACACCTGCCGGGCCCAGGACACCTCCACGCTCACCTCGGGGTCGGAGGACTCGGTCGGGGCGGCGTAGGCGCCCAGCCGGGCATCCTCGCTGCCCGCTGCCACGGCGGCGTTGACGACGGAGGTCGCGGCCTTGGCGTCGTCGGCCGCCTGGGTGCGCTGAGGGTCATCGCTGCGCGCCGCGATCTCCTCCATGGCGTAGCGGGCCGCGTCGTAGGACGTCAGCAGGCCGGCACTGATCCTGCTGCCCTGAGCCACCTCCGCGCGCGGCGCGTCGGCCGAGCCCGCCTGAGCGAAGAGATCGTGCTGAAGGCTCCAGGCCACCGTCAGCGCGGTGAAGAGCCGGGCGTCCTGCTCCGAGGCGGCGCCGATCGCCGCCCGGCGAGCCATCGTCGATCCGTCGCCCAAGGACGTGGCCAGGTCCTGCGCGGTGGCATCGGCCGAGGCCGAAGGAACCGGGGCGACCGTGGGGTAGGAGGACGGGACCTGCGAGGCCCACGGCTCCCACACCCCGCCCAGGGTCTCGAGCTGGGCGTCGGCCGTCTGCTTGACCCCCTCGGCCAGAGCAGCCGTGGTGGCATCCGTGCCACCGGCCTGCGCGACCACGCCGGCCGTGGAGGAGATGAGCGCCGCCTGCCGGGCCAGGCCGTCACGAGTGGTCTCCGCCGCCGAGGCCGTCGGCAGGGACGCCGGCGAGCCCTTGCCCAGGCGCAGCCCGCAACCGCCCAGCGCGACCAGGGCCGATCCCAGGGCGAGCACCGCGGTGCGGCGCGTCATGCGACGGCTTGCGGCACCGACGTCGGAGCCTGCGGAGAGGCCGCCTCCGAGTCCGTTACCGAGCCTGTTGCGGATCCCGCCGCCGGAGGGCACCTGCGTGCCGCTCGTCTGGGCAGGTCGGGGAGAGCGAGGAGTCTTCACCCGGGAATCCTCCCACAGACGGCGGGTAGCATGATCCCGACCTTGACCACGACGACCACGACACCCCATCGACCACGTCGATCATGTTCGCCCGGGCCGCGCGCCCGGGCCCGCACAGGAGGTAGAACGACTATGGCGGCCCACGATCCGCACAAGCGCGCTGACGCGCTGGCCCGCAGCCTCACCGACCTGCTCACCCCCGTCGTCGCCGACGCCGGACTCCACCTCGAGGGCGTGGAGACCACCCGGGCGGGTCGGTACTCCGTCGTGCGCGTCCTGGTGGACCTGGTCGACGGTCCCGGAGACCTCGACATCGACGCCCTAGGGCCGGTGACCGCGGCCGTCTCGCAGGCCCTCGACGAGGCCGACCCCGTCAAGGGTCAGTACACCCTCGAGGTCTCCACCCCCGGAGCCGAGCGTGAGCTGAGCACCCTGCGTCACTTCAGGCGTGCCGTTGGTCATAGTGCCCGGGTGCGCGCGGCCGACGAGGAGCTCACCGGCGTCGTCACAGGGGCCGATCCCGACAGTGACGCCAATGACGCCAGCGAGGGCAACGGCGGCGGCCTGGTGAGGATTGAGGTCGACGGCGTCGAGCGGAGCATCGCCCTGGAGGACATCACCGCGGCGCAGATGGTGGTGGTCGGGCCCTAGGGCCGAGCAACAGGCCGAGGCTTATAAGATGCCTCCGGCGGATAGTGTCCGGGAATAATGTATGTCCTGATAACTGATAGAAGGTTGACGGACCGGCCCGGAACGACGTGATGGACCATCCGGCCCGTCACGGGCTAACGTCGACGGGGAGCCCAGCGCACACCCGCCCAGCGGACCAGAGAGGACCCAAGGACCCATGGACATCAATATGCCGGAGCTGCGAGGCGCTGCCGACGAGCTGGGCATTGACCTGGACAACCTGCTTCCCGCTATCGAGGACGCCATCCTGGGTGCCTACTCCAAGGTCCCCGGAGCCATCCGGGGCGCCCACGTCGAGATCGACCGCCGCACCGGGCACATGAGCGTCCTGGCCCCGGAGGTCGACGAGGACGACCAGCCCACGGGGGAGTACTTCGACGACACCCCCGACGATTTCGGCCGCATCGCCCAGGCAACCGCCCGCAGCGTCATCGTCCAGCGCATCCAGGACCGCCGCGACTTCGAGGTCCTGGGAGCCTTCAAGGACAAGACCGGCGAGCTGATCTCCGGCACCGTCGAGCAGGGACGCGATCCCCGCATCGTCTACGTGCGCCTGGACGAGGAGCACGAGGGCATCATGCCTCCCCACGAGCAGGTCCCCGGAGAGCGCTACCGCCACGGCGACCGCGTGCGCGCCTACGTCACCGACGTCTCCCGCGGTACCCGCGGCGCCCAGATCATCCTCTCCCGCACCCACCCCGGCCTGGTGCGCAAGCTCTTCGAGCGCGAGGTCCCCGAGATCTCCTCGGGCGACGTCGAGATCGTCTCGGTGGCCCGCGAGGCCGGCCACCGCACCAAGATGGCCGTGCGCTCCAAGGTCCGCGGCGTCAACGCCAAGGGAGCCTGCATCGGCCCCATGGGGCAGCGGGTGCGCGCGGTCATGACCGAGCTCGGTGGTGAGAAGATCGACATCGTGGATTATTCCGAGGACCCGGCGCGTTTCATCGCCAACGCCCTGTCGCCGGCCCGAGTGGCCGCCGTAGGCGTCATCGACGCCGAGGAGCGCACCGCCCGCGCCGTCGTCCCCGACTTCCAGCTCTCCCTGGCCATCGGCAAGGAGGGGCAGAACGCCCGGCTGGCCGCCCGCCTGACCGGCTGGAAGATCGACATCCACGCCGACGCCGAGTCCGGCGAGATCACCCCGGGACAGGGCTCCCAGTCCGACGACGTGACAGGTGCCTCAGGGCTGGTCGACTGAACCGACCTGCGCGGGGATGTAGACTTTCCGGCGGACCTTTGCGGGTCCCGCACCGGGATCTCCCGGATGCGGTGCCCGCGTCAGCGGTTGCAGAGCAGCGGAAGGACACCGACGGACGGTGGCGACCACCCCCCACGTGCCCGAGCGCACCTGCATCGGCTGCCGGCAAAGAGCCCCGCGGGCGCAGCTGCTGCGTCTCGTGCTGACGTCGAGCGGTGAGCTCGACGTCGATGCCCGGGCCGTCAGACCCGGGCGCGGCGCCTGGATCCACCCGGATCCCGAGTGCCTCACCCTCGCTGAGCGACGACGCGCCGCTCCTCGCGCCCTGCGCACCGGCGGACCACTGGACGTGGCCCGGGTCCGCGGGTTCCTGGAGCGGGGACTGGTCAACGACGGCGAGGTCCCCGCTGCCCGACCGGGTGAGCGGACCACCGATAGCGAAGGCGGGTAGGAAGCCGATGGGCACCCGATGAGTACCCAGCGATGAGCTGCCTCTAGAAGCACCCACCCCTGTCCGGGGTGGGAAACCGGACAGGAGAAAAGTGGCTAAACCACGCGTTCATGAGCTCGCCAAGGAGCTCGACCCCACTGGCAAGAAGGTCACCTCGAAGGTGATCCTGGCCTGGCTCAAGGACCAGGGAGAGTTCGTCAAGGCGGCCTCCTCCGCGGTCGAGCCCCCCGTCGCTCGCCGGGTTCGCGAGCACTTCGCCGCCCAGGTGCAGGAGGCACCGGCGGACACCAAGACTGACAGCAAGGCTGCTGAGCCGGCCAAGGCCTCCTCCCAGGCTCCCAAGCCCTCCAAGGCCGCCCCCAAGCCCGGAGCGGCTCAGGCCGTTCGGCCGGGGCCGGCAGGGGCCCAGGCCTCGTCGCCGAACCCCGTCGCCAGGCCCGCAGCCCCCAAGCCCGGTGCCGGTGCGCCCAAGCCCGGCGCGCCGGCCGCCGCGCCCAGGCCCGAGACCTCGGCCCCCAAGCCGGGCGGCGGCTCCCAGGCCCCGGCGGGCGCAGCGAGGCCGGCGCCCCAGGGAAGCGCCCCCGCCTCCGGGGACGCCCCCAAGGCGCCCAAGCCCGGTGCCGGTGCGCCCAAGCCGGCGGCGTCCGCCTCCGGCGCCCCCACCCCCGGCCCTCGCCGCAACGCCCCCACACCGGGGCCGCGTCCCGGCGCCCCGCGTCCGGGGAACAACCCCTTCGCCACCTCCCAGGGCATGCCCCGTCAGGGCGGGCAGGGAGGCCGTGGCGGCCAGCGCTCGGGCCAGTCGCGCTCGGGCGCGCCACGTCCGGGGAACAACCCCTTCGCCACCTCCCAGGGCATGCCCCGTCCCGGTGGCTCCGGTGGCCCCCGCCCCCAGGGCGGCCCGCGTCCCGGCGGCCCCCGGCCCCAGGGCGGTGCCCGGCCTCAGGGAGCCGGTCGTTCCGGCGCCCCGCGCCCGGGCGGTCCCCGTCCCAACCCGGGCATGATGCCCGGCCAGTCCTCCATCGGCCGTCCCGGCGCTCCCGCGCGCGGCGGTGCCGGTGGCGGTGGTGGCCGCGGCTCGCGCCCCGGCGGCGGTGGCAGGCCCGGAGGTGGCGGCGGTGGACGTCCCGGCGGCGGCTTCGGCGGGCCCCGTGGCGGTCGCGGTGGTCGCGGCTCCACCCAGGGCGCCTTCGGCCGCGGCGGCGGCGCCCCGCGGGGACGCAAGTCCAAGCGGGCCAAGCGCCAGGAGTTCGAGCAGCAGAGCGCGCCGTCGATCGGCGGCGTCATCGTCCCGCGCGGTGACGGCTCCACCCCGGTGCGCGTGCGCCAGGGCGCGACGCTCACGGACCTGGCCGAGAAGATCAACGCCAACCCCGCGGCCCTGGTGACCGTGCTGTTCCACCTCGGTGAGATGGCCACGGCCACCCAGTCCCTGGACGAGGACACCTTCGCCCTCCTGGGCGCCGAGCTGGGCTACAACGTCCAGATCGTCTCGCCCGAGGACGAGGACCGCGAGCTCCTGGAGTCCTTCGACATCGACCTCGAGCCCGACGAGGACGACGCCAACCTCGTGCCGCGTCCCCCGGTGGTCACGGTCATGGGTCACGTCGACCACGGTAAGACCAAGCTGCTGGACGCGATCCGCTCCACCGACGTCGTCGCCGGCGAGGCCGGGGGCATCACCCAGTCCATCGGCGCCTACCAGGTGCGCGTCAACCTGAACGACGAGGAGCGTCCGATCACCTTCATCGACACCCCCGGTCACGAGGCCTTCACGGCCATGCGTGCCCGCGGTGCCGAGGTGACCGACATCGCCATCCTCGTCGTGGCCGCCGACGACGGCGTCATGCCCCAGACCGTTGAGGCCCTCAACCACGCCCAGGCGGCCAACGTGCCGATCGTCGTGGCGGTCAACAAGATCGACAAGGAGGGCGCCAACCCGGACAAGATCCGCGGCCAGCTCACCGAGTACGGTCTGGTCCCCGAGGAGTACGGCGGCGACACGATGTTCGTGGACATCTCCGCCAAGCAGCGTCTCCACATCGACGAGCTCCTCGAGGCCGTCCTGCTCACCGCGGACGCCGCCCTGGACCTGCGGGCCAACCCGGACACCGAGGCCCGCGGCGTCACCATCGAGGCCAAGCTCGACAAGGGCCGCGGCGCCGTGAGCACCATCCTGGTCGAGCGCGGCACGCTGCGAGTCGGCGACCCGATCGTGGCCGGGAGCGCCTACGGGCGCGTGCGCGCCATGTTCAACGAGCACGGGGAGAACCTCACCGAGGCCGGGCCCGCCCGTCCGGCCCTGGTCCTGGGGCTCACGAACGTGCCCAGCGCCGGTGACTCCTTCATCGTCGCCCCCGACGACCGCACGGCCCGCCAGATCGCCGACAAGCGTGAGGCCGCCGAGCGCGCCGCCCTGCTGGCCAAGCGTCGCAAGCGTGTGTCCCTGGAGAACCTCACCGACGTCCTCAAGGAGGGCAAGGTCGACACCCTCAACCTCATCCTCAAGGGCGACAGCTCGGGTGCGGTCGAGGCCCTGGAGGACTCCCTGCTCAAGATCGACGTCGGCGAGGAGGTCGCCCTGCGCGTCATCCACCGCGGCGTGGGTGCCATCACGCAGAACGACGTCAACCTGGCCACGGTGGACTCCGCCGTCATCATCGGCTTCAACGTCCGGCCCGCCGAGCGCGTCTCGGAGATCGCCGACCGCGAGGGCGTCGACATGAAGTTCTACTCGGTCATCTACAACGCGATCGAGGACGTCGAGGCCGCCATGAAGGGCATGCTCAAGCCCGTCTACGAGGAGGTCGAGCTCGGCACCGCCGAGATCCGGCAGATCTTCCGCTCCTCGAAGTTCGGCTCCATCGCCGGCTCCATCGTCCGCTCGGGCATCATCAAGCGGGGCGCCAAGGCCCGCCTGGTGCGCGATGGCGTCGTCGTCAACGGCGACCTGTCCATCGAGACGCTGCGCCGCGAGAAGGACGACGTCACCGAGGTCCGCGAGGGCTACGAGTGCGGTATCAACCTGGGCTTCAAGGACATCGCCGAGGGCGACGTCATCGAGACCTGGGAGATGCGCGAGAAGCCGCGCGACTGAGCGCTGCCGCATGACGCAGGCGGGGTCCCACCACCATCCGGTGGTGGGGCCCCGCCTCGTGGTGGGAGCCGGCCTCAGCACGGGCGGGGACGGCGGACGAGCTGGTGCACGGCGTCGCCGATGAAGACCGAGACCGCCGCCCACACCAGCACCATGGCCGCCCAGCGGGCCGGCGGGATCTGCTCGTGGAAGACGGCCCAGGCCAGGAGGAACTGGGTGATCGGGGCGATGTACTGGCTCATCCCCACCACCGACAGCGGCACGCGCCGCGTCCCGGCGGCGAAGAGCAGCAGCGGCACGGCCGTGACGGGCCCCGCCACCACGAGCAGCGCCATGATCCGCCACCCCTGGCCGGGCGCCTGCCAGGCCGACTGCCCCTGCCAGGCCAGGTACCCCAGGTAGGCGAGCGCCACGGGAGCCACGACGGCGCTCTCCACCGTCAGCCCGGTCAGGGCGTCCACCTGCGGTCCGATCCGCTTCTTGACCAGCCCGTACAGGGCGAAGGAGAAGGCCAGGGCCAGGGAGATCCACGGCAGTGAGCCCTGCAGGACCACCAGGAGCACCACGGCGGCGCCGGCCAGACCGATCGAGACCCGGTGGACGGGGCGCAGCCGCTCACGCAGCACCAGGGAGGCCAGGGCCACCGTCACCAGCGGGTTGATGAAGTAGCCCAGGGCGGCGTCGGCCGTGCGCGCGGTGTTGACGCCGTAGACGTAGACGAGCCAGTTGACCGAGACCAGCACGCCCGAGACGGCCAGTGCCCCCAGCAGACGGGGCGTGCGCCAGAGTCGGGCCAGCCGCGCCCAGCGGCGCCGTGAGGCCACCAGCAGCAGGCAGGTGGCCAGGGTCCACACGATCCGGTGGCCGATGATCTCGACGCTGCCGGCCTCCGACAGGAGCCGGAAGTAGAGGGGGAAGACGCCCCAGAGGGTGTAGCAGCCGATGACCAGGGCCATCCCGGTGCTGTCGAGCGCCCCTGACGTCGGCACCGGTGCCGACGGGGGCCCCGGAGTGGAAGGGGACGCGGCGGGGAGCTCGGGCTCGTGTGACGGTGCATCGGGGGAGGAGGCCATTGTGATCTGTTCCTGAACCGTTCGCGCTCGGGGATGGCAGCGCAGACCGCGCTGATGCTCCACGTAGCATAGTGAGACGCACTGGACCGCCTCGTCAGGGGACGGCTCGCCCCCGGTGTGGCCGCCGCACCGACCGGTCACGATCGCTGACGTCCAGGACCGCACCGAACCGGACCTCACACATGAAGGAGCCCCGCCATGGCCGACGCCGCCCGCGCCCGCAAGGTCGCCGACCGCATTCACGAGACCGTCGCCCGCCTCCTTCAGGGGCGCATCAAGGACCCGCGCCTGGGCTTCGTCACCGTCACCGACGTCCGCGTCACCGGGGACCTGCAGCAGGCGACCATCTTCTACACCGTCTACGGCAGCGACGAGGAGCGTGAGGAGACGGCCAAGGCGCTGCGCTCGGCCAAGGGGCTCATCCGTTCCGAGGTGGGCAAGGCCCTGGGCATCCGCCTGACCCCGTCCCTGACCTTCCAGCTCGACGCCCTGCCCACCACCGCCAAGACCCTCGAGGACGCCCTGGCCCAGGCCCGGGTGCGCGACGCCCAGATCGCCAAGGCCGCCGAGGGCGCCGCCTACGCGGGCGAGGCCGACCCCTACCGGCACGACGACGAGCCCGACCCTCAGACGGGCTCAGAGACCGACGACGAGACGGCCGACGAGCATGGTGCCGATGACGACGAGCAGGAGACCGACCGGGGTCCCGCCCGGGACACCGAGGCCCTGTGATCGTGCCTCAGCCCTCTGATCTCTCCGAGCCCGCCGGGCAGGCAGACGGTCGCAGTGGTCACGGAGGCGATCAGCACCGAGCGCGTCGGCGCCGCCCCGACGTCGCCCGTGGCGCCGTGGCCGCCTCCGACGGGGTCCTCCTGGTGGACAAGCCCCAGGGGCTGACCAGCCACGACGTCGTCGGCGCCGCCCGGCGCCTGGCCGCCACCCGCAAGGTGGGCCATGCCGGCACCCTCGACCCCATGGCCACCGGCCTGCTGGTCCTGGGCATCGGACGCGCCACCCGCTTCCTCACCTACCTGGTGGGGGCGGACAAGACCTACGAGGCGACCATCCGCCTCGGGATCGAGACCACCACCGAGGACGCCGAGGGCGAGCTCGTCTCCGCTCACGGCTGCCGCGCCGACGACCTGCCCGCGGATCGTCTCCAGGAGGCGCTGGCGGGCCTGACCGGTCTGATCCAGCAGGTGCCCAGTGCTGTCTCAGCCGTCAAGGTCGACGGCGTACGCGCCTACAAGCGGGTCCGTGACGGCCAGGAGGTCGAGCTGGAGGCCAGGCCCGTCACCGTCCACGAGCTGCGCATCACCGGCGAGCCACGCCAGATGAGCGCTGGCGTCGTCGCTCCGCCGTCAGCCGACCTGACCAACGTGGTCGGCATGGTCGACGTGGTTGATCTCGACGTCGTCGTCTCCTGCTCCTCGGGAACCTACGTGCGGGCCCTGGCCAGGGACCTGGGCCGGGCACTGGGATGCGGGGCGCACCTGACCGCGCTGCGGCGCACCGGCGTCGGCCCCTTCGACATCTGCGAGGCCAGCACCCTGACGGCCCTGTCCGAGCAGGTGCAGGACGACGCCGCCTCTACCCGCCCCCGCGGCCTGACCACGATCCCGCTGGAGGAGGTCGCCCGGCGCTGCTTCGAGCGTCTGTCTCTCACGGAGGCCGAGGCGCGCGGGCTGCGCTTCGGGCAGCCTCTCGACGTCACGGCCCTGGAACGGGCCCAGGCACCCGCGGGTGACTCGCCTCCGGTGACGTCCAAGGAGGCTCAGGGGCGGCGCGTAGTTGCCGGATTCGCGCCCGAGGGGCGGCTCGTGGCACTGTTGACGCCTCAAGGCTCGCGCGCCCGCCCGGTCCTGGTCCTGGACCCAGCTTGAGACGCGACAGCGGAGGCGGATGGGCCCCGCAGGTCCTACGGCGCACGCGGGCACGATGAGCGTTCTTGACAAGGAGACACGATGAGTCAGACCGGTACCGGATGCCGCTGCGGCTGCGGCGGCCACGGACAGCAGGGCAGCAAACAGGATGAGCGCGCCGCCGCGCCGGAGGTGGCCCAGCCCCTGGGGGAGGACCACCGGCCGGCACCCGTGCAGGCCGCCTCACCGACCACCGCGCACTCGGCTCAGCAGCTCTCCCCGGAGGCCGTCGACCCGGTGGCCATCGCCTCAGCGGTCACGACGGCGCTGGGTGCGGCCGCCCCGCAGGGCGTCACCCCCGGTCACAAGGCCGGCAACCTGCTGGGCCTGCGGGATATCTCCGCCCCGGCCTCCAGCGGTGGCGGCTGCGGCTGCGGCGGCCACTGACGGCCACTGAGCCCGGATGCGTCACACGCTGCGGCGCTGAAGGGCCTCGGTGACCGTGGTCAGGCGGGAGGAGGGCTCTGCCCGCTCCTCAGCCTCCTCGTAGCGGCCCAGAGCGAGGTCCTCCACGATCCGCCCGTCCACGAGCACCAGAACCCGGTCCGCCCGGGCAGCCACCTGGGCGTCATGGGTCACCATGACGAGGGTTGTCCCTGACGCATGAACCTGGCCGAGCAGATCGAGGATCTGCAGCGCGGTGGCCGAGTTGAGCGCCCCGGTCGGCTCATCGGCGAAGACGATCCCGGGATCGTTGATCAGTGCCCGGCAGATCCCGGCACGCTGGAGCTGGCCCCCGGAGACCTCGGTGACGCCGTTGGCGGCCAGGTCCGCGATCCCCATGCGCTCCATGAGCTCCTTCCCCCGCACCGTGACCTCGGTGCGCGCACGCTTACCCGCCAGGAACCCGGGCAGGACGATGTTGTCCAGCAGGCACAGGGTCGTCATGAGATGGGGCTGCTGGAAGACGAACCCGAAGCGCGACAGCCGCAGCGCCGCCAGCTCCTTCTCGCTCAAGGTGGTGATCTCGGTGTCGCCCAGAAGCACCGATCCGGCATCGGGTCGGTCCATGCCGCTCAGACAGTGCAGGAGCGTGGACTTGCCGGAACCCGAGGGGCCCATGATGGCGACGAACTGCCCCTGCGCGATCTCCAGGTCAAGGTTCGTCAGGACGGGGGAGTGGTAGCTCTTGGACAGGCCCTGGACCCGCAGAGCCGGCTGTCCTGTCCCCGGGGCGGCGGCCGGCTCCGCCTCGGTTGCCGTGGAGCTGCTGGAAGCGCTGGGGTTGCTCATTGTCTGTCTCCTTACTCGCCGGTGGTCAGGGTGGTGGACAGGGGCATGGTGCGCAGGCGCCTGAGCGCCAGGGCGACGGCGCCGATGACGGTGGCCAGCAGCGCCCCCGGCAGGACGATCCCCACCAGCCACGGGTTGGGAAGAAGCTGAAGGTCCGGTGCGCCGCGTGTGGCCATGAGCGCCCCGATCGCGGAGCCGCCCACCGTGAAGGCGGCCAGGAGCCCCAGGGCGACCCCGGCCAGAGCCAGGATGCCGAACCGGATGAAGTACTGGCCTGCCACGGCCCGCCGGGTGCAGCCCAGTGCCAGGAGCACAGCCGTCTGAGGCCGTTCCCGAGAGATGATGAGGACGGTGAACAGCACCGTGATGAGGAAGGACAGCCCCAGCGCGATGGCGCACGCCATCGTGGTGATGAGACGGACCTGGGCGCCGGTGGCCCCGAAGAGCTGGGAGGCGTACTGGTTCATGCCGATCGCCTGCACCCCCGGATACTCCTGGCTCAGGTCCTTCGCGACGGCGCCGGCCTGGTCGGGTGAGTGGGCGTCGGCGTAGATGATCTGCCACAGTGCGGGGGAGCCGTCGTCGAAGGTGGCCTTGGCGGTCTTCCCGTTGTTGGTGATGTCCTGGTAGATGCCCGTCACTGTGAGATCCCGGTCGCCCTGGGTGGTCTGCACGGTGACGGTGGAGCCCTCCTGGGCGCCCGCGGCCTGGGCCTGGCTGTAGGACAGGGAGACCTCATTGTCCGTGGTGGGGCCGCGGCCGGAGACGTACTTCATGGGAAAGGCATCGTGGTCCCCGATGTCGATGAGGACCGTCTCCCAGCTGCCACTGCTCGTGGACATCTTGTAGCTGCGGCGCAGCACGGTGGTGTGCCGGCTGACGCGGGGATCGGAGTCGACCGTCTTCTCCACGGTGGCCAGGTCCTCGACCCCGGTGCGTACGTCGATGCGCAGGTCCGCCTGGCCGACGCCCAGGTAGGTGGCGATCCGCGGGTCGCTCAGGGTGGTGGAGACATTCGCCGGCAGGATCATGGTGAGGGTGCACAGGGCCAGAACGCCGAGCAGCAGCGCGTTGGAGGGGCGCAGCGCCTCACGCGCCCCGAGCCACACCTGGACCGGAAGGCGGCGCAGGCCGGTGAGTCTCCAGTGCTGGCGGCGCGTACGCAGGGAGGCGCTGGTGCCGCTGCGCAGCGCCTCGACGGCCGAGATGCGTCCGATGCGCCGCAGCGCCAGCCAGGTGAAGCCGATGACGAGGGCCGCCAGAACCAGCACCGCGATGACGGGCAGCCCCACGCTCCAGACGGTTGTCGGAGGCCTGCCCAGGTAGAGCGTCGTGGGAGCCTCCAGCGCTGCGGCCAGGGGCAGACCAGCCAGGTAGCCGACGGTTGCCCCGGCTGCCGACAGGGCCAGGTACTTGAGCACGTAGAGACGACGTATCCGGCTCTGAGGCGCCCCGATGGCCTTGAGCGCGGCGATCTGCGCCAGGTCCGTCTCGATGGCCGCCAGCACCGTGTATCGCAGGGCGAGGATGGCCACCACGGCCAGCACGATCGCCACCACCAGGGCCACGGCCACGATGAGCATGACATTCAGGGAGTTCATGAGCTGGATCATCGAGGCGCTGATGTCAATCCCGTTGCTGGGCAGACCCGCGTCCTTGTAGGCCTCGATGACGCTACCGGGGCGAGCCGAGGTGGCCAGGTCGAGCTCGATGAGGTACTCGGGCTCGCTGATCTGCTGCTCCAGAGCGGAGAAGTCCTCGGGAGAGACCACCAGGCGCTTGGAGGGGATCATGGCGGCGTTCATCTGCGCGTCGCGCGCGAAGCCCACGACTCTGAGCGTCGTGGTCCGACCCACCCCGCTGACGGTGACGGTGTCGCCCACGTCGGCGGCCTTGATCGCCCGGTAGTGGATCGGCAGGACCACCTCACCCGGCCCCGGGGCCACGGGGCTGCCGTTGTCGTCGAGCAGCAGGTCGAGGTGCTTGGGGGAGGTGACGAAGGCGGGCTCGTTGTAGGAGTCGGACTGGTTGACGCCGTCGATGGAGAGCTCCTGGCGCGGCACCGGCAGGGTCTTGATGACCTCGTGCCCGGTGACGTCGCTGCGCGCCTGGGCCCACTGGTCGACGGCCTGGAGGGTGTCGTCGTTGACCTGCCCGGTGTGCATCTGGACCAGGTCCGGCAGCTTGGCCCGCTGCGAGAGCCGGCTGGTTGCGGTGAGGCTGTCCACGACCAGGGACGTCCCGGCCGACATCAGGGTGGCGGCCAGGGCGATGAGGGCGGTCAGGGTGGCGGCCACGACGGCTCCGCGCGCCAGGTCGGCCTTGAGCAGTCGCATCAGCATGGCGGCGGCCTCCTTGAAGTCTTTCTGCCCGGTGCGTGTTCCGTGCGGCTCTTTCTCATGTCCTGGAAGCGTTCTCGACGCTAACCGACCGTCGGTCGATATCGAGAATAGACCGGCGGTCGGTTAGCGTCAAGGCGTGTCGCGCTCCGTGAGGTCGCGCCCGGCGGTGCGGCCGTGGCAGGGTTGTCCCGCACGAGCCGCCGTCCCGTCCCGTCTGTGCAGGTCGGGAGCGTGCGCCGTGACATCTGGACAGCAACGTGAACAATGCGGCAGGGGACGCAGCGCGTCCCGCGGGCAGACGAGAGCAGGGATGTCGACAGTGGAGGTCTGGTACGGCGCCGAGCAGGTGCCAGCGAGCCTGAGCGCACCGGACGGGCCGGGCACGGTGGTCACGATGGGCATCTTCGACGGCGTCCATCGCGGGCACCAGGCGGTCCTGGGGCGCGTCGTCGAGCTCTCCGAAGAGCTCACCCGCGACGGCGAGCGGCCCCTGGCCGTCGCGGTCACCTTCGACCCGCACCCCCGCAGCGTCCACCAGCCGGAGGTGGACCTGCCCCTCATCACCTCACTGACCGATCGCCTGGCCTCCCTGGGGGACCTCGGCCTGGACGCGGTCCTGGTCATCACCTACACCCTCGACTTCGCGGCTCAGAGCCCGCAGGACTTCGTGCGCACCTGGCTGGAGGGGCTGCTCGGCGCTCGGGCGGTCGTCGTCGGGGACGACGTGCGCTTCGGCTGCCACAACTCCGGGGACGCCGCCACCCTGGAGCAGATCGGACGGGCTGACGGCTTCGCGGTCGAGATCGTCTCCAAGATCCGTTCCCGCCAGGGGCGGCGCTGGTCCTCGACCTGGATCCGCCAGTGCCTCAAGGAGGGGAACATGGGGCAGGCCCACCAGGTCCTGGGCCGTCCTCACCGGCTGCGCGGCGTCGTCGTGAGGGGGCTGCGCCGCGGGCGCGAGCTCGGCTTCCCCACCGCCAACCTGGAGGCCGCCACCGCCGGCGTCGTGCCGCCCGACGGTGTCTACGCCGGCTGGCTGGTGCGCGGCAGCGGTGCCGACGCCACCGGCCAGCGCCTGCCCGCCGCCATCTCGATCGGCACCAACCCCACCTTCGACGACGTCCCCCAGCGCACGGTCGAGGCCCACGTGCTGGGGCGCGCCGACCTCAACCTCTACGGCGAGGAGGTCGGGATCGAGCTCGTCGAGCGCCTGCGCCCCATGCTCGCCTTCGACGGCCTGGACCCGCTCCTGGTCCAGATGCGCACCGACATCGAGGACACCGCCCGGATCCTGGGCGTCCCGGTGCCCGATCCGATCCGCCCCGAGGACGTCACCGCGCAGTAGTCGCCGTGAGCCGCCGTTGCCGCAGCCTTTCCGGGGGCAGCGCGCCCGAGGGGCGTTCGGCGTCGGTGCGGCGTCGGCGCATCCCGTCTCCGCCCCCGGGCTGTGCCGGTTCACACAGCGGCCGGCGCGATCGGCGTGCGGCGACGCTGGTAAGGTTGGCAGGCCGTCGATCGGCCACGGATACCTCATGCCCGGGAGAACCTGCCCCGGCGCTCCGTGCAACGAGACCCGAAGGAGTCCGCTATGTCGGTTACCCCCGAGCGCAAGCAAGAGATCATCGCCGAGTACGCCACCCACGAGGGTGACACGGGCTCCCCGGAGGTCCAGGTCGCCATCCTCACCGAGCGCATCTCCAACCTCACCGAGCACTTCAAGGGCCACGCCCACGACCACCACTCGCGTCGCGGCCTCTACCTGCTCATCGGTAAGCGCCGCCGCCTCCTGGACTACCTCATGAAGGAGGACATCGAGCGTTACCGCGCCCTCATCGCCCGCCTCGGCATCCGCCGCTGAGCGCGCTGACGGTCGCGAGCCGTGCGGCCCGGCCCCCGTCCTGGGGAGCCGGGCCGCACGGCGTCTTCCGGGTGCCCCGAGGCGCCTAGAGCAGCGAGGCGTAGATCGCCCTGATGTCCTCGCGGGTCGCAGGACGCGGGTTGCCCGGCGTGCACACGTCGGCGAAGGCGTCGTCGGTCAGGGCCTCAATACCGTCGGCCTCCACCCCGACCTCGGAGATCCGCGTGGGGTTGCCCAGGTCCCGCGTCAGCTGGGCCACGGCCTCCACGGCCGCTGCGCGCGCCTCGTCCAGCGGCATCGTCTGGGCGTCGGCGACCCCGAAGGCCTCGGCGATGTCCCGGTACTTCTCCCCGGTGTGCTCGGCGTTGAAGGCCATGACTGGAGCCAGCAGGATCCCGTTTGCCACCCCGTGCGGGGCGTTGTAGCGCCCGCCCAGCGGGTGCGCCATGCCGTGGACCAGGCCGAGCCCGACGTTGGAGTAGGCCATGCCGTTGATGTAGGCGGCCAGACCCATCTGCTCGACGGCGTCGGCGTCCCCGTCGGCCGCGGCGCGCAGGTTGGCGGCGATCATCTGGATGGAGCGCAGGCACAGGGCGTCGGAGAGCGCCCAGGCTCCCGGCGTGATGTAGCCCTCGATGGCGTGGGTGAGGGCGTCCAGCCCGGTGGCCACCTTGAGCGAGCGGGGCATGCCGTCCATGAGATCGGGGTCGACGATGGCCAGGACCGGGATGTCGTGGGGGTCGACGCACACGAACTTGCGCTGCTTGGCGGTGTCGGTGATGACGTAGTTGATGGTGGTCTCGCTGGCCGTGCCCGCGGTCGTGGGAACGCCGATGATCGGCACGCCCGGCCTGGTGGTGGGGGACAGGCCCTCCAGGCTCAGCACGTCCTCGAAGTCGGGGTTGGTGGCGATGACCGAGATCGCCTTGCAGGTGTCCTGGGGCGAGCCCCCGCCCAGGCCGATGAGCACGTCGGCGCCCGAGGCGCGGAAGGCGGCCAGCCCGGCCTGAACCTTCTCGACCGGCGGGTTGGGGACGACGTCGGAGAAGATCTCCCAGCCGATGCCGGCCTTATCGAGCAGGTCGGTGATGCGGGTCGCGGTGCCGTTGTCGGCCAGCACCGGGTCGGTGACGATGAAGGCCCTGGTCAGGCCCCGGCGGGCGATCTCTGGGGCGATGTTGGCGATCGCGCCCCTGCCGAAGTAGCCGGTCTGGTTGAAGATCATGCGGTAGGTCATCGTTGACGCTCCTGAGAAGAAGAGGTGAGACAGGATTATTTGTCCTGTCATTGGCGCTACCTTGTCACGCCGGGGCGAGTCCGGTCCAGAATCGAAGGTCCCGCGCGTCTCATCTCACGTGGCACTCGGCGGCGCCGATCGGCATGATGAGGCCGCACACGATAGAATCTGCGCGGCTGCGCCCTCTGCGTACTCGTGACGGCTCTTCGACGCTCTCCCAGCGTGAGAACCGGTGAGGGGCACGGGGTGCCGCAGCCCTGTCTCCGGGAAGAGACCCGGAGCGCTGCCGGCCCCGTCGGTTTTCGGTGGTGGCCTCCGGAACCGCTCCCGCGCCGTCGGATCATGGAGATCCACGCGCTGGAGGACCAGGCTCCGTGGGCCTCGATCGAAGGCCACGGACCGGCTCGACGATCGCGAGAAAGAGACTTCATGTTCATTGATGACCCCGAGGTCACCGCCGCTGAGGCAGTGATCGACAACGGCTCCTTCGGCAAGCGCGTGGCGCGCTTCGAGACGGGCCGCCTGGCCAAGCAGGCCGCTGGAAGCGCCATGGCCTACCTCGACGGTGAGACCGCCGTCCTGTCCGCCACCACCGTGGGCAAGCACCCCAAGGACCAGTTCGACTTCTTCCCCCTGACCGTGGACGTCGAGGAGCGCCAGTACGCCGCCGGTCGCATCCCCGGCTCCTTCTTCCGCCGCGAGGGCCGCGCCGGCACCGCCGCCATCCTGGCCTGCCGCCTCATCGACCGCCCGCTGCGCCCCTCCTTCGTCAAGGGCCTGCGCAACGAGGTCCAGGTCGTCGAGACCGTCCTGGCCATCCACCCCGACGACGACTACGACGTCCTGGCCATCAACGCCGCCTCGATGTCCACCCAGATCGCCGGCCTGCCCTTCTCCGGGCCCGTGGCCGGCACCCGCCTGGCCCTCATCGACGGGCACTGGGTGGCCTTCCCCCGTTACTCCGAGCAGCAGCGCGCCACCTTCCAGATGGTCGTGGCCGGCCGTGTGCTGGAGTCCGGCGACGTCGCCATCATGATGGTCGAGGCCGGCGCCACCGAGCACGCCTGGGAGCTCATCAACGCCGGGGCCGTGGCCCCCACCGAGGCCGTCGTCGCTGAGGGCCTGGAGGCCGCCAAGCCCCACATCAAGGCCCTGTGCGAGGCCCAGCTCGAGGTCGCCCAGCACGCCTCGAAGCCCACCGCCGAGTTCCCCCTCTACCTGGACTACTCCGACGAGCAGTACGACGCCGTCGAGAAGGCCGCCGAGGCCCACGGCCTGGCCGCCGCCATCGCCACCGAGGGCAAGCAGGCCCGTGACCTGGCCACCGACGCCGTGCGCGACGAGGTCCTGGCCGAGCTCGCCGAGTCCTTCCCCACCGAGGAGGACACCAAGGCCCTCAAGGCCGCCTTCCGCTCCGTGACCAAGAAGATCGTGCGCCACCGCACCCTCACCGAGGGCGTGCGCATGGACGGGCGCGGCCTCAAGGACATCCGCACCCTGGCCGCCGAGGTTGAGGTCCTGCCCCGCGTCCACGGCTCGGCCATCTTCGAGCGCGGCGAGACCCAGATCCTGGGCGTGACCACCCTCAACATGCTGCGCATGGAGCAGCAGGTGGACGACCTCTCCCCGGTCACCCACAAGCGCTACATGCACAACTACAACTTCCCGCCCTTCTCCACCGGTGAGACCGGCCGCGTGGGTGCCCCCAAGCGCCGCGAGATCGGCCACGGCAACCTGGCCGAGCGGGCCCTCGTGCCCGTCCTGCCCACCCGCGAGGACTTCCCCTACGCGATCCGCCAGGTCTCCGAGGCCCTGGGCTCCAACGGCTCGACCTCCATGGGCTCGGTGTGCGCCTCCACGCTGTCCCTGCTCAACGCCGGTGTCCCGCTGCGCGCCCCCGTGGCCGGTATCGCCATGGGCCTCATGCACGAGGTCATCGACGGCGAGACCAAGTGGGCCACCCTCACCGACATCCTCGGCTCCGAGGACGCCTTCGGGGACATGGACTTCAAGGTCGCCGGAACCCGCGACTTCATCACCGCCCTCCAGCTGGACACCAAGCTCGACGGCCTGCCCTCCGAGGTCCTGGCCGGTGCGCTCAGCCAGGCCCGTGACGCCCGCCTGTTCATCCTCGACGTCCTGGCCCAGGCCATCGACACCCCTGACGAGATGGCTCCCACCGCTCCGCGCGTGCTGGCCGTGCGCATCCCGGTGGACAAGATCGGCGAGGTCATCGGCCCCAAGGGCAAGATGATCAACCAGATCCAGGAGGACACCGGCGCGGACCTGACGGTCGAGGACGACGGCACCGTCTACATCGGCGCCTCCGACGGCCCCTCGGCCGAGGCCGCCCGGGACGCCGTCAACGCCATCGCCAACCCGCAGATGCCCGAGATCGGCGAGCGCTTCGTGGGCACCGTGGTCAAGACCACGACCTTCGGCGCCTTCGTCTCGCTGACCCCCGGCAAGGACGGCCTGCTCCACATCTCCCAGATCCGCCGGCTCGTCGGCGGCAAGCGCGTGGAGAACGTCGAGGACGTCCTGGGCGTGGGTGACAAGGTCCAGGTCGAGCTGGCCGAGATCGACCAGCGCGGCAAGCTGAGCCTGCACGCGGTCCTCACCGACGAGCAGCTGGCCGCCGAGGCCGAGGGCGAGGCGGCCCGCAAGGCCTCCCGCGAGAGCGGCCCGCGCCGTGAGCGTGAGAGCCGCGAGAGCAAGGACGGTGAGGGCGAGCAGCCGCGCCGCGAGCGTCGCCCGCGCCGCCGTCGGATGCGCACCGCCGACTCCTCCGAGGAGGAGTGAGGCCCTCCCAGCGGCGTTAGCCGACTGACGCGTCTTGACGGTGCCCTCGCCCGGTCCAGTGGACCGGGCGAGGGCACCGTCGTTCGCCAGCGCGTTCGCTGCGCGCGGCAGGGCGCGGTGGGTTGCCGGAACGACAGCGGGCCCACCTCCCCGTTAGTCTTCGCGGGTGACCAACCCAGACATGCGAACCGGCTCAGCGCAGCCGGCGGCTCCCACGTCCGCAGTCCTTCCCCCGAGCCCGGCAGCAGGGGAGACCTCGAGCCCGACCGACTACTCCGAGGTGGAGCTGCGTCGCGGACGGCCCGGCCGCGACGGTACCGAGCTGACCCTGCACGACGACGGGGCTCTCACCCGCCGCTCCGTCCTGCCCGGCGGGGTGCGTGTCATCACCGAGTCCGTGCCGGGCCTGCGCTCGGCGTCGATCGGCATGTGGTTCGGCGTCGGCAGCCGGGACGAGGCGCCCGGCCAGGAGGGCTCCACCCACTTCCTGGAGCACCTGCTGTTCAAGGGCACCGCCACGCGCGACGCCCACGACATCGCCGAGGCCTTCGACATGATCGGTGGTGAGTCCAACGCCGCCACCTCCAAGGAGCACACCTCCTACTACGCCCGCGTGCTCGCCCCCGACGGCATGGAGGCCCTCGACGTGCTCGCCGACATGGTGACCTCCTCGCTCCTGGAGCCCACCGACGTCGAGACCGAGCGCGGCGTCATCGTCTCCGAGCTCGCCGACGCCGCCGACGACCCCGCCGACGTTGCCCAGGAGGCCTTCGCCCGCGCCGCCTTCGGCGAGGACACGCCGCTGGGCCGCCCCATCGGCGGCACCAACGAGACCGTCACCGCCGTGCCGCGCGACGCCGTGTGGGAGCACTACAAGCGCACCTACGCCTCCGACACCCTCGTGGTGGCGGCCGCCGGCGCCGTCGACCACGACGAGGTCTGCGAGCGCGTGGCCGCCGACCTGGCCGCAGCCGGCTGGGACGCCTCACCCGACGCGGTCCCGCGCGAGCGCCGCTTCGAGATCGAGCCCTTCACGGCCCTGGACGTCCACGACATCACCGTCCCGCGCGAGAGCGAGCAGACCCACCTGTACCTGACCTGTCAGGGCATCGCCGTGCGCGACGAGCGGCGCTGGGCCATGAGCGTGCTCACCACCATCCTGGGCGGGGGCATGTCCTCGCGCCTGTTCCAGGAGGTGCGTGAGAAGCGGGGCCTGGCCTACACCACCTACGCCTTCGACACCTCCTACGCGGGGGCCGGCGCCTTCGGGCTCTACGCCGGCTGCGCCCCCAGCGACGTCGATGAGGTGAGCGCCGTCATGATCGGCGAGTTCGAGAAGCTCGCCGAGCACGGCGTCACCGACCGGGAGATGGCGCGGGCCCGGGGCCAGCTGCGCGGCGCCATGGTGCTCGGCGGGGAGGACTCCCTGGCGCGCATGGGGCGCCTGGGGCGCGCCGAGGTCGTCACCGGGCGCCTGCGCTCGATGGAGGACAACCTGCGCCGCCTGGAGGCCGTGACCCCTGAGGAGGTCCGGGAGATGGCCGCCTGGTTGGTGGACCAGAAGCGCGCCCGCATCCTCGTGGGACCGGTCGACTGACGTCGGCCGCCACCCGGCCCAGTCACGTCAGGGGCCGACGACGGCTGCCGCTCGCAGTACGTCGTCGGCCCCGGTGCTCGTGGTCCGCGCCGGCCTCGATCAGCGCAGCATCCCGAAGGCGGCGCCGATGAGGTGGTCGAAGGCGCGGTCGGGCAGGACACGACGCGCGGCGATGAGCGGCTTGGCCATGAAGCCCACCGCGTAGCGGGTCCGCGGGTGGCGGGCGGTGACGATCTTGCCGACGGTGCGGGCGATGACCTCGGGCGGGGAGTAGCGCCGCTGGTTGGACTCGCTGCGCATGGCTCCGGCCACGGCCTTGATCTGCTCGGCGTACGCGCTGCCCTCGGCGGTGGCCTCCAGGTGGTCGGCGGCGATCGAGGCCCACTCGGTGCGGATCCCGCCGGGCTCGACCACGACGACGTCGATCCCGAAGGGGCGCAGCTCCATGCGCAGCGCGTCGCTGAGGGACTCGACGGCGTACTTGGTGGCGTGGTACCAGCCGCCCAGCGGCGTGGTCAGCTTTCCGCCCATGGAGGAGATGTTGATGATGGTGCCCGAGCCCTGGGTGCGCATGTGCGGGGTCACCAGCTGGGTCAGGCGGGCCAGGCCGAAGACGTTGACCTCGAACTGGCGGCGGGCCTCGTCGATCGGGACGTCCTCGATGGCGCCGTAGGAGCCGTAGCCGGCGTTGTTGACCAGGACGTCGATGCGGCCGGTCTCGGCGAGGATGCGGTCCACGCCGGCGCTCATCGAGGCGTCGTCGGTGACGTCCATGGCCAGCGGGCGGATGCCGTCGGCGGCCAGGGCCTGGAGGCGGTCGGTGCGACGGGCCGCGCCGTAGACGGTGTAGCCCAGCGCCTGGAGCTTGCGGGCGGTGTCCTCGCCGATGCCGGAGGAGGCTCCGGTGACGAGCGCGGTGCGGTTCGACGAATACTCTGAGTGCTCCGATGCGGAGCTCTCGGTGGAGGTCATGGCGGCCTCGGTGGGCGTGGTGGTCGTCATCGTCTGAGGTGTCCTCTCGCTAACCTGAATCTTCGTTCATGTAATATCCTGAACGAGGATTCACCTTTGTGCAACTGAGACACTCGGCACGTCACGGGCTCGTGCTCGGAATGGATAAGGCAGGGAGGACGGAGAAGCGTGACTCGGATGAAGGATGGCGCCGTCGAGCAGGGGGCGGAGCAGCCAGCAACGACTGGGACGTCGCCGGAGCGGTCGTCGAGGCGCGCCGATGCGGTGCGCAACCGGACCGGCATCCTTGAGGCCGCCAGACGACTGGTGACCGAGCGAGGCGCCGAGGTGGCCATGGGGGAGATCGCCCAGGCGGCCGGCGTCGCCGTCGGCACGCTCTACCGGCACTTCCCCAACAAGGCGGACCTGCTCGCGGCGGTCGTCAACCAGTACGTCGAGGCCCTGGCCGCAGACGCTCGGGAGGCGTGGGCGCGGGTCGAGGCCCGCCGGGCCGACGCCGCGCAGGAGCTCCTGGACTTCCTGGAACGGGCACTGGAGATGATCGCGAGGAGTCACTCCGCCAAGACCGTCGCGCTGGCCCTGGGGGCGCCGGTGGAGTGCTCGGAGCCGGAGGCTCGGGCCACTGAGGCGCTGGAGCGCCTCATCGAGGTGGGGCGTGAAGAGGGGCGGCTGCGGGCCGACCTCACCGTCTCCGACCTCTACATCCTCATGGTCTTCTGCCCCGCTGACAGTCCGGTCGAGGTCCGCCGGCGCTGGCTGGAGCTCATCCGCCCCGGCCTGCTGGCGCCGACGGGCAAGACGTCTCCCGCGGCCGGCGAGTGAGTCGCTAGGGTGGAGCCATGACGATTCGCGTAGCTGTTGTGGGCGCCGCCGGGCGCATGGGATCGACCGTCTGCCAGGCGGTCCAGGACGCCGAGGGCCTCGAGCTCGTGGCCCGCCTTGACGTAGGGGACCCCCTCGACGCCGAGCACCTGGCCGGCGCCGACGTCGCCGTCGACTTCACCGTCCCCAGCGTCACCGAGGCCAATGTCCACGCCCTGATTGACGCCGGGGTGGACGTCGTCGTCGGCACCACCGGCTGGAACCAGGAGTCCTACGAGCGCGTCAGCGAGCACCTGGCCCGGCCCGAGGCCGCCGGCCGCAGCGTCCTCATCGCCCCGAACTTCGCCCTGTCCGCGGTGCTCGCTATGAGCCTGGCCGCCAAGGCCGCCCCCTACTTCGAGTCCGCCGAGGTCATCGAGCTCCACCACCCGAACAAGGTCGACGCCCCCTCGGGCACCGCGGTCGCCACCGCCCAGGGCATCGCCGCCGCCCGCGTAGAGGCGGGCCTGGGTGCCATGCCGGACGCCACCCAGACCGACCCGGACGGTGCCCGCGGCGCCGTCGTCGACGGCGTCCACGTCCACGCCGTGCGCCTGCGGGGGCTGACCGCCCACGAGGAGGTCGTGCTCGGCAACCCCGGTGAGCAGCTGACCATCCGCACCGACTCCTTCGACCGGGCCTCCTTCATGCCCGGGGTGGTCCTCGCCGTCCGGCAGGTCTCCAGCCGTCCCGGCCTGACCATCGGCCTGGACGCCCTGCTCGATCTCTAAGGCGGGGGAGTGGCGGGGGACTCTACAGTGAGGCCGCCCAGCAGTCCTCGGTGATGCCCTCGCCGACGCCGAGCACCCGGTGCGCCCCGGTGGGCGCCATGCCGACGGAGGCCAGGAGCCGGCCAACCGACTCATCTCCGCGCACGGCCCAGGCCACCAGCGCCCTGGCGCCGTCCTGGCGGGCCAGGTCCACGGCGGCGGCCAGGAGTCTGGACCCGTGACCTCGGCGCTGGCTGGCGGGCTCCACGCCCAGGGCCGTGACCTCCACGGCCCGGACGCCGGCCTCATCCACCTGGCCCTTGGCGTCCATGGACTGCGTGGGGGCCAGGCCCAGCAGGCCCACCACCGCCCGGTCCTCGGCGCCGCCCCCGGCGGTGGTCGCCACCAGGACGTGGTGCCGGGGCGAGGGCGGCTCGACCACGGCCGCCTCCCAGCCGGCCGCGATGACCGGAGCGGCGATCATGGCCCGCACGCCCTCGGGCAGGGGGGAGTCGTGCTCGGCGGCGTGCCCGGCCTGAAGGGAGGCGAGCATCGTGGCGGCCTGGACCTCGCCGATCGCCTCCAGGTCCTCCACCCGGGCCGGGCGCACGAAGCCCGCCGGGCCCTGGGCGCCGCCATGGGCGTGCTGGTGCGGTGCGCGCGCGTCCAGGTCCGGGCCGAGCCCGTTCAGCGGGTCGGCGCCCGGGAAGGAGCCGTCCGGGCTTGCGGAAGACGAGGGGCTTGCGGGGGTCGAGGAGTCCATACCCCGAGCCTATGACCGTTGCGCATGTCGGTGTCGGAGGCCCGGGCGCCGTGGATACGAGCACAACACTACGCGCACCGCACGCAGTCGCGTCCGGAGGCCCGGGCGCCGTGGGTACGAGGTCTGGAGAAGGCTCGGTGGCAAGGCATGTGGCGGGAAAGTGTCCGTATGGGACGACTTTGACTGCTCGTCTCACGGGGGCGGATTGCGTTTGTGCAGGTCAGAGGGTTCCCGTCTCGGCGCTGGTAGGGGACGGAGGCTTCAAAGTCGTCCCATACGGACAAATCGGCTCGTAGGCTGACCGCTCCTCGCCTATCCGACAGATCGTGAGAACGCGTCTTCCGCCGGACCGGCGCGCGTTAGGGTGGCACCATGAGCGCAGCCCCCTCCCGCAGCTTCGGTTCCGTCGGCGTCGCCATGGTCACGCCCTTCACACCCGACGGGGAGGTCGACTTCGACGCCGCCCGCGCGCTGGCGGCCAGCCTCGTGGACGACGGCGCCGACATGATCCTCCTGTCGGGCACCACCGGCGAGTCCCCGACCACCCACACCCCCGAGAAGCAGGAGCTGATCCGTCAGGTCAAGGACGCCCTGGCCGGGCGCGCCATGGTCATGGCCGGCGCTGGCTCCAACGACACCGCCCACGCGGTGCGCATCGGTCAGGCCTCCCAGGAGGCCGGCGCCGAGGGCCTGCTCATCAACGCCCCCTACTACAACCGCCCCAGCCAGGAGGGCGTCTACCAGCACATCAACGCCGTCGTCGAGGCCACCGACCTGCCCGTCATGATCTACGACATCCCCGGGCGTACCGGTGTGCGGATCACCGAGGCCACTCTGGCCCGCCTGGCCGAGAACCCCCGGGTCAAGGCCGTCAAGGACGCCACCGGGGACGTCGAGCAGGGCTTCCAGCGTATGGAGTCCACCGGCCTGGAGTACTACTCCGGCGATGACGGCCTCAACTTCGCCTGGCTCGCCCACGGCGCCTCCGGCGTCATCTCCGTGGCCGCCCACGCCGATGCCCACTCCTGGCGGGACATGATCGCCGCCGTCGACGCCGGTGACCTGGCCAGTGCCCGCGCCCTGGCCCGGACGCTGCGCCCCCTGGTTCACGCCATCATGGGCGGCGGCCAGGGCGCCGTCATGGCCAAGGAGGCCCTGCACCTGCAGGGGCGCCTGCCCAGCCCCACCCTGCGCCTGCCCCTCGTGCGCGCTGAGGCCGACGAGGTCGCCGCCCTGCGCGAGGTCCTGGCCGCCTCTGGACTGCTGTAGGCCTGTAAGACGGAAAGGGCTGCAGCCGTGCGCATGTGGTCGCTTCACCCCTCCCACCTGGACCGCGTGGGGCTGGTGGCCTGTTGGAGGGAGACACTGCTGGCCCAGGCGGTGCTGGCCGGGCGCACCCGCGGCTACCGCAACCACCCCCAGCTCGAACGCTTTCGCGGCGTGTCCGCCCCGACGACGCCGGCTGCGGTGGTGGCCGCCTACCTGTGGGGGCTGCGTGAGGAGGCCGTCCGGCGCGGCTACCGCTTCGACGCCTCCCGCATCGACGTGCCTGAGGCTGACTGCACCGGCGTCAGCCTGACAGTGACCGAGGGGCAGATGGACTTGGAGCGCAGGCACCTCGAGGTCAAGCTGGCTGGGCGTGCCCCCGAGCTCCCGCCCCTGCCGGACTGCCTCGAGGCGCACCCGATCTTCCGGGTGGTCCCCGGCGACGTCGAGCCCTGGGAGCGGGCGCTCACCCCGTAGCGTCGGCGAGGGACGGCTGGGGACGAGTCAGCTGCCTGCGGCGAGCACCCGTTCGCGCACGACGCGGCGCAGGACCTTGCCGATCTGGGAGCGGGGCATCTCCTCGATGATCTCCAGGCGGTGCGGCAGCGCGTAGCGCGGAACTGTCCGCTCGGCGTGCTCGCGCACCGCCTCCAGGGTCACGGACCCCGGCGTGGCCCCGTCGGCCAGGACGACGGCGGCGCACACAAGCTCGCCCCTGGCGCCGTCGGGCAGTCCCACGACGGCGACGTCGGCCACGCCCTCCAGGGAGCGGATCGCCGCCTCGACCTGACTGGGGTAGACGTTGAAGCCGCCGGTCAGGATGAGCTCGCGCTTGCGGTCGGCCATCCACAGGAAGGAGTCCTCGCGGCGCACGATGTCGCCCGTGCGCAGCCAGCCGCCCGGCAGGGTCGCGGCCCGGGTGGCCGCCTCGTCCTCCCAGTAGCCGGCGAACACCTGGGGGCCGCGCACCAGCAGCTCGCCCGGCTCGCCGTCGGGCACCTCCCGGGACGGGTCCGGGTCCTCGGGGTCGACGACGCGCACATCCGTGGAGGGAAATGGCAGGCCCAGGGCGCCGAGCCGCCGCGAGGGCCCCATGGGCGTGCCCGCGACGATGGGGCTCGTCTCGGTCATGCCGTAGCCCTCGACGAAGAATCCGCCGGTCGCCTTCTCCCAGCGGGCGCCGACCTCCGGAGGCATCGGGGCGGCCCCGCACACCCCGTAGCGCAGGGTGCGCAGGCTCGTGCCCCTCTTCTGGGCGCCGTCGAGGATCCGCTCGAACATGACCGGCACCCCGACGAAGAAGGTGAAGGGGCGCCGCTCGTGCGCGGCGAGCACCTGGTCCACCGAGAACCTGGGCAGCATCACCTGGGTGGCGGCCTTCTGCACCGCGCAGAACAGGTTGAAGGTCAGTCCGAAGGCGTGGAAGAAGGGCAGCAGGCACAGGAAGTTCTCCCCGCCCTCGTGCAGCATCGGCACCCAGGCGATGGCCTGGTTGGCGTTGGCCCGAAGGTTCTGGTGCGTGAGCATCGCGGCCTTGGGGCTGCCGGTCGTCCCGCCGGTGTGCAGCAGGACCGCGACGTCCGAGCCCGCCGGGTAGGGGAAGCGCGAGGGGATCCGGTGGGCGCCGGCCACCTCCCTGTCCCAGGAGCGCACGCCGCCTGGCAGGCTGCCCGCCCGGAAGGCGGCCCTCTGCCGGCGGGCCCGCTCCACCGGCAGGCGCAGCGCGGCGCGAAGGCGCACCGGCATCGCCGCCGAGAGGTCCACGGTGAAGACCGTGCGGCCCCCGAGCCGGTCCCCTCCGGCCACCTGGGCGGCAGGATCCTCAAGATCCCCAGGGGCGCAGACGAGATCGATGCCCTTCTCCCACACGATGACGACCCGCGCCCCGTGCGCGGCCAGCTGGGAGCGGATCTCCTCGGCGGGGGCCAGCGGGTTGTGCTCGGCCACGATCGCCCCGATGCGCAGAGCCCCGTAGAGCGCGACAGCGTGCTGCGGGCAGTTCGGCATGATGAGGGCCACCCGGTCGCCCTTGTGCACGCCCGAGGTGCGCAGTACCTGCGCCGCGCGCTCGGAGGCCTCGAGCAGCTCGCGGTAGGTCATCGCGGCGCCCAGGAAGTCGATGGCGACCCGGTCGGGGTAGAAGCGTGCCGCCGTCTCCAGCAGCCGGCTCAGGGGCCCCTCGGGCACCTCGATCGCCGCGGGGATCCCCGGCTGGTAGTGAGGGCGCAGGTAGCGGCGGTAGTCCTCAGCGGCCTGCTGTGATGAGGCGCCGGCGTCGATGGTGCTGTTGCTCATGTCTGTGGGGGGGCGGGTGGGCGGTCTCGGTGTGTGGAAGCAGTCAGTGGTGCGCAGGGGCGGTGAGCTCAGTGGGAGGCATGGCCGTTCCTGGCATCGTTCTTGGAGTCCTCCCTGACGTCATGCCTGCCGTCGTCCCTGCGCTCGCTCCTGCCGGGCAGGTGCTCGACGATGGAGACGGCCGCCGCCGTCGCGGCACCGGAGGCCGCCTCCCGGGCCGCCAGGAGCTCCTCGCGCACCACGCGCCTCAGCACCTTGCCGATCTGGGAGCGGGGCATCTCGGTAAGGATCGCGATCTGCCGCGGCAGGGCGTAGTTGGACAGGGTCTTGGCCGCCCACTCGCGTACCTGCTCCAGAGTGACCGTCTGGCCCTCCTTGGGCAGGATCGCGGCGACGACGGACTCGTTACCGGCCTCGGCCGGCAGCCCGACGACGGCGACCTCCTCCACCTGAGGCATCGAGCGCACCGCGGCCTCCACCTCCGTGGGGTAGATGTTGAAGCCCCCGGAGATGATGAGCTCCTTGCGGCGGTCGGCGATGACGTAGAAGCCGTCCTCCTCCTGGCGCACCAGGTCGCCGGTGCGCAGCCAGCCTCCGGGCAGCAGCACCTCGGCGCTCTCTGAGGGGTTGTCCCAGTAGCCGGTGAAGACCTGCGGGCCGCGGGCCAGCAGCTCACCGACCTCGCCGGGAGCCACCTCCCGCTCGACGTTCTCGGGGTCCACCAGCCGCACCTGCGTGGAGGGGTAGGGCACCCCCAGGGTGCCGGGCCGGCGCGCAGGAGAGATGGGGTTGCCCAGGATGATGGGGGAGGACTCGGTCATGCCGTAGCCCTCGATGATCGTGCCGCCGGTGGCCTCCTCCCACGCCTGGGCCACGGCCAGCGGGTTGGGGGCCGCCCCGCACACGGCGATCGTGCAGGAGGACAGGTCGGCGCCCGTGGCCCGGGCCCTGGTCACCAGGCGGTCGAACATGACCGGAACCCCCGGGAAGAAGGTCGCCGGGCGCCGCTTCCAGGCGGCCAGCACCAGGTCCGCCCCGAACTTGGGCAGCACCACCTGGGTGGCGGCCAGCCCCACCGCGCACAGCAGCGACAGGGACATCCCGAAGGCGTGGAAGAAGGGCAGGACGGCGTAGAAGGTCTCCTTGCCCAGGCTCGTGGTGCGAGACGCCCAGGCCAGGGACATCTCGGCGTTGGAGCGCAGGTTCTCGTGGGTCAGGCACACCGCCTTGGGCGTGCCCGTGGTCCCACCGGTGTACAGCAGTGCCGCGGTGTCGGAGACCTCTGGCAGGGGGAAGCCCGTGGCCAGGGGCGTGGTCGAGGCCGCCAGGTCGTCCCAGGAGCGCACCCCGGCCGGGACCTTGCCGCGCAGCTCGTGGCGCTGGGTGCGGGCGGCGGCCACCGGCAGCCTCAGGGCCAGGCGGCTGCGCAGCGGCAGGTGACGGGACAGGTCCACCGAGTACACGCTCAGGTCCCCCAGGCCCGCCGCCTCCAGGGAGCCCACCGCCGCCACCAGGCGCTCGAGGGTCTTCTCCCAGGCGATGATGACTCGCCCGCGGTGGATGTGGAACTGCTCGCGCAGCTGGGCGGCCGGGGCCAGCGGGTTGTGCTCGGCGACGATCGCGCCGATACGCCAGGCCGCATAGGCCAGGACCACGTGCTGAGGGCAGTTGGGGAGAATCACCCCGACGACGTCCCCGCGCCCGACCCCCAGACCCCGCAGGGCCTCGGCGGCCCGAGCCACCTGGGTCTCCAGCTGGGAGTAGGTGGTCGTGGCACCCAGGAAGTCCAGAGCGACCCGGTCCGGGAAGTCCCGGGCGGCGTCGCGCAGCATGCAGGACAGGGGCTCGCTGACCGCGGCGATCGTGTCGGGCACCCCGGCCGACCGGTAGACGGCCTCGACAACGGTGTCCCGTGAGGCGCCCGAGCCGGTCGTCGACGTGACGTCATCGGTCGCACCGGGCTCGCCACCGCGGTCTGCGCGGTCGTCGGTCTGCGCGGGTGTCGACGTGCGTGGAGCACTCATGGGTCTTCCCCCTTGTCTGCCGTGAGCCTTCCGCTGACAGGAAGGTCCCGCCCGCCGCGGGCGCCACCGGACGCGACGGCGAGAGGTCAGGAGCAACCGTAACCTACGGTGGCGTAACCTGCGGGCTCAGCGCCGCCGAAGGCCGTGTGCGATCCCGCTCACCGGCTGCCGGAACGAGCCTCAAGCCCCTGCGGCAGGGGAAGACGGCTGACCACCCGCAGACGGCGCGTGGGGCGGGTCATCGCCACATACAGGTCCCCTGCGCTGCGCTCACCGATGTCAGCCGGGTCCACCAGCACGACGACGTCGAACTCCAGCCCCTTGGACAGCACCGGGCTGACCACCAGCAGCCGCGAGCGCAGCACGTCCCCGCCCGGTGCCTCCATCGCGGCGGCCAGGTCCGGGTCCTGGCGCAGCAGCGCCTCGGTGCGGCGAGGCGAGGGCGAGATGACCGCGATGCGCCCGACTCCGGCGCCCACCTCCCGGTCAAGACGGATCGACTCCTCACTCACGGCCTCGCGCAGAGCCTGGGCCCACACGCCGGCAGCCTCAGTGGTCTCAGCGGCTTCCGCGTTCTCTGCGGTGTCGGAGAATGCTGAGATATCAGCGACCTCAGTGATCTCGAGGCAGTCGGGCAGGTCGCGCACCGAGCGCACCGGGTAGACCGGCGGGTGACCCAGCCGCGTCACCGTCTCCTCGGCCACCTCCATGATCGTGGCCGGCGTGCGGTAGCAGACGCTGAGAGCCTCCTCGCGCAGCGGGGTCGACCCGCCGCGCGAGCGCCCCGACTGCCTGCCCTGCCGGGAGCGCGAACGGGCCCGGTGACGGGACTGGGACCGGGACCGCCCGCCAGGCTCCTGCGCCGCCGTCCCCAGGGCGGAGAGCACCTCGCCCCAGCTGTCCGGGGCGTGGGGTCCGGAGTACTGGGCCAGGTCCCCCACCACCGTGAAGGAGCGCACCGGGCAGCGGCGCGCCAGCGCCCGCCAGGCCATGGCACCGAGCTCCTGGGCCTCGTCGACGACGACGTGCCCGTAGGTCCACGTCCGATCCGCCCGCGCCCGCTCGGCCAGGGTGAGCGTGGGACCTCCCTGGGAGACCCGGTCGGCGAGCATCTCGGCGCTGACCATCCCGTCACCCAGGTCCTGGGCCTCGATCGCCTGAGCCGCGTAGGCCACCAGGTCCTCGCGGCGTCGGGCCTCCAGCCGGGCGCGTCGGGCCTGGGCGTCCTCACTGGGGCCCAGCAGCTCGGCCAGCTCGTCAATGAGCGGGATGTCCGCCGGCGTGAGAGCACCTCCCGGCTCCCGGTACAGCAGCGCCCGCTCCCGCTCGCTCAGGGAGGGGGCCACCTGCTCCAGGAGGGCCGGGCGGCTCCACAGCCGCTCCAGCAGCCCCTCGGGCGTCGTCGGCATCCAGCACAGGTTGATCTCCCGGCGGGCGTCGCGGGCGGTGCGGATGTCCTCGCGGATCCATGCGCGCGTGTCCGCGTCCGAGGCGTCCTGGTTGGTGGCCGCCGCGTACTGGTCGGTCAGGCGCTCCAGCAGCCACAGCACGAAGGTCTCCCGGGCCAGGTTGTGGGGCTTGCCGCCCCGGCGGGCCCGTGAGCCCGCCTCGCGCACGTCGCCGGGCTCCAGCCTCAGACGCACCCCCTGGACCTCGATCTCGCGCGGGGCCTCGGGGACCCGCTGCAGGCCCCGCACCGCGGTCTCCAGGGCCTTGACCCACAGGGAGCGCCCCTTGATCTCGGCGATGCGGGCGTCCTCCTGCGCCGTGGCCCGAACCCCCGGAACCAGGTCCCCGATCGTCGTGGAGACCACACCCGTCTCACCCAGGGAGGGCAGCACCTGCTCCACATAGCGCAGGAAGGTCCGCGACGGTCCCACCAGCAGCACGCCCGAGCGCTCCAGGCGCTCGCGCTCGGAGTAGAACAGGTAGGCCACCCGGTGCAGCGCCACCGCCGTCTTGCCCGTTCCCGGGCCGCCCTGGACCACGAGCACGCCCCGTCCCGAGGAGGTGACGATCCGGTCCTGCTCGGCCTGGATCGTGGCCACGATGTCACCCATCCGGCCGTCACGGGCCGTGGACATCGCGGCGATGAGGGCGCCCTCGCCCTGCAGCTGCCCGGCGGCCACCGCGGCCCCGGACGAGCCCTCCGGGGCGCCGTCGGCCCCCAAGGCGTCCAGGTCGAGGACCTCGTCCTCCACCCCGAGCACCCGGCGGGTCCGGGTGTCGATGTGCCGACGGCGCACCAGCCCCATGGGGTGGGAGGCCGTGGCCTGGTAGAAGGCCCGGGCCAGGGGCGCGCGCCAGTCCAGGATCACCTCGCGGTGCTGAGCGTCCTGCAGCCCGATCCGACCCACGTAGTGGCGCCGCCCCCCATCGGTCACCGGGGAGGAGCTGCCCACGCCCCGGCCCGAGCCGGGAGAGAACGCCGACCCGGCCCCGGAGGCGGTACCCGCGTCGGCTGATCCCGCCGCGTCGTCGGGCGCCCGGCTCATGTCCATCCGCCCGAAGACCAGGCGGTCCTCGACCCCCTCCAGGGAGGAGACCAGCGACGAGTAGTGCACGGCGTAGGCGTCGCGCTCCCCGCGTGACTGGTGGGTGCCGCTGACGCCCTGGGCCTCGGTACGGGCCAGGGAACGACGGGCCTGGGCGAGCTGACGGTCCAGCTCGCTGTAGGCGAGGTCGACGACCTCCTGCTCGCCGCGCACCTCGCGCTCGCGGACGCTGCCCGCGTTGTCTCCCGCAGCGTCTTGTGCAGCGTCTTCCGCCCGCTGACGTGTCTCCCGCTGGGACTGCGGCGGGTGAGAGGGGATCGTCTGACTCACAAAGCCTCGCATCGGTTCGGGTTCTGGCCGGTGGGCGCGCAAGGAGCACTCACCGGCACTGGTTGACGCTGACGGGTACTGGGGTCGGTGATGGCTTCAGTACGGTCGACCCATTATTCTCCTGCTGAAGCCCCGGTGGGGACGCCGAGGGCGAACACGTCGCCCGAACCCGGTGCGGGCGGGAACATCGACAATCCAGAAGGTGTTGGCAGAAGTGCCGAGGACGCTATCCGCTGTTCCCAGGCACTCACCCGGACGAATCCTGATAAAACGCCGAATCTCGTCACCGAGTCGACGTCGCCCGACCATGGCAGGGACGAGCCGAGTACCGAGCCAAGACCATGTTGAGACCGCTGAGACCATTGCACGACACGTACACGAACCTTCCCGGCCCCGTCGGCCTCGCCTCCTGCTCCGGCAGCAGGACGGTGGGCCCGGAGGCGGACAGGAGCCGTGGGAGGACGGACCAGACCAGACAGGAGGAGACGGGCTCGTGAGACCACTGTTCACCATCCAGCACCCCGCGGATCAGCCGATCTCCCCGAGGGTCCTCATCCACTACTTCGAGGGGGCCATGGACGCCGGCAACGCCGGTGCCCTGGCCGTCGACCAGCTGCTGATGACCCTGCCCAGCGAGCGCCTGGCCACCTTCGACATCGACGCCCTCGTGGACTACCGCGCCCGGCGCCCCACGATGACCTTCGTCCACAACACCTACTCCTCGGTCGTCATGCCCGAGCTGGTCCTCGACCTCCTCCATGACGACGACGGCGAGGACCTCCTGCTGCTCCACGGCAGCGAGCCGGACTACCGGTGGGACGAGTTCGTCGGGGCCGTGGCGCACCTGGCCGTGTCCATGGGCGTGAGCCAGGCGATCGGTATGAGCGGCATCCCCATGGCCGTGCCCCACACGCGTCCGACCTACGTGCATCACCACGGCAGCCAGCCCGACCTGCTGCCCAACCAGCCCGAGCTCTTCGGCCACGTCGAGCTGCCCGGCTCGATGTCGGCCTACCTCGAGCTGCGGCTGGGCGAGCTGGGCCTGGACTCCCGGGGCGTGTCGGCCGCGATCCCGCACTACGTGGCCCGAGACGAGTTCCCGCAAGGGGCCTCGGCGCTGCTGACCGCCGTCGTGCAGGCCACCGGCCTGGCCCTGCCGGTGGGGGACCTGGAGGCCGCAGCCAGCATCAACCGCGCCGAGATCAATGCCGAGGCCGCCCAGCAGCCGGAGGTCAGCGCCGTCGTCTCCGCCCTGGAGGCCCAGTACGACGCCATGGCCCCCCGGATCGCCACCGGTGAGGTGGACACGACCGCCCCCGTCCTCAACCTGCCCAGCGCCGACGAGATCGGCGCCCGTCTGGAGGCCTTCCTGGAGGCCAACGACTCCGGGGACCTGGGCCCCCAGGGGTGGAACCCCGGACGCGGGGGCTGACGGCGAGCCCGACCGGGCTGAGAGCCTGCCGCCTCAGCGGGCCCGGCCGCCCTCGGGGCGCGGCAGCGCGGGGTCATCGGCCTGCCAGGTGCGCACCGGCAGCGGCAGACGGCGCACCGCCCGCTCGACCTCCTCGAGCTCGGGAGCCGTGAAGGGCTCACGACGGGCCACCAGCACCAGGTTCCCCCGACGCCGGCCGCGCACCGCCGCCGGGTCGGCGACGACCACCAGGCCGGAGGAGCCCGCCCCCAGCGCCTCCCTGAGCGCCTCGATCTCGGCCCCGGCCTGAGCCCGGGGCACGGAGGAGGTGTTGACCAGCAGCAGCCCGCCGGGCGCGAGGGCCTCCAGACACGAGGCCAGGAACTCCCGGCTCCGGCAGGGCGCCGGCACGCTGCCGCCGTTGAACACGTCCCGCACGACGACGTCCCACTGGCCGGGCCGCAGCCCTGCAACCACCTCGGCGGCGTCACCCACCCGGATCCGCAGCCTGGGGGAGCGGGGCAGGTCGAACCAGGTGCGCACCCGGGCAGCCAGGATCTCGTCGATCTCGACGGCGACCTGCTGGGAGCCGGGCCGGGCGGCGTCCCACGCCCTGGCCAGGGCGCAGCCCGCCCCACCCAGGTGGAGGGCCCTGACGGGGCCGCCCCCTCCGCGCAGCGCCGTCAGCACCGCGTCCATCTGCTGGTGGTACTCGAAGTCCAGGTGGGACGGATCGCGCAGGTCCAGGAAGGAGGACTCCGCGCCGTCCAGCATGAGGAGGACACCGGTATCGCGCGCCACCAGCTCGGCCGTGGCGAAGGAGGTCCGCACCGGGCCGGAGGGCAGGCCCGTGAGCGCCGGGGCGCCGGAGGCCCTGCGTTTACGTGTCACAGGTCCACGGTAGCCTGAGAGGAGCTGAGGGAGGCTTCGGCCGGGCACCGGGTATGTGCCGGGCGCTGTCGGCCGGGACGCCTCGGACGCACCGCGCGTCAGCGGCACGCCAGGGGCTCGCCGGGCGGGCCCGTCGCTCTCAGCCCGTCGTTGTCACTGAGGAGGTGGAGATGAGCCGGGCGCCCCGTTCCCAGGCCGCGCGCCGCTCCTGGGGGGACGACGACTCCGCGACCCCCATCATCCACGTCGACATGGACGCGTTCTTCGCCTCGGTCGAGCTCCTCGAGCACCCCGAGCTGGTCGGCCGTCCCGTCATCGTGGGCGGCCGCGACGGCCGGGGCGTCGTCTCGGCCGCCTCCTACGAGGCCCGCGCCTTCGGCGTCTCCTCGGCGATGTCCATGGCCGAGGCCTCCCGGCGCTGCCCCCAGGCCGTGGTCCTGCCCGTGCGCCACGGCCTCTACTCCCAGGTCTCGGCCCAGGTCATGTCCGTCCTGGCGGAGGTCACTCCCGTCCTGGAGAAGGTGAGTATCGACGAGGCCTTCCTGGACGTGACCGGGGCCAGGCGCCGCATGGGCACCCCGGTGACCATCGGCAGGTGGATCCGCTCCGAGGTCCGTCGGCGCGTGGGCGTTCCGGCCTCGGTGGGCATCGCCTCCACCAAGTTCGTCGCCAAGCTCGCCTCGTCCCACGCCAAGCCCGACGGGCTGCTCCTCATCCCGGCCGAGGCCACACAGGACTTCCTCAACCTGCTGCCGGTCGGAGCGCTGTGGGGCGTGGGCGCCCGAACCCAGGAGGTCCTGGCCAGGTGGGGCATCAACGACGTGCGCACCCTGGCGAGCACCGACGTGCGCCACCTGGAGAAGATCCTGGGACGAGCCGCCGGACGTCACCTGCACGAGCTGTCCCACGGACTCGACCCCCGCCGCGTGGAGCCGGTGCGTGAGGAGAAGTCGGTGGGCACCGAGACGACCTTCTTCGACACGGTCACCGACCGCGAGCACGCCAGACGGGTCCTGCTGGACCAGACCCATCAGTGCGCCGCCCGCCTGCGAGCGGGGGACCTGAGGTGCCGCGTCGTCGTCCTCAAGGCCAGAGGGGCCGACTTCGCCACCGTCACCCGCTCACGCACCCTGGCGGTTCCCACCGACCTCGCCCACGACATCTGGGAGACCGTCTCCACGCTCTACTCCGCCCTGCCCACGCCGGCCGGCGGCTTCCGCCTCCTGGGCGTGCGGGTCGAGGGACTGCTGCGCCCCGACGACGGCGTGCAGCTCCTCCTGGACGAGGACCCTCGGCGCGGCGCCTCGGAACGAGCGGCCGACGCCGTGCGCCGCAGGTGGGGCGACGGTGCTCTGGCACCGGCCAGCCTCCTGGGAGGGGGCGGGAGCGGGGCCGCTCGACCGGCGCGCGGCGACCGGAGTCGGCCGAGGCGCGATGATGAGGCGGGGCGGTGAGGGCCAGGTGAGGGCCACGGGCAGGAGCGGTGAGCCGGTGAGTCTGAGTCAAGGAGACGAGGCGTCAGGCGGTCCGGGTCGATCCGGGGTCCAGGCGCGCCGCCTCGGCTCATCCCACCAATCTCGACCAACCTGTCCCGCGAGTTTCTCCTGAGCCCCCACAGCGCCTATCCTGGCAACTACGGCGCAGATCCCCGGCCCCGCCCGGAAGCAAGGAGCATGATGGCACTGTCAGAGCGAGAGCAGCAGGTCCTGCGGGACCTGGAGTCGCAGCTCCACCAGGACGACCCCGACCTGGCGCAGACGCTCCAACGTGAGGAGCGTCGGCTCTCGCGCCCCTCGCCCCGCCATATCGGTGGGGGAGTGGCCCTGGTGCTCATCGGTCTGGCCCTTCTCATTGCTGGGGTCTCGGTGCGCCACAACCTCGTCTCCATCCTGCTGGGGGTCGCGGGCTTCCTTGTGGCCGTCGGCGGGGTGGCCCTGGCCCTGACCCGGGTCGAGAGCCCCTCGGGCTCGAACCGGTCCGCCACCGGTGGCGGCAAGTCCGGCCGGGGCAAGAGTGGCGGGAGGAAGCGCTCCTCCTTCATGGACCGGCAGTCCGAGCGGTGGGAGCGCCGTCGCGACTCCGAGGACTGACGCGCCGCCCCGGCTCGATCCGCTCGATCCGCCTCACCTCCTCCTCCGAGGTCGTCTCTGCTGACGAGGTCCCCACTTCCCTCCACCACCCTCACCCCCACTTCCCTCCACCCCTCCCGCATCTGCAGGTCCTGTCCCCGACGCTCACCGGCTCGGGACGGGGCCTGTAGGTTGTCGGCTCCTCACCAGATCTCTGCAAGGCCCGCGGGATCACAGGGGATTCCAAGCAACTCCAGGGACCTTCCAGAAGAGCCGCGTCACCTGGGCCTCATCGCCTGAAGTCTGCGTGCAGGCCGGGTGAAGCCTGCTTTTTTCCTGTGCGTCCACCACGCCGAGAAGGTGGTGGCGAATGCCTCCCTCCACTGCCCCTCCACCTTCCTCCACAACCTTTGCCGTCACCCATGATGCCCGCGATATCAACGAAAAACGAGGTCGCCTCGGCAGTGGTGCCGCGCCGGTGATGCGTAGTTGTGATGTGCTCGCAGGGGAGGGGTGGGAGAAAAGGGAGGGAAGTGGAGTAGGGTGGGGTGCACGGGGTCGTCGAGGGGAAGGAGGTGGCTCATGTTCCTGGGAACGCATGCACCCAAGCTGGACGAGAAGGGCCGTCTCATCCTCCCGGCGAAGTTCCGTGAGGAGCTTGCGGGCGGCGTGGTTCTGACCCGAGGTCAGGAGCACTGCCTGTACGCCTTCACTGCTGCCGAGTTCGAGCGCATGTACGCCCAGCTGCGTGAGGCGCCCCTCGCCCAGAAGCAGGCGCGTGACTACGTGCGCGTCATGCTCTCGGGAGCGGACTCGCAGATCCCGGACAAGCAGGGCCGCATCACGCTGCCGGCACCACTGAGGGCCTATGCGGGCCTGAAGAAGGACCTGGCCGTGATCGGAGCCGGGGCCCGGGTGGAGATCTGGGACGCCGAGTCCTGGAGCACCTACCTGGCCGCTCAGGAGCAGGTCTTCGCCGACACGGCAGAGGAGATCATCCCCGGCTTCTTCTGAGCCGGAACCGGCCGAACCGCCGGCTGGACCCAACTGAACACCGTGGACCGCACGCCGTGGCCGTCAGGGCTCTGGTGAGCCATCTCGTGAGGTCTCCGCCCGATGTCGCGTCCGACGCCTCTTCCCCGGCGCCGGAACCACGGGAGGAGTCCTGGCGAGATGGCCACCGCCGGTCCGCGAACCGACGTCGAGGACGGGCAGCCGACTCGACAGACCGACGCTTCGCAGCCCCTCACGGGGAGTCGAGCCACCCGGCACCAGGCACGTCCAGTGCCCGGCACCGGGCGAGCACCAGGAACCATTACCAGGAACCAGCACCAGGAAGGAGAGCGCCGCATGACCAGCCCACAGGCTCAGGCAACCGCCGACGCCGCCGGCCGGCACGAGCCGGTGCTCCTCCAGCGCTGCCTGGACCTGCTCGCCCCCGCGATCGAGGGAGCCCCTGCGAGGCCGGTCATGATCGACTGCACCCTGGGCATGGGAGGCCACAGCGAGGCGGCGCTCGAGAGCTTCCCCCGTCTGCGCGTGGTGGGCATCGACCGCGACCCCGAGGCGATCGCACTGGCCTCGGCGCGCCTGGAGCGCTTCGGCGACCGCTTCGTGGCGGTTCAGACCACCTACGACGCCGTGAACCGGGTCGCCCGTGAGCACTCCGTGAGCGCGGACAGGACGGTCGACGCCGTCCTCATGGACCTGGGCGTCTCCTCCCTTCAGCTCGACGAGGCCTCACGGGGATTCTCATACGCCCGTCCCGCGCCCCTGGACATGCGCATGGACCAGGGCTCGGGGACCACCGCCCAGGAGCTGCTGGAGACCTCCGGCGCCGCCGAGCTCACCCACATCCTGCGCACCTACGGCGAGGAGCGATTCGCCTCCCGTATCGCCGCCGCCATCGTGCGTCGCCGTGAGGCGGGCGAGCCGGTCGCCAGCACGCAGGACCTGGCCGAGCTCGTCCGTCAGGCGGTGCCGGCGGCGGCTCGCCGCAGCGGCGGGCACCCGGCCAAACGGACCTTCCAGGCGCTGCGCATCGCCGTCAACGCCGAGCTCGACGTCCTGGAGCGGGCCGTTCCCCTGGCACTCAACAGCCTGCGCGTCGGGGGGCGTCTGGTGGTGGAGTCCTACCAGTCCCTGGAGGACCGCATCGTCAAGCGGGCCCTCAACCACGGGGCCACCTCCCGGGCGCCGCAGGACCTGCCGGTCGTGCCCGAGGCGGACCGCCCCTACCTCGAGCTGCTCACCAACGGTGCGGAGAAGGCCGACGCCCGCGAGCTCGACCACAACCCCCGCTCCGCCCCGGTGCGCCTGCGCGCAGCCGCACGCATCCGCCCGGTCGACCAGGCCCCCGCACCAGAGGCCGGACCGGTGCCGAACGCAGGGCGCAGCCCGCGCCCGGGTCGCAAGCCCGGGCTCCGGCCCGGCCGGCACCGGCCGACCTAGCCGGCCACCGCCGGTTGCCGCCGGCCGCCACCAGCCACTCCAGTCATCAGTCCAGAAACACCACAGGGAAGGCACATCGATGAGCGCCACCGCCACTGCTCGAGTCACCCGCCCGATCGCAACGCGGCGCACCGCCCAGGCAAGTGGTTCCACCGGCACCCAGGGACGCACCGAGGCCGGCTCCGTCAACCGCCCCCAGCTGCGCGCCATCAGCGGCGCCTCCCGGGCGACCTCGTCCTCCCTGCCCTTCCTCACGCTCATCATCATGGTGCTGGCCGGCGCCCTCATCGCCTCGATGCTCCTCAACGCCAAGATGGCCGACACCGCCTACCGGATGAAGGAGAAGCAGGTCGAGCTCAACGTCGCCGAGGACCACGTCGAGACGCTGCGTACCCAGGTGCAGGAGGCCTCGGCACCCGACGCCCTGGCCAGCCGGGCCAAGGAACTCGGCATGGTGCCCGCCGCCGCCCCCGGCGTCGTCGACGTCGACAAGGGCCAGCTCACCGAAGGCACCCCCGCCCAGGCGGCCAAGGCCGGCCAGGCCGGAAAGTAGGCGCCGGTGAACCCCTCGCGTCGTCAGGCGCTCCAGGCCGGAGGCCTGCTGCTCTTCACGGCCCTGGCCGGTCGCACCGTCTACGTCCAGGCGATCGACGGGCCGGAGCTGGCCGCCAAGGCCAAGGCCGAGCGCACGGTCTCCTGGGTCAACCGGGCCCCCCGCGGAGACATCACCGGACGAGACGGCACGGTCCTGGCCTCGTCGGCGGTCAGCTACGACATCGGCGTCAACCAGACCCTCATCGCCCAGTACGAGCGCACCGAGATGCGTCAGAACGAGTCCACCGGCGTCAACGAGAAGGTCGTCGTCGGCTACGGGGCGGCGGCGGTGGCCGCCCAGCTCGCCCCGATCCTCGACGTCGACCCCCTCGAGCTCGGGGCCAAGCTCGTGGGAGACCGGACCTACGAGGTCATCGCCCAGGAGGTCGCCCCCGACACCTGGCGCAAGATCAAGGCCCTGGACATCCCCGGCGTCGAGCCCGACCAGCGCACCCGACGCACCTACCCGGCCGGGACCGTGGCCGGCAACGTCCTGGGCTTCACCCACGAGGGGGAGCACAACCGCGAGCTTATCGGGGCCGCCGGGCTGGAGCTCACCCAGAACCAGCTCCTCACCGGCGTCGACGGCAAGGGCAGCGAGGAGATCGGACGCAGCGGCGTCATCATCCCCACCGGCGAGCAGGAGGACAAACCGGCCAGGCCCGGCGCCACCGTGCGCACCACCCTCAACCCGGACCTGCAGTCCATCGCCCAGGAGACCATCGACCGCACGGTGGCTGCCCAGCACGCCGACTGGGGCATCGTCATGGCCATGGAGCCGAGCACCGGCAAGGTCGTCGTCCTGGCCGACTCCAACTCCGTGGACCCCTCTGACCCCTCGGCCACCCCCGAGGAGAACCGCACCGCCCGCAGCGTCCAGGCCGTCTTCGAGCCCGGAAGCGTCGGCAAGGTCGTCACCTTCGCCACCGCCCTGGAGGAGGGGGCGGTCAAGCCCGAGGACACCTGGACCGTCCCCTACACCTGGACCTCGGCCAGCGGGCAGACCTTCAAGGACTCCCACGAGCACGAGACCCAGTCCATGACCACCGCCGGGGTCCTGGCGGAGTCCTCCAACGTCGGCACCCTCCAGATCGGTGAGAAGGTCTCCGACGACGTCCGCTACGACTACATGAAGCGCTTCGGCTGGGGCGAGGCCACGGGTATCGAGATGCCCGCCGAGTCCGACGGGATCATCTACCCGCCCAGCTCCTGGGACGACCGCACCCGGTACACCACGATGTTCGGGCAGGGGGTCGCCGGAACCACCCTCCAGTCCCTCCAGGTGCTGGCCGCCGTGGCCAACAAGGGCGTGCGCGTGGCCCCGCGCGTCATCGACGCCTGGATCGACGCCGACGGCAAGGAGACCCCCCAGACCCGCCCCGAGGGGGTGCGGGTCATCTCCGAGGCCACCGCCAAGACCCTCACCGAGATGCTCATCGGCGTCACCCAGGAGGGCGGCACCGCCGAGTCCGCCTCCATCAACGGCTACCTGGTCGCCGGCAAGACCGGGACCACCGAGATCCTCACCGACGACTCCACCGTGGCCTCCTTCGTCGGCTTCCTGCCCGCACGCGACCCGGTCCTGGCCATCGCCGTCATCGTCTACCGGCCCGAGGGCATCTACGGGGGCACCGTTGCCGCTCCCGTCTTCCGGGAGGTGGCGCTGGCCGCCATGCAGGCGCTCAACATCGCCCCGGACCCGAACGTCGTCGCCGCCCAGGCCGCCCGTGACGGAGCCGGCGGGGAACGGGACGCGAGCCAGTGAGGTAGCCCCATGAGGTAGGCAAGCGTGACCACCAGCACCCCGGCGAAGTGAGCCGGAGTGGCTCTTGTGGAAGATCGACAGTCGAAGGTCGCGATAGATTGAGGAACTATGAGCAACCACGCCTACGAGTCGGCCGCCGCCCTACGGCCGGGCTCCAATGGTCCCATCCCCATCAGCACCCTGTGCGAGCGCTTCTCCCTGGTTCCCGCCTCAGCTGATGACGCCTCTGCCCTGGGCGACCTGAGCGTCCTGGGAGTCAGTGTCGACTCCGGTGACACCGCCGCGGGCGAGCTCTTCGTGGGCCTGCCCGGCTTCACCGTCCACGGTGCCCGTTTCGCCGCTGAGGCCGTCGCCTCCGGTGCCGTCGCGGTCCTGACCGACGCCGACGGCGCCCAGATCGTCCACGAGCTCGCCCCCGGCACCCCGGTCCTGGTCCACGACGACCCCCGCGCCGTCGTCGGCCCCCTGAGCGCCGAGGTCTACCACCACCCCGCACGCGGCCTGGTCACCACCGCCGTGACCGGCACCAACGGCAAGACGACCACCTCCTACTTCCTTGACGCGATCCTGTCGGCCCACCTCGGCGGCTGCATGGTGGCCGGGACCGTCGAGCTGCGCGTGGGGGAGCGCTCCGTGGAGTCCCCGCGCACCACTGTCGAGGCCCCCGTCCTGCAGCGGATGATGGCCCTGGCCGTGGAGGACCGGGTGGGTGCCGCCTCCCTGGAGGCCTCCAGCCACGCCATCGTCCTGCACCGTCTTGACGGCGTCGTCTTCGACGTCGCCGGCTTCACCAACCTCCAACGCGACCACCTCGACTTCCACAAGACCATGGAGGGCTACCTGGAGGCCAAGGCGCAGCTGTTCACCCCCGAGCACGCCCGCCGCGGCGTCGTCTGCGTCGACGACCAGTGGGGCGCCCGGCTCGCGCAGGAGGCCCCCATCGAGATCGACCGCGTGCGCGCCTACCCCGGCCAGACCCCCGCCGACTGGTGGGTCAGCGACGCCGCCGTCTCCCTGACCGACTCCGCCACCACCTTCACCCTCCACGGGCCTAACGGCGAGCAGATCGAGGCCTCCTGCCCCCTGCCCGGGCTCGTCAACGTCCAGAACGCCGCCCTGGCCCTGGTCATGGCCATCCGTGCGGGCGTTCCCGCCGCCACGGCCACCGCCGCCCTGGCAGGAGCCCACAACATCCCGGGCCGGATGCAGCGCATCAGTCAGCGCGACGCCCGACGCGGCCTGTGCATCGTGGACTTCGCTCACACCCCCGACGCCATGGAGCTGGCCCTCAAGGCCGTGCGTCCCATCACCCCGGGACGTCTCATCGTGGTCTTCGGCTCCGACGGCGACCGCGACCAGGGCAAGCGCCCCATGCTGGGCGAGGTGTGCGCCCGCCTGGCCGACGTCCTGGTCATCACCGACGAGAACCCCCGCAGCGAGGACCCCCAGCTCATCCGCGACGCCATCCTGGAGGGGGTGCGCAGCGTGCGCCCGGACCTGGAGGACGTCGAGGAGGTCACCACCTGGCGCGGCGACGCCGTGCGCCGGGGGGTCGAGCTGTGCGGTCCCGACGACACCGTCATCGTCACCGGCAAGGGCCACGAGCCCTTCCTGGAGATCGCCGGTGACTTCATCCGCTACAACGACGCCCCCGTCATGGCCGAGGCCGTTGAGGAGAAATGGGGACGGGGATGAATCTCAGCCTGAGTCAGATCGCGGCCGCCGTCGGCGGCAGACTCATCGGCCCGGACGCCTCCGTCACCGGCCCCGTCGTCACCGACTCCCGTCAGGCCGCCGAGGGTGCCCTGTTCGTCGCCGTCCACGGCGAGCGCACCGACGGCCACGCCCACCTGGGCTCCGCGCTCCGTCTGGGCGCCGTCGGGGCCATCGTCTCCGACCTGGAGGCCGCCCGAGCCGGGCTGTCCGGGGAGGAGATCGAGGCGGCCCCCGAGGACCTGCCCATGGGACTCGTCCTCGTGGAGGACACCGTCACCGCCCTGGGCGCCCTGGCCCGCACCCACCTGGCCGGTCTGCGCCGGGCCGCGGAGGATCGCGGGCAGCGGCTCACCGTCGTCGCGATGACCGGCTCGGTGGGTAAGACCACCACGAAGGACCTCACCCGCCAGCTGCTGGCCGCCTCCGGCCCGACGGTGGCGCCCAGAGCCAGCTTCAACAACGAGATCGGCCTGCCGCTGACCGTCCTGGAGGCCGACGAGCGCACCCGCTACCTCGTCCTGGAGATGGGAGCCTCCGGTCCCGGCCACATCGCCTACCTCACCGACATCGCGCCGCTGGACGCGGCCGGGGTCCTCATGATCGGCCACGCCCACATGGGCGGGTTCGGCTCCATCGAGGGGGTCGCCGCCGCCAAGGCGGAGATCATCGCCGGCCTGCTGCCCGGCGGCACCACCATCCTCAACGCCGACGACGCCCGCGCCGCCGCCATGGCGCAGCTCGCCCCGGCACGGGTCCTCACCTTCTCCAGCCACGGAGCCCCGGCGGACCTGCGCGCCGAGCGCATCGTCCTGGATGCGGCGGCCCGCGCGGCCTTCGACCTCCACCTGCCCGGACTCGACGGGCCCCGGCGCGTCCAGCTGGCCGTGGCCGGTGCCCACAACGTGGCCAACGCCCTGGCCGCCGCGGGCCTGGCCCTGGCCGCGGGGCTGGCACCCGAGCTCATCGCCGAGCGGCTCGGATCCGTGAGCATCGAGAGCCCCCACCGCATGGATGTGTCCGAGCTCAGTGGTGATCTTCTTCTTATCGACGACTCCTACAACGCCAACATCGACTCCATGACGGCGGCGCTGGCCGCTCTGCCGGCCCTGGCCGGGGACAGGCGCCGCGTCGTCGTGGTTTCCGAGATGCTCGAGCTGGGGGAGTCCTCCGCCGCCGATCATGCGCGCACCGGGGAGCTAGTGGCTCAGGCCGGAGCCGCTATGCTCATCGGCATCGGCTCCACCCAGGAGGCACTCGAGGCAGCCGGGGCGCGAGGGGTCGAGGTCGTCGGCTTCGATGATGCCGCGACCGCCATCTCCCAGATCGACGCCCTCCTGTCCGACGGTGATGCCGTCCTGGTCAAGGGCTCCAACGGATCAGGCGCCTGGCGCCTGGCCGACCACCTCAAGGAGGTTCGTCCCCGATGACCGCCATCCTCATCTCCGGCGTGGTCGGACTGGTGGGCACCCTGCTGGGAACCCCGCTGCTCATCCGCTACCTCCACGCCAAGGAGTACGGGCAGTTCATCCGCCAGGACGGCCCCCAGGGTCACTTCACCAAGCGCGGCACGCCGACCATGGGCGGCCTCGTCATCATCATCTCCACCGTCCTGGGGTACACCCTGGCCAACCTCACCCAGCTGCGCACACCGCGCGCCTCCGGGGTCCTGCTGCTCTTCCTCATCGTCGGGCTCGGGCTCATCGGCTTCCTGGACGACTTCGAGAAGATCTCCAAGCAGCGATCCCTGGGGCTGCGGGCCTGGCAGAAGATCGTGGGACAGGCGCTCATCGGCGTCGGCTTCTCGGTGGCCGCCCTGCACTTCGCCGACCGCAACGGGCTGACCCCCGGATCCACCAGGATCTCCTTCGCCCGGGACTCGGCGATCAACCTGGCCTTCGCCGGCAGCGTCGTCGGGCTCATCCTGTTCATCCTGTGGGCGAACTTCCTCATCACCGCCTGGTCCAACGCCGTCAACCTCACCGACGGTCTCGACGGGCTGGCCGCCGGCGCCTCGGCCATGGTCTTCGGCGCCTACACGCTCATCGGCGTGTGGCAGACCAACCAGTCCTGCAACTACGGCCACGAGTCCATAGTCCCCACGACCTGCTACCAGGTCAGGGACCCGCGCGACCTGGCGATGATCGCCGCCGCCCTCATGGGGGCCTGCTTCGGGTTCCTGTGGTGGAACGCCTCACCGGCCAAGATCTTCATGGGTGACACCGGCTCCCTGGCCCTGGGCGGGGCCGTGGCGGGGTTGTCGATCCTGACGCGCACCGAGTTCCTCGCCGTCATCCTGGGCGGGCTCTTCCTGGCCGAGGTCATGAGTGACATCATCCAGATCGTCTCCTTCAAGTCGACAGGCCGACGCGTCTTCCGCATGGCTCCACTGCATCACCACTTCGAACTGGGAGGATGGACCGAGGTCAACGTGGTGATCCGCTTCTGGATCATCGCCGGCCTGTGCGTCATCGCAGGACTGGGACTCTTCTACGCCGAGTACCTGCGCCAGCTCATCTTCGGGTGAGCCGGGACGCCCGGGCCACCAGGACCCGACGAACCACTGATGCAGAGCCTTCCCGCCGGCGGAGCGGTGAGGAGGCATGAGGAACCAGGAGCGTGAACCCGCACCGTGACGAGTCTGACTGAAGTCCCCGGTGAACCGACCAGCAGCGCCGGCCCGGTGGGCGCCCCCGGCCCCGCCGCCGGTACCGTGACCGGGCGAGGCGGCTCACTGAGCGACCAGCTCGACGGCGCCCACGTGGCCGTCGTCGGGCTCGGGCGCACCGGGCGCGCCGTCGTCGACGCCCTGGCCACCCTGGGGGCCCGCATCCACGTCTTCGACAGCCGCGAGGCCTCCATCGAGGCGCTGGACACCTCCGTGGTCTCAGCCACCGTCGCCGACGGCGAGGCGACGGCCGCCGTCCTGGCCGCCTCCCCGGCGCGGCTGCTCGTCGTCTCGCCCGGAGTCCCGGCCACCGGCCCGGTCCTGCGCACCGCCGAGGCGGCCGGCATCGAGACCTGGAGCGAGATCGAGCTGGCCTGGAGGCTCCAGCAGGACTCCTCCCGCCCGGACGTCCCCTGGCTCACGCTGACCGGCACGGACGGCAAGACCACCACGGTCGGCATGCTCTCGGCGATCCTGGAGGCCCAGGGGCTCACGGCCCCTGCCGTCGGCAACATCGGCACGCCCGCCATCGAGGCGGTGCTGGCCGGCAGCGCCGACGCCCTGGCCGTGGAGCTGTCCAGCTTCCAGCTCCACACCACCCGAACCCTCTCGCCCCTGGCGGCGGCCTGCCTCAACCTGGCCGCCGACCACCTCGACTGGCACGGGGGCCTGGAGGCCTACGCCGCGGACAAGGCCCGCGTCTACGCCCGCACCCGGCTCGCCGCCGTCTACAACCTCGCCGACCCCGCCACCGAGGACATGGTCCGCCGGGCCGACGTCGTCGAGGGATGCCGCGCCGTCGGCTTCACCCTGGCCGCGCCGGGCCTGGGGCAGGTCGGCATGGTTGAGGACCTGCTGGTGGACCGCGCCTTCCACGCCGAGCGACGCTCCAGCGGCGTCGAGCTCGCCACCGCCGCCGACCTGGCGCACCTGGCCCCGGGGCGACGCCCCGAGAACCTGCCCGCGCACCTGCTCGCCGACGCCCTGGCGGCCGCAGCCCTGGCCCGCGCGGCCGGGGCCGGTGCAGAGTCGGTCGCGGCCGGGCTGCGCGCCTACAGCCCCGGCGCCCATCGGATCGTCACCGTCGCCCAGGCCGACGGCGTCACCTGGGTCGACGACTCCAAGGCCACCAACCCGCACTCCGCCGAGGCCGCGCTGACCTCCCTGCCGAGGGGAACCGGCGTGTGGATCTGCGGCGGGGACACCAAGGGCGCCCAGTTCTTCGACCTGGTCCGCACGGTACGGCCTCACCTGCGCGGCGCCGTCGTCATCGGCAGGGACCAGCGTGACATCCTGGCCGCCCTGGAGCAGGAGGCGCCAGGACTGCCTGTCACCCGCGTCAGCGACGGCGCGCCCGAGCAGGTCAGCGCCGCGGCGGTGGAGGCCGCCGGCGCCATGGCCCGCAGCGGCGACACCGTCATGCTGGCCCCGGCCTGCGCCTCCTGGGACCAGTTCACCTCCTACGCCCAGCGCGGCGACCTGTTCGCCGCCGCGGCCCAGGCCCGTACCCGTCGCGCCGGGGCCCACCCGGCAGACGCCCCGGGCACCCAGGAGCAGCTGTGAAGACCGGGTCCGCCTCGGCCACCGCTCCTCGCTCGTCGACACCCTCCTCCTCGGGATCCTCGGCGGCGTCCGGCCGCGCAGCACAAACGCCCCGGGGCGATCACGCCCCCGACAGGGCTGCGGCTGGCAAGGCCTCGGCCGGATCGTCCGGGCAGCCGACGAAGCAGCAGAGGCAGCAGACGAGGTCGGGCAAGCGGCCCGGCTCCCGCTCGGCCCAGCCGCGGCAGTCATCGGGCGGCTCGCCGAGACGGCAGACAGGCGGCCCCTCGTCCCAGACGTCCTCACCCGGCTCGCCCAGAGGTGCTGGCGCCCGGACCACGGGCCGGTTCGCCGGTCTGCGTGCCGCATGGGGAACGCGTTTGGCGCGCTGGGGCGCGCGCCTGTCCCGCCCCTGGGAGGGCACCGCCTCCACCGGGTCCGGCGCCGCCCCGTCGCGGGAGCGTCGTGAAGGTCGGGCGGACGGCGCCGCTGACGCCGCCCAGGGCGCCGAGCAGGTGACCCTGACCTACTACTGCCTGCTCATCTCCACCCTCGTGCTGGAGACCTTCGGACTCATCATGGTCTTCTCCGTGCAGTCGGTGACCGTGGCCGCCAACGGGGGCAACGCCTTCACCGACTTCGCCAAGTACCTCATCTTCGCCGTGGTGGGGACCCTGGGCATGGTGGGGGTCTCCCGCATGCCACTGTCCTGGTTCCCCCGGGTCTCCTGGGTGGTCCTGGCGCTGACGATCGCCATGCAGTGCCTGGTCTTCACCCCGATCGGCGTCAACGTCTACGGCAACCGCAACTGGATCCTGGTGCCCGGGGTCGGCACCGCCCAGCCCTCGGAGTTCATCAAGGTGGCCCTCGCCCTGGTCCTGGGCACGCTGGTGACCTGGTACGTGGCCAAGCGCCGGGACCGGCGGTGGTACACGGGCTGGGCTGGCGTCGGTATCGCGATCATGAGCGTCCTGGGGGGACAGGACCTGGGAACCGTCATCATCCTGGTCCTTATCGTGGCGGGCGCCCTGTGGGTGGGGGGCCTGAGGAAACGATGGTTCGCCCTCCTGGGGGCGCTCGGCATGCTGCTGTTCGCAGCAGCCTCCATGCTCAGTGCCAACCGGCGCGCCCGCATCATCGCCTGGATCCACCCGGAGGGCGCGGACCCCACCGGTGTGGGCTACCAGCCCAAGCACGGCATGTGGGCGCTGGGAACCGGCGGCTGGTTCGGTGTGGGGCCCGGCTCCTCGCGCCAGAAGTGGGGCTACCTCACCCAGGCCGACTCCGACTACATCTTCGCCGTGCTCGGCGAGGAGTTCGGGCTGGTGGGCACCCTCGTCGTCATCGCCCTGTTCGCCGCCGTCGGCGCCTGCTGCCTGCGCCTGATGAGACGCCACACCTCCACCTACGTCGTGGCCACGACCTCGGCCATCGGCGCGTGGATCGTGGGGCAGGCGATCATCAACATGGGGGTCGTCACCGGCGCCCTGCCGGTGCTGGGCGTCCCGCTGCCCCTCGTCAGCCGTGGAGGAACCGCCCTGGTCTCCGTCCTTCTGGCCATCGGGGTGCTTCTCGCCTTCGCCCGCCACGAACCCGGCGCGCAGGAGGCCCTGTCCACGAGTCCCGGGGCGCTGCGTCGCTCCCTGGCAGTCATTGTCCCAAGGAGGAACCGTGCCCGAGACAAGTGAGAGCGCAGGCTCGCCCCAGGAGGCGTCGTCCAGCCGGCCGGAGCGGCCCCGGCCGCTGCGGGTGCTGCTGGCTGGTGGTGGCACCGCCGGCCACGTCAACCCGTTGCTGGCCACGGCCGCGGCCCTGCAGGACCCGGCCCTGGGCGGTGACCCGCGCACACAGATCCTCGTCCTGGGAACCGCCGAGGGGCTGGAGAACCGCCTGGTGCCCGAGGCCGGCTTCGAGCTGGCCCTCGTCCCCCGGGTCCCCCTGCCCCGGCGCCCCAGCGGGGACCTGCTGCGCCTGCCGCACCGGCTGGGAAAGGCGATCAGCGCAGCCACCGAGGCCATTGAGGCGGTCGGAGCCGACGTCGTCGTCGGCTTCGGAGGCTACGTCTCCACCCCCGCCTACCTCGCCGCCCGCAAGGCCGGTGTACCGGTCGTCATCCATGAGCAGAACGCCCGCCCGGGTCTGGCCAACCGGCTGGGGGCGTCCTGGGCCCGGGCAGTCGCCCTGACCTTCGCCTCCACCCGCCTCAAGGCCTCCAAGGGAGGCACCGAGGTCACCGGGCTGCCGCTGCGCCCGGCCATCGCCACCCTCGTGACGCAACGGGCCACCCCTGAGGGGGCCCGGCGCGCCCGCGTCGAGGGCGCCCGGGCGCTGGGGCTCGACCCCGACATGCCCACGCTCCTGGTGACGGGCGGTTCTCTAGGGGCTCAGCACCTCAACGAGGTCCTCAGCGAGTCACTGGACTCCCTGCCCGCCGGCCTGCAGGTGCTGCACCTGACCGGCAAGGACAAGGACGCACCCGTGCGCGCCGCCCTCGAGGCCGCGGTGGCCTCCGGCGCGCCGCAGGACCTGACCGAGCGCTACCACGTGCTGGACTACCTGACCACCATGGAGCAGGCGTACGCCTGCGCCGACGGGGTCCTGTGCCGCTCCGGAGCCGGCACCGTGGCGGAGATCACCGCCCTGGGGCTGCCGGCGCTCTACGTCCCCCTGCCGATCGGCAACGGTGAGCAACGTCTCAACGCCGCCGACGTCCTGGCCTCAGGAGGCGGGCGCATGGTGCTCGACGCCGACCTCAAGCCCTCCGACATCCTCGACTTCGCGGTGCTCATCTCCGACCCCGAGCGTCAGGCCGCCATGGCCCGGGCGGCCGCCTCCACCGGCGTCCAGGACGCGGCGGCCCGGCTGTCCGCCCTCATCCAGCAGTGCGCCTCCACGAACCCCGCTCCCACCGACGAGGAGAACGCGGCATGACCGCCTCGACACACCAACCCACCCCCCACGCCGACTCTCAGCGGACCGGTGCCGACCGACTCACCCTGGCCGGCAGGTCGTTCCACCTCATCGGTATCGGGGGAGCGGGCATGAGCGTCGTCGCCCAGCTGCTCGCCGCTCGCGGCGCCCGGGTGTCGGGCTCCGACGCCCACGGAGGCCCCGCCTTCGACCACCTTGCCGACCTGGGCATCACGACCCACCTGGGCCACGACGCGGCGCACCTTCCCGAGGAGAGCACGGTCGTGGTCTCCACCGCGATCAAGGAGACCAACCCCGAGCTCGCCCAGGCCCGCCGCCGGGGCCAGGAGGTCATCCACCGCTCCCAGGCTCTCGCCCTGGCCGCCCAGGGGCTGGACTTCGTCGCCGTGGCCGGCGCGCACGGCAAGACGACGACCTCGGGCATGCTCGCCGAGGCCCTCACTCAGGCCGGCGCCGACCCCTCATTCGCCATCGGCGGGGTCGTCAGGGCCCTGGGGGCCGGAGCCCACCTGGGGAGCGGCTCCGCCCTGGTGGCGGAGGCGGACGAGTCCGACCGCTCCTTCCTCAACTACTCGCCCCGCGTGGAGATCGTCACCAACGTCGAGCCCGACCACCTCGACAGCTACGGCACCGCAGAGGCCTTCGAGGCGGCCTTCGTCGACTTCGCCCACCGCCTGGTCCCCGGAGGCCTTCTGGTGGCCTGCGCCGAGGACCCCGGCTCACTGCGCCTGGCGCAGTCGGCCGCCGACGAGGGGCTGCGTGTGGTCACCTACTCCTTCGCAGGCCCCGACACCCTGCCCGGCGGGACGCTGGTGGGGGAGGGACACGTCCACCTGGACATCCAGGAGCGCGGGGCCTCCTCCACCCGTGCGCTGCTGACTCTGACCAGCACGGCGCACCGGGGCCGGGCCGACGGCGTGGGCGCGCAGGAGCCGTCCCAGAGCCCGGTCGAGCTGGTGCTGGCCGTGCCCGGCGACCACGTGGCCCTCGATGCCGCCGGCGCCTGGGCGGCGGGCGTCGAGCTGGGCGTCGAGCCGGCGGAGATGGCCCGTGCCCTGGGTGTCTTCGGAGGTACCGGGCGCCGCTTTGAGGACCGGGGCGAGGCCGACGGCGTCCGCGTCATCGACGACTACGCCCACCACCCCACGGAGATCGAGGCGCTGCTGCACACCGCGCGCGAGGTCGCTCAGGAGCGCGGCGGCCGGGTCCTGGTGCTCTTCCAGCCGCACCTGTTCTCCCGCACCCAAACCTTCGCCGACCGCTTCGGTCAGGCCCTGGCGCTGGCCGACGTCGTCGTCGTCGCAGACGTCTACCCGGCCAGGGAGACCCAGGCCGACTTCCCTGACATCACCGGGGACACGGTCGCCCAGCGGGTCCCCGGCCACAGAGCCACCTTCGTCTCGGATCGTCAGGAGGCCGCGCACACGGTGGCCGCCCTGGCCCGCCCCGGTGACCTGCTGCTGACGGTCGGGGCCGGTGACGTCACCGAGCTCGCCGCCACGGTTCTGGACGATCTGACGGCCCGTGAGGGCAGTGCCCCCGGTTCGCCCGAGGAACGAGGCGGGCGGGCATGAGGAAGCCCTCGGCGCCCCGCCCCGAACCGTCCAGCCGGACTCAGGGAGCCCCGGCCAGCATCCCTCCGCGCCGCTCCGGAAACCGGCGTCCGCGCCCCGTCCGCTCCGGGCAGGCCGGCCAGGGAGGTCAGGCCGGCCAGGGAGGCCAGGGCGGAAACGGGCAGCCTGGCACGAGGCGCTCCCAGCCGAGCCCACAGGCGCCGCAGACGTCCCAGACACCGCAGACACCGAAGACTCAGCGGGCGACCGAGCGCCAGGCCACCGCCGGCCCGGCCAGGCGCCCCCGCGTCCCCGGTGCCGGCGGGGCTCCACGATCCCCCCGGGGGGCCGTGAGGACGGCGGCCTCCTCCGCGGGCGGTCCACGCTCGACCTCCTCCAGCAAACGGCATGGTCAGGCCTCGCCTAGCGGGAGCCAGTCGCCGGAGACGACCGCCAGCCCCGAGGGCGCGTCGAGCACCGAGCTGACCGTCTTCGGACGCCGGCAGGTCGCGCTGCCCAGAGGGGACGACCGGGTCGTCTCCACCGGGCTCGCCGACCGTCTCAAGGAGCGTCAGCAGGCCCTGCGCCGGCTGCGCCTGCGCCGAGTAGTGACAGTCGCCACCGTCGTGCTCGTTGCCGTCCTGGTGACCTGGGCCCTGGTCTTCTCACCTCTTCTGGGCCTGCAGACCCAGAGGATCTCCGTCGTCGGATCGGACGGCAGCGTCTCGGACAAGCAGGTCCGTGACGTCCTGGCCTCCTACGCGGGCGACTCGTTGCTGAGACTCGACACCAGTCGGCTCTCCGCCCAGGTGAGCGACAAGCTGGTCCGGGTGCGCCAGGCGCAGGTGACCAGGGCCTGGCCCCGAGGACTGCGGGTGCAGCTGACGATGCGGGTGCCGGTGGCCACCGTCCAGGGGCCGGACGGGTACCAGGTCCTCGACAACGAGGCCGTGGTCCTCGACCGGGTGGCCGAGGCGCCGTCGGGCCTGGTGACCATCATGCCCGACTCGACCGACGGGGCGAGCGGGTCACAGACGATCTCCGCCAAGCAGGTCGCGGCCGTCACCCAGGTGGTGGGCTCTCTCACGCCGCAGACGCTGGCACAGGTGACCAGCGGGAGCGCCACCGAGTCCGGGCAGGTCACGCTCACCCTGTCCAACGGTGCCAGCGTGGTCTGGGGAGACACCCAGGACAACGCGCTCAAGGCGCGGGTCCTGGCAACTCTCATGACCTCCAGCGCGTCCGTCTACGACGTCTCCTCACCTCACCGCCCCACGACGCGATCCGCCGACGGGGCCACGACGGCGCCTGGCCCGTCGCCGTCGGCGTCCTGAGCGAGCGGTCCGGGCGGGCGCTCGGGCGCAGAGCCGGGGGCAGGCCGGGACGGCGGGATGACACGGTCTCAGACCTTCAGGAATATTGCAGGCAAGTCGCAGTGATATAGCAGGAAATCCGCAGGCAACTGCACACGAACACGCCGGGCTTCAATGCGTCATGACGTCCTGGAAGTCTCATAGCGTTAAGCCAGTCATTCAAAGAATGACATAAGTATAGACCTTAACTTGAGGTTGAGGTTTGAGGGGAGCCCTCACCGGAGGGCTCATGACGAAACTCGCGGAGGGGACGCCAGTGGTCGAGAGCATGGCTGTGGACGACGCACAGCACTACCAGGCAGAGATCAAGGTCGTCGGCGTCGGCGGCGGCGGCGTCAACGCCGTCAATCGCATGATCGAGGCCGATCTGCGTGGCGTCGAGTTCATCGCCGTGAACACCGACGCCCAGGCGCTGCTCATGTCCGACGCCGACGTCAAGCTCGATGTCGGACGTGACCTGACCCGAGGTCTGGGGGCGGGCGCCGACCCGGCCATCGGTCGCAAGGCCGCCGAGGACCACGAGTCGGAGATCCGCGAGGCCCTTGACGGGTCGGACATGGTCTTCGTCACCGCCGGCGAGGGAGGCGGCACCGGTACCGGAGCCGCCCCCGTGGTCGCTCGCCTGGCCAAGAGCATCGGTGCGCTGACCATCGGTGTGGTCACCCGCCCCTTCTCCTTCGAGGGGCGCCGTCGCTCGGCCCAGGCCGAGGACGGTGTCCAGGCGCTGCGCGAGGAAGTCGACACCCTCATCGTCATCCCCAACGACCGCCTCCTGCAGATCGCCGACAAGAACATCTCCGTCGTGGACGCCTTCAAGCAGGCGGACCAGGTACTTCTTCAGGGCGTTCAGGGCATCACCGAGCTCATCACCACGCCCGGCCTCATCAACGTCGACTTCAACGACGTCAAGTCCGTCATGCAGGGCGCCGGTAGCGCTCTCATGGGCATCGGCTCGGCCACCGGCGAGGGGCGTGCGATCACGGCCACCGAGGAGGCCATCGCCTCTCCGCTGCTGGAGACCTCGATCGACGGCGCCCACGGCGTGCTGCTCTTCTTCCAGGGCGGCTCCGACCTGGGGCTGTTCGAGATGAACGAGGCTGCCAACCTCGTGCGCGAGGCCGTCCACCCCGAGGCGAACATCATCGTCGGAAACGTCGTCGACGGCGCTCTGGGCGACGAGGTCCGGGTGACGGTCATCGCCGCCGGCTTCGACTCCGAGCCGGTGGTGGGCGGACTGGCCGACCCGGTGACCCGGCTGTCCCGGGCCGCCGCCGTCCCGCCGGTGGCCGCCTCCCCGGTCGAGGACCTGCCGCCCGCCCCGGCTCCTCGCGGCGGTGCCCACGCCGCGCAGAACCCGGTGACCCGTCCTGTCCCGCTGGCTCCGGCGCCGTCACCGGCGGCCGCGGCCCACCTGTCGGAGGTCAGCGCGGCCGAGGCCCTGTCGTCGGGAAGCATGCCCGCCTACGTCGATGAGTCCTACGGCTCCTACGGCACGGTTCCGGCTCAGCAGTCGGTCTCCGAGCTCGAGGTCCCTCAGGTCATCGGGGTCGACGCCGACGATGACGGCATCGACCTGCCCGACTTCCTGCGCTGAGCGAGGCCGACGTCGGAGCCGCTCGGACATGTGTGACACGAACATCGGTCGGGTCGACGACCTGATCGAGGTGGACCTGGGCCCGGGGGCCCGCGGGTACTTCACCACCCGTGGCCTGCGGGCCCGTCCCGTCCCCGACAGGAGCGGTCCCGGCGCGCAGGTTGAGGAGCGCGGCAGCGGCATCGACGGCGATGGCGCAGGTGACGGGCGGGCGAGCGCCTACAGCGGGTGGAACCTGGCGCTCCACGTCGGAGACGACCCGCAGCGTGTTGATAGTCACCGTCGCAGGCTCGAGGCGCTGCTCGGGCTCGAGCAGGACCGGCACCTGGCCTGGATGAACCAGGTTCACTCCGCCGTCGTGGCCGAGGCCCGGGCCGAGTCGGTACCCACCGCGGACGCGCTCGTCCTGAATGCCCGCGCGACCGGTGCGCCCGCCGGCTGCTGCGTCCTCGTGGCCGACTGCGTGCCCCTCCTGCTGGCCTCGCGAGACGGCTTTCTGACGGCAGCGGTCCATGCTGGTCGCCGCGGCATGCTCGACGGGGTCGTCCCCGCCACGATCGAGTCCCTCCGGCGTGCCGGAGCGGAGCCGGCCGAGCTCTGGGCCGTCGTCGGTCCGTCAGTCTGCGGCGCCTGCTACGAGGTCCCGGATCACATGCGCGCGCTGTCCGCGCAGCGCGAACCAGCCTGCGCCTCACGCACGTCGTGGGGCACTCCCGGCCTTGACGTGGCGGCGGGCGTCCTTGCTCAGCTCGAGCGCGCGGGGGTTGGGCACATCAGTGCCGGTCAGTGGTGCACCTACGAGGATCCGCGCTTCTACTCCTTCCGGCGAGACGGGGTGACCGGACGGCAGGCGGGCGTCGTGGTCCCGCGGTGATGCCCAGACGACTGAATACTTCCTGAGCGTGACCTACCTGGAACCTGAGGTTGGGGACACGCCGAGGTGAGGTCCCCGTGCGGTGTTGCGGGGGCGGATACGGTCGCAGCACATCCGGAACGCAGGGGACCGGACGAACCAAGGAGCGATAGATGGGCGCGCTGCGCAGTATGACCAGTTTCCTCGGCTACTCGGAGCCGGAGGAGGAGACCTACGAGGACAGCTACGAGGCTGCCGACGCCGGTTACGCCGTGCAGGAGCACGAGCAGGACTTCGTTGACGAGGGCTACGAGGACTTCTCCGCCCCGGCCGCGCCCGAGCCCGTCGCCGCCGCTCCGGACCTTCGTCGCATCGTCACGGTGCACCCCTCGACCTACAACGAGGCCAGGATCATCGGCGAGTCCTTCCGCGACGGGGTTCCCGTCATCATCAACCTCACCGGGATGAGCGAGTCCGACGCCCGTCGCATGGTGGACTTCTCCGCCGGCCTGGTCTTCGGCCTGCACGGTGCGATCGAGCGGGTCACGCCCCGGGTGTTCCTGCTGACTCCCGCCAGCGTCGAGATCGACGGCGGTGAGGTCGCTGAGGCCCGCGGCCGGTTCTTCAACCAGAGCTGAGCTGACCGCACGTGAGCCTTGTCTCTGTGCTGGCCTGGATCCTGTCGAGCATTCTGAGCCTGTACTTCCTCATCCTCCTGGTCAGGGTCGTGCTCGACTGGATCCAGGTGTTCGCCCGCCAGTGGCGCCCTCAGGGTGTCATCCTGGTGATGGCCAACTTCGTGTACGCCCTGACGGATCCGCCTCTGCGACTGATCCGTCGGAGGGTTCCCATGGCGCGCCTGGGAGGGGTTGGTATCGACCTGAGCTTCCTGGTCCTGGTCTTCGGGATCTGGATCCTCCAGTGGTTCCTCAGACTTCTCATCTGAACGGGTGTCAAGTCGTGAATGAACCGCTAGAGTGCTGTCCTCACGTCAGCGTGAGATAGCGCGCTTGATGTGGCCTGAACCTCGAGTTCAGGTACTCTGTCCGCATGAGTGACCGGATGCCCGGTGCTCGTGACCTTATCCGTAACGACACCGAGGTGACGACCCATGACGCTGCTGACAGCAGACGACGTCCTCAACAAAAAGTTCCAGGCGACCAAGTTCCGTGAGGGCTACGAGCAGGACGAGGTCGACGAGTTCCTCGACGAGGTAGTCGAGGCAATGCGTCAGCTGGAGGCTGAGAACGCCGACCTCAAGGCCAAGCTCGAGGCCGCCAACCGCCGAGTGGCGCAGCTCGGCGAGGGTGCTGCCATCCCCGCGGCCCCTGCTTCTCCCGTCTCTCCGGTCCAGGCCGAGCCGGCCGTGTCCGTGCCGGCGGTCTCCGGTGAGTCCGGTGGCCAGGGCCCCGCTGCCGCGTCCGGCATGCTCGAGCTGGCCCAGCGCCTCCACGACGAGCACGTCGCCAACGGCAAGGCTGAGGGCGAGCGCATCGTCACCGAGGCCCGCTCCACCGGAGAGCAGATCGTGCGTGAGGCCGAGGACCAGCGCAACCGGACCCTGGCTCAGCTGGAGAAGGAGCGCTCCGGTCTCGAGCACAAGATCGACGAGCTGCGGCGCTTCGAGTCCGACTACCGCACCCGCCTCAAGAGCTACCTGCAGAACCTGCTGACCAACGTCGAGGACGGCGGCGAGAGCTCCATCTCCGGCCTGTGATCTTCCAGATCGCCTCCCGGCGCCACCCGTGAGTACCTCAGGGACCGGCTCACGGAGCTCCATCACGATGGCTCCCGTCGGCCAAGGAGGGCTCAGCGCCTCCAGTCGTCTCTGACACGGCCTCCCACGAAGGGCGGCGACCCGCGCGGGTCGCCGCCCTTCGCTCGGTACGCACGCCCCACTCATCACCTGTTCTCTTCTGAGCGCAATGCGAGAAAGCCTCATGCCAGACCACCTGGACCCGGCCTCCTCCGAGGAAGCCGCAGACAATGTCGTGTCACTGCCCACAGACAACCCGTTCGACACCGTGGAGAAGACCACGGGATCACAGGACGACGAGAACGGCGGCGGCCGCCGATCCCAGCGCCTCCCGGTTGCCGTGCTGTGGACGGTGGCGATCATCATCGTCGTCGTCGACCAGATCACCAAGCAGTGGGCCCTCTCCGCCCTGGCCGACGGACGGCACACGGCGCTGCTCGGCCGGGCGCTGGGGCTTGTCCTGGTGCGCAATCCCGGTGCCGCCTTCTCCTTCGCCACCGGACAGACCTGGATCTTCGCGCTCATCGCCCTGCTCGTGGTGATCATCATCATCCGCGTCTCCCGCAACCTGGTGTCCCGCTCGTGGGCGGTGGCCCTCGGCCTGGTGCTCGGCGGCGCGGTCGGCAACCTCATCGACCGTCTCCTGCGAGAGCCCGGGTTCCTGCGCGGCCACGTCATCGACTTCATTGACTACGGCGGCTACTTCGTGGGCAACATCGCGGACATCGCGATCGTGCTCGCCGCCGTGGGGATCATCATCCTGTCCCTGGGGGGCTGGGAGATCGACGGGACGCGCGCCGGTGCGGATGACGTCTCCGAGCCGAAGGGATCCACGGCCTCGGCCGGCAGGACCGGTGGCGCCAGGAGGCGTCGTAGGGGCGAGGCCAAGCCATCAGGGACGTCAGGTGCCTCAGAGGCGTCCGTCCCGGCCGATCCCGTCGATCCGGCATGAGTCTGCGCCTGCTGCCCGTACCCGACGGCTTCGACGGCGAGCGCGTTGACACCGCCCTGGCCCGCATGACCGGCTTGTCCCGCAGCCGGGTCGGCGACCTGTGCGAGACCGGCGACGTGCGCAGGGGCGGTGAGCGGCTCACCAAGTCCGCTCGCCTCCGGGCCGGCGACGTCCTCGAGGTCGACCTTCCCGACCCGCGGCCCATCGAGCCCGTTGCGACTCCCGTCGAGGGAATGGACCTCCTCTACGAGGACGAGGACATCGTCGTCGTCGACAAGCCCGCAGGCGTCGCCGCCCACCCCTCCATGGGCTGGGACGGCCCCGACGTCCTGGGCGCCCTCAAGGCGATGCACGTGCGGGTGGCCACCTCCGGCGCCGCCGAGCGTCAGGGCATCGTCTCGCGCCTGGACGTGGGCACCTCGGGGGTCATGATCGTGGCCAAGGGGGAGAGGGCCTACTCCGTGCTCAAACGTGCCTTCCGTGAGCACGCGGTGGACAAGATCTACCACGCCCTGGTCCAGGGCCATCTCGACCCGTCCAGCGGCACGATCGACGCCCCCATCGGCCGCCACCCGAGCCGGGAGTGGAAGATGGCGGTCATCGATGGCGGGCGCGAGTCCGTCACCCACTACGACGTCATCGAGGCGATGCCCGGGGCGTGCCTGGCCGAGGTCCACCTGGAGACCGGACGCACCCACCAGATCCGCGTCCACATGGCCGCGGTCGGCCACCCCTGCGTCGGTGACGCCACCTACGGTGCCGACCCGGCCATGACCGCGCGCACCGGCCTCGATCGTCAGTGGCTTCACGCCCGACAGCTCGGCATCGCCCACCCCATCACCGGCGAGCACATGGTCTTCACCTCCGACTACCCCGCCGACCTCGTCCACGCCCTCGACGTCCTCCGTCTTCCGTGAGGGACATGCATGACCGACACGACCGATAGCACGACTGACAGCCGATCCGCCTTCGGTGCGCCTGCCCTCAGGATCCGGCCCGCCACCACCGTCCGCGAGCCGATCGGCTTCGCGACCGTCCGCGGCGACCGAACCGGGGCAGAGGCCGACCGGCTCCGCACCGCCGTGGCCGACGTGCGCCTCGAGGTCTTCGTCGATGAGCAGGCGGTCCCCCTCATCCAGGAGATCGATGCCCGCGACGACGCCCCCACCACGATCCACCTCCTGGCCAGCGGGGCCGACGGCACGCCCCTGGGAGCCGGGCGCATCCTCATGGAGCCCGAGCACCCCGGCCAGGTTCACCTCGGTCGTTTGGCCGTGCGCCGGATCGCGCGCGGAACGGGCCTGGGGGCGCGCGTCGTGGCCGCCCTCGAGCAGACGGCGCTGAGGTACTCCGGTGCGCCCAGCGTCGAGGTGATCCTCTCCGCCCAGGAGCAGGCCATGGGCTTCTACCGGCGCTGCGGCTACCGGGTCCTGGACGCTCACCGCTACCTCGATGCCGGAATCTGGCACCAGGACATGGCCCGCACCGTCACTACCATCACCGCCGCCACTACCGCCACCGCGGACGGCCCGACCTGACGCCCCCAAGGGCACAGAGACCGCGCTGATCGACTCAGCCGAAACGGGCGGAGCAGCGCAGGAGAGGAGACACGCATGCGGATCGCCGTCATCGGTGCCGGAGGCATCGGCGGGTGGCTCGGAGCCCGCCTGGCCGCAAGCGGCCAGCAGGTCGGGTTCCTCGTCCACGGCCGCACCCTTGAGGCTCTGCGCTCCGGCGGGCTGACGCTGCGCGACTGCTCCAACGGTGGGTCCGGCACCGTGACGGCCCGCATCGAGCAACCACTGGCGAGCGAGGATCCAGGCGCCCTCATCGACGCCCTGGGCGGGCACCCGGACCTGGTGCTCGTCACCACCAAGGTCGACGCGCTGCCCGAGCTGGCTCCCGCGCTCAGGTACCTGATCGGACCGAGCACCGGCGTCGTCTCCACCCAGAACGGGGTCAGCGCACCCGACCTGCTCGCCGCCGCCGTCGGGACCGAGCACGTCCTGCCCGGCGTGGCCCGCGTCTACTCCGCCGTCGTCTCCCCCGGAACCGTCCGCACCATCGGCTCCGCCGGTTCCCTGGCCCTGGGGGAGTGGAACGGCAGAGCCTCCGCCCGCAGCGCCGCCATCGTCGCCGCCCTGGAGGAGGCCGGCATCCGTGCCTGGGTCCCTGACTCGGTCTGGGCCGAGCTGTGGCGCAAGGTGGCCTTCGTCGTCGTCCAGGGCGCCCTGGGGGCTGCCGCGAACGCGCCTATCGGCGTGCTGCGCAGCGACCTGCGAGACGCCTTCACCGAGGCCGTGCGCGAGGTCGTCGCCGTCGCCACGGCCCTCGGGCACGACCTGGCCACCGATGACGCCCCCGACCCGGTCACGGCCGTCATGGCCCTGGCCGACGCCCAGCCCGCCGGAGCCACTACCTCGATGCAGCGCGACATCGCCGCCGGCCGGCCCAGCGAGCTCGACGCCCAGCTCGGCTCCGTGTGCCGATCCGCAGACGAGGTGGGCGTGCCCACACCCGTACTCGACCTCGCCCACGCCGTCCTGGCCCCGAGAGAGGCTGCCGCCCGAGTCCGGGACTGACGGAGAACCCGTCGCAGGCCGCCGGCCGGTCGAGGACGTCCACCGGGGGCGGAATTCTCACACGCGCTGCCCGACCACACCGGGAATGTCCAGACGGCGCAACGGTTTGACGGCGACACCGCCGCCGGTCGCCTCCCACGGACGAGGAGCCCCACGGGCCTAGGATGGGCCCATGGCGCAGATGAGCAGTCAGGAAGATGCAGCCCCCAGGGACGACTTCGTCCACCTCCACGTCCACACCGACTACTCCATGCTGGACGGCGCCGGAAAGATCAAGGACTACGTGGCGGAGGCCAAGCGCCTGGGCCAGCCCGCCCTGGCGATCACCGACCACGGCTACATGTTCGGCGCCTACGAGTTCTACTCCGTCGCCAAGGCCGCCGGCATCAAGCCGATCATCGGGGTGGAGGCCTACATGACCCCCGGCACCTCCCGCTTCGACAAGACCCGAATCTTCTGGGGCGATGAGTCCCAGAGAAGCGACGACGTCTCCGCCCGGGGCTCCTACACGCACATGACGCTGCTGTCGCGCAATGACGAGGGCCTGCACAACCTCATGCGCATGGACTCCTTCGCCTCCCTGGAGGGCCAGTGGGGCAAGGCCCCCCGCATCGACCGCGAGCTGCTCTCCCGCTACGGGTCCGGCCTCATCGGAACCACCGGCTGCCCGTCCTCGGAGGTCCAGACCCGCCTGCGCCTGGGCCAGTGGGACGAGGCCCTGCGCGCCGCCGGGGAGCTTCAGGACATCTTCGGCAAGGAGTTCTTCTACGTCGAGCTCATGGACCACGGCCTGGAGATCGAGCAACGCGTCACCAAGGACCTGCTGCGCCTGGCCCAGCAGATCGGAGCCCCGCTGCTGGCCACCAACGACTCCCACTACGTGCGCCCCGAGGACCGCACCATCCAGGACGCGATGCTGTGCATCAACTCCGGATCGGTGCTCTCCGACCCCGACCGCTTCAAGTTCGACGGTGACACCTACTACCTGCGCCCCGGTGCCGAGATGCGCCGCCTCTTCTCGGAGATGCCCCAGGCCTGCGACAACACCCTGCTCGTGGCCGAGCAGTGCGACGTGCGCTTCCGCACCGTGGACGAGGGGGCCTCCTTCATGCCGGCCTTCCCCGTGCCCGAGGGCGAGACCGACGAGTCCTGGTTCGTCAAGGAGTGCTGGCGCGGCATGGACCGCCGCTTCAACGGCGACATCCCCGAGGACTGCCGCAAGCAGGCCGAGTACGAGATCAGCGTCATCACCCAGATGGGCTTCCCCGGCTACTTCCTCGTCGTGGCCGACTACATCAACTGGGCTAAGGCCCACGGCATCCGGGTGGGGCCGGGACGCGGGTCGGGAGCCGGGTCGATGGTGGCCTACGCGATGGGTATCACCGAGCTCAACCCGCTGCGCCACGGGCTCATCTTCGAGCGCTTCCTCAACCCCGAGCGCATCTCCATGCCCGATATCGACGTCGACTTCGACGAGCGCCGGCGCGACGAGGTCATCGAGTACGTGCGCGAGAAGTACGGTGCCGACCGCATCAGCCAGGTCGTCACCTACGGCGTCATCAAGGCCAAGCAGTCCCTGAAGGACTCCAGCCGTGTCATGGGCTACCCCTATGCGGTCGGTGACCGCCTCACCAAGGCCATGCCCCCCTCGGTCCAGGGCAAGGACATCTCCATCAAGGGCATCTTCAACCCCGACGACGAGCGCTACGGGGAGGCCGAGGAGTTCCGCAAGCTGCACGCCGAGGACCCCGACGCCCAGAAGATCGTCGAGCTGGCCAAGGGGCTGGAGGGCATGACCCGCCAGTGGGGCGTCCACGCCTGCGCCGTCATCATGTCCTCGGCCACGCTCACCGACATCATCCCCATGATGCAGCGCCTCCAGGACGGCGCCGTCATCACCCAGTTCGACTACCCCACCTGCGAGCACCTGGGCCTGCTCAAGATGGACTTCCTGGGACTGCGCAACCTCACGGTCATCTCCGACGCCCTGGACAACATCGTCGCCAACGGCAAGCCCGCCCTGGACATCGACCACGTCGAGCTCGATGACCGCGCCACCTACGAGCTCCTCTCACGTGGCGAGACCCTGGGCGTCTTCCAGCTCGACGGCGGCGGCATGCGCACCCTGCTGCGCCTGATGAAGCCGGACAACTTCGAGGACATCTCCGCCGTCGGCGCCCTCTACCGGCCCGGCCCCATGGGGGCGGAGTCGCACACCAACTACGCGCTGCGCAAGAACGGCCTGCAGGAGGTCGTCCCGATCCACCCCGAGCTCAAGGAGGCCCTCGAACCGATCCTGGGAACCACGCACGGCCTCATCGTGTACCAGGAGCAGGTCATGAAGATCGCCACCGACCTGGCGGGCTTCTCCATGGGCAAGGCCGACGCGCTGCGCAAGGCCATGGGCAAGAAGAAGATGGACATCCTGGCCAAGATGTTCGTCGAGTTCGAGGCCGGCATGGTCGAGGCCGGGTTCTCCAAGGAGAGCGTCAAGACCCTGTGGGACGTCGTGGTGCCCTTCGCCAAGTACGCCTTCAACAAGGCCCACTCGGCCGCCTACGGGGTCGTGTCCTACTGGACCGCCTACCTCAAGGCGCACTACCCCACCGAGTACATGGCGGCCCTGCTCACCAGTCAGAAGGACAACAAGGACAAGCTGGCGGTCTACCTGGGGGAGTGCCGCCACATGGGCATCACCGTGCTGCCCCCGGACGTCAACGCCTCGCGGGCCCAGTTCTCCGCGGTCGACGAGGACGTGCGCTTCGGACTGTCCGCGGTGCGCAACGTCGGCATCAACGTCGTCGACGCGATCGTGGCCGCTCGCCAGGAGAAGGGGGAGTTCACCTCCTTCGAGGACTTCCTCGACAAGGTGCCCGCCGTCGTGTGCAACAAGCGCACCATCGACTCCCTCATCAAGGCCGGCGCCTTCGACTCGCTGGGGCACACGCGGCGCTCCTTGCAGGCCTGCCACGAGGACTTCGTCGACGAGGTCATCGGCGTCAAGCGCAATGAGGCCGCCGGCCAGTTCGACCTGTTCGCGTCTCTCATGGGCGGCTCCGACGGCGAGGACGCCTCCCCCTTCGGCAACGGCCCGGTCTTCTCCTCCGACGTCCCCAACCTGCCGGAGTGGGACAAGAAGGACAAGCTGGCCTACGAGCGCGACATGCTGGGACTCTACGTCTCCGACCACCCCCTCATGGGCCTGGAGGGCCTGCTCGGAAAGCTCGCCGACAAGGAGATCTCCGAGCTCCACGAGAATGATGAGCTGCCCGACGGCGCCATGGTGACCATCGCCGGCCTCATCACGTCGCTGACCCGCAAGACCACCAAGCAGGGCAACCTGTGGGCCATCGCCCAGATCGAGGACCTGGCCGGCAGTATCGAGGTGCTCTTCTTCCCCCAGACGTATCAGACCGTCTCCACCATGCTGGCTCCGGACACGGTGGTCACGGTGCGCGGACGCCTCAACCGGCGTGACGGCCAGGTCGCCCTGTACGCCCAGGAGATGACGATTCCGGACATCTCCAGCGCCGCTCATGAGGCGGTTCTCATCACGCTGCCCACCAACCGGTGCACCGGGCCGCTGGTCGAGCAGTTCAAGGACGTGCTCACCAAGCACCCGGGAGGGTCCACGGTGCGTCTGACGCTGACCAGCCCTGGGCGCGAGGTGCGCACCCAGCTGGACGCCTCGCTGAGGGTGGAGGCCTCGCCGGCCTTCTACTCCGACATCAAGGCGCTGCTGGGCCCGGGGTGCCTGCGCCACTGAGCCGGATGCCGCTGTGCCCCGGTGACGGGGCTCAACCCTGATGCAGCCGAACTCACACAGGCCTGCCTGCGCCCCGTGAGAACGCCTCGGCCGTGACCTCGCCGTGTCCTCGTCAGTGCCTGACAAGCAGCAGGTCAGAGGTGGTCCAAGCCCGCTCCCAGGAAGATGGGGACAGGCTTTGGAGCGATAATCCGGACTCCCGGCGACGCCCGTGCCGACCGGCTCTCAGGTGCCGGCTCCCTCTTGCCTTGATACGCTCGTAACGTCCTGAAGCAGCCAGTGATTGTGCCGTGGTTGTGCAATGACTGTCTGGTGACTGTTCACTGGCTGTATTGTCTACGAGGTAATTTAATGAGTGACGAGGATCTGAACCCTCCAACGATGACGCAGGAACAGGAGCAGGAAGGTTCCGCGCAAGAAGAGGAATCGTCTCAGGGAACGACTACGACGCCGGCCTTCCACGCCTCGCCGGCAACGGTGAAACGGCGGCAGCGTCACCTGCTGGAGCGCCTGAGGAGATCGGTCTCCCGGCAGCCCCACGACACGGGCGAGGGCATGGACAAGGTGGTCTTCGGCGTCGCCGCAACGGCGACCCTCGCCTTCGTCGCATGGGGCTTCATCGACCCGCACGGGCTGGGACGGGTCTCCAAGTGGGCTCTGGGGGGAACGATCAGCAACTTCGGGTGGCTCTTCGTCCTGTCCTCAACCCTGTTCGTCGTCTTCGTGGTCTTCGTCGCGGCCTCGCGGTTCGGCAGGATCCCCCTGGGAGGGGACGGGGAGGAGCCCGAGTACTCCACCGGGTCGTGGGTCTCCATGATGTTCGCGACCGGAATGGGGATCGGCCTGATTTTCTACGGCGTCGGCGAGCCGCTGTACTTCTACATGTCTCCGCCGCCGGACACCGTCGATCCGCAGACGGCCAAGGCCGCCAGCACCGCGATGGGGACCGCGCTGTTCCACTGGACGATCTACCCGTGGGCGATGTACGCCCTGGTGGGGCTCGGAATGGCTTACGGAACCTACCGGCTGGGCCGGTCCCAGCTCTTCTCCGCGATGTTCACCTCCCTGTTCGGACGTCAGGCCGTTGACGGCATCGGAGGACGCGTCATCAACATCCTGGCGATCGTCGCCACCCTGTTCGGATCCGCCTGCTCCCTGGGACTGGGGGCGCTGCAGATCGGAGGAGGCATGGTGTCGACCAACCTCGTCGACGAGGTGAGCTCCGGGACGCTGGTGGCGATCATCGCGGTTCTCACCGCCTGCTTCGTGGCCTCCGCCATCTCCGGCATTGAGAAGGGCATCCAGTGGCTGTCCAACATCAACATGGTCCTGGCCGTGCTCCTGGCGATCATCGTCTTCATCGGCGGGCCCACGCTGTTCATCCTCAACATCATCCCCTCAGCGATCGGTGACTTCATCGATGAGCTGCCCGCCATGGCCTCACGCACCGCAGCCGTCGGAAACAAGGACATGTCCGACTGGCTCTCGTCCTGGACGATCTTCTACTGGGCCTGGTGGATCTCCTGGACGCCCTTCGTGGGCATGTTCATCGCCCGGATCTCGCGCGGTCGTACCATCCGGCAGTTCGTCACCGGTGTCATGTTCGTTCCCTCAGTGGTCTCCCTCATCTGGTTCGCCATCTTCGGCGGCGGTGCCATCGGGCTTCAGGAACGGGCAGAGCGCGCCGGCAGGACGGTGGATGCCCTTGTCCACCTCAAGGATGACGGCACCCCCAACCTGAACTTCGACACCATTCTGTTCGACCTGCTCAACGCCATGCCCGTGCACCGGGTGGTCCTCTTCGTGCTCATGGCCCTGGCAGTGGTCCTGGTGGCGATCTTCTTCGTCACCGGCGCTGACTCCGCCTCCATCGTCATGGGTGGCCTGTCGGAGAACGGGGCCACCGAGCCGAGCCGCTTCACGGTCGTCTTCTGGGGCGTGGCCACGGGCGGGGTGGCCTCCGCCATGCTGCTCGCCGGAGGGGACGATCGCTCGGAGGTCCTCACCGGCCTGCGCGACATCACGATCGTCTCGGCACTGCCCTTCGTCGTCGTCATGCTGCTGCTGTGCGTCTCGCTCTACAAGGACCTCAACAACGACCCCATGCTCCTGCGGCACTCACTGGCCAACCAGGTCCTGGTCGACTCGGTGACCACCGCGGTCACCACCGCCAGCGAGCCTCATGAGGTCGAGACCATCAAGCTGCACACCACGCTGTCCTCCACCGCGGACAGTGAGGACGGCGACGACGGCGACGACGGCGATGACGGGCAGGACTCTGGTGCTGATGCCGCCGTTGGCGGCAGCGACGAGGGCTGACGAGGGTTCTGGCGAGCCTGACGGAAGTCGGGGTGGGCAGCCCGCGGTCGCGTGTCGGGCGGCTCGTTGTCAGTGCTGGGTTCCGGGACCGGTTCCGGAACCCAGCTGCTCGACGACGGCGCCGACCCGACCGGCAGGGTGCTCGACGACCACGACGTCGCCGTCGCAGAGGTGGTGCCCTCGGCGCGTCTCCGCGGCGCCGTTGACCGTGACGTCGCCGGCCTGGATGGCGATGCGCGCCTGCGAGCCGTCCTCCACCAGGTCGGCCAGCTTGAGGAACTGACCGAGCTTGATGCTTCCAGACACTGAGACAACCGGGTACCGGGATGTGTTCTGCGGTGTTGCGTGCGTCATAGACTGATCCTTGCAGAAAGGAAGCATGTCATGCACGTCGATCCAGGTAGCACCTAAGACAAGGCTGCAACGGCGCTGTGAGTGAGAGAAGCGTCTCTCAGAAGTAAGCGGATATAACGGATGCCAAATGCAATTTATCACGGTAGGGTAACGGCGTTCTGATAACACTACGGAGACGGAGACACCATGAAGCGTCGAATCGTCGCCCAGATGGCGATACTCGCTCTATCGCTGTCGGCGCCTGTTCTGGCCGTGACTCATGCGCCAGAAGCGGCTGCCGCGGACGGTAGCACCATCCATGTCTCGGCCGAAGGAGGCTCGGACGCGGGAGACGGAACCGCTGCCAAGCCTTTCCAGACCATTGGAGCGGCCCTGAAGACTGCCGGTAACGGCGACACCATTGAACTGGCCAACGGCACCTACCGCGAGGGTGAGCTCGCCGTGGACAAGGGCGTGACCATCAAGGCCGCCGAGGGAGCCAAGCCGGTTCTCACCGGTGCCGAGGTCCCCACCAACTGGAGCGCCGGGGGTGACGGAAAGTGGTCCACAGGCAACGACATGGTCCGCTTCTGCACGGTCTGCACCATCAACGCCGACCCCGCCAAGGAGGGAATGGCTGCTCACCCCGAGCAGGTGTTCGTCGACGGCCAGCCCCTGACTCAGGTGCTCAGCCGTGACGAGGTCACGGCGTCCAGCTTCTACGTCGAGGACCCCGACCCGGTCACCCTGAAGAACCCGAACAACAACCAGGCCGGCTACAACGTCAAGGCGCACCGGGGCACCTCCTACGTCATCGGCGTCGACCCCAGTCAGCACCAGGTCGAGGTGGTCCAGCACTCCCGGGCGCTGTCCTTCAACACCGACAACATCACCCTGTCCGGGCTGACGGTGGAGAAGTACTCCGCGGTTCAGCGCTGGGACTACCAGGACCCTGAGATCGGCACCATCTCCGGTGGCGGGATGGTCGTGGCCGCTCACGGGACCCCCCGCATCGAGAACTCCACCTTCCGCTACTCCTCGACAGCCGGTGCGCTGCAGGTCATTGACTCCACCAACGCAGTCGTGTCGAACAACCTGTTCGAGAACAACGGCTCCAACGCCTTCGGCATCAACGACTCCAGCGGAGCCAAGGTCGAGAACAACCTGTGGAGGAACAACAACACCTCCGGCTTCATCACGAAGGACTGCGGTGCCTACTGCACCCTGGCCGACACCAAGATCACCCACTCCAAGAACATTCGCTTCGCCAACAACACCGTGGACTACTCGGCCACCGGCCAGGACATCTCCGACCCCACGGCCTATGACCAGAACCGCGGCGCCGGCATCTGGTTCGACGAGGGCGTGATGGACTCCGAGATCGTCGGCAACTACTTCGTCAACGTCCCGGTGGCGATCTTCAACGAGGTCTCCTCCAACAACCTCATCGCCTCCAACATCGTGGCGGGAGCCGGCATCGGTATCCACATCTCCGGCTCCAACGACACCCGGGTGTGGAACAACACCGTCTCCCACGCGCTGACCAGCCTGTGGATCCAGGAGGACACCCGCTCCGACGGCTGCAACGCCCGCAACGCCCAGGGTGCGTGCACCCAGGTGCAGAAGTGGAGTGCTGAGCACGGACTGAGCTGGGACACCACCAACACCACGGTGATGAACAACATCTTCTCCTCCGAGCAGACCACCCCCAAGCCCGGGGACGAGTGGCGCTACTCGGCCATGGTCGAGGTCACCGGTGGCGCCAACCAGGACGGCTCCGGTGCGGTCTACGCCAACGAGATGGTCTCCACCATCGACTACGACGCCTACTACCGCCACGAGAACCCCGCGACCCTGTCGACCACGGTCCTGTGGAACTGGGGCGCCGACCGCATGACCCAGTCGGTCAACGCTGAGAAGCTCGCCGACTTCACGTCCAACCCGAACGTGAAGGCCTCCGGCAAGGAGACCAACGGTCTGGACCTGCAGGGCTCTCCGGAGAACAACCCGTTCTTCGTCAAGGAGTCCGCCAACCCGATGGACAAGACCTCCGACTTCCACCTCAAGGAGGGCAGCCCCGCCTCCGGCACTGGTCACGCCCTGCCCGAGGACATCGCCAAGACCCTCGGTGTCAACGCCAACGTCGCCGTGGACCGCGGCGCGCTGGTCAACGTCGCCTGGGGCGGCGGCGCCGTCCCAGGCGCCGGTGACAACGCCGGTGACAACGGCGGCAACGCCAACAACGGCGGGAACAACAACGCTGGAAACGGCGGCAACGGCGGCAACGCTGACAACGGTGGCAACAACAACGGCGGTGGCGCCGGTGACAACGGCGGCAATGGCGGCAACCAGCCCTCCTCCACCGCTGCGTCCCAGGACGGCAACGGCTCCACCGCTGGTGGGGGCGCCACCGGCACCGCCGGTCAGGGCTCGCAGAGCGCCAACCCCTCCAACTCCAAGGCCGGTGCCGGCCAGAAGAACTCCAGCGTCGCCAAGCCCGGCGCCAGCGCGGAGGCCGGGCAGGGGCAGGACGCCGCTGCCGCGGCGGCCGCAGGAGGTGGTCGGCTTCCGCTGACCGGTACCAGCATGGTCGCCATCGTGCTGGCGGTGGCCGCGATCGCCATGGGAGGCGGCTTCATCCTGGTACGCCGTCGTATGGCCAGCTGAACGGCTCCGGCCTCGGGGTGAGGCGCGGCGGCATGATCTTGTGAGGAGCACCGGACATCCCGGATCATCATCCTGTGTCGCAGCCGCTCGCCATCACCGTCGGTGACCGCTTCCCCGTGGGGGAGAGGATGTTCCGGCTCACCCCGAGGCTGGCTCAGTCCACCATCGCAGCACGCTCCGTCCTCATCGATATCGCTCAGCACCGAGAGGTCATCACCTACGGTGAGCTCAGCGACTCGATCGGACGGAGCGTGCTGCCGCGTCACATGGGGCCCATGCTCAGCATGATCAGCCACGACTGCCAGGCTCGGGGTGAGCCGGACCTGGCGTCCCTCGTGGTGTCCGCCGCCACCGGCGAGGTCGGCACCGGGGACGGGAGCTGGGCTCCGCCGCAGCGGCTCGCGTGCTGGGCGAGATGGGGTGGAAGAGCGCCCTAGCCCGCAGCTGCTCGGGGCGCAGGACGCGGGCAGGCTTGCCGACTGAGCAGAAGATTCTCGCTATCTGGGATGCCGGTGGGGCAGGGGAGTGGTCATGGTTTGATACGCTCGACCATCCAGAGCGGCCGAGAGACCTGGTTCGATGACGCCGCAGCAACCCGGTGCGCGGGTGCTTCAGCCAGGATCGATGGAGACGACGTGATAGACAACGAGTCCGCTGAGCCCACCGAGTCCACCGCCGGAGTCGGGAGCCGCGGTGATGACTCCGGGCGCGGCGAGCCGGCAGCGGTACGGTCAGCGAGACGCTCACTGCCGGGATCGACGGGATCACTGCCCACCGTCAGCCTGGAGCTCTTCCCCCCGCGTCCGGGCAGGGCCGCCTCGGCCACCTGGGGCCGGATCGACAGGCTCCTGGCCACCGGTCCTGACTTCGTCTCGGTGACCTACCGGCCCACCTTCGTGACCGAGCCCGCTCCGGGGCCCACTGAGAGGGACCGAGGAGCAGACCGCCTGGAGCCGGTGGGCGACCGGGGCGACGGCATGCCCCGTGTGCGCGCGGTCCAGGAGGAGACCAACCCGTCGGAGGGCGTGCTCGCCCACGTGCTCGAGTCCAGCACCATCCCCCTCATGGCGCACCTGACCTGCATCGGCTACCGCAAGCAGGAGGCCGTCGACATCGTCACTCGTTTCCTGCGTATGGGGGTGCGGCGCTTCCTGGCGCTACGCGGTGACCCGCCCGCCGGTACCCGGGCCGACGACGTCGCTGGGGAGCTGCGCCATGCCGACGACCTCGTCCGGGTCATCCGAGAGGTCGAGGCCGACTTCTTCGGTGACGGCAGGCGACATGTCACCATCGCCGTTGCGGCCTACCCGGCCACCAGCGACCACATCGAGGCCATCGAGGTCCTGGCCGCCAAGCAGGCCGCCGGCGCCGACCTGGCCATCACCCAGGTGTTCTACGACCCGGCCGACTACGTGGCACTGACCAACGCCGCCTCCTACGCGGGGGTGAGCATCCCGATCCTGCCCGGGGTCATTCCCCTGACCGACCTGCGCCGGCTCACCCGCCTCGAGGCGCTCACCGGGGTCAAGGTGCCGGAAGGTCTGCGATCCTCACTGGGATCGGCCAGCGGCGCCGCCCTCGTGGAACGCGGCATCGGCGCCACCCTCGACCTGGCCACGGCGCTGCTGCGTGCCGGAGCGCCCGGACTGCACCTGTACACCTTCAACCGGACCCGCCCGGCCCTCGACGTCATCAGCCACCTGCGTCTGGGCGGCATCCTGGCCGGAGCCGCCCCCGACCGGGAGGTGCGCGACGCCGTCGACCGCGGCTACCTCCAGGCCACACCCGGCCGGGGCCCCTCCTTCCTGCGCTGCGGCTCCCCGGGCGCAGCAGCCTCTTCCCGTCATCCCGTCCAGCCTCACACCACCATCACCAAGGAGAACGCATGAGCGCCACCCCTGAGCCGGCCACCACCGCCTCACCGGCGGAGATCGCCGTGACCGAGTCGCAGGTCCCCTCGGCCCCCCTCCCCGGGGCCACCATCCTGGGCTACCCCCGCATCGGGAGGGACCGCGAGCTCAAACGCGCCGTGGAGTCCTACTGGAAGGGAGCCCTGAGCGTCGATGAGCTCAGGCACGCCGCCGCCGAGCTGCGCGAGGTGACGCGCTCGCGCTTGGCGGACCTGGGTCTGACCCAGCCCGCCTCGGTGCCCGCGGACTTCACCCTCTACGACCAGGTCCTTCAGGTCACCGCCACCCTGGGGGCCGCCCCCGCCCGCTTCCGCGACCTGCTGGACGCCGACGGCGCCCTGGACATCGAGGGCTACTTCACGCTGGCCCGCGGCGAGGGGGCCCGCCCCGCCCTGGAGATGACCAAGTGGCTCGACTCCAACTACCACTACCTGGTCCCCGAGATCGACGCCTCCACCCCCATCGGCTACGTCGACACCGCCATCGCCGACCAGGTCCGTGAGGCCAAGGAGGCCGGGGTGGAGACGCGCCCCGTCGTCGTGGGGCCGGTGAGCTACCTGCTCATGGCCAAGCCCTCCGACGAGGCGGCCGAGGACTTCCACCCCCTGGACCGCCTCGGCGACGTCCTGCACGCCTACGGCCACCTGCTCATGGACCTGCAGAAGGCCGGTGCCACCTGGGTCCAGCTCGACGAGCCCACCCTGGTCTCCGACTCCTGGAACGTCGATCGTGGACGCATCCTCGATGCCGTGCGCGACGCCTACACCTGGCTGGGCGCCATCGTGGAGCGTCCCCAGATCCTCGTGGCCGGAACCTACGGTTCTCTGGGCGACGCCCTGCCCGTGCTCGGAGCCACCCCGATCGAGGCCGTGGGCCTTGACCTCGTGGCGGGCTCCCTGCCCGAGGTCGACGACCTGGCCGCCCTGGAGGGCAAGACCGTCGTCGCCGGCGTCGTCTCAGGACGCAACATCTGGCGCACCGACCTGGACGCGGCACTGACCACGCTCGAGCAGCTGCGCGAGCGGCTCCCCGAGGGCACCCCCATCACCGTGGCCACCTCGACCTCCCTCCAGCACGTGCCCCACGATGTCGAGCGCGAGACCGCCATCGACCCGCAGATCCGTTCCTGGCTCGCCTTCGCCGACCAGAAGGTCGGCGAGGTCATCACCCTGGCCAAGGGACTGGCCGAGGGCCGTGACGCCATCGCAGCGGAGCTCGCCCAGGACGCCGACCTGCGCAGTCAGCGCGCCGCCCACCCGGGCGTGCACCGCGACGAGGTGCGTGACGCCGTCGACGCCGTCACCGACGCCGACCGCTCCCGCGCCCCCTACGCGCAGCGCAAGGCGGCCCAGGACGAGCGCCTGGGCCTGCCCGAGCTTCCCACCACCACCATCGGCTCCTTCCCGCAGACCGCCGAGATCCGCAAGGCCCGGGCCGCCTGGCGCAAGGGCGAGATCGACGACGCCGCCTACGACGCCGCCATGCGCGCCGAGATCGCCAGCGTCGTCGCCCTCCAGGAGCGCCTCGGACTGGACGTGCTGGTGCACGGCGAGGCTGAGCGCAACGACATGGTCCAGTACTTCGCCGAGCTGCTCGACGGATTCGTGACCACCGAGCACGGCTGGGTCCAGTCCTACGGATCTCGCTGCACCCGTCCTTCGATCCTGTGGGGTGACGTCGCCCGTCCCGAGCCCATGACGGTGGCCTGGTCGGCCTACGCCCAGTCCCTGACCGACAAGCCCCTCAAGGGCATGCTCACCGGTCCGGTGACGATCATGGCCTGGTCCTTCGTGCGTGACGACGTCCCGCGCGCTCAGGTCGCCGACCAGCTGGGCCTGGCGCTGCGCGAGGAGGTCGCGGACCTCGAGGCCGCCGGGATCGGCGTCATCCAGGTCGACGAGCCGGCCATCCGTGAGACCCTGCCGCTGCGTCGCGCCGACCGTCCGGCCTACCTGGAGTGGTCCGTCGGCTCCTTCCGTCTGGCCACCGGAGGCGCCGCGCCCGCCACCCAGGTCCACACCCACCTGTGCTACTCGGAGTTCGACGTCGTCATCGACGCGGTCGACCACCTCGACGCCGACGTCACCTCGATCGAGGCCTCCCGCTCGCGCATGGACATCCTGCCCGCCGTGGCCGAGCACGGCTTCGAGCGCCAGCTCGGCCCGGGCGTGTGGGACATCCACTCCCCGCGCGTGCCCAGCCAGGAGGAGTGCACCGAGCTGCTCCAGCGGGCCGTGGACGCCCTGGGTGCTGAGAGGGTCTGGGTCAACCCCGACTGCGGGCTCAAGACCCGCGCCTACGCCGAGACCGAGGCGAGCCTGACCAGCCTCGTCGGCGCCGCCCGCGCCGTGCGCGAGACCCTGTGAGCGCCTGACGCAGTCGCAGCTGCGGGAGGCGGCCTGGGAGAGGACATCCCTCCCAGGCCGCCTCCCGTTGGGCCGGTAGGCTTACGGGCATGCTCACCCGCACTGATCTGCGCAGTACCCAACTGTCTCCTCGCCAGCTGGCGCAGGCGCTTCCCCGGGCCACCCTTGATGTGACCGCCGCCCAGACCGCCGTGGCCCCGCTCATTGAGGACGTCCGCTCCCGGGGCGCGGCCGCCCTACGTGACGCCGCCGAGCGCTTCGACGGCGTACGCCCCGAGCACCTGCGCGTACCCGCCCAGGCCATCGCCCAGGCCCTGAGTGACCTGGACCCGGACGTGCGCGAGGCCCTGGAGCTGTCCATCGCCCACAACCGTGCCGGCCACGGCGCCCAGGTGCCCACCGAGCGCACCACGCAGGTGGTCTCCGGAGGCACTATCACCCAGCGCTGGATCCCGGTTAAACGCGTCGGGCTCTACGTTCCCGGGGGCCTGGCCGTCTACCCCTCCAGCGTGGTCATGAACGCGGTGGCCGCCCAGGTGGCCGGCGTCGAGCAGATCGCCCTGGCCAGTCCGCCCCAGGCCGAGTTCGCCGGACTGCCCCACCCCACGATCCTGGCGGCGTGCGCGCTGCTCGGGCTGACTGAGGTCTACGCCGTCGGCGGTGCCCAGGCGATCGCGATGCTCGCCTACGGCGTCGACGCCCAGAACGACACCGACCGTGCCGACGCCGGGGGAGAGGTCCTGTGCCAGGGCGTCGACGTCATCACAGGCCCCGGCAACGTCTATGTGGCCGCCGCCAAGCGCGCCGTCATGGGGACGGTCGGTATCGACGCCGAGGCCGGCCCCACGGAGATCGCCGTCCTGGCCGACGCCGGCGCCAACCCCGAGTACGTGGCCGCTGACCTGCTCTCCCAGGCGGAGCACGATCCCAATGCGGGCAGCGTCCTCATCACCGACTCCCCGCAGCTGGCCGATGCCGTCGACGTCGCGCTCGAGCGCAGGCTCAGGGTGACCCGGCACCGGGAACGGGCCGGCGCCGCCCTGAGCGGTCCGCAGTCGGGGACCGTCCTGGTGCGTGACCTCGAGCAGGCCATCGAGGTGGCCGACGCCTACGCCGCTGAGCACCTGGAGATCCACACCGCCGATGCTCCCGAGGTCGCCCGTCGGATCCGCAACGCCGGAGCCGTCTTCGTCGGCCCGTACAGCCCAGTGCCCCTGGGGGACTACCTGGCCGGGTCCAACCATGTCCTGCCCACGGGCGGCACCGCTCGATTCGCCGCCGGGCTGAGCGTCATGGCCTTCCTCAAACCGGTGCAGCTCATCGAGTACGACGCGAGCGCCCTGGAGGCCATGACACCGGCCCTCGAGGTCCTGGCGAGCTGCGAGGACCTGCCCGCCCACGGGGAGGCGGCCCGGGCTCGTCAGGAGTGAAAAACACTGACGAGCAGGTTGTCTGAGACCAACTTGTTACCTTCTGTGACCTTCTTTCCGGTCCGCCAAGGAGGGGGCGCCATCGCCGAGGCGCCCCCTCCTTGATGCTTCAATCGTTGAAATGGCGGGACTTTGAGTCCTTGTGAGCCTTCCTCTAACAACCTGTTTGCCGCATAGTTGATTGGCACAGTGTTGCGTAGCGTTACTCTATTGTTATATTTGGTTGTGACGCACGGTGTGCCGTGCCCGACGGGATGAGTTCCCACATCCCGTCACCCCCGGGCACGCCGCACCGAGGCGTTGGTGCCGACCGGCTCTGCTTGCTGTACCCGGATGATGCCGGTCGGTGCCGGCCCTACCCCTTGGATCCAGATGGATGGCCTCATGCACTACTCCCCATTCGCGGCCGGAACCGGACTGTTCGTCGTGTGGTACGTCGCTCCGGCAGGCTCCCCTCCCGCTCTCATCGCCCGTTTCCTCATCGACTGTGCTGGGCTGGTGTTCGTCGCCATCCTGGCGTTCTTCCTGCTGACCAACCTCTACGGCGCCGCGCACGGCCTGCTTCTGGGCTCCCGGCGCACCAGGGGCACCAGGGGCCGCCACGCCCAAGGCCGCGGCGGCATGATGAGCCTGCGGGCGTGATGAGTACACAGGCCCCGCTCATGCGTGCGGATCTCGGTCCATCAAGCCCTCTGGGAGTCCTCGACCGTGTCGGGTGGTGGGGTGCGCTGGCGATGATCGCCATCGCCCTGGTCTACACGCTCTTCATGCTGCTTGCCTCCCGGGGGGCTCCCAGGCGCGGTGGGCCCTCGCACCCGGAGGAGCCGCTCCTCATTGTCATCCTCATGCCCTGCCTCAACGAGGCCGAGGTGATCGGTGCCAGCGTCAGGCGGCTCACCTCGATCCCCGACCCGGGCCTGCGCATCATGGTCATCGACGACGGCTCCGATGATGACACCGCCCAGGTGGCGGCCCGGGCCGGGGACGAGCGCGTCGAGGTGGTCCGTCGCCGTCCTCCCCGCGCCCGTCTGGGCAAGGGGGAGGCGCTCAACGACGCGCTGTCGATCGTGCGCTCCCGCTGCACCGCGGTGTCCTCCTCCCGAGTCGTCGTGGGGGTCATGGACGCCGACGGAAGGCTCGACCCCCACGCCATCGGCGAGGTCCGCAAGGCCTTCGCCCCTCAGGAGGTCGGCGCCGTCCAGATGGGGGTGCGCATCAACAACCGCTTCGGCTCCCTGCTCGCCCGCATGCAGGACATGGAGTTCGTCATCTTCACCGAGGTCTTCCAGCGGGGACGGCGCCGGGTGCGCAGTGTCGGCATGGGCGGCAACGCCCAGTTCGTCCGCCTCAGCGCACTCGACGCCCTGGGGCCCAGGCCCTGGACCCGGTCGCTGACCGAGGACTTCGACCTGGGGATCCGGCTCAACGCCACCAGCTGGACCAACGAGTTCTGGCCCTCTGCCTGCGTCCACCAGCAGGGCGTGACCAACATGCGGCGCCTGATGCGCCAACGCACCCGATGGTTCCAGGGAAACCTCCAGGCGCTCCACCTGCTGTGGTCCGTCGCCAAGGAGCAGCGGGGCCTGGGGCGCGCCGACACGCTCTGGCAGATCCTCACGCCCTACCTGCTCCTGACCGGCTCCCTGCTGACCCTGTCCTTCCTCATCACCATGGTGACCGCCGGCGTGGCGGCGGTCCTGAGGTGGGAGCAGTCCTGGATGTGGCTGGTCGGTGCCTACGTCATCGCCTTCGGGCCCGCGCTCATCTACGCCTGGATCTACTGGCGCACCGAGCGCAGCCAGGGCCTGGGCCCGATCAAGGCCGTGGCCTACTCCCACCTGTTCGTCCTGTACGGGCTCCTTCCCAGCCTCTACGGCTGGCGGGCGGTGGCCAGGGAGCTGACCGGACGCACCGGTTGGGCAAAGACCGCCCGGGAGGCGGAACCGGCTCAGGGTGCACAGCCCTCCCACCCCGCCGCGGCCGCCGGTCCTGGCGGGCAGGCACCGGCGGGTCCACCGGCACCGGGCAACCAGCCTCCGCTAAGGCGCGCGAGAGTGGCTCCCCTCGAGGCTCCTGGGCCCGCAGGCGCCGGCAGCACCGCTCCGGCCGGATCCTCACTGAACGACCCGGGCCGCACCGCCATCAGCGGGAGCAGCACCCACCGCGCAATCAGCAACTTGACCAACGAGGAGATGAGATGACAGCCACCAACGCGCCTCAGCACGCAGGAGCACTCGACGGATCCGGTCACAGCAGGATCGTGCGCCGCGTACTGCTGGTGGGCTGCGTCCTGGCCATGATCCTAGGAATCACCGTGTACTGCCACGCCAGAGAGACTGAGGCCCAGGCCTGCTCCCAGTGGGAGATCATCTTCGACGGCTACGGCGAGGCCTCCTGCTCCGGCGGCCTGCTGCGCCTCAAGCCGACATCGGCCGACTCCCAGGACAAGACCCACGCGGGCCTGGCCAGGTCCACCACGGTCGAGATCGAGGCGGGCAACGTCCAGACCATCCACACCACCATGACCACCGTCAGGCAGCTGCGCGAGGACGGAAGCCCCAACGCCTGGGAGGTCGCCTGGCTCCTGTGGAACTACTCCGACAACAACCACTTCTACGCCCTGGCCCTCAAGCCCAACGGCTGGGAGGTCTCCAAGCAGGACACCGCCTACGACGGGGCCCAGCGGTTCCTGGCCTCCGGCAACACGCCCGTCTACCCGCCCGGGGCGAGCCATGACGTCACCGTCACTATTGACACCACCAACCCGGCATCGGTCAGCTTCGTCATCACCGTGGACGGAAAAGAGCTCGGAACCGTCACCGACTCCGAGTCCCCCTACCAGTCCGGCGCCGTGGCGGCCTACTGCGAGGACTCCGACGTCACCTTCACCCCGATCACCGAGGACCAGTGAGACCACCCCGCGGCGGTGACCGGCTCGAACCGGCCCAATCGGCCGCCGGTCGGCTCTACCGCTGCGTTCCCGAGACACCTGAGCAGGAGAACCCATGACAACCCACTCCACGCAAACGGGCGGCCCCCTGAGGGTCATGCTCGTCTACGGCACCCGCCCGGAGGCGATCAAGCTCGCCCCCCTCGTGGCCGCCATGCGCGACGACGAGCGCTTCACCCCGATCGTCGTCGTCACCGGGCAGCACCGCGAGATGCTCGACCAGGTCCACGAGTTCTTCGACATCGTGCCCGACGACGACCTCGACATCCACTCGCCCGGACAGACCCTCACCCAGATCACCAACCGCTCCCTGCAAGGAGTGGGCCGGGCGATCGAGGCCCACCGGCCCGACGCCGTCGTGGTCCAGGGCGACACCACCTCCGCCTTCGCCGCCGCGCTCGCGGCCTTCTACCACGAGGTACCGGTCCTCCACGTCGAGGCCGGACTGCGTACCGGAGACATCTCCTCACCCTTCCCCGAGGAGGCCAACCGGCGGCTCATCAGCCAGGTGACCACCCTGCACCTGTGCCCCACCACCACCAGCCGGGACAACCTGCTGCGGGAGAGCACCGACCCCCAGTCCGTCCGCGTCACCGGCAACACGGTGATCGACGCCCTCCTAGTGGCCGTCGACCGCCGGGTCCCACCACCGGACGAGGAGCTGGCAGCAGCGCTGGAGGACGCCTCTCGGCGAGTCGTGCTCGTCACCGCCCACCGCCGCGAGTCGTGGGGCGAGCCGATGCGCTCGATCGGACGCGCCGTCGCCCGTCTGGCCGAGCAGCACCCCGAGGTGCTCTTCGTGCTGCCGGTCCACCGCAACCCCAAGGTCCGCGAGGACCTTCTGCCGCAGATCGAGGGACACAGCAACATCCTGTGGTGCGATCCCCTGGAGTACGGCGCCTTCTGCGCGCTCATCGACCGTTGTGACGTCGTGCTGACCGACTCCGGGGGCGTTCAGGAGGAGGCCCCCGCACTGTCCAAACCGGTCCTGGTCATGCGGGACAACACCGAGCGTCCCGAGGCCGTCGCCTTCGGGGTCGCCGAGCTGGTCGGGACCGATGAGGACCGCATCGTTGAGAGGGTCTCCACCCTGCTGACCGACGCGGCGGCCTACACGGCCATGGCCCAGGCCGCCAACCCCTACGGCGACGGACACGCCTGCAAGCGCATCCTGGCCGCCACCGCCGCCCTGTTCGGCCGCGGCGTTCCCCTTCCCGAGTTCGAGCCCGTTCCCACCTCACCCAAGGAGAACTCATGATTTCCCCGACCATTCTGTCTGCTCGACGACGGCGCTGCGCGCTGGCCGCCATCGCGGTGTGCCTGGGCACGTCGATCGCCTCCGTCGGTCCCGCCCAGGCCACGCCCCAGTCGGCCTCCCGGGCGCCGGTCGCGGTCCAGGCCGTGGCGGCGGAGCCCGCCGGCGGCGCCCAGGGCGGGGCCGCCAACCCGGCCAACGACGCCGACCCGGCCAAGCAGCCCCTTCCGGCTCCGCCCGAGCCCGCCGCCGCGGCCAAGCAGGAGCTGCCCCTCAAGGGCGACAAGCAGGCCGACGTCGACCTGAACCAGCCCGCTCCCGCAGCGGGCCAGGTCCAGCTGCGGGACCTGACCCAGAACGCCCCGGACGTTCCGGCCGGTGCCGTCAGCTTCTCCAGCCAGGACGCAGGACCGGCCTCGACCCTGGTCCTGTTCGACACGACCGGCGACTACGCCAAGCTGGGGGAGTACTACGCCCTGAGCATGGGAACCCTCGCCAGCCACTCCGGAGCCGTGACCACCCTTCCCGTCAAGGACTACGTGGCCGGACTGGCCGGCCGCTTCACCAACGTGGTCTACGTCGGCTCCACCTACGACGAGCCCCTGCCACGTGCCTTCATCGACGACACCCTCACCGGCAACATCCCGGTCATGTGGTCCGGCTTCAACATCTGGCAGCTGGCCAAGACCGACGCCGACCGCGCCGCCTTCACCCAGCGCTACGGCTGGGACCCCGCCACCTCCTACATCGACTCCACCGACCGCGTCACCAAGATCAGCTACAACGGCGCCTCCCTGAAGCGCAACGAGCTCAACACCGGTGGGATCATCGCCCCGCACGTCACCCGGGAGCAGGACGTCAAGGTGCTGGGGCGCGCCGAGTGCTCCAAGCCCGACGGCGCGGCTACCGCCTGCGCCTCCGTCGCCCAGTCCGGCACCAGCTCCTTCCCCTGGGCGGTCAGCTCCTCAGGGCTGACCTTCATCGGGGAGGTTCCGCTGACCTACCTCGGTGAGCAGGACCGGTACATCGCTGCCGCCGACATCCTCCTGGACGTCCTCCAGCCCAACGCCCAGCAGTACCGCCAGGCCGCCGTGCGCCTGGAGGACATCACCCCGGACAGCGACCCCGAGGAGCTCCAGGCGATCGTCAACTACCTCCACAGCGAGAACGTGCCCTTCCAGATGGCGGTCGTGCCGATCTACACCGACCCCAAGGGCACCGAGAACAACGGCGTCCCCAAGGAGATCACCCTCAAGGACTCCCCGGACCTGGTGGCCGTCCTCCAGGACGCCGTCAGCAAGGGCGGAACGATCGTCCAGCACGGCACCACCCACCAGTTCGGCACCCTGGACAACCCCTACAACGCCGTCTCGGCGGACGACTTCGAGTTCATCCGCTCCTGGTGCTCTGCCACCAACGACACGAAGGCCCCGGCCATCGACTGCCAGGACAACTCCTTCGTCCAGATCGGGGGCACGCTGCCGGGCACCTCCAGGCAGTGGGCCTCCGAGCGCGTCGATCGGGGACGCCAGGTCTTCGGCGAGGTCGGGCTGCCCACGCCCGAGATCTTCGAGACCCCGCACTACTCGGCCACCCGCGAGGCCTACGAGGGCATCGGCGAGCACTACCCGGTGCGCTACGAGCGTGAGCTGCTCTACGCCGGGCTGCTCACCAGTACCCAGGCCGGTCCGCACGACTACTACGGCCAGTTCTTCCCCTACGCGGTCAACGACCCCTACGGGACGCACGTCCTGCCGGAGAACCTGGGCAACTTCGAGCCCAACGAGATCAACCAGCACCCACCGCGCCTGGCCCAGGAGGTCGTCGACGCAGCCAAGCTCAACCTCGTCAACACCCACGCCACCGCCAGCTTCTTCTTCCACCCCTACTACCCGCTGTCCGAGCTGAAGAAGATCGTCGCCGGTATCAAGACCGAGGGGTACACCTTCGTCCCAGCCTCGGAGCTGAAGTGACGACGGCACTGGACCTGACAACGAGCCGCGCCGGATCCACAACCGCTGAACCGCGCGGTCGGAAGATCTCTCAAGAGACGGGAATAATGGTTCCATGACTCTTGAGACCAACCGCAGAAGGGCACTGGCGCTCCTGGGCGCCGGGGTTCTGGGAGCGTCGGTGTCCTCCTGTGGTCACGGACATGTGGCCACCCCGCCGGCCATGGGCGACGGGGCGACCACCCACCTGAGCCTCCACGTCAGCGATGCGCAGGGCAGCGCCCTCAACCTCGAGGCGCTGCGGGGCATCCAGTCCAACGGCAAGGGCGAGGTCGGCTACGACGACGCCCTGCTGGACACCAGGACCCTGGAGGTCATCGCCGTCGGTCCGCTCTACCAGGACGAGAACGGCGCCATCGGTGTCGACGTGCCCGCCGGGCGCGCCTGCACACTGACCATGTCGTGGCCCACCAGCCACGGGTACTCGGCCCTCATGGCGGACCTGCCCGCCTCCGGCGAGCACGACCTCCTGGAGCTGGCGGCCCGCACCCTCCATGAGCGGCAGGCCGAGCGCTACCAGCAGGCCACCGCGCAGGGCGTCAAGGGCGCCGACGAGGCGGTCCCGTTGCGGGCCTCCGCCCAGCAGTCCCTGGACGCCTGTGCCACCGCACCATCCTGGGCGGAGCGTGGTCGCCTGGCGAACTCGGCCCTGGAGTCCGCCGCCGGGGCCCAGCTCGCCCTGGACCGGGCACTGGTGGCCCAGGCCCCGCAGGACGCCATCATCGGAGTGACCTTCACCCGGGTTCCCACGGCCGCCGAGCTCACCGCCGCCCTGGCCCCGAGCGGACCGGGAGGCGGAAAGCGGAAGGTGTCTGCCCGCCTCGTCATCGGCGACCCCGCTGACACCCAGGAGATGGCCGGCTGGCGAGCCACGGTGGAGTCCCTGCACGCGCAGGGCGGTCTGGCACTGGCCCAGATCTGCGACTCCCACGACATGGCCGCCCTGAGTGACGCGGCCTGGGACACCCGGGTCGACGCCCTCATCAAGGCCCTTCCCGACGTCGACGCCTGGGAGATCGGCAACGAGATCGGAGGGGACTGGCTGGGGACAGGACCGGTGGCCAAGGCTCAGCGTGCGGCCAAGGCGGTGCGCGAGCGCACCAGCGCCACAACGGTACTGACCCTGTACTACCAGCTGGGGCAGGCGGACCCCGCCTACTCCCTGTTCAGCTACGCGGCCAGGGAGATCACCCAACCGATCAGGGACCTGGTCGACGTCGTCGGACTGTCCGTCTACCCTCAGCTCCACCCGCTGGGAACCGCCGCCGACCGGGTCCTCAGCGCCCTGGACGCCGCCTTCCCCGCCTCCCGGGTCGCCGTCACCGAGCTGGGCTACGGGGCTGAGGACCTGAACAACGGACCGTGGTGGTTCGGATCGGCCTCCGACCCCACGGTGGCCCGCACCGCCGTCGCCGAGCACGTCACCGGCGCTGCCCTGGGACGTTCCGATGCCTGGGGAGCACCCTTCTGGTGGTACTACCTCGAGGACCAGGTCGGGACTCCCGGCGGCCAGGTGGCTCCGGCGCTGGCCGCCGCCTCCACCGGGTTCTAGCGCACCGGAGGGGCCGGGCGGGGGAACGGGGGCGGCTTTGCCGCGCCTGCCCGGCTCTACCTCTGCGCCAGGACGAAGGGGTGAACCGCGGCCGCCCCCGCCTGGCGCAGGAGATCGGCCGCCACCGTGAGCGTCCAGCCGGAGTCGCTCCAGTCGTCCACCAGGACCACGACGGAGCCCTGCAGCTCCTCGAGCGCCTGCGCCGACCAGGTCTCAAGCGTCAGGCTGCGGGCCACCTCCGCCAGCCGGAACGCCGAGCCCACGTCGTGGCGCGGCGGATCCTGGCCGGCGAGGCCTACGACCCCCAGCGGCCTGGCTCCGAGCCGCACGGCCACGGCGTGCCCCAGCCGGCGGACCAGGTGGGGCCGGGCACGAGAGTCCACAACGACGACCACCACCTGCTCCTTCCGTGTCTGGGCGCCGGCGGCGTCCCGCTCACCGTGGATGATCTGGCCGAGACGGTCCACCGTCTCAAGCACCAGCGGCCTCAGGGAGACCGGGACCTCACCGTCGGAGCCGGAGGCCACCAGCTCGCGCAGAGTGCCCGAGGCCCCCAACCCGTCCAGGCGCCCGACGGCCAACCCGGTCGCCGCCTGTCGCTCGGCACCGATACGACCCTTGAAACGAGCCAGTCCCAGGCGCTCCATCCCGGTGGGCCACTGACGGCGCGCCCGCAGCTCGAACCCGGCACGATCGAGCGCCTGGCGAGCGGCACCGACCTGCCGCTCATCGGGCGCGTCAGGCAGCACCAGGCCTCCGCACAGGTCGCAGGCTCCACAGCGCCACCCCTGCTCCAGGTGCGGATCATCGAGCGCCGACCTCAGGAAGGCCATCCGGCAGGGGGCGCCCGCCTCAAAGGAGACGACGTCGGCGCCGAGCCGCTCGTAGGCCACCATCGCCTCCTGCTCGGCGCGACGTGCGGCGTCGAGCCTCGCGTAGCGCTCGGCATCATAGGACCAGGGCTCGCCGGTGGACTCCCAGCCACCACGAACCCGGCGCACGGCGCCGTCGACGTCAAGGACCTTGAGCATGGACTCCAGCCGGGTGCGCCGCAGCGAGGTCACCGTCTCCAGCGCCGCCGTCGACATGGGCCCGGACCCTGCGGCCCGCTGCTCCTCCAGGCCCTCCAGGACCGCACGGACCTGGTCCTCGGGAGGGAAGCCCTGCGAGCCGAACCACTCCCAGATGGCGCGGTCCTCCGAACCCGGCAGCAGGACCACCTCGGCCCGTTCCACGCCGCGACCGGCGCGCCCCACCTGCTGGTAGTAGCTCACCGGTGAGGAGGGTGCTCCCACATGCACCACGAAGGCCAGGTCCGGCTTGTCGAAGCCCATTCCCAGCGCCGAGGTGGCCACCAGTGCCCTGACCCGGTTCGCCTTGAGGTCCTCCTCCAGGCGCTCGCGCTCGGCGGCGTCTGTCTGGCCCGTGTAGGCGGCCACCTCCACGCCTGCCGCGCGCAGGTACTCGGCGACCTCCAGCGCCGCCGAGACGGTCAGGCAGTAGACGATGCCGCTTCCGGGGGCGCGCCGCAGGTAGGCGGCCAGCCAGGCCAGGCGGGTGGCGGCATCGGGCAGGGCCTTGACCCCCAGGTGGAGGGAGCTGCGCTCCAGGGCGCCGCGCAGCACCAGGACGGACGGGTCGCCCACCCCGGATGCCGCCGGGGACGCCCCCAGCTGCTCGGCCACATCGGCGCTGACCCGGGCGTTGGCGGTCGCCGTCGTCGCCAGGACCGGGGTGCGCGGCGGCAGACCGGCCAGCAGGGTGCGGATACGCCGATAGTCCGGGCGGAAGTCATGCCCCCAGTCCGAGACGCAGTGGGCCTCGTCAACGACGACCAGGCCTGCCGTCCCGGCCAGGTGCGGCAGGACCTCGTCGCGGAAGACCGGGTTGTTGAGCCGCTCGGGGGAGACGAGCAGGACATCCACCTCTCCGGCGCGCACCTGGTCCTCGATCTCCTCCCACTGGGTGACATTGGCCGAGTTCATCGTCACTGCCCGGATCCCGGCGCGGCCGGCAGCGGCGACCTGGTCGCGCATGAGGGCCAGCAGCGGCGAGATGATGATGCTCGCACCGACGCCCCCGGCCCGGCCGCGCGCGCCGGGGGAGGGTGTCGGGGTGCCGGGCCGCCAGCCTCCCCAGCCCTCACGCAGCAGCGCCGTCGCCACGAAGTACACCGCCGACTTGCCCCAGCCCGTGCGCTGAACCACCAGGACACGGCGATGGGCGACGACGAGCGCCTCGATCGCCCGCCACTGGTCCTCGCGCAGGTGCGCCTCCGGGCGGCCGACGAGCTCGCGCAGGACGGCCTCGGCGCGCTCGCGAACAGGGCGGGCGGCTTCCTGGGAACCCGGTGTCATGGTCGTCGTAGACATGATGCAACGCTAACGCCGTCCAGTGGTCTCCGCCGGTCTCCACCGAGCCTTCGGACGACGGCGAGGTACCGACGCGAGTCGTGACCTACAACATACAGGTACCGGTTGAGAATGCCTTGACCCTCATTGGAAGGTGCCTGTACTTTCGGTGGCGTCAACATACAACAGGCACCTTCCAAAGCCTCTCGACCACCACTGGCAGCACTGAAGACCAGACCGGTGACGGCAGAGATGGCGATAGGGATGGCAGCACACCTGCACGGGTGCCCCTCTCACGTCAGGAGAAGCTCATGAGTACCGAGAGCACTGAGAACACTGAGAACACCGCCCCAGACACAACCTCACCAGACAGTCAGCACAGCGCCCATCAGGGTGCGGGAACGGAGACCGACATGACCGACAGCACCAACCCGAACACCCCCGAGTACGACGCCAACGACGCTGGCGACGCTGGCGACACAGCGGACGTCTCGCCGCAGCACCCGCAGCGAGCCTCGCTCCACGAGCGATTCCGCCGCCTGCAGCACCTCATGCGCCGCAGTCGCATGACGGCGCACCGCGGCGGCCCCTTCGCCGACACCACCCGAGGCCGCGGCCGGGTGCTGGCCGCCCTGCGCATGCAGAGCCCCATCCCCACGCGTGACCTGGCCTTCCTCCTCGACATCCGCCAGCAGTCGCTCAATGAGCTGCTCAAGAAGCTCGAGGCCGATGGCCTCATCGAGCGCAGGCCCAGCCAGGAGGACCGTCGCGTCATGGTCGTCCACCTCACCGAGGCCGGTCGCGGCACGCCCTTGAGCGGGCCCAGGGCCGACTACCTCGACTCGCTGACCGATGAGGAGGCCGCCACTTTGGCTCGGCTTCTCGACAAGGTCATCGCCTCCCTGGAGTCCCAGCTCGGGCCGGAGGAGGACGGCGAGTTCGGGCCGCGCTTCGCCGACGCCCGCCGTCGTATGGGTGAGGAGCGCTTCGAGGCCATGATGCGCATGCGCGAGCGCGGCTTCGGGCCCTTCGGCCCTGGCCCCGCATTCGTCCCGGGCTACGGCCCCGGTTTCGGACCGGAGGCGGGCGACGCCGACCTACCACCGGAGGGGCGAGGCGGCCGGGGCCGGCACACGGGTCACGGGGGACCGCGTCGAGGAGGGCCTGCCCATCGAGACGGCAGCGCTCTTCCCGGAGAGGACTTCCCCGAGCGCGGGGCCCGCAGCTTCAGAGCCGCTCGGGCGCGACGCGTCCGCGGAGCCCGCAGGGACTTCCACCGCTTCACCGGACACGACTGCTGAAGCCCCTCATCGGCCGCTGACGCCCTTGGTTACCCTTGGCCCATGGAGCTCCTCATCATCGCCGTGCTGGGCACCCTGGCCATTGCGGCGGCCTCGCAGCTCAGTGACCGCATCGGTGTCGCCCCGGCTCTGATCCTCCTGGCCGGGGGCACCGCCGTCGGATTCCTCCCCTTCATCCCGGCGGTCGAGCTGGATCCTCAGGTGGTCCTCGAAGGGATCCTTCCCCCGCTGCTGTTCTCGACGGCGGTGAGCATCTCGACCATCAACTTCTGTCGAGAGCTCGCCCCGGTGGCGATCCTGGCCATCCTGCTGGTGGCGCTGTCCGCTGCGGTGATCGGCGTGGTACTCAGCCTCCTGGTCCCCGGGCTCTCCCTGGCCTGGGCGATCGCGATGGGGGCGATCCTCAGCCCCACCGACGCCGTGTCCATCTCCATCGCCCGCCGACTGGGGGTCTCGCAGCGCATCATCACCGTCCTGGAGGGGGAGGGTCTGCTCAACGACGCCACCGCCCTGGTGGTCCTGTCCTCGGCCGTCTCGGCCGCCACGTCGGGAGGGGTGAGCGTCGGAGGGGTCCTGGGCGGCTTCGCCCTGGCGGTGCTCGTGGCCCTGGGCGTGGGGTGGCTCGTCGGCGAGGTGAGCCTGCGGGTTCGTTCCCACATCACCGATCCCACCGTGGACACGGTCGTGTCCTTCACCGTTCCCTTCCTGGCGGCGATCCCTGCCGAGCACATGCACGGATCGGGCCTGGTGGCCGCGGTCGTCGCCGGACTCATCACCGGGCACCGTGGCCCCCGGATGCTGCCACCGGCTCACCGAGTGGCCTCACGCACCAACTGGCACACCGTGGAGCTCACCCTGGAGGGACTCATCTTCCTGGTCATGGGGCTGGAGTTCTTCGGCATCGTGGAGAAGGTCGACGTCTCCGACCTCGGGGTCCGCCGAGCAGTGGAGGTCGCCGTGGTCGCCGGGCTCCTCACCGTCGTCATCCGGGCCGTCGTCGTGGCGCCGATGCTCAAGTTCCTCAGCCACCGCACCGCGCGCTGGGCAATCCACTGGGAGGAGAACGAGGAGGCGATCCACCAGTTCCAGAACCGCTGCTCGGCCATCGTACGCGGCGAGGCCGAGATGCCTCAGGTTCCCTGGGACCGACGCCGCTTCGCCCAGGTCCAGCGCAGGCTCCGGCGCGAACCCAGTCACGAGAGCATCGCCCGGCGCGCCATCCGGCTCTCCAGCCGGGTCCGACGCCGGGGCGCCGACCTGGACTACTTCGCGGCCGAGCCCCTGCGCGCACGCGAGGGCGCCGTCATCGTCTGGGCGGGCATGCGCGGCGCCATCACCCTGGCCGCGGCCCAGACCCTGCCGACCACGGCGCCGCACCGCCCCTTCCTGCTCCTGGTGTCCATGCTCGTGGCCGCCGGCTCGCTGACGATCCAGGGCCTGACACTGCCTGCGCTGGTGCGCCTGGTCAGACCCGCGATGGCCGGGCCCGCCGACGACGAGGAGAGGGCCGCCGTCATCTCGCTGCTGGTCAGTGCCGCCCAGGACGCCGTCGCCGATGGCCCCGAGCCCGCCGGCCGCGGCTCTCACGATGCCATCGACCCCGATGCCACGAGGACCCCGGACAACGAGTCCGCGCCCGCCGAGCCGGGCGAGCCCGCTGCCTCCGAGACGGCGTCGGGGCCAGACAAGACCCCGCTCCCGGCCCAGGACGGGGAGAACGAGACCCTCAAGCCTGAGCACGGCACCCTGCTGCGACGGGAGGGGGCCGATATCGTCCTGTCCCCGGCGGCCGTCGCCAGGGCCTGGACCGACCCGACCTGGCGGCACGACGAGCTCGCCCCCATGCGGGAGCGCGCCCTGGACATGATCCGCGCCCAGCGCGAGGCCCTCCTGGACGCCGGGGACGAGGGCCTGTACTCGGCCGACTCCCTCGAGCACGCCCTGGACCGCCTCGACTTCCAGGAGATCATGCTCACCAGTGAACCGCACTGACAACGGCTTCGACCTCGCTCCGGCCGGCGCCTCGACGCGTGCCGTCCCACCTGCTGAGGGAACCCGTCCGTCAAGGGAGCCCGGGCCGTAGACTCCAGGTCGTGAGCGCGAACCTGCCCCTGAGACCGGACCTGGAGGGCGAGACGCCCTATGGAGCCCCGGAGATCGATGTCCCCGTGAGGCTGAACGTCAACGAGAACCCCTATCCTCCGTCCGCCGCGGTCATCGAGTCGATCGCCACCGCAGTGGCTCAGGCCGCCCAGGGCCTCAACCGCTACCCGGAGCGCGACTTCCCCCGGCTGCAGGCCGCGCTCGCGGACTACCTCAGGGCCGAGTCCGGGGTGGAGCTGACCCCCGAGCAGATCTGGGCGGCCAACGGCTCCAACGAGGTCATGCTCCACGTGCTCCAGGCCTTCGGCGGACCGGGGCGCACCTGCCTGACCTTCACCCCCACGTACTCGATGTACCCCGAGTACGCCCGCGACACCCTGACCGACTACGCCACGCGCCCGCGCCGCGAGGACTTCACGCTCGACGTCGAGGCCGCGGAGGCCGCGATCAGCGAGCTTCGGCCCGCCGTCGTCATCCTGGCCAGCCCCAACAACCCGACCGGGACGGCTCTGCCGCTTGAGGACGTCAGTCGCCTCCTTGAGGCGGCTCGCGGCCACGGCCCGCTGCTGGGGGCCGAGATCGGCTCACCGGCCCGGGCCAGCGACTGCGTCGTCGTCATCGACGAGGCCTACGCCGAGTTCCGCCGCCCCGGCGTGCCCAGCGCCCTGGAGCTGCTGGGCCCGTCCAATCCCCACCTGGCCGTCACCCGCACCATGTCCAAGGCCTTCGGGGCCGCCGGCCTGCGCCTGGGCTACCTGGCCGCCGACCGCGCCCTGGTCGATGCCCTGCGCGTCGTGCGCCTGCCCTACCACCTCTCCGCCGTCACCCAGGCCGCCGCCCTGGCGGCCCTGTCCCACCGCGACGAGCTCATGTCTCAGGTCGCCTCCCTGCGCGAGGAGCGTGACGCCCTGGTGACCTGGCTGCGCGACCAGGGACTGACCACGCACGAGTCGGACGCCAACTTCGTCCTGTTCGGCCCGTTCCCGGACCGCGACGCCGTCTGGCAGAGCCTCCTCGACGCCGGGGTCCTCATCCGCGTCGTCGGCCCCGAGGGCTTCCTGCGGGCCAGCATCGGCACACCGGGGGAGATGGAGCGGCTGCGCACCGCGCTGACGGCAGCCATGAGGAAGGCATGAGGAGACGAGAGGGGCGTCGGCCGCGGACCGCGCCGAGGACCGGTAGGGTTGCCACCGGTTGAGACTCTTCAAAGAACCAGTACCGCTGAAAAGCACCACACACGATGCTGAGGAAGCACACATGAGCCGTACCGCGCGTATCGAGCGAGCCACGAGCGAGTCCAGCGTCGTCGTCGAGATCAACCTCGACGGCACCGGCCAGACCGACATCTCCACCACCGTTCCCTTCTACGACCACATGCTCACCGCCCTGGGACGCCACTCCCTCATCGACATGACGGTGCGCGCCAGCGGTGACACCGACATCGACGTGCACCACACCGTGGAGGACACCGCCATCTGCATCGGCGAGGCCCTGCGCGTGGCACTGGGCGACAAGCGCGGCATCCGCCGCTTCGGCGAGGCCAGCGTCCCCCTGGACGAGGCTCTGGCCCACGCCGTCGTCGACATCTCCGGACGCCCCTACCTGGTGCACGAGGGTGAGTCCGAGGCCTTCGTCCACCACCTCATCGGCGGGCACTTCACCGGCTCGATGGTGCGTCACGTCCTGGAGGCCATCGCCTACCACGCAGGTATCTGCCTGCACGTGCGCGTCCTGTCCGGCCGCGACCCCCACCACATTGCGGAGGCTGAGTTCAAGGCCCTGGCCCGAGCCCTGCGCGCCGCTGTGGAGGACGACCCCCGCGTCGAGACCATCCCGTCCACGAAGGGAAGCCTGTGATGGACCAGACCCCCCAAACCGGTGAGCACGGCGACGACGACCAGGACGGCCGGCGCGACCTGGACGCCGAGTTCGCCGCCCTCATGGATGACGTCGAGCTCCCCGACGACCTCTCAGCGGTCGAGGGCCTTCAGGCCCCCGAGGGCTCCCGGGACGGCAGCACGGGCGACAGAGCCCAGGACGGTCAGTCGGAGGCGGCATCCTCCTCGGTCGGCGACACGAAGGACACCGAGCCGGCGGGAGTGAGCCCCGACGACGTCCCCCACAACACGTACCACCCTCTCGACGCCCCGGGCGAGAGGACGTGTGCCGCGGACGAGCCCTCCCGACTCACCGATGCCCAGGAGGCGCAGATCGCCGCCGCGGCCGACTCCTTGAGCTCCTTCAGCCCCGGTGACTCCAACGAGCAGGCCCCCAAGGCGGTCAAGGTCGCGGTCGTCATGACGCCGCTGAACCGGGCCGACGGCCTGGCCGGCATGTGCTCCCTCATGGATCTCGACTGCACCGTGGTCCCCTCCTCCAGCGGGGCCTTCGCGGTCAAGCAGTTCGTCTCGGCCCACTCGGACTGGGACGTGGCCGAGCTCCTGGGAGGATCCGACTCCGAGCCCGCCGAGGCCGCCGAGCTGGCCGCCCAGCTCTCCCGCCTGTCGCGAGCCGGCGCGGTCCTCATGACCGCCGACCTGGCCACCGACGTCGGTATCGAGTCCGGCCTGTCCGGGACGATCACCGCCCGCCACTTCACCAACGGCCAGCCCGGGGAGGAGGCGTCGGCAGGGCTCCTCCTGGCCTCCATGGACCAGGTCGTCGAGGACGTGCTCCTGGGCGCCATCGACGCCGACGACGTCCCCGGCGCCGTGAAGTCCTCCGAGATCAAGGCGCCCCGGGCGATGCGCTGGTTCGGACGCGGACTGCGCCGTCCCCCGCAGTAACGTCAGCAACGAACGCCAGGAACACCGCTGACACGCTGCCACGGGAGCGGACGCCCCCTGAGCCGCCATCTAGCCGGCGTACGAGCTGGTGCGCTGTCCGCCCTTCAGGTCCGAGGCGATGCAGGAGAAGCCCCGTTTCCCGGCGTTCCACCCCGCCTCGCCGGGGCCCAGTACCGACGTGCTCGGGTTGGCCGCCCCGTACTGCTGAGCAGCCTGTGACGTACAGGTCGACTGTACGTTGGGGTCGGAGGCCAGATCGTCGTCAGTGGAGCCCGAGGTGCTCTCCGCCAGGGTCCCCACCTGGTAGACCTCCCACGAGTGGGGCTCGTTGCAGTCCACCTTCCTGGCGGTGGTCTGTCCCGAGATGGAGGTGGTGCCGGCCAGACAGGTGCCGACCGGGTGCGGCGGCGTTGAGGCGACGTCCTGGCCCGATGAGGAGGACTGGGCCGACGCCCCTGCGCCCGATCCTGTGGCCCCGGCCGACGAGTCCGCTCTGACCGTGGAGACAGTAGGAGCCAGCCAGACCCCCGCCATCCAGCCTGCCCCCAGACCGATGACAAGACCGACAACCGCTCCCACAAACCCGGCACGCAGCCCGATCTGACGACGCTCGCGGGTGGTGAGCCTGTTGGAGCGGCCGGCACCCGTCCCCGCGGACCTGCCCGGGGAGACGTTCACGGACTCCGGCGACGACACCGGCATCGACAGCTGCTCGTAGTGCCCCGGCCGGCCGGAGTCCGCTGACGGCGCGGACTGCGCCGAGCGGGCTGAGCGGGCCGAGTGAGCCGAACCGGCCGATGGTCCGGACACGGCGCTGGAGGTCATGGGAGGGTAGCCGCTGGACGGGCTGACCGGACCACCGGAACTCACCGAACCGGCTGAGTGCCCTGAGGCGCTGGGAGCAGGTGACGGCACCAGACCGGCGTCGACCAGCTGCAGCGAGGTCACCGGCCCGCCGACGGCCAGGTTTCCGGTCCCGAGATGCTCACGAACCTGCCCCAGAGCATCGGTGAGCTCGGTGCCGTTGCGGTAACGGTCCCGTGGGTCAGGCGCCATGGCCTTGCTCAGCACCGGGAGCAGGAGCTCGGGAACGTTCGGGTCGTTGAGGTTCAGGGGCTCATCGAGGGAACGGACGATCTCCGGAAGGCTGCGCTGCACGCCGTCGGGACCGCGTCGAGGTCCCCGCCCCGTCAGCAGGGCGAAGAGGACCGCACCCATGGACCACACGTCCCCCTCGGGCCCGGGCCCGGCCAGCATGAAGGCCTCCGGCGCGGCGAAGTCGGGGGTGAGGCACTCCAGGGTGACAGTGGGGTCCTGACCCTCGCGCTGGACCGAGGCGATGCCGAAGTCCGACAGCCGCGGTGACCCGTAGGAGTCCAGAAGGATGTTGGCGGGCTTGACGTCCCGGTGCATGACGCCGGCCGCGTGAGCCGCCCCCAGTGCCGAGGCCGCCGCCTCCACCAGCGCCACGGCGTCGGAGGCGGGTGTTGGGCCGCGTGAGACGAGGTCGTAGAGGCTACCGCCCGCGCACAGCTCCATGACCAGGTACGGGCGCAAGTCCGGCAGCTTGCCGGTGTCGACCAGGGAGACCACGTGAGGGTGCCCCGAGATCCGCGAGGCCGCCTGCACCTCGCGCATGAACCGCCGCTCGTTGCGCGGATCGTCCAGGGGACGGGAGTCGACCTTGACGGCGACCGGGCGCTGAAGGGAGTCCTGCACCCCGGCGTAGACCGTGGCGAAGCCTCCGTGTCCCAGCACCGAGGTGATCCGTACCCCGGGAATGGAGAACGGTGCGGCGCTGTGCGACCCGCTGGAGCTGGCACGGTGCCCGCGCGATCCCGCGTCGTCGGCCGCGGAGGACTGACTCGCGGAGGGAGGCGACGGCACCTGCGAAGGTGAGGGCGTCTCACCGGAGGGGAACTGCATGCTCACGAGTGAATCCTCGCCCATGTTGGAGATTCTCGAAAGGAAACCGGCCGCCCACCTTGGGATCCGGCACTCGGCGCGGCCTCGACCCGCGTGCGGCTGAGGGCCGCACGCGGGGCTCGTCGCGTGTCGAAATTGTTGCCCCAGCGCTGCAAGTGCTGGGTCTACGCACGTCAGTGGCTGTTTCAGAGTGTGGAGGATGTGCCAGAACGGTCTATCGGGACGGTAGGGTATGTCACATGCAAGCGCCACGCGTCACTGTCCTGTCCTACGGATCCGGCAATGTCCGCTCGGCGGTGCGCGCCCTGGAGCGCGTCGGCGCGCAGGTGACGCTGACCAGTGACCCCCATGAGGTCACCGAGGCCGACGGCCTGGTTGTCCCTGGTGTCGGCGCCTTCGGGGCGGTCATGGACCAGCTGCGGGCGGTCGACGCCCCTCGCCTCATTGAGCAGCGCCTGGCCGGCGGGCGCCCGGTCCTGGGAATCTGCGTGGGCATGCAGGTCATGTTCGAGCGCTCCGAGGAGCACGGGACCACGGAGGAGGGCCTGGGACAGTGGCCCGGGACTGTGAGCAGGCTGAGTGCCGACGTCGTCCCCCACATGGGGTGGAGTCAGGTTCGTCCCCCTCAGGACTCTGTGCTCTTCGACGGCGTCGCCGACGAGCGCTTCTACTTCGTCCACTCCTACGCGGCCACCCAGGACCCCGCCGAGCTGCTCGGTCCTGGTCCCACCCGGCTGCCCCAGGCCACCTGGGCGACTCATGGGCAGGACTTCATCGCCGCCGTCGAGAACGGGGCCCTGTGCGCCACGCAGTTCCATCCCGAGAAGTCCGGTGATGCGGGGGCGCAGCTCCTGCGCAACTGGATGACAACCCTCTGACCACCCGAGCCGTCCCAAGACCACCGCAGGAGAAACTCATGCTCACCCTACTTCCCGCCGTCGACGTCGCCGACGGCAAGGCCGTCCGGCTTCTTCAAGGAGAGGTCGGTTCGGAGACGGACTACGGCAGCCCCGTCGACGCCGCCCGGGACTGGGTGCGAGCCGGGGCCGAGTGGATCCACCTGGTGGACCTCGACGCGGCCTTCGGACGGGGCTCCAACTCCGAGCTGCTCTCCCGCATCGTCGGTGAGGTCGGCATCAAGGTGGAGCTGTCCGGAGGTATTCGCGACGACGCCTCGCTGGCCCGGGCCCTGGCCGCCGGTGCTGCCCGGGTCAACCTGGGCACGGCGGCACTGGAGGACCCCGAGTGGACCGAGCGGGTGATCGCCGAGCACGGCGACAAGATCGCCGTCGGCCTCGACGTGCGCGGCACCACCCTGGCCGCCCGCGGCTGGACCAAGGAGGGAGGCGACCTGTGGGAGACCCTCGAGCGCCTCGACGCCGTCGGGTGCGCGCGCTACGTCGTCACCGACGTCACTCGCGACGGCACGCTGAGTGGCCCCAACACGGCGCTGCTCACGGACGTCTGCCAGCGCACTCCGGCGCCGGTGGTCGCCTCGGGCGGCATCGCCCACCTCGATGACCTGGTCGCCCTGCGGCGCCTGGCCCCGTTGGGGCTGGAGGGAGCCATCGTCGGCAAGGCGCTCTACAACGGCAACTTCACCCTTCAGGAGGCGCTGGCCGTGGCCGGCGACGAGGAGGTGCGCGAGCCGTCGACGGCGCGCGTCTGACGAGCCTGCCCAGCGGCGCGCCCCGGTCGCGCGCACCCTACCGCCCAGGATGCTCAGGCTGCTGCCAGTGCTTGATGACCCCGCGCAGCGCGGTGGCGAAGACGATGCCGGTGGCCGCCAGGTAGGGGCCGTAGTGCTGACGGGTGATGGGCCCGAGCGGCTTTCCCAGCGTTTTGACGAGGGCGGTGGAGGCTGCCATACGAGCCGCCCGTTCCCCGGCCGCGTGGACGATGACCGCGGGCAGAGGCAGGTCACGGCGTCCGGACTCGGCGGCGAAGAGCTTCACCGGGATCCCGGTGAGTGCCTGCTTCCAGTAGCCGGAGGGACCTCGGCTCAGATAGCGGGAGGTGGCCGCCCTCATCGCCGGTGTGGTCCATGGCGCGGGCGGACGGTAACCGGCCCGGGTGAGCAGATGAGTGAGCGCCACCCCGGTGACCGATCCCGCCACGACCATCGCCGCGCGGCGCCACATCCGCTCAGGGTGGGTCAGGCCCAGCCACACCTGGCTCATCTCCGCCATGATCGGGAAGGAGACGGCCTCGGCCATGCCCCAGACGAACATCACGGCGTCTCCCCGTCCGCCCTCCATCCCGGTGCGCAGCACGGTGAAGACGTCCGAGACCGGTTCGGGTCTGCGCGGGCGTCTGAGCATCTCCACGATCTGCGCACGCGCTCGGTCACTGACCGCTTCCACATCGTCGCTGGGAGCGATCGGTTCCCCCACCCGGACCTCGACGGGGGAGTAGTGGGGGAGCCCACTCTTCTTCGGCATCATCTCGCGCGTTCCCACCAGCGCAACCGGAAGCACGGGGATGCCGAAGTCTCGTGCGAGCCGGGCGGCTCCCGAGTGGAACCGGCCCATCTGCCCATCCGTGGAACGGGTGCCCTCGGGGAAGATGAGGATGCTCATGGACTCGGCGACCCGGTTGGCCAGGCTCCCTCGCAGCTCCTCGTAGGCGCCCTCGCCATCGCGTCGCACCGGGTAGGCCCCCAGCAGGCCCCTGGCCACGAGGCGACGCAGACGACTGGAGAACCAGTAGTCCTGGGCGGCGACCGTGACCACCCGCATGAGGGTGGGGGAGGCGCTCATCATGGCGATCGTGTCGGCATGGGAGCCGTGGTTGGCGACGACGACGTAGGGACCGTCGGCCTCGAACTCGCCCTCGACCCGCACGCCCCCGAACGGGGCGATGGTGGCCGACCAGAAACGCTGACGCAGCACCGCCCGCCAGGTCACTTTCTGGGGTGTTCGCACGATTGATCGCAGACGACGTCCGGCTGAGGCGAGCTCGGCGGGACCTGGCACTGAGGGCATCTGAAGTGGCATGTCAACTGCCTTTCCGTGGGAGTGTGGGCGATGAAGGAGGAGCGGTGGCGTTGATGCGGGACAAGGGGGAGTCGGGCGCAGCAGGAGCGGCGCAGGGGACATGCGGTCACCCGAGAACAGCGGCCAGAGGCAGGACCAGGAGCAGGGAGTCGACGCGGTCCAGGAGGCCTCCGAACCCGGGAAGCCAGGCGCCGGCGTCCTTGACCCCGGCGGTGCGCTTGACGAGGGACTCCAGAAGGTCCCCCAGCACTCCGCCCAGGCCGACGGCGATCACCAGCCCGGGTGTGATGTGCCCCAGGAGGGTGAGGATGAGTACGGCCCCGATGACGGCGCCCACCAGTCCACCGAGCGTCTTGTTCGGGGACAGGGGGGGGACAGCGGGCGACGTGCCCAGGCCATCGGGCGCAGGAAGGTGCCGCCGGCCCACGCGGCCACGTCGGCGGCCGCGGCCGCGAAGGCGATGAGAAAGGCGTCATGCCACAGGATGACCAGGTGTGCCAGGGACCAGGGGATCCATATCGAGGAGAAGCCGGCCACCGTCGCGCGTCTCAGGCCGTGCTCGGCGTCGCCGGCCAGGACCGCGGGCACGGCGCACACGAGCACCATGAGCGGGGCGAGCGCCATGAGGCCAGGGCGCAACCAGGCGGCCAGCGGATAGCCCACCGCCATCGCCGCCAGCATGATGGTCTCCGCCCTGGGCAGGCGAGTGAGCCGGGAGAGCTCGCGAACCGCCTGGAGCCCGAGGGCGGCGGCGAGCAGCGCCGTCGTGCCCCGTCCGACCCAGATGGGGATGCCGACCGCCGGGATGATGATGGCCCACGTGGTCCAGCGGCGGCGTAGCTCCGCCTTGCGGGACAGGGCCACGCCGATGCCGGCCAGAAGCAGGATCATGATGGCCGTGGCCGCAAGGAACACCGCCCGACCGGTGAGAACCCACCCCGCCCCGGGAACGGTCACGGTCCACGAGCGGCTGCCGCCCACGAGCCAGTCGATCACTCCGCCGCCGTGGGTCTCGTTGCCGGCCCAGACGCTGACTGGGGTACTCACGACCCGGCTCCCGCGTCGGTGTCGCCCTCACGAGCCTCACGTCCGATACGGGCGATGTCCTGAGGCGGCGGTGGAGCCATGGTGTCGGCCATGGCCGGGCCGGTGCGTCCGGCGAGCGCGGTGGCGGTGCGTGCCAGCCGCAGACAGGCCGTCAGCACGGAGCCCACGATGATGACCCAGGCGATGATCGCCAGGTACTGGGGGAGAGCCGCAGCCACGACCGCCGCCAGGCACCGCTCGGTCTTGCCGAAGGGACCGCCGTTGAGTCTGGTGGCGCCCGCACCGGCGGCAGCCAGGGAGACGAAGGTCGGCAGCGTCGCCGCCGCCAGCGCGATGAGGGTCAGGTAGACCGTATTGGTGGGTGAGCCCGTGCGCAGGGCGAGTCCTACCAGGCCCGCCATGATGAGAAGGTCGGAGACCCGGTCCCCGATCTCGTTGAGGACGAAGCCGAAGGGCCGTGATACCCCGCGCGCCCGCGCAACAGCGCCGTCCAGGTTCGCGCCGCCGAGCCGGGCGGCCAGCAGGACGAGGGCCAGGGGCCACCAACCCATGACCAGTGCCCCGCAACCCAGCGCAGCGGCGATGACGCCGACGGCGGTCCACACGTCGGGCGAGATGCCGCGGCGCACCGAGGCCTGGATGATTCTCCCCAACCGGCGGGTGTACCAGTACTTCAACGAGTAGAGCGATGCCACCGCAACAGGTTATCGAGGCGCCACCTCGAACGTGCGCGATTGGTCCGGAACGCACTGGGGAGTAATACCCCTGTGGCAGGACGCGCTACGGTGAGCGTTATGAGCAGGTCTTCTCATCAGGTTCCAGATCAGGTCCCAGGACCTCAGCCTGGGGGCGCGCACAGGCCCGACCCTGAGGCGCCCCAGCTGGCGGCGGCCATGGCGGCTCGGAACAAGCTGGAGCGTCTTCTCGCCGCCCCCTCGCCCTTCGCCGACGACGACGGAGCGGCCCGCCCGGAGGTGAGCAGCGCGCTGGAGGCCTCCGACCTGCCCCGTCACGAGTACCTCGATCGGCTGTGGGCGGCGCTCGTCGGCGGCCGGCTGATCGTCCCGGTGGCCGCCCACGCCCATCCCGGCCGCCCTGAGCCGGGTGGGCCACAGGCCGTGAGCCTGTCCCAAGGGGAGTCTCCCGAGGTAGCGGCTCACGAGGTGCACGTCGCCGATGCCTGCCAGGACGCGGCGACCCTGGCGGTGGGCCTGCCCGACGGCCATATCGCCCTGCCGGTGTTCACCAGCGCCGAGGCGATGAGCCGGTGGCGCAGCGACGTGCGTCCTGTGCCGGTCTCGCCCGAACGGGCGGCGCAGGTGGCCTGCCTGTCCACCGACCAGCTGTGGGTGCTCGACCCCGGTAGCCGGGACCTGCGTCTTCCGCGCCCAGCCGTCGTGGCTCTGGCCGGGGGAGAGGAGTGGGTGCCGTCGTGGCGCAACGAGCAGGTTCAGGCCGAGGTGCGTGCCCAGCTCGAGGAGGTCGACGGCGTGACCGGGGTGGCCTTCGGGCCCGGCGAGGGCGCCGAGCTGCGGGTCTTCATCCGTATCGACGCCGCAGACGGTCGGGCCGGCGTGGCCCGCAGCCTGGAGGGCTGCCAGTACGTCATGGTCAACCCGGCCTGGGGCGACCTCATCGACACCGTGGAGCTGTGCCCGCTGCCGGCCTGACCCGGCGCTTTCCGCAGCTGCGGGAATGACGCCCGAGGGAGGTCAGGAACGTCCCAGAATCGTGGAGCTCCACTGCTCGACCTGACCGTAGTGGTCCTCCAGCGGACCGGCCACCTGGTCGAAGCGGGCGACGACGTCGCGCAGGGACTGGGCATCCTGCTCGCGTCCGTCGTTCTGCGCGATCCGGGCGGCGGCCTCGGCGATCGCACGGACCTGGGCGAGGTCCCGGGTTGAGACCACCACTCGGCCGGGACCTGGGTCCCTGGTGGTGCTCCAGTCAGTCCCCGCCTGACGGGAAGGGGAGGAGTCGCCGTCGGTCTCGCTGTGCGGGTCCGAGGTCCTAATAGTGTTCCATTCCATGGGTTCGGAGCGTAAGGCATCTGATTTGACCAAGCCACTGAAAATATGTGTGTTGCAATAGTGCCGATGACCACTATGTCGACCGCTTCCTCCCAACCTCAGCCAGGTAGCGCGCCAGTTCCCGGCAACCGGCCGGATTCCGCCGACGGCGTGGTGAACACCACCCTCACGCGAGAGCCTGCTGGCGGCGCGGGCCAGAGCCTCTCGGCGGGTCGTGAGCCGCTGGTGAGCGCCCGCGGGCTCAGCGTCGGGTACAACGATGAACCGGTCTGCGCTCCTGCGACCTTCGACCTGCTTCCCGGCCAGGTCCTGGCGCTGGTCGGGGTCAATGGGGCAGGAAAGTCGACGATGCTGCGCACCTGCTGCGGGCTGCTGCCCCCGTTGGCCGGCGAGGTACGGGTGCTCGGGCACGTTCCGGACCCGCGCTCGGGCGCTCAACGAGCCGCGCTCGCCACCGACCTGGGGCAGGAGTCCTTCTTCCCCACACTGACCGTCGCCGAGCACCTGCGGCTGGTGTGCTTCGGCCATGGTGTCGCCGACGCCGATGAGGTGGTCGGCGGGCTGCTGGAGGACCTGGAGCTGACCCGGCTCGCGAGCCACCTGCCCGAGGAGCTCTCCTCGGGGCAGCGACGCCGTCTCGCACTGGCATCGGTCCTGGCGCGTCCTCGCAGGCTCCTGGTCCTCGACGAGCCCGAGCAGCGGCTGGACCAGGTGACCCGGCTGCTCCTGGCCGATCGTCTCATCGAGGAGCAAGAGGCCGGCGGGGGAGTGCTCATGGTCTCCCACGACCCGGAGATCGTGGAGGAGGCCGCCACCCACGTGCTTCTCGTGGGACGCGACACCCGGATCCTGAGCGTGGCCGACGGCGTTCGCGCCATTGAGGAGGGCCTCCAGTGACGCCGGCGGGCTCCTCGGGGACGCCGGCCGTCTCGACCGGGCCGGGGACCGTGCTCTTCCCCGACGGAGCCGATCTGCGGCGGTGGACCGCTCGACGTACCCGCAGGCACCGCCGCGGCGTGTGGGCCCTCGTGGGAGACGTCTACACCGGGCTTCTGACGGCCGCAGTCGTCGTAACGATCCTGGCTCCCTACCTGCGCCGGTTGGTCGACGCGCCGCCCTCCTCCCCGGCTGCGGGCGCGGTGCCGGCCGGTCCCGGCGCCCTGGGCCTTGATCCGGGGTGGCTGGTGCTGGCCCTGATGCTGCTGCTCCTGGCGCTTGGGCTCGGCCCGCTCAGCCGGCTCGGGCCGCTCTTCCTGCGTCCCCACGAGGCCGCCTGGTGGCTGCCCATGCCCGGTGAGCGGAGCACTCTCCTTGTGCCGGTGGCCCGTGTCGAGTACCTCCTGGCGGCCACTGCGGGTGCGGTGATGGGCCTGCTCCCGGCGCTCGTGTCCGGAGGCGGATGGGCTGCCGTCACAACGTGGCCGGTTTTGCTGGCAGCCGGGCTGTCCCTGGTGCTCTCCGAGCTCATTAAGGCGCAGGTTCAGGGCCACGGCGTGGCGCGCCTGCGCCGGCTCCTGATCCTGCTCGGGGCGGCGGCGTGCCTGGCGGGGACGGTCCTTCCCTTCCCTCACTCGGCCCGCGGGCACATAGTGGTCGCGACCTCGGCCGGGGCGCTGGTCGCCGCCGCGGTGCTTGGCTGGAGGCGGGCGCGAGCTGGTCTGGGGCGGGTGCATGACGCCGCCCTGCTCGACGTCGTCGCCCGGTCCTTCGGCGCCCACGTCTCCCTGCTGTCGCTGGACACCCGCGCCATGGGACGCCTGCTCTCCCCGCCGTCGGTACGGCCCAGTGGTCCCGACCCGCTGCGGTGGGCCCGCCTCGCCGGCCGGCTGCCCCGGCCCGTGGGGGTGATGGCCTGCGTGGCTCAGGCGGACTGGCTGCTGCTGCGTCGTCAGCCCCGGCGGCTGCTTCAGCTGGGGGCGGGGCTGGCCATTGCGGTACTGCCCCTGCTGTCGGAGTCCATCGGCAGCCCCATGCGTGCCGTCGCCTATCTCAGCGGCGGCTGGATCGCGACCCTGGCCGTTGCCGAACCGGCCCGTCAGGCCTGGTTCGACGGTGGCCCCGACTCCGCCTGGCCAGCACCGCCCTGGGTGGTCCGGGTGGGGCACCTGCTCGTGCCGGCAGCCTTGATGAGCGCGTGGTCCCTGCTGAGCCTGGTGCCCGCCATGGCTGCCCTCGGCGCCGCGGCCGCATGGAAGGACCTCGGGGTCGTGGCCGCCATGGCGCTCCTGAGCGGCTGGGCCTGGGCAGGGGCGGCGCTGCGCTCCGGGTACCGGACGATGCCCGACTTCGCCGCCGGACTCGTCACCTCACCCATGGGCTCCCTGCCGCCCGGGCTGGTGCAGATGCTCACGGCGGGCCCCGACGCCGCACTCGTGGGAGGGCTGGCCACCGCCCTCGTCGCCAGTGCCGTCTCCGTGCCGACGACGACGGTGCTTGGTATCCAGGGCGTCGCCAGCGCCGTCGTCGTCCTGTGGGGGACACGGACGAACCGCTGGGCATCCTGACGCTCTGAGGCACCCCATACGTGGGGGGACTCACGTCGGTGGTGATGAAGACGTCTGGGAATCGTACCGACGCACTGGTAGCATTCCTCACTGACCAGCCGGGGTTCGCCCCGGTGCGCAAGCGGAGCGATCCCACCTGGGTTCCTTTCGGGAATCGGGTTCATGCAAGGGCTGTGAGCCCTTCGCGGTCACCTCCCGGCCACGTCCGGGAGGCAATCGTGCTCGTAACGAGGCCTCCGACCTGTGCAGCAGGGACGGGGGCCTCTCCTCGTTCCGCAACCATCCGTGACTCAGAGTGAGGAACCGACATCAGCGAGCCCCGTATCAACGAACGGATCCGCGTTCCCGAAGTGCGTCTCGTCGGCCCCAGCGGCGAGCAGGTCGGCGTCGTCCGTGTGGAGGACGCCCTGCGTCTGGCTGAGGAGGCCGATCTCGACCTGGTCGAGGTGGCCCCCGACGCCCGCCCTCCGGTGTGCAAGCTCATGGACTACGGCAAGTTCAAGTACGAGTCGGCCATGAAGGCGCGCGACGCGCGACGCAACCAGGCAAACACCCAGCTCAAGGAGATCCAGTTCCGCCCCAAGATCGATGAGCACGACTACGCCACCAAGCGCGGCCACGTCGAGCGATTCCTCAAGGGCGGGGACAAGGTCAAGTGCATCGTCCGCTTCCGAGGCCGAGAGCAGTCCCGGCCCGAGCTCGGGATCAGGCTCCTCCAGGGCCTGGCCGAGGAGATGGCCGAGCTGGGCACCATCGAGTCCCACCCCCGCCAGGACGGCCGCAACATGGTCATGGTCCTGGCCCCGGTCCGCAAGAAGGCCGAGGTCAAGTCCGATCAGCGCCGCCGTCGCGAGGAGGCCAGAGCCGCCCGCCGTGCCGAGAAGCACGCGGGCCGTGCGCCCAAGGGCGCCAAGACCTCTGCGAGCGAGGAGCCTGCCGGCGAGAAGGCCTGAGAGCGCCCCCATGGCGCTCCCGACACTCACCTGACACCAACGACCCACCCCCTCGCCACCGTGAGCGGGGTCCGCAGTCCCGGCGACTACCCGTCTTCCAGGGACCGAGAAGAGGAAATTACCCATGCCGAAGAACAAGACGCACTCCGGTGCCAAGAAGCGCTTCCGGGTCACCGGCAGCGGCAAGCTCATGCGCGAGCAGGCCAACAAGCGCCACCTGCTGGAGGTCAAGTCCTCCCGCCGCAAGCGCAAGCTGTCCCAGGACCAGCCGGTCGCCCCGGCCGACGTCCGCCAGGTTAAGAAGCTGCTCGGTCGCTGACCGCCCAACCCACCAAGGAGTCTCACCATGGCACGTGTGAAGCGGGCTGTTAACGCCCAGAAGAAGCGTCGTTCCGTTCTCGAGAAGGCCTCGGGCTACCGCGGCCAGCGCTCGCGCCTCTACCGCAAGGCCAAGGAGCAGGTCACCCACTCCGGCGTCTACGCCTTCCGCGACCGTCGCGCCCGCAAGGGCGACTTCCGTCGCCTGTGGATCCAGCGCATCAACGCCGCCGCCCGCGCCGAGGGCCTGACCTACAACCGCTTCATCCAGGGGCTTGGCCTGGCCGGAGTGGAGATCGACCGCCGTATGCTCGCCGAGCTGGCCGTCAACGAGCCCGAGGGCTTCAAGGCCCTCGTGGAGGTGGCTCGCAAGGCCCTCCCCGAGGACGTCAACGCCCCGAAGGCCTGAGTCGGTCCGGCCCTCGCAGTACAGTTACCGAGTCCTCGTCACGGAACCTGAAGCGGTTCGTGGCGAGGATTCGGTGTTCTTGCCGACCGCTCACGTAGGCTGACCGCATGAGTCATACCTCCTCCGCCGGTCCTGATGAGCTTCTCGACGACTCCGCCGAACTCCCTGTGGCTCGCGGGCCGCGGCGCCGCACCCTCAGCGAGGGGCCGGCCGCCGGCCACGAGGTACTCACCAACCCCGGCTCGGCCCGCATCTCACGCGTGGCCGGGCTGACCCGTCGCAACGCCCGGACCAAGCACCGCCGCTTCCTCGCCGAAGGCCCCCAGAGTGTGCGCGAGGCCGTTCACCACGCTCCCGAACGCGTCCTCGACGTCTACCTCACCGAGGCCGCTGTCGAGCGCCACGGCGAGATCTGGGAGGAGGCGGTCGCTGCCGGGCTGTACGTCCACGTCACCAGTGAGCAGGTCATGGACGCCATGAGCGCCGATGCCCAGGGCGTCCTCGCCGTCGTCGCCACCCAGGAGGCCACCGGTTCCGAGGCACTGGCCGCCGCCCTGGAAGGAGCCCGGCTCGTCGCCGTACTCACCCAGGCACAGGACCCCGGAAACGCCGGCACCATCATCCGGGCCGCCGACGCCGCCGGAGCCGACGCCGTCGTCCTCGTGCGCGGCAGCGTGGACCCCACGGCACCGAAGGTCGTGCGCTCCACCGCCGGCAGCCTCTTCCACCTGCCCGTCGTCACCGGTGTGGCCCTCGACGACGCCGTTGCCGCGCTCCACGAGGCCGGGCTCACCGTCCTAGCAGCTGATGGACGTGGCGACTTCGACCTCTTCGAGGCCGAGTCCCTCCTGGGCGCCCCCAGTGCCTGGCTCTTCGGTAACGAGGCTCACGGACTTCCCGAGGAGGCGCTGAGCCGTGCCGACGCCGTCGTCTCCATCCCCGTCTATGGCAAGGCCGAGTCGCTCAACGTCGCAGCCGCAGCCACCGTCTGCCTCTACGCCAGCGCCCGCGCACAGGCCTGAGGCGCAGCTCGCGAGGCAGCTAGCCAGTCAGTCGCGGTAAAGCTGCCAGCAGTCTCAGAGCAGCTCGCAGATCGCCTCCGCCGCCCGGCCCGGTCCGTCCAGTCCCTCCATCAGCTCGGCCATGCGCCGGGCGCGCGAGCGCATGACGTCGTCGGCCAGCGCCTCGTGCACCAGGCTGGCCCAGTCGGCCTTGCGCGCCTGGCTCTGGGAGACGAGCCGGGCCGAGCCGAAGGCCACGCAGCGCTGGACGTTGAAGCGCTGCTCGAGCTGCAACGGGATCCCGATGAAGGGCCACCCCTGCGCACAGCTGGTCTGGACGGTGCCTTCACCGCCGTGAGTGATCGCCAGGTCAACGGCGTCCCCCAGCTGGTGCGCCGGGATCCAGTCGGTGACATGGACGTTGAGGGGAAGGGTGTCCAGGTCCTCATCCCTGATGTGGGAGCGCACTGGTGCCAGTACCTGGCATCCAGACCGCCCCAGCCCCCGGAGCACATCGAGAACGAGGTCGCGGTTCCCGGACGATCCCACGGCGAAGTACACCAGGGGCTGAGGGCCGGCGGCCAGGTCGGCGACGATCTCGGGGACCTCTCCGGGCAGGTGCGCGTACACCGGTCCCACCAGTCGGTGACCCTCGGGCATCTCCAGCCACCCGGGCAGCAGGTGCGGGGCGCTGGCGATGAGGTTCAGGTCCGCGGTCAGTCCGGCGAACAGCCCCTGGGGCAGTGAGACGCCGTTGGCCATGGCCACCTGGTGGAAGGCGCGCGACAGGGGCAGACGGGTCCCTACCGTGTGGAGCAGGTGGGCGGCCGCGTCGTCGACCAGGCACTCCTCGGGGGTGGTGCGAGGCAGGAACCCGGTGGCGCCCACCTTGCGGGCCGCCTCCAGATGCGCCAAGGAGTAGGCGAACGGCCGTACGAAAACCAGTGGAACGCACTCGGCCCGCGCCGAAATAAACTGGCTGGGAGTTACTCCGATGACGACGGCATCCGGACGCAGGCAGCGCAGCAGCACCCGCTCGCTCGCGACCCGCTGGGCGAGCATCTGCGCCGTGAACGGATGGTGCAGGCTGCGTCCCTGGTCAAATGCCAGCGCCAGCCGCCCCTCCTCATCGCTCAGGTAGGGGGTGAGCAGACGGAACTCGAAGCCCGCAGCCTTGATGTACTCGGAGTTACGTCGCGAGAAGCCTGCAAAGACGCACTCCACGTCTGAAGGCATCCGGCGGGCGACCTCGATGGCGCGGGTCACCTCGGCGAAGTTGAATGTCTCCGGAGCGAAGAGGACCCGGGACGTACTTTTACGCGCAGTCACCGCGCGTCCGGTGGTGCCTTCAGGCATGATCAGCTCTCCTTCTGAGAGCGAGGGGTACGGCAGGGCGGTGATCCCCTCAACATCTCTCTTATTGCACGCCATGTACAACTGGAGGAGAGGTTAGCACGTTTATTCTTACACAGATGCCATTCTTACGAGGAGGTTGGAAAGCCGGAAAAATATATGCAAGGTGGATTAAGTGGATAGGAGGTCGTCTGCGCGTGATTCGTGGAGCGGCTCTCGCCAGTGCTTCGGCCGAGGCCTTCAGCGACCGCTCGTCAGACCGTAGGAGTGGGAGGGGGTGTGGCGGAGGCGTGCTCAGCGGTGGGATCAGCGTCCTCGTCGGCTCCCTGTCGTGCCTGGGACACCAAGCTTCGCAGCGCCTGAGCGGACATGTTCGTGATGGTCTCCTGGCTGATCTCAGGGTGGTCCAGCCAGGCCAGGCACAGGGCGATCATCGTGTTGATCCACACCTTGGCGGCGAACATGGCGCGTTCATCGGGCTCCACTCCCAGGAACATGAGGACAAGGTGCTCGTAGCGCTCGAAGCTGGTGGCTAGGGCCGCCGCGATCTCGGGGTCCTGGTCAAGGCCCCCGGTGTGCAGGGCCCGGAAGCTGCTGGGCCTGGCTCTCACGTAGCCCGCAAAGATGGAGATCGCCGCTTCCAGGGTCGGTTCGATCTGCTGCTCCACCAGGCCGTGAAGGTGAAGGATCTCGTGCTCCACAATGGCGCGGGCGAAGGCGTTCTTGGAGGGGAAGTAGTGGTAGAAGAGCGTGCGCGAGACGCCTGCCCGCTTGATGATCTCGTTGACGTGAGTACGGTCAAGGGATCCTTCTGCGAACAGCTCGACTCCGACTCTCACCAGCTCCTCGCGGCGCTGCTCGGGCTGGAGTCGGCGGCGCGGATCGTCTGTGTTCGCGGGGCTCATGCGGATGAGACTACGACCGGACGGTCGACTTGCGCGGTTAGGCGCTCTGTACGGCGTGTGACCATCATCCCAGAGGTGGCGCGCCGGTGAGACTCGGTTGACGTCTCGGATGCGGGCGGTGCTACTCTTCCTGACGAAAGGTCAGAACTGCGGCAACCTGTTGTCTGTCTTGTCTCCGAGCGCTCCTCATGGGCGACCACGGGCCTCAAGGGATCGCAGGGACTTTTGAACCGGCATTGTCGAGGTCGGAGCCAACACGAGTGAGGAGGAATGCGGTGCGTCTGTGGATGTGTTGCTGTTGCTGTCGATGAGACAGATACCGCTCCCATATTCACGTTGAGACGAGGTACTCGTGACCGCATCCGCTCCCTCTCCTGATCAGGCAGCCGCAGACCGCGCTGACGACGTCAAGAACGACGTCGACGTCCTGGTGCGAATCAGCCACGTCACCAAGTACTACGGCCGCTTCAAGGCTCTCGACGACGTCTCGCTCGATATCCACCGAGGCGAGGTCGTGGCCGTCATCGGCGCCTCGGGCTCGGGCAAGTCCACCCTGTGCCGCACGGTCAACCGCCTGGAGCCGATCCAGGAGGGTGAGATCGAGATCGACGGGATCCCGCTGCCCCAGGAGGGCAAGGCGCTCGCACAGCTGCGCGCCGAGGTGGGAATGGTCTTCCAGTCCTTCAACCTCTTCCCGCACCGGACGGTACTGGACAACATCACTCTGGCGCCGGTCAAGGTGCGTGGTATCCCTCGGGTGCACGCCGAGGCTCGTGCCCGTGAGCTGCTGGCGCGCGTCGGGCTGGCGGACCAGGCCGGTAAGCGTCCCGCCCAGCTCTCCGGTGGCCAGCAGCAGCGAGTCGCCATTGCCCGTGCACTGGCCATGGATCCCAAGGTCATGCTCTTCGATGAGCCCACCAGCGCTCTGGACCCCGAGATGATCAACGAGGTCCTCGACGTCATCAAGGACCTGGCCGCCTCCGGCATGACGATGCTCGTCGTCACCCACGAGATGGGCTTCGCCCGCTCAGTGGCCGACCGTGTCGTCTTCATGGACGGCGGCCAGATCGTCGAGTCCGGTAGGCCCGCCGAGTTCTTCTCCTCCCCGCGCACCGAGCGCGCCCGAGACTTCCTCTCCAAGGTGCTCAGCCACTGAGTCCCGAGCCGCACCTCCTCCCGGGTGCGGTGACCACCACAGGCCCCGAGCCTGGGACGGCCCGTCCCCGTCCGAACGAAAGGAACACCATGACCACCCTCTCTCGCCGCAGCCTCCTGGCAACCACCGGCGCCGTCTCCCTGGCAGGCGTGCTGGCGGCCTGCGCCGACACGGGCGCCGACGGCAAGGCCGTCGCCTCGGCATCGGCCTCGGACGCCGAGTACGACAAGGTCATCAACTCCGGTCCGGTGGCCACCGACGACGTTGTGGCCGCCTCTACCTGGGCGTCGGCCGTCAAGAAGGCGGGTAAGCTCGTCACCGGCGGGACCAAGACGTCCGAGGTGTTCTCCTGGGAGGACTCCAGGACGAAGAAGGTCTCCGGCTTCGACGCGGCCATCGCCCAGGCGCTGGCCCGCTACATCATCGGCGGCGACGATGCCCGTTCCCTGCTTGAGATCCAGCAGGTCACCTCCGACACGCGTGAGACCGTCCTGGTCAACGGCACGGTCAACGCCGTCGTCGCCACCTACACGATCACCCCGGAGCGGGCCGAGAAGATCGACTTCGCCGGCCCGTACTACGCCTCCAGCCAGGCCATCCTGGTCAAGGCCGACAACAAGGACATCACCGGCGTCGACAGCCTGACCGGGGACGTCGCCGTCCAGTCCAACTCCTCATCAGCCTCCGCCTTGAAGAAGTACGCCCCCAACGCCACGGCCAAGCCCTTCGACACCCAGGCCAAGTGCGTCGCCGCCGTCGAGAGCGGTCAGGTCAAGGCCTACGTCGTGGACCAGTCCCTGCTCAAGAGCGAGGTGCTGTCCAATGACAAGGTCAAGATCGTCGGCGACACCTTCGCCGAGGACCCCTACGGCATCGGGCTGCCCAAGGACTCAGGAGCTCAGGCCTTCGTCAACACCTTCCTGCAGACGATCGAGTCGGATGGCACCTGGAAGAGGATCTGGGACGCGACGATCGGCAAGTCGCTTGGCGGAGACGCCCCCCAGCCGCCGGCGATCGGCTCAGTCCCCGGCTCGTCAGCCGCCGGCGCTGACGCGGCCGGTAGTGGTGAGCAGACTTCCGCTCCTGAGGCTGGCTCCGAGCAGGCACCCGAACAGGGCGCTGAAGAGGCTCAGCAGGAGTCCTGACCGAGCTCGTTGGCCGTCAGGCTCGTCGCGTCGCCGACCCGGATGAGGACCTTCCGCAGGGTCGGCGACGCGACGGCCCGCATTATTGGTCCACCGCTGGTCCACTGCTGTTGATCCACCGCGTTCAACCTGCCGTCATGGTGACGACCCGCATCTTTCAAGGAGGCGACCGTGAGTGCCATCACCGACAATCTCTCTGATATCGGTTCAGGACTGCTCATCACGCTGGTGATCTCTGTGCTGTCCTACCTGGGCGGACTGGTCCTGGGCTCGCTCATGGCCATCTTCCGGGTTGGCCCCATCCCCCCGCTGCGGGCACTGGGCGCGGCGTGGGTGACGGTGGCCTGCAACATCCCCAACCTGTGCCTCATGGTGCTCATCGGTCTGGCACTTCCTAACGTCGGCATCAGGATCCCCTTGTTCTGGTCGGTGATCGTCGCACTGATCTTCTCCTCCTCCGGATTCGTGTGCGAGACGGTGCGCAGCGGAATCAACTCGGTGCCCAAGGGGCAGATCGAGGCGGCCCGAGCCCTGGGCATGCCCTTCGGTCTCATCATCCGCGGCATCGTCCTGCCCCAGGCCCTGGCGCGAACAATCCAGCCCCTGGTCAACATCTTCATCGCCTGCCTCATCGGCTCGTCACTTGCGGCGGCGATCGGCGTCGTCGAGCTGACGGCCGTCACCCAGCAGATCAACCGGGACCAGGCTGCAGGTGTCATCACCTTCCTCACCTCCGGTCTCACATACCTGGCCATCGCCTTCGCCGCCACGAAGGTCGGCGGGCTCCTTGAGAGACGCCTCGAGTTCATGGGGAAGGAGCGAGCATGAGCTCAGACATCATGCCCATGGCGGACTCCCGCCCCACCAAGCAGCGGGGCAAGGACTCCGGGGCGACGGACGCAGCCCTGCTCTTCGATGAGCCCGGGCCACGGGGGCGCATGATGATCGCCGTCGGATCGGTCATCGCGGTCATCGGAATCGTGGCGCTCACGGGTGCGGTCCTCTACCGTCTGGATCTCGCCGGCCAGCTCGACTACCCCGAGTGGCGCTACTTCCTGGGGCGCTCGGTCGTCAGTCAGCTTCTGGAGGCCGCCGGGAACACCCTGTCCCTGGGGCTGGTTGCCGCTGTCATCACCTTCCCCCTGGGGATCGTTCTGGGGTGGCTCCGTATGCTGGACAACCGGCCCGTGAGGTGGCTTGTCGGCTTGTGGATCGACGCCATGAGAGCGGTGCCGATGCTGCTGCTCGTCTACTTCTTCCTGCTCGTGGTTCCTCGTTTCGTTGAGGTCTCGGACTTCTGGAACCTGGTTCTGCCCGTTGTCATGTGCACCTCGGCGACGACGGCGGAGGTCTTCCGCTCCGGTGTCCGGGCGCTGGACCGGGGCCAGACGGAGGCTGCACTGGCGCTGGGGATGAGCAGGTCCCTCACGATGCGTCTCATTCTGGCGCCGCAGGCTCTGCGTCTCATGCTCCCGACCCTCATCACCCAGATGGTGACCATCATCAAGGGAACCACGTTGGCCTACGTGCTCGCCTACCCCGAGCTCATGTACCGGGGCTCCACAATGATCGGCCAGGCGAAGATTGACGCTCGACTGTCCGTCTTCTTCCAGACCTACGTCATCATCGCGGTCGTCTACGTCATCGTGAACTGGGCCCTGGGCGCGCTGGCGCGGCACATCGAGTCGCGTACGCGCTGACGCTGACGGGCGAGGAGACGTTTCCGGTCAGCTGAAGCTTGAGGTGTCGGTGGCGCACACGCGCAGTCGGTGCCCATCGGGGTCGGTGGCCACGAAGGTGTAGCCAAATTCGAGGACGGTCGGCTTCAGAACCATTGGAATGCCCAGTGTCTTCCACTGCGCGTAAAGGCGGTCGACATCGACGCGCTCGACATTGCTCAGACTCAGCTCGCCACCGCCGACGTACGGCTCGGCAGCGGGCTCGATCTCATCGGCCGCCTGTAGACCGAGAGTCACACCCCCAGACAGTTCGAAGACGCTGAACCCTGGATAGGTCTCAACGGGATCTGAACCCAGAACTCTTCGGTAGAAGGCAGTGCTTGTTTCGACAGCGGACACGTAGAGGATGACGCTGTTGGGAACGAAGTCGGTCATAGTGATGCTCCTGGGGCTCTCACGGGTACGTAGTGCGTTCGGACGGCGTCGAGATTAGAGACGATTGGTGACACCTTGTGTCATGTACCTGCGAAGATGAGCCCGTGCGTGCTGACCGACTGCTGTCCATGATCTGGCTGCTTCGTACCCACGGTTGTCTGCCTGCCTCCGATCTGGCGCGACGACTGGAAGTCTCACGACGCACCGTGCTACGGGACGTTGAAGCGCTGTCGGCGGCGGGTGTGCCGGTGTGGTGCGAGCGCGGGCCTCACGGGGGAGTGAGAATCGACCCCAGCTTTCGGGTTGACGTGACAGGGCTGAACCACGAGGAGAGCCGAGCGCTGTTCGCGGGTCTCACCGACTGGGGCGCTTTGACGCTGGGACTCGGTGACGCCTTCGCGTCAGCTGCTCGCAAGCTGCTTGCCGCCGTTCCCGACAGCCATCGGAGCCAGTCCGTTGACGTGGCATCTCGAGTCGTGGTTGATCCCCAGGGATGGTTGCCTCTGCCTGAGAGCGAACGGGCCGACGCCGTCTTCCACAGCGTTCAAGAAGCGGTCTTCACTCGACGCCGGTTGCGCATGGTCTTCCGGCACAAGTCGAGAACGACGACGCAGGACGTCGTCGACCCGCATGGAATGGTTGCCGCTGGTCGCAGCTGGTACCTGTGCGCCTCTCACGACGGCGATGTCCGCTTCACCAGGCTCTCTCGGATCGAGGAGGCCGAGATTCTCACCGAAGAGTGCTCCGACGACTCAGGTTTCGACATCACTGCGGCGTGGCAGAAGCAACGTGAGGAGTTTCTTGGAAGGTTCAAGGCCATCACAGCAGCTGTCTGGGTGCGCGATGAACGTTGGAGCGACGTACAGGAATGGACGCTGCGTACAACGACGGCCAGCGCGGATAGCCAGCCTCCTGGCGAAGAAGGATGGAGTCTTCTCCAGCTGGAGTTCATGGACCATCTGCACGCCATGACGATTCTGCTCCGGCTCGGTCCGGATGCCCGCGTCATCACCCCCGAGTACCTGCGTCAGGACGTCATCGACTACCTGAAGCGCACGTTTGAGCGTTACCAGCAGGGACTGATGTCCTAACGTTGGGGCGGGAGGGGCCGGTACCCCTCGTGAGACGAAGGAGGCGCTCCATGACCAACGCCACGCAACAGGATGGTGCCGTCTCGCGACGTCGCGCCCACACTGACGCCCGGCTGTCTGAAGCTGTTCTTCAACAGCTGGCAACCCATGGGTACCAGGCCCTGACGATCGAAGGAGTATCCAGGCAGTCGGGAGTCGCTAAGACAACGATCTACCGGCGCTGGCAGTCGAAAGCAGAGATGGTATTCGACCTGGTCATTCACCGCCGCGATGCCAGGGGCCTGACTGACTCCGGATCTCTGGCCGCAGACATTGAGACCCTCGCCGGCCAGGTGGTTGACCTCATCGCCACCGAGCCCGGGAGGAGCACGCTTCCGGGGCTGCTCGCCGACATGGCCGGCGATCCTGATCTCACCTCGAGGCTGCAACAAAGTGTTGTAGCCGCTGTGCGCGCTGACATCGAGGCCATGGTCGATCGCGCCTCCTCCCGGGGGGAGGTGCGTACGGGCGTCGATATTGACAGCCTGTACGCGGCGCTGCTTGGTGTTCCGTACGTGCATGTGCATCTTCTCGGCCAGATGCAGCTCGACCTGCTCCGAAAGGAGCTCACCGAGGTTCTGCTGACGCTCCTGGCAGTCGATCGCAGAGGCTGAGTCTCAGACCCGGAATCTCTTGTGGCGCCCCTCCGTCTGTTGCGCTACGCTACGTAGCGTAGCGCAACAGAGGAAGGAAAGAATGGTCGCACAGAACGCGATGTGGGCGGTGCAGTTCCGTTCCTATGGTGCTCCGGAGGTGCTTGAGGTCGGGGTCGCTGAGGTGCCGAGTCCCGGCCCCAAGGAGGTCGTTGTCGAGGTCTCAGCCTTCAGCGTCAACGCCGTCGACCTCCAGACGAGACGGGGAAGAATGCGCCTGTTCGACGGAATGGGGTTTCCGAAGGGATCGGGCGTGGACTTCGCCGGGGTCGTTCGTGCGGTCGGAAGCCGGGTCGGGGACGTGGAGGTTGGGAGGCGCGTCTGGGGCTACCTGGGGATGAAACCTCCTGGCCGCGCGGCTGCGGGAGCGCAGTATGTGCGAGTCCGTGCCGACCGGGTCGCACCTGCACCTGACGCGGTCCCACTTATGGAAGCCGCAGCCCTGCCTCTTGTAGGGCTGACGGCCGTGCAGGCACTCCGTCCTCTGAAGCTTCGCCGAGGTGATCGGGTGCTTGTGGTGGGAGGAAACGGCGGTGTCGGCTCCACGGTGATTCAGGTGGCCCGCATCATGGGAGGGGAGGTGGATGCTGTCGTCGGCGTCCGTAGTGACGCGGCCATCAGTGCTGGAGCGCGACAGGTCTTCGACTACCACGACCTCAAGCCCTCTGACATTCCCGGGCGCTACGACGCCGTCGTCGACGCTGCGGGCGCTGACGCGTCCGCCTACCGCAGGCTGCTCAAGCCCGGAGGTCGCATGATGGCCATTGCGCCCGGAGCCTTCTGGGACATTCTCCGGTCCATGGTGTCGCCGGGCCCGGTCATCCGCATGGTGTCGGGAAAGCCGAGCGTCAAGGACCTGGTCTGGCTAGCAGCACAGGTGAATGCTGGAGATCTCAAGCCACTGATCTCCGCAACGTACACGCTTGATCGAATCGTGGAGGCCCACCGCGACGCGGAGAGCGCGTCGGCTGCAGGAAAGCGCGTCGTGCTGGCGCGGTGATACCGACAAGGTGGCCCAGGCCGCTACTCCCTCTTCTCGTCCGCTGCCTCAACGGCCCGGGAGAGGGCGGGTAGGAGGCTGTCCAGGGCTGACTGGTCCGTGGGGGAGAGGTGTCCTTGAAGGTCGGCGTCGAGCTTCTCGACAATGCCGGCGGCAAGTCGCAGCATCCTACGGCCCTCGTTGGTGATCTCAATGGCATGCACGCGACGATCCTTCGTGCTGCGCGTCCTGTGCACGGCGCCGATGTCGACGAGCTGATCGACCAACGACACCACCAGACTCGGAGCGATGTCGAGTCGTGTGGCGATCTCACGCTGGGAGCTCGCCAGCCCGGCGTCGACGACGGCGAGCAGTCCTACCTGCTTGTGGGTCAGGCCGGTGTGTCCAATGCGCTGTGAGAACGACCGGGTGATCTGGCTACCCATGACGCCGAGCCGGAAGCATGTGGATGACAGGATCGCGTCACCGTCTTCTCTGTCCATGGCGCTAACGGTACACTGTGGAATGATTCAGGCTCGAACGATATGTAGGAGTGATCCTCGTGCCAGGGTGATTGGTGCTGATGAACTCTTTGCTGGGCGTCGTCTCCGCAGGAGCAGGTGTCGTAGCGGTGATCCGTCCGGCGATGCTTGCTCCTCCCTGCCATGGCGAGCGAGAAGGGCGGTTCTATCCGGCGATGTACGCGGCCCGGAGCGTCCCGCTCGGGGTGCTGGTCGCCGTTGTTGTCTGGATGACTCCGCTCCAGCCGCTGACCTCACTCGTCCTCATCGCGGCGGCAACCGCCCAGCTCGGAGATGCGCTGATCGGCGCCGTGCACCGTATACCGGGAATGGCGGTCTTTCCCCTGATCGCTGCTGTCTGCCACCTGGTCGGCGCGGCATATCTGATGTGAGAACAGGAGCAGGGGCCTTGCCTGAGGTGTCAAGAAGGGGCAATGGGGAGTATGCCGCAGTATTTTGCAGCATTCTGCATCCCAATGTCGTAGGTGACGATGGCGTTCGCTTGGATGTCTAGCGCCACCGTCATATGGATGGCGTCTGCGGTCCTTAATCCCATCGATGAGCTTGCTGCATCAATGAGGTGTGACCGTGAGATGTCGATGAGCTCAATCCCTGAAAGCAGGGAGGCGACTGCCTCATGGTCGAGCTCGTTGCGGCGTCGGGCGGCACAGTGAAGCTCGGTATGAAGAAGGAAGGATGCGCACAGGCAGTGGCCGTCGGTCGTGGACGCCGTGAGCCAGGTGGCCAGAGCGTCAGACTCATTTTCCTCGATGAGGAGCTTCAAAGCAGCAGAGGTGTCGAGGTAGTAGATGCTCATCGTTCCCCACGAAGATCATCCAGTACTTCCTGAGATGCCAGTTCGGGCGTGCGTTTCAGTGCTCTGAAGTCGACTTGAGTCGCGCCGCGGGTCGCTCCTCGTCGCCTGAGGAGGGAAAGACGGTCTTGAGAAATAGGTGAGAGTATGGCAACGGGTTCGCCGTTATTGGTGATCTCGAAAGTTTCGCCGGCCTGGACGCGACGGAGGATGGCGGCACTGTGGTTGCGCAGTTCTCGGTGCATGATCGTCTGCATGTCTATCACCTCGTAGCAACTGTAGCACTCTCGATTCGTTGTCAGGACGGCAGATCACGGCGGGTGTAGGCGACCAGGCCGATCGCGATACCGGCGAGGCCGACCGCGAACTGCACGGCCAGGGGCTTCCAGTCAGGGGACCCGACGACGTCGAGATGGTGCCCGAGCGCGCTGAGGTCCTTGGCCCAGTCCTTGAGCTCCACCAGTCCTCCGAAGAACTGGGCAAAGGCGCTCCAGGCGACCACCGCCCAGGACAGTCCGACCAGCCGCGGCGCCAGGCCGACCAGTGCCGCCGCGATGCCGACCGCTGCCACCATGCCGGGCAGCTGGCTCACCGTGAACACGAAGGCCCGCGCCACGGCGTGGTCATCCGTAAGCTGAGTCGCCGTCGTCACCGCTAGCACCGACGCCGAGACGAGCAGCAGCACGACTGACTCGAGCACGGAGCCGAGAACCTGAGAGAGGAACACGCCCTGGCGACTGACTCCAACGGCAAGCTCGACCTCCACCAGGCCAAAGCGTTCCAGGACCGCCAACCGGTTCATCTGCCGCACCGCCGCCACGGCCACGAGCAGCACAGTCACCACCGTCATCAGCGACATGAACTGCTCCACCGGGGAGCCCGAGGCCATCTTGCCGACCCAGGAGGCCGTCGGCGAGTCCGGAGCCAGCAGGTCCTTGACGCTGCCCGACACGGATCCGTACAACGACGCGAGGCCAGCCGCCGCCACGGCCCAACCGAGAACACCACGCCAGGACAGACGCCCGAGCAGATCCATGTGACCACGCACCCGCCACCGGCGTCCCGACGAGCTGCGGTCGGGCAGGTAACCGTCCAGGTACTCGCGGCGCGCGGCCAGCACCGCAGCGATAAGCACCAGGCTGATGTCAACGGCGCAGCACACCACGAGCACCGTGAACTGGTCATCGGAGTACGGGCGTACCAGGCCACGCCAGCCCAGGGGGGAGAACCACCGCAGCCAGTCGGATCCGTTGCCGTCTGAGACCTGGTCGGCGGTCACACGTATCGCGAACGCGGCCGCGAGCACGATCATGGACAGGCCCCGGGCTGACCCGAGCTGCCGTCCCAGCTGAGAGGCGACCGCCGCAACAGCCGAGAACGCCCAGCCCACCACGCACATCGTCCCGGCCATCGCCCAGGCGCCGGAGACCGTCAGCTCCTCGATGCTCGCGGCCTGCCGGGTCAGAATGCCTCCGACGCCTGCCGACAGGACGCCAACGACACCCCACACCACCATCGTCGGCACGAGGAACGGCACCCTCCTGCCAACACCCGTCGCGCGCAGGACCTCGACCAGCCCCTCGTCCTCGTCGCCTCTCAGCGCCCGGCACGTCAGCAGGATCGCCATGAGGGCGGTACACACCAGCAGGAACGTCCCGGTCTCCCACTGCAGGAGCTGACCGAGTCGGCCAGGGGTGGGGACGTAGCCGTAGAGCAGACGCGTTCCCGGAGACGTGCGCATCTGCTCGATGAGCACGGTCCGGGTCTCCAACGATGGGTAGACACTCTCGTAGCTTGGAGCAGTGACGCTGACCAGCAGCCACAGCGGCAGGATCCAAGCCACGATCTGAACCCGGAACCGCCTGAGCAGGATCCGAACGTACGTGCCCCAACCCGCCAGGGCGGCAGATCCTCCTGCGCCGCTTCTGCAGGCTCTGAGATCGTGCGCACCGCCGGCCGATGCCGACGTCGATACCGTTGTGCTCACGCTCATCGGGCCTCCTCGTAGTGACGCAGGAAGAGGTCCTCCAGACTGGCCGGCTCGCAGGTGACGTCCTGGACCCGGTGCTCACCGGCCAGGCCCATCACCGTCGGCACCTGCTCCGCCGCCACCTCGAGGCTCAGACGCCCGTTGTCCTCGACGGCGTCGAGATCCATGGGCCTCAGCGCCCGCGAGATCGCGCCGAGCACGTCGGCAGGGGCGCCCAGCTCGATACGGGTGCGTGACAGCCGGCGCAGGGTCCCCAGGTCTCCGTGCTCGACGACGCGACCGTCCTTGATGATCGTCACCGCACTGCACAGGCGCTGGACCTCGGCCAGGATATGGCTGGAGAGCAGGACCGTGCGGCCCTGTGCGGCCGCCCGGGTGATCTCCTCGGTGAAGACCCGCTCCATGAGCGGATCCAGGCTGCTGGTGGGCTCATCGAGCACGAGCAGGCTCGTCGGCGCAGCCAGCGCAGCCACAAGCGCCACCTTCTGCCGGTTCCCCTTGGAGTAGGTCCGCACTCGCTTGCTGGGATCCAGGTCGAAGCGCTCAATGAGCTCGGCCTCCCGCTCGGTGTCGCGCGACCCCCGCAGCCCCGCCAGCGCGTCGAGCACCTGTCCGCCGGTCAGCCCCGGCCACAGCGCCACGTCACCGGGAACATAGGACACCTGCCGGTTGACGGCCGAGGCCTCGCGCCACGGATCGCGGCCCAGCACGCTGACGCTTCCGCCGTCGGGCCGGTAGAGGCCCAGCAGAGTGCGGATCGTCGTGGACTTACCCGCCCCGTTGGGGCCCAGGAAGCCATGAACGCTGCCCGCCTCCACCTCCAGGTCCAGGTGGTCGAGCGCCCTGAAGCGCCCGAAGCGCTTGACCAGACCCTGCACGCGCACCGGCGGTTGAGCCATGTCTCCGGTGAAGGGCTGCGCAGCAGTCGTCCCGGACGCTGCTGCTGGTGGCTTTGCTGTCGTCGTCTTGGTCGTGGCCTGGGGCGTCACAGCGCTGGCTCCTCTCCCGCCGAACGGCGGATGGTCGTAGCGAAGTCCGGATCGGCGAGCATGCGCTCCATGAGCTCGGCCACGAAGGCCTGCTGAGCCGGGTGGGGGTAGCTGGAGGTGGCCAGTACGTGAGTGAGCCGCCACATGGCGCGCCCCAGGGAACCCGAGGGAAGGTCGTCCAGGACGGCCAGCGCGTGCTCCTTGTGGCGGCACGCCAGCAGCCAGCTGTTCTCCGCGAGGCGGTGGGCCTCGGTCAGGCCCTCTGTCTCGGGCAGCGTGGCCAGACGGGCGAAGTCGGCGATCTGCTGGGCGGACAGCTCCCTATCGGCCTCGTCCAGCCCCTCGATGAAGGGGATCGCGGAGTCGGGCACCATGCCCAGCGAGGCGAGCACCGCCATCATCTGGCGCTCGGCCCGCAGGCCGAGCACGCTCCCGCCCAGTCGGGTGACCCTGGCCTCCAGGTCGTCGTAGAAACGTGTCAGGGCGCTGGGAGCGGGGGACAGCCCCTCGCCGCGCTCCACCCGGGCGATGAGCTCATCGATACGGGAGGCCTGGTCGGCCAGGCTGCGCCGCTGCGCCTCGATCGTGCCCCGTGTGGCCCGCAGGTCACGCAGGACCGCGTCCCGGCGGGAGTCCTGATCAGTGCCGATCGCGTCCGAGGCGAGCATCTCGGCCACCTGGGTCAGCGACAGGCCTCCGTCGGCCAGCCACCGGATCCGCAGCAGACGGGCCACGTGCTCGACGCCGTACTCGCGCCGACCGCGCACCGTGGGCGGAATCTCCAGCAGCCCCAGGTGGTGGTAGTGGCGCACTGCCCTCGGCGTGGTGCCGGCGAGGCGGGCAAGCTCCTTGACGTGCATGAATCCATCTCAGCAGGTGACGTAACGTCACCGTCAAGTCGCTCGCGACAGCGCTCCTGGCGGCAACCGGACAAGGTCCGGGACAGGCCGGCGGGCCGGCCGGCGGCCTGTCCCGCCACCCCGGTGGCGAGACGATTTACGCGCTTGCGACGGCGCAGACTACCCTTAAGGGCGGAAAACCCCGGACACACCTGGTGGAAGGCACCGCATATGACTGACGCCCCTGGCGCGCTCTCGCCCCTGGACGAGGCGGGCATCAACGCCGCCGTCGAGGAGGCCCTGACCGCCTTCGCCGCGGCCGGCAGCCTCGCCGAGCTCAAGGAGGCCCGCCTGGCCCACACCGGCGACGCCTCGCCCCTGACCCTGGCCAACCGCCTCATCGGTACGCTTGACAAGGCGGACAAGCCCACGGCCGGCAGGCTCCTGGGAGGCGCTCGCGGGCGCATCGCCAAGGCACTGACCGCCAGGCAGGAGACCCTCGAGGCCGCCGCCGAGGAGGAGATGCTGCGCACCGAGGCCGTCGACGTCACCGTCCCCACCTCGAGGACTGTGGTGGGGGCCCGCCACCCGCTCGACGTCCTGGTCGACGAGGTCTGTGACTTCTTCACCTCCATGGGCTGGTCCATCGCCGAGGGCCCGGAGGTGGAGCACGAGTGGTTCGACTTCGACGCCCTCAACTTCGACGCCGACCACCCCGCCCGCCAGATGCAGGACACCTTCTACATCGACGGAGCCAGCGTCGGGGCCGTTCAGGGACAGGCGGCCAACCTCGTGCTGCGCACCCACACCTCCCCGGTCCAGGCCCGGGTCATGCTCGATCAGCAGCCCCCGATCTACGTGGCCTGCCCCGGCAAGGTCTTCCGCTCCGACGAGCTTGACGCCACGCACACGCCCGTCTTCCACCAGGTCGAGGGCCTGGCCGTGGACGAGGGCCTGACGATGGCGCACCTCAAGGGCGTCCTCGACCACTTCGCCAAGGCCATGTTCGGCCCCGAGGCGCGCACCCGCCTGCGCCCCTCCTTCTTCCCCTTCACCGAGCCCAGCGCCGAGATGGACCTGTGGTTCCCCTTCAAGAAGGGCGGCGCCGGCTGGATCGAGTGGGGCGGTTGCGGCATGGTCAACCCCAACGTGCTCACCGCCTGCGGCATCGACCCCGAGGTCTACACGGGCTTCGCCTTCGGCATGGGTCTGGAGCGCACCCTCATGCTGCGCCACGGAATCGCCGACATGCACGACATCGTCGAGGGCGATATCCGCTTCTCCCAGCAGTTCGGCACCACCGGAAAGGGAAACTGACATGCCCTACGTCCCCATTGAATGGCTGCGCGAGCACGTCGACGTCCCCGCCGGTCTGAGCGCCGAGCAGCTCGCCGCAGACCTCGTGCGGGTCGGTCTGGAGGAGGAGCGCATCGTCCCCCCGGCCGTCACCGGCCCGCTCGTCGTCGGCAAGGTCCTCACCCGTGAGGCCAAGGAGCAGTCCAACGGCAAGGTCATCAACTACTGCCGCGTTGACGTCGGCCCCGAGCACAACGACGCACCCGGCACCGGCAAGGAGCCCTCCGACCTGCCCAGTCGCGGCATCGTCTGCGGCGCCCACAACTTCGACGTCGGCGACTACGTCGTCGTCAGCCTGCCCGGCGCCGTCCTGCCCGGTGACTTCCGCATCGCCGCGCGCAAGACCTACGGCCACGTCTCAGACGGCATGATCTGCTCGGCCCGAGAGCTGGGCATCGGAGAGGACCACTCCGGCATCATCGTGCTTCAGCAGTGGCTGGCCGAGCACGGGCACGACGGCGAGGAGCCGCCCGCCCCCGGGAGCGACGCCATCGGCATCCTGGGCCTGGGGGAGGAGGTCCTGGAGATCAACGTGACCCCGGACCGCGGCTACTGCTTCTCCATGCGCGGCGTGGCCCGCGAGTACTCCCACTCCACCGGCGCCCGCTTCACCGATCCCGCCGACGTCACCGACAAGGGGCTCTACCCCAACGGTCAGGCGCAGGCCGGTGAGGACGGTTTCGACGTCGTCGTCCCCGAGGACCCCAGGCCCATCCACGGCCGCCCCGGCTGCGACCGCTACGTCGCCCGCCTCGTGCGCGGCATCGACCCGTCGGCCCCCTCCCCGGCCTGGATGCAGGACCGCCTCACCGCCGCCGGAATGCGGCCCATCTCCCTGGCTGTCGACGTCACCAACTACGTCATGCTCGACCTGGGACAGCCGCTGCACGCCTTCGACGCCGGCAAGCTCGCCGCCCCCATCGTCGTGCGCCGCGCCCAGGTGGGGGAGACGCTCACCTTCCTCGACGAGGTCACCCGCACCCTGGATCCCGAGGACCTGGTCATCGCCGACTCCCCGCAGGGGGAGGGCTCTCGCGCCCTGGTCCTGGCCGGAGTCTTCGGCGGAGCCCTCAGCGAGGTCGACGCCGACACCCGCGACGTCCTCATCGAGGCCGCCCACTTCGACCCGGTCTCCGTGGCCCGGTCCGCCCGCCGGCACAAGCTGCCGACCGAGTCCGCCAAGCGCAATGAGCGCGGCGTCGACACCGAGCTGGCCCCCGTCGCCGCCCAGCGAGCCGTCGACCTGCTCGTCGAGTACGGCGGCGGCACCGCCGAGCCCGTGGCCACCGACATCAACCGCACCAGGGCTCCCGAGCCCATCACCATGCGCTCCGACGCCGCCGAGCGTCTCACCGGTGTCGCCTACGGCACCGACCGCGTCACTGAGCTGCTCACCACCATCGGTTGCGCCGTGGAGCAGGCCGGCAGCGCCGAGGACGGGACCGCGATCCTGACCGTCACCCCGCCGACCTGGCGGCCCGACCTCGTCGGTCCCGCCCACCTGGCTGAGGAGATCGCCCGCCTCGACGGCTACGACGCCATCCCGGTCATTGTGCCCACAGCGCCGGCAGGCACGGGGCTGAGCGCCGACCAGAGGGCCCGCCGGGACGTCGTGCGCGCCCTGGCCGACGCCGGACTCACCCAGGTCCTGTCCTACCCCTTCATCGGGGACGTCCACGACCTGCTCGAGATCCCCGCCTCCGACCCTCGCCGTCAGACGGTCCATCTGGCCAATCCGCTCGCGGAGGACGCTCCCCACCTTCGCACCAGCGTCCTGGACTCCCTGGTGGAGGTGGCCCGGCGCAACGTCTCGCGCGGCCTGGCCGACGTGGCCGTCTTCGAGGTCGGGTCAGTCACCCACCCGGCCGGAACCGTCCCTGCACCGATTCCCGGGACCGACCGCCGCCCCACCGATGCTGAGGAAGCGGCCCTCAGGGCGGGCATCCCCTCCCAGCCCACCCACATCGGCGCCGTCATGGTCGGCGACCGCCAGCGCGCCGGGGTCCTCGGGGCCGGGCGCCCCTGGGACTGGGCCGACGCCGTCGACGTGGTCCGCACGGTGGCCTCTGCGCTCGGCGTGGAGATCGTGGTCACTGCGCCTGAGCAGCCCTACGCCCCCTGGCACCCCGGCCGCACTGCGGAGATCCGCCTGCCCGGTCAGCGCCGGGGCAAGGAGGTCGAGCCCGGAGAACTCATCGCTCACGCCGGCGAGCTCCACCCGCGGGTGGTGCGCGAGCTCGGACTGCCTGAGCGTGCCTGCGCCGTCGAGATCGACCTCGACCCGCTGCTGGAGGCCGCGCGCAGCGCCGGGGCGCTCCAGGTCAAGGCCGTCTCCACCTTCCCGGCCGCCAAGGAGGACATCGCGCTCGTCGTCGACGAGGCCGTCACCGCGGCCGAGGTCGAGAACCTGGTCAGGCAGGCGGCCGGGAACCTGGCCGAGGAGGTGCGCCTCTTCGACGTCTTCCGCGGCTCCCAGCTCGGCGAGGGCAAGAAGTCACTGGCAGTCTCCCTGGTGCTGCGCGCTCCCGACCGCACGCTGACCGCCGAGGAGACCGCGGGCGTACGCAAGCGCGTGGTCAAGCGAGCCGCTAAGCTCCTCGGGGCTGAGCTGCGCAGCTGAGCCGCACGGATGCGCCATCACTGACGGCCATGATGTGATGCACATCATGGCCGTCAGCGCGTCTTCAACACCTTCGTCGGGTAACGGGTCCCAGACAGCGAGTGTGGTCTCCGCAATACTAGGCGCCATGAAGATCCTGCTTACCTCTTCCTCCAGGCACGGGTCCACCGACGAGGTGGCCGCGGTGATCGCCGAACGGCTCCAGGCGGCGCAGATCGACGTGGAGACCAAGCGTCCCGAGGACGTCGCCAGCGTCGACGGGTACGACGCCTTCATCCTGGGCAGCGCCGTCTACATGACCAAGTGGACGCCGGAGGCCGTCGCCTTCACTGAGCGCTTCCACGACGCACTCAAGGCCAGCCCTGTGTGGGCCTTCTCCGTGGGGCTCTCCGGCCTGCCGAAGGGCAAGGTCGCGGACCCCATGCGCATCGGCCCGGTTCTGCTGGCGCTCGATCCGGAGGACCACATGACCTTCGCGGGCCGCTTCGACCCCTCTCAGCTCAACCTGCGCGAGCGCTCCATCGCCAAGCTGGGGGGAGCCACCGAGGGCGACTACCGCGACTGGGACGAGGTGCGCCAGTGGGCTGACGCCATCGCCACCTCTCTCTATGACGACACGCTCACCGGGCGCAGGGAGCGCAGCTAGTCGCTTCGGTGGAGGCGGTGGCAGGAGAAAGGTCACAGCGACCCTCGGGTGACTGTATTTCTATACAGGCGGATGTATGGTTGCTGCATGACCTGGACTGTTGCTGTTGCCGGAGCCACCGGATACGCAGGTGGCGAGGTCCTGCGCCTGCTTGCCGCCCATCCCGAGGTGACGATCGGTGCACTCACCGCGGCCTCGTCGGCCGGCAGCTGCCTCGGCGATCACCATCCGCACCTGCTGTCCCTGGCGGACCGGATCGTCCAACCGACCGAGGCCGAGGTCCTGGCCGAGCACGACGTCGTCGTCCTGGCTCTGCCTCACGGGGCCTCAGGGGCCGTCACGGCCGCCCTTGAGAGGTTCGGCGACCGCAATGGTGCAGCGCCTCTGGTCATCGACTGCGGAGCGGACCACCGCCTGACCAGCCAGCAGGCGTGGGAGGACTTCTACGGCACCGACTACGCCGGGGCCTGGACCTACGGCATGCCCGAGCTTCTGCACGAGGGCGAGGTCCGTGCCCGGGCCCAGCGCGCTGAGCTCACCGCCACCAGGCGTATCGCGGTCCCCGGCTGCAACGTCACCGCCGTCACCCTGGCCCTCCAGCCCGGAGTCGCCGCCGGACTCATCAACCCGTCCCGGCTGACAGCGGTCCTGGCGGTCGGCTACTCCGGTGCGGGCAAGGCGCTCAAGCCTCACCTCACCGCCGCCGAGGCGCTGGGATCGGCCCAGCCCTACGCCGTCGGCGGCACCCACCGGCACATCCCCGAGATCATCCAGAACCTCGAGGTGGCGGGCGTCACCTCCGGCTCGACGCACCTGTCCTTCACCCCGGTCCTGGTTCCCATGAGCCGCGGCATCCTCGCCACCGTCACCGCCCCCATGACCCCGGCCCTGCGCGAGGCGCCAGACCCGGAGGCCACCGTGCGAGCGGCCTGGGAGACCGCCTACGGGGCGGCCGGCAGCGGTGAGAGCCTCATCCATCTCCTGCCCGAGGGGACCTGGCCCACCACGGGCACCGTCCTGGGCACCGGCACAGCCACCGTCCAGGTCGCCATCGATCGCGGCGCGGACACCGTGGTGGCCATGTGCGCCATCGACAACCTCGGCAAGGGCACCGCCGGCGCCGCCGTGCAGTCCCTCAACCTGGCCCTCGGCCTGGAGGAGACCACCGCCATCACCACCCAAGGAGTAGCACCGTGAGCGTGACCGCAGCCCGGGGCTTCCGCGCCGCCGGCGTGCGCGCCGGTCTCAAGGCCTCCGGCAAGCCCGATCTCGCCCTGGTCGTCAACGACGGCCCGCTGGATACCGCAGCCGGAGTATTCACCACCAACCGTGTCGTCGCCGCGCCCGTCGTCTGGTCGCGCCGGCTCCTGGCGGGTCAGGACGGGAACGACCCGGGCCGTGCCCGCGCCGTCGTCCTCAACTCCGGGAGCGCCAACGCGTGTACCGGAGCCCAGGGCCAGTGCGACACCGAGGCCACCGCCGCCTGTGCCGCCGGGCTGCTGGGAACTGAGCCGAGTCAGGTCCTGGTGTGCTCCACCGGCGTCATCGGAGAGCGCATCGACATGTCCGTCCTCCTGGAGGGGATCGACGTCGCCGCCCTCGCCCTGGCCGATACGCCCCGCGCCGGCTCCGATGCGGCCGCCGCCATCATGACCACCGACACCGTCTCCAAGGAGGACGCCCTGACCGTCGGTGCCGGCGAGGAGCGCTGGACCATCGGCGGCATGATCAAGGGCGTGGGCATGCTGGCCCCCGGCCTGGCCACGATGCTCGCCGTCATCACCACTGACGCCGTCCTCACTCCCCAGGAGGCGCAGGACGCCCTGGCGTCAGCCACCGCACGCACCGTCAACCGGATCAACTCCGACGGCTGCATGTCCACCAACGACACCGTCCTCCTCCTGGCCTCCGGGGCCTCCGGGGTCACACCGTCGCAGAGCGGGCTCAAGGAGGCGTTGACCGAGGTCATGGGTCGTCTCGGCCGGCGCCTCGTGGCCGACGCCGAGGGCGCCACCCACGACATCGCCATCACGGTCAGCGGCGCCGTCAGCGAGGCCGCCGCCGAGGCCGCGGCCCGCACCGTGAGCTCCTCCAACCTCCTCAAGTGCGCCGTCGCCGGAGCCGACCCCAACTGGGGGCGCGTCCTGTCCCAGCTCGGGACCGTGCCCGAGGACGTCTGCCCCTTCAACCCCGATGAGGTCGACGTCACCATCAACGGGGTGACGATCTTCCGTCACGGCGCCCCCGACCAGGACCGGGACACGGTGGACATGAGCCCGCGTGAGACCCGCATCGACATCGCCCTGTCGGCGGGGCAGGCCGAGGCCACCGTGTGGACCAACGACCTCACCCACGGATACGTCACCATCAACGCGGACTACACGACATGAACCGGACACCTCTCGACCCGCAGATCAAGGCATCCGTCCTGCTGGAGGCCGTGCCGTGGCTGCGCACCTACAAGGGCGCCACCATGGTCATCAAGTACGGCGGCAACGCCATGGTGAACGACGACCTCAAGCGCGCCTTCGCCCAGGACATCCTCTTCCTCCACCAGGTCGGGGTGCGCCCCGTCGTCGTCCACGGCGGCGGCCCCCAGATCAACGCCATGCTCAAGCGACTGGGCATCAGCTCACAGTTCCGCGGCGGCCTGCGCGTCACCACGCCCGAGGTCATGGACGTGGTCCGCATGGTCCTCACCGGCTCGGTGCAGCGCGAGCTCGTCTCCCTGCTCAACACCGACGGCTCCGCCGCGGTCGGCATCAGCGGCGAGGACGGCGGACTCCTACGGGCCCGTCAGCGCCTGGCCACGGTGGACGGCCAGAGCGTCGACGTGGGCCTGGTCGGCGACGTCGTCGACGTCAGCCCGCAGCCCATCATCGACCTGCTCGACCAGGGTCGTATCCCCGTCATCTCCTCGGTCGCCCCGCTGATGACGGACTCCGAGACCGTCCTCAACGTCAACGCCGACACGGCCGCCGCGGCGATCGCCGTGGCACTTCAGGCCCGCACGCTGCTCATGCTCACCGACGTCGAGGGGCTCTACTCCGCCTGGCCGGACCGCAGCTCGCTGGTGCCCTTCATCAGCGCGGCCGCGCTCGAGGAGCTCCTGCCCACGCTCGAGTCCGGGATGATTCCCAAGATGGAGGCCTGTCTGCGGGCCGTCTACGGCGGAGTCGGGCAGGCCCACGTCGTCGACGGGCGACAGGCCCACAGCATGCTCCTGGAGATCGTCACCGACCAGGGCGTCGGTACCGTCATCCACCCAGGGGACGCCCCGATACCGCCACTGAACGGAGGCAAGAGTCTATGACCATCCCCTCGAGCCCCTCAGGATCGTCCTCAGTGCTGCCGGATCCCGACGCGCAGGCCGCCGCTCGGGGAACCGACGACGCCGGCAGTGCCGGTAATGCCGGCTGGCTGGAGCGTTACACCGGCGCCGTCATGAATACCTTCGGCACCCCCGGCCGGGTCCTGGTCCGTGGTCAGGGCGCCCACGTCTGGGATGCCGACGGCAAGGAGTACACCGATCTCCTCGCGGGCATCGCCGTCAACTGCCTGGGCCACGCCCACCCCGCGATCGTCGAGGCCGTGAGCAACCAGCTCAACACCCTCGGCCACGTCTCGAACTTCTTCACCACCCCCGCCCAGGTCCGCCTCGCCGAGACGCTCGTCTCCCTGACCTTTCCGGGCCTGCCAGCGCACGAGTCCAAGGTCTTCCTGGCCAACTCCGGGACCGAGGCCAATGAGGCCGCCTTCAAGATCGCCCGCCGGCACGGCGGTAGCAGCCGCCCCCGGGTCCTGGCGCTCCAGGACGCCTTCCACGGGCGGACCATGGGCGCCCTGGCCCTGACCCACAAGGCCGCCTACCGAGAGCCCTTCGAACCGCTTCCCGGCGGGGTCGAGTTCATCCCGGCAGGCGACACCGACGCGCTGCGCAGCGCACTGGGCCCCGACGTCGCGGCGCTCATCATCGAGCCGATCCAGGGCGAGGCGGGGGTTCGCGAGCTGCCCGCCGGGTACCTGGAGACCGCCCGCGAACTGACCAGGCAGGCCGGCGCCCTGCTCATCATCGACGAGGTCCAGACCGGCATGGGGCGCTCCGGCGCCTGGATGGCCCACCACCTGCTGGCCCCCGGCGTCGTGCCCGACGTCGTCACCCTCGCCAAGGGACTGGGCGGCGGCATCCCCATCGGCGCGGTCATCGCCACCGGTGAGGCCGCGGCCCTCCTCGGACCCGGTCAGCACGGCACCACCTTCGGCGGCAACCCGGTGGCCTGCGCGGCCGCACTCGCCGTCATCGAGACCATCCGCAGCCAGGACCTGCTCGGCCGGGTCGATCGGCTCGGCTCGACCTGGGCCCGGGAGCTGGCGGCAGTCGACGGCGTCGACCAGGTGCGCGGCCGGGGCCTGCTGATCGGCGTCGGGCTGGCCGAGGGCCTGCCGCCCGCGGGTGAGATCGTCGCCGCCCTGGCGCAGCGAGGCTTCATCGTCAACGCGCCGCGTCCGGACACGATCCGTCTGGCGCCGCCCTTCATTCTGTCCGACGACGATGCCCGAGCCTTCACCGCCGCGTTGTCCGAGGTCCTGTCTCGGGCGCAGTCTGAGAAGGCGGGCTCATGAGCGCCACCATCGAGGACTCCCAGCAGGACCTGGCGGCGGCGGCGCCGCTGACACCCGGGACCAAGACCGCTAGGCACGCCAGCATCGTCCAGATCCTCTCCCGGGAGCGCATCCGCTCCCAGGCCCAGCTGCGCAAGGCCCTGGCGCAGCGCGGCATCAGCACCACCCAGGCGACGCTCTCGCGGGACCTGGTGGAGCTGCGGGCCACGAAGATCCGGGCCCCGGGCGGTGAGCTCATCTACTCGATGCCTGAGGCCGGGGCCCCGGGCCAGGTCCACGCCGGAGCCCTTAGCGGGGCGGAGGAGGCCGATGACTCCCTGCGTGCCCACACGACTCCCCGCCTGGCCCGGTGGTGCGCCGAGCTGCTCGTCACCGCCGAGTGGGCCGGCTCCCAGGTGGTCCTGCGAACCCCGGCCGGAGCCGCTCAGCTGCTCGCCGGGGCCGTCGACGACGCGATGATGCCCGGGGTCCTGGGCTGCATCGCTGGAGACGACACCGTCCTGGTCATCACCCGCAGCGGGCAGGTCGCCGCTGACGTGGCCGGGCACCTGCTCGCCCTGGCCGACCCCTCGGCCAGAGCCTGACCTCTCCCCACAGCCCTTGACACCTCAGTCACCTCACCGCTGGTTCGCCAGTGTCACCACGAAGAGAAGAGAGATCCCATGAGCACCCACAAGGACCGTGTCGTCCTGGCCTACTCCGGAGGCCTGGACACGTCTGTCGCCATCGGCTGGATCGGCGAGGCCACTGGTCGCGAGGTCGTCGCTGTCGCCGTCGACGTCGGTCAGGGCGGAGAGGACCTTGAGGTGATCCGTCAGCGAGCCCTGGACTGCGGCGCTGTTGAGGCCTACGTGGCCGACGCCCGCGACGAGTTCGCCAACGACTACTGCATGCCCGCCCTCAAGGCCAACGCCCTCTACGAGGGAACCTACCCGCTCGTCTCGGCGCTCTCGCGGCCCGTCATCGCCCGTCACCTGGTCAAGGCCGCCCGCGAGTTCGGCGCCCACACCGTGGCGCACGGCTGCACCGGAAAGGGCAACGACCAGGTCCGCTTCGAGGTCTCCATCACCTCCATGGCTCCGGACATGGACTGCATCTCGCCGGTGCGCGACCTGGCCCTGACCCGAGACGTCGCCATCGACTACGCCGAGAAGCACAACCTGCCGATCGAGACCACCAAGCACAACCCGTTCTCCATCGACCAGAACGTGTGGGGACGCGCCATCGAGACCGGCTACCTGGAGGACCTGTGGAACGCCCCCACCAAGGACGTCTACGTCTACACCGATGACCCCACCTACCCGCCCCTGCCCGACGAGGTGACTCTCACCTTCAAGGAGGGCATCCCGGTGGCCATCGACGGGCGGGACGTCACCCCGCTGGAGGCCATTCAGGAGCTCAACCGCCGGGCCGGCGCCCAGGGCGTGGGACGCATCGACATGGTCGAGGACCGACTCGTGGGCATCAAGTCCCGTGAGATCTACGAGGCCCCCGGGGCCGTGGCCCTCATCGAGGCGCACCAGGCGCTCGAGGCCGTCACCCTGGAGCGCATGCAGCGCCGCTACAAGCGGGGCATGGAGCAGACCTGGGCCGAGCTCGTCTACGAGGCCCAGTGGTACTCCCCGCTCAAGCGCTCCATGGACGCCTTCATCGAGGACACCCAGCGCTACGTCAACGGCGACATCCGGATGGTCCTGCACGGCGGCCGGGCGACCGTCACCGGGCGCCGCTCCGAGACCGGCCTGTACGACTTCAACCTGGCCACCTACGAGAGCGGGGACACCTTCGACCAGTCCTCCTCTCGAGGATTCATCGAGATCTACGGGATGCAGTCCAAGCTCGCCGCCGCCCGCGACGTGCGCGCCGGCAACGGACAGGGATTCTGACAGGACCTCTGACAGGACTGCTGCCCGGCGCCTGTCTTCCAGGGGAGTCCTGAGACTGGACACCTGAATACCGCATGAGTGCGGCGAACCGGTTGCCTCCACCGTCAGCGGTGGAGGCAACCGGTTCGCTCGTGCTGGCCCGGGTGGGCTGAAGGGCACAGCTGACTTGACGGTCGAGGAGCGAGGGCCAGGCCCTGATCGGGTCTACGTCGGCCTCCTCGGGTCTACCTGGGCCTACTCAGCCGTCTGAACCTCGTCCTTCTGGGGCTGGCGGCGCAGCCACCGGGAGTCGTCGTTGGCGTAGGCGTAGTAGCCGCCGATGAGCAGCCCGCCGCCCACGAAGTTGCCCAGCAGGGCCACGGCCACGTTGCCCAGCGCTGGCAGGACGTCGATCCCGTGCGTCAGGCCGACGACGGTGAACAGGACCGTATTGGCCACCGAGTGCTCGAAGCCGAGGAAGGCGAAGACGAACACGGCGATGATCATCGAGAAGATCTTGGACCAGTCCTCATGGATGAACCCGTTGTAGATGAGAAGCATCGCCAGGTTGATCATGAAGTTGCACAGAATCGCCCGCACGAAGAGGTCGGCGACCCCCGAGGCCGTCGACAGGTAGCCCAGCTTTGCCTCCACCGAGTGCACCGCCTGCTCACCGGTGGGGCCGTCCACAAGCGTGGAGAAGCGGTACATGACGGCGAAGACGAGTCCGCCCATGAAGTTGCCGACCAGGCACATGAACAGCACCCTGACGACCCTCCACGCGGAGATGCTCCGGTAGTAGTAGCCGATGACCACCACCATCATGTTGCTGGTGAGCAGCTCGGACTTCGTGTAGTAGATGAAGACGAGGGCGGGCCCGAAGGCCAGGGCCCCGAGGAGCTTGCCGACCCCCGCCAGAGACGTGTCCCCGACATGAAGGCCGGCGAAGATACCGACGATGGCGTAGTTCACGATGTAGAAGACCGCCACGATCATGCCGGCCATCGCCGCACGCATGAGGTAGCGGTGGGCGAGGGCCCCGGTCATCCTGGTCTTGGTCTCCAGCGCCTCGAGCACGGTGGAGATGAATTGCTTGCCTGGGAAAAGAGCGTCTTGTTCGGCGGGCATGGCTCATCATGACATGACTGGCGAGCAACCGGGCAGGCCCTTCTTCCTTCCCGTCGGTTGGTGTCGCCCGGCCCGCTCTCGCTCCTGTGCCTTCCTCAACCAGGGCGGGGGTGTTTTTGCCGCCGGTCTACCACGGCCTCGCCGCAGACGCACCACTGACTTACCACTGAGGCGCCTGAGCGGGCACATGGGTCATGATGGGGTCATGAGCCAGTCCTCCACCCAGCCCGCCAGAGGGCTCGATGCATCCTCCTCCGCCCAGTCCGCCTCCTCCGACTCGCAGCAGAGACTGGAGCCTGCGGGCGTCAGCCTGTGGGGCGGGCGCTTCTCCGGGGGACCCGCCGACGCGCTGGCCGCCCTGTCGGTGAGCACCCACTTCGACTGGCGCCTGGCCCGCTACGACATCGCCGGTTCGCGCGCCCACGCCCGGGCTCTGGCGCAGGCAGGCCTGCTGGACGCGGGCCAGCTGAGCGGCATGCTGGACGCCCTGGACCGTCTTGAGGCCGACGTCGTCGCCGGTGTCTTCGTCCCTGAGGTGACGGATGAGGACGTCCACACCGCTCTGGAGCGTGGTCTGATCGAGCGCGCCGGCGACGACCTGGGCGGGCGTCTGCGCGCCGGACGCAGCCGTAACGACCAGATCGCCACCCTCATCCGCATGTACCTGCGCGACCAGGCGCGCCACGTGGCCGGGCTCGTCCTCGACGTCGTCGACGCCCTCATCGACCAGGCCGCCGGCGCCTCCGACGCCATCATGCCCGGACGCACCCACATGCAGCACGCCCAGCCCGTGCTGGTCGCCCACCAGCTGCTCGCTCACGCCTGGCCACTCATGCGAGACGTCGAGCGCCTTGAGGACTGGGACGCTCGCGCCGCCGTGAGCCCCTACGGATCCGGCGCTCTGGCCGGCAACACGCTCGGCATGGACCCCGACGCCGTGGCCGCCGACCTGGGTTTCGAGGCTGCTGTGGAGAACTCCATCGACGGTACCGCCGCCCGCGACGTCGTCGCCGAGCTGAGCTTCGTCCTGGCGATGGTGGCGGTGGACGTCTCGCGCCTGAGCGAGGAGATCATCATCTGGAACACCAAGGAGTTCGACTTCGTCACCCTGGACGACTCCTACTCCACGGGCTCGTCCATCATGCCGCAGAAGAAGAACCCGGACGTCGCCGAGCTCGCCCGTGGCAAGGCCGGGCGCCTCATCGGTGATCTGACCGGGCTGCTCGCCACTCTCAAGGCCCTGCCCCTGGCCTACAACCGCGACCTGCAGGAGGACAAGGAGCCCGTCTTCGACGCCGTCGACACCCTGGCCATCCTCCTTCCGGCGGTCAGCGGCATGGTGTCCACCATGACCCTCCACTGTGAGCGCATGGCGGCCCTTGCCCCCCAGGGCTTCTCCCTGGCCACTGACGTGGCCGAGTGGCTGGTCAAGAACGGGGTGCCCTTCCGCCAGGCCCATGAGATCTCCGGCGCCTGCGTGCGCGAGTGCGAGAGCCGCGGCATCGAGCTGTGGGACCTGTCCGATGACGACTTCGCCGCCATCGACGAGCGACTCACCCCGGGCGTGAGGGAGGTCCTGTCCGCCGAGGGCTCGGTGGCCGCCCGCACCGGACACGGCGGTACCGCGCCGGTGCGCGTCGTCGAGCAGCTCGCTCGGGCCATCGCCCGCAGCGCAGAGCTGCGGGTCTTCGCCTGGGAGGGTTCTCTGCTGGACGGCCCCGCAGGTCCCCAGTGGCCCGAGCCGAGCGGGGTCGACGACGAGGAGGACTGATGCGGACGTCGAGAGCGACCATGCCTGAGCCGGTCTGAGCCGGACTGAACTCGGCCGTCAGGACATTCATGGCTGATCAAGCGACGAGCCTGAGCCCCGAGGTCGCCTCGCTGCTGGGCCGCGACAGCCTGGAGGTGGCCCCGGCGCTGCTGGGCGCCGTCATCGCGGTTGCCGGTCCGCAGGGGCGCGTTGTGATCCGCCTGACCGAGGTGGAGGCCTACCGGGGTGAGGAGGACCCCGGTTCCCATGCCTTCCGTGGGCGCACAGCACGCAACGCCTCCATGTTCGAGGCGGGCGGGTGCATCTACGTCTACTTCACCTACGGCATGCACCATTGCCTCAATATCGTCACCGGGCCGGCTGGGGTCTCTCGAGCGGTGCTCCTGCGCGCCGGAGAGGTGGTGGAGGGAGTGGAGCTCGCCCGGCTTCGTCGCCCCGCCGCGCGGGTCGACAGGGACCTGGCCCGTGGCCCGGCCCGGCTGTGCTCGGCGCTCGGGCTGGACCGGTCCGACGACGGCGCACCGTTAGGCGGACCGGGATCGCGCGTCAGCCTGACTCTTCCCGAGCCACGGCAGGCGCCGGCTGCTGAGCGCATTCGGCGTGGGCCACGCACCGGGGTCGCCGGTCCCGGAGGAGACGGAGAAGCCTTCCCATGGCGTTTCTGGCTCGACGGCGACCCCACTGTCTCGGCCTACAGACCCGCTGTCAGCAGGAGACGTCCTCGGGGCTGATCTTCTCAGTGGCACGTCGCCGCTTGCGCAGGACGGCCGCATGACGTAATAATAGGTGCGCAGATAATCTGTGTAGAGACTATTGTTGTCGATGGACCTCGGAGGACGGAAGAGCAATGTGGTCGACTGAGTGCGAACGGACGGCGGATCTCCCGGTGGAAACCCTGTGGGACACATGGATCAAGGTCCTCGCCGGTGAGATCGAGCTCCCTGAAGGGGACCGCTACAAGCCTCTCGAGCCGGTGGGGCTCGGTGCGCGGGTCACGATGACGCCGGCGGGGCAGGACAGTGTCGATATCGTCATCACGCGATGGGAACCACCTCATGTGCAGGCGGACCGTGCCTCCTACGGCGGCATGGAGCTGACCTTCACGCACTCCTTCATGCCCGCGGAAACGCGAGGGGAGAGCGTCGTCATCACCCGCCTCGACATTGATGGTCCCGGTGCCGATGACGCCGGCCCGGTGGTCGGACCGCAAATCGCCAAGGACTTCCCCCAGGCCATCGACTCGCTCATCGAGGCTGCTAGGGTCGCCATGTGAGAACACGGTTCCAGCGGCCGGAGGCGAGCCCGGGCTTCCTCATGTGGAGGACCGCACTTGCCTGGCAACGTGACATCATGGCCGCCCTGGAGCCCGTCGGACTGACACACTCGCAGTTCGTCATCCTCGCCTGCACGTCATGGCTCGAGGAGCACGGCGACAGCAGCACCCAGGTGATGATCGCGTCCCAGGCGGGAATGGACGTCAAGACCGCCAGCCAGGTGCTGCGCAAGCTGGAGCAGGCAGGCCTCATCTCACGCCAGCAGGACCCCAGCGACGCTCGCGCCAGGATCGTGACAACGACGGCGGCAGGACGGGACGTGGGAGCCCGGGCTACGCGCCTCGTCGAAGACGCCGATGAGGCGTACTTCGCCGCCATGCCTCACCTGCGCGATGCGCTGCTGCAAGAGGCCGGTCCCGCGGTGCGAAGACCAGCAGAGCGCCATGTCGAAGGCATCGACGGGTCCGCTAGAAAGGGCCGTAGTCGTCAGAACCCGGGTGATGCGGACGGCCCGATCGCGGCTGCCGCCCCGTAAGGCCGCAGTGGCTGAGAACTACTGGAACCACAACGTCGCCTTTCACCGGCGCATCGTGCGGGATGCTGGACTGCGCGGTGGACGGGCGCTCGATGTCGGATGCGGAGACGGCCTCCTGCTCGCGCGCCTGGCGGCGGTGTGCCGCCGCGTCGTTGGAATCGATGCCGACGAGCAGGCCGTTGCGCGATCACGTCATCGCCTGGCGCGAGTCCCGCAGGCCGAGGCCCGCCTCGACGACGCCATGGACCCTGCCCTGCCTGAGCGCATCGGAACCTTTGAGACCGTCACCTGCGTGGCCACGCTTCACCACCTCCCGCTGAAACCGGCTCTGAGGAGGCTGGGTGGACTGGTGGCACCCGGCGGCCGGCTCATCGTCGTCGGCCTGGCCGCCAGCAAGAGCCCATGGGACTGGATGCTGTCGGCGCTCGCCGTCCTTCCACTGCGCGTTATCGGGGCCCTGCGCAGGGAGACGCGGGACGTCGGGGTCGTCACGGCTCCTCCGCGAGAGTCGCTCGGTGAGATCCGTGCCGCGGCCTCCCGGGTCCTTCCCGGAGCCAGGGTCCGACGGCGCTTCTACTACCGCTACACCCTCGTCTGGGAGCGACCCACCGCCGACCCGCCACCTACTCACCATCGACTCACCATCGACTCACCAAGGACTCATGAACGACTCTCCGATTCCTGGTCAGATCCCCATTGACTCACCGGTACCTATGCGCACTCTGTACGAGCTGCTGCGCGCCGAGCTCGGTGAGATCGAGGTCTGGCCTGCCGAGAGCGACCTCGAGTACGTCTGCGGGGCCGTCCTCGTCCAGAACACCGCATGGGGTAACGTCCAGCGCTCCCTGGATGCGCTGCGTCAGGCCACCGCCTTCGAGGCCGACCGGCTGCTCGCGCTGGACGAGACCGACCTCATCGACCTGATCCGCCCCAGCGGATTCATGAAGTCCAAGGCCCGCGCACTGCGCGCCTACGCGACCTGGTCCGGCGGACCGAAGGGAGGAACCGCAGCCGCCCTCGATGACGGGGCCCTGCGCGCGGAGCTGATGAGGCTTCCCGGTTTCGGGCCCGAGACGGCCGACGTCGTCGCCCTCATGGTGTACGACCGGCCCCGGTTCATCTTCGACGCCTATGCCAGACGCCTGCTGCGCCAGGCGGGTTACGCAGTGGGACGGGACTATGAGGCGGCCCGACGTGCCCACGAGCCGGCGGTGTCGGACAGTGGTCTCGACGTCCCCCAGCTCAAGGACTTTCACGGACTCGTCATCGCGGCCGGTCAACGCGCCCGGGCAGCAGGTGGTTGGCAGACCTACGGCCCCACGATCGGCATTGGGGCCGCGGACCGGTGACGGCTGGGAGACCCGCACGCTCGCGGTGCTGCTCCGAATCAAGCGCATCGTGGACGCCGGACCAGGACATGGCAGACTATCCGCGCCGGAGGTATCAGCCGGCCCCGAGCGCGACGCGCCGGGACAAGGCGTGCAGGACGCACGACGACCCATGGAAGGCGACTGGACAGTGACGGACATCCTGGACGAACTGCAGTGGCGCGGGCTCATCGCCCAGCACACCGACATCGACGCGCTGCGCGCGGCACTGACCGATGGAACCGTCACCTTCTATTGCGGGTTCGACCCGACTGCACCCAGTCTCCACCACGGCCATCTCGTAGCCGTCAAGGTCATGCGCCACCTGCAGCTCGCCGGGCACCACCCGCTCGCGCTGGTAGGCGGCGCGACCGGGCTCATCGGTGACCCTCGGGCCAAGGGGGAACGCAGCCTCAACACGAAGGACGTCGTTGCCGGATGGGCGGCCAGCCTGCAGGAGCAGCTCGAGAACCTCCTCGACTTCAGCGGGGACAACCCCGCCCGGATCGTCAACAACCTGGACTGGACCCAGGCGATGAGTGCCATCGACTTCCTTCGGGACCTCGGCAAGCACTTCCGCATGGGCACGATGCTCTCCAAGGACATCGTCGCGCGCCGCCTGGCCAGCGACGAGGGCATCTCCTACACCGAGTTCAGCTACCAGGTGCTGCAGGCCAACGACTACCTCGAGCTCTACCGGCGCTACGGCTGCACCCTGGAGGTCGGTGGTAACGACCAGTGGGGCAACCTTGTGGGCGGGATGGACCTCATCCACAAGGTGGAGGGCGCCTCGGTCCACGTCATGACCAACCCGCTCATCACCAAGGCCGACGGCACCAAGTTCGGCAAGTCCGAGGGTGGGGCGATCTGGCTCAACCCCGAGATGCTCAGTCCCTACGCCTTCTACCAGTTCTGGCTGCAGGTCGACGACGCCGACGTGGTGCGCTTCCTCAAGGTCTTCACCTTCCTGGAGCGCGAGGAGATCGAGCGCCTTGAAGCGGCGACGGCGGAGAACCCGAAGGCGCGCGAGGCGCAGCGGGTGCTGGCTCACGAGGTCACGACCTGGGTCCACGGATCCGAGGCCACGGCCCAGGCTGAGGCCGCGACCTCTGCGCTGTGGGGGCGCGGAGACCTCGGAGAGATCGACGAGGCGACGATCCTGGCCGCCACCGCCGACCTTGCGTCCGGCGAGGTGGTGGTTGGCGAGACGACGATCGTCGACCTGCTCGTCAGCACAGGACTGGAGCGGGGCCGCAACGCTGCCCGGAAGACTATTGCCGGGGGTGGGGCCTACCTCAACAACGTCAAGGTGGAGGACGAGGCCACGGTCATCGGCCCTGAGCACCTGCTCGCCGGGGGAGTGGTCCTGGTGCGTAAAGGACGGCGGAACCTGGCTGTTGGGCGCTCCGCCTAGGTCCTGCCCAGGAAATGCCCTGGTCGTCAACCGGGCCTCCAGCGCGGTGACAGTGCCTTGTGTGCACTGTCACCGCGCTTCCGTTTGACGGTCTGGTGGCCGGTGCGTAATGTTCTCTCCGGCCCGAAACGGGGAGGATGAAAGTCCTCAGACCGGCCGGGAGCTGGGAACTGAAAAGAGCCGAATGAGAGACGAAGGTCACTGATCGATCGTTTGACTCAGGAAAAGCGGCTCGCTAAAGTTTCCCAGGCGCTTCTGAGAAGGAGACGAAAGACGAAAGTCTTTCGAGGATTTCTCAGTGGGTGTGTTGTTTGAGAACTCGATAGTGTGTCATGTTTTTTATGCCATGGGTCCTGGGGGCTGTGCGTGGTTGTCTGGGTTGCCTGTCTTGTGTGGTGGGTGGTTTGGGTGGTTGTGTGTGGTTTCTGGGGCTTGTTTTGTTTTGGTTTGCCTGGCTCTTCTGTGTGGGGGGGTTGGGTTGGGCCTGGTCTGGTTTTCTGGACTGTGTGCTGACTGTTGGTGTTCTGGTTGGCTGCCTTGTTTGGTGGTTGGCTTGGGGTGCCTTTTTTGTTGGTTTTGTTTGGAGAGTTTGATCCTGGCTCAGGACGAACGCTGGCGGCGTGCTTAACACATGCAAGTCGAACGGTGAAGGAGCCAGCTTGCTGGTTCTGGATGAGTGGCGAACGGGTGAGTAACACGTGAGTAACCTGCCCCCTTCTTCTGGATAACCGCATGAAAGTGTGGCTAATACGGGATATTCTGGGTCTGTCGCATGGTGGGCCTGGGAAAGGTTTGTTCCGGTGGGGGATGGGCTCGCGGCCTATCAGCTTGTTGGTGGGGTGATGGCCTACCAAGGCGGTGACGGGTAGCCGGCCTGAGAGGGTGGACGGTCACACTGGGACTGAGACACGGCCCAGACTCCTACGGGAGGCAGCAGTGGGGAATATTGCACAATGGGCGCAAGCCTGATGCAGCGACGCCGCGTGAGGGATGGAGGCCTTCGGGTTGTGAACCTCTTTCGCCAGTGAAGCAGGCCTGCTCCTTGTGGGTGGGTTGACGGTAGCTGGATAAGAAGCGCCGGCTAACTACGTGCCAGCAGCCGCGGTAATACGTAGGGCGCGAGCGTTGTCCGGAATTATTGGGCGTAAAGAGCTCGTAGGCGGCTGGTCGCGTCTGTCGTGAAATCCTCTGGCTTAACTGGGGGCTTGCGGTGGGTACGGGCCGGCTTGAGTGCGGTAGGGGAGACTGGAACTCCTGGTGTAGCGGTGGAATGCGCAGATATCAGGAAGAACACCGGTGGCGAAGGCGGGTCTCTGGGCCGTTACTGACGCTGAGGAGCGAAAGCGTGGGGAGCGAACAGGATTAGATACCCTGGTAGTCCACGCCGTAAACGTTGGGCACTAGGTGTGGGGGGCCTTTTCCGGGTCTTCCGCGCCGTAGCTAACGCATTAAGTGCCCCGCCTGGGGAGTACGGCCGCAAGGCTAAAACTCAAAGGAATTGACGGGGGCCCGCACAAGCGGCGGAGCATGCGGATTAATTCGATGCAACGCGAAGAACCTTACCAAGGCTTGACATGTGCCGGATGGTCCTGGAGACGGGGTTTCCTCCTTTGGGGGCTGGTTCACAGGTGGTGCATGGTTGTCGTCAGCTCGTGTCGTGAGATGTTGGGTTAAGTCCCGCAACGAGCGCAACCCTTGTCTCGTGTTGCCAGCACGTTGTGGTGGGGACTCGCGGGAGACTGCCGGGGTCAACTCGGAGGAAGGTGGGGATGACGTCAAATCATCATGCCCCTTATGTCTTGGGCTTCACGCATGCTACAATGGCCGGTACAGAGGGCTGCGATACTGTGAGGTGGAGCGAATCCCTTAAAGCCGGTCTCAGTTCGGATCGGTGTCTGCAACTCGACACCGTGAAGTTGGAGTCGCTAGTAATCGCAGATCAGCAACGCTGCGGTGAATACGTTCTCGGGCCTTGTACACACCGCCCGTCACGTCATGAAAGTCGGCAACACCCGAAGCCCGTGGCCCTATGGGGAGCGGTCGAAGGTGGGGCTGGTGATTGGGACGAAGTCGTAACAAGGTAGCCGTACCGGAAGGTGCGGCTGGATCACCTCCTTTCTAGGGATTGATTGTGCTTGCGGCGCCCCTGGTGTCCTGGTTTGTTTCACCCCTTTTGTTCTTGTGGGGGTGGCTGGGGTGCTGGGTGCCGTGGGGAAGATGATGGTGTAAGGAACACGCCTGCCTGGGCTGGTTGGTCTGGGTGGGTGCCCCTGCGTGTGCGTGCTTGGTGTGCGTGTGTGTGGGGGTGGCATGCTGTCGGGGTTCTGGGGCAGTGCGCCCTGGTTGCCTGGCCTGTAGGGTCTGCTGGTTTGTTGCTGGTGGGTCTTGTGGGTGTGGGTGGGTTGGTTGTGAACTGTATAGTGGACGCGAGCATCTTACTGTAAGTGTTTTCTGCGACAAGCGCGTGGATGCGCATGGTCTTGTGTGGGTCGTGTGTGTTTGTGTGTTGTTGTGGTTCTTGTTGTTTGTTTTTGTTGAGCGTTCGGTGGATGCCTTGGCATCAGGGGCCGATGAAGGACGTGGTGGCCTGCGATATTCCTCGGGGAGCCGGCTGGCGGGCTGTGATCCGAGGGTTTCCGAATGGGGGGACCCGGCACGAGTTATGTCGTGTCACCTGCATCTGAATTGTATAGGGTGTGGGGGGTGACGCGGGGAAGTGAAACATCTTAGTACCCGTAGGAGAAGATATTCCGTGAGTAGTGGCGAGCGAAAGCGGATGATGGTTAAACCGTGTGCGTGTGATACTCGGCAGGGGTTGCGTGTGCGGGGTTGTGGGGCTGTTCTGTCGTCTTCTGCCGGAGGCGGGGCGCGTGTGCTGGCTGGTAGCTGAAACGTCTGGGAAGGCGTGGCGTAGTGGGTGATACCCCCGTAGGTGTAACTGGTTGGTGCGTGTCTGGGATGGTGCCCGAGTAGCACGGGGCTCGTGGAATCCTGTGTGAATCTGCCAAGACCACTTGGCTGCCTGAATACCTCCTGATGACCGATAGTGGATAGTACCGTGAGGGAATGGTGAAAAGTACCCCGGGAGGGGAGTGAAATAGTACCTGAAACCGGGCGCTTGCAAGCCGTCAGAGCCTTCTGCATGCTTTGGTGTGTGGGGGTGGTGGCGTGCCTTTTGAAGAATGAGCCTGCGAGTCAGTGGCGTGTCGCGAGGTTAACCCGTGTGGGGTAGCCGTAGCGAGAGCGAGTCCGAATAGGGCGTTGTTGTAGTGGCGCGTTCTGGACCCGAAGCGGGGTGATCTACCCATGGCCAGGTTGAAGCACGTGTAAGAGCGTGTGGAGGACCGAACCCACCTAGGTTGAAAACTGGGGGGATGAGCTGTGGGTAGGGGTGAAAGGCCAATCAAACTCCGTGATAGCTGGTTCTCCCCGAAATGCATTTAGGTGCAGCGTTGCGTGTTGCCCGGCGGAGGTAGAGCTACTGGGTGGCTGATGGGCCCCACAGGGTTACTGACGTCAACCAAACTCCGAATGCCGTCAGGGTGTGAGCGTGGCAGTGAGACTGCGGGGGATAAGCTCCGTGGTCGAGAGGGAAACAGCCCAGATCGCCGGCTAAGGCCCCTAAGCGTGTGCTAAGTGGGAAAGGATGTGCGGTCGCGCAGACAACCAGGAGGTTGGCTTAGAAGCAGCCATCCTTGAAAGAGTGCGTAATAGCTCACTGGTCAAGTGATCGTGCGCCGACAATGTAGCGGGGCTCAAGTACACCGCCGAAGCCGCGGACCCACAGCGTTGCTCCCTTCACCGTGCGCCGTTGCGCGTGTGGTGGCAGGGGCTGTGGGTGGTAGGGGAGCGTCCTGCACCGGGGGAAGCGTCTGGGTGACCGGGCGTGGACGGTGCGGGAGTGAGAATGCAGGCATGAGTAGCGATACTAGGGTGAGAAGCCCTAGCGCCGAATGACCAAGGGTTCCAGGGCCAGGCTAGTCCGCCCTGGGTGAGTCGGGACCTAAGGCGAGGCCGACAGGCGTAGTCGATGGATGACGGGTTGATATTCCCGTACCGGCGAAGCACCGCCCATGCTGACGCGCGGGTGCTAACCCACGCCCAGCCACCACGTAAGCCCTCAACTCGGGTCTTCGGACCTGGTGGGGGTTGTGGTGGTGGGGTCTGGGGATCCTCCGTGCAGGTAGGCAAGCGTGTTAACAGGGGTGACGCACAGTGGTAGCCCGGCGGACCTGATGGCTTGGTCCGTTCAAGCGCGCAGCCCGTCCTCCAGGTAAATCCGGGGTGACGACCCATTTGGTTGGGTGAGGGTGAGGCGTGATGGTGACCCCACGCTGGTGGGGGATAGCAGGGTGATCCTGGGGTGCCGAGAAAAGCCTCGACGCGATGGTGCCAGCCGCCCGTACCCTAAACCGACACAGGTGGTCGGGCAGAGTATGCCTAGGCGCACGAGTGAATCATGGTTAAGGAACTCGGCAAAATGCCCCCGTAACTTCGGGAGAAGGGGGGCCCGATTCCCTGAAGCCCCGTCGCGGGCTAGGGGGGTGGGTCGCAGAGACCAGGGGGAAGCGACTGTTTACTAAAAACACAGGTCCGTGCGAAGCCGTAAGGCGATGTATACGGACTGACGCCTGCCCGGTGCTGGAAGGTTAAGAGGAACCATCAACCCTTCGGGGTGAAGTGGTGAATTTAAGCCCCAGTAAACGGCGGTGGTAACTATAACCATCCTAAGGTAGCGAAATTCCTTGTCGGGTAAGTTCCGACCTGCACGAATGGCGTAACGACTTCCCCGCTGTCTCAACCATGAGCTCGGCGAAATTGCAGTACGAGTAAAGATGCTCGTTTCGCGCAGAAGGACGGAAAGACCCCGGGACCTTTACTACAGCTTGGTATTGGCGCCCGCTATAGCTTGTGCAGGATAGGTGGGAGACTGTGAAGCCGTCACGCCAGTGGTGGTGGAGTCGTCCTTGAAATACCACTCTGGTTATGGCGTGCGCCTGAACCTGGGCCCGTGATCCGGGTTAGGGACAGTGCCTGGTGGGTAGTTTAACTGGGGCGGTTGCCTCCTAAAGTGTAACGGAGGCGCTCAAAGGTTCCCTCAGCCTGGTCGGCAACCAGGTGTTGAGTGCAAGTGCACAAGGGAGCTTGACTGTGAGACCGACGGGTCGAGCAGGTACGAAAGTAGGAACTAGTGATCCGGCGATCCCGTGTGGGTGGGTCGTCGCTCAACGGATAAAAGGTACCCCGGGGATAACAGGCTGATCCTGCCCAAGAGTCCATATCGACGGCATGGTTTGGCACCTCGATGTCGGCTCGTCGCATCCTGGGGCTGGAGCAGGTCCCAAGGGTTGGGCTGTTCGCCCATTAAAGCGGTACGCGAGCTGGGTTTAGAACGTCGTGAGACAGTTCGGTCCCTATCCTCTGCGCGCGCAGGAGACTTGAGAAGGCCTGTCCCTAGTACGAGAGGACCGGGACGGACGAACCTCTGGTGTGCCAGTTGTCCCGCCCGGGGCACGGCTGGTTGGCTACGTTCGGGAAGGGTAACCGCTGAAAGCATCTAAGCGGGAAACCATCTTCAAGATAAGGTCTCCACAAGACAATTGTTTTGGTAGGCCCCCAGCAGACTACTGGGTTGATAGGCCAGAAGTGGAAGACCGGTAACGGTTGGAGCTGACTGGTACTAATAGGCCAACACAAACAACAACCCCCACCACAACCATCAAACCCTTGGTGGCGAGAAGGGGGGGTGCACACAGGTGCGGAAGCGTCCACTATACGGTCCACAACCAACCCAACCCGGCCGGCAGCCAGCCACAACCGTGAATAGAGCACACCACACACGTATGGCGACGGTTCCTGCACTGCCTAACCAGTCGTCTCGGTGGTCACAGCGACAGGGACACGCCCGGACCCATCCCGAACCCGGAAGCTAAGCCTGACAGCGCCGATGGTACTGCACCCGCCAGGGTGCGGGAGAGTAGGACACCACCGAGCACACACGTAAGACATCGGGGCGGTTCCCACATCAGATGTGGGAACCGCCCCGATGTTTATGCTCGTCAGTCTTCCTCGAAGATGGAGGCGATGCACCCTCCATGCCTCTGCGGCGACGCGGTTCCCGGAGCAATGAGATGTGGCGCGCCGCGCGCCACACTCGCGTCGCCGGGTCTGGCTACGCCACCGGGCTGCAGTCCAGGTAGGCTCCTCCCAGGCAATCACGGACAGCGAGGGAACTGACGGCAGTCCCGGAGCGAAAGAAGGACCATGGCGTATCAGGACCGTCGGCACCACTCTGATCACGACGACTCAGGCAGGCGTCGTCGGGACGGTGATCGTCACGGCTTCGGTCGACGTAAGCGCTTCGAAGGGAGCGACGACCGCCCTCGCGGCGGCCACGACTCGAGAAGAGACGACGAGTCGTATCACGCGCAAAGGCGTTCTCAGCGCCCGAGTCGTGAGGAGCACGGTTCTCGCGGCGAGCGTCGGCACCGTGACGACTGGCGAGGCGACCGACGTCATGACGGGGACTCCGCCGAGAGGCGGCCCGGCCGCGGCAGCGGGAGACCCGGTCGATTCAGCGACAGCTCGGGGCGGAGAGACTCGCGGGACAGACGGGATGACCGTCGCGGTCGTCCGCCGCAGCGTCAGCGCGTCCCCGAACCCCACGTACCGGACGACGTTGAGCCCGGGGACCTCGAGCGAGGCGCCAGGAGTGAGTTGAGAGCCCTGGGACGCGCCAACGCCGAGAACGTCGCCCGCCACCTGGTGATGGCCCAGCGGCTGCTGAACGACGACCCGCAGACGGCCTACGAGCACGCACGCTATGCCGCCTCCCATGCCGGGCGCGTCGCCGTCGTACGGGAGACCGCGGGTATCGCCGCTTACCTCGCCGGACACTACAACGAGGCGCTTCGCGAAATTCGCGCTGCCAGGCGACTGTCCGGTCTCGACCTGCACCGGGCCATCGAGGTTGACTGCGAACGTGCCCTGGGGCACGCTGACAAGGCCCTCCAGGCCGCCAAGGCAGCCGACCCACGCCAGCTCGACGAGATCGAGCGCGCTGAGCTGGCCATGGTCGTCTCCAGCCTCCGTCACGAGATGGGCCAGACCGACCTCGGTCTCATCGTCATCGAGGACGCCATCAGGGCACGTCCCTCCGACAGCGACACCCTCAGGCGCCTGCACTCGGTGCGTGCGGACCGGCTTGAGGAGCTGGGACGTCACCAGGAGGCCGCGGCCATCCGTGACCGTATCGGCCCCGAACCGGGTGAGGAGGATGAGGTCGAGGTCTTCGACATCGAGGACGACTACGACTCCGAGACCCACGACCTCGCAGAGCAGGACGCCCAGGAGAAGGCCGACGCCGAGGCCGACGGCGGCGCAGGTGACCGGGTAGAGATCTCAGAGACTCCTGACGCGTCGGGTAAGACCGATGCAGATGATGTCACGGCCCTCGAAGCCGTCGACCAGGACGACGACGCAGACTGGTCAGCGTCCTTCGCCGAGCGCGTTGAGGCCGAGATGGCCGAGCTGCTCCAGGAAGCGGCCAAGGCCCCGGCAACCCCACCAACGGATGAGGCGGCCGAGTCGGCGCCAGCGTCTCCTGATAACGCCGCTGATGGAACGACCCCCACGACGATCTCAGCCGACGACGCCCCAGAGGAGCCCCGATGACACCCTCCACGCAGCATCCCTCAGACGCTCGCGCCACTCTCCTGGGCAGCGATGAGGCCCTGTGCACCGCCTACGACGTCGCACTGCTGGACCTCGACGGCGTCTGCTTCGCCGGCGAGGCCCGGGTGCCCTACGCCGCGGACAACGTCAACGCCGCCCGCGCCGCCGGAATGCACCTGTCCTTTGTCACCAACAATGCCTCGCGGGCGCCCCAGACGGTTGTGGACAAGCTCGCTGCCAACGACATCGTTGCCGATCCGTCCGAGGTCTTCAGCGCCGCCATGGACGCGGCCGCCATGCTCGCCGAGCACGTCGAGCCGGGATCCACGGTCCTTGTCGTCGGCGGTGACGGAGTGCGCCAGGCCCTTCTCGACGAGGGCTTCCAGGTGACCAGCAGCGCGCAGGACGGGCCGGCTGCCGTCGTCCAGGGGTGGGACCCGGCAGTCGACTGGGCCCTGCTGTCCGAGGGCGTTTACGCCATCAATGCCGGTGCTCTCCACGTGGCCACCAACCTGGACGCGACGCTGCCGACGGAGCGGGGCTTCGCCCTGGGCAACGGCAGTCTCGTGGCCGCCGTCGTCAACGCCTCCGGCAAGGAGCCCCTAGCCGGCGGCAAACCCTTCCCCGGGATCTACACGCGGGCCCTCAAGCGTGCCGGCGGCACCAGGCCCCTGGCCGTCGGAGACCGCCTCAACACCGATCACGTCGGGGCCCGGGCCGCCGGGATCCCCGGGCTCCACGTCCTCACCGGAGTCTCGGACGCCCGCGATGTCATCACCGCCCCGGCAACCGAGCGTCCCAGCTTCCTTCACACCGACCTGCGCGGCCTGACCGAGCCGCATCCCACCCCCGTACGATCCGTGCAGGACGGCCAGGAGTGGTGGCAGGTCGGCAGCCGGCGCGCCCGCGTCGTCGACTCCGTACTCCAGCTCCAGGACGGGGGAGACCTGACCTCTCAGGACGGCGGCCCGGTGCGCATCGACCTGGACTCCTACCGGGCTCTGGCCGTGGCCGCCTGGGACTGGGCCGACGCGCAGGAGGCTCGGGGCGAGGCGGCTGCACTGGATCTCCCTAGGATCGAGGTCGTTGCTTCCTGAGAGTCCGACCTGGGTCAGGAATACTCCTCAAGGGGAAGGAAGGCGCAGCAGCCGCGCACGCGAACGATGCCGAGGTGAGTCAGGAATGAGCCGCAACGAGCCGGAAACCGGTGCTCGGGAGAAGAAGCCGTCGACGGTGGAACCCGCGCGCCCGCCGGTTCCCGAACCACCGGTGCCCGCACCCCCGCGAGCCGACGCCGCCCTGGCGGCGGCCCACGGCCTGACCGATCACGCCGACGAGCTCACCGAGATCGGTCGGATGCCCCTGGAGGAGCGGGCGGCTGCGCTCTCGGCCATCCACGAGGAGCTCACCTCCGTCCTGCACGAGGCGGAAGGCTGATATGGCCCGACTCATCCGCATCGACTCCGAGCTCGTGCGCCGCGGTCTGGCCCGGTCTCGCACCCACGCCGCCACCCTCATCACCGACGGACACGTCACCCTCGACGGTGAGGTGGTCACCAAGCCCGCCCGTCAGGTCAACCCGGCGCAGGCCATCGAGATCCTCACCCCCTCGGGAGACGACTACGTCTCACGCGGCGCCCGCAAGCTCGCCGGTGCGCTGGACGCGCTGGGCGAGCGCGGCCTGGCACCTCGCATCGAGGGGCGCCGCTGCCTGGACGCAGGTGCCTCCACGGGAGGGTTCACCGACGTCCTCCTTCGCCGCGGCGCCGAGCACGTCGTGGCCGTCGACGTCGGCTACGGCCAGCTGGCCTGGTCCCTGCGCTCCGACCCCCGCGTCACCGCCCTGGACCGTACCAACATCCGCACGCTGGATCCCGCCGCTGTCGCTCCCGCCCCCCAGGTGGTGGTGGGTGACCTGTCCTTCATCTCCCTGACCCTGGTACTCGAGCCGCTGCTGCGCGCCGCGGCCGACGACGCCGACCTCCTGCTCATGGTCAAGCCCCAGTTCGAGGTGGGCAAGGACCGAGTCGGGCACGGGGGAGTGGTACGCGACCCAGGGCTCCATGTGGAGACGGTCATGACCGTGGCCGAGCGGGCCCACGCCCTGGGGGTGGGGATCGACGCCGTGACCGCCTCCCCGTTGCCCGGACCTGCCGGTAACGTCGAGTACTTCCTGAACATGCACGCCTCCGGCGCCGGGAGTCCCGAGGACCTGCGCGGCCCGGACCTGCGCGCCCAGATCGAGGACGCCGTCGCCACCGGCCCCGCCGCAGGCGGCTCCCGACGAAGCAGAACGAGGACCCATCCATGAGCAAGCTGAGCCCTTCAGGTACCACCGCCCAGACCGCTGAATCGGCCTGCTGCCGCCAGGCCCCGGATCAGCCGGGAACGGAGCCGAGCCACCGGAGGATCTCGCGCGTCATGCTGCTGCAGCGAGACCTCAACGACAAGCCGGTCCCCGTTCCCAGGCCCAGTGCCGCCCCCACAGCCACCGCCGTGGCCAGGGCCTCAGCGGCGCTGCGGGCCCACGGCGTCGAGCCCGTAGGCCCGGAGTGCACCGACCACGTCGACCTTGTCCTCGTGCTCGGCGGCGACGGCACGATCCTGCGCGCCTTCGAGGCGGCCCGTGAGCGCGACATTCCCCTGGTGGGCATCAATACCGGGCACGTCGGCTTCCTGGCCGAGGCCGACCCCGACGGGATCGAGCAGGTCGTCGCCGACCTCGTCGCGGGCCGCTACACCGTCGAGACCCGCACGACCTTGAACGTCGAGGTCATCTGTCCGGATGGGACGGTCACCCACGAGTGGGCCCTCAACGAGGCGGCCCTGGAGAAGCGCGACCGTGCCCGTATGCTCGAGGTCGCCATCGGCGTCGACGGCCAGGCCGTCTCCTCCTTCGGCTGCGACGGTCTCATCATGTCCACGCCCACCGGTTCAACCGCCTACGCCTTCTCCTGCGGCGGCCCCGTCATCTGGCCCGAGGTCGAGGCCCTCCTCCTGGTTCCGGTGGCCGCGCACGCCCTGTTCACCCGTCCCCTGGTGCTGGGGCCCAACTCGTGCATGGAGGTCGTGGTCCAGCGGGCGGGCTTCGGCGGAGCCGAGATCTGGTGCGACGGCAGGCGCAGCCTGGACGTACCCGTCGGAGCCCGGATCCGTGTCAGCCGGGCGGATCGTCCGGTGCGACTGGCCCGCTTCAACGAGGCACCCTTCGCCAGCCGCCTGGTGCGCAAGTTCGACCTTCCCGTGGAGGGATGGCGGGCCTCCGCCTCCGCCGATGAGAGCTCCTCCGCTGAGGACGATGCCACGGACGAGCCGATGGGCGATCCGGCCGACCCAGCGGTCCCGCAGGACTCCTCGGGAGGGTCGGCGTGATCGAGTCCCTGCACATCGAGGACCTCGGTGTCATCGAGGAGGCCGACCTCCCTCTCAGCCGCGGCCTGACCGCCCTGACCGGAGAGACCGGCGCCGGCAAGACGATGGTGCTGACCTCTCTGGGGCTGCTGCTGGGCCAGCGCGCCGAGACCACCATCGTGCGCGCGGGCGCCGCGCGCAGCCTGGTCGAGGGCGCCTTCCTCGTCGACCCCGACTCGCGCGCCGCAGCCCGCGCCATCGAGGCCGGGGCCGATCTCGACGACGACCTCCTCCTGGCCTCGCGCACGGTTCCGGCCTCCGGCCGATCCCGTGCCTACCTGGGAGGACGATCGGTTCCGGCCTCCGTCCTCAGCGAGGTGGGAGGCCGGCTGGTCTCCGTCCACGGTCAGGCCGACCAGCTGCGACTGCGTTCGGCGGCGGCCCAGCGCGCCGCCCTGGACTCACTGGGCGGCCCCGACCACGCCGCCCTGTGCCGCCGCTACTCCCAGGCCTACCAGGCGCGTCGGCAGGTCGCCCAGGAGCTCCAGGAGTGGCAGGCCTCGGCCCAGGCCCGGGCCGCTGAGGTGGCGCAGCTGCGCACCTGGCTGGAGGCTCTGGAGGAGATCGACCCCCGCAGCGGCGAGGACCGGGACCTGACGGCGGAGGCCGAACGGCTCGACCACGCCGAGGACCTGCGCAGGGCCGCCACCGGGGCCCGCACCGCACTGAGCGGGGAGGAGTCCACCGCCGGCCAGGAGCCCGACGTCGTCGCCCTGATCGCCCACGCGCACCGCAGCCTCGTCGCCGAGTCCGACCGTGACCCCGCGCTGGCCGAGCTGGCTACGCGCACCCAGCGCCTGGGCATCGACGCGGCCGACATCGCCGCAGAGCTGGGCGACTACCTGTCCTCCCTCAGCGCCGACCCGGCCCGCCTCGCCCAGGTCCAGGACCGCCGCGGCGAGCTTGCTCGCGCCTGCCGGGAGATCGGTGGGCCTCAGGAGCAGCTCGACGACGTCGACGCCCTCCTGGCCTGGGGTGAGCGTGCTGCCGCGCGCCTGGCCGAGCTCGACGGCCCCCAGGACACCGCCACCGTGCTGGCTGAGCGTCTCGCCAGCGCCGACGAGGAGCTGGCCGACGTCGGACACGAGCTGAGCCGGGCGCGTCGCCTGCTCGCCGAGCACCTGGAGCAGGCCGTCACCGCCGAGCTGGAGGGCCTGGAGATGAAGGGGGCGCGGCTCGTCGTCGCGCTGAGCCGACTCGATGAACCCGGCCCCACCGGGGCCGAGAACGTGGCCCTCGAGCTCGTCTCCCACCCCGGGGCCCCCGCCCTGCCCCTGGGCAGGGGCGCATCGGGAGGAGAGCTGTCCCGCATCATGCTGGCCCTGGAGGTGGTCCTCGCCGACGCCGCCGCCTCCGCGCGCCCCTCCACCCACACCCGCACCCTCGTGTTCGACGAGATCGACGCCGGTGTGGGAGGCCGCGCCGCCAGGGAGATCGGCCGGCGCCTGGCGCGTCTGGCGCGCCACCACCAGGTCATCGTGGTCACGCACCTGGCCCAGGTGGCGGCCTGGGCCGACACCCACCTCGTGGTGCGCAAGGAGACCGCACCTGACCCCACGCTCTGGGAGCCCCTGGGGGAGTCTCGGGAGAATGTGAGAAAGTCCGGGCCGGGACATACCCGCACGCAGGTGTTCGTCGTCGAAGGCCAGGAGAGAGAACGAGAGCTGGCCCGGATGCTGTCGGGCCACGAGGACTCCCAGGCCGCGGTCCGGCACGCCGCTGAGCTTCTCCAGGAAGCAGTCGTGGGACAATCCGAGCCGTGAGGAATCCCTTCCGCAGAAAGTCTGCGTCCGTCTCCGAGCAACCCAGCGGTGTCGTACGCGTCGACGCACGCACCAAGAAGCTCACCAAGCGTCTCCAGCCCGGTGAGATCGCCATCATCGACCACACCGACATCGACCGGGTGGCTGCCGAGGCACTGGTCGAGTGCGGCCCCTCCGCGGTCCTCAACGCCTCCCCGTCGATCTCCGGGCGCTACCCGAACCTCGGCCCGGGAATCCTCCTCGACGCCGGCATCCCGCTCGTGGACGATCTGGGCCCCGACGTCATGCGCCTGCACGACGGTCAGCGCATCGCCGTCGAGGACGGCGCCGTGCGCATCGAGGGCAAGGATCAGGTCATCGCCGAGGGCTCGGTCCAGACCAAGCAGACCGTCGCCGACGCCATGGAGGCGGCCCAGAAGGGGCTGTCCGTCCAGCTGGAGGCCTTCGCCGCCAACACCATGGAGTACATGCGCGGCGAGTGGGACCTGCTCCTCAACGGCGTCGGCATGCCCACGCTGTCCACGCAGATGAGCGGCAAACACGTCCTGGTCGTCGTGCGCGGCTACTCCTACAAGGAGGACCTCCAGGCACTCAAGCCCTACATCCGGGAGTACAAACCCGTCATCATCGGCGTTGACGGAGGAGCCGACGCCGTCCTGGAGGCCGGATTCAAGCCGACCATGATCGTGGGCGACATGGACTCCGTATCCGACAAGGCGCTCACCTGCGGCGCCGAGATCGTCGTTCACGCCTACCGCGACGGCCGGGCCCCGGGCCTGGCGCACGTCGAGGAGCTCGGGGTCGATCATCACGTCTTCGCCGCCACCGGCACCAGCGAGGACATCGCCATGCTCATGGCCGACGAGGCCGGCGCCGAGATCATCGTGGCCCTGGGCACGCACGCCACCCTGCTGGAGTTCCTCGACAAAGGGCGTGCCGGCATGTCCTCGACCTTCCTGACCCGGCTCAAGGTCGGTGGCCGTCTCATCGACGCCAAGGGCGTCTCCCAGCTCTACCGCACCCGCATCTCGGGATGGTGGCTGCTGCTCCTGGCCCTGTCGGGCACCTTCGCACTGGCCATCGCCCTCATGGCCACTCCGGGCGGACAGACCTTCCTGGGACTGTCCGGCGCCGTGTGGGACGACATCGTCAACTTCTTCCGCTCACTGGTGGGCCTGGCCCCGAACACACCCACCGTCTAACGACTCCCGCCCATCTGAGAGGCAGCGCCTCTCACGGTCATCTCCAAGGTCTCAACCATGATCGACTTCCGCTATCACCTGGTATCGCTCATCTCCGTGTTCCTGGCCCTCGCCGTCGGCGTCGTGCTGGGCGCCGGCCCGCTGCAGAACTCACTGGGGACTGCTCTCAACGACCAGGTCACCGCCCTGCGCGAGGACCGCAACGCCACCCAGACCAAGCTGGAGCAGACCGAGGCGGCCGTCAACGAGCGCGACTCCTACATCACCCAGGCGGCCACCAGTCTCCTGCCCGGAACCCTGGCCTCCAAGAACGTCGCCCTGGTGCTCCTGCCCGAGGCCAAGTCCGAGGACGCCGACGCCGTCGCCACCCAGCTCAAGGGCGCAGGAGCCACCGTCACCGGCCGGGTCAGCCTGACCACCACCTGGGTGGACCTGTCCCGTGAGAACTACCGCTCCACCTTCTCCGGCCAGATCCAGGGCAACCTGGGCGGCGCCGACTCCAAGGACGCCAACGGGATCCTGGGGGAGGGGCTCGCCAAGGCCCTCACCGGCAATGACGACTCCTCCCGTGCCCTCATGGACCTGCTGTCCGTGGACACCTCCGGCACCCCCTTCCTCACCGTGGACTCCACGCCCACCGCCCCGGCCGAGATGATCGTCGTCGTCGGACCTCGCCCCCAGGCGGCCTCCGCCAAGGGCGCCACGGTCGAGGCCTCACCGGGCCAGGACCCCAAGGCCTGGGCCAAGGCCCTGGCCGGCACGGCCTCACGGGCGACCACCGTTGTTGTCGGGTCCGCCGACGGCGACGACAATGTCGTCTCCGTCATCCGCTCCGAGGGCGCAAAGGTCACCACCGTCGACTCAGTCGGTCAGGTCGCCGCCTCGGTGTCCACACCACTGGCCCTGGCCTCCACCCAGGCTGGCACCGTCGGCCACTACGGCTTCGACAAGGGCGCGGATGCTGTCATGCCGCCAGTGACCAGGTAGCACTGGCAGCCCCGGTACCCACCTGCATGCCCCCGTGCCGCCGACGGCTCGCCGGTCCGGCGCCCTCGTGGGGCTCGTGGGGCGCCTTCGTCACGATTCACGCCCCCTCTGCCTTAGGCTGAGTCCATGGCTGGCACGATCACGCGAGTAGGCACCTGCGTCCGACGCCTGGCGCAGGTGGGGATCAAGGCTGCGGGCGTCACCCTGTCCTGGTCCACCTCCCTGGCTCCCATCGCCCAGGGACTGGAGCGCACCAACTTCCACGGGCGCACCGTGAGCCTGCGCGGGGGCGTGGGAGCCGCTGCCGGGTCCGCCATGGCCGCGATCGAGGTCGGCCGGCTCACGCGGGGTACGGCATCGGCCTCCTCCGCCTCCCGCAGCGGCTCACGGGTAGGACTCGCCGCTACCGCCGCAACGGTGGCCGGAGGCTGCGCCGGCCTGGTCGACGACCTCGACGCGGGGGCTCACGACGGCGACGCCCCAGCCAAGGGGCTCAAGGGCCACCTGACCGCTCTTGCCCACGGGCGCGTCACCACCGGGGCGCTCAAGATCGCGGTCATCGGTTCGGGAGCCCTGGTCGGCGGCATCCTGCTGGCCCGCCATCGCAGCGAGGGCGCCGGCCGACGCCCCCTGGCGGTGAGCGCTCTCGACGCCGCATCGAGCGCTGTCGTCATCGCCTCCTGGGCGAATCTCCTCAACCTCCTCGACCTGCGCCCCGGCCGGGCGCTCAAGGCCGCCTCCATCGTGAGCACCCCGCTGCTGGCCGCCCCCGGCCGCGAGGGCGAGCCCACCCGGCTGCTGGCCGCCGGAACGCTGGGCGTCAGCCTCATGGCCCTTCCCGAGGACCTCCTGGAGGACACGATGCTGGGCGATACCGGGGCCAACGCCGTCGGCGCCCTGCTGGGGACCGCCCTGGCCTGCCACCCCAGCCGGATGGTGCGCGCCGGAGCCGCCTTGAGCGGCGTCGGCCTCATCCTGGCCAGCGAGAAGGTCTCCTTCTCCCGCGTGATCGCTGACACCCCGGCCCTGGCCGCGCTCGACGCCCTGGGACGCCGCCCCTGATGGCAGCCCAGCAGCGCCGCGGCGGTCTGCTCTCGGTGGCGGGAGGGGTCGCCGGTCTGACCCTCGTCTCCCGCGTCCTGGGATTTCTCCGCTGGCTCGTCCAGGCCGCCACCGTCGGTACCGGCACGGTGGCGGGCGCCTACACGACGGCCAACCAGCTTCCGAACACCCTCTACGAGGTCGTCGTCGGCGGCGTTCTGGCCGCGACCGTCGTTCCGCTGCTGGCCGCACCGATCGCGGCGGGCAGGCGCGAGGAGGTCACCCAGACGGCCTCCGGGCTGCTCGGCCTGGTCCTGGCGGTCCTGACCCCCTTGTCCCTGGCCCTCATCGTCCTGGCCACCCCGATCGCCGCCCTGTTCCCCACCTCCCAGGGCGTCGATCCGACGCTTCAGCACGAGCTCGTCGCCTCCTTCCTGCGCATGTTCGCCCTTCAGGTTCCCATGTACGGGGTGGCGGTCGTCCTCACCGGCGTCCTCCAGGCCCACAACCGCTTCACGTGGCCCGCCCTGACACCGATGCTCTCCAGCCTCGTGGTCATGGCGACCTACGGCATCTACGGGGCGCTGGCCGACGGCGAGGACGCGACGTCCGGCCTCGCCCTGCAGGTCCTGGGCTGGGGAACGACCCTCGGGGTGGCGGCGCTCAGTCTTCCGCTGCTGTGGCCGGTCCACCGGCTGGGACTGGGGCTGCGCCCCACCCTGAGGCTGGGAGGCTCCCAGGCCAGGCGGGCCCTGCGCCTGGGTGGGGCCGGAGTATGGACGATCCTGGCCCAGCAGCTGAGCGTCCTGGTGGTCCTGGCCCTGGCCCGCTGGGGCGGGCAGACCGGCACGGCGGCCGTCTACCAGTACACCCAGGCCGTCTACGTCCTCCCTTACGCGGTGCTGGCGGTCCCGGTGGCCACGGTCCTCTACCCCCGCCTGACCGCCGCCTTCGAGGCCGCGGGGCAGGGCAAGGCTGCTGCCGGCGGTGAGGGCGCGCACGGGGACGTCAGTGCTCTGGTCGCCACCTCCACGGCCCTGGTCACCGCTGTGGCCGTCGCCGGGACGGCCATGCTCCTGGCAGCCAGCGACGCCGCCGAGCGCTTCTTCTCCTTCAAGCAGGTCGACGGGATGGGCCAGGCCCTGGCCGTCCTGGCTCCGGGACTGATCGGCTACGCCCTCATCTACCAGGTCACCCGGGTTCTCTTCGCCGCAGACCGGTCCCGGCCGGCGGCCCATGCCACCGCCGCCGGATGGTTGACCGTCGCGCTCGCCTCCGCCGTCTGCGTTCGTGTCATGGCCCCGTCGGGCGGGGACGGCAGAGCCACTCTCGTCGCCCTTGGCCTGGGGACGACCGCAGGGATGACGGTGGCGGGGGTGGCCCTGCTGTCCGTCCTGGTCCGCGTCATGGGGGGACAGGTGCTGCGCCCGGTCCTGACGACGCTCGCCGCGGGGCTCCCCGTGGCCCTTGCTGCAGGCATGGCCGTGCGGGTGGCAACCACCCATGTGGGCTCCCTGCCGTTGGCCGTCGTCGCGGCCGTGTCCGGCGCCGCCGCGGCCGCCGGCGCCGTCCTGGTGACGGTCCACCTGGCCGACCGCAGCCTGCTGGGGACTGTGCGCGGCGCCCAGACGGTGGACGTGAGTCCTGAGAAGGACAAGGGCAACGACGGCAGCAAGGAGAGTGAGAGACCATGAGCTCCATCGACGTCAACGGCTCGAACCAGGCCGATGCCTCGCAGCGGGCTGCGCGCACCGGGCGCCTGCGAGTCCTCCAGGTCAGCGGATCGGCCGCCGGAGGGGTGCGCGCCCACCTGGCCGACTGCGCCCAGGTCCTGGCTACCGATGGCCACGACGTCATCGTCGAGGCCCCCGCCACGGTCCTGGACGGGCTGGATGTCGCTCCCGCCCGTGCCGAGGCGCTAGAGATCGGCCCCCGCCCCAGCCTCAATGACACTCTGGCCGTGGCCAGGCTGCGTCGGCTGGGCCGTCGGGCCGACGCCGTCCACGCCCACGGTCTACGCGCGGGGGCCCTGGCCGCACTCGCCCTGGGCCGGCGCCGCCGCGGCCGCATCCGGCTGATCGTCACCCTTCACAACCTCACCGTCGGAGGCCGCCTGACCACGCTGGTGGGGGACAGGCTCGAGCGGCTCATCGCCTCCCGCGCCGACCTCGTCCTGGCCGTCAGCCCGGACCTGGCCCAGCGGGCCCGAGGCCTTGGAGCCCCGCACGTCGAGCTCGCCGTCGTCCCCGTCGCGACGCCGCGGCCGCCGTCGGAACCGACGCCTCCCGCCCCAGCGACACCGGAGGCCTGGCCACGGGAGGGCGCCCGTGTCCTGACCGTCGCCCGCCTGGCCCCGCAAAAGGGCCTCCCGCTGCTGCTCGACGCCGCCGCGATCCTTGCCCGCGACGTCGAGGCCGGCCGCCTACCGGCCGTCACCTGGGCGGTCGCCGGAGACGGGCCCGGCCGGGAGCAGGCCGCTGAACGCATCGCCGCCGAGCACCTGCCGGTGACCCTCCTGGGCCGGCGCGCCGACGCCCCCGCCCTCATGGAGGCGGCCGACGTCGTCGTCCAGACCAGCCTGTGGGAGGGCCAGCCCCTCACCATCCAGGAGGCCCTGCGTGCGGGTGCCGCGATCGTGGCCACCGACGTCGGCGGCACCGCCGTCACCGCCAGGGGAGGCGCCGTCCTCATCGCCCCCGAGGCTCAGGCCATCGCAGAGGCCGTCGCTGCGCTCCTGAACGACCCGGAGGCCCGGTCCCGGGCCCGGCGGAGCGCTTGCAAGGCCGCTGGGCTCCTCCCCGGCCCTCACGACCTGGCGTCCCAGCTGCGACGCACGGTTCTCTCCCAGGACTGAGCACAGATGACAGGGGTGAGACGTCAGTGCGTCCGGCAGGTTTCATCGCGGCTGCTACGTTGAAACCCCGTGATCAGCACAGCCTCACGTCCTCAGAGCAACCAGGTACCCGTTCCACGCCACATCTTCGTCACCGGAGGAGTTGTCTCCTCCCTCGGCAAGGGGCTGACCGCCTCCAGCCTCGGGCGGCTCCTGCGATCGCGCGGCATCAGCGTCGTCATGCAGAAGCTGGACCCCTACATCAACGTCGATCCCGGCACGATGAACCCTTTCCAGCACGGCGAGGTCTTCGTCACCGAGGACGGCTCCGAGACCGACCTCGACATCGGGCACTACGAGCGCTTCCTGGACACGAACCTCTCCGGCAAGGCCAACGCCACCACCGGTCAGGTGTACTCCACCGTCATCGCCAAGGAGCGACGCGGGGAGTACCTGGGAGACACCGTGCAGGTCATCCCGCACGTCACCGACGAGATCAAGCGGGTCATGCGATCCCAGGCCGAGCCCGACGACGACGGCCGCCTTCCCGACGTCATCATCACCGAGATCGGCGGCACCGTTGGCGACATCGAGTCCCAGCCCTTCCTCGAGGCCGCCCGTCAGGTCCGCGCTGACCTGGGACGTGAGAACGTCGCCTTTATCCACGTCTCCCTCATTCCCTTCCTGACCGCCGCCGGCGAGCTCAAGACCAAGCCGACCCAGCACTCCGTGGCCTCGCTGCGCAACATCGGGATCCAGCCCGACGCCCTCGTCCTGCGCACCGACCGGCCCCTGCCCGAGGGCATCAAGGGCAAGGTCGCCCTCATGTGCGATGTCGACCGTGACGCCGTCGTCGAGTGCAAGGACGCAGGCAGCATCTACGAGGTCCCCCCGACTCTCCACCGCGAGGGCCTGGACGCCTACCTCGTCCAGCGTCTGGGACTGACCTTCCGCGACGTCGACTGGACCGAGTGGAACAGCCTGCTCGAACGCGTGCACGCTCCCAGACACCGCCTCGAGGTAGCGCTCGTGGGCAAGTACGTCGACCTGCACGACGCCTACCTGTCCGTCTCGGAGGCGATCCGCCACGGCGGCTTCGCCAACCACGCCCGCATCGACATCCGCTGGGTGGCCTCCGACACCTGCGAGACCCCCGAGGGGGCCCAGCGGGCCCTGGCCGGCGTCGACGCGATCGTCGTCCCCGGAGGCTTCGGCGTACGCGGGATCGAGGGCAAGATCGGCGCCCTGCGCTGGGCCCGCGAGCACCGCATCCCCACCCTCGGGCTGTGCCTGGGACTGCAGTGCATGGTCATCGAGGCCGCCCGCAACCTTCTGGGCCTGCCTGCTGCCTCATCCACAGAGATGGAGCCCGAGACCCCCGAGCCGGTCGTGGCCACCATGGACTCTCAGCGTCGGATCCTCCGGGGCGAGGGAGACCTGGGAGGCACCATGCGCCTGGGCGCCTACCCCGCCGTTCTGGCGGAAGGATCGATTGTCGCCGAGGCATACGGAACCACCAAGGTCAGTGAGCGCCACCGCCATCGCTTCGAGGTCAACAACGACTACCGCGAGCCCCTGGCCGCCGCAGGTCTGCACGTCAGCGGCACCTCTCCAGACGGACACCTCACCGAGTTCGTTGAGCTCGACCGCAGCCAGCACCCCTACTACGTCGCCACCCAGGCACACCCCGAGTTCAGGTCTCGTCCCACCCGGGCCCACCCGCTCTTCACTGCGCTCGTGCGCGCTGGGCTGGAGCGGCGCCGCGAGGTGTACGCCTCCCACCGGACCGGGGACCATGACGCACGGGCTGACGAGCCGACCGCGCGCTCCGGTTCCGCCTCGAGCGGTAACATCGACGGTGCCAGGACGCGTAGGGAAGACGCAGGCAACGACTGAAGGAGCCAGGCGTGGGCAAGACGGCGGGTAGGGCGGCTGGGAGCGGTACGAGCGGCTTCGCGGACACGCGCGAGTCGGGCCGGGAGCTGGTCTCCAGTCAGCGGGTGTGGAGCGGGCCGATCTTCGCCGTCGACGCCGACCACGTGCGCCTGAGCCCCGGCCAGGAGCCGGTGGCCCGCCAGGTCGTCGTCCACCACGACGCCGTCGCCGTCGTCGCCCTGCGCGAGGGACGGGACTCCTCCCAGGCCGACGGTGCCCCGGAGATCCTCATGGTTCGCCAGTACCGTCACCCCGTGCGGGCCTCGTTGTGGGAGATTCCCGCCGGCTTGCTCGACGTCCCCGGCGAGGCCCCGGCCGTTGCGGCCGCCCGGGAGCTCGCTGAGGAGACCGACTACACGGCGGCCACCTGGAACACGCTGGCCGAGTTCTACGCCTCACCCGGCTTCACCACCGAGGGAGCCCGGATCTTCCTCGCCCAGGACCTGAGCCTGCTGCCCGAGGACCAGCGGATGCCCCGTGAGGCCGAGGAGGCCGAGTTCGTGCCTACCTGGGTGCGCCTCGACGAGGTGCTGGATGCCGTGATGGACGGCCGCCTGCACAATCCCTCCACCGTGCTGGGGGTCTTGGCCACGGCCCAGGCGCGCGCTCGCGGCTGGGCCGAGCTGCGGCCAGCCGACGCCTCGTGGCTCAGGAGCCCGGAGAGTCTCTAACCGGGCTCCCAGGGGGCAGCAGCCCGACAGGGGAGAAGGACGTCCTCCCGAAGATTTGGTCAAACGCTTGACCATGGTCGAGGTGTGCTCTATCCTCATGGTTAAACGATTGACCACAAAGGAGTGACGTGATTCAGGACACCTGTTTTAGGCCGAAACCCGATTGGGTGGGAGACGTCATTCCCTGGACCGACCAGGAGGAGATCCGGCTCTACTACCTGCTCGAGCGCAGGCGGCTACCCAAGCCGGGAACGCCCTGGTCGCTGGTGGTGACGAATGACCTCGTCCACTATGAGGACTGCGGTGAGGCACTCCCGTCCGGAGGCGTTGATGCCGAAGACTTCAATGCCTATACCGGAAGTATCGTTCAGAGCGATGATGGGATGTTCCACCTCTTCTACACCGCGAGCAACCCGGATCGGCTGGCCGCCGATGGCAGGCCTCTCCAGCTCGTCGCACACGCCACCAGCGTAGATATGAAACGGTGGGTCAAGCACCCTGAGGACACCTTCGGGGCCCCGAGCGGGTACGACCCTGCCGACTGGCGGGACCCGCAGGTGTACCGCACTCCAGGGGACACTGGTTGGTCCCTCATTCTCGCGGCGCGGCATTCGTCGGGTCCCGACCGGCGCCGAGGGGTCGTGGCGAGGCTGATCAGCGATGACCTCACGCACTGGACCCCGGTCGCCCCGCTGTGGGATCCTCACCGCTTCGTCACGCAGGAGTGCCCCGAGCTTTTCCGGATCGGTGACTGGTGGTACTTGGTGTACTCGGAGTTCACCGACCGCTTCGTCACCCGGTACCGGATGTCGCGAAGCCCTGAAGGCCCGTGGGTGGCGCCGGCTCATGATTCCCTCGATGGGCGCGGATTCTATGCGGCGAAATCCGTTTCCTGGCATGGGCGGAGGATATTCTTCGGTTGGATCGCCTCGCGCGACGGCAGGACCGACGCGGGTCCTTGGCTGTGGGCGGGCACGATGGCTGCACTTGAAGCGGTCCAGGCCGAGGATGGCACGCTGTTGATGCGCTTTCCCCATGAAGTTCTCAATGCCTACTCGATCACGGAGACGACTCTTGACGACGTCGTGTCGATCTCGGTGCCGACCTCCTACTCCTCACAGGTACTGACACCGCCGCTGCCGGACTGCTGCCGCATCAGTGCGGATTTGTCGTGGGAGGAGGGGACGCGGGAGATCTCCCTTCTGCTGCGCACCGACGCCGAAGGTGAGAACGGCTACATGTTCCGGCTCGAGCCCGGTCAGAACCGTGCCGTGCTCGATCGGTGGCCTCGGCGGACGCCCGGGGTCGAGCAGTGGCACGTCGCCGGTGACATTCCCCATTTCATCGAGCTCGAGCGTCCGACCGATCTCTCAGCCGGCCGGGTCCATATTGATGTCCTGATTCGCGACGAGCTTCTTCAGTGCTGCGTTGACGACGCGGTCATGCTGTCAACCAGCGTCTACGACCATCCCTCGGGCCGTGTCGGGCTATCGGCCCTTGACGGGGCCGTCACCCTCCATTCACTTACCACCTACTCGCGTTCTTGAGACGCAGACCTTTCAAAGGAGAAAGAGACCATGAATATCAAGCGATCCCAGTTCCTGGCCCTGGCTCTCGCCGCAGCAGCGTCACCCGCTCTGGCTGCGTGCGGTGGCAAGAGCGCAACCTCGTTGAAGCCCGTCCAGATCAACCCCGAGGGGGAAATCAAGCCTCGCGAGATCTCGTGGCTGTTGTCGCGCGCAGCCAACGGTGCGGTCATCAACACGATGCAGGAAATCGCTGAGGAGTACGCCAAGGACCACAAGGGCTTCAAGCTCACCCTTATCACGACGCCCGACCGGCCTTCCTACATCCAGAAGTATGAGACCCTCGCCGCCGCCAACAAGCTCCCCGAGCTCTTCGACACCGATGCGACCCCCTTTGCTCAGAAGCTCGCGAAGCAGAATCGCATGGTCGATGTGGCCGCCCTGCTCAACGACTTAGGTATCACCGACAGCTTCCGGAAGGCGGCGCTAGACTACCAGCGTTTCGACGACGGCTCGCTGTACATGATTCCGCTCGAGTACGGAATCGAGGTGTTCTGGTACAACAAGGCGCTCTTCGAGGCCGCAGGAGCTGAGGTTCCGCGTTCCCTCGACGATTTCCCCGAGTTGTGCCGGAAACTGGCTGCCAGCGGCGTCACCCCCATCGCCCTGGACGGACTCGACGGTTGGCCACTCGAACGCTATGTCGCTTTTTACCCCTTCCGGATGGAGGGTGAGGACTACATCAAGAAGCTCAAAAAGGGTGAAGCGGCATTCGCCGACGAGCCGGGTAAGAAGATGGCGCAGTGGTTGCATGACCTCGGCGAGGCCGGTGCGTTCCAGAAGGGATTCTCATCCGTTGGCTACACCGATGCCCAGAACCTCTTCACCTCAGGGAAGGCGGCGATGTACTGCATGGGTACATGGGAGCTTCCGAGCCTTGCGACCACTGACCTGCCCGAGGACCTGCAGAAGAACATCGCCTATTTCACGCTTCCGACCACTGCTGGCTCGGTGACCTCGGAGCACGAGTACGTCGCTCCGTCGGGCATCGGTGTCGCGGTCAATGCCTCGACGTATGATCCCCTCATCCATGACTTCCTCAAGTTCGCTCTGGAGAATTACCCGGAGAAGTATGCGACCACGGGTCTCCTCGGTCCGACAAACACCCCTCCCATCATCCCCGGCAATGCTCTGCCGATCTACCAGCAGGCGATTGACGAGGCTGCGAATCTCTCCGGCACGGCTCTCATGCCGTGGGACACCCAGCTCGATCCGACGACGAATACCAAACTCGTCCAGGAGCAGGTGCTCCTCGTCCAGGGCGACGTCAGCGTTGACGACTTTCTGACGACCATGGACTCCACGCTCACCGAGAACGCCTCTGCATACTTCAACCAGTAACACGCCGAGGAGGCAGCACCGCTAGGCCCAGTCTCCTCCCGCAATCCGTGATGCTCCTGACAAGAAGGCATAATGCTCCCCTACAGGTCTCGACTCTCCGTCCTCGTGTTCCTGACGCCACCCGTTCTTTTGTTTGGAGGTGGTGTGCTTCTGCCCATCGTGCAGTCGCTCGTTCTGAGTTTCTACAAGTGGGACGGCATTACGAACATGCAGTTTGTCGGTATTGACAACTACATCAAGATGTTTTCCGCTGATCCCACGTTCTGGAAGGCTTTCGTCAACCAACTCGTCTACCTGGTGATCTGCGTCGTCATCCAGATGGGCCTCGGCCTCGGAGTCGCGCTGCTCCTGCTGACAATCACCCGAGGACGTGAGGTGCTGAAGGTTCTTTATCTCATGCCGGCGGTTATCTCGACCACCGCGATCGCCCTTCTATTCCAGCGAATCTATTCCTTCGACCCCAAGGGGTTGGTCAACACCATTCTGGGAATGGTTGGTCTTGACGCTCTCGAAAAGCCCTGGCTGTCTAATATTCATACGGTTCTCACGGCAGTGTCCATCCCGGAGGGGTGGCGGTTCCTGGGCCTCTACACGATCATCTTCTACGCAGCCCTGCTGTCCGTGCCGCGTGAGCTGGAGGAAGCTGCGCAGCTCGACGGCGCGAGCGCCTGGAAGGTCTTCGTCAAGATCCGTTTCCCCCATATCCGGCCCGTGTGGGCCACGACCATGGTCATGGTCGTCACCTACGGCCTGCGGGGGTTCGATATCCCATATCTGCTCACGAATGGAGGGCCCGGGCAGTCATCCGAACTTGTGACGACATACATGTACAAGACGGCCTTTGTCTCCACGAACTACGGGTATGCCTCGGCTATCTCCGTGTTCATCGTGCTCGAGTGTCTCGTTGCCGTCGCCTTCATCTTTGGTCTCATTCGCAGGGGGAATGACTGACATGACTGTTCCTGGCGCAACACCGAGCGTTCCCAAGCCGCTGTTCGTCCCTGATCCGCAGATGTCGGCTCCCAGGCGGCGCAAGCGCTTGCGCAAGGTGCAGATCGTTCATAAGGTGCTGCTCGGACTAGTCCTGCTCATCCAGGTACCCGTTCATGTGGCTGATCCTCACATCAGTTCGTTCGCCCGAGGACTTTGCAGCGAACAATCCGGTCGGCATCCCCTCGTCGTTCACTCTGGAGAACTTTTTCAGGGCATTCGAGCAAGGGGACGTTCTGACTTACATTCTCAATTCCGCGATCGTGACGATCGGAGCCTGCCTTCTCATCGTGGTGTGCGGAATGATGGGGGCCTACGCCATTCAGGTGCTAGGCTTCAGGGGGGCCGGAATTGTGCGCTCACTGTTCCTCATGGGGATCGTCGTCCCCGTGCAGATCGCTCTCGTACCACTGTTCGTCGACTACTCGAAGATAGGCCTTCTGGATACCCATATCGCGATCATCATCCCGCTGGCCGGATTCGCCCTCCCGATGTCGCTGTTCCTGTTCATTTCGTTCTTCAGCTACATCCCTAAGTCGATCTACGAAGCAGCCTCGATCGATGGTGCGGGTCCCTACAGGATCTTCACCAGAATCACCTTGCCCATGTCTCTCAATACGGTCGTCACCGTGGTCATGGTCAACGCGATCTTCATCTGGAATGAGTTCGTTTTCGCCAACACATTCGTCCTTACTGAGGGCCTTAAGACGATTCCGCTCGGACTGCAGAACTACATCGGCAACATGGGGAAGACGGACTGGACGGCGACCTTCGCCGCCGTCGCCGTGACCGTTACTCCCCTCTTGCTCATGTTCCTTGTGCTGAGTAAGGCTATGATATACGGGCTTGAGAACGGTTCGACGAAGGGGTGAGCCAGTGCATCTGGCGAGCGGGCGTGACTCTCGTGTCACGATGAAGCAAGTGGCGCAGGAGGCCGGGGTTTCTGTAACGACGGTGTCTCACGTCGTCAACGACAAGCAGGGTGTACGGATCGGCACGGAAGCCAGGCGGCGGGTCCTGGACGCGGTTGAGAGACTGGGGTATCGCCCGAACGTGCTGGCGAAGACCTTGGTCAAGGGCGGCAGCCCCTTCATCGGGCTCGTCGCCGACTCCATCGCCTCAACCCCGTTCGCCGGTCAGATTGTCCACGGCGCCCAGGAGGAGGCGTGGCGGCATGGTCATATTCTTCTCGTCGCCAACACGGAGAATAACGCGGAGGCGGAGAACCGTGCGATGTCGATGATGCTGCAGTACAACGTCCGCGGCATTCTCTATTCCCGTTGGTACCACAGAGGCGTGGTTCCTCCCGAGGCTCTGGATGAGACGGAGTCGGTCCTAGTCAATTGCTATGACGAAGCCGGTCACTTGCCGAGTGTCGTCCCGGATGAGTTTGAGGGCGGTAGGGCTGCCGCGCAGATGCTTCTGACACAGGGGCATCGTCGCATCGCCTTCATCAACACGATGATCGACTCGCCTGCGCGAATCGGCCGGCTCGCCGGCTACCGTGCCGCCCTGGAAGCTGCCGGGATCAGGGTCGACCCGGCTCTCGTGTGGGACGTACAGCCGGATCAGGAGGGCGGTTTCGATGCTGGGTCGAGGGTGCTCGCCTCTGGGGCCACCGGCGTGTGCTGTCATAACGACCGTGTCGCGATGGGCCTGTACGACGCACTGAGAGATCGGGGAGCGACGGTTCCGGATGATGTCTCGGTCGTAGGTTTTGACAATCAAGAGGTTATTGCGGCGCATCTTCATCCGCCCCTGTCTACGGTGTCACTGCCGCACTACGAGCTGGGTGCCGCGGGCGTGCGTGCGCTCCTCGGCGTCGAGGAGGTTCCCGGCCACAACCAGCTCAAGATCTCATGCCCGCCTGTCGCAAGAGCATCTGTTCTCACCATCTAGTACAGAGTCTGGTACCCGTGCGCCGGACGACGTCCCGGAGCATCAACCGATTAATCGCCTCGACTCAATGCGGTTAACCGGTTGACGTGTGAGTGTGGTTGAGGTCATGATTCTCTCGTGTCCGGCACCGGGGCCGGACCTCCCATCAGGAAGGGGAGAGGGACGATGACGACCCTTGCCGACGTTGCTGCGGCTGCCGGCGTCTCCAAGGCCGCTGCCTCCCTCGTGCTCTCCGGCAAGTCCGAGGGGCGCGTGAGCGAGCCCAAGGCGGAGCGTGTCCGCACGGCCGCCGAGGAGCTCGGCTACGTCCGTGACGCCATCGCCGGGGGCATGCGCAACGGCCGGACGCAGACGATAGGGGTCATCGGCGAGCGCGTCCTGTCCACCCCCTACGCCGTCTCGATGATCGACTCCGTCCTGTCCACCAGTCAGGACCTCGGGTGGTCGGTTCTCCTCACCGACGCAGGACGCGATGGTGTCGCCGCGGAGGAGGCCGTCCGCGAGATGGTCGCCCGGCGAGTGAACCAGGTGGTCATCGCCTCCATGTACCACCGCGTCGTCTCCGTACCCGAGCAGATCGAGGACGTCGTCGTACTCAACGGCGTTGCCGACCGTCCCGGGGTGCCCGGCGTTGTCCCCGACGAGCGCCAAGGCGCCCACGACGCCGTCGCCCACCTCATCGGTCTGGGTCACCGCCGCATCGGCTACCTCGGGCACGACGACACCGGGAGCATTGCGGTGCGCGAGCGCTCCGACTCCTACCGAGACAGCCTCCGGGAGGCCGGGATCGCAGTCGACGAGTCACTCGTCGTCGTCGGTGGGCTTGATCCGGACAGCGTCGACGCCGTCGCCGGCCGGCTCCTTGACCGGTCCGAGCGCCCCACCGCCGTCTTCTGCTACAACGACGCCCTCGCCGCTGGTGTCTTCCGACAGGCGGCGCGCCTGGGGATCTCCATCCCCATGGACCTCTCCGTCATCGGCTTCGACGACCTCGCCCTCATCTCCACGAACCTCGATCCCCGACTGACCACAATGCGACTGCCGCACTGGGAGATGGCCGAGTGGCTCACCCGTGAGCTCGCCGCGGGACATGCCGCCGGGCTGCCGGACGTCACTCGTTTCCCTTGCCCCCTCATCCAGCGCGCCTCCACGGCGCCGCCCGCCTTCTGAGCCGCGGCTCGGGCCTGTCGCTACGAAGTCGACCCACCAGCTCTCCGCCCAATGGGTGGAGAAAGATCCCCAACCCAGCAGTCACGCTGACACACAAAGGAGTGCCATCATGATGACCACCCGTCGCTCGTTCCTCGCCGTCGGTGGAGCCGCCGCCGTCGCGGCCACGCTCGCTGCCTGCTCCTCCCAGTCCGGCAAGGGCTCCGGCTCCGCCGCCGGCGGCATCACGCTGTGGACCCACAACGGGGGCAACAAGGAGGAGCTCGACGTCGTCAACAGCGCGGTCAAGGACTTCAACGACGCCAACCCCGACACCCAGGTCACGGTGAAGTCCTTCCCGCAGGAGTCCTACAACGACGCCATCGCCTCCGCGGCCGTCTCAGGCAACCTGCCCGACATCCTCGACCTCGACGGCCCCATCATGCCGAACTGGGCCTGGGCCGGGTACCTCTCGCCGTTGACGATTTCCCAGGATCTCCAGGACAAGGTCATCGACTCGGCCAAGGGAGTCTGGAACGACAAGCTCTACTCCGTCGGCCCTTACGACACCTCGCTGTGCTTCCTCGGCCGCAAGTCCGCCTTCGACCAGGCCGGTGTCGCCGTCCCCACGATCGACAAGCCGTGGACGAAGGACGAGTTCATGGACGCCCTCGACAAGCTCTCCAAGCTCGACGGCTTCGAGCACGCCATCGACATGTCCGTGTGGGACACCGCCGAGTGGTGGCCCTACGCCTACGCCCCCTTGCTCCAGTCCTTCGGCGGAGACCTCATCGACCGCAAGACCTACGGGACCGCCGAAGGCTTCCTCAACTCGGACAAGGCCGTCGAGTGGGGTACCTGGTTCCGCTCGTTGTTCACCTCCAACTACGCCTCGCAGACCCCGGCCAAGGACGGTCAGGACTTCCTACAGGGCAAGGTGCCACTGGTGTACACAGGAGGATGGAAGGTCCTCAAGGCCCAGGAGACGTTCGGGGCCGACGACGTCCTCATCCTCCCGCCCGTCGACTTCGGCGCGGGAGCGCACGTGGGAGGCGGCTCCTGGCAGTGGGGTGTGTCGTCCTCCTCGAAGAACGCCGCGGCTGCGAACAAGTTCATCGAGTTCCTCATGCAGGACAAGTACCTCGTCCAGTACTCGGACGCGATCGGCACTTTCCCGTCGATCGAGTCCGCCATCCCGAAGACGAAGTACTACGGCGAGGGCAAGCCGCTGGAGCCCGTCTACGAGATCGGCAAGAAGTACGCCCTCCTACGTCCCGCGACGCCCGGCTACAAGGTCATCTCCTCGATCTTCGACAAGGCCGCCCGTGACATCGTCTCCGGCTCCGATGTCAAGTCGACCCTCGACCAGGCGGTCAAGGACATCAATGCCGACATCAAGTCGAACGACGGATACAAGGCCAAGTGAGCCGAGTGGCTCACTGGGCCCCCTGATCGTACGGCCGGACAGTAGCCGTACCACCTTTCCACATCAGCATCGATCCGGCGGGGCGCGTGAGCGTCCCGCCGGGAATGGAACCGACATGGCAGCCCCCACCATCACGAGGCGTCGCGGCAGGAGCGCCGCGCTGCGCCGGGAGGCGCGGACGGCGTGGCTCATGAGCTCGCCGGCACTTGTGCTCCTCCTGCTCTTCATGGGCATCCCGATTCTGCTCACCTTCATTCTGTCCTTCACCAACACCCGCCTCATCTCGCCCAACCCGCCGCAGTTCATCGGGATCGAGAACTTCGTCCGGGCCTTCATCGACGACCCGACCTTCATCCGGTCCCTGACGAACACGGCCTTCTTCGCGCTCATCGTCGTGCCCTGCCAGTCCGGTCTCGCCCTGGCACTGGCGATCCTCGTCAACCAGAAGGTCAAGGGCGTCACGGCCTTCCGCACGATGATCTTCATGCCGGTGGTGACCTCGATGGTCGTCGTCTCCATCCTGTGGAGCTTCTTCTACCAGGACAACGGACTGTTCAACTCGATGCTCAACACCGTCACCGGGGGCGGGTGGACCGCCGTCGCGTGGCTCAGCAACCCCGGCACCGCGATGCCGGCAATCATCCTGCTGTCCATCTGGCAGGCGGTCGGCTTCCACATGATCATCTGGCTCTCCGGGCTGCAGATGATCGACCCGGTTCTCTACGAGGCCGCCGACCTCGATGGCGTCAACGGATGGCAGCGCTTCCGCTACATCACCTGGCCGGGCCTGCACTCGACAATGGTCTTCATCCTCGTCACCATCACGATCGCCGCGCTGGGCCTGTTCGTCCAGGTCGACGTCATGACCTCCGGCGGTCCCCAGGACGCCACCTCGACGATCGTCTATCACGCGGTGCGCAAGGGCTACCGCGAGCAGGACATGGGATACGGCAGCGCCATCTCGCTCATCTTCTTCGTCGCCGTCCTGCTCATCAGCCTCATCCAGCGCCGGCTCACCAGGGAGAAGGACTGACATGGCCGCTGAGACAACCGCCGCCTCGACCGCGCCCGTTGACGCACGTCATTCCGCCCATGGGGACCCGCGCCGCCGTGGTCGTGCCGCCACCAGGAGGCGATCCAGGGCCCTGACCTATCTCGGCCTCGTCGTCGCCTCGTGCGTCGCCGTCTTCCCCCTGCTCTTCATGGTCTTCTCCTCCTTCAAGGACGATCAGCAGATCTTCGCCGACCTCGGCTCCCTCAAGGCGTTCCTGCCGACCGGGCACCTGTCACTGAACAACTACTCCGGCGTCTTCGAGCGAGTTCCTGCGGCGCGGTTCATCACGAACTCGCTCGTTGTCACGGTTGCGATCGTCGTGCTCGGTCTCATCGTCAACTCGATGATCGGATTCGCGATCTCCCGCATGCGCTGGAAGGGCAAGAGCATCGTGCTCTCACTCGTCCTGGCCACCCTGATGGTTCCCTTCGAGACCATCGCCGTGCCGCTCGTGTACTGGGTCGCCAAGCTGCCCTCGGTGCAGTGGGTGGTCGACGGGTTCCTCGTCAAGCAGGGGATGCTCAACACCTACCAGGTGCAGATCCTGCCCTTCATCGCCAACGCCCTGTCCATCTTCCTGTTCGCTCAGCACTTCGGTGACATCCCGAAGGAGATCGACGAGGCGGCCCGCGTCGATGGCGCGTCCTGGTGGACGATCTACTCACGGATCGTCGTGCCCCTGTCCGGTCCGACCTTCGCCACGGTCGCCATCATCACGATGCTGCCCGCCTGGAACTCCTACCTGTGGCCGCTCATGGTCATCCAGGAGGAGTCGATGCGGCCCGCGAGCGTCGGTATGCAGTACTTCTTCCAACTCAACCCGGTCTGGGGTCAGATCATGGCCTACGGCACGCTCATCACTCTGCCCGTCCTCATCATCTTCGTGCTGTTCCAGCGCTCCTTCGTGGCGTCCCTGGCGGGCACAGCGGTGAAGGGGTGAACGAATCATGTCTTTGCGGCTTTCCGACCACTGGCTGTGGGACCACTGGATCTGTGACGACGGCGAGCGTTACCACCTCTTCTTCCTCAGGGCGTCACGCGCGCTGCACGATCCGGAGCGGCGGCACTTCCGCGCCTCCATGGGCCACGCCGTCTCCGACGACGCGCGCAGCTGGAGGCTGCTGCCCGACGCCCTGGTCCACTCCGACGGTCCGGCCTTCGACGACAAGGCCATCTGGACCGGCTCCACCATCATCAGACCCGATGGCACGTTGAGGGTCTTCTACACCGGTATCTCTCGAGCGGAGGACGGCCTGGTGCAGCGTATCGGCTGGGCCGACTCCACCGACGGCGTGACCTTCAGACGCTCCTGCAGCGAGCCGCTGGAGGCGGATGCCAGGTGGTACGAAAAGAAGGAGACGGACGCCTCCGGTGCCGAGCACTGGAGGGACCCCTTCGTCTTCGAGCACGACGGCAGGTGGCATATGCTCATCACCGCACGGGCAAGGGGTGCCGAGAACTACCGTGCCGGCGTCATCGGTCATGCCGTCTCCGATGACCTCGACCACTGGCAGGTCTGTCCCCCGTTGACCACTCCGTCAGTCTTCGGACAGCTGGAGGTATCCCAGAGTCGGTGCGTCGACGGTCACCATCTCCTCGTCTTCTCCTGCGGGGATGACATGAAGGCGGAAGCCGGGCCTGGCGGGGTGTGGGTCGCCGAGGGGGAGGGGCCGCTAGGGCCCTGGGACATTGACGGCGCCAGGTACGTGCGCCCGGATCATCTCTACGCCGGTCAGCTGCTCCAGCTGCGTGACCGCACCTGGGTCTTCACGGGTTTCGAGAACATCGTTGACGGCGAGTTCATCGGGGCGGCTCCGGACCCGCTGGCCTGGACGGACATCGAGCTTGCGCCCCGAGACGGGCGCTAGAAGGTCGCGTTAGGAGGGGGCGGGGGCCTCGCGCTCCTCACCCGGCTGCCGCAGGTGGTGGCCGACGGCGTCACAGACCCGGTGAGCTGTGGATGGAGACAGACAGGCCTCCCTCCCTGACGACCGACTAGTTAGGTATTCCTAGGTAAGGGTTACCTTTGATTAGGTGACGTGTTCAATCCCACCTCGCGACGCCCCGTCATGAACTTGCCAGCGTTGAATTCGGCAAGCATGATCTTGGTTAAACTCGTGGCACGACGACCAGCGACGCCCCGCAGCCGATCCTGGGCCAGCCCTCGGACTGGTTCACGGACACTCTCGGCCAACAAGGACGTGGTCGAACCGGCCGCAACGGGATCAGGCCGTGAGACGTCGTCAGCGACTAGGGGAGGAGAGCAGTCATGGCGCAGAGCGACGAGGACTCTACCCGGGCGCGCGTGCTCGACCTCATCGCGGAGAAGGGCCCCGTTTCGGCGGCCCAGCTCGCCAAGGTCCTGAGCCTGACACCGGCAGCGGTGCGCAGGCACATCACCGCGCTCGAGGATGCCGAGCAGATCGAGGTCCACACCCCGGCCCTCACGGGCAAACGAGGTCGCGGGCGCCCCGCGCGGCACTACGTCCTGACGCCCAAGGCGCGCACCTCCTTCGCGGAGGGTTACTCCGACCTGGCCAACCGCGCCCTGCACTACCTGTCCCAGGTCGCCGGGGACAAGGCGGTCGACTCCTTCGCCGCCGCCCGGGGGCGGGACCTGGAGCGTCGCTATGCCGCCGTCGTCGAATCGGCCGGCAAGGACCCCTCGGAACGGGCCCGTGCCCTGGCCGACGCCCTCACCCTCGACGGGTACGCGGCCTCGGTGCGCGACGTCGGAGACGGGTCCTTCGCCGTCCAGCTGTGCCAGGGCAACTGCCCGGTGCGGGACGTCGCCGGAGAGTTCCACGAGCTGTGCGATGCCGAGACGCAGGCGATCTCCCGCCTCGTGGGCGTTCCCGTCCAGCGCCTGGCCACCCTGGCCGGAGGCGAGCACGTCTGTACCACTCACATTCCGATCGCCATGCCCGCGCTGCGCAAGCGCGCTGTCCGGGCGGCTGCTAAGACGCGAGGCCTTGAGACCAAGCGAATGGAAGGAACCCGATGACACTGCCAACAACCGAGACTGTGCGTAGCACCGACGACGAGATCATCGACTCGATCTCAACGAGCTACGACTTCGGCTGGCACGACTCCGACGAAGCCGGTGAGAAGGCCAAACGAGGCCTCGATGAGCAGGTGGTCCGTGAGATCTCCGCCATCAAGGGCGAACCCGAGTGGATGCTCGCCAAGCGTCTCAAGGCCTACTCCACCTTCGAGCGCAAGCCCATGCCCACGTGGGGCGTGGACCTGTCTCAGCTCGACATGGACGCCGTCAAGTACTACGTGCGCTCCACAGACCGCCCGGCTAACTCCTGGGACGACCTGCCCGAGGACATCAAGAACACCTACGACCGCATCGGTATCCCCGAGGCCGAGCGCGAGCGCCTGGTGGCGGGCGTGGCCGCCCAGTACGAGTCGGAGGTCGTCTACCACCAGATCCGCGGCGACCTGGAGGAGCAGGGGGTCATCTTCGTCGACACCGACACCGCCGTGCGCGAGTACCCCGAGCTGGTCAAGGAGTACTTCGGGACCGTCATCCCCGCAGGCGACAACAAGTTCGCCGCCCTCAACACGGCCGTGTGGTCCGGAGGCTCCTTTATCTACGTCCCCAAGGGCGTCCACGTCGAGATCCCGCTCCAGGCCTACTTCCGCATCAACACCGAGAACATGGGCCAGTTCGAGCGCACGCTCATCATCGCCGACGAGGACTCCTACGTCCACTACGTCGAGGGCTGCACCGCGCCCATCTACTCCACCGACTCCCTGCACTCGGCGATCGTGGAGATCGTGGTCAAGAAGAACGCCCGCGTGCGCTACACGACCATCCAGAACTGGTCCAACAACGTCTACAACCTGGTGACCCAGCGCGCTACCTGCGAGGAGGGCGCCACCATGGAGTGGGTTGACGGCAACATCGGTTCCAAGCGGAACATGAAGTACCCGGCCGTCTTCCTCATGGGGCCCCACGCCCGTGGTGAGGCCCTGTCCATCGCCTTCGCCGGCGCGGACCAGCACCAGGACACCGGCGCCAAGATGGTCCACATGGCGCCCTACACCTCCAGCCACATCGTCTCCAAGTCGATCGCCCGCCACGGTGGGCGCAGCGCCTACCGCGGTCTGGTGCAGATCATGAAGAACGCCCGTCACTCCAAGTCCAACGTGCTGTGCGACGCCCTCCTGGTCGACGAGATCTCCCGCTCGGACACCTACCCCTACGTCGACGTGCGCACCGACGACGTCGAGATGGGTCACGAGGCCACCGTCTCCAAGGTGAGCGCCGACCAGCTCTTCTACCTCATGCAGCGCGGCCTGACCGAGACCGAGGCCATGGCCACGATCGTGCGCGGCTTCGTCGAGCCCATCGCCCGCGAGCTGCCCATGGAGTACGCCCTCGAGCTCAACCGGCTCATCGAGCTGCAGATGGAGAACTCGGTGGGCTGAGACCGCCGCGCCGGACCGTCTCACTCAGCCCGCCCAGCTCATTCAGCCTTCGAACCACACCTGATCACGCCGGCCGGATGCCGGCCAAGGAGCACCTCCACATGCCTGAACTCTCCACCGACCACTCGAGCGCCACGCTCGAGGGTGCCCACTCCCACGGCGGGCCGCGCTACGTCTCCTCGCGCGCCGACCGCCCCACCTCCTTCGACCCCGCCGACATCCCGGTGCCGCGCGGACGTGAGGAGGAGTGGCGCTTCACGCCCATGAAGCGCTTCGCCCCGTTGTTCGACCTCGACGCCGTTCGCGCGGCCACGGCCGCCGGCGAGGCCGCTGCCGATACCGGTGCCGTCCGTCTGGAGGCCGACCTTCCCGACGGCGCCCGCCTCGAGACCGTCGCGCGCAGCGACGCCCGCATCGGGACCGTGGGCGCTCCGGTCGACCGCACCGGGGTCACCGCCTGGAACGGCACTGACACCGCCACCGTGCTGACCCTTGAGGCAGGCGCCCAGCTGGAGCGGGCCGCCCGGCTGACCGTCGTCGGCCAGGACCCGGAGCTCGCCCGCCCCACCGCCCAGCACATCCTCGTCGCCGCCGAGCCCGGTGCGAGGGGAACCGTTCTGCTCGACCACACCGGCACCGCGGCCCTGACGCAGGGCGTCGAGGTGACGGTCGCCGACGGCGCCGAGCTCACCCTGGTGACCGTCCAGGGCTGGGAGGACGACGCCGTCCACGCCTCCAACCACCGGGTGAGGGTTACTGGCCGGGGCGTTCTCAAGCACGTCGTCGTCAGCCTCGGCGGGGACGTGCGCATCTGCCCCGATCTGGGCTTCTCCGGCGAGGGCGGGCACATCGACGCCTACGGCGTCTACTTAACCGACGCCGGCCAGCACCAGGAGCACCGCCCCTACGTGGCCCACACCGAGCCCCACTGCTACTCCCGCGTCACCTACAAGGGCGCCCTGCAGGGCGAGGGAGCGCACGCCGTGTGGGTGGGTGACTGCCTCATCGGCCAGGCCGCCCGCGGCACCGACACCTACGAGCTCAACCGCAACTTGGTCCTGACCGAGGGCGCCAAGGCCGACTCCGTGCCGAACCTGGAGATCGAGAACGGCAACATCGAGGGTGCGGGCCACGCCAGCGCCACCGGCCGCTTCGACGACTTGCAGCTGTTCTACCTGCGCGCCCGCGGTATCCCCGAGGCTGAGGCCCGTCGCCTGGTGGTCCTGGGCTTCTTCAACGAGATCGTCGCCGAGATCGGCGTCGGTGAGGTCGAGGAGCGGCTCATGGCCGCCATCGAGAAGGAGCTCGAGCTCACCGGCCTCATCGAGGCCCGCAACGACCAGGACTCCGACGCCGCACCGGCGGCCGAGTGACAGGTCGGACCCGTACAGCGGTCCCATCACCCGTTACCAGACCAGAATCCAGCTGAAAGAAACGTCGCATGAGTACTCTGCAGATCAAGAACCTCCACGTCCAGGTGGCCACCAATGACGGCCCCAAGCCCATCCTCAAGGGCGTCGACCTGACCATTGACTCCAACGAGGTCCACGCCATCATGGGCCCCAACGGCTCGGGCAAGTCCACCCTGGCCTACTCCATCGCCGGCCACCCCGACTACGAGGTCACCGAGGGCGAGGTCCTCCTCGACGGCGTCGACCTGCTAGAGATGAGCGTGGACGAGAGGGCCCGCGCCGGCCTCTTCCTGGCCATGCAGTACCCCGTCGAGGTCCCCGGCGTCACCGTGGCCAACTTCCTGCGCACCGCCAAGACCGCGATCGACGGCGAGGCCCCCAAGGTGCGCCAGTGGGTCGGCGAGGTCAACCAGGCCATGAAGAACCTGCGCATGGACCCCGCCTTCTCCCAGCGTGACGTCAACGCCGGCTTCTCCGGCGGTGAGAAGAAGCGCTTCGAGATCCTTCAGATGGAGCTGCTGCGTCCCCGCTTCGCCGTCCTGGACGAGACCGACTCCGGTCTGGACGTCGACGCCCTGCGCATCGTCTCCGAGGGCGTCAACCGCCTCCACGACCAGTCCGACGCCGGTTTCCTGCTCATCACCCACTACACGCGCATCCTGCGCTACATCAAGCCCGACTACGTCCACGTCTTCGTCGACGGGCGCGTGGCCGAGGCCGGCGGCCCCGACCTGGCCGACCGCCTGGAGGAAGAGGGATACGACCGCTTCCTCGCCTGACCGGCGGAACCCGCGCCGGAGCCGACGGCAGCGCGCCGCGCATGAGGCGTCGTCGTCGGTCCCGGCGCACAGGGGTACTAAGGTTCCTCGTGACCTCAGCGCCCAACCCTCGGCGGGCATACCCGGCACAGATCGCATCGAATCGGAAAGGCACCACATGACCCAGTCCACGGCGCCGTCCACCGGGGCGGCCTCGGCCACCGCGCTCAGTGCCCAGGAGGTCGCCGCGATCCGTGCCGACTTCCCCTACCTCGAGCGGCCCGCCCGCAACGGCGAGCCGCTGGCCTACCTGGACTGGGCGGCCACGAGCCAGAAGCCCGCCGGTGTCATCGCCACCGAGGCGGACTTCTACCGCACCTCCAACGGCGCGGCGGGCCGATCGACCTACCAGCTCGCCGACGAGGCCACGGCCACCTTCGAGGACGCCCGCGACGCCGTGGCCGCCTTCGTCGGTGCGCGGGGAAGCGAGCTGGTCTTCACCAAGAACGCCACCGAGGCCATCAACCTCGTCGCCCTGGCCATCGGGCACGCGAGCCTGGACCGATCGGCGGCCCGGGGCGGCGGACCCGCCGCCGCTGACGACCCGGCGCGGCGCCTTGTCATCGGGGAGGGCGACGAGATCGTTGTCACGCGCGCAGAGCACCATGCCAACCTCGTACCCTGGCAGGAGCTGTGCGCCCGCACCGGCGCGAGACTGCGCTGGCTGGACCTCACCGAGGACGGACGCATCGACATCTCGACGCTGGACGTCATCACCGAGCGCACCCGTGTGCTGGCACTGACCCACGCCTCCAACGTCACCGGTGCGATCAGCCCGCTCGACCTCATCCTGCCGCGCGCTCAGCAGGCCGGCGCCCTCGTCGTCCTGGACACCTGCCAGTCGGCCGCCCACCTCCCGCTGGACTTCCGAGCGCTCAAGGCCGCGGGCGTCGACGCCATGGTGCTCTCCAGCCACAAGATGCTCGGCCCCACCGGCATCGGCGCGCTCGTGGCCACCGAGGAGCTGCTCGCGGCGATGCCACCGGTGCTGACCGGAGGCTCCATGATCGAGGTCGTCACCATGGAGTCATCGACCTTCATGAGCGGCCCGCCCCGCTTCGAGGCCGGCAGCCAGCCGCTGGCGCAGGCCGCGGGGTGGCGCACGGCCGTGGAGTACCTGGCCGGCATCGGCCTGGATCGGCTCCACGCCACTGAGCAGGTCCTGACCCGGCAGGTGCTCGACGGCCTCGTCCAGGCTCCCGGGCTGCGCCTGATCGGTCCGACCGGCGCCACGGACCGCCTGGGCGTGGTTGCCTTCTCCATGGAGGGAGTCCACCCCCACGACGTCGGACAGGTCCTCGACGCCGCTGGCGTCGCCGTGCGCACCGGGCACCACTGCGCCCAGCCGATCCACAAGCACTTCGGCATCCACGCCTCCTCGCGCCTGTCCTTCGGGGTCTGCTCGACCCCGGAAGAGGTCGACCGCTTCCTGTCCGCCATCGCCGACGTCCGCCGCTACTTCCAGAGGTGAGCATGAACGAACTCGACCAGCTCTACCAGCAAGTCATCCTCGACCACTCCCGTGAGCGTCACGGCTCCGGGGCTCTCGACGCCCCGGACGCCACCAGCCACCAGGTGAACCCCACCTGCGGTGACGAGGTGACCCTGGGGGTGCGCGTCAAGGACGGCAGGATCGAGGCCATTGGCTGGAAGGGCGACGGCTGCTCCATCTCCCAGGCCTCCATCTCGGTCATGCACGACCTCGTCGACGGCGCGGACCTGGCTACCGTGGCCCGCCTCGAGGCGGACTTCGACACCCTCATGCACTCACGCGGCAAGGGCGTTGACGACGCCATCCTGGACGACCTCGAGGACGGAGCCGCCTTCGAGGGGGTCTCGAAGTACCCCAACCGCGTCAAGTGCGCCCTGCTGGGCTGGATGGCCCTCAAGGACGCCCTGGCCAAGTCCGGCGTCGCCCTGCCCGCCGCCGAGCCGGCAGACGCAGAGTAGGCCGATGCGCCTCGGTACGCCGGCCGCCTGGAGCCGACTCATCCAGGACCCGTCATCCCAGTATCCCCGCCGTATCCCCATCATCCCGAAGACTGAGCTGCCGCAGAAGAGAAGGAGAAGCCATGAGTGAGAACCCCACAGGGGTGCCGGCCGCCGCCGACAACCCCATGGCCGCCCAGCACGCGCCGGCCGCCGTCGCCAGCACCGAGGGTGTCGACGTCGCCGCTATCGAGGAGGCTCTGCGCGACGTCATCGACCCCGAGCTCGGAATCAACGTCGTTGACCTCGGTCTGCTCTACGGGGTGTCGATCGAGCCCGACGGGACCGTTGTGCTCGACATGACCCTGACGACCGCTGCCTGCCCGCTGACCGACGTCATCGAGGAGCAGGCCCAGCAGGCCCTGTCCCTCCTTGCCGACAAGGTCCGCATCCAGTGGGTGTGGCTGCCGCCGTGGGGCCCGGACAAGATCACCCCCGAGGGCCGCGAGCAGCTGCGCGCCCTGGGCTTCAACGTCTGAGATCCTGTCGAGCACGACATCAGGACAGGTCCTCCTCGACGCCGAGCACCGCCTCGCGCAGGACGCGCGCGTGGCAGTGGACGTGGTCGTGGCCGGCGAACAAGAGCGTGATCCGTCCATCCAGCGCCTCGGAGCGCAGGTGCTCGACGGCGGCTACCGCCTCGGGCCGCTCGGTGAGCTCGGCCCGGTAGGCGTCGACGAACTGGGGCCAGGGCAGCTCCCCGCTGTGGAATGCCCGGCGCAGCTCGGTGGTGGGCGTGGCGTCCTTGGCCCACTCGTCCAGGTCGGCGCGCTCCTTGGACACGCCGCGAGGCCAGAGACGGTCCACCAGGACCCGCATTCCGTCCTCGGGGCTGGGCTCCTCGCGAATGCCCTTGAGGATCACGTTGTCAGAAGAGGGAAGCCGCTCGCTCATACCCTCGACCGTACTCGCGTTACCGGCCGGTACGACACCATCGGCTCGTAGCGAGCCGAGCAGGCACAGGAGAGTATCCATGGTGTCCTTCAGCGCTGTGGGGGAGTCGGTTTCGGCAAGCCAGAGCGCGGCCTCGTTCATCGCTCCGGACAGGAGGTGAGCCACGGGCTCCACCGGCCGGGGAGTGAGAGTACCGTCGCCCATGAGCTCGGTCAGAACCCCAGTCAAAAGTCTCTCCGAGCAGGCCCCATCCATCTCCTTCCACTCGCGCCATCCCAGTACCCTCGGCGCGTCAATGAGCATGATCTGCCGGGTCTCGGGATTGCTGTGGGAGGTGAGAAACGCCTCGCAGCCTGCGACGAGTTCCTCCCAAGGATCCGTGCAGGGTTGGGCCGCGGCCTCGACTCGGTCAGCGACCTCCTGCTGCACTTGCCGGACAACAGCCCGGAAGAGGTCCTTCTTACCGGCGAACTGGTGGTACAGCGCCCCCTTGGTCATCCCCAAGGCCTCCACGACGTCGGACAGCCGTACCGAGGCATAGCCCTCAGCGGCGAAGCGCCACCTTGCCTCGGAGATGAGCGCCATCTGCGTCGCTGCGCGTTGAGCCTGACGATTTCCGGGCATGCTTCCTCCGACGATTGACATACTGAGGGTATGTGGAACACTCTGACATACCCATAGTATGTGAATTGTTCTCCGAGACCCAGGAGGCCGGTTATGCACCTGCGAGACCGTTATCCGATCGTCGTCACCGCCCAGAAGCAGGAGTCGCGAGACTTCTGGGAGCGCTACCTCGGTTTTCGCGCCGTTTTCGACAGCACCTGGTTCACCCTCATGACGGACGCAGACAGTGGTGCGTCGATTGCCTTCATGACACCGGACCACCCTTCAGCTCCGCCCGGACCGGATACCTTCACGGGACGCGGCATGTGCTTCGAGTTGGAGGTTGACGACGCGGCGAGCGCCCACGCCGAGCTGACCGGAAGGGGACTGCCGGTGACGTACCCGCTTACCGACGAGCCCTTCGGGCAGCGTCGGTTCGGGTTCGCCGACCCCAGCGGTCTGTGGGTCGACGTTGTTGAGCAGATCAAGGCAGAGGCGGGTTACTGGAGCAGGTATATGCAGCGCGAGGACGGCAGCGATCCAGCCTGAGATGTGCCAATAAGCTGGGTGACTGTACTGAGAGGTGGGCGGGGCGGTCCTCATAGGGCGCCGCCGTACGGCACGCGGTCTGGGTGCTACTGGCCGGGAGGTGGGTGTACTCCACGAGGGGCGGGGTCCCGTGCACTGCGGTCAGTTCCTGGCCAGTAGACCCCGAATCTCGTGGAATAGACCTATTCATTCCTGCGCCACCGATCGATCGCGGCGAGGAACTCTCGCTCCGAGGCCTGGGCGAGGCGAGGATCGAGGTACTCGATGCGAGTGATGAGGCGGAAGAGCGCCCGTACCGCCTCGGTGTCGACACTGCTCGCCAGGTCCCTCAGGCGTGCAGGGGTCATCCGGGTCTCCAGACGTGACACCGTGACCCGTGCACGCTGCTCGATCTGCGCGTCCGACAGCTCGGCCGGATCCTGAGAGTAGAGGGCCAGCGACTCGGCGTCGTAACGAGGATCCGGGTCGACGAAGAGGAACTCTGCCTCCGGCGGCATCTGACCGCGGTAGCAGGCCAGGTCGGTCAGATCCCGTTCCCTGCGCACGGCGGTGCGGGTGGCCTCATCGGGAGCTGCCTGCTCCAGACGGTCGAAGAAGGCCGCCATGCGCGGGGACATCGGCGAGACAGCCGAGCCGGTCCTGGCCCGTTCCAGCAGCCCGGCAAGCATGTCTCTTTGTCTGGTCACCTCGGCCAGGTGATCCTCCACGGCGGTCAGGGCCCCGGCCAGGTCCTCGACAACGGAGCCGACTACGGGTGCGTCGCCGGTCTGCTCGACGACGGTCGCCTCGGACTCGTCGAGGACGCGTTTGATGGTCTCCAACGACACGCCTGCCTGCACCAACCAGCGGATCCGGGAGAGCCGGGCCACATGGCCCAGGTCGTAGTCTCGCCAGCCTCCGCGTTCGGAGGGCACCGGAAGCAGCCCCAGTGAGTGGTAGTGGCGCACCGTGCGCACCGTCGTCCCGGTCAGCTCGGCGATCTGTGCAACGCGCATGGTGCCAGTCTCACACGGTCTCAGCGCATCGAGCCCTGCCCCGCTGTCAACGGCCTCAGTCACTGCTCGAGTCTCCCTGACGGGACGAGGCGATGGGGAGAACGATCCGTTTGCCGGGACCTGACCACGTTGCTACTGTGCCCGCGTGATGACAGGAGGATATGGCTTCGACCGAGACGGTGTCGTGCGGTCCTTGCGTCGTCCTTCGCCGATGGGAACATTCAGATGAGTGGTATGCGGGCCAACCTCCAGGTTGGCGAGATGCTTCAGGGAAGTGCCGGCAACCTGTCGGTCAGAGGCTGCCTGCTCTTCAAGGAGTGGGACACGCAGGACCGCTGCTTCTACTACTGGGAGGAGTGGCAGCTCATCGGCGCCGGCAGTGCCGACACCTGGGTCGAGCTCGATCACGACCCCGGTGAGGTCCTGTTCTACGAGCCCGTTCACCTCCAGGAGACCATTGAGCCGTGGGCACTGGCCGTCGGCCAGCAGCTGCAGCTGACGGTCAACGGTGCTCCGCACTGGGCGCTTGTCGAGGAGGTCACCACCGGTACGCTTGAGGAGGTCGTCGGCACCCCGGTGTGCCCCCTGAACCTCGGCGAGACGATGACCTACGTCGAGCTGCGGCTGACCGACCCGGCCGGGGTGACCAGCAGGCTGACCATCGACAGCCACCGGTTCCGTGACCTGCTGGCCTACCGGAAGACCACGTTGTCCTCCGCCCAGCAGAGGCAGCTCTTCGGGCGCGTCATCTACAACAGGCGTCCCGTTGGAGGCGGACCCGCTGGAGGTGGGTCGGGCCGGAACATCGGGTGCGCCCTCATCGGCGCGATCGTCAGCGTCGTGCTCGTCGTCGGACTGTTCTCCTCGTGCTCCAGCAGCACCCGCTCCAGCGGTAGCGCCGACTCCACCAGCACCTCGGACACGGGCTCCTCACGGACCTACCGTCACCGTCCCGTCTACGGAGGCGGCGGAGGCGGCGTCGGCAAGTAGGTTCGCGCCTCAGCGATGACGGAGCGCAGAGCTCCATTCCGGCCGCTTGGCGGGTCTTGGATGGGGACATCGCCCCGTTTGGTGGGAACCGGTCACATTGCTACCGTGCTCGCGTGAGTGCGGTGAGCCTGTGTTCTGTCAGCTACAAGATCAGTGGGGCCGAGCCGCACGTGCTCAATGATCTCCCCGCCGTCGAGTCGATTCTCCTCGACGCCGCCCGGGAGGCGGGACTGACTGCCGTCTCCAGGGCGCACCACCGGTTCGAGCCCCAGGGGCTGAGCGCCGTCGTCATCCTGTCCGAGTCACACATTGCTGCTCACACCTGGCCCGAGTCCGGCACCGGCTATGTGACGCTCACCAGCTGCCGCACACTGACCCCTGTGCAGATCGAGGCAGTGGGGGAGATGGTGCGTCAGCGGCTTCAGGCTCAGCAGGTGACCAGCTCGGGGATCACGCTGTGAGTATCAGAGGTGATCTGCATATCGGTGAGACGCTCCGGGGCACCTTGAGGAAAAAGAGTCACTCCTACACCGTCATGGGGCGAGTTCTCCTGAAACGGCGGGATCGGCGAAGCCGGAGCCTCACTCGGTGGGAGCAGTGGCGCCTGATCGACGACAACGGTAAGGAGCTCTGGCTTGAGATCAATCGGGATGCGAATAAGGCCATTCTTCACGAGCCGGTTAGTATTCAACCGACGATCGATCCGCTCGCGCTCGAGGTCGGTCAGGCCCGGCAGGTGAAAGTCAATGGTCGACCGTATACCGTTGAGGTTGAGGACATATACCGAGCCGATATTGATTACGAAACTGGAACCATTCCGCATCCGACAGGAGCTGTTTCAACGACGACATGCGTCGAGCTCCGTGTCAAAGGGGCGAGGAAGCCGCTCTCCAGCATCGTGATCGATGAGCATCGCTGCCGGGAGCGTGAGGCTTATCGCACAACGGCCCTGTTGCCTGAGCGTCAGTCCAAGATCTTCGGCAGACCCGTGTATCGGCCGTGGTGGGTGCCAGGCGTCGCACGACGGCTTGGCCGGTGGCTCTCATCGGTGAGCCCTGGACTTCGGGGTAGTTGGAAGTCACCTCTATTCTGGGTCATTCTGTTTCTCATTCTGATGGCGATCCTTGAGTGGAATGATGATGACGGTCTCATTCCATCGGGAGGCGGATCGTTCTTCCGTAACCGCTCCGTCTACGGGGGCGGAGGTGGCGGCGTCGGAAAATAGTGAAGAACTCGGAACCTCATCCTCTTGCCATGCATACACGAAGGAGAAGACATGTCACTCATGGCCATCACCCACCAGTCGTCGGTTGACCTCAACTGGCAGTCCCTGCTCAGCACCATCGTCTACGCGGTGCTCGGAGTCGTCCTGCTCATGGTGTTCGCACTGCTCGTCAACCGCATCTTCCGTCTTGATCTCAGGCGCGAGCTCATCGAGGACCAGAACATCGGCCTGGGAGTCGCCTTCGCCGGCACGGCGCTCGCCATCGCCATCATCATCGCAGCGACCATCCTGAGCTGAGCGCCCCATCATGACCCACGGCCGAATCGGACGACGGGAGAACGTCGCCCTGTTCACCGCGGCACTGCTGGCCGCGATCGGCGGGCTCATCTACGAGCTCATCCTGGGCACGGCGGCCTCCTACCTCCTGGGAGACTCCGTCCTCAGCTTCAGCCTCGCCACCGGCATCACCCTGTTCGGCATGGGCATCGGCTCGCTGCTGGTCAATCGCTTCCGTGCCGCTCCGGCGGTCGTCTTCGGCGTCAGCGAGGTCCTCCTCGGCCTCATCGGAGGCAACTCCGTCCTCCTGCTGTACCTGGCCTTCGGGCGCACCCGCCTGCACTGGGTGGTCTTCGGCAGCATCAGCCTGACCATCGGCATCCTCATCGGTCTGGAGATCCCACTGCTGGTGCGGACCTTCGCCGCCTTCGGGCGCCGCTCGACCAGCGAGCTGCTCGGCAAGGTCATGGCCATCGACTACTTCGGCTCTCTGGTGGCCTCACTGGTCTTCCCCCTGGTCCTCCTCCCGCAGCTCGGCCTCATGCGCGGCGCCTACCTGGTGGGGGCGCTCAACGTCCTGGTCGCGGTCCTCGTCCTGCTCCAGGTGCGCACCCCGCGCAAGATTCTGTGGGCGGCGACCGCCGCCGTCGTGGCACTGGTCGGCATGTTCGTTGCCGCCAACCGCATCGAGCGCAGCGTGGAGGCACTGGCCTACAACGACCCGGTCGTCTACTACCAGCAGACCGCGTACCAGAAGGTGGTTCTCACCGACTACCAGAACGACCTGCGCATGTACCTCAACGGCCAGCTCCAGTTCTCCAGCCTGGACGAGGCCCGGTACCACGAGACCCTGTCGGCCAGTGCCATGACCTCGGTGAAGGACCCCGCCCACGTCCTCGTTCTCGGAGGCGGGGACGGTCTGCTGGCGCGAGAGATCCTGCGCTACCCCAGCGTCAAGGACGTCACCATCGTGGACATCGATCCCGGCGTCACCGAGCTGGCACGAGAAAACCGCCTGCTCAAGGACCTCAACCACGCCTCCCTGTCCGACCCCAGGGTGAACGTCGTCAACGACGACGCCTTCACCTACGTCCGGGACTCCAGCACCACCTACGACGTCGTCCTCATCGACCTGGTCGACCCCTCCAACGAGAAGCTCGCCAAGCTCTACTCCACCGAGTTCTACCGGCACATCGAGACGCGGCTGGCACCCGAAGGCGTCATGGTCACCCAGGCCACCTCCACCTTCTTCTCACCCCACGCCTTCTCCACGGTGGCCAGCACCGTCGCCGCCGCTCAGCCGGACCGGCAGATCCTGCCCTTCTCGACTAACGTCCCCTCCTTCGGAGAATGGGGCTTCGTCCTATCCACTAGGACGCCGCACAACCTCATCAGTCAGCCACTGCCCGAGGGGCTCACCTACCAGGACCGCGCGACCCTGGAGTTCATCATGCGCACCAAGCCGGCCCGCACCGAGACCATGGAGCCCTCCACTCTCCTGCATCCGCGGATCGTCGAGGTCTACAACCGCGACATGAGGCAGTGGCGCTACTACTGAACCACCCAGGAACAAGCTCGGCGAAGTCGCTTCCCTGAACCTTTCCGGAAGCGACTTCGCCGTTACCCTGGTTACCGCACCGAGTCGGCCGCCCTTCTCATCTCAGGATTTTGATGGTCAGCCAGGTGGCGATCCCGGCGATCATCACACAGCTCATCAGGGACACGATGACCTCCATGCCGATGATGAAAAGAAAGAGCATCGACGTCAGCGTTGCCAGCCAGATGAGTGCGACACGAGCAGCAGGAGGAGGCGCCGTCGCCAGGCATACCCCGGTGGCGACGGTCACCAGCCCGCTGACGGCGAAGCTCATGAAGTCGGGGTCAGTGACGTTCACGGACTGGAGAGTCCCTCCCCAGATGATGAGGAGGAGGCCGCAGACGGCCAGGCAGGCTCCGGCGATGTTTCGTCCGCTCAGCTGTAGCCGGGTCGACTTGTCGTGGTTCGTTGTTGTCATGTTGTTGTTTTCCTTTCGATGATGCGATGCACAGTTGTTGCGAAGAGGTACGCAGCTATCCGTCGCTTGCCGAAACCGCGAGCTCGCGTCCCCAGGTGCGGGCACCGGTCTCCTCGCCACCTGCCAGCGGTCCCCGGCTCGCCTTGACGACAAAGCTCCTGACCGACGACGTCTCCCGCCCCTGTCGCCGCAGCGCCTTGGCGATCGCCTTGGCCGCCGACCCGCTGAGCCAGCCCCTGGAGACGACCGTGTCGAAAGCGGCGACGGCCGTGGAGGCCGGAATCGCCGTGGTCTCCAGCCACTCGCCGATCCCACGGGAAGACTCGCTCGTCCCCGCCTGCTCGCGCGCCTTGGCCCGTGTGGCCGCAGTCGGCAGGCCCCGGTTGTGGGTAGGGGCTCCCAGCACGAGCAGATCCAGGTCCGCGGGCAGAGCGCTCGGAGCCTGGTCAACGCCGATGACCTGGGCGTCGACGCCGCCCTCGATTAACCCGGCGGCGACGGCCTCGGCGATGGCTCGGGTGTTGCCGTAATAAGACTCAACGATGATGAGTGCCGTGGCCATGGTCTCCTCCTAAAGTCCGGTTCCGGTGATGACGCCGGTGCAGTACGCGTCATGATCACAGCGTCAGGTGTGACGCCACGTCGCACGCAAACGGGGCCCGCCGCCCGGAAGGCGACGGGCCCCTTAGAACCGCAGAGACCGGTGGGGAAGGGAGAGGTGTGAGAGTGACGGCGACGTCGCCGCAGCCGTCTCAGAGCTGGGAGGCGTCGACGCCGAAGGTGTTGCAGGCCTGAACCGAGCCGGTGTTCATCCCGGTGGTGAACCAGCGCACGCGTTGCTCGGAGGAGCCGTGGGTCCAGGTGTCGGAGTCGACGTGGCCCTTGGCCCGTTCCTGGATGTGGTCGTCGCCCACGGCCTCGGCCGCTCCCAGCGCACCACTGATCTCCTCACTGGTGGGGCGGTTGAGGAAGGGCTGACCGGTCTCCGGGTCGGCGGTCGAGGATGCGTGGTTCACCCAGATCCCCGCGTAGCAGTCCGCCTGAAGCTCCAGTCGCACCGAGTCCGACGTCGCACCGCTGCCCGAGCGGTCAGCCGCAGCCATCTGCCCGGTCAGGTGCTGAATGTGGTGCCCGAACTCGTGGGCCACGATGTACTCCTCGGCCAGAGGGGTGTCGGTGGCGCCCAGGGACCTCTCCATCTCGGAGAAGAAGCTCATGTCCAGGTAGACCGTCTGGTCTCCTGAGCAGTAGAAGGGGCCCACGGCCGAGGAGGCGTTCCCGCAGGCCGAGGAGATCTGGGTGCCGTCCCACAGGACGAACTCGGGCTTGGCGTAGGTGATCCCGGCCTGGGCGGGCAGCTGGTCCGTCCACACCGCGTCGAGGGACTCGGCGGTGGCCACCATGCGGCACTGGGTGTACTTGTTGGCGCTGTCCCCACTGGTGCACACGGAGGTGTCGATGGACGAGGCCGTCGACGTCGTCGTGCCGGCCTGCTGCTGCGACCCCAGCATGGAGGACAGGTCCACACCGGTCAGCTGGGAGATGAGGACCACGGCGATGACGGTGAGGATCGAGCCTCCGCCGATCATCGCGCCCCGGCCGCCGCCGGAACGGGTCTGGACCCGGTTGGGATCGATCTGGATATCGCGGTTGAAGGACACGGACCACCTCTGAGAACACGCCTGCGACCAGGCTGGGACTGCCACCACGCTACCGTGAGACCGCCTACCGCGCGAAGCAGGAACGCCCGGAGCGCCGAGTCCGGATCTGCACGCGCCGGCGGCGACGACCGTATCAACCGCGATGAACCCCACCGGGGTAGCCTGAGACCGTGCTCTACGACCTGCTGTACAAGACCGTCCTGACCCGCATTGACCCCGAGCTGATCCACGACGTGTGCCTGGACGCGATCGAGGTCACCGGCAAGGTCCCCTTCGTCAGGGACGTGGTGCGTCAGATGTGGGGACGCCGCCCGGCCTTCCCCGTCCCCTCGGCCAACCAGGGTGGTCCCTTCGCCCGGCCGGTCCCCGGCGTGATGGGGCTCGCCGCCGGGATGGACAAGGAGGGGCAGGCCGTTGAGGGGCTGGACATGCTCGGCTTCGGCTTCATCGAGGTCGGCACCTTCACCGCCCACGCCCAGGACGGCAACGACAAGCCCCGCATGTGGCGCTACCCGCAGATGCGGGCCATCCGCAACCGCATGGGCTTCAACAACTCCGGTGCCGACGAGGCCGCCACGCGGCTGCGCGCCCTGCGCCGTACACCGCGGGGGCGCTCCATCGTCGTCGGCGCGAACATCGGCAAGACCAAGGTGACACCCCTGGAGGACGCGGTTGACGACTACCGCTACTCGGCCGCGGCGGTGGCCCGCTGGGTCGACTACCTCGTCGTCAACGTCTCCAGCCCCAACACGCCCGGGCTGCGCAGCCTGCAGAGCGTCGAGGCCCTGCGCCCGATCCTTGAGACAGTGCGCGAGGCCGCGGACCACGCCGCAAGGCGCCACGTCCCGCTCCTGGTCAAGATCGCCCCGGACCTGGCGGACGAGGACCTCGACGCCGTCGCCGACCTGGTCCTGGACATGGGCCTGGACGGGGTGGTGGCCACCAACACCACCATCGACCATGACCTGGGGGAGGGCGGCCTGTCCGGGGCCCCGCTCCTGCCCCGCGCCCTGGAGGTCGTGCGCCGCCTGCGCAGCAGGCTGGGGGAGGAGCCCACCATCATCGGCGTCGGCGGCATCTCCTCCATCATGGACGCCGAGCTCATGCTCGATGCAGGAGCGGACCTGCTCCAGGCCTACTCGGCCTTCATCTACAACGGGCCGGCCTGGCCGGGGCGCATCAACCGGGCCCTGGCCACCGCCACGGCCGGCGCGACCGCCCGCAGGCCACGATAGGTCCCCATCAACGCGTCCCCACCTATGCGCCAACGCCGAACGCCGCCTCCTGGCCTGCCGGTCATAGGAATCGGAATCATCCTCGCCGCTCTCATGCTGCGGCCCGCAGCAACCTCCGTCGGGCCGGTCCTGGCCGAGATCCGTGGCGGTGTGGGAATGGGCGCCACCGGGGCCGCGCTGCTCGCCGCCCTGCCGGGGCTCTCCTTCGCCCTGGCGGGATCTGTCGCCGCTCGTCTGGGCCACCGTATCGGGCCGGCCTGCGGGCTCGCCCTGGCCGCCGTCATCGGGGCGGTAGGGCTGCTCGGACGGTCCATCAGCACCTCGGCAGCTCCCTTCCTTGCGCTGAGCGTGGTGGGGCTCTGCGGTGCGGGGCTGGGCAACGTCCTGGTGCCGATGGCCATCAAGCAGCGCTTCGGGCTGCACGCCCACAGGTGGACCGGCATCTACGTCATCCTTCTGCCGATCGGGGCCCTGCTGCCTCAGGTCCTCGCCCCAGGGATCATCACGGCCGGCGGCAGCTGGAGGCAGAGCCTGGCCCTGTGGGGATGGGGCGCGATGGTCTCGGCGGTGCCGTGGATCGCTGTCGTCGTTAACGCACGGTGGCGGCCCGGCAAAGGCCCGGAGCACGGCAGTGTGGCTTCAGTGGCCGTCTTAGCCAGAGGAGAGGATCGGGGCGAGGCGGAGTCACCCGCGAGATCAGCGCCCGGACCGGGGCTGGCGGATATGGCGCGCAATCCCCGAGCCCGGTCGATGGGACTGTTCTTCGGTATCCAGTCCATGCACGCCTACGTCACCTTCGCCTACCTGCCCCAGATCTTCCGTGACGCCGGACTGTCTCTGGCCTCCGCCGCTCTCCTGCTGGCAGGTTTCTCGCTGTGCGGCACTCTGGCCGGCCTGATGGTCCCGACGATCGTCGCCAGAGCCCGGGACGTGGGGCCATGGATGCTGGGGCTCATCGCCTTGCTCGTCCCGGGCTACCTGGGGCTGCTGCTGGCTCCGACGGCGCTCGCCTGGCTCTGGGTGGTTCTGCTGGGCCTGGCCGGTTGCACCTTTCAGGTCGTTCTCGTCCTGGTCACCGCCCGTACCCGCGACTACCGGGTCACTGCGGCGCTGTCCGGCTTCACCCAGAGCCTCGGCTACGCGATGGCCAGCGCCGGTCCCTTCCTTATCGGCTGGCTCTACGGCGTCGCCGGTGGCTGGAGGCTACCGCTGATCGTTCTGCTCGCCTCGGTCATCCCGATGGCCTGGTTCGGGTGGCGCATCTGTAAGCCCGGCTACCTCGACGACGAGCTCACCACCTACCAGGCCGCATCCCTGCAGACTGTATGACGCGGCTCTGAGACCAGTGTCTAGCGCAGTGAAGGTACCGGCGGCGACTCAGGCGGGGCGCCTGTCCGGGGACGTGGTCAGCGACGGGTCGCGCTCGACGACGTCGCCCAGGGCGATGTCGACCGCGGCCATGACGTCGTCGTCCAGATGGACTCCCGAGGCCTTGACCGTGTCCGCCAGCTGCTCGGGGCGCGAGGCCCCCACGATCGCCGAGGAGACTGCCTGGTTGCGCAGCACCCAGGCGATCGCCAGCTGAGGCATCGTCAGCCCGAGGTCCTGGGCGATGGGCCGCAGGGCCTGGACCGCCGTGAGCACGTCGTCGCGCATCCACCGCGAGATCATCTGGCGGCCGCCCTTGTCATCGGTGGCGCGTGAGCCTGCGGGCGGCTCCTGGCCGGGCAGGTACTTGCCGGACAGCACCCCCTGCGCCATGGGCGACCACACGATCTGCCCCAGGCCCAGCTCCTGGCTGGTGGGAACCACCCTGTCCTCGATGACCCGCCACAGGGCCGAGTACTGGGGCTGGTTGGAGATCAGGCGGAAACCCATCTGCGTGGCCAGCTCCTGGCCGGCACGGATCTGCTCGGCAGTCCACTCCGAGACCCCGATGTAGAGGGCCTTGCCGGCCCTCACGACGTCGGCGAAGGCCTGCATGGTCTCCTCCAGCGGGGTCTCGTGGTCGTAGCGGTGAGCCTGGTAGAGGTCCACGTAGTCCATGCCCAGTCGCGCCAGGGAGCCGTTGATGCCCTCCATGATGTGCTTGCGGGACAGGCCCACGTCGTTGGGGCCCTTGGGGCCGATCGGCCAGTAGACCTTGGTGAAGATCTCCAGGGACTCGCGGCGCCTGCCGGACAGCGCCCGCCCCAGAACCTCCTCGGCGGCGGTGTTGGCGTAGACGTCGGCGGTGTCGAAGCTCGTGATTCCCAGGTCCAGGGCCGTGTGAACGCACTCGATGGCGGTGTCGGCCTCCACCTGCGAGCCGTGCGTGAGCCAGTTGCCGTAGGTGATCTCGGTGACCTTCAGCCCGGATGCGCCCAGATGCCTGTATCCAACAGTGTGTTCCATAACACCACCCTACGGCACGGTCCCATGACGCGGAACCGTTGCGGGTGTCATGCGGGTGTCATAGGGCCATCATCCGGAAGCGGCCGGGACCGGGTTGGGCTCAGGAGGGGTACTGCCCCCGGCTCGCGAGGGCGGCGGGACGGCGGAAGCGCCGCAGCATGAAGCAGCGCGACATGATGTAGAAGAAGATCGTTCCCTCGTCCTTGACCCGCTCCTCGCCGAACTTCTTGTACAGACGGCGTCGCAACCGGCTCCAGGCCCACACGGAGTCGGCGATCGCCAGCAGCAGGTAGCCGTTCATCGCCAGCACGGTGTAGAAGCTGACCAGCGGGTACTGGGGCAGGAGGCGGCTGAGGCCGAAGGAGAGGATGAGCAGGACGAAGATGAGGGGCATGAAGAACTCGCCCAGGCTGAAGCGCGCGTCGACGTAGTCGCGGATGTAGCGCTTGACCGGGCCCTTCTCCCGGGAGGGAAGATACTTCTCATCACCGGTGACCATGGCCTCGCTCTGCCGCCTCCAGGCCTCGTCACGAGCCGCTCGCGCCTCGCGCTTGGCGGCCTGACGGTCCTTGGGAACCACGGGGTGCAGGTTCTTGGCCTGCTGGTCCTTGCGCCGGGGAGTGGGGCGCCCCTTGCCGCCGGGCTTGGGGGCGGGCTCGGCCGCAGGCTCCGGGTCAGGGGTCTGGCTGCGCTTCTTGAACAGGCTCACGGTGCACAGACTAGCGGCAGCGACGCGATACCCTGAAAACCATGATCACTGTCGATGCCGTGCGCGCCGCTGTGCACACCTCCATGCCCGCCATCATCTCCGACCTGACCGATCTGGTGGCGATCCCGTCCGTCTCCGCCTCCAGCCACGACCAGTCGCAGGTCCAGCGCTCCGCCGAGGCCGTGGCCGCGCTCCTGCGCGACAGCGGCCTGGACGCGGAGATCCTCTCCGTCCCGGCCCCCGACGGCACCCCCGGCAGGCCCGCCGTCCTGGCCCACAAGGAGGGGCCCCAGGGCAGCCCGCACGTCCTGCTCTACTCCCACCACGACGTCCAGCCCGTCGGCGACCCGGCCGGCTGGGACCAGGCCGACCCCTTCACCGCCGAGCGCCGCGGTGATCGGCTCTTCGGGCGCGGCACCTCCGACGACAAGGCCGGCGTCATCACTCATACCCATGCCCTGCGCGCCCTGGCGTCCCTGGCCGACGGCGAGCTGCCCTGCTCGGTGACGGTGTTCATCGAGGGGGAGGAGGAGGTCGGCAGCCCCTCCTTCGAGAGCTTCCTGACCACCTACCGCGACCGGCTGGCATCCGACGTGATCGTCGTGGCCGACTCCTCCAACTGGAAGGTCGGCACCCCCTCCCTGACCACCCTGCTGCGCGGCGTCGTCCAGGTCGACGTCCGCCTCGACATGCTCGACCACGCGCTCCACTCCGGCCAGTACGGTGGCCCCGTCCTGGACGCCGCCACCGCCATGTGCCGCCTGATCGCCTCCTGCCACGACGACGCCGGTGACGTCGCCGTCGCCGGACTCGTCTCCAACCCTCAGGCCGACGCCGACTTCCCGGACTACCCGGAGGCCGACTTCCGCGCCGACGCCGGGGTCCTCGACGGCGTCGAGCTCGTTGGCACCGGTGACCTCACCGCCCGGCTATGGACCAAGCCCTCCCTGACCCTGATCGGCATGGATGTCACGCCCCTGGACCTGGCCGGCAACGTCCTGACCCCCTCGTGCACGGCCCGCCTCTCGCTGCGCATCGCTCCGGGCCAGGACCCCGCCGAGGCCCAGGAGGCCCTGGTCGCCCACCTGGAGAAGCACGTGCCCTTCGGCGGCCGTCTGACAGTCACCGGTCGCGAGGCGGGTCCCGCCTTCGACGGGTCCGAGACCACCCCCGCATCCGAGGCCGCCCACTGGGCGCTGTCCACTGCCTGGGACACCGAGGCCGTCAACATCGGCCAGGGCGGCTCCATCCCCTTCATCGCCACCCTCAAGGAGACCTTCCCCGACGCCCAGGTGCTCGTCACCGGGATCGAGGACCCCGACACCCGAGCTCACAGCGAGAACGAGTCCATGCACCTGGGCGAGCTCGAGCGCATCGTGGTCGCTGAGGCCCTCCTCCTGGCCCGTCTCGGTGACGCCATCGCCTCATGACTCAAAACGCTCGCCGGAACCGTTGCGTGAGGATCGGGGCATGAAGGTCCTCCTCGCCCCCGGCGGGCTGTGGCCCGAGCCGGCCGGAGTACCTCTGGCCGGCCCGGGCCGGGGCCTTCCGGCCAGCAGTGTCGCCGCCTGCCTGGAGCGCGGCTGGCACGCGGTGCGTCCCGACGACTCCCTGACCCTGGTACCCATGGCCGACGGCGGCCCAGGCTCGGCCCAGGTCATCGCCCCGGAGCGCATCGCCTCCCGTGAGGCCATTCAGGGACAGGGACCGCTCGGACAGGTCCGGGAGGTCGACCTGGTACGGCTGGGCCCCGGCCCGGCACGGTCGGCGGCGCAGCGTCCAGGAGAGGGCAGGACCTGGTTCCTCGACGCCGCTCGCCTCCTGGCGCCTCCCCTGGACCCCGATGAGAGCGCCCAGGAGGCTCGCCATGGCAGCACCTATGGTCTGGGGCAGGTCATCGGAACCGCCCTGGGCCGTACCTCTCCCTCCGACACGCTCGTCGTGGGGCTGTCCCGCTCCGCCGTCCACGATGGCGGAGCCGGGGCGCTGGACGCACTCGGTGGCGCCCCAGCGGCCATGGACCTGCTCGTCGGACGCAGTCTCGGACTGGCCCTGGCCGACGGCATCGCCCTGGGAGGCATGAGCGGGGCCGGTGCGGCACTGGCGGAGATCACCTCCTTAAGTCCCGCACAGGCCCAGGAGCTGGATCGCCGAGCCTGCGCCGCCGCCACGGAGGCTGTGAGCGCGGCCGCCACCCCGCGACCATCCTTTGGTGGACAACAAAGGCTGCTCCCCGTCGTCTCCGCGCTCGACGACGCACAGATGCCGTCCCTGTCCGCCGCGAACTCCCGGGGAACGGGGCACCTGAGCACCACCACCTGGGGGACCGGGGCGGCCGGAGGCGGCGCCATGGCGCTGCGAGCCCTGGGGGCGTGGGCACGGCCCGGAGCCCGCGTCATGGCGGAGATCCTGGGCCTTTCTGACACGGTCCTCGGTCAGGACATGGTGGTCACCGCCTCGGGCGAGCTCTATGACGTTCTGGCCGACGGCGTCGTGGACGTCGTCGGAGATCTCGCCGCCTCGCAGGCGCTTCCTGCCGTCCTGGTGTGCGGGCGATGCGCCACCACCCGGGGCGAGCTCGCCGGTGCCGGGATCTCCAGCGTCTACAGCCTGCAGGAGCCCCACGCCATCGAGCCGTGGGACGCCGGTGGCCCCGACGTGCTGGAGGCGCGCCTGACCGACATGGGCGGCCGGCTGGCCCGGACCTGGTCGCGTTGAGCCCACCCGCGCAGGTTGCCTCCCACCCAGGATTCCGTTACAGCGCGTACGGGCGTCTCAGTCGATGGGGGCCGCAGCAGTCGAGTTGCGTACGATAAGGTCGGGAGCGAATAGCATCTCGGTGTTGGCCGGCCTCTCCCCGTCGAGCTGTGCGAGCAGCGTGGAGACGGCCGCCCGGCAGATGGCGTCCACCGGCTGGCGCACCGTGGTCAGCGGCGGGTCGGTCATCGGGATGAGCGGCGAGTCGTCGTAGCCGATGACGGAAACGTCGTGAGGCACGGACCTGCCAGTCTGACGCACCCCATGGACCACTCCGAGGGCCATGACGTCCGAGGAGCACACGATGCCGGTGCAGCTCTGCTCCAGCAGGTGCAGAGCCGCACTGACACCACCCTCGTAGGTGTAGAGCGTCTCTACGATCCGCAGCGGCTCGCCAGGCAGTCCCTCACTCATGGCGTCCTCGTAGCCGGAGCGCTTGCGCTGAGCCGGAACCATGCGCATCGGCCCCATGGCGAGCCCGATACGTTGATGCCCTAGGGCGATGAGGTGATCCACCGCCACCCGGGTGGCTCGGCGGTCATCGGTGGCAAATCCCGGGGCCTTGATGGTGGGCGCGTTACCATTAATCGTCACCAGTGGTACACTGCGCTCACGCAGACGCTGGTAGCGAGTGACGTCGCCGGTGGTGTCCGCGTGGCGCCCGGAGACGAAGATGATTCCCGCGACGCCGCGGTCCACCAGCATCTCGATGTACTCGTCCTCGCTGATGCCGCCGGGCGTCTGTGTGCACAGCAGCGGGGTATGCCCGGAAGGCGCCAGGAGCTGCTCGATCTGCTGGGCGAACAGGGGGAAGATCGGATTGCTCAGCTCCGGCACAATCAGCCCCATGAGGCCCCGGGATGCCTGGTGCACGGACTCAGGCCGCTCGTAGCCCAGGATGTCGAGCGCTGCGAGCACCTGCCGCCGAGTCGAGTCGGCCACGTTGGACTTTCCATTGAGCACACGTGAGACGGTGGCGGTGGAGACACCCGCCTGGTCGGCGATGTCGGTAAGGGTGAGTCTCTGTGGCATGAGTGAATCCTACGAGGATCGGTGAAGGAGAGGAGCCTTTTCGCGTGAACCGCCGGTAGCTCATCGCTCGGCCCTCCAGCCGCAATTATCGCAGATCAAGCATCGTTGCCGTGAATCAGGGGCGGCGACGAGGTGTCGCACGCCCCTGATTCTTCGTTCTCCTCACCGCCGGAAGCTTGGTGATTCGAACCTCTTGCTCAGCCCTTGACCGCGCCCGATAATGAGCCGCCAACGATATAGCGCTGCAGGTACTGGAACAGTGCGATCACCGGGGCCATGGTAAGGACCGCGCCGGCGGCGAAGATACCCAGGTTGTTGGATCGATCGCCGACGAGCATGCCGTAGAGCCCCACTGCCAGGGTTTTCTGAGAGTTATCGGTCAGGATGATCGACCCCAGGAGGAACTCGCTGATAACTCCGACGAAGGCCAGCAGGAAGGTTGTGGCGATGATCGGTCTGAGGGTAGGCAGCAGGATGATCCTAAAGACCTGCCAGTGGGTACATCCGTCGATGATGGCGGCCTCATCGAGCTCCCGAGGGATGGTGTCGAAGGTTCCCTTGATGAGCCACACCTGCCCCAGTGCCCCGCCCATGAGTGCCAAGCTGTAGCCGGCCAGCGTGTTGAGGCCGAGGAAGGGGACTACCTGGCCGATGTCGGAGATCATCGTGTAGATGGCGATCATCGACAGGATCGCCGGGAACATCATGATCAGGAGCAGGGCCAACAGTCCTCCGCGGCGTCCTGTGAATCGGAAGCGGGAGAACGCGTAGGCGCCCAGCAGAGAGAGGAAGACCTGGGCGGTGGCCACCACTGAACAGATGATGATGGTGTTGAGGTACCAGCGTAGGAAGGGACCACGAACTTCAGCCAGTAGGTTTTGGTAGTTAACCAGACTCATCCTGGTAGGGATGAGGCTGGTGGAAGCCACCGTCCCCAACGGGTTGAGCGAGGCGGAGACGACGTAGAGGACGGGGAAAGCGGCGAAGACGAGGGCGAGGATGCCGACGACATGCCTCCAGCCGATCTCACGGAACCATCGCGAGAAGGGCATACGGTTCTCAGCGGTCAGGGATCTGTCGGAGCGCTTGGACATGGTCTTGGAAGAGGTATTCATAGCGATTCTGTTCTTTTCGCAATCGACTCTGGTCAGTTGACGTCTTCGAGCCTCTTAGTGGCCCGGAACTGCAAGGCGGCCAGGACGCCGGTCACGGCGAAAAGGATGACCGAGACGGCTGAGGCGAATCCGAAGTCTGAGCCGGAGCGACCGAAGGCGATGCGGTAGACCATGGAGATGAGAATATCGGTACCTCCGCGTGTGTACTCTCCTGCCGGGAACGGCCCCCCTCGGTCAGTAGCTGGATGGCGTTGAAGTTGTTGAAGTTGAAGGCGAAGGTGCTCACCAGCAGAGGGGAGACGGCGACCAGGAGCAAAGGGGTGATGATGCGCCAGGTGGCCTGCAACCCGCTGGCACCGTCCATCTTGGCGGCCTCTTTGACGTCTCCGGATATGGACTGGAGCGCTCCGGTGCACACGATGAACATGTAGGGGAAGCCCATCCAGGTATTCGTCAGCAGGACCGCGACCTTCGCCATGGTCGGGTCGGACAGCCAGGGGACGTTGAGGTGCAGCGTCTGGTTGATAAGTCCGAAGTCCTGGTTGTAGAAGTTCGACCACACGAGCAGCGAGATGAAGCCGGGGACGGCGTAGGGCAGCAGCAGGAAGGATCGGTAGAGTTTCTTTCCCTTAATACGGTCGTCATTGAGAGTCAGCGCCAGGAAGAAGCCGAGGCCGAAGGTGAGCAGCACCGATCCGAAGGCGAAGATGATTGTCCAGGTGAAGGCCTTGAGGAACTGGGAGGCCAGGTTCCCTTCGGTGAAAAGCCGGGAGTAGTTGGCAAACCCTACGTTCTGCCTCCAGGACTGGGCCAGACTCTCGCCCCTGTCATTGACGAAGTGCTCGGACAGCCCCACTTTCTTGACCGAGTAAACGTCTCCGGTGGCAGTGTTGGCGATGGTGTCGGAGGACTTGTCATACACCATTCTCTTGGTGCCCTCGAATGCGGTCCTGACGCCCTGAACCTTGACTGTGGTCTCTTCGGAGAAGGGGACCGACATGGAGGTGATGTCCTCATAGGCGGTGTTGATCTGCCTGGGCGTCAGGATCGTGTAGCCGTCGGCCTTGGTCACCACGCCGTCGTCGACGGTGACGGCGGAGGCATCGACCTTCTCCATCCTCTTACCGTCGCTTCCACGCAGGACCTCCTTGGTCTGCGGGTTGACCAGGAACAGAGAGAAGGGACCATTGGTGACGTCGCCGTCTGTCGCGACCGATAGCCCGTAGGTGGGGGAGCCCTCTGTGCGAACCATGGAGTTGTTGGTGATGGCGGTGATCGCCTCCTCCTTGGTCCCGCGGTAACCGTCTCCGAAGTTGGTGAAGGATGTCTGGATTGTCAGGATGATCGGGATGATGAGGAAGACGGTCAGGAAGAATGTGCCAGGAAAGAGGTACTTAGCTGGTACGAACCTCTTGGTCGAGTACAACAGAAACATGGCGACCGTAGCGAGGAGGACAACACCCAGCCATAACCACATCTGGTAAGCGATGAGGAGCGGGACGAGATAGATCGCTGCGACCAGCGTGAGGGAGAGAACCACGATGCGTCCGATGACGCTCCTGACGGTCGTGGTCTTCTCCCGTGGGACGGTGGTGGATGCGGACGTCATTATCTGCAAGTCCTTTCCATAAGCGGGAAAGTAGTAGGAGAAATTCTGGAGGTGATTGAAAAGGGGCGCGTTGGGAAGAAGAGCCCTGGCTATGAGCCGTCGATCGAGGCCTTGATGGTCTCGCCGACTCCGGTCATGGTGCTGGCAGGGTCCGCGCCTGCAACGATGTTGGCTTGAGCTCGTCCGAGGGGCTCCCACACCGATGACATGGCCGGGATCGCGGGCATGGGGTCAGCCTCGGAGGAAAGGCCCACGAAGGCGACCATGTCGGGTTGCTCCGCCTTGAGCTTCTCAGCGAGATCCTTCTGCGCCGGCGGAAGCTCGTTGGACGGGAACATCGAGGCCGCGAAGGTCATGTCCTTGGCAGCCTCGGCGACGAAGGTCTCGGCAAAGGCCTTGTTCTTACCGTTTGAGGCGACATAGAAGCAGTTGACACCAACGAAGGGGCGGGCCTGACTGCCCTTGATGTCGCCGAACCCCGGGATCCTGGTGAGCTGGTAGTCGATGCCGGCCTTCTTGATGTCAGCCAGCGCCCAGGGCCCGGAGATGAGGTAGGGGGCCTTGCCATCGGTGAATAAGGAGATGTGGTTGGCCGCGGTGACTGATTTCCGCAGGACTCCCTGCTGGCCGAGCTGCCTGATTTTTTCCGCAGCCTTGATCGAGCCCTCCTGGCCGATACCCAGGTCCCTGGAGTTGTAAGAGCCATCGGGGTTCTTACCGAACAGGTAGCCTCCTGCCGCGGTGTAGATCGGCTCCATGTTGTAGGCGTCGCCCTTCTCATCGACGGCCTGGGACAGGATGAGCTCGGTGCCGGCCGCCCTCCCGGCCTCGATCATCTCCTCGATGGTGGCCGGCTGGGTGAGAGAGGTCAACGCCTTGTTGACGAACAGGCCCAAGCACTCGACCGCGTAGGGCGTGCCGTAGACCTGGCTGTCGTAGGTGACTGCCTTGAGAGCGACATCAGTGTAGTTGGCCTCCGCCTCAGGACTCAGGACGATTGGCCGGATTGCGCTGTTCTGAACCAGGTTACCGATCCAGTCGTGCGCACCGACGACGATGTCAGGGCCGTTGCCCGCCTGGTTAGCGGTGACGAAGTTGGGCTGGAGGTCGTTGGCGACGATTTGGACCGCCACCGAGATGCCCTGCTTGTCGCCCCAGCTCTTGGCGATCTCCTTGAGTGAGTCGGCCTTCTTCTGATCGGCCCAGATGACCAGGTCGGCACTGGAGCCGCCTCCAGCGGTCCCAGTTGCCTGCTGGTCGGTACCGTCTGAGGCGGCTGCGCCGTTGGCGCTACGCGAGCTGGAACAGGATGCAACGGTTGAAACGGTGGTGGCGACGGCTGCCATCGTCAAGAAGGATCGGCGGGTGGGTGCCACAGGGATTCTCCTTCGAATCAGATTCGGAGCGAGGAACCCCTCGCCCCGCACCACAATTTAACTGCCTAATGCAATGATTGCAAGAGATGAACGAAATTTGCAGTCGCCTGTTCTAGGCCACGGTTGTGGCTTCAAGCCAGGTCGTCGTCGTCGGAGGGATGAACAGCCGCCCCTGGTCCTGACGCAGGGGTTGAGACGACAGCAGCACCTTGGCCTCAGCAGGCAGGATGATCGGGGAGTCTGAGGTGTTGACGACGACCAGCACGCCGCGCACCAGGAAGGCCAGAGCCTCAGGCGGGCACCACTCCAGCCCGGTGACGAAGGCCAGGGGTGCGCAGGCCAGGTTGTACTCGTTGCGCACGTGGGCGGCGTGCCGCACGGTCGCGGCGGGGGACCCGAACTGGGAGGACTGTCCCCGAGTGTGCTCGGCCACCATGTCCGCCAGCTCCAGGGGAGCAGTGGGCTTGTCGCCATCGGTCAGGGCGATCTCGTCACCCTGCCGCAGGTAGAGGGAACCCGGCAGAGCCAGCATCATGGCCTGCAGCGCCAGCCCTCGAAGCAGGCGCAGATCGTGGTCGACGGAGTACCAGCGCTGGCCGTCCCCCGGGTCCAGGTGCTCGGACAGGATGTGAGGAGGCAGGAAGCGCCAGGTGGGTGGTGCGCCGAAGCGGTCGTGCTCGTCCAGGGACCGGGTCAGGTGGGCGGTGAGGGACTCGGCGCTCCACCTGGTCAGGGTCAGGCAGTCGTCGCGCAGGTGGTGGACCCAGTCGTCCTGGAGGTGGTGGCGCAACGAGTCCGGGTAGTCGGCTGTCACATCAGCGCCGATGATTCCCTCCTCCACGTACTCGGCGAGCTGGCCGTGGAGCATGGCGAAGTAGGCACTGAGGCGGTCCAGGCGGGTCTCGGTGGTGATCTGCGGAGGCACGATCGTTCCCAGGTCGATGCCGACCGCCCCGGCCTGGAGATAGGCCTCCGAGCGGCGCAGCAGATCCTCGCCCGCCCCTTCGAGCCCAGTGATGAAGCCGGTGGTCTGCTTGGCGTAGGGGCCGGTGATCGGACCGAGCGCACCGGAGATGCGCACGATGGTGCGCAGGCCCTGTTCTCCCGCCTTGTCGATGAAACGGCGGATCGAGTCCATCTCAGAGCTGACGTCGAGCAAGCTTGGGCGCAGGAGCACCGCGTCCATTCCCAGGTAGAGGGCGTGCGCAATGACGGGGTCGGTGTGGTCCAGATCGGCGGCTCCCAGGGCGGGTGAGGCGATCTCGTAGACCAGTGCGTGGCGCCACCACTCCTCCGGACCGTCGTAGGGCCGGTGAACGAGGGTAGTGGTTGTGGTCACGGTAGGTGTCTCCCTTCCGCCGGACTGGTGCCCAGGAGCGTCACTCCTAAGAGTGCTTCATCGGTGTCTCGTCGGGTGCTGGCGACCACATGCTGAGGAGATCGGATGCCGTTGCTCCCTTGGGACGGTGTCGGAGGTGTCGGAACGGTGACGACCATGGTAACCCGCTTCTGCGCTACCTTGTGACTATGTCAGTGCAGAAATCTGGATCCAGGCCTGTGCGTATCGACGGAGGCGACAGTCTTGCCCTGGCTGGATACCGATCACAGGATGCTGAGCGCTTTGTTCACGAGCAGGCGAAGAATCCTCAGCGCACTCCTTTTGAGCGCGACCGTGCCCGGGTCCTGCACTCCTCGGCACTGCGGCGCCTGGGGGCCAAGACCCAGGTGCTGGGGCCCTCAGCGGACGACTTCGTGCGCACCCGGCTCACCCACTCCCTCGAGGTGGCGCAGGTGGGACGCGCGCTCGGTCAGGCGCTGGGATGCGATCCCGACGTCGTCGACGCCGCCTGCCTGTCCCACGACCTGGGTCATCCGCCGTACGGGCACAACGGAGAGAAGGCTCTCGACGTCGTCGCCCGCCGGATCGGAGGCTTCGAGGGCAATGCCCAGACCTTCCGAATCCTCACCCGTCTGGAGCCCAAGACCCTTGACGAGCTCGGACGGCCGGTGGGCGTCAACCTCACCCGGGCCAGCCTCGACGCCGTCGCCAAGTACCCCTGGCTCAAGGGACGGGGGCCGGGTGGCGCGAGTGGGCGCAGTGCGCGCAAGTACTCCGCCTATGACGACGACGCCGAGATCTTCACCTGGATGCGTCAGGGGGCGCCGGAGGGCAGGCGCTGCATCGAGGCCCAGATCATGGACCTGTCCGATGACGTCGGCTACTCCGTCCACGACGTCGAGGACGCCATCGCCCTGGGACGCATGGACCCCGCCTGCCTGACCGACCCGCATGAGGTCGACGAGCTGCTTGAGGCCACCAGGGCCTGGTACGGCACCGACCTCAGCGCCGACGCCCTGGGTGCTGCCTTCGGCAGGCTCTCCGGCCAGCCCTACTGGATCCGCTCCTACAACGGCTCGGTGGCCGACGCTGCGCGCCTGAAGAACCTCACCAGCGAGATCATCGGCCGCTTCGTCTCAGCAGTCGCCACCGCCACCCGCCAGACCTACGGAGACGGACCCCTGACCCGCTACGGGGCCGAGCTCGTCATCCCCGAGGAGACGGCCGCGGAGATCCTCCTGCTCAAGGGCATCGCCGTGCGCTACGTCATGGAGCCCCGTGAGCACGAACCGGTCTACCTGCGCCAGCGCACCCTCATCTTCGACCTGGCCGACGTTCTCATGACAGGCGGCGGGAAAGGGATCGACCCCGTCCTGGCCGACGCCTGGAACCGGGCCGAGAACGACGACGCTCGCCTGCGAGTGGTCGTGGACCAGATCGCCTCCCTGACGGACACCTCCGCGCGCGCCTGGCACGCCCGGCTGTGCGGCATGTTCTCCGAGGTGTAGCAGGACGGACGCAGCAGGGGAGCGGTAGGCGCCTGCGCAGGATGTCGGCGGCCTCGCCTACGATGGCCCTGTGGCGGGACTGATCAGACGTGAGGACATCGAGGCGGTGCGTGAGCACGCCCGGATTGAGGACGTCGTCGGCGAGCACGTCACCCTCAAGAGCGCCGGAGTCGGCTCGCTCAAGGGGCTGTGCCCCTTTCATGACGAGCGCACCCCCTCCTTCCACGTCCGCCCCCAGCTCGGTTACTGGCACTGCTTCGGCTGCGGTGAGGGCGGCGACGTCATCACCTTCATCGAGAAGATCAACCACCTCGGTTTCGCCGAGGCCGTCGAGTACCTGGCCGACCGAACCGGGGTCCAGCTGCGCTATGAGGAGGGCGGAGCGGTCCGGCGCGGGGTGGAGCCGGGAACCCGCCAGCGCCTCATGGACGCCAACCGTCTGGCCGAGGCCTGGTTCCGCGAGCAGCTCGCCGGCCCGGAGGCCCAGGTGGGGCGCGACTTCCTCACCGCCCGGGGCTTCGACCGCCAAGCGGCTGCGCACTTCGGCGTCGGCTACGCCCCCGCCGGATGGGACAACCTCGCCCGCTACCTGCGCAGTGCCGGCTACACCGAGGCCGAGCTGGTCGACTCCGGGCTGTGCAGCCGGGGCGGACAGGACGGACGCCGCGTCTACGACCGCTTCCGGGGCCGCCTCATCTGGCCCATCCGCGACGTCACCGGAGCCACTGTCGGCTTCGGGGCGCGCAGGCTCACAGAGGAGGACCAGGGCCCCAAGTACCTCAACACCCCCGAGACCCCCGTGTTCCACAAGAGCCAGGTCCTTTACGGACTGGACCTGGCGAAGCGGGAGGTCGCCCGCTCCCACAGGATCGTCGTCGTCGAGGGCTACACCGACGTCATGGCCGCCCACCTGTCCGGGGTGACCACGGCCGTAGCCACGTGCGGCACCGCCTTCGGCGCCGACCATGTGCGGGTCGTCCGCCGCCTTCTGGGCGATATCGATGACCCCGCCGCGGGAGTTGTCACCGGGCAGGGACGCGAGGCCCGCGGTGGCGAGGTCATCTTCACCTTCGACGGCGACGCCGCCGGCCAGAAGGCCGCCCTGCGCGCCTACGCGGAGGACCAGCGCTTCGCCACCCAGACCTTCGTGGCGGTCGACCCCGGCGGCCTGGACCCCTGCGACCTGCGCATGAAGGAGGGGGACCAGGGCATCCCACGCCTGCTGTCCAGGCGCGTACCGCTGTTCGAGTTCGTCATCCGCACCTCCCTGTCCCACCTGGACCTGGACACCTCCGAGGGGCGGGTGCGGGGGCTGCGCTCAGCGGCACCGGTCGTGGCCGGCATCCGGGACCGGGCGCTCAAGCGCGAGTACACCCGCCGCCTCGCCGGATGGCTGGGACTGCCCGACGCCGAGGTCCACAGCGCCGTCCAGGCCGCCGGGCGACGAGGCCAACAGCCCTCCGCAGCCCGCGGCGGCCAGTGGCCCGCCGACGAGACCGCAGGCCCCGACGCCGCAGCACCGGTGCGCGGTCTGCCACCGGTGACCGACCCCGTGGAGCAGCTCGAGCGCGAGGCCCTGGCCGTCATCGTCCAGTTTCCGGTGGCCGCGCACCGGGCCGGAGCCGATGAGCTGGGGGCGGACTCCTTCGGCCAGCTCACCCACCGGGCCGTCTACGAGGCTGTTGCCGCTGCCGGAGGAACCGGAGAGGTGCCGGGACTGGTACAGCAGGCGGTGGCCGCCGGGATGGGGGAGCAGGAGGCGCAGCGACGGGCTACGCTGCGCTGGCTCCAGCAGGTGCGTGACGGCGCCATCGGCCTGGTCGAGGCCGCCATCACCGAGCTGGCCGTGGCGCCCCTGCCGCTGCCGACCATTCGGGGGCGCGGCACGGAGGTGGACGACTTAGGGCTCGACCGCTACGCCAAGGGTGTGCTCAGCTCTCTGGCCGTCATGGGTATCAACCGCCAGCTCGTCGAGATGCGCTCGCGGCACCGCCGGATGTCCCCACAGGATGAGGGCTACCGGGAGCTGTTCTCCCAGATCGCCGCCCTTGAGCAGCGCCGTATGCAGATCAGGCAGGGAGCCTGACGGCCGCGGGTGGGGCCACCGGGCAGGTGGTGCGGGTAGCCTGGCGGGCATGCTGAACCTGCGACGTCGTCAAGGCTCATCCGCCCGCTCCACCACCGTGCTCCCGCTTGAGATGCGTGAGCAGCTGCATCAGCCCGTCCTGGGCGCGGTCCCCCTGGACGAGGCAGGCTCGGCATGGGCGGCGGCCACCGCCGACGCGCTCGTCGTCTTCAGCGGGCGCAGCAGGCCCGAGCATCACGCCTGGGACGAGGTGGAGCAGGGTTCCTGGGACGCCGAGGAGCGGGCCTTCACCCTGAGATGGACGGACTTGGATCGCGATGACCTCGTTCTAGAGGTTCCAGCAGGGCTCCGCGATGGCGACACCTACGCGCCCACGGACGTCGCTCCTTTCGCCAAGGCCCTGCGCCAGCGGGTCGAGGCCGCCATCGTCCACAGTGCGGTCGCCACGCTTCCCAGCGGTGTCACGGCCACCGCCAGCGTGCGTCGTGGTGCGGATGGGGAGCTGTACTCTGTGACCCGTCCGGCCATGTCCCAGGTCTCAGACGAAGAGGATCATGAGGCGCTTCAAGCGCTGGAAAACCGCGTCAGAGAGGGTGTGGGGCTGCCCACACGGTAGGATGTCCCAGGAATTGCAGCGTTTTCGGTGATTTGCAGGATTCGACGTTGCCGCGGGATGTTGCTAAAGTTCACTGCGCGTCAAACGCATTCCTGCGTAGCTCAATGGCAGAGCATCCGACTGTTAATCGGACGGTTGCTGGTTCGAGTCCAGCCGCAGGAGCCATCACTCGGAGCCCCAGCCCCACCGGCTGGGGCTCCGTCGTCTTCCGGCGCGATGCCGGTGGAGATCCGCTGAATGGGCCCCCCACACCTTCAAGTGCGAGGGGCCCAGTATCTCCAGTATCTTCAGTGTTGCCGCGCGCTGGGCAGGGTGTGCTTGCGGGCTTAGGCGGTCTCGAGGAGGTCGCGGACGTACTGGGAGCGTGTCTTGCCGGCTGCGGTGATGGTGGTGCGCAGGGAGCCATCGGGGAGCCGGACGTGGCGTTGCCCTACGTCGCGCCCTACGGCGCGACGGACCGAACATGACCACTCCGCTCCAGTCATGGGAGGATGCCGCCATGGCATACCGCGACATCCGCATCATCGGCGACCCGGTCCTGCGCACCGAGTGCGACTGGATCACTGACATCGACGACTCCGTCAAGGCTCTGGTCGAGGACCTGCTTGAGACGGTCGATGAGGACGGCCGGGCGGGCCTGGCGGCCAACCAGATCGGGGTCGGTCTGCGCGCCTTCTCCTGGAACATCGACGGCGAGATCGGCTACATCCTCAACCCCAAGATCGTTGAGCTCTCCAAGGACGAGTACCAGGACGGGGACGAGGGCTGCCTGTCGGTTCCGGGCCTGTGGTTCCCCACGGAGCGCGCCTGGTACGCCCGGGCCGAGGGCACGGACCTGGACGGCAAGGAGGTCGTCGTCGAGGGGGAGGAGCTCATGGCCCGTTGCATTCAGCACGAGTGCGACCACCTGGAGGGGCACCTCTACCTCGATCGCCTCGACCGGCAGAACCGGGCCAAGGCGATGAAGGAGCTGCGCGCCCAGGGCCTGTAACGCGCTTGAGACACAAGACGGGTGGGGGTAACAGACTCCGAGTCTGTTACCCCCACCCGTTGTTGTCAGACGGTCACCGAGGAGGTCCGGCTCCGCGTGCCCCTAGCCGACGCGGTGCAGCCAGCGCACGGGCGCGCCGGCCCCCGCGTAGCGGAAGGGCTCCAGCTCGTCGTCCCAGGCCTGCCCCAGTGCCAGATCGAGCTCACGGCGCATCCTGTCGGGATCGGCCGCGTAGACGAGCGTGGCACGGATCCGGTCCTCAGGGACGACGACGTTGCCGTGAACGTCCGTCTGGGCGTGGAAGATCCCGAGGTCGGGGGTATGCGACCAACGGCCGCCGTCGGTTCCCACGCTCGCCTCCTCGGTCACCTCGTAGCGCAGGTTCGCCCAGCCTCGCAGGGCGGAGGCGAGACTGGCTCCCGTCCCGGCAGGCCCCACCCAGCTGGTCTCGGCCCGCATCATGCCCCGAGCCGCAGGCTGCTCGGTCCAGTCCAGGTGGACACGCGAACCGAGCACCTCGGCCGCCGCCCACTCGATGTGGGGGCAGAGCGCCCGAGGTGCAGAATGCACGAAAAGTACACCGCGGGTGTAGGCACCGATCATGAGTATCGCCTCCTGGTTGGTTTCGAGATTCGCCTTCCCCAACGGTCTCGATCCTCAACCGGGCTCATGTCATGACGTACGCGGCATGCACGGCTATTGTGCACGACGGGGCGGGATCGGTCCAGCCCGGTGGGTCACAGCCGGGTCCTGCGGCGCCGTCCGTCTGCTTCCGGCTACGCCCTGGTGAAGACGAGCGCGACGTTGTGTCCTCCGAAGCCGAAGGAGGTGCTCGCCGCCGCCTCCAGGTCGGGCAGGCTGCGCCCCTGCGGCCCGACGACGTCCAGGCCGAGCTCGGCCAGCTCCGGGTCCACGCCGGCGGGCAGCAGCGTCGGCGGCGCCCACCGCTCGCGTAGGGCCATGACGGTCAGAACCGCCTCCAGCCCACCGGCTCCACCCAGGAGGTGACCGGTTGCGGACTTCGTGGCGCTGACAGCCGTCTCCGGAACGCTCCGGGCCAGGACCCCGGCCTCGACGACGTCGCCGGCCGGGGTCGAGGTGGCATGGGCGTTAACGTGTCCGAGCGCACCGGCATCGAGGCCGGCTCGCTCCATCGCCTGCAGCAGGGCGCGCTCCTGCTCCGTGCCCGATGGCTCGGGGCGCGCCACGTCATAGGCGTCGGCAGTGACTGCGGAGCCCGCGAGCCCGGCCAGGATCCGTGCGCCGCGGGCCATGGCGTGCTCGGCACGCTCCAGGACCAGGATCCCGGCGCCCTCGCCGAGGACGAAACCGTCACGGTCCGGGGCGAAGGGGCGTGAGGCGGTGGCCGGGTCCTCATTGCGCGTCGACAGCGCCCTCATGGCTCCGAAGGCGGCCACCGTCATCGGGTGGAGGGCCGCGTCCGTCCCCCCGGCCACGACGACGTCGGCTCGTCCCAGCGCGATGAGATCCGCGCCGTAGGCGATGGCCTCTGCGCCCGAGGCACAAGCCGAGACCGGGGCATGGATCCCGGCGTGCGCTCCCAGCTCGATCCCGACGGCGGCTGCTGGAGCGTTGGGCATGAGCGAGGGAACCGCCGTCGGCAGAACTCGCCGCGGCCCCCTGTCCCTCAGGGTGTCCCACGCCTCCATGACCGACAGGACCGGTCCCATGCCGGGGGAGACGGACACCGCAAGCCTCTGTGAGGCGACCTGCGGTGATCCCGCCTGCTCCCATGCCTGGCGGGCGGCCAGCAGCGCGCACTGGCTGGCGCGGTCGAGGCGGCGCACCTGGCGGGGCGGGAGGAGGTCGGCTGGGTCGATCGCCAGGGGGGCTCCGATCCGCACGGGCAGCGCGTAGTCCTCCACCCAGTCGTGCTCAAGAGAGCGGATCGCGCAGGTGCCCTCGCGCAGGGCGCTCCAGGTCGAGGCGACGTCTCCGCCCAGCGGGTTGACGGTACCCAGGCCGGTGACGACGACGTCATCGGGGCGGCGGACGGCTGCCGGGATCATGTGGTGTCAGGCTTTCCTGGTGGTCACGAGATCCACCAGGGCTCCGACGGTGGGCAGGGTCGGGATAAGGGAGTCATCGAGAGCCACGCCGAAGCGCTCCTCGACCTGGGTGGCGATGGTCAGCAGCCCCAGGGAGTCGACGTCGAGGTCCTGGGCGAAGGTGCTGGAACGGGTGATGTCCTTGGCGTCAACGCCGGACTCCTCACTGACGATCTGCGTGATGACGGCCAGGACGTCCTCGTTGCTCTGCTCGGCCATGATGGCTCCTTCTTGCTGCCGCGACGGGGCAGGCTGTGACCCGCGCGGTGCTGTGGTTGGAGGGTTGGTGCAGTGTGACACGGTGGTGCCGCGTCTAAGACCATTGTCCCAGACGGGGACGAAGTTTCCGGAATCGGTACGCCACCGAGACTGTGGCCGGCCACCGCGAACAGGGTGGCCGGCCACAGGAGTGGACGGCAGGGACGGGGACTCCTCGCGTCCTCAGTGGTTCAGCGGGCGCGGCATCGGCGGATCAGTCCTCCCGGCCGATCGCCAGACGTCCCACGATGATCGCCATGTGCAGCATGAGGCCGTCGCGCGCGTTCGTCGCGTCCCAACCGACCTGCTCGCTGACACGGCCCAGCCGGTAGCGCACCGTGTTGGCGTGCACGAACAGGTTTCGAGCCGTCGCCTCCAGGCTTCCTCCCAGGGCCAGGTACGTGGCCACGGTGCTCTCGAAGGGATCACCCATCTCGTGAAGGGGAGCGTGCACCAGGCTGAGAATCTGCTCGCCGGCGAGCTCGTCACCCGCCAGAAGACGCTCGGGGAGAAGATCGTCGGCGTGGACGGGATTGGGGGCCTCGGCCCAACCGGGTAGGGCGCGAAGCCCGGCCAGGGCGGAGCGCAGCGAACGGCCCGCGTGCGAGATCCCCGGGACCACGGGACCGACGACGGCCGAGCCCCCCAGTCCGCCGGCCACCTGCATCGCCGCCTGGTCCACCAGCTGCTCGGCGCTTCCGCTGCGCCCCTGGGCGGAGGAGGCCTTGGCTGAGGAGCCACGAGCCTCCTGACTGCCTCCCAGGACGATGAGGACGGAGTCGCCGCGTACCGACACCAGGCAGTCGCTGGCGAGGTTACGGCACTCGTGGCGCAGCCGGGAGACCCCGAGCGCGTCCAGGGTCGTCTTGGCGGCGATCGCCACCACCGGTCCGGTGCCGTTCCAGCCGGCTGTACCGGCCCGGGTGGCGGCATCCTCGGGATCGTCGTGAAGCATCGCGTCGACCGCGACGGACTCCAGCCTGGCGTCCCAGGCCCCTCGGGCCTCGGCGGCCCGGGCGTACACCTCGGCGGCGGCGAAGCCGACGTCGCGCCCGAAGGTCAGGACCAGGATACGGACCGTGTCGTGGTCCTCCTTGGGGACCGCGCGAGGAGCCTCGTCAACAACGACGTCGAGGACCGTTCGCACCAGGGCAAGGGTCTGTTCCAGCGTGATGACCCCGGTCAGGGCGGCGGGGGCCACGGAGAAGATCTGGGAGGGAACCAGCGGGGTCTCGGGGTTCTCCGCCGAGTCGACGAACATCGTGACGCCCAGGCGGGCCACCGCCGCGATCTGGTCGCGAGATCCTTCCGGCAGGGTTCGGTAGAAATCGTGGGCCGAACTGATGCGGTCCAGTGAGTGTTCAATAATTGTGTCCTGCGCCTGTCGCAGTGCAGACACCCCCGGAGCGCTCAACTCATCCATGCTGTGGATGTTACCGACTGGAATATCGTAATGACAGTAGGTTCTCGATTGGCGCGGCGTGTGATCCGACACGAGTTCGTGTTGAAAATACGGGGATAACTGAGAGTGGCGCGTCGTGAGGACGGACTGGATTACACAGGTTACAATAGCGTAACCATTGTGGAACATGCGGTAAGTGAATCTGCAATGACTCGTGCATGCGTGCCGTGTGTCAGCATAGAGGTGTGTGTGCATGCACTCAACGAGACAACTTCGGAGGCTCAAGATGATGCAGGCGACCCGTACAGAGGAAGATCTTCTTGGTGCGCGGGAAGTACCATTGGAAGCCTATTGGGGAATCCATACGCTGCGAGCGATGGAGAACTTCCAGATCTCAGGATCGGTGGTCGGCGACGAAGAAGCTTTTGTTCGCGGCATGGTGCAGGTGAAGAAGGCCTCGGCGTTAGCGAATAGTGATCTAGGGGCGCTTGACCCGGAGGTCGCCGGTGCGATCGTGTGGGCCTGCGACCAGGTGCTGGTTGCCGAGCGGTGCCTGGATCAGTTTCCGGTCGACCAGTTTCAGGGAGGTGCCGGCACCAGCGTCAACATGAATACCAACGAGGTGATCGCCAATCTCGCGCTGGAGTACCTCGGCTATGCCAAGGGCCGTTACGACGTCGTCAACCCCAACGATCATGTCAACAAGTCCCAGTCGACGAACGACGCCTATCCGACCGGTTTTCGTTTAGGGCTGTTCACGCTCGTCGACTCCCTCATCGAAGAGCTCGAACAGCTCATCGCGGCCATGCGCGCCAAGGGGGCGGACCTCGTCAACGTCCTGAAGATGGGACGCACCCAGCTTCAGGACGCCGTTCCCATGAGCCTGGGACAGGAGTTCGAGGCCTTCGCCGTCCTGCTGGAGGAGGAGATCGGTCGGCTTCGCAACAACGCTGCCCTGCTTCTGGAGGTGAACCTCGGTGCTACCGCCATCGGTACGGGACTCAACACCCCGCCCGACTACCAGCGCACCGTCGTCGGGCATCTGCGCGAGGTGACCGGTCTGGACATCCGGGGAGCACAGGATCTGCTGGAGGCCACGAGTGACACCGGCGCCTACGTCTCAATGCACGCCGCGATCAAGCGCCTGGCGGTCAAGCTCTCCAAGATCTGCAATGACCTGCGGCTGCTGTCCTCAGGTCCTCGGGCGGGGCTGGGGGAGATCAGGCTGCCCGAGCGACAGGCCGGTTCCTCCATCATGCCCGCCAAGGTCAATCCGGTGATCCCGGAGGTGGTCAACCAGGTCTGCTTCAAGGTCATCGGCAACGACGTCGCCCTGACCTTCGCCGCCGAGGCGGGCCAGCTACAGCTCAATGTCATGGAGCCGGTGATCGCCCAGGCCATCTTCGAGTCGATCAATCTCCTCACTCGCGGGATGTCGACCCTGCGAGAGCTGTGCATTGTGGGGATTGAGGCCAATGAGGAGGTCTGCCGCCGTAATGTCCTCGACTCGATCGGAATCGTCACCTACCTCAACCCGGTGATCGGTCATCACAACGGCGACCTGGTGGGACGTGAGTGCGCCCGTTCCGGACGCAGTGTGCGAGAGGTGGTTCTGGAGATGGGCCTGCTCGAGGAGTCCGTCCTTGATGAGATTCTCAGCCCGGAGAACCTCCTGCGCCCCCATTTCCGTGACCTGAAGGTGTACTCCGGATCCGATCCGTCGACCCCGCCCGTGGTGCCGACGGCGCCCGATCCAGTGGGCTGAACGAGCTCGGCCTCCGAATTTCGGGGGGTAGTCAGGGAGTCTTTGTGCTAGATGAGTGCTACGTGCTGATAACGGAGGCCGAACGTTCCCTCGCGGGAGGTGTCAGGAGAAGACGCTGCAGGAGCGAATGACCGGGGCGTGGATGTCCTTGCCCACCACATTGGCTCCTTGCGGATCCACTTTCGACTGCGGTGGAGTGGAGTGCCAGAACACGTGATTGAGATTGTCGTCATCGCTTGACCCAAATGTGACTTTACGGGCGGCGTCGATCCAGATCGTGTTGTTGAAGCCGTGAACGGTGAGTGACTCGATCTCGCCCTCAATGATGACGACGAGGTTTGTTGCGGTGATTGTTACGTCTCGCGCGCCTGCCGAGACCTTGACCACCTGATCGACGGTGAGCCCGTCGGTCGTGACGTTGACCTGGTCTGAGGCGGGAATGACCTTGGTGACCTGGACCTCCGCCTGGGCGCGGCTGTCCTCCTCATCGTTGTCCGTCAGCTCCTCGTCGTAGTCGCGTACCTCAGAGGACGTGCAGTTGCCGTACTCCAGAGAATCAACTGGACCAGTGGCGTCCGGATCGTTGGTGTCCGGGTCGTCCGCGGGCTTCTTCGCCTCCGACGCGGCGGTTTCTCGGACATGGCTCGGGGAGGACGATGATGACCCCGAGAGAACGGCCTGAACGGCAGAGCATCCGGACAGGGCCAGCAGGCACGCGGTGACGAACGAGGCGCAGCGCAGAAGCGGGGGACAAGACACCGTGGGACCTCTTTCGGTAGGCGCGGCGGTGCCGGTGGAACGACGAGGAGCTCGTTCCACCGGCACCGCAGCTGATCAACGCTGCGTACTATAGCCGCACGGCGGGAGTCAGGACTCCCCTCCCTGGGATCCGGAGGCGCCCGCGTTGACGTTGGTCAGCTCGTAGCGGGCAATCGCCTCAGCCAGGACGGAGCGGTCCAGGCGGCCCTGCTCCACCAGCGCCTGGAGGGCACGCACCACCACCGACTGAGCGTCAATGAGGTAGTGACGCCTGGCGGCGGCGCGGGTGTCGGAGAAGCCGAAGCCGTCAGCACCCAGGGTGTAGTAGTCGCCGGGCACCCAGGCGCGGATCTGGTCGGGGACCAGGTGGTCGTAGTCGCTGGTGGCGATGAAGGGGCCGCCCGCCCCGGAGAGCTTCTGCGTCAGGTAGGGAACCTGTCGCTCGGCGTCGGGAGCCAGGAAGTTGGCCTTCTCAACCTCCAGGGCCTGACGACGCAGCTCGTTCCAGCTGGTAACGGACCAGGTCGTAGCGCGCACGCCCCAGTCCTCGGCCAGGATCCGGCGAGCCTCCTCGATCCAGGGCATTCCGACACCGGAGGCGAGCAGTTGGACCTCGGGGCCCTCGCCGTCGGGGGCGGGGCTGATGCGGTGGATGCCGCGCAGGATACCCTCGACGTCGACGTCGTCGGGTTCCGCGGGCTGGTGGATGGGCTCGTTGTAGACGGTCAGGTAGTACATGACGTCCCGGTTGCGACCCGAGTCCGGCCCGTACCAGCGCTCGAGGGCGTCGCGCACGATGTGCCGGATCTCGTAGGCGTAGGCGGGGTCGTAGCTGACGACGGCGTCGTTGGTGGCCGCGATCATGGGGGAGTGGCCGTCCATGTGCTGGGTGCCCTCACCGGTCAGGGTGGTGCGCCCGGCGGTGGCCCCGATGATGAAGCCGCGCGCCAGCTGGTCCCCGGCGGCCCAGAACTGGTCGCCGGTGCGCTGGAAGCCGAACATCGAGTAGAAGATGTAGACCGGGATCATCGGCTCGCCATGGGTGGCATAGCTCGTTCCGGCGACCTGGAACAGGGCGACCGAGCCGGCCTCATTGATACCGGTGTGCATGAGCTGGCCGGAGGTGGACTCCCGGTAGGACAGCATCATGTCGGCGTCCACCGGCGTGTAGTTCTGGCCCTGGGTGTTGAAGATCTTCTTGGTGGGGAAGAGAGACTCCAGGCCGAAGGTGCGCGACTCGTCGGGAATGATCGGCACGATGCGCCGGCCGATGCCCTTGTCCTTGATGAGCTCCTTGAGCAGGCGCACGAAGGCCATCGTGGAGGCGACCTCCTGCTTGCCCGAGCCGCTCTTGAGGATGTCGTAGGTCTTGTCGCCGGGAAGCTCGAGCTCGACACCGCCGTCACGGCGCTCCGGGATGAAGCCGCCGAGCTGGCGGCGCCGGTCCAGCATGTAGAGCAGGGAGGGGTCGTCCTCGGCCGGCCGGTAGTACGGCGGCATCTTCGGGTTGGCCTCGAGCTGCTCGTCGGTGATCGGGATGTGGAGCCGGTCGCGCAGGGCCTTGAGGTCCTCCAGCGTCAGCTTCTTCATCTGGTGGGTGGCGTTGCGGCCGGCGAAGTGCCCGCCCAGCAGGTAGCCCTTGACCGTGTGCGCCAGGATGACCGTGGGCTGTCCCTTGTGCTCCATGGCGGCCTTGTAGGCGGCGTACATCTTGCGGTAGTCGTTGCCGCCGCGCTGAAGGGCCCAGATCTCGTCGTCGGTCCAGTCCTTGACGAGCTCGGCGGTACGCGGGTCGCGGCCGAAGAAGTGCTCGCGGATGTAGGCGCCGTCATTGGCCTTGAAGGTCTGGTAGTCGCCGTCGAGCGTCTCCATCATGAGGTGCTCCAGGGCATGGTCCTTGTCCGCGGCGAGCAGCTGGTCCCAACCACGGCCCCAGATCACCTTGATGACGTTCCAGCCGGCACCCTTGAAGAAGGCCTCGAGCTCCTGGATGATCTTTCCGTTTCCGCGCACCGGGCCGTCGAGGCGCTGGAGGTTGCAGTTGACGACGAAGGTGAGGTTGTCCAGCTGCTGGCTGGCCGCCAGCTGCAGCATGCCGCGCGACTCGGGCTCATCCATCTCGCCGTCGCCCAGGAAGGCCCAGGTGTGCTGCTGGGAGGTGTCCTTGATGCCGGCGCCTTGGAGGTACTTGTCGAACCAGGCCTGGTAGATAGCCTCCGCGGGGCCCAGCCCCATGGAGACGGTGGGGTACTCCCAGAAGTCCTCCATGCGGCGCGGGTGCGGGTAGGAGGGAAGGCCGCGGCCGCCGGCCGGGCGGGACTCCTCCTGGCGGAAGCCGTCGAGGTCCGCCTCGTTCAGGCGCCCCTCGAGGAAGGCGCGGGCGTAGTTGCCGGGGGAGGCGTGCCCCTGGAAGAAGACGTGGTCGCCGCCGCCGGGGTGGTCCTTGCCGCGGAAGAAGTGGTTGAAGCCCACCTCGTAGAGGGTGGCGGTCGAGGCGTAGGAGGAGATGTGGCCACCGACCCCGACGCCGGGGCGCTGCGCCCGGGTCACCATGACGGCGGCGTTCCAGCGCAGCCAGCGCCGGTAGGTGCGCTCGGCGCTCTCGTCACCGGGGAAGTAGGGCTCGTTGGTGACGTCGATGGTGTTGATGTACGGCGTCGTCATCTGGGTGGGCACCGTGACGTTCTTCTGGCGGGCCTGGGCCAGCATGCTCAGCAGGATGTAGCGCGCCCGCTTGGCGCCCTTGTCCGCGATGAGGGCATCGAGGGACTCGTGCCACTCCTTGGTCTCCTCTGGGTCGTTGTCGGTCACCTTCGTCAGGAGGCCGTCAATGAGCGGCGTGGAGTCACTGGTGGGGCTCACGGAATCCTCTTTCCTCGCGTCTGTGCGGTGGGCCCGAGCCTTGCGCGCGCACCGTGGTGCCGAAGACGGCGTCTACGTGCGACTGAAGTCAGGCCGCTGTGGATGACGGCCCTAATCTACGACCTGAGACGGTGCGAACGCTGCACCCAGCGGGAGGAAAGTCCTACCTCACGTATGGTGTGGGCCACATGCTGGAGGGTAGGTTTCCGCATAGCGGGCGGAGGGTGAGTCGCTGAGTCCTCGGCTACGTCTGGAACGGCGTTCAAAGCAAAGTTCAAGGTAATCTGAAGTGCGTGTTCACTTGCGCGGCTGGCACCGGGTGAGGTGGGCTAGTACCCATCGCCCAGCAGCGGGCGAGCGACAGACGGGCGCAGCCCAGAAGGACGGTGTAAGGAAGTGGCGAGTACAGCGGGTGGGGCTTTCGGCTTCGCCTCCGGTCTCATCATCCAGGAGTTCGGCTACGACGATGACGTCGACGAGACCTTGCGGCAGGCGGCTGAGGCCGAGACCGGAACCACTCTGGTGGACGAGGACTATGAGGACGTGGCCGACTCGGCCATCGTGTGGTGGCGCGATGACGACGGCGACGTCGACGATCTCACCGACCTCCTGGTGGATGCCCAGGCCAACCTCGACGGCGCCGGCCTCATCTGGGTGCTGACGCCCAAGGCGCGCACCACCGGTGCCGTTCAGGCCGCAGAGGTGGAGGAGGCGGCCGCCACCGCCGGCATGCACGCGACCTCCGCCGCCTCGATGGGGCAGCACTGGAGCGGAATCAGGGTCTCCAGCCGAGGGCGCTGACACGGCCCGCGGCCGAGCGGCTTGTCCAGCGCCGTCCTGCGTCGTGGTGAAAGCCCGGGGCGATTCGTGGCTTGCGCCGCGGAAGCGGTAGAGTCACCGGCCAGGGTGGTTCGCGCCGTCGGCCGCCCGTGCAGGCCTGTGAAGCGTCGTGGTTGGGACTACGGCTGTGTCTCGCAGAGCGCCTGCGTCGGACCTGTAGCTCAGTTGGTAGAGCAACGCGTTTACACCGCGTCGGTCGTCGGTTCGAGTCCGGCCGGGTCCACCACAAGCTCCGTATACGAACCCTTGGACCGTGCGGCAGCCTGTCGATCAGTTGGAGGAGACTATGAGTAACGATCAGGCAGGAATCCCGGCGGAGCTGGCCGAGGCGCTGTCGGAGAACGAGACGGCGGAGAAGATATTCGCGACTCTGCCTCCCTCGCACCAGAATGAGTATCTGCGCTGGATCTGTGAGGCGAAGCGCGCGGAGACCCGCCGACGTAGAGCCGTCAAGGCTGTGGAGATGATGGTCGACAAGCGCGGGTAGGGCGCTGCTCCTTGCCCGCTCGAAGCGACGGCGATGATGAGGCGGATCGACAAGCGACATCGTTGTCGTGGTGCATATCAAAGGTTCTTCGTGAACCGGTGGTGCCGTTCGTGATAAGGGCCGAACTGCTGAGAGCGGCGTACGCGGGCGATGACCTGGTCGTCGACCCAGCGCTCCCACTGCGTGGCGCGCGCCCGCTCGCCAGTGCTCAGGGGTGCGGCTACCCCGGCGTTAACAAGATCGTCCAGGATCATGAGGGACGAATCGGGAACCGGGGTCTCCCAGGGGATGAGCTTCCACGGTCCGTCTGGGCCCAGGAGGAGGAGCGAGCGGTTGAGGTCGTGCAGGTCGTTGAAGTGCTCCTCCTCGCCGCCCTCGGAGTACCAGTACCAGCGTGTCAGCCGGAACGACTCCCAGACCTGCGTCCAGCTCTGATAACGCTCCCGCAGTGCTCGGTCCAGCAGTGCCAGCGTGTCCCACGCCTCCGCCTCGGTCAGCCAGCCCAGTGCGGTGCCGTACCGTGTCAGCATGGCTGCGCGGACCATGTCCCAGGCCGCGAAGTCCACGTTCCGGATGCCCCGGTCGTTGTTGCGCATCCGCTCCAGACGCCACAGCGTCTCGGCTGCGTCCTCAGAGGACTCGGCTGCGCCTCGCAGCTCGTAGCGCTCGGCCTCAGCCAGAGAGGTGTTGGTCCACCGGGCGCGTTCCTCATCGAAGTCGCTGCGGTGGCCGAACATGATCAGCTGGAAGATCTGGGTGAGAAGATCGATGCGGGAGTGCACTCCCCAGTCTCGGGCGAGCATCTCCCGTTCAGATTCGGGGTCCGAGGAATCGAGACGGTCCCATGGATCCTGGTGGCACAGGGCGTACGGCGCCGAGATCGCCGCGAGTCGCTCGTACGGGCCGGGGGAGAACGAGACGGGGTCGGAGCTCATGATGGGTCGGTGCTGCCTGGTGAGCTCATCCCAGGTGGACTCCTCGCCCTCATGGGGAGATGATGCGGCTTCCTCCTGACGCCGCCGAATTTTTTGACGAATCGCTCTGTATAATTCGGCGACACAAATTATTCCGAAGAATGCCAGAGCAATAATGAGGGGTGGGATCTGCGAGGACATGAAGAGTATTGTGCAGCATACTTGCGGTATGGCGCTAAATGAGACAGTACAACTTGGTAACGCCCGACAGTAGTAGGAAGTGTCTGTTTCATTGAAGGGGCTTTCGACGTCATCGATAATCCTTCTGTGATCGCTCAGTGCAAGAAGACGGACCTCTCAGCCGGCTTCTGGACAGACCAGCACATTGCGGATGGCCGTCGTCCTACCACGGCCATACTTGCAGGTCAGGCCGGTACACAGGCATACGACTGCCGTCGCATCATCAACATCACACCAGGGGATACACAGCAAGATATATCGACAATGACGAGCTGGATACTTACCTGGAGCGCACAGCCGGGATTTCGCAAACTGCTCCGAATAGGGTCAGGATCTGCCTTTATGATTCCTGGGGAGGACATCGCCTTCTATGCCTATGAGATGATGATCGGCAGCCTACTTCCGGAGTGGATGAGCTGGGGTCGGCTGACAGTGAGCCGCTCCGGTATCTGGACACCTTTCTGAGCGGGCTGGGAGTACGAGTGCGCTCCTTCATACTGGCAATCCGCTGTGAGCGACTCTCAATGATGGGACCCGCACACAGTCGGACAAGAACTGAGTCAACGGGAGGTGGGTGGGCGGCCAGCCTCGGCTGAGACGGCTACGGGGGCTGTTTCTCAGGGTGAGGGTTTGTATAGCGATGCTGTGGTGCGCTTCAGCAAGCTCGACACAAACAACTGGAAGCCCCTGCTCGCCTTCCGCAAGCATCTCATCGCGGGTGAAGTGGCTCCGGAACCGAGTACGGCTAGCGTAGCGCCTACTGGGCAGGCGAGCGAGACCCCGACAGCCCGCGGCGTCCGCAACATGGCCTGCCGTCCGGTCAGCGCGGCAAAGAAGCAGCAGATCCTCGATATGGCCCGCACGGCCATGTCTCCTGAGTTGGCTCATTTAGTGTCGTGGTGGATGTTGTTGAGGGCTTGGATGAGGTCGGGTGGGAGTGGGGCGGCGGCTGTGAGGGTGTGTCCGGTGATGTTGATGGTGATGGTGCGGTAGCGGCGGGCGGTGGTGATCAGGCGTCTGGTGGTGATCAGGCGTCTGATGGACCAGCCGGTGGTGTTCTCCAGCCATCGGGCCATGGCCAGGGCGGCGGTGACGATGGTCAGGTGGGCCTCGATGGACTGGCGCAGGTGGTGGTAGATGGGGCGTGCTCTCAGGTCGGACTTGGACATGCGGAAGGACTTCTCGATGTTGTACAGGCGGTGGTAGGCACCGATGACCGTCTCGGGGTCGGGGTTGGGCAGGTTGGTGACGTATCCCTTCCACCCGGCCAGGGTCCGGGCCCGTGTCTCCAGGTCGCGGTTGATGCTCCTGGTGGCGCCGGACAGGTGCACGAAGCGGTTGCGTTTGACGGGGATCTTTCCTGCGACGGCTTTCTCGGCCTTGGCGACCTGGGTGTCGATCCCGTGTAGCGTGCGTCGGGCCCTGTCGGCGCTGTAGCGGTAGTAGATGGTCTCGTCACGGCGCTGGTCGCTGGCTCCGGCGGGCCAGGGCTGGGTCAGGGTCAGCCCGTCGGGGACGTCCTGGTCGGGGTGGTTGTCGTGCCAGGAGCTGATCACGTGGGGGACGCGTGAGGTGCGTGAGCCCAGCACGTAAGACAGGCCGGCTGCCTCCAGGGCCTGCTTGTTGGCGGCGCTGATCATCCCGGCGTCGGCGACGACCACCACGTCGTCGAGGTTGTAGGCGTTCATGAAGTCGTTGATCGTCGGGATCATGGTGGCGGTCTCGGCCTTGTTGCCCTCAAAGGCCTCGGCCCGTAGAGGGAACCCGGTCTCGTCGGTGAGCAGCCCTACCGTGATCTGCGGCTCCAGGCGTCTTTCCTTCGAGAAGCCTGGCTCGCGGAAACCGTCGGCCTTGTCGGTCTCGAAGTACAGGGTCGTCACGTCGAACAGGACCAGCGAGGCCCGGTCGATGCGGGCGCGTCCGGCCAGCAGGCGCGACAGGCCCCGGGTGAACTCCTCAGCGGCGTAGCGGGGCAGATGACGCTTGACCGTGGCGTAGGACACCGGCGTCAGACCTGCCTCGGCCAGGACCCGCAGGGAGTCCTGCTTGCTGGTCGGCTCGATCAGCCTGGCGGTAACGAGCTGGCGGAAGACCTCGTCAGCACCACCGAGCCCGTCCAGGCCCACTGCCTTCCAAGCCGCTTCCAGCGTCTCCAGGAGCACTCCCATCCGGTTGGAGGTGATCGGCGCTACGCGCCCGGCCCCAGCCAGCGCCTGCGGTCCCTTTCCCCCGACGTCCGTACCGTTCAGGCCCGGCAGGTCAAGGCTGAGCTGGCCAGCGTTGAGACGCTGCCTGGCGACCTCCTTAAGCGCCGCCAGCTCAGCATCGTCATGGGCTGAGCCGATGTGCTCGATGCTGCGGGCTCCTTTGCGGGAGGAGTACACGATCTGCACCGCACGGGCCCCCGACGCCGTCCTGACCGCGCGAACGTACGGACTCATACCCCCACGTTAGTGCGCACCCCCACCCACGCAACCCGCACAATCCCAACCACAACCACACCCCCAGCGACCCAACCACCCCGCAATGAGCCAAGTCAGGCGCTGTGAGCGACTCTCAATGATGGGACCCGCACACAGTCGGACAAGAACTGAGTCAACGGGAGGTGGGTGGGCGGCCAGCCTCGGCTGAGACGGCTACGGGGGCTGTTTCTCAGGGTGAGGGTTTGTATAGCGATGCTGTGGTGCGCTTCAGCAAGCTCGACACAAACAACTGGAAGCCCCTGCTCGCCTTCCGCAAGCATCTCATCGCGGGTGAAGTGGCTCCGGAACCGAGTACGGCTAGCGTAGCGCCTACTGGGCAGGCGAGCGAGACCCCGACAGCCCGCGGCGTCCGCAACATGGCCTGCCGTCCGGTCAGCGCGGCAAAGAAGCAGCAGATCCTCGATATGGCCCGCACGGCCATGTCTGTCAGCCAGATCGCTGCCGAGGTCGGTGTCGCAGAGACCACCGTCCGTGCTACCTGCCGCCAGGCCACGCAACCGCCCCGTCGCAGGCGACGCTTCACCAGCGATGATCTCCAACGTGCCCAGCAGCTCCACGCCCAGGGGCGTACCTACATCGAGATCGGGCTGGAGCTCGGCTTTGGGCGGGATACGGTCAAGAAGCATCTGGCGACGGCGCAGGGGTGATTGGTAGCCAGAACGACAATGAGACCGCACCCAGGTCAATCCGCAGTGTATTCGCTACTCCTGCTTGGCATCTCTGCCGGGTTGCTGCGCTGCCTGCTGCTCCAGCCGATCGAAGTCGCTGACGTAATTGCGGTCCTGGATAATGCGAAACTTCTCGAACTCACTCAGAGCATGGTCGTCGGCTTGGGCTTTGGAGATGTGGCCTGCGCTGTCGAGGATCTGGCGGTCGTCCAGGTCGAGAAAGGCGTCGAGGCGTGTGGCCCAGTCCTCCATCGTCATGGGGATCTGACGGCGGGCACGGGACTCGGCCAGATCAAGAAAGGCGTTGACCAGGCGGCCGAGGTCTTCGAGCTCGTCGCGGGTGAGGTAGTTCTTGCCGATGGTCACGTCGCCGCGCAGGATCTTGCCGTCTGGGCTGTTCGCCCAGCTGGTCAGGCCCATGTGGGGCTGGTCGGCCCTGGCACGGGAGGTGATGAGCTCGGCGGCGGTGTGGCCGTGGACGGCGTAGTGGAGCTTGTTCTGGACGGTGGCGAAGAAGCGCTTGGTGGTAGGGGCGTCCTTGTTGTAGTCGATGCTGGTGGCGTAGATGTCGGTAACTTTCTGGTAGAAGCGACGTTCGGACAGGCGGATCTCGCGGATCTCATCAAGCAGGCGCTCGAAGTAGTCCTCGCCCAGGAAGGTGCCGTTCTCCATACGTTGGCGGTCGATGACGTAGCCGCGGATGGCGAAGTCGCGCAGCACGCTAGTAGCCCACTGGCGGAACTGGGTGGCGCGCACCGAGTTGACGCGGTAGCCCACCGAGATGATGGCGTCGAGGTTGTAGTGGTCGATGCTGCGTGTCACTTGGCGTGAGCCCTCGGATCGAACTATCCGGAATTTCCGGATAGTTGCCTCACGCTCCAGCTCGCCGGAGGAGAAGACGTTCCCGAGGTGCTCGCTGATGGTGCGCACGTCCACGTCGAACAGCTCGGCCATCAGGCGCTGCGTTAGCCAGATCGTCTCATCCTCGTAGCGTGCCTCGATGCTGGAATCACCGTCTTGGGCGGTGAAGATGAGGAACTCGGCGGTGGAGTTGCGGATGAGTTTGGTGGGAGGATCTGGATTATTAGTCATGCTATTGATTATACTTCCGATCGGTAATTGTTGGCAAACTATTTACGTATTTCGGATTTGTGCTCTGCTGTCAACTGTCAATGCTGTCAACCGTTCTCAGTATCCCGTCTCGTAGCCAACCGACAACCGTCGTAGCCAAGAATACAACGCTGCGCGCGGTGGCTTCGTCGACGTCTTGCGGTTGATCACTGCCGTGCCGATCAGGCTGGTAGCCAATGGTTGCAAGAGCGTCAATGAATACCTCGATGCCGGGCTTGACGTTTATCTCGCCATTGACGTTATAAACTCGATCCGGCAGCTTGCACTCCCACTTGTCTGGTGCTTGACGGAGTTCGCTGGTCATACTACCAATGGTTGCTTTGTTGTTTTTGGGTGAGACGATTGGTTTAAGAAGTGTTTCGATGGCCTTGATAGCCTTGCCCCAGGCGTCACTCAAATTTGGGTCGCGACCGAAGGCAAGGGCCCATGCTTCTTGCATGTATTGCGAAGCTTGATCGTCTAACTGAGCTACCTGCTCGTACTCGTCCCAAAGAGTCGGTTCAATCCGCTCCACTAGACGGCTGCCGTCGGGCGATACGCGGAGAACGTGGCCAGCAGACTTTAAGATGTGTTCAAGTGATTGTGCGTGGCCGAATCCGTGACCAAGGAGCCAATCTATGACGTCGAGAGCCCTTGATTCGTCATATATGTTACCCCATAGACTGCTGTTTTGTATGCAAACGATGACGGCATTGCCAGGATAGAAATTGTCAATGTTGTCGCTGAGTTCATCGATACGTAGTTCAAGTGCAATTTGAGTTACAAGTGGCAGTTGGCCATCATGTGCGACCCACTCTATTGTATTAGTGATCCACTTATTAATGCTGCGTCTCATGAATGTTGGAACGCCGTCGATTGGACCGAAATCGTCTCGCTGATTTCTTCTTACCGAAAGTGGCGTCCATGGATTTGTTGTCATGCTGTCAGTTCCTGCGAGATTAGAGGATGAGTTGTTCTATATGTCGTGGGTTGTCAGAATATTATTCTGATTTGCCTTTTCCTATCATAATCGCAAGTGGCACCCCTTCTGCTCCAATTTGTGTTATTGATCGAATCCAGGCGGCCCATTCTGGGGGAAGGATTTTTATATTGTTGTTGCCCACAAGTATCGCCATCGCGATAATGAGCAACACGCTGCAAGCAAGCGAATATCGCACTATTGTTTTCGACAAAAGTCCTGTATTTGCTTTGTCGGCTGCTACGTCAATCGATGCCGCTAGCTCTGGTGCTTCCTTGCTGATGACCTCGTAAGCCTCAGGTCCTGCTGTCGCATCAATCGGCAGCGTCTGGGTGTCAATTAGTTGCTCAAGATCTAAGCCGAGCGGGGTTGCGAACGTGCTGGAATCTTTGATTGTCGAATCGTATTCTTTCAAAATTGACGGAAAGTCGATGGCGGCAATTGACTTTGCCAGTCGCTTGTTCAAGTCTTCGTTGAGAACATGTAACTTGCTTATTGTCTGAGTGAGTGAACTGATCAGCTCAGGGTTGTTTGAAATTGCAAGCGATGTTTGTTGGATCTGCGGAAGGGCTATTTCACTCAATGTTGAGGTGATCGACGTCAAACTGCGTCGTGTTTCAGGTGTAAATATGATTGGTGGCAGTTGAATCTGGATCTTGCTCAGACTTACGATCCAGTCTTGTTGCATCTTCTGGCTCATCTCCGCAATTGCTGCTACTGCTTGAAGTAGCGATTCTTGAGTCTCTCGTGGTATCGTGAGTCTATTGATGCTTGCGATAGATGAATCCAGGGCGGCTGCACTAAGTTTGGCAATCTGGACAAGGTTCGTGTCGGTCACGATATTTGCGATTGACGCCTGTTTGCGCTGATCACGATTCTCGATATCTGTCATTTCTGCTTCTTTGTATCCTTGAGTATGTGGATGGTTGTGGTTGTCGGTTATGAACCAGCCGCAGCCCTCTCCTTAGCCCACTCCCGACACTTTCGCCTATATCGCGGCCACTCCGTTCGCCAGTGAATGCCGTCATGGGCTGGACAGGTTGGCTCATCGCACAGGATCTGCTGGGTGATCCAGCCGAACCTGGTGTCGGCGTATTCGGCGGCGCGTTCGCGTAGGTCGCGCCACTCCGGCGCTTCGTCGAGCGGCTGGCGGCTACGCAGTGCCAGTCGCCAGAGCTGCCGCAGTTTTTGGGACTGCTCACTGGTGTCGATCGTGCCTGCGCCGTCTCGGGTGAGATCGTCGGGGATCTCGCCACGTGGCTTGAGCACGTGGCACCTCCGGCAGAGCCCGCGAAGGTTGCTCAGCTCGATCGATCCGCCGTCGATATGGTCAACTTCGGTCGCTGGCCGCTCGTTGCAGCTAACGCAGCGGCCGTCGTTCTGTGCCAGCACCTCTTGGCGAAGCTCGTCACTCAGTCGCGGCCTGGTGTAGGCCAGGTCAAAGGCGAGGAAGGTGATCATATTGCTGGAGATGACCAGTGCAGTCAGCGGGTCTGTGCTGCGGCCATCGCGTATCGCCTGCCGGACGTAGCGGATCTTCTCGGCCTGCTTGCGGCAGTGCTCTGAGCAGAAGCCGACGTGTTTCTTTCCAACCTCGGTCGGGTCGAGCGGCTCAAGGCAGCTGGCGCACAGCCCAACCCTCCACTCCTGCTCCACGGGCACAGGGCACGCCTTCTTCCATGCAACCGAACCAAGCACCTCTGCTGTGAGCAGCCAGCACGACTGTGTGCGACCGCAGCATCAGCGCAATAACTTTGTCAGTATCCCATCGAGGGGTGCTGGCAGCGGTGGGCGGAGGGTCACGGTTGCGTTGCACTGCATCGGCTGTGACAGTAGCGCCCTCCAGGAGCGAAACTCGCTCCCCATCCACCACAACCCCGCTCTCCCAACTCCTTCAACCCTGCACTACCTTTGCAGGAGCTGGAGCGCCTCCACCCCAATCTGCTCTGCCATCTTCTCCAGGCTCTTGAGGGTGAGGTTGCGTTCGCCTCGTTCGACTCCGCCCATGTAGGTGCGGTGGACGCCAAGGGCGTCTGCGAAGGCTTCTTGGCTCAGGCCTCTCTCCAGCCGGTAGGCACGCAGGTTCCTGCCCACCGTCTTCTGGAGATCACCAACAGCCACATCTCTCAGCCTGGCTACCTGCTACTTGAAGGTCTACAGACTGATGAGTAGCATCACGTGGTGCGGGCGGCAGACGATGTGCGGTAGCCGAGGGGAGGAGCGCCATGGTCATCACTCTCCAGGCGCTGGCCGAGGCCCACATCCCCACCATCCTCGAGGCGTGCGCGAACTGGCCGGAGCTGGCGCAGTATGGCTTGCCCTACTGGCGGCCGAGGAGCAGCGCGGAGCTGCGTCGCAAGATCGCCGATACAGCGGGTCCACTGCCCGCCACCGCCTACAGCTTCGTGCTGGTCGCCGACCATGGTCGTCTGGTCGGCGAGGCCTCGATCCATGCCATCGACTGGCGCAGCCGCGTCGCTCAGGTGGGCATCTGCATCTGGCGGCCGAGCGATCGAGGCCAGGGCTATGGTGCGGCGGGCAGCCGGGCAGTCATCGACTGGGCGACAGGTCAGCTGGGGCTGCATCGTCTGGAGGCCTGGATCCTGGCCGGCAACGCCGCCTCTCTCGGGCTCTTCCGCAGCTTGGGCTTTGTGGAGGAAGGCCGGCTGACGCAGCGCTACTTGGTGGGCGGCCAGTACGCCGACATGCTGGTGCTGGCCCGCGTCAATCGGGCGTGAGCAGATGAGTATGGGGGAGTGGATGGTCGGAGCTAGTTGTTGTGGGTCATGAGGTTGTAGTCGTGGGGGCAGCGGGGCTTGGGCTGTCAGGATGGGTGGTGCTGAATCATCCTTCTGACATAGAAAGCCCCGCTGCCATGACCCACCGTAACGCTCCGCTGACGCCTCAGGGCCGCTACCGGCTCGTGATGCGTTGAATCGCCCCGGGTTTGATGGAGGCGGTGATGACACGGAAGGATCACTGTCATGGGACAGAGGAAGTACCCCGATGAGCTGCGCGAGCGGGCCACGAGGACGGGCCTTGGAGGCGCTGGCCGACCCGGCGCGGGCCAAGGGCGCGATCCGCAGGATCGCCGAGGAGCTGGGAGTCCACCCCGAGGCTCTGCGCTCCTGGGTCAAGAAGGCCCAGGTCGATGGTGGTCTAAGACCGGGAACCACCACCGATGAAGCGCAGCGGATCAAGGAGCTGGAGAAGGGAGGTCCGAGAGCTGCGAAGAGCCAACGCGATCCTGAAGAGCGCGTCGGCTTTTTTCGCGGCGGAGTGTGAGCGCCCGTCGCGCTGATCTGTCAGTACATCGAGGCCAAGAAGGAGGAGCTCGGGGCCTGGCCGATCTGCGCCACGCTCAGCGAGGCTGGTGTGCAGATCGCCCCGAGCACCTACTACGCCCGTCGTAGCCGTCCTCCATCAGCCAGGTCGTTGCTCGACGAGGCCCTCAAGGCGGAGATATCCAGGGTCCACAAGAACCAGCTACTCGGTGCTGGGGGCCCGCAAGATGCACGTGATGCGGGGTCGCCCTTGAGGTCGCCGAGCGTCACGGAGCCGGTCACGTGGCCCGCTGTACCGTCGAACGCCTCATGCGGGTTATGGGTCTACCGCGGCGTCAGGCGCGCCAAGTCGCCCAGGACGACCCGCTCGGCACCTCCGGACCGGTGCCCGGCCGACCTCGTCAAAAGGCATTTCAGCGCGTTCAGGCCCAACGAGCTGTGGGTCGCCGACATCACCTATGTGCGTACGTTCTCGGGGTGGGTCTACGTCGCCTTCGTCACCGATGTCTTCTCGCGGCGGATCATGGGGTGGCAGACCACCTACCGGCCAGTGTGCACCGACCTGGCCCTGGACGCCCTCAAGATGGCCGTCTGGCAGCGAAAACGCACCGGGGCTGATCTCTCTGGCCTGGTGCACCACTTGCGACCGCGGCGTGCAGTACCGAGCCATCCGCTACGGACAGGCCCTATCAGACTGCGAGGCAGTCGCCTCTGTAGGCTCTAACCTCGAGATTTCATCGTTGAGGTGGTGAAAGTGGGGTGAAGGTGTCGCTTCGCCTGGAATAATGCGGGTTGCTGAAATCCGAGAACTCCAGGGGGAGGACACCTTCGTGGTGAAGAATAGCGGGTTGTACCCGGTTGTGGGTGTGGAGTCCGGTCAGGTGCCGGCGGTGGGTCTGGCCGGGGCGAGGCTGCTGACCGAGACGAGCGGGGTCACGGGCCTGGGCAACGAGCTCTCGCAGGCCCTGTCTACGTGGCGGCGGCCGGGGTCGGTGCACGACCCGGGCAAGATCATCTTGGATCTGGCGGTGTGCGTGGCCCTGGGAGGCCGGTGCCTGTCGGACCTTTCGCTGCTGCGGTGCGACAAGGAGGTCTTCGGGCTTGTTGCCTCCGACCCGACGGTCTCGCGACTTGCAGGGGCCCTGGCCGACCACGTCGAGGCTGTCGAGGCCGCCGTCAACCGGGCCCGCAGGACAGCGCGGCATCGGGTGTGGGCCCTGGCCGGCGAGCACTCACCGACCGCCGGCGTCTCGGCGAACCGGCCGTTGGTGATCGACGTCGACGCCACCTTGGTTAATGTGCACTCAGACAAAGAGGGTGCGGCCCCGACCTTCAAGAAGGGGTTCGGCTACCACCCGCTGACCGCGTGGTTCGACCACGGCCCCGACGGTGGGGGTGAGTGCGCGGCGCTCGTGCTGCGTCCCGGTAACGCGGGATCGAACACTGCCGCCGACCACGTCGAGATCATCCGCCGGGCACTGGACCAGGCCGGGCTCGGCCCCAGACCCGGTAGAAAGGTGCTGGTGCGCATCGACGGGGCCGGAGGCACGAAGGAGACCATTGAGCTCCTGGCCCGTCGGCGGGTGTCCTACAGCGTGGGGTTCACGCTGCCGGACCACACGCCGCAGATCCACGGGCACCATCCCCGAGGCCGCCTGGGACCCGGCCTACAACGCTGACGGACAGCCCAGGCAGGGTGCGGACGTCGCTGAGATCACTGACCTGCTGGACCTGACCGCCTGGCCCAAGGGGACGCGGGTCAACCGTGCGCCGAGAGCGGCCCCACCAGGGAGCCCAGCTGCGCTTCGAGGACGTCGGGGGCTACCGGCTGACCGCCTTCGCCACCAACACAAAAGTAGGTCAGCTCGCCGATCTCGAGGTCCGCCACCGGCTACGGGCCCGCTGCCAGGGGACCGTATCCGCTGTGCCAAGGACACCGGGCTTGACCGCTTTCCCTTGCAGGGGTTCGCCCAGAACCGTATCTGGTGCCTGATCGTGGCCCTGGCCTGTGACCTGCTGGCCTTCTCCCAGCCGCTCGCCCTGGCCTCCACCCCCGCCCGCACCTGGGAGCCCAGGACGATCCGCCTGCGCCTGATGAGCATCCCCGCCGTCATCACCCACCGTGCCCGCCGCACCGTCCTGCGCTACAAGGCCGACCACCCCTTCACCAGCCTCCTGCTGACCGCACTGAGCAGCTTTCAGGCCCTACCCGCACCATAGGCACCCGACCGCCGCCTCCTGCCCACCACGACCCTGAAGGAACAACCCTGGCCCCTGGAAAGGCCCGACCACCGCGAGACGACACGCGGCAGACCGTCACACCCAACCGGCATAATCGCCCCCACGACACCGGCAACGACGCCACCCACACCCCACTCAACCAACCAATGAAAGATCGAGGCTAAACGCCCCACCCCCGGCACACTAAGCGTCATGAGTCAGGCGTCATTCGATTCCCTGAGATCAGTAAGGATGAAGGAGGGCAAAAAGCCGAGGAGTTCCTCATCGGCTCCTTCGCCTCATGGATACTGGCCATCCTCGGCGCTGTCGCCGTTCATCTCGCCTGAGTTGTGAGTTGCGGAAAATGCCGTATTGACGGGGCTTTGATGAGTGTCTCGCACAATGAGTTCGAATGACTTCCTGGACATACGTGTCGATCGGCGGAAACGCTTCACCGGACTCAGCGCCTTCCTCTCACGCCGCTTCGTGACGACGCCGTCGATGAGCATGCCTTCGTGAGGCTCGTCGAACGGCTGGCTGTGGCGGGGGTCGACTCCATCACCGCCCTCGGCTCGACCGGGTCCTACGCATACCTCGCACCGGCTGAGCGTGCTCGGGTGGCTCGCCTCGCCGTTGAGCGCGCCGGGCCGACGCCGGTGTTCATCGGTGTCGGTGACCTGCGCACCTCACTGTGTCCTCGCTCATGTTGATAGTGCGCAGGAGGCTGGCGCGGCTGGTGTCCTGCTGGCCCCGATGACCTACCACCCCCTCACTGACGACGACGTGTACGAGTTGTTTCGTACCGTCACCGAGCACGCTGACCTGCCGGTCATTGTCTACGACAACCCCGGCACCACGCACTCCAAGCGGTTCCTGTCGATGCAGCGTTTTCGTTGTGATTGCGGCGGTTTGCTGGGGTGGTTCGGGGTGCGGGTGGTGGTGGGTGGGGCTATACTGTACATATGTTCGATGGTGGTGTGCTTCCCTGTGACCCGGCCGGCAGCGTGCCGGGTGGGGTGGGCGCGCCCGCCGGGGCTGCGGGCCCGAGCCCGCAGCCGGTGCCGGTGGGGGATGTGGCGGGTGTGCTGGCGTCCCTGGGGGCGGGTGGGGTGCTGGCCGGTGTGGTCGAGGGCCTGCTGTCCCGCCTGCTGGTCAGCGCCCAGGGTCCTGACGGTGAAGGCCCCACCGCTGCTGACGGCGACGCCGGTGCCGGCGCCGATGACGTGGTGCCAGCCCTGCTCCCCGGTGAGCCTGGCGGTGATGCGGTTCTGGTGGGTGCTGCTGAGCGGTGCCGGGTCCTGGGGGTGGAGGAGGCCGCCTCCTCGGGGCTCATGGGTCTGGGGGCCGGGGGGTGCCCCTATGTGGTGTGTCAAGCGGCGGTGGGTAGTTTCGTGGCTGGTTGGGGGTCGTAGAGTGCGCCGTTGCGGATCATGGCGTGCAGGGTCAGGATGCGGCGGTGGGCCAGGGCGAGGACGGCCTGGTTATGGCGTTTGCCCTGGTTGCGTTTGCGCTGGTAGTAGGCCCGGGAGACGGGGTCGGAGCGCAGTGAGGCGAAGGCGGACAGGAACATGGCGCGCTTGAGCCTCTTGTTGCCGCCGTGGGAGACGTGCTCACCACGGATCGATGAGCCGGAGCGACGTGTGACAGGAGCGAGCCCGGCGTAGGAGGCCAGCTGGGCTCCGGCGTCGAAGGTCTTGCCCAGGGTCTCGGCCAGGAAGACGGCTGCGGTCCTGACCCCGATCCCGGGCATGGAGGTCAGGACCTGGTAAAGAGGGTGGGCCTGCACCAGGGTCTCGACCTGGGCTGCGACATCGGCCCGCTGAGCGTGCAGGGAGATGAGCTGCCTAGCCAGGTGGGGCAGCACCACTGCGGCGGCGTCGGTGCCGGCGACCACCACGGTCTGGTGCTCCAGGGCCGAGACGATCTGGCCGGCCCAGGTGGCGTGCCGCCTGCACCCGTGCTTCTTGAGCCTGGCGTCAATCCTTGCCTTGCCCGCTCGCTTCAGATCGGCTGGAGTGGGCCAGGCGGCGACGACCTCCAAGACGGCGTCGTGCTCCAGCCAGGGCCCCACCACGGCCTCGAGGGCGGGGTGGATCTGGGTGTACAGGCCCCGGATCCGGTTTGCGGTCTGGTTGACCTGGCGGGCCAGGTCCAGGTCGAAGCCAGTCAGCATGCTCAGCGCCGCAGCCTCTTCCTCCGAGGCGCTGACGGCTCTCAGGGTGTGAGGCATGGTCCTGGCTGCGCCGGCGATGACGGCAGCGTCCTTGGCGTCGGTCTTGGCGCTGCCCGGCGTCAGGTCAGCGATGCGGCGCATCGACAGCCCGGGCAGGTAGCCCACGGTGATGCCCATGTCCTGAGCCACCGCCACCGCCAGGGCCCCGATGGTGGCGGGCTGGTCGACCACCACCAGCACCTGCCCCTTTGCCTGCAGGCGCTGGTAGACCTCACGCAGCCGGTCCTCGTCGTTGGGCAGGGCCCTGTCGAGGACCTTCTGCCCGTCCCGGCTCAGGGCCGTGGCCCAGTGCTCGCTCTTGCCGACGTCGATGCCGATGAAGACGTCGATGTCCTCGATATCCATCTCTCCTGCCACCTCTCGCTGCATGGGTGAGGGTCAGCCGGTGGACGACCGGTCCCGCACCCACGTTACGAAAGACCTCACACGCAGCGGGTCGTTCCCCTTATCAGCGGTCACCAGCGCCCGGCTGCCGCGGGTGACAACACCCCCCGGATCATTAGAAGACAGGGGCAAGACATCATGCCCACAGCAGCTGGCCCAGCCCCGGACCACCCGGGACCACCAACAAGGTAACGGGCTGGGGGAGCTGGTGGCGGCCTGCCGGCGCCTGGCGGCCTGGGCCGCCTGGGGTGAGGCCCTGGCGGCGGCCTGCCTGACCGGGTGCGCGGAGCTGTCGACCCACCCCGGACAGTGGGGCCCAGCAGGCACCGTGTCCCCCGTGGTGGGCTATGACGAGCGGCGCTTGAACACCACCTGCCTCCTTTCGGCCCGCCTCGGAGTCTCCCGCACCCGGGCCGGGCAGGTCATCGACCACGGCACCGCCTTGATGAGCGCCGGTTTCGGGCCGGTCGAGGCTATGGAGCGCTGCGGGGTGCTGGACTCAGCCAAAGCCTGCCTGGTAACTCGTCGTCTCGAGGGGGTGCCCGCCCCGGTGGCCCTGGAGGTTCAAGAGCAGGTGCTGCCCCAGGCGCCCCGGCGCAGCGTCTGCCAGCTGGGACGCGACATCGAGAGAGCCCTTATCCGTCTTGACCCCGACGGTCACGCCGAGCGCGCCCAGGCCAACACGAGCCGTCGGTGTGTGTCGCGCCCCAGGCCCGCCGGTGAGGGGGTCTGCCGGGTGAGCATGCTGCTGCCGGCCATGGACGCCCTGCTGCTGGACGCCACCCTGGACGCCATCGCCGCCAGCGCACGTGCCACCGGCGAGAGGCGCACCCTGGCCCAGCTGCGAGCCGACGCCATCACCAGCATGACCCTGGCCACCCTGCGGGCCAGCCAGCAGACCGCCTGCAGCCACCCCGTTCACCCCGTTCTGACGGGGCCCGAGTGCGGCTGCGGTTGCGGTCGCGGGAACCGCTCCGACAGCGGTGCCGGTGACGGCGCGTCCCATCCGGAAGGCGCCGCCGCTCACGGTCAGAGGCAGGCCGAGGAACACCACCCAGACACACCAGAGCCTTTGCCTACGGCTCCCGTGGACTCCCGGAATCACAGGGATCACGGGGATCACGGGAAGTGCGGGGATCACGGGAAGTGCGGGGATCGCGGGGATTGCGGGGATCGCGGGGGTTGCGGGGATTCTTGGGTGGTGTCGAGCCCGACCGGCCCGCAGAACCCCTGCGCGCCCGACGCGGCGCCCGGTGCGGTGCCTGAGACGGTGGCTGCCAATCCGGGGCGGTTGCTGCCGGACGGGGTGCCCCTGGAAGGACTCCTCAGCGCCTTGAGCTCCCTGGTGGGATCCACCAGCCCCTGGTGGAGACCCTCACCCACCGGGTACCTGCCCCTGCCCGAGAACATCCGCATCAACGTCAACGTCACCGTCCCCCTGACCAGCCTCACCACACTGACCAGCCCACAGGGCCCGGCGGGCCTGGCCCCACCCGTAGGAGACCCCTCTCATCGCAGCCCCGGTGGCGGTGGCCCCGCAACCGCGCTGGAGCTCACCGAGCGCGAGTCGCCCACCACCAGCGGCAGGAGTCTGCCCGCTGCCGGATCCGTTGACCGGGTTCCTGTCGCAGTGCCCGCTGGGACTGCCCCGCACGCGACAGCACCCACGCCTACGCAGGCCGCCCCTGTCACCGGGGCTGCCACCACAGCCACCGAAACCACCGAGACCACCAAGCCCGCCAACGCCACCGGGCTCACTGATCCCGCCAACGCCACCGAGGTCACTGAGCCTGCCAACGTCGCCGGGGTTGCTGAGGTCTTGATCGGCGCCCGCGGTGCCGGCGGCCACTGCCTGGTGCCTGGCGGCTGGGGGTACCTGGAGGCGCCTGGTCACCGACCCGCTCAGCGGCACCGTCATCGACGTGGGCCGCAGCCGGTACCGTCCCCCGGCAGGCCTTGCCGACCTGGTGCGCGCCCGCGACCACTCCTGCGTCTACCCCACCTGCCAGACCCCCGCCCAGAGGTGCGACATCGACCACCTCACCCCCTGGAGCCAGGGCGGGACCACCAGCCTGGACAACCTGGTCACCCTGTGCCAGACCCACCACCGCCTCAAGCACACCCCCGGATGGGCCCTGACCCGCAACGAGGACACCGGGGTGCTGTCCTGGCACACCCCCGACAAGACCGTCTACCAGCGCCACCCCGACGCCACCATCAACCGCCTCCCCAAGAAAGTCGGACCGCGCCAGCACTACCTCCCCGGCGCCCAGGTACCCACGACCCTGAGCAACCAGATCAGCCCCGAGATCATCGACCGGCTCAACACCGCCCTGACCAACACCCACAGCACCAACAACACCAACGACACCAACAGCCCGCTCCGGCTCACCACCCGAGGCCCCACCCCCGGCCAGAAAGCCGGAGACTACGAAACCACCCCCTACCCCCACGCCACCCACACCCTCGGACCCGCACCCCTCATCGACCAAGCCCCACCCTTCTAACCAGACCGGCGCCACTGACATTTATGACTAATCGACACCGCTACGCCGAGCTTCACGCTCACTCCGCCTACTCCTTTCTTGACGGAGCCAACGAGCCCGATGATCTGGTCGCGGCCGCCGTCGAGCTCGGGTTGGAGGCTCTCGCTCTCACCGATCACGATGGTGTCCCCGGCATCGTCAAGCACGCGCAGGCAGGTCGTGTCCGCAGCATGCCCACCATTCATGGTGCCGAGCTCACCCTTGCCGACGGCTCCCGCCTTCCCGTCCTGGCTCGTCATCCCACCGGCTACTACCGCCTGGTATCGGCCATCTCACAGCACAACCTGAACGCTGGAGAACGCCGGGAACCGGCCCACGACCTGCCCACTCTCGCCTCGGCTCTTCGCGCCGCCTCCACCAGCCAGACCGGGGGAGAGGCCGGAACCTGTCTCATCCTCACTGGCACCGCCAACGGTCCCCTGCGCCGGGCTCTGGGCGATCCCCACCGCCCCGGCACCTGGGATATGGCGGCGGCGGACGCCTGCCTGGGGCGTCTCGCCGAGCTTTTCGCCACCCCCGACCGTGGCCGTTCCTCCGCCACCAGCGCCACTACCGGTGGGCTGAGCGTTGAGGGGGACGCCGCCGTGGGTCTGGCCGTCGAGCTCACCCTGGACGGCGGCCCCACCGACGCGGCCCTCACCGACGCTCTGACACGGCTGGCCCGCGCCCACCGACTACCCCTCGTGGCCACTGGCGCGGTGCGCTGTGCCCGCCCCTCCGACGCCCGACTCGCCGATGTCCTCACCGCAACCCGACTGGTCACCGACCTGGAAGACGCCCGCGGTCACCTTCCCGCCATCGGCCGCTGGCTGAGAGGAGCCCAGGACATGGCCAGGCTCCACCGCCGCAGCCCCCACACCGTCGACCTTGCTGCGGACCTCGCCTCCGACCTCGCCTTCGACCTCTCCCTCATCGTCCCCGACCTCCCCGACGCCGATGTTCCGGAAGGGCACACGCCCGCCAGCTGGCTGCGCGAGCTCACCCGCCAAGGCGCCACCCGCCGCTACGGCACCCCGCAGGAGCACCCCCGAGCCTGGGAGGTGCTCAACCACGAGCTCGACGTCATCGAGTCCCTGGGCTTCCCAGGTTACTTCCTCATCGTGCACGCCATCGTCGAGTTCTGTGCGCAGTCGGGGATCCTGTGCCAGGGAAGAGGATCGGCCGCGAACTCCGCAGTCTGCTACGCCCTGGGAATCACTGCCGTCGACGCCGTCCGGCACAAGATGCTCTTCGAACGGTTCCTGTCCCCGGGGCGAGCCGGCTACCCGGACATCGACCTCGACATCGAGGCCTGCCGCCGTGAAGAGGTCATCCAGCACGTCTACTCCCGATACGGCAGAGACTGCGCCGCCCAGGTCGCCAACGTCATCTCCTACAGACCCAGATCCGCCGTTCGCGACGCTGCCCGAGCCCTCGGCCACCCCGCCGGAGTGCAGGACACCTGGGCCAGGCAGATGGACCGCTGGACCACGGTGCACCCCGGAGGACTGACAGGACAGGGCGAGGAGGTTCCCGAGCCGGTCCTCGACATCGCCGAGAAGCTGTTGCGCCTGCCCCGGCACCTGGGGGTCCATCCCGGAGGCATGGTCCTGTGCGGCCGCCCCGTCACCGAGGTGTGCCCGGTGCGCTGGGCCTCCATGGACAACCGCTCGGTCCTCCAGTGGGACAAGGACGACTGCGCCGAGGCCGGCCTGGTCAAGTTCGACCTCCTGGGCCTGGGAGCACTCACTGCGCTGCGCCTGGCCTTCACCACCCTGGCCGAGCGCGGGCAGACCGTGCCCGACGTCGTCGAGGAGGGCGAGCTGCGCACCTCCCAGACCGGTCGTCCCTGGGGCCTGCACACCCTCCCCGAGGAGGATCCGGCCGTCTACCGACTGCTCACGGCCGCGGACACGGTCGGGGTCTTCCAGGTCGAGTCACGCGCGCAGATGGCTACCCTGCCCCGACTGCGCCCCAAGGAGTTCTACGACATCGTCGTCGAGGTCGCCCTCATCCGCCCCGGCCCCATCCAGGGCGACGCCGTCAACCCCTACATCCGCCGCAGGCTGAAGCGTGAGAAGGTCACCTACCTGCACGACTCCCTCAAACCCGCCCTGTCCAAGACCCTGGGCGTACCGCTCTTCCAGGAACAGCTCATGCAGATCGCCGTCGATGCCGCAGGGTTCACCCCCGCCGAGGCCGACACCCTGCGCCAGGCCATGGGGGCCAAACGATCCATCGAGCGCATGGAGGCTCTCCGCAACCGGCTCGTGGCCGGCATGAGGGGCCGAGGCATCGACGAAGCCACTGCTGAGAAGATCTACAGCAAGCTGAGGTCGTTTGCCGAGTTCGGCTTCCCCGAGTCCCACGCCTTCTCCTTCGCCTACCTGGTCTACGCCTCGGCCTGGCTCAAGGCGCGTAAGCCCGAGGACTTCTACGCCGGGGTCCTCGCCGCCCAGCCCATGGGCTTCTGGTCCCCGCAGTCCCTCGTGGCCGACGCCCGCCGCCACGGCGTGAGAGTCCTTCCCGCAGACGTCAACCACTCCCTGGCACAGGCCACCGTCGAGCAGAGGGCGGAACAACGAGGCGCAGGGCCGTCAGAAGATCTGACGGAGCAGTGGAAACCGCTCACGCCCCATCCCGCCGCCCCATCGCCACTTGATGTTCATGACGATCTCGCGGTGCGTCTGGGGCTGGCGCCGGTCAAGGGACTGGGGGATCGGGCCGCGCAGGCCATCGTCACAGAGCGCCGTGCCCACGGCCCCTACCGGGACCTGGCCGACCTCGCTCGACGCGTGAGCCTGAACCGTTCCCGCCTTGAGGTGCTGGCTGCATCGGGAGCCCTCGATAGCCTGGGAGTGGAGCGCCGTCGGGCACTGTGGGCCGCAGGGGTCCTGTCCGATGAGCACGGCCGACGCCGTAGCGCCTCCCGCCAGGACCCGAGGGAATGGGTTCAGCCCACATTTCCGGGCACCGCTGTCGGCGTCGTCGCCCCGACCCTGCCGACCATGACCGACCGTGAGCGTCAGGCCGCCGATCTGAGCCTGACCGGAGTCTCCACCCACGGCTCTCCTCTGAGGCTGCTACGTCCCGAACTTGTCGCTGACGGCATACTGGCCGCAGCCGATCTCTCAGGCCAGGAGCACGGGAGCCGAGTGAGGGTCGCCGGCGTCGTCACCCACCGGCAGCGGCCACACACGGCTACCGGCATGATCTTTCTCAACCTGGAAGATGAGACCGGTCTGCTCAACGTCGTCTGTCGAGCCGGCATGTGGCGCCGCTACCGCAGTATCGGCAGACGCGCCAGCGCCCTCATCGTGCGTGGCACCGTGGAGAGGGGAGACGGGGTCGTTGCCCTCATGGCCGAGCACCTCCAGGCCCTTCCCGGTGTACCCGTCACTGGCAGCCGGGACTGGTGCTGAGGACAACGTCCCTCACCAGCCCCTAATGGCCCACACCGGCCCTCACTCCTTGCGGGAGGAGTACGAGGGCAGCTCACCGGTGACCGGGGCGTCCTTGGTGTGCAGCTCGGAGTAGACGGACCAGGCCACGCTGATCAGGGGGACCGCGACAATCGCACCGAGCAGCCCGGAGGCATAGGTTCCCAGGGCGACCCCGATGATCACCACCACCGGGTGCAAAGAGACCTGGCGTCCCATGATGAGGGGCTGGAGAATGTGCCCCTCGATCTGGCCGATGCCCGCGACCCCCACGCCGACGACGATCATAGTGACGAAGCCTCCGGAGGCCAGAGCCACCACCATGGCCACAAGCATCGCCAGAGGCGCACCGATGATCGGGATGAAAGCACCGATGAACACGAGCACCGCCAGGGGCGCCGCCAACGGGATCCCCACCAGCTGCAGGAATATGCCGGCCATGATGGCGTCGGTTAGCGCCACCAGCACGGTCCCGCGCGCGTAGCCGGCGAAGGTGTACCAGCCGGCACCCGCAGCCCGGTGGGTCGACTCGCGCATCGTGGCGGGCAGCTCGTTGAGAAACCAGCGCCACATCTTGCCTCCGGAGGCGAGGAAGAAGATCGTGACGAACAGGGCCAGAGCCAGGACCGTCAGCACATCGACGACGGCACTCGCGTTGGAGACGACCTCCGAGGCCAGGGAGGGGGCATTGGACTGCAGATAGTGCTGCCCCTGGCGCAACCAGACCTGGACCTGGTGATAGACCTGCTGCTGCGTCAGATGCAGCGGCCCGTGCTCCAGAAAGTCCATGATTGTGTCGAGACCGTCACTGAACTGGGAGGCCAGGGAGCTCCACTGACTGGTGACAGAGGTGACCACGTAGGTCACCAGACCAGCGATCGTCCCAATGGTGGTCAGCAGGGCCAGGAAGGTTGCTGGGTAGCGAGGCATGATCCTGGCGAAGAGGTTCACCAGCGGCTGGAGGATCGAGGTGAACACCAGTGCCATGAACAGGCCGATGAACACCGGGATCACCTGGGAGGTGGCGTAGAAGACAAGGCCGATCACAATGATGATGCCGAGGCCCAGCCAGGCTCCCATGCCGCCTCGCACCAGCCAGGAGGGCAGGGAGTCCATCACCGACGAACGGGTCGTCACCGTCTCCGGGAAGGAGACCGACGGTGCCACACGGACATGGGTGGTGGACACCGGGGGAGTCGCCGGCTTGGTGGTGGTCTCCTCGCCCGGGTCAGACTCCCAGTGCAGCCGGTAGTCGCGATCCGCCTGCCTGCGCCTCTCCGCCCAGTCGATCCCTCGGTCCAGGGCCGTACGAGCACTTCTGAGCCGTCCAAGGAGGCCGCTGCTGCTCAGAACGTCTCGGGACGGCTTCCTTCCCGACTCGGGCGTCTGGGCCATCAGGTGGGAGTCGGCGTTCTGAGGACGCTCGGGAGCCCGATCCGGTGCGTCCTCTGACGGGTCCTCTGACGGGGAGCTGGTTGTTGCCATGGGGTAAACGTTCAGTCCTTCGCTGGTTAACGGGCTGACGAAACACGCACAGCCTACTAGCGTGGCCCCATGACCGCCCCGAATGTCAGCAATCAGTCTCACTCCTCCGCAGCGCCGAACCAGGTGCGTCTACCTCGCACCGCCGCGCTGGGACCGGGGCTGGGAGGGCAGCCGCGACTCCTCATCGATGCCCCGGCCGGAGCCGCGGAGATCTACCTTCACGGCGCCACCGTCACCTCATGGGTGCCACGCGGCGGGTCCGAGGTCATCTTCACCTCACGGCAGGCGGTCTTTGACGGCTCCACCGCTATCCGTGGAGGAATTCCTCTGTGCCTGCCGGAGTTCGGCGTCGGCATCAACGGCGACGCCGTACCGAAGCACGGCTGGGCGCGCATCGCACCCTGGCAGCTGCGGACGGTCACCAGCACCGACGACGGCGGTGTCAGTGCTCTTCTGAGCGTCAGCCGCGACCGCCTGACGGCGCTCTACGAGGTCGAGGTCGGTGAGACTCTGCGCCTCGGGCTCAGCCTGCGCAACGACGGGAACGAGCCTCGCACGGTGGAGGCCGCTGCCCACACTTACCTCTCGGTCCACGATGTCACCGCCAGCCTCATCAGCGGGTTGGCCGGAGCCTCCTACAGTGACAATCTGGCACGCAGTCCCCAGGAGGCCCACCGGGTCCAGGAGGGGGAGGTTCACATCTCCGGCCCAGTGGATCGAATCTACGACTCGGCCGAGCCGGTCACCGTGACCGACCCCGGTCACCAACGCACAATCCGCGTGGACAAGCGCAACGCCCCCTCCACGATCGTGTGGAACCCCTGGTCCACCTACAGTGCACCGCTGCAGGACATGGCCGACGACGAGTTCCCCACCATGGTCTGCGTCGAGAGCGGGGCAGTGCGTGAGCACGCTCCCACCATCGATCCCGGGGCGAGCTGGTCCATGCAGGTGACCCTCAGCGTCGAGAGCACCGGATTGTGACGGGAAGCACTCGAAGGTGGTTTGGTGGCCTCGGTAGCCGTCATGCTAAGTTTCTCTGCGTCGCCGGAGCGAGTCTCCGGCGGAGCCGCTGAGAGGCGGTGGAACAACACAAGTCCGAGTGGCGGAATAGGTAGACGCGCTAGCTTGAGGTGCTAGTGCCTTATTAAACGGGCGTGGGGGTTCAAGTCCCCCCTCGGACACCACCAACACATGATCCCCGGAACCCTGAGGTTCCGGGGATCATGTCTTACTTTTCGGCGGCCGCCGGCTCAGCTCCACTCAGGACGGTAGAGATCGGGACGGGACTCCATGCAGAAGAAGACCAGGAGCGCGATTGAGCCACCGGGTACGAAGCCGAGGAGCAGCCAGAGTCCGGACTTTCCATTGTCGTGCAGACGACGTACCGTGAGGGCCAGGCTCGGGATAAAAATAGCCAGTCCATAGAGCATGTAGAGAAGCCCAACCACGATAAACCCGATACCGGCTCCGGTGCTGTCAGATGACTCACTAAGAGAAATGAAGATGAATGCCAGCAGGTAGAAGCCGAGTATAACAAGGCTGTTGAAGAGCGCCACCCACCAGTACTCGGAACGGGACGCATAGCCGCGGAACTGGGCGTAGCGCTGGAAGAAGCGCTTCACGGCCTCGCTGAAGCTTGCACCAGGCAGAGGGGCGATGTCTGGTGTCAGAGGTAGAGGCCCGAACTGTCCGAACTGCTGGGGAGCCCCATAGGGGGTGGGTCCGCCGCCGTAGGGTGCCTGACCGCCGTAGGGGGGCTGCTCGCCGTAGGGGGCGGGGCCGCTTCCGTAGGACATGAATCCTCCAAGTGAGATTGAGAGACGTTGGGGGGTGATGCATCCATGGCGTCTCAAGGGAAATGCCGAGCCAGACCTGGGTTGGCCTGGCGAAGGCAGCCTAGGGGGAGGAGCCCTTCCCTGTCATCTCGGCAGCAAACCCTGATACGAGGGGTGCTCTTCGGAACCCCCGTATTTCCGTAGTGGTATCGGTTCCGCTCCGGTGTGGAGGTAGTGAACACGTGGTCCCCGGAACCCAAGGTTCCGGGGACCACGCTGTTCGTAGAGAAGAGACTGGGATCAGTTCCACTCAGCACGGTAGAGATCAGGCCGAGACTCTGAGGCGAGGAGGACCAGCAGCCAGATCGGTCCGGCGATCGGCACGAGCCAGATGAAGATCCAGAATCCTGATTTTCCAGTGTCGTGCAGGCGCCTCACCAGGGAGGACAGGCTCGGAAGAAGAATCACGAGACTGAAGATCGACGCAATGCTCGACACGATGTAAAAGCTGCTGGGATATGTGGGTGTCACTGCGACGCCGTGCTGGGCGGCATCCATGGCCTCGGACACCGCCTGGATCGCTGGAATGGTCGTGAAGAGGGACAGGGTGAAGCTGATGATGAAGTTCACCAGCCATGGCCACCAGTACTCCGAGCGGGAGGCGTAGCCGCGGAACTGGGCGTAGCGCTGGAAGAAGCGCTTGATGGCCTCGCCGATAGACGCTCCTGGCAGTGGGGCGATATCGGGCGACAGGGCTGGGGTCCCGAACTGCTGGGGGGCGCCGTACGAGGGCTGGCCGGCAGGGTACTGGGTGGGTCCGCTTCCGTAAGACATTCATCCTCCATGTGAGACGAGGTCGGGGAATCATGGGCATATGTACAAGAGACAACGGCTCTCGTGTCGCAAAGCGTTCTGCCAGTGACAGCTTAGGCATAAGACGGCTCCGATGCCATCCCAGTCTCCCAAGTTCTGATGGGCAGTACTTCCCAGGATCCTGACGCGCATCCAGTAGCCTGTTTCAGTGAGTCCCGTTGTCCCCCTGAGCAGCCGTCTGAGCCCGCAACGCGCTCCCGAGCTGATACGTGCCAGAACTGGGGTCTACCTCGTGTTCCTGGCCAATGGTCTGGGCTTCGCCAACCTGGTTCCACGGTTTCCTCAGATCGTGACGCAGCTGGATCTGAGCAAGGCGGCCTTCGGTCAGGCCGTCGCCGCGGTCAGCGTCGGCGCTCTCGTGGCCGGGCTCGCTGCGTCCTGGCTCATCTCCCGTCTGACCTCGGCCAAGGTCGCCAGCCTGGGCATGCTCGTGGTGGCTCTGGCGCTTCTCGGTGCAGGCCTGGTCCGTTCATGGATCGTCCTGGCCGGCTGCCTCCTGGTCGTGGGCGGAACGGATGCCATCGTCGACGTCGCACAGAATGCGCACGGCCTTCGGGTCCAGCGCCGTTGGGGCGCTTCCATCGTGACGAGCTTCCATGCCGCCTGGTCGCTGGGTGCGGTCCTGGGTGCGGCCATGGGGCAGGCCATGGCCGGAGCCGGTGTGGCAATAGGAACCCATATGATGCTGACGGCGGTGCTGCTGCTGATCATCTCGGTGGGTCCCCTGCTGGCGGGCTGGATCCTGCCCGGTCAGGACTCTGCTGACCGTGACCTCGCTCAATCCGGGGTATCTGACGACTCCCATCAGGCGTCACTGTCGGCCTCGTCGTACCGCTCACTCCCGGTGACGACCCTGGTTCTCAGCGTCGTCGGGCTGCTGTGCGCCGCCTCCATGTTCCCCGAGGACGTCGCCATGAACTGGTCCTCCCTGCTCCTGTCCGAGCAGGGCGCTGCTGCTGGCCATGTGGGGCTGGGGCTGGTGGCGCTCCAGGGGACGATGATCGTCGGGCGTCTGGTGGGGGACCGGATCATCGATGCCGCTGGTCGGCGTGCCGAGATCGCTTGGGGTGGGGCGCTGGTGACCCTTGGCATGAGTGTCGCGCTCCTGCTCTCCTCCGTTCCCGGGACGCTGATCGGTATGGCGATCTCCGGAGCCGGCTGCGCCGTCGCCGTGCCCGTGACCTACTCTGCTGCCGACGACGTCGAAGGACTTCCCCCCGGGCTGGGCCTGACCGTCGTGTCCTGGCTGGCTCGTCTCACAGGTCTTCTGGCGCCTCCGGTTGTCGGCTGGCTCGCCGACGACCACGGACTGTGGGTGGCTCTGGCCTACGGCCTACTGGGAGGCCTCATCATGGTCACCTGCTGGCCGATCCTGCGCCGTGGAGGCGCGAAGGATCGTGCATGAGACGTTCGCGAATCGGGCTCAGGCGATACCTGCCCGACGACGTAGCTCGCTGTCCTTCTGCCGTATCCACAGTCTGCCGACGACAACGGTGCCGGCTGCCGCAGCGATGACGGCCAGGATGAAGGCTGAATTGAACATCACCGCAGAGGATTCTGCTTCTTCTGAAGAGATACGGGCTGTGAACATTGCCTGCGCGCGCATGACAGCGACGGCAAACGCGAGACCGGCGACAAGGATCTCGACCGCGAACATGGTCGCCACGAGGTTCCAGTAGCGTTCACGCCGGCGAGCGTCGCACCAGGTGGGGAGGGAGGGGACATCAACGTCCTCCCAGGTGATGGTGCGAGGCTCCGTACCTCCGGGCATCGTGTCTGGATAGGAAATGATCAGGCGATCACATCCTTTCAACGACACGGAGACGAATATGCCAAAGAAGCCAGTGCAGAAGATCAGGGGGATGAACGTGGGTTGTCCTGCGTTGATGGTCAGTACGCAGACTAAGACTCCGACAGCCAAGGGTATCGACGCAAAGATCGTCATACCGACGAGTGTCCGGCGGCCACGTCTCATGGACCTGGAGACGTCATAGGCATCGGGCCAGAGCGGTCCCATACGGCCGTCGCGAGTCACTCCTCGGGCACTTGAGGACCCGTGTGGGTGGGTAATGAGGTCGCGGCGCAACCCCGCCTCAACATCCAAAGGCCGTGAGGATCCGGGATCCTGGCCGGTCAGTCGAGTGAGAGTCTGACGCAGCAACCCCCACTGCTCCTCGGCCACGAACTTCGGGGTGCGCAGCGCCCACGCGGCTCGAACGCCGAAGACTGCAATTGAGATTGACATGACAATGAAAATTAGAGGACCAACTAAAAGGACTCCGTTGATGAAGGCGAATATAGTGCCTGGTGCTGATGGTAAATCAGAGTTTGTAAGGGAGGTGGAGAAATATATCCCGAATGCAGTGAGTAGCACTCCAGTAACGGCCCGCAGAAGCCACGTCAGTGCATCCCTATTGATCTGGCGGGAAAGGGTCGCCGTACCTGGATCGTAGGCCGCAATCGCGCTCTCTATGGTTTGACGAACCTGCTGTTCGTCCGCAGCGTCGGCTGGAACCGTGAGACGCTCCTTCACCAGGGCGAGCGCCGTTGGTAATCCCAACCCGGACTCATAGATCGGAATACGGCGCTGGTAGCGGATGCGACCGGAGGAAATGCCACTGCTTGTACTGCGAGTGCTTTCCACACGAGCAGGAACCCTCTGCTCGACCGTGATGACGTCGCCGCGCCTGCGCACCCGCACCGTGGGCAGCATCCAGCGGGGGATCGCGGGGCCGTGGCGTCGGCTCTCAGACGCCGGAGCGGTAGTCATGCAGGCTCTTCTCCTCAGGATCCTCAGGGGTGTTGCCCTCGAGCATAGGCCCATGAACTGACCTGGGAGGCGATTTTCAGGTGCCACCAGGAGCGGGGAAGGAGGAGGCGTTAGTATCGCCTCCCATGGATCCCTTTGAGATGACCGTTCCCGCAGATACGGATGCCGATCTGCCCGCTCTCGTCCTGTCGGTGCCGACCGGGGAGGACATCGACCGCATCGCGGAGATCTGCCAGGAGGCCGACATCCAGGAGTGGACCTTCGTTCCTCGCGGCTACCAGCGCAGTGACGCGCAGTTCTTCGTCGAGCAGAACGTCGCCGGCGGCTGGAGCGAGGGTTGTGAGCTGACCTGGGCGGTGCGTGAAGCCGGTGATGACGGCACGTCCACGAAGCTCGTGGGAATGCTGAGCGTCACCCTGAGTGGGCCGGAACGCACTCGGACCGGAGAGATCGGATACTGGCTCACCGGTGCCGCGCGAGGACGCGGCACTATGACCCGCGCCGTCGCCGCCCTCATCGATAGGGCCTTCGACCCGGATGGTCCCCTGAGGCTGTCCGCACTGAGGTGGCGCTGCGACATCCACGACTCAAGCGACGGCCCGGTGCCCAACTGGGCCTCCTGGAAGGTTGTCTGGTCCCTCGGCTTCCAGAGGGAGGGGCGGGTGCGCCGTCTGCTGCATAATGATGGCCGGCTCCGAGACGGATGGATCGCCACCCTGCTTCCCGGGGATTCGCGCGAACCGCAGGCGCCCTGGGACGGCCCTGTTGACGCCGGCGGCGCCGTGCCCCTCGTGGCGCACGACGGCGTCGGAGAACGCGAGGGGGATGATCCTGAGGCTCTCGTGCGCCGGTTCCACCACGTCTACGGACTGCCCGTCCAGACCGACGGAGCCAGCCTCGAGCGGGAGAGCCTGAGCATGCGCATGAGCCTCATCGCCGAGGAGTTCGCCGAGCTTGTCGGCGCCGTCTACGGGCAGGCGGCGCGCTCAGAGGTCGAGTCGGGCTACCGCAGTGCGGTCGCTGCCGATGATGGCGCTCGTGACACCGTCGAGGCCGCCGACGCCCTGGCGGACCTCGTCTACGTCATCTACGGCATGGCCCTGGAGACCGGGATCGACCTGGCAGCCGTGCTCACCGAGGTGCAGCGCTCCAACATGTCCAAGCTGGGGGCCGACGGCAGGCCGGTCTACCGCGAGGACGGCAAGGTCCTTAAAGGTCCTGGCTACTTCGCGCCCGATGTGGTCGAGGTGCTGCGGCACCGACGCCTGCGCTGAAAAGTGTGAATCACCACGGCCGTAACTTCACTATACGTATAGTAAAGTTACGGCTGTGACTCGTACACCCGGACTTCGTGCCTGGGCGGCTCTGGCCGTCCTGACCCTTGCCGTGACCCTGCTGGCCATCGACTCCACGGTGCTGGCTCTGGCAATCCCCTCGCTGAGCGCAGACCTGCGCCCCACCGCCAGTCAGCTGCTGTGGATCGGCGACATCTACTCCTTCACCCTGGCGGGCCTGTTGGTGACCATGGGCAACGTCGCCGACCGCATCGGTCGTCGACGCCTTCTGCTCATCGGGACCTTCAGCTTCGGCGCAGCCAGCGTCATGGCGGCCTTTGCGCCGAGCGCGGGAGCGCTCATTGCCGCCCGCGCCCTGCTGGGCGTCGGCGGCGCCACGATCATGCCCTCCACCCTCTCCCTCATCCGCAATATCTTCCCCGACGCGCGTCAACGCACCACCGCCATCGCGATCTGGTCGGCCGGCAGCTCCGGTGGTACCGCCCTGGGGCCCCTGGTCGGCGGCGCCCTGCTCGAGCACTTCTGGTGGGGCAGCGTCTTCCTCATCAACGTTCCCGTCATGGCCGCCGTCATCATCGCCGGGCTGTGGCTCCTGCCCGAGTCGAAGAACAACCAGGCAGGCCCGGTCGACCTGCTCTCCGCGATGCTGTCGGTGCTGGCCATTGTTCCCATCGTCTACGCAGTCAAGTCCTTCGCACACGATGGCTTGACGGGTACTGCCGTAGCAGCCCTGCTCGCGGGGCTCTTCGCCGGGTGGCTGTTCATCCGGCGCCAGCGCACCCTGTCTACGCCGCTTATCGACGTCGAGCTCTTCAAACGCCCCGCCTTCACCTGGGCGATCGTGGCCACCGTTCTGGCGATCTTCGCGCTCGCCGGTCTGCTGTACTTCTTCTCCCAGTACCTCCAGCTCGTCCGGGGCTACTCCACGCTCCAGGCGGGGCTGACCGAGCTCCCCACCTCGCTGGCCTCCATCGCCGTCGTCGCCGTCGTGGCCGCGGTCGTGCGCCGCCTCGGCAACGGGCGAGCCCTCGGGGGTGGACTGATGACGGCCGCAGTAGGCCTGATCGTCGTCGCCGTGGGGGAGTCCTTCGGTGGGATCGTCGTGATCTGCCTCGGGCTGCTCGTCATCGGCGCCGGCATCGGCCTGGCCTTCACGGTCTCCACCGGGGCGGTCCTGGGATCCGTGCCGGCTGACCGGGCAGGAGCAGCCTCCGCCATCTCCGAGACCGGGCTCGAGCTTGGCGTCGCCCTGGGGATCGCGGTACTCGGTACCACCCAGGACGTCGGTTACCGGATCCTGCTCGGGCAGGCCCCTGCAGGTCTTCCCGATCAGGTGGCCGACGCCGCCGAGCAGTCCCTGGCGACCCTATCCGGTGTCATCGACCGGACCGATCCCTTACAGGTCCAGCTGCTGGCGCAGGCTCAGACCGCCTTCACCCACGCGATGCAGGCCACAGCCGTCATCGCTGCCGTTATCCTGCTGGCAGCGGGAGTCATGGCCGCGCGCCATGTTCCCGCGACGAGTGAGGTGATGAAGGAGGCTGCGTGAGAAGCTCGAAACGGGACCGCATTATCACCGGAGCGCTCGAGCTCGCTCACCGGGACGGATTCGACGCTCTCACCTTCGAGGCGCTGGCAGAACATGTCGGACTGACCCGCGGCGGAGTCGTCTATCACTTCCGCACCAAGACCGAGCTCCTGGAGGGAATTGCGAGCGCCTTTTTCGAGCGCTGGCGGGACGAGGCATTGGATGCACTGGGAAAGCCGCTGGAGGAGGCGAGTCGCTCAGAGCGGATCGAGGCTCTGACGCGCTCCGTCGTCGACGGCGAGATCCTCCCCGGAGAGATCAGCTTCATGCTCTCGGCCACACCAGAGGCGGAGAGGCTCGAGGAGGCCTGGGACACGCTGCGCCACGAGTGGGTGGGGGACGTCTCAGAGCTCACATCCATGCAACGCGTGGCACTGCTGGCCGTGGACGGCTGGTGGGCCAACCGCGCCGTTGACAGTCGGAGCCAGAACCCCGATCGCCCTGAGATCGCTGACCTCATCGTGTCCCTGGCGGCTGGAAAAGCCCCTGACCAGGCACTCGATGAGGATGCTGACAAGGACCAATGACCCAAGAATGTCTGCTTGTTGTGCTTGAGAAGCCGTGGGCACATGGCACGATGGGCCCATGAGCGAGACCACCGACGGCACCGACCTCCCGGAGTCGAACGTCTTCGCCAGGCCCTGGCCGCTTGACCTGGAGCTTCCCGGCTTCACGGCAGTGGACCACTCCGACATCGAACCGGCCATTCGGGCAGGAATGGCCGCCGAGCGTCAGGAGTGGGAGGCGATCGCCACCAATGAGGCAGAGCCCACGATCGCCAACACCGTTGACGCCCTGGAACGGTCCGGTGAGCTGCTGGAGCGGGCTCTGACGGTTCTGGACGCACTGACCGCCGCCACAGAGTGCCCGGACCTGGATGCGCTCGAGGAGACACTCGCTCCCGATCTGGCGGCGCACTCCGACGCCTACCATCTCGACTCGCGCCTCTATCAGCGGGTCAAGGTTCTTGACGATCTCGTTGCCGCCGCGCCTGATGGCGAGGACGCCTGCGACGCTGACGGCACTGTCATCGATGCTGAGACCGCTCGTCTCATCCGTCTGACCGTTGAGGAGTTCGAACGCAACGGCGTTGGTCTGGACGAGTCGGATGCCGCCGCCCTCAGGGAGATCAACGCCCGCGTCAACGCACTCAAGATGCGTTTCTCCGTCCTGGCCACCGAGGCGATGCACGCCGCCGGGGTCACGAATGTCACGATCCCACCGGCCCTGGCCGCCACCCGACCGCACGGCGCCAGACTCGCCCTCCTGGAGAGGTCCATGAGCAGGGGGCTGGGCGGACAGGAGGACGCCGGCGACACCCGAAGCATCGTCCTTCAGCTCGCGGCGCTGCGCGCCGAGCGAGCCGCACTGCTCGGATACCCGCACCATGCCGCGCTCGTGGCGGCGGAGTCAGCCGCCAGAACCACCGAGGCGGTCTGCGAGATGCTCGCCCGCCTCACGCCGCCCGCCATGGCCAACGCCCGCCGCGACGCCCAGCTCTACGCCGCCCGCATGGAGCGCGATCCCCAGACGCAGGCGGGCGAGACCTTCGGCCCCGCCGACTGGCCCCTCTACGAGGCCGCCGAGCGCAAGGACCGCTTCGGCGTCGACGACGAGGTCCTGGCCCCTTACCTGGAGCTGTGGAGCGTCATCACCAAGGGGGTCTTCTACGCCGCCAACCGTCTCTACGGAATCACCTTCCACGAGCGCGAGGACCTGGCCGAGCACATGTACGCCCCCGGCGTGCGGGTCTGGGAGGTACGTGACGGTGAGGAGCCGGATGCCCCGGTCCTGGGACTCTTCGTCGGCGACTACTACGCCCGAGCCGGCAAGTCCGGGGGCGCCTGGATGGACAGCCTCGTCACCGGTTCGAGGCTCACCGGTCGCAGGCCGGTCGTCATCAACTGCTGCAACATCGAGCAGCCCACCACCGGGCCCGCCCTGCTGACCTGGGACGAGGTCATCACCTGCTTCCACGAGTTCGGGCACGCCCTGCACGCCCTGTTCTCGGAGACCCGCTACCCCTCGGCCTTCGGCACGGCCGTTCCCCGGGACGTCGTCGAGTTCCCCAGTCAGCTCAACGAGAAGTGGGCTCTTCACCCCGAGGTGCTCGCCGGTTACGCCCGCCATGTGGACACTGGCAAGCCCCTGCCGGATGAGCTGGCCGAGCAGCTGCGCGGCCAGGGCACCTTCGGCCAGGGCTACGCCACCACGGAGTACCTGGGGGCCGCCCTGCTCGACCAGGCCTGGCATACCCTCGTCCCCGGGCAGGTCCCAGGAGATGTCGACGAGGTTGAGCGCTTCGAGCACCAGGCTCTGGCCGAGGCCGGGGTCAACGACGCGCTCGTGCCACCGCGCTACCGCACCACCTACTTCTCCCACGTCTTCGCCGGCGGCTACAGCGCCGCCTACTACGCCTACATCTGGAGCGAGGTCATGGACGCCGATGCCATCACGTGGTTCACCACCGACGGCGCGATTGACGGTGACCTCGGCCTGAACCGTACGGCCGGGGAGACCTTCCGGCGCGAGTTCCTCGCCCGCGGCGACTCCCGGGACCCCCTGGACTCCTACCGCGCCTTCACCGGGCGCGACCCCAGCATCCTGCCTCTCCTCAAGCGCCGCGGACTCACCTGACGAGCGCGGCCCGCGTTTTCACCTCTCATCACCGGAAGGAACACAATATGGCTCGCGTCACCATCGTTGGCGGTGGGTACGGCGGCATTACCGTCGCCAAGGCCCTCGACGACGTCGCCGAGGTCACCCTCGTGGAGCAGAAGGACACCTTCGTCAGCCACGCCGCAGCGCTGCGGGCGGCGGTCGACCGGGACTGGGCGGAGAAGATCTTCCTGCCCTACGACCGGCTCCTGACCAACGGACGCGTCGTCCACGGCACGGCGCTGGCCGTTCGGGGTACCACCGTCGAGGTCTCCGGGCACGGACCGATCGAGGCCGACTACCTGGTGCTGGCCACGGGGACCGCCTATCCCTTCCCGGCCAAGCACATGGAGTCCTCCTCCATCATCGCCAAGGCCCGTATCGAGCGGGTCCACGCCAACCTCGAGCAGTGCTCACGAGTGCTCATCGTGGGAGCCGGTGCGGTCGGTATCGAGCTGGCGGGAGAGATCACCTCGGCCTTCCCGAACATCAAGGTGACCATGCTGGAGGCCGCCGACAGGATCCTTCCCGCCGGTGACTACAAGCCGGAGATCCGCGAGGCCATTGCCGACCAGCTCGCCGAGCGCGGAGTGGAGGTCATCACCGGTGACGCCCTCAGCTTCCTGCCCCCGGTCGACGTCGGCGTGCTCTCACCCTTCCGGGTCACGACCCAGGGCGGACGTCCTGTGGAGGCCGACATGTGGTTCCGCGCCTACGGCTCAGCGGCAGCCACCGGATTCCTCAGCGATGACTACGACGAGGTGCGCCACTACGACGGCACGATCCGCGTCGACGAGTATCTTCGAGTGGTGGATCACCCCGGCGTCTGGGCCATCGGCGACATCACCGATGTGCGGGAGTCCAAGCGCGCCGACGCCGCCCGGGCCCACGCCCGAGTCGTCGCCGACAACATCGCCGACATCATCGCGGGCCGGGAGCCCAGCACGACCTACACGCCCGGAACCGAACGGATCATCCTGCCCCTGGGCCCCGACGGCGGCGCCTCCCAGATCCTGCGCGACGGCGTACGCGTTGTCGTCGGACCTGAGGAGACCAGCAGAATCAAGGGGGAGGACCTCTTCCTGGGCTTCATTCGCCAGGAGCTGGGTGTCGGTCAGAACGCGTGATCAGACGCGACGCGACTCTGCGTTGCGGACCACCTGTGCGCCGGGTGGGGGAGAGCCGGTAGTGTGTCCTACATGACGAACGACCCGCGGTCCGCGCTCAACCGACTCATCGCCGCCTTCGAGGCGCACCTGGATGCTGCCGCGACCGGCGATGAGCTCTCCCCGGCCGTGGTCGCGGCCGAGAACGCCCTCCAGGACGCCTTCTTCACCTACGACGACTCACTGTTCACCGCGTACGGCATCGAGCTCCCCTTCGAGGCCTTCGACTCCGATGCTGATGACGAGGATGAGGACGATGACGACTACGACGATGACGGCGAGTACGACGACGATGAGGATGACGACTACGACGATGACGGCGATGATGATGACGAGGACTACGACGACGAGGACTGACTGAGGTCTCCCGACCTTCCAACGCTCAGTGGTGGGGCCCGTGCCAGGCGCACGGGCCCCACTGTTTCGCTGTGGCCGAGTCGTTCTTCAGGGCACCCCGGAGGAGACGATGACCCGGGAGCGCCTCAGTGAGGTCTTCGGCATGGACGTGCCCGTCCACGAGGTCGGCGGGAGGCGTGTCGCCCTGGTGTGGGGCTGAACCTGCGGTACTCCCAGGGTGCCGAGCGGCTCAGAAGCGCTCGGGGTATCCGAGCTGCACCGAGGTGACCTCGTCCAGGGCGTGGCGGATCTGGACCGGGAGCTCCAGATCGTTGGCTGAGAGCACGCCCTGGAGCTGAGCTGGTGTGCGCGCCCCCACGATGGTGGAGGCGATCCCGACGGCGTCGCGGGCCCAGGCCAGCGCGACCTCGGCCGGTTTACGATCCAGGCCCGACGCCGCGGTGGCCACTGCCTCGACGACCCCCCGGTGCGGGTCACCCAGGTAGGGGGACACGTAGGAGCGCAGGTGCGGCGAGGCGGCCCTCGAGTCCGGTGGAATCGTCGCCCGGTACTTGCCCGTGAGGACCCCCCGTCCCAGGGGCGCGTACCCCAGGATCCCGAAGCCCAGGGCCTGGGAGGCCGGCATGAGCTCGCGCTCGATGCCCCGGGAGAGCAGTGAGTGCTCCACCTCGACGGCCGCCAGTCCCGGACCCCGTCCGCCCTCACCGAAGAGGCCGCTGAGCAGATCGTGCATGCGCACCGATGCCCAGGCCGGGTGGTTGGCGATGCCCACGTAGCGGGTGCGCCCCGAGGAGACGGCCAGGCTCAGGGCGTGCGCCGTCTCCTCCAGGGAGGTGGTGGGGTCGGGCACCTGAACCAGCAGCAGATCGAGATGGTCGGTGCCCAGGCGGGCCAGACTGGTGTCGAGCGTGTTCAGCAGGGAGCCGCGGGAGGCGTCGGCCACCGAGGACCGCTCCCCGGTGCGCCAGGTGCGCACCCCGGCCTTGGAGACCAGGACGAGGTCCTGACGGTCCACGTGCTCACGCAGCAGCGCACCGATCACCTCCTCGCTGACGCCTTCGCCGTAGGAGGCGGCGGTGTCCACGAGAGTGCCGCCGGCGTCGAGGAAGATGTCGAGCTGCTCCTTGGCCTCGAGCTCATCGGTGTCCCGGCCCCAGGTCATCGTGCCCAGGCCCACGGAGGACACTCGCAGGCCGGTTCGGCCGAGTCTCCTGTGCTCCATAGGCCTAACCGTAGCGGCTCGGCCTACTTGCGTACGGTGATGGTCCAGGCCGCGTCGCCGGTGCGCTCGAACTCGGTGACGGTGTAGCCGTTGTCGGCGGCCCAGGCCGGCAGGGTCTGGGTCCCCTGGGTGCAGTCGAAGCCGATGACGAGTTCGTCGCCGGGGCTGAGATCCTCCATGGCCTCCTCGGCCTCGATGACGGGGAAGGGGCAGACCTGGCCGGTGGTCTCCAGGACAGTGCGCATGAATCTCTCCTTGGTGTCGGGTGCTGTTGGGGCGGGTCAGACTGCGGCGGGGACGCGGGTGGAGGCGCGCTCGGCGCGACGACGCTGACGGGGGCGGATGAGAAGGAACCAGGCGGCGGCCCCGACTCCCAGGACCTGGAAGACGAGCGCGGTCCAGCCCTGCCACGACAGCAGCGAAGTCTGCACCAGGGCGTTGCCGATCGAGCAGCCACCGGCCCAGGCGGCTCCGATCCCCATAAGGATGCCGCCGACGATGGAGCGCTGGGCACGCGCACGCGGAACTCTCCGGAGGCCTTGGCAGCGATGTAGGAGCCGATGAGGATGCCCAGGACCAGGAGGACGCCCCAGTCGAGCCGCTTGGCCTCTCCGGTGACGATGAGGTTCACCAGGTTCGACGACGGCGTCGTGATCCCGAGCCCGTCCGGGCGCCCCGAGGCCCAGGACGTGGGCCACGCGATGATGGCGACGATCCCCACGAGGAGTCCCGTGACCAGCGGGTTCCACTGCTTCTCCAGCAGTAGGTGAGCCAGGCCCGTGCGCTGTGCGGGCAGCTGGACCTGGGCGGCACGGTTGCGCCCCAGCACGACGAACCGGTGCACCACGACCCCGGTGACCCCGGCCAGGATGACGACACCGACCCAGTCCGGCACCCCGATGGTGGCGGGGATGGTGGTGAGGTTGGTGACCCACAGTCCTTTGACCCATGTGGTTACCCCGGACAGGATCCCCGTCTTGGAGGCGGCCGCCGTGGTCGCATAGGCCACGAGCGCGAACCAGGAGCCGACCAGCCCCTCACCGGCGCGGTAGTAGGTTCCGGTGGCGCAGCCCCCGGCCAGGACAATCCCTATTCCGAAGAGGAAGGATCCGGCCACGGTGGCAACCACGGACAGCCTGGGGATCTCAGGGCTGATGGAGCCGGCACCGGTCAGGACGGCGACGCCGACCGCCTGAACGGCGATGGCCAGCAGGAAGGCGGTGAACCAGCGCCAGGAGCGAGAGACCCACAGGTCACGGAAGGCCCCGGTGATGCAGAAACGGCCTCGCTGAAGGATGAAGCCGAGGGCTGCTCCGACGACGAGCCCGGAAAGAATGGCGGGTGTTGGCACGGTGTGGTCCTTGTCCGGCTGCCGCTTTCAGGTGCAAGCAGCCTGCGTGGGGACCGGTGACGCAGCACAGGTGGAAGAAGATGCAGAGGGGGGGCCACGTCATCCGGTGGGGGAGTGAGGTGGGTGCCTGGCTGGACGTGGCTGTTCGGGCGCCGTCACGGGGCGCCGGGAGCCGGAGAGAACGATCTGTCTGAGACCGCCTCAGAACGTCCGAACCAGGCTGCGCATACACATGCCGGCCCCGCGCAGGGCGGTGCGGGCGGTGCGAGCCTGGGCGACGTTCATGTGCTTCTCCGGTGTGACGTGGTTGGCGACGGTTGTCAACCGCCACGGACTGTAACCGAGGGTGCGCCCCGTAGCAATTCTGGGACGATAGGTGAGATCAGGCGGCAGTGCGGCGGGCGCTCAGGAGACGGGTGACCCCGTCGTCGGGCATCTGCGGCGTCGTGCCCCCGAAGACCGGGCACTGGGCCTGGAAGGCGCACCAGTCGCACAGCCGGGAGCGGCGGGGGCGGAAGGTTCCGGTGCGGGCGCAGTCCTCGACCTCGTCCCACAGGTGGGCCAGGCGGGTCTCGGTTCGCTCCAGCTCGGCCAGGCGCGGGTCGTGGGTCAGAACGCGCCCGTCCTTGAGGTAGACGAGCTGGAGGCGAGCCGGCGCTCGTCCGCGCAGCCGCCACAGGACCAGGGCGTAGAAGCGCATCTGGAACAGCGCCTCCTCCATGAAGCGCGTGCCCGGGCTGCGACCGGTCTTGTAGTCGACCACGCGCATGGCGCCGTCGGGTGCCACGTCCAGGCGATCGACGAAGCCCCGCAGGAGCAGGCCGTCACCGGTCTCGGTCTGGACGAACAGCTCGCGCTCGGCCGGCTCCAGACGCTGCGGGTTCTCCAGGGTGAAGTAGGTGCGGATGAGTCCGCGCGCCTCCTCCAGCCAGGTCTCCACCTGGGTGGAGTCCTCGAACAGGCCCATGACCTCCGGGTTCTTCTCCCTGTGGGACGCCCACTGGCCGGGCAGCAGGTCAAGAGCTGCCGCGGGACGGCGCTCGGAGGCCGGCAGGTCGTAGAGCCGCTCCAGCACGCCGTGAACAACCGTTCCCTTGTGCGTGGCCAGGGAACCGGGTTCGGGGAGACGATCGACTGTCCGCAGACGGAACATGAGCGGGCACTGCATGAAGTCCTTGGCCCGGGACGGGGACAGGGCCGCGCGACGTCCACCACCGGAACTGCGCCCCGGGCCGCCGCCGGCACCCGGCCCGGTGGGCCTGGCGCCGGCCCGAGCAGGCGAGGTGGTGACGGTATGCGGCTCACAGGACATGAGGGTGACGCTACCGTGAGAAGGTGACAGTGTGTCGGAAGTGAGAGGTGACCCGTTCACAGCGTGCGCACTCAACGGCGCACAAGCCGTCTGTGGCCCCCGGGAAGATGCAGCATGCTGCCCCTGACGGCGTTAGGCTCGCGCCCATGCCTGCCTCCACATCGACCGGCGAGTGGGTGATCGCCCGCATCGGTGGCGCCCCTGTCGTCATCTCGCCGACCTCGCTCCTGCTCGGCCTGCTCATCGCCGGCAGCTGGTACCCGCTGGTCTCCAACGCCCTGGGCGCCTTCGGGACCACGACCGTGCTGCTCGTGGTGGTCGCCACGGTCCTGGGCGTCGCCGCCTCGGTCCTCCTGCACGAGCTGGCGCACGGCCTGGCCGGGACCCTCATGGGGAGACGCCCCACCCGCTACGAGCTCTACCTGTGGGGAGGGCGGACCTCCTTCGGGCCGGCACGCGAGTGGACCGCGTGGAAGGACCTGGTCACCTCCCTGTCCGGTCCGGCCACAAACCTGCTCATCTGGCTGATCGGAACGCAGGTGCAGGACTCCGCACGTCTGACGATCCCCATCGCCTTCACGGTGTGGGCCGTGACCCTGGTCAACCTGGCCCTGGCCGTCTTCAACGCTCTGCCGGGTCTGCCCCTCGACGGCGGCTACGCCCTGGCTGCGCTCGTGGTGCAGGTGACCGGTAACCGCCGGCTCGGTCTCAAGGTGGCCGGCTGGGGCGGACTTATCGTGGTCGGCGGAGTCGTGTGGTGGTGGATCCTGCGTCCGCTTCTGCTCGAGGGCCGCCAGCCCGACGCATTCAATCTCATCCTGGTGGTCATGGTCGGGTGGTCGATCGCGGCCTCCAGCTGGCAGGTCCTCGAGCTCGGCGGAGGCGCCCGAGCCGCCTCGAGGCTGGATCTGCGTGAGCTGGCCAGGCCAGTGCACGTCGTCAGACCCGATACGCCCCTGTCCCGGGCACGTGACGCGATTGCCGGCGGGGCCGCCCTCGTTCTGGTGGCTGACGGGACCGAGCTCGTGGGCGCCATCGACGAGTCCTCCCTCAAGGAGCTCGGGATGGATGGCGCGCAGGATCCTGCATCCGGCGTCGACGTGACCGCGGGCCAGGTCTGCACGGTGCTGCCGGCCGCGGCGGTGACCACCGATCTGACCGGGCAGGCGGCTGCCGACGCCATGAAGCGGGCCCGAGAGGTCTCGCGCTGGCTGGTGCTGGTGGACTCAAGGACCCTAAGCGGAGCCGTCCCCACCGGCGCGCGCTGAGGAACATCATCGTAGGAGTGGGAGCTCCAGGTCGTAGGCGAGGACGACGGCGTGAGCCAGCTCGTGCTCCTGCTCCTCGGTGAGAAAACCGATATTGCGGCCGAGGAGTCGTGGCTGGATCGTGAGCACGTTATCGAGCGAGATGGCGCTGGGATGATCCAATCCGTTGACAGCTCCCACCAGCACCTCACTCGACAGGCCCCTGATCGTCGAGGTGATGGGTGCCACCGTTACCTTGGTCATGCTCGCGCGAGCGGTCTGACGAGTCAGGATGACGACGGGGCGCGTCCTTGAGCGACGGCCTCGTCGAGAAAGGAGACAAGGAGGATTATTCATGGGGTGTAGGTGAATATGAGTCCGAGGACTGCGGAGATGGTTTCCGGGAAGGTTTCCGGTGGTCTTCTGTAGCCGGTGTGCAGGACTCTCCAGGTCTTGATGTTGGCGATGACTCGTTCGATCTTGTAGCGGATCTGGTTGACGGTGGTGTTGTAGGTCTTGTCGTCTGGGTGGAGGGGAAGTTTTGCGGGTTTTCTTTTCGGGGTGATCATGCCCAGCCCGATGTACCCCTTGTCGCCGACATGGCGTGGTGGTGGTGTCCCGTCGGGTAGGTCGGTGGCCGGTACGTCGAGCAGGCCGCAGTGGCGCAGGGCCTGGGTGTCGTGGACCCTTCCGTCCTGGGGGTCGGAGATCCAGGCCAGGGTTCCTGACAGGGTGCAGGCCACCTGCACGTTCAGCCCCGTAGTCTTGTGCTTACCGGAGTACAGCTCGGGGTGGTCCTTCCAGGACCAGCACTGAAGCAGGGTGCCGTCGATGATCAGCTGGGCCGTGGGGTCCAGGTCCTCCACCGTCGGTACAGAGGCTTGGAGGGCCTGGGCGATCAGGGGCGTGTAGGTGCTGATGACGCGGGAGACGGTGGCCTGGGAGACGCCGTAGAGCTCGGCGAGCAGCTCCTGGGGCAGGTTGTGGCGCAGGTAGGTCAGGGTCAGTCGCACGCACAGGAACAGCCCCAGCGCCCTCGCCCCGAAGACCGGCAGATCGGGGTTCTCGGCGAAAATGGCCTCGCACAGGCCCACAACCTCACACCGAGGGATTCTCGTGCTACTATTCGTCATGGCGGTTTGCTTCTTGGTTGGATTGGCTTAAGCACCAAAGATTCTCTCAAGAGCAAGCCGCCACCCTGCTTAGCGACACGCTATTACCAACAAAACACCCTAAACACCCCTATGAATAAGCCTCCATGTCATCGGGAGCCGAACGGCGATCTGCACAGACATACCGTCATGGCACCGAAGTGCATACCGTTATGGGATGCATGAAGAGTCCGGTGCCGGCCGGTTACCCGTTGCTCTGACGTCGTGACGGAGACGGACACCGGATCATGAGCGCCGGTTCGACACGGATCGAGTGATTCAATCGTTTCTTTCAGTGGCGTCTTCTAAAGTGGAGTTATGCGAGACGTCATCCCCCAGGATCTCTCCCAGGAGATTCTGGCTCCGCCGGCCAAGGCATCGATCTTCCTCACCGTCACCGTACGGGACGGTGGCGAGGCCCAGGTCATAGATCTGCTGACCGATGTGTCCGGGCTGTCCCGGGCGGTGGGCTTTCGTTATCCCGAGACGATGCTCAGCTGCGTCGTCGGTATCGGGGCAGGCATGTGGGATCGCCTCTTCGATGTGCCTCGACCTGAGTTCCTGCACGACTTCGTGGCACTTCAGGGCGGCAAGCACCACGCGCCCTCGACGCCGGGAGACCTGTTCTTCCACCTGCGTGCCTCAACGCTCGATATGTGCTTCGAGCTCGCCCGTCAGATCATGCGCCGTCTGGGATCCGTGGCCGCCGGCTACGACGAGGTCCACGCCTTCCGCTACTTCGATGAGCGCGATCCACTTGGCTTTGTCGACGGTACCGAGAGTCCACGGGGTCAGGCGGCCGTCGTGGCGGCGCTCGTTGACGATGGCGCCTGGACCGGTGGCAGCTACATCATTGAGCAGAAGTACATCCATGACCTCACGGCCTGGGACTCGATGAGTGTTGAGGAGCAGGAGCGCGTCATCGGTCGCACCAAGCTCGATGACATCCAGCTTCCCGATGATGAGCAGCCCACTAACAGTCACGTCACCATGAACACCATTGAGGACGCCGATGGCAACGAGCTCCAGATCGTGCGTGACAACCTCGCCTTCGGTGAGGCATCCGGGGATCAGGGCACGTTCTTCATCAGCTATGCCGCCGACCCGCGTGTCACCGAGCTCATGCTCAGGCGAATGTTCCTGGGGGAGCCCGAGGGCAACTACGATCGCATCCTGGACTTCTCCACACCTCTGACGGGTTGCCTCTTCTTCGCCCCTCCGGCCGCTTTTCTCGACGAGGCCGACCAGCACGCGCGTGCCGCCGCCCGGCCCCAACCCGGACCGGAGGACCCGACCCAGCCCGCCACTGAGCTGAGTGCCGCCAGAGGCCTGGGGCTGAACGGCCCTTCGGAGGTACCGGGCGATTGGAGGACAGAGGACCGCAACAGTGACATGAGCGTCTCATCCGAACCGTCCGACGGTTCCCTTGGGATCGGAAACCTGAAGGGAGAGGTATGAACAACCTGCATCGAGATCTCGCGCCCATCTCCGAGGCCGCCTGGAGCGAGATCGACCAAGAGGCCCGGCGCACCTTCATCCGCTGGATCGCCGGACGCCGAGTCGTTGATGTCGTCGGACCGGACGGAGAGGATCTGGCGGCGGTGCGCACTGGTCATCAGGTGCGCGTGGACACCCCCTTCGAAGGGGTTCAGGCCCACCAGCGTCAGGTTCGGCAGGTCGTCGAGCTGCGGGTTCCCTTCCGCGTCACCCGCGAGGCGGTCGACGCCGTCGACCGTGGGGCCCAGGACTCCGACTGTCAGCCCGTCAAGGACGCCGCGGCTCAGATCGCCCGGGCGGAGGACGGCATTGTCTTCTTCGGACTGACAAGCGCGGGTATCGACGGACTGGTTCCCACCAGCTCGAACCCCGTCGTTGAGCTGCCCCAGTCGAAGGATCTCCCCGATGCAGTGGCCGACGCCCTGAAGGAGCTCCGCCTCGCCGGGGTCGAGGGCCCGTACGCCCTCCTGCTCTCTGCAGAGCTGTGGACTGTCGTCGCCGAGACCACTGACGACGGTTACCCCATCCGCAAGCACATCGACCGTCTCCTGAACGGCGACATCCTATGGGCACCAGCCATCCAGGGTGCCGTCCTGCTGAGCACACGGGGCGGTGACTATGAGCTGCACCTGGGCCAGGACCTGTCCATCGGGTACCTCTCGCACGATGCCGAGTCGATTGAGCTCTACCTCCAGGAGTCGTTCACCTTCCTCCCCTACACCTCCGAGGCGAGCGTCGCGCTGACACGCTGAGGTCCTACACTCGCCCTGATGAGCGAGCATACTGAGCACACGGCGTTCTCACCCACGGATTCCTACCAGCGCCCGGTTCCTCAGGAGGTGCTGGGACAGGCCGGCCGGCGAGGACCCTTCCGGTACGGAGAGCGCATCCAGGTGACGGACACCAAGGGCCGCAAGAACACCTTCCTGCTCGACCCCCACGGCTACTTCCAGTCCGTGCGGGGCTCCTTCCACCACCGGGACGTCGTCGGAATGGACGAGGGCAGCGTCATCGAGACCGACACCGGCCACGAGCTGCTCCTGCTGCGCCCGCTCCTGGCCGACTACGTGCTGTCCATGCCCCGCGGCGCGCAGGTGGTCTACCCCAAGGACTCCGGCCAGGTCATCGCCATGGGCGATATCTTCCCCGGCGCCCGCGTTCTGGAGGCCGGGGTGGGCTCGGGCGCGCTGACCATGAACCTGCTCTCCGCCATCGGGGAGAGTGGTCACCTGCTGTCCATCGAGCGCCGTGAGGACTTCGCCCAGATCGCCGCCTCCAACGTGGATGCCTGGTTCGGTCGCCACCACCCCGCCTGGGAGCTGTGCACCGGAGACTTCGCCGACGTCGTCGCCGCCCGGGTGGAGGCGGGCAGCATCGACCGGGTGGTCCTGGACATGCTCGCCCCCTGGGAGAACGTCGAGGCCGCCTCCACCGCTCTGGTCCCCGGCGGGGTCTTCCTGGCCTACGTCGCCACCGTCACCCAGCTGTCCCGCACCGTGGAGGCCCTGCGCCACAGCGGGCTGTTTACCGAGCCCGAGTCCTGGGAGTCCATGGTGCGCACCTGGAACGTCGACGGCCTGGCCGTGCGCCCCGACCACCGCATGGTGGCGCACACCGGTTTCCTCCTGACCGCCAGGCGCCTGGCCTCCGGCTCCCGGCCCCTGGCCCGCAAGCGCCCGCCCGCCCGCGGCGCCTACGACGAGGGCGGCTACTGGCTGCCCGACGACGTCAAGGAGCGCACCAGCACCGACAAGAAGGTGCGTCGCGTCCTGCGCGACTGCCGGGCCAAGCAGCCCACTGACGCTACTCCCGTCCAGGACGGAACCGCCGAGCCGGCCCAGGAGGGCGATCATGCCTGAGACCCCTGCAGGCGGTACGGACAGGCCCCAGTCCAGGACTCAGTCGCTGGGCATGCCCGCCAGGGACTTCACCAGCCACCAGCTGCGCGAGGCCCGGGCCCAGGCCGTCAGCCTGGCCTCCAAGAACGAGCGCCTCGTCGCCGCCCTGGGTACCGCCCGCGAGCGCATCACCGAGCTCGGCCAGCAGCTCGACGCCGTCACCCGCCCTCCGGTCACCCTGGGACTGCTCACCGCTCTTCCCGGCACAAGGGACGAGGCGAACGTCGAGGGCACCGGACAGGAGCGCGAGGTTGCCGTGAGCCTGTCGGGCCGTCAGATGCTTCTGCACGTCCACCCGGGTGTGGACGACGATGACCTCCGGATCGGCCGGCTCGTGGCCGTCAACGACCAGATGGTCGTCGTCGCCACCCTCCCCGAGCCCCAGACCGGTGAGGCCGTCACCCTGGAGGAGACCCTTGATGACGCCCGCGTCCTGGTGACCACCGGAGCGGGAGGCACCCGGATCCTCACCCTGTCCTCCGCTCTGCGCCGCATCGCCGGGGCCGGGGAGGGGCTCAAACCAGGCGACACCCTGGCCGCCGACCTGCGCGCCGACGTCGCCACGGCGCTCATCGAGCGCACCAGTGTTGAACAGCTCGTCGTCGCCGAGACCCCCGACGTCTCCTGGGCGGACATCGGGGGACTGGGCCCGCAGATCGAGCAGATCCGCGACGCCCTCGAGCTGCCCTTCACCCACCCCGAGCTCTTCCAGGCCTACGGGCTGCGAGCCCCCAAGGGGCTCCTGCTCTACGGCCCACCCGGCTGCGGCAAGACCCTCATCGCCAAGGCCGTGGCCACCTCGCTGGCCGGCTCCGGAGGCGCCCCCGGCGTGAGGGGCCGCCCGGCCGCCTTCCTCAATATCAAGGGTCCCGAGCTGCTGAGCAAGTTCGTCGGCGAGACCGAGCGGCAGATCCGCGCCATCTTCGACCAGGCCCGCAAGGCCGCCGCCGAGGACCGTCCGGTGGTCATCTTCTTCGATGAGATGGAGGCGCTCTTCCGCACCCGCGGCACCGGCGTGTCCTCTGATGTCGAGACCATGATCGTGCCCCAGGTCCTGGCGGAGATCGACGGTGTGGAGTCCCTGCGCAACGTCGTCATCATCGGGGCCTCCAACCGCGAGGACATGATCGATCCCGCGATCCTGCGCCCCGGGCGCCTGGACGTGAAGATCCGCATCAACCGGCCCGATGAGACCGGGGCCGAGGAGATCCTCGCCCGGCACCTCACCGCCGACCTGCCTCTGGCTCCGGCGGAGCTCGCGGCCCACGGGGGAGACCGTGAGGCCACTGCCGCCTTCCTGCGCCACGTCGTCGTCGAGACGCTCTACGCGCGGAACGAGGCCACCGCCGTCCTGGAGATCACCGAGGCGCGTGCGGCCGCCGTCGCCGCTACCACCACCCGTACCCTCCACCTGGCCGACCTGGCCAGCGGTGCCATGCTCGCCGCCATCGTCTCCCGGGCCAAGACCGCCTCCATCAAGGATGAGCTCGCCGGGGGTGAAGGGGGCCTGAGTGTGGACAGGCTCCGCTCGGCCGTCGGGATCGAGGCTCGGCAGAATGAGGAGATCACCGGCGCCACCACCCCCGAGGGGTGGGCCCGACTCATCGGCGCCCGTGCCTCGGATATCCGCAGCGTTCGCAGACTCGGGAAGGACAGGACATGAAGCACATCGGCTTTCAGCCGGGTCCGGTGACGCGTCCCGTCGGCCTGGAGACCGAGTTCGGAATCCTGCGCCCGGGCGACCCCTACGCCAACCCCGTGGTGCTCTCCAGCCAGGTGGTGGAGGCCTACTGCGCTGGAGCCGACGTGCCCGCCGTGCGCTGGGACTACGAGGGGGAGGACCCCCTGGCGGACCTGCGCGGCGGCAGGCTCCCGCGAGCCGCTGCCCACCCCAGCCAGCTCACCGACGACCCCGCTCACCCGGCGCCGTCGGGTGACGCCTCACCGGCCGCGAACACAGCGGCGGCAACGGTGGATCCGCCTCCGGCTCCCTGGGGCTCGCGCGCCCGCCCCAGCGCCGCCGAGGCGGCGCTTTCCCGCGCGACGACGACGGTTCTCGTCAACGGGGCCAGGCTCTACGTGGACCACGCCCACCCCGAGTACTCCTCGCCGGAGGTCCTCACCCCTCGTGACGCTCTCGTCTGGGACCGGGCGGGGGAGGTGGTTGCCCGGCGCGCCATGACGGTTCTGAGTGACGACCGTGTCAGCACCGGCGCACCGGTGGAGATCGTCCTGTACAAGAACAACGTGGACGGCAAGGGGGCGGCCTACGGCTCCCACGAGAACTACCTCGTGCGGCGGGACCTGCCCTTCGAGGAGCTGGCCGCGGTCCTGGCCCCCTTCCTGGTCACTCGCCCCGTCCTCGTGGGCGCCGGCCGGGTCGGCATCGGTCAGCGCAGTGAGCGGCCCGGCTTCCAGATCAGTCAGCGCGCCGACTACGTCGAGTCCGAGATCGGTCTGCAGACCACCTTCAACCGCCCCATCATCAACACCCGTGACGAGCCGCACGCCGATGGCGCGCGCTGGCGCCGCCTGCACGTCATCAACGGCGACGCCAACCGCTTCGACGTCCCCATCTACCTCAAGGTCGCCACCACGGACCTGCTCCTGTGGTTCCTGGAGCAGGCGCACGCCGAGGACACCGACGAGCTCAGGGAGGCCGTGACGGACCTCGGCCGCATGGCGATCACCGGGGACCCCGTTGAGGAGCACTGGGCCGTGTCCCACGATCCCACCCTCTCCTATGAGCTGACCACGCAGGGCGGAGCCATGACCGCCCTGGCGATCCAGCGCACCTATCTCAACGCCGTCACTCCTGCCGTGACGCGCCGCGGTGACCCCGAGGCTCAGCATGCCCTCGACCTGTGGCGCCAGAGCCTCGACGCCCTGGAGCGGTGGCGCCGTGACGGATCGGGCCCGGCCGCTCAGCTGGTGGAGTGGGTCGCCAAGTACGAGCTCTGCGAGGGGCTGCGCCGCCGGTCGGGAACCGGCTGGGACGATCCTCGCCTGGCCGCTCTCGACATTCAGTGGGCCGATCTTCGTCCGGGACGCTCCGTCGTCGACAAGCTCGACGCCGCCGGCCGGATCCACCGACTGGTCACCGAGGCCGAGGTCCAGCGAGCCGCAGTCACCCCACCAGAGGGCACACGCGCCACCATTCGCGGCGCCGCCATCAACCGTTACCCACAGGTCGTGAGCGCCTCCTGGACCTGCCTCGTTCTCGATGTCCCCGGCCACCCCGAGCTGCTGCGTCTGCGCCTGCCCGACGACGTCGCGGTCGGCCCCGATGAGACGGCGACCATCCTGGAGGAAATTGGTCGTCGGGCGGCACCTGAGAGAGACTGAGCACCGCAGCGCCCACCAGCGGCGCGCTGCTTGAGAGGACGAGTGAAGGAGCACCACATGACGCCGCAGTACGCCGATCAGTCTCACGGACAGGTTCGTCGCGCCGGTGTCGAGTCCACTGTCGAGGACACTGAGGAGCAGATCGGCCTCGGAACGCCGACGGCGTCGGCACAGACGACGTCGACTGCCCAGGTCGGTGACGTCGACAGCATTCTCGATGAGATCGACTCGGTCATCGAGACCAATGCGGCTGCCTTCGTCCAGGGCTTCGTCCAGAAGGGCGGCCAGTGAGCATGAGCGGCTCACGGCCCCCGGCGCGGCGCATCATCGGGGTGGAGACCGAGTACGGCATCACCTGCGCCCCCACCGGGGACGGTCCGCCGCCCCTGGACGCCGACCACGCCGCTCGTGAGCTCTTCGAACCGGTGGTTCAGCGCTCACGCTCCTCCAACGTCTTCACTCGCGGCGGAGCCCGCCTCTACCTGGATGTGGGTTCCCACCCGGAGTTCGCCACCGCCGAGTGTGACCACCTCGAGGACCTGCTCGCCCAGGACCGTGCCGGCGAGCTGGTCATGGCGGACCTGGCCCAGCAGGCCAATACCCGTCTGACCGCCGCAGGTGTTCCCGGGCGGATCCACCTGCTCAAGAACAACCGCGACGCCGAGGGCAACGGCTTCGGGTGCCACGAGAACTACCTCGTGCGCCGTCGCGGCGACTTCTGGAACGACGCGCGAACCCTCGTGCCCCACCTGGTGACCCGCCAGATCCTCGTTGGCGCCGGTCACATCGTGGGAGATGAGGAGGCGCATCCCCCAGCACCCCACAGTGGTCCCAGGCACTCGGGTTACGTCTTCTCCCAGCGGGCGGACCAGATGTGGGACGCCGTCTCCTCGGCGACGACCCGCGCCAGGCCACTGATCAACACCCGCGACGAGCCGCACGCCGACGCCGAGCGCTACCGGCGCATGCACGTCATCGTCGGGGACTCCAACATCGCCCAGGGATCCACCCTGCTCAAGGTGGCGGCCATGGACCTGCTCCTGGACTACCTGGAGAGCGGGGGAGACCTGAGTGACCTGGCCCTGGCCGATCCCATGCGGGCCATCCGCGACACCTGCCGCGACCTGAGTGGGCGCGCGCTCCTGGAACGCGCCGACGGCCGCACCATGACGGCGTTGGAGATGCAGACCGAGCACCTCGAGCGGCTGCGCAACCACGTCGCGGGAGGCGTCGAGGTGACTGGGCTGCACGCCGCCGCGCTGGAGCTGTGGGAACGGGGGCTCGAGGCCGTTCGCCTCCAGCAGCCCGAGCTCGTGGTCACGGAGCTGGACTGGGCGGCCAAGTACCAGCTGGTGACTCGCTTCTGCCAGCGGCACGATACCGGGCTCACGGATCCTCGAGTGACCCGGTTGGCCCTGGCCTACCACGACGTCTCACCTGATCAGGGGCTGCGTCAACGGCTGGAGAGCGCAGGTATGCTGCGTCGTTTCGTCGATGACGAAGCCTGTCGACGCGCGATGGGCACTCCGCCTGCCACAACGCGTGCGCACCTGCGTGGCGCGGTCGTCGCCAGGGCTGAGGACCTTCGCCGAGACCTGACGGTCGACTGGGTGGGTGTTCGCCTCGACGACGGCGCCTCCCCGACTGTTACGCTGAGTGATCCCTTCTGCGCTGCAGATGAACGCATCGACGCACTCCTGGAGAGCATGGAGCGCTCGGCAACCGACCTCCCCGCCGGGGTGTGAGCGGCAATCGTTCACGGCACTGGCGAGGCGACCGACGGAAGACATGACATGAGCACTACCTCCACCCCTGACCCCGGAGCAGGCGCGCCTCTGACCCGGCGTCAGCGCCGTGCGCTCGAACGTGCTCAGGAGATGGCCCAGCAGGCCCAGCAGGATGCGCAGACCGAGAACCTGCCGGCGCTTTCCGAGCCTCCGGCAGAGATGGGGACGCGGTCCTCCGGAACCCGGCCCACCGGCACAGCAGCGCCCTCTGGGGCTGAGCCGGAGGCTCAGTGGCGGTCCGCCCTTCCCGCGCAGGAAGCGTTCCATTCCTGGCGGCCTGTCGATGAGGCGGACGACGCGGATCATGCGGATGACGCGGACGATGCGGACGACGCAGAGACGACGCCGCCGCGGCGCACACCGGGGGGCCCGCTGGGACGGATGCCCCGGGGGCCCCTGGCCGTCGCCCTCATCGGTGTTGTCATCCTCGCGATGATTCTGGTGCCGTTAGCCGTTAACAAGCTCCTCTCCGGTAGGAACGGCTCGGGGGCCAGTACCGTGGCCCAGTCGACCGTGCTCGATGGAAATGCCCCCTTGAATCAGCTGCTGACGATCAGCGGACGGCTCGGTTCGGGCTCGGCCCCCTCCATCGCCCTGGCCAACGGGGCCTCTCTGTCCGCTCCCAGTGACGTGCTGACCGACGTCGTCGAGACCGGCCAGGGACGTGCGGTCTCAGAAGGATCGCCGGTGATCCTGCAGGTCTCCCAGTTCTCCGGCATCGACGGACGCAACACGACTGGCAACGATGACGGCTACAAGCTGTGGCAGGGGTTGCTGGGTCCTGAGGTGGGCGACTACATCAACGCAGCGGTCTCGGGCCAGCGCGAGGGAGCCCGGGTCGTTCTTCGCGAGCCCGCCGATGAGGAGGACGGTTCCAGAACAACGAAGATCACCGTTATCGACCTTCTCCCCACCACGGCGACCGGAGAGGCCAAGGAACCCGCCGCGGGCAGCCCCACTGTCAGCGAAGGATCGGACGGCTCCATCACGGTCAGCACCGCAGGCCTCCCGGCTCCCACCCAGGCCTCCACCGCGGTCCTCATCAAGGGCACCGGTCCCCAGATCAGCCCCCAGGACAAGCTCATCGCCCGCACCACGATGGTCAGCTGGGCGACGGGCCAGCCCCTGGATGAATCGACCTTCGGTTACCAGATCCCGCCCAAGCAGCTCGACATGAGCAACGCCCTGGTGGGCGTCTCCCAGAACCTGGTCGACATCACGGTGGGCTCGCGCGTGGTCCTCTCCCTCCCGGCGGAGCAGGCGCAGGGCACCGAACCCGTTGTCGTGGTCATCGACGTCCTCGCCAGGGACCCGGGCAAGGCCTCCGGGACATCCGCTGGACAATCGAGTGGCAACCAGACCGCCTCACCCCAGGCCTCCTCATCTCCCCGTCCCACCACCCAGGATCACTTATGAGCGTCGCCATTCGCATCATCCCCTGCCTCGACGTCAAGGACGGTCGTGTCGTCAAAGGCGTGAACTTCCAAGGGCTCAAGGACGCCGGCGACCCGGTGGAGCTGGCCGCTCGCTACGACGCCCAGGGGGCTGACGAGATCACCTTCCTGGATGTGTCGGCCTCCCACGAGGGACGCTCCACCATGCTGGACGTGGTGTCCCGTACCGCGGAGCAGGTGTTCGTCCCCCTGACCGTCGGCGGAGGAGTGCGCACTGTCGACGACGTGGACCAGCTGCTGCGTGCAGGCGCGGACAAGGTCGGCGTCAACACCGCCGCCATCACTCGTCCCGAGCTGCTGGCAGAGGTGGCACAGCGTTTCGGCAACCAGGTGGTGGTCCTGTCCGTCGACGCGCGCAGGTGCCCGTCCGGTGTCACCACGGCCTCGGGCTACGAGGTCACCACCCACGGAGGACGGGTATCGACCGGAATCGACGCCGTCGCCTGGGCGGTTCGGGGTGCTGAGCTCGGCGCCGGAGAGATCCTCCTGAACTCCATGGACGCCGACGGCGTTACCGGCGGTTTCGACACCGAGATGATCGATGCCGTCCGCGCTCAGGTCCGGGTGCCTCTCATCGCCTCCGGCGGTGCCGGACGTCCTGAGGACTTCGCGATCGCGGCCGATCACGGCGCCGACGCCGTCCTTGCAGCCTCGGTCTTCCACTACGGCGCGATGACCATCACCGATGCGAAAGACGCGCTGCGCGCTGGAGGGCACCCGGTTCGCTGAGTCCGTGGGAGGCTTCTTAGGCCGGCGGAGCATGAGGCTCTCCCGGATTCTTTCCTACAGCCTCAGCAGAAGAGCCTCAAGGTCCGGGTGCACGCGAATCTATATATCGATCGTTCAGTGAATTCTAGACGGGATTCCAGGTCGGAACAATGGTTTTCCTCGGAGAGTCCTTCGGCCGTCTACCCGTGGGTTCTGTTCCTTCCTCGGTGTCCTTACGTTGTTTTTTCTGCCGTTCTTAATGTGAACGCATCGTGTCGAAGATTTTTTGATTTAAACGGATGAGAATCGGAAAAACAACTTACGGCGCCTGCGGTTTTGGTTTTGAAGGAATGCCTGTTACGATTCGGCACTGTGCTCTCGGCAGCATAATCCCTGTTCCCGAAATCGTGGAGGAAATCTATGAGCAACATGGGTGCCTATCCAGGCAGTCCTTATGGTCAGCAGCCTGGGGGATACGCTCCCGGCGGCTTCGGTCCCCGACCTGACGAGAAGAACTCGCTGGGCGGCTGGGCTCTCGGTCTGGGAATTGCCAGTCTGGTCTGCTGCGGTATATTCACCGGCATCCCTGCGATCGTCCTCGGCTACCTGGGGATGCAGGCGGCGAATGAGGGGCGCGCCACCAACAAGGGGATGGCCATCTCGGGTATCGTCATGGGTGGGATCTCGATCGTTTTTATGATCGTCGCCTACGCCACCGGCCTGAATCAGCAGATCTTCAACAGCTTCCAGTGACTCTAAGAGTCCTGCCTCGTTTCGCCGCACTGGTCCCGAGTGGGTTCCTGTGCGGCGAACCGTTGTGTGGACGGAGTCATGATGGGGTGTTCTCCCCATTGAGGTGAGTTGTCGCCCGCATGACCTGAGACTTGTGGTCGTGTAGTCTGTGCGGTGACATGCAGCCTACTCGGGGGAATAATGAGCGAATCGGGTCCTTATCAGGGCGACCCCTATCGGAGAAGAGATGCCGACGCCCAGCAGTACCTCTTTGCTCAAGAAGGCTCTTTTCACGCTGAGCAGGGTGTCGATCATGCCCAGGGCGGGTACTACAGCGCCGATCCTGCTGGTGCTCAGCCAGTTCCGTACCAGATGGCTCCGTACCAGATGGCTCCGTACCAGGTGCCTCCGGAGCAGCCCTACGGCCAGCCGTACAGTCAGCAGTATGCCTACCCGCCGGCTCCTTACGGCCCCTACGTGCCGTATGGGCCGTACGGGCCGGGCGCGTACTGGGGGGTGGCCTACGATCCGCGTCGGTATGAGGCCAACGCCCTGGGTGGCTGGGCGCTTGGGCTCGGTATAGCAAGCCTGGTCATTAACTGCTATTTTGGTATAATATGTGGGATCCCGGCGATCATTGTAGGCGTCAAAGGAATGCGTGCCGCAGATGAGGGTCGTGCCACGAATAAAGGGCTGTCGATCACCGGGGTGGTTCTGGGAAGTGTCGGAGCCGCGATCAACGCCATTTATCTCGTGTTTTTCATCGCCGCGTACATGAGTGTGTAGGTCTTGTGTAGGTCTGAGGAGTAGGGACGGTTTTCAGGACATGACTCATAGTGTTTACCCGAGTGGCGGTCGTTCCACTGCTCGCAGCCGGTTCGGTCTGGGTTTTCTCATGGCTCTCGCCGCTGCACCGGGTGGTCTTATCGTTCTGCGGGCGCTGACCCTGCCTCGCAGCTCTCCGGGTCTTCCGGACCTCTGTCCGCTCCACCGCCTGACGGGACTGTGGTGCCCTCTGTGCGGCGGTACGAGGGCGACGCGGGAGCTCATTCACGGTGACCTGTGGGGAGCGCTCGGCTACAACCCCTTCGCCCTCGTGGTCGAGGCGCTGGTGGTTCTTCTGCTGTTGCGTTGGCTGGTCTCCTCGGCCCGAGGGCGGCCTCGGCAGCTCATGACGGGAAGAGAGGGCGTCCTTCTCGGCGTGGCACTCGCTGTTTTCGCCGTGGTTCGCAACCTGCCCGGAATGTGGGTCTACCTCGGTCCGCTGCTCGGGCCTCCGGGGTGACGGAGACCGACGTGCATAATGCAGCCGTGGCTCTCGATTCTTGGATCTCCGCGCGCCTGAAGCGCAACGCCGATGGCCTGGTCTGCGCCGTCGTCCAGCAGCACGACTCACGTGAGGTTCTCATGGTGGGCTGGATGGATGACGAGGCGCTCCGGCGTACCCTGACCGAGGGACGTGTGACCTTCTGGTCGCGGTCCCGCCGAGAGTACTGGCGCAAGGGGGACACCTCAGGTCATGCGCAGTACGTCAAAGCCGTTCACCTGGACTGCGACGGTGACGCCGTCCTGGTCGAGGTCGACCAGGTCGGAGCGGCCTGCCACACCGGTGAGCGCACCTGCTTCCTGGCAGGCGGCGACCTGGGGGCGCGGCTCGGCACTCGCCCCGACTGACCGTTCCGCGGTCAACGCCGTCCAGCGATTTGCAACAGACGGCCTCCGGCCGTCACGATGGGTACGACAGGCGCCCTTCAGGAGCGCCGACAGGTGAGATCGAGGAGGTGCGTGATGACCTCGTTCGAGGCGATGGTGGCTGATGCCAGGGCGGCTGCCGACCGCCGCGCTTCGCGTGTCCCACTGGCTCGTCTGCGAGAGTCCTCACGTCTTGCCCCCGGCGCCATCAGCGCCCTGTCCAGCCTGCGTACCGATGATCGCGCGGTCACGGTCATCGCCGAGGTCAAGCGCTCCACAGCCACGTTCGCAGACCTTAGCGGCGTCGGCGACCCCGGCATGCTGGCCTGCTTCTACGCCGCCGGCGGTGCCGCCTGCGTCTCAGTCGTCACCGGCCCGAGCGCGACGCGAGGCTCTCTCAGGGACCTGGATGCCGTCAGAGCCGCCGTGGATCTTCCCGTCCTCGCCAACGACCTGGTGGTGACCCCCTACCAGGTTCACGAGGCCCGGGCCCATGGTGCCGACCTGCTCATGCTCGACGCCCGCCTCGAGACCCTGGTGCTGGAAGGGCTCATCGAGCGGGTGCACTCCCTGGGCATGAGCGCCGTCGTCGAGGCCCGTACCCGTCGCGAGGCCTTGACCGCGGTTGACGCCGGTGCCCGTATCATCGCCATCGATACCCGGGACCCCGACACCCTGGCCGTCGACTGCGGCCGGTTCGACCAGGTCACCGATGTGCTGCCCACCCGGGTCACGCGCATCGCCGCCGGGGGAGTGCGCGGCCCCCACGACGTCATGAGCTTCGCTCGCTGCGGCGCCGACGTCGTCCTCGTCGGTGAGGCCATCATCCGTTCCGTCGATCCTCAGCAGTTCGTTGCCGAGCTGGTCGCCGCCGGGGCCCACCCGGCGCTGATCCCTTCCGCCCACCGAGAGGTCCTCTGAGTGCCCGCCACCACGCTTTCCACCATGATGTCGGCGATGTCGGCGATGTCGGCGCCTGCCGGCCTGCCGAGCCCCTCGTCAAGCGTCTGGCACGTCGGTCCCATTCCGGTGCGGGCCTACGCGCTGTGCATCCTCACCGGCGTGTTCGTGGCTGTGTGGTGGTCCGACCGGCGCTACCGCGCCAGGGGAGGCCAGCCGGAGGTGGTCCTCGATGTGGCCATCGTGGCCGTGCCCGCAGGCATCGTCGGTGCCCGGATCTATCACGTGCTGTCCTCACCCGAGGCCTACTTCGGCCGAGACGGCGACCCGGCTCTGATCCCGCAGGTGTGGTTGGGCGGCCTGGGCATATGGGGAGGTATCGCGGGCGGTGTCCTGGCCGGGGTGCTTCTGCTGCGCCACCGCGGCCTGCGCATCGCTCCTCTGGCCGATGCCGTCGCGCCGGCGCTGCTGGTCGCGCAGGCCATCGGACGGCTGGGGAACTGGTTCAACCAGGAGCTCTACGGCGCGCCGACGACGCTGCCCTGGGGACTGCAGATCGACGACGCCCACCTGCCGCCCGGGTCGAGCTATCCGCCCGGGACCCTGTTCCACCCGACCTTCCTCTACGAGGCCCTGTGGAACCTCGCCGGGGCCGCAGCCCTGGTGTGGATCGGTAGAAGGATGCTGGCTCGCCGCGGGGTCACCGGAGGCCGGCTGCTGTGGGTCTACCTCATGGTCTACACCGCCGGCCGGGTGTGGATCGAGATGCTGCGCATCGACGAGGCGGAGACGATTCTCGGCCTGCGACTGAACGTGTGGACCTCCATCGTCATCTTCCTCATCGGCGCCATCGGTCTGACCATCGCCTCCAGGCGGTCTCTCAGTGACGCCATCGAGAGACAAGGGGAAGGTCAGAGAGCCGATGGGGCGGGAGACGACTCGCGGGACGACTCCACCGGAAAGAGGGTGGCCGAGGACTCCTCGACGCCCGCGGTCGACGCTGAGACAGGCAGTGAAACGGGCGCTGAGACGGACGCTGAGACGATGGATTCCCACGCAGGCTCAGGGGCCTGACCGGTTGCTCAGGGTCACGGCACGATGGTGGGCCCACGAAGCATCCGGGTGAGGCTCGTCGCAACCTGAGAAGTGCAGGGATTCGTCCTCGTGCACAGGGGCCGGTGTCCCGTATCCTGGCCCCATGCGTAGAGCCAAGATCGTATGTACCCTCGGACCCGCCACTGATTCTCCCGAGCAGGTGCAAGCGCTCGTGGACGCCGGCATGAATGTCGCACGCATCAACCGCTCCCACGGTCGGGCGGAGGACCAGGAGGAGGTCATCGCCCGTATCCGTGAGGCTGCAGCCGCCTCCGGTCGTGCCGTCGCCGTCCTGGTCGACCTCCAGGGGCCCAAGATCCGCCTGGGCCGTTTCGTCGATGACCAGAAGGTCATGCTCAACAAGGGCGATGAGTTCACGATCACCATCGACGACGTGCTCGGCACCGTCAAGCGCGCCTCCACCACCTTCAAGGGCCTTCCCGGCGACTGCCGTCCCGGTGACCGGCTCCTCATCGACGACGGCAACGTGGCGGTGCGCGTCGTGGCCGTGACGGACACCGATGTCGTCACCAAGGTCGAGGTACCCGGCTACGTCTCCAACAACAAGGGCATCAACCTGCCCGGTGTCGCCGTCTCCGTCCCGGCCCTCAGTGAGAAGGACCGTGAGGACCTGCGCTGGGCGCTCAAGATCGGCGCCGACCTCATCGCCCTGTCGTTCGTTCGAGACGCCGACGACATCAAGGACGTTCACGAGATCATGGACGAGGTCGGTGTGCGCATCCCGGTCATCGCCAAGATCGAGAAGCCCCAGGCCGTGGAGAACCTCTTCGACATCGTCTCCACCTTCGACGGCATCATGGTCGCTCGTGGTGACCTCGGCGTGGAGATGCCCCTCGAGGCTGTCCCGCTGGTGCAGAAGCGAGCCATCGAGCTGGCCCGCCGCCAGGCCAAACCGGTCATCGTGGCCACCCAGGTGCTGGAGTCCATGATCCAGAACCCGCGTCCCACCCGCGCCGAGGCATCCGACTGCGCCAACGCGATCCTCGACGGCGCTGACGCGGTCATGCTCTCCGGAGAGACCTCCGTGGGCGCCTACCCCATCGAGGCCGTTCGTACGATGGCCTCCATCATCGAGAACGTCGAGGAGCACGGTGGCGAGCGCATCCCCGGTCTGGGTTCCTACCCGCAGACGCGCGGCGGTGCCCTGACCCGCGCCGCTGCTGAGATGGGCGAGCACCTCGACGTCACCTACCTGGTGACCTTCACCCAGTCCGGTGACACGGCCCGACGCCTGTCACGTCTGCGCTCGCCCCTGCCGCTGCTGGCCTTCACCCCGCTGCACGAGACGCGCAACCAGCTCGCTGTCTCCTGGGGCGTGCAGAGCTACGAGGTGCCCGAGGTCCAGCACACCGATGAGATGGTGGCCCAGGTCGACGAGATCCTCCAGGACAAGCACCTGGCGCAGCCGGGCGACACCGTCGTCATCGTGGCCGGTATGCCTCCGGGTACGCCTGGCTCCACCAACTCGATCCGCGTCCACACCGTGGGTGAGACGGTCGACTACAAGGCCTGAGCGTCCGCCGCTGAGCTGAGGGGCCTCCCACCATGCGGTGGGAGGCCCCTCAGCTCATGAGTACCTCCGGTGGGACTCGAACCCACAACACTCCGATTTTGAGTCGGATGCCTCTGCCAATTGGGCTACGGAGGCGTGGTTACCGCTCTGCGAGAGCGCCAACAGCGAGATCATACTAGGATCACAGCCGTGAGCAATGAGTCCAGCACCACCAGGTCCCGACGGGTACTCGTCGCTGAGGACGAGACCCTCATCCGCCTCGACATCGTCGAGACCCTCACCGACGCCGGGTACGAGATCGTCGCTGAGGCCGCAGACGGGGAGGAGGCTGTCCGCCTGGCTGATGAGCACACCCCCGACCTGTGCGTTCTCGACGTCAAGATGCCGGTGACTGACGGCATCACGGCGGCGGAGAGGATTCTTGAGAAGCACAACTGCGCCGTCGTCATGCTGACCGCCTTCTCTCAGACCGAGCTCGTGGAGCGAGCCAGCGCCGCCGGCGCCATGGCCTACGTCGTCAAGCCCTTCACCCCTGCGGATCTCATTCCGGCTCTTGAGATCGCCATGTCCCGGCACGAGGAGATCCTCTCCTTGGAGAGCGAGATCTCCGACCTCACCGAGCGATTCGAGACCCGCAAGCGCGTTGACCGGGCCAAGGGCCTGCTCATGGAGCGCATGGGACTGAGCGAGCCGGAGGCGTTCCGATGGCTCCAGAAGACCTCCATGAACCGGCGCCTGACCATGCGCGAGGTCGCCGACGCCGTCATCGAGCAGGTCGGCGCCGCCAAGAAGGACTGAGGACCTCCGTCGCGGTGCCTCAGGTGAACAGGCTGCGAAGCGTTCCCACGGCGATCGTCCGCTCGTCCTCGTCGGTCACCGTCACCTGGTAGACCACGGTGCGGCGGCCGCGGTGCAGGGGGATCGCGGCCGCCGTCACCCAGCCACGGGTCACGGAGCGCAGGTGACTGACAGTCAGCTCCGCTCCGACCGGGATGGCGCCGTCGGGTGCCGCCGCACGCGCAGCCACGGAGGCGGCCGTCTCGATGAGCGCAGCGGTGGCGCCGCCGTGCAGGATCCCCACGACCTGGCGGGCTCCCTCGACCGGCATCCGGACCTCGGTCCGATCCGCGCCGCGGTTGACGACCTCCATCCCGAGCGTGTCCATCAGCGTCCCCTCCTCACTGTCCTCCAGCACAGCGTGCAGCGCGGAGGAGGCCGAGACGGCGGAACCGGCGGGACGAGGATCGGGATACGGACGCCGGGCCGGGTCCGGGAAGGCCACGGCAGCGGTGCTCGCTCCGGAGTAGGAGGCCGCGGTGACACGCCCCACAGGGCCCAGGGGCCCCACGATCGCAGGTGAGCTCGAGGAGTCGGCAGACTCGACCGTCTCAGCCTCCACCGCGGGGTCGGCTGAGACGGACTCACCGGATCCGTCGAACCGCGCGGCACCGGAGGGGTCAAGAGGGGTAGAGGACACGGGAGAGGCCGGGGAGACAGGAGAAGCCTGAGAGTCGGAGGGCTCTCCTCCACCGACGGGGGAGAGGGGCGAGTCGGACTGTGGATGGCTCATGGGCCTAGGCTGGCACGGTGAGCACCACCGCGACCAGCCCTGCGACGAGCCCAACACCTCAGAGTCCCTCGGACCCGGTTCCCGAGCGGCTCCTCCTCATCGACGGCCACTCCATGGCCTTCCGCGCGTTCTACGCGCTGCCGGTCGACAACTTCACGACGTCGACCGGCCAGTCCACCAACGCTGTCCACGGCTTCGTCTCCATGTTCCTCTCGCTGCTGGAGAACGAGCGGCCCACACATGTCGCGGTCGCCTTCGACCTGCCGGGGGGCACCTTCCGCACCGAGGAGTACGCGGAGTACAAGGGAACCCGGGACGAGACACCACAGCCCTTCCTCGGGCAGGTCGAGCTCATCCAGGAGGTCCTGGAGGCCATGGGCGTCAAGGCGCTCACTGCCCCGGGCTACGAGGCGGATGACATCCTGGCCACCTTGGCAAGCTCGGCCCAGGCGGAGGGCATGGAGGTCCTCATCTGCTCCGGGGACCGAGACTCCTTCCAGACCGTCACCGAACGATGCACCGTGCTCTACCCGGTCAAAGGTGTCTCAACACTGCGCCGTATGACGCCCGATGAGGTTGAGCAGCGTTACGGGGTGACACCCGAGCGCTACCCCCATCTCGCCGCCCTGGTGGGGGAGACCAGCGACAACCTCCCCGGGGTTCCGGGCGTCGGACCCAAGACCGCGGCCAAGTGGCTCAACCTCTACGACGGGCTCGACGGAGTCATCGCCCACGCCGACCAGATCAAGGGCAAGGCCGGGCAGTCCCTGCGTGATCACCTTGACGACGTCATGCGCAACCGGCGCCTCAACCGCCTGCTTACCGACCTGGACCTGGGAATCGCTCCCCGAACCGACCTGCGTGTCCTGGGCGCCGACCGCGCCGACCTGGCGCGCGTCTTCGAGCTCCTGGAGTTCCGCACCCTGCACCAGCGGGCGCTGCGCACCCTGACCTTCACCGACTCCTCCGACCACGCCGAGGCCTACGAGGGTGAGGAGTCCGGTCCCCTGGGGGCCCTGAGCGGTTTGAGGATCGTCTCGCTCGGTCACGATCTTCCTGCGGGGAACCTGTCTCAGTGGCTGGAGACCAACCTGCCTGTGACCGACGACGACGGACCCCGCCCGCTGGGAGTCGACGTCGTCGGAGTCCTCAAGCCTGTGGAGGGCGATGCTGCGCTCGTCTCGATCTCCGACGGCGTTCATGCGGTGGCCATCGACCTCACCGAGATCCTGCCGGAGGACGAGGCCGCCCTCGCCGAGGTTCTCGCCGATCTCGAGCGGCCCAAGCTGGTCGCCGACGCCAAGGGAAGCTGGCACGCCCTGACCGCCCGCGGACTCGCGTTGGACGGCGTCATCGCGGATCCCTCGCTGGCCGGCTACCTGTGCCGTCCCGAGCAGCGCAGCTACGACGTCGACACCCTCACCCAGCGCTGGCTCGGCATCGACCTGGCAGCCATCGGCGAGGGCGGGGCCCCGTCCGACGCCGCTGCCGGTGCGTCCCAGAGCGCCTTCGACCTCGAGGCCCTGGCCTCCGAGGCCGTGCCCGCTGCGCAACAGGCGAGCGCGCGACGAGCCGCCGCCCTGCTCCCTCTCCAGTCCGTGCTCGACGAGCAGATGGCGGTCCGCAACGCCGTGGGACTCTTCACCGACCTGGAGATGCCCGTGGCCGCGACCCTCACCGTGATGGAGGACACGGGGATCGCCGTCGACGACACCGTGCTCGCCGCCCGCGAGACCGAGCTCGACGCCCGCGTGACCCACGCCGCCGAGGGCGCCTATGCCGCCGCCGGGCGCGAGCTCAACCTCTCCAGCCCCAAGCAGCTCCAGGCCGTCCTGTTCGACGAGCTGAAGATGCCCAAGACCCGTAAGACGAAGACCGGTTACACCACCGACGCCGAGGCGCTGGCCGGACTGTACGCCAAGACCTCCCATCCCTTCCTGGAGAACCTCCTCGAGCACCGGGACGCCATCAAGCTGAGGCAGACGGTCGAGGGCCTGCGCAAGGCGATCCAGGCCGACGGACGCATCCACACCACCTTCCAGCAGACCATCGCCGCCACGGGGCGCCTGTCGTCCACCGACCCCAACCTGCAGAACATCCCGGCCCGCAACGAGGAGGGGATGCGCATCCGTGAGGCCTTCACGGTCGGTGAGGGCTACGAGTGCCTCATGACCGCGGACTACTCCCAGATCGAGATGCGCATCATGGCGCACCTGTCAGGCGACCATGCGCTGATCGAGGCCTTCCGTAGCGGGGAGGACCTCCACCGCTACGTCGCCGCCCTGGTCCACGGCATCGAGGTCGATGACGTCACGGCTCAGCAGCGCAGCCATGTCAAGGCCATGAGCTACGGGCTGGCCTACGGGCTGTCCACCTTCGGGCTGGCCCGTCAGCTCGGTATCGACAACGCCGAGGCCGCGGACCTGAGGAACGCCTACTTCGCAAGGTTCGGAAAGGTCCACGACTACCTGGAGTCCGTGGTGGAGATGGCACGTCGCGACGGATACACCCAGACGATGTTCGGACGTCGTCGCTACCTGCCCGACCTGACCAGCGACAACCGACAGCGCCGCGAGATGGCCGAACGGGCCGCGCTCAACGCCCCGATCCAGGGCAGCGCCGCCGACATCGTCAAGAAGGCCATGATCGACGTCGACCGCGCGCTGAGTGAGCAGGACCTGCGCAGTCGTATCCTCCTGCAGATCCACGACGAGCTTCTGGTCGAGGTCGCGCCCGGAGAGGCCGAGGCGGTCGAGGCCCTCCTCAAGGAGCAGATGGGTGGCGCGGCCGAGCTCTCGGTCCCCCTGGACGTCGCTGTCGGCCGGGGGAGCACCTGGCGTGAGGCTGCCCACTAGGCCCTTCCCAGAGCCGTCGATCAGCACCGGAAAAAGCCGTCGATACGTAAACGATGCCATGACGTCATCCGTTCGACACCCGGTCGTCAGATGACGTGAGCGATTGCACGCGCATACGGGAGAATGTTTGAGGATCGTCTAGTTACGGATTCGTCACGTGCTGCTAAGGTTCACTCGTGCGCTCCTGGGCGTCTCCTATGAGAGTAATCCAACCAGGGTGATGAATTGGTCCGGGCCGGTTCGCATCGCTGGGGAGGGCACAGTCTCTATCAACCCGATCCAACTATCCGTATTCGGAGCATCCACTCAATGACAACCACTACGCCCAGCCCCGCCCCGGTCGCCGTCAACGACATCGGCTCGACCGAGGAGATCCTCGCCGCCGTTGACGAGACCATCAAGTACTTCGATGACGGCGACATCGTCGAGGGCACTGTTGTCAAGGTCGACCGTGATGAGGTCCTCCTCGACATCGGCTACAAGACCGAAGGCGTCATCCTCGCTCGCGAGCTGTCCATCAAGCACGACGTCGACCCCGACGAGATCGTCTCCGTGGGTGACGAGATCGAGGCCCTTGTCCTGCAGAAGGAGGACAAGGAGGGCCGCCTGCTCCTGAGCAAGAAGCGTGCGCAGTACGAGCGTGCCTGGGGCACTATCGAGCGCATCAAGGAGGAGGACGGTGTCGTCACCGGCTCCGTCATCGAGGTTGTCAAGGGTGGTCTCATCCTGGACATCGGTCTGCGCGGCTTCCTGCCCGCCTCCCTGGTGGAGATGCGTCGCGTGCGTGACCTTCAGCCCTACGTGGGTCGCGAGCTCGAGGCGAAGATCATCGAGCTGGACAAGAACCGCAACAACGTGGTCCTCTCCCGCCGCGCCTGGCTCGAGCAGACCCAGTCCGAGGTCCGCACCAACTTCCTCCAGACCCTCCAGAAGGGTCAGGTCCGCTCCGGTGTCGTCTCCTCCATCGTCAACTTCGGTGCCTTCGTGGACCTGGGTGGCGTCGACGGTCTGGTCCACGTCTCCGAGCTGTCCTGGAAGCACATCGACCACCCCTCCGAGGTCGTCGAGGTCGGCAACGAGGTCACGGTCGAGGTCCTGGACGTCGACTTCGACCGCGAGCGCGTCTCCCTGTCGCTCAAGGCGACCCAGGAGGACCCCTGGCAGGCCTTCGCCCGTACCCACGCCATCGGCCAGGTCGTTCCCGGCAAGGTCACCAAGCTGGTCCCCTTCGGTGCCTTCGTCCGCGTCGAGGACGGTATCGAGGGCCTGGTCCACATCTCCGAGCTGGCCCAGCGTCACGTCGAGGTGCCCGAGCAGGTGGCCAAGGTCGGTGACGAGGTGTTCGTCAAGGTCATCGACATCGACCTGGAGCGTCGTCGCATCTCCCTGTCGCTGAAGCAGGCCAACGAGGGCGTGGACCCGACCTCCGAGGACTTCGACCCCAGCCTCTACGGAATGGCTGCCGAGTACGACGAGCAGGGCAACTACAAGTACCCCGAGGGCTTCGACCCGGAGACCAACGAGTGGCTCGAGGGCTACGACGCCCAGCGGGAGGCCTGGGAGGCCGAGTACGCGGCGGCTCACGCCCGCTGGGAGGCGCACAAGGCCCAGGTCGCCAAGGCACTGGAGGAGGAGCAGGAGTCCGGCACACCGGCGGCGGCCCCCGCGGGCAACACCTCCTACTCCTCGGCTCCTTCGGAGGCCTCCGGCACGCTCGCCTCCGATGAGGCTCTGGCCGCCCTGCGCGAGAAGCTCACCGGCAACTGAGCCACCGCGCTTTCATCACTGATCAGGACTGATCACTGAGCTCCGCTGAGGGTCTCTACCTGCGACGCAGGTAGAGACCCTCAGGCGCTGGTGCCTACTCCCCATCGCTCAGACCGCCTCGCCGTGCGAGGCTGTGGCCGGGGCTGGTGCTCCCCGCTCCCTTGGAGCACGACGACCGTACGCGACGACTGATGGAGACGATATGAGCTGCTGGGACGACATTGCCCGTGCTCTGGAGGATGTCGACCCCGTCTGCCCCAGCCGCGCCAGCACGACTGCCCTGTGGAAGGTGATGCTCGCCGACGGCGCCGAGGAGCCGGACCCGGACGAGTCGCCCGACCACGTGGCGCAGGCACTGTCCGTCGTCGACCGGGCGTGGCTGGTCCAGCTCGGCCAGGACCCGGACACGAGCAAGGAGAGCCTCGACCGGGCGATCTCCTTCTGCCGGAGACTCAGGGCCGCCCACGGCTACTCGACGCTCCCGCTGCGCTACGCGCAGGTCGAGCTCTCCGCCGTCCTCGGACTCAGGGACGAGGCCCTCGAACAGCTCCGCGAGGCCAGACTGTTCTCCTTCGGCCGGACCGATACCGGCGCGGTACTGGCGACCGCCCGCATGCACGACGACTACTCCGGTGTCATCAGCACCACCACCGCGACCCCGAACCGTGCCGAGATCGATCCCGTGGAGACCGCCCAGGGCCTGGGCGCGGTCCTCGTTCCCTACTTGGCGCACAAGCGACTCGTTGAGGCCGAGGACGCATTCGCCTCCCTGAGCCGGCTTCACCTTCCCGACGTCGCGTCGCTGCAGTCCTTCGGCGACAGGCTCGAGTACCTTGGCCTGTCTTCCCAGTGGCAACGAGCCATCGCACTCATGCGTCACACCGGATTGAAGGGGGTGCCCGAGGCATCGGCCTGGCGGCTGATGAACACGGCCGTCGGGCTGGCCCTGGTGATGCGGGAGGCGAACAGGGCCGACTACGGCAATCACGCCCTGGGCGCCTCGTTGGGCTGGAAGACCCCCTGGGGGGATCTGGAGCTGACCGCCTGGGACACGGTCGCCCACGCCTACGATGTCATCACCAGCTTCGCCCGCGGTATCGCTGTCCGTTTCGATTCCCGCAATGGCAACAACGGCGTCTCGTACCGGATCGAGATGAGGATGGCTGCCGAGGCCGCGGGGCTGGCCAGCCGGTCCTATGGGACGGTGACGAGCGCAGTACCGGCGGACCGTTCTCGACTGCGCAACCAGGGAGCCCTGCTCAAGGAGGTCCGCGAGCTGCTCACCCTGTCGCGCGGCTACGGCATGGAAGCGGTGCGTCAACGCGCCATGACCACGGCTGAGACGGTTAGCGCCTCACTGTCTGACGTGGTTGACGACTCCGCCCTGGAGCTGGTCGTCGACCTTCGACTGGCCTTCGGGCGACTCCTGGCAGCGCTGGGCGCCAACGAGCGCGCGGAGAAGGAGCACCTCGACACGGCGGAGCTGAGCCTGAGCCAGGGGTGGACGGAGACCGCCTGCGCCGCACTGGCCCTGGCATCGCACGCAGCCCAGGCACGTGGCGACAACGTCTCCAGCCGCCGGGCGTGGCAGCAGTGCCGCGAGGCGATGGCGAGCTGGCCCCTGAACCGTCCAGGGGAACGCTGCGGGATACTCGTCGACGCCGTCGGCGATCCCCTCATCGCGGTACAGGTTCTCTCCGCTCTGGCGGAGGTTCTTGTTGAAGGGGTGGAGGAGGACAACTCGCGCGCCCCGATCGTCCGAGAGGTCATCTCGCGGGCGTCGACTCAGGTCTCCCGCTGCGTGAGTCCTCCACACGGGGCTGTTGAGGTCCTGGCTCGGGTCGAGGAACGCATCGCGCCCTATGGCCGGGGCCGAGGAGGCAGAAGGCGCCCGGGCTCAACCACAGTGATCACGACTGGTGACGAGGATCTCTCGGAACCCGGCTGACAGAGGCGGCGGTACTCGCGGCCATCGGTACCAGGAGCGCACTGGCCTCGTTCGGGCGGGCCACGGCATGATGGGGTCATGCACCACACATCTGCAGCCCGGCCTGTTCGTCGTCCTACGGAACGCGCTCTGCGCGTAGGACTGACCGGTGGTATTGGTGCCGGTAAGTCGACTGTCGCCGCCCTGCTGGCGGAACACGGCGCGGTCGTCACTAGCGCAGATGACGTCTCTCGAGACGTTGTCAACCCGGGCAGCGATGGTCTTGCGGCTGTCGTGGCGGAGTTCGGGGACGGCATTCTCGACTCCGACGGCTCACTCGACCGTAGGGCTCTTGGGCGCGTGGTCTTCTCCGACGAACTGCGGCTGGCGCGCCTGGAGGAGATCCTTCTGCCCCTCATCGCGGCCGAGGCATGGGCCCGGATGGAGACGGTTCCGGCCGGACAGGTGGCGGTCTACGACGTCCCCCTGCTTGTCGAGGGACAGATGCAGGACCTGTTCGACCTCGTCGTCGTCGTTGAGGCCGATCTCGAGTTGCGTCTGGAACGACTCGCCGAGCGAGGTATGGAGCGCGATGAGGCCCTGGCCCGTATCGCCTCGCAGGCCACCGACGAGCAGCGGCGGGCTGTGGCCGACGTCGTCCTGATCAACTCCCGGTCGACCGATGAGCTGAAGGCAGAGGTCGACAGGCTCTGGCGCACCCGGATCATGGAGCCGGAAGGCATCGCCTGACAACGGGGACGCCTTCCCATCGGCAGGCGTCGTGCCCACTCCTACAGTGGGACGAGAAGTTGCGGTGCCCGGGACGCCGCCAGGTCAGACACATCAGCTGAAGGAGCCGTCATGCCGCGATCACCGAAGGCCGACCTCACTCGTCGGGGGCTCCTGCTGCTCGGGAGCCTCACCGGGGTCGCGATGCTCGCGGGCTGTGCTTCCGACCAGAACGCTAAGAAGCCGGTTCTGTACCTCTACCCCTCAGTGACCACGGCTCTCTCGGTGAGCCTGGACTACCAGGGGAGGTTGACATACACCTATCCGAAGCCGCAGACCCAGGCGAATGGCCACGCCACCTGGCAGGTGACGGCGAGCCCCGACGGGGACCTCACCGACGCCTCGGGGCGGCACTACCCGTCCCTGTTCTGGGAGGGGGAGGGGCCCGCCACCTCCACCCAGGAGGAGGGCTTCGTTGTTCACGCCGATGCCGCAGCCGCTTTCTTGGAGGAGAAGCTCTCCCTCCTGGGACTCAGCCAGCACGAGGCGGCCGAGTTCATCACCTTCTGGGGCCCACGAATCGCCGAGCGGGGTAGCGCCCTGATCACCTTCGCCACTGACGAGTACGCTCGCCGCGCCGTCTATCGCTTCACAGACGCCTCATCGGGCGCGGACGTCGTCCCGGATACGTTCATCCGGGTCTACGTCCTCATCGGGGAGGTGCCTCAGACTCCGGTTCCGGAGCAGAAGCTGGCGCCGGCACCTGCTCGAACCGGATTCACCGCCGTCGAGTGGGGCGGAGCCGAGCTGTAGGGCCGGCGGGCGCACTCGAACGGATCAGCTGCTGCGTCGGCTACCTGCTCGGGCGGGGCCGAGGGCGCCGACGATGGTGGCGGAGACGGCAACGATGAAAGCCATGACAGCTCCTTTGGGGCTCAGGGGTGAGAAGGAGACGCAGAGGTGGTTCTCAACGAGTCCTCAGCGAATCCTTCATGGTTGGGGAGTGGGACGACCGGGCGTCCTGCGGGAACCACCGTAATAGGCAAGCTTGATGGAATGGTTCCTAGGTGGATACGAAGGCGTATCAGTGTAGTGGCGCTCGGATCGCAGGAAGGTGAACGAGGAGGCCGGGCGATCGGAGGTGTCATTGGTGTCGGCGCGACCGCGTAGCCTGTGGGGTATGCGTCCCGTTACCGAGCTCCAGCGCGCCGCCAAGCCCTTTGAGGTCATCAGTCCCTACTCACCCAGTGGGGACCAGCCCACGGCGATCGCGGAGCTGACCGAGCGACTCCAGGCAGGGGAGAAGGACATCGTCCTGCTGGGCGCCACCGGCACCGGTAAGTCCGCGACAACCGCCTGGCTCGTCGAGCAGGTGCAGCGCCCTACCCTCATCCTGGAGCCGAACAAGACGCTGGCAGCACAGATGGCCGCCGAGTTCCGCGAGCTGCTCCCGAACAACGCGGTGGAGTACTTCGTCTCCTACTACGACTACTACCAGCCCGAGGCCTACGTCCCCCAGACGGACACCTTCATCGAGAAGGACTCATCCATCAACGACGAGGTCGAGCGCCTGCGCCACAGCGCCACCAACTCCCTGCTCACCCGCCGCGACGTCGTCGTCGTCTCCTCCGTGTCCTGCATCTACGGACTGGGCACCCCCCAGGAGTACGTGGACCGGATGACGACCCTGGAGATGGGCCAGCAGATCGACCGCGACGAGCTCCTGCGCCGCTTCGTGTCGATGCAGTACACCCGCAACGACATTGACTTCACCCGGGGAACCTTCCGCGTGCGTGGGGACACGGTGGAGATCATCCCGATGTACGAGGAGCTCGCCATCCGCATCGAGTTCTTCGGTGACGAGATCGAGGCCCTGGCCACGCTCCACCCCGTGACCGGTGACGTCATCGACACCGCCGAGCAGGTCTTCGTCTTCCCCGCCTCCCACTACGTGGCCGGCCCTGAGCGCATGCAGAAGGCCATCGAGGGCATTGAGACCGAGCTCGCCGAGCGCCTGGCCCAGCTCGAGCACGACGGCAAGCTCCTGGAGGCCCAGCGCCTGCGCATGCGCACCACCTACGACCTGGAGATGCTTCAGCAGATCGGCATGTGCTCGGGGATCGAGAACTACTCGCTGCACATCGACGGCCGCGAGACCGGAACCCCGCCCAACACCCTCCTGGACTACTTCCCCGAGGACTTCCTCCTGGTCATCGACGAGTCCCACGTGACCGTCCCCCAGATCGGCGCCATGCACGAGGGGGACGCCTCCCGCAAGCGCACCCTGGTCGACCACGGGTTCCGCCTGCCCTCCGCCCTGGACAACCGCCCCCTGACCTTCGCCGAGTTCGAGGACCGCATCGGCCAGACCGTCTACCTGTCGGCCACCCCCGGCGACTACGAGACCCATCGCTCCGACGGCGTCGTCGAGCAGATCATCCGGCCCACCGGGTTGGTGGACCCCAAGGTGGTCGTCAAGCCCACCGAGGGGCAGATCGACGACCTGCTCGAGGAGGTGCGCACCCGCGTCGAGCGCGAGGAGCGGATCCTCGTGACCACTCTGACCAAGCGCATGGCCGAGGACCTGACCACCTACCTCGCCGAGCGGGGCGTGCGCGTGGAGTACCTCCACTCCGACGTCGACACCCTGCGGCGCGTCGAGCTCCTGCGGGAGCTGCGGCTGGGACGCTTCGACGTGCTCGTCGGCATCAACCTGCTGCGCGAGGGCCTGGACCTGCCGGAGGTCTCGCTCGTGTCCATCCTGGATGCGGACAAGGAGGGTTTCCTGCGCTCGACCCGGTCGCTTATCCAGACCATCGGACGCGCCGCCCGCAACGTCTCCGGCGAGGTCCACATGTACGCAGACACCATCACCCCGGCCATGGCCGAGGCCATCGAGGAGACGGAGCGGCGCCGCACCAAGCAGCTGGCCTACAACGCCGAGCACGGCGTTGACCCGCAGCCACTGCGCAAGAAGATCGCCGACGTCACCGACATGCTCGCCCGCGAGGACGTCGACACCGCAGACCTGCTGGCCGGCGGCTACCGGGGCCACGAGGACTCCTCACTGCGGGCGCGGCGCAAGCACGCGGCCGAGGCCACGGTGCGAGAGAAGCTCGCCGGAGCGGCGCAGGGCGACCTGGTCGAGCTCATCAACGACCTCACCCAGCAGATGCACGCCGCCGCCGAGGACCTCCACTTCGAGCTCGCAGCCCGGCTGCGCGACGAGATCCAGGACCTTAAGAAGGAGCTGCGCGCCATGCGCGCTGCGGACTGATCTCACAGTCCCGGCTGGACTCGCGGGCATACGCTCAAGGGTGCCGCCCGTTAGACTCTCAGACGTTATACACGGAGGGGAGTACTCCCAACCAACGGCGACGTCGTCATCACGGTGGTGCAGACACATGCGGTCCTGCGTTCCCGGCGTCGCGGCCAGAGCGGCACGAGCCTTGAGCACCGGCGCCCGTGGCGGGAGGAGACCTCCGGTACCAGTTCCGTACCGGAGGAGAACACGTGGACGTCCACATCCTGGGGTGGATCGGCCTGGCGGCCATCATCCTGACCCTCATCGCGATCGACATCATCGGTCACGTACGCACGCCGCACGAGCCCACCATGAAGGAGGCCGCCGTCTGGTCAGTGGCCTACATCGCCATGGCCCTGGCGTTCGGCGGGATCGTCTGGATCGTGTGGGGGAGCGGGTTCGCCCAGGAGTACCTGGCCGGCTACATCACCGAGAAGGCGCTGAGCATCGACAACCTCTTCGTCTTCGTCATCATGATGTCCTCCTTCAAGGTGCCCCGGAAGTACCAGCAGGAGGTGCTGCTCGCCGGGATCGTCATCGCCCTCGTTCTCAGGCTCATCTTCATCCTGGCCGGCGCCGCGCTCATCGAGAACTTCTCCTGGGTGTTCTACTTCTTCGGGGCCTGGCTCCTGTGGACCGCGTTCTCCCAGGCCCGGGAGGGCGTTGAGGAGCCCGATGACGAGGACGAGGAGTACAGGCCCAGCGGCTTCGTCAAGCTTGTCGCCCGTGTCATCCCCATGACCGACGGCTTCGTGGGCGGCAAGGTCATCCACCGGCATGCCGGACGCACCATGATCACGCCCATGATGCTGTGCATCATCGCCATCGGCACGGCCGACGTCATGTTCGCCGTCGACTCCATCCCCGCGATCTACTCACTGACCAGCGAGCCCTTCCTGGTCTTCTCCGCCAACGCCTTCTCCCTGCTGGGCCTGCGCCAGCTCTACTTCCTCATCGACGGCCTGCTCGACCGTCTCGTCTACCTGCACTACGGCCTGGCGGTCATCCTCGGCTTCATCGGCTTCAAGCTCATCGTCCACGCCCTGCACACCAACGAGGTTCCCTTCATCAACGGGGGCCAGGCGTGGCACGGCATCCCCGAGGCCTCGATCGGGGTCTCCCTGGGCGTCATCGTCACCACCATCGTCGTCACCGTCATCGCCTCAGTCCTCAGGTCGCGAGCCGATGCCCGGCGGGCCGAGGTCACATCCTGATGTCTCGGCCGGCAGGAGGAGGACCATCCCTTAGCCGACTCACTACTGTCTGAGACGTGAGCACCACGAACGTCCCAGAGGCCCCGGTGACCGGGCTCAGCGCCGCCCAGGTCGCCGAGCGCGTCAGCGCCGGACGGACGAACGAGTACCGTGAGCGGACCTCCCGCAGTGTCGCGCAGATCCTGCGGGCCAACGTCTTCACGATCTTCAACGCCATCCTGGGGATCGCCCTGGTGCTCGTCCTGGTGCTGGGGCACTGGGCGGACGCACTGTTCGGATTCGTCCTGCTGCTTAACACCGCCACCGGCACCCTGGCGGAGATCCGCGCCAAACGCGCCCTGGACCGCCTCGCCGTCCTGGAGACGCCGCGGGCAGCCGTCATACGGGACGGGGCGGAGAAGGAGATCGCCGTCGGCGAGGTCGTCATCGACGACGTCGTACGCCTGCGCGGCGGTCAACAGGTTCCGGCCGACGGAGAGGTCATCGCCAGCGACGGTCTTGAGATCGACGAGTCGATCCTCACCGGGGAGTCCCGACCCGTACGTCCCGAAAGCGGGGATCAGGTCATGTCGGGCACCACGGTGACGGCCGGGACCGGACTGTTCCGCACCACCGCTGTCGGCGGAGAGGCCTATGCCCACCGGCTGGCCCGGGAGGCGCGCAGGTACTCGCTCGTCGTCAGCGAGCTGCAGGCCGGGACCAACCGGGTGCTGCACTGGATCAGCTGGGTCATCGTGCCCGTGGCCCTGGTGCTGGTGTGGTCCCAGCTGCGGCTGAGCGGCAGCATCGCAGAGGCATGGAGCAGCGGAGCGTGGCGGCAAGCGGTCGTCGCCGGGATCGCAGGAGTGGTCAGCATGGTCCCCCAGGGACTGGTGCTCCTGACCTCCGTCAACTTCGCGACCGCCTCCCTGGCCCTGGCCAGACGCAACGTCCTGGTTCAGGAGCTGCCCGCCGTCGAGGTCCTGGCCCGGGTCGACACCCTGTGCCTGGACAAGACCGGAACCATCACGACCGGCCGCATCCGCCTGGATGAGGTCCAGGGAGCCGACGGCGATCAGGCGTCGCCCGAGGTGCTCTCGGCGCTCGCACTGCTGTGCACGGCGGGGGAGGCCAACGCCACCGCCGACGCCATCAGGGACGGGCTCCGTGACCCCGGACGGCTCGGTGAGCAGGGCCTTCAGGAGGCGCTGGCGCCCGATGGTGCTGGCGCGTCGGCCGGTGTGGAGTCGGTGCCCTTCTCCTCGCGTCGGAAGTGGTCGGCGATCCGTGTCGGCGCCACCGCCACCACCTGGGTGCTCGGTGCACCGGAGATCGTTCTGGCTGGAGCCGATAAGGAGGCTTCGGAGCGCGCTCGCCGGATCGCCGCGCGGGGAGCGCGCGTTGTGGCCTTGGCCCGATCGCACTCACCCTGGACGATCTCCGAGGGAGACGAGGACCCGCGGCTGCCCGAAGGCCTTGAGACCGCCGGGATCGTCATTCTGACCGAGGAGATCCGTCCCGACGCCGCTGAGACCCTCGCCTACTTCCGCCAGCAGGGCGTAGACGCCAAGGTCATCTCCGGCGACAGCCCCGAGACCGTGGCCGCCGTCGCCCGCCAGGCCGGGGTGAGCGCACCCGACGGCGGTGAGCTCGTCGCGCTGGATGCACGCACCCTTCCCGCGGGAGCGGCCAGCGGACAGGAGGAGGAAGCCGACCTGGAGCGCCTCGCCGACGCGGTCGAGAGCGCCAACGTCCTGGGGCGCGTCACCCCCGAGCAGAAACGGGCGCTGGTGCGGGCGCTGAGGTCTCGAGGCCACGTTGTTGCCATGACCGGGGACGGTGTCAACGATGCGCTGGCGCTCAAGGACGCCGACCTCGGCATCGCCATGGGCAACGGGGCTCCGGCCACCAAGGCGGTGGCGCGACTCGTGCTGCTCAAGGGCGAGTTCTCCGCCCTGCCCGGGGTCGTGGCCCAAGGGCGTCGTGTCATGGCCAACACCGAGCGCATCGCCTCCCTGTTCCTGGCCAAGACCATCTACGCCTCGCTCATCGCCGTCGTCGTGGCGGTCACGGCAGTCGCCTACCCGTTCCTGCCCCGCCAGCTCACGGTCGTGTCCTCTTTGACGATCGGGATCCCGGCCTTCGTCCTGGCCCTTGCCCCAAGCTCCCAGCGCTACCGGGAAGGATTCCTCGGCCGGGTTCTCAGCCTGTGCGTGCCCGCTGGGATCATGGCGGGAGCCGTCACCCTGGCCACGTACCTCTGGCTGACGCTCACCCACGCCCCTCGCGCCCAGGTGACCACGGCGACGACCCTGGTGCTCATCACCTGTGGCCTGTGGCTGCTCACGCTCACCGCCAGGCCTCTGACGAGCTGGCGGCTGGGGCTGGTCGCCCTCATGGGGGCCATCGCGGTCCTCGGCATCGTCGCCCCGCCGGTACGCGCCTTCTTCCTGCTGGCCTGGCCCACCCCCGGGGTCTGGTGGGTCATCGCACTCATGGCCGGCGTGGCCGTCGGCGGGATCGAGCTGGTTCACCTCATACGGCGTCGGATCGTGCGCGGACGCGGTTAGGGAGCAGGTGGCTGACCGTCACCGCGCCGCTAGCGCGCGGCGACGAGGCGAAGCCACCCGTGGTGGGGGTGGGTGCCGACGTCGACCGTGAGGAACCCGGCCTCGTAGGCGAGGCTGGCGAGGACCTGAGCGTCGGGTACGTTCATATGCAGACGGGCCACCCAGCGTCCTGCCGCCGCCCGATCGGCGTACTCATTGGTGACCACGAGCCGGCCGCCGGGAGCCAGGACGCGGTGGATCTCGATGAGGCCGGCCTGCAGGTCGGGCCAGAAGTAGGTGGTCTCGAAGGCCGTCACCACGTCGAAGAACCCGTCACGGAAGGGCAGGGTCTCGACGGAGGCCTCCAGGACCCGCAGGCGTCCGGAGGCGACGGCGCCGCGGTTGACGCGCCTGCTGGTCTCGACCGCCTCGGGGGAGTGGTCAACGCCGGCGACCTCACGGCGTGTGGCCTTAAGGATCCGAGCCAGGGCCTTACCGCCTCCGCAGCCCACGTCGAGCACCTTGTCACCTGGCTGGATCCCCGCCGCCTGGAGCCCCCAGCGGTGCAGGCGGGCGTGCCCGAAGTTCATGCTGCGTAGAAGCAGGAGCCCGGTCAGCGAGGAGGGACGGGAGAACTGGGACTCGGTCGACGGGGCGGAAGACCCGGAGGACTGAGACGACTCAGAGGAAAACATGGGGCATGTGCCGGCTCAGGCCAGGACACCGATGACGGGGTTCCACTCGCGCAGAATGCGTTCGTTGATGTAGCCGGCCTGGTGGAAGGGATCCTCCTCGAGCAGGGCCAGCGCGCCGGCCTCGTCCTCGGCACGCACGACGATGAGGGCGTCATGGGTCCCTACGTAGGGGCCGGCGGCGAGCAGCCTGCCCTCGTCTGCCAGGTGGCCGTTGAAGGCCCGGTGCGAGGGACGCACGGCGGCCATCTCCTCATCCTTGTCAGTGACGTAGCGGTACTCGACGGCATAGATCTTGCTCATGGCCTCAGCATAGAACCGGACGCATGGGCCATGGTCTGAAACACATGACCTCGACGATCTTCTGAGATCTTCTGAAAACCCGGCGGTGAGACATGTCGAACACATGTGCGATCGCGCGGCACCGGTGACGAGCCCCTAGACTCGAATCCCGTGAACGACTCTCTCATCATCCGTGGGGCCCGCGAGCACAATCTCAAGGGCGTTGACCTGGACCTGCCTCGCGACACGATGATCGTCTTCACCGGCCTGTCCGGCTCGGGCAAGTCCTCTCTCGCCTTCGACACGATCTTCGCCGAGGGGCAGCGCCGCTACGTGGAGTCCCTGTCCTCCTACGCCCGCCAGTTCCTGGGGCAGATGGACAAGCCCGACGTCGAGCTCATCGAGGGTCTGAGCCCAGCGGTGTCCATCGACCAGAAGTCCACCTCGCGCAACCCCCGCTCCACGGTGGGCACCGTGACGGAGGTCTACGACTACCTGCGTCTGCTGTACTCGAGGGCAGGGATCCAGCACTGCCCCGTCTGCGACGCGGTCATCTCCTCCCAGACTCCTCAGCAGATCGTCGACCAGGTCCGTTCCCTTCCCGAGGGCACCCGCTTCCAGGTGCTCGCTCCGGTCGTGCGGGGCCGCAAGGGCGAGTACTCCGAGCTGTTCGGCGAGCTGCGCGGACGCGGCTTCAACCGGGTGCGTGTCGACGGCGCCTCCGAGCGCCTCGACAACCCCCCGACCCTCAACAAGCGCCTCAAGCACGACATCGAGGTCATCGTCGATCGCCTTGTCGTCCGTGACGGAATCCGCCAGCGTCTGACCGACTCGATCGAGACGGCGCTCACTCTGGCTGAGGGACTGGTCATCATCGAGCAGGTCGACCTGCCCGAGGACGACTCCGACAGGGAGCGCCGCTACTCCGAGAAACGCGCCTGCCCCAACGAGCACCCCCTGGCCCTGGACGAGATGGAGCCGCGCACCTTCTCCTTCAACGCCCCCTACGGCGCCTGCCCGGCCTGCACCGGCATCGGGACCCGGCTCGAGGTGGACCCCGAGCTCGTCGTCCCCGACGAGGAGCTCACCCTGGCCGAGGGCGCCGTCGCCCCCTGGTCGAGCCACCAGAAGTACTTCACCCGCCAGCTCGAGGCCCTGGGCAAGGAGCTGTCCTTCGACGTCGACACGCCATGGCGCGCACTACCGGCGCGTGCCCGGGAGGCGATCCTGCGCGGCAAGGACTACGAGGTCAAGGTCACCTACCGCAACCGCTGGGGGCGCGAGCGTATCTACTCCACCGGCTTCGAGGGCGTGCTCGACTACGTCATGCGCAAGCACGACGAGACCGAGTCCGACTGGTCCCGCGAGCGCTACCAGGCCTACATGCGCGAGATTCCCTGCCCCGTCTGCGACGGTGCCCGGCTCAAGCCCGAGGTGCTGGCCGTGCGCGTGGGCGACCTGTCCATCGCCCAGCTGTGCGAGCTGCCCATCAGCGAGGCCCGGGACTTCCTGGCCGAGCTCAACCTCACCGGCCAGGCAGCCCAGATCGCCGGCAGCGTCCTGACCGAGATCAACGCGCGTCTCGGTTTCCTGGTGGACGTGGGGCTGGACTACCTCAGTCTGGCTCGCGGCGCGGCCACGCTCTCCGGAGGAGAGGCCCAGCGGATCCGCCTGGCCACCCAGATCGGCTCCGGTCTGGTGGGGGTCCTCTACGTCCTGGATGAGCCCAGCATCGGCCTTCACCAGCGTGACAACACCCGCCTCATCGAGACCCTCCAGCGGTTGCGCGACCTGGGCAACACACTCATCGTCGTCGAGCACGATGAGGACACCATCCGCTCGGCCGACTGGATCGTTGACATCGGCCCCGGAGCCGGTGAGCTGGGCGGAGAGGTCGTCTACTCGGGCGAGGTCACGGGCCTGGCCGAGGCCGAGGGCTCTATCACCGGCGACTACCTGGCCGGGCGGCGTCGGATCGAGATCCCCGGGAACCGGCGCAAACGTGACAAGAACAGAGAGGTCACCGTTGTCGGCGCCCGAGAGAACAACCTCAAGGACGTCACCGTCTCCTTCCCCCTCGGCGTGCTCACCGCCGTGACGGGAGTGTCCGGCTCGGGCAAGTCCTCCCTGGTCAACTCCATCCTCTACCAGGTGCTCGCCAACCGGCTCAACCGCGCCCGGGGCGTTCCCGGCAGGCACAAGACGGTTCGGGGAGTGGAGCACCTCGACAAGGTCGTCCACGTCGACCAGTCGCCGATCGGACGCACCCCTCGATCCAATCCCGCCACCTATACAGGGGTGTGGGACCACATCCGCAAGATCTTCGCCGCCGTGCCCGAGTCGAAGGTGCGCGGCTACGGACCCGGGCGCTTCTCCTTCAACGTCAAGGGCGGGCGCTGCGAGTCCTGCAAGGGGGACGGCACCCTCAAGATCGAGATGAACTTCCTGCCGGACGTCTACGTGCCCTGCGAGGTCTGCCACGGCGCCCGCTACAACCGGGAGACCCTGGAGATCCGTTACAAGGACAAGACGGTCGCCGACGTCCTGGACATGACCATTCACCAGGCCGCGGACTTCTTCTCCGCCTCCTCGGTCATCTCCCGCCACCTCAACACCCTGGTCGAGGTGGGACTGGGGTACGTGCGCCTGGGACAGTCCGCGACCACGCTCTCCGGTGGTGAGGCCCAGCGCGTCAAGCTCGCCACCGAGCTCCAGCGCCGTTCCACCGGGCGCACCATCTATGTCCTCGACGAGCCGACCACCGGGCTGCACTTCGAGGACATCCGCAAGCTGCTCGGGGTGCTCCAGGGCCTGGTGGACAAAGGCAACTCCGTCGTCGTCATCGAGCACAACCTCGACGTCATCGCCAACGCCGACTGGGTCATCGACATGGGTCCGGAGGGCGGCAAGGGCGGGGGAACCGTTGTCGTCACCGGTACACCGGAGAAGGTCGCAGCCACGGAGTCCTCCTACACCGGCCAGTTCCTGGCTCCGATGCTCCAGGCCGCCCGCGGCTGAACCGAGATCGACCCGAGCCGGCGCCGGCGGGCGGCTCCGACTCAGAGGCGGCCATGCTTCTCGGTGCTCTCCATCTGCTCGCGACGCTGCTCCTGGGCGTAGCGGTTGTAGAGCAGTGAGAGGACGAAGCAGACGACGCCCGCGGCCGCCAGCGAGATGACCCGAATGATCGAGTTCTGCGAGGCCATGTCGACGGCGGCGAGCTTGAGAACGGCCAGAAGCACCAGGGTCAGTCCGTAGTGGCGCAGGATCGTCAGGCGCGCTCTGAAACCGAAGACGATGCAGGCTCCGCCGGTCAGCAGCACCAGCACCGACATGAGGACCGAGCCCGGCCCGATGCCGGTGGCCACGATGATCGAGAGCCACATGAGCAGGGAGTCTCCGATCGCCAGGCTCAGGCACACCTCCGTGCGCCGCCCCCAGGGAAGCAGGATCCACGTGGCACTCGCTCCCAGCCCCAGGGCGACGGCCACCAGCGCCAGGGTCCATGCCGGCGAGGTCAGGTCCTCCGCCCAGGACAGTGTCACTATGGCACTGACGGCGACAATCGCGGAGACGATCCAGGACGGTACCGGTGCCCCCGCCATCGGGGTGTGCGGGTCGGGCAGGGCCTCGCCGTGGGAGCCCACTAGGTAGCGGGATCCTCGGCACCGGCCACTGAGCACTCGAAGCGGTGTGGCCCCGCTGGAGAAGGCCCCCAGGGCGATGAACGCGATCAGGACCAGGCCTGGAACCATGCGCAGGGCAGCCCAGGCGTTCGAGTAGCCATCCACAAGGACGCTTGCGAGCAACGGAGTGAGAACCGCGAGGTTGAAGACAATGGCTCCCAGTGCCAACCGTAAGGCCAGCAGCCGCGGCTGCACGCGCGACGCAGTGGCATCTGTGGCGGGGATCGGCGTGCTGCGCGCAACGTGGTGGCCGAGCCCCTCGGCCACCACCACCAGGAGCACAGAGACCGCCACAGACGTGATAAGGGACAGGTTCTCAGCCCGGGAGTATGCGGTTTCGGGGAGTGTGAGGATCGGTGCGGTACCGAGGAGGGCCAGGATCGGAGCCGGCTCCACCCGGCCGCCCACGATGGCGGGCAGGAAGCAGAGCATTGCGGTCACGACCACGAAGAGATAGGCACGGGGGTCGTCGATGATCGCCATCCCGACCAGCGCCAGAGGAAGGAAGGACGCCTCATGGCCGATCGCCATGGCACTGCGCCACTGGTCGGGGCCATGGGGCGCGAGTACGGCGAGCGCCGCTCCGGCCAGCAGGATGAGCTCGAGGATGAAGGTGGCAATGACGGCGGAGTGTGTCAGCCCGACGTCCACCTGCTCCGCCAGCAGGTTCCTGTAAGCCACAAGGAGGGTCGCGGCGGCCAGGGCCCAGTCCATGCCGGCTGCCCTGATGCCGATGCTCCACAGACGTTTGCTGGCGTGCATCATCTGGCAGATCAGCAGCAGGCACAGGGCAAGTACGATGGCGGTGCCACCGACGGCGGAGATGCGCAGCATCGATCTGAGCGGGGCGAAGACAAGCGCCGCCACCGTCGCCACCAAGGATGTCACCGGATACCAGGCGGCCAGGCGCATCCGCTCCGTGCCTCGCGAGAGGATCCCGCAGGTGAGGGCCAGGACCGCGACGTAGACACCGATCATCAGCCAGGTGATGATCGCTGAGCGCGGTTGATGCGTCACGTGGCTGACCGCGAAGCCGATGGTTACCAGGGCGCCGATGCTGGAGACCACCGCGGTGAACAGCACCCGCGTCAGATGGGATACGACCAGAAGGAGGAGTCCCCAGCAGGCCATGAGGGCCAGGGCGGTCTCGGGGCCGAGCATCCCGTCCAAGAGAACGGCTCCCACGATGGAGACGAAGCCGAGCCCGCCACCTGTTCCCGTGATGGTCGCTGCAGCCACCCGGTAGCGGGGCCGGCTGATTCCCAGGCGAGCGCCCACGGCCGTCATCGTCACCGCGATCAGCGCCAGCGCCAGGATCTTGACCGGGTCGGGAATGGAGTCCCACACAAGAGCCAGAAGGCTGACCCCTGCGGACAGGACGAGCACTGCTGCGGCGCCGGAGAGCAGATAGCGCCCGAGGTTGCCCTCCCGCATCGCCCGCCGTGCCCAGCCGGGAATCTCGCCGGCGTCGGTGGTGCCCATCGGGACACTGCGGGCAGGCTCTTCTGGGAGGGGCTGCGTTCTGTCGGCGGCGTAGGGCGGGACGGGCGCATGGCCTGTTGAACCGGGACTCGTCCAAGGCCTGGCGGAGTGCTCGGGTGCGATGTGACTGGGCTCGTGATGGCGCTGAGCCGTTGGCTGCTCGAGCTCAGGGACGCCGGGTGAGTCGGAGGACCGCACCGGAGCGGCCCTCGCAGCCTCCTCCTCTTCGTCTTTCATGGTCTCGTTCTCAACGACTTGTGCAGAGGACGACGAGGTGCTCAGATCCTGTTGGAGAGCCTCGCCGGAAGCGCTTGTCGTAAAGCTGCTCGCCGGTGGTGTGGTCACCGTGGGTGAGTCGGCGGTGGGCAAGGGCTCCGAGAGGCGGTCATCGACGACCTTGGGAGTCTCAGCAACCGTCGAGGCGGAGACGTAAGGGGTGCCGTCCCCCGGCATGGGACGATCGCGGTTCACCTGCGCCGGGTCTCCGGCGGTATGGCTCAGCCAGGTGACGCGTCGCGCGACCCAGTCGATCTTCTTCTCGATAAGGTCCAGCCTCTGCAGGAGCAGAGTGACATTCGGGTCCGCATTAGGTGGGATGGACATGGCGTTCTCCTCGTCACTCGGTGCTTGACAGGAAGCAGCTCGTCACACAACCGGTTCAAACGAGAATAGAAGGAAACGCCGGTGTCGGGTAGGGAACGTGCTCCCCTGTGGATAACCCGTTTGCCCTGCGAGGACGTTGCCAGTCTCATTGCAAACGAACAGAGTCGAACAAACTGCCCCAAGAACGGTCAGCCTGGGTTAGGCTACGCGTCATGAGCGAGAACGGACTCACTGCTGCCCAGCACAAGATGCGCGACGCGGGTGTCGCCGAGCAGGCCATTACGGTCTTCACGCACTACTACCAGTGCCTGGAGGGCGGAGCCACGGGACTCATTCCCGAGGAGACCATTGAGCCGCTCACGCAGATCGACTCCCTTGCCGACATTGACGTCAGTGAGGAGGCGGCCCGGGAGGCGCTGAGCAGGACGGTCCTCATCCGTCTCAACGGCGGGCTGGGGACCTCCATGGGTCTTGATCGCGCCAAGTCCCTTCTGCCGGTGCGTGACGGCAAGACCTTCCTCGACCTGCTGGTCGACCAGGTCATGGCGGCTCGCCGGCGTTACGGAGTGAGCCTGCCGCTGATCCTCATGAACTCCTTCCGCACCCGTGAGGACTCTCTGGAGGTGCTGGCCGGCCATCCCGACCTCCAGGTTGACGGTCTGCCCCTGGACTTCCTGCAGAACCGTGAGCCTAAGCTCCGTGCCGACGACCTGAGCCCGGTGGAGTGGGAGGATGATCCTGAGCTCGAGTGGTGCCCGCCGGGGCACGGTGACATCTACACGGCGCTGCTCGCCTCCGGCCTGGTCGACGCGCTCCTGGACAAGGGCTACCGGTACGCCATGACCGCCAACTCCGATAATCTCGGGGCGGCGCCGTCGGCCAGGATCGCCGGCTGGTTCGCGGCCTCTGGCGCCCCCTACGCCCCGGAGATGTGCCGCCGCACGCCGGCCGACGTCAAGGGCGGGCACCTGGCGGTGCGCAAGAGCGACGGGCGCATCATCCTGCGGGACACGGCGCAGACCCCCGAGGATCAGATGCACTACTTCACCGACCAGTTCCGCCATCCCTTCTTCCACACCAACAACCTCTGGTTCGACCTCCAGGTGCTGCGCGACACCCTGGCTGAGCGGGACGGGATCCTCGGGCTGCCACTCATCAGGAACAGCAAGACCGTCGACCCTGCGGACTCCTCCTCGACGCCGGTCATCCAGCTGGAGACCGCTATGGGAGCTGCGGTGGAGGCCTTCGAGGGGGCGACCGCCATCGAGGTTCCCCGCTCCCGCTTCCTGCCGGTCAAGACCACCAACGACCTGCTGCTCGTACGTTCGGACGTCTACGAGGTCGACGACGACGGCCTGCTGCAGATGGTCCCGGAGCGCGCCTGCACCGTGAACCTCGACCCCCGCTTCTACAAGAAGATCCAGGACTTCGAGGCCCGGTTCCCCGAAGGCGTTCCCTCGATCAAGGACGCGCAGTCGCTGAGCGTGGAGGGCGACTGGACCTTCGGCGCTGACGTCGTCGCAACCGGTGAGGCGCACTTGGGGCACGAGGGCTCTCCTGGAAAGGTCGCCGACGGCGCCCGTATCTGAGAGCTCCCCGGAGACCGCCTCAGGGATCATCCTCTCGGAAGGGGCTCCGACCTTCGTGGTCGGAGCCCCGCTTTGAGGTGATCGGCACTCGCGGGTCAGCGAGCTGGGGTGAGGAAAGAAAACGTCTGGCATTCCTTTAAGGAATGCCAGACGTAGCACGATGATCCGGTGGGCGATACTGGAATCGAACCAGTGACCTCCTCGGTGTGAACGAGGCGCTCTAACCCCTGAGCCAATCGCCCGGTGCGGCGCTAACCATAGTCAGGCTTGCACCTCCCGGGCAAACGGCTGCTCGGTGAGGTGAATCACCGCGATGCTGTTTGCCTGTCGGTGCGATCGTGATGCTATGGTTTTCCAGCACCGAGCGATTCGTCCGAACCGCGAGGGATCACGCGGATGTGGCTCAGTTGGTAGAGCATCACCTTGCCAAGGTGAGGGTCGCGGGTTCGAGTCCCGTCATCCGCTCCGAGGAGCCGGGAGCGCCCAGCCCCAGCATCTCATGGTGGGTTGGCCGAGAGGTTAGGCACCGGCCTGCAAAGCCGTTTACACCGGTTCGAATCCGGTACCCACCTCGGGCGATTGGCGCAGCGGGAGCGCGCTTCCCTGACACGGAAGAGGTCACTGGTTCGATCCCAGTATCGCCCACCACTGAACGACGAAGGCCCGAGCCCACTGGCTCGGGCCTTCAAAGTCGATGAGAACCGTTACTCGGTCAGGCCCAGGCGCCTCAGCGCCTTGGCCAGGCCGTCGTTCTCGACGTCATCGGTGACCAGGTTGGCCGCCTCCTTGACCGCCAGGGCCCCGTTTCCCATTGCCACCCCCGTTCCGCAGTACTCCAGCATCTCGATGTCGACGGCGGCGTCACCGAAGGCCACCGCTTGCCGTCTGTCTGCTCCGCGGTGGGCCAGCAGAACGTCGATGGCGTGCCGTTTCGACACACCCGCACAGCTCGCATCGCCGAAGAGCGGATCATGACCGCTCCCGCCCCAGGAGCCGATGACCAGGTCCGGCAGCTCCCGGCGAGCTGCGGTCAGATCGGCTTCAGGGGCACGCAGCAGGAAGCTGATCTTGTTGACGTCATCTCGCACCAGCTCTTCGGTGAAGACCATGTCCGGAAACACATCGTCGACCTCCATGCTGCGCGCACCTTCCGCCCCCTTTCCGACGGCGTAGGCGCGGATCGCCAGTCTGGCGGTGTCCCGGAACGTGGGGGAGGCGTACAGGCCCGAGTTCGCCTCGAGGTAGAAGTCCAGGCCCCGCCTCCTCAGCCAGGAGACGATCTCCTCGCACTGCTCCCTTGAGAGGCGCTGGTGAAGAAGTACCTGACCAGCATCCTCCACGTAGGCGCCGTTACCTCCGATCATCCCGTCCAGCCCGATCTGCCAGATCGTCTCCGGCATCTCTGCGCGCGAGCGCCCCGTGCACACGTAGACCCGATGGCCGGCGGCTCTGGCCTCTCTGATCGCGCGGACCGCGGAGTCGGGCAGGACGTTGCCGTAGGTGACGAGCGTGCCGTCAATGTCGAGAAACACGGTGCGGGGAACGGGTGCAGGGACGGCGGTGCTCATCGGATCCTCCTTCATGAACCCGTCGACCTCGACTGGCTCATTCGGCTCTGCCCGCACTGTCCGGGGCGTGTCGTGCGTGAGGTCGGTTGGCGTCTACCCTAGCGGGCATGGCCGACCCCTCGACGTATCGTCCCGCCCCAGGCGAGATCCCCACGTCCCCGGGTGTTTACCGGTTCCTGGACGGGCAGGGGCGGGTCATCTACGTCGGCAAGGCCAAGAACCTGCGGGCCCGCCTGTCCAGCTACTTCCAGGACCTCGCCGCCCTGCACCCGCGCACCCAGAAGATGGTGACCACCGCCTGCGCCGTGGAGTGGACCGTCGTGTCCACCGAGGTGGAGTCCCTGGCCCTGGAGTACTCCTGGATCAAGGAGTTCAACCCCCGCTTCAACGTCATGTACAAGGACGACAAGTCCTACCCCTACCTGGCGGTGACCATGGGCGAGGAGTTCCCCCGCGTGCAGGTGGTCCGGGGGGCCCGCAGGGCCGGGACCCGGTACTTCGGTCCCTTCGTCCAGGCCTGGTCCATCCGCGACACCGTCGACCAGCTGCTGCGCGTCTTCCCGGTCCGCTCCTGCTCGGCCGGCGTCTTCCGCCGGGCCCAGGCCTCAGGCCGACCCTGCCTGCTCGGCTACATCGACAAGTGCTCGGCACCCTGCGTGGGCCGCATCAGCCCCCAGGACCACAGGGCGCTGGCCGAGGACTTCTGCGCCTTCATGGCCGGACGGACCGGCCCCTACCTGCGCCAGGTCGAGTCCGAGATGAAGGCGGCCGCCGCCGCCCTCGACTTCGAGAAGGCCGCGCGCCTGCGCGATGACGCAGCCGCGCTGCGCAAGGTCATCGAGGGCAACGCCGTCGTGCTGCCCGACGCCACCGACGCCGACGTCTTCGCCCTGATGCGCGATGAGCTCGAGGCTGCCGTCCAGGTCTTCCACGTGCGCGGCGGACGGGTGCGCGGGCAGCGGGGCTGGGTCGTGGACCTCATCGACGACGCCGGGAACGCCGAGCTCATCGAGCGTCTCCTCGAGCAGGTCTACGCCTCCCTCCTCGACCCCGCCGACGCCGGAGCCATCCACCAGGGCGGTGCCCCGACGTCATCCGGTACCACCACCTCCGTCGGCGTAGGTGACCGCGCCCCCTCCAGCCCCCAGCCCCGCAGCGGGCCGAAGGGCTCCGACGGTGCCTCCTCCAGGCGCAACGGTGAGTCGGCGGCCACCAGCGTCGACGACGTCGCCCACACGGCCACCACCGCGGTGCCCCGAGAGATCCTGGTTCCCGAGATGCCCAGCAACGCCGCAACCGTGCGCGCCTGGCTGGCCGGCCTGCGCGGCGCCAAGGTTGACCTGCGCGTACCGCAGCGCGGCGACAAGGCCGCCCTCATGGACACGGTGCGCAAGAATGCCGAGGAGGCGCTGCGCCTTCACAAGGCTCGCCGGGCCGGAGACCTCACCCAGCGCACCCTCGCCCTCGACGAGCTCGCCGAGGCCCTCGACCTGCCCGAGGCTCCCCTGCGCGTCGAGTGCTACGACATCTCCCACACCCAGGGCACCTACCAGGTCGGCTCCATGGTCGTCTTCGAGGACGGCGCACCGCGCAAGTCCGACTACCGCCGCTTCACCGTGCGAGGGCAGGACGGCAACGGTGCCGCCGACGACACCGCCGCCATGCACGAGGTCCTGACCCGTCGGTTCAAGCGGCTCATCGCCGAGCAGGGGCAGGGCGAGGTAGCCGCCCGGGCGGCCGAGGAGATCGAGGACGCCGAGGGCGTCGCCGTCGCCTCCGGCCCCATCGACCCCGAGACCGGTAAGGCGCGACGCTTCTCCTACGCCCCCGGACTCGTCGTCGTCGACGGCGGTCTGCCCCAGGTCAACGCCGCTCGTGCCGTCCTCGACGAGCTCGGCATCGACGTGCCGCTCATCGGGCTGGCCAAGCGCCTGGAGGAGGTGTGGGTACCGGGGGAGGAGTTCCCCGTCATCCTGCCGCGCACCTCCCCGGCCCTCTACCTGCTCCAGCACCTGCGCGACGAGTCCCACCGCTTCGCCATCACCCACCACCGGAAGAAGCGCTCGGCCGGTATGACCCGCTCCGTCCTGGACGGGGTCCCCGGCCTGGGGCCGGCCCGCCAGGCGGCCCTGCTGCGTGAGTTCGGCTCCGTCAAACGCATACGGCAGGCGGAGGTCGAGGACATCACCCGCGTCAAAGGCATCGGCCCGGCCCTGGCCGGTAGCATCCTGGCCCATCTCAACGGCTCGCAGAAGGACTCCTAGATCCAGCGGCTCCAGGGCCGGGGGCGCATCCGGGCATGGCACAATCGGCTCGTGGAGATACTGCGAGTGCTCAACAACAACGTCGTGCTGGCACGCGACGAGATTGGGCGCGAGGCGATCCTCACCGGCAGGGGACTCGGATTCCAGCGCAAACGTGGACAGAGCGTCGACACCGCCCTCATCTCCCGTCGCTACATCCCCGCTGACAACGCCCAGTCGGTGGCCGAGGTCATCGCCGGGATCCCGCTCGAGCGTCTGGCGCTCACTGAGCGCGTCTTCCGCAAGGCGGCCCGGGAGCTGGGAACGGAGGTTCCCTCCTCGAGCATCATCGCCGTGGTCGACCACATCAACCAGGCCATGGAGCGGGTCCGCCAAGGGTTGACCATGGACTATCCGCTGCGTGCGGAGGTCGCCCACCTGCACCCCGAGGAGCTGCGGCTGGCCGAGGCCATGGTCGAGGAGATCAACGCCGCGCAGGAGATCCAGCTGCCGGGAGGTGAGGCCGTCGCCCTGGCCCTCCACCTCTTCACCGCCGCCATCGGTGCACCCTCCGCTCAGGCCGCCAGCGAGCAGTCCAGGCTCATCGGCCAGGTCATGGGACTGCTGGAAAAGACCCTCGGGGAGGCCTTCGACCCCGACTCCGTCAACGCCGCCCGCTTCGCGGTCCACCTGCGCTACTTCCTGGTGCGCTCGCGCACCGCAGACCAGATCGAGGACGGTACCGCCTCCCTGGTGACCCAGGCGCTACGCGTTTCCGACCCCGACTCCTACCGGGTGGCTCTGCGCATCCGGGACCTGCTGGAGATCCGACTGGGCGCCACCGTGACAGCCGATGAGACCGCCTACCTCGCCCTGCACGTGGCCCGGTTGACCTCCGCTCTTCCCCAGACCACTCAAAGTGACGCGTAACACAGAATGAGATCTTGTCCGGTGATCCGATCATCCATAGTATTCAGAACGAATTCCGGCGAGGAATTCACAGGATTGTGACCCATCCGGGGCAAGACCTGAGACACGACAGCGTTCACGCGCTGCCACTGTCTCGGGTCTTTTTTGTTTTCCGGAAGTGGTTACTGACTCAGGAGGACATTAATGGCGAAGGTCGACTATGCGGCGCTGGCGCCGCAGCTGCTGGACAATATCGGAGGCGAGGAGAACGTCTCCTCCATGAACCACTGCGCAACCCGAATGCGATTCGTTCTCAAGGACGAGTCCAAGGCCTCTACCGAGGCCGTCAAGGCTCTCGACGGCGTCGTCACCGTGGTGCAGGCCGGCGGCCAGTACCAGGTGGTTATCGGCAACGACGTCCCCCTGCTCTACGAGGAGCTCAGCCGACTCACCAACCTGTCCGCAAATGACGACGAGGCACATACCGGCAACAGCGGAAGCCTCTTCGACCGGTTCATCAAGATGGTCTCGGCCCTCATCAACCCGGTCGTGTGGACCCTCGCGGGTGCCGGTCTCATCAAGGCCTTTCTGAGCCTGGCAACCACACTGGGATGGCTCTCAGAGAAATCCACCACCCACACGATCCTCAATGCCGCAGGCGACTCGGCTCTGTACTTCCTTCCGATCCTGCTGGCCATCACCTCGGCACGCTACTTCAAGGCCAACGAGATCACCGCTGTCGCCCTGGCCGGGGCCCTGGTCTATCCCGAGATCGTCGCGCTCAACGACGCCGGCGGCCCGGTCACCTTCTTCGGTATCCCGGTGGTCATGGCCTCCTATGCGTCCTCGCTCGTCCCGATCATCGTGGCCGTATGGTTCCAGTCCCACCTTCAGCGATGGCTGACCAGGATCCTGCCCTCGGCCATCCGCAACTTCTCCGTGCCGTTGCTGGTGCTGCTCATCATGGTCCCGCTGACCCTCATCACGGTCGGCCCGGTGACGACCGCGGCATCAAACGCGATCGCTTCCCTGATGAACGCCCTCTTCGAGCACGTCCCCTGGGTGGCCGGAGCCGTCATGGGCGCCTTCTGGCAGGTCTTCGTCATGTTCGGGGTGCACTGGGGGCTGGTGCCAGTCATGATCGCCCAGTACAACGACCCGGGCTTCTCCCTCATGGCTGGGCCGATCTTCCCGGCCGTCCTGGCCCAAGCGGCCGCAACCCTCGGGGTCATGATCCGCACCCGCAGCACCAAGATGCGGGAGCTGGCCGGACCGGCCGCGCTGTCCGGATTCCTAGCAGGAATCACCGAGCCCGGGATCTACGGTGTCAACCTGCCTCTCAAGCGGCCGTTCCTCTACGGCTGCATCGGTGGTGCGATCGGCGGCGTCATCGTCGCGGCCGGGAACGGCGCCACCACCTCCTTCGTCTTCCCCTCCCTCATCGGCATTCCCGCCCTGCTCAACCATGGAAACCTCGCCCTGGACTTCATCGGCATGGGCGTTGCCGTCGTCGTCTCCCTGTCCCTGACTCTCGTCCTCGGGTTCAAGGAGCCGGTCGAGGAGGAGAAGAGCTCCCCGGCGCTCTCTGAGGAGTCCGACGCCGAGCCCACCACCGCACTCACCTCACCGGTGAACGGAACCGCCCGGCCCCTGGAGAACGTCGCCGACCCGGTCTTCTCCTCCGGAGCGCTCGGCAACGGCGTGGGTATCGTCCCCTCCGACGGGCACGTCCTGGCCCCGGCGTCGGGCACCGTCGTCACCGCCATGGACTCCGGCCACGCCTACGGCATCAAGACCGACGACGGCGTCGAGGTCCTCATCCACGTCGGCCTGGACACCGTCAACCTCAAGGGGGAGGGATTCACCCCGAAGGTGAGCGCCGGCGAGCGGATCGTGCGCGGCGAGCCTCTGGTAGACGTGGACCTCCAGGTCGTCCGCGACGCCGGATACGACCCCACCACGATCCTCGTCATCACCAACACCGCCTCACTGGGCGCCGTCGTCCCGATCGTCGACGGCGAGGTCACCACCGGCAGCACCGTGGTCGAGATCGACCACTGAACCGGTTCCCATCACCAGCAGCCGAGACAAGACAGCATAAGACAACAGCACAAGACAGGAGACAGGCACATGACCGCCGCACCCACGACTCCCGAGACCACCCACCGCTTCCCCGACGGCTTCCTGTGGGGAGGGGCCACCGCCGCCAACCAGATCGAGGGCGCCTACAACGAGGGCGGCAAGGGCCTGTCCGTCCAGGACGTCATGCCCCGAGGCATCATGGCCCCTCCCACCGAGGCTCCCACACCGGACAACCTCAAGCTCGAGGCGATCGACTTCTACCACCGCTACGCCGAGGACATCGCGCTGTTCGCGGAGATGGGCTTCAAGGTGTTCCGCTTCTCCATCGCCTGGAGCCGCATCTTCCCGCTCGGCGACGAGACCGAGCCCAACGAGGAGGGACTGGCCTTCTACGACCGCGTCCTCGACGAGCTCGAGAAGCACGGGATCGAGCCACTGGTCACCATCAGCCACTACGAGACCCCACTGCACCTGGCCCGCACCTACGACGGCTGGACCGACCGGCGCATGATCGGGTTCTTCGAGCGCTACGCCCGCACCCTGTTCGAGCGCTACGGCGATCGGGTGAGGTACTGGCTGACCTTTAACGAGATCAACTCCGTGCTCCACCAGCCCTTCCTGTCCGGCGGCATCGCCACCCCCAAGGCCGAGCTCAGCGAGCAGGACCTCTACCAGGCCATCCACCACGAGCTCGTCGCCTCAGCGGCCGCCACCAGGATCGCTCATGAGGTCAACCCCGACATCCAGGTCGGCTGCATGATCCTGGCCGTGCCCACCTACCCACTCACTCCCGACCCCCGGGACGTGTGGGCCGCCAAGCAGGCCGAGCGCGCCAACTACGCCTTCGGGGACCTCCATGTGCGCGGCGAATACCCCGGCTACCTGATGCGCGCACTGCGCGACAAGGGCATCGAGCTGGAGATCACCGAGGAGGACCGCAGGCTGCTGCGCGAGAACACCGTCGACTTCGTCTCCTTCTCCTACTACATGTCCGTGTGCGAGACCGTCACCCAGGAGGTCCAAGCCGGTCAGGGCAACCTCATGGGCGGCGTGCCCAACCCCACCCTTGAGGCCTCCGAGTGGGGGTGGCAGATCGACCCTCAGGGCCTGCGCACCATCCTGGGCGACTACTGGGACCGCTGGGGCAAGCCCCTGTTCATCGTCGAGAACGGTCTGGGCGCCAAGGACGTCCTCGTCGAGGGGCCCGACGGCCCTACCGTCGAGGACGACTACCGCATCGCCTACATGAATGATCACCTCGTCCAGGTCGCCGAGGCCATCGCCGACGGCGTCGAGGTCCTGGGCTACACCTCCTGGGGATGCATCGACCTGGTCTCTGCCTCCACCGCCCAGATGTCCAAGCGCTACGGCTTCATCTACGTGGACCGCGACGACGACGGACACGGCACCCAGACCCGCTACCGCAAGAAGTCCTTCGGCTGGTACCGCGACGTCATCGCCTCCAACGGCGCTGTCCTGGTGCCTCAGACGCAGGACTGAGGCCCGGCAACCCGGCCCGGGCGCCCGCCTCAGACGCTGGGACGGATCGCCCGGGCCGCTGCCCGCGCCCGGTCTTGGGCCATCGAGACGTCGTCGCCGTAGGCCACCACGACGCCCAGGCGCCGGCCGGCATGGGCCTCGGGCTTGCCGAACAGCCGCAGATCCACGCCGTCCTGCACGAGTGCCTCGTCAAGACCCGCGAAGCTCACGCCCTCACCGGGCGCGGAATCGCCCGCGGCCTTGATCGTCACCGAGGCGCCGGGGGAGCGCAGCGAGGTGTCCACGGGCAGCCCCAGCAGGGCTCGAGCGTGCAGCTCGAACTCGCTCAGGCGCTGGCTCGCGAGCGTCACCAGCCCGGTGTCGTGGGGCCGCGGAGAGACCTCGGAGAAGAGGACCTCCTCCCCGCAGATGAACAGCTCGACCCCGAACAGCCCCCAGCCGCCCAGTGCGGTGGTGACGGACCGGGCCACCTCACGCGCCCGCTCCAGGGCCACCGGGCTGAGACGCTGCGGCTGCCAGGACTCCACGTAGTCGCCGTCGACCTGACGGTGCCCGATCGGCTCGCAGAAGCTCGTCACCGTCTGGCCGGTCCGTGGGTCGCGCGAGCGCACCGTGAGCAGGGTGATCTCGGTGTCGAAGCGGACGAGGCCCTCCACGATGACCCGCCCCCGGTCGACCCGTCCGTCGGCGGCCGCGTAGCGCCATGCCGCCTCCAGGTCCTGCGGACCGCGCACCACCGACTGGCCATGGCCCGACGACGACATGACCGGCTTGACCACGCACGGGAAGCCCACCTGCCGGGCTCCTGCCGCCAGCTCCTCCGGACCGGAGGCGAAGGCGTAGGGGCTGGTCGGCAGCCCCAGCTCCTCGGCCGCCAGACGGCGGATCCCCTCGCGGTTCATCGTCAGCTGCGCCGCACGGGCCGTCGGCACCACCCGCACCTCGCCAGCCTGCTCCAGGGCGACCAGGGCATCGGTGGCCAGGGCCTCGATCTCGGGGACGACGATCGCGGCGCCGCTGGAGCGGATGGCGGCCGTCAACGCCTCGGGGTCGCTCATGTCCACCGTCAGGGCGTTGTGGGCCACCTGCTGGGCCGGAGCCCCGTCGTAGCGGTCAATGGCCGTGACCTCCACGCCCAGGCGGCTGAGCGCGATCGTCACCTCCTTGCCGATCTCGCCGGCACCCAGCAGTGCCACCTTCGTCGCGCTGCGGGTCCAGGGCGTGCCCAGGACCGGGGCGTCAGACCGGGGGACGGGCGTCGGCTGGAACTCGGAAGGTGATGGCTGGGCGCTCTGGTCGGACATGGGGGAGGGGCTCATAAGGCCTCCTGGCGTCTGGTGCCGGGAATCGGCGACAGCGAGTACGGGCAACGGTGAAACGCTACCGGTAAACCGGCGTCGGCGATGGGTAGGCCCATCCGGACGTGCGATGCTTGGACCATGGATGACGAGCGCCGCCCCCAGCCCTCCTCCGGTAAGCGCAAGCGGCTTCAGGACACGGTTCCCATCGAGATCCCCGCCCTCGATGAGGCCACTCCGCCGGTCCCGCCCGCCGAGCGGCCCGAGATGATCATTGTCACGGGTATGTCCGGGGCCGGGCGCTCGCGCGCGGCCAACGCCCTGGAGGACCTTGACTGGTACGTGGTGGACAATCTGCCGCCCCAGCTGCTGCCGGCCCTGTCCGGCATGATGACGACGGTCGGCGCCGGTGTGCACCGGCTGGCTGCGGTGGTCGACGTGCGCAGCCGCGAGTTCTTCTCCCACTTCATGGACTACCTGCGCAAGGTCCGGGACAACGGTACCGACGTGCGACTCATCTTCCTGGACGCCTCCGACGCGGTCCTGGTCAGGCGCTTCGAGTCCTCACGCCGCCCCCACCCGTTGCAGGGCAACGGCTCCGTCCTCGACGGTATCGAGCACGAGCGCACTCTCCTCGGGGGGCTGCGGGGCGTGGCCGACATCGTCATCGACACCTCCAACTACTCCGTGCACGACCTGGCCCGTCGGGTGCGCGAGCTCGTGGCCCACGAGTCCGACCTGGCGCTGCGCATCAATGTCATGTCCTTCGGGTTCAAGTACGGCATTCCCCTGGACGCCGACCATGTCCTGGACGTGCGCTTCATCCCCAACCCCTACTGGGTCTCCGAGCTGCGACACCTCACCGGCCGAGACTCCCCTGTGGCCGACTACGTCTTCGCCCAGAAGGGGGCGGCAGCCTTCGTCGACGGCTACGCGGACCTGCTCATTCCCGCGCTCCCGCAGTACGTTGACGAGCTCAAGCCTCACGTTACCCTGGCCGTGGGCTGCACCGGAGGCAAGCACCGCTCCGTGGCCTCGGCGGAGAGGCTCGGGGCCAGGCTGCGCAGAGCCGGCTTCGAGGTCGTTGTCCAGCACCGTGACCTGGGACGGGAGTAGACAGTGGGAACGACGATCGATGTGGCGGGGTGGCCCCGCCGCGGTGAGGAGGGGCCGGCCGTCGTCGCTCTGGGAGGCGGGCACGGCCTGTCCGCCACGCTGCGGGCGCTGCGCCATGTCAGTCACCGGCTCACCGCCGTCGTCACCGTCGCCGACGACGGCGGCTCATCGGGGCGCCTGCGCCGAGAGTTCGACTGTCTGCCGCCGGGGGACCTGCGGATGGCGCTGGCCTCCCTGTGCGAGGACTCCGAGTGGGGGCTGACCTGGCGCGATGTGCTCCAGCACCGTTTCGAGGGCCAGGGCGAGCTCGACAACCACGCCCTGGGGAACCTGCTCATCCTGGCGCTGTGGCAGCTGCTCGGGGACGACGTCGCCGGACTCGACTGGGTGGGGCGCCTGCTGACGATCCACGGCCGGGTCGTGCCCATGTCCTCCTCGCCCCTGGTCATCGAGGCGGACATCGTCTCCGGCGGGACCAGCCGCAGAGTCAGCGGTCAGGTGGCGGTGGCCTCAGCCCGAGGACGCCTGGAGAACGTGGGGATCGTTCCCGAGGACGCCGACGCCCACCCCGAGGCCCTGCGCGCCATCGATGAGGCGGACTGGGTGGTGCTGGGGCCCGGCTCCTGGTACACCTCGGTGCTTCCTCACCTCATCCTCCCCTCCATGCGTCAGGCTCTGGTGAGCACCTCGGCTCGCAAGGTCGTGGTCCTCAACCTCTCCGCTCAGCAGGGCGAGACTGACGGAATGACCAGCGCCGACCACCTGAGGGTGCTGCGCCAGTACGCACCCGATCTGCGCCTGGACGTGGTTCTGGCCGACCCCTCGACCGTTGCGGACGTCGTCGATCTCGAGTCGGTGGCCTCAGCCATGGGGGCCACCGTCGTCCTGCGGCAGGTGCGTACCGGCGAGGCCCTGTGCCATCACGACCCGCTGCGCCTGGCCGCCGCCTTCCGGGACGCCTTCGAGGGGGCGCTGGGGGACGTCGACGACAAGGCGCAGCCCTGACGGAACCGGCTGCAGTGATGGACAGCCGCACCAGCCGTGCTGCTGTACCGGCCAGTCAGTAAGGTCAGTAAGGATTGCGGTGGATCATGGCAGAACGTGACACTGGACTCATTGACGAGTCCTGCCGCTCACCATCGTTCATAATTCTCCGCGGCCCCGCCCAGCCAGCTGCAGGGTGCCACGGCTAGGAATTTTCCTAGATGCACCCTGCGGGGCGCCGCCTCACATTGCTTTTTCGTCTCACCTGCTCCGGCTGCCGCCCGGTCCGTGTCCCTGTGAGTGACGCACCGACTAGACCTGAGCGACACCAGCAGGGCCGATCACCCCGTCCGCACCGACCATACCGACCATACCGACCATGCCGGCCATGACCCCCGACGACCACCAACCACGAGGAGCCCACCCATGTCGCTGACGGTCACCGTCAAGGATGAGCTCGCGCTCGTCGTCACCGAGAACGCCGCCCAGCGGCGGGCAGAGGTCTCCGCGATGCTGCGCTTCGCCGGGGGGCTGCACATCGTCTCCGGACGCATCGTCGTCGAGGCCGAGCTCGACCACGGCGGGGCCGTACGCAGGCTGCACCAGCACCTCAAGGAGCTCTACGGGATGGAGCCCGAGGTCATGGTCGTCCAGGGCGGCTCCCTGCACCGGGGGTCTCGTTACGTGCTGCGAGTGACCCAGCGGGGCAAGGACCTGGCCCGCCTCTCCGGGCTGGTCGACGACCGGGGCCGGCCGGTGCGTGGCATGCCGGTCGCCGTCGTCCAGGGCGGACGCAACGCTGCCGCTGCCGCCTGGCGCGGAGCCTTCCTCGCCCGCGGCTCGCTGACCGAGCCCGGCCGGTCCTCCTCCCTGGAGGTCACGTGTCCCGGTTCCGAGGCCGCACTGGCCCTTGTGGGAGCCGCGCGGCGCTTCGACATCTCGGCCAAGGCCCGCGAGGTGCGCGGGGCCGACCGCGTCGTCGTGCGCGACGGCGAGGCCATCGGCATCCTCCTGGAGCGGATGGGTGCGCCGGAGGCCTTCAAGGTGTGGGCTGAGCGCCGCTCCCGGAGGGAGTCACGAGGCACAGCCAACCGCCTGGCCAACTTCGACGACGCGAACCTGCGCCGTTCCGCCCGCGCCGCCGTGGCCTCGGGGGCCCGGGTCGAGCGCGCCTTCGAGATCCTGGGGGACGACGTCCCCGCCCACCTGCTCCAGGCCGGCAAGCTGCGCATCGCGCACAAGCAGGCCTCCCTGGAGGAGCTCGGCCAGCTCTCCGACCCGCAGCTGACCAAGGACGCCGTCGCCGGACGGATCCGCCGGCTCCTGGCCATGGCGGACAAGCAGGCGCACGAGCTGGGCATCCCTGACACCGAGTCGGTTCTCACTCAGGAGATGCTCGAGCCCTGAGCCCAGGTGGGACCTCGGTCCTGGCTCCGGAGGCAATCGATGGTCATAGAACCCGCAGAGGCTGGTTTCTGCGTCACAGTGTTCGCCCGTGGCGTGGCCGGCGACTCCCAGCGGCTGCCCAGTATGGCTAGACTCGGCCGTGCCGGAGCTGAATCGGATGTGAGCTGAAGATGTTCCGGAGCACACGCTGTGTGTGAGAAGAGCCCAGCAACCGTGCGCCGCTACCGGCGCACTAGGAGGACACAAAGTGACCACCCGCGTTGGTATTAACGGCTTCGGCCGGATCGGCCGCAACTTCTTCCGCGCCGCCCTCGAGCAGGGCGCCGACATCGAGGTTGTCGCCGTCAACGACCTGACGGACAACAAGACCCTGGCCCACCTGCTCAAGTACGACTCGATCCTCGGTCGTTTCAACGGCGAGGTCTCCTACGACGAGGATGGCATCACCGTCAACGGCAAGCACATCAAGGTGCTCGCTCAGCGCAACCCCGCCGACCTGCCCTGGGGCGACCTGGGTGTTGAGGTCGTCGTGGAGTCCACCGGCTTCTTCACCGACGGCGAGAAGGCCAAGGCCCACCTCGACGGTGGCGCCAAGAAGGTCGTCATCTCCGCTCCCGCCAAGAACGTCGACGGCACCTTCGTCATGGGTGTGAACGAGGACGACTACGACAACGCCACGATGAACATCGTGTCCAACGCCTCGTGCACCACCAACTGCCTCGCCCCCCTGGCCAAGGTCCTCCACGAGAACTTCGGCATCGAGCGCGGCATCATGACCACCATCCACTCCTACACGGGTGACCAGCGCGTCCTCGACGCCCCGCACAGCGACCTGCGCCGTGCTCGCGCCGCCGCGCTGAACATGATCCCCACCAAGACCGGTGCCGCCCAGGCCGTGGCCCTCGTCCTGCCCGCCCTCAAGGGCAAGTTCGACGGTCTGGCCGTGCGCGTCCCCACCCCGACCGGCTCGCTGACCGACCTGACCTTCATCGCCGAGAAGGAGGTCTCCGTCGACGCCGTCAAGGCCGCCGTCAAGGCCGCCGCCGAGGGTGAGCTCAAGGGCGTTCTCGAGTACACCGAGGACCCGATCGTCTCCACCGACATCGTGGGCAACCCGCACACCTCGATCTTCGACGCCACCGAGACCAAGGTCATCGGCAACCTCGTCAAGGTCCTCTCCTGGTACGACAACGAGTGGGGCTACTCCAACGCCCTGGTCCGCCTGACCGCCCTGGTCGGCTCCAAGCTCGCCTGAGACCAGACCGAGAGCATGACTCTCTAGAAGACGGCGCCCGCGCCACGCTATGCGTGCGCGGGCGCCGTCCGTCAGATCCCACACCTTCCACCCACAACCGATGAGAGGCTTTATGAAGACCATCGAGTCCCTGGGCGACCTCAAGGGCAAGCGAGTCCTGGTCCGCTCCGACTTCAACGTGCCGCTGGACGACGACAAGAACATCACCGACGACGGCCGTATCCAGGCCGCTCTGCCCACCCTGCGAGCTCTGCTCGACGCCGGCGCCAAGGTGATCATCACCGCCCACCTGGGCCGCCCCAAGGGCCAGGTCGACCCCGACTACTCCCTGGCGCCCGTCGCCAAGCGCCTCGCCGAGGTCACCGGCGCCAAGGTGACTCTCGCCGAGGACACCGTCGGCGAGTCCGCCAAGGCCGCCGTCGCCGCCGCCGGCGACGGCGAGATCGTCCTGCTGGAGAACGTGCGCTTCAACGCCGCCGAGACCTCCAAGGACGACGCCGAGCGCGAGGCCTTCGCCGCCGAGCTCGCCGCCCTGGCCGACGTCTTCGTCTCCGACGGCTTCGGAGTCGTGCACCGCAAGCAGGCCTCCGTCTACGACGTCGCCAAGCTGCTGCCCTCGGCCGCCGGCCTGCTCGTTCTTAAGGAGATCGAGTCCCTGGGACGCGCCGTCAACGACCCCGAGCGCCCTTACACCGTGGTGCTCGGGGGCTCCAAGGTCTCGGACAAGCTGGGCGTCATCTCCAACCTGCTGAGCAAGGCGGACCGCCTCCTCATCGGTGGTGGCATGGCCTACACCTTCCTGGCCGCTCAGGGCCACGAGGTGGGCACCTCCCTGCTGGAGAAGGACCAGATCGAGACCGTCAAGGGCTACCTGGAGACGGCCAAGGCCAATGGCGTCGAGCTCCTCCTGCCCGTCGACACCGTCGTGGCTCCCACCTTCGCCCCGGACGCCCCGGCCACCGTCGTGCCCTCCGACGAGCTGCCCGCCGACCAGATGGGCCTGGACATCGGTCCCAAGACGCGAGAGCTCTTCGCCGACGCCATCGCCACCTCCAAGACCGTGGTGTGGAACGGCCCCATGGGCGTCTTCGAGTTCCCGGCCTTCGCCGAGGGCACCAAGGCCGTCGCCAAGGCGATCTCCGAGTCCGACGCCTTCTCCGTCATCGGTGGCGGCGACTCCGCCGCGGCCGTGCGCACGCTCGGCTTCGACGAGGCCACGTTCTCCCACATCTCCACCGGTGGCGGCGCCTCCCTCGAGCTCCTCGAGGGCAAGACCCTGCCGGGTATCGCAGTGCTCGAAGACTGAAGGAAGGCAACCTAGATGAGCAACCGCACCCCGCTCATGGCGGGCAACTGGAAGATGAACCTCGACCACCTCGAGGCCAACCACCTCGTCCAGGGCCTGACCATGGAGCTCAAGGACCACGACCACGACTACGCCAAGTGCGAGGTCCTCGTGATCCCGCCGTTCACGGACATCCGCACCGTGCAGACCGTCGTCGAGGCCGACTCCCTGAGCATCAAGTACGGCGCCCAGGACGTCTCCACCCACGACAACGGCGCCTACACCGGTGAGGTTTCCACCGAGATGCTCACCAAGCTCGGCTGCAGCTACGTGGTCATGGGCCACTCCGAGCGTCGCGAGTACCACGGCGAGTCCGACGCCCTCGTGGGCGCCAAGGCCCGCAAGGTGCTCGACGCTGGCATGACCCCCATCCTGTGCTGCGGCGAGGCGCTGGAGATCCGCAAGGCCGGCACCCACGTCGAGTTCGTCCTGGGCCAGATCCGCGCCGCCCTCGAGGGGTGGAGCGGAGAGGACGTCGCCAAGATCGTCATCGCCTACGAGCCCATCTGGGCCATCGGCACCGGCGAGACCGCCACCGCCGAGGACGCCCAGGAGGTGTGCGGGGCGATCCGAGAGGCCCTGCGCGCCGACTACGGCGACGCCACCGCCGACGCCACCCGCATCCTCTACGGCGGCTCGGCCAAGCCCGGCAACATCAAGGAGCTCATGGCCCAGCCCGACGTCGACGGCGCCCTGGTCGGTGGAGCCTCCCTCAAGGCCGACTCCTTCGCGGCCATGGCGGGCTTCTACGCCTGAGCAGCCTGCGCAGCGTCACCGGGTCCTGGACACCTCACACGACGAGGTGTCCAGGACCCGGCGTGTTGCAGGTAGACTGCCGAGCGGACAGGTGGGGGCCTAGGCCCCGTCGGGAACCGCGCCGGACCCCAACCGGAGCGTAACGCCCCCACAGCAAGACGAAACCAACGACGAAGGGAGCGCGGCGTGAACGTGGTGCGTATCGTCCTTCAGGTGCTGCTCGTCCTCTCGAGCTTCTTCCTCATCATGTCGATCCTCCTGCACAAGGGCAAGGGAGGAGGCCTGTCGGACATGTTCGGAGGCGGCATCTCCTCCTCGGCCGGATCCTCCGGAGTCGCCGAGCGCAACCTCGACCGCATCACGGTGGCCGTGGCCATCACCTGGACGATCACGATCGTCGGGCTCGGCCTGGTCGCCAAGCTCGGCTGAGCGCCGGCTGGTCGCGACGAACACCTCGAGGACGGCGGCCCCTGCCGTCGGTACCGCCCATGATCCGCGTGGCGACGCCCTGGACCGGACGCTACGCGGTTACCTCGCCCACCTGCGCGTCGAGCGCGGGCTGAGCCCCCACACCCTGAGCGCCTACGAACGCGACCTCGGCCGGTACCTGCGCTACCTGAGAAACCGGGGCATCGTGGACCCGCAGGAGGTGAGCCGCAACGACGTGGCCGGCTTCCTCGAGGTGCTGCGCACCGGAGCCGACGGCTCTCGGCCGTTGGCGTCGTCGTCCGCCTCCAGAACCGTCACCGCCGTACGTGGCTGGCACAAGTTCCTCCTGGCTGAGGGCACCATCGCGCAGGACCCCTCGGCCACGGTGCGCCCGCCCCAGCCCGGGCGGCGGCTTCCCAAGGCGCTGAGCATCGAGGAGGTCCGTAGCCTTCTTGAGGCCGCCGGCATCGACGACTCCCCGGTGAGTCTGCGGGACCGGGCGCTGCTGGAGGTTCTCTACGCCACCGGTGCCCGCATCTCCGAGGCGGTCGGGCTCGTCGTCGACGACCTCGACGCCGATTCCCGGCTGCTGCGACTGTTCGGCAAGGGACGCAAGGAGCGCGTCGTGCCCATGGGGACCTATGCCTGGGAGGCGCTGGACGCCTACCTGGTACGAGGCCGGCCGGTCCTGGCGGAGAAGGGCAGGGGAGTGCCGCAGGTCTTCCTCAACACCCTGGGGCGGCCCCTGAGCCGGCAGAGTGCCTGGGCGGTCCTGCAGCAGGCTGCCGAACGGGCCGGGCTCACCGAGGCAGGAGCCTCCGACGAGCGCCACATCTCTCCCCACACGCTGCGTCACTCCTTCGCCACCCATCTGCTGGCGGGAGGAGCGGACGTGCGTGTCGTCCAGGAGATGCTCGGACACGCCTCCGTCACCACCACCCAGATCTACACGAAGGTCACAGTCGATCACCTGCGGGAGGTCTACGCCACCAGCCATCCGCGGGCGCTGGCCTGAGTCCCGGGCACGGGTTGGTCCGCCCCTCGCCCCGGCCCCCGGTGAGGGAAGCCTGAGTGCGGCCGGAGCCCTGCCTGAAAGCGGAGCGTTGCCTGGGCCGTTCTCTGGCGTGTCCCGTCTGAACTGGGCGAGGTCGGTCGGCTTTCGACTAGGCTGGAGGACGTGAATGACTCCATCCAGCCAGGCCTGATCGACAACCCCGGCACCGAAGAGAGCGAGGAGAAGGACTTCCCCGTTCCCGCGCCGCTGGAGTCGCACGGACCCGCTCGGGTCATCTCCATGTGCAACCAGAAGGGCGGTGTCGGCAAGACCACGACGACGATCAACCTCGGAGCGGCGCTGGCCGAGCTGGGGCGTAAGGTCCTCATCGTCGACTTCGACCCCCAGGGTGCGGCCTCGGCCGGGCTGGGCATCAACGCCCACGAGCTCGACTCCACGATCTACGACCTGCTCGTCGCCAGCCGCCCGGACATACGCACCGTCATCCACGAGACCACCGTGGAGGGACTGGACATCGTCCCTGCCAACATCGACCTGTCCGCCGCTGAGGTCCAGCTCGTCAACGAGGTCGCCCGCGAGCAGGCCCTCAAACGGGTACTGCGTCCCGTCCTTGACGAGTACGACGTCATCCTCGTGGACTGCCAGCCCTCGCTCGGGCTGCTCACCATCAACGCCCTGACGGCCTCCCACGGCGTCATCATCCCGCTGGAGACCGAGTTCTTCGCGCTGCGAGGAGTGGCCCTCCTGGTCGAGACCGTTGAAAGGGTCAAGGACCGCCTCAACGCCACCCTGGAGATCGACGGCATCCTGGCCACCATGGTGGACTCCCGCACCCTGCACTCGCGCGAGGTGCTCGAGCGGCTCGAGCAGGCCTTCGGCGAGCAGCTCTTCGACACGCGCATCCGACGCACGATCAAGTTCCCGGACGCCTCCGTGGCCAACGAGCCGATCACCAGCTACGCGCCCTCCCACCCCGGCGCGGACGCCTACCGCCGGCTGGCCCGCGAGGTCATCGCCCGCGGCGATGTCGCCTGACCCGGAGGATCAGGGCCCGCCCAGGCTGCCCGGTTTCAGCGTCACCCTTCCCCAGTTCGATGGGCCCTTCGACCTGCTCCTGAGCCTCATCGCCCGCAAGCGGCTCGACGTCACCGAGCTGGCGCTGGCGGAGGTGACTGACGACTTCATCGCCCACATGCGCTCCGACTGGGACCTGGGACGGGCCTCGGAGTTCATCGTCGTGGCCTCCACGCTCCTGGCGCTCAAGGCCCACCGCCTCCTGCCCCATGACGAGGATGATGAGGAGCCCGACCTCGAGCTGCTGGAGGCGCGCGACCTGCTCTTCGCCCGGCTCCTGCAGTACCGGGCCTTCAAGGAGGCCGCAGCCTCTTTCCGCCACCAGGCGGAGACCTCCGCGCGCAGCCATCCCCGCATTGTGGCGCTGGAACCGCACCTGGCCGCGCTTCTGCCCAGGCTCGTGGCCACCATCACCCCCGAGGAGCTCACTCGGCTGGCGGTCGGGGCCTTCACCCGGCCCACCGATCCGGGAGTCCAGACCGTTCACCTTCACGAGCGGGTCCCGGTCGGGGAGCAGTTGAGCCTCATCGTACTGAGGCTGCGCCGCCACGGGGTACTGACCTTCGCCCAGATCATCGAGGACGCCGAGCGCACCGCCGTCGTCGTCGCCCGGTTCCTGGCACTGCTCATCCTTCACCGGCAGGGCAGCGCCGAGCTGGAGCAGACCGAGGCCATGGGCGATATCACCGTGACCTGGTGCGGCGGCCAGGACGACCTGACCGGCATGATGGCCTCCGACGACCTGACCGAGCTCGAGGAGGAATTCGCATGAGCGATGTCGCCGAGCCGCAGCTGCGCAGCGCCGCTGAGGCGATCCTCATCGTGGCCGACGAGCCGGTGACCACTGCCGCGATCGCCGAGGCTCTCGGCCTTGAGGAGCGGGAGGCCGAGGATCTGCTCGAGGACCTGGCCGCCGAGTACAGGGGAGAGGCGCCCGGCAGCCGTCCCCACGGGTTCCTTCTGCGTCGTGCGGCCGGCGGATGGCGCTTCGCCTCCCTGCCTGAGCACGCCGACCTCGTCGAGCAGTTCATCATCGGCGGCGCCACCGCACGCCTGAGCCAGGCCGCCCTGGAGACCCTCGCCGTCGTCGCCTACCGGCAGCCGGTCACCCGCGGACGCGTCGCGGCGATCCGAGGCGTCAACGTCGACGGCGTCATGCGCACCCTGCACGCCCGTGGCCTCATCGAGGAGGCCGGGGCAGAGACCTCCGGTGCGATCCTGTACCGGACCACGGGAGAGTTCCTGGAGTACCTGGGAATCGACTCCCTGGACGACCTGCCGCCCCTGGCCCCCTACCTGCCTCGTGTCGAGGCGCTGGGGGAGATCGTCGAACAGGCCGAGGAAATGGCCACGAGGAGGACCCCATGACCCCGAGGAACCGCCACAGCAGAAACGACTCCGTGCTCCACGGCGACTTCGGTGGCCAGGAGTTCTACGACGATGACGACCTCGAGGAGCTGGACGAGGAGACCGACGCCGCCGACCTGGCCGCCTTCGATGCCGAGGCCATCGACGAGGATGAGGAGTCCCGCCTGCTCGCCATGCGTGAGCGTGCCTCCAAGGGCGGTGAAGACGACCCGCACGTGGCCTCCGGCCAGCGTCTGCAGAAGGTCCTCGCCCACGCGGGGCTCGCCTCACGCCGAGCCTGCGAGCAGCTCATCGCCGATGGTCGCGTCAGTGTCGACGGCGTTACCGTCACCGAACCGGGCGTGCGGGTGGATCCACTGACCCAGGAGGTCCGAGTCGACGGCAGCCGGATCCTCACCAACCCCGAGCTCATCACCCTCATGCTCCACAAGCCGGCCGGTGTCGTCACCACCATGGAGGACTCCGACGGCCGCCCCACCGTGGCCCAGTACGGGCGCGACTACCTGGCGCAGCACCCCGAGCTGCCCGACTCACTGCGTCTGGTGCACGTCGGCCGCCTCGATACCGAGACCGAGGGGCTGCTCCTGCTGTCCAACGACGGCGAGCTCGCCCACCGGCTCATGCACCCCAGCTTCGAGATCGCCAAGACCTACGTCGCCATCGTCGAGGGGCAGGTCGAGCCCTGGGTGCCGCGCAAGCTGCGGCGCGGCATCGAGCTCGAGGACGGCGAGGCCCGGGCGGACCGGGCCACCGTCAAGGACTCCGGGCCCCGCGGCTCCATCGTCGAGATCACGCTCCACTCCGGCAAGAACCGGATCGTGCGGCGCATGCTGGACGCCGTGGGCCACCCGGTGACACGCCTGGCGCGCACACGGCTCGGACCGCTGCGGCTGGGCAACCTGCGCCCCGGTGAGACCAGGGCACTGACCAGTGAGGAGATCGCGGCGCTGCAGCAGGAGGTCGGACTGTGAGAGATAAAGGGTCCCTGACCTCGGTGTCCACCAGCGGTCCGGTGCTTGTCGTCGGCACCGGGCTCCTGGGGACCTCGCTCGCTCTGGTGCTGCGAGCGGCGGGTGTCGAGGTCCAGCTCTCGGACACCTCACCCACCTCCCTGGCCCTGGCGCGCGATATGGGTGCGGGCACGCCCCGCGGCGAGGACAGCCCCGAGCCGCAGATCGTGGTCGTGGCCACCCCACCCGATGTCACCGCTGACGTCGTCGTCGCACAGCTGGCGGCCCATCCCCATGCGGTGGTCACCGATGTCGCCTCGGTCAAGGAACGGGTCGTCGCCGAGGTCAGGGCCCGGGCGGGTGCCGACGCGCGCAGGTATGTCGGCTCCCACCCGATGGCGGGTCGTGAGCGCTCCGGCGCCGGTGCCGCCGACTCCGACCTCTTCGCCGGGCGCCCCTGGGTGGTCGTCGGCCAGGACTCGGCACCCGAGGCCGAGCTGGTCATCAGGAACCTGGCGGTCGACGCAGGAGCCACCCCGGTGCGCATGGGCGCCGCGGAGCACGATGCCGCCGTCGCCGCCGTCTCCCACATGCCCCAGCTCGTCGCCTCCCTCGTGGCCGCCCGCCTGGAGAGCCTGGGGGAGAGCGCCCTGGCCCTGTCCGGTCAGGGACTTCGTGACGTCACCCGGATCGCGGCCTCAGACCCGCGACTGTGGTCGGCCATCATCGTGGGCAACGCCGGACCCGTGGCCGACCTGCTGCGCCAGATCAGCGATGACCTTGACTCGCTGATCAGGGGTATCGAGGCGGCCGCCTGCGAGCCCGGCAGTCCCGAGTACACGGCCCCCGGTACGGCGCGCACCATCGCACCGGGAGCCGTCGGTGCCGTCACCGACGTCATGACCCGGGGAAATACCGGACGTGCCCGGATCCCCGGCAAGCACGGCGGGGCGCCGCGCCGCTACGCAGAGGTCCAGGTCCTCGTGCCCGATGCGGTCGGTGAGCTGGGCAGGCTCTTCTCCGACGTCGGTGCCGCCGGCGTCAGCATCGAGGACTTCTCCCTGGAGCACTCGGCCGGGCAGAGCGCCGGTATCGCGCTCATCTCCGTCCTGCCGGCGGCCGCTCAACGGCTGGAGGAGGCGCTCGACGCGCAGGGCTGGCGCGTCGTCGCCGGCTGAAACCGGTTCAATCTGTCCGCGGAGACCGCCTGTGTCTGTACTCATGGGGCCTGATCCGCGGTATGGCGCTGAAGTGTGGGACGCTTAGGCCAGTTCATGACCGGAATCGGACACCGATGGAGGACACCATGGGAATCGTCGTCGCGATCGACGGGCCGAGCGGATCGGGTAAGTCCACCGTCTCGCGGCGCGTGGCCGCCACCCTCGGACTGGCGTACCTCGACACCGGCGCCATGTACCGGGCCGCAGCCTGGTGGTGCGAGCACGAGGGCGTTGACCTGGCCGATGAAGCGGCTGTCGCCGAGGCCGTTACCGCGATGCCGCTGCACATGGGGCTGGATCCCGAGCGCCCCACCTTCACCGTGGACGGTACCGACGTGTCGGCCGCGATCCGTGATCCGCACATCGCCACCATCGTCTCGAAGGTCGCCACCAACCTCGAGGTGCGCGCCGAGCTGGCGCGCCGACAGCGAGACATCATCCGCTTCGAGGCGACCGGTCACACCGGCTCCTTCTCCGGGGGCGCCGGCATCGTCGCCGAGGGACGCGACATCACCACCGTCATCGCCCCTGACGCCGACGCCCGTCTGCTCGTGACCGCCTCGGAGGAGGCCCGTCTGGCGCGGCGGGCCGGGGACCTGGAGGCCGCCGGCAAGCAGGTCGACGCCGCCGCCCTGCGCGATCAGGTGGTACGTCGCGACCGCGACGACTCCACGGTCTCCCAGTTCCTCACCGCGCCCGAGGGCGTCACCCTGGTCGACACCTCGGAGATGACCTTGGAGCAGTCCGTTGAGAAGGTCCTGGACCTGGTCGAGGAGGCCGCCGACTCCGCCGCGCAGCGTGACGCCGAGGAGGACCTGCGGGCCCAGGCCATGCGCGAGGGGCTGGCGGACTACGAGCTCGACGAGGAGGACCTCGCGCTCCTGGAGGCGGACGGTGTCCTTCCGACCGGTGACCGCACCGAGGCGGGACTTCCGGTCCTCGCCGTCGTCGGCCGTCCCAACGTGGGCAAGTCCACTCTGGTCAACCGGGTCCTGGGGCGCCGCGAGGCCGTCGTCCAGGACACCCCCGGCGTCACCCGCGACCGGGTCTCCTACCCGGCCGAGTGGGCCGGGCGACGCTTCACCATCGTCGACACCGGAGGCTGGGAGGTGGACGTGGCCGGCCTCGACGCCGCCGTGGCCACGCAGGCCGAGGTCGCTGTCGAGATGGCCGATGCGGTCCTGCTCGTCGTCGACGCCCAGGTCGGCATCACGGAGACCGACGCCCGTGTGGTACGGATGCTGCGCCGCAGCGGAAAGCCCGTGGTGCTGGCGGCCAACAAGGTCGACTCCCCGGCGCAGGAGGGGGACGCCGCCGCCCTGTGGAACCTGGGGCTGGGCGAGCCCTTCGCCGTCTCCGCGCTGCACGGTCGGGGCAGCGGTGAGGTCCTCGACGCCGTCATGGAGATCCTCCCGGAGGTCTCCGCCGTGGCCACCGTCGCGCCCGAGGGGGACCTGCACCGTGTCGCCCTTGTGGGACGGCCCAACGTCGGCAAGTCCTCCCTGCTGAACTCCATCGCGGGCAGGGAGCGCGTGGTCGTCAACGAGACCGCCGGCACCACCCGTGATCCGGTCGACGAGATCATCGAGCTCGACGGGCGCAAGTGGGTCTTCGTCGACACCGCCGGGATCCGCCGCCGGGTCAAGCAGTCGCGAGGAGCCGACTACTACGCGGTGCTGCGTACGCAGGGAGCCATCGACAAGGCCGAGGTCGCCGTCGTCCTCCTGGACGCCTCCGAGCCGATCAGCGAGCAGGACGTGCGCGTCATCCAGCAGGTCGTTGACGCCGGACGCGCCCTGGTCCTGGTCAACAACAAGTGGGACCTGGTGGATGAGGAGCGACAGAAGATGCTCCTGTGGGAGGTCGAGCACGACCTGGCCCACGTCTCCTGGGCCCCCCACATCAACCTGGCCGCCCGGACGGGCTGGCACACCAACCGGCTCGTGCGTGCTCTCGACGCGGCCCTGGAGGGGTGGACCACGCGCGTGCCCACGGGACGCCTCAACGGCTTCCTGGGCCAGCTCCAGTCCGCGACCCCGCACCCGGTGCGCGGAGGCAAGCAGCCCCGTATCCTCTTCGCCACCCAGGTGCAGGTCGCCCCACCCAGGATCGTCATCTTCACCACCGGCTTCCTCGACGCCGGCTACCGGCGCTTCATCGAGCGCCGTCTGCGTGAGGAGTTCGGCTTCACCGGAACGCCGATTCAGATCGGGGTACGCGTGCGCGAGAAGCGCCGGCGGCGCTGAGCACTAGCTGACGGGCACCTGTTCCCGGCCAACCGCGGCTAACAAGGATCATGTCAGTAAGGAGAGAAGGCTTGACCACCCAGGACGCCACCGAGCACCAGCGCAACGGCTCACTGATCCCGCACCGGGCGGTTGACCCGATCATGCTCTTCTTCGACCTGGTCTACGTCTTCCTGATCACCGAGCTCAACGGCGTCGTTCGGGGCGAACCCGGGTGGAGGGGACTGGCTCATGCCGGGGTACTGCTGGTCCTCATCTACTGGCAGTGGACGCTGGTGACGGTTCAGTTGAGTATTCGTGATGCATCCTCCAGCCGGCACCGGTTCGTCGTCATGCTTCTCATGATGATGGCCATCATCAATGCCGTTGCCCTGCCTGAGGCTTTCGGGGACAGAGCCCTCGTCTTTGCTGCTGCCTGCTGGGGCTCGCGCCTGGTCATCACCTTCCTGCTGGCCCGAGGGGAGAACAGCAGCGCCTTCCGTATGGACCTGACGTCCAGTCTCGTTCAAGGCCCCCTCATCCTGGGCGGCGCCCTCCTGGGCGGCAACGGCCAGCTCGTGCTGTGGGCCCTCGCCGCGCTGGTTGAGCTCAGCGGGCCCTTGCGCCACGGCAGGTCCATGAGCGCGCAGAGCTACGACGTCGCAAACATCGTGGAGCGATTCAGTCTGCTCATCATCGTGGCCCTGGGCGAGACGATCGTGTCCATCACGACGCCCCAGACCGAGCTCGAGCACCTGACCTGGCTTGATCTCACAACTCTGGTGGCGGCCTTCATCCTCGTGGGAGGACTGTGGTGGTCCTACTTCCACCACAGCCTGGGGCTGGTTGAGCACTTCATCGGCCAGGCACGCACGCCGTTTCTCGCGGTGCGTAACCTGTTGGTCTACGGCCACCTGGTCCTCGTAGGAGGCCTGATCGCCCTGGCCGTCGGTCTGCACCACGTCATGGCGGAGCCGCTTCACCACGTCCCGATGGAGACCACTGCGCTGCTGTGCGGTGGCGCCGTCGTCTTCTTCGCCATGTTCGCGGTCGTGCGTCTGCGTACCGCTCGTAAGATCTACCGGGCCCGGGTCACTGCCTGTCTGCTCGGCCTCCTGCTGATCCCAGTCGGTTCGCACGTGAGCGGTGCGGTCCTGGTCGGCCTCCTTGCCCTGATCGCCGTCGCCGAGGGGATCTGGGAGACACTTGCTCCGGCAAGCGCCGGGGTACCCGACCCCGAGGAGCTCGCTGGTCAGGCAGCCCAGCGTTGAAACCTCTTGCGTCAGACGCCTTCCCTTTCCTCACTGCTCCTGGGACCAGGCAGCGACGCGGTCGGCGCCGTCAACGGTCAGAAACGGCGTGATGCTGGTGAATCCGTGCGGAGTCCCGTTGGCCGTGGACCGGACGGCTCCGGAAAAGTGGGAAGTCGTGTCCAGGACCGCTGACTTGAGACGAGTCCTGGGGCTCTCACCGAGCCTGTACCCGCATCAGACAACCAGAGCTGATCAGGCCCGCAATGACCGGTAGTGGGCACGGACCTCGGGGGAGAGCCGCTCGATGGCGTAACGCAGCATCGTTCGCGGCATGCGCGCGGCGTACCGGTCGAGAAAGGCGACGAGCGAGCCCTCATCCACGCGTTTGCCAGCCTCCCGCAGCATCCAACCGACCGCCTTGTGGATGAGGTCGTGAGGGTCGTTGAGCAGCTGCCGGGCGACGGCGTAGGCCGGCCAGTCGGTGCCGGCCCGGGTGGTGGCGAAGGTGGACATGACTGCCACTCGCCGTTCCCACACACTGCTGCTCGTGATGAGATCGCCGATCCGGGAGGGCAGCTTCTGGTCTCCCACGAGGGGAACCAGGAGCCAGGCCCCCACAAGGTGCTCGGCCGAGGTGTCCACCAGGTCCCAGTTGTTGACCAGGTCCTGGCCGACCCAGCCCAGGTACCTTTGCCCCAGCTCCTCACGCCTGGCCAGAGCCTCCTCGATGGCTGGTGAGTCCGGATCCTGCTGAGCCCGCCTCGAGCCCAGCAGACGGCTGATCCGCTTGGCCTGGGCAACGGCGACGCACAGCGCGGCCATCCGCTCCTCGTGCCAGGGACTGGCCACCAGACGCTCCAGCTCGCCGTCGTCGAGAACAGCGCGCCTCGCAACGGCACGAGTGCACGGTACGGGCACACCGTGAAAGCGGTCGCCCTCCCCGTAGCCCCCGGGCACGGCACGCAGGTAGCGGGCCACCTGAGCCGCCTTGGACTCATCGGACAGCTCGAGCAGGGCGGCACGAACGTCGTCGGCGGTGGTCAGGACCGACGGGCTCGGTGCAGGCGGTTCGGGAACCATGAGGACTCCGGGGACGTGAGGACGGTTGGCGTCGGAGAGTGGCGCGTGGCTGCGACACCCATAGACTGTAACCATGCTGAATCCGGTTGACCCCACCACCACGCCCGCCTGGAAGCGCCTCACCGAGCTCCACGACTCCATGACCCCGGACCTGCGCGCCTGGTTCGCGGATGACCCGCAGCGCGCCGAGCGTTTCTCCTACGAGCTGGGAGACCTCTACGTCGACCTGTCCAAGAACCTGCTGACCGACGACGTCCGCGACGCCCTGGCCGAGCTTGCCGTGCAGGTGGACGTCCCGGGCCGCCGTGACGCCATGTACGCCGGCGAGCACATCAACATCACCGAGGACCGCGCCGTCCTCCACACCGCCCTGCGCCGGCCGGCCACCGACTCCCTGAGCGTGGACGGACAGGACGTCGTCGCCGACGTCCACGAGGTCCTGGAGAAGATCTACGCCTTCGCCCGCCGCGTGCGCTCGGGGGAGTGGACCGGAATCACCGGCAAGCCCATCAAGACCGTGGTCAACATCGGTATCGGTGGCTCCGACCTGGGACCGGTCATGGTTTACGAGGCCCTCAAGCCTTACGTGCAGAAGGGCCTTCAGTGCCGCTTCATCTCCAATATCGACCCCACCGACTGCGCGGAGAAGGTCGCGGACCTCGACCCGGAGACGACCCTGTTCATCATCGCCTCCAAGACCTTCACCACCTTGGAGACCCTCACTAACGCCCGCATGGCCCGCGACTGGTTCCTGGCCGCACTGAAGGACAAGGGCATCGAGACCGACGGCGCCATCGCCAAGCACTTCGTGGCCGTATCCACCGCCCTGGACAAGGTCGCCGAGTTCGGCATCGACCCGGCCAACGCCTTCGGCTTCTGGAACTGGGTGGGCGGACGCTACTCGGTGGACTCCGCCGTCGGCACGGTCCTGGCCGTAGCCATCGGTCCGGAGAACTTCGCCGACTTCCTCTCCGGCTTCCACACCGTCGACGAGCACTTCGCCACCAAGGCCCCGGCAGAGAACGTTCCCATGCTCATGGGCCTGCTCAACGTCTGGTACGTCAACTTCTTCAAGGCCGGATCCCACGCCGTCCTGCCCTACGCCCAGTACCTGCACCGCTTCGCCGCCTACCTCCAGCAGCTCACCATGGAGTCCAACGGCAAGTCCGTGCGCTGGGACGGCAGCCCCGTGACCACCGAGACCGGTGAGGTCTTTTGGGGTGAGCCGGGCACCAACGGACAGCACGCCTTCTACCAGCTCATTCACCAGGGCACCCAGCTCATCCCCGCGGACTTCATCGCCGTGGCCAACCCCGCCCACCCGATCAAGGACGGGGGACTGGACGTCCATGAGCTGTTCCTGTCCAACTACCTGGCCCAGACCGCCGCTCTCGCCTTCGGTAAGACCTCCGACGAGGTTCGTGCCGAGGGTACCCCCGAGGAGATCGTCCCTGCTCGCGTCTTCGCGGGTAACAAGCCGACGACGTCGATCCTCGCCCCGGCTCTGACACCGGCGGTCGTCGGCCAGCTCATCGCCCTCTACGAGCACATCACCTTCACCCAGGGCATCGTGTGGGGCATCGACTCCTTCGACCAGTGGGGCGTTGAGCTCGGCAAGAAGCTGGCCCTGGAGATCGCCCCCGCCGTCCAGGGGGACGAAGAGGCCCTCGCGGGTCAGGACGCGTCCACCCGGGGCCTTATCACCCGCTACCGCGGCCTGCGCAAGTAACCGCTTCAGCCAGGTTGAACCAGACAGACCACGAGGGAGGAATCGACGTGAGGGAAACCAGTGTCGAGGATCTGCGCGAACGGCTTGAGGCGGGGGAGGACGGAGAGGATCTTGTTGTTCTCGATGTCCGTGAGCCCGATGAGGTTGCGCAGGCGGCGATCTCCGGCTCGGTCAACATCCCACTGGGGCAGGTAGTCGAGCGGATGAACGAGCTCGACCCGGCCCGGCCCACGGCAGTCATCTGCGCTGGCGGGGTGCGCTCAGCCAAGGCGATCGAGGCGCTGACCGCGGCCGGCTATGCCGGCGAGCTGGTCAACGTCACGGGCGGTATGAAGGCCTGGCTCAGCCAGTAGTAGGCCGGGAGCGTCGAAGCAGCTCCTCAACCGTGCGCAGGACGCCGTCCTCGGTGTTCGCGGGTGCCGTGAAGGCGGCCGCCGCGTGGATGCCGGGGTGGGCGTTGCGCATCGCGAAGCCCAGGTCCGCGTGCTCGTAGAGGTCCAGGTCGTTGAGGTAGTCCCCGAAGACAGCCGTCTGCTCCGGAAGGATCCCGAGCCTGGCCTGGAGCGCCGCCAGTGCGCGTCCTTTCGATGCCCGCGGGGACGTCATGTCCATCCAGTGCATACCGGACACCATTGCGTGGACATTCGGAACCGCTGCGGTCAGTGCCTGTGAGCTGCCGTCCTCGACGTCGGCGAAGTCGAAGACGGCGACCTTGAGCACCTCATCCAGAGGGATCGCCATGAGGTCGTCAACGATCTCCAACGCCCCGTAGTAGAGCCGGGCCTGATCCAGGAAGGCGGGGTCGGACCTCTCGATGTAGGCGCATCGTTTGCACGCCACCACAGCGCCGACGTCATAACCGGTACCCGCCAGCTCCCGAGCTGTGGCAATGGCGGCCGAGGCGTCCTCGGCACTGATGGTGTCGGAGTGGACCTCCTCGCTCCCGTGGACGACGAGGGCCCCGCTCTCCGCGATGATTGGTGAGTCATCGACAATATGACCGAGGACCGCACGCAGGTTGGCCAGCTGTCTACCCGAAGCGGGGACGAAGACGATGCCGGCCTCACGCATCCGGTCCACGACCCGGTTCAGCCCAGCAGGAACGCGACCCTCACCGTCAATGAGGGTTCCGTCCATGTCTGTGACCACGAGGCGCAGGTCGATCTCGGCGGGTAGCGGCGCAAGGAGCTCTGGTTCAAGGGGAAGACGCTTCACGAGGCCATCCTCTCAAGGATGGCGCCCCGATGAGGACAACGACGGGCGCCTGCTCTCCAGCTCAAGTCGGTGGAGAGCAGGCGCCCGTCAGAGGAACAGATCGCGCTCGTAAGGCCTCAGCTCAGTCAGCTGGCCTGACGGCGACGCATCACGAGGAAGGCACCGGCGCCGAGCAGGCCTGCGGCGACGACGGCGACTGCGATGCTCGGACCAGTGGTGGCCAGTGCGGGCTTCGTCGGAGTGGTACCGGGAGCCGCGACCGCGGGAGTCGAGGACGGCTTGGCCGGGGTGCCCGTGGCCGTGGTGGTCGTGGTGGCCGGAGCCGACGGCGTCGGCGTGGCCTCAGAGGTGGTGGTCTCCGTGGCCGGAGGAGTGGTCTGGGTGGTGGTGGGAGGAGTGACCTCGGTGGTCGGCGTCGACGGCGTGGTCTCCGGGGTCGGTGCCGGAGTGGTCACGGTGGTCTCCGTCGGCGGGGTGTTACTGGTGGACGGCGGCGTGCTGCTCGTCGTCGTAGGCGTCAGCGGGGTGTTGCTGGGGTTGTAGGCCGCGAAGTTCTGGGTGGCGTACCACTTGCCGCTGGAGGTCTGGGCGAAGCCGATACCGATGGAGTTGACGTTCGGGTCAACCATGTTCTTGTAGTGACCGGGGGAGTTGAGCCACTGGTCGAAGATCTGGGCACCGGTGTCACCACCCGCGGTACGCCATGCCACGTTCTCGGAGCCCGTGGTCCAGCCCGCCGGGTATGCGGAGGTGAAGTTGGGGCGGTGGTCCATGGTGTCGGTGCTGGCCTGGTGCTCGGACCAATCCTGTGCGACGGCGTCGAGCTCCTGGTAGCGGGTGACGGGCTGAAGGTTCAGGCTGCTGCGGAGCTCGTTGACCTTGGTCAGGACGGTGTCGGCGTACTGAGCCCCCTCGGCAGTCGCCTGGGCGGGTACCGCCGCGGCAGCGGCCGGTGCCCCCTGAGGAGCAGCCGGAGCGGCCAGGGCGGTTGAGGAGACGGTCAGCGGCACGACGGCGAGCGCAGCTGTGGCGATGACGCGCTTGATGTTCATGTGTCGTTCTCTCTGATCGGGGATGTGAGAACACAGTCGGATTTGCAGCATCCGGCTATGAACCGGTCTGCAGGATGCTGTGAGACACCCTTGATGTTTCGGTGTTCACTCAACCACAGTCCCGAGCACCTCGCATGTTATTGGCTTGTGACGTTTCTGACCGCATTTGGCGTCTGGCTGAACTGGATGGGGAAGCCTCGCTGTCCTGCTTTCGTGAGGCTGTGCCAGCGAAAGGTGGGAACGCGCCCTTGAGGAGGAGGAAAACGCTGTCGTCCCAACGTTTACGGGGTCGTAATTAACTCACGGGAAGGCGACTGAAAGGATAAATAAGAATAAATATACTCGATGGTTGTTATTCAGGGTGCGGATGTTGTGATATTGACGAGGATGTGACTGGAAAAACGAAGCAGTCTTGCTGCAAAGGTGTATTCGCAAACAAAAGATCCGCACCCTTCGAAGGTGCGGATCTTCGTCCTGGTCGGGCTGGCGGGATTTGAACCCACGACCCCTTGACCCCCAGTCAAGTGCGCTACCAAACTGCGCCACAGCCCGTTGTCCCGCGGCAACCGGCCGCTTGCAACGAGTAGAACCCTAACCCATCGGGCTGCTCCTTCAGAAATCTGTCAGTGGTGAGGCCGCTCACCTCTGCCTGCGACGGTCATCCTGATGCCGACCTCCTCCCATGAGAGCGTCGAGCCGGCGCCTCTCCTTCTTCGTGGGCCGCCCAGCGCCCCGGTCGCGGATGACGGCCGCCGGTGCATCCAGGGGGGAGGGGCGCGGGGGAGAGGCGTCGATGTACGCGGTACGGGCAATCGGAGCGCCTACCCGCTTAGCGAGGAGCCGGGTGACGGTCAGGAGCCGGTCAAAGCCGTTGACGCGGTAGCGGACCTCATCTCCCACCGAGACGTGCTGGGCCGGCTTGACGGTCTCACCATTGACGCGCACGTGCCCTGCCTTGCAGGCGCTCGTCGCGGCCGATCGGGACTTGACCTGCCGCACGCTCCACAGCCAGACGTCGATACGCACCGACTCCGGCGCGCTCGGGCTTCTGCTGTGGGATGCGGGCTGAGGACGAGCTGCCATGGTCGCATCCTAAATGCTCGCCCCCTCAGCGGAGGGGATCAGCGGCGCGCCCTGGACCTGCCTCGGCGACGCGGTCCCCTGCGCCGTCGGGCACGTCCACGAACGACGAGCCCCCACCCAAGTACGAGGGCACCAAGAGCGGCCAGCGCCGAGTAGGCGGGAGTTCGCCAGATGGCGGACCCCATCTCCTTGGCGGTGCGAGTGGCCTGCTCGGGAAGGGACTCAGCCCCGTCGCCTCCGGCAAGGCAGTCGTTCAGGGTGGAGCGCAGAGCCTCCTTGTCGGCCTGGGGCAGGCCAAGACGATAGGCTCCGGCGACTGAGACGAAACGACGTGCGTAGGTGCAGCGGTACGAGGCGTTGGCCGGCCACCAACCGCCCTGGCCGGTGGGGCGCCAGCTGCCGGTGTCTGTGGAGCCGACAGGACAGGTCGCCGGGCCGCAGGCGCCCTTGGCCTGGTTGGCCTCGCCATCGACGGCGATGAGGTTCAGAGGGTCATTGGCGGCCAGGAGCCGGGTGCGCTCGTCCCACTGCCAGGCGCCGTGAGCGTAGAGGTAGTTCAGCGGCACCACGTGGTCGATCTGTACAGCGGCGGAGGTGTCCTGGCCGCGCGTGAAGGCGATCTTCCTGCCGGTGTAGGGGTCCTGGAGGGTGCCCGACCAGACGGTGGCGTCGGGACAGACCCCTGCGCCCCGGCCACGTCCTTCCTCACGGGACTGAACCCCGTCGGCACGGGAGAAGTCGGCGCCCGTCAGATCCCGGGCGAGGATCTCGTTGCGGGTGTCGCAGCCATCCCCGTCAACATCCGTCCACGCCTCGCCGAACCAGCCGGTGCGCGATCCTCCTGCTCCCCATGACTGCGCAGCGGGGGCGTCGTCGGGTAGATCTCCCAGCACCTCCAGAGAGGCCCGGGTGGACAGGATGAAGTCTCCCCGCTGATCCCACGGAGCCTCATGAAGTGCGGCGAGCTCGGAGGCGGCAGACTCCTGGGGCAGCTCAGGAGAGGCGCCGTCGGCTTGGACAGGAGGAGCTGCGACAGCTCCCCACACGCCGAGTGCGCCAATGGCGCTGAGACGCATCAGGAACCGGCCGGGGAAGCTCATGGGCCAACGGTAGCCGCCACGACCGACATGAAAGACCATCCCGGGCCCGCTCGACCCACAGCGGCCAGAGGACCTCGAGCGTCAGACGGTGCTGTGGCTCGCGGCAGCCGGCTCATCCAGGTACCAGGTGGTCTGCCGGCCCCGGCAGCACGAGGCGGGAGCCTTGATCACGTCGGGGGTGCCCAGCCCCAGGCGAACCGCCTCGGCCTTGCCTGCGCCGCCGGCCACGACCATGATCCGGTGGGCGCGCTGCAAGACCTCGAAGGTCAGTGAGTAGCGCTGGTCAGGGGGCTTGGGCGAGTTGCGGACAGCCACGGCGGCAAGCCCCACCGCGAGTGCAGCGGGGTGTCCCGGAAAGAGCGAGCAGACATGGGCGTCGGGGCCCAGCCCCACATGGACGACGTCGAAACCGTCACTGGTCAGCCCTGCAGCCTCGAGCTCATGGACCATGCGAGCCGTAGCCTCATCGAGCCCGCTGACCTCTTGCGGAGCAGCCAGACGGTGCACCTGGGACTCCGGGACGCCGGCGGCGACCAGTGGCGCGGCCAGCAGGTCGTTGCGCTCCGAGTCCCCCGCAGGCACGAAGCGCTCGTCACCGAACCACAGGTGGATGTCGCGACGCACCGGCTCGGGCTGGGCGGCGATGAGCGGAGCCAGAGACTCGGCCAGCGCCACTCCGCCGGAACCACCCGTCAGCGCCAGGTGGGCGACCCCCCGGTCCGAAACCGCCTCAGCCAGGATCCGTACGGTCTCCTGACAGGCCAGCTGGGCGGCGTCGCTCAGGGTCGGAGCGACGACGACGGCTGGTGCGGGGTTCGCTGCCGCACCCATCTGGATCTCGGTGAGTGCCTGGCCGTCGGCAGCGTCGTCAGTCATTGGCGGGCTCCTCCAGCAAGGTGGCCAGGACCTCCTGGTAGACCAGGTCGGGGGTGAGCCGGCGCAGCTCCTCGTTGAGGGTGCTCACCGGTTCGCGGCGGGCCATCGTCACCGCCTGGGGCTCGGGGGAGCCGGGGCGGGTGATCGTGACCCGCTCCAGGTCGTGACGAGCGATGACGACGTCGCCGTCGTCTGTCCTGGCGGTGATCGAGGAGATGCCCTTGAAGCCCTCCTCATCAACCCGCTCCACAGGCACGTCCAGCCGCAGCCGCAGCCAGGCGATCATGAGAGACAACGAGGAGTTGCGGGGCTCACCGGCCACGACCACCTCTCGCAGCCTGCCCGAGCGCAGGATCGGGTCCAGGGTGGAGGCCACCATGGCGCGCCACAGGGTGATCCTGGTCCAGGCCAGGTCGATGTCTCCGCGCACGCTCACCGGCGCCAGCTTCCGCAGCGCCCTGGCGGGAAAGTCCTGAGCGGGAGTGTTGGTGATGCGGGTGGAGCCCAGGCGCCCCAACGGGTCCTGCGAGGGAACCTCGGGAACGGTCGTCGGCCACCACACGACCACGGGAGCCTCGGGCAGCAGGAAGGGGACCACCAGCGTGTCGGTGTGCAGTGCGGCCTCGTCCCAGGGACGCAGAACCAGTGTCTCGCCGGCCCCGGCGTCGTGGCCCACACGGATCTCGGCGTCCAGGTGCCCGCCGGCCTGAGCGGGCACGTGCCCGTCCCGGCTGCGCGGAGTCGCCAGGTCGGTGTCCTCCTCAGGCGGCTTGACGACGGCGATGACTCGGCTCGGATGGTCCCGGCTGGCTCCGTGCGCGGCGCACAGGGCCTCCTCGACGCCCTCCTCGTCCGTGGAGATGACGAGTGTCAGCACCCGGGAGGACCCGGATGTGCCCTCGTGCTCCAACAGCCGGGAGACGATCTGGGAGGTGGTCGTTGCGGTCAGCGTGGTGATCATGAGCGCCTCCAGGTGCGGCCGTCACGGGCAAGGAGTTCGTGGGCACTGGCCGGTCCCCAGGAACCGGGGCGATAGCCCTCGGGACTTCCTCCGGCGGTCCAGTGCTCGATGACGGGATCCAGGATGCGCCAGGACAGATCGACCTCGCGCTGGTGGGGGAACAGCGGGGCGTCACCCAGGAGCGCGTCGAGGATGAGGCGCTCGTAGGCCTCCGGCGACTCCTCGTTGAAGGTGGCCCCGTAGCCGAACTCCATGGAGACGTCGCGCAGCTCCATCTGGGTGCCGGGCACCTTGGACGCCAGCCGCAGCGTGATGCCCTCGTCGGGCTGGATCCGCAGCACGATCGTGTTGGCTCCCACGGCAGTGGTGGCTGCCGACTCGAAGGGCAGGAACGGGGGCTTCTTGAAGACGATCGCCACCTCGGTCACCCGGCGGGTCAGACGCTTGCCGGCACGCAGGTAGAACGGGACCCCGGCCCAGCGGCGGTTGGCGATCTCCAGGCGCAGGGCGGCGAAGGTCTCGGTGATGGAGTCAGGGGCGACACCGTCCTCCTCCAGGTATCCCCGCACGGGCAGCCCTCCCTGGAAGCCCGCCTCGTAACGGCCCCGGGCCGTGGTGAGGTCCAGGTCCAGCACCCCGTCACGTTCCAGGCGCACGCAGTCGAGGACCTTCTCCTTCTCCAGGCGTATCGCAGCCGCGTCCATGCTGGTGGGCTCCTCCATCGCGGTCAGTGCCAGGAGCTGGAGCAGATGGTTCTGGATGACGTCGCGCGCCGAGCCGATGGTGTCGTAGTAGCCGGCCCGGGTGCCGATACCGATGTCCTCGGCCATCGTGATCTGGACGTGGTCCACGTAGCGCTGGTTCCACAACGGCTCGAACATCGTGTTGGCGAACCTCAGCGCCAGGATGTTCTGCACCGTCTCCTTGCCCAGGTAGTGGTCGACCCTGAAGACGTCGTCGGGGCGCACGATCCGACTCACGAGGGCATCGAGCTCACGGGCGCTGGTGCGGTCGTGCCCGAAGGGCTTCTCGATGACGACGCGCCGCCAGGCATCGGCGGACTCCTCCACGAGTCCGGAGCGGGCGATCCGCTCGGTCACGGCCGGGAACCAGCCCGGAGGGATCGACAGGTAGAAGGCACGGTTTCCGCGGGTGCCCCGGGTGGCGTCGAGGTCGTCGACAACGCGGGTGAGCTGCTCGTAGGCGGCATCGTCCTCGAAGGAGCTGAACTCCACGAAACGCATCCCCGCGGCCAGCTGCTCCCATATCGCAGGGCGCCACGGGGTGCGGGCACCGGCGCGAGCGGCCTTCTCCACGTACTCGCGCAGGTCATCGTCGGACCAGGAGCGTCGACCGACCCCCACCAGCGAGAAGCTGGGGGAGAGCAGGCCGCGGTTGGCCAGGTCGTAGATGGCGGGCAGGAGCTTGTGTCGCGCGAGGTCGCCGGTGATACCGAACATCACCAGCACGCAGGGGTCGGCGATGCGCGGCAGACGAAGATCACGGGCGTCGAGAAGCGGGTTGGCTGCTCGCGCGGGCCGCGACAGCGGTAGCGAGGTCGCAGAGTCGGAGCTGGACACGTCAGCCTTTCTGAGATTCGACAAACGGTGGATCAGACTGCGTCAGCAGACTTTCGGCAGGCTGCGGCGGTCTGTTGAGGTCTGTTGCTGAGGCCTGGTCGGGGCTGCCACAGGAGGCCGAGGGGCCGTGCGGGCCGAATGCCACTGTAACGCGCCTGTGGGTGACTCGCCTGGGAGGGACAGGCCCACCGTGAGTCTTCGCACCATGTCGGGGGAGTAGCCGAACCCCGCATGGTCTTCGTGAGTGAGGTCTGGACGCGGTAGGGTCAGCAGAGTCAGCGAGGCGCAGCGGGCAGGTGCAGGTTGGTGCTCGTCGGCACCTGGACCCGGGGCGCCAACGCGCCATCCTCACACCGTCCTCGCCTCGCGGACCGCAACCAGTATCGTCCGGCACCACCTCTTGGAATCGCAGGGCTGTCACAGGCCTGTCGCACAGGAAAGGACCTCCATGAGCAGCTTCACCCCCGAACCAGCCACAGCCGACCTCGGTGTCTTCGGGCTGGGGGTCATGGGAGCCAACCTGGCCCGCAACCTGGCTCGTCACGGATACGCGGTCGCCGTCTTCAACCGGACGTTCGCCCGCACCGAACGGCTCATTGAGCGCTACGGCTCCGAGGGCGACTTCGTGCCCGCGGCCGACCTGAAGGACTTCGTGGCCTCCCTGCGCACCCCCCGCGTGGCCATCATCATGGTCCAGGCCGGGGCCGCCACCGAGGCGGTCATTGACGAGCTCGCAGCCCTCATGGAGCCCGGCGACATCATCGTCGACGCCGGCAACACGCTCTACACCGACACCCGCCGCCGCGAGGAGTCGCTGCGCGAGCGCGGACTGCACTTCGTGGGGATGGGCGTCTCCGGCGGTGAGGAGGGAGCCCTCAACGGTCCCTCGATCATGCCCGGCGGCACGGACGAGTCCTACAAGCGTCTCGGGCCGATGCTGGAGTCCATCTCCGCCCATGTCGACGGCGTCCCCTGCTGCACCCACGTGGGCCCCGACGGCGCGGGCCACTTCGTCAAGATGGTCCACAACGGCATCGAGTACGCCGACATGCAGCTCATCGCCGAGGCCTACGACCTGCTGCGCCACGTCGGCGGGTTCACCGTCCCCGAGATCGCCGAGGTCTTCCGCTCCTGGAAGGACTCCGAGCTGAACTCCTACCTCATCGACATCACCACCGAGGTCCTCTCCCACACTGATGCCGCCACCGGAGCCCCCTTCGTCGACGTCATCGTCGATGCCGCCGGTCAGAAGGGCACCGGGGTATGGACCACTCAGACCGCCCTCGAGCTGGGGGTGGCTGTTCCGGCCATCGCCGAGGCCACCTTCGCCCGCGCTGTCTCCTCGGCCAGCGCGGCCCGGGCTGCCGTCCAGGCCGCCGACATCGCTCCGGGCACCTCGGCCCCGACCCTGGCCGGCCCCGAGGAGCGACGTGCCTTCGTCGACGCCGTCAGGCAGGCCCTCTACGGATCCAAGATCGCAGCCTACGCCCAGGGATTCGACGAGATCGCCACCGCCTCGAGGCAGTTCGGCTGGAACATCGACCTGGGAGCCATGGCCCGTATCTGGCGAGGCGGCTGCATCATCCGGGCCCGCTTCCTGGACGACATCACTCGTGCCTACGACGAGGACCCGAACCTGGCCAGCCTCCTGACGGCGCCGGTCTTCGCCTCCTCCCTGGCCAAGGTGCTGCCCGCCTGGCGCCAGGTGGTCGCCACCTCCGCCACCACCGGCGTACCGGCCCCGGCCTTCGCGTCCTCGCTCGCCTACGTCGACCAGCTGCGCTCCCCGCGCCTGCCGGCCGCTCTCATCCAGGGGCAGCGCGACTTCTTCGGCTCCCACACCTACCACCGCACCGACGACGTCGAGGGCGTCTACCACACGCTGTGGGCCACGCCCGAGCGCACCGAGGAGAAGTGGAGCTGAGTCTCGACCGGGCAGTCGGCTGCACTCGTGCGGACCGCCTGCCACTGGATTCCCGCTCATGGCAACCACCGCGCCCGCACGCTCGGACAGCCCCACGAACCTGCGTCACCAGGAGGCCGCCTGGCGAGCCTCGGTGTGCCAGGTGACCTCCAGCCACGTGGCGATCGACGTCACCACGGCCACCAGTCCCCAGGAGACCTCCTTCCACGTCCGCTGCCGGATGCGGCTGCGCATCACGCAGCGGGCCGAAGGGCTCTGGGTGGACTTCGTGGGGCAGGCGGTCGACTCGCTCGGCCTCGACGGGCAGCGGGTCGCGGTGGTCTGGGACGGAGCCCGTATCGCCCTTCCCCTCATGCAGCCGGGCGACCACGTGGTGGAGATCCAGGCGCGCGGCCTGTACTCCAACTCGGGTCAGGGGCTGCACCGCTTCCGCGACCCGGTTGACGGCGCCACCTATCTCTACACCCACTTCGAGCCCTCCGACGCGCGCCGGGCCTGGCCGGTCATGGAGCAGCCGGACCTCAAGACCCGGTTCTCGCTGGAGGTCACCCACCCGCGCGGCTGGACGGTCATGTCCAACACCCGTCCGGTCACAGGCGACGGCTCGGACACCGAGGGCGCGGCCGGCGCCGACGCCAGTGGTACAGGCCCTCGCCCCGAGGTGACCACCTTCGCCCCCTCAGAGCCTCTGCCCAGCTACCTCACCGCTCTGGCAGCCGGCCCCTGGCACCGGGTGACCGGCCAGTGGAGCTCCCCGAGCCGTCAGAACCTGACGATCCCCCTGTCCTGGTCGTGCCGGGCCAGCCTGGCAGACCACCTCGACGCCGCCGAGCTCCTCGAGGTCACCCGTGCGGGACTGGACCTCTACGACCGGGCCTACAGCTACGGCTTCCCCTGGGACTCCTACGACAGCGTGCTCGTCCCCGAGTACAACCTCGGCGCCATGGAGAACCCCGGCTGCGTCACCTTCAACGAGGAGCTCTACCTCTTTCGCGGCCCGGTCACCCGCTCCCAGAGGGCCGGGCGAGCCAACACGATCCTCCACGAGATGTGCCACATGTGGTTCGGCGACCTCGTCACCCCCACCTGGTGGGAGGACACCTGGCTCAAGGAGTCCTTCGCCGACCACCAGGGCACCTGGGCGGAGGCCGAGGCCGCGGGCTTCTCCGAGGCGTGGGTGGGCTTCGCCTCCACCCGCAAGGCCTGGGCCTACCTGGAGGACTCCCGTGCGGCGACCACCCACCCCATCGTGGCGCGGGTCGACGACGTCGAGGCCGCCCGCCAGGCCTTCGACGGCATCACCTACGCCAAGGGCGCCGCCGTTCTCAAGCAGCTTGTCGCCCACGTCGGCCAGGAAGCGTTCCTGGAGGCCTCCGGGCTTCTTTTCGAGCGCAGCGCCTACGGCAACGCCACCCTGGACGACTTCCTGCAGGTGCTCTCGCAGGTCTCAGGCCGCGACATGCAGCAATGGGCCCGAGCCTGGCTCCACACTGCGGGGCCCTCCGTCATCACCGACGAGCTCGTCGTTAAGGAAGGGCGGATCGCCTCACTGACCCTCCGCCAGGAGGGGACCGACCTGGCCACAGGAGAGCCGGTTCTGCGTCCGCACACGCTCGTGGTCGGGCTGTACTCCTTCGACGAGGACGGCGCGCTGGTGCGCACCCACCGGCTGCCGGTGACCCTGGAGACCGAGCGGCTCGAGATCGTCGAGGCGGTGGGCCTGCCCGCTCCCGACGTCATCCTGGTCAACGATGAGGACCTCACCTACGCCGTCGTGCGGCCCGATGACGCATCCCTGTCCCGCCTGGCCACCTCCCTCGGATCCGTTCGTGATCCCATGGCCCGGTCCCTGGCCTGGTCGATGCTGCACAACCTTCTGCGCGACGCGATCATAGGTGCACCACTGTTCGTGGGGGCCGTCCTCGCCCACGCCGACGACGACACCGAGCCGGGCACCCTGGCCACGCTGCTGAGCCAGGCGCTGCGAGCCGCCTGCCGGTACACCGACCCACGTACGCGTCGTACGCTCCTGGAGGGGCTCCTCGCAGACGACTCGAACAGGCTCTTTGAGGGATCGGACCCCACTCGCGAGCATGGCGGCTGGGGCAGGCTTCGCGCCGCTGCGCCGGGATCGGACACGCAGCTCGTACGAGCCCGCGCCTGGCTGGAGGCCGCGGGGCAGGCGGCGCTGCTCGATGAGGAGCAGCAGACCCAGGCGGTTGCCCGCGTCCGCGAGATGCTGAGCGGTGGCCTTCCCGGCCTGGAGCTGGACGCCGACCTGCGGTGGCGGGCGCTGACCGCCCTGGCGCGTCTGGACGCCGTCGGTTCCGACGAGCTCGACGCGCAGCAGAAGGCGGACCCGACGGCCAGCGGCATCACCCACCACCTGAGGGCTTCCAGCTCGATGCCCCGCAGAGAGCTCAAGGAGGAGGTCTTCAGCCGGCTCCTCCTCAAGAGCCTCGACGACCTGCGCCGTTCTCTGGCCGCTCGTCGTGTCGCCCCGGTCCCCGTGTGAGGGGCGGGATCGCTCACCCCTAGTGAGACCTTCGTCCTAGGCTGACCAACATCAGTGGATGCTGTGACCCATCCGAGACGTGCAATCGGTGCTCCCGGTCACTCCGAGGAGTTGGCTGAGGGCGGACAACGGGTAGGCTCCTCGCCATTCGCATGAAGCCACATCGCGATGTTGACTCGACGGCGGTGCAACGAACGGTATGGTGGTGCTTGAGGCGGCGCACCGGGCGCCGCAACGAACCGAGGGGCAGGAATAATGTCGAGCAGTCCGATCGAGCAGGATCCCTCCTCCACCCAGACCTTCGGAGTTGCCGATGTCGTCAACTCAGTCGACTCCCCGGTGGTGGGGCTGAGTCAGCAGGACGCTGCCGCGATCGCTGCTCTGCCGTCGGGAACGGCGCTTCTCCTCGTCCACCACGGGCCGACCACCGGCGCGCGCTTCCTGCTGGATGCTGAGGAGACGACCGTGGGACGCCACCCGCGCGCCGACATCTTCCTCGACGACGTCACCGTCTCCAGGAAGCACGCGGTCTTCTCCTCTCTGCCCGACGGCGGGTACGGGGTCCGCGACTCTGGTTCCCTCAACGGCACCTACGTCAACCGCACCCGCGTGGAGCAGGTGGCTCTCCGTTCCGGCGACGAGGTCCAGATCGGCAAGTACCGGATGACCTACCACCCCGGCCCCCAGGGCGGAGCCGCGTCTCGGTGAGTGCCGCAACCGCACGAAGCAAGAAGCGAGCTGCCCCCTCGTCCTTGCTCGAGGCGTCCGAGCACTCGGTCGGCGGCAGCTGGCCCCGCGGCATCTCCCGAGAGCCGGCGATGAAGATCGGGCAGGTGGTGGATCTCCTCAAGGTGGAGTTCCCCGCCCTGTCGATCTCCAAGGTCCGCTATCTCGAGGGGGAGGGGCTCATCAGTCCCCACCGTGTCGGGAACGGCTACCGACGCTACTCGCAGGCCGACCTGGAGCGTCTGCGTTACGCCTTGGCGGTTCAGCGAGACGAGTACCTTCCCCTGCACGTCATTCGTGACCGCCTGGCGCGCCTGGACGCTGACGCCGGGGCTCCCGCGCCTCAGCCCGTCGCCCGGGTCGTGGCCCGTGACGGTCAGATCGTCGACGACGGACCCATGGACCTGGAGGCGCTCCTGGCCCACTCCGGCGCCAGTGAGTCGCAGATCGAGGAGCTCGTCGCCGTCGGTCTCATCAGTCCCGACGTCCGGGGCCGCTACAGCCAGCAGAACCTGAGAACCGTGCGCCTGGCCCTGGAGATCACCCGCAAGGGCGTGCCTCTGCGCAACCTGCGTGCGGTGCGCGCCTCGGCCGAGCGCGAGGCGGACACCATTGACCAGGCGGTGGCTCCGCGCCGGTCCCGCTCCCGCAGTGCCGGTGAGGAAACGGCGCGGGAGCTGGCCGAGCTGGTCGCGGACCTGCACACGATCCTGCTGCGCCGATCCGTCGACGCACTGGGGTGACGACGTGCTTGCAGGGCACCAGGCGGGTGCTCGCTCAGGGGCCTGATGTCGACGAAAGTCAGCACGCGTCGCATGCGTGTTCCCGGGACAGGGGTGAGCGCGGCCCCTTAGGGTTGAGGTGTGCCATTGATGCAGTTGGTGGGCGTCAGGTCCACCAATCCTGATGACGGCCTGGTCGCTGTCCTCGTGGAGGACGGTGGACCGGCGATGCTGGCGATTCCGGTGACGCCGCACGAAGGGCTGGTACTGCACGCTCACGGCTCGTACCGGTCACCCACCTGGCCCAGGCTCCTCGATGACGTCGTCGAGGCCCTGGGTGGGCGCATCGGGTGCACCGAGCTCGATGTCGACGATGACGCCCGTATCGTCGCGAGGCTCGTTGTCGAGGCGCCCGCGCATGAGGACAAGGTGATGACGGTTCCCTGTACTCCGGGTGAGGGACTCCTCCTGAGCGGTTACCACCAGTTCCCAGTACATGCCAGCAGCTCGCTCACGCGTCTGAGGGCCGTCGATCTCAGCGATGACCAGGGAGCCGAAAGACTCGCGCAGTGGCGGCGAATGCTGTCCGAGACCACTGACCTCACCGACGACACGCGGGACTGATGTGACTCGTGTGACTAGAGTTGTGATCTATAACACTTTCCGTCGATTGTGCTGAGCCGCTGAAATAGCACTATCGCAGGGAATTGTCGGCTCTCCGAGCAGGATGCTCGACCTGACCTAGAGATTCATGTCTGACGGCACATCGATACGAGGCGTGCCCTTCGTTGAGCATCGCCCCGACTGGCCCTATCGTGGAGTCGTGGCCGCACGAAGCGAGCCGCCGCGTCGGTCTCAGGCGCGTCTTCTTCCGGCGACAGGAGCAGCTTGTGAGCATGAATGAAGCCAGTGCGGTAGCAAGGCCTCAGCGTACTCAGGGCATGCTGTTCGGTGACCCCCTTCCTCAGCTCGATGCCGACTCGGGCTACCGGGGCCCAGTCGCGTGCCGAGCCGCCGGAATCACCTACCGTCAGCTCGACTACTGGGCCCGCACCGGCCTGGTCGAGCCGTCGATCCGCAGCGCCAAGGGGTCGGGCTCCCAGCGCCTTTACTCCTTCCGCGACATCCTGGTTCTCAAGGTCGTCAAGCGGCTCCTGGACACCGGCGTCTCCCTGCAGCAGATCCGTACGGCCGTCAGCGCCCTGCACTCACGTGGAGTGGAGGACCTGGCCTCCATCACCCTCATGAGCGACGGCGCCTCGGTCTACGAGTGCACCTCCGCAGACGAGGTCGTCGACCTCGTCGCCGGAGGCCAGGGCGTCTTCGGTATCGCGGTGGGAAGGGTCTGGCATGAGGTCGAGGGGGCCCTGGCGGACCTACCCGTCGATCATGCCCAGGCGCTCGGGACACCGCTTGTGGAGGATGAGCTGGCCAAGCGCCGCGCCGCCAAGCGGCAGCAGGCCATCTGAACTCTGCCAGGCGCGCCAGAAAGCGTGCTGTTCGCCGAGGCTGGAACCGTGATCACGGTTCCAGCCTCGAACGTATCCTGGCTCCGTCCGTCTTCTCTATGACAGGACAAAAATGTCATCCCGGCATCGTTCAGAGATCAGGAGAGAACATGACTGAAACACCGACCCGGACCCTGGCCGACCTCCAGGTCAGCCCCATTGGGCTGGGAGGCAACGTCTTCGGCTGGACGGCGGACGAAGCCACCTCCTTCGAGGTGCTCGACGCCTACCTGGACGCCGGAGGGAACCTCATCGACACCGCCGATGGGTACTCCTACTGGGCGCCGGGAAACTCCGGAGGGGAGTCGGAGACCGTCATCGGAGGCTGGCTCGCCTCACGCCCCGTGCGTGATCGCATCGTCCTGGCCACAAAAGTCTCCACCAAGCCCGACCGGCCCGGTTTGAGCGCGGACAACATCCGCCTGGCGCTGGATGAGTCGCTGTCTCGCCTGCGCACCGATGTCGTGGACATCTACTACGCCCACTTCGACGACAAGTCCGTCCCGCTGGAGGAGACCGTGGTGGCCTTCGATGAGGCCCGCCGCGCGGGCAGGATCAGGCACGTGGGGCTGTCCAACTACACGCCCGAGCGCATCCGGCAGTGGTTCGCCATCGCCGACTCCGAGGGCTGTGCCCGACCCATCGTCCTGCAGCCCCACTACAACCTCCTCCACCGCGACGACGTTGAGGGCTCGGGCGGCAGGGGGCAGGTGGCGGCGGAGCTCGGCATGGGGCTCATGCCGTACTTCGCCCTGGCCGCGGGCTTCTTGACCGGAAAGTACCGGCGGGGTGAGGTCATCAGTGGGGACCGGGCCGGGATGGTCGCCGACTACCAGCGGCCGGAGTGCTACGACGTCGTCGACGTCCTGGTCCAGGTGGCCGCGAATCACGGGGTGGAGCCCGCCGCCGTGGCGCTGGCCTGGCTGCGGGACCGGCCCGGTGTCACCGCTCCTCTGGCCTCTGCGCGTCACCTGAGCCAGCTGCGGTCGATCCTGGACGCCCTGACTCTCGAGCTCAGCGACGAGGAGACCCGGGCTCTCACCCGGGTCTCCGATGCCGCACGTTCCTGATCGGCTCCGGGCACCTACTCGGTGCGCTGGCCCAGGACGTAGCGGCGGCTGTACCCGTCGGTGAGGTCGGTGATGGTGACGCGCACCAGGCCGGCCTCATCGATGCGGTAGTGCTCCTGGATTCGTGGGCCGTGGTCACGCCGCTCCACGGAGTAGGTGCGCAGCTCCTGGTCGTCCACGTCCCGCAGCGAGGCCTCGAAGGGGAAGACGATGTCCTGGTACGGGGCGATCTCACCGCGGGGCTCTCCGGCCTCGTCGACGTCGGCGCACTCCACGAAGCGGTACCAGCCGATGTTGTGGGCGGCGTCGTACTCACGAGTCAGAACCGTTCCCTCCCGGCCGCCGGGAGAGGCCTGGACGGACTCCGGGCTGAGGATCGCGTCGAAGGTGAGCCGGTGGCCGCCGTCGGCCTCACGGAAGACGCCGAAGCCGCGTGAGAGTCGGTCCGTAAGGTCGTAGTCGCTGGTGCGGTCCGCCGCAATGGCCAGGCCGATGGCCGTTGAGGCCCCCGGGTAGGGGGAGCGGTGCACCCGTCGTCCGAAGCGCTCGCGCAGGAGTCTCGGGACCAGGGGGAGGCCGGAGGCGCCTCCGACCAGGTAGACACCGGCGATGTCGGTCAGGTCCGGGCTGCCGTCGTCGAGCCTGCCGACCAGTGGAGCCATCGTGGCCAGGGAGCGCTCGATAAGCGGGGTGCAGGCCTGGTAGAGGTCGGTCACGGGCAGAACGATGTCCTGGCCCCGCAGGACGACGAGCACCCGTCGGCTTTGGGGGGTGAGGTGCTCCTTGGCGTCCCGGCACTGGTCCAGCAGGTCGTCGAGCTCGGTGGGGGAGAGGTCCTCCTCGGCGATACCCGCCTTGCTCAGCACCATCGTGGCCATGAGCAGATCAACGTCGTCCCCACCCAGGTCTCCCAGCCCGTGAGAGGCCAGCACCTCGTGGGAGGTGCCGACGACGTCGACCAGCGAGGTGTCGAAGGTACCTCCTCCCAGGTCGTAGACGAGGACCCGGGTGCGCTTGGAGGAGACGGTCGTCGCCTTGCGATGCGTGTACTCGAAGCCGGCGGCGCTGGGCTCGTTGAGCATGGCGGCGACGCAGAAGCCCGCCTGCTGGAAGGCCTCCAGAGTCAGCAGGCGCTGAGCCCCGTACGCGTGAGCGGGCACCGCGACCACCGCGCGGGCACGGCTGATAACCACGTCCTGCTTCGCCAGCTCGGTCTTGAGGTGACGCAGGTAGCTGGTGAGAACCTCCAAGACGGAGAAGGTCCGGTCGCCCAGTACCACCGGGGTCGAGGCCGTCAGCGTGGGGGAGGCGAGGACCCGTTTGAGGCTGCGCAGCAGCGGAGCCCCCTGGTGAGCGGCCTGCCTGGCAGCAAAACCGTGGATGAGCTCGCCGTCGCGCAGGGCCGTCAGCGAGGGGATGAAGTCGTGCTCATCGCCGTTCTCGTCGGCGAAGCTGAGAACCGGGTAGTTTCCCCGGTCGGCGCGTGCGACGACGGTTCGGGTCGTTCCCAGGTCGATTCCCAGGTCGATGTCCGTCATTGACTCGGTGTCGTTCCCCTGTCCGGGGAGGGTCCCGCTGTGGATGCTGTCCAGGCTGTTCGTGGTGTCCGCTGCCATGCGGTGACCCTATCGTGACGGGCCCCTCTTTCTGGGGAATGCCACCACGTCAGGAGTCCTTTGTGGAACGTGACAATCGGCTCAGAGGAGTAGAGCCCCCGTTGGGACGAAAGGCCGTGTTGCCGGACCAAGGTCGTCACGTATGCAGGAGGTGCCCGGTGCTGGTCTCAGGCCTGCACGCGATCGGTTAGGCGGTGGGGCGGTCAGCGGGTAACAATACTGGTGGGTTGCGCTCACGCGACCCGGACCTCCGTGCCTGCCCGTCAGGGTGGCAGAGAGGGTCACTCAATCTCCCATCGGGAACGGTATGAGCACCATTCTCTTCCTCGTGATCGTTGTCGTCGTGACGGCCCTCGTCTTCGACTTCACCAACGGTTTCCACGACTCGTCCAACGCCATGGCGACGTCGGTGGCGACTGGAGCCTTCACACCCAGGCGGGCGGTTCTGGTCGCCGCCGTACTCAACGTGATCGGCGCCTGCCTGTCCACCGAGGTCTCCAAGACGATCTCTCACGGTATGTTCGACGACTCGGTGATCCAGGCGGCGCCGGCCATGATCTTCGCGGGTCTGGCCGGCGCTATCCTGTGGAACCTGGCGACCTGGCTGTTCGGGTTGCCGTCATCGTCGTCGCACGCGCTGTTCGGGGGACTCATCGGAGCAGTGGTGGTGGCCGCCGGGGTTCAAGGCGTCCACTGGGGGACGGTGATCTCCAAGATCATCCTGCCGGCCGTCATCGCGCCGGTGGTGGCCGGAGTGGCTGCGGCGCTGGCCACGGCGCTCGCCTACCGCATCGCCCACCCGACCAACCCGTACTCCCAGAAGCTCTTCCGTAACAGCCAGCGCGTGACCGCATCACTGGTGGCGCTGTCCCACGGCACCTCTGACGGGCAGAAGACCATGGGGGTCATCACCCTGGCGCTCGTAGCCGGCGGCTACCAGGAGGCCGGTACCGGACCCCACTGGTGGGTCATCGGCGCGGCAGGGCTCGCCATCGGTCTGGGCACCTACTCCGGCGGATGGCGCATCATGCGCACCATGGGACGTGGGCTGGTCCACGTCGAGGCTCCTCAGGGCTTCGCCTCCGAGACCGCCTCGACAGTGGCGATCCTGGCCTCCTCCCACCTGGGCTTCGCCCTGTCCACCACCCACATCTGCACCGGGTCGATCCTGGGGTCGGGAATCGGCAGAGGCACCAAGGTGTCATGGGGGACGGCCGGAAAGATGGGGATCGCCTGGTTGGTGACGCTACCGTGCTCCGGTCTGGTGGGGGCCGCCACGTCGTACGTTGCCGTCAGGGGCGGGGTACCGGGCACGATCGCGGTCATCTGCCTGCTCATCCTCGGGGCCCTGGCGATCATCAGGCAGGCCGGTCACAACCGCGTGGACTTCTCCAACGTCAATGACGCCTCGGAAGTCGTCGTCGCCAAGCAGGACCCGGAGCTGGGCCGCGAACCGCGCACGCTCGAGGAGGTGCGTTCCGAGATCGTCGGTGGCACGAAGGAGCAGGAGAACGCGCAGCGGATGACGACAGGATCGATGGCATGACGATCGACTGGGGCTCCCTGGGGCTCGTGACCGCGGTGACGGTACTGGGCACTGCGTTCATCCTCATCATCTGCTCACTGGCGGCCCGCATGCTGGCCACCGTGCACGCCAAGCACGAGGCCGGTGAGGTCGAGGGCGTGCGTACGGCCCAGGTCCTGGCGGGCGTCTTCATCGTCATCGCCGCCATGATCGCGCTGTTCGGCCTGTGGCTCATCATCCCGTACTTCCACTGACACCTGTACTGACCATTCACCGGCCTCCCACCGATCACCTGCTGGGCGTGAACCCGGTGCACAGGAGTGGTCCTGCTAACATCCGACCGTGACTGAGGACCTCAAGGGCCTGGCCCTGGATGCGATTGCTACTTCCGCTGCGGCCGACGACCCGGACTACCCCCGCTTCCACGTTGTTCCACCGGTGGGACGACTCAACGACCCCAACGGGCTCCTGGTCGACGGCGGCACCTTCCACGCCTTCTACCAGTTCAGCCCCTTCCACCCCCACCGTAAGCTGGTTTACTGGGGGCACTCCTCATCGGCGGATCTTCTGCACTGGCGTCATCATGAGCCAACCATCGTCCCGGACTCCTTCTACGACCGCTCCGGCGCCTACTCCGGCAACGCGATCGTGCTGGAGGGCCGAGAGCTCGACGACGCCCCAGCCCGGGCCCCCTACCAGCTCTTCTACACCGGCAACCTCAAGGACCCGGTGACCGACGAGCGCACCGCCAGCCAGTGCCTGGTGACCAGCGGTGACCTGACCGACTTCGCCAAGTGGCCCGGCAACCCCCTCATCCCCACCAACGCCGAGGGCTACACGGCCCACTACCGGGACCCGCAGGTCTTCCGGGACCCGGACCGACCGGGGGAGTACCGGATGCTCATCGGCGTTCAGCGCGCCAATGAGAGCGGTGCCGCGGTCCTGTACCGCTCCCGGGACCTGGTCTCCTGGGAGCCCGAGGGAGAGCTGACCTTTCCCGACGCCGGCGGCGTCTTCGACTCCTTCGGATACATGTGGGAGTGCCCCGGCCTGGTACGGGTGACCGATGAGGACACCGGCGAGGACTGGGACGTGCTCATCTGGTGCCCGCAGGGGATCGCCCCGCAGACGGAGGGCTTTGAGAACATCTTCCCCTGCGTCTACACGGTGGGGCACCTCGTGGGCACCGAGCTGCGAGACACCGGCGGTGCCTTTCACGAGGTTGACCGCGGCTTCGAGTTCTACGCCCCCCAGGTCTTCGCCCGTCGGCCCTCCGAGCCGGGGCCCGTGCTGCTGACCGCCTGGGCCGGCAACGCCTCCGAGGATGACCAGCCCTCGATCAGCACCGGTCAGTGGGTCCATGCCCTGAGCCTGCCTCGATCACTCAGCCTGAAGGAGGGCCGGCTCATCCAGCGCCCCGCTACCAACCTGCCCCACGACGTCGGGCGGCCGGCTCTGGTGGACACGGCCCTGGAAGCGGGTCAGTACGAGATTGCCGAGCTGCGCGGATACCGCAGCTGGCAGCTGCGTCTGGAGGCCGATGCGGCCAGCGACTCAGATGCCTGCTGGGGGCTGCGCATCGGCACCGCGGAGTCCCACGTGGACATCGTCCTGGACGGGGGAGTGCTCCGGGTGGATCGCTCGACCTCCCGCTACACGCAGCACGGCTCCGTGCGTGCGGTGACGCTTCCTGAAGGCTGTGCACCGGTGCTGGAGGTCATCCACGACCGCTCGCTGACGGAGGTCTTCGTCGGCGACGGGGCGCTGACCTTCACGCTGCGCAGCTTCGTCGACGTCGGCAGCTCGGGGGCGAGGCTCATGTTGGAGGAGCCGCTCGTGCTCAAGACCGGCAGCGTCAGAACTTTCGCACCGGCTCCTGAGGTCCTCTGAGAGCCGCGTCATGATGGGGAGAAACGGGGGCTCGTCAGCGCGGGTCTGAGGAATTGACCGGGGTTCCTCCCTCCGGTTGCAGGGTGCTGTGACGCACTGTACTGTGACCATCGATTGACACAGGTGTGGCCGCCGGGAGTCAGCGACGTTCCCGACCAGTGGGTTTCCCGGCCCTCCCAGCTGTAGCGGTCCCATCACGAGAAAGGAACCCCGGGTGGCAATGGATCACGCCCGCGTGGCGAAGGACGTCCTGACGTACGTCGGTGGCGCCGACAACATCAACGCAGCAGCGCACTGCGCAACGCGTCTGCGTCTTGTCCTCAACGACATGGACAAGGTCGACCAGAAGGCTCTCGACAAGGATCCCGACCTCAAGGGCACCTTCATCGCGGGCGGCATGTTCCAGATCATCGTCGGGCCGGGAGACGTCGACCTCGTCTTCTCCGAGATGATCCACACCGGAGGGGTCAAGGAGGTCTCCAAGGACGAGGCCAAGGAGCAGGCCGCCAAGAGCGGCAACCCGCTGTCCCGCTTCATCAAGGCGATCGCCGATATCTTCGTGCCGCTGCTTCCGGCCCTGGTCGCCGGCGGTCTCATGATGGCGATCCACAACGTCCTGACGGCCGACTTCTTCACCTCACCCTCCTTCGTCACGGCGGACAACCCCACCGGTGCGTACGGGCTCGTCGACAGGTTCGCCTGGCTCGCCGACTACGACGACGTCATCAACCTCGTCTCCTCGGCCGCCTTCGCCTTCCTGCCGGTGCTCGTCGGCTTCTCCGCGGTTAAGCGCTTCGGCGGCAACGTCTATCTGGGGGCAGCCATGGGCGCTGCCATGGTCTCCACCCAGCTGACCAGCGCCTACGAGATCGAGACGGCCCGGGAGGCCGGATCCATCGAGGTGTGGCACCTCTTCGGCCTGACCGTGGACAAGATCGGCTACCAGGCCATGGTCATCCCCGTCCTGTGCGTCTCCTGGCTGCTGGCCTACATCGAGAAGTGGCTTCACAAGCGCCTGTCCGGAACAGCCGACTTCCTGCTCACCCCGCTCATCACGCTGCTGGTGACCGGGTTCCTCACCTTCGTCGTCGTCGGTCCGCTGGCGCGTGAGCTCTCCGACGGCATCACCAACGGCTTGAGCTGGCTGTACACGACCGCCGGCCCCGTGGGCGGCTTCCTCTTCGGCCTGGTCTACTCACCGATCGTGGTCACCGGTCTGCACCAGTCCTTCCCGGCGGTGGAGCTGCCCCTCATCGCGCAGATGAGCAGCGGCGGCCCCGGTTCCTTCATCTTCCCGATCGCCTCTATGGCCAATATCGCCCAGGGCGCCGTGACCCTGGCGGTCTTCTTCCTGACCAAGGACTCCAAGATGAAGGGTCTTGCCGGTGCCGGTGGTGTCTCCGCGATCGTCGGTATCACCGAGCCCGCGATCTTCGGTGTCAACCTGCGGCTGCGCTGGCCGTTCTTCATCGGGATGGGCGTGGCCTCGCTCGGCGGCGCCGCCGTCGCCCTGCTCGACATCCACAACCAGGCCCTGGGTGCCGCCGGATTCGTCGGCTTCGTGTCGATCGTTCCCGACGACATCGTCAAGTACCTCATCCTCGAGGTGATTGTCTTCATCGCTGCCTTCGCCTACGGCAAGACTCGCGGCAAGGCCTCCCTGGCCGGTGACGACGCCGATGACGCGGACGAGGCCACTCTGGAGGCTGAGGCCATGGCCGAGCACGCCGAGACCGTCGAGCTGCCCGCCGAGGCGGCCGAGGACTTCACCGTCACCGCCCCGATCCAGGGACGCGCGATGCCGCTGTCCGAGGTGGAGGACCAGACCTTCGCCTCCGGCATGCTCGGTCCGGGCATGGCCATCGCTCCGGCTGAGGGCCCGGTCGTCTCGCCGGTTGACGGCGAGGTCCTTGTGGCCTTCCCGACCGGGCACGCCTACGGGCTGCGCGCCGCCAGCGGCGTCGAGCTGCTCATCCACGTCGGTATGGACACCGTCCAGCTCGAGGGCAAGCACTTCAGCCCGAAGGTCAAGGCCGGAGACAAGGTCCTGCGCGGTATGCCGCTGGTGGACGTCGACTGGGCCGCGGTCGGTGCTGCTGGCTACCAGACCGTGACCCCGATCGTCGTCTCCAACGCCCAGGGCTACGAGGGCATCGAGGAGCACGGAGCCGGAGCGATCCATCGCGGTGACGCCCTCTTCAACATCGTTCGCAAGGTCGATGAGCCGGCCGAGGACGGCACAGACGCTCAGGCCGATACCGCTGAGGCCAAGGTCTGAGTCGCGGAGTGACTCTCCAGGTGCTGGTGGGGCCCTACCTCGTCCGAGGTAGGGCCCCACCAGCACCTGTGCAGGCCTATGCAGTACGGCCGGGCAGCAACCTGACCTCCATGGGGGAGGGGACCCCAAGCCTCTTCCGGGGCTGGTCGGAGTGCTCCTCGTCCGAGGGGGCCGAGGTGGCGGGCTCGATACGGTTCAGGAGCAGATCGACCGCGGCCCGGGCCAGCTTGGCGATGGGCTGCTGGATGGTGGTCAGCGCCGGCAGAGCACGGCGCATCGCGATCGTGCCGTCGAAACCGACCACCTTGAAGTCCTCAGGAACCCTCAGGCCCTTCTCGGCGGCCCACTCCATCACCTGGGCGGCGGTGAGGTCGTCGGTGGCGAAGACCGCGTCAATGTCATCGGCGACGAGATCGAGCCGATCACGGATGAGACCGGGGCGCTCGGCGTCCGGCGTGTTGAAGTCGACAGTGAGAACCACCGGCTCGATGTCGGCCTCCTGGAGCACCTGACGGTAGCCCTTCTCCCGCAGGTTGTGAATGCCGGTGCGGGAGGTCAGCAGCGCTGGGCGACGCGCCCCTCTCTTGAGCAGGTGCTCGGCAGCGAGACGACCGCCGGCCTCATTGTCGCAGCGGACGTTAGGGACGGTGGGGGACAGGTCTCGGTCGACGCTGACCACGGGCAGGTGAATCGAGCTGTAGTCGGCCAAGCCGTCGTTGTGGGCGCTGGAGATGATGCCGTCGACCCGGTGGGAGACCAGCAGGTCAAGGTACTCGCGCTCCCGATCCGCCTTGCCCATGGAGTTGCAGACGAACGTCCTGTAGCCGTGGTCGGCCAGGAAGTCCTCAACGTGCTCGGTGAGCTCGCCGAAGAAGGGCAGGGCGACGGTGGGGACGATCAGCCCGATCGACTGTGTCGACTTGCCGTGCAGTGCCCGGGCGATCTGATTGGGGCGGTAGTTGAGCTGCGCGATCGCCTCGGCTACCCGCTCCCGTGTCTCCTGGGAGAGGTAACCGCGGTTGTTGAGCACGCGGGAGACTGTAGTCAGCGAGACGCCTGCAGCCTGGGCAACATCAGCCAGTGTGGGTTCGCGGTGTGACTCCACTAGTGGGTCCTCAAGCTTCTGAGTCGTTCACGGTCTGTGCGATCTGCTCCCAAGCATAAGCCTCAAGATCGGCATTACCCAACTGACCTGCGCAAACGCAGGCTAAGCGTTACGCGATCGGCAGGATCTCGGCGTAGAGGGAGATCATGGCCCGGGCCATCTGCGCGTGGCCGGCGTCGTCGGGGTGGATGCCGTCGATGGCCAGCCGGTCCTCGTCACCGCTGATCGCCGTCGTCAGGGCGTCGGTCGAGGTCAGCCCCAGGGACGTGGCCCTCTCGTGGACGAGACGGCGGATCGCCTGGAACCGCGGGCCGACCTCCAGGGAGGGGAAGTACGGGGCGACGATGACAGAGACGCCCCGAAGCCGTTGGGAGACGAAGGTGAGGTCATGGTCGATGGCCTGCTCGACCAGCTCGCGCTGAGAGGGGAGGAATGCGGCGTCGTTCAGACCCAGGCTGATCGTCAGGACGTCGGGCTCGCAGCGCAGCACCGCCTCCAACCACGTGGTGTCGCGACACGACGGTGAACGATGACCGCCCGGTAGATGACCTCCACGGCGTGCGAAGAACCCGAGACCGTCCGCCGCCAGATTCACCTCCCGCCACCGCTGGTGCTCGCACACCAGGGAGGTCCAGCGGTTGCGGGGGTGGCTCAGCGCCCGCCAGCCGGTGGTGACGGAGTCTCCGAGGAAGACGGCAGTGGGGAAGTGGTCGGAGTTCGGGATCGTGGACACGGCTCACGACTGTAGTTCTCCAGGCTGGGAGGAACCAGCGCCGGCTCAGCCGGCATCGACGTCGTCCCGCCTCTTGTCCTTCTCCGCCAGGACACCGTCGTGCATGACCAGGACCCGGTCGCACACGGGAAGGAGCCTCTCGTCGTGGGTGACCATGACCGTGGCCTTGCCCAGCTCGTGGGTCTGATCGGCAAGCAGGCGGGCGACGTCCTGAGCCCGTCGGGTATCCAGGGCGGCGGTCGGCTCATCGGCCAGGATGATGTCGGGGTCGTGGTAGAGCGCCACCGCGATGGCGGCGCGCTGGCGCTCACCCCCGGAGAGCTCGGAGGGGTAGGCGTGTGCGCGCTTCGAGATGCCGAGCGAGTCCAGGAGGTGGTCCCTCCTGCCGGTGTCGCCCTTCACGCGCGTGACCCGGTCGTAGAGGCCGAACTGGTCGTTGAGCCTGAGGAAGGGAACCAGACCGGAGGCCTGCAGAACGAAACCGATGCGCCGCAGCCGGATCTGGGCCCGGCGCTTCTCCGGCAGGGCGGAGAACGGCTCACCCGAGATGGTGACAGTGCCGCTGGAGGGGGAGCGCAGGCCGCCCATGATGGTCAGCAGCGTCGACTTTCCTGAGCCGGACGGCCCCAGGATCCCGAGCAGCTCGCCGGTGTGGAGCTGAAGATCGGTGCTGCGCAGCGCGTGAACGGTCTCGTTGCCCTGACGGTAGTCCCGGGTCACTGACTTAAGGGACATGACTGTGGTTGCCGCGTCGGCTGCTGGCTCCGACGTCGTCATGAGATGGCCTCCACGGGGTCGATGCGGGAGACGACCCGCACGGAGATAAGACCGCCGGCCACCGAGACGAGGACGAAGGCGGCGGCGATCAGCAGGTCGAGAAGGCCGGAGAGCCTGAAGGGGACGGCGCTGGGCAGGACCAGGGAGGTCGCCACCGTCAGAAGTAGCCCGGTTCCGATACCGGCGACCGACAGCACGAGCGTCTGGGCGCAACCGGAGCGGATGAGGTAACCGGTAGGCACGCCCCGCGCTTTGAGGATTCCCAGAACCGGTCTCTTCTGGAGGGTCAGCACGTAGATGAAGATGCCCAGCACCGTGGAGGCGATGATGATGAGTGAGCCGATCATGAGGCTGAAGGTGAGGACCTGCGCCGAGTACCCGGGCAAGGTCTGAACGAGCTCCTCACTGGTGAGGATGGTCAAGCCGGCGTCCTGGGCGGACTTCACTGCCTTGCTGTCGCCCGTCAGGTCGGCCTTGAACACGACGGCGGATACCGCGGGGGACAGGCTGGTGGGGCCGTACCGTCTGAGGGCCTCGCCGTCCAGGGTCACCATGGGGGCCGACTGGAAGGTCGTGTCGGTCGACGCCGTGGTCCCGCCGTCCTGGGCCAGGTCCTTGGCGACGCTCAGCTGCTCGTCACTCAGGCGCGAGGCAGAGAGGTTCTCGTTGGAGGCGTCGGTGATGGCCACGCTGGCGGCGTCCCATGCTCGTCACTCAGGCGCGAGGCAGAGAGGTTCTCGTTGGAGGCGTCGGTGATGGCCACGCTGGCGGCGTCCCAGCCGTCGATGCCGGCGCGGTAGAGGTGTGCCAGCCCGACGGCGAGCGAGGCCAGGAAAAATGTGAGGTACGCCACCAGTGTGATGACGGAGACGATCAGTCCGAAGCGCACGGGTTCATGGCGGATCTCGCGCAGCGCATGGTGGGGCTCCTGCTGGGTGAGAGGGAGCTTCGGTAAGAATGACATAATGTACATTATCGGCGATAGATGTGTGCGCCGCACCGGCGGTATCCGGCACAATCCCTCCTGTGACTGCTGGAGAGGCTGCTGGACGGGTCCCTGCTGACGATCATGACGTCATCCACGTCGTCGGAGCGCGCGAGAACAACCTGCGCGGTGTCGACGTCGTCATCCCCAAGCGCAGGCTCACGGTGTTCACCGGCGTGTCGGGCTCCGGCAAGAGCTCACTCGTCTTCGCCACGATCGCCGCCGAGTCGCGCCGACTCATCAACGAGACCTACCCGGCCTTCGTTCAGGGGTTCATGGATGGCAGCGCGCGCCCCGACGTCGACCGCCTGGAAGGACTGACGCCGGCGATCGTCGTGGACCAGGAGCGCATGGGGTCCAATCCGCGCTCCACGCTCGGTACCGTCAGCGACGTCGGCGCCCTGCTGCGGGTGCTGTTCTCGACCAAGGGTGCGCCGCATATCGGCTCTCCCCAGGCCTTCGCCTTCAACGTTCCATCGGTCACCGGCGGCGGCGCGGTCACCACGCAGCGCGGCGGCCGCAAGGTCGTTGAGCGCAAGACCTTCACCGTGCAGGGCGGGATGTGCCCGGGCTGCGAAGGCCTGGGAAAGGTGTCCGACATCGACCTGACCCAGGTGCTCGACGAGACGCTCTGCCTGCAGGACGGTGCGATTAGCGTACCCGGCTACTCGGCGGGCGGCTGGCAGCTGCGCAGCTTCACCGAGTCCGGTCTCTTCCCGACTGACAAACCGGTCTCCGCCTTCACGCCCAGGCAGCGCGACGACCTGCTCTACAAGGAGCCGACCAAGATCAAGGTCGGCGGCATCAACGTCACCTACGAGGGGCTCGTACCCAGGATCCGCAAGTCGATGCTCTCCAAGGAGCCCGAGGCGCTGCAGCCCCATATTCGCGCCTTCGTGGAACGAGCCGTTGTCTTCGGAGTGTGCCCGCAGTGCGCCGGAACCCGGTTGGCCGAACCGGCCCGGACCTGTCTGATCGATGGCAGATCCATTGCCGACGCCTGCGCCATGCAGATATCTGATCTTGCGCAGTGGGTTACCCATCTTCAGGAAATTCTACTCGATGCGGCTCCCCTGCTTGACAACCTGAAGAAAATGCTGGACGCATTCGTGTCCATCGGTCTGGGGTACCTGTCACTGGATCGTCCGGCCTCGACGCTCTCGGGCGGCGAGGCCCAGCGCACCAAGCTCGTGCGCCACCTGGGTTCGGCTCTTACCGACGTCACCTATGTCTTCGACGAGCCCAGCATCGGCCTGCACCCGCACGACCTCCACCAGATGAACAAGCTGCTGCTGTCCCTGCGGGACAAGGGGAACACGGTGCTCGTCATCGAGCACAAGCCCGAGACGATCCAGATCGCGGATCATGTGGTGGACCTGGGGCCGGGAGCCGGCAGCCAGGGCGGCAGAATCTGCTTCGAAGGAACCGTTGAGGAGCTGCTCAGCTCCGACACCCTCACCGGGCACCACATGGCCGATCGGGTGCGCATCAAAACCACCCACCGCTCCCCCACAGGAGTCATTGAGATTCGCGGAGCCAACACGAACAATCTATGCGACGTCGACGTCGATATTCCTGTAGGAGTTCTTACCGTCGTCACTGGCGTCGCAGGATCAGGAAAATCGAGTCTCATCCATGGTCACCTCTCCCCCATGGATGACGTGGTGACGATTGACCAGACCCCGATCAAGGGCTCCCGACGATCGAATCCAGCCACTTACACCGGGCTGCTCGATCATATTCGCAAGGCCTTCGCCAAGGCGAATAAGGACAAAGGCGCGAAGCCCTCGTACTTCTCAGCCAACTCAGAAGGCGCCTGCCCGGTGTGCGGTGGAACCGGAGTCATCGAGACGCAGCTCGGTTTCATGGAGACCGTGGAGTCCCGGTGCGAGGCCTGCCGAGGACGCCGTTTCAACGACGAGGTGCTCGCCTACCGTCTGGGTGGACACAGTATCGCCGATGTCCTGGACATGAGCGCCCATGAGGCTCGTGAGCTCTTCTCCCAGGGGGAGGCGCGCCTGCCTGCCGCATCCACGATCCTGTCTCGGCTTAAGGACGTCGGGCTCGGTTACCTGCGCCTCGGCCAGGCGCTGACCACGCTGTCAGGCGGTGAGCGCCAACGGCTCAAGCTTGCCGTTCACCTCGCCCAGGACAGTCGCGTCATCGTGCTCGATGAACCGACCGTCGGACTCCACCCGGCCGACATCGAGGCCATGCTCGCACTGCTGGACAGGATCGTTGACTCCGGACGCACCGTCGTCGTCATCGAGCACCATCAGGCCGTCATGGCGCACGCCGACTGGATCATCGACCTCGGACCCGGCGCGGGCCACGACGGCGGTCGCGTCATGTTCACCGGAACTCCGGCCCAGATGGTGGCCGCCCCGACGACTCTGACGGCCCAGCACCTGGCCCGGTACGTTGGGAAGGACAACGCATGACCCTCACAGACACGGATGACACCTACCGGATCCGCCCAGCGACCATGGCGGACTCCCCTGCCATCCGCCAGATCCGCAATGCCGCAGTGCGGGAGTCGCTGGCGATCTGGACCAGTGTGGAGCAGGATCCCGCCCAGGCCGAGGCCTGGCTGGCCCCCATGGTCCAGCGCGGAACAGCGCTTGTCGCCCACCCGGAGGGGAAAGCGCAAGAGATCGTCGGCTTCGCGGTCGCCAGTGCCTGGCACTCCTATGAGGGGTACGCCCGAACGGTCGAGGACTCGATCTACCTGACGTCGGCCGTCCAAGGGCGAGGGCTCGGCGCCAGGCTCCTCGCAGGGCTGATCGAGTCCTCGCAGCAGGCCGGGGACCGCACCATGATCGCCCTCATCGAGGCCGGCAACACGGCCTCCGTACGGCTGCATGAGCGCTATGGTTTCAATACTGTCGGCACCATCCCGCAGGCCGGGGAGAAGCTCGGACGGATCCTTGACCTGACCCTCATGAGCCGCTCCCTGAAAGGACCCATGATGCGCAACGACCCGAGCACTGCCGGCAGCAGCCGTTTTCGACTGGTGAGTGCTGCCGAGTCCGTCGAGCTGCAGCCCGAGGAACCGGCCGTGGCCCAGTGGCAGGCCAGCAGAATCGCTGACCTCGTCGCGCACCTGCTGGATCTCGTCGGATCACCCGAGGGCAGACCTGCGATCATCGCCGTCGACGGACGAGGCGGATCCGGCAAGACCACACTCACCAAGGCACTGACCGCAGCCGTGCCGGGCTCCCAGACCTTCCACATGGACGACCTCATCTGGAACGAGCCCCTCTACCAGTGGGACCAGCGACTCGTTGACGCCCTGAGAGAGCTGCGCGAGAACGGCTCGCTCGACCTCGTTCCGGACGCGTGGCGGGAGCACGGTCGCGAGGGCTCCATCCGGATCCCGGCAGGCGCTCCCCTGGTCGTCGTCGAGGGAACCGGGGCCGGCCTCAGCGCCGTCAGCGGTCTCATCGACGCCCACGCGTGGGTCCAGACCGGTGACGACGTCGCTGAACGTCGAGGCATCAGTCGCGACATCGCAGAGGGAGTCAACGGAAACGCCGAGGAGACGGTGCGCTTCTGGCACTGGTGGATGGCCGGAGAACGCCTCTTCTTCGCCAAGGACCGTCCCTGGGAGCGCGCCGACGTCATCGTCTCCGGTGACGCCCCGGCTGGCGTGGAACCCGGAGAGGTCGCCTGGATTCCGGGGCCGCTCCTTCCCCACGACTGATCGGGGCGAGCGAGGAGAGGAATCGAGTCGGACAGAATCGGAAGACAGACATTGATGCAGCCGGTTATCGCTCCCCCAGGACGGTCCCGTTTCTACTCGTCGCCACACACTGGCCGTGTTCTCCGGCTCCTGCGGGCAGGATTTATGGTCACCTTCATCGTCTCCGTGGGGCTGTCCGTCTCCAGGCACGAGCCAGTACCCGGTGCGGCTCTCGTGATCGCATGCCTGGCTGCTCTTTACATCGGTGGTCTTCTGGTCCCCTGGCTGACCGCAGCGCTGCTCTGGTCCGGAGGCCGCGCCCGGCAGTGGGCGCTCAGGGCACAGGCGAGCGGTCACTACCTCGACGGATTTCTCATTGGTGCGCTCTGGCTTCCGGTCATCGTGATTCTGACGTGGCTGATCGGCGGATCCGGAGGCCTGGTCATCCTGTGGAGAGAGGTGCTGCGAGCCTCCGGGATCAATATCGGTAGCATTCTCTCTGAGCCCGGCCGCATTCAGCCTCGGCCTCATAGCATGTCTTGACCTGGCCCTCAGGACGTATCGCGTCTGTGGCAACGAGCCGGCCGCCGGCTCTCCTCGCCCCGTACATCGCGTCCTGCGGATGCCAGTGGTCGGACTGACGGCACTGGTGCTCATCCCTCCGCTGGTGCTGATCGCCGTCATCGTGCCCGGTCTGCGCTATGAGCCGGTCACGCAGAGCACTGCCGCCGATATCAAGACGAACGGGCTCCCCAGCAGACCCACGTCCCTCTCCCCCGATGACGTCTGGCACCAGGACTTCGACAACCTGCTTGACGTGACCTCAGGTGCAGCAGGCCCCGTCGTACTCGCTGAAGAGGGCGTCGTCGGACTTGACCCCGCCGACGGGACGCGCAGGTGGAGCTATCACAGGCAGGACGCCACGTACCTGTCTGTCCCGGAGGCCAGTGGAATCGCCCTGTACGGCGTTGACTACTTCCGCCCTCCCCAGTCGCAGTACCTGATCACCAGCCCGGACGAGCGCTACATCGCGCTGCGGGTCGATGGACCGGGGCGGGTCATGCCTCAGACCCCTCCATGCGTCACGATTGTTCTTGACGCCGTGACCGGAGAGGTGGTGAGCGAGCACCTGAGTGATGGTGGGCCTCTTCAGCTCACCGACTCGGCGGTCCTCGACGGCACAATCGCCTACGAGCTGGACAAGGGAGCCAAGCTATGGGACCTGAAGGCCATCGGCATCAAGGCGGAGAGCATCCGCTACTCGGGTACTGCCGGGCACTCCAGCTTCGTCCTCGGCTTCACGCACGAGTCCGATTCCGACACCGGATTCAGCCACGGGACGCTCACCCTGGCTCCGCAGGACGCACCGTCCCAGCAGCGTCAGTCACCACCGCTGATGCTCGAGGTCGACCAGGAGCACCTGGTCGTGATCGCCGGCTGGACCGTTGCCATCAAGGGCGGCGGCCCCTCCGACCTCAGTGGCTCGCCCACTGAGGGGTGGCAGGCGCAGGCCCTCAGCCTCGATGCCATGGCCGGTGTGGCGGGAGCAGACACTCACGCTCACGACCTGGGAGCCGGCTACGGCATTGGTGATGCCGCCTCACGCTCGTCCGGCCGGCTGGCGCTTCTGAGCTCTCCGACTCCTTGGCAGGGCTCGTACGCCGGGTACTCGCCCTCTCAGGAGTGGTGTGCAGCGACCACGGTCTCCGCGGTCTTCGACCCGAGGAGCAGGACCGTCACCGGTGCCTCAGACACGCCCGGGCTGGCAGCCGGCGCGGTGGGCCTGAGCCACGGGCAGCCCGACGACGCTGAGGGCGATCACGTGGTCATCCGCCCCGGGGGCGGTGCCTCTCAGATCACCTTCCCCCTTGATCCCCCACCCGCCGAACCGATGACGATCGACGACGGGTACAACCCTGACCTCAAAGAGATCAATACGGCGGTCCGCGGTCAAGCAGACATCACCGGGGCCAGCACACCCGGTGCAACCCTGGTCATCATCATCGGAGTCCCCATCGATCACCAGTCACACGCGACTATGCGTATTTACGGTCTGCCGGCGCCGCCCTAGGGATGTGTGCCGATCGGTGCTCAGTCTCCTAGGGCCGTCCCCACGGCACGAGCCGCCCGGATCCACTCATGGTCGGCCGGAACGAACTTGGTGCGACCGGCCACATCCTTGAGGGGCACCAGCTCAGTGCCGTGGCCGCGGTCGGCCACCATGACGCCGTACCGGCCCTCGGCGATCGCGCTGGCGCCGGCCACCCCCAGGCGCGTACCCAGCAGACGGTCCGCCCCGCAGGGTGAGCCGCCGCGCTGGACGTACCCCAGGATGGACACGCGGGCCTCCAGCCCGGTCAGGTTCTCCAGCTGCTCGGCCAGAGTGAAGGTGTTGGCACGGTGGGAGGCCTCCAGTCGCTTGACGCCCCGCTTGGCCATGGCCTTGCGCTCGGGGCTGGAGGCGTCCTTGACCAGGGCACGGGCGTGCTCCAGCTCGGCGTGGTCCGTCACCGACAGCGCCCCCTCGGCCACGGCCACCACCGAGAAGGACGACCCGTGGGAACGGCGTCTCTCGATCTTGTCCGCGATCGCGTCCACCGAGTACGGGATCTCGGGCAGCAGGATGACGTCCGCACCGCCCGCGATGCCGGCGCCCAGGGCCAGCCACCCGGCGCGGTGCCCCATGATCTCGGTGAGGATGATGCGGTGGTGGGAGTGCGCCGTCGAGTGCAGCCGGTCTACTGCCTCCGTGGCGATCTCCAGGGCCGTGGCGAAACCGAAGGAGGAGTCGGTGTGGACGATGTCGTTGTCGATGGTCTTGGGCAGGTGGATGACATTGAGACCGGCGTCCATGAGGCGCTTGGCGTTCTTCGCGGTCCCGCCTCCGCCGAGACACACGAGCGCGTCGATCCCGTTCTTCTCGCAGTTGTCCACGATGGTGGGAACCATGTCGCGGGGCTCGCCGTCCACCATCATGCGATGCACCTTGTCCCGGCTGGTTCCCAGCATGGTTCCGCCGGTGGTGAGGATCCCGGACAGCGCGGCGGCGTCGAGCTCGGTGAAGCGGTTCTCGGCCAGACCCCGCATACCGTCGCGAAAGCCGATGAGCTCCCAGCCGTGCTGCTGGATCGCCGCCTTTCCGAAGCCTCGGATCGCCGCGTTGAGCCCCGGGGCGTCGCCGCCCGCCGTGAGAATGCCGATGCGCTGAGCCATGGGGCCAAGTATGCCGCGGTCCGTTGGGACGTACACGTCGTACATGCCGGTTCCCACGGGGTCACCGCGGGCGCCGCGGGAGGGGACGGGAACCACGGAGGCGGATCCAACCCGACGACGTCCTACGCTCCGCCAACCGGTATGATCGTTGTCCGGACCGCGTTGGGACCGGTGGGAACAAATCGCCCTCCCCCGGTGTTGACGCACCGGTGTCCTGTGAGCCCGTGCGCGAGCCGAGCACGCCGCCACAGAGGCGGGACACCGCGAGACGCGAGAGACGAGCCACGAGGAGGCCACGAGCATGGCAGACCGCGCACTGCGAGGCATGACTATCGGCGCGAAGTCGATGGAGTCGGAGGATGGCGTCGAGTTCGCTGAGCGGATGATCGTCAGCTACGAGTGCCCCATGGCGCACGTCACCAAGATCCCGATGTCCACTGAGGCCGAGGTGCCCCCCACGTGGGAGTGCCCCGAGTGCGGCCAGCCCGCCGCCCGGCGCGGCGAGGACGACCCCGAGCCCGACGAGCCCAAGAAGACCCCCCGCACCCACTGGGACATGCTCCTGGAGCGTCGCAAGGTCGAGGAGCTCGAGGTTCTCCTCAACGAGCGCCTTGAGGCACTGCGCAGCGGCGAGGTCTACCGCGAGCGGGTCAGCGGCTGAGCCCTTCTCGTCTCAGCCCTTCTCATCCCGGGGGCACTCCGTGTGGTGCTCCCGGCTCCTAAGAGCGCTTCTGGCGCGATGAGCTCGACGGACGCTGCTGGCGGTAGCCGGTCGCGGTCCGACGGCGCTTGTCGCGGGCCGCACGCAGCCGGTCTCCGGCAACTTTTGCGGCGTCAAGCAGCTGGCCCGAGCGCTTGGCGATGCCCCAGCGGGTCACCAGGGACAGCTCCTCGGTGAAGATTCCCCCGGAGAGCTTGGACTGACCCGCCTCCCGCTCCAGGAAGGTGATGGGCATCTCCACGATGCGGCCGCCGACCTCGTCGACGAGCTTGGTCATGTTGACCTGGAAGCCGTACCCGAGGGCCTCGACCTTGCTCAGGTCCATGCGGCGCAGGATGGATGCGCGGAAGACCCGGAAGCCCGCGGTGGCGTCCTTGACGCGCAGCCCCAGCATGGCGTTGATGTAGAGGTTCCCGGCCTTGGACAGGGCCACGCGCTTGGCGTCCCAGCCCTCGGTGGCCCCGCCGGAGACCCACCGCGAGCCGATGACGAGGTCGGGCTCGTCGGCCATCTCGGCGCGCTGGATGAGCAGGGCCAGGTCCTCGGCCCGGTGGGAGCCGTCGGCGTCCATCTCGACGATGAGCTCGTAGCCGGCGGCCAGTGCCCAAGAGAAACCGGCGAGGTAGGCCGGGCCCAGCCCGTTCTTCTCCGAGCGGTGCAGGACGTGAATGTGGGAGTCCTCGTTCGCCCGCGTGTCGGCGTAGTCGCCGGTGCCGTCGGGGGAACCGTCGTCGACGACGAGAACGTCCGCCTCGGGGGAGTGCTCACGGACCCGGTCCAGTGCCGTGGGCAGGGACTCGATCTCGTTGTAGGTCGGGCTGACGACGAGTGCCTTCACTTCTCTCTCCAAGGTTGGGTTTGCGTGGTGCCGAGGCTACCTGAGACACCCTGAGAGTATCCGAGATCAGCGGCGAGGACGGCGAGCCGGGGCCGCTGCCTTCCTCCGCAGACGCACCTGACCCAGGATACCGGCGCCGAGCAGCGCGCCCGCGCCGGCCAGGAGGATGAGGCCGGGGGCAGGACCGAGCCTGTCGGCGACCGTCTGAGAGCTGCGCAGCGGGACGTCGGCCACGAGGCTGGCCTGCGTGTAGGGACGGGTCACCTGCTCGACCTCGCCGCGGGGGCTGATGATCGCGGTGTAGCCCACGGTCGAGGCCTGGATGACGCTGCGGCCGTGGACCACCGCCTGGACGCGGCCCTGGGCGAGCTGCTGGGCGGCCTCGCCGGAGTCGAGGAAGGAGGCGTTGTTCGTCGGGATGACGATCGCCTGGCCACCCTGCTTGACGCCGGTGCGCAGAGCGTCGTCGTAGGCGACCTCGAAGCAGATCCCCATGGCGAAGGTGACGTCACGACCCTGGGTGACGGCGGGAACCGTGAGCGTGCTGGGGCCGGTGCCGGGCAGCATGTCGATGCCGACGCGGTCGACCTGGGTGGTCAGGCGCCGCACGAGGGAACGGGCGGGAATGTACTCGGCGAAGGGCACGGGCCGGTGCTTGCGGTAGTAGGGGTGAGTCGTCTGCCCAGCGACGTCTCCGGGACTCCACACGAGGAGGTCGTTGTAGCGGATGTCGTCGACGAAGGGGACGGCGCCGACGAGCACCGGCGCCTGAACGGCCTGGGCGGCCTCATCGACGATGGCCGCCGAGGCCGGGTAGTCGCGCGGGTCCAGGTCCGCCGAGTTCTCCGGCCAGATGACCATGTCGAGGTTGCCGGGGCCGACGTCGGCGGCCAGCTTTCTCGTGGCCTCAGCATGGTTGCCGGTGACTTCCAGGGCGCGGTTGAAGGCGTCCTCGAAGTCGGTGGCCACATTTCCCTGGACGGCTCCGACGCGAACAGTGCCGTTCTCGGCCCGGGTGTGCAGCGGCAGAGCCTGAGGAGCGGTGAGCAAGCAGGCCGCGACAGCTGCGGAGATGACGACCGGGACGGCACGACGTTCATGGACTCGCCGAGCCGCGTGAGCCAGGCAGCCCGCAGCCAGGGCCACCAGCAGCCCCACCCCGGCGCTGCCGACATAGGCCGCAGCCGGCAGGACGGGCGCATCGGCCATGGCGAAGGCCAGCCGACCGAAAGGAAAGCCACCCAGCGGCCACACGGAGCGCAGCTCCTCAAACCCCGACCACAGCAGAGCGAAGGCAAGCACACCCGCTGCGCCTGCGGGCACACGGCGCAGCAGAGGCAGTCCGCGGGATGAGTCCCCAGGTGTGCTCTGAAGCCGCGGGAGGCGGCTGACCAGGGCCCAGGCCCCGCCGAGCCCGGCCAGGTAGAGCGACTCGAAGACCGTCAGCGCGATCCAGCCGATCGGGTTGCCCATCCCCACCATCGTGAAGTGAAGCAGGGGCGTGAACAGACCGAACCCGTAGAGCAGTCCCAGGCCGGTCCCGGACCAGACCCCACGGCCACGGGTCAGAAGCATGAGTGCGCCGACTCCGATGAGGGCCGACCACCACAGGCTTATCGGCGGGAAGGCCGTGTAGGTGGCCAGACCGGCCAGCAGCGCCATGGCTGCGGGAGCTGATCGGCGAAGCCAGCGGATAGACCGGGAAGCTACTGTCACGCGGTGAAGCATACGAGTAATGCGACGTCGTCTCGCCTTGTGGGTGGCTGTGGGCAGCGGTTCTCTGGAACCGGGTCCGCGCGGCGTCGGCGGTGTCAGTCGTTGTGGCGCTCCGTCTCCCCGAGGAGACGGTAGTACAGCGGGTGGCAGGCTCGCAGGGCCAGGCCCGTCAGTACCAGTCCGACGATGATGATGCCGAGCATCAACGGGGAGATACCGGAGACCGGCGACATCCCCGTCAGTAGCGAGGCCATGAGAGTGCCAAGACCAGCGCCGCCGAGAACGGCGAGCAGTAGCGGCGTATAGGTCTCCATCCACATGACGCGCAGGCCGTACCCCGCGGGGGCGCCCATGCGGCGCAGGCTGCGGGACTGCTCCGCGCGCTCGATGGTTCCCGATGCCTGACTGATGAGGATCGACGTGGCCGTCAGAACGAACCCGAAGGCCAGGGTAATGATGGCTCCCTTCTCGCAGTCCCACATGATGGAGTAGACGAAGGCCTCAGCCGATCCTGTCTCCGTAGCCGTCCCGGTATCGGAGCCTTGTGGCATGAGCGACATGAAGCTGCTGATGAAACCGCCGATGAAGGCCAGCAGCCCCATGGCGGAGACCCGGTGCCACGTCGCGGTGGGCGCGGCCTGGATCCGGCGAGCGGTCCAGCGCATGACCGGGCCGCGAAGCCTGGCCAGCCCTCGAGAAAGCAGCTGCGTGAACCACGAACCGGCCAGGTCGAAGACGAAGATGACCGCCATGATCATGGCGTACACGACGAAGGCGCGGTACTGCGAAGGCAGCGATCCAATGACATGCGGAGCAGCGAACATCGTTCCAAGGAACACGATGACGCGCCAGACGCCGGCTCGCGGTCCATTGGCTCGCCGGGAGACACCCAGCGGGGAGATCCGTACCTGACGCAGACCCCGCCAGGCCGAGAGCTGGCCAATCAGGATGACCCCCACGAGGACAACGGCAAGGTATCCCAGTGGCAGAATCATCTCACCGGGGGTGATCCGGGTGCCCATGACGGTGAGACTGCCCCAGGCGGGGAGCGTGATCAGGTAGACGACGGTACCGATGACCGCGCCGGCGGCAGACTGAACAAGGGCGTCCAGCAAGGACATGCGGGTGACATCGGCCCCGGACAGACCCAGCAGGCGCAGTACCGCCAGACGCCGCTCGCGGCTGCGCGCTCCCAGCACCGCGGCGTTGGAGGCCAGCCCCACCATGGCCGGCACCAACATGGCGCAGGCCAGAAGGGACATGATGAGGTACTGCTGCGCCACGCGGTCGAAGCCGTAGCCCGAGCTCTGGGCCGCGGCCTGCCAGGCGGTAACCCGCTCTGGATGCTCGCCGCGGCTGTAGAACATCCAGGTACCTCCGGCGACGGTCAGAGCCGCGCAGGTGGCCACGGTGTAGGCCAGGATACTGGCCAGGTACAGCAGCGTCTCCCCTTCACGGGAGGCAAGTCGAGCACGAGTGAGACGAGCAGTGAGGCGGGTCAGGGCCAGGGTGCCAGGACGGCCGGCTGCACTGCGGGACGAACCTGCCGCGGCTGTGGCCACGGAGACGGGAGCTGAGGCATTCGCGAAGCTGCTCATCGGGCCACCCCCGATTGCGCCATCTGTGCGGAGCTGGGTGCGGAGCTGACCTTCAGGAGTCGGTCGGAGTGGACCAGCCCGTCACGGATCTCGATGAGACGAGAGCACCAGCGTGCGACGTTGAGGTCGTGCGTCACAACGACCAGCGTCGCACCCGCCATGGAGACGGCCGCCGTCAGCAGCTGCATCATCTCGTGGCCGGTGGCCTGATCCAGGGCGCCGGAGGGCTCATCGGCAAAGATCGCACGGGGGCTGCCCACCAGCGCCCGGGCGATCGCCACGCGCTGAGCCTGTCCGCCCGACATCTGCGCAGGAAGGCGGCCCCTGAGCTCTGCCAGGCCGAGCCGGGCGAGCATCTCGTCGGCGGCGCGCAGCGCCGGCCGCGTCGAGGTACCGGTGAGCATGAGCGGAAGCGCCACGTTCTCACGGGCGGGCAGCTCGGGGACGAGCTGGCTGTCCTGGAAGACGAATCCCAGCTCGCGCAGCCGCAGATGGGAGCGCTGCGCATCAGTGAGACGGGAGATCTCGGCACCCCCGAAGGCCACGGTCCCGTGGTCCGGGACGAGGACCCCGGACAGGCAGTGCAGCAGCGTCGACTTACCCGACCCTGAGGGGCCCATGATCGCGACGGTCTCACTCGCGGCGATGCTGATGCTCACGCCGGCCAGTGCCGTCACCGTGCCGAAGCGTTTGACAATGTCGCTGGTGGTGATCAGTGGAGTGTTCATACCTCTTATCTCACCGCCTTTTCAGGGCGATCGCGATAGTGCTCGCACTCCTGGTGAGGTAGTGCTGGGTGTACCCCCGGCGCAGCGGGCTCCTGGCTCACCTCCCCGCTAGCCGTGACACGGTACCTTGGGACCGTGCAGCTGAGGTTTCCGCCACGATGGCTACGTAGTGCCGCGTCTACCCACGAGGCCGTCGCGTCTCGGAGGATCGCCGAGCTGACGGCATCCCGGCGAGCGATCGTCGCGGCCTACGAGGTCGAGCGCCGCCGCATCGAGCGTGATCTGCACGACGGCGCTCAGCAACGGCTCGTCGTCGGACTCATGAAGCTCGGAGAGGCGCAGCTCTCCCCCGCTGTGACCGCAGACCCGGCACTCGCCGGCCTCCTGGACGAGGCCAAGGCGGCGGTCGCCGGCGGGCTGGACTCGCTGCGCACCACGGTGCGCGGAATTCATCCCCAGGTGCTCACCGATCTCGGTCTGGCCGCTGCCGTCCATGATGCGGCGGATCGAGCTGATGGGACCGGCAGGACCGTGAGGGTCGTCTGCCCGCACCCCCTGCCGACGATGCCCGAGGGGGTGATCGCCGCAGCCTACTTCTTCGCCCTGGAGGCGATGACCAACGCGCTCAAGTACGCTCCTGGTGCCGAGGTCACCATCCTGCTGACCGTGGACAAGATCCTGAGGGTGTGCGTCGTCGACACCGGACCCGGCGGGGCCCGGCTCCAACCGGGACACGGTCTGGTGGGCATGAGGGAGCGGCTCGCGGCCTTCGGCGGGGAGCTCCTGCTGTCCAGTCCTCCGGGCGGGCCGACACAGGTCGCGGCGCACCTGCCACTGCTTCTGGTCCGTGGGGAGAGCGGAATCGGCCCAGACGGCTCAGAGGGCCCAGGCGGCGCCGACAACTCGGGAAGGCGGAAATGATGACTTCGGCCTCTTCACTGGTCATCGCCGATGACTCGGCCCTGCTGCGCGAGGGGCTGGCAGGCCTGCTGGAGCGCCAAGGCTACGACATCGTCGCTCGGGAGAGCAGTGCGCCGGCACTGGTGGAGCGCGTTGACCTCCTGGAGGCTCAGGGGCGTCTGCCCGATGCGGTGATCACCGACGTCCGTATGCCGCCGTCCATGAGGAACGACGGTCTGGAAGCCGCGCTGGCCATCCGGCGCCGCCACCCGGCCGTGGCGATCATGGTGCTCAGCCAGTACGTGTCGGCGACATACGCCCAGCAGCTCTTCGCCGCCGAGGCGCCACCCGACGCCGGCGAGACGGGCTACATGCTCAAGGACAGGGTCTCGGAGGTCGCCGACTTCCTGGGATCCTTGCGAGTGGTTCTGGCCGGAGGCATGGTGACCGACCCCGAGGTCACCCGGGCCATGGTGCGAGGCTCGCACTCGGGCCTGGCCGACCTGACGCCGCGTGAGCTTGAGGTTCTCGAGCTCATGGCCCGAGGACTGTCGAACAGCCAGATCGCGGCAAGGATGATCGTGTCGGGGGCGGCGGTGGCCAAGCACGTCTCGGCGATCTTCCTCAAGCTGGGTCTGGACCCCTCCGAGGAGAACCGGCGCGTGCGCGCCATTCTGGCCTTCCTCGGTGACGGGCTCGGTCAGTAAGCCCTCAGTCAGTGGAACGACGGCGCGCCAGGGCGTGGTGCACGGGCTGCCAGGCCAGGGCCAGCAGCGTGCCGATGACGGCCCCGATGAGGCAGGACATGGCCGTCCCGGTGATCCAGGACAGGACCGGGTTGTGGGTGAGCTCCTCGGCCCACTCGATGGCGTGGTGCAGCGGGTGGAAGCCGACCTTGGCAAGGTTCACTGCCAGGATGTGGCCGCCGACCCACAGCATCGCCACGGTACCGACGATCCCAATGCCTCTGAAGAGCGCGGGCGCCGACTTCACGATCGCACGGCCGACAGCCCGAACGGCACCCGTGCGCCCCTGACCGGCCAGGTGCGCCCCAGCGTCGTCGAGCTTGATGAGAGCGGCGACCAGGCCGTAGACGGCGAAGGTGATGAGCAGCGCGATGAGGACCAGGACGATGATGCGCCGTACGGAGGACTCGCCCTCCACCTCGGCCAGGGCCAGCAGCATGATCTCGGTGGACAGAACGAAGTCGGTGGTGATGGCCTGACGGACGATCTGCGCCTCGTCGACCGGACCGGTCTCCTCCTGGACGTGATCGGAATGAAGGAAGCGCTCCAGAATCTTCTCCCCGCCCTCGAAGCACAGGTAGGCGCCGCCGATGATGAGCGCCACCGGCAGCAGGGCCGGCGCCACCGCCGTCAGCAGCAGGCCGATCGGCAGGATGATGAGGAGCTTGTTGCGAAGGGAGCCCAGCGTGATCCGCTTGATGATCGGCAGCTCGCGGTCCGGGGTGATGCCGGTGACGTACTGGGGCGTGGTGGCCACGTCGTCGACGGCCGCAGCCGACACCTTCGCGGAGGTCTTGACGGCGATCGAGGCCGTGTCGTCAACGGTGGACAGCGTCAGCTTGGCCAGCGTGGCGATGTCGTCGAGAAGGGCGAAGAAGCCTGACATGAGGGCGTGGGTCCTGTCGTTCGAGGTATCGGCCGCAACGAGACTACTAGCCCGGGCCGATGCAGACGGCTGAGAACCCTATACGGGGTGGAGCGCCTCATACGGCGGACCAGCTCACCACTCCCCTGTTGAGGTCCAGCGATGCCTCGGCCGCCCGCAACGACAGGTCGGTGATCGCCCCAGCCTGCTCGGGACTGGCGTCCGGTGGTGGTGAGAGGCTGGCGATCTGGCCGATGACGTCGAGCAGCTGCTTGCACCAGCGCACGAAGTCCCCGGCCGTCAGCTCGGTGGCATCGAGAATGTCCGCCAGCTGCGCACCGTCGCACCAGGCCTGGACCGCCCCCGCCAGTGCCGGCTCCGCACCCGAGGAGGCCTCGATACGGGCCAGGGACTCCAGGTCGTGGATCCGGTGCGAGACCCCCAGGTGGGCGCGCAGGCACTGACCGAGCCTCGACCCGGGTGATACCGGCAGCCCGATCGACTGCGAGCTCAGGCGCGGTTCGTAGACGCAGGCGCTCAGGGCGCCGGCGAGCTCGCCGGCGCTGAGGTCCTCGAAGACGCCCGTACGCAGGCACTCGGCGATGAGCAGGTCCCGTTCGGCGTAGATCCGGGCCAGGAGCTTCCCGGCCCCGGTCACCCGCAGCTCGCGCTCGGGGTGGCCTCGGTCCACGGGTCGCAGATAGCCCAGCTCGAGCAGCACCTCGCACACGGCGTCGAAGAGGCGGGCGATGGTGCCGGTGCGGGTCTCGATGCGCCGCTGCAGGCGCTCCGCCTCGGCCCTGGCACGCGACCACTTGCGGCCCACCCGGGCATGCTCCTCCCGGTCGGGGCACCCGTGGCAGGGGTGGGAGCGCATCTCGTGGCGCAGGCGCTCAAGGTTCTCGATGGCGCTGTCCCGGCGGGCCTGCGCCCGGCCGGAGCGGGTGCGAGCTCGTCTCGTCCCGTCCTCCAGGTCCCCCGTCCGCAGCGCATCAACCAGGCGCTGCACGAGCCGGTCGCGGTCACGGGGCCGGTGAGGATCCACCGAGTCGGCCACTCGCAGGGCGCCCACCCGCATGACGCCGTCCGGCACCGTGTCCGGAGTCAGGGCGACCACTCGTGAGTCCTCCCCCAGCACCGTGATGGTGGGTGTCCCGGTCCGGTCGGCACCGACCTCCAGGACAATGCCGTGGCGACGGCGCCGGCCCTTACGGAAGACGACGACGTCCCCGCGTCCCAGTGCGCTCATGGCCCGCCCCGTCTCGCTGCGGCGCACGGCGGCCTTGTCCCGGGACAGGTCCGCCTCGGCGTCGGCGATGGCCTGGCGCAGGGCCGCGTACTCGCGGAAGTCTCCCAGGCGGCAGGCCATGTCCTTCTCCAGATCCTCCAGGCTGCGGCGCTTGCGGCGCGCCTGGGCGGCCAGCTCCACGACGCCGCGGTCGGCCTGGAACTGGGCGAAGGACTGCTCGAGCACCTCGCGTGCCCGTGCCCGGGACATGCGCTCGAGCAGGTTGACGGCCATGTTGTAGGTCGGGCGGAAGGCGGAGACCAACGGGTAGGTGCGCCGGGAGGCCAGGGAGGAGACCGTGGCCGGCTCGACGTCGTCGGCGGCCAGGACGACGGCGTGCCCCTCGACATCGATGCCGCGCCGCCCGGCCCGACCTGTCAGCTGGGTGTACTCCCCCGGGCTGAGGGTGACGTGGGCCGACCCGTTCCACTTGCGCAGCGACTCGAGCACGACCGTGCGCGCGGGCATGTTGATACCCAGTGCCAGCGTCTCAGTGGCGTAGACGACCTTGACCAGGCCCGCGCTGAAGAGCTCCTCGACCGTCTCCTTGAACACCGGCAGCAGCCCCGCGTGGTGGGCCGCGACGCCGCGCTCCAGGGCATGGGCCCAGAAGTGGAAGCCGAGGACCCCCAGGTCGCCGGCCGGGATATCAGCGGTACGCCGCTCGATGACCTCCCGGATGCGCGCCGCCTCCGCCTCGGTGGTCAGGTCCACCCCGGCGCTGACGACCTGGTGGACGGCCTGCTCGCAGCCGGCCCGGGAGAAGACGAAGACGATGGCGGGCAGCAGATGAGCCTCCTCCAAGGCCTTGACGACCTGCAGCCGTGAGGGAGGCTTCAGCCGCGCTGTACGGGCGCCGCCCTCGCCACGGCGGGGCGCCCGTCCTCCACCTGCGGAACGTTTCCAGGGCTGCGCTCCCCGCCCGGAGCCGCCACCACGGCTGCGGTAGCTGTTCTTGGAGGCGCCCCCGGAGGCGGCGGCGCGCCGGGCCTGCTTGACGGTCCTGAGCAGCTCCGGGTTGAGCGGAGGCTGCGCCGACGGCGCGGGTTGTGTCTCATCGGCGCCCTCGGAGGCGTCGTCACGATACTCCGGAGACCTCGTGGGAGCGGCGGCATCGACAGGGCGGGAGTACAGAGGCATGAGGCGGCGCCCGACCATCATGTGCTGGGTCAGGGGGACGGGGCGCTGCTCGGAGACGACGACGGCGGTCCTTCCGCGCACCTGGCCGAGCCAGTCGCCGAACTCCTCGGCGTTGGAGACCGTGGCGGACAGGGAGATCACCTGGACCTCGGCGGGAAGGTGGATGATGACCTCCTCCCACACCGGCCCTCGGAAGCGGTCGGCCAGGTAGTGGACCTCATCCATGACCACGAAGCCCAGCCGATCCAGGTCGCGTGAGCCCGAGTAGAGCATGTTGCGCAGAACCTCGGTGGTCATCACCACCACGTCCGCGTGGGGATTGACCGAGGTGTCGCCGGTGAGCAGCCCTACCCGCTCCTCGCCGTGCCGGGCCACAAGGTCCAGGTACTTCTGGTTGCTCAGCGCCTTGATCGGCGTGGTGTAGAAGGTCTTGAGCCCTTTGGCCAGGCCCAGGTAGACGGCGAACTCCCCCACCACCGTCTTACCGGCTCCCGTCGGTGCCGCGACGAGGACGCCCTCTCCCCTCTCGACGGCGGCGCAGGCCTCCTCCTGGAACGGGTCGAGGGGGAAGTCATAGTCCCGGGCGAAGCGGGTGAGCTCACTGCTGGCGGCGGCTTGTCGACGACGAGATGCGGCATAGCGCTCGGCTGGTGAGCTCATGGGAACCACACTACGGGTTGGATCATCCCTGGGCCGGCAGGAGCAGCTGCACCGCGTCGGGCACCGCCTCGAGCCGCAGGGGCAGCTGGGCCAGGGGCTCGCCGTCGGCGAAGGGGTGCGGGGGCGGGCGCAGGCCCTTGTCGCGGCCGGTGCGCTCGTCCAGTGCCTCGATGGTGACGGCGCGGCTGCGCTCGACGTGGACGGCCGGGTCACTCAGGTGCGTTCCCTTGAAGATACGGGAGAACAGGGAGACCAGGTGGGGACGTCCCACGGGGTCCAGACGCAGGACCTCCAGCAGGCCGTCAGCGGGGTCGGCCTCAGGCGCCAGGTCCATGCCGCCGCCGATGTAGCGGGTGTTGGCGGCCGCCAGCAGGAGCGCCGGTCCCTCCCAGGTGCCCTCATCGGTGGTGACCCGGTAGCCGTAAGGGGCCAGCGCCGCGAGCTCGGCCGTGAAGGCGCGCACGTAGCGTCCTTCGCGGGCCGGCCAGGAAAGGGTGTTGGCGCGGGCGTTGACGGCGGCGTCCAGTCCGGCACTCACCACGGCCAGGGACCAGCGTCGCTGCGGGGCGAGCAGAGTCCCGTCGGGGCGGGAGGCGTAGATCGCGTCAGTGGCCATGATGGCGCCGCCGCCGGACAGCGCCCGGTCAATGAGACGGGCGGATGCGGCCGCGTCCCGACTGGGCAGGCCGAAGTGCCTGGCGATGTCGTTGCCGGTGCCGGTAGCCACGATGCCCAGCGGCACGCCGGTCGTGGCGACGATGTCCACGCCCAGGTGCACCATGCCGTCCCCGCCGACGACGACCAGTGCCTCAACGTTCCTGACCGGCCCGTCCCCCAGGAGCGCCCGGCCGGCGCGACGCGCCTGCTCGTACGAGCTGCCGCGCACGTGGAGAACCTCGTGCCCGGACTCGCTCAGGACCCGTCGTGCGACCTCATCGGCGGCCGCGTGGCGGCCGCGTCCCGAGGACGGGTTGGACAGCAGAGCAATGCGCATGAGGGAGTAGATGAAGTCAGGAAGAACGATCGGGTGCCCGACTGCCTCGGCTACTCGGCCAGGGCGGCCTCCAGCTCGGCGTCGAGCTCAGCGCGTCTCTTCTCCACCCGCTTGTCATGCCGGATCGAGATGAAGCAGGCCAGGAAGTACAGGCCAGTGACGGGCAGGGCCATGAAGATCATGGACCAGGGGTCTGGCAGTGGGTTGGCGAAGGCCATGAAGGTGAAGATCGCGACGACGGCCCAGCGCCATCCCTTGAGCATCGTCGTGCCCTTCATGAGCCCGAGCATGTTGAGAGCGACGAGCAGCTCGGGCAGGAGGAAGGCCAGCCCGAAGACGAGGACCAGTCTCATGACGAACGCCAGGTAGACACCGGCGTTGATAAGACCCGCGGTGGGACCGTTGGGGATGAAGCTGGTGAGGATGGCGACCGCGTGCGGCATGACCCACATGCCCAGGGCGGCGCCGGCGGAGAAGAGCAGCAGCCCCACAACGCCGTAGGCCCAGGTGTAGGCCTTCTCCTTGCGGGTCATCCCCGGCCCCACGAAGGCCCAGAACTCGTACATCCACAACGGGGCGGAGAACAGGACTCCCAGCCAGATGGAGACCTTGAGCCTCATGTCGAAGGAGGCCAGGATCGTGTCGAAGTTCAGAGTGAGGTTGGCGCCCCGGGCGTTGGCGGCCTCGATCGGCCGGGTGATGAGGGAGAAGGCCTGCTCGTAGACCAGGTACCCCACGACCGACATGACCAGGACACCCAGGGCCGAGATGAAGAGCCGGTTGCGCAGCTCGCGCAGGTGGTCCCCGATGGACATGCGCGCCTCGGGGTTGTCCTTGCGCCTCGATCGCTTGATCCGAGGGAGCTTGGGCACCACGGCCTCCTTCGTCTCCAGGTCACCGGCTCTCGCCGGATGACGTCACTTCTGGGATGTGCCCTCGGTGCTCTGGGCGGACTGACCGGACTGGGTGGGCTCGGTGTAGTAGGTGCCCTCCTGGGGCTGCTGCTGAATCTGAGCGGCGGGCTTCTCGGTCTCGTCCTCGTCGCGCAGCTCCTTGATCTCCTTCTTGAAGACCTTCATGGACTGGCCCACGCTCTTGGCGATGTCAGGGAGCCTGCTGGACCCGAAGACAACCAGCACAAGAACAAGCAGGACGATCATGTGCCAAAGTTGAAACCGCATGGCTCTACTCCTAGATGGTAGGGGCTATCGATACGGGCCGAGTGTAGCCGCCGCGCGAAGTATCTCCGAACGCCGCTCCCGCCGGTTCCCCCCAAGGCGGACGGATCGGCCTCTCCCCGGGCCGGCATCATTCCGCACCGGTGTCATATGAGGTCAGGGCCCGTTCGGCAACGCCTGCCGTCTCCTGGGCGAGGTCAGTGGGCTCGACGGCGATGAGGTGGCGACCCGCTGAGAGGACCAGGCCGACGAGCCAGGCGCGGTCGCGTCCCTCCACGACGGCTCTGAGATTGCCGTCCGCGGTCTCCTCCTGGGAGACGCACGGGATCTGCTCCACGAGCCAGCGGCCCGTCGGTCGCAGAGTCAAGGTGGCGCGAGGCCTTTCCCCGGCGGACCGCTCGATCTCGGACCCGGCCTTCCGACGTCGGCTGCGGTGACGGATGGCCGGGATGTCGAGAAGCTGGGCCGACTCGATCCGGTCGAGCCGGAAACTGCGTTCGGCCTTGGCGCTGAGGCACCAGGCCACGAGAGTCATATGTGATCCGTCACTTTCCAGGGTGATGGGATCGACGTCGCGCTCGGAGGAGGTGTCGGTGGCGGAGACGTAGACCAGGTGAAGGCGGCGTCCGTCCCGCAGCGCGGAGCGCACGGTGCCCAGGACCTGAGCCGTCCGGGTGGAATGACCGGAGCGCTCGACAGGCAGAACCCCACGGGGTACGGCCGCCACGTCGTCGTCGGAGGCACCGGCTGCGAGCAAGTCGGTGAGCGCCTGCTGGGTGGAGACGATGGCGGCAGCTGAGGCCTCGTCGTCGGCGAGGAGGTCGGCCAGGACCCTGAGGGCCATGAGCAAGGAGATCGCCTCCTGCCGGGTGAGACGGACCGGACGATCCAGTCCCAGAGGCTCGGCCAGGCGCAGGCGCCCGGCCTCGAAGTCTGTGGCGTCGAAGTCCACGAGGTCCCCGTGCAGGCCGCCGGGCAGCCCGGAGACCCACAAGGTGTTGACATCGCGCTCGATGACGGCCGGGGTGACGCCGAAGTGCTCGGCGGCCTCCTTGATGGAGACGCCGGGGTGGTCGGCGACCCAGGCGGGCAGGGCGAGCAGCCGCGTGAGCTGGTCGGAAGCGGATACACGTGCCATGGTCACTTCTCCTCCGGTGCCGCGAGCGCGGCGGCGCCTCGCAGGTGCGCCAGGACCGCCTGGCGCAGGGGCTCGGGGCCGAGGACCACGACGGCGTCGCCGAGAGCGGCGATGGTGCCGGCGAAGGAGAAGGGGTCCTCGTAGTCGACGGCGATGAGGTCTCGTCCCTCCAGGTGCGCGGGCAGCTCGGCATGCGGCTCCTGTGCCGGGTCGAGGTGCGCCCCGGCCAGGCGCAGCCCCAAAGCGCGCCCCGGGAACGCGGCGAGGAGCGCGCGCCGGCGGGAGGGAGTACCGGCGGGCAGCCGGGTGAAGGCCCCGGGGCGGCTGTGGACGGTCACCGGCCCGGCGATACGGGCCAGGCGGAAGGTCAGCAGCGTGACGGAGGTTCCTCTCGCATCCTGCGGATCCCCCGTGTCCTCTGTCGCGTCCTTGGCGTCCTCCCCGTCCCAGGCCTCTTCCGCGTCGTCGGCGGTGCGCGGCTCGGCGGCGTCGAGGTACCAGGCGCCCTCGCTCAGGCGCAGGTGGTGGGGCTCGACGGTGCGGGCCCGGGTGCTGCCCGAGCGGGCGGAGACGTAGTCGAAGGTGACCAGGCGGCGCTCGTCGACCGCGGCGACGAGGGCCTCGGGGATCTCGTCGCCGGACAGGTCCGCGGTGAGGGTCGGAAGGTCGGCGGCGCTGCTTCCCGCCGGCCCCTCGCTGACGGCGCGCAGCTTGGTCAGGGCGCGCCTCGCCGTGGCGGGCAGGTCGCCGTCGCGCCAGGCGGAGGCGGCCAGGTTCAGGCAGGCGGCCTGCTCGGCGCTCAGGTGCAGCGCGGGCAGGGTGTAGTCGTCCTCGTCGATCCGGTACCGGGGCTCGTCGGGGCGTCCGGTGGTGGTCACCTCGATGCCGAGCTCGCGCAGCGTGTCCTTGTCCCGCTCGAACTTGCGGCGGGCCGAGAGCGGGTTGGTGGCCGGGTCACCTGAGGCGTAACCGGGCACGCTGGCGACGAGCTCCTCGGCACTGAGCCCGGTGGTGGTGTTGCGCAGGGTGAGCAGGAGGCTCACCAGGCGCTCCTCGGTGCTGCGGGTCTGCTGGCTCACGGTGCCCTAGCCTAGGAGAACCGAGTGGCCCGCGGCTGGCGGCGCACGTGCCCGATAGTCCCCCGATAGTCTTCGGCCATGATGTGGCGCGACGGCGTAGTGACCGGGACCAGGACGGCGTGGGGGCCCGAGGGGCGCTCCTGCGTGGAGCTGGAGGTGGAGCTCACCGGCGCTCCGGACGGCGCGATCAGCCTGCTTCCCGGCCAGCAGGTCCGGGCGGTCGCCTACGAGGCCCTCACCGGAGCGCCCGCGCGCGGGGAGCGGGTGCGGCTGGAGGTCTCAGCCCTGGACCGCGCCCTGGGCACAGGAGGGCACGCCATGGTCAGCGCCCGCCTGGACGTCCTCCCCGCCGACCCGCCGCGCGAGGGTCACCTCGTCAAGGCTCGCTACATGCCCGACCAGGTCATGGTCACCGGCGTCGACGAGCAGGGCACCGCCCACCACGGTCTCCTGTCCCGGCCGATCGGCAGCCTCGACCTGGAGGGGATGCCGGTGGTCGTGGCCGACCTGCACTCGAGCCTGCCGGCCGTGCTCGCCGGGCTGCGCGCCCCCCGGGGTGAGGAGCAGCCGCGCGTCGTCTACATCATGACCGACGGCGGGGCCCTGCCCCTGGCCTACTCCCGCCTCGTCGCCGCCTTGAGCCGGGCCGGCTGGCTGGCCGGGACCGTGACGGCCGGGCAGGCGTGGGGCGGCGACGTCGAGGCGGTCAGCGTCCACAACGCGCTCCTGGCGGCCCGTCACGTTCTGCGCGCCGACGCCGCCATCGTCATCCAGGGGCCCGGGAACCTGGGCACCGAGACGCCCTGGGGCTTTTCGGGGGTGTCCTGCGGAGACGCGGTCAACGCCATTGCCGCGCTGGGTGGGCGCCCGGTGGCCTGCCTGCGCATGTCCCAGGCCGACGCCCGCCCCCGCCACCGGGGCGTCTCGCACCACTCGATGACCGCTTACGGGCGGGTTGCGCTGGCGGAGGCCGACGTCGTCGTTCCCGACCTGCACGGTCCGCTGGGAGCTCAGGTTCGCCGGGAGGCCGAGGTCCTGTGCGCACCGCGCCCGGGTGCGGCGCAGCACCGGCTCGTTGGGATCCCCTGCGACGGGCTCCTGGAGCTGCTGCAGGCGGCTGAGAAGGAGACCGGCGTGAGGCTGTCCACCATGCGGCGGGGCCTTGAGGAGGATGCGGCCGCGTTCATCGCCGCGGCCGCGGCCGGCCGCCATGCGCGCCGGATCCTGGACGCGGGGACGGCGCATGACTGACCGGGGTGGCCGCACGGATCGGGACATGCCGGTCCACGAGGCTGCGGTACCGCTGACGACGAGCCTGTCGGCCGCCTACGACTGGCGCGTCCGGCACCGTACGGTGCCAGGGCGAGGAGGCCGCTGGTCGCGGTACTCCGTCCCGGTGGTGGATCTCGCCCTGGGGACCGTCTTCCTCGTCTTCGCCCTGGAGACAGTCACCTTCATCCTGCGCTTCGGCGGGTACGCCGTCTATGTGGCCGACTTCGCCCTGTGCCTGGCGCTGGCGCTGACGCAGTTCGGACGGTTACGCCTCCTGCGCGTCTCCTTCGTGGTGACCTACAGCCTGCTGGCGGCCTATGCGGTCCTCGTTGCTCTCTCCCCGGTCAACCTCGGCCTCAACCCGATCATCGCCACGGCGGTCACCAGCCTCTACACCGTCACCCGCTGGGAGCCCGACCGACGCTGGGGAACCACGGCGCTCCTGCTGGCTCTGGCCGGGGCACTGGTCAACCCGGTCACCCTCGCCTCCTACAGCAGGTCGTACGAGTCCGGCGCCGACCCGACGGCGGGAACCGGCCTGACCTGGGCCGTCCTCGCAGCCCGAACGCTGACCAGCCTGGTCTTCGTGGGCACCGTGGTCCTCACCTACCTGCTGGCCTCCTCCCGGCGCCGGGTCGCCGAGAACCAGGCCCGCGACGTCGGCATCGCCGCGGCTCAGGCGGTTGCGGCCGAGCGCCTCAGCCTGGCCAGAGAGCTCCACGACCTCGTGGGGCACAGCCTCACCACGATCAAGGTGCAGGCCGCCACCGGCCTGGCCCTGGGCGGCGAGGAACGGCTGCGGAGCACCCTGACCACCGTGCGCGACACCGCTGACGCCTCCCTGACCTCCGTGCGCCAGCTCGTCTCCGTCCTGCGCTCCGATGCCGGCGAGATCACTCCCCTGGCGGACCTGCGCACCATCCCGGTTCTCATCGAGACCACCCGGGGCTCGGGCGTCCGGATCAACGCGGTGCTCCCCGAACCAGGGGATCTGGCGCGCTGCAACGAGGGATGGTCGGCGATACAGCGCCTGACCCTTGTCCGACTTGTTGGAGAGGCCCTCGCCAACGCCGTCAGGCACGGATCCGGTCAGATCGAGCTGAGCCTGACACTGTCACCGGCCTCCTGCCACCTTCACGTCACCAACCCGGTCTCCGAGTCCTTGGAGCACTCGCGCTTCGGCGGCAGCGGGCTCGTGGGTCTCGAGGAACGACTCAGGCTCGTAGGCGGAACCATGGCCCACGGACTCCAGCACGACGACGGCCACGGCTTCTTCACCCTTGACGTCGACTTCCCGGTCACCCCGCTCGAGCTGTCCGCGAGCGCCCCGGTGCCGGACCAGCACCATGACGCGACAGGAACAGGAGACTTTCGATGACCCCCGCTGCGATCAGGGTCGCCGTCGTCGACGACCAGCCGCTGCTGGTCAGCGCCTTCAGCGCCCTCGTGGGCGCGCAGCCAGATATGGAGGTCGTGCTCGAGGCCGTCAACGGACGCCAGGGAGTCGACCGCCTCACCGCCCAGGCCCTCGAGCCCCGAGGCGGGGCCGACCTGGTGCTCATGGACCTGCGGATGCCGGTGATGGACGGGGTCAGCGCCATCCGCGAGCTGCGTGCTACGCCGGCCACCTCCGCCTTACGGATCCTGGTCCTGACCACCTTCGATGACGACGAGCTCGTCCTGGCGGCCCTGGGCGCCGGGGCCCACGGCTTCCTCCTCAAGGACGCTGAGCCGACGACGCTGCTGGAGGCGATCCGCGTCGTCGCCCGTGGCGGGTCCTGGCTGGACCCGGCCGTCACCGGCACCGTCCTGGCCCACCTTGACACGGACGGCGGGTCGGTCACAGGCACGGGGGACGGCACGCTCGTCCCACGGCCCCCGACCTCGCCGGCGGGTTCGACCGGTGGCGCCGTGCCCGTCGTCGGGGCGCCGTCGGGACCCTACGAGCCTTTGACCGGGCGGGAGGATGCTGTGCTCGCCCTGGTGTGCCAGGGACTGAGCAACGCCCGGATCGGTGAGCGGCTCCATGTCGCCGAGTCGACGGTCAAGTCCCACGTCAAGACGATCCTGGGCAAGACGGGCTGCCACAACCGCGTCGAGCTGGTCATCTACGCCCTGACCACCGGGCTCGTCCAGCCCCAGTAGCTCTCCTCCCCAGGGAGGAGAGAGGCCAGAGGAGATGGGCGCAGCCTGTATCCCTGGTGGGGATCCGCTGGAGTGGCCTCGCGCACGAGCATGGGGCTATGACATCCGCTCCAACAGCAGTACCTCTCCCCTCCCCCGGCTCCCCTGCCCATGCCACCGGTATCGCCCCCGGGCTGAGGCTGGCCGGGATATCGAAGTCCTTCGGTCGTCAGAAAGTGCTCAACGGCCTCGATCTGTCGGCCTATCCTGGCCGCGTCTACGGGCTGCTCGGCCTCAACGGGGCCGGCAAGTCGACGGCCTTCAACATCGCCCTGGGGCTGCTCAGGCCCGACGCCGGCCGCGTAGAGATCCAGGGCTCCCCCTTCACCCGGCGCAGTCTGGCCCGGGTCGGCGCCTCCATCAACGGCCCCGCCCTCTTCCCCCAGCTGTCCGCACGACGCAACCTGCTCGTCCACTGCCGTCTGACCGGCACCTCCCCGGAGACCATCGACCCGCTCCTGGAGCGCGTGGGTCTGGCGAGTGCTGGGAGAAAGCGTGCCGGCACCTTCTCCACCGGCATGAAGGTGCGACTGTCCCTGGCCATGGCGCTCCTGACCGACCCGGAGGTCCTCATCCTTGACGAGCCCCAGAACGGTCTGGATCCTCAGGGCATCATCGAGCTGCGCGACCTCGTGCGGGCCCTGGCCGACGAGGGCCGCACCGTCGTCGTCTCCAGCCACCAGCTCGGCGAGATCGCGCGCATGAGTGACGACATCGGGGTCCTGGCCACAGGCCGACTGGTCTACGAGGGACCGTTGGCCGACTTCGCCGACGCCGATGACGAGCGGGCCATGGAGAAGGCCTTCCTGGCCGCCGTCACCCCAGGTGGGCACCGCATGGAGACGGAGGCCCGGGCATGAGCGCCGCCACGCCGGTCAGGGCACGGGCCGCGATGAACGTGAGCCTGTGGGACCTGGTGCGCGCCGAGATCACCCGCAGCCGACGCACCTTCACCTGGGGCGTCATCGGGACGACCCTCATCTTCACGGTCCACACCATCATCTTGGCCAACGCCTCCGTCTCCTCGGGCGTGGTCGAGGAGCTTCAGTGGAACGGCAACGCGCTGGCGTGGATGCACATGTACGCCGGAGCCTTCGCGGTTCCTCTGGGGCTGCTGACCGGGGCGATGGCCCAGTGGCGCGAGCAGCGGTGGCGCCAGGGCGGAACTGCCTGGCGCGCCGTCGATCCGCGCCGGGTGGTGGCCGCCCGTCTGGTGGTGCTGAGCCTGTCGGCCCTGGCCTGCCAGGTGGCGCTCGTCGCCCCGGTGGTAGCGCACGCCCTCATCGTCGGCAGTGGGTGGGGACCCTGGGACAGGTACCTCCTGTTCGCCCTCTACATGTGGATCGTCGTTACCGGCGCCTGCGCCTGGGGCATGGCGGCCTTCCGGGTGGCACGAGTCGTCGCCGTCGGAGTCGCACCCGTCCTCGGTTTCGTCTGGTCCGTGGCCGGGGCGGTCCAGGCGGAGCGGGACGACTGGTGGATGTTCCCGTGGGCGTGGACGGCCAGGGCGGCGTTGCCCTTGCTGGGTGTGCACGGCAACAGCGTGCTGCTCGAGGAGGACTCTCCGGTGTGGAGCTACCCGCTGGCGCCCGGACTCCTGCTGACGAGCGCCCTGACGCTGATCGGTGCCGCCCTGGCCCTCCTGGCGGGTCCTCCCGGAGGCGTGGCGCCAGCGGCCTCCAGGCTCTCCCGGCTGCTTCCCGGCAAGAGGACCGACGACGTACGTGACGACGCACGTTATGTCGCCCGGACGGCTCCGGCGTCGCCGCCGCGAGCCGCCTCGGAGCGTCGGTCCACGTCCGCCACCCGTATGGCCCGTGTCCCTGGGCCTCGCAGTGCTGTCCTGGCGATGGCCGGGGTCCTGCCCTGGGCCGTGTGGGCGGTCCTGGCGGTCCTGCTGCTGGTCCTTCTGGGAGTCCTCCACACCGCCTACCCGCCCGGGTACGGGCAGAGCGTTCTCGAGCTCATGGGGGTTCCGGTTGCGGCGGCCGTCGTCGGCATCACGGTCTGGGGGCGGCTCCAGCCGGCCTGGCGGGTACTCATTACCCGCCGGGGAGCCGGCAGCATCCTGACCTCCACCGCGATCCTGGGCGCTCTCTTCCTCCTCCCGGTCCTCGTCATCTCCTGGACCGTGACGGTTCTGGGCGACACCCTCACCCGGACCGCACCGGACCTGCCGGCGCTGGCCGGTCCCGTGTACGGGCTCATGGTGATGCCAGCAGTGGCCTTCATGATCGCGGCCGTCAGCCTGGCGGTGGCACTGAGCACCCGGATCGTCGTGGCAATCGTCCTCAACGTCATCCTGGTGGTCTCGGGACTGCTCATCGGCGGCAACGACGTCCTGGCAGAGACCTGGCTGTGGCGGATTGCTCCCTGGGGCTGGATCACCGTTGCCCACCAGTTCCCGGGGCGCTGGCTGACGATCGTTGTGCTCAGTCTGCTCACCGGCTCGGTGGCGATGGGGCTCGCAACCCTGGGCTCCCGGCGTGCAGCCGTCCGGGACTGAGACGCCCTGGGACTGAGCCTGCCGCGTGCCTCGGGTGGGAGCCATGGGTAGAGGGAGGGCTCCCACCCGGGGCCGGGGGCAGCCGAGGAGGACGTGCGCCGGGACCGGATAGGTCCTACGGTCGGTCAGTGGTCCATCGGCTTTCGGATAACCTAGGGCCATGAAGACCTTTGAGGACCTTTTCAGCGAGCTGCAGCACAAGGCGGCCACCCGCCCCGAGGGCTCCGGGACGGTGGAGGAGCTGGACCGCGGGGTCCACTTCATCGGCAAGAAGCTCGTCGAGGAGGCCGCCGAGGCCTGGATGGCCTGCGAGCACGAGTCCGACGAGGCCGCCTGTGAGGAGATCAGCCAGCTGCTCTACCACGCCCAGGTCATGATGGTGGCCAAGGGCTACAGCCTCCAGGACGTCTACCGCTACCTGTAAATACCTGTAAACCTCGACCCCACCTCCTACTCGACATCCTCATCACAGATCAGGAACCGCCGTGCTGCGTATCGCCGTCCCGAACAAGGGCTCCCTGTCCGAGCCCGCCATCACCATGCTCTCCGAGGCGGGCTACCGCACCCGCCGCACGGGCCGTGAGCTCGTGCTCGTCGACGAGACCAATGACGTCGAGCTGTTCTTCCTGCGTCCGCGGGACATCGCCGTGTACGTCGGCCAGGGCACCGTGCACGCCGGTATCACCGGACGCGACCTGCTCCTGGACTCCGGGGTCGACGCCGTTGAGCACCTGCCCCTGGGCTTCGCCCGCTCCACCTTCCGCTTCGCCGCCCCCAAGGGCACCATGACCTCCCTGGCCGACGTCGCCGGGCGGCGCGTGGCCACCTCCTACGACGTCCTGGTGCGCAGCTACCTGGCCTCCCGGGGGGTGGAGGCCCAGACCGTCCACCTCGACGGCGCCGTGGAGTCCTCCGTCCAGCTGGGCGTGGCCGACCTCATCGCCGACGTCGTCGAGACCGGCACGACGCTGCGGGCCGCCGGGCTGGAGACCTTCGGGGACCCGATCCTCATCAGCGAGGCCGTGCTCATCACCACCGAGCAGTTCCGCGGTGAGCCCGGGCTGGCCACGCTCGTGCGGCGCCTGGAGGGAGTGCTGCGCGCCCGCGCCTACGTGCTCGTGGACTATGACGTCCCCATGAACAAGCTGCACCTGGCGGCGGCCCTCACCCCGGGCATCGAGTCCCCCACCGTCTCCCCGCTGCAGAACCCCGACTGGGTGGCGGTGCGGGCCATGGTGCCGCGGGCGGACATGAACCGGGTCATGGACGAGCTCTACGAGGTCGGGGCCCGCGCCATCCTCGTCTCCTCACTGCTGGCCTGCCGGCTGTAAGGCGAGTTTTACGAGGTCGGGGCTCACAGGCTCCGCGCACCTACTGCCCCAGGGGCACGCAGACCTCGGCCGCCTGAGGTGTCTTCTTGCCCCCCAGGAGCTTGTGCGAGGACAGGAACTCGATCATCGAGGCGACGTCGTCGACCCTGACCGAGCCGATGGGCTGGGAGCCGTCGCCACTGACCAGCTTGCCGGTGGCCACGGCGACCTCCCGCGCACGAGCCGCCTGGGTCTGATCCACCTTGAGGTCGGCCACCTGGTCCTTCGTGGCCTCGACCGCCGCGTCGGGGTCCTTGACGAAGGCGGTCATGCCCTCGATCGAGGCCTTGACCGCCGCCTCGAGGTCCTGGCGACGCGAGTCCAGCAGGGAGCGGGTCGTCACCAGTGAGGCGCCCACAAGGGGGATCTGGTCGGCCACCTGGATGGTGCGCACCGGGGTGCCGGCCTGGCTCATCTGGATCGCGTCGTTGTTGGAGAAGCCGACAACGGCGTCGACCTTGCCGCCGACGATCGCGGCCTGCTGGGTGTAGCCGATCTCCTGGATCGTCAGGTCCGACTCGGTCAGGGAGCCTGTGTCCATCGCCAGCTGGAGGGCGTACCAGGTCTCCCCCTTCTTGCCCGGAGTGCCGACGGTCTTGCCCCTGAGGTCCGCGGGGGCGTTGATCGAGGAGCTCTCCGGCACGATGAGGCAGGCCGGGTAGGACTGGTAGTAGCCACCGATGACGACGAGGTCGCTCCCGTTGGAGGTGGCCACCACCGCCTCATCGGCACCGGCGATGACGAGGTGCTCCTCCCCGCTCTGGAGGGCGTCGAAGAGACCGTCCTGCGACCCGTGGTGGCGCAGTGTCACGTTCGCGGCGTACTTCCCGTCCTTCTTGGCCATGTAGAAGGGGGCGAACTGGATGTTCGGCGTGTAGGTCAGGCCAATGGTCAGCGGGCCTCCAGCAGCCGAGGCGGAGGCCGCACGGCTGGCGGTCCCCGAGGAGCAGGCGGCGAGCGCCCCGGAACCGGCGAGGGACAGACCTCCTGCCAGCAGGTGGCGGCGTGAGAGGGGTGCTTGAGAGACGACGCGGTGGGAGATGTTCATGGTGAGAGGTTTCCTTGCTGTCGGAGGATCGGACGGGGAGCTGCTGCGGGCTCAGGTGGCGCGCCGGCCCCGCAGGGCGTCCACGGTGCGGCTGCGTCGCTCGAGCTCGTGCAGGGCCCAGTGGATGGAGGTGGCCAGGACGCACAGGAGGGTGATCGTGGCGAACACGCCGGTGGTGTCGCCCCGGCTCTGCTGGGTGGAGAGCACGGTGCCCAGACCCTCGCCGCCCATGATGAGCTCACCGACGACCGCCCCGGTGACCGACAGGGTGAAGCCGGTGCGCAGCCCGGTGTAGATCGCGGGCAGCGACATGGGCAGCTCCATGTGGATGAGCAGGCTCAGGCCGTGGGCGCCGTCGAGCCGAGCCGCGTCCATGACGTCGCTGTCCAGGCTGCGCAGCCCCAGGAGCACCGTGATCGTGATGGGGAAGAAGACCATGAAGGCGCACAGGACCACGATCGGAAGGGTCCCGTAACCGATCCACAGCACCAGCAGGGGTGCGATGGCGATGCCGGGAACCGCTTGGCTGGCGGCGACATAGGGCAGGACGGCGCGTGAGAACAGCCGCCAGCGGTACAGTCCCCAGGCCAGAGGCAGGCCGAGGACGGCGGCAAGCAAGCAGCCGAGGAGAGCCTCGCGCAGCGTGATCCAGGCCCTCCATCCCAGTCCGGCCTGCGTCAGGCTCAGCCACAGGCGCTCAACGACGGCCAGTGGGCTGGGCAGGAAGATCTCGGGGACGGCGCCCGCCCCGGTGGCGAGCTGCCAGACGATGAGCAGGGCCGCCCCCAGGCCGATGGCCGGCCAGGGCCCGTTGCTCTCGGCAGCGCGAATGCGACGTCGGCGGCGATTCGGCGGCTCGGGCGATGAGGCTGCTGGAGAGGAACCGGCGGAGCCTGACTGCACCAGAAGATCCCTGGATGACGTGGTTGTTCTGGAGGCCTGGGTGCGCGCGGCCTTGCCGACGGGGCTGGGGCTGTACACGGCGGTCTCCTCCCGGGTCCTTCCGGGAGCACGTGCCCCCGGTCCGCTCCGGGGTCCGCCTGCGCGTCGTCGGTCGGCGCACACACGTGCTGGGCGCCCGCTCCTTTCGATACCCGGCGGCCCACGATGGGCCATGGATCAGGGGCATCGTCCTGAGCTGCAGGTCTCCCCGCAGGGCGCCACGCGCATCCTCCCATCCGGACTCTCACCGTCGGTGCCGGAGTTCCACCGGCTCAACCGCTGGTCCCCTGACTGCCTGAGACAGCCGTGGCACGAGCGGGTCGCGGACTGTAACCGCCGGTTCGGACTTTCACCGACCCCGGAGCACGTTGCTGTCGGTAAGCGTACAACGTGGATCCGCCCCACGGCGATACCCGCGACTTCTTAATCTGCGTGGACGCGCTCACTCCACGGTGCAGCACGGATACGTTCCGCCATCCGATCCAGTACGGTCCAAGCCTGGCAGACTCTAGAAAACGATCGTCCGGGGCTGCTGCTCGGGGTCATGGTTGGCGATCAGGTGCTTCACCCGCGGGTCCTTGGCCGCGGCCCGCACCCAGCTCAGGGATCGCTGGGCCAAGGGGGCGTCAACCACGACTGATGGGCGCAGGCCCTGCTCGAAGGAGGGCCGCCCGTAACCGACGTCGCTGCTGAGGATGACGACGTCGCGCGGATCGTCTCCCAGCAGATTGGTCTCCCGGCTCGACGGCTCCGCAGCCGCTTCACCAGAGGTCCCGCCCCGCAGGATCGTGGCGCACAGACCCCAGGCGTGACCGGGAGCGGAGACCATGAGGATGCTACCGTCGCCGAAGACGTCCCAAGCGCGCTGGACCGGCCCGAAACGGGTGTCCCAGCTGAAGGTCTGCAGATCGACCCCGTTCCACTCGTGTGGGAGGTAGCGGGCCCGATCCTTCTCCGCGGCCCGCAGCTCAGTGGCGGAAACCATGATCCTGGGAGCCTGCCGAACCAGGCGCAGCCCGTCGGCGTGATCGCAGTGGAGGTGGCTGAGGAGCACCAGGTCGAGGTCCCGAGGCCGGATCCCCCTGGCCTCGAGCTGCTCGTGGATCGCCTGCCCCTGGGGCAGGCGTGCCTTGTTCACCGCGTACTGGTGGCGCAGGTTGCCCAGCTGTCCCAGGCGGGTGCGGTTGCTGGTGTGCCAGCCGGTGTCGATCAGGACCAGGCCCGACGGCGCCTCGACGAGATAGCAGGAGACCGGCGCCTCGATCAGATGGCGTCGTCCCCGCCCGAGGTGGGTCCATGACAGCGGGCGGTCCGTGGGCCGATGGTAGGGAAGAGTCTCATCGATGACGACCGTTCCCGTGTGCAGAATCTCCAGCTTCATACGGCCAGGGTAAACCCCTCGCGTGGGACCGCAGGGCTGGACTCGCTGCCGCAGGGCATGCGCGACGCCGCGACGCAGAAGATCCGGACCCCGTCTCAGAGACGTCTCCACCGGAACGGAGGGATCGGAGACCTGGATAATGTCCCGGGCTCCCAGATCGGCCAGGCGACGGCGGGCTCGCGCATCCAAACTGACCCGACCGGCGAAGACCATTGAGGGCACACGGCACTCGTGGGCCAGGCGGAGCACGCCGCTGACCGCCTTGCCATTCACAGACTGTCCGTCCAGCGCCCCCTCCCCCGTCAGCAGCAGGTCGGCGCCCTCCAGCCGCTCACGCAGCCCCACGACCCGAGTCAGATGGTCGATACCGGTGGCCAGCCGCGCCCCGAGCACGGCGCCCAGGGCGAAGGCGGTCCCACCGGCCGCCCCGGTACCCGGGCGGGACACCCACCGGCTCAGGCCGAGGATGCCTGCCAGGCGCGCCATCTCGCCGTCGACCCACGCGATGGCGGGCTCGGTCAGTCCCTTCTGAGGTCCGAAGACAGCAGCTGCGCCGTGAGGGCCCGTCAGTGGGTTCGTCACGTCACCGGCCACCGTGATGCTGACGTCCTCGAGACGACGGCGAGCAGGCTCGGCCTCGATACTCACGATGCGGGTGAACGCGGCGGGTACCGGCTCCACCTCGTCTCCCTCAGCATCCAGGCACCGCGCGCCCAGCGCCGTCAGCATCCCCAGGCCCATGTCGTTGGAGGCCGAGCCGCCCAGCCCGATGAGCAGTGAGCGCGAGCCGGCATCGAGCGCGGCGGCCATCACCCGGCCCAGCCCGATCGTTGAGGAGCGCATGACGTCCCGCTCCCCCGGCGCGATGTGCTCCAGCCCCACGCTGGAGGCCAGGTCGACGACGGCACGGTCGCCATCAAGGCCGAACCCGGCCGTTCGAGGCCGGCCCAGTGCGTCGACGGTGTCCACCTCTCGCCACGAGGCGCCCCAGGCGGTGGTGACGGCCTGGGCGAAGCCCTCCCCGCCGTCGGAGACCGGGACCTGGTCCACCGCGCACGAGGGCAGGGCGTCCCGCACGCCGGCGGCCATGGCCCGGGCGGCCCGCGCCGCTGTCATGGACTCCTTGAAGGAGTCGGGGGCGACAACGATCCTCATGCCCGGGTCCTCATACCCATAGCAATACCCATAGCGCCGCTCCAGCCCGACCCGTCTACCCTGGCTACGCGCGCGAGGCGGCGACGGCGGCGTCGAACTCCTGAGAGATCTCCTCCGAGGGCCGACTCGTGCGGGATACGGCCCAGGCCACAATCAGGTTGCCCAGGAAGCCGGGGACGATCTCGTAGAGGTTGAGGATGCCGCCCGGGCCGCCGGAGGCGTTTCCCCAGATCATGACGATGACGGCGCCGGTGATCATTCCGGCGAAGGCCCCCATGGCGCTCAGACGCCTCCAGTACAGGGACAGCAGAACGGTCGGGCCGAAGGAGGCTCCGAAGCCGGCCCAGGCGAAGGCCACGAGATCGAGGATCGTCTTGCTGGGGTTCCAGGCCATGACGGCCGCGACCAGGGCGATCGCGAAGACCGCCATGCGCGAGTAGAGCACCATGCGGTTGCTGCTGATGTCGTTGCCACGGGTGCGGTTCATCGATCCGTACAGGTCCTCGATGAGTGCCGAGGAGGTGACGAGCAGCTGGGAGGAGATCGTCGACATGATCGCAGCGAGGATGGCGGCCAGCATGAACCCGGCGACCAGCGGGTGGAAGAGCAGCTGTCCTAAGGTGATGAAGACGGTCTCCGGGTCGGCCAGCCTGCTCTTGTCGTGCTGGTAGACGGCCACCCCGACGATGGCGGTGCCGGCCGCACCGAGCACGGCGAAGAGCATCCAGCCGATTCCGATGGTGCCCCCGGCCACGGCCTCCTTGGGGCTGCGGATGGCCATGAACCGGACGATGATGTGTGGCTGGCCGAAGTAGCCCAGTCCCCAGGCCAGGGCCGAGATGACGCCGATCAGCGTGGTCGTCGGCCCCCAGACGGCCCAGTAGTGGGGATCGACCTCGGAGACGGCCTTGACCAGGTTGGACAGTCCCCCCAGATGTATGACGCCGGCAATCGGCACCATGACCAGGGCGGCCACCATCATGAGCCCCTGGATGAAGTCGGTGTAGGACACGGCCAGGAACCCGCCGATGAGCGTGTAGACCACGGTGATGGCCGCGACGATGACCATGCCGAGGTGGTAGTCCATCCCGAAGGAGGACTCGAAGAACCTTCCGCCGGCGACCATGCCGGAGGAGACGTAGAAGGTGAAGTAGACCAGGATGATGAGGCCGCTGGACCAGCGCAGCAGCCGACGCTCATCGTGGAGCCGGTTGTCCAGGAAGCTCGGGACCGTGATGGAGTTGTTGGCGACCTCGGTGTAGGCGCGCAGGCGGGGGGCGACCAGCAGCCAGTTCGCCAGGGCCCCGATCGTCAGGCCGACGGCGATCCACCCCTCGACCAGGCCAGTGGCGTACAGGGCGCCCGGTAGTCCCATGAGCAGCCACCCCGACATGTCCGAGGCCCCGGCCGAGAGCGCAGCCACCCAGGGGTTGAGGTCGCGGTCGGCGAGCATGTAGTCGTCGAAGTTGTCCGTCCGCAGGTAGGCCCAGCCTCCGATGGCGAGCATCGCCACGAAGTAGACGATCATCGCGATGGCTTGGTAAGTAGCATCAGTCATTCATATGTCCTCACATCAGTCAGCGGCGAGACATATCGCGGCCGGCTGCGCGCGACAGAATCGAGAACTCCGCCTTTGTCTTGTGCTGGCGTGGTCTTAGCGCGAATGAAGAACGATCGCGATCGCATAGTCGCCGTCATGGCTCAGAGAAACCGGCCAGCACCCTGGGGTCGATACCTCCTGTCCGAGGCTGCGTTCAACAGCGTGGGCAATGGTGCCGCTCAGGCGTAAGGACGGCCGCCCCCATCGATCGGTGACAAGCTCAACCTCGCGCCAGTCGACGTCCTCGCTCAGGATAACCGGGGAAGCGCTGTCTCCGCGACTATTGGCGTATTGCGCGTGTGCCTGGCTCCAGGCCTTGATGAACGCCTCCTTGGCCGCCCATCTCGCAGCCAGGTGCTGCGCCGGGCGTGATCCCTTCTCCTGGGCGCGGCGGCGGGCCTCGCGAAGCTCGCGCGCCGTGAAGGCCTGCTGCGCGAAGACGGTGCCGGGCTGATTGAGCTGAGTCTCGAAGTCCGGAACGTGCACCAGGTCCGCGCCTACCGCCAGAACTGTTGCCTCCGGAGAAGTCTGTGGCATGTCCGGAAAATGCGGCTCAGTCATTCTGGAACCCTCATGAAGTAAAACTTAAGAATCATTTACGTGAATCCTTTTGACGATTCCAGGTGAGCAAAACAGGGCCGGTTCTGCAGACGGTAACCATCGTCTGCAGAACCGGCCCTATCCGCTATCGTGATGAGCTCACTCGCCGGCGTGGTAGACGCCGTCGGCACCCAGACGGGCATCGGGGTCGAGCAGCATGGCGGCCTCGACCTCGTGCGGATCGCGCTGCTTGGACTCCTCGCCCAGGCGACGGCCCTGGACCTGCTCGAACAGCGGGGCCCGACCGATCATGCCGGCGCGGCGACGCCTGGTACCGGCGGCCAGACGGGCGTTGGCCGATGCCAGCCAGGCGTCGACCGCCTCCTGTCCCGCGGCCTGGCGCAGCGCGGCCTCGAAGGCACCGGGGTGGACGATCGCGATGAGACCGGAGACGTGACCGAAGCCCAGCGAGGTCAGCAGGCCCGCGCGCACCGGGCCGGCGCCCGGGACGCGCCCGTCCTCGCCGCCGCGGCCGGACAGGCGGATGGGCCTGCGCGGCCAGACCCAGAAGGCGTCCTTGGCCAACGGCGCGTCGACGACGTCCAGGGACGCGTTACCGGGAGCCACGCCGGAGGCGAGGATCTCGGTGAGACCGGCGACCTGGAAGACCGCGGCACCACCCTTGGCGTGACCCGTGATGGTCTTCTGAGAGACCGCCACCAGCGAGTTGCCCTCGGAGCGGCCCAGAGCCCGCGCCAGACGCGTGTGCAGCTCGGACTCGTTGGGGTCGTTGGCGCCGGTGGAGGTGTCGTGCTTGGAGACCAGCGCGATGTCGTCGGCCTCCACGCCCAGGGCCGCCAGGGCCTTGGCCAGGCGCGAGCTGCGCCCGCCGCGGCCGGCGCCCAGCGCTCCCAGTCCGGGAGCCGGGATCGAGGTGTGGGCGCCGTCGGCGTAGGAGGAGACGAAGCCAACCACACCTGCGACCGGCAGGCCCAGCTGGGCCGCGACCGAACCGCGGGCCAGGATCACGGTGCCGCCGCCCTCGGCCTCGACGAAGCCGCCGCGGCGGCGGTCGTTGGCGCGTGAGAAGTGCCGGTCGGAGATGCCCTTGGCGCGCATGGCTGCGGCCTCAGCGGTGGCGTTCATGTTGCCGAAGCCGACGACCGACTCGATGGAGATGTCGTCGATGGCGCCGGCCACGACGACGTCGGCCTTGCCCAGGGCGATCTTGTCCCAGCCCTCCTCGATGGAGACGGCCGCGGTGGCGCAGGCGCTCACCGGCTGGACCATGGCGCCGTAGCCGCCGATGTAGGACTGCATGACGTGGGCGGCCACGACGTTGGGCAGGGCCTCCTGGAGGATGTCACTGGGACGCTCCTCCCCCAGGAACCGGCCGACGAACATCTTGCGCATCGACTCCATGCCGCCGAACCCGGTGCCCTGCGTGGAGGCCACGTCGGAGGGGTGGACGGCCTTGAGCAGCTCGGCCGGGGTGAAGCCGGCCGACAGGAAGGCGTCCACGGCGGTGACCAGGTTCCACGAGGCGATCGGGTCCATGCCCTGGGTCATCGAGGCGGGGATCCCCCAGCGCTCCGGGTCGAAGTCGCGCGGGAACTGGCCGCCGACCGTGCGCGACAGCGCGGCGCGACGCGGCACCCGGGCCAGCGAGCCGGCCAGGCGGGTGACGGTCCACTCACCGGTCTCGGCGTCGGGCACCACGAGCGTGTGCTCCGGGTCGGAGGCCTCGATGGTGCGGGCCGTGGCCTCGTCGGGAACCGACAGGGTGATGTCGCGGTCGAGGTAGACGGTGACCTCCTCGTCGGCGACGGGGGCGATGACTCCGTCGTCGACGAACTCGCGGATACCGCAGCGGGCCACGACCTCGTCCCGGTAGCGGTCCAGGATGTCGGACTCCTCGACCATCTCGCCGTCAGTGTCGTACCAGCCGGCCTTGGGGCTGTCCTGCCAGGTGAGCAGGCCCATGCCCCAGGCGAGCTCGAGCACGCCGGCGGCGGTCAGGTCGACGTCCTCCCCGCCGCTCATGCCCAGCTCGGCCTCGCGGCGCGTGCGTCCCGAGCCCCAGGTGGAGACCTCTCCGGTGGAGATGATGACGACGAGGTCGTCGAGGTCTGCGCTCACCTCGCCCCACTCGGGGGCGGTGGGCTGGGTCGGGACGACCGGGGTGGGCAGGGCCTTGATGACGGCCAGGGCCTCTGCCTCCTCGGTGGGCGCGGCGGCCTGGGCTGCCGCGTTCTCACGCAGGGCCACGAGGTCGATGTCGTCGCCCAGGCCGCCGGTGAGGTCGGCGTCCACGGGAGCCTGAGCCGCCCGGGTGCGCACCTCGGTGGTGCACAGCTCGGTCAGCTCGGAGGCGATCTCCTCGGTGGTCCAGGTGCGGACCCCGGCGGCCTCGACCGCGGCGACCAGCGGGTCGTTTCCGCCCATGAGGCCGGTGCCCCTGACCCAGCCGATGCGCGGGTGGGCCAGTGTCACGCGCTGGGCCCAGGCCCGCTCGGACGACCAGCGGTTGGCGATCGCGTCCAAGGCGGACTTGACCTCGCCGTAGGCCCCGTCGCCGCCGAAGGTTCCCCGGTTCGGGGACCCGGGCAGGACCACGTGGAGCCGGTGGTCGACGTGCGTGTCGGTGCCGATCGCGCTCAGGGCCGCGATGGTGCGCTCCACCGACCACAGCAGCAGACGGGTCTGAGACTCCGCGGCGGGGCCGGCGTCGGCCAGCGTGCCCGAGACGCGCGGCGCGGCGAAGGGGAACAGGAGGGTGGGAACCAGGGCCTCCTTGACGACCTTGGTGGAGCCACCGGAGGTGACCACCTGGTCGTTGCCGATCCACTCCGCCAGCGCGTCGACGTCGCGGTAGGAGGACAGGTTCGCGGGAACCATCCACAGCTTGGCGCCGGCAGCGGCGTGCTCTCGGTAGAGGGTGGTGGCGAACTCGAGGCGCTCATGGGTCAGGCGCGAGCTGGTGGCCACCACGGTGGCGCCGCCGGCCAGGAGGTCCCCGACGACGGCCGCCGCGATCGAGCCGGGGGCCACGCCGGTGACGACGGCGACGTCCTCGGACCAGCGGACCGTGGGGTCACCGGCCCGGGGGGCCTTCGGTGCGGCCTGGGCGATCTCGGTCAGGATGGCGGCGCGCTCGGCGGCGTCGGCCAGCTGGGAGCCCTTGACCTGCCCCGCCCACCAGGTGGCGTGGTCGGCCACCGCCTGCCCCAGGCCCACGAAGCGCTCGGGGGCCAGGAGGTGGCGGGAGGTGTCCAGATCGGTCTCTCCGGAACCGAGGCGGGCCACGTCCTCGCGGGCGGTGGCCCAGCGGTCGTCGATGAGGACGGCGCGCTCGGGGGTGAAGGCCGGGGTGACGGACTTGACCCAACCGGCGCCGAGCTCGGCGTCCAGGGCTGCCAGGGCGGCCCTGGTGCGGGCGGCCTCGTCGTCGGCATCGGCCGGGACGGTGGCCTTCTCGGCCAGGCCAAGGGCGTCCAGCAGGGTGCGGGCCGTGGTGGCCAGGACTCCCTCATCACCGGTGACGTTCTGGGCGAAGGCGTCCAGGGCCGCCGAGTCGACGACCGCGCCGCCCGCACCGCCGGCGCTCGGCTTGGACACGGCCACGCCGTGGTCGGCGGCGACCGCCTGGACGGCGGCGTCGATGAGAGTGTCGACGGCTCCGGCACTGGTCAGCGGGGCAGAGGAGCCCAGGGAGGCCAGGTCCTCGCCGCGCATCGAGGTGCCCTCACGAGTGCCCAGGAACAGGGCGGCGGTCACGTGGGAGACCCAGCCCTGGCCCAGACCCCAGGTGCCCGTGACACGATCGGCGATCCGGGAGGCGCGCACGCCGGAGGGGCCCAGGAGACGGCCCAGGCCCACGCGGATGGCCTCGGTGAGGACCGGGCCGAAGGCCTTGTAGCCGGGGGCGCCCTTGGCGACCGTGGCGGCCAGAGCCGTCATGTCGGCGTCGGCGGCACCGTCGATGGAGGCGAGCTCGAGCTCGGTGCCCAGGTCCATGAGGAGCTGGTTGCGGCGCGAGGAGACCCCGTTGGTGAGCGTCTCGGTGGTGTCGGTGGCACCGATCTGCTCGGGACGGATCCGCGAGGCGTGGGCCAGCAGCACCGTCAGGGCATCGGTCGCGCCGAAGGGCAGGTCGTCCACCGGGCCGCCTGCGGCCGGAGCCGCCGGAGCGGGTGCGGCCTCGGCCGCAGGAGCCGGAGCCTGCTCTGCCGCAGCAGCCTCAGCGGGTGCACTGGTCTCTGCGGCGGGTTCCTCGGTGGCCGGTGCGTCGAACTCCGGCTCGGTGAGCTCCACGGCCGGGTCGGTGTCGGTGGCCAGGACCCGGGCCTCGTCGCGGCGCGCGTTGTGCACGGTGACGTGGCGCCCGGCGTGCTGGGGCAGACGCAGGGTGTTGGTGGCCAGGTTCGCCAGCGTGGGCGAGCCCGCCAGGCCGACCTCGACGATGTGCTCGATGCCCAGGCCGCCCTCGCTCGGGGAGGACAGCAGGACCTCCTGGGTCTCGATCCAGCGCACCGGGGAGGCGAACTGCCAGGCCAGGAGCTCGACGAGCAGGACCCGGGCCAGCTCGGTGGGACGCTTCACCCAGGAGTCCCAGTCGGCCAGGATCTCCTCGATCGGCTCGGAGGGCACGACCTCGAGGATCGAGCGGGCGAAGTCCTGGGTCAGCGCGAAGGGACGGGCCACGAGGTTGGGCACGTAGTGGCCCACCAGGCGCTCGACGTCCAGGTCCTCGGGAACGAGCTCGAGCAGACGCCCGCGGAACTCCGGGACTCCGGGGCGCAGCACCTCGGAGTGGAAGGGCACGTCGATGCCGGGCACGAACATGAAGGGGTTCTTGCCGCCGCGGGCCTTGGCCTTGGCGCGGGCGTCCGCGGCCAGGGCGTCCAGGCCCTTGATCGTGCCGGCCACGGCGTACTGGACGCCGGCCAGGTTGTGGTTGACGATCTGGAGGAACTCACCGGTCTCCTGGGAGATCGACTTCACGTAGGCCTCGACCTCGTCGGCCTTGATCCCGGCCTGGTTGGGACGCAGGGCGCCCATGCGGTAGTTCGAGGCGCCGTCGGCGTCGCGGGGCACCAGCGAGTGCATGGTGGAGCCGCGCTGGAAGACGATCGAGATCGTCGTCTCCACCGGCATGACGCGCCCGTAGGCGCTCAGGGCCGTGTACTCGCCCAGGGAGTGGCCGGCGAAGGCGGCGTTCTCCACCAGGGCACCGGCCTCGGCCAGACGCGCGGTGGTCGCCATGGCGACGGTGGCCAGAGCCACCTGGGTGAACTGAGTGAGGTTGAGCAGACCCTCGGGGTGGCGGTAGGTGACACCGCGAGCGGTCATCTCGGTGGGGTTGTCGCGCACCAGGTTGATGACGGAGAAGCCCAGCTCGGCGCGGGTGTGGGCGTCGGCGCGCTCCCAGACCTCGCGGGCGGCCCTGGAGGAGTTCATCTCGTCCAGACCCATGCCGGGGGCCTGAATGCCCTGACCAGGGTAGATGTAGGCGGTGGGCTCGGGCGTCGTCACGGCGGTGCCGCGCGAGACGACCTCGCCGTTGATGCGGCAGACGACCTCCAGGACGTAGCCGCCTCCGACCACCAGGCCGGTGCGCTCCACGGTGATCTCGACGTCGTCGCCCAGCTCCACCGGACCGGTCATGACGTAGGTCCAGCCCGCCAGGACGTGGCGCGAGCCGTCAGCGGCGGTGGAGGCCGCCACCTGCTGGGCGGTGGCCGACAGCCACATGCCGTGGACGAGCGGGGCGTCCATGCCGGCCACGTGAGCGGCGTTGTAGGAGGTGTGGATCGGGTTGAAGTCACCGGTGACCCGGGCGAAGGCCGTCATGTCCGCGGGTGCGGTGACGGTGGTGCGGCGCAGGATGCGACGGGCGGCCGGAGCGGTCTCGCGTCCGGTGCCGCCGGCCAGCTCGGGCGCGCTGGGCACGGCGTTGCCGGAGGCACGGCCACGGATCGCGAAGCGCTCGCGCATGAGCGCCACGATGGTGCCGTCGCTGGCGTCGGTCAGCTCCAGGCGCACGTCGACGACGCGACCGGCGCTGGACTCCTCCAGGGCCGCCACCCAGCCGGTGACGTTGATCGTGGGGCTGGTGGTGGCCGCGGCCGCCTGGAGCTGGTGGAGGGTGAGGTGCAGGTCGATGGTGTGGTCGAGGTGCACCGCACCGAGCAGGCCCTCGATGAGCGGCATGCCGTCCTCGACGACGCTGCCCAGGGCCGCGTAGACCACCGGCCAGCAGGGGCCGAGCAGGGCGTCGGGGACGAAGGGGGCGGCCGAGAGGTCCACCGGCAGCGCGTCGGCCGTCACCGAGGCGTGGTCGTGACCCAGGGTGCTCGCCAGCGTGAAGGAGCCGTGGATGGTGCCGAAGGGCTGGGTGGCGGGGCGCCCCAGGGCGTCCGTGGCGCCGGACTGCGCGGGGCGGACCTCGGGCAGGTGGTCGACGTCGTCTCCGGTGATGGACACGGCGCCCACACCGGCGGTGGCGCGCAGCAGGTCGTTCATGGTCTCGCTGATGCGCTCGGGGTCGACCAGCGGGGCGGCGCCGTCCCAGGCGCGGGCCAGACGCAGCGGCACCACGAGGCGGCGCACGGCGTGGATCCCCTCTCCGCCGGGAGTGCCGTCCCAGTGGGTGTCGAGGCGGATGTCGAGGTCGTAGGCGTCCTCGGCGACGTCCGGGCGCGCGACGACGTTGTAGGCGTCGTCGCTCAGAACGGTGGCGGGGTTGACCGTCAGGTGGCCGTTCCACAGGACGTGGGGGGCGACCTGGACGAACTCCTTGGCGTCAGCCACCGGGGAGGCCAGGGCGCCGTCGGCCAGGGCGGGATCGGCGCCCAGGCGGCCGGCGGCCTCCTGCTTACCGGTGCCGGCCTCCTGGAGGGCCTCGACGGCGGCGGTCTCGAACCGGCCCAGCAGCTCACCGACCGGCTCGTTGATGGTCGTGATGCCGGCGACGGCCACGGGACCGGGGATGATGCGCACCTGGTCGGCGGTGTAGCGCGGGTCCTGGGACTGCCACAGGGAGTCGGTGCCCCACCAGCGCAGGATGTCGGCGTCAACGACGGGCACGAAGGGCACGGGCTTGGGGTGCTTGCGGCACAGGTCGACGAACCATGCGGCGTCGACGGGTTCCACGAGGGTGGAGGCGGCCGACGGGTAGTGCTCGGCCAGGGCGGCCAGGGCGGCGTCTGAGTCGATGACGGCGTCGTAGTCGGCGAAGAGCGTGGGGATCTCGCCGTGGTCGGCCTGGCTCAGGCGGGCCTCGATGCGGTGCAGCAGGTCGAGGAAGCGGTCGTACCAGCCCTCGTCGGCCCAGTCCGCCCGGGTGGCGGCGCGCCCCTCGTGCGGGGCGACGCACAGCTCGGCGTAGCGGGTGGCCCACTGAAGGTAGGTCATCTCCTCGACGTCGCCGAAGTAGGGCTTGGCGGTCCTGGCCAGGGCGTCGATCATCTCCTGGCGGCGGGCGGACATGGCGGCCTCGTCACCGGCGAGCTCCTGGATGAGGCGCGAGGCCCGGGCCGAGGAGTTGTCGATCTCGTAGAGGTCGGCGCGCAGGTGGGACAGGCCCGAGGTCATGCCGCCGATGGACTCCCCGGAGGCGACCCAGCCGCCCTCGACGCCGGAGTCCTCGGGGATCCCGGGGGTGTCGACGAGCAGCTGCTTGACGTCGTCGTTGGTCTTGGCCTCCAGGCAGGTCATGGCGGCGGTGCCGATCATGACACCGTCGACGGGGGCCGCGGCCGTGCCGTAGGCCTCGGCCCAGCGACCGGTGAGGTAGTCGGCGGCGCGGGTGGGTGTACCGATACCGCCTCCGACGACGAGCACGACGTTGTTCACGGCGCGGATGGCGTCGTAGGTGGCCAGGAGCATGGTGTCCAGGTCCTCCCACGAGTGGTGGCCGCCGGCGTGCCCGTCCTCGATCTGGATGATGACGGGGCTGTCGGGCACGGCGCGCGCGATGGCCAGCACCTGGCGGATCTGGTCCACGGTGCCGGGCTTGAAGGCGATGTAGGGGAAGCCCTCGGCGTGGAGGCGCTCGAGCAGGGCGGTGGCCTCGTCGAGCTCGGGGAAGCCCGCGGAGATGGTGATGCCGTCGATGGGGGCGCCGCCGGCGCGGGCCTTGGACAGCAGACGCTGGGTGCCCAGGTGCAGGTTCCACAGGTAGCGGTCCATGAACATGGCGTTGAAGGCCGCGGTGCGGCCGGGCTCGAGAGCCTCCTCCAGGCCCTCGAGGTTCTCCGTCAGGACGGCGGGGGTGGTCTGCCCGCCGCCGGCGAGCTCGGCCCAGTAGCCGGCGTTGGCGGCGGCGGCCACGATGGCGGGGTCCACGGTGGTGGGGGTCATTCCGGCCAGGAGGACGGCGCTGCGGCCGGTCAGTCGGGTGAAGGCCGTGTCGAGGGTGAGGCGTCCGTCGGGCAGGCGGGTGATGCGCGGCGCGAAGCGGGAGCGGTCGACGCTGGGCCGGGGGGCGGCGCCGGCGCGGTCGAGGTCGTCGATGGCCTTGGCGGTCCCCGCGGGTACGACGGTCGTGCCGGTGCCGGCCACGATCCCCTCGGTGAGACGGACCAGGACATTGCCCGGCCCCAGGTCCAGGACATTGCCCGGCCCCAGGTCCAGGACGGTGCGCACGGGGTCGGCCGAGCCGGTCCCCAGGGCGCCCGTGACCAGGCCGGGCCAGTCGACGGGGTCGATGAGCACGGCGGTGGCCAGGTCCCGGGCGAGCCTCTCGTCCAGGCCGCAGGCGGCAGCCCAGGCGGCGACGTCGTCGACGGCCCCGGCCAGCAGCGGGGTGTGGAAGGGCACCGAGGTGGTGAGGAACTCGGTGACGGGGGCCAGGACGGCGCCCCCGCGGCGGCGGTCCTTGCGAGCCTTGGCGCTACGGGCGGCGGCTGCCTCCAGCGCGGTGACGACGCGCTCGAGGTCGGCGGGGCGCCCGGAGAGGATGTGGGCCTGGAGCCCGTTGGTGACGCCCACGGAGATCCGCTCGGAGCCGGGCACCCGGGCCAGGACGGCGTCGAGCACCGAGCGGGTCACGCCGCGCACCGAGAGCATGGGGGTGGACTCCCCCACCGTGCCCAGGTCGAGGCGGCGGGTGGTCCGGGTGGCGGCGGCGCCGATGAGGCGGGCGATGGCGTGGACCTGGATGACGCTCTCGCGGTCCCCGGCTCGCACAGCCTTGAGGAGGCTGACGCCCAGAACGCCCTGGGAGTGGCCGATGGCGCCCACCGGGGCGTGGGAGGTGGGGTCGATGCCGGCTGCCGGCAGCGAGGCCAGGGCGGCGTGCTGGGCCATGAGGATGCCGGGGACGGACACGTCGGCGCCGTCGGCGGTGGTGCGGTGCTGGGGCACGACCGGAGCGGCCTCGTCGTCCAGGAGTCGTGAGCCGCGCGGCGTCACGGTGAGCAGGTCGGTGGCCACGGGGGCCAGGCGCTCGGACACGGCCCGGTCGACCGCCACGACGTCATCGGCCAGGGCCTGGTCCAGGGAGACCAGGTCGGCGAGCGTCTGGCGCCAGGGGGTCGCCTGGCCTCCGAAGGTGATGATGTAGGGCTCGCCTCCACTCAGGCGCTCAGCGATGGTGGTCGCGGGGCTGGGGGCTTGCGAGGTCGTGTGCACGGTAGTGGTGTCCTTCGGTGTTGCGACGGCGTGGTCGGAGATCTCGGAACGGTGACCAGAACCGGGATCGGATGAAGACGGAGAGACTGACTGCGAACGGGACTCAGGGCGGGATCTAGAGGGGGATGTTGTCATGCTTCTTGGGCGAGTCGGGGCGGGCGTCGTTCTTGGCGCGCAGCGCGGCCAGGGAGTCGACGATGACGCTGCGGGTGTCCTCGGGGGCGATGACGGCGTCGATCTCCCCGATGGCCACGGCCTTGTCCGGATTGATGACGGCGTCGGTGTACTCGGACACGAGCCGCTCGTGCTCGGCGGTGGCGGCCTCCTCGCCCTGCTCATCACGGACCTTGGCCAGGTCGCGGCGGTGGATGATGCCGACGGCGCCGGCGGCGCCCAGGACGGCGATCTCGGCGCCCGGCCAGCAGAAGTTGAGGTCGGCGCCGATGGCCTTGGAGCCCATGACGATGTACGCGCCGCCGTAGGCCTTGCGCAGGACGATCGTCACCAGGGGCACGGTGGCGGTGGCGTAGGCGTTGATGACCTTGGCGCCGCGGCGGATGATGCCGGCGTGCTCCTGCTCGGCGCCGGGGCGGTATCCGGGGACGTCGACGAAGGTGACCACCGGCAGCCCGAAGGCGTCGCAGAAGCGCACGAACCGGGCCAGCTTCTCGGAGGCGTCGACATCCAGGGTGCCGGCGTCCACCAGCGGCTGGTTGGCGACGATCCCCACCGGGTGGCCCTCGAAGCAGGCGAAGCCGACCACGACGTTGGCGGCGAACTCCTCCTGGACCTGGACGAGCTCACCGTGGTCGACGACGGCCGAGACCACCTCGACGACGTCGTAGGCCTGACGGGTGGAGGCCGGGACGATCTCCCCGACGCTGCGGGCCGCCTCGGCATCGGCCTGGGCGTCGGAGTCGTCGTAGGCGTACAGGGGGGCGTCGACCTCGGCGGACGAGGGCAGGTAGGCCAGGAAGCTGCGGACCTGTCCCAGCGCGTCCTCCTCGTCCTCGGCCACGTAGTGGACGACGCCGGAGACCGAGCCGTGGATCTTCGCGCCACCGAGGTCCTCGGCACTGATCTGCTCACCGGTGACGGCGCGTACGACGTCGGGGCCGGTGACGAACATGTGGGAGGCCTGACGGGTGGCGATGACGAAGTCGGTCAGGGCCGGGCTGTAGACGGCGCCGCCGGCGCAGGGGCCGAGGATGACGCTGATCTGCGGGACCAGGCCGGAGGCGGCGCAGGTGCGGTTGAAGATGCGCCCGTACTGGCGCAGGGCGCCCACGCCCTCCTGGATCTTGGCGCCGCCGGAGTCGATGAGCCCGATGACGGGGATGCGCAGCCGCAGGGCGTCGTCCAGGAGGCGGACGATCTTGTCCCCCTCGATGGTGCCCAGGGCGCCGCCGGAGACGGAGAAGTCCTGGGAGTAGACGGCCACCTGGCGTCCGTCGATCTGCCCGAACCCGGTGACGACGCCGGAGGGACGGGCCTTCTCCCCCGCGCCGGAGCCGGTGTAGCGGCCGATCTCCAGGAAGGTGGAGTCGTCGAGCAGGTCGTTGATGCGCTCTCGGGCGGTGCGCTTGCCCTTGGCGTGCTGGCGGGTGGCGGCGCGCTCCTCGGCCTCTCGGTCGACGCGGGCGATGCGCTGGCGGAACGCCGTGGTGGAGGGCGAGTCCGCCATCGTGGTTCCCTGTGCCGGCGTGCTGGATCCGGGGCTGGAGTCGATGCTCACGGTTCAGGCCTCCTCGGAGCTGTTCTCGGGGGTGTGCATGCGCACCAGGACGTCCCCGGCGGAGACGGTGCGCCCGGCGCTGACGGGGATCTCCGAGATGGTTCCGTCATTCAGAGCGTGGACGTAGTTCTCCATCTTCATCGACTCCAGGACCACCAGCAGGTCGCCCTGGCAGACCCGCTGGCCGGGCTCGACGCAGATGCGGGTGACGATGGCCTGCATCGGAGCGGCGATGACGCCGGGCTCCGAGCCGGCGGCCTCGGTCTCGCCGGAGGCGCTGCCGCGGGCCGAGCGCGTGGCCCCGCCGGAGCGGCCGCGCAGGGGCTGGGCCCGGTTGCTGCGCGGGCTGAAGCCGCGTGCCGGGTTGGAGGGGGCGAGGATCCCGTCGGGCAGGGTCAGCTGCATCCGTCGACCGTTGAGCTCGATGATGTAGCTGGAGCGGGTGCGCGGGTTGGTCACCGCCTCCGGTGCGGCCGGGGAGCCCTCCGTGCTTGACGGTGCGGCGTCGTCAGCGAGGTCCGGCAGCACCTCGTTCTCGATCCACCGCGTGGTCACCGTCAGCCTCCCGGACTCGTCGGGCGTGGTGAAGACGGGGCGTCCCAGGACCTCTGCGTGCAGAGGGGTGCACACGGTGACGCCCTCCACCACCGTCTCACGCAGGGCGCGCCGGGCGCGAGCGATGGCCTGCTCCCGAGTGGCCCCGGTGACGACGATCTTGGCGAGCATCGGATCGAACATGGGGGTGACGACGTCGCCCTCGGTGACGCCGGACTCGATGCGGATGCCGGGACCGGCAGGCCAGCGCAGGCGAGTGATGGTGCCGGTGGAGGGGGCCAGGCCACGGGCCGGGTCCTCGCAGGTGATGCGCAGCTCGAGGCTGTGACCGCGGGGGGCGTTGAGCTCACCGAGGCGGCCGCCCTCGGCGATGCGCAGCTGAACCTCGACCAGGTCGGTGCCGGTGACCTCCTCGGAGACGCAGTGCTCCACCTGGAGGCGGGGGTTGACCTCGAGGAACCACAGGTCGCCCTCGGGGGTCAGGAGGAACTCGCAGGTGGCCACGCCGACGTAGTCGACCGTCTCCAGGAGACGGCGGGAGGCCTCGACGAGACGGTCGTGAACGCCCTCGGGCAGGAAGGGGGCTGGAGCCTCCTCGAGGAGCTTCTGGTTGCGGCGCTGCAGGGAGCAGTCACGGGTGGAGACGACGGCGAAGCCTCCGTGGGAGTCCCGGGCGCACTGGGTCTCGATGTGGCGGGCGGCGGTGACGAAGCGCTCCAGGATGAGTGTGCCCCCGCCCAGTGCAGCGGACTCGAAGGCCGGGGTGGACCGGACCTCGTCGTCGTTGTGCAGGACGGTGATGCCGCGCCCGCCACCGCCGTCGGTGCGCTTGAGGGCGACCGGGTAGCCGTGGGCAGCGGCGAAACGGATGACGGTGTCGGCGTCGGTGACCGAGCTGGTGATGCCGGGCACCGGGGCGACCTCGGCCCGTTCGGCGGTGGCGCGGGCGCTCATCTTGTCCCCAAGGGCGTCCATGGCCTCGGGCGAGGGGCCGACCCAGGTGATGCCGGCCGCGATGATCGAGCGGGCGAAGTCGGCGTCCTCGGACAGGAAGCCGTAGCCGGGGTGAACGGCGTCGGCGCCGGTGGTGCGGGCCAGCTCGAGAACCGCTGCCGCGTCGGTGTAGGACGAGCCCTCGGGCAGCGCGTAGGCCTCGTCGGCGAGCTCGGCCGCTGGGCTCATGAGGTCCTCGGGAGTGTACGGGAGGATCGATGTCGCCCCGAGATCACGGGCGGTTCGCACGATACGCAGTGCGATCTCACCGCGGTTGGCGATGAGGATGCGGGAGAGGGTCACCAAGAGTCTCCTTGCCTGGACGGTGCCGGGGTGGCGGCGAGGCCCTCCTTGGGCCTGGGACGGTGCGGATCCGTGCCTTCCCTACAAGTGCAGGCTGACAGATCCGCTGGACGATGACGTTACGTGGTCAGGGCACCACAATCCATTTGTGGAAACCTCACAAAGACCGAGAGTTGCGTTGGTGTAACAACCGAGACACCAGTAATGGTGCGGCATAACGGGGGCCTTGCAAAGGTGCCTCTCACGCCACGAAGGCCTTTGAGGTTTCCCACAAGGTTTGCGAGCGAGGCGGCTCAACATCCCTCCAGTCACACCTGTCTCATGAGTACCTCCTTTCCTGGAGCGCGAGCTGTGGTCACCACGAGCACCTGACCGCGGCTGTCAATGGCCGTGATCATGCCGGTGGGAGGATGCCGCATCGCGCAGCTCGCAGATGGCGGCCAGGGCGTCGTCGGCCCGGTAGACGGCCGACCCGGCGACGAAGACGTCGGCCCCGGCCTCGGCCGCGCGCTCGATCGTCTGCGAGGTGATGCCGCCGTCCACCTGGATGCGCAGGTCGAGTCCCCTGGCCCCCACGAGCTCACGGGCTCGGCGGATCTTGGGCAGCATCGACTCGATGAAGGACTGGCCCCCGAAGCCCGGTTCCACGGTCATGAGCAGGAGGAGGTCGAACTCCCCCAGCACGTCGGCGACGGCCTCGAGCGGCGTGGCGGGCCTCAGGGCGATTCCCGCACCGGCGCCGAGTCGGTGGAGCTCGTGTGCCAGCCGCACCGGGGCCGTCGTGGCCTCGGCATGAGGAGTGACGATCTGGCAGCCGGCCTCGGCGTAGGCCGGGGCCCAGCGGTCGGCATCGCAGATCATGAGGTGGGCGTCCACGGGCAGCGAGGTGTGAGCGAGCACCGCCTCGACCACGGGTAGCCCCCAGGACAGGTTGGGCACGAAGTGGTTGTCCATGACGTCGACATGGATCCCGTCGGCTCCGTCATCGCCGGCGACCCGGTCGAGCTCGTCGGCCAGGTGCGCGATGTCGCAGTTGAGGATCGAGGGGTGGATGGCCGTCATCGGGGTGCTCCTCATGATGTGCTGGGGTCGTCGGGTGTCAGCTGGTACGGCGCAGCAGGGCGCAGAACATGGCATCGGTACCGTCGAGGTGGGGCCAGAGCTGAAGCATCTCGCGGTCACCGCCGGCCGGCGGCTGAGGCGCCAGCCGGGTGGCGACGTCCCCGGCGTGCAGGATCTCGGTGCTCAGTCCCTCGCGCTCCAGGAGCCGGGTGACGTCACGCACCACGAGGGTGGTCTCCAGCGCATGCGGTGAGCAGGTCACGTAGGTCACCACTCCCCCGCGTCGCACGGCGCGCAGCGCGCTGGCCAGCAGCTCGCGCTGGAGCTCGGCCAGGACGGTGACGTCGCCCGGCTGCCGACGCCATCTGGCCTCCGGACGACGGCGCAGCGAACCGAGTCCCGTGCAGGGCGCGTCGACCAGGACCCGGTCGTAGGACCCCGGCTCATCGCGGCCGAGATCCCGCCCGTCCCCGCAGCGCACCCGGGCAACCTCTCGCGGCACCGCACGCAGGGCGGAGCGCACCAGCTCCGCCCGGTGAGCACTGACCTCGTTGGCGAGCAGGTGAGCGCCCTTCTGGGCTGCCCTGGCAGCCAGTAGAGCAGCCTTGCCGCCAGGGCCGGCGCACAGGTCGAGCCAGCGCTCGTCGCGACCCTCGAGGGGGGCCTCCGCGGCGATGAGGGCCACGAGCTGGCTGCCCTCGTCCTCGACCCCGGCCCGGGAGTCTCGGATCGCCTCGATCCTGCCGGGGTCCCCTCCGACCAGGACGACGCCGAGGGGACTGACCCGCCCCAGGCGGGGCTCGGCGTCGTGGACCCTGTCGGCCTTGCGGGCCGCCTTGGCCAGGGCCTCAGGGGAGATGAGGCCGGGCCGGGCACACAGGGCCACCTCGGGGTCGGTGTTGTCGGCGACCAGGAGCGCCTCCAGCTCCTCGGCGCTGCGCCCGTGGGTGACCAGGGCCTGACGCAGCGCCTTGACGATCCACTCCGGATGGGACTGGGTGCGAGCCAGGGCCACCGTCTCATTGGGCGCATCCTGTTCCAGGAGCGCCAGCCAGGCCTCCGGGTCCTGGCCGCTGAGGCGGCGCATGACGGCGTTGACGAAGGTGGCGGCGCCGCGCCCGCAGGAGTCGGTCGCCAGGTCCACGGTGGTGCTCACGGCGGCGTGCTGGGCCACCCTCATGCCCATGAGCTGGTGGGCCCCCAGCCGCAGGACGTCGAGCACCACCGGATCGATCTCCTCCAGGGGCCGGTCCGTGCAGGTGGCGATGATGGCGTCGTAGCGCCCCTGCAGGCGCAGGGCCCCATAGGTCAGGGCGGTGGCGAAACCGGCGTCGCGTCGGTCCAGGTCGGCGGAGTCCAGAAGCTCGGGCAGGAGCAGGTTGGCGAAGGCGTCGTCGCGGCGCACACGAGTAAGCACCTCCAGCGCCACCCGGCGCGCCGGGTCCGATCGCCGCCGAGGCGAGCGCGTACGCGCGCCTCCTGCGGCGCCATCCGGCTTGCGGGAGCGCCGCCCCCGGTCATCCCGGTGCCCCGGGCCTCCCCGGCTACTCCGGTCACTACGCTTGTCACTGTACCTGTCACCGTGCCTGTCACTGCGTTTGCCGTGCTCAGGGTGATTGCCGTGCCGTCGCCCGGCCCGCTCGCTGCGATGATCACCGTGACGACCCGGCGAGCCCCGGCGCGCTGGCCTCTCCCCCATCAGCTGACCCCCTCGCCGTCGTCGTTCGTGGGAGCCGGAGCCCCCAGGACGGTGCCCACCTGTGGGCGGGCTCCGCGGGCCCAGGCGTCAGCCGGCATCCAGCTGCGCCCGGCGGGCGCGACCTGCCCCAGGCGGACGGCGCAGCCACCGGTTCCCACGAGGACCTCGCGCTTGGTGGCGCGCACCTGGCCGGGCAGGAGATCGGTGACCTCCGGTACCGGGGTGACCGGCCCCAGGCGGAACCTGGCACCGAGGTAGGTGGTGTGAGCGCCCGGAGCCGGGCTCACGCCCCGGATCCGGCGGTCGATGGTCAGTGCGGGATCATCCCAGCGGACCTCGCCGTCGGCCGTGGAGAGCATCGGCGCCAGGGTGGCCAGCGTGTCGTCCTGCGGCTCGGGGCGCGCCTCGCCCGCCTCAACCGAGTGCAGGACGTCGAGAACCAGTGGCGCTCCGGCCCGGGCGAGTCGCTCCAGGAGGTCGCCGCTGGTGTCCCTGGTGCCGATCGCCTCGGTGACGCGGCCATAGACGGGGCCGGTGTCGAGCCCCTCCTCAAGACGGAACACGCAGGCGCCGGTGACCTCCTCGCCGGCAATGATCGCCCGTTGGACCGGGGCGGCTCCACGCCAGGCCGGCAGCAGGGAGAAGTGGAGGTTCAGCCACCCGTGCCCCGGCGCATCCAGCAGATCGGCCGGCACCAGGCGCCCGTAGGCGACCACGACGGCGACGTCGGCCTCAAGGCCGCGCACCCAGGCACGTACGTCGTCAGCCGCCTCGCCCTTGAGCGTGGCCGGAGTGCGCACGTCGAGTCCGGCCTCGCGGGCCACAGCGGCCACCGGTGAGGGATGCAGCGTGCGGCCGCGGCCCTTGCGGGCGTCCGCACGGGTGAGGACCCCGACGACGTCGTGCTCACTGGCGATGAGGGCCTCCAAGGTGGGCAGCGCCACCTCGGGTGTTCCGGCGAAAAGCACACGCATAAGGCCGAGTCTACGGCTCTACGCCGCCGAGGGCGGGCTTCACCGTTGGCCCGGCGTGGGAAGCAGGCCCAGAGCGATGAGCTCGGCGCGCAGGCGCCCCGCGCCGGTGAATCGGTGGGTGCGCAGACCCAGACGGCCGGCGGCCCGGATGTTGACCGGCGAGTCGTCGACGAACAGGGTGCTGGCGGCCCGCAGGCCGTAACGCTCCAGCAGAAGCGTGAAGACGGCGGTGTCGGGCTTAACCAGGTGCTCGCGTCCGGAGACCACGATTCCGGCGAATCGCTCGAGCTGGGGCACCAGGAGCCGGGCTGACTCGAAGGGGCCGGCGTCGAAGTTGGTCAGGCCGTACAGCACCACGCCCGCCTCCAGGAGATCGTCGAGCACAGACTCCATGCCGGGCACGGGACCGGTCAGCGAGGCGGCGAAGCGCTCGCGGTACAGGGAGAGGATCCCCGCCCAGTCGGGGCGGTCCGGATGGGCTCGGGCGTAGTCGGCCAGCACCCGCTCACAGGGCTCCCCCAGGTCCAGCCTCTCGTTCCAGGCGAGGAAGTCGCCGTCGGCCACGAACTCCTCCCACGCCTCCACCGAGACGTAGCCGGCCACGGCCGCCATCGGCTCCCAGGCGTACAGGACGTTGCCGTAGTCAAGGACGACGGCGCTCACGGAACCGGGAGGTGACGGGGTACCGGCGGCAAGGCTGGAGGCGGTCATGAGTCGCATCCTCCCACGCGCATCCGTGCCCATCCGTTCCGTGTCCTCCGTGCTCCTGCGCGCCCCTGCTGCGCGACCGGGGGCGTCTCGTCCCGTCGGTCCGGACCTGACGCTGATGAGAGGCTGCAACTTTTGTATGGCTTCTATGAACACGCCAGTCACCCACCCGGATGGCAGAAGATGTCTGATGACGCTGCCGACGACACCAGTACCTTGTGGGATTAATGTCACGTAAGGGTGATGGTTGGTGGATCAACTTTCCTGGAACTTAGTCTCACCAGGGGGTTTCCAATCCCCGCAGACCCTGGTACGCTCGTACCAATCCGGTACGGGCGTACCACTTCAATCGTCATAGCGCGTGATGCGCATCATGATCCACATCAACGACACAGCGTTGTGTCAGAGAGGGAGTCATGGATCTTTCCGTAGATTCCGAAATCGGCAGGCTCCGGCAGGTCATCCTGCACAGGCCTGGCAGTGAGATGCTCCGGCTCACTCCGCAGAACAAGGAGCACCTCCTGTTCGACGACGTCCTGTGGCTCGAGCGGGCCCAGGAGGAGCACGACCAGTTCGCGCGCGTGCTGACCGACCGCGACATCGAGGTGCTCTACCTCAGCGACCTCCTGGCCGAGACCCTGGAGGTGACCGAGGCCAGGGACTACGTCCTGGACCGCGTCATCAACGAGAACACCAACGGCCCCAGTGCCGCCGAGCCCCTGCGGGCCCTGGCGCAGGGGTTGTCCGGGGCGGACCTGGCCGAGGTGCTCATCGCCGGCATCACCAAGGGCGAGCTGCTTGAGCGCATCTCCTGCCCGGACTCACTGGTACTGGCATCGATGGATGACGACGACCTGCTCCTGGCGCCGCTTCCCAACCACCTCTTCACCCGCGACACGTCCTGCTGGATCTACGACGGCGTGTCCATCAACTCGATGATGATGCCCGCCAGGCAGCGCGAGACCATCAACTACGAGGCGATCTACCGCTGGCACCCCCGGTTCGCGAGCGCGGACTTCCCCGTGTGGTCCGAGGGCACCCAGGCCGGTCCCGCCACCGTCGAGGGCGGCGACGTCCAGATCATCGGCAACGGCTCCGTCCTGGTCGGGGTCTCGGAGCGCACCACCGCACAGGGTATTGAGAGGCTCGCCAGCCGGCTCTTCGCCGGCGGGAAGGTCAACCAGGTGGTCGCCGTCGAGATGAACCGGACACGCGCGCAGATGCATCTGGACACCGTCATGACCATGGTCGACGTCGGCACCTTCACCACCTACGGAGGCCTGGGGATGCTGCCGACACTCACCCTGCGTCCGGGCGAGGGTGGGCAGATCAACGTCACCCGCAACGACCCCCAGGACATGTACCGCGTCATCGCCCGGGCTCTGGGGATTGACGACCTCACCATCCTCATCACCCCTCAGGACTCGATGGCCGCGGCTCGCGAGCAGTGGGACGACGGCTCCAACTCGCTGGCCATCGCCCCCGGCGTCATCGTCACCTATGAGCGCAACGTCAACACCAACGAGTACCTCACCTCCCGAGGCATCGAGGTCCTGACCATCCCCGGCTCGGAGGTGGGGCGCGGACGCGGCGGCCCGCACTGCATGAGCTGTCCGATCCTGCGGGACCCGGTGGCCTGAGCCGGCCCCGTCCATCAGCGCCTTCGGCGTCAACGAAGTAAGTACATCCACCACCCATCCTGGACGAAGGAGTCCTCATGTCCCATCCCCTGCACAACCGCAGCTTCCTCAAGGAGCTCGACTTCACCGCCAAGGAGTGGAGCATCCTGCTCCAGCTGGCGGCTCAGCTCAAGGAGGACAAGAAGGCCGGCCGCGAGGTCAAGCGGCTGACCGGCAAGAACATCGCTCTCATCTTTGAGAAGACCTCGACGCGCACTCGCTGCTCCTTCGAGGTCGCCGCCTACGACCAGGGGGCGCAGGTCACCTATCTGGACCCCTCGGGCTCCCAGATGGGTCACAAGGAGTCCGTGGCGGACACCGCCCGGGTCCTGGGGCGCTTTTACGACGGCATCGAGTTCCGCGGCAAGAAGCAGGAGCACGTCGAGGCCCTGGCCGAGCTCTCCGGCGTGCCGGTGTGGAACGGGCTGACCGACGAGTGGCACCCCACCCAGATGCTCGCCGACCAGCTGACCATGCTGGAGCACTCCGGCAAGCCGATCGAGGAGATCTCCTTCGCCTACCTGGGAGACGCCCGCAACAACGTCGCCAACTCGCTGCTCATCTCAGCGGCCCTCATGGGGATGGACGTGCGGATGGTGGCGCCCAAGGAGCTGCAGACACCTCCTGAGGTCGTGGCCCAGGCCGAGAAGCTGGCCGAGACCAGCGGAGCCCGCATCCTGGTCACCGACGACGTCGCCGAAGGCGTCAAGGGGGTCGACTTCCTCTACACGGACGTGTGGGTCTCAATGGGTGAGCCCAAGGAGGTCTGGGACCAGCGCATCGCCCTGCTGCGTCCCTACCAGGTCAACGCCGAGATGGTGGAGGCCACCGGCAACCCCGACGTGAAGTTCCTCCACTGCCTGCCCGCCTTCCACGACCGCAACACGACCGTGGGTGAGGATATCTTCACCAAGACCGGCATGGACGGCCTGGAGGTGACCGACGACGTCTTCGAGACCGAGCGCAACGTCGCCTTCGATCAGGCCGAGAACCGCATGCACACCATCAAGGCCGTCATGGTCGCAACCCTCGGAGAGTGGGACTGAGTCGTGAGAATCGTTGTTGCCCTCGGCGGGAACGCCCTTCTGCGCAGGGGCGAGAAGCCCGACGCCAGCACCCAGATCCACAACGTCGAGGTTGCGGCGCGTGAGCTGGCGAAGCTGGCGGAGAAGCACGAGCTGGTCCTCACCCACGGTAACGGCCCTCAGGTGGGCGTCCTGGCCCTGGAGTCCGCCAACGACGAACGGCTCTCAGAGCCCTACCCCTTCGATACCCTGGGGGCACAGACCCAGGGCATGATCGGGTACTGGCTGCTGCAGGCCATGCAGAACGCCCTGCCGGGGCGCCATGTGGCCGCGATGGTCAACCAGACCCTGGTCATGGCCGGCGACCCGGCATTCTCCAACCCCACCAAGTTCGTCGGTGAGGTCTACACCAAGGAGGAGGCCGAGAAGCTGGCCGAGGAGCGCGGCTGGGTGGTCAAGCCCGACGGCGAGCACTACCGCCGCGTCGTCGGCTCCCCCAAGCCGCAGCGGGTCATCGAGACCCGGCTGGTGCGAACGCTTCTGGAGGCCGGAGCCATCGTCATCTGCTCAGGCGGAGGCGGGGTCCCCGTCATCCGCAGCGCCGAAGGCAAGCTCAAGGGCATCGAGGCCGTCATCGACAAGGACCTCACCGCGTCGGTCCTGGCCGAGGCGCTGGAGGCCGATGCGCTTCTCATCCTTACCGACGTCGACGGCGTCTACGAGGACTTCGGAACCGAGAACCAGAAACAGGTTCCGCGGGCCACGCCGGCAGCACTGCGGGCCATGGGTCTTCCCAGCGGATCCATGGGACCAAAGGTCGAGGCGGTGTGCCGATTTGTGGAGCTGACCGGAGACATGGCGGCAATTGGTCGTCTTGAGGACGCCGTTTCCATCATTGACGGCCAGGCAGGGACTATCGTTACCCCTGGGGGCAACTACGGTGGCCCTGACGATATCCATCCCCCGATTCCCGAGCAAATCGACACTCGCATTCGTAGGGCCTGACCGGCGCGACGGCATCGGTCCTTCAAGGAGGTGGTGAAAGCCGTCAACCACATATGACCATGCCATGGTTCAGCTGTCATTCTTTTACACAGATACTCCTGCTGTCACTTTCGAAGTTCCTTCAGGATAGAATGAGAGCGTTGAACCGCAGACACATTCACCTGTCTCAATTCACACACCACACAACGAGCACAAAGGAGTGACTCACTCATGACGAAGATCGTCAACTCTTGGAACGACTTCGACCCGCTCAAGCACGTCATCGTCGGGCGCGCGGACTTCTCGGTTATTCCTCCCGAGGAGCCGGCCACCTCCGAGAAGGTGCCGATCGACTCCGAGATGCGCGGCATGTGGGGCCCGCGCCCCACCGCCACTGTCGAGGCCGCCAACGAGCAGCTCGACAACTACGTCAAGATCCTTGAGGGACTGGGCGTCAAGGTGGACCGCCCCACGCCGCTGCAGTGGAACCAGGCCATCCAGACGCCTGACTTCCGCACGGAGTCGGGCTTCACCCAGATGCCCCCGCGCGACATCCTGCTCACCATCGGTGACGAGATCATGTCGTCGGCCAACTCGTTCCGCTGCCGGTACTTCGAGTACCTCGCCTACTGGCCCCTCATGAACGAGTACTTCGAGGAGGACCCGGAGTTCAAGTGGACCCAGGCGCCTCGTCCTCGGCTGACGGACAGGTCCTACAAGCACAACTACTACGACGAGCGGATCTCCCTGGAGGAGCGTCTGGAGCGCACTGCCGCCAAGGACTTCGTGACCACTGAGGTTGAGCCGATGTGGGACGCCGCCGACGTCATGCGCGTGGGCAAGGACCTGTTCATCCAGCACGGTCTGACCACCAACCGCAAGGCGATGGAGTGGTTCAAGCGCTACTACCCCGACCTGCGGGTGCACGCGGTGAACTTCCCCGGCGACCCCTACCCGATCCACATCGACGCTACCTTCGTGCCGCTGCGGCCCGGGCTGATCATCAACAACCCGCACCGCCGCCTGCCCGAGGAGCAGCGCAAGATCTTCGAGGCCAATGACTGGCAGATCGTTGACGCGGCTCCCCCGGCTCACGAGGTTCCGCCGCCGCTGTGCTACTCCTCCGTCTGGCTGTCCATGAACTGCCTCGTCATCGACCACAAGACCGTGTGCGTCGAGGCCAGTGAGGTCCACCAGATGGAGCAGATGGACAAGCTTGGCATGAACGTCATCCCGGTTCCCTTCCGTGACGCCTACGCCTTCGGCGGTGGTCTCCACTGCGCGACGGCGGACGTGTACCGCGAGGGTGGCTGCGAGGACTACTTCCCGAACCAGGTCGCTGACCCGACTCTGGTCTGATTCCAAGCGGGTGCGGGGCGGCGGCTCATGGATCGGGCTGCCGCCCCGCACCGTTCCCGGCTCGGGTACTCGCAGCGCGGCCGTCGGACTCCCCGTGGAGGCGGAGAGGGCCGGCCCGGCTGCACGAGGCCCAGCAATGATGCTGTGCCCGCCGGGAGAGAACTCAGGAGACACAACTGCCATGTCACAGACTTCGTCCACTGAATCCTCTGTCACAGACTACGTGATGAACAAGAAGCTCGGCGCTGTTGCCATGCTTCTATCCGCCACCGGGATGGGGCTCGTCGGTACCATCAGCCGTGGCACGACCGCTGGTCTCGCTGATGCCGACAAGGCCGTCATCGGATCGTTCCTGGCCTTCGGGCGTATGACCGTTGGGCTGCTCGGCTTCATCCTCATTCTCGTCCTCACCGGAAAGACCGGATTGTTCCGGCGCACCCGCCTGAGCACCACCGTGATCCTGGGAGGGATCAGTATCGGCCTGTCCCTGGGCTGCTACATCTCCTCGACACTGATGACGTCGATCGCCAACGCCGTCTTCCTCATCTACACTGGCCCCCTGTTCTGTGCACTGCTCGCACGCATCTTCCGTAAGGAGAAGATCAGCGTGCTTTCGGGGATCTTCCTGTCTCTTGTGTTCGTTGGCATGCTGCTGACCATCGGCATCATCGACGTCAAGAATGGAAGTCTGACCTTCGGTCTGGACCTGTCAGCCTCGTCCCCCGAGTTCCCGAACAAGAGCCTGGGAGACCTTCTTGGTCTGCTGTCAGGTGTCTTCTACGGGCTGGCAATGTTCTTCTATGGTTACCGCAAGGATGTTGACTCAGTTGTACGCGGCGTTTGGAACTTTTTCTGGGCGGCCTCTGCTACTCTGGTGATGTCAATCATCCTGCGCCCATGGCATGGCGTTTCGTCCTTCACCTCCACCAACTGGATGTGGGCGGTGGCCCTCTTCCTGATCTGCGGCCTCTTCGCCCTGGGGTTCCTGGTTGTGGCGGGACGCAACCTCCCTGCCGTGGAGTACTCGACAATCTCCTACTGGGAGTGCCCGGTTGCCATTCTGTGTGGTCTCCTTGTATGGGGAGAGCAACTCACTCCCGTAGGAATGGTCGGGGGGCTGCTCATTGTCGGAGGCGGGCTGGCACCCATCGTCCTGGATGCCGTCACCCGGAGGTCCCGCACCTCCCGGTCCTGAGCCTCATACATTCCTGTCTGCCTGCGCATGCGGGCGCAGCCGAGTCGCAGGCAGACAGGAACCAGCCGATCATCCACGCATTATCACGAGTCCATATAACATCGTTGACATCGACCGAGCCGGAGCCGTAGGCTATGAATACCGTCCACCTAGGAAGCACGACCGACCATCACCTGGACCCTGAGAGAAGTCTCGCACTGAGGCGCGCAGCAAAAGCAAGCTTCATCGGAAACTTCATCGAGTGGTTCGATTACGCCTCGTACGGTTATCTGGCCACCGTCATCGGCTTCGCTTTCTTCCCTGAGTCGGACAAGTCTGTCCAGCTGCTGTCGACGTACGCCGTATTCGCGATGTCCTTCATCCTGCGACCGATCGGGGCCGTCGTGTGGGGAGCCTGGGGTGATCGGTGGGGACGTCGCTGGGCCTTATCGTGGTCGATTCTCATCATGTCAGGATCGACCTTCTTCATCGGGCTTCTTCCCACATATTCGGCCATTGGAGTGGTAGGCGCAATCGGCTTGCTTCTGCTGCGCATGATCCAGGGGTTCTCTGCATCGGGTGAATATGCTGGCGCCGGAACCTTCCTGGCTGAGTACGCACCCCCCTCGCGTCGAGGCATCTATACGTCCCTGGTTCCCGCATCCACCGCCTGCGGTTTGCTTGCTGGCTCTCTTATGGTGACGGGGATGTTCACGGTACTGAGTGACAGTGCCATGAACACCTGGGGGTGGCGCATTCCCTTCCTTCTGGCTGGCCCGCTAGGGCTGGTTGGCCGTTACATCCGGGTGCATCTGGAGGACTCGCCCGCTTACCAGGAGATGCGTGCCGAGCTGCCCCAGGAGCCGAAGTCGTCAAGTTGGTCGGAACCATTACGCCTTCTTTTGCGGGATCACCTGCATGAGACACTCATTACCTTTGGTGTTTCTTGCCTCAATGCCGTTGCCTTCTACATGCTGTTGACCTATATGCCGACCTATGTTCACGAGGAACTTGGTTTCTCTCAGGACACTGCCACGCTGGCCACATCGGTGATGCTTGTGGTTTATATTGCATCGATTTTCCTTATGGGACACCTGTCCGATTCTTTCGGGCGTCGCCGGATGCTCATCGCAGCCTGTGTTGCATTTATTGTGCTGACGATACCGTTGTTCCTGGTGATGACCAGGGCCCATGGAATGCTTCTGGTTGTGATCGTGTGTCAAGTTGTTTTCGCGATCGCTCTCACAGCCAACGATGGAACGCTGGCAACCTTTCTGGCGGAATCGTTCCCAACCAACGTGCGATACTCAGGGTTTGCATTGTCCTTCAATGGGGCAAATGCACTCCTTGGGGGTACCACACCGTTCATAGTGACCTGGCTCATTAAGGTGACTGGCTCTACCTTGGCTCCTGCGGTTTATCTCACTGTGATCGCGTTGATCGCGATGGTGGCGATCTTCCAGTCACGTACGATTCACGGGTCTGAGCTGACCGAGGAACAGACTCAGCCACCAGCCTGAGCAGACCCATCAAGAGCAGCTGTCAACGAGTCGAATATAGTTTGCCTCTTACGAGAGGTCATTATCACCGTCTTGTTACGGACAAGGCCGTCCAACCGTCGTAGGATGATGAGCATGGATGGTACAGATGCAGACGCGGTAAGCAACGACGCTGCTGCACATGCACGTTCTCGAACTGAATCTCGGGTCACACCACGAGGTGAGGACCGGCGCCAGGCCATTATCGACGCAGCAGCGGCCATCATCCGCGAGTCTGGCCCCTCAGCGGTCAGCCACCGCAGCGTCGCCAAGCGTGCGGGATGCTCCCTGTCTGCGACGACCTACTACTTCGACGGGTTGGAGGATCTTCTCCACCAGGCCGGTCTGGTCAACATCGGGTTGTGGGCTACCCGTGCCGAGCGGGTGGCCGACCGGGTGGAGGCCTTCAAAGGAGTTCCGGACCTGCCCCAACGTGTCCGCTTCATCCTGCAGGCGACCCTTCCGGCCCATGGCAGCTACTTCGGGCACTATCTCCAGCTCATCTCCGCCAGCCAGGCGGCCCCGGTCAAGCAGGCCTACCGCCTGGGCCGCCAACGTCTCAACGCAGCCTTGCGCAGGGTGCTGCGTCAGCTCGACAGCCCGCTTGAGCCGGAGATGGTGATCGCCGTCGTCGACGGTGCGGCCGTCACCGCGCTCAGTGAAGGATGGAACGTCAAGTCGACCGCGGCGGGGCTGCTGACAGACCTCATCACCCTGGCGCACGGCATGCCGTCCTTCCAGGTTCCCGGCGGTTCGGTGCCCTCCACCTCGATGAAAGCGACAGTGCCCGTGACAGCGGAGTCGAGCGGCAGCGCCCAGTGAGCTCACCGGCTTGATGGGCTCGCCGATCACCTCACCACAAACGGGTGGGGTCCATCTCGACCCGAACCTGCTCCTCCCGGCGGGCCGAACGGTCACGCAGTCTCACAGCGAGCATCTCGGACAGCTCCTTGCCGTGAGAGCGAGGGGCGCGAACCAGTGCCCTCACCATGCCCGGGGCCACCTGACCGTTGACCGGCGGTGGTGCCACCGGCCCCAGGATCTCAAAGCCATCGGCCTCGGCCTGAGCCAGCACGGTCTCCACGCCTCGCACCGGTCCGTCCAGGCGAGCCACTCGCCACGCCGGCGGTAGATGCAGCTCGGCCCGCTCCATGAGGTCCCTGCGGGCGAAGCCCGCCTGGTCCCACCTCACCAGCGCCTGTGCCGCCACCGGATCCGGGCCCCCCAGAAGGATGACGCGGGCCGACGGCGCCGCCAGTACTACCGCGTTCGTCCACTGTCGTAGCGCCTCACCGGCAGCACCCAGGTCGGGACGCGAGGACAGGGCGCCGCCGTCGAGCAGCAGTATTGCCCGGTAGCCGCCCTCGGCCACCGGTTCGGCCCCGGGCGTGGCCACGACAAGGCGCGGTGAACCGTCCACCTCGTCCACCACGCCGTGGGCCTCCCGCGCACCTGAGACCACCACCGGGGTACCGGGAAAGGCCCGCCCCAGCTCTTCCCCGGTGCGCGCTGATCCGACCGTCACCATTCTCAGCGCGTGCCCACCGCACTCGTGGCAGCTCCACTGCCCCAGTGTCCGAGCACACCATCGGCAGGCGGTGCGCCCCTGGTGATCCATCGCCACCGGGCCACCGCAGACAGGACAGTGGGCTGCGGTGCGGCACCGGGCACAGGCCACCAACGGCGCGTAGCCGGCGCGAGGGACCTGGATGAGAACCGGACCGTCCTCCAGAGCGCGGCGCAGCGCCCGGTGCGCCAGCGACGGGACCCGAGCCGCCCCGGAAGCACCCTCACGGTCCAGCTCGGCCGGACCTGGCGCCTCGGTGCGAGGCACCGCGCTGCGCACCACGTGCCGAGGCGCCGTCAGGTCCCGGCACCAGCCCTGTTCGACTAGTGACTGGGCCTCCACGGAGCGGCTGAACCCGCCGATGAGCAGGCCGGCGCCCTCAAGGGTTGAGCGCAGAGCCAGCACCGTGCGTGTATGAACGTAAGGCGCGTGCGGTTCGGCCAGTCGGTTGTCCCCATCGTCCCAGATAACCGCCAGGCCCAGCCGGCGCACTGGGGCGAAGGCCGCCGCCCTGGTCCCCACCACGACCCGCGCGCGCCCCAGCAGCAGGGTCAGAAACGCCCGGTAGCGCCGTGCCGGGCCGTGCTCGGCCGAGAGCACCACCACCGGCTCCTCCCCCAGCTCCTGCCGGAGCCGAGCAGCCAGGGCCTCGGCCTGCGCGGTGGTCGCCACGACGATGACCGCGCCTCGGGAGCTCGCCAGGCACGCCTGTACCGCACGAGCGAGGCACACCTGCCACGGCCTGGTCACGGTATCCGGGTTTCCCCCGCCGGACGCCGCCGAGGCGGTCTCAGTCGGCCGGTCTTGCGCAGGCAGAGCGCACCAGGCCACCCGAGGCGCCTCACCATCGGCCAGCCGCCTGAGGAGCTCCTCGCCCCCGTCGTAGTGCTGCCAGCCGCACCCGGTGGGAGGCCTCTCCCAGGCGGGTAGATCACGCGCGGCCCTGTCACGTTCGGCCGTCTCGATGGCGGCGTGCCTGGCAGGCAGAGCAAGCCGGACGACGTCGGAACGGGTTCCAGCGCTACGGGCGGCGACGGCCTCGACGAGTCGGCGCGTGCTCTCCGGAAGCACCGGAAGGTCGGAGACCACACGGCGCAGCGGGGAGAGACGGCCGATGTGCCTCGTCGTGGTTGCCCGCTGCCAGATCCAGCCCCGCATCTCCTGCTCACCGAAGCGGACCACCACCCGGGTCCCGGGCAGGGCCTCCTGCGTCATCGCCGCGGGGATGGAGTAGTCGAAGGTGCGGTCCAGATGCGGCACCGGGGAGTCCAGAAGAACCCTGGCAACCGGGTCGGTGACGCCGGGCACCGTCACCGTGCGCTCACCGGGCTCGGGCAGGTCCAGCAGCTCGCCCTGCCGACTCGGCCCTTTTCGACGTGCCAGGTCCCCCGGCTCATCGAGGGTGGGAGCGTCGTCGTACCCGGATGCCATACAGTTTCTGGAACGGTTCCGCCGATGGTGACGAGTCTCAGGCGACTTGGCGCAGCGCCTCGGCGCGGTCGGTGGCCTCCCAGGTGAAGCCGGGACGTCCGAAGTGCCCGTAGGCACTCGTAGCGCGGTAGATGGGGCGCAGCAGATCGAGGTCCCGCACGATCGCCGCCGGGCGCAGGTCGAAGACCTCGTTGACGGCGGCCATGATGCGCTCCTCGGGAACGGTCGCCGTCCCGAAGGTCTCCACATAGACGCCCACCGGATGGGCCGAGCCGATGGCGTAGGCCACCTGGATCTCGCAGCGCTTCGCCAGTCCCGCGGCCACGACGTTCTTGGCGACCCAGCGCATGGCGTAGCTGGCGGAGCGGTCGACCTTCGAGGGATCCTTGCCGGAGAAGGCGCCTCCGCCGTGGCGCGCCATGCCGCCATAGGTGTCCACGATGATCTTGCGCCCCGTCAGCCCGGCGTCTCCGGCCGGGCCGCCGATCACGAACTGACCCGAGGGATTGATGAGGATCTCGGCGCCGGCGGTGGCGAGCTCGGTGCCGGCCTCGGCCTCAGCCGCCAGCACCGGCGCGATGACCTCGGCCTGGAGGGCGTCGGTGAGCCAGGCGCGGGTGCGGTCGTCGTCGTGCTGGGTGGAGATGACCAGGTTCTCCAGGCTCACAGGGCGCTGTCCCTCGTAGCCTATGGTCACCTGGGTCTTACCGTCGGGGCGCAGGCCCGGGACGATCCCCTGCTTGCGTACCAGTGCCAGACGCTCCGCCAGACGGTGCGCCAGGTGGATGGGCAGCGGCATGAGGGCCGCGGTGTCATCACAGGCGTAGCCGAACATGAGTCCCTGGTCGCCGGCGCCCTGCAGATCGAGGGGGTCGATGTCTCCCGCGTCCTGGCGGGCCTCGAGAGACTTGTCGACCCCGGCGGCTATGTCAGGGGACTGCTGGCCGATCGACACCGAGACCCCGCAGGAGCGGGCGTCGAAGCAGACCTCCGAGGAGGTGTAGCCGATGGACGAGATCTCCTGGCGAACGATCTCGGGGATCTCGACGTAGGCCCGCTCGGTGGTCACCTCGCCGGCCACATGCACCAGGCCGGTCGTCACCATCGTCTCGACCGCGACACGTGCGGTGGGGTCCTGCTCAAGAATGGCGTCAAGGATCGCGTCGGAGACGCGGTCGCAGACCTTGTCCGGATGCCCTTCGGTAACCGACTCGGAGGTGAACAGACGCAAGGAGGAACTCACCCGCCCATCGTAGTCACCACCGGCAGCGATCCATGGTGGCGTTACCCACGAAAGTGCACCGCGACCTTTCAGGAACCGTTGACCAGTTCTGCAGTCAGGGAGATGAGAAGGCGGGCCACCTCCGTCTTGCTGCCCTGCCCGCGAGCCACTTCCGAGCCCTGGGCGTCAAGGACCACGACGGCGTTGGGAACGTCGCCGAAGCCGAGGTCCTCCCCCACCGCGTTGACCGCCAGGAGGTGAGCCCCCTTGCGGCGGGCCTTGGCCCGGCCGTGGAAGAGCGCGTCGCCGTCGTCGTCCCCGGTCTCGGCGGCGAAACCGACGACGACCTGGGCCGCCCGAGGTGGATCGCTCACCAGGCCGGCCAGGATGTCCGGGTTGGTGGTGAGCTCAATGGACATCGTCGGGCCGCTCACGCGGTCCGACGCGGTCGGCACCTGCTTCTTGATCTTGGTGGCCGCGACGTTGACAGGCCGGTAGTCGGCGACCGCCGCGGCCATGATGACGGCGTCGGCATCACGGGCGGCCTCGCGCACCGCGTGGAGCATGTCGTGGGCGGTGCCTGCGGTGACGACGGTGACCTCCGGGGGCAGGGCGTCGAGCAGCTCCGAGGCGACGTGCGCCTGCACCAGCGTGACGCGGGCACCCTGCTCGACGGCGGCGACCGCCAGCGCGAGTCCCTGACGTCCGGAGGACCGGTTACCGAGGTAGCGCACCGGGTCGATCGGCTCACGCGTGCCGCCTGCGGAGACGACGACGTGCCGTCCCTTGAGGAGACTGCCGCCCTCGCCTTGCTCGACGGCGGCGCCCTCCTTGCCCTCCTTCCCGCGCACCTGCTGCAGGACGGCCAGGGCACGGGAGACGATCTGCTCGGGCTCGGGCAGACGACCCAGCCCGGAGTCCTTGCCGGTCAGGCGGCCGGAGTCCGGCTCGATGACCCTCAGTCCTCGCTCACGCAGCACGGAGACGTTATCCCGGGTGGCGGGATTGAGCCACATCTGGGTGTGCATGGCCGGTGCCAGGATGACGGGCGCCTGACTGGTCAGGATCGTTGCGGTGAGCATGTCGTCCGCCCGTCCTGCGCGTACCCGCGCCAGCAGGTCCGCCGACGCCGGAGCCACCAGGACGAGGTCCGCCCACTCGGCCACGGCCACGTGCTCGACCGCGGCCGGATCGTCGAAGACACCAGTGGACACGGTCTGGCCGCTGACGGCCGCCAGAGCCGGGGCGCCGATGAAACGCAGCGCCGACTCTGTGGCCACCACCTTGACCTCATGGCCGGCCTGACGCAGCAGACGGATGATGAAGGGGGCCTTGTATGCGGCGATGGACCCGGCCACGCCGACGACGACGCGCCGCGGCCCCGGGTGGGCGGTCGCGGCGCGTTCACTCGCAGCGGTGTGCAGCTCGTCCATACGAGCGTGGCTCAGAACTGGATATCGTCGAGACTGGTGGGCGTCTCCCCCTCCTCAAGGGAGACAGGAGCGTCCAGAGAGATGTCGCTGAACATGTCGGCCTCGGCGGCACGGCGGGCCTCCTCGGCCTCGGCGCGGCGAGCGCGGGCGACGTCCCCGGGGATGACCTCCAGCTTGTCCTCGGCGATCTCGCGCAGGGCGATGCCGAGTGACTTCTCACCGACCTCGGAGTCGACCAGCGGCCCGAAGAACTCGAACTGGTTGTCCTCGAGCTGCTGGGTGTAGGTGTTGATCTGGCGGGCGCGCTTGGCGGCCTCCACCACGAGCCCGTACTTGGAGTCGACCTTCTCCAGAAGGTCATCGATCGGCGGGTTGGTGATGCCCTCGGGCTGGGGAGAGGTTCCGAGCATGTGCATGCCTCCGGTTCAATCTCGATAGTTCAGAGCCACGATATTCTAACTGCCGAGTCCCATGAGTCTCTCGAGCTCAGTGGTGGCACTCGCCACGGTGTCGTTGATGACGACGTGATCGAACTCGTCCGCCGCATCCATCTCGGTGCGCGCTGTGACCAGGCGCCGCTGCTGCTCCTGGGAGTCCTCCGTGCCGCGACCCGCGAGCCTGCGGACGAGCTCGTCCCAGCTCGGCGGCGCGAGGAAGACGAGCCGCGCCTGCGGCATGGCCTGGCGGACCTGACGAGCGCCGGCCAGGTCGATCTCCAGGAGCGCGGGACGTCCGGCGTCGAGCTGGTCCTGCACAGGTCCGCGGGGGGTGCCGTAACGGTGTACCCCGTGGACCAGTGCCCACTCCAGCATCTGGCCGGTCGCCACGAGCGAGTCGAACTCCTCGGCGGTGACGAAGTAGTAGTGCACGCCGTCGACCTCGCCAGGGCGGGGCTTGCGGGTGGTGGCGGAGATCGAGACGAAGAGGTCGGGGTGACGTCTGCGCAGCTCGGTGACGACGGTGCCCTTGCCCACCGCCGTGGGGCCCGCCAAAACGGTGAGGCGAGCAAGGGCAGGGGCGGATGAGTTGGTGGCAACGGCGTCGGTCATGGTCACATCATGACCGACCGGGCGCCGCAGGCACGACCCGGTTGTCTCATCAGGTGTCTTGTCGGAGGTCTCAGCCGAAACGCTCTACCAGTGCCGCCCGCTGGTTCGCCCCCAGGCCGCGCACCCGCCGGGACTCGGCGATGTGCACGTCGGAGAGAATGGCGTCGGCCGTGGTGGTCCCTACGCGTGGGAGGGAGACGAGCAGTGCCCTGACCTTCATCTTGCCCAGGACCTCGTCGGTGTCTGAGGCGACGAAGAACTCGGAGAGCTTGAGCTCTCCGCTCTTGAGCTCGGACTTGATTCGAGCGCGCTGCGAGCGTGCAGCGGCGGCCTTCTCCAGTGCCTGAGCCCGTTGCTCAGGTGTCAGTGTAGGAAGCGTCATGGTGGTCTCCTCCCCCGGTCCAACTCCAGTGACCCGCACCACAAGTATAAGTCGGGTTGGGTGCACTCGCATTCGCAGGGGCCGGTATTCCGACACCGACTTCGTGTTCCCGAACACACGCTCGGGCGGTGGCGGATCTGCGTCGGGACAACCTCAGCGAAGCGCCGTCGCCGCCTCGTGCGTCGCTGTGAGCGCCGCGGTCCGCAGTGCCTCGATGGAGGGGCCCGCCTTGAGAACCCCACGTGAGGTGGAGGCCAGGACATGACGGCGAGCCGGTCCGAAGACGGACTCCAGCTCGGCGGGACCCGCGCCTTGCGCACCGACGCCTGGTGCCAGCAGCGGGCCGTTGGCGCGCAGCAGGTCGATTCCCAGTCGGGAGACGGCCTCTCCGACGGTAGCGCCGAGGACCAGTCCGATGCTGCCGAGTCTGCCCTCGCCGCTCGCCGTCGCGTTGGACGCGGTCACGCCCTCGACGACGCCGGCGGCCACGGCCTGCTCGCCGTTGACGGCGTGCTGGACGGCGGCTCCCTCGGGGTTGGAGGTCAGGGCCAGGACGAAGACGCCACGTCCTCGGGCCTGCGCCAGGTCCAGTGCCGGGGCCAGGGAGCCGTAGCCCAGGTAGGGAGAGACCGTGATGGAGTCGGCGGCCAGGGGCGCGCCGTCGGACAGGTAGGCCTGGGCGTAACCGGCCATCGTGGAGCCGATGTCGCCCCGTTTGACGTCGAGGACGGACAGGGTGCCCACGTCGCGCAGGGCCGCCAGGGTCTCCTCAAGGACAGCGATGCCGGCACTGCCGTGGCGCTCGAAGAAGGCGGACTGCGGCTTGACGGCGGCCACGCGCCCGCCGACCGCGTCGACGGTTCGCAGGGCGAAGTCCCGCAGCCCGGCGGCCGAGTCGCTCAGACCCCACTGCTCAAGCAGGCTCGGGTGAGGGTCGATCCCGACGCACAGGGGCCCCCGGTCATCCATGGCATCAGCCAGGCGGGCTCCGAAAGGGCTCCGGGGCTGACCGGGCTGGTGAGATGCGGCGGGGCTCATCGAGTCTCCTTGTCGGCAACGGTACGAGGGTCGGACACGGCATCCTGCCGGGACCGGCGGGCGGCGATGTGCTCCTGGAGGCTGCGGACCTGGAAAGGACCGCGCAGCTGGGCCTCGAGGGCCTGCACCGCCGCCTGGAGCTGCTGGACGGTGGTGATGATGGGCCGGTCGGCACTGGTGGTGGCTGCCCGGATGGAGTACCCGTCAGCGCGGGCGCCCTGACCCTTGGGGGTGTTGACGACCATGTCGATGGCACCGGACTCGATAAGTCCGGCGATCGTCTGCTCGCCGTGGAGACCGACGCCCTGGCTGATCTTGCGCACCGCCATGGCGTCGATCCCGTTGCGACGCAGCACCTGGGCAGTCCCGGTGGTGGCCAGGACCGTGAAGCCGAGCTCGGCGAGCCGGGCCACCGGCAGGATGATGGCGCGCTTGTCCCGGTCGGCCACGGAGACGAACAACGTGCCCTCTGTCGGCAGGCCCCCGTAGGCACCGGCCTGGGACTTGGCGAAGGCCCGGGGGAAGTCGACGTCGTAGCCCATGACCTCACCGGTGGAGCGCATCTCCGGCCCCAGGATCGTGTCGACGACGTGTCCCTCGGTGGTGCGGAACCGTTTGAAGGGCAGGACCGCCTCCTTGACGGCGATCGGGTCGTCCGGGTCGGTGACGCCGGCGTCGGACTCCGGGAGGTGGCCGGAGCGACGCAACGAGGAGATCGTCTCCCCCGTCATGATGAGGGCCGCCGCCTTGGCGAGCTGCACGCCGGAGGCCTTCGAGACGAAGGGGACCGTGCGCGAGGCCCTCGGATTGGCCTCGATGACGTAGAGGACGTCGGAGACCAGGGCGAACTGGATGTTGAGCAGCCCACGCACCCCCACACCGGCGGCAATCGCCTCGGTGGAGCGCCGGATGCGGGCGATCTCCGTGTCGGACAGCGTCATCGGGGGCATGACGCAGGCCGAGTCGCCGGAGTGGATCCCCGCCTCCTCGATGTGCTCCATGACCCCGCCGAGGAACAGCTCGGTTCCGTCGTAGAGGGCGTCGACGTCGATCTCGATGGCGTCATCGAGGAAGCGGTCGATGAGCAGCGGCCCGGTCCCGTAGACGCCCCCGGGCTCGCGGCCCGCGCGCTGGAGGTAGTCGTCGAGTCCCTGGGCGTCGTAGACGATCTCCATACCGCGCCCGCCGAGCACGTAGCTCGGGCGCACCAGGACCGGGTAGCCGATACGTTCGGCCACCGAGCGGGCCTGCTCGTCGCTCAGGGCCGTGCCGTGCGCGGGCGCAGGCAGCCCGGCGCGGGCGAGGACGACGCCGAAGGCCTCCCGGTCCTCGGCGGCGTCGATGGCCTCGGGGCTCGTCCCCAGGATCGGGACCCCGGCCTCGGCCAACCTGGCGGCCAGGGACAGCGGGGTCTGCCCGCCGAGCTGGACGATGACACCGGCCACCGGGCCGGCCGCCAGCTCGGCCTCGTAGATCTCGATGACGTCCTCGAAGGTCAGGGGCTCGAAGTAGAGCCGGTCGGAGACGTCGTAGTCGGTGGAGACGGTCTCGGGGTTGCAGTTGACCATGATGGTCTCGTAGCGCTCGGACAGGGCCATGGCGGCGTGGACGCAGGAGTAGTCGAACTCGATGCCCTGGCCGATGCGGTTGGGGCCCGAGCCCAGGATGATGACGGCCTCACGCTCACGGGGCGCCACCTCGGTCTCCAGGTCGTAGCTGGAGTAGAGGTAGGGGGTGCGCGAGGCGAACTCGGCGGCGCAGGTGTCTACGGTCTTGTAGACGGGCCGCAGGCCGAAGGCGTGGCGGACCTCGCGCACCGTGTCCTCGCTGATGCCCCGCAAGGCGGCGAGCTGGACGTCGGAGAAGCCATGACGCTTGGCCAGCGCCAGGATCTCGGGGGTGAGAGCCTTAGCGGTTTTGACCTCCTGGGCCACCTCCTGCAGGAGCAGCATCTGGTCGAGGAACCAGGGATCGATGCGAGTGGCTTCGTGAAGCTGCTCGATCGTGGCGCCGCCGCGCACGGCCTGCTGGAGGTCGACCAGCCGGTGCTCACTGGGAGTGGCGATGGACTCCAGCAGCTCAGCGGTCTGCTGCGCGGTGGGCACTGGCCCGTCCCAGTGGAAGACGGTGCCCTTCTTGTCCAGCGATCGCATGGCCTTCTGGAGGGCCTCGGTGTAGGACCGGCCGATGGCCATGGCCTCCCCCACTGACTTCATGGTGGTGGTGAGCCGGGGATCGGCTCCCCGGAACTTCTCGAAGGCGAAGCGCGGGACCTTGACGACGACGTAGTCCAGGGTCGGCTCGAAGGAGGCAGGCGTGGAGGAGGTGATGTCGTTGGGGATCTCGTCAAGCGTGTAGCCCACGGCGAGACGGGCGGCGATCTTGGCGATCGGGAAGCCGGTGGCCTTGGAGGCCAGCGCGGAGGACCGCGAGACGCGGGGGTTCATCTCGATGACGATGATCCGCCCGGTGGCCGGGTCGACGGCGAACTGGATGTTGCAGCCGCCGGTGTCGACCCCGACCTCGCGGATGACGGCGATGCCGATGTCCCGCAGCCGCTGGAGCTCACGGTCGGTCAGCGTCAGGGCCGGGGCCACCGTGATCGAGTCACCGGTGTGCACGCCCACGGGGTCGACGTTCTCGATGGAGCAGACGACCACCACGTTGTCAGCGGTGTCGCGCATGAGCTCGAGCTCGTACTCCTTCCACCCCAGGATCGACTCCTCCAGGAGGACCTCGGTGGTGCGCGAGGCTGCCAGCCCGGCGCCGGCGATGCGACGTAGGTCGGCGTCGTTGAAGGCGACGCCGCTGCCCAGGCCGCCCATGGTGAAGGAGGGGCGCACGACGACGGGGTAGCCGCCCAGGGCGTCGACCCCGGCGCGGCACTCGTCCATGGTGTGGGCGATGACGCTGCGGGCGACCTCGGCGCCGCAGCGCTCGACGACGTCCTTGAACTCGTCGCGGTCCTCCCCGGCGTTGATGGCCGCGGCGGACGCGCCGATGAGCTCTACGCCGTACTCCTCGAGCACGCCGCGCTCGACCAGGCTCATGGCGGCGTTGAGGGCCGTCTGCCCGCCCAGTGTGGGCAGGAGGGCGTCGGGCCGCTCCTTGGCGATGATGGCAGTCAGCACCTCGGGGGTGATCGGCTCGATGTAGGTGGCGTCGGCGACGTCCGGGTCGGTCATGATCGTGGCCGGGTTGGAGTTGACCAGGATGACGCGGATGCCCTCGCTGCGCAGGACGCGGCAGGCCTGGGTTCCGGAGTAGTCGAACTCGCAGGCCTGCCCGATGACGATGGGGCCCGATCCGATGACCAGGACGGAGGTGATATCAGGGCGAGCAGGCATGTCAGTTCGTGTCCTCGCGGTCCTGGCCCTGGCGGTGCTCCCGCATGAGGCGGATGAATCGGTCGAAGAGGTGCTCGGCGTCGTGGGGGCCGGCGGCCGCCTCAGGGTGGTACTGCACGGAGAAGGCCGGCAGGTCCAGTGCCCGCAGTCCTTCGACGACACCGTCGTTGAGTCCCAGGTGCGAGACCTCCACCCGCCCGTATCGACCGTTGTCGAAGGGAGCGACGGAAGGGGCGTCGGTCGGCGCGTCGACGGCGAAGCCGTGGTTGTGGGCGGTGATCTCCACCTTGCCGGTGGCGCGGTCCAGGACGGGCTGGTTGACGCCTCGGTGCCCGTAGGCGAGCTTGTAGGTGCCGTAGCCCAGGGCCCGTCCCAGGAGCTGGTTGCCCAGGCAGATGCCGAAGAAGGGGATGCCGGCGTCGAGCACGCCCCGGAGGAGCGCGATCTCGGCGTCGGCGGTTCCTGGGTCTCCGGGGCCGTTGGAGAACAGGACCCCGTCGGGCCTGAGGGCAAGGATCTCGGAGAGAGTCGTGGACTGGGGCAGGACGTGGACACGCACACCGCGCTCGGCGAGCTGCCACGGGGTGCGCGACTTGATGCCCAGGTCGATGGCTGCCAGGACCGCGACCGGCTCGCTCCCCTCGGTCGGCCCGCTGGGCTCGACGACGTAGCCCGAGGGAGTCGTCACCTCGGCGGCCAGGGCACGGCCGGTCATGGGCGGCTCGCTGCGCACCGCCTCCAGGCAGATGTCGATGCAGGCCTGGCTGGGGCCACCAGGGTCGGTGGCGCCGGCCGGCAGGGCATCCCCGGAGAAGATGCCGCCGCGCATGGCGCCGGCCTCGCGCAGGTGCCGGGTCAGGGCCCGGGTGTCGACCTCGCAGAGCCCGACGATACCGGCGGCGCGCAGGTCGTCCTCCAGCTCCCGACGGGACCTCCAGCTCGAGGCGCGCCGGGCGGGCTCGCGCACGACGTACCCGGCCACCCAGATGCGGTGGGACTCGGCGTCCTCGTCATTGACCCCGGTGTTGCCGATATGCGGTGCGGTCTGCACCACGATCTGGCGGTGGTAGGAGGGGTCGGTGAGGGTCTCCTGGTACCCAGTCATCCCGGTGGAGAAGACGATCTCCCCGATGGTGCGTCCTTGAGCCCCGTAGCTACGGCCCCGCAGGGCCCAGCCGTCCTCCAGGACGAGGAGGGCGGCTGGGCGGTGGGTCGACTCAGGCATGGGCCGAGCCGGCAGGAGCCTCGACGGGTGCCCCGTCCACGACGGTGGGGCGGCCGTGGAGGAAGGTGGCCATGACCTGCCCCGGCAGCTCCATGCCCGCGTAGGGGGTGTTGGTGGAGCTGGTCCACTGGGCGGAGCCGTCGACGGTGCGACGCACCTCGGGGTCCACCACCGTGATGTTGGCCGGGGCGCCGACCTCAAGCCCCTGCCCCTGGTCGGTCAGGCGACCGATGCGGGCCGGCGCCGAGGACATGGACCTGGCGATGTCTCGCCAGGTCATGCGGCCGGTGCTCACCATCGTCTCGATCAGGACGCTCAGCGCGGTCTCCAGACCCGTCATGCCGAAGGCTCCGGCCTGCCACTCGCAGTCCTTGTCCTCCAGCGGGTGGGGGGCGTGGTCGGTGCCGACCACGTCGATGGTGCCGTCGGCCAGGGCCTGGCGAACGGCCTCGACGTCCTCGGCCGTGCGCAGCGGCGGGTTGACCTTGTACAGGGGTGAGTAGGTGCGGGCCATCTCATCGGTCAGCAGGAGGTGGTGCGGGGTCACCTCGGCCGTGACGTTGATTCCTCGGGCCTTGGCCCAGCGGATGATGTCGACGCTGCCCGCGGTGGACAGGTGGCACACGTGCAGGCGCGAGCCGACGTGCTCGGCCAGCAGGACGTCACGGGCGATGATCGACTCCTCGGCCACGGCCGGCCATCCGCGCAGGCCCAGCTCGGCGGAGACGACGCCCTCGTGCATCTGGGAGCCCTCGGTGAGGCGGGGATCCTGGGCGTGCTGGGCGATGACGCCGTCGAAGGACTTGACGTACTCCAGCGCCCGGCGCATGAGAACCGGGTCTGAGACGCACTTGCCGTCGTCGGAGAAGACCCGCACCCGGGCGGCGGAGGCGGCCATGGCGCCCATGTCGGACAGGTGCTCACCGGCCAGGCCGGCGGAGACGGCGCCGACCGGCTGGACGTCCACCCAGCCGGCCTCGCGCCCCAGCCGCAGGACCTGCTCGACGACGCCGGCGCTGTCCTGCACGGGGGTGGTGTTCGCCATCGCGAAGACGGCGGTGTAGCCGCCGGCGGCTGCGGCCCGGGTGCCGGTGTAGACGGTCTCGGCGGACTCCCCACCCGGCTCACGCAGGTGGGTGTGGATGTCGACGAGCCCGGGCAGGGCGATGAGCCCGTTCAGGTCGTGTCGCACGGCGTCGGCGGGGGCCTTCGCTGAGGCGTCGGGGCCAATGGCGGTGATGGTGCCGTCGGTGATGAGGATGTCGGTGGGGTCCTCGCCGTAGGGGCGGACACCGGTCAGGAGGTGGGAGGTCACAGCTGGTTCCCTTCGTCAGCGAGGAGGAGGTAGAGGGCGGCCATGCGTACGGAGACGCCGTTGCCGACCTGCTCGATGATGCGCGAGCGGGGGTCGTCGGCGGCCTCGGCGGTGATCTCGAGGCCGCGGTTCATGGGGCCGGGGTGCATGACGATGGCGTGCTCCGGCATGGCCCGGCGACGGGCGGAGTTGAGGCCGTAGACGCTGGAGTACTCGGCAGGGCTGGGGAAGAAGCCGCCGCCTGCGGCGCTCATGCGCTCGCGCTGGACCCGCAGCATCATGACGGCGTCGGGCTGGACCGCCTCGATCGCCTCGTCGAGGTTGTAGGAGACCTCGCAGGGCCAGCTCTCCATGCCGATGGGCAGCAGCGTCGGAGGCGCCACGAGGGTGACCTCGGCACCGAGCGTCGTCAGGAGGTCCACGTTGGAGCGGGCCACCCGGGAGTGCAGGACGTCTCCGACGATGATGACACGGGCTCCTTCCAGGTCTCGTCCCTGCGGGGCGGGGCTGCCGTCCGCGGTGCCGGGTGCACCGGGGACGTACCAGCGGCGCAGGGTCATGGCGTCCAGAAGCGCCTGCGTGGGGTGCTGGTGGGTGCCGTCGCCGGCGTTGAGCACGGGCACGTTGATCCAGCCGGCGTGGGCCAGCAGGTGCGCGGCGCCGCAGGCCGAGTGGCGCACGACGACGGCGTCCGCCCCCATGGCCATGATCGTCTGGGCGGTGTCCTTGAGGGACTCCCCCTTGGACAGCGAGGATCCCTTGGCCGAGAAGTTGATGACGTCGGCGCTCAGGCGCTTGGCGGCCGCCTCGAAGGACAGGCGGGTACGGGTGGAGTCCTCGAAGAAGAGGTTGACCACGGTCTTACCGCGCAAGGTGGGAAGCTTCTTGACCGCGCGGCTCTGGGTCGCGGCCATGGCCTCGGCGGTGTCCAGGACCATGACCGCCTCGTCGTGGGTCAGGTCCTTGGCGGAGAGCAGGTGCTTCATCGGGTGGCCTCCTGGTCGGTGCGCTCGCTTGAGCGCTCAGTGGGGACGTCTGCGGGAACGATGGTGACGGCGTCGGTGGAGGCGCCGAGCTCGGTCAGAGAGACCACGACCTTCTCCGCACGGGACGTCGGCAGGTTCTTGCCCACGTAGTCGGCCCGGATGGGCAGCTCCCGGTGGCCACGGTCGACAAGGGTGGCCAGCTGCACGGCCCGGGGGCGCCCGATGGCGCCCAGGGCGTCGAGGGCGGCCCGGATCGTGCGCCCCGAGTAGAGGACGTCGTCGACCAGGATGACGATCCTGCCGTCAATACCCCCCTGGGGGATCTCGGTGGGACGAGGCACGCGGATGGGGTGACGTCCCAGATCGTCGCGGTACATGGTGATGTCCAGGGTGCCGACCGGAACCCCTGCGCTGGCCCTCTTCGGCCGATCCGCCGGCTCGGTCTGCTGCGCCCCCTCGTTCGACGCAACGGCCAGCGCCTCAACGAGTCGGTGCGCCAGAGGCACTCCCCCGCTGGGGATCCCCAGGACGACGACGTCCTGAGCCCCGTGGTTGCGCTCCAGGATCTCGTGCGCAATGCGGAACAGGGAACGGGCTATCTCGGGAGGCCCGAGGATCTCCTTGCCCGAGGATGGTGCGCCGGTGGCGCCTGACAAACGTTCGGCCATTTCAGGCCTCCTTCCCCGCCTCTCTGGACGGACTTAAAGGATGTTGGTCGACCGTAAGTTTACGTCGCCGCGACGGGCTCCGCGCGACAGAACCGAAGGACTCTCCGAGACGAAGGTCACGCCAAGGTGGGGTGAATCGGCCCAGCGCCCGGCACGGACCGCAAGAGGGAATGTCCCCATCTACAGAAACTCCGTAACAATGTCATACTCTTGCTCCAATGCCGCGGCGTCATCAGACGTTGAGCAGCGAGATCGTCACAACATGTCGAGAGCTTGAGAAGTGAGTGCCGGATCCATCTGAGCCCGATTGAGACCTGAACGATGTCGCAAGGCAGGTAAGGACCCGGGTTGCTGCTGCGTCAGCGACTTCTTCTCAAGCAAGGAATGACATGACTCTCCCCACTCGACGTTCAATCATCACCGGCCTCGGCGCCGGGACCGGACTGGCCGCTGCCGGCCTGCTCGCCCCCTCACCCGTCCTCGCGGCCGAGCCGGCGCACGGCTTCGGCTCCGTCATCTTCGACGAGCAGTTCTCCCAGGGGCCCGATTTCTCCCCCTCCCGCTGGCGGGACAACCGCTCGGAGCCCGAGTCCTGCACGAGCTACGACTGGGGGGTGTTCACGCATGACACCCACAGCGTCAGTGACGGCGTCGGGCACCTCCTGTGGCGCAAGCGCACCACTCCTCTCAAGGGCTTCCAGAACCGCTTCGACAAGGAGGAGACCGTCCGCTACGTCGACCAGACCTTCATCACCACGCAGGGGCTCTTCTCCTTCGTCTACGGCTCGCTGGAGACCAGGGCGCGCTTCCCCCAGTCGGACGAGGGCCTGTTCGCCGGGATCTGGTTGAGAGCGGACGACGAGAAGAACGGAGGCGAGATCGATGTCGTCGAGACCTACGGCGGCGGTAGCGCTACCGGTATCGCCGAGTCGACCGTCCACTTCGGCCAGGCGGGCGGCAAGGGAAGCAACCTGGGCATCTCACCGCGGCCCGATCTCACCCAGTGGCACACCTACGGGATGGAGAGGACTCCGGAGAGGATTCTTTTCCTCTTCGACGGCCAGCCCTACCACGAGGTGCCGCGTTCCGAATCGCAGCAGGAGTTCGACGCCTGCTTCGGCCCAGCCTCCTCGTACCACATCTGCATGACCACGCACACCGGAAGCATCCATCGGGGACGACTCAACCACGAGGGCTTCACTCAGGCCCAGGTGGACATCGACTACATCGTCGTCCGTGCGATGGACGGTTAATGACCCTGCGTAAGCAGGTCGCGCAGGCTGAGGGGCCGCCTGCCGGTCAGCCGCTCGACGGCGTCCGAGACGACGTCGAGCTCACCGGCGGCGATGGCGGTATAGGTGCTCACCCAGGCGTCCTTCTCCCAGTCGGGAACGTCGTAGTGAGCGCGGGAGGCGTAGGCCTCCTCGACGGTCTCCTGACGGTAGACCGTCCTCCTGCCAGTCGCCTCCGTGATGATCCGGGCGGCCTCCTCCATGGTGAAGGCCTGCGGACCGGTGAGGTCGTAGGTGACGCCGTCATGGCGCCGCTCACCGGCAGCAAGATCCTTGAGGATCGCTGCCGCGGCGGAGGCGACGTCGGCCCTCGCCACCGCTCCGACTCTTCCGTTGCCGGCGGGGCCGGTGATGGAGCCCTCGGCCGCGATCTCGATGAAGAAGTCGGTGTAGAAGGAGTCGCGCAGGAACGTGTACCCCATCCCGGAGTCTCGCAGGGCCTCCTCGGTGTACCAGTGGGTACGGTCAAGGGTGAAGGTCGCGTGCGGGGAGGCTCCCAGGAAAGACGTGTACACCACGTGCCTGACCCCGGCGTGTGCCGCAGCGGCGATAAAGGCGCGATGCTGCTCCAGGCGGTCCTCGGACTCGGCCGCGGAGACCATGAACAGGATCTCGACGTCGGACAGGGCTCTGCGCGCGGCCTGCTCGTCACCGTACCCGGCGACGTGAACGTCGCCGGCCCATGCAGGAGCCCGGGAGACGTCCCGGACCAGGAGCCGTGGGGCGAGACCGGCATCGCGCAGCTGCTCGGCGACTGCGCCGCCGATCTTCCCGGTGGCGCCTGTGACGGCGATGAGAGGTGTGCCGGGTGTGCTCATTGCGGTACTCCTTCCGACGTCGCGCGTGGGCTCACGCTGGCGTCAAGTGCGGTGCTCCTTCTGAGAAGATAGATGTACCCCGCTGTCAGCAGGACCTGGACCACGGCGCAGGAGACGACCACTGGTCCAAAAAGGTCGTCGATCAGCCGATCGATGTCGCTCTGCACCATCTTGATCAGGGTCGTGTACATGATCACGATGGGGATACCGAGCACGATGCTGGCGGCCATGAGTGCCGATGTCGGCATCTTGGCCTCGCTCCAGCCCTCGGGCTGGGTTCCGGCGTCCCGAGAATGGGCCTGTACGCAGGCGACGAGGGAGACGATGAAGCTGCTGATCCATCCGATACCGACGACGATCGGGCCGAAGAAGATGATCAGCATGGCCAGCAGCACACCGAAATCGGGAGGTCCCAGGTACCGGGGGCCGAGGAACAAGGTTGCGGTGACGATGAGCTGAATGATCGCGGTGATGAGCCCCACGATGCTGCCCGAGATCGCGACTCGGCGGTTCGTGGTGCGTTTGCGTCCTGCGATGAGGGCCGGGTCATTCCAGCTGCTTCCAGGGACTGGAACCAGCACCGGTGGGGGGTACGGAACATAGGGGGCGGGGCCGGGAGCGCCCCACGGATAGCCGCCAGGTCCTGCTGGAGGCGGCTGGACGCCTCCCAGGGGCGGTGGTCCGCCGGGATACCCCGCTCCCGGTGCGGCGGCGGGCCGGCCGACGTGGAGGGAGCCGGGGATCGACTGCGCAGGGACCTGCGAGTCGTGTGCCCCGTCCGAGGACGCTGAAGCGCCCTTGATGTAGGGGTAGTCGTTGGGGTCTTGGGGAGGTAGCTGGGTCACAGGAGGCTCCGGCATCGGCGGATGGATGTGGCCCAGGCTAGGTCATGTTGACAGGTTGAGCCCAGCTCCCGGCATAGGGAGTGAGCCCCATGCCGGGAGCGGAGCGACCGAGAGCTCAACGCAGCGTGTCCGCGAGGTCGCCGATGCGCCCCAGGAGTCCACCGAGGTACCGGGGGGACTCGTCCGTGGAGAGCATCCGGCTGAGTGTCATGGCCTCATCGACGGCGACAGGGGCGTCGACGTCGTCGTTGTAGACGATCTCCCAGGTGGCGACCCGGGCAATGGCCCGGTCGACGGCCGGCATGCGTCCCAGGGTCCAGCCCTGGGCGTAGGTCTGAATCGTCTCGTCGATGTCGGCCAGGTGGTCGCACACGCCGTCGAGGATCTCCCGGGTGTAGGCGGGAGCCTCGGTGTGGTTCGCCGAGCTGACGGCGCGCAGCTGCGCGAAGGAGCGCAGCTCCTCAGTGTCGTCGGAGGTCAGCATCCCGCGCTGGTCGGCCTCGAAGAGGATCTCGATCGCGCGCCGACGCGCCTTGGTGCGGGCGGTGACTGGATGACGCGACGCGGGGCTCGAGCGGGTCGAGCCCTTCTCGGGGGTCTCCTCGGGGGTCTCGGCCATCAGTCGGTGACGCGGGAGATGTAGGAGCCGGAGCGGGTGTCCACCTTCACCTTGTCACCGGTGTTGAGGAACAGCGGCACCTGGATCTCGGCACCGGTCTCGACGGTGGCGGGCTTGGTGCCGGCGCTGGAGCGGTCGCCCTGGAGACCGGGCTCGGTGTGGGAGATCGTCAGGACCACGGAGGCCGGCAGCTCGACGAACAGGACGGCGTCCTCGTGGAAGGCCACGATGACATCCTGGTTCTCGAGCATGAAGGTGGCGGCGTCGCCGACGGTGGCTGAGGGGACGTAGGTCTGCTCGTAGGACTTGACGTCCATGAAGACGTAGTCGTCGCCGTCCTTGTAGAGGTACTGCATGTCACGCCGGTCAACGGTCGCCGTCTCGACCTTGAGACCGGCGTTGAAGGTCTTGTCGACGGTCTTGCCGGACAGGACGTTCTTGATCTTGGTGCGCACGAAGGCGGGGCCCTTACCGGGCTTGACGTGCTGGAACTCCACTACCTGCCACAGCTGGCCCTCGAGGTTGAGCACCATGCCGTTCTTCAGGTCGTTCGTCGTTGCCACGAGGGTTTCCTCACTGTTGCGTTGCGTCTGGGACTCGCTGATCCTACCGCGACGTACCGGGCTCACCCTGTGACGGGTGTGTCACGCCGGTCACGAGCGGCGGGAGAAAGCGGATCCCACGGTGCGCATGACCTCGGCACAGGCCTCCTCGGGCGTGGTCGAGGTCGTGTCGACGACAACGTCGGCCAGCTCCCGGCACCTGGCCTGGCGGTCGCGAAGCATCTGGACGAACTGGTGGTGGACGGTCCCCAGGGCCACGGACCGGGGCGCGTCCAGACCGTTGCGGGTGGCGAGCACCCGGGGGGAGCAGGTCAGTGCCACCACTGCCGCCACTGCACCTACTGCCCCCGCTTGGAGAGCCCGGTCGTGGCCGAGCCGCAGCTCCTCCAGGCGCTCACGTGTTCGAGGGTCCTCCAGGCACCCCGAGCCCAGGGCCACGACGGCGCCCTCGGCCGCCGCACGGTCCAGGAGCCGGAGCGCGGTATCCGTCTCCACCCGCCGGTACTCGGCCTCCGGCACTGCGACAAGAGCCAGGTCGGGGCTGGTTCCCAGCTCGTCGGCGACGCTGCGGCCCAGGTCGAGCACAGGCAGGCCTGCGACGGCCCCAGCTGCCCGCCCCACGCTGGAGCAGCCGGCCCCCGGAGGACCGATGAGAACCAGTACCCGAGGCGGGTCAGAGGTCACGCCCGTTGCCTTCCTGCTCAGCCGGCCTGACCGGTGACGGCCTCATGAGCCTGGATGAGAACGTCCTCACCGGGAGCCTGGACTCTCACGGGCCTGGCGACGTCGTCGAGCAGGACCAGGCGCAACCGGCCCCCGCGCACCTTCTTGTCACTCATCATCACCGCCTTGAGCTCATCCCACCGCCCGTGGCCCTCGGGGAAGGAGACCGGCAGCCCGACCGCCTTGAGGCTCTGACGGTGCAGTGCCAGGGCGTCGCTGCTCAGCTTGCCGCAGCGGTGGGCGACCTCGGCGGCGAAGACGCAGCCGACGGCGACCGCCTCTCCGTGACGCCAGGAGTAGCCGGTGACCTTCTCGATCGCGTGCGCGTAGGTGTGCCCGTAGTTGAGGATCTCCCGCAGTCCCGCCTCGGTGAGGTCCTCCCCCACGACGGCGGCCTTGACCGCGATCGAACGGGCCACGAGGTCGGCCAGGACCGGGGAGTCCCAGGCCAGGCAGTCGGCGGGCTCGGCCAGGACGCGGTCGAGGATGACCGGGTCGGCGATGAGCCCGCACTTGATGACCTCGCCGAGCCCGGCCCGCAGCTCGGCGGTCGGCAGGGTCGAGAGTGTCTCCAGGTCGGCGATCACGGCGGCCGGTGGGTGGAAGGCGCCGACCAGGTTCTTGCCGGCCGGGGTGTCGATCCCCGTCTTACCGCCGACGGCGGCGTCGACCATGGCCAGCAGGGTGGTGGGCACCTGCACCACCGGGACGCCGCGCAGCCAGGTGGCGGCGGCGAAGCCGGCCAGGTCCGTGGTCGCCCCACCACCCAGGCCGATGACGAGTCCGTCGCGCCCCAGACGGAAGGAGCCGAGTCGCTCCCACAGGTACTCCAGGACACGGGCCTTCTTGGCTGCCTCGCCGTCGGGCACCTCGATCCGAAGCACGCGCAGTCCCTGGGAGGCGAGCTGCTGCTCGGCACCGGTGGCGCGTTCGCTCAGGGCCTTGGCGTGGATGATGGCGACGCCCCCTGCACCTGCCCCCGGGGCGTCCCGGACAACATGAGCCAGGTCGGCCAGGAGCCCGTGGCCGATGAGTACGTCGTAGGGGCTCGGGCCGCCGACGGTGACCCTCCGTGCGCCGCTGCTGGCCTCGGTGGTTGCCACGGGCCGGACGCGGACGCGCCGTGGCGAGGCATCGGCCCCGTCCGGGGCAGCGGGCGAGTCTGTCTGCGTCTCGGCCATGGGAGCCAGGACACCGACTGCCTGAGAGGTCTGGACCCCCAGGGCCACCAGGATGAGAGCGGCGACCTGCTGGGGAGTCAGCCCGTCGGTGGGAACGGTGAGGGTCGCCACCTCGGAGTACAGCGGTGAGCGCTGTGCGTGGAGGGCCTCCATCCGTGCCAGGACGCCGTCGTACTCGCCCTGCTTATCGCTCCGGTTCTCCGCCAGGTGCTCACTGCGACGCTGGGCGGCGCGCGTCTGGTCGGAGTCGGCGTCCGGGGTCATGAGGGGGCGCCCGGTCCCATCGCCCACGTGCCTGGCGGCGGTGCTCGGGGAGGCGGACAGGTGGATGACGGTGTGACCGCGCAGCAGCTCGCGGTTCTCGGGGCGCAGCACCGCTCCCCCACCCAGGGCGATGACGCCCTGCGCGGCCGCCGGGGAGTCCAGGACGGCCCGCATCGCCCGGTGCTCCCGGTCGCGGAAGCCCTCCTCCCCCTCGGAGGCGAAGATCTCCGGGATCGTCATCCGGGCGCGACGCCGGATCTCGGCATCGGTGTCAGTGACCTGAACTCCCAGGGCCTGAGCCAGAAGGCGGGCCTGGGTGGTCTTGCCCGCACCGGGCAGCCCCACCAGCACCAGGGGCAGCTGGTCGTCGCGCAGGGCGATGGTCGGAACGTGCTTCCAGGTCATGATCGTGTCTCCCTCACCATTGAGCTCACCGTGGACACCAGTATCGCGCTCACCGCCCGACTCACCACCGGGTTCACCGCAGTGATCACCACTGCGTCCGCTCCGCGACGCGGGCCAGGTAGCTCTCAAGGTTGCGTCGGGCCTCGGCAACCGAGTCGCCACCGGTCTTGTCCAGGAGAAGATCGGCCAGAACCAGGGCGGTCATGGCCTGGGCGATCACGGCACCGGGCACGACGGCGCACACGTCGGAGCGCTGGTGCAGCCCGGTGGCCGCCTCTCCGGTGGCCATATCGACGGTACGCAGGGCCCGAGGCACCGTGGAGATCGGCTTGAAGGCGGCTCGCACCCGAATCGCGGAGCCGTTCGAGATTCCGCCCTCGATGCCGCCGGCGCGGTTCGTGCTCCGCGTGAGCTCCCCGGAGACCACCGAGACGATCTCGTCGTGCGCTGCCGAGCCGCGCCTGGCCGCCTCAGCGAAGCCATCACCGATCTCCACGCCCTTGACCGCCTGAATACCCATGAGCGCGGCCGCGAGCCGGGCGTCAAGGCGGCGATCGGCCGAGACGTGGGTGCCCAGCCCCACCGGGACACCGGTGGCGATGACCTCGACGACACCGCCGAGGGTGTCCCCGTCCTTCTTGGTGGCGTCGATCTCGGCGACCATGGCGGCGCTGGTGGCGGGATCCGTGCAGCGCACGGGATCGGCGTCGAGACGCTCGGTGTCGTCAGCGGTGGGAGGGGGGACGTCGTCGGGCAGGGCGACGGCTCCGATGCGCACCACGTGACTGACCAGCCGGATACCGGCGACCTGCTCCAGGACGGCCTCGGCCAGCGCCCCCAGCGCCACCCGGGCCGCGGTCTCACGGGCCGAGGCCCGCTCCAGCACTGGGCGCGCCTCATCCAGGTCGTACTTGAGCATGCCGGGCAGGTCCGCGTGCCCGGGCCGGGGGCGCGTCAAAGGACGATTGCGAGCGATCTCGCGCTCGTCGCCGGTGCCGGCGTCGATGAGCAGGTCACGCGGGTCCACCGGATCAGCGCTCATCACCGTGGACCACTTGGGCCACTCGGAGTTGCCGATCTGCAGCGCGATGGGGCTGCCGATGGTGCTGCCGTGGCGGATTCCGCCCAGGACCCGCAGCTCATCGCGCTCGAAGGCCTGGCGAGCACCCCGCCCGTGTCCCAGACGACGGCGGGCCAGCGCAGCCCTGATGTCCTCACTGGAGATCCGCACACCTGCGGGAACGCCCTCCATCACCGCTGTCAGAGCCTCGCCGTGGGACTCCCCGGCCGTCATCCATCGAAGCATGAGGTAGATACTCTCACACCCTCACGGTGTCTCCGCTGCGCCTCATCGCAGGTCGCCCACCCGGTGGGAGCCAGCCAGTGACGGGGACTGAGGACCTGTCAGGACTGTCAGGGCTGAGTCGTCAGAGCCGACAGGAGCGCGCTGCGCATGAGCTCGATATCGGGTTGCTGCCCGGTCATGAGCTGGACCTGGGGCACGGCCTGGTGCAGGAGCATGAGCCACCCCGGGGCGACGGCTCCCCCGCCGCGCGCCCAGACCTCGGCGATCTGCGTGGGCCAGGGGGCGTAGACGACGTCGAGCATGACGGCTCCAGGCCGGGCTCCGCCTAAGTGGTCCAGGACCTCATCCAGCGGACCGGCCAGAGGGTCCGCCGCCCCTGCGGGCAGGGTGGAGACGACGACGTCGGCCGCGGCCAGGCACTGCGCCACCTCGGCGTGAGAAGCCGGGTCGGTCGGTTTCCAGGTGAGAGCCTCGCTGTCCAGCCCCATGCGGTGCGCGGCACTGAGCGCGCGGCCGGGACCGGCATGGCGACGTGCGGCGACGGTGATGCGACCGGCCCCGAGCTCGCCGAGCGCCGCCAGCGCGGAGCAGGCGGTGGCGCCTGACCCGAGGACAACCGCGCGCTCAACCCGGAGAACGTCCTGCGGGAAGTCCTCGAGCGTTCTGTGGGCGGTCTCCCGCAGCGCACCGACGATGCCGGCGACGTCGGTGTTGAAACCAGTCAGGAGCGCCTCCCCTGCCCCGCTGCGCTGGGCTACCACGGTATTCACCGCGCCAACCGCCTCAGCCAGAGGATCGATGACGTCCAGGTGGGTCAGGAGGGCCTGCTTGTGGGGCATGGTGACGCTCAACCCCGCCCAGGTGGGCCCAGCCTGCACCGGGGCGGCCAGCTCGGCGAGCAGCCCCTCCAGAACCGCGGGCTCTGTCTCGCGGCGTTCATAGGACCAGTCGCTCAGACCCAGCCCGGTATAGGCGGCGCGGTGCAGCACGGGGGACAGCGAGTGGCTCACCGGCATGCCGATGACGGCGGCACGGTGGCGCCGCCCCGCGCCCCGAGCGTCATCCACTCTTCTTCTTTCCGCCGTTGCAGATCTCCTCGTTGTTCTTGCAGTAGTCGTCGAGCTTCTTGGTGTTGGCGGCCTGCTCCTCGCTCGTGGAGGAGAACAGGGTCTCCCCGGTCTCGAGGTTGACCGTGACGAAGTAGAGCCAGCTTCCGGCTGGCGGGTTGAGCACCGCCTTGATGGCCTCCTCGCTGGGACTGCCGATCGGCCCCGGGGGGAGCCCCTGGTGCACGTAGGTGTTGTACGCGTTGTTGGAGTCCGCCAGCTCGGTGGAGCTGGGGATGCCGCCGAAGCGCCCCAGACCGTACTGCACCGTCGAGTCCATCTGGAGCTTGCCCTGAGTCTCTCCGTCGACCTGAGCCAGGCGGTTCTCGATGACCCGGGCCACCTGCCCGTAGTACTTGGGGTCGTTGACCTCGCGCTCGACGATGGAGGCCTTGGTCAGGACCGTGTGGTAGTCCTCCTTGGCGACCTTGAGGTCGTTGAGCTGGGTCTGGGTGCGGGAGACCATCTGCTTGACCAGGTCCGTGGGAGTCGCGTTCTCGGTGACGTCGTAGGTCCCCGGCGCGAGCCAGCCCTCGACGTTGCCGCCCGCCTCGGCCGGTAGGCCGATGGCCGCGGTGTCGGCGTACGCAGCCTCGATCTGCTCGTCGGTGAAGTTGCTGACCTGCTTGAGCCGGTCCTTGACGATCTGCTTGGTGTTGCCCGCGGAGACGGTCAGGGTGTGGTCGCCCTTGGTCTCGGGATCGAGCAGCGCCTGGAGCGCGGCGTTGGCGGACATCCTCTTCTTGAGCTTGTAGGTGCCCGGCTGGATCGTGCTGCCCTTCGGGTTGTTCTTCACCGCGTTGGTGAAGGCCTTACCGGAGGCGACGACGCCCTTCTCCTGCAGGATGTCACCGATGTCCAGGCCGGAGGCGCCCTCCGGGATCGTCACCGTGACCTCCCCCTCGCCGTTGCCCTGGTAGTCCTCGGCGTGGGTCGCTTGAGCGGAGGCGTCTCGCATGATTCCGATGGCCTTGTAGCCCAGGACGCCGACTGCCACGAGGGTGATGACGATGACCAGGCTCGTCAGCCAGTGCCGGCGCCGCTTGCGCTGACGACGCTCGACCTTCTCCATGCGCCGCTGCTTGCGGCTCTTGGGCTTCTCTGTGGCGTCACCAGCATCTTCATCGCGCTGGATGCCGAGCTCGGCGAAGAAATCGTCGTGGCTCACGCTCTGCCTCTCTTGATCGGGTGGACTCGCTCACCGGCCGGAACCCCGGACATCCGCTCGGTTGTGATGGCCTGTTCAAGGATGACGACCGCTGCCGCCTGGTCGACGATACCGCGAAAGCTCCTCTCCTTCAGGCCGGCCGCATGCAGATCCCGGTGAGCAGTGACGGTGGTGAGCCGCTCATCAACCAGCCGCACACACACCCGCCGCGGAAGGAGACTCGCCAGGTCCTGGGCCCATCTGCGGGCATCCCTGGTCGAGCTCGAGCTGCCGCCGCCCATGTGCTTGGGCAGACCGACGATCACCTCGAAGGCACCGTACTCCTCGACGAGGTCAACGGCCTCATCGAGATCAGCACCATAACGGTCCCGCCTGAGAGTTACCACAGGAAACGACAGGATCGCGTCCTGATCGCAACGAGCGACACCAATACGTGCCTTTCCGACGTCGAAGGCGAGACGCACTCCGGGACGAAATCCCGTGGGAGCGGGATGCGATGAGTCAGTCACGTGATCTGCTACGCGGTCCGGGCGCCGAATCAGGCCCTGATCTGGTCGGCGACGGCGCGCAGAGCCTCATCCAGGGCCTCGGGGTTCTGCCCGCCGCCCTGGGCCAGGTCGTCCTTGCCGCCGCCTCCGCCGCCCAGCACCTGGGCCGCGGTGCGCACGAGCGCGCCGGCACGAATCCCCTGGTCTCGGGCGCCGGCGTTCGTGGCGACCACCACGACCGGGCGCGAGCCGACGACTCCTCCGACGGCGACGGCCACGGGCTCGGAGTCGCCGAGTCGGCTGCGGACATCGAGGGCCAGAGAGCGCACGGCGTCAGCAGATCCGATGCTGCCGAGATTGGCCGAGGCGAGACGGACCCCGCCCACGCGGGCGGCGTCGGAGACGATACCGGTGGTGCGTGCGGACAGGGCCGCCTGCTCGGCCGCGGCGAGCCGCTTCTCGGCGTCCTTGAGGCGTGTCATAAGCCCCTCAACACGCTCGGGCAGGTCCTCGGGACGGCCTCCGACCAGCGTGGAGAGCTGGGAGACCAGGGCGTGCTCCTTGGCCTGGTAGCCGTAGGCGCCCTCACCGACGAGGGCGTCGAGACGGCGTACGCCCGAGCCGATCGAGGACTCGCCCACAACCGCGATGCGGCCGATGTGCCCGGTGGTGGGCACATGAGTCCCGGCGCACAGCTCCTTGGACCAGTCGCCGCCGATGGAGACGACGCGCACCTCCTTGCCGTACTTCTCGCCGAACAGAGCCATGGCACCCAGGGCCCGGGCCGCGTCGATGTCCATGACCTCGTCGGTGACGGCCAGGTCCTCGGAGAGCTTGGCGTTGACCAGCTCCTCAATGCCCGCGACCTGGTCCCCGGCCAGGGCCGAGCCGTGGCGGAAGTCGAAGCGCATACGGGAGGGGGAGTTCTCGCTGCCGGCCTGGGTGGCGTTGTCGGAGACGATCTCGTGGAGCGCCTTGTGCACCATGTGGGTGGAGGTGTGAGCGCGCGCGATCGCCAGACGGCGGGCCGCGTCGATCTGGGCGAAGGCCTTCTCCCCCACCGCGATCGTGCCCTCGGTCAGGGTGCCGCGGTGGACGTGCAGCCCCTTGACGGGGGCCTGGACGTCGTTGACCTCGACCGTGCCCCCGTCGGCCAGACGAATGGTGCCCTGGTCGGCGAGCTGACCGCCCATCTCGGCGTAGAAGGGGGTTCGGTCCAGGATCACCTCGACGTCGGCCGGGGCGGTGACGACGCTCTGCGGGACGCCGTCGACGAGGACGCCGGTGACGGTTCCCTCGGCGGAGGACTCGGTGTAGCCCAGGAAGGCCGAACCGCCGCCCATCTCCTTCTCCAGCTCACGGAAGACGCGGATGTCGGCGTGCCCGGTCTTCTTGGCGCGCGCGTCGGCGCGGGCGCGCTCCTTCTGCTCGTTCATGAGGCTGCGGAAGGCGGTCTCGTCGACGTCGACCCCCTGCTCGGCCGCCATCTCCAGGGTGAGGTCGATGGGGAAGCCGTAGGTGTCGTGCAGCTCGAAGGCGCTCTTGCCCGACACCAGCGGACGCCCGGTTTTTCCTGCGTCCTTCTTGGCTGAGGCCACCGCGGTGTCCAGGATCGTGGTGCCGGCGGCCAGGGTGCGCCTGAAGGCGTCCTCCTCGCCGTAGGCGACCTCCGCGATGGTGCTCCAGCCGGTCTCGAGCTCGGGGTAGGAGGCCTTCATGGCGTCCTTCGAGGCGGTCAGCAGGGTGGGCATGGCCGCCTCGTCGACGCCGAGCAGACGCATGGAGCGGACAGCCCGGCGGATGAGCCGGCGCAGGACGTAGCCGCGTCCGTCGTTGCCCGGTCGCACGCCGTCGGAGATGAGCATGAGGGCGGAGCGCACGTGGTCGGCCACAACCCGCATGCGCACGTCGTCATGGTAGGCGTCCCCCGCCTCGGGGCCGGCGTTGCCCCGGCCGTAGACCTTGCCGGAGAGCTCCTCGGCGGCTTTGATGACGGGGAAGACCTCGTCGATCTCATACATGTTGGGCTTGTCCTGCATGATGAAGGCGAGGCGCTCCAGCCCGGCACCGGTGTCGATGGCCGTCTGGTCGAGCTTGCCCAGGAGCTCGAAGTCGTGTCCCTTGCCCTCCCCGCGGAGGAACTCGTCGAAGACCAGGTTCCAGATCTCCAGGAAGCGGTCGCCCTGGGTATCGACGGCGGGACCGCCGTCGGGACCGTAGGCACGGCCGCGGTCGTAGTGGATCTCGCAGCAGGATCCGGCCGGTCCGGGCTGGCCGGTGGACCAGGAGATGTCCTTGAAGGGGAGCAGCTGGATCCGTTCGGCGGGGACGCCGATCTCACGGGTCCAGTAGTCGAAGGAGACCTGGTCCTCCTCCCAGATCGTCATCCACAGCCGGTCTCCGTCCAGGCCGTAGCCGCCCTCCTCGCGGCTGCCGGTCAGCAGGCCCCAGGCGTAGGAGATGGCCCCCTCCTTGAAGTAGTCGCCGAAGGAGAAGTTGCCGTTCATCTGGAAGAAGGTGCCGTGGCGCGTCGTGATGCCGACGTTGTCGATGTCGTTGGTACGGATGCACTTCTGCACCGAGGCCGCCCGGGGCCAGGGGGCCTCCTCCGTCCCCAGGATGTAGGGGATGAAGGGCACCATGCCCGCCACGGTGAACAGGATGGAGGGCTCGGGCGACACCAGGGAGACCGAGGGCCGGATCTCGTGCTCGTTCGCGGCGAAGTAGTCCAGCCAGCGGCTGCGGATCTCGGATGTGCGCATGGGTCCTCATCCTGTTCGTGGTGAGTCCGGGCACTCGGCGCTCGAGCCGTGTGCTGGGACGTGTGGACGGTGTGGTGTGGTTGACCGGCCCGTCTGGTGGCCGGCGGATCCAGGTGGCTGTAGGGCCGCAGCCGGTCGGCTTGCTCCAGGTGAGCGTACTCCCACGCCGGGGCGCCCCGAACCTCTCATGGGTCCGGGGCGCCCCGGCGTCAGGTGAGCGTGGGCGTCAGCGCGAGTAGTACTCGACGACCATCTGGACGTCACAGGTCACAGGGACCTCGTCGCGCTTGGGGCGACGCACCAGCGTGGCCGAGAGCTTCTCGAGGTCCACGTTGAGGTAGTCCGGGACGGGAGGAAGCACGTCGCGGTGGGCGCCGGCGGCGGCGACCTGGAAGGGGACCATCACCTGGGAGCGGGGACGGACCTGAATGGTCTGGCCGGGCTTGACGCGGTAGGAGGGGCGGTCCACGACCTTGCCGTCGACGAGGATGTGGCGGTGGACCACGTCCTGGCGGGCCTGGGCGATCGTGCGGGCGATCCCGGAGCGCAGGACGAGGGCGTCCAGGCGCATCTCGAGCAGCTCGACGAGCGACTCACCGGTCAGGCCCTGGCCACGGCGGGCCTCCTCGAAGACGCGCTGGAGCTGGGCCTCGCGGATGCCGTACTGGGCGCGCAGGCGCTGCTTCTCCTTGAGGCGGACGGCGTAGTCGGACTCGGTGCGGCGGCGGGCGCGGCCGTGCTCACCGGGACCGTAGGGACGGCGCTCGAAGTAGCGCACGGCCTTGGGGGTCAGCGGGATGCCGAGGGCGCGAGACAGACGCACCTGACGGCGGGAGCGCGAAGAGCTCATGGTTTCTTTCCTGTCGGATTGGTGGTCGCACGCCGCAGGCTGGTGCCGACGGCGCGGGGTCAGCCGCGGTTCGGGCCGGGACCCCAGGAGGTCTGCATCGCCGTCGGCCGGTGGCATCAGCGGGCGCTGCCGGTCGTCGTCGATGTGGACAACTCGAGAACTTTAGCGCGCCCGCCGGCAGAAACCTATGTCTGAACCGCCCGGTGTGAGACGGTCCTCAGTGGTGACTCGGGTGGAGACTTCCGAAAGGTCCCCGGACCTATCCGCGCCTACCTCTCGTCGAGGATGCGCCGGACGGCCTCAAGGCGGGAGGCCAGCTGTCTCTCGAAGCCGTTGGAGCTGGGGCGGTAGTAGCGACTGCCCTCAAGTCCCTCCGGCAGGTACTGCTGGCCGACGACGGCATGGGGGAAGTCGTGCGGATAGCGGTAACCCTGACCGTGCCCGAGCCCCTCGGCCCCGGCGTAGTGGGCGTCGCGCAGGTGGGCGGGTACGGCCGCGGCCTTGCCTGCACTCACGTCCGCCAGCGACTCGTTGAGTGCCACGGTGACCGCGTTGGACTTCGGCGCGGTGGCCACGGCGAGCGCGGCCTCGGCCAGGAGGAGCCCGGACTCCGGCATCCCGATCATGGCGACCGCCTGCTGAGCGGCCACCGCGGTGGACAGTACCCCGGGGTCGGCCAGCCCGACGTCCTCGGCGGCGTGGATGACGATGCGGCGGGCGATGTACCGGGGGTCCTCCCCGGCGGCGATCATGCGAGCCAGGTAGTGCATGGTGGCGTCGGGGTCGGAGCCGCGCATGGACTTGATGAAGGCGCTGATGACGTCGTAGTGCTGGTCGCCGGCGCGGTCGTAGCGCACCGCAGCCACGTCGGCGGCCTGCTCGACGTCGGCGATCTCGATGAGGGGCTGTGCGTCGGGATCCGTCTCCCGAGCCAGAACCGCTCCCGCGGCGGCCTCCAGCACGGTCAGGGCCTTACGGGCGTCGGACCCGGCCATGCGCACGATCTGCTCGCGCGCCTCCTCGGTTATTCGAACGGACCCGGCCAGCCCTCGATCGTCGCTCAAAGCACGATCGACCAGGCGCCCGACGTCGTCGGCGCCCAAGGGACGAAGAGTCAGGAGCAGAGAGCGCGACAGGAGCGGCGAGACCACGCTGAAGGAGGGGTTCTCCGTGGTGGCGGCGATGAGCGTCACCCACCGGTTCTCCACGCTGGGCAGCAGGGCGTCCTGCTGGGAGCGGGAGAAGCGGTGCACCTCATCGATGAAGAGCACTGTCTCCTCCCCCGCCGCCAGACGGCGCCTGGCATCGGAGACGACGGCGCGCACGTCCTTGACGCCCGCCGTCACCGCCGACAGCTCGACGAAGCGTCGTCCGCTGCCCCGTGCCACCAGGTAGGCCAGTGTCGTCTTGCCGGTTCCGGGCGGCCCCCACAGGATGACGGAGGACAGGGACGCGCCGGGAGGCCGCACTCCTCTCCCCTGCGTGCCCGGACTCGGGTACGGCGCTCCCTCGGACGGCTCGACGAGGCGGCGCAGAGGCGATCCGGGAGTGAGCAGGTGCGCCTGCCCCTCGAGCTCATCGAGTGTGCGGGGCCGCATCCGCACGGCCAGAGGCGCGTGGGAGTCCGCGGGAAGTCCGGCGTCATCAGTGCCGGCCGACTCGAACAGGTCCATGGGGCGACCCTATCTCCCCCGCCGCCGGCCCCGCGGGGCGCACGACCTACAGGTGCCTGCCGGGCCTCACGTCGGTACGGACCAGCCGGCAAGCACCATGAACCCGGCGGCGACCGGGGCGGTCGCAGGAGGCTGATGTCCCGGGCTCCTCGTGACCGAGTCCGACTAGTTTTTGGCTATGAAGTCAAAAGCCCTTCCCCTGCCCGCCCGGAAGCCGGCCGCCGTGCCGGTGCAGCCGTGGGCCGCGGCCGCGTGCTGGACGGCATTCCTGTGCCCGCTGCCCTCGGTCGCCTGGCGGGTGGCGATGCTCGCCGGGGCGGACGTGGGCTTCGGGCGGGCGGATCTCTTCCGCACCAGCGCGCGCGGGATCGCCTACGTCGTGGCCCTGGAGATGATCCAGGCCGGCGCCGCTCTGGCCTGCCTGGGACTGTGTCGGCCGTGGGGCGAGAGGCTCCCGTCATGGGTGCCGGGTGCGGGTGGGCGGGTGGTCCCCCGCTGGCTGCCCGTCATCGTGGGCGTTGCGGGCAACCTCCTGCTCTACCTCATCATCTACTACGACGTCGCCCTCCCCTTCGCCCTGGCCCTCCTGCGCGACCCGCCGTCCTGGACGCCCGTTGAGGGCATGGGGCCCGCCCAGCTCGTCGTCTTCTCCCTGTGCTATGGGCCCATGCTGGCCTGGCCCGTGGCCTTGACGGTCGGCCTGGTCGGCTACTGGCGCAGACACCGGCGGCGCCGGTAGCGCGATCCGAGCGGCATCACGCCGGGGCCTCGCCGTCGAGAGCCGCCCGCTTCCGCCGTGGAGAGGACCGTGAGTGAGATCCGGACCCGGCGAGCACCATGGGAACGGCTGCAACCAGACCGGTTACAGCAGACTGACGTCTCCCGCGCCCTCGCGCAGCACCTCGGGGACGTCGTCGGTCAGGTCGACGACGGTGGTCGGCTCCCCGTGCCCCACCGGTCCCTCGATGACGACGTCGATGAGGTGCCCCAGCGACTCCTCGACCTCCCACCCGTTGGTCTCCGGCTCCTCGTGACCGGGGCGGATGAAGGTGGATGACAGGATGGGGGCGCCGAACTCGGCGACGAGGGACTGGGTGATGGCGTGGTCGGGGATGCGCACGCCCAGCGTGTGCTTCTTCGGGTTGAGCGTCATCCGGGGTACATCCTTGGTGCCCTTGAGGATGAAGGTCCACGGTCCCGGGGTGAGGCGCTTGATGAGCCTGAAGGCGTTGTTGCCCACGATGGCCAGGGGACCCACCTGGGCGAAGTCGGCGCACACGAAGGTGAAGTTGTGCTTGCCGTCGAGCTGGCGGATGGTGCGGATGCGGTCCAGTCCCTCCTTGTTGCCCGGCGCGCAGGCCAGGGCGTACCCGGAGTCGGTGGGATAGGCGACCAGGCCGCCGTCGCGCAGCGTGTCGACGACCTTCTCAACCAGACGGGTCTGCGGGTTGACGGGGTGGAGCTCGATGTAGCGTGACATGCTCTCACCCTACCCCTGGTGACTGCGCTCACACAGCATTCCGGGCATGCACTGCGTCAGCACCGCCCGGGGCGCCGTCGGGAACGCGCGCCGAGGACAGGACTGTCAGCGCCGAGGGATCTGGTGGGCGATGTCCGAGAAGACGCCGGTGACGCCCCAGTTGAAGAGCTCATTCGCACGGCTGAGCGAGTTGACGGTCCAGACATTGACGCCGTACCCCTCGGCTCGAAAGGCCTGAACCTGCTCCCGGGTCAGGCTCGAGTCCTCGGGGTGGATGTAATCGGCCCCCACGATCTCCAGGGTGCTCCTCCAGTCCTCTGAGAGAGTGCGGCTCTTGTAGAGGCATCCCACGGGCACCTTCGGAGCGCGCTGCCTGAACAGGTAGAGCAGGACATGGCTGAAGGACGAGACGATGACCTCCGCTCCTGGGCGCAGTCGCTCGAGCTGGGCGACCACGCCGTCGATGAGACGCAGCGTCGCCTCCCGCCCGGTCCCGTTGGGCTTGATCTCGATGTTGGCGTTGAGGCCCGTCTCGTTCATGAGGTCGATGAGACTGCCCAGGGTCGGCAGCGGCTCCCCGTCGAACCGAGGGGAGAACCAGCTTCCGGCGTCAATGCCCGGCAGGTCGGCGACGGTCAGGTCGTCGTATCGGCCCGTCCGGTTGGTGGTCCGGTCCAGGGTCGAGTCGTGGCAGACAATCACCGTACCGTCGGCAATGACGTCGACGTCGGCCTCCACCCACGCCACCTGATGATCCACCGCGGCGCGGAAGGCGGCCATCGTGTTCTCCGGGGCGAGCGAGCTCAGACCTCGATGCCCGATGACCATGCGCTCGCCGTCGGACGAGGACCCGCCACTCTCTGAGGTCGCCGATGACATGACCGGAATGCTACACGAGGCGACGAACGTAGCCCGGGGTGCCTCATGTCAAGGTGCCCGCGAAGTGTCTTCGGTGCCTCATGTAGGAATGCCCGCCAGGTTGAGGGGTGGTTAGGAGGCTTTCCTGACTCGTACGCCTTTGTGGACGTCGGGCAGGATGCTTGGGATCTGGGCGAGGTAGAGCTGGTCGGTCTTGTCCTTGGCCAGGCGGATGAGAACGTCCTGGAGCTCGATGATGCGGCGGGTGATAGAGGCGGGGTTGAGCTGGTTGCGGTACGAGACCAGGTCAGTCTTCTGGGCCTTGGTCAGGGCGCTGGTGTCCAGCAGCCGGTCCAGTGGGGTACGAGGAGCGTCGTAGAGGCGCTTGCGCCTGCCGGCCTTATCGGTGCCCCATCCGATGGGCTTGCGGGTGGGGGTCAGGAAGTTGAGCTTGACGTTGACCTGCTCCCAGAGACGGCCCAGGACCTCGCGCTCCTCGCTGGTGTCGTAGCGGTAGTAGAAGGCGTAGCGGCGCACCAGGTGGTTGTTCTTCGACTCGATGGTGGCCTGGTCGTTCTTCCTGTAGGGGCGTGAGCGGGTGAAGTAGATGTCCAAGTCCCCGGCCCAGCGCACCACGCTGTGGTTGATGAACTCTGAGCCGTTATCGAAGTCCATGCCCAAAACGGGGAACGGGACGCATCCCACGGCGGCGTCCAGGGCGGAGATGATGTGCTTCTCAGCGTTGTTTCGGATTGAGCGAGTGAAGGTCCACCCCGTGAGCGCGTCGGTCATGTTCACAGTCCGGGTGAACTCTCCTTTGAGGGTCGGCCCGCAGTGGGCGACGGTGTCGACCTCGAAGAACCCAGGCTCAGCCTCGATCTCGTCACCGGCCTTGCGGATCTTGATGGAGCTGCGCAGCAACGGACCGGCCTTGGTCGTCGACTTGCCCCGCAGCTGCTCGGTAGCCCGCACCGGGGCGAGGTAGCGGTCAATGGTCGCCGCGCTCATGGCCACCAGCTCGTCTCTGACGGCTGGGGTGTAGCGCGGCTCGTCGTCGAGCTCACCGCTCGCCTCCAGCAGGTCCAGCAGCAGCGGCATGGACTCCTTGAGGTACTTGCCGCACTGCCCGCCGCTGGCGGCCCACACTCGCTGGAGCACCTTCAAGGCGTCGTAGGAGTACCTGCGGGCTCTAGCCCTTCGCTCCGCCGACTTTCGGCGACCCGGTGGGCGCTTGGCTGCGGCCACCAGGCGTCGGCGCGCGTTGTCCCGACTCCAGCCAGTGACTGCGCAGACCTCATCAAGGATCCGTCCCTTGTCCTTCTTCGACGCCCTCGTGTACACCCTGGCGTACTTTCCCGTGATCTCGGCCCTGGCCTGCATCGACAACCCACTTCCCATGCCCACCACGGTCCACGAGCTTCGCGGGCAGTCCTACATGAGGCACCGAGCCTCTTACGCGGGCATCCTTCATGAGTCTCGTCGTAGCCTTGACATCAAAGCATCTTGATATAAACTTTCTTGTATGCGAAAGGTCGCAACGCCACCGGAAGCCCCTTTAGGGGATGACTCCGCCGTGGTCCAGCTGTTCAAGGCGCTGGCTCACCCCATGAGGGCAAGCATCGTCTACCGCCTTATCAGCTCGCCGGCCGATGTCACCGAGCTGGTGACGTTCCTCGGCGTCTCCCAGCCTCTGGTCTCCCACCACCTGCGGGTCCTGCGCAACGCCCACCTGGTCGAGTCGGTCCGCGACGGCAGGCGCCAGAGCTACTCCCTTATCGACGACCACGTCGCATCGATCTTCATCGACACCCTTGAGCATACGAAGGAGCATGATCATGACTGCCACCACTGAGCACCGCCCCGCTGAGGCCCACCACCACACCCACGGCCCGAACTGCGGCCACCTCGCCGTCATCCACGGGGACCACGTGGACTACATTCACAACGGCCACGCCCACCACGAGGACAACGGTCACTACGACGAGTGCGACACCTGTTCCTGTGAGCACTGCTCGGACTCCTGCGCCGTGTGCGAGTGCGAGGACTGCTCCTGCCCCACCTGCAACCACAACACCTGCTCGTGCGAGCACTGCTCGGACTCCTGCTCCTCGTGCGCCTGTGAGGACTGCTCCTGCCCCACCTGCACCCACGCCGCCTGAGACGCACACCGCTCAGGCCCGAGCGGAGCCCACTGCCTGCGTGCGGCCCGAGTCACTGTCTGAGGACTCGGGCCGCACGCAGGCAGTACCCGTTCTCGCCGTCATCTCAACGCAGAGTCGTCAATCGCTTATCGATCGGCCGCCAAGCGCCGCCTGCGATGCCTTGCGATAGCTCGATGGCGTCGTTCCGGTCTCGTCGCGAAAACGCCGGTTGAAGTTCGCCAGGTTGGTGTACCCGCTCAGGTCGGCGACGCGGGCGACGGGAAGGTCGGTACGCCGCAGCAGGTGGCAGGTGCGTGCGATCCTTCGACGACGCACAAGGGCGGAGAAGGTGATGCCGGCCGTCGCGTGGAAGAAGCGCGAGAAGGCCGAGGGGCTCATGGCCAGCCGGGAGGCCGCCGCCTCCATCGACAGCGTTCCCTCAAGATTGTCCTCAATATAGGTGAGTACCTCGTTGATGCGGCCGGTGGTAACGTCATCGAGACTGGGGACGTAGCCCGGTGCGGCGATGTGCCACCACTCGTCGCCTGGGGCGCTGAGAAAGACCTCGGCCAGGGCCAGAAGCGTGCCGAGCCGCCCCATGCCCTGCCGGCGCCCCATCACGGTGAGCAGCTCGGCGGCAGCCGCAGCACTCGTCCCGCTCAGGACAATCCCGCGCCGGGACCTTTCAACAAGCGTCTCGAAGCCCGAGAGCTCTGGTAGAGCGCGTGCTGCTGCGGCAACCCGCTGCGGCAGCACCTGGCACAGGACATCGCGCTCCTCCAGGCACTCCCCCGGTCCCAGGTCCGAGAGCCAGTTGTGCGGAAGATCCGGCCCCATCAGCGTGACCTGCCCCGGGGCGAAGTCCAGCGTCCGGTCTCCCGCCATCATCTGCCCGTGCGAGGCGACGATGAGGTGGAACTCGATCTCGGGATGGTGGTGCCAGCGCGCCAGCGGCGTCGGGTACCCGTGCCGAAACCAACGCACCGTCGAGCCCAGGTCAGGAAGCACCACCTCGAGGTCGCCGATCCCGGTGCCATCATCACCGGTGGCCGACGTCAGCGAGCTCGTGGGCCGGCGCTGCGCCGCAGCGGCACCTGCGCCGGCCCGCCGGGAGGGCGAGGCCGAACTGGCTGACGTGGCACCCATGATGACCTCCTGTGCCTCCTGACGGAGACGTTCACTGGATTCATCTCACCGTGATCTGGATCTTGACGTCGCCGGGTCGCCCCTCGGCCACCCGCTCGAAGGCGTCGACGGCGTGGTCCATATCGTAGGTCGCCGTGATGAAGGGACTCAGGTCAATCTTTCCTGCGGCAACGAGGTCGATGGCCCGTTGGTAGACGTTGGCGTAGCGGAAGACGTTCTCAATACGTGTCTCACGGGCCTGGACCTCGGTGATGTCGATGGTTACCGGGTCAACGGGGATGCCGACGAGAACGGTCCGGTTACCGGGGGCGCCTATCCTCCACAGGTCCTCATAAGCGCTGGGGTGACCGGAGCACTCGAAGACGACGTCCGCTCCCCAGCCCGCAGTCTGCTCGTTGACGACGTCGAGCAGCCGCCGCTCGCGTGAGTCAACGGCCTGGGTTCCAGGGATGCGGGAGGCGATGTCGAGCTTGACCGGGGAGATGTCGGAGATGATGACCTTGGAGGCGCCACCGGCCAGCGCTGACGCCGCAGTGAGCAGTCCGATCGTTCCCGCCCCTGAGACGGCCACAACGTCTCCGGGGGTGATGCGAGCCTTGGTGGCTGCGTGCATGCCGACGGCAAGAGGCTCCATCAGAGCGCCTTCCGCGAACGAGACATTGTCGGGAAGGTGGTACGTGAAGGCAGCCGGGTGGATGACCTCCTCAACGAGACACCCGTCGACCGGTGGGGTGGCCCAGAAGGAGACCGCCGGGTCGACGTTGTACATACCCGCACGCGATGCACGTGAGCTGGTATCGGGCACACCGGGCTCCATGGCGACGCGGTCGCCGACGGCGAAGCCCTCGACATCCTGCCCCACCTCGGTCACGACTCCCGAGGCCTCGTGGCCAAGGATCATGGGCTCCTCCACCACGTACCGACCAATGCGCCCGTGCGTGTAGTAGTGGACGTCCGAGCCGCAGATGCCGACGGTGTGCGGGGCGATACGAAGCTCGCCGGGGCCGCAGGCAAGGTCTCCGGGTACCTCGCGGACCATGATCTCGTGCTGTTTCTCAAGAACAACGGCCTTCATGTTTCTTCTCCTCCGTTTGGTTGTGAGAGCGAGTTGAGTGACAAGGTGGTGGTCAGCTGAGGGTCAGAGGCGTCTGCGTCGTCATGAGGCAACGGCCTCAGCTCGTGCCGGGGCGGTGGGGGCGACGTGCGGCTCGTGGCTTTCCGTTGTCACCAGGCGACGACCGCGCTCGTCGAATCCGGGCTGGGGCGGGCGGATCCAGAAGGTGATGAGGGAACCGGAGAGGTAGAGCGCTGCGTAGGTCCAGCACACTCCGCCAATGCCGATGAACGGCATGAGAAGGGTGACCAGACCCGGTCCGGCGAAGGTGGTCAGCCCGGAGGCGAGATTGTTGATCGAGATGGCGGCTCCCTGCTCCTTCGGGGCAAGTGCCGGGAGAACAGCACCCATCGGCACGAAGGCGGTGACGCCCATCCCGAGCAGGACGGCCGCCGCAGCCAGGGCGACCACGCTGCCGCCCAGCACTCGGGGTACGTAGTAGAAGCCGAGCGTGGCGGCAGCGCAGAACCAGCAGCCGTACCAGCGCATCTGTCGCATCCAGCCGAAGCGGTCCCCGATCCATCCCCAGAACAGGTTGCCGAAAACGGTGACGGCGAACTGGATGCCCCAGATCGTCATCCACTGGCTCATGGTGAACCAACCGTCGCCATAGTGCTTGTCAGTGAGATAGAGCGGCATGATGACGGGGAATCCGTAGAGGCTGAGATTGCAGATGACGCGAACGACGGCGGTCAGGACGACCTGGCGGTTACGCCCGAGGATGCTGACACCTGCGGAGAGCTCGACGAGTGTGTCACGTAGTCCTTGCGTGCTTCGTCGAGGCTCACCTCTGGCCACCAGCAGCAGGCAGATGATGGCACCGGGAACGGTCCAGGCCAGGGACAGCCACAGGGTGAGGTACTCGCCGATAACGGGCACGGTACGTGCAGGGATCCAGGAGCCCAGGCATCCAATGCCGACTGAGTAGGCGGTCCAGAACCAGCCCATGGCCGAAGCCCGGGCGGCGGCGGGGATCTTCTGCGTGATGTAGACGACGAAGGAGTAGATGAACAGTGGGTAGGCCAGACCGCGAGCCCCATAGGTGATGAGGATGAGCGCGTAGGAGCCGCTCGGGATGGCAACGATGAGAAGAAGTAGATGGACCGAGATCCACAGTCCCGCCCCGATGAGCATGATGCGGCGGACCCCGAAGGTCTCGGCGAGCACGCCGGAGGCCCATCCCGCCAGAGCGGCCATCAGACCGTAAGCGGTGATGACGCTCGAGGCCTGCGCCGCTGCCAGTCCCTGAGAGACGAGGTACTTGGACAGGAAGGTCAGCTCGAAGCCATCGCCGGTCATGAAGATCGCGATAGCGATGAGTCCCGGGACCAGGATCCGGGGTGGTGAGAGGTTCTTCATCAGTCACTCCATCGTGTTGGTTACGGCCCGTTCCGCAGCGTCTCAATGACAGCTCCAGAGTGCCGCTGCCTCGTGAGTCGCACGATGGGTGCGTGTGCCTGGTTCTGGTACTTTCTTGACTGGTCGGTTCGATCCGGCAGTGAGCGGGTGGAGGCTGAGGACCAGGACGGCGCAGGTTTGCGCCAAAATGCGCTCGCAGCGATCATGAGCCCATGAGTAGTTCCTTCCCTGTTCCCGACGCCTTTGCGCACGTCGCACCGACTGTGCCCGGTGTACGTCTGGGAGAGCCGCTGGGGCAGGGAGGCTTCGCCACCGTCTACGCCGGGGAGCAGATCTCGTTGCAGCGTCCGGTGGCCGTCAAGATCGACTCCAGGCCGCTGCACGACGAGCGCAACCGCAGACGTTTCATGCGGGAGATGGCGGCCGCCAGCCGGATCAGCGGCCACCCGAACGCCGTCTCGCTGATCGACTCCGGAGTGCTGCCCGACGGGCGTCCCTACCTGGTCATGGAGCGCTGCGACGGAGGCTCCTTGGCCCAGGTCCTGGAGCGTGAGGAGCTCAGCGCGGCCCAGGCCGTCAGCATCGTCACAGCAGTCTCCTCCGCTCTGGGGGCCGCTCACGAGGCCGGGGTCCTGCACCGTGACATCAAGCCCGGAAACATCCTCATCGACGCCTACGGAAGCCCGCGCCTGAGCGACTTCGGACTCGCAGCCATCCAGCGCGAGGGCATCCAGTCCTCCGTCACCCTGGATACGATGACGCCGGACTTCGCTCCACCGGAGGCCTTCACCCTGGCGGACCCCACACCCAGCGGCGACGTATGGTCGATGGGGGCTGTCCTGTTCACGCTCCTGACCGGTCGCGGTCCTCGTCGCGCCGCCGACGGCGGGGCGCTGAGTCTGCCAAAGATCATCAACCGCCTATCCGTGCCCGCGGACACCTCGGATCTGCGTATCCCCGAGGCATTGCGCCCACTCCTCGACCGGGCGCTTCACCCCGACCCGGCGCAGCGCTACCGCGACGGCAACGAGCTCACCGAGGCGCTGGCCCGAGTCGGCGATATCCCGCGCTCGGCGATCGCCATCCCTCCCGCAGTGATACGGACGCCCCATCCAGCCTCCGCCTCAGTACCGGCCTCCGACGCAAGACGCTCGGGCAGGGCCTTCGCGCTCCTGGCGCTCGGCGTGACAGCAGGCGTCATCATCTCTGCCGTCGTGCTTGCGAGTACGAACCTGGTTCCGTCGGCGTCCTCGGCGAACCGGACCGCCCAGCGGGCCTCGGCCTCAACCGTCCCGAGTGCCAAGAGCCTTGAGAAACGGGGGGCCGGCGCCGAAGCCACGGCCACGGCTCAGCCAGATGCCCGCAGTCCCGAGAAGGCCTCGCCGTCTCCCACACCCGCTCCGACTCCCGCGCAGGTCAATGCTCAGGGCATTCCCTACTCCGACGAGATGCCATGGCCTCTGGGGACCTGCCTGAGCCGGTCGACCTCGGTCGTGGGCGGCACGAGCGTCAGTCAGGTGGACTGCTCCCAGGCCGACTGGATCGTCTTCGCCGGCGGCACCTTCGACCCGGCCACGACGGCCTCCAGCGCCTCCGAGGCCATGACGGATGATCCTCAGGTCAATGCCGCCTGCACCAGCGAGTACGCGGAGCGCTACGGACTCGACCTGTCCACCAGCTACTCGATCAACACGCTTGGTCCCAATGATGAGGAGTGGGCCGCGGGCAATCGCGGATTCGCCTGCGTCCTGGGCCGGTTATAAGTCTGCAATGGTCTCACGTGCCCCGCCGTGCGCGGGGACGGAGCGAGGCTCGGACGACCCTCGGACCACGAGGTCGGGCTCCAGCACGCTGAGCATTGGCTCGCCGCTGGGCTCGTCCAGCCGTTTGCAGGCCGTCCTCACGCCGAGTCGACCGAGCTCCCCGGCGTGCTGGTCCGCACTCGTGAGGTCCATACGGTTGGAGGCGGAGGTGCACAGGTTGTCATACCCAGTGACGGCGATGTCGTCGGGAACGGCCAGCCCGAGAGAGTCCGCGACGTCGAGAACCGTGTAAGCGGCGATGTCGTTGTGCGCCATGATCGCGGCGGCCGGCCTGTGCGCGTCGTTACGGGACAGCAGATCGCGGGTGGCTCGCTTCACCTTGTCGGCCGTGTAACCCGTGGCGATCGGGGACCAGGACCTGCCTCCTCATAGCCGAGAACACGGTCCAAAGGACTCCACGTGGGGCCGAGTATGACGGTCATGAGGTGTTCGGTGAGCAGCTTTCCACCCGTTCGATCATCGCCGACGATGGAGTCCAGACCGTCGATCCGCCGGGTGAGGGAGATTGTGGGCACCGAGCCATTCAAGGCTCGCAGCTCCTCACCGGGAAGAGCGGTGGGGACGAGGAATACGGCATCGCCCCTGGCAGCGCGGAGCTCGCGCATCGTGCGCTCGTTCCGTAGGCCGCTGGGGTCAGAGACGTCGGTGACCAGCCCGATACTGCGGGCGTCGGCCTCGGTCTGGATGCCGTCATAGACGTTGGCGGTCAGCTCGTTGCGCATGTCGAATGAAGACGCCGAAGGTCCGGGCGGTGCTGGAGGCGACAGCGAGCGGCGATAAGGTTGTGCCGGTAGCCGATTCTCTCCGCCGCCGCGAAGACCTTGGCCCGAGTCTCCTCGGAGGTCCCCGGTGCCTGCCGGAAGACGATGGACACCAGGGCCCGCGACACACCGCACTTTCGGGCTACGTCCTCCGTGGTCGGCTGCCGTCCCACGTCGTCCTCCTCGGATCTGCTCAAGACGACGTCGTCGGATCGCCTCATGTGCAGGAGAGATGGTCCGACGATGCTGTCGTTCACGGTGATCCTGAGGACGCCCGTGGAGTTCATCGAGAACCTCGCCTCTACAGACCAAGGGATCGTGACTAATCGTTACAAGAGGCCGACCTTGGCGAAGTGATCCTGGATCTTTGTCAAGCCTCGGGTTTTGTGGAGGCTGGTTTAGTTGGTTGTGGTTGTTCCTGGCGGTGGTGGTCGTGGTGGGTGTCGGGGGCCCAGGCGGCTTCGTGCTCGGCGGGGGTGCGCATGCCGATGGCGGAGTGTGGCCGGATGGTGCCCGTACCAGTGGACCCACTCGGCGGTGGCGAGCACGGGCGGCGTCGATGTCCTCCCAAGGTCCCTGGTTACGGATGAGCTCGGCCTTGCATAAGGAGTTGAGCGCCTCGGCCAGAGTAAAGCCGAAAGGAGTCCCCCTTGGAACCCACCGAGGCGACGGCATTACACTCTGATAGGGCCTACCCATAGCGGATGGCTCGGTACTTACGCGCCGCGGTCGCAAGTGATGCACCAGGCCCGTCAGGTCGGCCCCGGTTCGCTTTCGTTGCCAGACGGCCATCTGAAGGGCGCCGGCGGCCAGGTCGGTGCACACTGGCCGGTAGGTGGTCTGCCAGCCGATGATCCTCCGGGAGTACACGTCGGTCACGAAAGCCACATAGACCCACCCGGAGAAGGTGCGTACATAGGAGGGGGCACCTCCCGCTTGCGGGGGAATGTCGGCGACCCACAGCCCACCCGGGGCGAAGGCCTCGAAGTGGCGCCTGACCAGGTCGGCCGGACACCGGTCCGGAGGGGGCCGAGCGGGTCGTCCTGGGCGACTTGGCGCGGCGGACGCCGCGCAGGCCCAGGTCTGCCATGAGGCGTTCGACGGTGCACCGGGCCACGTGACCGGCACCGTGACGCTCAGCAATCTCGGGTCGGCCCCGCATCACGTGCATCTTGCGGGCCCCCAGCACCGAGTAGCTGGTTCTTGTGGACCCTGGATATCTCCGCCTTGAGGGCCTCGTCGCGCAACGACCTGGCTGATGGAGGACGGCTACGGCGAGCGTGAGTCAGGTGCTCGGGGCGATCTGCACACCAGCCTCGCTGAGCGTGGCGCAGATCGGCCAGGCCCCGAACTCCTCCTTCTTGGCCTCGATGTACTGGCAGATCAACGGGATGGGCGCTCACACTCCGCCGCGATAGACAAGCTGACGCGCTCTTCAGGATCGCGTTGGCTCTTCGCAGCTCTCGGACTTCTTTCTCTAGCTCCTTGATCCGCTGTGCCTCGTCGGTGGTGGTTCCCGGCCTCAGACCACCATCGACCTGGGCCTTCTTGACCCAGGAGCGCAGAACCTCGGGGTGGACACCCAGCTCCTCGCCGATCCGACGGATCGCGCCCTTGGCCCGTGCTGGGGCAGCCAGTGCCTCCAACGCCCGTCCTCGTGGCCCGCTCGCGCAGCTCATCGGGATACTTCCTTAAGTCCCATGACAGTGATCCTTCCGTGTCATCACTGCCTCCAACAAACCCGGGACGATTCAATCAGTGCCAGTCCTTCCACAAGGGCTTACACAAACCACTGAACAGGCTCACGGGGGCCCGCGCCCCCGTCCTAGCGACACACCACCCCCGTCAAACCAACTCAGACACCCTCACCCACCGACTTTGCCGACCCCCTGCCGCTCACACGCCTGGCAAGCCGCCTGCCGGCAGCTGGGCGTTAAGGCCAAGCGCACCCGCCCCTACCGATCCCAGACCAACGGCAAGATCGAGCGCTTCCACCGCACCCTGGCCGATGGTTGGGCCTAGGCCCGCCACTACGACTCCGAGACCCAACGCCGCCAGGCCCTACCCGCATGGCTGCACCTCTACAATCACCACCGACCCCACACCGCCACCCAAGGCCACCCACCCATCACCCGCCTAACCAACCTCCCCGATCAGTGCAACTAGACACCACTTATCGTCCCTACGGGACCTGCGCCTCTGTCCCAGCGACACACCATCCCCGCCAAACCAACTCAGCCGCCCTCACCCACCAACTGCCGACCCCCTGGGGCACCCTCAACCAACCCTCACGATCAGTACAACCAGGTACGCGGACCATCCATTCGTCAGGCCCGTCAGGACGGGCTGAGACGAGCCGACCGGAATCGACTTGCTTTCAACCGACGACAGCGACACAATCTAACTAACCCAGAAGGTCACGATGATCGTCTGTCCAGTCACCCGAAACAGACACCAACACTGAAACTGGTCACAAAAGACTTGACCGTCGACGACCGCTCGCCGTACTCAAAACGCATAGGGCCAGCAGGACGGGAGAACCATGAAGACCTCCACAGACACAGACACAGACAAGCGCATCACCGCAGATACCATGATACGCCATCCGCTCGTTGTGCCGCCGTCAGCATCGGCATACCAGTTTTATGCGTTTCCTTTGGCGATTATCGAAACGCGCCCCGAGTCGCAAGACTGGGTCTTGAGCAACTTCATCCAGACGTGCTTCAACCCGGATCACATGGCCCCAGTACCTTTCTGTCACTTCCTATACGACTACCGCGATAACCCCTTCCTAACGAGTCACTCGATGACGTGGGACTGGGTCCGTGAGTTGGTAACATCACCTACTGGATTCATCGCGGAGCAGGTGCAAAGTGGCTACTACGTCTACCTCAGTGCTGACGAGTTCTACGTCCCCCGACGGCCCAACTACCAGCGCATGCACTTCGTCCACGACATGCTGGTCGTGGGCTCGACCCCAGATGGGTCTCAGTTCGAGGTGGCGGGGTTCGACGAGCGGGGGGGGTATTTGACCGCACGCTAATTGACGGACCTGCGCTCAAGACCGCGATCACTCACGGGTGGGAATTGGACGGCGGTTCGCGTGACCTGGTCCTCTACCATCTCAAGGGCAACGCGACATACGATCTCGATCTGGAGCTCATCCGTCAGACTTTGACCGAGTTCGCCCAGGGCCTGAACACTTCCGAGCACTACCGTATGACGATGGAGCCGTGGATACGGGTGTATGGTATCGGAGGATATGACGAGATCGCTGGATACTTCCGCGCTTACGCCGACGGCAGGGCGCCACAGGATCCTCGCCACCTACAGGTGCTCCGGGAACACGTCGAACTCATGCACCAGCGCGGCATACGTTTGGCGCGGCTTGCCCCGGAACTGGCCTGGGATGGCATTCTCAATGACCTGACCGCGCTGGAGTCGGGTGTCAATGCTACTCGGAGTCGATCGCTCCTGGCGTTCGCCCGCAGTCCCAAGTGGGGGCACCGCATCGCTGACGAACTCACTACGTTGCGATCCCGCGAGTTGGATGTCGTCGTCCGGATGATCGAGCACCTGGACATCATGTGCGCTGATCTGCAGCCCCGGGTCGTGCGGATGCCTGAGCACGATCCAATGACCCTTGTATTACCACCGTCACCGTGGAGCACCACGCCTGCGGGCACACCAGTACTCAATCCTGCTGCTGCAGCAGAACAGCACTGAAGGTTGCCCCAAGTCCGGTAGCGATCCCGACAGCGTAGTCACCGGCCCGGATCCGCCCGGCAGCCAGTGCGTCGGCGTAGTTGATAAAGACGTCAGCCCCATATGCATGGGCCAGGCGCGCCACGTTGTCGAGCCAGAAACGCTCGGCGGGAACGTCCCACTGCGCTGCCAGCCGGCGCCACGACAACGTGTTGACGTTCATCGGGAGGAAAATCTCGACGTCGTCCAGCGTGATATCATTACGCTCGGCAAGACGTTGGACGACTTCGGTAACTGCGACGGGATAGCGTTGCTGGAATGCCAACAGCTGACCACCGGGCAGCTCTGCGTCGAAAAACTGCCCGCACACACTGGTAATATCGTCCACGATGCGTGCACCGGACGAACAGCGGCGCACCAATGCAACGCTCACCGCTTCGCTCATCAGCGTCGTTCCTGGTATATAGGCGAAACCAATGTTGGGGATGGGTTCCCCCGCTACGACTAAACACGTCGCACCATCTTCCACGTCCGGCAGTAGGGCATTGGCCACAGACAGCGCTCCCAGTCCCGATGCGCAGGCCAGCTGCGTCGTGCTGAGTACAGTCGCCCCGATCAGACCGAGCTCGGCACAGGCCTCGTGCAGTTCCTGACTCTCCTGCCAGTGGATCACCGGATTGGTTCGGGCCGCAACGACGTGGGTTACGGTATCTGCCAGTGCTGGCAGCCGCTCCAGACCGCGGCACGCTTCGGAGACGAGACCACCATACGTCTCTTGTTGCAGCAACGGAACGCGATCCAGACCGAAGAAGTGCGACGTCATCATCCGCTCGGCGGATGCAATCCCAAGCTCGTGCACGCGCTCTTGGGCCGTTGGCATGCGCGTAGGCACGGCGTACGCGACCTCTAGTAACGAAAGCGCCCTAGGCATCGAGCAGTGGCTCCCGGACCAAAGAGATGTGGGTCGCCGACACAATCTCGCCTCCCGACGTCACGACCTCTGCTGGTGTTGGACGCGAGAGGAACCCGAGCGGGCTCGCGGTCAAACCGTAAGCGCCGACGTTATCCACCGCAATGACGTCGCCAACAGCGAGATCCCTGAGGTCTCGCCGTTTGGAGAGCACGTCGACCGGTGTGCACAAGGGTCCCACCAGGAACTGTCGAGCTGCACCAAGCTGCATCTCATGCGAAGCGCGGATGGCGACGTCGCGCGGAAACATGCGCCGAGTTGCCGCCAGGCCAGCAAGGTGATGGATGCCAGTGTCGAGGATAACAAAGCGATTGCCTCCCGAGACCTTCTCATCAACGACTCGTGCCAGCAAGGTACCGCAGGTGGCCGCAACATAGCGCCCTGACTCGAACGACACGGCACCTGCGGGTAGCCCGTACCTGTCGAGCTGGGCTGTAACCGCCTCCGAGACGCCCGGCAAGAGGTGAGCCTCCTCCGTCTCCGCAAAGGGTGCCGGGAACCCTCCACCCAGGTCGATTTCCTCAAACGGTCGGCCAGCACAGACCTGGAGTCTGGCAGCAGCTGCGATAGACAAACGCATGCTGTAGATCAGCTCATCGGCGTCACGTGCATTGCTCAATGGAAAGAAGTGCACGCCCCCGACCTGCTCCGCCAGACCGCTGTTCGCCAATAGACGTTCAGCCTCGCCGATGGACATGCCGAACTGACTCGGAGCTCCTGACATGTGAAGCCCGCCGGAGGCCCCATCCATGAGGTGGATTCTCAGCAGGATGCGCGGACCCACGCTGTACTTGGCCGCCGCGTCCACCAGGTCTACAAGTTGACACGCCGACTCCACCGAGAAGGTTTGTACCCCTATACGCAGCGCCGCTTTAAGTTCGCGACGGTCCTTGCCAGGACCGGTGTAAATAATCTCACGCCCGGGCACTTCGCACCGAACGGCAACGGCCAATTCCCCCAGCGACGAGACCTCCAGGTCCATGCCAGCGTCGGCCACGGCACTGACGACATCGGGATGCGGGTTCGCCTTGAGGGAGTAGTAGGCGCGTGAGCCATCAGGCAGGGCTGCCCGCAATCGCGCGCAGCTACGGTGCACCTCGTCAAGGTCGTAGAGGTATGCTGGTGTGCCCCAGCGCGCGACGACCTCCGTCTCCAATGGACTGAGCGCGCGGGAGGTCATCGAGACCTCACCGTGACGTGAAACTGCCGGAACTCCTCGATGCCTGCCGTGTCGTACTCGACTCCGATTCCCGAGTTCTTGCGTCCGGCAAACGGCACCGTGTGCCCGAGCAGGCCGTGGGAGTCAATCCACCGGATTCCGCAGTTGAGACGATCAGCGATCTGCGGCGCTCCCTCGCCCCATACGGATCCTCCCAGCCCGAAGTCGGTCGAATTGGCGCGAGCAACTGCCTCGTCGACGGTGCGGTAGGTCATCACAGGTATGACGGGCCCGAATTGTTCCTGAAGCTCAAGCGGGCTTCCATCGGGTAATTTCTGCACGACGCGTGGAGCAAAGAAATTCCCCTGATCGGGCACTTGCACCGCTTTGCTGAGACGAGCTGCCCGTAACTCGCTATCTGTCAGTAGCTCGTTGAGGGTCCGCACCTGGCCCGCCTTGGTCAGCGGACCCAATGTAGTGTTAGCGTCCAGGCCATGTCCCATCGAGAGCGTGTCGAGATACGCCTGTATGCCGTCAGCCACCCGCTGCTCGTCGCACTCGCTGACATAGACCCGTTTCACAGCGCAGCAGAACTGACCGGCGTTGACCAGCGCAGCGCGCGCCACCCGTTCCACGGCCTCGTCCGAGATTCCTGGCATGAGGATAGCCGCATCATTGCCGCCGAGCTCGAGAGTAACCGGCATCAGGCGCTGCGCGGCTCGCACCGCGACGTCACGACCAGCCATTGTGCTGCCGGTGTAGGAGATCCGATCAATGCCCCGGCACTCGACCATGGCTACGCCAAGGTCGCCGCTGCCGTGAACCACAGATACCAGTCCCTCCGGCACCAACGGACTAATAAGGTTGATGAGCTTTGAAATGGCGAGCGGGGTCTCCGGAGCGGGCTTCACGACGGCTGCATTGCCCGCGAGGAGCGAAGCAGCGAGCTTCACGACACTCAACGTCACCGGAAAGTTGGCAGGTGAGATGCACCCAACCACCCCAACTGGGCGACGGGCCACCTCAGCTTTGAGATGGGGAAGCTCTCGACCACTGTCGGACTCAATCGATACGCTGGCCAGCGACTCGAACCACCCGGTCGAGATTGCAATCTCCGCGCGAGCCTCGGCCAGTGGCTTACCCTGTTCACGGGTTAACGTGGTGGCGAGTGATTCAGCGTGCGGCCGCAATATCCGCGTCATTTCACGCAGTATTGTCCGACGCTCCTCCACTCCTACCGTCAACCATTCGCGGCTCGCCGACTGGGCCGTGTCTACGACAGCAGCCAGCTGCTCTGGGCGGGTCTCCACGACCTCACCCACGACCTCACCCAGCCCGGGGTCCAGCACCGTGATCATTGACGTCCTCCATCGGGGGCATTGTGTATGAGTATCTTCACGAGTTCACCCGCATCGAAAGCCGGGAGCAACTGTGGTGTCCGGACGAGCTCGCAAGACGAGTCGAAGACAAACGTCGGAGCCGTGGCGGTCTGAGCCATTAGGCGCAACGCCCGCCCCGCCGCAAGGATGGGGTTACCCACCACCCAGCGCAGCGTAGCTTCCTGAGCGAAGAGGCGAGTCGCCGGAACGGGCGACGCCTCGCTTGGGTTCGAGCCGACCACGCTGACGACGCTATGCGGGCCGACCAGCAGGCAACACTGGAGTAGGGCGGCGTTGGAGCCAACAGCCTCAATGCACGCGTCGAACACTTCACCATTGTCTGCGGCCTCATCCGGGTGCCAGGCCACATCGGCCACCTCACGGGCGGCAACCTCTCGACGGCGGAGGATCGGATCAATGACGACAACCCGAGCGGCCCCGAGCGCGCGAGCGACGGAAGCGGAAAGCAGGCCGACTGGCCCAGCTCCTACAACTGCGCACGAGTGACCTTCAACGACCCCTGCAGCCTTTACTGCCTGGTATGCCGTGGAAAGGGCATCCGCGGCCAGCAGCCCAACTCGTGGGTCGATGCCCTCTGGCAGTGGCACCAGCACCGTGTCTGCAAACGGGACGCGCATAAACTCCGCGTGAGTTCCGTCGTACGCTATGTCTCCGACCACAGTACCGTAGCCGAACAGACCTACCCGGTCACACTGATAGTGGTAGCCGCGTTCACAGGCCCTGCATTGCCCACAGGCGACCACGTCTGAGACCACAACAACGTCACCCGGATGGCGCCGCTTGACCTCTGCCCCGACAGCCACCACCTCACCTACGGCCTCATGCCCGCTGATCCCGCCCCAGCGGAAGCCTGGGAGCTCGTCGCGCAGCGCATGCAAGTCTGTGCCGCACAGGGACGAGTACCATACCCGTACTACGGCGTCCTGCGGGCCAGGAGTCGGGCTGGGGGCGGCGTGATCGACGACCAGCTGCCGGGGACCAGCCATGCGAAGAGCGTGCATCATGAACCTTTCTGGTTGAGCAGGCGGAAGATATTATCGCCAAGCAATCCGACCCGGACGTCTTCGGTGACCGCAGTGCCGAGCTCATCAAGCGCCTGGTGAAGATGGTCGAGTGACTCGGTGATCGGTCCGAAGGGCCAATCGCTGCCGAACAAGAGCCGGTCCGCCACTTCGCGGTCGAGAGCCGCTTTGATGACTGACGAGATTTCGGGAACGGAACGGAACGCAAGGAAGATCGACAGGTCAGCCCACACGTTCTCGTGCCGCGCCATCAGGTCGATGGTGACCGAGGTCCAAGGGTTGCCGACATGGGCCACCTGGAACAACGTGCCTGGCCATCTCGCCACTGCCTCCTCTAGCAGCATCGGAGCGACGAAGCGAGGGGACGCCTCGGTGGAAGGGGTGAATCCCAGGTGTACGAGTGCAGGGATCCTCCGCCGGGCGCAGAGTTCATAGATCGGGTCCCAGACCGGGTCCGCCGGTGAAACACCCGCGTAGGCCGGTGCGAGCTTCACGCCGCCTACTTCTGGACGGCATCGTATAAGTCTTACACACTCTGCAACTCCCTCGGGCTCGGCAGGCGCGGACAAATAGGGAACGAATCGGGTGGGGTACGCTTCCGTGGCGGCGAGCACCGACTCATTAGTCACGACCGTCCCAGTTCTGGGACGCGTGTCGAAGGCGAGCAAACACGCACGGTGCACCCCTGTTCGGTTCATTTCGGCAACGATCGAGCCGGGGTCGTTCGGAGCGTTGACCCGGTCCCCTGCCCCGCAGCACAGGTCGAGCCACATCCGCTCTTCGAAGCCGCTCGAGCGGTCTCCGAGATGGAGGTGTGCGTCGGTCACAACAGGGTTACTCATGCGTCGGCCTCCAGGACGAACGTGTACCGCGGTCCCAACGCCGGGACCTCCACGCCGGGCAACTCATGAGCCCGGGTGTCGTCATGGTTGATCAGTAGATGTGCTGGTCTCCCATTTAGGCTCACAGCGAGCACCTCCACATCATCGGGAAGGTTCCAGGTACTGCGCTGCCCCATACGCGCGAGGGCAACGTCATACAGCACACGGAGGGTACTAGTGCCCACTGTCGCCTCAGGCCACCATGGGATGACAACGATATGGCCATTTCCCACAGTGCGATACCACATGGCCGGGATATTGTCGACATGAGCGATCGAAGACCACCCGTCCCCTTCGAGGACGGCGAGCTCCGGAACGGATACCTCACCAGCGACATCTTTGCCTATCTGGAACACACCGGAGAGGTCTCGCCGGAAGTCCACGCATCGCAACCCATCCAGCAGTTCTTCCGGTATCTCGCCTGCACTGCCCCCCAACGACACGAGGAGATCACCGCCGTCGCGAACATGCCGCATGAGGATATCCTGGGTCTCGAACGATACGTCGGTCATGCCTGGACAGACGAGGAAGTCGTAGCCATCTACCTGATTGAGACGGCACACGTCGTGCACAATGTGCGCAGTAGTCAGGGCTTCGTGGGCGGTGAATTCTGCCTCTAGCGGGTCCAGTCCCGGTGATAGGTACGACCGGCGCTCGTCACTGGGCTCGGACAGCACTAGTGCCGCAGTCGCCCGACGCGGGGCGATTAATTCCCCCGCAGCTAGTTCGCGGATCGTCTCGAATACCGTCCGAGGGGTACCGTCACGGCGCACGAGTCCTCGGTCGGTCTCAGAGGGACGGCCAGTATAAGGCGGGCGCCTCGACTCGATGTCCTTGTAGCACCACCATAATACCGACTCGGCGCCGCGCGCCATGCAGGCCGGTATGACGGCGCGCGCATATCTCAACGTCTCGGGCTCACCCGCGCCGTAGCACGTGAGTTCATCGACGACCACCCGCTGCCAGGCCGCCACGACTGCCACGAGGAAAGGAAGCAGCATTGTCGCCCGCCGATCCGCGTGCGACTCGAGACGCACCGGGGACCACAGCGGGAAGGCGTGGACCCCGATGAGGTCCACGGGGTTCGCAGCCAACAGCCAGCGCCGGCCCGCGTTGGTGCCCCAACCTGCGTCATGGCACTGCATGACCACCGCACCAGAATCCTGCGACCGGACGGCCGACGTCATACGCTTGAACCATCGACGCACGGCCGCTACGGGGAGGTTTGTCGAGCGGCGGGCGTGAAAGATCTCGTCCCCAAGGTCGTAGATAAGAGCCTGGCTGCAGTCGCGTAGGCCAGCGGCCAACCCCCGCAGCATGGCCTCAGCTTGTTCTAGCGAAGCCTCATTTTCGAACACTGCTACCCCAGAAGGATCAGCGGGCGGAAGCACCATACCGTTCATCCAGAATGTCGGAGCCGAGATGATGACGGATAAGCCCGCAGCTTGGGCGGCATCGACAGCAGCACGGACCTGGTCGATCGTCGCTGGGAGCCGCTGCTCCATCAGATTCGCTGCCGGAACGAAGAGACGCACCACGGAAAGTCCTGCCTGGACCATCGTGACAGCGTCTTTGTACAACTCTGTCTGCTGCTGCTCATCCAGCCAGTGGATGCCCCCTGTACCGAACCAGGTCACTCCCATAACGCACCTCATCAGGCGTGATCCTCCACCGCCGATAGCACGACCTCGCAGACTCGGTCGACATGAGCCTCGGTCAGAGTGGAGTGCAGCGGCAGGGACACCGCGCGCCGGGCAACCGCCATTGTCTGCGGCAAGGAGTCAACCGGTGCAAGATGCTCGAATGCTGAGAGCAGGTGGGTCGGTGGGTAGTGCAACGCCCACCCGATCCCAGCCTCGTCCAGCGCAGCAGTGACATTGTCTCGCAGCTCGCTCGAGGAACAGATCGCCACCATGAGGTGCAAGCCAGAGCTTTCCACAGGGACATCGCGGCATATGGGCACCACCTGCTCGGTACTGGCGAGGTTCTTACGATAGCGCAGGACGACGCGCTCCCGACGGTGCTGGTCCGCCTCGCGCCGCCGCAGCTGCCCGGCCAGGACGGCCGCGTGCACGTCCGACATACGGTAGTTGAAACCAGCCTCCATGATGTCGTACCGCATGCGCACCCCTCTAGCATCTGCCCAAAGGCGTAGCTCTTGGGAATCCCCACCGTCGTTTTCTCCCCAGTTCCTGGCCCCCCGTCCGGGGGCGTAACCGTGGTTGCGGAGGCGATGAGCGCGCTCGAAGTGCTCAGGGTTCCGGGCCACGACGAAACCCCCTTCAGCGCTTGTCACGTTCTTGGTAGCGAACGTGCTGAGGATGCCCAGGTCCCCAATCGCCCCGAGCACACCCAGCTTATTAGGGGTAGCAAAGGCGTGAGCAGAGTCCTCGATCAGAGGTACACCGGCGGACCGGCACGTCTCGACTAGCGCCTGGCCAATCGCCGGGTATCCGCCGTAGTGCATGGTGACCACGGCACGGGTACGCTCGGTGAGCGCGGCGCTCACTGCGTCATACGACAGCACCGGGTGCTCCGGCGACACCACGTCGACAAAGCGCGGAACACCACGTCGCCGCAGCACAGACGCCGCGCCAGCCGCGAACGTCAACGACGGCATGATGACCTCGTCTCCGGGTTGCATGTCCAGCATGTGTATCACGACGTCTAGCGCGGCCGATCCGCTGCTGACCGCGACGACCTGAGCTCCCATTAGCTCGGCCACTGTGGCTTCGACCTCAGCCACCTGAGTACCCTGGGACAGTCGTCCCGAGCGGATCACCTGGGCAGCCGCCTCTGCCTCCATGTCGCCCACTGTGGGACCGTAGAGGTCGATACCCGTCGTTCTTCCATCATGTACCGTCATCGCCTCACCTTTCCGTCGCTTAGACGATAGGCCAACCGCTTTACACTGTCTGCTGTGGGACCCACGTACCTGAATTCGTTGACCAGTTGTGCTGGAAAACCTCTGGCCGAACTGCTTGGAGGCCTGGCGCTTACGCCCGCAAAAGCGGTGAGTCCGTATGACGCTGCCGACCTGCCGCAGATGCCGTCCGGCCTCCCGGGACGGGAGACTGCCACGCGATTCGTAGATCTGGCCGACGCTGCGGTCGAGCTGGCTCCCTGGCTCTCGCGCGCCGATGCGATCGTGCTGGCGACCGCGCAACCGGACAGCAACGAGAACCTTCTGCCGGGCCCCTACCTTCTGCACCGGCTCGGCTCGGAGGCAACACTCGCGTCGGTGGCGGCCATTGGCCGGGCTACCCTGTTCGTAGCTCTGCAGGTCGCTCAGGGCTGGTGTGCCCAGGGCGCCTTCGGCCACGTCGCGGTGGTGTCGATGGAGCAGGTCGTCTACCCGCACGACCGCGCAGCTGGTCCCTCGGTCGACTCGTTGGTCATCGCCGAGGTAAGCGCGCACGCGGAAGGCGGACTCACGATGGAGCCGGTCACTGTGCAGCGTGACACTACGATGATCGGAAGAAGAAGCCTCAGGGTCGGTGGTGAGCTGCAGATTATCGGTCCGGAGACCCCTTCGAGCAGTCATCAGATGCTGCTCGTGCTTCCTCGGCTCGCAGACATCAGCCGGATAGATCTGGTCGAGGTAGAAGACCGACTCGGCTACGTCTGCGAGCTGCGCGTGACCAGGGGCTAGAGGGATCACGCGTCTGCCCTCACCTTATCTAGACCACCGGTCGGTAGGGACCGCGTGATCCGCACAGTACAAGGAACCTCGTACGAAAGAAGCCTTTCCCGGCAATGGGTCAACAGCTCAGCAACGGTGACTCCCTCGGCAGCCACCTCGGCGCCCACAACTTGCTCCTCGCCAGCGTCCATCCCAAACACCCGCGCCTGCACGACCGCTGGGTGAGCAGTGAGGATGTCGGCGACCCGGGACGGGTTGACCTTCTTACCTCCGACGTTGATGAACGTCCTTTTCCGAGCCTGCAGTGTGATGCAGCCGTCGGGCTCGCAGACCGCAATGTCACCTGTGTCGTAGTACCCCCTCCGATCGCACGCTGGCGCACCCACGTAGCCCTGGAAGAGCCCCGGCGTCCTTACCATCAAGGTACCGTCAGCCTCACAACGTGCTTCGACCCCGTCCACCAGCGGACCCAAGTGACCCGAGCATGGGAGATCGCCTTCGATCGCAAGCACGCCTGTCTCCGTCGACCCGTAAGCCTGGACGACCCTGCACCCGAACCGGCTCTCGAACGCGTCACGACGGCTGGCAGACAGGGGGGAACCAGAACTGATCGCGACGCGTAGGCCACGGTATGACGCAGCTGATGCCGTGCGCACCAGCAGGTCCACGAGCAGGGGCGTGCACAGCAGAACGGTCGCGTTTTCACGCGCCACCGCCTCATGGACCGCTGGCGGAGTGATCCGGGGAAGGACGACCACACGTGCCCCTGACGACACCGCCGTGAGTAGGCCGGCGATGAGACCGAACGAGTGACACCATGGTACGGCGAGCAACACCACGTCGTCCGGTGTGATGCCGAAACGCTGCCGGTAGACCGCCACTCCGACGAGCGTCGAGTCGAGGCTGTGCCGCACGAGTTTGGGCCGACCGTTCGATCCGGAGCTGGACAGCACAAGCGCCGTACTAGTGAGGTCAGGCATATCATGGCCGCTTGACAAACCGAGCCGGGTAGCGAGCTCGGCCTGGTCCTCAGCCGATGACTGTGGGTCGACGGGCACAGCACATCCACCGACCGCGAGGACAGCGATCAGGTCGACGACGGCATCTCGGTCTCCCGAGGCAGGCACGATCGACGGAGTACCGGGTGACGGGCTTCGCGAAGCCACCAACGTGGTCAACTCATCCGCGTTCATTGTGCCATGTGCGTCGGTCAGTGAGCCGGTCAATTCGAGTTTCATCACGTGCCTTCCGACGGCGAACTACCGGGACCAGCAAGCGGGGCTCCTGCGAGGTCCTCGTCCCTGACCTTGACCTCGTTGACGTGGCCCTGTGCCTCGACAGTGCCGTTCCGAATAACGACCACGCGGTCCACCCAGTACAACGTCTGGGGCCGGTGGGCGACCATGATGCAGGTCCTCCCGCGGGAGGCGTCACTCAGCGCCTGTTGCACGCTCCAATCGGTCAAGGGGTCGAGGTTGGAGGTGGGTTCGTCGAGCACGAGGATGTCCGGGTCCTCGAGCAGCACGCGCGCCAGGACGATGAGCTGGCGTTGCCCGGCCGACAGCTGCGCACCATTCTGCTGGAGCTTGGTGTCGAGCCCCTCATCGAACAACGTCACCCAGTCGCCGCCAGCTAGCCGGGAACAGACCGCTTCCACCTGCTCCCGAGTCGCCCCTGGGAGGCCGGCTGCGATGTTGTCCGCGACGGACCCCTCAAATAGGTAGACCTCCTGAGTGACCACCCCGATACCCCGACGCAAGGCGGCTGGGTCGATGTTCCGCAGCTCGATCCCCACGAACCGGATGTCGCCGCGGTAGTTGCCGAACGCCCCGAGGAGCAGCTTGAGCAAGGTGGTCTTGCCAGCACCCGTCGGTCCGACGATAGCGATCCGCTCCCCTGTCTCGACCGACAGGGAAACGTTGTGGAGTTGGTCGTCAGCCGCACCGGCATACCGGAAGGACACGTTGTCCACTTCGATTCGGCCCTTCAACTCCTCGGGCACCACAGTGCCAGTGAGCAGCCCCTGAGGCTGTTCGTCGATCACCGAGAAGACTCGCTCGGCAGAGGCCAGACCGGATTGCACGGAGCTCCACACCGAGGATAGGCCGGTGATCGGCCCCCAGAACAGGGCGACGCACTGGAGGAAGAGGAACCATGTCGACAGGACCAGGCTGCCGTCCGCAACCCTCGGGCCGCCGACAGCCACAACGGCCACAGTGGCACAACCGGTCAGGGCAACCAGTGCGGGGAAGATCCCACTAAATAGCCTGTTCACGGCGAGCGTCACCTGGTACCACCTGCTGTGCAGTTCGTCGAACTCGCGTTCGGCCAACGTTTCTGCACCGAACGACCGGATCACCTCGGCACCTGCCGTGATCTCGAAGACGTGACCCGCAAGCGCACCGGTGGACTGCGCCATACGTCGGGCGTAGATACGGCTTACCTTGCGGAACATGAAAGTGATCGCGCAGATGAGCGCACCGAGCGCAAGCGTCACGGCACCGAGCTCTAAATCGATCACGAACAGGACGACTGATAGGCTGATAACTAGCGTAGTATCACTGAGAGCTCCCACTATCGTGCGGATTATGCCCCCCACCTGAGCGGTGTCTACCACTACGCGTGACGCGAGGTTGCCCGTTGCGTGCGATTGGAAGAAGGCGAGCCCCTTCTCAGGGAACGCTTGGAGAAGGGAGCGGCGCAACTGGAGTACCAGATTTTCCGAGGCAGCACCTGCCAATCCGCCACTGACGACGCCGAGCAACCAGCCGGTGCTCCCCACGAGCGCACCGATAGCCAGCAGCACGAGGACCCGGGTCGTGCCGCGGTTGGCCACCGCCGCGTCAAGAGCAGCAGTGGTGAGAAACGGTAGAGCAGCGTTCGCCAGGCCAGCCAGTAGCCCGAGGGCTCCTGCAATGAGCAGCCACCTCCGGTCCTCGTGTATCTCACGCGCCACGCGGCGAACGAGGGTCACCTCTCCGTATGTCGTCCCGGGCACCTCCGTCTCGAGTGTGTCTAGAAGTCCCATGATGCGGCTCCGATCGACGATGTGTCCGCAGCTCTCACCTGGGTCGAAGCCAGGAGCCGGCGATAGATGGCCGAGTTCTCTTTCAGCTCTCCTGGCGTGCCCATGGCGATCACCGCACCTCGGTGCAGGATGATCACCAGTTCGGCCTCTATCGCGTCAGTAACCCGGTTAGTGATCTCGATTACCGTTGGTCGGGGCTCGGTACGTATGACGGCGCGCAGGCTTTCCGCCGTCTGCGGGTCCACCGCAGAGGTCCAATCATCAAGCACCAGGATGGCAGGGTGCGTGATCAGTGCACGAGCAAGACCGATGCGCTGCCGCTGCCCTCCCGATAACGTCAAGCCCGCCTCGGCGACTTGGGTTCCCAGGCCAGCAGGCAACGTCTCGAGGAAATCGTCCAGGCACGCCCTGCGTGCGGCCGCTCTGATGGAGGCTGAATCGGTTTCATGCGCGCCGAGAGCGATGTTTTCCCCGATCGTTCGTGAGAAGAGGTGCGTCTGTTGGGGCACAACGGCGACCCGGGACACCGAGGCGTCTGTAGCGAGGTCACCGGAAGGGATCCCGTCGATCAGCACGCCCCCCTCATCGGGCAACAGTTCACCTGTGATCAGTCGGGCGAAGGTCGACTTCCCGCTGCCGGTGGACCCAAGAAGGGCCAGGTGGGTGCCAGCTGGAACGTGCAAGTCGATATGGTCCAGCACGGTCCGGCCACCAAATCGCACCGTGACCCCTTCGAACAGAAGGTCGCCAGCGACCGCCTGACCGTCTCCCCCGCCCCGAGCACCGCGCAGGTCTAGGAGTACCTCCCATACGCGACGTGCGGCGGCCCTTCCTGCGTTAATGAATCCGGTCGAGGCGGAGCCCGTCTGCAGCGCCCCGCGAAAGGCAGCAAAGAGTCCCATGAAGGACACCGCCGCACCCGGTGAAATGTCCCCACGGTGCAGCAACACCAGCGAGTGCCCAGCGGCCAGCAGCATCATTACGACGAAAACCAGCGCAGGTATAAAACGCGCATTGTTCTTATGCTGTCGAGTAGCCGTGTCACGATAGGCCTCAGCCATCTCGAGCACCCGGTTGACCGATGCGACCGACGCTCCAGTGAGGATCTGGGTTTGCATCGAGCCTAGCGTCTCGGCGACCGTGTTGTTCAGTTCACCGTTGAGCGCCCGCTCATCGGCCGACACCCCGCTGAGTCGTCGGGTGTGTGCTGCCATCGTCCACCAGAAGAGTGCGCAGAAGACTAGTGGCATCAGTAGAAGTTGAGGGCTGATCAGGGTGATGAAAATCAAGGGAACCAGTGCCCCTAATACCACCTCGACGAGGAGGTCACCACCCGGAGATACGAGCAGCCCCACCTCGACGGAATCGCCGATCTGCCGCGCTGTGAGGTCTCCTGGCGAGAACGAACTCCGTCCCTGACCGCGACGCAAGATTCCTCGAAAGAGCGTGTCCCGTGTATCGCGTGCGGTGGTTGTCGATAACGTTTCGGCGATGACGACCTGCAGAATCCCGAGGCATCCGGAAACAACGATGAGGGTGAGCAGGAGTAGAGCGATACGGGTCAGTGACATGGATGTGTCCGACCCGACCGCGATATTTACGGCCGATCCAGTAAGCCACGGGACGCCGGCAGCGGCAACCTGTCCGAGTATGGCAACAACGGCGTATGTCGCAAGCCAGCCCCGGTGGGCTAGCAGGTAAGGTCGGGCCCACTCCCGGAACCACTGGTCGGTACGCGAGCGATCCATCGTGCTCATCGCACACTTTCCGTAGTGGCGTCCGCCATCTGGCGTAGCTGATCGACCAGTTGCGCAACAGGCAGACCATCGGGTCCCAGGACGAGTTGCATCGCAGGGCCGATGAGTCGCAGGAAGGAGGCGCCGAGAACATCCGAGTCTTCTCCTCCAGGCTGCCAACTGACCTTGGCCATGAGCTCACCAGCCTCGGAAAACAACCGCAGGTCAGTACCCGTGACGAACCTCTCGGGATCTTCCTCGTGCACACTCCAGGTGACACCTGCGAACTGGGGACCCACGTCATCCGAAGGCGTATAGGTGACACTCAACGGCCTCGACAGGGCTACCCGGTGGCCATGGATCATGCGCGCCATATGCTCGAGGTCTCTCAGCGCAAGGTCGCGGTTGCGCATCAGGGAGACCATGCGCTTGCTCGCCGTTGTGCGGTGCTGCCCCAAGGTGCAACCCGGCTCCGGTGTCAGATCGAGCGGCAGTGCGTTGGCGTACATCCCGACGAGAGCGTCGTGGTCCAGTGGACGGTCCGACACGCGCAGCATTACCACCTGTTCAATTTCTAGGCACGCCAGCACCAGACCGACGGCGATGGCGTACACGGCGGAGGGGAAGACGCCGAAGGAACGGCACGCAGTCTCAAAGTCACCACGCCGCATACCGAGGGCACCATGGTCGCTGACCACATTGCCCGACGGTATGGTGCGCGTCGCGGACGGAGCTGTCACACAGTTGAGCAATGTGCCTCGTACAAAGTTCTCGCACCGCTCCTGATAATGCTGCTCGGAGCGCTGCAGCAACCGCTGCCGGGCGTATTCAAAGAACGAAGAGATTTGTGCTGGCTCTGGCTCGTTCCGCCCGGTGACTCTGGCGTTATAACGTCGGGCCACTGTAGGCCATACCACGAATGCCCACGATCGCTGATCGATCGCCAGGTGATGGGTCTCGATGGTGAGGCGATACCCGTTTTCCAGCGTCCGCCACCCGACTGCCCGCATGATTTGGCCGGTTGACAGGTTCATTGGGGCTGCGAACGCCAATGCTGCCGCCTCGACCCCTGTTGCGCACGTGGGACCGCTGGCGCTGAGGTCGATCCACGGGACGGAGTCCACATCGGTGATGGCTTGCTGCACCTCGCCTGGACTGCTAACCGCAAAGAAAGCCCGCAGCATGGGGTGCTCCCTGAGCGTATCATCCAGAGCCGCAGTAATTACCTCGGGCCGCAGCGGATCACTCAGAGCCATGGTCGATGTAGAGATGCAGACCGCCCCCGGAGCCCGTCGCTCGGCAATCCACAGCGCGATCTGCGGGTCGGTCAACGGGGCCCGTCCCTGGGTCGCGATCTGGTCCTGAAGCGATGCAACGAGGTTCACTCTGGGCTCCCGGAAACAATCCGCTCAACGGCAGCAGTGAAGTCGGCCAGCCTCGGGGTGAGGAAGAGTGCAGTGAGCACCTCCCCCTCCGCCTCCTCACGGGTCTGGTCCTCGGACAGTGGCAGCTGACCACACAACCCCTCGACCAGTGCGATCGCAATCAGAGAATGTCCTCCTAAGTCGAAGAAGTCCGAGTCATCCGTAAGGTCGGCCGCGGGCATTTGCAGACACGTAGCCATCTCGATGCGCACCAATTCCGCAACGCTGGTTGCCCCGGTGAGAGATGTCTCTGGTATGTTCGACTCCTCTTGATGTGGTCGAGTAGTCAGATGGGGAGCAAGCAGATCCCACACTCCGCCGACGGTCTGCATATTTTCAAGAGCAAGCTCATTGTCATCAAAAATGACCTGAAACTCATCTTCGAGAGCCATTAAAAGATCTACACTGCGTGCTGAGTCAAAACCAATGTCAAATAATCGAGAATCATCCGTAAGAGACTCGGTCGAAACGCCTGACGACAGTTTTGATACGACCGACAGGAATTGGATTCTTTGGCTTGCCAGGTAACTCATTAGTTCAACCTCGTCACTAGTTCGGGGACAGCAATCTTTCCGTTACGTGTGAGCGGTAGCTCAGGAACAGATTCCACGCGTCGCGGGATTTTGGCCCGGTTGAGGTGTTCTTCCAGTGCCGCTCGGACCTCTTCCGCGCGCGCCACCCCCATGACGACGAGAACTGGGTCGCTGTCTGGTAAAGGTACCAGTACTGCGCGCTCCACTCCGCTCACAAGTTCAGCAGCTCGCTCGATTTCTCCCGCTTCTACTCGAACACCGTTGAGTTTCCGCTGACCGTCGATACGATGCTCGACCACAACACGGCCATCGATGAGGCGACCGAAGTCGCCGGTCCACAATTCGCGCACGTTGTTTTGCATGTCCCATCGAAATCGCCGCGCAGTGGCATCGGGATCGCGTAGATATCCGTCAGTCAGATTGCCGCCGCTCACCACAATTTCTCCTGCATCACCCTCAGCCACCGACTCGCCCTGAGAATTTACAACTCGAACGGAAACGCCGCGCAAAGGGAACCCAGACGTCGATTTAGGGAGAGCCTCAACGGGAACTACCTCGATCGATATGCGCTTGCACTCGGTGATGCCGTACATGAGGGCCATCGCAGCCCCCGGGAACGCCATGGCAATCTGCTGTTGAACTGCCTCGTCGAGCCTCTCGCCAGTGTTTGTGAGGAGGCGGACGTGTCCTGCGCGGGGACGCCTGCACCACGTTCGCGCCAAGGCCCTCAGAATCGACGGCGTACCTGGCACGACCGTGGCCTTATATCGCTCGACGTCATTGGCGAGCGACAAGAGGTTGTCCGGGGACCGCAGTACCACGGTCGCCGCCACACGAGCCGCCAGCAACAGCTGGTAGAGCCCGTAGTCAAAGGCCATGGGAAGGGTTAGGAGCACAATGTCGTCATCGCGATAACCCAGCCGCTCCTGGATGGCGTCGAGACTGAACCACACCTGCGAAAGGGGACAAACGACCGCCTTTGGTTCCCCAGTTGAGCCCGATGTCGCGACGACCAGAGCGGGATCGCGCAGCTGGACCTCCGGTGCCGTAACCCCCGCAGTCCCCCCAGTTTCCGCAGCAAAGGAACCCTTACCCCGTAGCTCGACGCGTGGCCGCACCAGCTGGCGAAGGCGCTCCAGCTCGACGGGAGCGCATCCGGGGTGGGCGACGGCCAGGGCAGCTCCAACCGTCCACACCGACCAGGCTGAGATCACGAACTCGAAGTTGGCAGCACCGTCGACCAGAACGACGTCACCCGGTACGACACCGCTTGCCAGAAGCGCCTCGCTACGCTGCTGGACAGCCTCGTCCAACTGTTGATAGGTGAGAGACTCACCATTGGCGACCAACGCCGCGCGATCTGGGGCGGTGGCTACAGCGTCGGTCAGTATACGACCAAGGCTCTGTACAGGTGGTCCAGTCACCGGACTCCCACCCACGGAGGATGGCTCCGGGCCGACAACTTGCTCGGCCTGACGAAGAGTATCCGGGGTGCCCACGTCGAACCACTCACCTGTGGTCCGCACCGCACGCACCGGATGCCCCTTTGCCACAGCGTCGAGGAGGAGCCGAGGCATGTCGTAGCGCTGCCCGGGTGGGATCAGGCCGAGGACGCGGTCGTCGAGGACATAAACACCGGTCAGAACCAGATGCTGCTGCGAGGGTTTCTCCGTGATCGACAGGATCTGGCGGCAGCGGTCGCCCACGATCACCGACCCGTAGGGGAGTGTCCACTGGACCTCGTGGACCAAAGCGCTGGCCGCGGACGACTCGCAGCGGTGGTCGTCGATGAGGCGCGCCGCCTCGCTGGGCCGGATCATCACGTCCGTGTTCATCACCAGCGTGGGACAGCCATGAGCGCCTATAAGGGATAAGCCTCCTGCGGTGCCCAGCGGCTGTTCTTCAACAACGCTGTGGAGCGCCATGGGCAGATCCCAGGAGAGCGTAGCCTCGAGCACTTCCGCGTGGCGGTGCCCCAGTATCAGGGTGACTTCGGTAATTCCCAATTCTGCTTGACACTCAAGCACCCTCCTGAGCATGGGCTTGCCATTGACCTCGACCAACGGCTTGGGAGATGCACTGTAACCAGCCAGCCGGGTACCTAGCCCGCCAGCGATAACGACGCCGCGAATCATATTCCTGTTCCCTGGTGTGAGGGGGTGAAGACCACCCGCGAGTAGAGATCGAGATGCTGGCGAGCGACCGCTGACCATGAGTGTCGCCCGAGATAGCGCGCATAGCCCCGATCCGCAAGTTCCTCGGCCATATCCGGGTGGTCGAGGAGATGGACCGCACTAGCCGCAACCGTGCCGGGCGTGTCCCCGCACGCGAGGGCGACTCCCTCTTCAATAAAGCACTTCCCTCCATCGAAAGGTCCGAGGAGCAAAGGACGCCGTGCCGCCCAAGCCTCGACAATGACCATCGGAAAAACGTCCGCACGGGAGGGCAAGCACACTATCGTGCTCATCTCGTATGCCGCGGTCTTTATCTTTTCCGAAACGACGCCCAGGTCGATGACCCGTGGATCCCCGAGCTGACTGATCAGAACCTCGGCGTCGGTGTCCACTGCTGGTCCCACGAAGACCAGCCGGGTATCCGGGCGCGAGTCCCAGATGATTGGACCAGCCTGAACGAGCGCCGCATACCCCTTTGAGGCCATCTTGCGCCCCACGAAAAGCAGAACCGGAGCACCGGTGGGTATGCCGAGTTCAGCACGCAGATCGTAGGTTCCTTCGCCCAAGTCGCCGCCTTGCTCGATGCACTCGACCCCTGAGCTACGCACCGCGGCGAGGGCTCTCTGCTCGGTCTCGTTCATCGCGAGCACCAAGTCAGCCTCACGAATCGCACGCCACACGGTCTCCGAGTCGCCCCAGAGAGACTGGTCGGTGGCGGGTGTGTAGACCAGCGTTCCGCCGTGCTCGCGCACCAGCGAGCATGTCCCGTCAACCAGTGCCCCATCGACGGAGTCCACAAGATGGACTACATCGGGACGAGCGGGGCCAGAGAACTGGGCCGAGAGCGATTCCAGAGCGTCGCCCGTCGCCTTCCCTTGGTCGACGACGAGGAGCTCGACGATGTGCCCCATCGAGCACAGTTCGTCGGCAAGGCATCGAGTCTGCTGCTCGGCGCCTCCAATATACGGACGGTAACCGCTGAGGACGAAGAAGATCTTCATGCTCGGCGCTCCGCGTACCAGGCGAAGGTGGAGGTGATGCCCTCGTCAAGGTCTACTCCTGGTACGAACCCGGTCAGCTCGGCAAGCAGCGTTGTGTCGGGCTGGCGACGCTCCGGCGAGTTATCGGGGGCACCATGCTCAACAAACATGGGCTCGTAGCCAGCGATGCGGCAGACTCGACGCGCTATCTCAGCCATCTCGACCGGTTCCTGGCCATTGCCGACGTTAACAGTGACAACCTGCCCCGGCTCCATCGGTGCCGTCAGCAGCCTGCTGATAGCCGTCACCGCGTCGTCGATGTAGCAGAACGCGCGGACCTGGTCTCCACCGTACATAGGAAACGGGTCCATCCGCTCAAGCGCGCGGTCGATAAACTGCGGTATGACATGCGCATGCCCCATACGCGGGCCGTAGATATTGTGGGGTCGGATGATGACAGCCGGGAAGCCGAATGCCGCCGCCGCGTAGTGGACCAATGATTCCCCGACCACCTTGGAGCGGGAGTATGATGCACGATACTGAGCGAGGTCCGTCATGAGGATCGGTACTGACTCCGGAGTAGGAATCGTTGCGAGCCCTACTGCAGCGCTTTGCGCGTAGACTTCACTGGTGCTGGCGAAGAGCAGACTCGCACCGGTCTGCTCAGCCGCAAACCTGACCACCGTGGATGTGGAGTCGACGTTGGTCGTGAACACGCGGTAGGGCTCGGTGTTGGCGGCCTGTACGCCCACAACAGCAGCCAGGTGGATGATCTCGGTGAAGTCGCGGGGCAAGTCGTTAAGCGCACCGGGTACTGTAAGGTCGGCTTCGACCTTGATGCACCGATTGGCGACAGCATCGAACTCTGCATCCTGCTGGCCGCGGCTGAAGTTGTCGACCATCCATACTTCTGCCTCATCCACGAGGTGACGGGCCACGTGTAGCCCGATGAAACCAGCACCGCCGGTGATCAGAATCTTTCGTTCAGCCACGGCCAAACCTCCGCAGGGTCACAGCACCCGAGGTACTGGGGTCGACGACGCTCCACAGGTCATAGACGACACGCGGCTCGGCCATCACTGCGGCGAGCTCGTCCAACGGCAACTTGCGGTACTCGACCTGGTTATTAAGAATGATCAATGCGTGGCAGCCATATGCCGCATCGCGGACGTCGGCCATCTGAGCCATGTCCGGTCGAGACTCCTCGGGCAGGGACACCACGTTGTCGTGGAGCCGAATCTCGCCGACCCCTCGCTCGCGGAGCCGCTCAAGGACGGCAGGGTATGCCGCACCGCGGACGTCGTCGGTTCTTGGATCGCCCTTGTAGGCCAGGCCGAGGACGGCGATCCGAGCGTCGGTGGGGACCACCCCAGCACCGGCAAGCTCGTCCAGAACCGTGTCCACTGCCCATCCGGGCACGTCCTCGTTGAGTGCGCGAGCCGCCCGCGTCAGGGACGGCTCGTAGCCGACGCCACGCAGCGATTGAAGAAGCATATAGGGGTCCTTTGTCAGGCAACTGCCGCCCACATATCCGGGATGCTGCAGGTCTGGACGGGGATAGCCGATGTTCGCGGAGGTGATGACCTCGTATGCGTCGATTCCTAGCGATTCGGACGCACGGGCTACCTGATTGCCGAAAGCGTAAATGAGATCGGTGTGCGCATTGCAGAACAGCTTCACAGCCTCAGCTGCGGCCAGGCACGACACCAAAGTCTGGCAGGGAGCGACCGCTCGGAAAAGCTTAACTGCACGATCGAACGATTCTGGCGACGCCGCACCGATGACCTGAGGTAAGGTACGGATCTCGTGCAATGCCTTGCCCTGAATCGTGCGCTCCGGGCACATCGCTACTAGAGGATTGTCGATTTTCTCAGACAGCGCTGGCACCACCAGTCGGTCGCAGGTACCGATCGGTACCGTGCTGCGGACGACGACCAAATGGTCCTCGGTCATCATTAGCGCCAGGTCCTCAATAGCAGCCGTGAGCTGGTCCAGCATGATCTCAGGATGACCGCTTGCGTGGTTTACCGGAGTACCCACGCACAGTACGATATTTTTGGGTAAGGGTGCGTCAGCAAGGGACGCAACCACGGTGAAGCGGTCATCCGCCGCGACCAGGACCTCGTTAACCCCAGGTTCCTGGATTGGGGCTCGTCCGGATTGCAGAGCCTCACGCCGCTCATCGTTGCGCTCAACCCCCAACACCGACATCCCAGCATCCAAGAAGGCCGCAGCCATCGTCTCTCCGACGTAACCCAGGCCGACAACACAGACGTCGGCGCTATCCGCAGTGTTCACAATGTACTCCTGTTCATGGAAAAACGAGTTAACAGCGGATCGATGTTTGACACCTAAGAATCTCGAAGTGCAATCACGGTGCAGGAAGAATCTGGTTGAAAGTCGAAAGAAATGTCATGCACCATCCACATCTCTGACACTTTCTTCCTACCCGACGCTCGGGGTGCCAGCACGGAGAGCTGGCGCCATCCAGCGGTAAGGCCGACTCCTTTGGCCTTGAGGTAGGCTTCGCGCGCAACCCACGCTTTAAGGACCAGATCTGGTTGCACTGCAACGGGAGCTGCATCGACAAAGAGCCGATCGGGCTCGGTCAGCGTTCTACGCAACCGGGCACATATGTCAGGAGTCAACGCGTCAGCCGTATCCACACCGATATCCGCCGTCGACAATGCGAGGACATAGCGATCGGTATCCCGGGCATAGGAAATCGAAATCTGCGCCCCATGCGGATGCGCTGGTGAAGCGACGAGCACAGGCCGCCCGTGCTCTGCGCTGCCACACGCCCGGCATGCGTGACGAGTGACGAGCAACTCGGACTCAGCGCACCCGATGCACTCAGCCAGGATCCAGGGCAACGGACTACACCCATGGGAGGTCCGCCGCCGCCGGAGCGGACCGTGCCAGACCTGAGCGGTCAGCGCCCCGCCAGTGACCTCCGCGTACTCGATGGACGGCACAACACGATGTGGCAGGCCGATCGGCCGCCCACCCGTTGTACCGCAGAGCTCCGACTTGACGTCACCCCACCTGCCCGAACTGGAATTCACACGTATAGATTAGGGTCCAAACTAACATTTGGCAAATATCTGACGAGACTCATCAGGACTGCCCGCGAAGTCTGTGGACCGTGGTGGGCATGGGAAGTGGGTTTCCTGGTGCAGGCCAGGGCCGAGATCAGTCAAAGGGGTGTAGGGGCAGGGGTCGGCAAAGTTGGTGGGTGAGGGCGGCTGAGTTGGTTTGGCGGGGATGGTGTGTCGCTGGAACAGAGGCGCAGGTCCCGTAGGGACGATGAGTGGTGTCTAGTCATCCCTTCGTCTTGGGAGCCCGCGCTGATATCGTCCTCCACCACGACCGTCCTGTCGCGCCAGCCCCTGGCCCAGGTTCTCAGGAACATGACCGACCCCCGCGATCGGCGGGGCGTGGCGCACGCCCCACCCACGGTCCTGTTCCTGGCCGTGACGGGAGCCTGTTCAATGGTTTGTGTAAGCCCTTGTGGAAGGACTGACACTGATGACTGCTACTGATGATGACAACAGGGCGCCTGCTGGTGGGCGGGGATGAATCGTCCCGGGTTTGTTGGAGGCAGTGATGACACGGAAGGATCACTGTCATGGGACTTAAGGAAGTATCCCGATGAGCTGCGTGAGCGAGCTACGAGGATGGCGTTGGACGCGTTGGCTGACCCGGCGCGGGCCAAGGGTGCGATCCGTCGGATCGGCGAGGAGCTGGGTGTCCACCCCGAGGTTCTGCGCACCTGGGTCAAGAAGGCCCAGGTCGATGGTGGTCTGAGGCCGGGAACCACCACCGACGAGGCACAGCGGATCAAGGAGCTAGAGAAAGAAGTCCGAGAGCTGCGAAGAGCCAACGCGATCCTGAAGAGCGCGTCAGCTTGTCTATCGCGGCGGAGTGTGAGCGCCCATCCCGTTGATCTGCCAGTACATCGAGACCAAGAAGGAGGAGTTCGGGGCCTGGCCGATCTGCGCCACGCTCAGCGAGGCTGGTGTGCAGATCGCCCCGAGCACCTGACTCACGCTCGCCGTAGCCGGCCTCCTAGTGCCAGGGGCCTGCGCGACAAGGACCCTCAAGACGGAGATATCCAGGGTCCACAAGAACCAGCTACTCGGTGCTGGGGGCCCGCAAGATGCACGTGATGCGGGGCCGACCCGAGGCCGCCGAGCGTCACGGTGCCGGTCACGTGGCCCGGTGCACCGTCGAACGCCTCATGGCAGACCTGGGCCTGCGCGGCGTCCGCCGCGCCAGGTCCCCGCGCACCACGCGCAGCGCGCCGCGAGAGCAGTGCCCGGCCGACCTCGTCAAAAGGCATTTCAGCGCGTTCAGGCCGAACGAGCTGTGGGTCGCCGACATCACCTACGTGCGTACGTTCTCCGGGTGGGTCTATGTGGCTTTCGTGACCGACGTGTACTCCCGGAGGATCATCGGCTGGCAGACCACCTACCGGCCAGTGTGCACCGACCTGGCCGCCGGCGCCCTTCAGATGGCCGTCTGGCAGCGGAAACGAGCCGGGGCTGACCTGACGGGCCTGGTGCACCACTCCGACCGTGGGGTGCAGTACCGGTCCATTCGCTATGGGCAGGCTCTGGCCGAGTGCGAGGCGGTCGCCTCTGTAGGCTCTAAGGGGGACCTCCTTTCGGCTTTGCTCTGGCCGAGGCGCTCAACTCGCTGTACAAGGCCGAGCTCATCCTTAGGCCAGGGGCCCTGGCAGGACATCGACGCCGCCCGTGGTTGCCACCGCCGAGTGGGTCCACTGGGTGGGCACCACCCGGCCACACTCCGCCATCGGGATGCGAACCCCCGCCGAGCACGAAGCCGCCTGGGCGCCCGACACCAACCACGACCACCACCGCCAGGAACAATCACAACCGGCAACCACCGGAACCAGATAAACCAGCCTCCACAAAACCCGGGGCTTGACAGAATCAACCCCTACCTGTAAAACGCTTACACAGAAAACTGGACGCTGATGATGGTGTAGGAGCCTGCGTGGCGGTAGTGACAGCCAGATGTCGCAGCCTGACACCGATAGAGGAGCACACCACCGACCTGACCGCTGCTGACCTGTGGTCCCGGGGCCTGGCCGCGGGACAGGCCCCGCCCTTGGAGTCCACCATCCGACGGGTCCTGCGGAACCTGGATCCCACAGGCCTCAACACCCGCCTGAGGTCCTGGTTCTGCACGCGTACCGGCACCATCGCCAGCCGCAGAGTGGTCGCGGTGGACGGCAAGACCATGCGCGGCCCCCGCCAGGGGCAGGCGTCGGCGCCTCATCTCCTGCCGGTCCTGGACCACGCCACCGGCACAGTCCTGACCCGGGAGCGAGTGGCGAACAAGTCCAACCAGAGGTCCCCGCCCTACCGGACCTGCTCGAGCCCCTCGACCTGGACGGGGCCGTGGTCACCGCCGACGCCATGCATACCCAGATCGATACCGCCGAGTGGATCACTCAGCGGGGTAGCCACTACCTTCTCACGCCTCTGGGCAACCAGAAGACCCTGCACCGCACTCTCAAAGCCCTGCCGTGGAAGAACGTCCCGTCCACCTCCTCGGTTGACACCGGACATGGGCGGCGGGTGCGACGCACCAGAACCACCACGAACCGCAAGACTCTGAAACAGTTCAGGCCCAGGGGCGGGTTACCGGCCGGTGCCGGCGAAGACCGCCTCGATGAAGGGATCGACCAGCCCGTGGTAGGCCTCCGGGGCGTCCCGCCGCACGCAGTGGCCTACGCCGTCGAGCAGCACCAAACGCACGAGCGGATTGGTCACCTCAGAGGGGTCAGGAGCCATGTCGCCGCGGCGGGGTGCCAGGTAGAGCGTCGGTATCCTCAGCCGGTTGATCGCGCTGACGAGGTCGGCCTCGCCGAGATAGGTGCCCTCGCGGATATAACGGCGGTCGACCCGCCTCTTGCACGCGGCCCAGCCCTCGATCTCGGATTCGCTCCATGAGGTCTCGCGCCTCATCCGTTCCCGCTCGGCCGCGCCGCCGTCGGCGAAGGCGTCCAGGAACCGCTCCTGATGCTCCACGAACCAGGGGGCCGGGGCCCAGTGCCCGGTGGGACGCGCGACGTCCTCCAGGACCAGTGCCCGAACCAGCTCGGGCCAGGCGACGCTCACCCGCAGCGACATGAGCCCTCCCAGGCTGTGCGCCACGACGACCGGCGGCTCCGAGAACAGGGCCAACGTCTTCTCAAGGTCCTCTTGCATAGTCTGCGGCGCCCGGGCCAGCGTCTCGTCGTCCCACCGCGGGGATGCCCCGTGCCCCCGCTGATCGATTGCGAGGACGTGATACCGGGAGGACCAGCGTGCTACAGCGTCAGGCCAGGCGGTAGCCGATTCAGTCAGGCCGTGGACTAAGAGCAGCGGCGGATCCGCCGGAGCACCCCACTCGTGCAGCGCAAGCATCGTCACCTCATCGAGTGTAGGCGAAGGGCGGACGCGACCTGCGAACTCAGCTCTGCTTCATCCCGTCCTCTTTGCCCCGCACCGCAGAGCCGGACTCGTCGTCCGGGACGGCGTCGACCCCGGCCTCCTTGCGCTGCTCGGGCGTGATCGGGGCGGGAGCCTCGGTCAGCGGGTCGAAGCCGCCGCCGGACTTGGGGAAGGCGATGACGTCGCGGATGGAGTCGGCCCTGGTCAGTAGGGAGACGATGCGGTCCCAACCGAAGGCGATGCCGCCGTGCGGCGGGGCGCCGAACTTGAAGGCGTCCAGCAGGAAGCCGAACTTCTCTTGGGCCTCCTGCTCGCCGATCCCCATGACGTTGAAGACGCGCTCCTGGACGTCGCTGCGGTGGATACGGATAGAGCCGCCGCCGATCTCGTTGCCGTTGCACACGATGTCGTAGGCGTAGGCCAGGGCGCCTCCCGGGTCGGTGTCGAAGGTCTCCAGGCACTCTGGTTTGGGCGAGGTGAAGGCGTGGTGGACCGCGGTCCAGGCGGACTTGCCCAGGGCCACGTCGCCGTCGGCGCGGGCCTCGGCGGAGGGCTTGAACAGGGGGGCGTCCACGACCCACACGAAGGACCACTCATCATCGTTGATGAAACCGCAGCGCTTGCCGATCTCCAGGCGGGCGGCGCCCAGCAGGGCGCGAGAGGAGTCCACGGGGCCTGCGGCGAAGAAGATGCAGTCGCCTGGCTCGGCGCCGGCGGCCTGGGCCAGGCCGGCCCGCTCGGCGTCGGTGATGTTCTTGGCGACGGGGCCGCCGAGGGTCCCGTCCTCGGCAACGGTGACGTAGGCCAGGCCCTTGGCTCCGCGCTGCTTGGCCCACTCCTGCCAGGCATCGAAGGTGCGCCGTGACTGGGAGGCTCCTCCGGGCATGACGACGGCGCCCACGTAGGGGTTCTGGAAGACGCGGAAGGTGGTGTCCTTGAAGTACTCGGTCAGGTCCACCAGCTCGCAGCCGAAGCGCAGGTCGGGCTTGTCCGAGCCGTACTTCTCCATCGCGTCGTGGTAGGTCATGCGCGCGATGGGGGTGGGCAGGTCGTAGCCGATGAGCGCCCAGACCTCGCGCAGCACGTCCTCGGCGACGGCGATGACGTCGTCCTGCTCGACGAAGCTCATCTCCACGTCGAGCTGGGTGAACTCCGGCTGGCGGTCGGCGCGGAAGTCCTCGTCGCGGTAGCAGCGGGCGATCTGGTAGTAGCGCTCCATGCCTGCGACCATGAGAAGCTGCTTGAACAGCTGCGGGCTCTGCGGCAGGGCGTACCAGGACCCCGGTGCCAGACGGGCCGGGACGAGGAAGTCGCGGGCTCCTTCCGGGGTGGAGCGGGTCAGGGTCGGCGTCTCGATCTCGACGAAGTCGTGGGAGTCCAGGACCTTGCGGGCGGCCTGGCTGACCTTGGCGCGCAGACGGATGGCGTGCTGCATGGCGCTGCGCCGCAGATCGAGGTAGCGGTAGCGCAGGCGCGCCTCCTCGCCGACCTGTCCGGCGTCCTCGGCGTGGTCGGAGACCTGGAAGGGCAGTGGGGCGGAGGCGTTGAGGATCTCGACGTCGGAGACGACCACCTCGATCTCGCCGGTGGGCAGGTTCGGGTTGGCGTTGCCCTCGGGCCGGGCGCTCACCTCACCGGTGACGGCCAGGACGTACTCGGCGCGCAGGTCGTGGGCGACCTCCTCGCGGATGACGACCTGGGCGATGCCCGAGGCGTCCCGCAGGTCGATGAAGGCCACGCCTCCGTGGTCACGCCGTCGGTCCACCCATCCGGTGAGAGTGACGACCTGGCCGATGTCTGAGGCGCGCAGGGAGCCTGCGTTACGAGTTCGCAGCACGGTGCTGGGTTCCTTCCGTGTGGGGCACTGAACCGGTACCCGTCGGGGCGCACCACGAGACGGGTGGGCGCCGGCGGCAGTTTACAAGGCGCCCGGCGCTCGGGCGTCAGGCGGAGCCGCAGCCGCTGCCCAGCCGCACGGGAAGTGACCGGGAAGTGACCGGGAAGTGACTCAGTCTGGGTCAGGCCACGACCCGACGACGCTGGTAGGCCGCCATTCTGCGCCGGTTGACCGCCACGAGCACCGACAGCACCACGAGGATCATGCTGAGCACGAGGATGGAGGTACCGATGATCGGGAAACCGGCCGGCTCGCCTCCCGGTCCAGCGGCCTGGATGCCGGAGGCGCCCGAACCGTTCGCCCCACCTGTGGCGGCAACCTGGCGCGGCGGTGGCGTCGGTGCCGGCGGAACGGTGGGAGGGGCGGCTCCTCCGATGACGGTGACACCTGAGACGGTGAAGTAGGGACTCTTGTTGGTGTAGTCGGCCGCGTTGCCCTCCTGAGGGCTCATCCCCTGAACCCCGGAGACCCGGAACCGGAGCCAGTGGTTTCCCTGCTCAACATACTCGGGCAGCTCGAAGGACCCGGAGGCCGTGCCGTCCTGCTTGATCGTGATCGTCGTGACCACCTCGGCCTCGGGGGCCTGGGAGGTAACCAGTGCGCCGTCGTCGATGAGCACCTGAACCGTCACACCGCCGGGAAAGCCCGAGACCGTGTACATGATCGTTCCTCCGACGGCGACCGTCGATGGACTGACGGTCGAGGCGGTTCCCGTGGTGGACGGGTCGGTCTTGGTGTCGGCCCTGGCAGCAGGGTTCGTGGAGACCAGCGCTACCAGGGAGGCGAGCAGGACGGAGCAGACGATGACGAGCATGCGCGGTAGCTCGAGGTGCCGGACAAGGGTCCGGCGTCGGGCCCCCGGCGCACGCCGAGCGCACCGGGTGATGAACTGAGTCAACCGGGTCACTTGTTTCTCACCTCCTCCGAGCGGCTGCGCATTCTGCCTCTTTGACGACGCCATTGACGATCTCCTGCTGCTCCCCTTCAGCGCCTGCGCAAGATCCGCAGTCGTCGAAGAACGCGCGGTGCGCGAAGCGGCAGTCCTGAGCGTGCGGCGACCAGCAGGCTGCCTGCGCCGATGACCAGCAGTCCGCCAGCACCTCCCAGGAGCATGTCGTTGGCACTGAGCCCCATGGAGGTGGGAGCGTCCTTGTCCGGGAAGGTCAGCAGCTGAGCCTGCGCCGGGCTTCGAGGATCGAAGGACGCCGAGGTGATCTCCAGCTTCGCCCACCCCAGAAGGCTGTTGTCGCGATCGGCCACCGCCAGCTCGTAGGATCCGGACTCGAATGACGAGATGTCGATGGAGACGCTGTTGGCCTCATCGACCTGCACCCAGCCCTTGGTCGTGGCTCCGGGGAAGACGAAGACCGACACCCACTCCCCCGCCGAGGCCTTGGCCTTGGGGAGCACGAGGTTGACGATGTTGCCCTGGCGCGACCCGGACAGGGAACCGGCGTTGTCCGCACTCAGCTGCGCGGCGCTGGTCACTGGAGGCACGGGGTTGCGGTCGGGACGGGCCGTGCGGTCCTCAGAGGCGCTCGCCTCGGCAGAGGCCTGCACTGGGGGCTCAGGGTCCTGCGAATCGGAGGGGGCGGTGTCATCGTCACGGGCACCGTTCTGAGTCCGAGTCCGGTCGGCTCTGGACTGGGCCGGGGCACCCGCGGGTGAGGAACCCGTCTCAGACGTTCCTGTACCCGAGGCATTCCGGGCCCCACCTCCGTCAGGGCCGTTTCCACCTGCATCGTTACTCGGCCCACCGGTGTCCGACCCAGTGTTGGAAGTGTTTCCCCGACGGCCGGGGGCCGCCCCGTCCGGTGAGGTTGTTGCGTGGTCCGACGTCGGTGCCGGACGGGCCGACTGCGTGGGCTGAGCGGAGGGAGCGGCTGAGGGCCCGGTGGACGGAAGCGGAGACGCAGACGGCTCGGGACCCGGCTCGGTGGAGGGAGTCGGAGAGGGGACAGGAGTCGGGTCGGCCGTCCGGGTGGGCGACGGCGAGGCGGAGGCAGAGGGCTCCGCTGTCGGCTTCCGGGTCGGGGTTGGTGTGGGAACGGCCGTCGGAGTCGGAGCCGGGGTCGGCTCCGGCGCTGCCGGCGCCTCGTAGCTGAAGATGTTGGTAACGCCGCTCTGCGCGGAGCCTATCGGCGAGATCTGGAGGTAGTAGCGGTTCGTCGCAAGATCCGTCCCGGCGTACAGGGAGGACAGGGCGAGCTGGGCACTGAAGGCCCCGTTGCTGAAGGTGACGGGCACCGAGGCCGTCCGTGGAATGACGTAGCCGCTGTAGACGACCAGCTTGACCTCGATCGTCCTGTCGCCGTCGATCGCTGCTCCGTTCTCGCACCAGCCGCTGCCGGAGACTCTGATGCTGTGCTCGGGCTGGTACGCAGGATCACCGTTCCTGGGGTCCGAGCCGTCGGGGTTGAGGACCGTGACGGTCGGCTTCGGCGCACAGGTCTCGTTCGTCGGAGTCGTCGACGGCGTCGGGCCTGCTGATGGAGTCGGTGCAGGGTCCGGTCTGGCGGACTCGGTGGGGGCGGCGGTCGGCGTCGGCTCAGGCGATGATGACGGTGACGGCGTTGGAGACGGCTCCTCACTCGGCTCCTGCGTCGGTTCGGCCGTGGGCTCGGTGGTTGGTTCGGTGGTCGGTTCTGCGGTTGGTTCGGCCGTGGGCTCGCTGGTCGGTTCTGCGGACGGCTCCTGTGTCGGTTCGGTGCCCGGCTCGGGGGTGGGCTCCTGCGTCGGGCCAGTCGTCGGCTCCGAGGTGGGCTCGGGTGTTGGTTCCGGGGACGAGGGGTTGACGACGTCGGGGTCCTGCTTGACGAAGGAGAACATGCCCGTCGTAGCGCTGAACGTCCCGCTGGTGTACGTGAGGCTGAAGAGCCTGGAGCCGACCTCCCAAGCAGCATCACCCGTTGCATCCCGTACGGCCTTGACGAGAAGCTCCGTAGGGACGAACGCGTTCTGCTCTCCGCCCCCAATCTCTGGATCGAGCTCGACCTTGAATCGGGGAATGAGGTAGGAGGACACCGTGCCCCCGTCAATGACGTTGACGGTGACCTTAGGGTCCGACAGCATTCTCCCGCCGTCGTGGCACCAACCGGTCAGGACGGCGTCGATGCCGACTCCGAAACCCGTCTCGTAGACGGGGACCACGTACTCGGGCTTGGACTGTCCCTCGGGGTAGTTCAGGGAGGCAGCAGGATGGCAGTCGGTTGTCGCTCCGGCATCGCTGACGACCTCGTTCCCGGTGAGAAGAGGCATGGCAGCAACACCTGCGGTGCTCATCAGAACACCGCAGGCGGTCAGAACGCCAAGAATCGCGCGTGCGCCGAGCCTGGTGGAGGGGCGGGAAGCAAGCAGCCGCTGAGCGTAGTGCATCAAGTGGTCTCGTTCATGGGCAGGGACAGGTGGACTTACTCATGTGGTCCACAGCCGTTCACTGAGGACAATGAGGAAAGGAACGCACCGATCAACGGATACGACCGCCTTTCGCAAACGATGATAGACGCACTACTCCCCTCTAAGAATCCTCTATCTCCAGAAAACATCGCCTGCGACGTCGATTCCTGATCAAGTATACACAGCAGTAACCCGACAATCGGTCGGACTGAGATCATTCATTTCCGAAATCACTGCGGAAACTCTTGAGTTGGTAACGATAAATCGGGGCGCGTGATCATGCTGTTGCCCAGGTTTCAGTTCCATCACGGTTTTATTGTGGATGCGGCTGGGGCCGTTCAACGCATGATCCGCGTTGAACGGCCCCAGCAGTTGATCGCACCACCCCTCCGACTCAGATCCATCAGGTCCATCAGGCCCGTTAGCCTGAGGCGGACGGTGGCCGATCAGACGCGACGACGTGCACGTACCAGCAGCACCCCGCCAGTCAGAAGGACGACCGCCAGGACGCCGCCTCCCCACGAGGCACCTGTGCTGGCCAGGCCCGTCGTGCCGCTGGCAGCATTGGAACCGGCGGCCGCTACCGCAGCGGCGCCGGGGCCTTGAGTCCCAGTGCTCTCAACACCACGGGCGCTCTGGGCGTCCACAGACGAGCTCGCACTGGGAGCGCTCGCCTCGGTCGTGGGCACAGCGACGGAGCTGCTTGCCGTGGGCTCGGGAGCCGTCGTCGGCGCTGCGACGACGGAGAAGCGCTGCACGTAGTCGTTCTTCGTGCTGCCGTCGCGGCTGCCGCCCTTGTTGACGGCGTAGACATTTCCCCGTCCGTCGTACTCAACGTGGTTGGGGTTGCGGCCGGCGTCGATCGTTTGCTTGATCCTTCCGTCGAGATCGTGGACGGTGATGGTGCCGGCATTGCGGTTGGTGACGTAGACCAACGAGCCGGCCGGGTCCAGCGCCACGTTGAGCGCACCTGAGGAGATGTCCTTACCCTCAGCGTCCTTCAGGCCGGTTGCGGTGACGACCTGGTTGACAACCGTCCCGTCCTTTTCGACGACGACGAGATCCCCAGAGCCCTGGCTGGCGACGTAGATCCGTCCGGTCGCCGCGTTGTAGGCAACGCCCGAGGCGCGTGAGGCACCGGCCGGCAGAGCCACCTCGGTCACGGCGCCGGAGGCGACATCGATGAGTGCGGCCTTGGCGCTGGAGGCCGACACTGTGACCAGGGTCCCTGAGGCCTCGTCGAGGGCCAGGGACATGGGGCTGAAGTCGTCTGCGTCCTGGCCCACGGTGATGTCGGCCAGCTGGGTGTTGGTCGACGTGTCGAACACCGCGATCTTGTTGGAGCGGGCGCTGCTGACGTAGGCGCGGTCCCGCGCGGCGTCGATGATGACGTCGCGGCTGTGGGACACGATGTCCTTGTCGAACTGCTTGACGAGTGCGAGCGTGTCGGCGTCGTAGACGGCCACGGTGCTCTGCCGGGTGTTGGTGACCCAGACGGTGCCGTGCTCGTCGTCAACGGCCACTCCGTAGACGGCGTAGCGGGCTCCTTCGAGCGGCTTGCCGTCTCGACCCGTTGCCGTCGGGTCCACCTCGGGAACGACGTGCTTCTGGTAGGCGAGCGTGTCGGCGTCGAGCTTGATCAGCGAGGACTGCGTGACGGGTGGACGACCCACGGCCGAGGTCACGTACAGGGAGTTCCTGCTCGGCGAGTAGGCGGTCTGATAGAGGCCGGGCGCGATGGAGGACTCGACGCCGGTGACGCTTCCGGGCTCACCGGTGGTTCCGGGCACCGGGGTCACCGGGGCGTTGACGTCGATTCCGGAGGCGTCGGCCTGGGCGTCCGCAGCGGCGACGGGTGTTGACGACGTTTTGCTTGCCGCAGTGGCCGTAGAACTCACCGTGGGTCCCGGGGTCTCGTCGGCAGCGTGGGCGGCACTCCCAATGAGGCCGGTCAGGCTCAGCACGGCTGCGGAGGCGAGCGCCCCGGCTCGCGTCAGACGCGACCGACGCGGATGAGAGGACGTGGGCGATGCGGTGGGATCGGATAGAGGGGGGTGAGGGTGACGACGGTCCATAAGTACCTCCGTGAGCTAGCCCGGAACCACGTCCGGGACGATCGGGGACGGGCGCGCTGCACTGCGCCCGGTCACCGGCCACCAACTTAGGTGAACCTAAGCGACAATCGCGACGTTATCATTATTTATTTCGTGTTCAGTGCGATGACACTCACCTTGACAGGCTCCGCTGTGGTCCCATCACAGCTTAGGACGAATGTCCTGTTCATGAGCATCGAGCCCCCGGGACAGCCCATGACGCCACCAGGCGTAGTCGTGGCCACCGCGCTCCTCGCGGTACTCGATCAGAGCCCCCTCGGCCGCAAGAAGCTCCGCAAACGCGTGCGCACCCTGCCGCAGAACGCCCTCATGCACCCCGCACTGAACCACCAGCCGCGCCGACAGCGGTTCAGACGGCTCCTGACCGGCCCGGCGGCGCAGCCACGCCAGAAGCGCCCCCTCGCCCTCGCCTCGCAGCCCCGACCCCAGCCAGAAGGACGCCGACTGGGCAATGGCTCGGCCGGCGATATGGGGCCGGTGCAGGGCAAGATCCGCTGCCGCCACGCCACCCAGCGACTGACCGGCCACCACCACCCTTTGGGGACTCCACCGCGGCCGGTCACTCTGAGCCGCCTCAATGCACCGGGTCAGCAGCTCCCTGCTGCGGTGCGGATCCCCCAGGTCACGCGCACGCATGGCCAGGTCCCCGGAGTCGATGAGCAGCAGGTCCCAAAGAGCCGCCCGGGCGCCAAGCCGGCGCACGACGTCGTGACGACGCCAGATCTCACCGTCGAGCAGAACCAGCAACCCGCGCTCTCCGCCCTGCTCCTCCCCTGCCCCGGCTCCCGGACTTCCGGCGACGGAGCTCCTCCGCCACAGAGTGACCCGCCGCGGGACGTCGCCGGAGGCATCGAAGCCATCGAGCGCCACCCCACCGAGCTCAACACCGCACCCATAGCCTCCGTCGCCGGTTACCGCACCGCTCTCAGGCCGTGCCACCGCCCACTCCCGGTGGGTGAGCGCCCCCGGCCCCTCCCACAGGGTGGAGACGAATCCGAATCCGTCGTGCAGGCGATGCGGACTGAAGGCATCGGGACACCCTCGGGCATGAACCTGCTTCCAGCACTCCCGCCGGGCCCCGGCGTCATCGGGCAACGGGTCACGAGTCACAACGATCCGGTAGCCCACAAGGCCGTCCTCCGGCAGCAGGACGTGAAGCGCCCACCAGCGGGTCGAGGGAACCCGGGTGGCGAGCGCCGGCGCGATATGGGTGCGATGGTTGTCCGTCAGCGTGTTGAGATGGATGAGAACGCTGGGACTGGGGCCGTGCTGCCGGTCGTCCTGCCACAGGAAGGTCGCCTCACGCATCGCGACGCCGTCAACGAGGCGGGTCCGCCCCAGTACCGGGGTGCCGCTGGCCGCTGCGGCCGACAGGGCGTCGTCGTCGGGCCGCTGCGGCCACCAGGACGGAGTCACACGAAGCAGACCGCCCTCCGGTGCCACCGGGGTCGGCGTCAGCTCTCGCCACCGGACTTCTCGGGCTGGAGCGTCATCAGGACCTGTAGCGCTCACACCGGCGAGCCTACCGGCCTCTCACCCATCTCTGTCTCAGCACCGCCCGCACGAGATGAGCCGGCGATAAGTAATGAACTTGCATTCTTCCGGGCAGTGTGGCGTAGGGTGCTGCGCATGACGCGCATCGCTCTGACAACCACCACCGCCCCCGGCGCACGGGCGCTCGCGGTCATGTGTGGCATGCGAATGTGCTGTTGTTGTCGGCCTTGTTGATCTCCCGCCCAGTGTGCCGTTGTCACCTGGTATCGCGATGATGCCTCGGTAGAGGCCGACAGCCCTGGAGTTCCTGCGGCGCAGGATCGGGGATCACGATCCGGAAGTCTGCGCCAGAGAGCGTGCCGCGGGTCCTGCACGACTGTTTCTCAGGCCCCGTGCCTCCGAGTGACCTGAATGCTCGGCTAAGAGCCCATCGCCCGTGTTCGGCCGCTCCCACGGACCATTGCCGTACCAGCATCCTGTCCTCATTTCCTCTCCCTCCCTTTTATAGGAGACACCATGTCGAAGACCGTTCCCTCGCCCTCCTCCGACTCATCCTCGTCAGATTCCGGCACCCCTGAGAAGGACGAGGTCACTGCCGAGAACGCGGCGCAGATTCTTGCCGCGGACGATGATGACCCGAGCACTACGGACACTGAGACCCCTCGCCGCAGTGGGCCGTCCAGACGCACGCTGCTGACGGTCGGCGGTCTGGCCGCCGCCGCGGTGGTCGGCGCCGGTGCGTACCTGACGATCAGGCGCACCAACCAAGGGGTGATCGGGGCCCATGAGGCACTACCGCTGGTGATCGGCGGCGACATCTGCGCCGCGCCGCTGTACGCCGCCTACCACCAGGGCTTCTTCGACGACGCGGGGCTGAAGGTGACGCTCGCGCGCACCCAGCAGACCGAGGACACCAAGGACGGCGTCGGTGCGGGCAAGTACATCGGCGCTCCGGGAATCTTCTTCTCCTGGCTGGAGCCGATCTACAACGGGCTCAATGCCAGGCTTACCGCGGGTCTTCACGCCGGCTGCCTGCGTCTGGTGGTGAACAACGACGCCCCTTATCAGAGCCTGGCCGACCTCAAAGGAACCACGATCGGCGTTCCGTCGCTGTCGTCATCGGCCTTCGCCTACTTCGCGATCGGACTGTCCGAGGCCGGCATCAACGTCAACCCGGACGGAGGCGACATCACCTGGCGCACGGTCGACGCCGACTCCCTGGGGACCGCCCTGGCCGATGGTCAGGTGGACGCCATCATGGGCTCTGATCCCGCACCACTGCTCCCCGTCTTCAATGGCACGGCCCGAGAGCTGGCCAACAACGACGCCGAGGAGTTCTGCTGCTCGGTGGCCCTCAACGGCGACTTCGTCAAGAAGCAGCCCAAGGAGGCCAAGGCCCTGACGGAGGCGTGGATGAAGGGCTCGGCCTACGTGCCGGACCACATCGAGGAGATCGCCAAGCTCGAGGTCGACAACGACTACGTCGCCGCGGACCAGGACGTCGTCGTCCGGGTGCTCAAGACCTACGGGTTCAAGGCCTCGGCGTCCAGGTTCCGCGCCGCGATCGAGCCGGGCATCGAGAAGTTCAAGGGAACCGGCTTCATTCAGTCCGACGTCTCCGCCCAGAGGCTGACGGACGCAGTCATCGCCGATCTCGGCATCAAGGACTGATCGAGAATGCCTACCGACGTCACGCCCACGGCCGTAACAGCCGCGCACTCCGACGACAACCGTCGCAAACCGGGATCCTCGCCGGCCGTGCGCAAGGAACCAGCACGTCATCGCACCTCTCCGACATCGCTCTGGAGCACGACGGCCCTGTTGCTGTGGCTGGTCTATCTGGTCATCGTCGTCGCCCTCCCAGACGCGGACCTGCTCCGGCGGGCATCAACCACGCCGGTACTCGTCCTCGCCGGCGCCTGGCTGATCGCGCTGCTGGGGTGGGTGGCGGCGGCCCGGAGCCTGCCGGCGTCGTCGGCGGCCAGGTCATTGGCGCACTTCCTGCCCTGGATCAACGCCGCCGGCGTGTGGTTCATTGTCTGGCAGCTGACGACCTCCAAGCTCGGGCTGCTCACACCCCCGTACTTCGCCGCCCCGGAGGTGCTCATCGCCTCCTTCGCCGGCGACTGGAGGCTGCTGCTCAGCTGCCTGGGCGCCTCCGCGCTGCTCTTCGTCATCGGGTACTCGGTGGGGTCGCTACTGGGGTTCCTCACGGGCCTGCTCATGGGCTGGTCGAGGCGCGCCGACTACTGGCTCCACCCGCTCCTGCAGACCATCGGGCCTGTTCCCGCGGCCTCGCTCCTTCCACTGGCGTTGCTGCTGCTTCCGACGACGTACGCCTCCGCGGCCTTCATCGTCGGCTTCGGCGCCTGGTTCCCCATGGCCACCATGACTCGTGCGGGTGTTCGCTCAGTGCGCCGCGACTATATCGACATGGCCCGCACGCTGGGAGCCGATGAGCTCTTCCTCATCAGGCGGGTGGCCGTGCCCTCGGCCCTGCCGGACATGCTCACCGGATTGTTCACGGGTCTGGGAACCTCGCTCGCCGCCCTGATGACGGCCGAGCTGACCGGCGTCGACAAGGGCCTGGCCTGGTACATCAACTGGGTCAAGGGGTGGGCCGACTATCCCAGGATGTACGTGGGACTCATCATCCTGGTGGCCTTCTGCCGCACGCTCATGGTGCTGCTGTTCAAGATCCGCTCCTCGCTGCTGGCATGGCAGCAGAACCTTGTGAGGTGGTGACCGATGCCTACCGGTTCCGCAACAGTCGAGAGCGTTCCACAGGCTCCGGACCCGACCGTCCCCCGCGGTGCGCGGGTCGAGCTCCAGGGCGTCTCGCACCGCTACCCCCTGTCCCGCGACCTGGATCATGGCTGGCTCCACTTCCTGCTTCGACGCGTGTCTCCCGCTGCGAGGGCGCGCTATGAGGCCGAGGCGGCCAAGCCGGACCAGCTCCCCGTGCTCGACGACATCGACCTGACAGTCTCCCCCGGTGAGTTCGTCTCCTTGGTCGGGCCCTCCGGCTGCGGCAAGTCAACGATCCTGCGACTGCTGGCCGGGCTGGAGCAACCGGTCGAGGGCAGCGTGGAGGTCGACTCCAAGCCCGTGACCGGCCCGTCACCGCTGCGTGCCCTGGCCTTCCAGGACGCCACGCTCCTTCCCTGGAGGACGGTGCGCGACAACGTCGCCCTGGGCCCCGAGGCGAGAGACCGCCTGGAGCGCGACCAGCGCCGGGTGGAGGCAGCCCTGCAGGTCGTGGGACTACGGGACTTCGCCGAGGCCTACCCCTCCACCCTCTCGGGCGGCATGGCCCAGCGGGCCTCGCTCGCCCGGGCCCTGGTCAACCGGCCCCGGCTGTTCCTCCTGGACGAGCCCCTGGGCAAGCTCGACGCGCTGACCCGCCTCCAGCTCCAGGACGAGATCATCAAGCTCTGGGAGTCCCAGCGCTTCACCGCCATCCTGGTCACCCACGACGTCGACGAGGCCCTGCGCCTGTCCAACCGGGTCATCGTCCTGTCCGAGCGGCCTGCGCACATCGTCGCCGACATCGAGGTGCCCGCTCACGACGATTCGGCCGACGAGCACCGTGAGCTGCGGCGACGGATTCTCGCTCTCCTGGGCCGCTGAGCGAGTCGCGAGACGGACCTCACCTGTGATCCGGCCCGTGAGGGGGAGGCATGCTGCTGATCCTCCCGTAGCCTGGGTGCAGGAGCGATCCGTGCCCTGTTGACCCCGTTCGGGTCCTGCAGCACCTGATGTGCGGCAAGAGCATCCCGTGAGTCTGTGCGTGTTAGCCCATGAGTCATTCGGCCAGTCCGGATGCGGGCGAGTGTGGTGGGCCAGGTACGGCAAAGAGCGGAGGACAAAAGGTCCTCCCCCACACTCCGCCGCAGTCCCCATTCACTTCAAGGGGACAGATATGGGAAAACTTCATGACTCACTCCAGCAGTACTGCACCCGGTACCTCAGACGACGCTCAGGGCAGCGAGAGCAGCGGTCCGCTCAGCCTCGACGCCCTCTTCTCCGCCGAGCTCTCCGGCGGTCAGGCGGCCCAGGAGACTGTCGCCGCGCCGCACCACTCCGACGACGCCGCATCCTCTCCCGAGGACTTCGCCACCCCCGCCTCCTCAGACTCCCCGGAGGACCCTGAGGACGTCGACCACGAGGACGAGGCCGACGACGTCGACCGGGACCGCCCCGAGGCCGACCCGGAGGACGAGGTTGACGACTCCGATGAGGACGACGGTGTCGACGTCGATGAGGACGAGGTTGACGGTCACACCCCCTTCATCGACTCCGACGCTGACTCCGGTGACCGCCAGCAGGACGACCGCGAGGGCACCACCACGCCGAAGGACAAGCACCAGGCGCCAGAGGACCGGCAGGACGACGAGATCACCTTCGCCGACCTGGGACTTCCCGGTGACCTGCTCAAGGCCGTCACCGACATGGGCTTCGTGACCCCGACCGCCATCCAGAAGGAGGCGATCCCGGTCTTGCTCGCCGGCCGTGACGTCGTCGGCGTCGCCCAGACCGGAACCGGTAAGACGGCGGCCTTCGGGCTGCCGCTCCTGGACGCCGTCGACTCGCGCGACAGCGTGGTCCAGGCCCTTGTCCTGGCCCCCACCCGCGAGCTCGCCCTCCAGAGCGCCGAGGCCATCACCGATATGGCCGCCCGCTCCCGGGGCCTGGACGTGGTGGCCGTCTACGGGGGCGCCCCCTACGGCCCCCAGATCGGTGCGCTCAAGGGCGGCGCCCAGGTCGTTGTCGGTACCCCCGGACGCGTCATCGACCTCATCGACAAGGGCGCTCTTCAGCTCGATGACGTGCGCTACTTCGTCCTGGACGAGGCCGATGAGATGCTGCGCATGGGCTTCGCCGAGGACGTCGAGACGATCGCGGAGTCTCTTCCCACCGAGCGTCGCACCGCCCTGTTCTCCGCGACGATGCCTCCGGCCATCCAGGCCGTGGCGCGTCAGCACCTTCACGAGCCCGTCCAGGTCGAGGTCTCGCGGCCGGCGTCCACCGTCGCCACCGTGCACCAGACCTACGCGGTGGTTCCCTTCCGCCACAAGATCGGCGCCGTCTCCCGCGTCCTGGCCGTCACCGACGCCGAGGCCGCCATCGTCTTCGTGCGAACCAAGTCCACGGCCGAGGACGTGGCTATCGAGCTGGCCGGCCGAGGCATCCAGGCCGCCGCGATCTCCGGTGACGTCCCCCAGCGTGAGCGCGAGCGCCTGGTCGAGCGTCTACGCGCCGGCACCCTCGACGTGCTGGTGGCAACCGACGTGGCTGCCCGAGGGCTGGACGTGGACCGTATCGGACTGGTCGTCAACTTCGACGTGCCCCGCGAGGCCGAGGCCTACGTGCACCGCATCGGTCGTACAGGGCGCGCCGGCCGCCACGGTGAGGCCGTCACCTTCCTGACTCCCAAGGAGAAGGGCAAGCTCCGCCAGATCGAGCGCCTCACCGGCAGCCGGCTGGAGGAGATCACCCTGCCCTCCCCCGCCGATGTCTCCGAGCACCGGGCGCGCAAGCTGCTGTCCAAGGCCGCTGCCCGCCACGAGCGCGGCCGCCTGGACATGTACCTGCCGCTGGTGAGTAGCTCCGCCCGGGAGCTGGACATCGACGTCGAGGAGCTGGCGGCCACGCTGCTGGCCCTGGCCGTAGGTGATGAGGGACCGCGCAGGCGGGAGGACCGCGACCGCGGCGAGCGTCCCCAGCGTGCGCGCCGGGAGGAGAACCTGGACTCCGAGGGGACCTTCCTGTCGGCCTCCTTCGAGGGCGGACGCGAGAAGAACCGTCGCTCCGACCGTGGGGACCGAGGCGAAGGACGCCGTTCGGCCGCGCGCTCCGGGCGCCGCGAGCACGAGGGTCCCGGGACCGTGTACCGGATCGAGGTGGGCCACCGCGACCGGGTCCTTCCCGGCGCGATCGTTGGCGCCCTGGCCAACGAGGGCGGCATTGAGGGCTCCGACATCGGCAAGATCGATATCCTCCAGTCCTTCTCACTGGTGACGATCTATGCCGACCTGAGCCCCGAGCAGCTCTCCGTCATGGGGCGGGCGACCTTCGCCGGTCGCGAACTGCGGATCCGCCCCGACGAGGGCCCGGGCCACGGCTGGTCCGGCCCCAACGGCGGGGAGCGTCGCCCCAAGCGGCGCGACTGGGAGGACCGCGGTGAGCGCGGCGAGAGGTCGGGACGGTCGGACCGCGGATTCCGGCCCCGCCATGACGACCGCCGCGATGACGGTGACCGTGGTTGGAGGGACCGTGACGGACGCGGTGGCAGAGGCGGCTATGACCGTTCGGATCGCGGCGATCGCCGTGACAACCGCCGGTGGGACGACCGCCGCGGCGACCGCGACGGCTTCCGGGGTCGGCGTGAGGACCGGGGCGACCGTGGAAACAGCCGCGGCTATGGCGACCGTAACCAGAACCGCTTTGGCGGTAACCGGGGTGATCACCGAGGCGGCTTCCGAGGAGGACGCGGCGATCGCTGAGCACCTGAAAGCTCATTGACCTGGTAGGGGTGGCAGCGCACGCTGCCACCCCTACCAGCATCCCGGGCGAGACGATCAGCACCCCGGAAGGGTTCCTCGCATACTGTGACTGCATGAGACTCAGACATGCCATCCTCGGGCTGCTGTCCCATGCCCCGCAGAGCGGCTACGACCTCAACCGGGCGTTCAACAGCTCGATCGTCTACTTCTGGTACGCCGACCAGTCCCAGGTCTATCGCACCCTCGACCGCCTTGAGGCCGATGGCGCAATATCGACACAGGTCATTCCTCAGAGCGGGCGACCGGATCGACGAGTGCACAGCCTGACGGAGTCGGGCCGCGCCGAGCTCGATGCCTGGCTGGCGAGCCCGCTCGAGCCCCAAACGGATAAGGATCCTCTGCTGGCGCGCGTCTTCTTCGCCGCCCGCCTGGGCCATGAGAAGGTCGATGAGATCCTCACCGAGGCCGAGGAGAGGTTCCGCGATGAACTTGAGGCCCTGGAGGCGATCGACATCGACGTGGTGGATCTCGACACCGCCATGAAGGCCGCAGTCCTCCGTTTCGGGATCGACGGCACGAAGACCCAACTGGAGTGGGTCGCCCGGACCCGGCGGGCCGTTGCCGCCGACGCCGCCAGGACGCGACCTGATAGCCCTGAGAAGGACGAAACCGCTGATGGGGAGTCCCGCTGAGAGAGGTCACCAACTATCCATACTTGCAACGTCCACTAGTTGCATTGCATAGTATGACCATGGCATGCACACCTCGCCCCAGCGGCGCCGCTGCCGCAAGCTCCGCCATCCGTCTCGTCATTTTCAGCATCGTCGCTCTCAGCTCCGGCTGGATCGGACTCCTCGTCAACAACGCCCGCGGCGACCCCCACTCCATGGCCTCACTGGGTAGCCTCATCTGGATCATGACGCCGCTCCTGACCGGTGCCGTCATGGCTCTGAGCGACCCGTCGCTGCGCCGTTCCTACGCCGCTTCGTGGCTACCGGGCAGGCTGCGGGCCTATGGCGTGGCACTCGCCGTCTTCCCGCTGTCCTTCGCCCTCACCATCGCCATCGGTTGGGCCGCGGGATGGCTGACCCCCGCCGGACTAGGAGCATTCGGAGGCGCGGTGGCCGCAGGCTTGCCGGGGATCGTGCTCAAGAACGTCGCTGAGGAGGGCGCCTGGCGCGGCTACCTGACGCCCGCGCTCATTGGCCGACAGCTGCCCGACCCCTGGGTCTGGCTCATCGTCGGAATGATCTGGAGCCTGTGGCACCTCCCCTACTACTTCTGGTTCCTGGACGAGGCGCTCCTCCGCTCGGTCTTAGACGTCCCCCCGATGGTGGGCATCATTCCCAACGCCATCGTCCTGGCGGCGGGCCTGGGGTTGTGGGCCCGCCGCACCGGCCGGCTCCGCCGTCGGCCTCGGTGATCCTTCCGGCCGCTGGACGGGGACCGGCTCGGAACTCGCATCTTCTCAGGCTCTGCTACCACACATAAATGACATCAGGACGTGAGAGCGGTGGTGTCACGTCGGGTGATTCGTCCCAGAATCTGTGCGAGCTCCACCCATTCGCGTATCTCAGCCCCAAGTGGCTCGATGAGTTCGGTGTCGATGACCTCGTCTGTGGCTCGGCGCAGGAGTCGGGCCACCTGCCTGCTGTGACGTCTGGCCTGGAGCCGGGCCAGGAGCGTTCCCAGGCCGGCCAGTACCAACCCGATCAGCAGGCCACCAAGCAGGAGGATGGTGGGCCAGGGAACTCTCCCCCAGCGGGGGACATCGACAGCGATCAGCAGGAGGTAGTCCTCCAGGACTCGAACTGCCGCCAGCCACAATCCGCCGACCAGCGCGGTCAGCGCCATCACCCACTGCAGCACATTGGCCAGAGCCCACCAGACCGGGCGACGTGCGGCGCCGTAGTCCACCCCGGACACCGCCTTGTCCAGGGGAACGGCAAGGTTGTCGGCGCGCTGGTCGCTGCGCAAGACGGTTTGCGTCGCCAGATCGTCCGGCAGCTCCGTGCTGGCTGCCTGCGCGTAGAGGTGCGCCGCACTGCGCAGGTTGCCTGTCGCTGCCGGCCCGGCGGGCGGCAGGGAGCTGAGGTCAACCACTCCGCGCCCCAGGTCGCCGTCAGAACGACCGGCAGTATCGCCCTCAGGAGAGGACTGACGCCCGGCTCCCAGATGGAGTGCCCGCAGCGGGTCTCGTCGTAGTCGCTCGATCCACCGCAGCCAGAACCAGCCGACCCGAGTGTGGGCACGGTGCCGGTCGGTTCCCTCCACCGCCTGTGTGACGACGTCGATTCCAGCCACCCTGGCAGCCGCCTGCCTGAGAGCGGTCAGGGCCTGCTGCGACCGCTGAGCCTGAGGGTCAGATGGTCGCCGCTCGCCGGCAGCCAGGGGAACCGGAGCAGTGAGTCCCGTCCGGGTTCCCAACTCCTCGGCGGCGCGCCGGGCATGGGCTGCTAGGCTGCGAGCGCTAGCCAGGCGGTCGGAGGCCACCGAGGCGATGGTACGGGCCAGGGTCGCAACACCTTCACCGCTGCGGGCGCTGACGGGGACGACTGGGGTGTCTTCCAGTCCCTCTCGTTGCAGAATCCTTCTCAGGTCGGCGAGCACGGCGTCCCGGCCCTCGGCATCGAGCCGATCCACCTGGTTGAGCGCGACGACCATGATCTCGGCGTGCGCCGCCATAGGGATGAGGAAGTCACGATGGACGACGCCGTCGGCGTACTTCTCCGGATCGAGCACCCACACCAGGACATCGACCTTGCCCGCCATGCGCTCAGCGATATCGCGGTGCGCCGGCTCGTCGGAGTCGATATCGGGCAGGTCGACCAGCACCGTGGCCTCACCCAGCTCCCAGCCTCCGCCAGTACCCACCCGCTGGCCGATGCCGAGCCAGTCCAGCAGCTCGGTGGCCTCCTGGGCGACGGTGTCCGGGACGACGGCGAGCGGCTGGGTGGTGGTCGGACGGGTGCGAGCGGTGCGGGACACCTCGGCGCCGGTCAGGGCGTTGGTAAGACTGGACTTGCCCGACCCGGTCGCCCCGAGCAGGGCGGCCACCGTGGTCTCCGGGGCCAGGCGCCGGCGGTGAGAGGCCTGCGCGAGGACGTCCCGAACCCGGGTGAGCTCGTCTCGCAGGCCGAGCTGCTCCCCCAGGTCGACGGCCCGCTCCAGGTCCTCGAGAACGGGGGCGAGGCCAGTGGCTCCGGAGCTGTCGGTCGTCACCGGGCCCTCCTCCCGGCCGGCCGACGGCTGCGGGCGGGCGTGGTGCGCAGCGAGGTCGCCGCCTCCTGACAGGCCTGAAGCTGCTCTCGCAGCGTGTTCGCGCTGGGTGCCGGATCCGGGAGGGCATCGGTGAAGCACTTGGCCTGATTGGCGAACAGGGCGGTGGCACGCTTGGTGAGGTCCTCCCGGGCCCGCTTGGTCATGCCGCGCATCGCCTGGTCCCCGAAGACGGCCTCCAGGACCCGCTGGGCCAGGATGGCCGTGCCTCCCGCGATGCCCACCTCTCCTCCGGTCAGGCCTCCGGTGTGAGCGAAGACGAGGATCATGAGGACGACGCCGGCGCCATTGACTCCCAGGGACAGCAGACGGGCGGTGAGCCGCTTGTCGGCTCCCTCGGCTCGGATGAGCGTGAGCACCTCTCGCTGCCAGTCGTGGACGAGAGCAGCGGCGATGACCTCGAGCCCGGTCTGGGTCGGTACCTCCGCCAGGGCGCGGTTGAGGGCCTGCTGGGAGGTTCCAGCGCGCCGCCAGGAGCGTTCCGTGGCCAGACAGGCACGTTGGGACTCGGCGACGATGAGCTCGACCAGCGACGAGCCGATCGCCTGCTCCACGCGCTTGGCCGGGGCCGGGCGTCCTCGCAGAAGGGAGGTGATACGGTCGCGTACCCGGCCCACCTGGACCTCCAGCGACCGGAACAGGTCACCAGTTCCCACGAACTCCTGCCAGCGGGCCAGCACCTCACCGTGCAGCATGGAGCCGTCCTCGGTGGCCTCGATGACGCGCTCCAGGGCGTCGTCGTGCTCGGAGGTAGCCGCGCGGCGGAGCTCGGCGTGCTCAGCCTCCTGGGAGTCCAGCTCGACGGCGAGCAGCTCGCTCTGCGCCAGGACGGCACCGATGGCGCCGGTCAGGCTGCGGTGGGCGATGTCCTGCCTGGCGGCCGCGTCGGAGGCCAGGGCGCCCAGCCACTGGCGCACCGGCGAGACGCAGGACTCGGGCAGGAAGCCGTCGTCGTCCAGGGCGGTCTCGGGAACCGTGAAGACGGGGGCCTCGCCCAGGTTCGCCGCCACGAGCCGATGCCGCAGGTCGGCCTCCACCTCGCTCTGCGCACCGTCCGGCACCCGATCCAGGACGATGGCAACGGTGATGTGCCGCTGTGCCGCGGCCCTCAGGTGCTCCCAGGGAACGGCGTCGGCATAGCGGGCTGCCGTGGTCACGAAGATCCACAGGTCCGCACCGGCCAGAAGGGTGGCGGCCAGGTCCCGGTTGTCCTCGACCACGGAGTCGACGTCGGGGGCGTCCACGATCGCCAGCCCTGCGGGAAGTCCATCACATGAGCGCAGCTCGAGCTCTCGGGGCGTGTGGTCCGTGGGTGGGCTCGCGGGGGCGTCGGGGGCCACGCGCAGGCGCGACAGGGAGCCCAGGACCCGGTCGGTGTCGAACCAGGCGGCGTCCGTCGGCGCGTGCAGCAGCAGGGGGCGTCGCGTGGTGGGACGGATCGCAGAGGCCCTGGCCACGTGTCGGCGCACGAGCGAGGAGACGAGGGTGGACTTGCCCGCTCCGGTGGAGCCGCCGACCACGGCCAGCAGAGGTGCGTCCAGGCTGGCCAGGCGCGGCAGGATGTAGTCGCCGAGCTGGTCGCGGATGAGCGTGGCCTTGTCCGAGGCGGCGGCCGTTCCCTGCAGGACGTAGGGCATCGACAGGGCGGTCAGGCTGTCCCGCAGCGCGGACAGTGCTCTGGTCGCCTGCTGGACCTTCTGGGTGCTGCTGGGCTCGCCCCGACTCTCGGTCATGAGGCTGAGTCGGCCTCTGAGCCGGTCCGGCTACCGGCGGCAGCGCCGACCACGCCGGGGCTGACCGTCACCTGCGGGGCGACGTCGGCACTGGGCGGCCTCCAGGTGGCGGCGTCGGCCTCAACCTGCTCGCCGGAGCGGATGTCCTTGACCGAGTCCGGTGCCCCGTCGGCTCCCGGGAACCACACGAAGGGGATGGAGCGCTTGTCCGCGGCCTTGATCTGCTTGCCGAACTTGGCGGCGCTGGGCGCGACATCGGCACTGATACCACGGGCGCGCAGCGCGTCGGCGATCGCGTCGGAGGCGGTGCGGTGGTCCTCATCGGTGACCGCCACGAGGACCACCGTGGGCACGGGGCGGCTGACCTCCACGAGTCCCTCGCCGATGACGCGGGCCAGGAGCCGTGACAGGCCGATGGAGATGCCCACGCCGGGGAAGGTGCGCTTGCCGTTGGTGGCCAGGGAGTCGTAGCGGCCGCCGGAGCACACCGAGCCGAGGTCCTCGTGACCGGCCATGAAGGACTCGTAGACGGTGCCGGTGTAGTAGTCCAGCCCGCGGGCGATCTTGAGGTCGGCGACGACGGCGCCGGGGCGGCGCCGGCCGGCGGCCTCGAGCAGGGCGGTCAGCTCGGCCAGCCCCTCCTCCAGGAGCTCGGTGGGCTCGGCCCCGGCCAGGGCCCGCAGGACCTGACCGGAGACGTCCTGTCCATCGGTTCCGGTGATGGTGGCCAGCCTGAGGGCCTGCGCCGCCTGCTGCGCGCTCGCGCCGACGCTCTGGGTGAGCTCGGCGGCGACCTTCTCGGGGCCGATCTTGTCGAGCTTGTCGACGACGCGCAGAACCTCGATGAGCCGGCTCGAGTCGATGCCGATCGACTGGTAGAAGCCCTGGGCCACCTTGCGGTTGGAGACGTGGATGGTGACCGCCGGCACCGGCAGGGCGCTGAGCGCCTCGTGCATGATGAGAGGGACCTCGACGTCGTGGTAGAGCGGCAGGGCGCCGTCGCCGACGATGTCGATGTCAGCCTGGATGAACTCGCGGAAGCGACCCTCCTGGGGGCGCTCGCCGCGCCAGACCTTCTGGATCTGGTAGCGCTTGAACGGGAAGGTGAGCAGTCCGGCGTTGTCGACGACGTAGCGGGCGAAGGGGACGGTCAGGTCGAAGTGGAGACCCAGCTGCTTGCGCGGGTCCGTCTCGGCGTCGGACTCTCCGGGGTCCGCCTGCAGGCGGTTGAGGAGGTAGACCTCCTTGGAGGTCTCCCCCTTCTTCGTCAGCTCGGCCAGCGGCTCGACGGCGCGGGTCTCGATGCCGCTGAAGCCATGGAGCTCGAAGGTTCGGCGCAGGATGTCGACGAAGTGCTGCTCGACGATGTGGCCCGCGGGGAGCCACTCGGGGAAGCCGGACAGTGAGGAGAGAGCTTGTCGTACCTGTGCCATGGTCCGCATTGTGTCATGACGGGCGGCGCGCTGGCGCACCGTCCATCAGGCCTTGAGGTCCCCGCCGCGGACCTTGGCCTCGGCGAGGTAGGGGTTGCCGTGGTACTCGTGCTCCATGGTGGTCACCGCACCGTGCCCGGGCAGCAGGACCGTGGCCGGGTCGATGGCGCTGGCCAGGAACCGCAGGGTGCCGAGCATCTGCACCTGGTCCCCGCCGGGCAGGTCGGTACGGCCGACGGATCCCTTGAAGATGACGTCGCCGTCGAGGGCCATGAGGTAGGTGCGCTCCTCGTCGGCGGTGGAGGGGTCGTCCTCGATGACCTCGGCCTCATAGAGCAGGGCGTTGTCCGCCAACCGGGCCTCGAGGAAGAACAGGGTCGAGCCCTCCGAGTGACCGGGCGCGGGTATCGCCTGCAAGGCGATACCGGGGACGAGCTCGACGGCGCGGGAGAAGCCCTCCCCGGGGAAGAGCCGGATGTCCGCCGGCATCCGCCACGGGGTGCCGGCCATGTCGGCGAAGGTCATGCCGCCTGAGCTGATACCGGTCGTGGTGTCAGGGTCCTCGAGGCGGTAGCGGTCGGGCTCGGGGACGTAGACCGGCACGTCGACGGCGTCGTCGCTGGTGAGCAGCCCCTCTGCGTGGGCGGCCTCAATGAGGGACTGGGTGTCCCACACGTGGTCGGCGTGACCGTGGGTGAGCAGGATCGCGCCCAGGGTGAGGCGGTTGGATCGTAGGAGGGCCAGGGCGCCGCGGACGGAACCGGCTCCCGGGTCGACGACGAGGGCGGGCTCGCCGGGGCCTGCGGCCAGGACGTAGCAGTTGGCTGCGAACACGGGTGCGATGGTGCGCTCCAGGATCATGCTCCCAGCCTACTGGGATCGGTAGCGGGCCGCGGGCGGTGGACGAGAGGCAGCGGGGAGAAGCGGGAGGAATCCGCCGCCTTTCACCCCAGGTGAAGCCGTCGCCCCCACCAGTGCGAGATCAGCCAGCGGTCGTGGCTGGCGACGATGAGCGTGCCCGTCCAGGACTTCAGGGCGGTCTCGAGCATCTCCAGGGCCTCCAGGTCCAGATAGTTCGTGGGCTCGTCGATGGCGAGCACCTCGGGCACGGCTGCAGCGGCCAGAGCCAGCTGGGCGCGGCGCTGGTTGCCGTCGGAGAGCTCACTGATCGGGCGGTTCCATAACTGCGGGTGCAGGATCCCCTTGCCCTGTTCCCCCACACCTCCGGTCCAGACGGATTCATCGATCCCAGGGTCGCCGGGCTTGGGCAGGTGCTGGGGTACCCGGAAGACTGAGCCGGAGGCCGTCAGGGTGCCACAGGATCCCTCCGCGGGCGCCGTGCCAGTGGCCAGCCAGGTCAGGAACGTGGACTTGCCGGCCCCGTTGGCGCCGGTGATCAGCAGGTGCTCACCGGCCATGACATCGACCGTGACCGGCGCAAGGCGCCCCGGTACAGCGGCTGCCCTGGCCGACACCGCCATCCCACGCGGCGACACCGGTGCGGCCAGACGCAGCTGCAGGCCGTAGGAACGAGGTCTGCGCACCTCGGTCTCGGCGAGCGCCTCCAGCCGTCGATCATCCTGGGTCTGGCGTCGGGTGGAGACACGCTGGGCCCGGTCGGCATAGAACTTCCTGGCCATACGGACCTCTGTCCGAGGTGCCGCTCCCCTGTGCCCGATCGTCTCGGACTCCTGGCGGTGACGTGTGAGGCTGCGCCGTTGCGCCTGCTGGCGTTGGTGGAGACTGCGGTGGGAGGCCCGGGCGTTCGCCTTGTCCACGAGGTAGTCGCTGTATCGTCCCGCGCATCTGTAGGCTCCGATGGCTTCCCCGTCCCCGGCTACGGTAGCCAGTGCCTGCCAGGGAGCCGTGTCCAGGTCGACGATGGCGGTGGCCACGGTGTCGATGAAGGCGCGATCGTGTGAGGTGAACAGGACCGGACCCGGCCACTGGGTCATCATTCGGCCCAGATAGTCGGAGCCGTCGGCATCCAGATGGTTGGTCGGCTCGTCAAGCACCAGCGCCTGACCCGCCGAAAGGAGCAGGGCGGCGATCTCCAGCCGTCCGCGCTGCCCCGGAGACAGGGAGGAGACAGGACGGTCGGTGGATACCCGCTTCAGCCCCAGCCCGGTCAGGGCCTCGGCTCGCCTGGTCGGCAGGTTCCAGGCGTCCAGCGTCTCAAGCCGGGCCAGCAAGGAGTCGTACTCCTCGGCGAGGGAACCGGGTACTGGCCCGGCCTTGGCAATGGCCTCGTTCAGGATCTCGAGGCGGTCAAGCGCGTTCAGGGGCTCACCGCAGGCGGCGTCGAGGTAGGCATCGATCGACTCCGACAGGTCAGCTACCGGTGGGACGCAGTTCTCGAGAACGGTGACAATCCCCCGGTCGGCAGACAGCTCGCCGGTCGCCAGACGCAGAAGCGTTGACTTCCCCGATCCGTTGGGGCCGACGACGCAGACGCGCTCCCCGTCGGAGACCGTGAGACTGATGTTCTCCAACAAGGGTTCAGAGGTGTGGGAGAAGCTGATCGCAGGCATGACTCGTCCTTGACATGAGCCGGGGTAACGGACCGGGGCGAGTCAGACGAGCATGGCCACAGTCTACTGGGTCGTGTCACGAAACTGGGCCTGCGGGGATCTCATCGGAGCCGTGGCAAGGCACGTGACCCGTCACGGTCGTACCTTGTGTCGCGCGGTCGAGGGTACGACCGCGCGACCTACCCTACGAACACACGGATGCCTCATCGTGCTTTCGCAACAGGGCCTGGCAGCGCCGGTTGCTGACATGGTGCACGACTTCGGTACCGGGTCATCTACCGGGGAGGTCAGAGATCAACGAATCAACTGAAATCGGTGGGGCCAAGGATGGTGATTGCCGCCCGCGGGAACGTAGACTCTCGGCACTGCCGTCCTCCGACGGCACGTCACCACCACCCGGCCCGACGGCCGGGCGCGAACGGAACGGAGCGGTCATCCTGCTCCCTCCCCGTCAACCCATGAAGGAGCATCCCGTGACTGAGCGGAACCAGCCCGACAACCGGCCTGACACCCAGCCCACCCAGGCCAACCAGGCCAGCACTGAGCCGGCCGACCAGCCGACTGACCTCGACGAGTCGGCGGCGCCGACCCCGACGGAGCAGGCACCCGATGCCGGTTCCTCCCCCGTCACCGACTCGACGGCCGACGTCGAGGCCCCGAAGGAGTCCGAGCCCAGCGCGCCCGAGAGTGCGCCTGCCGAGGAGCCCGCCCAGGCCTCCTCCGACGGGTCGGCCTCTACCGCTTCCGAGGACTCCGCCCCGTCCGGGCAGCCGGCTGAGGCGACGCAGTCGACCGAGACCGAGCAGGAGGGTGCCACGCCGACTCCCGCCGAGGTCCCCGCCCCGGCCGCGGCTTCGGTGGCGTCCGCAGAGCCCGCTGTCGACCCGCAGGAGGCGATGGACGCCGCCAAGTGGGGACGCGTGGACGGCGAGGGCCGGGTCTACGTCCAGGACGGCGGCGCCGAGCGCGAGGTCGGTCAGTTCCCCGATGCTCCCATCGCCGAGGCGATGGCCTTCTACGTGCGCCGCTACCTGGACCTCAAGGCGACCATTGACCTGTTCGCCACCCGCCTGCCCCAGCTCAGCGTGCGTGAGATCGACACGACCCTGTCCTCCATCTCCGAGTCCCTCACCGAGCCGGCCGCCGTCGGTGACCTGGAGGGGCTGCGGGCCCGCTTCGCCGCTCTCAAGGCCGTGGCCGCCGAGCGCCGTGAGGCCGTGGCCGCTGAGCGCGCCGCCGCCAAGGAGCAGGCGCTCAAGGAGCGCACCGTAATCGTCGAGCGTGCTGAGGCCATTGCCGAGCAGGACCCGGCCCGTACGCAGTGGAAGAACTCCGGCGCCGAGTTGCGTGAGCTGCTCGAGTCCTGGAAGGCGGCGCAGCGGCGGGGTCCGCGCCTGGACCGCCCTACCGAGGACGGTCTGTGGAAGCGCTTCTCCCACGCCCGCACCACCTTCGACCGCCACCGCCGCCAGTTCTTCAGCGAGCTGGACGCCAAGCAGGCACAGGTGCGCGCCGCCAAGGAGGCGCTCATCAAGCGCGCCGAGGAGATGCAGAGCTCCACCGACTGGGCTGGCACCTCCGCCAAGTACCGCGACCTGCTCGCCGAGTGGAAGAAGGCCGGGCGTGCCTCCCGCAAGGAGGACGACGCCCTGTGGGCCCGTTTCCGGGCCGCCCAGCAGGTCTTCTACGACGCCCGCCGTGCCAAGGACGAGGCCGTCGACGCCGAGTTCGCCGAGAACCTCAAGGTCAAGGAGGCCCTGGTGGCCAAGGCCGAGGCGCTCCTGCCGGTCGAGGACGTCAAGGCCGCCAAGAAGGCTCTGCGCCCCATCCAGGACGCTTGGGAGGAGGCCGGCCGGGTCCCGCGCGGAGCCGTGCGCCGGATCGAGGGCCGTATGCGCGCCGTCGAGGACGCGATCCGTGAGGCCGAGAACGCCGAGTGGCGCCGCACCGACCCGGAGACCAAGGCGCGCGCCGAGGGCCTGGCCGGTCAGCTCCAGGACGCGATCGCCGGCCTGGAGAAGGACCTGGCTGCGGCCCAGGCCGCCGGTGACGCCAAGAAGGTCGCCGAGGCCGAGGCCGCGCTGACGGCGCGCCGCGCATGGCTCGAGCAGGTGCTGCGCTCGGCCAAGGCCTGAGCGACCGACGCTCCGCGGCTCTTCAGGAGCCTGCCGGGTAATCGCCAAGCCACGGCGGGGGCCGACACCATGTCCGGTGTCGGCCCCCGCCTCGTGTCCGATCTTGCCGGCCCTGAGCCAGAAGGACTCCTACTCCCAGGTGGCGGTCGCCGGATCCACGCCCTCGGACTGCGCGCCGGCATCGATGACGTCCTTGAGCCAGGCGGCCAGCCCCGGCGCGCGCTTGTCGTAGTAGCGGGCGTAGCGTTCGTCCGCGACGTAGTTGCGCGCAATGAGCACCTGCTTGGAGATGGAGACCGCGAACCACCGGTTGAGGTCCCGGCGGTGCCACTGGGCCAGGGCGTTGGCCTCAGCGCTACCCGGTTCGACGCCGCTGCGCATCGCCTCCACCAGCGCGGCCTCCAGGGCTACCGTCTCCTCGTGGGCCCGTTCCCAGTCACTGCGCGACATCCGGGCCTTGCGGCGGGCGGACTCGGCCCACTCCTCCGTATCGCCCCAGCGGGTATGAGCCTCCTCGATGTACACCGGATCCCAGTCGGTCCCCCAGATCTTCACCATCTCGGCCACGGAGATCCTTGCCCCCAGCAGCTGTATCTCCATGACCGTGTCAATGGAACGGAGCATCCGCTGCAGGTGGGAGACCTGTCCTTGAAGAATCTCGCGCTGGCGGCGCAGGTGGGTGATGGCATCCGTGTCCGGATCGTCGAGGACCTCCTTGATGTCGGCCAGAGTCATGCCTGTCTGCCGGTAGACGAGGACCTGCTGGATGCGCATGACGTCCGCCTCGCAGTAGAGACGGTAGCCAGCGTCACTGCGCCGGGACGGGGACACCAGCCCGGAGGCGTCCCAGTGGTGCAGTGCTCGGACACTGACGCCCAGGAGGGTTGAGACCTCACCGACCGTCATCGCGATGTCCTCGCCGTCATGCACCCTGCCAGCATCGGCGTCGATACCTGCGTCAACCGCGGTATCAGCCGCAGCATCGAGTGTCCCGCGGCCGCCGTGCTCCTGCCCGGACCCCGTCACCATGCCTCCCTCGGCCTCCTACGTCAGTCGTTGCCTTGTTCCGTCAGCACCTTGGTGCCTGCCGATTATCTTGGCGCCTCACGCTACGTGAGGGTCAAGTTCGCCCCAACGACGAGGTTATCCACAGGCAGCCGGTTTGCTGTGGCGCTGGGCACGGGGAATAGCCCACGATGGGATATGGCTCGTTTCGTCCCGGTGCCGGGTCACGCCGCAGTGGCCCATCTGTCCGCTCGTCCCCTCTCCCCTGTTCTGGGAACGCTTCCGCCCCAGGACATGCAGGTGCTGCGGTGCGCCGGGCTCGACTCCCGGCTGCTGGTCAGCGTCCTGGGCAACCTGCAGCCGGCCGACCTCCTGCGCTCGACCGAGGGGCGCCTGCAGGCCGTCACCGCCGCTCTCCCCTGCCAGGGCGTGCTCCTGGCGAGCACCGCCCTGTGGGTGCACGCCGGTGGACCGCCACCGACCATCCTGGAGGTCTGCCTGCCCGGAGGACGTCGAAGCCGGCTGTCCTACCTGGTGACCAGGCGCGGCGGTCTGCCCCGCTCCGACACCACCGTGATCAACGGCGTCACCTGTGCGACCATCGCCCGAGCCGCCGTCGACGTCGCCCGTCTGGGACCTCCGGTGGACGCCGTCCGGGCCATCATGACCGCCCGTGACCACGGGATCAGCCGGGTCCTCCTGCTGCTGACGCTCAACCACTGTCGGGGCGCTGCCAGCCGGGGCTGTCCTCGGGCCCAACGCATCATCGAGGCGGTCATGCCGAGCGCCTCGTAGGCAGTCAGCCGGAGCGGCGGGCTGCGGACAGGCTTCTGCGGGCCTCGAAGACGCCGTCGATCCGCCGCAGGGCCGCCAGCGTGTGGTCCAGGTGCCCGACCTCGGCCAGCTCGACGACGAAGCGCCCGGTGACGACCCGGTCGCGGCTGGTGGCGATATTGGCACTGACCAGGTTGACGTGGCTGTCGGCGAGCGCTCGGGTGACGTCGGCGAGCAGTCCCCCGCGGTCGAGGGCCTCCACCTCCACCTGCACCAGGTAGGCGGACTGGGCGTGGTCCGCCCAGGAGACGGTGATGAGCCGCTCGGGCTCGCGCTGGAGCTGGTCGACGTTCTGACAGTCCGCCCGGTGCACCGAGACACCTGAGCCCCTGGTAATGAAGCCGACGATGGGGTCACCTGGCATGGGGGTGCAGCAGCGCGCCAGCTTGACGTAGACGTCGCCCTCCTCCATACCGGCGACGACGACGCCCGCGTCGGCGGTGCGCGGGCGGCGGTGCGCCGTCGCGCGAGTGGGCAGGACTCCCTCGGCGAGGGTCTCCTCGGCGCCGTCCTCCCCGCCCATGGTGGACACCAGGGTGTCGACGACGTGCTGAGCGGAGACGTGCCCCTCGCCCACGGCCGCGTAGAGGCCGTCGATGTCAACCTTGTCGAGGGTCTTGGCCACGTTCATGAGGGTCTCGTGGCTCATGAGACGCTGGATGGGCAGGTTCTGCTTGCGCAGGGTCCGGGCGATGGCGCCCTTGCCCTCCTCGATGGCCTCCTCACGGCGCTCCTTGGAGAACCAGGAGCGGATCTTGTTGCGGGCGCGGGTGGATCCGACAAAGGTGAGCCAGTCGCGCGAGGGGCCGGCGTTGATGGCCTTGGAGGTGAAGACCTCCACCGTGTCGCCGTTCTCCAGGCGCGTGTCCAGGGGTACCAGGCGGCTGTTGACGCGCGCCCCCACTGTGCGGTGCCCGACCTCGGTGTGGACCGCGTAGGCGAAGTCCACGGGGGTGGCCCCTGCGGGCAGGGCCAGGACGTCGCCCTTGGGGGTGAAGACGTAGACCTGGTCCCCGGCCATCTCGTAGCGCAGGGCGTCAAGGAACTCGGAGGGGTCCTGGGTCTCCTTCTGCCAGTCGACGAGCTGGCGCAGCCAGCCCATGTCCCCCTGGTCGGAGTCGCCGGGTCTGCCGCCCAGGGCGCTGGGACCCGAGGCGTTGGGGTCCTCCTTGTAGCGCCAGTGCGCGGCCACGCCGTACTCGGCCATGCGGTGCATCTCGTGGGTGCGGATCTGGATCTCCACCGGCTTGCCGCCCGGCCCCACGACCGTCGTGTGCAGCGACTGGTAGAGGTTGAACTTGGGGACGGCAATGTAGTCCTTGAAGCGCCCACTCATGGGGGTCCAGCGCGAGTGCAGGGAGCCGAGCACCGCGTAGCAGTCCTGGACGGTGTCCACGATGACCCGTACCGCCACCAGGTCGTAGATGTCGTCGAAGTCCTTACCCCGCACGATCATCTTCTGGTAGATCGAGTAGTAGTGCTTGGGACGGCCGGTAACGGCGCCCTTGATCTTGTTGACCCGCAGATCCTCCTCGATCTGGAGGCGCACCTGGCGCAGGTACTCCTCACGAGCCGGGGCCCGCTCGGCCACCATGTGCTCGATCTCCTCGTACACACCCGGGTAGAGCGCCTTGAAGGAGCGGTCCTCCAGCTCCCACTTGATCGTGTTCATTCCCAGGCGGTGAGCCAGGGGGGCGTAGATCTCCAGGGTCTCCTTGGCCTTGCGGGCGGCGTTCTCCGCGGAGACGTACTTCCAGGTGCGGGCGTTGTGGAGGCGGTCGCCGAGCTTGATGACCAGGACACGGATGTCCTTGGACATCGCGATGATCATCTTGCGCACGGTCTCGGCCTGGGCGGCCTCGCCGTACTGGAGCTTGTCGAGCTTGGTGACGCCGTCGACGAGGAGCGTGATCTCGTCGCCGAAGTCGGCGCGCAGGCGGTCGAGGGTGTAGTCGGTGTCCTCAACCGTGTCGTGCAGGACGGCCGCGGCCAGGGTCTGGGCCGTCATGCCGAGCTCGGCGAGGATCGTCGCCACCGCCACCGGGTGGGTGATGTAGGGCTCCCCGGACTTGCGGCGCTGACCGGCGTGGGCCTTCTCGGCGACCTCGTAGGCGCGCACGATGAGGCTCGTGTCCGCCTTGGGGTGGTTGGCGCGCACCGCGCGCAGCAGCGGCTCGATGGCGGCCGGGGTGGAGTGTCCGCGGGAGCCGAACCACGCCAGACGGCTGCGCACACGCGAACCGGGGACAACACTGTCACCTGACGTGTCTGGGGTGCTCTTCGTCTCCGTCATTGACGCATCATATAGCGGCCTGCGCGCGCAGGCCCGCCGGCGCTGCCGGTACGCCCCCGGTGTCGCGCCCTTAAACGGCGCACCGCCGCAGGACAATCAGTCATCGCCACGACCCGGGCGGACGGTCTGGGATCCGTTCCCGTCTCAGAAGATGACGATCGAGTCGACCTCGCGCCCCTGGAGCTGGCGTCGACCGCCGAGGTCGGCCAGCTCCAGAAGCATGCAGATGGCCTCCACCGTGGCGCCGGCCTGCTCGATGAGGGAGATGGACGCCGCAGCCGTTCCCCCGGTGGCCAGCACGTCGTCGATCACGAGGACGCGAGAGCCCCGGGTCACCGTCTCGGGACGCAGCTCCATACGGGCCGTGCCGTACTCCAGGGAGTAGTCCACACCGATGACCGGACCGGGCAGCTTGCCGCCCTTGCGCACGGTGATCATGCCGATGCCGAGCCTGACCGCCAGCGGCGCGGCCAGGATGAATCCGCGAGACTCCAGGCCCGCCACGGCGTCGATCCGACCGCGGTAGTGGTCGGCCAGTCCGTCGACGAGCTCGGCGAAGGCCTGGCCGTCAGCCAGGAGCGGGGTGATGTCCCGAAAGAGGACCCCGGGCTCGGGGAAGTCGGGGATCTCCCGCAGGTGGCTCATGACCAGCCTGGTCAACGACTCGGGAACCGTCTCGGAGTGGGCCACGGAGGTGGTCATCTGCGCTTCTTCTTCCTCTTGGGCTGAGCCGCCACACCGAGGTGGTGGCCAGGGGTGACGGGCGAGGCTGCCGGAGCCGCGTCAATCTTAGCCAGCTCCTCGACGTCGTCGCCGGCCTCCTCGCGGCGCTGCTGGCGCGCGGCCGCCACCCTGGCAGCCTGCTCCTTGATGGTCTTCTCGCGGGAGCGCAGGTCCACCAGCAGCGGGGTAGCCAGGAAGATCGAGGACAGGGTGCCCGCGATCATGCCGATGAACAGGGTCAGGGCGATGTCGCGCAGCGTGCCGGCGCCCAGGATGAAGGCACCGACGATCAGGAGCGAGGCCACCGGCAGCACGCCGACCACCGAGGTGTTGATCGAGCGGATGAAGGTCTGGTTGACCGCGAGGTTGGCGAGCTCGGCGTAGGTCGATCGGCTCTGGGCCTCGAAGCCGTCGGTGTTCTCACGGATCTTGTCGAAGACCACCACCGTGTCATAGAGGGAGTACCCCAGGATCGTCAGCACACCGATGATCGTGGCCGGGGTGACCTCGAAGCCGGACAGCGCGTAGATGCCCACCGTGACGACGATGTCGTGGCACAGGGCCAGCAGGGCCGCCACGGCCATCTTCCAGGTACGGAAGTAGGCCCAGATGAGCAGTCCGACGAAGACGAAGAACAGGACCAGGCCGCGGGCGGCCTTCTTGGTGACGTCGGAGGACCAGGTCGGTCCCACGGTCGTGGCCGAGACGTTGGAGGCGTCGGTCTTGTAGGCGGTGGCGAGCTCGCTGGCCAACGAGTCGAGGCGCTCCTTGCTCAGCTGGCTGGTCTGCACGCGCACCGAGGACGAGCCCATGGTCGTCACCGACGAGCCGGCCGTGAGGTCGTCCTTGGACAGGACCTCGTTGGCGGGGTGCTCCGAGGGTGAGGACAGGCCCGTCACCGTGATCTCCGATCCGCCCTTGAAGTCGATACCGGGAGTGAGTCCCACGGTGGCCAAGAGCGTGGCCGAGCCGGCGATGACAACGACCGCGATGAGGTACCAGAGCCGTCGCTTAGCGACGAAGGGGATGGACGTCTTGCCCGAGTAGAGCTCGTTACCGAGCGTGGCGAGAGACTTCACTTCGTCTCACCGTCCTTTCCGTCACCGGCCGTGGCATCGACCGCCTCATCCTCCGCCTGCTCAGCCGCGTCATCGGCTGCCTCCTCGGCAGTCTCGTCCGCGCTGTCATCCGGGCTCTCGGCGGCCTTACGGGCCTCAGCCTTGCGGCGAGCCAGGGAGCCGGCCACACGGTCGGCCACGGCCTCGCGCCCCTTGCCGTAGGTGGACGACGACGTCGCCCCGAGGTGCTCGGGGTCCAGGCCCGAGAGCCGGTGACCCTCACCGAAGAAGCGGAAGCGGACGATCCACTCCATGAACGGGTGGGTGAAGAAGATGATGATGGCCAGGTCCACGCAGGTGGTGACCCCCAGGGTGAAGGCGAAGCCCTGCACCCCGCCGACGGCGAGGAAGTACAGCACGATCGCGGCCACGAGGTTGACGGCGTCGGAGACGAGGATCGTGCGCCTGGCGTGCTTCCACCCCTCATCGATGGCCGTCTTCAGGGTTCGTCCCAGACGCACCTCGTCGCGCACGCGTTCGAAGTAGATGATGAAGGAGTCCACCGTGATGCCGATGGAGATGATGAGTCCGGCCACTCCCGCCAGGGACAGGCGGTAGCCCATGGTGGCGCTCAGCGCGGCGATCACCAGGTAGGTGCCGGCGGCGGCCACCACCAGGGAGGCCACGGCCACCACCGCCAGGCCGCGGTACTGCCAGGCCAGGTAGAGGATGATGAGTCCGAAGCCGATGAGTCCGGCGATCAGACCGTTGCGCAGCTGCTCGGTGCCCAGGGTGGCGGAGATCTGCTGCTCGGACTGAACCGTGAAGCTCAGCGGCAGCGAGCCGAAGGAGAGCTGGTTGGCCAGCGTGTTGGCCTGGTTCTGGTTGAAGCCGCCGGTGATCTGGACCCGGCCGTCGGTGATCGGCGAGTGGACGTCCTGATTGAAGCCAGAGGCCATGATGGTCAGACCGTCCAGGACGATGGCGAACTGGGCCTTGGCCTGGTCGTTCTGGGCCTGCTGGGACTGAGCGCCCTGGGTGCCGGCGGCACTGGCCTGGTCACGGTAGGCCAGCAGGCGCTTGGACAGCTCGGAGAACTTCTTGGTGCCGTCGGGGTTGAAGGCCAGCGAGACGACCCACTTGTTGGTGGCCTGTCCCCGCGAGTCGGTCTCCAGGCCCGAGCTGGCGCTCTTGAGCTCGGTGCCGGTGATCTCGGCCGGGCCGAGGATGTAGGCGCCGTGCTGCTGGGAACCGGCCTCCTTGGAGCAGGAGATGACGGCGACCTTGGGGTCCTGCGTCTGACCAGTGAGGTTCTTCGGGTCGGAGCAGTCGGTCATGTAGCCGTCGTAGAGGAGCTGCTCAGTGATCCAGGAGTCTGAGGAGTTGTTCTTGTCCTGGTCCTGGGAGGGCAGCGGGTCGGAGGAGATGACGCCGTCCTGGTTGACGTCCGCCAGCTGCTTGGCGATCTCCTCGGGAGTCCTGGGCTGCGCGGTGGACTCGGCGGTGGGCGCCGAGGTGGCGGCGGGCTGCTCGGCCGAGGCGCCGTCCTGCCCCTCCTGCCCAGTCGTCTGATCGTCCTCGCTCGAGCCGCCTTCCTCGCCTGCGGAGTCCTCGGCCGGCTGGGTGGCCTCCTCGCCGCCGGCGTTGGGGTCGGGCTGGACCTCGGACTGAGCAGTGGGCTGGTCCGTGGGCGCCTGGGTGGCCCCGGCGGAGGGGTTCTGGCTGGCGATGTTCTTGGCCGCCTGCTGGGCGCTGCCCGGCAGGATGCGGATGACCGGTCGGAAGTACATGACGGCGGAGGTCCGCACCAGCTCCAGGGTCGCCTGGCTGGGCTTTCCGGGCAGCGAGACCACGATGTTCTGACCGCCCTGGCGAGAGATCTGGGCCTCGGAGACACCGGAGGCGTCCACGCGCTGGCGGATCACCTCAATGGCCTGCTCGACATCGTTGTCGCTGATTGACGAGCCGTCGGAGGTCGTGGGCGTCAGGATGATCTGGGTGCCGCCTTCGAGGTCGAGGGCGAGGCCGGGCGTCAGCGACGCCTTGTGCCTCATGGTTCCCGCCACCAGCGCACCGAAACCGATGATGAGGACGAGGATGAACATCAGGAGGCGGCGCCCGGGGCGCTTTCGCTGCTTACTGGACACGTGGTCCCTTCCTGGGGTGGGTGGGTTCGGGTGGGTGACCCGACGGCGGGGTGAGTGCGGGGTGGTCGACACGGCGGCACGGGCCTGAGCCGGTGGGCTCACAGCGCTGGAGCAGGGCCGCTCAGCAGGGCCAGGGTCATGCTCGGGACTGCTCAGCGCCGAGGGGCCTGATCGATCCGACGTCGTCGGTACCGGGTTCACCGGGTTCGCGGTCGGCCGGCCGCGGACCGGTGAGCGTGGCGGAGGCCGAGCGTCAGGACTGCGGCTCGGCCGTGTCCTGATCGGACTCCCGGGCGTCGTCGTCAGCCTGCTCGCCCTCGTCCTCCGACTCCTCGTGGGCTCCGGCCGATCCGAAGGGCGGCTCCTCGATGGCGGCGATGGCCCGCTTGCTCCACAGGGTCTCATCGCCCAGAGGCGTGGCCAGCGTGACCACGTCACCGTCAACCTCCACGACCGTCCCGTAGAAGCCGCCGATGGTGCGCACCCAGTTACCGGGCACCAGGCCCTTCTCGGTGCGGCGCTGCTGCTCCTCCTGCATCGCGCGCTGCCTACGGCTGACGAACCACATCATCAGGAGCATCCCGATGAGCATGATCCAGAGGAAATACTGCGGCATGGAGGCTTCTCCGTTTCGACTAGGCAGTCTCGGCTGATGCAGACCTACGACCGTCACAGGTCAGCAATGGTGAGTCTAGGGCACGTAGGCAACAGCGTTACCTGCCGCTGGCGAGTGGTCGGGCACAACTAGGTACCAACCGGTCACGAATTGATTACATTACCCGGTTGCCCGTCAGGAGAACAATGCTCCGTCCGCAGGGGGCTCAAGACCCAGGTGGGTGTAGGCCGCTGACGTGGCCGCTCTTCCCCGCGGGGTGCGCACGACCAGTCCCTCGCGCACCAGGTAGGGCTCGGCCACAGTCTCCACCGTCTCGGGCTCCTCCCCCACGCTGACCGCCAGCGTCGTCAGCCCCACCGGGCCGCCCCCGAATCGCGTGCACAGGGCCTCGAGCACCTGACGGTCGAGGCGGTCCAGCCCCAGGGCGTCAACCTCGAAGACGTCCAGGGCGCCGCGGGCCGCCGTCAGGTCGAGGCGACCGGGCCGTCCATGAACCTCCGCCCAGTCCTGGACCCGGCGCAGCAGCCGGTTGGCGATGCGGGGCGTGCCGCGCGAGCGAGAAGCCAGCTCCTTGGCGGCGTCCGCCTCCAGGCTCACCCCCAGCAGGCCCGCACTGCGCGTGAGGATCCGGGTCAGCTCGCCCGGCCCGTAGTAGTCGAGGTGCCCGGTGAAGCCGAAGCGGTCCCGCAGCGGGGCGGGCAGCAGACCCGCCCGCGTGGTGGCGCCGACCACGGTGAAGGGCGGCAGCGACAGGGGGATGGAGGTGGCGCCGGGCCCCTTCCCCACGACGATGTCGACGCGGAAGTCCTCCATCGCCAGGTAGAGCATCTCCTCGGCGGTGCGGGCCAGCCGGTGGATCTCGTCGATGAACAGCACGTCCCCCTCCTCCAGGGAGGACAGGATGGCGGCGAGGTCCCCGGCGTGCTGGATGGCCGGCCCCGAGGTCAGGCGCAGGGAGCCGTCCACCTCGGCGGCGATGATCATGGCCAGGGTGGTCTTGCCCAGTCCGGGCGGGCCGGACAGCAGGACGTGGTCGGCCGTCACCCCGCGGGCCAGGGCGGAGCGCAGGACCACCGAGAGCTGACCGCGCACCACCTCCTGGCCGGTGAAGTCCTCCAGGCGCTTGGGCCGAAGGGCTGCCTCGGCGGCCCGCTCGGTGGCGTCCGCGCCGCCGCCGACCAGGCGCTCCTGGCCGTCCTGCCTCGCATCATCCACGGTGCCCGCCTCCCAGCCACCTCAAGGAGGCCCGGAGCAGAACCGCCATGTCTGGGCTCTCACCGGCCTCGGCGTAGTCGGCCTCGACGGCGGCCACGGCCTGGCCGGCACTGGCCTCGTTCCAGCCGAGCTGAACCAGGGCGGCGACGACGTCGGCGTTGGGCACTGCGCCGTCCAAGGCGGTTTGCGGGCTCCCTCCCCCCGCCTCCTGCGAGGCCGACGGCGCGACGTCGAGGTCGTCACCGGTGACGGGGCCGAGCTTGTCGGCCACGTCCAGGATGACGCGCTGGGCGCCCTTGGGGCCGAGCCCGGGCACCCGGGTGAGGGCCGCGACGTCCTGGGAGGCGATGGCGCGCCGGAGCGTGTTGGGGGTGTGGACCGCCAGCATCGCCAGCGCCAGCTTGGCCCCGACTCCCTTGGCGCTCATGAGTGTGCGGAAGCTGTCCCGCTCGTCGGCGTCAGCGAATCCGAACAGCGTCAGGGAGTCCTCGCGGACCACCAGCTCGGTGTGAACGAGGGTCTCCTCGCCGACCCTGAGGCCGGACAGCGTGGTGGGCGTGGCCTGGATGCTCATGCCGACACCACCGGTCTCGATGACGGCACCGGTCAGGCCGACACTGAGGACAGTGCCGCGCAGGGAGGCGATCATGGGCAGCTTCTCCTGGACGTTCTCGGTGAGTCGGACGGACTCAGGCAGGGGTGGACGGACTCGAACACCTGTTCGGATCCTAGCAGCCCATGGCTGTTGGCGCCGTCAGCGCCGCACCCGCCGCGGGTCGACGGCTCCGGTGCGTCGAGCGGCGGCCTGGGCGGCGGCCCACTGGCGCTGCGCGGGTGTGCGGGCGGAGACGCGTACCGCTCCTCCGGCCGAGACCATCTCGGTGGCGTCGTCCGTCCCGGTCCCACCACCGCGCCAGCCGTGGCAGATCGCCTGGGCGAGCGCGTCGGCGGCATCGGCCGGTCGGGGCGGGGTGCCAAGGCCGAGGATGCGGGTGACCATGGCCTGGACCTGCATCTTGTCCGCAGTTCCCGACCCGGTGACGGCGGCCTTGGCCTCACTGGGCGTGTGCTGAGCGACCTCCAGGCCCGCGCGCGCCGCCGTGGCCATCACGGTGCCCATCACCTGGGCGACCCCGATGACGGAGCGCAGGTTGTCCTGCGCGAAGACCCGTTCGACGGAGACGACCGAGGGCCCCAGTCGGGCGATCCAGTCCTCGACGGCCTCGGTGATGGTCAGCAGCCGCAGCTCGGGGCTCTGCGACGGAGGGGTGCGCACGACACCGACCTCCACCAGGCGGACCTGGCGGCGGGGGTCGACGTCCACGCATCCCAGGCCGCAGCGGGTCAGCCCGGGATCGATCCCCAGGACCCGCTGCTGAGCGACGACGGCGCGAGCCGAAGGCGGCCGGGTGCCTGTGGCGCCCAGGGGCTCAGTCCTCGTCGTTGGAGAACTCGGCGGCCACCTCAGGGCTGAGGTCCACCGAGGTGTAGACGTTCTGGACGTCGTCGGAGTCCTCCAGGGCGTCGATGAGGCGGAAGACCTTGCGGGCGCCGTCGACGTCGACCTCGACCTTGGTGCCGGCGACGAACTGGACCTCGGCGGAGTCGTAGTCCATGCCGGCCTCCGTCAGGGCGGTGCGCACGGCGATAATGTCACCGGGCTCGGAGTAGATCTCGAAGGACTCCCCCATGTCCTCGACCTCCTCGGCGCCGGCATCCAGGACGGCCATGAGGATGGAGTCCTCGTCCACGCCATCGGCCTTGGCGACCTCGACGACGCCCTTGCGGGTGAAGTTGTAGGCCACCGAGCCGGGGTCGGCCAGGTTGCCGCCGTTGCGGGAGAAGGCCACGCGCACGTCGGAGGCGGCCCGGTTGCGGTTGTCGGTGAGGCACTCGACGAGGAAGGCGACGCCGCCGGGGCCGTAGCCCTCGTACATGATGGTCTGCCAGTCGGCGCCACCGGCCTCCTCACCGCTGCCGCGCTTGACAGCGCGGGTGATGTTGTCCGCCGGGACGGAGTTCTTCTTGGCCTTCTGGATGGCGTCGTACAGGGTGGGGTTGCCGGTCGGGTCGCCGCCCCCGGTGCGGGCGGCGACCTCGATGTTCTTGATGAGGCGCGCGAAGAGCTTGCCGCGCTTGGCGTCGATGGCGGCCTTCTTGTGCTTGGTGGTGGCCCACTTGGAGTGACCCGACATATGTGCTCCTTGGGAGTCGATGAGGAGGGCGCAGCCGGACGCAGTCAGACCCGGCGCGTCACCATGGAGACGAAGACGTCGTGGACCCGGTGGTCGCCTCCGACCTCCGGGTGGAAGGACGTGGCGAGCAGGGTCCCTTGACGAACCGCGACGATCCTACCGCCGTCGGCCCCGCTGGCCCCAGCCGCACGTCCTGCGCGGGTCGTGGCGAGGATCTCGACACCGGGGCCCACCTCCTCCACCCAGGGAGCCCGGATGAAGACGGCGTGCAGTGGCCGGTCCCGCCCCGCCCCCAGCGCCGGGGCGATGAGATCCTCCTCGTAGGAGTCCACCTGGCGCCCGAAGGCGTTGCGGCGCACGGTCATATCGATGCCGCCCAGGAGGGCCTGTCCCTCCTCCGCGCCCTCGACACGGTCGGCCAGCATGATCATCCCGGCGCACGACCCGTAGACGGGCAGGCCCTGACCGATCAGCTCGCGCAGCGGCTCGAGCATCCCGAAGGAGACCAGCAGGGTGCTCATCGTCGTCGACTCCCCACCGGGGACCACCAGCCCGTCGAGCCAGTCTGCCGGGGCCCGTCCCAGGTCAGCGACGCGGCGCACGACGACGGGGCGCGCCCCTGCCGCCTCAAGGGCCAGAGAGTGCTCACGCACGTCGCCCTGGAGGGCCAGGACACCGATCGTGGGACGGGCGTCGGCCGGCGCGGGCGCGGGGAACAGCGCCCGCGGATGACGCGCGTCCATCGTGTGGGCTCGCCGGTGTCGGTTCGGGCTGGTCATCTGGGTCCTTGGTGGTCGTGGTGGTCATGCGGGGCGGAGGCGGCCGTCAGCGCGGCCAGGATCTCGGCGTCCACCGGATCGGTCAGGTCGAGCGGCTCACCGCTCCAGCCGGAGGCGAGCTCGTCCACGAGCGCGGGCAGGCGTACCGGGTAGATCTCCTGGCCCCGTTCCTGGGCAGCCCGCAGCTCCTCGGGGCTCCACCAGGCGATGGAGTCCACGACGTCGCGCTCCAGCGCGGTCCACCCCTCCTTCCCGACAGCATGCCTGGTGGGCAGGCGCAGGAGGAAGAAGGTCTCGTCCTGGCGGCAGGTGACGCTGGCGAAGCGGAAGACCGCCTCCCGGTGGGCGACGGGGCCCTCGAGATCGGTGGGGGCGACGTCGATCCCGGACTCCTCGGCCAGCTCGCGCACGGCTCCGGCCCGCGGCTCCTCACCGGGGCGGAGTCCTCCTCCCGGGGTGAATACCCAACTGTGACCCGGGTCCGCCGCATCGTGCCCCACCAGGAGCAGGATGTCTCCGTCCCGGGTGACGACCAGGACCCGCGCGGCCGCCCTGAAGGGCAGGCCGTCACCGCCCAGAGCCCACTCGGAGGGGTTGAGGTGCTCGCCCCAGTTCTCGGGGACCAGCACCGGATGTCGCCCGTCGGCGGTCAACCGGCCGGGGGCGAAAGGAGAGCTCGATCCGTCCGGGTGCTCGGTGGGGTGGTCGGTGCAGTGACCGGCTGTACGGTCGACATCACCCGGGGAGCCGGTCACCAGCCACGTTCCGCCAGACGGTGGGGCTCGGGAATCTCGTCGACGTTGATGCCGACCATGGCCTCCCCCAGGCCTCGGGAGACCTCGGCGATGACGTCGGGGTCGTCGAACTGGGCGGTGGCGCGCACGATCGCGGCGGCGCGCTTGGCAGGGTCGCCGGACTTGAAGATGCCCGAGCCCACGAACACGCCCTCGGCCCCCATCTGCATCATCATGGCGGCGTCGGCGGGTGTGGCGATACCGCCGGCGGTGAACAGGACGACGGGCAGGTGCCCGGTGCGAGCGACCTCGGCGACAAGCTCATAGGGTGCGGCGAGTTCCTTTGCGGCCACGTAGAGCTCATCCTCGGGAAGGGAGGTCAGGCGGCGGATCTCGTCGCGGATCGTGCGCATGTGGGTCACCGCGTTGGAGACGTCGCCGGTGCCGGCCTCACCCTTGGAGCGGATCATGGCCGCCCCCTCGGTGATGCGGCGCAGCGCCTCGCCCAGGTTGGTGGCGCCGCAGACGAAGGGGACGGTGAAGGCCTGCTTGTCGATGTGGTGGGCGTAGTCGGCTGGGGTGAGGACCTCAGACTCGTCGATGTAGTCCACACCGAGGCTCTGGAGCACCTGGGCCTCCACGAAGTGGCCGATGCGGGCCTTGGCCATGACCGGGATGGAGACGGCCTCGATGATGCCGGTGATGAGGTCGGGGTCGCTCATACGGGCCACGCCCCCCTGGGCGCGAATGTCTGCGGGGACGCGCTCGAGGGCCATGACGGCGACGGCTCCCGCGTCCTGGGCGATGCGGGCCTGCTCGGGCGTGACGACGTCCATGATGACGCCGCCCTTGAGCATGTCCGCCATGCCGCGCTTGACGGTGAGGGTACCGGTGCTGGGTGTGGTCTGCTCTGTGCTCAATCCTGGTCCTCGGGCCGTGAGCCGTCCCTCGCGCCCGTGCAGGGGCGGGATCGACGGCTCCGTGAAAAGATGCTGACGGGGCGCATGCTACTACTCGGCGCGCGGGCGACCCGGCGCGCTCACGCCGTGAGCCCCGATCCGTCTACAGCCACCCGCAGGTCCGAGCGGCTTCGGATTGGCTCCTACGCGGCTCCGATGAAGGTGCGACGCGCCGAGGTGATGCGATCGAGCAGCTCGGTCTCCTTGGTGGAGAAATCGGCCTGGGCATGGCCGTCCACGGCCTGCTGGCGCAGCTGGGCGAGCTCCGCTGCGCCCTTCTGGAAGACGTTCATCGCGTACACCGCCTGCGGCCCCCGGGTGGCGGCCCAGCGCTTGCCCGCCCTGCGCCCCCCTCCGGTGGTGAGCATCTGAACCTCGGCCGGTGCGAACCAGCCGGCGCGGGCGTAGTCGTCGAGCCGGTTGCGCATGGTCATGCGCTCGGCCCACCGCAGCCACGCCACGATCCCCATGCAGACGGCGAACACCGGAAGATCCACCAGGATGAACATGACCAGTGGACTCCCGGCGGATGCGATGACCCCGTTCCAGATGGCGTGGAGGATGATCGCGCAGACCAGGCCGATGGGGGTCATCCAGACCCAGGCCGCCCGTGAACGGCGCCGTGAGGACATCCCGATGGCCAGGCCCGTGCAGGCGGTGAAGGTGACGTGCGCGAAGGGTGAGAACACGCCTCTCACGATGAAGATGGTGGTGATGGAGTCCCAGTAGTTGATGAAGTACCCGATGTTCTCGGCAAAGGCGAAGCCCGCGGCAACGACGGAGGCGTAGACGAGACCGTCGATGGCGCCGTTGAAGGTGCGCCTCCAGATGAGGAAGATGATGAGTACGCCGAGCCCCTTGGTGGTCTCCTCGATGAGCGGTGCCGAGACGACCGCGGAGATCTGGAAGGCCCCCTCCAGGCTGAGCGTCGACTCGGCGGCGGCGTAGAGCACGGTGGTGTTGACCAGCATGGAGATGGCGGTGGCCACACCGGCTCCCCACAGGAAGGCCACGATGAGGGTGGGCAGTGGCTCGGGCTCCCATCGGTCGATCCAGTACACGACGACGAGCACGAGCCCCAGGGGGATCATCGCCAGGAGAATCGCCGCGGACAGCACGGAGGAGTCCGAGGCCGAGCGGGAGGCGATCCAGATGACGATGATCATGAGGAGAGCCCCGATGGAGGCGAGAACCAGACGTGCGACGAGCTCACCCGTCCTTCTCGCGGAGTGGGGACCGGGACGGGTCCAGGCCGGCGCGGCCTGCTGCTGACCGGTCTGTCCCGCGGGGGCGAAGGGCGCGCTCTCCCGGTGAACCTGGTAGCGCTGTCCCGTGCCGGGAAGCGGACTGGGGCCGGCGGAGGTCTGGGGCAGTCCGCTGGAGCGCCGGTATCCGGGGCGGGGCGCCCACGGGCTGGGAGTAGTACTCATTGGTTCACCTCGGTTGCACCTCGTCGTCATGAGCCGGCTGCACCTCAGGGGTGGTGTCGTCGTCGGCGTCGAAGGTCTGGGGCATGGGGGCGTGCCCGGCCAGGTGACACACCCGAACGAGCAGCCGGCTCCTGAGCGCCTGGGCCTCACTGACGTGGGTGTTGTGGAACCTGCGGGCCAGGACCAGACGGGAGCAGGCCCGGTCCAGCCGCTCGAGCGCCGGCACGCTCAACGGGTCCTCGGACAGGTCCCGACGAGCGGGCTCGGAGACCACCGTGCGCAGGACCCGGCTGAGGTCGGACTCAATGAGGGCCCGGCTGCGGGCGCTCCGCACGGTTCCGGCGGCGCCACCAGCGGGATCCGGTGCGGCATCGAGGCGCGGGGAGGTGTCCAGACCGTCGTCGACGATCGGCCCCTCGGCGTCCAGCGCCTCACGGGCGGCGCGGCTGAGCAGCAGCCCGGAGGCCGGGTCCAGAGCCCTGGTGGTGGCCAGGTCCGCTGCGGCCTCGGCCCGGTGAACGAGCTGGGCCTCGAGCGTGGCCCGCGATCCCAGGACCTGTCGGTGCAGCCGGTCCACGCGGACGGCTCTGGCGTACAGGGCCCATCCGATGGCCACGGCCAGCCCGACGAGCAGCACGACGACGCTCCACACCGGGACCGGGGTGGCAGGACCCGCCCAGGACAGCATCGGCACGGCCTGGCCTGCACCGGTTGAGAGGCCGGCTGCCTCTGTCATGGCCGTCGTCATGGTTGCCATTGTCGGTCCCTCGTCACTCCTGAGATGGTCAGCATCGGTCGTCGCCGAATCGGTTCCTGCACTGTGCGCCGCTCTGGTCGTGCGCCGGTCGGATGCTACGAATGCTAGTCGTCCAGTGCGTCTCGCAGCCGTCCCAGCATCGTCCGTGAACCGGGCGCGGGTGCCACCCGGGTGTGGGCGGTGGACAGGGCCATGTCGTAGACGTCGAGGACCTCATCGGTGACCGCGGACCAGTCGTATCGCCCGACCACCTGGCAGGCCGCCTCCTGGCGGGCCTGAGCGGCAGGAGCGTCCTGGAGGGCATCGATGACGACCCGGGCCAGGTCATCGCTGTCCTCGTTGCGGAACAGCGCCCCGTAGCGTCCTTCGGCGAGCACGTCGGAGAAGGCCTTGAGGTCGGAGGCAATGACCCGGGTTCCTGCGGCCATGGCCTCGACCAGGACGATGCCGAAGGACTCCCCGCCGGTCTGCGGAGCCACGTAGCAGGTGGCCGAGGCCAGCATGGCGGCCTTGTCCTCATCACTCACTCCTCCCAGGAAGACCACGGAGTCGCCGAAACCGGCGAGCTCGTCGCGGATCTCCTGGGCCTGGCCGCGACCGGCGATGAGGAAGCGGGCTCCCGGGACGGACCTCAGCACCGTGGGAATGGCGTCGGCGAGGACCCGCAGCCCCTTGCGGGGCTCGTCGAGACGTCCCAGGAAGGAGATGGTGGGGGCCTCGTCCGTCCCGCGGAAGCGGGGATCGTCCTTGGAAGCGGAGGCGAAGGGAGCGACATTGACCCCGTTGGGAATGACGATGGCGTCGCCGCCGTGGTACTGGATGAGGGTGCGCCGGGCCTCCTCCGAGACGGCGATACGGGCCGAGAGCTTCTCCATGAGCGGCACCGTCGCCGGGCTCAGCAGCTCACGTGCCAGCGAGCGGTCCATGGCGGCGTGGAAGGTGCCCACCACCGGGCCGGTGGCGGCCTGGAGGGTCAGCATTCCGACGCTGGGAGTGATGGGCTCGTGGATGTGCAGGATGTCGAACTCCCCGGCCTCCAGCCAGCGCCGGGCCCGCCGGGCCACGAGTGCGCCGAAGTTCAGCCGCGCCACCGAGCCGTTGTAGGGAATGGCGATGGAGTCGCCGGCGCTGGTGACCCAGTCCGGCAGGTCGGTGTCCTGAGAGGCCGGAGCGAGGACCTGGACCTCGTGGCCGCGTCGGAAGAGCTCCCCGGCCAGATCCATGACGTGGACCTGGACGCCTCCGTGCGCGTCGAAGGAGTAGGGGCAGACGATGCCGATCCTCATAGGCCCTCCCTGTGCCTGTCGTCGGTCTGCTGCTCGCGGGCGTGGCTGCGGGCCAGGCGCTCCTGGTCCAGGTCGGCGTCGAAGACGGGCTGGAGCATGTGCCAGTCCTCAGGATGCTCGGCGATCAACGGCTCCAGCTCGGCGACCCAGTCCCGGGTGTGCGCCACGACCTGCTCCCTGCCCGCCAGGTTCGGCGGCGACGGAACCTTACGGGCTGTCAGAACCAGTCCCCAGGGCGATCTCGCCCGACGACGTCGCTCACCGCTGAGCGGCTCGTAGTGGATCGATACGGCGTACAGGGGACGGTCCAGGCGCTGGGCGATCGCGGCTGGTCCGGCGGCCACTCGGGCGGTGGCGGTGCCGAGCCGGGCGGTGATACCGGCCGAGGACAGGTCCCGGTCGGCCAGGAGAGCGACGACGTAGTGCCCCCCGCGCGCCGTCTCAAGGAGACGGTCGAAGACCTTCTCCCCGTGCGCCTGGCCGATGATCCGCATGCCCAGCCCCTCGCGGAAGGCGACGAACTGCTCGAAGAGGTCGTCGGGCTTGAGGCGCTCGGCGACGGTCAGGACGGTCGCGAGCTCGCGGCAGGCCCAGGCGCCGATGAGGTCCCAGTTGCCCATGTGCGGCAGCGCCATGACGATGCTGCCCGCGCGCAGGTCGTCATGAAGCCGAGGATCGAGGTCGGCGCGCACTCGTGCGAGAACCTGGTCCGGCGTGAATCCGGGCAGGGCGAAGGCCTCGTAGAAGTAACGCATGTAGGAGCGCATTCCTGCTCGGGTGGTCCGGCGCAGTGCGCGCGGCGGCGTTCCCGGGGGAAGGATGCGCGACAGGTTGCGCTCGAGCTGCCCCACGCCGGTGGTGGCGCGCCGTAGGCGGTGCCAGGCCCACAGGACGTCCGCGACAGTGTGCGCCATGCCGTAGCCCAGGGGCGCGGGCAGACGGCGGGTTCCGCGCCAGGCCAGCCGGTAGGCGTCGGAGACGGTGGGCAGGCGCATCCTCATGCAGGATCTCCCTGCGACCGCATCTGCTGGTAGACGGTCCACACGCGCTGGACCACGGTGATGAAGGAGGCGATCGCCACGTAGACGAGTGCGACGGTGAGCACCCACTGGGGCGCGCCCAGGCCCACGACGAAGGTGGCTCCGAGCGCGACGAGGAGGCGGTCGGTGCGCTCGGCGATCCCCACCTTGGCGGTGGCGCCGATGGACTCGGCCCGCGCCCGGGCGTAGGGGACGGTGGCCGCCAGGACGATGGCAGCCAGGGCGGCCACGACCGTCACGGTACGCAGGGTGCCGGCGGGCATGGACAGTGAGGCCCAGGCCGCCAGGGACCCCAGGACGGCGCCGTCGGCCAGACGGTCCATCGTGGAGTCCAGGAAGGCTCCGAACACCGAGCTCCTGCCGGTGGCCCGGGCCAGGATGCCGTCGAAGGAGTCGGCCACCAGCACCACGAGCAGGACGAGGGGCCCGGCCACGAAGTGTCCTCGGGGCAGGAGGGTGACCGCCGCCGTCACCGACAGCACCGTCCCGGTGACGGTGAGCATGTTGGGAGTCACCCCGAGCCGCCCGAGTGCGAGGGCGGGGCGGGTGAACAGGGCCTTGGTCAGACCGCGGCCGTGGTTGCCGAGCATGAGGTCCTTAGGTCTTAGGTGGAGGAGTCGGAGTGACGATCACGGAGGTGGGCTGAAGCGTGCTGGAACAACGAGAAGGAGCGCACCCGCCATGATGGTGATCGTCGCAGACGGCCAGGGGGTACAAGGGGCATCAGTCCCCGGGCTCGTGAGCGTGGGCGGCCCAGGCGGAGGCGAGCATGTCGCGCTGCTCCCCGAGCAGCTGGGGCACGGGCTTGGTCCGGCCGATGATGGGCATGAAGTTCGCGTCCCCCTTCCAGCGCGGCACGATGTGCTGGTGGAGGTGGGCGGCGATTCCCGCGCCGGCGATCTCCCCCTGGTTCATGCCCAGGTTGAAGCCGTGGGGATGGCTCACCGAGCGGACGACGCTCATGGCCGTGGCGGTCAGCTCACCGATCTCCTCCCGCTCGGCCGCGGTGGCCTCGGTCCAGTCGGAGATGTGCCGGTAGGGGCACACCAGCAGGTGGCCGGTGTTGTAGGGGTAGAGGTTCATGATGACGTAGCTGGTCCGCCCCCGGTGGACGATGAGCGCCTCCTCATCGCTGCGGTCCGGGCCGGTGCAGAAGGGGCACTGGGCGGGGGTGTCGTCCGAGGGCTTGTTCTGCCCCCCGATGTAGACCATGCGGTGCGGGGTCCACAGTCGTTGGAAGGCCTCAGGGGCGCCCTCATGGTAGAAGGGCGCCTCCATCTGGGTACCCGCCTCGGCACCGTCCCCGGCCGGCGGGCCGTCACTCACGGCCGCGCCCGTCGCATCGGTCGTCTCCTCAGTCACGTCCTCAGGCGCTGTGTCATTCACTGTGCAGCTTCTCCCCCGCCGGGTCGTTGATACGGGCGTTGATGACACCGACGATGTGCTCCACGGCCTCCTTGACCGGAACACCGTTGGTCTGCTCTCCGTCGCGGAACCGGAAGGAGACGGCACCGGCCTCGGCGTCCTCCCCTCCGGCGATGAGGGTGAAGGGGATCTTGTCCTTGGAGGCGTTGCGGATCTTCTTGCCGAAGCGGTCGTCGGAGTGGTCCACCTCGACGCGCACCCCCTGGGCGCGCAGCTGGGCCGCGACGTCGTCGACGTAGGCATCGAAAGCCTCGGCCACGGGGATGAGCCTCACCTGCACCGGGGAGAGCCAGGCGGGGAAGGCGCCCGCGTAGTGCTCGGTGAGCACCCCGATGAAGCGCTCCACGCTGCCCAGCTTGGCCGAGTGGATCATGATGGGGCGCTGGTGGGTGCCGTCGGCGGCCGTGTACTCCAGGTCGAAGCGCTCGGGCTGGTTGAAGTCGTACTGGATGGTGGACATCTGCCAGGTGCGGCCGATGGCGTCCTTGACCTGCACCGAGACCTTGGGGCCGTAGAAGGCGGCACCGCCGGGATCCGGGACGACCTCCAGGCCGGAGGCGTCGCAGGCGTCCTGAAGGGCCTGCGTGGCGGCGGCCCAGTCGGCGTCGGAGCCGATGAACTTGTCCTTCTTGGCACCGTCCTCATCGCGGGTGGACAGCTCGAGGTAGAAGTCGGTCAGCCCGAAGGCCTTGAGGATGGACAGGAAGAAGTCGATCTGGGAGCGGATCTCCTCGCCGGCCTGCTCGGGCGTGCAGTAGGTGTGCGAGTCGTCCTGGGTGAAGCCGCGCATGCGGGTCAGCCCGTGGACGACCCCGGACTTCTCGTAGCGGTAGTCGTGGCCCATCTCGAAGAAGCGCAGCGGCAGCTCTCGGTAGGACCGTCCCCGGGAGCGGAAGATGAGGTTGTGCATCGGGCAGTTCATGGCCTTGAGGTAGTACTCCTGACCGGCCTTGGTGATGTTGCCCTCGGCGTCGCGCTCCTCGTCGGCGAGCATCGGCGGGAACATGGTGTCGGCGTAGTAGGGCAGGTGGCCCGAGGTGTGGAAGAGCCCGCCCTTGGAGATCTCGGGGGTGTGGACGAAGTCGAAGCCGTAGTCCAGGTGGCGGCCGACGACGTACTGCTCGATCTCGTGGCGCAGCATGGCGCCCTTGGGGTGGAAGACCACCAGGCCGGGGCCGATCTCCTCGGGGAAGGAGTACAGGTCGAGCTCGGCCCCGAGCTTGCGGTGGTCACGCTTGGCGGCCTCGGCCAGCCGGGTCTGGTACGCCTTGAGATCGTCCTTGCTGGCCCACGCGGTACCGTAGATGCGCTGGAGGGAGTCGCCGGACTGGTCGCCCTTCCAGTAGGCGGATGATGACTTGGTCAGCGCGAAGCCCTGTCCGATAAGACGGGTCGAGGGCAGGTGGGGGCCACGGCACAGGTCGGTCCAGGCGACGCTGCCGTCGCGTCGGACGTTGTCGTACATGGTGAGCCCACCGGCACCGACCTCCACCGAGGCGCCCTCGGCGCCGGCGCCCTTGGTGGTGATGAGCTCGAGCTTGTAGGGCTGGTCCGCCAGCTCCTCGCGTCCCTCGGCCTCGCTGATGTCGCGGCGCACGAAGCGCTGGCCCTCCTTGACGATCCGCTTCATGCGCTTCTCGATCTCGCGCAGCATCTCGGGGGTGACCGCGTCGATGGCTCCGAAGTCGTAGTAGAAGCCGTCGGTGATGAAGGGACCGATACCGAGGTTGACGTCCGGGAACATCTCCTGGACGGCCTGGGCCATGACGTGGGTGGCGCTGTGGCGCAGGATGTTCAGGCCGTCCTCGCTGGTCAGGGTGATCGGCTCGACGATGGCGCCCGCAGGGACCTGGCGGTCCAGGTCCCAGGGCTCACCGTTGACACGCATCGCGACGACGCCGTCCTTCTTGACGGCGTCCTGCAGAAGGAGCGTGCCCGTGGTGCCCGCCTCGATGGTGCGTGGCGCGCCGTCGAGGGTGATATCGATCGTGGGCTGGTCTGACACGGGCTCGTCTCCTCTGCATCGGTGTGGGGCGCTGTACTGGTGCACCCCGGTTCGGCCGCGAGTCTACGTCCTGACCGCGTGGACTCAGTGCTCCCGTGAGCCACGCCGCGCGCGCAGTGCGTCACGCAGGCGCTTGGCGGTGGACATCCCCGAGTAGATGACCCGGGAGACCGGGACGTCCCAGGCGCCGTCGACCTCGGTGACGTGCTGGGCGTAGCGCTTCTTGTACTGGCCCACCGTGTAGAGCGAGGGGACGCGGGTGGAGCCGGCGCCCATGAGGTCCAGGCCGCGGTAGCCCTCCTGGGCCAGGGTGCAGGCGGCCCACCAGTCCAGGGCCTCGGCCCCGCGGAAGGTGCGCGACTCGTTGGAGGAGGCGCCGTAGTAGGCCACGGAGTCCTTGCCCGAGGTGAGGATGAGGTCCCAGGCGTGAGGGACGCCGTCCTTGCGCAGGACGAACAGGCGGGCGTTCTTCTCCCCCAGGGCGGTCAGCATGGTCCAGTAGACCTCGGCGTCGTGGGGCTTGAAGCCGTCGCGCTCGGCGGTCTCGCGCAGGACCTCGTAGACCTCGTCGAACTCCTCGCGGCTCAGACCGGTCTCGTCGCTGATGGTGCAGCCGGCCTCCCGGGCCACGCGCTCGGCGCGCTTGACGGCGCGACGGCCGTCCTTGGGCATGGCGGCGGCCATCTTCTCGGGCGTCTTGGGCACCAGGTCGATGACGTAGGTGCGGTCGTAGGTGATGGTGGACAGCAGCTCGCGCAGGTCGGTGTCGCGGTAGCGGGCGTGCATGCGGATGAAGCGCACGGAGCGGTCGCGCTCCTTGACCACTGAGCGCAGCAGCCGACGCAGGTGGGCCTCGCGCTCGGGCGACTGCTCCTTGAGCCAGACCGGACCGTGCTTGGCCCACAGGAAGGTCTGGCCGCCCATCTCGTAGCGGTACAGGGCGATGGCGGCCACGGGCTTGCCCTCGTCCTCATACAGGTAGCGTCCCCACAGCGGGCGCCCCATGGCCTCCTCGAAGCGTTCCCAGGCCTCGGTCTGCTCGACCGGGAAGGGGCTGTTGCCCACGGCCAGACGCATCTCGCGCCCGTCGACCCGGCGCAGGGTCTCGGAGCGGTCCGGGGTGGAGTGCACCGGCTCGGGGTGCGTGGGCCGGGAGGCCTTGGGCTTTCCGGCGTTCTCAACCTTCTCGGCCTTCTCAGTCTTCTCAGTCGGCTGAGCCTTCTGGGGCCTGTCGGTCTTCCGGGTCCCGTCAGCAGCGGCCTGCGGAACGGCGTCGGTGGTGACGTCGGTGGCGGCGTCCGTGGTGGACCGTGGGGTCTCGGGGGGCTGTGCGGTGGTGTCGGGGGCGGTTTCGGGAGTGGTGCTGTCGGACATGTTCTCGTTCTCGGACATTCAGCGGGACCTGTCGACTCGTTGCGGATAGTTGCGGGCGAACTTGCGGTAGTGGTTGAGGCGCTGGAGCTCGATCGTTACGCGCCGACGCAGCGAGCGCTCGACCGGGTCGCGCAGCGGGTCGACGCCTCGCCCCAGGCTCTTGGCCTTGCGGCGCAGGGCCTCGTCGGAGACGTAGCGGGCGATGACGCCGTCGGGAACCAGGGAGTAGAGGACCTGCCGGGTCACCTCGATGGGCTCGTCGCGCTGATCCAGGACCAGGTCCTTGAGCATGACGGCCATGGGGTTGGCGCCGGCTGCGGTCAGGTAGAAGGAGTTACGGCCGATGCGGGGGTTGACCTCGAAGAAGAGCTGGCGCCCGTCACGCGGGTCCACCTTGATGTCGAGGTTGGCGAACCCTCGGTAGCCGGCGTGGCGCAGCAGGCGGCTCGTCGCGTCCCACAGGTCGGGAAAGGCCTCGGTGATCATGGCGACCGGGTTGCCGATCATGGTGGGGGCGTGGTCCTGCAGGAGGACGCGTGCCGAGCCGATGAGGCGCAGCTCGCCGGTGGAGTCCATGTAGGCGGTCACCGAGCGCATGGCGGTGTCGTCACCGGGGATGCACTCCTGGACCAGGAAGGTCGAGCGGTAGCCGGCGCCCTTCAGGCTCTTCCACATACCGGCCAGCTCGGCGGCGTCGTCGATGAACCAGATCTTGCGCTTGCCGGGGAAGGAGACGCGGTCGTAGTCGGCGCCGATGGCGGCCTTCGCCACGAGCGGGAACTCCAGGCCGAGCTCGGCGGCGGAGGTCGGGGGCTCGCAGTCGGGGTCGGCCAGGTCGACGACGACCTCACGGGGCGTGAGCACCCCCACCTCGGCGCACAGCCGGGAGAAGGAGGCCTTGTCGCTGACGGCGTCGAGGACGTCGATGTCCGGGAAGGGCAGCACGTAGGTGGGCTCGAGCTCGTCCCGGTTGGCGGAGATCATCGCCGCCGCGGCGTCGGTGTTGGCCATGAGCACGGCGCTGCGGGGACCACGTCCACGGACCAGCCGCTGCAGCAGCTCGATCGTCCGCTCCGGCGCCGCACCGGCCTCCTGGTGAACGACGGTGATGTAGGCGGACTCGGAGATCGCCACGATCGGGTCCGAGGCCACGACCGTCACCGGGGTGCCGGTGACCTCGTGAAGCTGCCGTGCCAGGGCGTAGGCGCCGATATCACCACCGAGGACCACGGGCAGCAGGTGCCTGAAGCGTTCCGTCATAACCATCCGTTTCTTGCCGCAGGGACCAACTCCTCCCCAGATGGTAGAGCACGCCGGGACCGCCCGTTCCCGGCCGTCGGAGGGACATCACGATCCGGACACGCAGACGGCCTCGGACACTGCGGACGGACATCTGGAATCCAGCAGGATTCCAGGCGATTCCCTCGTTACTCAGCGATGTGGCCGTGATCCTCCGGTGACACACACCACCCGGTACGTGCACGACGACGCACGATGGCGAGGGAGCCGCCGAGAGCCGTCGGGCGATCGGGAGTTATTGGGAGTTATCGGCACGCCCGGAGAAGTCGGAACCGGTCACACGAAGAAGTCCGGAGCACCAACCATGCTCCGGACTCGGTGAACCTCTGTTCTGGTGGGCGATACTGGGATCGAACCAGTGACCTCTTCCGTGTCAGGGAAGCGCGCTCCCGCTGCGCCAATCGCCCGAGCGGATGACGGGACTCGAACCCGCGACCCTCACCTTGGCAAGGTGATGCTCTACCAACTGAGCCACATCCGCGTGACACCCTTGTGGGGTGCGGGAAGAAAGTTAGCAGAGGTATCCGTCAGAGGCAAAACCGACCCACCCCCGATTCCTCATGAGGTGTCTCACGCTTCAGTGAGGCCGTCTCACGGTCACAACGCAGTCACAGCGCAACCACAGCATGACCACGGCACGACGAGTGGGAGGACGATGGGAGGACTCCGGGGAGTGGTTCGACGTGACATGTCTTTCTCCCACACGCCTGCCTTCACACCTCAGTCGTGGCAGGGTAGTACCTATGACCACGCCGACGACACCGATGCCTCAGGCCACTCAGGAATCTCAGGAAGCCCCGCAGCGCCAGACCTGGCCGGGACACCCCTACCCGCTCGGGGCGACCTACGACGGCTCGGGAACCAACTTCGCCCTCTACTCCTCGGCGGCCAGCGGCGTCGACCTGTGCCTGTTCGACGACGAGGGCAACGAGGAGAAGGTGGCCCTCAAGGAGGTCGACGGCGACGTCTGGCACGCCTACCTTCCCGGAATCTCGCCGGGGCAGAAGTACGGCTATCGGGTGGCCGGCCCCTACGACCCGGCCTCCGGCGACCGCTGTGACCCCTCCAAGCTGCTGCTGGACCCGTACGCCAAGGCGATCTCCGGCGAGGTCACGCCCTCTCAGACCCTGTACTCCTACTCCTTCGACAACCCGGAGGTGCGCAACGAGGAGGACTCGGCCGGGCACACCATGCGCTCAGTGGTCATCAACCCCTACTTCGACTGGGGCCATGACCGTCCCCCGGGTCACGAGTACCACGAGACCATCATCTACGAGGCCCACGTCAAGGGCATGACCCAGCTGCACCCGCTGGTTCCCGAGAACCTGCGGGGCACCTACGCCGGCCTGGCCCAGCCCGCCGTCATCGAGCACCTCAAGAGCCTGGGCGTCACCGCCATCGAGCTCATGCCGGTCCACCAGTTCGTCAACGACACCCACCTGCAGGAGAAGGGGCTGTCGAACTACTGGGGCTACAACACGATCGGTTTCTTCGCGCCGCACAACACCTACGCCGCCTACGGGGCCGAGGGCGAGCAGGTCCAGGAGTTCAAGTCCATGGTCAAGGCCTTCCACGAGGCGGGCATCGAGGTCATCCTGGACGTCGTCTACAACCACACGGCCGAGGGCAACCACCTGGGCCCCACCCTGTCCTTCCGCGGCATCGACAACAGCTCCTACTACCGGCTCGTCGACGGCTCCCCGACCCACTACTTCGACACCACCGGCACCGGCAACTCGCTGCTCATGCGCTCGCCGGCCGTCCTTCAGCTCATCATGGACTCGCTGCGGTACTGGGTCACCGAGATGCACGTGGACGGGTTCCGTTTCGACCTGGCCTCGACCCTGGCCCGCCAGTTCCACGAGGTCGACAAGCTCAGCGCCTTCTTCGACATCATCCACCAGGACCCGGTGCTCTCCCAGGTCAAGCTCATCGCCGAGCCGTGGGACGTGGGCGACGGCGGCTACAACGTGGGCGGCTTCCCCGCCCTGTGGAGTGAGTGGAACGGGAAGTACCGCGACACCGTGCGCGACTTCTGGCGCGGAGAGCCCTCCACGCTGGGCGAGTTCGCCTCCCGCATCACCGGCTCCTCCGACCTCTACCAGCACGCCGGGCGCACCCCGGTGGCCAGCATCAACTTCGTCACCGCCCACGACGGCTTCACGATGCACGACCTGGTCTCCTACAACGAGAAGCACAACGAGGCCAACCTCGAGGGCAACGCCGACGGCGACAACAACAACCGCTCCTGGAACTGCGGTGCCGAGGGCCCCACCGAGGACCCGGCGGTCAACGAGCTGCGTCATCGTCAGACCCGCAACTTCCTGGCCACGGTCCTGTTCAGCCAGGGCGTCCCCATGATCTGTCATGGCGACGAGCTGGGACGGACCCAGGGAGGGAACAACAACGCCTACTGCCAGGACAACGAGATCTCCTGGATCGACTGGGACCTCGATGAGCAGGACAACGACCTGCTGGAGTTCACCCGCACCATGATGTGGCTGCGCCGGGACCACCCGGTGCTGCGGCGTCGGCGCTTCTTCACCGGCGACGCCGGCCACGGCGGCGAGAGCGAGCTCGGCGAGATCGAGTGGCTCACTCCGTCCGGGGAGTCGATGACGGATCAGGACTGGACCACCTGGTACGCCCGCGCCATGATGGTCTTCCTCAACGGGGAGGCGATCGCCGAGCCCGATGAGCGGGGCCAGAGGATCGTGGACAACTCCTTCCTCGTACTCATCAACGCCTCGGACGAGGACATCACCTTCACCCTCCCGGGCGAGGGCTACTCCCCCACCTGGAAGGTCGCCCTGGACACGGCTCCCGCGGTCGACGGGGACTCCGACCCGGTGCTGGCCGCGGACGACACCGTCACGGTGGAGGCCCGCTCGATGCTCTTCCTCATGGACGCCCCCGAGTCCGACGCCACCACGGAGAGGCACCAGCGCTAGGAGCCGACGCCGGCCGGCACGTGACCGAGTACGACCGGACGCACGCAGGTAAACAAGAAGCAGACAACAGCACACCGCCCGACGTACACCAGACGATCTCAGGAAGTCACATGACCGACGCAGTGGACGCAGCAGTGGATTCAGCGGACTCGGCTGTTTCCGTGGACTCGGCGGAGACACCCGCCTACGCCCCCTGGTCGGGGCACGTGCCGGCGCCCGAGCGACGCACACCTGTGACCACCTACCGTCTCCAGCTGGGAGCGGACCTCACCTTCGCCGACGCCAAGGCCCTGGTCCCCTACCTGGCCGACCTCGGGGTCACCGACCTCTACCTCTCCCCGATCCTGGCCGCTGCGCCGGGCTCCACCCACGGGTACGACGTCGTCGACCACCACCGGGTCTCCACCGTCATGGGCGGGCGAGCCCAGCTGGAGTCACTGGCCGCCGAGGCCGAGGCCCATGGAATGGGCATCGTGGTGGACATCGTTCCCAACCACATGGCGGTACCGACCCCCGGCTGGCACAACCTTCCCCTGTGGTCGGTGCTGCGGGAGGGACCCGACTCGCCCTACGCCGCCTGGTTCGACCTCTCCCTGGACGAGCCCATCCTCATGCCGATCCTGGGCAAGCGCATCGGCGCCGTCCTGGCCGACGAGGAGCTCACCCTGGAGCAGATGGTGGTCCCCGGGCAGGAGGACCTGGGCGAGCAGTGGGTGCTGCGCTACTACGACCACGCCTTCCCCGTCGCCCAGGGCACCGAGTCCCTGCCGATGCACGTGCTGGTCGAGCGTCAGCACTACCGCCTGGCCTACTGGAAGGTCGGCGACGAGGAGATCAACTACCGGCGGTTCTTCGACGTCGGCACCTTGGCCGCGGTCCGCGTCGAGGATCCTGACGTCTTCGCCGGCAGCCACGCTCTCATCCTGGAGCTCATGCGAGCCGGGGTCATCAGCGCCCTGCGCGTCGACCATCCCGACGGCCTGGCCGACCCCGGCGGCTACCTCACCCAGCTGGCCGACGCCACCGACGGATCGTGGATCGCCGCTGAGAAGATCCTGGCCCCCAGCGAGTCCCTGCCCACCTCCTGGCCGGTGGCCGGAACCACCGGCTACGACGCCGCGTGGAGGATCGACCAGCTCCAGGTCGACCCCGCCGGCGCCGCCCGCCTGGGCGCCCTCATGCAGGAGCTCACCGGTGACGCACCGGTGGACTACGACCGCATCGTCGAGGAGGCCAAGCGGGAGGTCATCACCGGGTCGCTGGCCGCGGAGGTGGACCGCCTGGCCCGCATCCTGGACTCCCTGACCTCCCAGGACGTCCGCCTGCGCGACCACACGCTGCGCGACCTGCGGGCCTGCGTCGTCGAGCTGCTCGTGGCCGCGGACCAGTACCGGGTCTACGTCGTCCCGGGCACACCGCCCAGCCCGGAGACGGCCGCCATCCTGCACGCCGACGCCGAGCGCGCCCGTCAGCGCCTTGAGCCGGACCAGGGCGAGACCCTTGACCTCGTGGTCGAGATCCTCCTGGGAGAGCCGGTCGGGTCCGAGGGCCTGTCGGAGTCCCCGGAGCGCGCCGAGGCCGTCATCCGCTTCCAGCAGGTGTGCGGAGCCGTCACCGCCAAGGGCGTGGAGGACACCGCCTTCTACCGCTGGACCCACCTGACCAGTCTCACCGAGGTCGGCGGCAACCCCGCCGGCTTCGCACTGAGCGCCGACGAGGCCCACGCCTGGGCCGACCGGGTCCAGAACACCTGGCCCGACACCATGGTCACCTCCACGACCCACGACACCAAGCGCGGCGAGGACGTGCGCGCCCGACTCGACGTCCTGGCCTCCTACGCCGACGAGTGGAGCGACCTCGTCCACCGTCTGCGCGCCATGACCGCCCAGGCCCGCCCCCTGGACCTCGACGGACGCAGCGAGAACCTCCTGTGGCAGACCCTGTGGGGCACCTGGGCCGCAGACAGTGACGACCCCATGACCCCCGAGCGGCTGAGCGCCTACCTCATCAAGGCCTCCCGGGAGCAGAAGGTCTGGACCACCTGGACCGCCCCGGACCTGGCCCGTGAGCAGGCCCTGACGGACTACGCGACCCACCTGCTCACCAACGAGGAGGTCACCCGCGAGCTCGAGGCCTTCGAGACCCTGACGGCCAGGGCCGTACGCACCACCATTCTCGCCAACAAGGCGCTGGCGCTGACCTGGATGGGCGTGAGCGACATCTACCAGGGCAGCGAGACCACCCGCACCTCCCTGGTGGACCCCGACAACCGCCGCCCGGTCGACTACAGCGGGCCCAACGGCCTGATCAGCACCCTGGAGCGCCTCGACTCCGGCGCCACCCCGCGCGACCTCGACGAGGACAAGCTTCTCCTCACCTCCCGCCTGGCGCGTCTGCGCGCCTCACGCCCCCACACCTTCGTCGGCCCCCGGTCGGGCTACCGGACGATCCCGGTGACCACCTCCTTCGCCTTCGCCTACGCCCGCCTGCTCGACGAGGTCCCCGACGTCGTCGTCATCGTCAGGCGACTGTCCAAACGTCTCGAGCAGCTGGGCGGGTGGCGCGAGGAGAGCGTCGTCCTGCCCGAGGGCACCTGGGAGCACGTCCTGCACGGCGGGACGGTGGAGGGCGGCCACCAGCCTCTGGCCGAGGTGGTCGGGGACGCACCAGTCGTCGTCCTGGCCAAGGTCGCCTCGCAGAGCTCCCCGCCCGACACCGACCAGTCCGCCCAGCCCGCCGAGGAGGTCGCCCCATGAGCCCCGCGCCCCGGAGCTGGACCTCCCCCGCCCTTCCCGTGGGGCCTCGAGTACCGGTGTGGGCGCCGTCGGCCCAGAGGGTCGAGCTGCACCTTCCGGGCGATGACCGGCTGGTCGACATGGTCCCCGCCGCGGACGGCTGGTGGACCGCCCCCTTCGACCTGGAGCCGGGCACCGACTACGCCTTCCGCATCGACGGCTCCCCGAACCGCCCCGACCCTCGCAGCGCCCTGCAACCCGACGGCGTCCACGGCCCCTCGCGCACCGTGGACCCGTCCACCTGGCAGTGGACCGACCAGGACTGGGCGGGCAAGGACCTGCGCGGCTCGGTCATCTACGAGCTCCACGTGGGCACCTTCACCCCCGAGGGAACCCTGGACGCAGCCATCTCCCGCCTGGGCCACCTGGCCCAGCTGGGTGTCGACATCGTCGAGCTCATGCCGCTGGCGGCCTTCCCCGGTAAGGCCGGCTGGGGCTACGACGGGGTGGGCCTGTGGGCCGTCCACGAGGCCTACGGCGGCCCCGAGGCCCTGGCCCGATTCGTTGACGCCGCCCACGACGCAGGCATCGGCGTGTGCCTCGACGTCGTCTACAACCACCTGGGCCCGTCGGGCAACTACCTCAGCGTCTTCGGCCCCTACTTCACCCGGGCCCACCACACCCCCTGGGGCGAGGCCGTCAACTACGACCACGACGGCAGCCGGCAGGTACGGGCCTTCGTCATCGACTCCGCCCTGCGCTGGCTGCGCGACTTCCACGTCGATGCCCTGCGTCTGGACGCCATTCACGAGATCAAGGACGACGCCGAGGCCGCCGACCCGCCCCAGGCGCACGTCCTGGCCGAGCTCTCGGACGCCGTGGCCGCTCTGTCCTCCGAGCTCGGCCGCCCGCTGAGCCTGGTGGCCGAGGCCGACCTCAACGACGTTGGGGTCATCACCCCCACCGACCAGCAGCCGCCGGCCAAGGCGCCGAGCCTGGGCATGACCGCCCAGTGGGCCGACGACGTCCACCACGCCCTGCACTCCCGGCTCACGGGCGAGGCGCAGGGTTACTACGGTGACTTCGCCGAGGCGGGCGCCTGGGCCAAGGCCTACGGGCGGGCGTTCCTCCACAACGGCACCTGGTCCACGTTCCGGGAGAGGAACTGGGGTGCCCCCGTCCCCGAGGACACCGACCCCCGACGCTTCGTCGTCTTCGGCTCCGACCACGACCAGGTCGGCAACCGCGCCGTCGGCGACCGCCCCTCGACCAGCCTCGACGACGCCGCCCTGGCCGCCACCGCCGCCCTGGTGCTCCTGTCGCCCTACACGCCGATGCTCTTCATGGGCGAGGAGTGGGGCACCCGTACCCCCTTCCAGTTCTTCACCGACCACGAGGAGGAGGACCTGGCCCGCAGCGTCAGCGAGGGCCGTGTGCGGGAGTTCGCCGGCTTCGGCTGGGACGCGGATGAGATCCCCGACCCTCAGGCCCCCAGCACCGTCGAGGCCTCCCGCCTGCGCTGGAGTGAGCTGGACGAGGCCGAGCACGCCCGGATGCTGGCCTGGTACCGGGCGCTGATCGCTCTGCGTCGCGAGCTGGCATGGTCCCAGCGCACCGCCTGGCCGCAGGTCGACGAGACCGACGACGTGCTCACGGTGACCTACGAGGACATCGTCGTGGCGGCCAACCTCTCCGGTCAGGAACGTCCCGCCCCCGCACTGACGAGCGTGCTCCTGTCCTGGGACCGGGCCGACGACACCGGATCACCGTCCCTGCCCCCCGGGCAGACACTCATCGCCCGGCGCTGACGGCCTCTGCCACAAGGCTCCCGGAAGAGGGCACGCCACCGCACCGCCCAACCAACGCACATCCGTTCACAAAGGCAGGTACTCCGTTGACACAATGCAACCCTCCCAGCGGCGTGGCTTCGTATGCCCGCCACCGTTGCGCACTAGCGTGTCATCCGTGACTGTCAACGGTAGGCCGCGCCCGAACGAGGCAGGTGGCATCCCCGAACGATTCGAGGAAGCGCTCCTGTCTCTTCGTGACGCGCCCCGCCCGCGGGGGCTCCTCATGGAAGAGGTTCCGGCACCCAAGAAGCTGGCCCCCTACTCCGCCGCGCTGACCGCCGAGACCGTTGAGACGGTTGGCGCCACCCCCCTGGCCACCGGACGCTTCGTCGTCCTGTACGACCCCAAGGGCCAGGAGGCCTGGGACGGAGACTTCCGCATCGTCGTCCAGGCACGCGCCCGGATCGACGACGAGGTCGGCATGGACCCGGTCTTCGAGTCCGCGGCCTGGAGCTGGCTCACCGACGGCCTGGAGGACTCCCGCGCCGGTTACCGGGCGCTCGTAGGAACCGTCACCAGGGTCCTGTCCGAGACCTTCGGGGGACTGGTCCTCACCGACTCCTGCGCCCACGCCGAGATCCGAGCCTCATGGTCCCCCACGACCGCCCAGCTCGGCCCCCACCTGACGGCCTGGCACGAGCTCCTCCTGGTCGCCTCCGGTCACGAACCGGCCGCGGTCCACCCCCTCACTCTCGCCGGGGTCGCCAGGTGACGACCCGCGCAACCGGCGCCTCCCGCCCAGCTGCCTCCTCGGCCGTGCCCCGCCCAGCTGCCTCCTCGGCCGTGCCCCGCCCAGCTGCCTCCTCGGCCGTGCCCCGCCCAGCTGCCTCCTCGGCCGTGCCCCGCCCAGCTGCCTCCTCGGCCGTGCCCCGCCCAGCCGTACCCCCCGGGACGACGGATCGGCCCATCAGCCCACACGACGTCGTCGACTACCCGTGGCCCAAGGACGGGCTTCCGGAGATCACCAGCACCCCCACCCAGCTGAGCCAGGCCGCCCGGCTCCTGGCCGACGGGCAGGGCCCCGTGGCCGTCGACGCCGAACGAGCCTCCGGCTTCCGCTATGGACAGGACGCCTATCTCGTCCAGCTCCGGCGCGAGGGCGTTGGCACCCTCCTCATCGACCCGGTCACCTGCGGCCCCCTCAACGAGCTGGCCGCAGCCCTCGACGGCCCCGAGTGGATCCTCCACGCCGCCGACCAGGACATCCCCTGCCTGACCGCACTCGGCCTGACGGCCACGTCCCTGTTCGACACCGAGCTGGCCGCCCGCCTCCTGGGCCGCCAGCACGTCGGACTGGGGGCCGTCATCGAGGAGACCCTGGGGCTGCGCCTGGCCAAGGACCATGCGGCAGCAGACTGGTCCACCCGGCCACTGCCCGCCTCCTGGCTCATCTACGCAGCCCTCGACGTCGAGCTGCTCATCGACCTCAGACAGGCCCTGGCCGCCGAGCTCGAGACGGCGGGCAAGGCCCAGTGGGCCGCCCAGGAGTTCGAGCACGTGCGGACCAGGCCGGCCAAACCGGCCAAGATCGACCCGTGGCGCAAGACCCCACGAGCGGGAAGCGCCGTGCGCTCCCCCCGCTCACTGGCCATCCTGCGCGAGCTGTGGCAGTCCCGGGAGGAGCTGGCCGCGGAGCTCGACCGAACCCCCTCCAAGGTCCTCTCCCACCAGGCGCTGATCGCCGCCGCCGTCACCCGCCCCCGCTCACGACGCAAGATGACCGGCCTCAGGGAGTTCTCCTCCCGGCAGGCACGCCAGAACCAGGAGCGCTGGTGGCGGGCCATCGAACGCGCCCTGGAGCTGCCCGACGACGAGCTGCCGCCCACTCGTGCGCCGATGGGCCCCGAGGAGCTCCCTCACCCGCGCACCTGGCAGCGTCACCACGCCGAGGCCGCCGACCAGCTCAATCGAGTACGCGGGGCCATCAGGCAGCGCGCCGAGGAGATCCGGGTTCCTCAGGAGCTGCTCCTGGCACCGGGCTGCCAGCGCCGTCTGGCCTGGGACCTCGGTGAGGAGATCGAGTCCGGACGCACCGGCACCGTAGGTGTCCAGGAGATCAGTGAGCGCCTGGCCGCCATGGGAGCCCGGCCGTGGCAGATCGAGCAGGCCGCACCCGCCCTGGCGGCAGCACTGGACTGAACGACCTCGCCCAACACGCCGGTGCGCCGTCCATCAACCCGGATGGACGGCCTGAGTTGGCTCATTTAGTGTCGTGGTGGATGTTGTTGAGGGCTTGGATGAGGTCGGGTGGGAGTGGGTCGGCGGCTGTGAGGGTGTGTCCGGTGATGTTGATGGTGATGGTGCGGTAGCGGCGGGCGGTGGTGATCAGGCGTCTGATGGACCAGCCGGTGGTGTTCTCCAGCCATCGGGCCATGGCCAGGGCGGCGGTGACGATGGTCAGGTGGGCCTCGATGGACTGGCGCAGGTGGTGGTAGATGGGGCGTGCTCTCAGGTCGGACTTGGACATGCGGAAGGACTTCTCGATGTTGTACAGGCGGTGGTAGGCACCGATGACCGTCTCGGGGTCGGGGTTGGGCAGGTTGGTGACGTATCCCTTCCACCCGGCCAGGGTCCGGGCCCGTGTCTCCAGGTCGCGGTTGATGCTCCTGGTGGCGCCGGACAGGTGCACGAAGCGGTTGCGTTTGACGGGGATCTTTCCTGCGACGGCTTTCTCGGCCTTGGCGACCTGGGTGTCGATCCCGTGTAGCGTGCGTCGGGCCCTGTCGGCGCTGTAGCGGTAGCAGATGGTCTCGTCACGGCGCTGGTCGCTGGCTCCGGCGGGCCAGGGCTGGGTCAGGGTCAGCCCGTCGGGGACGTCCTGGTCGGGGTGGCTGTCGTGCCAGGAGCTGATCACGTGGGGGACGCGTGAGGTGCGTGAGCCCAGCACGTAAGACAGGCCGGCTGCCTCCAGGGCCTGCTTGTTGGCGGCGCCGATCATCCCGGCGTCGGCGACGACCACCACGTCGTCGAGGTTGTAGGCGTTCATGAAGTCGTTGATCGTCGGGATCATGGTGGCGGTCTCGGCCTTGTTGCCCTCAAAGGCCTCGGCCCGTAGAGGGAACCCGGTCTCGTCGGTGAGCAGCCCTACCGTGATCTGCGGCTCCAGGCGTCTTTCCTTCGAGAAGCCTGGCTCGCGGAAACCGTCGGCCTTGTCGGTCTCGAAGTACAGGGTCGTCACGTCGAACAGGACCAGCGAGGCCCGGTCGATGCGGGCGCGTCCGGCCAGCAGGCGCGACAGGCCCCGGGTGAACTCCTCAGCGGCGTAGCGGGGCAGATGACGCTTGACCGTGGCGTAGGACACCGGCGTCAGACCTGCCTCGGCCAGGACCCGCAGGGAGTCCTGCTTGCTGGTCGGCTCGATCAGCCTGGCGGTAACGAGCTGGCGGAAGACCTCGTCAGCACCACCGAGCCCGTCCAGGCCCACTGCCTTCCAAGCCGCTTCCAGCGTCTCCAGGAGCACTCCCATCCGGTTGGAGGTGATCGGCGCTACGCGCCCGGCCCCAGCCAGCGCCTGCGGTCCCTTTCCCCCGACGTCCGCACCGTTCAGGCCCGGCAGGTCAAGGCCGAGCTGGCCAGCGTTGAGACGCTGCCTGGCGACCTCCTTAAGCGCCGCCAGCTCAGCATCGTCATGGGCTGAGCCGATGTGCTCGATGCTGCGGGCTCCTTTGCGGGAGGAGTACACGATCTGCACCGCACGGGCCCCCGACGCCGTCCTGACCGCGCGAACGTACGGACTCATACCCCCACGTTAGTGCGCACCCCCACCCACGCAACCCGCACAATCCCAACCACAACCACACCCCCAGCGACCCAACCACCCCGCAATGAGCCAAGTCAGGTCCATCAACCCGGATGGACGGCGCACCTGTGTCATCACAACGGTCCCTGAAGGAACCCGTGACCTTGTGAGGGCCCTTAGTGGACCTCGAAACCGTAGGAACGGAAGATCGCACGCGTGGACTCCACGAGCTCGGGCTCCGGAGGCCTGGTGTCACGCAGCTGGTACGTCAGTCCCAGGGCGTCCCACTTGTCAGTACCCATCTGGTGGAAGGGCAGTACCTCAACGCGGCTGACCGAGCCCCAGCGCTCGATGATCCGGGCCACGTTGTGGACGTTCTCGGGGTCATCCGTCAGGTCCGGAACCAGGACGAACCTGGCCCAGATCTCGATCCCCTTGGCCGCCAAGCGGTCACCGAAGGTGATCGTCGGCGCCAGGGAGCGCCCCGTCACCTTCTTGTAGGTCTCCTCGTCGCCGCTCTTGACATCGAGCAGCACCAGGTCGATGTTGTCGAGCATCTCATCGCTGGCATTGGCCCCCAGGAACCCGGAGGTGTCGATGCAGGTGTGGATGCCCATCTTCTTGGCACCGGCCAGAAGCTTGCCCGCGAAGGCGGGTTGCATGAGGACCTCACCACCCGACAACGTGATTCCGCCCTTGGACGCACGGAACACTCCCCGGTAGCGGCGCATGCGGCGAAGAAGCTCCGCGGCCTCAACCGGCTCTCCGTCCTTCATGAGGAAGGTGTCGGGGTTGTGGCAGTACAGGCACCGCAGGGGGCATCCGTTAAGGAAGACGGTCATCCGGGTACCGGGACCGTCCACCGCGGTGACGAGCTCCCAGGAGTGGATCGAGCCCAGCTCGCCGGCCCGCATCCGGGCCAGACGCTCAGAGCGCTGAAGATCCGTCAGCTCCTCGAGTCCGCCGATACCCGCCCCGCGCAAGCGGGCGGCCGGGGCCAGGAAGTCCTGGTCCCGGCCGCCGTCGCGCACGGTCGTCGTGGTCTGCGTCATGACCGCTCGCCGTGCTCCAGGGCTCAGGCCTGGGAGTGGAAGGTGCGGTGGAGGACGTCAAGCTGCTGCTCGCGAGTCAGCTTGACGAAGTTGACGGCGTAGCCGGAGACGCGAACCGTGAGGTTCGGGTAGTTCTCCGGGTGCTCCATCGCGTCCTCGAGGGTGTTGCGGTCCAGGACGTTGATGTTGGCGTGGTACAGGCCCTTAACGCCGCCGTTGTCCTGACGCTGTGCCTTCATGGAGGCGAGGCGCTCTTCGTACGTGGCCATGGTGGCCCCTTTCTGAGGTGGTGTTATCGATGTGTGAAAAATTGCTGCGGTGCGATCAGCCGGATGGACGGCTGGATCAGATCTCGGCGCAGTCGTCGGGGACGAAGCCGGCGTCGAGGATGCCCACGAGGTTGGCGACGCGCTCGTCGAGCGTGCGGCCCAGACCCTGCGGGGTGATCGTGTTGGTCAGCGAGATCCCGTCAAGGGCGTCGTTGTAGTCGAGCTTGCCGACGCTGAGCATCGAGGCGACCATGCCGTGGGTGTCCATCCCGTTCTCCGGGTTGGCGCCCGGCGAGAAGGGCGTGCCCTTCTGGTGCCCCGAGGGGAAGGAGCCCGTGGCCTTGCCGTAGACGACGTTGGAGGTGATCGTCAGCACCGACTGGGTCGGGATGGCGTCCCGGTAGAAGGGCTGAGCCTTGATCTTCGACATGATCGTGTGGACCACGGTGGCGGCGATGTCGTCGGCACGGTCGTCGTCGTTGCCGTAGATCGGGAAGTCGCCCTCGGTGACGTAGTCCACCACCAGACCGGTCTCGTCACGCACCGGGGTGACCTTGGCGTACTTGATGGCCGCCAGGGAGTCGGCCACGATCGACAGTCCGGCGATGCCGCAGCCCATGGTGCGCACGATCTCGGAGTCGTGCAGCGCCATCTCGATGGCCTCATAGGCGTAGCGGTCGTGGCAGTAGTGGATGATGTTGAGCGCCTCGACGTAGGTGGCCACCACCCAGTCGAGCATCTTCTCGTACTTGTCCCAGACCTCGTCGAAGTCGAGGGGGCCATCGCCCTCGATGCCGGGCAGGCCGGTGACGACCTGCTTGCCGGTCATCTCGTCGCGCCCGCCGTTGATGGCGTAGAGCAGGGCCTTGGCCGAGTTGACGCGGGCGCCGAAGAACTGCATCTGCTTGCCCACGCGCATCGGGGACACGCAGCAGGCGATCGCGGCGTCGTCGCCCCAGTGCTCACGGATCTGCTCGTCGGCCTCGTACTGGATGGAGGAGGTCGTGATCGAGATCAGGGCGCAGAAGTCCTTGTAGCCCTGCGGCAGGTTCTCGTCCCAGAAGATCGTGATGTTCGGCTCCGGGGCGGGGCCGAGGTTGCGCAGCGTCTGCAGCAGACGGAAGGAGGTCTTGGTGACCAGGGCTCGACCGTCCTCACCGAATCCGGCGTCGGACCAGGTGGCCCAGTAGGGGTCTCCGGAGAAGATCTGGTCGTAGTCGATGGTGCGCAGGAAGCGCGTGATGCGCAGCTTCATGACGATGTTGTCGATGAGCTCCTGGGCGCGGGTCTCGTCGATGACGCCGTTGCGCAGGTCGCGCTCGAAGTAGATGTCCAGGAAGCCGGAGAGGCGACCGATGCTCATGGCCGCACCGTCCTGGGACTTCACGGAGGCCAGGTAGGCGAAGTAGGTCCACTGGACAGCCTCGTGGGCGTTCCTGGCCGGGCCGGAGATGTCGTAGCCGTAGGAGGCGGCCATGGCCTTGAGCTTCTTGAGCGCCTTGATCTGCTCGGAGTGCTCCTCGCGGTAGCGGGCCCAGTGCTCGGAGAAGGGCTTGTCCGCCACGGCGTCCTTGGCCCGCTGCTTCTCCTCGATGAGGAAGTCGACGCCGTAGAGCGCCACCCGGCGGTAGTCGCCGATGATGCGGCCACGGCCGTAGGCGTCGGGCAGGCCGGTGATGATGTGGCTGGAGCGCGCCGCGCGGATGCGCGGGGTGTAGATGTCGAAGACCGCGTCGTTGTGGGTCTTGCGGTAGCGGGTGAAGATCTTCTTGACCTCGGGGTCGACCTCCTTGCCCGCCTCCTTGATGGCGGTCTCCACCATGCGCCAGCCGCCGTTGGGCATCATGGCGCGACGCAGCGGGGAGTCCGTCTGCAGACCAACGATGACGTCGTCGTCCTCGCTGATGTACCCGGCCGGGAAAGCGTCGATGTCGGCGGGGATGTGGGTGTCGACGTCGAGGATGCGAACCTTGCGCTCCTCGGAGAGGTAGTCCTTCTCCAGGGTGTCCCACAGGCGCAGGGTCTTGTCCGTGGCGCCAGCGAGGAACGAGGCGTCACCGTCGTAGGGGGTGTAGTTACGCTGGATGAAGTCGCGGACGTCAATGTCCTCGGCCCACGGGCCGGTAACGAAGCCCTCCCAGGCGTCATTGCCGCTCACCGTGGTGGCAGATGTTGTGACCTCAGTGGTCATCCGTGCCCTCCTCGTGTGGGTGACCGGAGGGCCACCCGGTTGCTATCGCCCTCGTGAGGCGAGGCGGCACATCGGCGCGCCGTCGATCTCAGACTAGAACTCCGAGAAGGGCTTGTGGGCCACTGGTCCCAAGAAGGGCCGGTGTGATGACTCACAGGCTGATCGGCACCACCTCAAACTGGGACATAAGTCCCTATAGCGACCACATGGAAAGATGATCGTCACCTGAGAGCAAAGCCATCCTGCCTTCGACAATATCGGCAAACAGGAGCGCGACTCCCGGTTGCCGGCCTATCGCGACGATTAGGACAGGTGTCCCAACGTCAGCCGGACTCGCTCCTGGGGACGGGCGCACCAGAAACCTTGACGCGCCGCCGCTGCGCCCCTACTCGGTCCCAAGGTCCCGGACGGCAGAGGCGCCGGCAGAGGCAGCGTCAGGGCCGTCGGCCGCCGTCCGGGCCGTCTCAGCGATATGAGCGGCCCGCATGCCGAAGTCCTCCAGCAGCTGGGCCCGGGTGGCCGTGTCGATGAACTGGCGCGGGACACCGATGCGACGGAAGACCGGCGAACCGGCCGCCCTGGGCCTGGCGGCCCGGTAGTCCTCGACGGCATCGCGCAGCTGGGACCCGATGCCGCCGTCGACCAGCCCGTCCTCGATCGTGACGACGACGTCGGCGGCGGCGGCCTCCTCAACGAGAGGCCCCGGGGCTGGGATGACCCAGCGCGGGTGCACCACAGTGACGCGGCGGCCCTCCTGCTGGAGGATCCGGCCGGCCTCACGGGCCTCGGCGGCCATCGCCCCGACGCCCACCAGGAGGATCCGCGGGGCGCCGGCCGGCCGGGGGCTCTCGAGCAGCACGTCGACGACGTCGAAGACGGAGGGCTCCCCCGCCGGAGCCTCCTGCTCATCCCGGTCGCCTCGTTCGCTTCCGCGCCCGGTCCTCTCCCGTTCCGGCCCGCCGAGGCGACGTACCGCCGCCATGGGCTCGGGCAGGGCTCCCTTGGGGTAGCGCACAACGGTTGGGGCGTCATCGACGCTCACGGCCAGGCGCAGGCTCTCGCGCAGCGTCTCCTCGTCCCGGGGGGCGGCCAGGCGCAGACCCGGGACGTGGGCCAGCAGAGCCATGTCCCACATTCCGTTGTGGCTGGCCCCGTCGGTTCCGGTGATCCCGGCCCGGTCCAGCACGATCGTCACTCCCCCGCGGTGCAGGGCGACGTCCATGAGGACCTGGTCGAAGGCGCGGTTGAGGAAGGTGGCGTAGAGGGCCACCACCGGGTGCATGCCGGCGAAGGCGAGCCCGGCGGAGAAGGTGAGGGCGTGCTGCTCGGCGATGCCCACGTCGATGACCCGCTCCGGCATGGCGTCGGCCAGGGGCTGGAGGCCCACCGGAGCCTGCATGGCCGCGGTGACCCCGACGATCCGCTCGTCGCCGCGCGCCAGGGAGAGGATCTCCTCGGCGAAGACGGCCGTCCAGCCGAAGCGCTCGGCCACGACCGGCAGCCCGGTCTCGGGGTGGATCTGTCCGACGGCGTGGAAGCGGTCGGGGACGTGCTCCTCGGCGGGGGTGTAGCCCCGCCCCTTCTCGGTGATGACGTGGACGATGACCGGCTCGGCGTACTCACGGGCCCGCGTGAGGGCGAACTCGATGGCAGTGATGTCGTGGCCGTCGACCGGGCCGGTGTACTTGATCCCCAGGTCCTCGAAGAAGGCCGAGGGCACCAGGACGTCCTTGAGTCCCCGCTTGAGGCCGTGGAGGGCGTCGAAGGCGGCCCGGCCGGGAGCGCCCTGCGACAGGAGCGTGCGCTTGACCCCGGACAGGACGCGCTCGTAGCCGGGGTTGGTGCGCAGCGCGTCGAGATGGTGGGCCAGTCCCCCGATGGTCGGGGCGTAGGAGCGGCCGTTGTCGTTGACGACGATGACCAGGTGACGGTCCGAGGAGTCCGCGATATTGTCCAGGGCCTCCCAGGCCATGCCCCCGGTCATGGCTCCGTCGCCGATGACGGCAACGACGTGGCGCTCGTCGTGCCCCTGAAGGTGGTTGGCTCGGGCGATGCCGTCGGCCCAGGACAGCGAGGTGGAGGCGTGGGAGTTCTCCACGACGTCGTGGACGGACTCGGCCCGTGACGGGTAGCCGGACAGGCCGCCGCGCTCACGCAGGTGGGTGAAGTCCTGGCGGCCGGTGAGCAGCTTGTGGACGTAGGCCTGGTGACCGGTATCGAACACGATGGTGTCCCGCGGTGAGCGGAAGGTCCGGTGCAGGGCGATCGTCAGCTCGACGACACCGAGGTTGGGGCCCAGGTGACCGCCGGTGCGCGCCACCGACGCGACGAGGTGGCGGCGGATCTCGGCCGCGAGCGCCACCAGCTCCTCACTGGTGAGCCGGTCGAGGTCGGCGGGCTTTCGCACAGAGGACAGGAGCGCTCTGCCGGTCTGCTCGGCGGGCCGACCAGGGTGCTCAGCTGCTGGCACGGTGCGCCTCCTTGTTGAGGGTGTTGTCGAGAGTTGTTGTCAAAGGTGTCGTCGAGGGTGCAGGTGGTGACGAGTCGTTCGTGCGGTGGCGCCTCGCTCATGACCGGGGTCGGCGGGGCGCCGGCACGGCACCCGGGAAAGGGTAGCCGCTGAGCCGGTGCGGTGTTTCCTGGTTTCCTGTGGAGGTCCTTCTTCCGACGCCGCCGCTCGAAGGCGGTTCAGAACGGTCCAGGGCGCTCCGGGGCGCTCCGGGGCAGCCCTCAGCATAGGACCGTCCTGACCGGGCTGCGGTCACGTGTCACGCGGGTCACGGATGAGCACGTACTGTATGCCTTGACCGTCGGAACCGTTCGCGCCCGCCGGTCCGCGGCATCGTTCCCGATCGCCCGATCGCCCTCAGGACAGCCTTCCAGGAGGAACCATGAGCACCACAGCCCCTTTCGGTACCTGGCCCTCGCCCATCACTCCGGGCACGATCACGACCCGGACGGTCCTGCTGTCCCAGGTTCGTGTGGACGGTGGTGACACCTACTGGGTGGAGCAGCGCGCCTCGCAGGCCGGGCGTAATGTCCTGCTGCGCCGTGACGGCGACGGCCAGACCGGCGAGGTGCTCCCGCTGACGCCGGCCGACGAGCTGGTGGATGTGCGCACCCGGGTGCACGAGTACGGCGGGCGGGCCTACGCCGTCGACGGCGGGATCATCGTGGTCTCCCACGCCGGGGACGGGCGTCTCTACCGCTACGACGTGGCGCACCGGCTGCGCGGCCTGGTCCCCCTGACGATCTACGGCGACGTGCGCCACGGCGACCTGGAGATCGACACGGGTCGGGGCCTGGTCTACGCGGTCCGTGAGGACCACCGCGGCGAGGGCGAGGCCGTCAACACCCTGGTGGCGATTCCTCTGGACGGCTCGGCCGCGCGCGATGACTCGCGCGTGCGCACACTCGTGTCGGGGACGGACTTCGTGGTCGCTCCGACGCTGTCGCCCGATGGCGAGCACCTGGCCTGGATCACCTGGGACCACCCGGGGATGCCGTGGGACAACGCCGCCCTGCACGTGGGCGACCTGGGTCCGGACGGGACGATCGGCGAGCAGGCGCTGGTCGACGGCGGGGACGGGTACTCGGTCTCCGAGCCCCGCTGGACCGAGGAGTGCGACCTGGTTCACGGCTCCAACGCCTCGGGCTTCTGGAACCTCTACCGCACCGAGGGCTTCCCGGTCCGGGGCACCAACCGTCCGGGCTGGTCGGAGAACCTGCGTACCCGGCCCCTGCACCCGGCCGAGGCCACCTTCACCAACCCGGCCTGGCAGCTGGGCCCGCACTCCTTCGACGTGCTCGACGCCGACCACATCATCACCTCCTGGGCCCGTGACGCGGTGTCGCACCTGGGAACCATCAGGCTCGCCAACGGGGAGCTCGAGGAGTGGAACGTGGGGTGGCAGCCGATCGGCAACGTGGCCTCCAGCGCCGGTCGCGTCGTCATGCTGGCCTCCAACGAGATGGCGATGCCGAGCATCGTGGAGGTCAAGAACAGCGCGGTGCAGGTGCTGCGCGGCTCGGGCGAGTTCGAGCCCGAGGGCATCGGGGTGTCCTTCCCCGACCCGGTCTCCTGGCCCACGAGTGACGGCGCGACCGCTCACGGCTTCTACTACCCGCCGACGTCGGCCTCCCACGTGGGCGGCGAGGGCGAGCTGCCTCCCCTGATCGTCAACGTCCACGGTGGCCCGACGGCAACGGCCGTGCCCGGCTACGACCTGCGCATCCAGTACTGGACCAGCAGGGGCTTCGCCTACCTCGATGTCAACTACCGCGGCTCCATGGGCTACGGGACCGGCTACCGCAAGGCCCTGGAGGGCAAGTGGGGCGTCTACGACGTCGACGACTGCGTCAGTGGCGCTCAGCACCTGGTGGATGCCGGGCTCGTGGACCCCCGGCGTATCGCGATCCGCGGCGGCTCGGCCGGGGGCTTCACGGTGCTGTCGGCCATCACCCGTTCCACGGTGTTCACGGCGGCCAGCTCCTGCTTCGGGGTGACCGATCTCAAGAGGCTGGTGCGCACGACCCACAAGTTCGAGTCGCACTACATCGGCCAGCTCATGGGCACCCAGGACATCGACGATCCGGTTCTGGACGAGCGTAGTCCCATCAACCACATCGAGGACATCGGTGTGCCTCTGCTGCTCATCCAGGGCTCGGAGGACCCGATCGTCCCGGCGGAGCAGGCCACCGCCATGTACGAGGCCCTTAAGGCCGCCGGTGCACCAGTGGCCCTGGAGGTCTTCCAGGGTGAGGGCCACGGCTTCCGCCTGGCCGCGAACATCCGTCGCCGCTACGAGGCCGAGCTGAGCTTCTACCGCCAGGTGTGGAGGATCGGCGGGTCCTGCTCCGAGGCCCAGCGCCGCGGCGAGGAGGACACCTTCATGGTCAAGGTCGAGAACCTGCGCTGATGACAGGTACCTGGAAGAGGCTGTCCCAGCCCCTGTCAGGACACGCGGGCAGCCTCTTCCGTCACCATCGCCTCGGGCTCTACATCCTGGCGGTGCTGGTGGGGCTCACCTCGGGCCTGGGGGCGGTGCTGTTCCGGCTGGGGATCGATGCCTGGTCCCAGCTGCTCAGCGGCGCAGATGACTACACCCTGTCGATGGGTCCCTCGGTCGGCTGGCTGGCGCCGCTCGGCACCTGGTTTGTCCTGCTGACGCCCGTGATCTCGGGTCTCATCGTGGGTCCGCTCATGTCCCGGCTGGGCCACACGCCCACGGGCCACGGGGTGGCCGGCGTCATCTGGTCGACGCGCCACCGCGACGGCACGATGGCGCCGCTTCCGGCCCTGGCGATGACGACGTCGTCGGCGCTGACGATCGGTGGCGGCGGCTCGGTGGGCCCGGAGGGGCCGATCGCCGAGCTGGGCGCGTCCACGGCCAACCTCATCGGGCGGGGCCTGCGCCTGCCCAAGCTCCCGGTACGCTACCTGGCGGCCGCCGGCACCGCCGCCGGGATCGCCGCGGCCTTCAACGCGCCTCTGGCGGGGGCGTTCTTCGCCCTGGAGGTCGTCCTCATGGGCTTCAGCGCTGACGCCTTCATCGTCATCGTCCTGGCCTGTGTGGCCTCAACGGTCCTGTCGCACCACCTGCTGGGGACGACTCTGTCGCTGTCGCTTCCCTACCTGGACCTGTCCGGGGACGCCCAGCTGGGCTGGGTCGCCCTGTTGGGCGTGGCGGGCGGAGGCGTCGGCATCGGCTTCATGCGTCTTCGCTTCATCGTGCTCGACGCCCTGACCCGCGCCTGGCAGCGACTGGGCGTCCCGATCTGGGCGCGTCCCGGAATCGGGGGTCTGGCCGTCGGCGCCGTTCTGCTCGTTCTGCCGGAGATGTACGGGGAGTCCTCGGCGGCGCTCAACCGGGCGCTGGCCGGTCGCTACACCCTGGCGCTGCTGCTCATCCTGTGCGTGGGCAAGATGCTGGCGACCTCGATGACGCTGGGAATGGGCTTCGTCGGCGGGGTGTTCGCCCCGTCCCTGTTCATCGGCGGGACACTCGGGGCGGCCTTCGGCACCCTGGTGGCGCCCAGCTACGCACCGGCGGCCGGGGTCTTCGGGGTGATCGGCATGGGGGCGGTCTTCGCCGGCGCGGCCCGAGCCCCGATGACGGCGGTCCTGCTCATCATTGAGATGACCGGGCAGCACGCGCTGCTGCTGCCGCTCATGCTGGCCACGGTGCTGGCCACCTTCATCAGCCGTTTCCTGTCGCGGGGCACGCTGTTCACCGAGGAGCTGCGCCGTCGCGGTGAGGATGTCGAGGACCCGATGACCACCACTCTTCTGGGGCGCACCCGCGCCTCCCGGCTCATGGTGGGCCCGCCCGCCGTTCTCGAGTCCACGACGACGGTGCGTGAGGCGGCCGCCCTCATGAGCCGGCACAGCGCCTCGGTCCTGCCCGTGGTCGCAGCGGGAGCCGACAGGGGCCATGAGCTGCTCGGCTGCGTGACGGCCGCACAGCTCACCGGAGCGCTCCTGGGTGACGCCTCCGACGACGTCGGCGACGGCCCCCGGCCGGAAACGAGGGTCGCCGATCTCCCCCTGGCCTCCGACCGCCTGTCCTGTGAGGCCGAGGCGACCGATGTGCTCGAGGCCCTCACCCGGACCCGTCTGGAGGGGATCCCGGTGGTGGCCCCGGCGTCGGGCCCCGGTACTGAGCAGCTGGTGGGCTGGGTGTGTCAGCGCATCGTCGTTGAGCGGATCTATGAGGTCCAGGCCCAGGCCCGCGCCGCAGCAGCCACCTACACCTCGCTGGGATCGCGGCTGCAGGACAGGTGGCACGCCCGCCCCGCCGCCCGGCGCAGGATGAGCAGGATCAGTCGGATCAGCCGGGTCAGCTCGCGTGGCTCACGCCGTTCCCGGCGTCGGTGACGTCTCTGCGATCGAGGCGGGCTGCGCGTCCTGGGACCCGGTGGTGGCCCTTACCGCTCCTCATCGCTCCGAGGACCCTTGAGAGCGCGGCTCTCCTGGACCGCCCTGGCCCTCTCGGTGAGGCTCTCGGTGAGGGTGTCGGACAGCTCGGTGATGCGCTCGGCGTTGGCCACGATGCGCCGGGGATCGGACATCCACATCCAGGCAGCGGCGACCACCGGGAGGATCACCGGGAGGTACCACCGGGAGCCGCCCCAGTGCGCCCACACCGACATGTTGAGGTCGGCCGGCGTGGGTGGGGTGTCGCTCATGGTGAGAACGCCGATGAGCACGGCCATGGTGGCCAGCGCCCCCAGGCACATCCAGCCGATATTGCGCATCCGGCGCCCGTTGTGGGCCACGCAGACGGCCAGGAGGATGTACAGACCGCCTCCCAGGAGGTTGAAGGACTGCACCGCGGGCGCCTCATGGGGGCTGCGAACCAGGGCGGTCAGGGCCGGGACGAGGACGATCACCCCGAAGACGGCGAAGACGCCGACCAGGATGCGCCCCCAGCCGTAGGCGGGGCGACGGGTGTCCTGAACCGGGCGTACCGATGAGCGCTCGTCCATGAGGAACGACCTTTCCACGTGATGACCTCCGGCACGCGCGGCGCCAACTCGGCCTCTAACCGATGCCAGAACGTTACTATTCACAACGTGAGCACCATTAAGTTGACCAAATCCCTGAACGCACACGCCTCGGTGGACGATGACCGTAAGGATACCGACCTCAGCAATCAGGCCGAGGTCGACACGGTCGATGAGACCGAGGACTCTGACACCACCGGCGCCGAGGACCAGGCCGGCGCCACGGGCGCTGAGCGGAACACGACGCAGGGCACGACGCAGGACACTGCCGGCGCCGAGGATGACGCGCAGGCGCGCAAGCCCCTCGACGACCAGGACGACGCCGCTGATGCTGCTGACGCCGCTGGTGCGCGGGCCGAGTCCGGTGACGCCGCCGACGCCTTGTCGTCATCTGGTCCCTCCGGCACCGAGCCGGTGGCCGACGTGCTCGTCCTGGCCGCGGCACCGGCAGGGGACGGGGCCGAGGCTCCCGAGATCCTCCTGGAGGGCCTGGAGCCCCCTTCCAGCACCGCCCTGGAGGGGCTGGACATCGACGCCCTCGTGGCCCTGCTGCCGTCGCTGGGCTTCTCGGGTGCCCAGGACTCCGTCGTGCGCCTCCCCTCCTCATCGGTCAGCACCACGGGCTACCACGGCCCGGCGACGATCCTTGTCGTCGGCGTCGGTACGGGGTGGGCCGACACCGACCCGCTTGCCGTCACCACGGACGATGAGGCCGCCCTGGGCTACGACCAGACGGGTCTGCTGCGGCGAGCCGCCGGACGCGCCACCCGGGCGCTGGCCGGAACCGGCTCCGCGGTCCTGGCGCTGCCCACGCTCTCCGAGGAGCAGCTCGCCGCCGTCGCGCACGGGGCCGCCCTGGGCGCCTACTCCTGGAAGGCGACGAAGAACGAGGACCGTCCCGGACAGGAGTCCTCCTCCAAGCAGGCCTCCCCGCTGAAGGACATCTCCATCGTCTCGCCTCTTTCCGACACGCCGGAGGGGCAGGAGGCGCTGGCGGGCGCCCTGGCACTGGCCGAGGCCACGGCCCTGACCCGCGACCTCGTCAACGAGCCGCCGAACCGCCTGACGCCGGAGGTCTTCGCCGAGAGGGCCCGCTCAGCCGGGCAGGAGGCCGGGATCCGGGTCGAGGTGTGGGACGCCCCGGCACTGATCGAGCAGGGATTCGGCGGGATTCTCGGTGTGGCTCAGGGCTCGGTGCACCCGGCGCGCCTGGTCCGCCTGGAGTGGGTGCCGCTGCACACCGGCGAGGGCGCCGCGATCCCGACGCGCTCCGAGGGCGAGGGCGACAACGACCCGTCCCGTCCCAGGCACGTCGCACTCATCGGCAAGGGCATCACCTTCGACTCCGGGGGCCTGTCGCTCAAGCCGGCCGCCTCCATGCCGGAGATGAAGTCCGACATGGCCGGCGCTGCCACCGTGCTGGGCGCAGTCATCGCGGCCGCGCGCCTGGCGCTGCCGATCCGTGTCACCGCCTGGCTCGCTCTGGCGGAGAACATGCCGGGGGCCGACGCCCAGCGCCCCAGCGACGTCGTCACCATGTTCGACGGCACCACTGTGGAGGTGACCAACACCGATGCGGAGGGCCGCCTGGTCATGGCCGACGCCCTGGCCCGCGCCGTCACGGAGGAGCCCGACGCCGTCCTGGACGTGGCCACGCTGACCGGAGCGCAGATCGTGGCCCTGGGCGATCACGTGGCCGCCGTCATGGGAACACCCGACCTTCGCGAGGAGGTCGTGGCCGCGGCCCAGCGGGCGGGTGAGTCCTTCTGGCCGATGCCGCTGCCCGCGCACCTGCGTGCGACCCTGGACTCCCCCTTCGCCGACCTGCGCAACACCAAGGTCGGCTCGCGGGCCGGCGGGATGCTCTCCGCCGGGCTGTTCCTGCGCGAGTTCGTCGGGCGCCGGCCGTGGGCGCACCTCGACATCGCCGGCCCCGCCTACAACGACTCCTCGCCCTGGGGACTGACGCCGACCGGCGGCACGGGCATGGGCGTGTCCACCCTGGTGGAGCTGCTGCGTTCACTGTCCGCCGAGGTCAGCATCCTGTCCTGAGGCCGTCCCCTGTCGGCGACGGGGTGTCGCAGGCCCCGACGCCCCGTCGCCGACACCACGCATATGCGGTGATGCGTATCACTCGGTTTTCAGGACTCTAGTCCCTAAACAGCAACCCTCCTGACTCCTGTGCGCCCACTTCAGGTGGAACAATGGCCCCGTGCCGAGCCGCCCCACAAGGGCGTCGTGACCAACCAACAAGGAGTGAGTTCGTGACAGAGACCGTCTACGACATGGTCATTCTGGGTGCGGGATCAGGGGGCTACGCCGCCGCCCTGCGTGGCGCCCAGCTGGGCCTCAAGGTCGCTCTCATCGAGGCCGACAAGCTCGGAGGCACCTGCCTCCACCGCGGCTGCGTGCCCACCAAGGCGCTGCTGCACGCCGCCGAGACCGCCGATGCCGTGCGCGAGGCTGCCACGGTGGGCATCAAGGCCGCCTTCGAGGGCGTGGACATGCCAGGGGTCCAGACGTACAAGAACGGCATCGTCTCGCGGATGCACAAGGGCCTTGAGGGCCTGGTCTCCTCGCGGGGCATCGACCTGATCCAGGGCTGGGGCCGCCTGGTGGCTGCGGACACCGTCGAGGTTGACGGCCGTCGCATCACCGGCCGCAACGTGGTTCTCGCCTCCGGCTCCTACTCCAAGACCATCGGGCAGGAGATCTTCGGGGGCGTCATCAACTCCGAGGAGGCCCTGGAGATGGATCACGTCCCCGCCTCCGCAGTGATCCTGGGCGGCGGTGTCATCGGGGTGGAGTTCGCCTCGGCCTGGGCCTCCATGGGCAGTCAGGTCACCATCATCGAGGGACTGCCCCACCTGGTCCCCAATGAGGACGAGGCGATCTCCAAGCAGCTCGAGCGCGCCTTCCGCAAGCGCAAGATCGCCTTCCGCACCAACACGATGTTCGAGTCGGTCGAGCGCCACGACGGTGGCGTGACCGTGCGCACCCAGGACGGTAAGACCTACGAGGCCGAGGTCCTCCTCATCGCCGTGGGCCGCGGACCGGCGACCGCCAACCTGGGCTACGAGGAGGTCGGGGTCGCCATGGACCGGGGCTTCGTCCTGGCCGACGAGTACGGCCGCACCAACGTCCCCGGGGTGTGGGCCGTGGGCGACATCGTCCCCGGCGTCCAGCTCGCCCACCGCGGCTTCGCCCAGGGCATCGTCGTGGCGGAGAAGATCGCCGGCCTGGACCCCACCCCGGTCGACGACGTCCTGGTCCCCAAGGTCACCTTCTGCGAGCCCGAGATCGCCTCGGTGGGTCTGTCCGAGGCCAAGGCCGCCGAGATCCACGGCAAGGACAACGTCACCACCGCCGAGTTCAACGTGGCGGGCAACGCCAAGAGCCAGATCCTGGGAACCCAGGGCTTCGTCAAGCTCGTCTCCCTCAAGGACGGCCCCATCGTGGGCTTCCACGCCATCGGCGCCCGCATGGGAGAGCAGGTCGGTGAGGGGCAGCTCATGGTGTCCTGGGAGGCCGACGCCGACGACGTCGCCTCTCTGGTCCACGCCCACCCCACCCAGAACGAGACCCTCGGCGAGGCCGCCATGGCCCTCGCCGGCAAGCCGTTGCACAACCACGGCTGATCCAGCCAGACAAGAGTAAGGAAGACAGTAATGTCCGAGTCCGTGAAGATGCCCGCTCTGGGTGAGTCCGTCACCGAGGGGACGGTCTCCTCCTGGCTCAAGGCCGTGGGCGACACCGTCAAGGCCGACGAGCCCCTGCTGGAGGTCGCCACCGACAAGGTGGACACCGAGGTCCCCTCCCCCGCGTCCGGCGTCCTGCTGGAGATCCGCGTTCCCGAGGACGAGACCGTCGAGGTCGGCACCGTCCTGGCCATCATCGGCGACCCCTCCGAGGCAGGTTCCGCTCCGGCCCCGGCTCCTGAGGCTCCTGCCGAGGCGCCCGCGACCCCGGCTCCCGCTCCTGCCGCCGAGCCCACGCCGACCCCCGCGGCACAGCCGGCAGCGGGCTCCGCTGAGGGCACCGAGGTCACGATGCCGGCTCTGGGTGAGTCCGTCACCGAGGGGACGGTCTCCTCCTGGCTCAAGGCCGTGGGCGACACCGTCAAGGCCGACGAGCCCCTGCTGGAGGTCGCCACCGACAAGGTGGACACCGAGGTCCCCTCCCCCGCGTCCGGCGTCCTGCTGGAGATCCGCGTTCCCGAGGACGAGACCGTCGAGGTCGGCACCGTCCTGGCCATCATCGGCGACCCCTCCGAGGCAGGTTCCGCTCCGGCCCCGGCTCCTGAGGCTCCTGCCGCCGAGCCCGCGCCGGCCCCCGCGGCGCCGTCGGCTCCTGCTCCGGCCGCGACCGAGGCGCCCGCTCCCGCCGCGCCGGTGAGCTCGGGTGCCACCGGCTCCTACGTCACGCCGATCGTTCGCAAGCTCGCCAAGGACAAGGGCGTGGACCTGTCCACCGTCACCGGAACCGGCGTGGGCGGCCGCATCCGCAAGCAGGACGTGGAGGCCGCCGCCAAGGCCGCCGAGGAGGCTCGCGCCGCGGCCGCCGCGGCCGCCGCGGCCGCCGCCCCCGCTGCCCAGGAGCCCGCCCCCGCCGCTGCGGCCAAGCCGGCCTCGGCCAAGCCCGAGGTGGACACGACCCTGCGCGGCCGCACGGAGAAGATGAGCCGACTGCGCCAGGTCATCGCCGAGCGCATGATCGACTCGCTGCAGACCTCCGCGCAGCTGACCACCGTCGTCGAGGTGGACGTGACTCGGGTGGCCGCGCTGCGCGCCCGTGCGAAGAACGACTTCCTGGCCAAGAACGGCACCAAGCTCACCTTCCTGCCCTTCTTCGTCCAGGCGGCCACGGAGGCCCTCAAGGCCCACCCGAAGATCAACGCCTCCATCGAGGGCAAGAACGTCACCTACCACGACGTCGAGCACGTGGGCATCGCGGTGGACACGCCCCGCGGCCTGCTCGTGCCCGTGGTCAAGAACGCCGGGGACCTCAACATCCCCGGGCTGGCCAAGCGCATCAATGACCTGGCCGCCCGCACCCGGGGCAACAAGGTCAACCCCGATGAGCTCAGCGGCTCGACCTTCACGATCACCAACACCGGCAGCGGCGGTGCCCTGTTCGACACCCCGATCATCAACCAGCCGGAGGTGGCGATCCTGGGTCTGGGCGCCATCCAGCGCCAGCCCCGGGTCATCAAGGACGCCGACGGCGGCGAGGTCATCGCCATCCGCTCGGTGTGCTACCTGGCCCTGTCCTACGACCACCGACTGGTGGACGGCGCGGACGCGGCCCGTTACCTCATGACGGTCAAGAAGCGTCTTGAGGAGGGTGACTTCGGCGGCGAGCTGGGACTGTGAGCCCGACTCCCGACCGGTAGCCTTCAGCAGACCGTCTGCGGGGGCCCGCACCTTGAAGGTGCGGGCCCCCGCTCGTCATAGAGGGTCCATGGATCGAGGATGAGGCAACCACCTCGGTCTCCACCGGGCCTCGGTCACCGGCTCATGAGTCCTCGACCACCGCTGGCATGAGCGTCACGCCGAGGCGGCGTCTTCAGGGGAACCACCCTCGAGCGGAACCTCGCTCAGTCCGACGACGCCGCGAGCGAAGTCGATGCGCTCCTGAACCGAGTCGAACTCACCCGCCAGCGGACCATCGAGCAGCAGCGAGGCCAGGCCGTGCACACCAGACCAGAGCAGCACCTCAACCTCGATCGGGGCGCCCTCACCCACCATGACCCTCGCCAAGCGGGACAGCTCCTGGCGTGCGCGCTCGCTCGCCTGCACCACCTCCGGGAAGCGCTCCGGATCGCATATGTCGGGACGGAACATCACTCGAAAGACCCCGGGGTGGCGCAGCGCGAACTCGACGTAGGCACCTCCCGAGGCCGTCAGGATCGCATGGAGATCCCGACCCTCAAGCCCGTCATAAGCCGAGGCGAGCCGGTCCGCGAGCTCGTCGAAGCCCTCGCGCACCAGCGCCGCCAGGATGGCCTCCCGGTTGGCGAAGTAGTGGTAGGGCGCCTGGTGCGTGCAACCGGCACGACGCGCCACCTCCCTCATGCTCAACGCGCCGGGACCCGACTGGTCCAGAAGCTCCCGACTGGTCCGCAGCAGCTCTGCACGCAGGTCCCGGCCACCACCGCGTCCGGATGAGGCTCCTGTTTCAGAGGTCATGAGAAGAGTGTAGGACCGCTCGACTAGACACTGTCCAGTCGGATGTTATGCTGACTAGACACCGTCTGGTCAGGATAGAGGCAACCACCATGTCCTACGACGTCATCGTGATCGGCTCGGGTATCGGAGGGCTGACAAGCGCCGGTCTGCTGGCTCGAGCTGCCGGAAAGCGGGTTCTCGTCCTGGAGCGGCGCACTGAGCCGGGTGGCCTCACGCACACCTTCCGACGGGACGGCGCCTCCTGGGACGTGGGAGTCCACTACGTCGGACAGGTCGGCCCGGATAGCCGAGGCCGCGCCTACTTCGACTACCTCTCCGGCGGCGAGCTGGAGTGGAACCGCATGCCGGACGCCTACGACAGGTTCGTCTACCCAGGAATCGACCTGAGCGTCAGCAGCGACCCGGATCGCTACGAGCGCGACCTGATTGCCGCCTTCCCTCAGGAGGCCAAGGCCATTCGCCGCTACTTCCAGGATGTTCGCCGCACGATGACCTGGACGGCGATGGGCTTCATTCGAGGCATGGTTCCCCGCCTGATGGCACCGCTTCTGGGACTCGCCCAGCGCCTGACGGGTCGCAGTGCCACCGCAACGACGAAGGCCTATCTCGACGCCCACTTCCGCTCCCCCGAGCTCAAGGTCGTCCTGGCCAGCCAGTGGGGGGACTACGGCTTGCCGCCGTCCCGCTCGGCCTTCGCCGTGCACGCGATGATCGTCTCCCACTACCTCGATGGAGGGTGGTTCCCCAGGGGCGGCAGCGCTCGCATCGCGCGCACCTTCGAGAAGGGGATCGAGCAGGCCGGAGGAGCCGTCCGCGTCGCCCAGGAGGTCACGGAGATACTCCTGGATGACGACGGCGCGGCGGCCGGGGTCCGAGTGATGGACCGCCGAGGACCTGTAGCACGTGAACGCATCTATCGAGCCCCTGTCATCGTCTCCGCCGTCGGCGCCTCCAACACCTTCAACCGCCTCCTGCCCACATCCGGGGAGGTCGGCCGCCTCACCGGACCGGCACGTCGCACCCTGGAGAATCTGGGAACCGGTACGTCAGCGATCACGGTGTTCCTGCGCCTGCGCGACGACCCGCGCAGCATCGGCCTCGACGGCGGCAACATCTGGGTCAACCGGGACCTTGACCACGAGCGCGCCCAGGAACGCAGCGCCTCCCTGCTGGAGGGTCGCCCCCACGACGTCTTCGTCTCCTTCCCCTCGCTGAAGTCCGGCGAGTCGCCGCACACCGCCGAGCTCATCTCCTTCTGCGACGCGAAGGTCTTCCGACCGTGGGCCGACCACCCGAGAGGAGACCGTGGCTCCGACTACTCCGCTCTCAAGGAGTGCATCGGCAGTGGCATGCTGGACCTGGCCGAGAGCGCGGCACCGGGACTGACCGAGATCGTGGACTACATGGAGGTGGCCACTCCTCTCACCTACGAGCACTACACCACCCACCCTGCCGGTGCCTTCTACGGACCACCCGCCACCCCGCTGCGTTACAGGTCCGCCCCGCTGGGCCCGCGCACGGCGATCCCCGGGCTGTTCCTGTCCGGGCAGGACGCCGGGAGCGCCGGCATCATGGGCGCCCTGATGGGCGGAGTCGCCGCAGCCTGCCAGGTGCTCGGTCCGCGCGGGTACGCCACCATCACCTCCGCCTTGAACGAGCCCCATTGCGCCCCCGATCCACGCCAAGCCCACTCCCTTCCCGAGGGCAAGCACCACGCCGCACTGGTCTCCAAACGCCGTCTGACGCCGAGCGTCTGGGAGGTGGTGCTGCGCGTGGAGGGCCAGGTCGACCATTGGGCACCGGGGCAGTTCGCCCGCCTGTGCGTGGGCGACAACACCTGGCGCGACTACTCGATCGCAGGTCTGGAGGACCACCATCTCCGGCTGCTCGTCTCCACCCGAACGGGTGGGCGGGGATCGCGGTTCATCGAGGAGGCCGACACGGGCACGACGACCGTGGTGGAGCTTCCCCTGGGCGGGTTCCGGCTCGTTGACTCGGGCAGTCATCGGCTGTTCATCACCACCGGAACCGGGATCGCCCCCATGCTGGCCATGTTCGCTCAGGCCCCCGGCGTGGAGCATGACACGCTGCTCTTCGGCTGCCGCCACGACGACGAGGATCTGACCACCATGATCGACTCCCCCATGCCCGGGCGGGTGGTGCGCTGCCTGAGCCGGCAGAAGGCGCCGGGTACGTTCCACGGGCGGGTCACTGACGCGCTCACCGAGCTCGTCGGCGACCCCCGACTCGATCCTCACAGCACGGACGTCTACCTGTGCGGCTCAGCCGCGATGGTCTCCGACACCCACCGGTTCCTTGAGCACGCCGGCTATGAGTCCATCTACACCGAACCGTACTGAAGCTCCTCGCAAGACGCCCCGATCCGGTTGCCGTTCCGATCGACGTGCGGTCACGTCCTGAGATCCGCCGAGGCTCATGGGGCTGAACGGATATCGGCAACGCGCCACGGCTCCGGAACGAGGACGAGCACAACCTGACGGGAATCCAGAGCGGGGACCGTCCGCGTTCCGGAAGGACCCGAGCGGGTCGAGGCGCTCTGAGACAGCGTGACCCGCACCGCCCTCGCACTGGGCCACAGCGCGGCCGCGTCATCAGGCAGCTCAACCTCGGTGACCTGGCTGACGGAGGTCTGCAGGCCTTCGACCCTCTCTCCCGACTCGATCAGGTCATTCAGGACCTGCGTATCGGCCTGGGCCGCGGGTGAGCTCGGCACCGTCGTGGCCGCCAGGGCTCCGGCGTCAGCAGCCATCAGGGCGCGGTCTCGAGCAGAGGACAGTGCGACGACGACGCTCACCAGGTCCGCAGCACCGTCCTCGGCCACCCCGGGGACCGAGGCGGTCGTGGACGCGCTCCTGGCGGCGGTGGGGGACGATCCCGCCGAGGGGGCGGCACCAGAGACGGCTGAGGCGCCCGGTCGCGCGCTCGTCGTCGAGCTCGACGCAGCACCGAGGGCCCAGGCGGGCCTGAGCGAGGCCAGGCCCCTCGCCGGCCCCCAGGCCGCCAGGCAGACAGCGACGAGCAGCACCGCCGCCAGCCCCCAGGTACGGGACCACCCGCGCCGCACACCTCGCCTCCTCCCCCAGCGTATGGCCGCAGGACCCCGCCCGGAGCGGCCACCACGGCTCTTCGGTGCATGCCCGCCGGAGTCCTTTCGTGGTCCGGCCTTCGCACTCGGAGCGGCACCCGACCTCGCCCCAGGCCTGCGCCTGGAACCGACCGTGCGCGTCGGCGTGCGGGCGGCCGCACGCAGGCTGCCGGCGGCCAGGCGGGCGCCGTCGGGCAGCTCGATGGGTGAGCCCTGTCCCAGCTGCGGCGCACGGGCCGCCAGGTCCCGGGCTCGGGGGCGGTCATCCGGGTCCTCCGCCAGGGCGTCGGTCAGAAGTCCCGTCAGACGCCTGGCCCCGCTCCCGCTCTGTCCGGCGCACTCGCCAAGGAGACGGGCGAGGGCGTAGACGTCGGAGGGCGCCGACGGCGGGGCGCCGGCGAGCCGTTCGGGAGCGGCGCAGTCCTGCGTCCCCGTCTCCATGACGGAGCCCAGCAGGTCGATAAGGACGGGACACCCCTCAGTGGTCACCACGACGTTGCCGGCCGAGACGTCTCCGTGAGCGGTACCGTGCTCGTGAAGGTAGGCCAGCGCCGACCCCAGGACGTCCAGAAGGGTCGCCAGGTGGGAGACGCTGAGCCGTCCTCGCGCCCCCAGGACCACGTCGAGCCCCGCACCGTCGACGAGGTCGGTGATGACACCCACCCGGTGCTCGGGCAGGTGGACCACCTCCCGTACGGTCACCAGCCCGGGATGACGCAGGACGCGCAGATCGGCCAGCCTGCGCAGGACGGCGGCCCCGCCACGCCCGTGAGGCAGGTCAACGACCCTGATGACCACGTGACGGCCCTGCGCGTCCAGTCCCCGCCGAGGTGCGCTGGGAGCCGTGGAGCGTCCCATCACCTCGCCGACGGTGTAGCCCTGCTGCGACAGGGCGCTGAGTGCCGAGTCCGGGATGCTCGGCTCGGCGTCGGAGACCGGGAGCCTGGAGGCACGAGGTGCGCGAGTGCCGCGACGTCGAGGCACTGGGCGGCGCCGCGGCCGCTGGTCGCCGACGCCGCCGTTGAAGGACCGGCCAGGAGGGTGGGGGCGCGTCGTTGAGCTCATGCACTCCATGGTCACCACGCCGCTCCCGGATGACCAGGCCCGCCTGCGAGCCTGTGGATAACTCTGCCTCCGGTGCCGGTTGTGGTCACGTAGACTGCGCCCGTGCTGCGTCAGGACGTGGGGCTCGGCTCCCGACTCATTCCCTTCCACGAGGGCTGGCAGCAGCAACGAGCTGCACATGCCGAGGTCGTGGCGGGTCGGCGGCCCAGCACGCTGCTGCTCATGGAGCATGAACCGGTCTACACGGTCGGCAGGCGCACCCACTCGTGGGAGCGGCCCGCGGGCGACGTCGTCGAGCCCGGTCACGTTCCGGTGGTCGACGTGGACCGCGGCGGGAAGACCACCTGGCACGGACCCGGCCAGCTGACCGTCTACCCCATCCTGCGTCTGGCCCAGCCCATCGACGTCATCCGCTACGTGCGCGCGCTGGAGGCGGCCGTCATCGACCTGTGCGCCCTCTACAGCCTGGAGACCATTCGGGTCGAGGGACGCTCCGGGGTCTGGGTGCCGGCCGGTCCTGAGGGTGCGACGACACCTGACCGGCTCCGGCGCACCGAGAGCAAGATCTGCGCCCTGGGGGTGCGGGTCGCCCGGGGAGTGACCATGCACGGAATCGGCCTCAACGTGGACCCCGACCTGGAGGCCTTCTCCCTGGAGAGGATCATCCCCTGCGGGATCGACGACGCCGGAGTGACCTCCTTGAGCGCGGAGACCGGCCGGCACCTGGCCACCGGCGCTCCCGCGAACGCCCTGGTAGCGGCCCTGGAGGCCCACCTGACGCCGTTGGTGTCGGACGCCACGTAACAACGGGCCCCACGTCTAGGTCCGAGGTCCTATAGAACGTCGGGAGAGTACTAGACTTCTGTGGAATCGTCGTCGGCGAGAAGAGGTAGACGTGAGCACCACCGTGGCTCCTGAGGGACGCAAGCTCCTGAGGGTCGAGGCGCGCAACGCCCAGACGCCCATCGAGTCCAAGCCCGACTGGCTGCGCACCCGCGCCGTCGTCTCCGACACCTACCAGGAGGTCCGCGGCCTGGTACGGGAGAAGAGCCTCCACACAGTGTGCGCCGAGGCGAACTGCCCCAACATCTATGAGTGCTGGAACGACCGCGAGGCCACCTTCCTGGTGGGCGGTGAGATGTGCACACGCCGCTGCGACTTCTGCGACATCGCCACCGGTCGCCCCACCGAGTACGACGTCGATGAGCCCCGGCGCGTAGCGGTGTCCATCATGGAGATGGACCTGCGCTACGCCACCGTTACCGGCGTGGCCCGCGATGACCGCCCCGACGGCGGCGCCTGGCTCTACGCCGAGACCGCTCGCCAGGTGCACGAGCTCTCGCCGGGCACCGGGGTCGAGCTGCTCATCCCCGACTTCAGGGGCAACCCGGACGCGCTCGCGGACGTCTTCTCCTCGCGTCCCGAGGTCTTCGGACACAACCTGGAGACGGTCCCGCGCATCTTCAAGCGGATCCGGCCGGCTTTCTCCTACGAGGGCAGCCTCGACGTCATCACCGCCGCCTCGGAGGCCGGACTGGTCACCAAGTCCAACCTCATCCTGGGCATGGGCGAGACCCGCGACGAGATCGAGGCGGCGATGGCCGCCCTGGTCGAGGCCCGCTGCGACATCCTCACCATCACGCAGTACCTGCGCCCCTCCAAGCTGCACCACCCCGTTGACCGCTGGGTCAAGCCTCAGGAGTTCGTCGAGCTGAGCCGACTGGCTGAGGAGATCGGGTTCGCCGCCGTCATGAGCGGCCCGATGGTGCGCTCCTCCTACCGAGCCGGAATGCTGTGGGGGCGGGCCATGGTCAAGCGCGGCTGGCCCATCCCCGAGCGGTTGGCCCAGCTCGCCGAGCCCGCCACCGCCCGTCAGGAGGCCTCGGCCCTGCTGGGAACCCACCCCCACCTGGCCGCCGCCTGCTGAAAGCCAGGTGCCGAGCCCGGTATTGCTCGGCCCGTCCGCGTGCGCGGGCCGGCCACGCTGACGGCGAGACCGTGTGTGCCAGCGCACCGACGTCGTCTATTGTGTGCCCGTGAGCAGTGCCCAGTCCCCCCGGCCGAGGAAGAAGAACCGGCTGGCCCAGTACCTTCAGAACATCAAGGACTCCTACACGATCTCGCGGCGCAGCTACCCGTGGATCCGGTGGACGCTACCAGCGGTTCTTATCGGGTTCCTCGCCCTCGGGGTCATCATCTCCTTCACCTACGGACTGCCTCTGTGGTACTGGCTGATTCTGAGCCTCATGGTGGCGCTCGTGGTCGACATGGTCACCCTGACCTTCACGACACGACGCGCCTCCTACGCCCAGCTCGAGGGGAGGCCGGGGGCGACCAAGGTCGTCCTCGACCAGATCGGTCGGGGTTGGTACGTGGAGCCTGAGCCCGTGGCCTTCAACAAGAACCAGGACCTCGTGTGGAGGTTGGTGGGACGACCTGGCGTCGTGCTCATCGCCGAGGGCCCAGACACCCGCACCCGCCGCATGCTCGCCGAGGAGGAGCGCAAGGTCCACCGGCTGCTGTCAACCGTTCCCATCCACACCTTTCAGGTGGGTACCGATGCCGGTCAGGTGCGCCTGACGGACCTGTCGAAGACACTGCGACGACTGCCGACCAAGCCGACGTCGCTCACGGACAGCGAGATCACCCAGGTCTCGAAGCGTCTGACGTCCCTGGCCGGCAAGAACCTGCCCATCCCCAAGCACATCGACCCCAACCGGGTACGCCCGGACCGTCGCGCGATGCGCGGCCGCTGATCGGCACGGATCGTCGGTGATCTCCGTTTCGTCGTTGATCTCCGTGTCCCTGCCGTCTTCCCGGCTTCCCCACCGCCCCTTAGCAATCCACCACGCAGCGACCCCTCATCCCGAGACTCCGTGAAATTCATGGCCGAAACACTCAGGCAACACTGACGCCATTCCTTTGTCACGGGCAGGTCAATATAGTTGCCGATGTCAGCCGCAGTGCATACGTGTGGAGTATGTGCGCCGTTCCCACCTGGAGGAGATATGTTCAAGGACGCATCCGAGGCACTGACGTTCATCGAGAAGGAGAATGTCGCGCTGGTCGATGTGCGGTTCTGCGACCTACCCGGCGTCATGCAGCACTTCACCATTCCGGTGGCCGCCTTCAAGGACGAGGCCCTGACCGACGGCCTCATGTTCGACGGCTCCTCGATCCGCGGCTTCACTGCGATCCACGAGTCGGACATGAAGCTGGTCCCGGATGTCACCACGGCCTTCCTCGATCCCTTCCGGGAGGAGAAGACGCTGGTGGTCAACTTCTCGATCGTGGACCCCTTCACCGACGAGGTCTACTCGCGCGATCCTCGCTCGATCGCCGCCAAGGCGGAGGACTACCTGCGCTCCACCGGGATCGCTGACACCTGCTACATCGGCGCGGAGGCCGAGTTCTACCTCTTCGACTCCGTGCGTTACGAGTCCTCACCGGCTGAGTCCTTCTACGCCATCGACTCCGCCGAGGCCGCCTGGAACACCGGGCGAGAGGAGGAGGGCGGCAACAAGGGCTACAAGACCGCGTTCAAGGGCGGCTACTTCCCCGTCTCCCCCAATGACCAGATGGCTGACATCCGTGATCGCATGGTGCGCACCTGCCTCGCCTCCGGCCTGGAGATCGAGAGGGCCCACCACGAGGTCGGTACCGCCGGGCAGCAGGAGATCAACTACCGTTTCTCCTCCCTGCTCGCCGCCGGTGACGACATGATGAAGTTCAAGTACATCATCAAGAACGAGGCCTGGCGCAACGGCAAGACGGCCACCTTCATGCCCAAGCCGATCTTCGGTGACAACGGCTCGGGCATGCACACCCACCACTCGCTGTGGAAGGACGGCAAACCGCTGTTCTTCGACGAGCGGGGTTACGGTCAGCTCTCCGACCTGGCCCGTTGGTACATCGGCGGCATTCTCGCCCACGCCCCGGCGCTGCTGGCCTTCACCAACCCGTCGGTGAACTCCTTCCACCGCCTGGTTCCCGGCTTCGAGGCGCCGGTCAACCTGGTCTACTCGGCCCGTAACCGCTCGGCCTGCATCCGGATCCCGGTCACCGGCTCCTCCCCCAAGGCCAAGCGGGTGGAGTACCGGGTGCCGGACCCCTCGTCCAACCCCTACCTGTGCTTCGCCGCCGTCCTCATGGCGGGCATCGACGGCATTCGCAACCGGACAGAGCCCCGCGAGCCCATCGACAAGGATCTCTACGAGCTCGCGCCCGAGGAGTACTTCGACATCGACAAGCTCCCCGACAGCCTCGACCAGGCCCTGGAGGCGCTGGAGGAGGACCACGACTTCCTCACCGAGGGCGACGTCTTCACTCCCGACCTCATCGAGACCTGGATCGAGTACAAGCGCACCAACGAGATCGATCCGCTCAGGCTGCGCCCCCACCCCTACGAGTTCCAGCTCTACTACGACCTGTGAGTCGTTGATGCAGCTCAGACGTCGGCCCTGAGCCTCCCACGCACGAGGCTCGGGGCCGACGTCGTGCCGAACGCCACGATCGGCGATTGCATACCTATGCTGCATTGCGGATATTCTTTCTCCGTCTTGATCCACTCCGAAGAGGACGACCCACGATGAGGATCCGCCAACACGCCGCCCTCGGGCTGGCAGCCACCGCCTGCCTGGTCCTGAGCGGATGCACCAACGCCGCTGACTGGAACGCGAACCGGAGCTCGCAGATCCACTCCTACGACACCTCCTCGATCCAGGCCCAGCCCGACATCATCGCCAAGCTCCCCCAGGGAGCCCTCGACGACGGCGTCCTGGACGTGGCGGCGTCCACGGACTACGCGCCGGCCGAGTTCCTCGATCCCTCGGGCAAGGCCGTGGGCTACGACGTCGACCTCACCAACGCGATCGCCGCCGTCCTGGGCGTCAAGGGCACGGTGCACACCGCCGAGTTCGACTCCATCATCGCCTCGATCGGGTCGAAGTACGACGCCGGCATCTCCTCCTTCACCGTGACGCCCGAACGTACCGCGGAGGTCGACATGACGGCCTACGTCAACGTGGGCTCGCGCTTCAACGTCCAGGCCGGCAACCCCAAGGACGTCGACACCTCCGACCACCTCAAGCTGTGCGGACGGACCATCGGCGTCCAGGTGGGAACCGATCAGGAGACCGCCATGCGCAAGGCCGCCGACGACTGCGCCAACGCGGGCAAGGAGACGCTCTCGGTGCGTTCCTACTCCAAGCAGTCCGAGGCCACCACCGGCCTGGTCGGCGGCACCATCGACGCCACCTACTCCGACTCCACCGTGGCCGGCTACGCCGTCGAGCTGACCGACGGCCAGATCGTCACCCTGGGCGAGGTCGAGGACGCCTCGCCCCAGGGAGTGGTGACCTCCAAGGCGGACCCGCAGTTCACCGCCGCGATCCAGGCCGCCATCCAGTACCTCATGGACCAGGGCATCTGGCAGAAGATCCTGGACAACTGGGGCGTGAAGGACGCCGCCCTGACCACCGCAGAACTCAACCCCGCAGTGAAGGAGTGAGCCGTGACCGCCTCACCCGCCTCCGACGACGACAAGGTCGTCCTCAACAACCCCAAGCCGGTCCCCCGCCCGGGAACCTGGATCAGCGCCGCGATCGTCACGGTCCTGGGCGCCATGCTCATCCACGGGCTGGTCACCAACGAGAAGTTCCACTGGTCCACGGTCTGGTTCTTCCTGCGGGAGGTCCACGTGGTCAAGGCCGTCGGCTGGACGCTGCTGCTGACCTTCATGGCCATGGCCATCGGCATCGTCCTGGCGGTCACGACGGCGATCCTGCGTCAGTCCTCCAACCCGGTGCTGCGCTGGGTGGCGCTGGCCTACCTGTGGTTCTTCCGCGGCACCCCGATCTACACCCAGCTGGTGTTCTGGGGCGCGCTCTCCGCGCTCTACCAGCAGCTGAGCCTGGGGATCCCCTTCGGCCCCGAGCTGCTGACCTTCAAGACGACGACCGTGTTCACGCCCTTTGTCGCCGCGGTTCTGGGACTGGGCATCAATGAGGGCGCCTACCTGTCCGAGATCGTCCGCTCGGGTCTGAACTCGGTGGACAAGGGGCAGAGCGAGGCCGCCGGTGCGCTGGGCATGAGCAAGGGGCAGATCCTCAGGCGGATCGTCCTGCCCCAGGCGATGCGGGTCATCGTGCCGCCCACCGGCAACGAGACGATCTCCATGCTCAAGACGACGTCCCTGGTGCTGGCGGTCCCCTTCACCCTGGACCTGACCTTCGTCACCAACTCCTACGCGTCGCTGACCTACCAGATCATCCCGCTGCTCATCGTGGCGGCCATCTGGTACATCATCATCACCTCTATCCTCATGGTGGGGCAGCACTACATCGAGCGCTACTACGGCAAGGGCTTCGACTCTGACAAGACAACCGCCTCCGCGGGCCGGGGGCTGTCCGCTCGCCAGCAGGCCATCCTCAACGCCCACACCACCAAGGACGATCCCTTCCTGGAGGTCACCCCATGAGCACGTCCACTCCCACCGCAGCCGGTACGCCGAAGGTCGAGATCAGCGGCCTGCACAAGTTCTTCGGCGAGCTGCACGTGCTGCGCGGCATCGACCTCATCGTGCCTCCGGGCTCGGTCACGGTTCTCATCGGCCCGTCGGGCTCGGGGAAGTCGACACTGCTGCGCTGCATCAATGAGCTGGAGTCCATCGACGCCGGCCGGGTCAAGGTCGACGGCGAGCTCATCGGTATGCGGGAGGTCGAGCGCGGTGGCCGCACCGAGCTGCACGCCCTGTCGGACAAGGCCCGTGCCGCGCAGCGCGCCAAGATCGGCATGGTCTTCCAGCGCTTCAACCTCTTCCCCCACATGACGGCTCTGGAGAATGTCATGGAGGCTCCGGTCCAGGTCAGGAGGATCCCCAAGGCCAAGGCCCGTGAGCGCGGCGTCGAGCTGCTGGAACGGGTCGGGCTCGGGGACCGCTTGGACCACTACCCCTCCCAGCTCTCCGGCGGTCAGCAGCAGCGGGTGGCGATCGCCCGGGCTCTGGCCATGGATCCCGAGCTCATGCTCTTCGACGAGCCGACCTCCGCACTGGACCCCGAGCTGGTCGGCGAGGTGCTTCAGGTGATGAAGGACCTGGCGGCCTCCGGGATGACCATGGTCGTGGTCACCCACGAGATGGGCTTCGCCCGCGAGGTCGGCGACCAGCTGGTCTTCATGGACGGCGGCGTCATCTGCGAGTCCGGCGACCCCGTCGAGGTGCTGGACAACCCCCAGGCCGAGCGGACCCGGGCCTTCCTCTCCTCAGTCCTGTAGAAGCAGGGAGGCTCAGTGATCCAGGGCCGATCCTGTCGTCACAGTGACATGGCATCGGCCCCGGAGGGCTGGTCCCAGGCACCGTCGTCCCAGGAGGTCAGGCTCCAGCCTGACTCCGGGTCGCCGTCAACAACCGTGATTCCCGTGTTGTGCATCGGCCGCTCGGCGATCCACAGCGGGTCCACACCGCCTCCGGGCGCCGCCTTGAGGGAGGTCCACAGACGCAGCACGGTGCCGTGGGAGACGAGCAGGGCCGCTGAGCCACCCGACTGTGCCGTCTTCTCGGCGATACGGCCGACGGCGTCGTCGAAACGCCGGAGGGTGTCGATGCCGTCCTCCGGTGAGCCGGGGATCCGGCAGGCGGGGCGCCCGGCCATCCAGGAGCGGGTGGTGTCCACGTAGCAGGCCACCGAGCGTGCGTCGGTGTTCATCTCCAGGCCCCCGGCCAGGACCTCGCGCAGGCCTGAGTCGATGGTGGCGCTCAGGCCGGTGGCGGCCTCGACCGGGGCGATGGTCTGGCGGGCGCGCAGGATCGGGGAGACCCACAAGGAGCCCAGCGCCTCGAGCAGGCCGGCCTCCTCCAGGCGGGCCGGCAGTCCCTCGGCCTCTCGTAGACCCGTATCGTCCAGAGGGTTTCCGGGGAAGGCGGTGTCGAGTGCCTGCATGACATTGGCGACGGTGCGACCGTGGCGTACGAGAATGAGCCTCACGGCGCCAATTCTGCCAGGTCACCACCACCCCGGCCCTCGACGACGGTGCGATCCTCGTCGCCCGGGACCGCCAGCCGATGCGTTCTCCCGCCGACGCAGTCAGCTCCAGGGGTAGGGGCCCTCCGGACGCCTCCTGGTCGCACGGTTGCGCCCCGTCCTCCGGGATCGCGCGGTTCCTGCGGCATCGTCGCCCTGGCGAGGCTGTCTGCGCGGCTTCCTGGTCGAGCCGGCCGAGCGCCCCGTCGCAGAACCAGGACCTCGGCCCTCGGCGCTCGAGGCGCCGGTCGGCGGCGTCGGCGCCGACGGGGGCGAGTCGTGGGCGACGGCGTCGGTGAAGACGATGCGCTCGGCCACGGCGCGCGTGTGGCGGGCACTGCGGCGGTAGATGTCCTCGAGCTCGCGCTCCCGGCCGCTGCCCAGGCCGATGAGTCGCCCCACCAGGCGGATCTCGCGGATCTGAACGGGAAGGACCTGGGAGCGCGGCCCGGAGGTTCTCCCGGTCCCCAGGACGATCGCCGAGCGCAGCCGGCTGGCCAGGATCCAGGCCGCGACGAGCACGCCCCCGTCGTCGGCGCTCAGCAGCCCGGCCTGGACCGCGGCCTGGAGCGCGCCTATGGTCGACGTGGTCCGCAGCCCGGCGATCCGCCCGGCGTGGGCGAGCTGAAGCACCTGGGCGCTCCACTCCACGTCGCTGAGACCTCCGGGGCCGAGCTTGAGGTGGCGGGCCGGGTCGACACCCCGTGGAAGGCGCTCGGTCTCCACCCGGGCCTTGATCCTGCGGATCTCCCGCAGGTCCTGAGCGCTCAGTCCGCCCTCGGCCCAGCGCAACGGATTGATGAGCTCCTCGAAGCGCCGACCCAGGTCGCGGTCCCCGGCGCAGGCGCGGGCGCGCAGCAGCGCCTGACGCTCCCACAGGGCCGCCCAGCGTCCGTAGTACTCGCTGTAGGCCTCCAGCGAGCGGCTCATGATGCCCTGGCGGCCTTCGGGCCGCAGGTCGGAGTCCACCTCAAGGGGGTGCGGGCGCGCCGAGGCGAGAAGCCCCACCACCTGCTTGGCGACCGCCTCAGCCTCCTGGGCAGCGGCGGCATCGCCCACCCCGTCGCGGGCCTCGTGGACGAACAGGACGTCCGCGTCGGAGGCGTACCCGATCTCACGGCCTCCCAGGCGCCCCATGGCGATGATGGCGTGACGTGCCAGGGCAGCCTGCCAGCACCCGCTGGCGTCGGGTCCGGCGGCGACGGCCTCGAGGCCGTCGCGCTGGGCGACGACCAGCCCGGTGGCCACGCTCAGCGCCCCGCCCAGGACCGCGTCGGTGGCGTCGGTGAGGATGGATGCGGTGCGCTCTGGATCGATGGCGTCCAGGCAGTCCGCCAGCGAGGCACGTACCTCCTCGCGGGCGCGCACTCTCAGGATCGCCTGAACCGCCTCGAGCGCCTGCTCGGCGAGCGCCGAGTCATCGGGGCCGGTCAGGCTGCGGCGACGCAGCACGGCGGAGACCTCCTCCGCCAGGGCTCCGGGGCGGCGGGGCTCGAGCTCGGCGTCGTCATCGAGCCAGGCGATGGACTCGGGGAACTCCGCGAGGCGCTCGGTGGCCCAGTGAGCACATGAGAGCACCTGGCACAGTCTGCGTGCGGCCACCGGCGAGTCCCGCAGCATGGCCAGGTACCAGTGGGATCCTCCGATGGCCTCCGACAGGCGGCGGAAGGACAGCAGACCGAAGTCGGGATCGGCTCCTTCACCGATCCACCCGATGATGACCGGTAGGAGCTGGCGCTGGATGGCGGCTCGGCGGCTGACGCCCTCGGTCAGGGCCTGAATGTGTCGCAGCGCCCCGTCCGGGTCGGTGTAGCCAACGGCTGCGAGCCGCTCGCGCGCCGCCTGAGGACTCAGAGCCATCTCGTCGGCGCTGAGGGTGGCCGCGAAGTTCAGCAGGGGGCGGTAGTAGATCTCCTGGTGGAGGGCGCGCACCCGCCGGCGCAGGTCCTTGAAGTCCTCCCACAGGTTATCGCCCCGGCCCAGGCAGTTGGCCACGCCGCGCTCGATACGACGCAGGTTCTCCTCCTTCTGGGGCAGGTTGTGGGTACGGCGCAGTCGGAAGAGCTGGCTGCGGTGCTCCAGGAGCCGGAGGGCCTTGTAGCAGCTGCTCATGGCCGCGGCGTCGGCCCGGCTGACGTAGCCGCCGACGCTGAGCGCGTCGAGGGCCTCCAGGGTGCCGCGCACACGCAGGCTCTCGTCGGATCGTCCATGGACGAGCTGAAGCAGCTGGACGGTGAACTCCACGTCCCGCAGGCCCCCGGGCCCCAGCTTGATGCGCCGATCCACGCCGCCTCGCGGCACGGACTCCTTCTCCACCCGCCGACGCATGGCGCGGGCGTCCTCGACGAAGTTCTCCCGCCGGCTGGCCTCCCACACGAAGGGCCCCACCCCCTGCTCGTAGCGGGCGCCGAGCTCCGTATCCCCGGCGCAGGCCCTGGCCTTGAGCAGGGCCTGGAACTCCCAGGAGGCGGCCCATCGCCGGTAGTAGGCCAGGTGGGAGTCGAGAGTGCGCACGAGCGCGCCGTCCTTGCCCTCGGGGCGCAGCGCCGTGTCCAGCGGCCACAGGGGCGGCTCGGGCCCGGTGGCCGAGACGACGTGGGCGAGCTCCGTGGCCATTCTGGTACCGACATCCACGAGGTACTCCTCGCTGAGCGGTCTCTCGGCCCTCTCAGTCTCCCCGGCCGGGCCGACGACGTAGACGACGTCGACGTCGGAGATGTAGTTGAGCTCGCGCGCCCCGGTCTTGCCCATGGCGATCACGGCCAGGGCCACGTCGTCCGCCTGCGGCCCGACGGCGGCGCGGGCGATGAGCAGGGCGGCGTCGAGGGCGGCGTCAGCGAGCTCGGTCATACGGCGGCAGACGGTGGGAGTGTGCTCAATCGGGTCAGAGCTGGTGAGGTCGTCGGCGACGATCGCCATCAGACGGTCCCGGTAGGCGCGTCGCAGCGCGGCGGTCGCCCGGTCCGCGGCAGAGTCCTGACCGTCTGGATCCCGGGTATCACCATCGGTGCCACTACTGTCTGACGGTGCCGCTCGCCCCAGCTCGTCCTGGACCGCCCGTCGCAGGAGCTCGCGGGCGTCGGACTCCTCCGGAGCGTCCCATGCCCTGGCCGGGGCGAGCGCCGTGATGCGCTCGGGGTGAGCCACAAGGAAGTCCCCCAGGGCCTGGGATGCGCCCAGGACGGCGAGGAGACGCGCCCTGTGCTCGCGCGGCCCGGCGGTAGGGGCGACGAGGATGCTGCGCAGAACCGTCGCCGGTTCCGGTGTGCCCCCGTGCTCGACGTCGTCCGGCGAGGAACGGTGACGTGACTCGGCTTCGGTCGCGGCCTCGGCGAGCCGGACCAGGCTGAGCAGGGCCATGTCGGGATCGGCGGTGAGCGCCAGGGCCTCAATGAGCTCCTCGCGTCCGGGCCCGAGCTGCGCATCGCCCGGCAGGCCACCGGGCGGCGAGGCGTGATCGGCTGAGGAGCCGGCCCGGGAGTCTCCCGTGCGGTCTGCCTCGCCGGCGGCGCCTTCCGGCGGAAGGAGGGCCAGGAGCGCGGGGTCGCCCAGGAGGGCTCCGGCTCGGGAGGCGTTCTGGAACCCGGCTCGCAGGAGCAGGGTCCTGGGCGAGGAGCTGTGCCGCGTCGGCGCCCCGACAGGCGGGCGCTTCTCGGTCCGGTCTCTCACAGCTGCCTCCTGCTCCGCTCAGGCGCGGGGGAAGAACTGGCTGATCTCGAAGTCGGTGACCTGGGCGTCATAGGCCCGGTACTCACGGCGCTTGTTGCGTAGGAAGAACTCGAAGGTGTCCTCACCAAAGGTGTCGGCAACCAGATCGGACTGCTCCATGGCCGCCACCGCGCTCTTGAGAGAGGTGGGCAGGGCGTGGATGCCCAGCGCCTTGCGCTCCATCTCGGACAGGGCCCACACGTCGTCCTCCGCCTCGGGGGGAAGCTCATTGCCCTCCTCGATGCCCTTGAGCCCTGCGGCCAGGATGACCGCGTAGGCCAGGTAGGGGTTGGCCGAGGAGTCGATGCCGCGGAACTCCACGCGGGCCGACTGGGCCTTGCCGGGCTTGTGCATGGGCACGCGCACCAGTGCGGAGCGGTTGTTGTGGCCCCAGCACACGTAGCTGGGGGCCTCGTCCCCGCCCCACAGGCGCTTGTAGGAGTTGACGTGCTGGTTGGTGACGGCCGTGATCTCCGAGGCGTGGTGCAGCAGCCCGGCGATGAAGGAGCGACCGGTGGCGGAGAGCTGGTACTGGCCGGAGGCGTCGAAGAAGGCGTTGCGATCACCCTCGAACAGGGAGAAGTGCGTGTGCATGCCCGAGCCGAACTGGTCGGGGAAGGGCTTGGGCATGAAGGTGGCCAGGCAGCCCTCCTCCAGGGCGACCTCCTCGACGACGGCGCGGAAGGTCATGATGTTGTCGGCCATGGACAGGGCGTCGGCGAAGCGCAGGTCGATCTCGTTCTGGCCGGGGCCGCCCTCGTGGTGGGAGAACTGCACCGAGATCCCCATCTGCTCGAGCATGAGGATGGCGTGGCGGCGGAAGTCGTGGGCGGTGCCGCCGGGCACGTGGTCGAAGTAGCCGGCATCGTCAGTGGGACGGATGCGCCCGTCAGCGTCACGGTTGACCAGGTAGAACTCGATCTCGGGGTGGATGTAGCAGGTGAAACCGGCCTCGGCCACCCGGGCGAGCTGACGCTCGAGGACGGAGCGCGGGTCGGTGCGGGCGGGCTCGCCGTCGGGCGTGAGGACGTCGCAGAACATGCGGGCCACGCCGTTGGCGCCGTCTCGCCACGGCAGCATCTGGAAGGTGGAGGGGTCCGGTGCGAGCAGCATGTCGGACTCGAAGACGCGGGTCAGGCCCTCGATGGCCGAGCCGTCGAAGCCGATGCCCTCCTCGAAGGCGCTCTCAACCTCGGCCGGGGCGATCGCCACGGACTTGAGCTGTCCGGACACGTCGGTGAACCACAGGCGGATGAAGCTGATGTCGCGTTCCTCGATGGCTCGGAGCACGTACTCCTGCTGCTTGTCCATGGGGCCTCCTCAGCGTGGGGGTGCGGCAGCGGGCCGACGGCGCGGCCGGCCGTCATCCGCCTGAGACGTTCTTGCTGGAACCAGCCTAGTGCTCGGGTGCGTCAGGCAGGTTTCGGATCGCCTCCGGTGAAGGAGGCGGATGGGGACGCCCGGCGCGTCGAGGCGCCTCTTCACCTCGGGTAGCCCTCGGGTAGCCTCGCCCCATGGCTACACCCGAGTCCCCTTACGGCCCCTCCTCCTCCGCCGTTGTCGGAGGCGGGAAGCCCGTGCGCGTTCATCACCTCGCCGCCGCCAAGAACGACGGCACCAAGCTCGTCATGCTCACCGCCTACGACGCCGTGACCGCCCAGATCCTGGACGCGGCCGGCACCGACCTGCTGCTGGTGGGTGACTCGATCGGCAACGTCATGCTCGGGCACGACTCCACGCTGCCGGTGGAGCTGGACGAGATGGTCGTGGCCACGCGCTCGGTGGCTCGGGCGACCAAGCGCGCGCTCGTGGTGGCCGACCTGCCCTTCGGGACCTACGAGGCCGGCCCCGAGCAGGCGCTGGCCAGCGCGGTGCGCCTCATGAAGGCGGGGGCCAACGCCGTCAAGCTCGAGGGCGGCAGGCCCCGGGCCGCGAGCGTGCGGGCCCTGACCCAGGCGGGTATCCCGGTGGTGGGCCACCTGGGATTCACCCCGCAGAGCGTCAACATGCTCGGGGGCTTCCGGGTCCAGGGGCGCGGCGAGGCCGCCGAGGAGCTTCTGGCCGACGCGCAGGCGCTGGCCGAGGCCGGCGCGGTCGCGCTCGTCCTGGAGATGGTGCCCGAGCCCCTGGCGGCGCGTGTCACCGAGTCGCTCGCGATCCCCACGATCGGCATCGGTGCGGGTGCGCGCTGCGACGGCCAGGTGCTCGTGTGGACGGACATGGCGGGAATGACCGACTGGTCACCGCGCTTCTCCCACCAGTTCGGGCAGGTCGGCCAGGCGCTGCACCAGGCCGCCGCCGACTACGGGGCCGCGGTGCGCGAGGAGTCCTTCCCCGCGGAGAAGCACTGGTTCAGCTCCTAGACCACTCATAGACCACGGGGCTGGACCGCGGGGCCCGGTCTCCCGGGCCCGGGAGGAGGCTCAGGCCCTCGCCCCGTCCTCAGACCTCTCCTCCTCGAGGTCCTCGGAGTCGATCCCCTCCGCGAGCTCCGCCTCGGTGAGCGCCTCGGAGAAGGTCCAGCGGTTGAGGAGCGCCTCGAAGCGCCGGCCATCGATGTAGACCACGGCGCTGCCGTCCTCGGTCAGGCCGTCGACATCCAGCGCGTCGGCCATGACCTTGGGCTCGTCCACGCCGCTGTCGATCCGCTTCCACATGGCCTCCGAGTCCACGCCGACCTCGCGGGCGGCGGCGGTGATGCCGTCGGAGGTGACCCGGCCGCGAAGCCTGGCGAGCGCGTCGTGGAAGTTCCATACCTTCTCCGGGTCCTCGCGGTAGACGGCCTCCAGGGCAAGGGCGGTCAGAAGGCTCTCGGGGCCGGTGAGCTTGTGCCTGAGAACGAAGGCGAGCTGCCCGGACTCACTGAGGTGGACGATGTCGTAGAACGCCTCCATGAGGCGCCAGCGTCCCTCATAGGACATGTCCGCGTAGTTGACCAGAATGTGCGGCGCATCCGGGGAGCCGACGAAGAGGTCCCTGTCCCTGTCCACGGGCCGGTTCAGGTGCTGGCCAGGAGGTGGAGGCAGCGGGGAGAGCCTGTCTGCGACGCGGAAGATGATGGTCGCCAGGACCAGCGCCCCGAGGGAGGCCAGAAGAACCCCCAGGCGCGCTTGGTCCCGCATGGTCTCGTCCTCCAGGGCGAGGTTGGCCACGAGCAGTGAGATCGTGAAGCCCATCCCGGACAGGGCGGCAAGACCCAGGATGCGGGGCATGTCCAGGCCCGGCAGGCGAGATGCCGGCACCAGGCGCAGAACCAGTCCGGCGCCCATCGCGACGCCGACGAGCTTGCCGATCACGAGGCCGGCGATCACCGCCCACATGATGCGCGACGACAGGGCCGTGGAGATGGTCTCGCCGCTGAGCTCCACGCCGGCGTTCGCCAGGGCGAACAGGGGAACGACGACGTAGTTGACGTATGGCGGCAGCGTCCAGGACAGCCGCTGGTTCATGGGGATGGAGTAGGTCAGTGCCTCGTGCAGCATAACCGCGGTACCGGGGTGGGGGGACTGGCGGTAGAGCCTGGCGACCTCGTCCACGCCGTCGACGGCCGTGGTGCGCACCGGGTAGACCGGCATGAGCAGGGCGATGAGAACACCGGCCAGGGTGGCGTGGACACCGGACTGGTACAGGGCCGTACCAGGTGATGACCGCCAGAAGGATGTAGGGCAGCGAGCGCCACACCCCTCGGCGTGCCAGGGCCCAGATGCCGAGCAGGCCCAGGCCGGCGCATCCCAGGGCCACGAGGTTGAGCGAACCTGAGTAGAAGATGGCGATGACCAGAAGAGCACCGATGTCGTCGATGACGGCGAAGGCCAGGAGGAAGGCCCGTAGCCGAGGGGCCCTCTTGGGTCCGATGAGGGCGAGCATGCCCAGGGCGAAGGCGGTGTCCGTGGAGATGACCGTTCCCCAGGCGCTGGCCCCGTCGGTGCCGTAGGCGAAGCCGAGGAAGACCAGCGCCGGAACCACCAGACCACCGATGGCAGCGGCAGCCGGCAGGAGCGCCCGTCCGGGCAGCCTCAGCTCCCCCAGGGTGAGGTCGCGGCGCATGTCAAGGCCCACCATGAAGAAGAAGGCGGTCATCAGCCCCTCATCGACCCACTCGTGAAGTGTGAGCTCCACGCTGAACGGGCCGATGGCCAGGGAGGCGGGCGTGTGCCAGAAGTCGTGGTAGCTGTGCCCGATGTTGGCCCACAGAAGAGCCAGAGCGGTCGCCGCCGCCAGGGCGATCGCGGCATAGGTCTCATTGACCTGGATACGGCGCAGACGACGCCGACGGCGCAGCCATGGGTCGACGTACTGCATCGCAGTGTTTGGGCTGCTCAACGTGTTTCCCCCTCGTCCCCTCATCCCCCTCGATCGAGTGATCGAGCGGGGATCGTGTCCCGCCGCATTGTGCCGCGCTCAGTGCCGAGCGTCTAATGCAAGCTTGACACCGAACCCGATGAGCAGACCTCCGGTAACACGGTCGATCCAGCGCGTCAGGCGCGCGCCGGCTACGCGAGGGCCGACCCAGGCGGCTCCCAGTGCCAGGGCACCGAGCCAGACCGCAGTGCAGGCCGCATGGATGAAGGACAGAAGGATTCCCATGACCAGGGGTGGGACGCCGTCGGCCATGAACTGCGGGATGGTGGCCAGGTAGAAGACGCCGGCCTTGGGGTTGAGCAGGTTCGTCAGCAGGCCGATGGACCATCCGTGCCACAGGCCTCCCGTGGGCACTGAGTCGTCGTCGAGCGCTGGTACGGGCCGTGTAGAGCGTGTGGAGGCCGACAGGTCCTCACCCCGGCGGGAGCGGACGATCATTCGCAGCCCCATCCAGGCCAGGTAGACGGCCCCGGCTAGAGACAGAGCCCGGTAGGCGGTACGTGACGCGGCGAGAATCGCCGTCGCCCCGGCCCCGGCCGCGGCGCCCCACAGGACCAGGCCGGTCACGATACCGACGATGACCGCGAAGGCGTAGGAGCGCGAACGGGTCAGCGCCCCTCGCAGCACGACGGCGGTGTCCAGCCCGGGAACGAGAGTCAGCATGAGGGCGAGAACCGCGAAACCGGCCAAGGCCTGCGACAGACTCATGACGCCTTGCTCCCAGCAGGACGACGGGAAGCAGCACGGCAGAGAACAGCGACAGTGACAAGGCCCATAGCGCGATGGTAAAAGCCCCAGGGTCGGGCGGGAAGGAGAGTCCCACGAAACGGACGCCTACTCCTATGCTGACACCATGAGTTCTTCGGCTCCCTCTGCGTCCTCAACCTCGTTGGCTGACCGCGCGCCGCGCGGCACGCTCTCCCCCGGGACGCTCAGCCCTGACAGGCACGTACCAGCATCCATCGAGCGACCCGAGTACATGTTCCATGACGGCCCTGAGCGCGTCACGGCCTCAGAGGTCAAGGATGCCGAGACGATCGAGCGCATCCGGGTGGCGAGCCGGTTGGCCGCTCGCGCCCTGGCAGAGGCGGCCGAGGCGATCGCCCCTGGTGTGACCACCGACGAGCTCGACCGGATCGCGCACGAGTACCTGTGCGACCACGGCGCCTACCCCTCCTGCCTGGGCTACATGGGCTTCCCCAAGTCGATCTGCACCTCTGTCAACGAGGTCATCTGCCACGGCATCCCGGACTCGACCCGATTGAGCGAGGGCGATCTCATCAACCTTGATGTCACGGCCTACATCGGCGGTGTCCACGGCGACACGAACGCCACCTACGCCGTCGGCGAGGTCGACCCCGAGACGGAGCTGCTCATCGAACGCACCCGAACCGCGATGGAACGGGGTATCAAGGCCGTCAAGCCCGGCCGCGAGGTCAACGTCATCGGCAGGGTCATCGAGGCCTATGCCAAGCGCTTCAGCTACGGGGTGGTGCGTGACTACACCGGGCACGGCGTCGGTGAGGCCTTCCACTCCGGTCTCATCATCCCCCACTACGACGCCGCCCCCCTGCACGACGACGTCATCGAGACGGGCATGGTGTTCACCATCGAGCCGATGCTCACGCTCGGCGGCATCGAGTGGGAGCAGTGGGACGACGGCTGGACGGTGGTCACCAAGGACCGCTCCCGGACCGCTCAGTTCGAGCACACGCTGGTGGTGACCGAGGACGGCGCCGAGGTCCTCACCCTGCCCTGAGACTGCGCGAGGCTCCGGGGAGGACTCCCCATTCGCGCTCATCCGTCCCCATTCACGTTGCCTGACAGCGAGTCGACGACGTATGGTCCTGGGCAGTGGACGTATCGGTCCCGTTACCGGGGACCGCTTACCGAGTCCCGCCCGTTATCCCTTCCGGAGGTTTACATGGCTTTGCGTTTCAATCCACCACCGAACTGGCCCGCACCGCCAGAGGGTTTTGAGCCGCCTGCGGGTTGGCAGCCTGATCCTGCCTGGGGGCCGGCTCCCGAAGGTTGGCAGATCTGGGTTGACGACTCCGCTCCTTCCAGCGGTTCAGCCTCCTCGGCCGCAGGCGCGGCCGCAGGGTCCGACCCGGCTTGGGCGCCGACCCAGGCGGTGTCGACCGCTCCGACGGCTCAGATGGGCACCAACGCTCCGGTCGCCGACCCGACCGGTATGTCCGCCTCGGCTCCTTCGGGTGACTACGCCGGCCAGGCGACCGGCACCAGCCCGTACGCGGCCAACATGGACTACGCCCAGTCCCCCACGCCGTTCCAGGGGCAGGGGGCTCCTGGGGGCCCGCAGCCTCCGGCCGGTGGCTGGCAGCCCGGTGGCGTCGGTGGGCCGGGTGCTCCCGGCGGTGGTTCCAAGTCGATCACCCAGCAGTGGTGGTTCTGGACCGGCGCCGCGGTGCTGGTGGTCATCCTGGTCATCAGCGCCGTCGTGTGGGCCATGAGCGGCTCCAGTGATGACAACGGCGGCGGTTCCAGCAAGGCCGATCAGAGCTCCTCGCAGAGCAGCAAGGGTGGGTCCACGAAGGAGAAGTCCGATGACTCCTCCAGTAGTGGCGCATCTGCCGGGGCATCCTCGAAGTCGTCAAAGGGAAACGACGCGCCCGGGTCCGACCCGAAGAACCCCATCGACCCCACCACGACCTCTATTGAGTTCAAGGCCGGCAAGTACAACGACGACCCGGACGCCTCCGTGACCATCAACATCGGAACGGTTGAGTGGAACGCGAACGAGGACATCAAGGCCGCCAACAAGTACCTCTACCAGGACCCGCCTGCCGGCAAGGTCTACATCCGCGTACCGGTGGAGGTCACCTACAAGGGCAAGGGGCAGTACGAGAAGTACGGCCTGCAGATCGACTACTCGCACGACGGGAACACCTCGGGCAGTGAGACGTTCGTCGACGAATCCATGTTCAACCAGCAGGACATGCCTCGAGACGGAGGCTCGGCCAAGGGTTACTTCGTCTTCCTGGTGGATGAGGCCACTGCTAATGACGGCAAGGGCGTATTCGCCGTCACGGGCTTCTCCGGCAACGAGGAAGTGTACGTGGCAGCGAAGTGAGCCGCTCGCTTGACACATGAGGGTGGGGCCAACCAGACACGTCTGGTTGGCCCCACCCTCATGCTGGTCGAAGATGGCGCGGACGAGCCGACCTGTACGCCGGGTTCTGTTGCCGCCCGCCGTTACCGGCTTGGCGGTGGCGACCATTCATCTTGGACCATTGTTGCCAATGACCTCATGCGACCTACCCGCTGGCTCGGGCGAGCAGCCTTCAGGCGCCAGCTGTGCGGTCTTGCTCCGGGCGGGGTTTACCGAGCCGCGGCGGTCGCCCGTCGCGCTGGTGGGCTCTTACCCCACCCTTTCACCCTTACCCACCGTCATCCGGTGGGCGGTCTGCTCTCTGTGGCACTGTCCCGCGGGTCACCCCGGGTGGCCGTTAGCCACCGCCCTGCTCTGTGGAGCCCGGACGTTCCTCAGCCCTTGGCCGCCGCGAGGCGGCTGCAAGGTACCGCGGCCGCCCGGTCGGCTCGTCCGCAGCGACCAGCATAGCGCTACGGGCGTCGTCGAGGATCGTGCCCGCCGTGAGGCCGTGGCCTCTGCAGTGCGGGTTTCGACCTATCATGTGCGGGTGCTGATCCTGCTGCCTCCGTCCGAGGGTAAGACTGCTCCTGACAGTGGACCGCCGCTGGCCCTTGATTCGCTGCTGGACGCCGGGCGACTCACCACAGCGCGCCACGAGGTGATGTCGGCGCTGGCCGAGGTGAGCCGGCGCCCTGACGCGGCATCCGTCCTGGGACTGGGACCACGCAGTGCGGAGCTGGCCAGGGCGAACCTGTCGCTGGAGACAGCACCCTGCGCTCCGGCCTACCAGCTGTTCACCGGGGTCCTGTACGAGGCGGCGGAACTCGACTCGGCCACCAGGAGCACGGCCGGGCGCGAGGCCCTGGAAGGCCACTGCGTCATCCTCTCGGGGCTGTGGGGAGCGCTCTCCCCCACCGACCTGGTGCCCGACCACCGCCTGTCCATGGGAACGTCGATATCCGGGCCGGGGCGCCTCTCGTCCTTCTGGAGGCCGCACCTTGCTCCGGTGCTCGAGGACATGGCGGCGTCGGGTCTTGTGGTCGACTGCCGCTCGGCCGACTATGTGGCCGCGTGGAAGCCGTCGGCTCGTGACGGCATCGAGGTCATGACGGTGCGCGTGGTACGCGTGCTCGATGACGGCTCCCGCAAGGTCGTCTCCCACATGGCGAAGCGGGCTCGAGGGCTGCTGACCGGCGCGCTCCTCAGGGCGGTCGCCGAGCGGTCCCTGTGCGCACAGGCGCAGGCGGACGACGTCGTCGAGGTTGCCGAGCGGCTGGACAGCGTCGACGCCGTCGAGCTGTCCGAGCCGGACCGGCAGGGGCAGCGGGTCCTCACCCTGGTGACTCGCTGAGGCCGGCCGCGCCATCCATGCCTGGTCAGTGACTGCCTCCCCTGCCCGAGAGGCAGTCGCCTTCAGATGTCCATCCGTACGACGATGACGTCGTTCTCCTCGGCGTGGATGACCGTCTCCTCGGGAGCGGCCATGATGCGCGCCAGCTCCTGAGGACTGATCTCGACGGCGCCGCCCTCGATGGTCCGCCCCCTGAGGGCGACCGCGCCAAGACCCCCGGTGGAGACGCGAACCGCCTCGTAGTCGGCAAGGAGGGTCGCCTCAATGGTTCCGGCCAGATCCGCCCGCTGGTTCTCCAGAGACTCGATCTCCGTATCGAGCCGGGTGAACTCGGCGTCCCGCTTGGCGGTGAGCTCGCGCCCGGCTGCGCGGATCTCGGACTCCTCCCGGCTGAGGCGCTCCGTCTCCTCACGGGCCGAGTCGAGCGCCTCCATGGCCACGATCTGCGCCTCCTCCAGGGCCGACTGGCGCTGACCGAGCTGATCGATCTCCCCCTGGATGGCGGAGAGGTCACGGGCTGCGCTGTTGCCGGAGTGGAGGCGCTCGCGCAGCACCTCGGCGCGACGCACCACCTGACCGACTTCGTCCTCGCTTCGGGTCGCCTTGGCCTTGGCGTCACTGAGGGCGGCGTCGGCCTGAATGGCGGCTCGCTTGTTCGCCTTGAGGCGCTCGATGACCGATTCGATGCGGCTGAGAACCGGAAGGTGCTTGCGCTCGTGACGCAGCCGTGCCAGGCGGGAGTCGAGGTCCTGCAGGTCGATGAGAAGGCGCTGCTGGGCGATGGGGGCGCTTGTCACGGCGTGTGCTCCTTCAGGTAGGTATGGGTCGGTGTTGTGATTCCTCCCATGATCCTCTCACGCCTGGCCTGATCCGGTGGACAGGCGCAGCACCCAGGGGTCCGTGACAATACGGGAGACCTGGACGCTCAGGGAGGCTCCCTGGGACCGGGCGCCCTCCTGAAGCCGTTGGGCCAGGGGCTCCAGGCCGACCCACTCGGTGGCCCAGTGCGTCCCGCACAACAGGTAGGGACGGCCGGCCTCAAGGTGTTCGGAGGCTGGGTGGTGGCGCAGATCGGCGGTGAGGAAGACATCGGCTCCAGCCTCGCGCGCCCGTCCCAGGAGAGAGTCTCCGGCCCCTCCCGAGACGGCGACGCGTTCGACGACGGCGTCGGGGTCACCGCCCACGAGGAGGCCGGGGGCCGAATCGGGAAGGGCGGCCGCGACGTCGGCGGCGAGCTGACGCAGGGTGACGGGCTGCGGGAGCACGCCAATACGACCGATGCCCTGGTCCGGGGCAGCGGGGTCCGGTTCGAGGGGGACGGTGGAGGTCAGACCCACGCGAGCGGCGAGGGCGTCGGCCACTCCCCCGTGGGCGGCGTCGAGGCTGGTGTGGGCGTTGAGCAGCGCGATGCCGGCGCGAATGAGCCGATGGATGGTGCGCCCTTTGGGATCGGTGGCCGCGACGTGGTCGGTTCCGCGCAGGTAGAGCGGGTGGTGGGTGATGATCATGTCGACGCCGGAGTCGATGGCCTCGTCGACGACGGCCGCCACGGGGTCAACGGCCAGCAGGATGCTGCGTGCCGGGTCGGCGGGGTCTCCGCAGATGAGCCCGTTGGAGTCCCACGAGGCGGCCAGGCCGGGAGGTGCGGCGGATTCCACGAGAGCGACGACGTCGCCGACGCTCAGGGGCCCGTCCGAGTCGCTTCGCGAGGACTGGCGTCCGGCGGTGGAGGATACGGGTGCAGAGGTGTGGCTCATGCAACCAGGCTAGCGGTCTGGCCTGGGATGGCCTGCGACTTACCGACATTGATACAGCCTGGAGCTGCCGCCTTGATGAGGCGCTGAGGACTCCACTGACGGAACGCAGTCGAGAAAACGACCGACGTGGCCCTCATCTGGGGTAGCCTACTTCCGCGCTGCCGGGGCCCTCCGGCGCTGGCAGCGTCGGCCTCCCCGGCGCCGACGGCGTCACGGCCGCGCCCCCATAGCTCAGCGGTTAGAGCAGCGAGCTTATACCTCGTGTCGTGCCTGATAAGCACAAGGTCCTGGGTTCGAATCCCAGTGGGGGTACCACGTGCCCGATACTCGAACATCGGGGCACATCGCCTCCGTGGTGGAATCGGTAGACACCGCGACCTTAAAAGTCGCTGCCTACGGGCGTGCGGGTTCGAGTCCCGCCGGGGGCACCACAGCATCGCTATACAAACCCTCACCCTGAGAAACAGCCTCTGTGGCTGTCTCAGCCGAGGACCGTCGCCCACCTCCTGTCGAGGTGGGCGTTTTTCGTAGGGCAGCAATCCGTGCCACAGCCCGCAGTCGTGCACTGGCCAGCTGGTCGAACGGCCGGTTGAGCCGTGCTTCCAGCCAGACATCGCTGCTGGTGTCCGCCACGCGGACAGAGCAGGGCGCCTCATCGGCTCGACGCGTTGGCTCGTCTCCAGCATCGTCCGCCTGACTCCCACCACTCAGCTGCCGTCGCCCTACGGCAATCTCCTGCTCATCACAGCCACGCTGTCCATCAGGTTCATCACCAGCGCCCTTCACACCATCGTCGTCCTCATCCTGCAGGCCCCCATGTCCATCACCACCGTCGCCAGGCAGGATGACCCGCCCGTCCTCATCCACCACCGGATTGACCAGCACCCGCTCAAAGAACACCTGGTTGAGCTGCTTCCGCAAGTGATCCGGTGCCGCCATATACAGCCGGTAGCAGTCCTCCAGCAGATCCAGCGCCTGCTCCACATGCGCCCGCACCAGCTTGGCATCCGCCTGGTAGGCATCGAGCTGACGCTGAATCCCCGCCAGCTCTCGCCTCAACCGCTCCTGCTCCTCCTTGAGCAGCTCCAGCGGCACCGCTCCACCGTAGTGCGCCTGTAGCAGCCTGCGCCGCTCATCCTCCAGGTTCGTCCGTCGCACCGTCAGCGACCGGACGTTCCGATCCTTCTCCCCCTCAATCCGCGCCAGCTCCGCCAGCAGATACCGCTCAATCTCCTGCCGATCTGCCTCGCTCACGTGCAGCCGCCGATACACCTCCTGCATCTGTGCCTCCACCACTTCAATGAGCACCGCCTTGAAGGAGCAGTCATGCAGCCGCTGCCGCCTGGCGCAAATGAAGTAGGGGTAGAGCACCCCCTTGCCATTCTTCGTGTTCTGCACCAGCAGCCGGCTACCACACTGCCCACACACCACCGTGCTCTTCAGGAAGTGGTTGTGCATCCGCTCCCGCTCGCCACTGCGATGGGAGCCCAGCACAGCCTGCACCGCCTGCCAGGTCTCCTCATCCACCAGCGGTTCGTGCTTGCCCGGATACTCCACGCCCTGGAACTGCACCACACCCAGGGGGTCGGCAAAGTCGGTGGGTGATGAGGGATGAGCCGGTCTGACGGGGGCTTTGACGGGGTTTGGTGTGTCGTTGAGACGGGGGCGCGGGCCCCGTGGGGACGATGAGTGGTGTCTAGTCATCCCCTCGTCCTGGGAGCCCGCGCTGATGCCATCCTCCACCACGACCGCCTTGTCGCGCCAGCCCCTGGTCCAGGTTCTCAGGAACGTGACCGACCCCCGCGATCGGCGGGGTGTGCGCTTGAGGCCTGCCCACGGTCCTGTCCCTGGCCGTCACCGGGGTGCTGGCCGGCTGCCGGAGCCTGACGGCGATATGGGAGCACACCACCGACCTGACCGGCGCCGACCTGCGCTCTCTGGGGCTGGAGGAGGGGCAGGCCCTTCCATCGGAGTCCACCATCCGACGGGTGCTCCAGGACCTGGACCCCGCAGACCTCGACGCCCATCTGATGACCTGGTTCTACACGCGTACCGGCACCATCAACGGCCGCACAGTGATCGCCGTGGACGGCAAGACCATGCGTGCAGCGCGCAGGGGCGAGGATCCGGCGCCGCACCTCCTGGCCGCCTTGGACCACGCCACGGGCGCCGTGCTTACCCAGGAGCGGGTGGCCGGCAAGTCCAACGAGATCCCCGCACTCAGGGTTCTGCTTGAGCCCCTCGACCTGGACGGGGTCGTGGTGACCGCTGACGCCATGCACACCCAGGTGGACACCGCCCGGTGGATCACCCGGCGTGGTGGTCACTACGTGTTCACCGTCAAGGGCAATCAGAAGACCCTGCGCAGGACGCTCAAGGCCCTGCCGTGGAAGGACGTCCCGTCCATCTCCTCGGTCGAGCGCTGCCACGGTCGGTGGGTGCGGCGCACCGTCAAGGCCCTCGAGGCCCCTAAGTGGGTGGACTTCCCCGCCGCCGCCCAGGTGGTCCAGATCCGACGCACCCGAACCGTCAAAGGCCGCAAGCGTGTCGAGGTGGTCTACCTGATCTGCTCCCTGCCCATGACCGACGCCCAGCCCGAGGCCGTCGCGGCCTGGGTCCGCGGGCACTGGGGGATAGAGAACCGTCTCCACTGGATCCGGGACGTGGTCTTCGACGAGGACCGTCACCAGCTGAGCACCCGCAACGGCCCCGAGATCATGGCCGCCCTAAGGAACCTGGCCATCAGCCTCATCCGCCTCTTCCTCGGGCCCGGCGTCTCCATCGCCTCAACCACCAGATCCCTGTCCAGACGCCCCAAACGAGCCATCAGCCTACAGACCCAACCAACCCCCTAAAACCGACTTTGCCGACCCCCTGCCTGCGCGACCTACTGTTTCTACCGACCTACAGCGGTATATTGGCTGCATCGGCCCCAGACTTCACACATAACTGTGGCGGAACGGCGATGCGCGTTGCGCTTCACTGGGGCGCTGTCCATGAGCAGTGACGCGAAGGTGGAAGGGCATGAGCAACAACGTCACCACACCCCAGGCGGGCACACTGTTTACCTGTTGGGAGTTCTTGCCTACAACAATCAGCCATAGCCGAATAGTCACAACGCCCACTACAGCCACGTCATCCTGCGTCACGAGATGTCGACCACCATTCAACAACATCGATTCTGGAATGACTTGACAAAACAACATATACGCCACTTCGCGACGCTGCAAGATGATGTTTTACCCGCACCCATGAGCGCGATTCACGATTCCTTACGCAATTCAATTTAAATAAATCTTAGTCCAACAAAAACACTCAACAGATTCATTATAATCTTAACACCAGAGGAGCTGATCACGAATATCAACCTCCCCGAAATTTCTCCGATTCCTGTGATGAACAAGCTCGCCTGGAGCGCTATAATTGGAATCATTTGCATCCTCATCCTTTTTCTGTTACTCACAACACTCTCTTATCTACAGGGGAAACGACGGGAAAATCTAGGCAGGTTGCCAGAAGATCTGAAGCACAGCGTTCAGAGCGAGCTGATCGAAGCTGTTTACGACGCATCGCAGCAAAAAAACACCAGAGTCAAACTATCCGCATTCTGGAAGTCTAAAGACTACACAACTTCGCAAAGATACGTTATCCTCAAGGACTTACTTGACAGGCAATTGTTCTTTAAAGCTTACGATCTGGATAGAATAAGTCGGTTTCCCCAGTTCTTAGCCTGGGATGTGTTCAAATATCCACCGACATGGGTTTATCTTAGCGAGCAGCAGTGGCAGAAATTGTCTTCTGGCGCCAGCATCATCAATGGAGATGTACAGATAGTCAATAACCCAACTGGAAATATGCAGATAGCCGGACGTGGTGCCACGCAAACACAGATGAATACAGGAATGAATAGTCAAGACATCTTTAAACTCATCGATGCTCTTCGTCTGGACAGTCAATCATTGGAATCAGACCCCCGGTGGAGCAAGGAAGTGGAGGAAGCGCAGTCTCTAGCAGACCATCTGGAGTCGGACGCAAATGCCGGCCGATGGAAGCAAGCGCAGCAAACAGCCAAGAAAGCACTAGAGTTCGCAGCCAATCTAACTACGGTCTTCGCAAACACTGCGCAGTTTTTGTCATAGAAACAGCCATTCGGTCCGTAGCTTTTGATGTGTTCTACGTGAATGAGGTCACGAACAGTGGATATCGGGTAAAGTTTTTGAATCCGGGGCGATACGTGCTGATACTCCAGGCATCTGCCCACTACCTCCAGGGGGCTTGTTAGAGGTTTCTCGAACCTATCGAAGTAGAACTAGGAAATCATCGCCCCCTCATCAGAGCTCAGAGTGACCGACAAGTCCAACGAGGCCCCACTCGGCCGGGCCTGCTCGGCCCCTTGAGCCTGGACGAAGCAGTGGCCACCGCCGACGCGATGCACACCCAGGTTCAGACTGTCCAGTGGATCATCGCTCGACGCGGTCACTACCTTCGGACGGCAAGGGGAACCAGAAGACCCTGCACCGCAACCCCGAAGGAGTTGCCGCAGAAGGACGTCCCAGCCGTCTCCTGGGCCGAGCGATCCCACCGACGCAAGGTGCCGCGCACTGTCAAGGTCCTCGATGCTCTCGTCTGGATAGATTTCCCAGTAGCCGCCCAAGTTGGTCCAGGTTCGGCATACCCGCACCGCCAAAGGAAGGAGGCATGTCGAGATGGTCTACCCAGGGCTGATCCCTGCCCATGGAACATGGCCTAACCCAAGCAGTTCGCCGCTTGGGGCCGCGGCACTAGCCTCGAGATTTCATCGTTGAGGTGGTGAAAGTGGGGTGAAGGTGTCGCTTCGCCTGGAATAATGCGGGTTGCTGAAATCCGAGAACTCCAGGGGGAGGACACCTTCGTGGTGAAGAATAGCGGGTTGTACCCGGTTGTGGGTGTGGAGTCCGGTCAGGTGCCGGCGGTGGGTCTGGCCGGGGCGAGGCTGCTGACCGAGACGAGCGGGGTCACGGGCCTGGGCAACGAGCTCTCGCAGGCCCTGTCTACGTGGCGGCGGCCGGGGTCGGTGCACGACCCGGGCAAGATCATCTTGGATCTGGCGGTGTGCGTGGCCCTGGGAGGCCGGTGCCTGTCGGACCTTTCGCTGCTGCGGTGCGACAAGGAGGTCTTCGGGCTTGTTGCCTCCGACCCGACGGTCTCGCGACTTGCAGGGGCCCTGGCCGACCACGTCGAGGCTGTCGAGGCCGCCGTCAACCGGGCCCGCAGGACAGCGCGGCATCGGGTGTGGGCCCTGGCCGGCGAGCACTCACCGACCGCCGGCGTCTCGGCGAACCGGCCGTTGGTGATCGACGTCGACGCCACCTTGGTTAATGTGCACTCAGACAAAGAGGGTGCGGCCCCGACCTTCAAGAAGGGGTTCGGCTACCACCCGCTGACCGCGTGGTTCGACCACGGCCCCGACGGTGGGGGTGAGTGCGCGGCGCTCGTGCTGCGTCCCGGTAACGCGGGATCGAACACTGCCGCCGACCACGTCGAGATCATCCGCCGGGCACTGGACCAGGCCGGGCTCGGCCCCAGACCCGGTAGAAAGGTGCTGGTGCGCATCGACGGGGCCGGAGGCACGAAGGAGACCATTGAGCTCCTGGCCCGTCGGCGGGTGTCCTACAGCGTGGGGTTCACGCTGCCGGACCACACGCCGCAGATCCACGGGCACCATCCCCGAGGCCGCCTGGGACCCGGCCTACAACGCTGACGGACAGCCCAGGCAGGGTGCGGACGTCGCTGAGATCACTGACCTGCTGGACCTGACCGCCTGGCCCAAGGGGACGCGGGTCAACCGTGCGCCGAGAGCGGCCCCACCAGGGAGCCCAGCTGCGCTTCGAGGACGTCGGGGGCTACCGGCTGACCGCCTTCGCCACCAACACAAAAGTAGGTCAGCTCGCCGATCTCGAGGTCCGCCACCGGCTACGGGCCCGCTGCCAGGGGACCGTATCCGCTGTGCCAAGGACACCGGGCTTGACCGCTTTCCCTTGCAGGGGTTCGCCCAGAACCGTATCTGGTGCCTGATCGTGGCCCTGGCCTGTGACCTGCTGGCCTTCTCCCAGCCGCTCGCCCTGGCCTCCACCCCCGCCCGCACCTGGGAGCCCAGGACGATCCGCCTGCGCCTGATGAGCATCCCCGCCGTCATCACCCACCGTGCCCGCCGCACCGTCCTGCGCTACAAGGCCGACCACCCCTTCACCAGCCTCCTGCTGACCGCACTGAGCAGCTTTCAGGCCCTACCCGCACCATAGGCACCCGACCGCCGCCTCCTGCCCACCACGACCCTGAAGGAACAACCCTGGCCCCTGGAAAGGCCCGACCACCGCGAGACGACACGCGGCAGACCGTCACACCCAACCGGCATAATCGCCCCCACGACACCGGCAACGACGCCACCCACACCCCACTCAACCAACCAATGAAAGATCGAGGCTAGTGTGCCAGCACACCCCCAACCACCACGCGATACCAACGGAAAACCCGCCTCAAAACCCAGAACCCACCAAACTGTCACGAGTCAGGTCAAAGCCCCGTCAATACGGCATTTTCCGCAACTCAGGCGAGATGAACGGCGACAGCGCCGAGGATGGCCAGTATCCATGAGGCGAAGGAGCCGATGAGGAACTCCTCGGCTTTTTGCCCTCCTTCATCCTTACTGATCTCAGGGAATCGAATGACGCCTTTGGCGGCAACAATTGCGGCGACAGCAGCGGGCGCCTCGACGGAGGCGAGCAGGAGAATGAGAATGCGCTCAAGCGGACCTATCCAGCGACCGCCGCGCATTGGCGCGTCCGCGTTGCGCGGCTCCTCATTCTTCTCTGGATACTGACGAGCGACAGCAAGAATGTCAGAGACGATTCGATTATAGTGTGATTAAAACAAGATTCGTGTTGCTGGTTTTGTTGTTGGGTTGGTGATCGGGTATTCGTGGGGCGTCCGATGTGGGGGTGTCGCTTTCTCGTGGGGTGCTTGGCTGCTGGTGCTGGCTTCTTTTGTTGTCGTCTCTTGTGTTGTCGGCGTTTCGTGTGAGCTCTCGGGTCGAGGGCGGAATATCATGCTGGGATGGACAGGGTCGTGGTTAGTGATGATGAGTGGACTGTTTTGCAGGGCTATAAGCACCAGGCGCCTTACAGGTTGATGCGTTTGAAGTCCGAGGCGGTCGTGCTGCTGTCCAAGGGTGTGGATACCGCGGTCGTGGCCCAGGTCGTCGAGCGCACGCCCGAGACGGTGCGCAGCTGGGCTCGGGAGTGGAACCGGTACCGCCTGGCCTCAATCCACACCGGTCACGCCGGCAACCTCAACGCCTCCAGGCTCACCGCCACCCAGCGCCAGGAGGTGGCCGGGGTACTGTCCCGGCCCCCGTCGGAGCAGGGCCTGCCCATCGGGTTCTGGGACGTGCCCCATCTGGCGGCCTGGGTCTACGACCACTTCGAGGTGGAGTACGCCTCTGCCGCCTCCTACCGGTTCCTGCTGCACATGGCGGGCCTGTCCTTCCACCGCCCCCAGACCGTTGACCAGCGCCGCCCGCCCCAGGCGGACGTTGACCAGCGCATGAGCCAGATCCGTTCCGAGATCGTCCGCAAGTGGTCCGATCCCGAGGTGATGGTGGTGTGCGCCGACGAGGTGCGTATCGAGCACGAGGCGATCGTGCGCAGGGCGTGGATCCGCCGGGGGGACGCCGCCCGCCTGGAGGTCGACCGCCGCCGCCAGGCCCAGTCCTACATCGGCTTCCTGCACGAGACCGACGGCACCGTCGACTTGATGACCCTCGACTGGCAGGACACCGGCACCATCACCCAGGCCCTGATCGACCTGACCGTGAAGCACCCCGACAAGAAGAAGATCGTCATCGTGTGGGACAACGCCTCCTGGCACCGTTCAGCAAAGCTCACAAACAGCCTCAAGACCATCAAGAACCTCGAGAGGATCCACCTGATCAACCTACCCGCCTACAGCCCCGACGAGAACCCCATCGAGCACGTCTGGAAAGAAGCAAAGGACAGTATCAGCAACCACCAAAGAGCCACATTCCCCCAAACCCGACAAGCATTCGAGACCTTCATCCAGGCAAACAAGTTCCCCTACCGACTCACAAAATAATCTCGTTTAAACTCCACTATAGCAGGAGCGGCCAGGAAGATGACGACTCCGACGACGGCGGCCGCCTTGGCAGCCCGAGAACCAAGCGGCTGAGACACGACGGCGCAGATCGCCACAGCAAGGAGCATGAGAGCTGCGCGAGCAAGCCGCGCGCCCCGCACCGCTCGGTCCAGGCCACCCTCGGACCCCACCCGCCCCTGCTGCCAGAATCCCGCCACTCTCGCCCACCAAGCCTGCGGAACAAGATCCCAGCACGTCCACGCGACGGAGACCAGGACGACGACGGCAACGCTACCAGCACGGAGATGAAGAACAGCCCGCCCCACCAGGACGCCGAGGACAGCCAGGGCCGAGCCCACCGCTAGCAGCCCAGCTGTCAGACGCGGCCCCCACAGCCTCCGCCCCGCCCGCCCACGACCGCTGAGAGCGGACGACACAGCCAGAAGAAGAACCAGGAGCGCCGTCATGAGACCTCATCCTTCTTGCCTCTCTCAGTCATCCCATCGAGGATTTTCTGAACCTCCAGCAGCGAGGATCCGACACCGCGAGCGAAATCAGAGACGGCCTGCTGACTCACCTTCTCCTGACGGGCGATCTCGAGCTGGGTCCGCCCCATCAAAAGCCCTGCCATCATGCGACGCTGACGCGGCTGACAACGGAACACTGCCTGGTCACGCAGAATGAGCACGGAATTGACGAATCCCTCACGCTCACTCCGTTCCTCCTCCGATCCGTTCGCCTCGTCCGGGTGGATGCGTAGCCAGGTGCGAATGAAGGACCTGCCCTCATCCTGGAGTGCGTGAGCCCTATCGATCGCCTCGCGTGCTGCCCACCATGCCGAGCCGTCCTGAATCGGGCGCCTCGCAGCACCATCGGATCCATCCCCCACCATGCCATCGACCTCGGAGATCACTCCGGCACCGACGCCGAAACGCAGACCGATCCCTTCAGGCAGAAGAAGGTGCGTGCGCAGCGTGAGAGTCAGAGCATCAGCGAGGGTCGCCGATACCGCCTGCAGCTCATCTCCGACCGTGGCGTACGGACGCTGCGTCAGAGTCAGACCTTCGGCAGCATGGTCCAGAGCCTCGTAAATGACCTGCTGAGCGCGGCTGCGGTCAGGCAGATCGCGTGAGCGGACAATGTCTGCAATGAGAGCGTAGGAGACGTTCACGGTTTCACGATAACGCTTGTAACACCCTCATTACAAGGTAAATCTCGGAGCGTGCCCCCGTCTCCCCCACCCACCCTTCTCGATCCGCCTTGTACTCCAGTCAGTACAAGCGCACCCCCGGAGCCTCGGCTCACTGGGCGGAAAGTCTCCCGCCGGCGGAGAGATAGCACTTGCCGCACAGCGACTCGTAGGTGACGCCCCCGGAGTCGATGGCCACCTGGTCGCCGTCGAAGACGAAGGACTCCCCCACCTTGCGGGCGTTGAAGATGGCCTTGCGACCGCAGCGGCAGATGGTCTTCAGCTCCTCCAGGGAGTGGGCGATCTCCAGCAACCTCCGCGACCCGGGAAAGCTGACGGTGCGGAAGTCGGTGCGGATCCCGTAGGCCAGGACGGGAACATCATCGACCAGCACGATCTCCATGAGCTGGTCCACCTGGAGGGGCGTGAGGAACTGGGCCTCGTCAATGAGCACGCAGTCCAGGACCTCCCGCAGCCGCGCCACCCCCTGCGAACCATCGCCTCCGGCAGGAGTGGCCTGAGCAGCGCTCAGCGCCTGCTGGTGCACCAGGGCGCGCAGGTCGTCGTCGGCGTCGACGAGGAGGTCGACACGACGTGACACCCCGAGCCGGGAGACCACGAAGTCCTCACCCTTGGTGTCGACCACCGCCTTGATGAGCAGGACGCGCTGACCACGCTCCTCGTAGTTGTAGGCGGTCTGAAGCAGTCCGGTGGACTTCCCAGAGTTCATAGCGCCGTAGCGGAAGTAGAGCTTGGCCACGCGGGTCCTCCTGGCCTGGGGTGGGCACTCGCGCCGGATGCTACCCGCCGAACGCTCTGGGCGCGGGCAACACCACTCAGCCACCCCATGGTCTACGCATAGCCTCACCCCGACCCTCACCGATAGCCTCGCGCTCATGCTCTCACTCGATCACCTGCCCGACACCTGGCGCACCAGGCGTGCCGGCGCACTGGCCATGACCGCCGTCACTACGCTGTCGGTCTTCTCCTGGCTGGCCCTGACCACGAGCGCCGGAACGGGGCTGGCGCCCCACGACCAGAGTGTCACCACCTGGGCCGTAGACGGGCGCCACCCGGCCCTGACCGTCATCATGCAGGTCTTCACCGCCCTGGGGTCCACCGTGGGGCTGACGATCCTGACCGCGATCTGCGCCGTCCTGCTCTTCCTGCGGGGACACCAGGTGCGCGCCCTGGTCCTGACCCTCACGATGGTCGGCTCCAGTCTGCTGACAGTGGGGCTCAAGGAGATCTTCGGGCGCGCGCGCCCCTCCACCGACACCCTCCTGGGCTCGCCCGCCCTGACGACGTCCTTCCCCTCAGGGCACTCCTTCAACACGGCCGTCTTCGCCGGCCTGCTAGCGGGGATGGTCCTCCTGTCCACTACAGCGACCCTGTACCGGGCGCTGGCGATCATGGCGGCGGTGGGGGCGACTGCGCTGGTGGGAACCTCCCGGGTCTACCTGGGCTATCACTGGATGACCGATGTCCTGGCCGGCTGGTCCCTGGGGCTGGCCTGGCTGTGTCTGGTGACGCTGGCGCTTCTGTGGTTGCAGGGACGACGACGGCCGGCCCAGGTCTCCGGGCACGCATCACCAGACACACCATCAGGAGTACACGGCATCGAGCCACCATCCGCCTGAGCACACCAGCAGACGGGGCGGCCCGACGGCGGTGACCACCTGGAGGTAGGCGCGACGGGAAGGCCCCCGTGGGGTCCACCAGCCCTCATCGACAGGCCAGGGCCCGGCCCACAGGAGCACGGGCTCCGGGCCCCCACCATCGGCAGCATCGCCACCAACGCCATCACCCACGTCACCGATGCTGTCGCTGACGCTCAGAAACCCGGGGACACCATCGAGCTGGCCGTGAATGTCGACGCCGAGCTCGCGCCCCCGAGCATCGGTGAGGCGCACAGGAACCGGTCGAGGCAGGACGATGGAGGGCGAGGGCTCGGGCAGGGCGCCGGCCCAGGGCGCCGAACCACCACTGGCGGACTCGCCCACCCGCTCCCCCTCTCCCCAAGGAACCAGTCGAGCCCGCGAGCGCGGGTCACGTCCGGGAACGACCCTGGGGACCTGGACGGTGCCGGCTCCAATAAGGGACTCCACCCGTTCGGCCGCACGGCGGGCGCGCGCCTCGGCCTGCTGACCGGGTGCCTGCCACAGCCCTGCCTGGGCAGCTGTAGCGGGGCTCAGCTCGAGGGCCGTCAGGCCCAGGTGGGTCAGTCCGGAGGCGGGCGGGCGCCCGGAGCGTCCGGAGAGCCAGCCCTCAAGCTGCCAGCGCACGCGGTCGGTGAGCTCTGTGGTGGTGGGGGTGGTCTCCAGCATCCAGGTGCGGACCAGCTCAGTGCCGTCCTCGCAGTGAGCCTCGATAGCGAGGCGTCCGACGGCAAGCCCTTCGGACAGGAGGCGGGCGGCCAGGGTCTCGGCGAGGTGGCGGGCGGCGAAGGCCGCGGTGTCTGTGCGTTCCACGGGAGGGTCGAGGTCGGAGGTGACGGTGATGTCCTGGGCGGGCCGGGTCATGGCGGAAGCCTCGTGGTAGGTGCCGGCGGCCAGGTGGTGGAGCCGCTCCCCCAGGGGGCCGAAGCGGGCGGTGACGTCCTTTCGGGGCAGACAGGCCAGGTCTGCCAGAGTGCGCAGACCGAGCCGGGTGAAGGTCTCCAGCAGGGGGCGGGCCTCGCGCCTCAGGCGCCTGAGGGGCAGGCACGCCAGGAGCGCCTCCAAGGGCCAGGGGGCGAGGAAGTCGGGGGTCTGTCCCGGTTCGACGATGATGCCTTGACGGGCGGCCAGGACGGCTCCGGACAGGGAGTCGGCGATTCCGACCTGGCACTCGACGTCGGCCTCCTGGGTGACGGCCTCAACGAGGGCTGAGGCGAGGGGCTCCTCTCCGCCGGCCCAGGTGGCGGGTCCTCTGGCTCCGGACAGGGCCAGTCCGGGTCGGGCCACGATGGGGTCCGCCAGAAGGGAGGTGAGGGCCTCCATGACGGTTTCGAAGGTTCGGGCCTCCCGATCCTCCTGGGGTGGCAGAACGGTGAGAGCGGGGCACAGGGAGCGGGCGGTGCGCAGTCGCATGCCGGTGGCGATGCCTGCGCTGCGGGCGGGGGCGGAGGCGGCCAGGACTCCGCGAGCACCGACGACGGCGACAGGCTCGGTGGCGGGATCCGGTAGGTGGAGGCTGCTGTGGTGGGCGCGGAGGTGGCGGCGCTGTCGGCGGACCTCCAGGGTGAGGGCGACGACGGGCCAGTCGGGGACCCAGATGGCCACGAGCCGGGAGGCGGGCGGGCCGGACGGGAGGTTTGGCTGCGTCGGGTTCATCCGGTCGCCTCCTGCGATCCGGGGGCCGGTTGTACGGCGTCGTGGGAGCCGGCCTGCAGGCCTTCGGCGGACAGGGAGAGCGTGAGGACGTCGGTAGTGGAGAGCCGCGGGCGCTGAGAGTCGGTCAGTGTCCAGGTGAGGCGCCGCAGGTAGCCGGCCGGCATCTCTACGGCCTGCACCGGGGCACGCGGGCCCTGTCGCCCGATGGGGATGACGACACCGTCGGCCGCAGACTCCGCCGAAGGCCCCACCGGGGGCCGCGAGAGGGATGTGTCCGCGGTTCCGGTGTCGGAGGGCAGGGAGTCAGCCCGAAGGGTGCGGGCGCCTTCCCAGGGGGCGGGGGTCAGGATGAGGTGGCCGCGTTCTCGCGCTCGGGCCAGCAGGCGCCTGCGGTGCTGGGGTCGCAGGCGCGCGACGACGGAGGCGCCGATGAGGAGCGAGTCGACGCCGTCGAGCAGGGTGGAGACGACGGTCAGGGCGGAGGCGTCGTCGAGGGATGATGCTGGAACGGTGAGAACCCGGTTGAGGTCGAGACCGACCTCGGTGGCTGCGCACCACCCCAGACCCTCTCCCCCGACGACGGCGCACCAGCCGGTGGTGCCCTGGCGCAGGGCAAGGGCGGCCAGGAGAAGGGTGGTGGATCCCTGCAGGCTGAGCACGCCCGAGTCCTGTGAGGCCGCGAGCGCCTTGAGTGACGTCGCCTGAGGCGAGGCGGCCGGCGTGCCGATGGGAGCGGAGGAGACGGCCCGTTGCACCTCCAGGGCTGCTGAGTCGCGCAGTCCGGTGCGCTCCTCGGCCAGCTTCAGGGCGAGACGGGCCCGGGTGAGACGGTTCTGGGCCTCTGACGGCGCGCGCGTGGTCACGGCTCTCATGACACCTCCCTTCGGATCGAACATGCGTTCGACTGATGGGGTTCAGGATAGCGCTCCGGTGTGACATCAATCAGGGCCACCAGTAACAAAGCGGCCTTGAGGCAGTGACAAACCCCTTTGAGTCCTTACTCAGGAAATCCACAGGGACGGGCTTACTGGGGGCCGTCTACAGTGGTGGGCGGGCCCTAACGGAAGGTCACCGCCCCATCCACAACCTGCCTGGAGGTACACCTATGACAGCCGACCTCACTCGCCCCCGCCCGCCGGCCCCCACCGGCTTCCTGCCCTCGGTCCCCTCCTTCACCCTGACCTCTGCGGACCTGACCGAGGATGGGCGGATCCCGGATGTCTTCACCGCCGTCCACGACAACGTGTCCCCGGCCCTGAGCTGGTCGGGGTTCCCCGAGCAGACGCAGTCCTTCGTCGTGTCCTGCTTCGACCCGGACGCTCCGACCATGTCCGGCTGGTGGCACTGGACCATCGTGGACCTGGACGCCTCGGTGACCTCGCTGGAGCGGGGCGCAGGGGCCAGCGACCTTCAGCTCGACGGCGCCGCCTTCCACCTGGCGGGGGACTCGGGCGACCACGCCTGGTTCGGCCCCTACCCGCCCGCGGGCGACGGCGACCACCGTTACGTCTTCACCGTCTCGGCTCTGGACGTGGACACGCTGGGCCTGAACGATGAGGCTACTCCCGCCATGGCCGCCTTCACCCTGGCCCCGCACTGCATCGCCCGGGCCACCCTCACCGCCACCTACTCCGTGCCCGGCCAGCCCGGGGCCGCCGTATTCCTCAGGGACGGCAAGTGAGCCCACAGATCGCCCAGGTCGATGCCACCTCTAAGCCGGGCCGGCGTCGTCGGCAGGGGGAGTCCGTTCCCTTCACTCCCGCCCACGGTTTCACGCGCGCCGGCTCCGGCCGTCACCAGCGTCGTCCCATCGCCCTGATCACGGGGGCGACCTCCGGGATCGGCCTGGCCGTGGCCAGGGACCTGGCCCGGGACCACAACCTCATCCTGCTGGCCCGCTCCACCAACGACCTTGAGGAGCTGGCGCTCGCGCTGGAGGAGGAGTCGCAGACCGCGGTTCTCATCTGCCCGGTCGACCTGACCGATGACTCGGCCCTGGCCAGGCTGATCAACCGGATCGACATCGAGAGCCTCGACGTACTGGTACACAGTGCGGGGATGGAGGCTCCCGGTGCGGTCGGCAAGATCACGCCCACCCGCTGGCGTGCGGTGTTGAACCTCAACCTGGTGGCGGCGGCGTACCTGACCAGCCTGCTGCTGCCAGCGCTGCGGGAGGCCCGCGGGCTGACGGTGTTCATCAACTCCGGTGCCGGGGTGAGTCCCCGCTCGGGCAACGCCCTCTACTCCGCCTCCAAGGCCGGGCTGAGGTCCCTGGCCGACACGCTGCGCCAGGAGGAGGCCGGCAAGGTGCGGGTGACCTCGATCTATCCGGGTCGGGTGGATACTCCTATGCAGGAGCGGTTGCAGGCCTTCAACGCGGCGCGCCTGCGCACCGAGGGGATCATGGCCACCCCCGCGTACCGGGCGGCGGACCATATGGCGCCGCAGTCGGTGGCCGCGGCCGTGCGCCTGGCCGTCGACACCCCGCTGGACGCGGTGGTGGAGGATCTGGCGATCCGCCCCGCCGGCATGCTCTGAGGCGGCGGGAAAGGGCGGGGTCTGAGGCGAGTTGCTCAGGCTGCTCGGGCTGCTCAGGCCCCGCCGGTAAAGCCCAGGCACCGCCAGGCCTCGTACAGGCCGATGGCGGCGGAGTTGGCGAGGTTGAGGGAGCGGTTGCCCTCCACCATGGGGATGCGCAGGTGGGCGCTCACCCTCGGGTGGTCGAGGATCTCCTGGGGCAGGCCAGTGGGTTCAGGACCGAACAGGAGGGCGTCGTCGCTCCGCCAGTCGACCTGGGTGTAGAGGCGCTCAGTGTGGGAGGTGAAGGCGAAGATGCGTCCGGGGACCTGCTCCAGGCACTCACGCCAGGTGGCGTGAACGCGCGTGTTGGCCAGGTCGTGGTAGTCCAGGCCGGCGCGGCGCAGCTTGGCGTCGTCCATGTCGAACAGGGGGTCCACGAGGTGGAGCATGGAGCCGGTGTTGGCGCTCAGACGGATCGCCGCCCCGGTGTTACCGGGAATGCGCGGCTCGAAGAAGATGACGTGCAGCACGGAGACAATGAGACCACATGCTGAAGCAGGCCTCCTCCTTAGATGGTGTCGGTGCGTCGGCCCTGGCGTAGCCGGGTGGCGGCGCGGCGGGTGACGACCAGGCCGATCCCGGCCCACACGGCGGCGACCGCGAGGTCGCGGCCCAGCAGGACCGGGACGGCCGCATTCGGTGCGTCCAGGGCTGTCAGGGTGCCGCCGACCGGGACTGCTCGTGCCAGTGCCCGCAACCAGGCGGGGCAGTGCTCAAGGGGCACGATGACACCGGTCAGCAGCGGCAGGAAGGTGGCGATGACCGTGGCGCCCAGGTAGGGGTCGGGCAGGTTGACGCCCACGCCTGCGGCCGCGACGCCCATGAGTAGCCCGCACACGATCGCCGGCACCGTCAGCGCGACGACGCGTCCTAGCACTCCGACGTCGTGCTGCGGCGACAGGGCGAAGACCGCGCCGATCGCGACGGCGGCGGTCAGCGTGGCCAGCAGCGCCGGCACGACGGCGACCGCCAGCCAGTAGGCAACGTCGAGGCGCCTGCGGGTGTGGACCTCCTGGAAGACTCCCAGCATCCGGTCCGTGGCCACGGTGCCTACCACCCCGGAGGCCACGGAGACGGCCAGCGCCACCAGGGTCGCGGCGTAGCCGGTGCGCACCAGGTCGGGTGCGGACAGGTCTGAGCCCATGAGGACGTCGAAGAGGACATCCAGCAGCGGAAGCACCAGCAGCGTTACCACGGCGGTCCCCAGCGTCGCGAAGGCCGTCGACGACGCCCATGAGACCCGCACCCCCGAGAAGAACCGGTGGGCGAAGGCCAGAACTCGGGTTCGCATCAGACCACCTCCAGGGTCCCGGCCCGGGTCGCCAGTCGCAGCGCCCGCCGTCCCAGGACGGCCGCGAGCCCCAGCCACGCGGCGGTGCACACCGCCCACCCGGCTACCGTGACAGCACCTGTCGGGCGCCCTAGAAGCAGCTCGTAGGGAACCGACAGCGGGAGCAACCGGCTCAGCGCGCCCAGCCAACCGGGCGGCGTCGTCGAGGTGAACACGATGCCCGAGGCGACGAACACCGGCACCAGCAGCAGCCCCTCGTACTGGATCGCGTTGGGGGTCAGGACGAACATCGCCGCAATGACCAGGCTCAGCGCCAGGCACCCGCCCAGCAGCATGAGCGAGCCCACGACCAGGCGCGCCCCGCTCGCCCATCCCGGCTCCGTGAAGGACACGGAGGCCGACAGCACCGCCCAGGTGCACCAGGCCACCGGGAAGGCCGCCAACCCGAAGGAGGCCGCCGCGCACACCACCGCCGCCAGCGACCGCAGCGCCCCCACCGGAGCCATGACCAGGTGGACGAGAGTGCCCTTGTAGCGCTCGAATCCGATGATGCCCGCCGCGCAGGTCGTCGTCGTCCACATCCCGATGACGCCGCCGCGCACCCAGCCCTGCGTCGGCGTGATACCACCCCAGGCGGAGGCCGCCAGGAACTGCACCAGCGTGGTGGCGGTTGTCGTCATGACCATCAGCTGGATGAAGTAGGGGACCGAGATGAACTGACGGATGTGAAAGACCGTCATCCTCATCTGGCGCCTCACCGGGCGAGCCCGTCCGCCAGGGCCAGGTAGGCCTCCTCCAGGGAAGCCGCCCGCGTCACCAGGTCCGACGGCGCCTGCGCCCCGGCCTCAGCCAGAACCGAGACGACCAGGTCCGGATCGGCGATGTCGTCATCGCCGCGCATCGGCTCACCGGCGCCACCGGCACCCGCGGCCCAGTAGACCGTCACCGCCCACCGGGCCGACGAAGCCCGCTGCTCCACCGTCGCCCGCGCCCCCAGACGCCGGCGAAGCGCCTCGATGACATCACCGTACCGGGCCGGAAGCGTGAAGGTCGTCGTGGCGCTCACCCCGGCGAGGGCGGCCACGTCAGCGACTCCGCCGCGCACGGCGATACGCCCCGCACCGATCACCGAGATGACATCGGCGAGCTCCTCAACCTCCGGCATCGAGTGCGAGGTCAGCAGCACCCCCGTTCCCCGCTGCGCCAGCTCACGCACCAGGTCCCGCACCTGGAGGGCCACGTCGGGGTCCAGGCCGCTGGTGGGCTCATCAAGCAGCAGGAGCGAAGGCGACCCGAGCAGCGCCCGCGCCAGGTGCAGACGCTGACGCATCCCACGGGAGAGCTCACCCGCCTTGCGCCCGGCCGCATCGGCCAGCCCCACACGCTCCAGGACCTCCGCAACAGCCCCGCGTCGTCGTCGGGGCTCAACACCCTGCAGATCAGCGAAGAACAACAGGTTGTCACGCGCCGTGGCCCGAGGATAGAACCCGAGCTCACCGCCCAGCACCAGACCGAGCCGTGACCTGGCTCGCTCCGGAAAGCGCACCGCGTTAATGCCATCGACCCACACCTCACCTGATGTCGGCGCCAGAAGCGTGGCGCACATCCGCACCGTCGTCGTCTTACCGGCGCCATTGGGCCCCAGCAGACCATGGATCTGCCCCGCCCCGACATCTAGGGACACGTCCTCCACAGCGACGAAGGTCTTATCCTTTCTCCCGAAGGAGCGAACCAGACGGGAGGCACGCAGCAGCATCAAACAATCACTCCTAAAATCCACAAATTCCTTTAACCCCCAAAGGATCCACCTCAAGAATTTCAGCTAACCTCTTCGCCTTATCGTGGAGTCCCAGCCTATAAAAGCAAGCAACTAAGATTTCACGGATCGACCTTACCGCCCTCAAAGAACCTATCTGTTGGAGGCGCCAAAATGCCTCCTCAGCCACCTCTAACGCCTGCAAGTATTGACCATCTAAATATGCGACATACGAATATTCAGCTAATGCCTCCGGAAGATATTCATATGAGTAATCGCGCGCAAATTTAACGTTATCAAACAAAGTAGCCCTAGCTTCCTTTGGTTTATTTTCTTGGACTTGCAGTTGTGCGCGATTAATCGCAACTTGACTACGGTACCTCCCAGCCCTGGAAAGCGTATCTACATCAAACTTGCTACCATAATTCTCAATACAGATAAACCGGTCAGCGGAATGTTCTATTGATTCACCTACTCGAAAGTCTCCCATTTTCATATAGGCAAGCGCCATAAGATTGTACATCAAGCCTTCATCGAGAAGCCTGCATGAATTGTCTTGATTCAAATACTTATCTCGGGCAGAAGCCAATCTCGAAAGCCCGCTTCGAGGATCTTCCATTCTTTTAATTTCAAAAGCAGCTGCACGATGGGCTGCAGCATATGAATCCGTACAATTAGATGCTACACGTTCTGCGGCATCAAAGTATTCGAGGCACCCACGATCTCTACAGGCAGCAGCAACCGTACCGCAATAAATTAAAAGAGTGTAGTCATTGGCATCGACAATATCGGACTTTCGTTCACAAATCACTTTGTACACCGCGTCATAATCACCAAAGAATAGAACAACAGCGTCGATAACTCTTTTAAGATGATAAATATTTGACTCTCGAACGAAATTACTTAAAGAAGACTCTGAAATCCTCTTTAATTCGGCTATCTGTATGTGGCTTTTGTAGAATACAGAAGGATCCAAAAATTTCCTGACTCCCAAATCGCTCACATAACAGGGAGCACTCATGGTTCTCGGGAAGGGAGAATAATTCCGAGAGTCAATCACATTTTTTAGAACACCAAATCTCTCGGTAAACGCCGGAGACATAGGCTTGCATCTAAGATTATCGTGCAGTAGATCCAAATGTTCTTGAACTTCGGCTGAATACATGACTGCAATCTCCTATATCTCCGGCGTCAACCTAATTGTTACTGATCCTCATCGATGTCAACAAGATGCGCCCAAACCGAGTGCATACCACCAAAGAGTCCAGCCTTGTCTTCCTCAATCTTGCGCACAATATCGTGGACCTCCTCCATTCTTCTTCTCACCTCCTCTCACGACATTCACAAGCGGTCGCCCTGATCAAACACCGAGCGGCACAGCAGGACGACCAACCGAAACCATATTTAACCGTAATAATATATTTATTGGCAATAGCGTCTCACATGCCGAGAATCTCAACACACCTGGAGACTTAGAGGTCGCGTCATTAGGTTAGGGCTTGTGGGTGGGGCGTTGGTCCCAGCGGTGGGTGGTCCAGACGTGGTGGATGAGGTTCCTGATGGTGATGATGATGCTGGCCAGGGCGATGAACGCCTCGATCACCCGGGTACGCACCTCGGTACAGATCTGGATCCTACGGAAGCCGCGGGTGTGCCAGGAGTCGGTGCGCTCGATCACCCAGCGCCTACCGGGCGGCGGACCATATGGCGCCGCAGTCGGAGGTGAAGGCGAAGATGCGTCCGGGGACCTGCTCCAGGCACTCACGCCAGGTGGCGTGAACGCGCGTGTTGGCCAGGTCGTGGTAGTCCAGGCCGGCGCGGCGCAGCTTGGCGTCGTCCATGTCGAACAGGGGGTCCACGAGGTGGAGCATGGAGCCGGTGTTGGCGCTCAGACGGATCGCCGCCCCGGTGTTACCGGGAATGCGCGGCTCGAAGAAGATGACGTGCAGCACGGAGACAATGAGACCACATGCTGAGGTGCCCCGACGACGACCGTGCTCCGGCTGCCATGATCGGGGCATGAGCTCCGCCTTGTCGCACGCCCCTCACCCCGTCCTGTCCTCCGGGGTGCTGGCCGGTGATGTCGTGCGCCTCGAGCCGCTCGCGCCCGAGCACGTGCCGGGGCTCCAGCGGGCCGCGGAGGCGGCTGCGACGAGTCCCTTCGCCGCGGTGCCGACGCCCGACGAGGTCGAGGACTACGTGGCTCGCAGCCTGGCTCGCCGGGATGCGGGGGCCTATGCGCCTTTCGCGCAGGTGGAGGTCACCACTGGTCGCGTCGTCGGGCACACTGCGTACCTGACGCCGCGATGGATGCCGGATGGGCGGCTCTTCGCCGTCGAGATCGGGTCCTCCTGGCTCTCGCCAGCAGTCCGCGGAACGGCCGTCAACCCCGCCGCCAAGCTGCTGCTCCTTGCGCAGGCCCTTGAGGACTGGGGTGTGGACCGCGTCGACATCAAGACCGACGCACGCAACGACGTGGCTCGCGGGGCGATCGCGGCCATGGGCGCAACCTTCGAGGCGGTTCTGCGCGCCTGGCAGCCCTCCCTGGCACCCGGTGAGGAGGGGCGTCCGCGCGACACGGCCATGTTCAGCATCACCCCGACGCAGTGGCCTCGGGTCAGGTCCCTCCTGGAGGAGCGCATCACGAGACGCTCCACGTCATCGAAAGGATGAGAGAAATGACTGATCTGCGTGATCCGGCCGAGGTCTTCGCCAAGGAGATCGGCTGGCAGCCCGCCCTGGAGCGCACCGACCTGCTCGCTGCGCCCGTGGCTGCGGCGCTGAGGGCTCTGGAGACGTCCTCTCCCGAGGGCGCGGAGCTGGCCCGCCGGGCCCAGGTGGTCCCGATCGATCCGCAGTACTCCGACACCGATGCTCTCGACGCGCACTACGCCCTGGACCCCGAGGCGACCGGGAACTGCGTGCTCGTGGCCGGTAAGCGCACCGGCGAGGAGCGTATCGCCGCCTGCGTCGTGCGGGCGCCCGACTTCGCCGACGTCAACCACGTCGTCAAGAAGCGCATCGACGTGCGCAAGGCCTCGTTCCTGCCGGTGGAGCGGGCCGTGGAGATGAGCGCGATGGAGTACGGCGGGATCACGCCGGTCGGTCTGCCCGAGGACTGGCGGCTCTTCATCGACGGTGCCGTGGCGGATCGGGACACGGTGCTCATCGGCTCGGGCGTGCGCCACTCCAAGCTCCTGGTTCCCGGGGCGCTGCTGGTGGCGCTGCCGGGCGCCGAGCGTGTCGACGACCTGGGGATGCGCCCCGCCTGAGCGGGTCCGTCAGGACCGCCCCGGCAGGGCCCGGGCCCACGCCCTGCTTCTCAGCCCAGGGAGTCCAGGACGATGTTGAGTCCCTCGCTCATGGTGGGGTGGGTGATGACGGCGTCGCGCACCTGCTGCCACCTCAGTCCCCCGAGCATCGCCATCTGGATGCTGGTGACGACCTCGCTGGCCTCGGCGCCGATGATGGCGGCCCCCAGGATGAGGTCGGTGCGGGCGTCGATGACGACCTTGAAGAAGCCCTCGGTGCGGCCCAGGGTCTTGGCGCGCGGGACGGCTGCCGTGGGGGTCTTGGCGACGCGGATCTCGTAGCCGGCCTCGCGGGCCTCGGTCTCGGTGAGTCCGACGTGCCCGAGCTCGGGCGTGGTGAAGACGGCCCACGGGATGAGGCGCCCGGTGGTGGAGGCCTCCTTGCCGGCCAGGATGTCGCGCAGGACGCGGAAGTCGTTCCAGGAGGCGTGGGTGAACTGGGGCGTGCCGGCCACGTCACCGGCGGCGTAGACGCCCTCGGCGGTGGTGCGCAGGTGGTCGTCGACGCGCACGAAGCCGCGCTCGGTCAGCTCCACGCCTGCGGTCTCCAGGCCGAGTCCGGCGGTGACGGGGGTACGGCCCAGGGCCACGAGCAGGTGGGAGCCGGTCGCCTCGCGCCCGTCAGCGGTGGTGACGACGACGCCCCGCCCGTCGGGGCCGGCACTGACTCGGGAGGCACGCGCACCGGTGAGGACCGTGACGCCCAGGGCCTCCAGGCCGGCGGTCACCTCGGCGGCGACGTCGTCGTCCTCGCGGTCCAGGATGTGCGCTCCGGCGTGGACGATGGTGACCGGGACACCGAGGAGCCCCATGAGGGAGGCCATCTCGACGCCGATGACGCCGCCTCCCAGGACGACGAGGCTGGTGGGCAGCTCGGGCAGGGTGAGCAGGTCCTCGCTGGTCCAGTAACGCACGTCGGCCAGACCCTCAATCGGGGGGACCGACGGCGTGGTACCGGTGTTGATGAGAACCTTGGCGCCGCGCACGCGCCGCAGGCCGCCGTCGTTCAGCTGGATCTCGACGGTGCGCTCCCCGATAAACCGGGCAGTGCCTTTGACGAAGTCCATGCCCGAGGCGGGGAACATCTTCTCGTGGGCGGCCACCATGCCGGAGACGACGGCCTCCTTGCGCGCACGGAAGGAGGCCAGGTCGATCCGGGCCTGGGTCAGGGCGTCGGCGCCGCCGTCCTGCTCGGGCAGGGTGACGCCGTAGGTGCCCGAGCCCTGGACCTCGTGGAGGACCCGAGCGGCGGAGATGAGGGTCTTGGTGGGGATGCAGGCGACGTTGATGCAGGTGCCGCCCACCTTGTCACGCTCCACCATGACGACCTTGTCGCCCGCCTTGGCGCGCAGCATCGCCAGGGACTTGCCGGCCTTTCCTCCGCCGACGACGAGCAGGTCGACCTCCTCGACCGGAGCCGTCGTCCCTCCGGAGGAGTCGCCGGTGACGGTGCTGTTCTGGCTCGGGTGCTGAGACGTGGGCTGAGGGCTGAACGATGACGACGTTGACATGGTGTTTCCTTCGGCGGTGCCGCTTGGAGTAGCTCGATGATCGAAGTGATCCGGACACCTGGGCAACGAGGAGCACGAGGCCACTATTTCGCTCTGAGCAGGGCGTTCATACTGCAGACCCGGGCACGGGCAGGCAGCCGGCCACCGCTCGGGCACCAACCGACTGGTCATCGACTGGCCTTATTCGTTGAAGAATACTCATACGAGCTCTAGTTGGACGGTCGTCCCAGAGCCGTCAGTGCCGCATCGAGGGAGTCGACGAGCGTAGCAAAACTCACATCAATGGAGGCCTCCATGGCGAAGCCCCCACGCAGCTCGATGTCGACGAATCCGTGCAGCGCGGAGCGGGTCATCCTCACGGCGTCGACGACCCGCTCATCGGGGATGCGGTAGCCGGACAGCGCTGCGGTCACGACATCGACCGTGCGCCGGGCCGCCGTCGAGTGCATCGGGTTCGTCTCCCTGTCCGACACCTCCCTGGGGAACTGGGTCATCGGATAGAGCCCGGGGTGCTCGTGGGCGAAGGCGCGGTAGGTCTCAGCCAGGGCGCTCAGTGCGTCGCGCCCGGCCAGCCCCATGACGGAGACCGCCAGGCACTCGGCGAGCTCGTCCACCGCCCGCACCGATATCTGCTGGACCAGGTCGCTCATGCCTGCGACGTGCTTGTACAGGCTCGGCGGCGCGACTCCGAGGTCGGCGGCCAGGCGGCTCAGGGAGAGCGCCTCGTAGCCGTGCTCGTCAACGATCTGCGCCGCCCGTTCCACCACGCGCTGGGTGCTCAGTCCTGCCCGGGGCATGTCACTCTCCCCGCCTCTCCCCCACCGGCCTCGAGATATCGGCGTCAGAGACGATGTGCCCGAGGAAGTCGACCACCCTCGGCCCCACGACGTCGGGGCGTTCGAGCATGGGCGCGTGCCCTGCAGCGGGGACCATCATGACCTCCGCCCTCTCCCCCGGCTCTCCGCCGACGGCGCGAGCCACCCAGGTGGCCTCGGCCTCCGGGTCCTTCCAGTCGGGGTCGTCCTCCCCCATGACCACGAGGACCGGGGAGTCGACCTTGTCCATCCACGGGGCGACGACGCGGTGGTCGGTACGAGTCGTGGCCCAGAAGGCACGCCAGCGGCCCGGGCGGCGCAGCAGGCTCACCAGGCGTGCCGCCCGCTGCCGGGCGTCGGGCAGAGCGGGCCACAATCGGGCCGAGTAGCTGTTCCATAGGGCCGGCCCCCAGGGGCGCAGCAGTGCCAGCCCCAGCACAGCGCGCTGCAGGAACGCCTCAACCCGGCTGCCCGGCCCGCGCAGGAAGGGGCAGATGAGGACCAGACCGCGAACCAGGTCGGGCCGACGTCCGGCAGCAATGACCGCAGCAGCCCCGGACATGGAGGCTCCCACGAGGATGGCGGGGCCGGCGTCGAGGGCCTCGATGAGAGCGACGAGGTCTGCGGCAGTGGCCTCGTCACCATAGTCGATGAAGGTCGCAGAGCTGTCCCCGTGACCGCGTAGGTCCGTCACCGCAACACGAAAGCCCGCCTCGGTCAAACACCGCACCAACGGGTCATAGGCGTCCCGCACATCCCCCATGGCCGGCGAGCAGATGACAAAAGGTCGACTCGGCGCCGCGAGCCCTCTACCGGTCCCAGAGGGATCGTGCACCTCGTAGGCGATAGTGCCACCCGGCACCTCAAGTTGGCTAACACTCATAGCCAGGAGACTACTGCCTTGTTCTTTTGGGGGCAAGCAGCACCCTGACGGGCCCGACTCGGCCTGGTGCTGGGCGGTGAGCTCGGGTTCTATCCTCGGGCCACGGCGCGTGACAACCTGTTGTTCTTCGCTGATCTGCAGGGTGTTGAGCCCCGACGACGACGCGGGGCTGTTGCGGAGGTCCTGGAGCGTGTGGGGCTGGCCGATGCGGCCGGGCGCAAGGCGGGTGAGCTCTCCCGTGGGATGCGTCAGCGTCTGCACCTGGCGCGGGCGCTGCTCGGGTCGCCTTCGCTCCTGCTGCTTGATGAGCCCACCAGCGGCCTGGACCCCGACGTGGCCCTCCAGGTGCGGGACCTGGTGCGTGAGCTGGCGCAGCGGGGAACGGGGGTGCTGCTGACCTCGCACTCGATGCCGGAGGTTGAGGAGCTCGCCGATGTCATCTCGGTGATCGGTGCGGGGCGTATCGCCGTGCGCGGCGGAGTCGCTGACGTGGCCGCCCTCGCCGGGGTGAGCGCCACGACGACCTTCACGCTTCCGGCCCGGTACGGTGATGTCATCGAGGCGCTTCGCCGGCGTCTGGGGGCGCGGGCGACGGTGGAGCAGCGGGCTTCGTCGGCCCGGTGGGCGGTGACGGTCTACTGGGCCGCGGGTGCCGGTGGCGCCGGTGAGCCGATGCGCGGCGATGACGACATCGCCGATCCGGACCTGGTCGTCTCGGTTCTGGCTGAGGCCGGGGCGCAGGCGCCGTCGGACCTGGTGACGCGGGCGGCTTCCCTGGAGGAGGCCTACCTGGCCCTGGCGGACGGGCTCGCCCGGTGAGGCGCCAGATGAGGATGACGGTCTTTCACATCCGTCAGTTCATCTCGGTCCCCTACTTCATCCAGCTGATGGTCATGACGACAACCGCCACCACGCTGGTGCAGTTCCTGGCGGCCTCCGCCTGGGGTGGTATCACGCCGACGCAGGGCTGGGCACGCTGAGCCGGTGCTCCCGCTGTCGGTTCCCTACGAGCTGCTTCTAGGGCGCCCGACAGGTGCTGTCACGGTATCCGGGTGGGTGGTGTGCACCGCCGCGTGGCTGGGGCTTGCCGCCGTCCTGGGACAGCGGGCACTGCGACTGGCGACCCGGGCCGGGACCCTGGAGGTGGTCTGACTGGGGGCGCGGTCACTGTCCTTCGTGCATCGCCTCGGGGGTGCGGGTCTCATGGGCGTCGTCGACGGCCTTCGCGACGCTGGGGACCGCCGTGGTAACGCTGCTGGTGCTTCCGCTGCTGGATGTCCTCTTCGACGTCCTCATGGGCTCAGACCTGTCCGCACCCGACCTGGTGCGTACCGGCTACGCCGCGGCCCTGGTGGCGCTGGCCGTCTCCGTGGCCGCAGGCGTGGGCGTCAACCTGCCCGACCCCTACCTGGGCGCGACGGTCATCGCCACCTTCCTGCCGCTGCTGACCGGTGTCATCGTGCCCCTCGAGCAGTGCCCCGCCTGGTTGCAGGCACTGGCACGAGCAGTCCCGGTCAGCGGCACCCTGACAGCCCTGGACGCACCGAATGCGGCCGTCCCGGTCCTGCTGGGCCGCGACCTCGCGGTCGCCGCCGTGTGGGCCGGGATCGGCCTGGTCGTCACCCGCCGCGCCGCCACCCGGCTACGCCAGGGCCGACGCACCGACACCATCTGAGGTGCCAGAGCCGGCGAGCTGGCGCAGCACGTACTGGAGGATGCCGCCGTGGCGGAAGTAGTCGGCCTCGCCGGGGGTGTCGATGCGCACGACGGCGTCGAAGGAGATGACCGAGCCGTCGTCCTTGCGCGCCCTGACGGCGACGGTGCGCGGGGTGACGCCCTCGTTGAGGGCCGTCAGGCCCGTGATGGAGAAGGTCTCGGTGCCGTCCAGGCCCAGGGACTCGGCGCTCTGGCCCGCCGGGAACTGGAGTGGCACCACGCCCATGCCGATCAGGTTGGAGCGGTGGATGCGTTCGAAGGACTCGGTAATAACCGCCTTGACGCCCAGCAGAGCCGTCCCCTTGGCGGCCCAGTCACGTGAGGATCCCGAGCCGTACTCCTTACCACCCAGGACCACCAGCGGAATGCCTGCGGCCTGGTAGGCCTGGGAGGCGTCGAAGATCGACTCCTGTGCCCCGGTGAGGAAGTTGCGGGTGTAGCCGCCCTCGACGCCGTCGAGGAGCCGGTTGCGCAGACGGATGTTGGCGAAGGTGCCGCGGATCATGACCTCGTGGTTGCCGCGGCGCGAGCCGTAGGAGTTGAAGTCCACGCGGGCCACACCGTGCTCGGCGAGGTAGCGGCCGGCCGGGGAGTCGGCCTTGATGGCTCCGGCCGGGGAGATGTGGTCGGTGGTCACCGAGTCGCCCAGCAGCGCGAGCACCCGGGCCCCCTCGATGTCGGTCACCGGGGTGAGCTCCATGGTCAGGCCCTCGAAGAAGGGGGCCTTGCGCACGTAGGTGGACTCCCCGTCCCAGGCGAAGGTGTCTCCCTCGGGGGTGTCCAGGCCCTGCCAGCGCTCGTCGCCGGCGAAGACGTCGGCGTAGTCACGCGTGTACATCTCCCGGTCGATCGTGGCGTCGATGACGGCCTGGACCTCGGTGGGGTCGGGCCAGATGTCGGTCAGGAAGACGTCACGGCCCTCGGGGTCCTGGCCCAGCGGCTCGGTGTCGAAGTCGATGTCCATGGTCCCGGCCAGAGCGTAGGCGATGACCAGGGGCGGGGAAGCCAGGTAGTTCATCTTGACGTCGGGGTTGATGCGCCCCTCGAAGTTGCGGTTACCCGAGAGCACCGAGACCACCGCAAGGTCGGCGTCATTGACCGCCTGGGAGACCTCGACCGGCAGGGGCCCGGAGTTGCCGATACAGGTGGCGCAGCCGTAGCCGACGACGTTGAAGCCCAGCTCGTTGAGGGCCGGCCACAGGCCGGCCTTCTCGTAGTAGTCGGTGACGACCTGGCTGCCCGGGGCGGTGGAGGTCTTCACCCAGGGCTTGGAGCGCAGGCCCCGGGCCACGGCGTTACGGGCCAGAAGTCCGGCCGCCATCATCACTGAGGGGTTGGAGGTGTTGGTGCACGAGGTGATCGAGGCGATGGCGACGTGCCCGTGGTCGAGCTCGGTGGCGGTACCGTCGGCCAGGGTCACCGGCGTCGGCTTGGAGGGCTGGGCGGCGTAGGTGGGCAGGATCTCCTTGAAGGACTCCTTGGCCCCCGACAGGACGATGCGGTCCTGGGGACGCTTGGGACCGGCGATGGAGGGCACCACCGTGGACAGGTCCAGCTCGAGGTACTCGGAGTAGACGGGCTCGCGGGCCGGGTCGTGCCACATGCCCTGGGCCTTGGTGTAGGCCTCCACGAGGCGGACGCGCTCCTCGGAGCGGCCGGTCAGGCGCAGGTAGTCCAGGGTGACGTCGTCGATCGGGAAGATCGCGGCGGTGGAGCCGAACTCGGGGCTCATGTTGCCGATGGTGGCGCGGTTGGCCAGCGGCACCTCGGCGACGCCCTCGCCGTAGAACTCGACGAACTTGCCCACCACCCCGTGGGCTCGCAGCATCTCAGTGATGGTCAGGACCACGTCGGTGGCGGTGGCGCCGGCGGGGATGGCGCCGGAGAGCTTGAAGCCCACCACCTTGGGGATGAGCATGGACACGGGCTGGCCCAGCATGGCGGCCTCGGCCTCGATGCCGCCCACGCCCCAGCCCAGGACGCCCAGGCCGTTGACCATGGTGGTGTGGGAGTCGGTGCCCACGCAGGTGTCGGGGTAGGCCTGGGTGACGCCGTCGGCCTCGTGGGTGAAGACGATACGGGCCAGGTACTCGATGTTCACCTGGTGGACGATGCCGGTGCCCGGAGGGACGACGCGGAAGTTGGACAGCGCCCCCTGGCCCCAGCGCAGGAACTGGTAGCGCTCGGCGTTGCGCTCGTACTCGCGCTCCTTGTTGCGCTCCAGGGAAGCAGTCAGGCCGAAGGAGTCGATCTGGACGGAGTGGTCGATGACCATCTCAGCCGGGTTGAGGGGGTTGATGACCTCGGGGTCACCGCCGAGGTCGGCGACCGCCTCGCGCATGGTGGCCAGGTCGACGATGCAGGGCACACCCGTGAAGTCCTGCATGACGACGCGGGCCGGGGTGAACTGGATCTCCGTGTCCGGATCGGCGCTGGGGTCCCAGGCAGCCAGGGCGCGCACGTGCTCGGCGGTGATGTTGGCGCCGTCCTCGGTGCGCAGCAGGTTCTCGGCCAGCACCTTGAGACTGTAGGGCAGGCGCTCCAGGCCGGGAACGGCGTCGAGGCGGTAGATCTCGTAGTCGCGGCCGTCGACGTCGAGGGTGCTGCGCGAGGCGAAGGTGTTGATGCTGGTCACCGGGGCTCACTTCCAGTTGTCGTACCGATCCGACCCGCTGCGTCGCCACAGAGCCGATCGCGGGACCGTTGGGGCGGTCGGGAGGCGACGGGCCGGACGGGCAGCAGGGCGGATGCTCCGGTGTGGACCGTAGCCCACGGCGTGTCATCCGTTGTCAATACGTAGGCATGCCTGGCCAAACCTGACGGCCGGAGGGGGTGATGGGACGGCAATTAGGCAACATCCCGTGCACGCAACGAGGACGGGCGCCCTGCGATCATGTCGCGCACCACTCGCATCCGCCTCTCGATCTTCAAGAGATATCAATGCAGCAACACAGCGGTCACAAAAGGCGCATGAGGTGCTCGGCAATAGATTCATCGCCCTAGGATCACGGCGAATACCTGTGCGATTCCCCCAGGGGGTCGGCAAAGTCGGTGGGTGATGAGGGATGAGCCGGTCTGACGGGGGCTTTGACGGGGTTTGGTGTGTCGTTGAGACGGGGGCGCGGGCCCCGTGGGGACGATGAGTGGTGTCTAGTCATCCCCTCGTCCTGGGAGCCCGCGCTGATGCCATCCTCCACCACGACCGCCTTGTCGCGCCAGCCCCTGGTCCAGGTTCTCAGGAACGTGACCGACCCCCGCGATCGGCGGGGTGTGCGCTTGAGGCCTGCCCACGGTCCTGTCCCTGGCCGTCACCGGGGTGCTGGCCGGCTGCCGGAGCCTGACGGCGATATGGGAGCACACCACCGACCTGACCGGCGCCGACCTGCGCTCTCTGGGGCTGGAGGAGGGGCAGGCCCTTCCATCGGAGTCCACCATCCGACGGGTGCTCCAGGACCTGGACCCCGCAGACCTCGACGCCCATCTGATGACCTGGTTCTACACGCGTACCGGCACCATCAACGGCCGCACAGTGATCGCCGTGGACGGCAAGACCATGCGTGCAGCGCGCAGGGGCGAGGATCCGGCGCCGCACCTCCTGGCCGCCTTGGACCACGCCACGGGCGCCGTGCTTACCCAGGAGCGGGTGGCCGGCAAGTCCAACGAGATCCCCGCACTCAGGGTTCTGCTTGAGCCCCTCGACCTGGACGGGGTCGTGGTGACCGCTGACGCCATGCACACCCAGGTGGACACCGCCCGGTGGATCACCCGGCGTGGTGGTCACTACGTGTTCACCGTCAAGGGCAATCAGAAGACCCTGCGCAGGACGCTCAAGGCCCTGCCGTGGAAGGACGTCCCGTCCATCTCCTCGGTCGAGCGCTGCCACGGTCGGTGGGTGCGGCGCACCGTCAAGGCCCTCGAGGCCCCTCAGCGGGTGGACTTCCCCGCCGCCGCCCAGGTGATCCAGATCCGACGCACCCGAACCGTCAAAGGCCGCAAGCGTGTCGAGGTGGTCTACCTGATCTGCTCCCTGCCCATGACCGACGCCCAGCCCGAGGCCGTCGCGGCCTGGGTCCGCGGGCACTGGGGGATAGAGAACCGTCTCCACTGGATCCGGGACGTGGTCTTCGACGAGGACCGTCACCAGCTGAGCACCCGCAACGGCCCCGAGATCATGGCCGCCCTAAGGAACCTGGCCATCAGCCTCATCCGCCTCTTCCTCGGGCCCGGCGTCTCCATCGCCTCAACCACCAGATCCCTGTCCAGACGCCCCAAACGAGCCATCAGCCTACAGACCCAACCAACCCCCTAAAACCGACTTTGCCGACCCCCTGGCGATTCCCCGAAGCGCAGGTTTACTTCCCCCTCATGAAGATGGAGACAAAGGATGCATTTACAGCACCTCTCTGTGCCCCGAAAGCATGTGGCGAGCCTGCTCGTCGGCGCGCTGCTGGTGGCACTGGGCAGCTTCGTCGCGCTTATCGCCCCCAGTGCGAGCGCTGACCAGAATACCGGCGTGAAGGTGTCCTTCAGCCCTCTTGTTCTTGCCGACAAGGACGGTACGGAGTATCCGGGCAAGCCTGCGCACCTCGAGGATCCGGTTCGCATGAAGTTCGCCTGGGACGCCTCCACCGCCGACCCGCAGCCCGGCCAGTCCTTCAGCATCAGTCTTCCAGCGGAGTACCGGTACCGTGAGATCGGTCGGCACGACGACCTCGTTCTCGGAAACGGCACCAAGGTGGGCGACTGCGTCACGACCTCCGAGACCCTCACCTGCACCTTCAACGCCGCGATCAGCGCCGCCACCGAGCTCAAGGGGTCGGGCAACCAGATGCTCATGGCTCAGAAGGTCACCCAGGAGAACAAGACCACCTTCAACGCCAACGGCACCGATGTCGAGGTCTTCCACCCCAACAACGAGCGGATTCTGCCTATCGCCTGGGTGGAGAAGGACCTCGGCAAGTACGCCAACTCCCTCAAGCGCGACTCCAACGCCCTGACCTGGCACATCCAGTTCAGCGGTACGACCATCGCCAACCACCTGGGAGTGGAGGCGGGTAGCGTCAACACCGTCACGTTCAACGACGTCTCCGGCGGCGGGCAGACCCTCAACCCGGATCTCGGCTCCTGGTACGTGCGGGTCAACCCCGAGGAGTACGGCGGCGGGGCCGACGGCTACTTCGACGTCGCCAAGGCAGATGGCACGGCGATGAGCACCGACCACGGCTCATTCGTCCTGAAGCCGACCATCGGCGCGGACGGGATCACCGCCTCCATCACCCTGACCCGCACGGACGGCACCTTCGCCAAGAACGCGAACTACGAGATCGTCTACCAGTCCCTGGCTGAGGGCGGCAAGATCGTCCCGGGCCGGGTCTACACCAACAGCGCCACCCTGAGCGGCGGCAGGAACACCACGGTGTCCGCGCAGATGGCCTACAAGGACCCGATCTCCTACGACGTGCAGCTGACGCAGGGCTTCGGCTCCTTCGGGGTCAAGAAGTACGTCACCGGCACCCATCAGGATGAGGTCGCCTCGGACACCAAGGTCCGGGTGAACGTCTCCTACGAGCTGCCCGAGGGCACGACCGAGGCCGACTACCCGACCTGGGCCAACAAGCCGACGTCGAACCCCTACACCGTCGAGGTGGCCGTGGGCCAGCAGCAGGCCGCGGACACCCTGCGCGAGTTCCCCAAGGGAACCAGGATCACGCTGACGGAGGACATCTCCGCCGCAGCACTTCCCGGAGCCCTTGGCTGGGGGAGCAAGACCTTCTCGGTCAACGGCACCGAGACGCAGGACAGCACGACGTTCTCAGTCGACACCTCCGTGCAGGCCGTGAGCCTGTACAACGATGTCACTCAGAAGGAGGAGCCGACGCCCACGCCGACGCCGACCCCGGATCCCACCGAGGAGCCCACGCCGACGCCGACCTCCACCGAGGAGCCCACAGCCAGCGCAACAGCTGACACACCATCGGGTGACAGCGGCAGCAACCTGGCGAGCACCGGCTCCAACGCCATGCCGGTGATCGCGGCCGTCGCTGTCCTTCTGGCAACGGGGTACGGGCTCCTGACCGTTCGCCGTCGCGCATCATGACCAGCTCCCACCGGCTGACAAGGCTCCTTCCCGGAGCGTGAGACGGTCCCCGGTCCTCACGGACCGGGGACCGTCTTCATTGCTTCAGGCTCTGTCGAGCACCGCGATCGTCTCGAAGTGGTGCGTGTGCGGGAACATGTCCAGCGCGCTCAGGGAGCCAAGGACGTACCCGGCACGCAGGAGCGTTCCCAGGTCCCTGGCCAGGGCCGCCGGGTCGCAGGCCACCAGGACGATCCGCCCTGGTCCCAGGGAGGCAACGGTCTCGATGACCTCACGGCCGGCCCCCTGTCGCGGCGGGTCGAGAACGACGACGTCGGGGCGGGAGCCGGTGAAGGAGCCTGCGAGCTCGCGCACCGAGCGGGCGCTGACGCGTCCGACGGCCAGGCGGGCGCCGGGATGGTCGTGAAGGGAGCGGCGGGCATCGCGAACGGCCTGCTCACTGCCCTCCAGGGACAGGACCTGACCGCCGCCTCCCACAAGGGCGGCCAGCGGCAGGGTGAACAGTCCCGCACCCGAGTAGAGCTCGAGGACACGGCTGCCCGAGGCTCGTTCGAGATCCTCTCCCAGGGCTGCCCGCACGACGCGCTCGACCAGCACCCGAGGAGCGTCGACGTGCACCTGCCAGAAGCCCTCGGCGTGGACGGAGTAGGTCAGCTCCCCCAGTCCCAGGGCCGAGGCGTCCACGACCTCCTGGACACGACGCCGCCCGGTAGCGCGCGCCTGAGCGGTCAGGAGCCGGTCGTCGAGCAGGACGACCGGCTCACCACCGCTGGGCGCGATGGCCTCGATACGCATGCCGGGCCGGTAGTGGGCGCGCCACCGGGAACGCTCTAGCAGGCCGATCTCGCCGATGGCGGGCACGGCCAGGGGCAGGCGGCGCAGAGGAAGGACCGTCCCAGAGCGGAAGACGTGCATGCCGGGCTCGCCGTCGTCGTTGACCGTCAGGCTCACGCGGGTGCGGGTGGCGGTCCCGGCCAGGGCTCGCCTGCGGGCACTGGTGGAGGCCTGGGCCGCGGCGTCGGTGGGCATGGGCTCGATCGGCACGGCCGCCGCGGTGGAGGCCCCGGTCAGGGAGGCGACGGCGTTGGCCACCTCCTGACCGCCGATCCGGCGCAGGCAGTCGGCCAGGACCCAGCGCTTCCAGGTGCGTTGGGCGTCCAGGGCCACGTGGGCGAGCTCTCCCCCACCCACGCCGGCCGGGCCGGCCTCGGGCCAGACGGAGTCGACGCGATCCGGTGAGGCCTGAAGGATCTCGACGGCGTCGGCGCGCCAGGTGCGAGACGTCATCTCGGTCAGCCGGGCTCGCACCGTCTCACCGGGCAGGGCATGGCGCACGAAGATGACGCGGCCACTCGGGTCGTCCACGGGCCGGGCCACGCAGTGCCCGCCGTGCGCCGGGGCCCCGACGGCCAAGGTGAGCTCGCGGGGTCGCCCGCGGCTGGGGACGGGCCGGTCTGCGGACCGGTCGGGCTGCGGGGTCATCGGTTCTCCTGGTGGTCTGCGCCGCCACCGGCGCCGGGGCTGCTGGGCTGGCTGAGGTGAGCGAGGTGGCTGTCCATGTGACGGCGCATGGCGACGTCGGCGTCCATGATTCCCTCGGCGGTGCGGGCGCGCACGCCGTGGTGGAAGTGCCGCTGGCCTGGCAGCCCCAGCTGCCAGGGCACGGAGGCGACGACGACGCCGGGGGTGAACAGCAGGACGGTCTTGAGGCGCAGGGCGGTCTGGTTGTGAAGGATCTGCTCCCACCAGTGGCGCACGATGTACTCAGGCAGGAAGACGACGACGAGGTCGCGGGGGGACTCGCGGCGCACCGAGCGCACGTAGTTGATGACCGGGCGGGTGATGTCCCGGTAGGGCGAGTCCAGCACCGTCAGAGGCACCGCGATGTCTGCCTCCTCCCAGGCGTCCAGGAGGCGTTCGGCGCCGCCGTCACCGGTGTCCACCGTCAGGGCCTCCAGGACGGTGGGGTGGGTCGACTGGGCGTAGGTCAGGGCCCGCAGAGTCGGCTGGTGGAGGCGCGAGGCCAGGACGATGGCGTGGACGTGGGCCGGTAGGACCCGGGCGTCGTGCAGGTCGGAGATGGCCACCTCCTCGCTGACTCGCCGGTAGTGCCGGCGGATCCGGTTCATCACCAGGTAGAGCAGCGCCATGATCATCAGGGTGATCCAGGCCCCGCGGGTGAGCTTGGTGAGCAGGACGATCACCAGGACCGTCCCGGTCCCCAGGACCCCGATGGCGTTGATGATGCGGGCGCGGTGCATGCGCGAGCGGGCCCTGGAGTCGGTGGCGATCGTCAGCTCTCGCGTCCAGTGGCGCACCATGCCCACCTGAGAGAGCGTGAAGGAGATGAAGACGCCCACGATGTAGAGCTGGATGAGGCGGGTGGTGCTGGCCTCGAAGCCCACGAGGAAGGCCACGGCCCCCAGCCACAGGACGATGATGCCGTTGGAGAAGGCCAGGCGGTCACCGCGCTGGGAGAGCTGGCGGGGAAGGAACTCGTCACGGGCCAGGACACTGGCCAGGACCGGGAAGCCGTTGAAGGCGGTGTTGGCGGCCAGCACCAGGATGAGGCCGGTGACGGCGGCGACCAGGTAGAACATCGGCCGGAAGCCGGAGAAGACGGTGGCGGCGATCTGTCCGATCGCGGGGTCCTGGTGGTAGCCGGCCCCCACCGGCACACCGTTGCGCAGAAGCTGGTGGGCCGGGTCCTCCACCATGCGCACGCCGACGGCGCCGGCCAGGTGGATGACGCTCATGAGCATCAGGGTGGCGATCCCGCCCAGGAGCAGCAGCGTGGTGGCGGCGTTGCGGGACTTGGGGCGCTGGAAGCTGGGGACGCCGTTGGAGATCGCCTCCACGCCGGTCAGGGCCGCGCAGCCCGAGGAGAAGGCCCGCAGGACCAGGAACCCGCCGGCCAGGCCGGTCAGTCCCTGCTCCCAGCCGGCGTGGGTGACGACGTCGAGGCCGGCGGACTCGGCCTGGCCGAGTGTCCCGGTGATCTCCTGGATGAGGCCGACAACAGCCATGATGCCGATGACGCCCATGTACAGGTAGGTGGGGATGGCGAAGGCACGGCCCGACTCCCTTGAGCCGCGCATGTTGAGCACGGCCAGGACGGTGACGACGGCGACGGCGATCTCCACCTTGTAGGGGGCCAGGGCCGGTAGGGCGGCCGCGAGGTAGGAGGTTCCTGAGGACACCGAGACCGCGACGGTCAGGACGTAGTCGCTCAGCAGGGCCGAGGCCACCAGGAGGCCCGCGTGAGAGCCGAGGTTGGCCGAGACCACCTCGTAGTCGCCGCCGCCCGACGGGTAGGCGTGGACGGTCTGACGGTAGGAGGCCACCACGACCGCGAGAACGCCGACGACGGCCAGGGCGACCCAGGGGGACAGTGAGGTGGCGGCGACACCGGCCACGGCCAGGGTGATGAGCACCTCATCAGGGGCGTAGCCCACGGAGGACAGGGCGTCGGAGGCGAACACCGGCAGGGCGATTCTCTTGGGCAGCAGCGTCTCCCCCAGAGCCCCACTGGGGACGGGACGGCCAACGAGAAGCCGCTTGATGCGGTCTGCGAAGTCACGCACGTCTCCAGATGTTACGTCCGCGGCCTGACAACGGAGTACCGTCCTCCTCGTGCACTTCGTCATCATGGGCTGTGGCCGCGTCGGAGCGTCCATGGCCGTCCAGCTCGACCGCATGGGGCACTCGGTGTCCGTCATCGACCGGTCCTCAGACTCCTTCCGCCGTCTGCCCTCGGACTTCAACGGCCGCAAGGTCAAGGGGGTCGGCTTCGATCGCGACGCCCTGGAGCAGGCCGGTATCGACGAGGCCTACGCCTTCGTCGCGGTGTCCAACGGGGACAACTCGAACATCGTCGCGGCGCGCGTGGCGCGGGAGAGCTTCGGCGTGGACAACGTCGTCGCCCGCATCTACGACTCCCGCCGGGCCGACGTCTATGAGCGCCTGGGCATCCCCACGGTCGCCACCGTGCGCCAGACGGCCGACCAGATGATGCGCAGGATCCTCCCGGGATCCAGCGCGCGCGAGCTCGAGGACCCCTCGGGCACGATCGCCCTCATCCAGCCCAGTGCCTCACCCCAGTGGGTGGGTACGACGATCGGGGCGCTCGAGGACCGCCTGAGGGTGCGCGTCGCCTGGATCTCGCGTGACGCCACGGCGCTGCTGCCCGAGGCCGCCACCGTCATCCAGGAGCACGACCGCCTGCACCTGGCGGTGAGCACCGACCGCATCGGCCAGGTGCGCCGAGCCCTGTCACACGCCCCGTCACAGGAGGCCTGAGCCATGCAGATCGTGATTGCCGGAGCCGGATCCGTGGGCCGTTCCATCGCCCGCGAGCTCATCAGCCACGGCCATGAGGTCACGCTCATCGACCGATCCGCCGAGGCCATGCGGATCGCCTCGGTGCCGGAGGCCGACTGGCAGCTGGCGGACGCCTGCGACATCGACGCCCTGGAGCACGCCGGGGCCGAGACCTGCGACGTCATCGTGGCCGCCACCGGGGATGACAAGGCCAACCTGGTCATCTCCCTGCTGGCCAAGACCGAGTACGGGGTGCCCCGTACCGTCGCCAGAGTCAACAACCCCAAGAGCGAGTGGCTCTTCGATGAGACCTGGGGCGTGGACGTGGCCGTGTCGACCCCGCGCTTCATGACGGCCCTGGTGGAGGAGGCCGTCAGTGTGGGCAGCCTGGTGAGCATCTTCCACTTCCACCAGTCGGGTGCCTCCATGCACGAGCTGACCCTGCCGGAGGACTCACCGGTCATCGGCGAGCTCGTCTCCGACATCGAGCTGCCGCCCCACACGGTTCTGGCGGCGATCCTGCGCGACTACCGGCCCATCACGCCTGACCGCGACGAGCGCTTCGAGCGCGGGGACGAGCTCATCTTCCTCACGGCTCGCGAGGGGGAGTCCAGCCTGGAGGAGCTGCCACTCATCTTCACGTGACCGCGAGTCGGAAGGCTACTGGTCGGCGGTGGTCCGGGCCGGCGCGATCCGGCTGGGGGCGACCAGCAGCCAGATGAACCACAGGGTCACGGCGTACAGCGGCACGCCCAGGATGAGGCGGGCGGCACCCAGGTAGGACACGGCCTGCTCGCCGGCCAGGTAGAGGGGCACCTCGACGACGAGCCGCAGGGCGAACATCAAGGTGAGGACCCAGGTGCCCGCGTGGTAGCGGAGCCTCACGTTGCGCAGGGCGGGATCGGTGCGCCAGGCCGACGCGCTCGTGCTCGGATCGCTATCGGCGCCCCCCGGCTTCTTCGAGCCGTCAGCGACATCGCTGCCGTCCGACTCATCGGTGACCCGGTGCCACAGGGTGATGAGAGCACCCACGATCGGCCAGCCGACGAGCAGGGAGACCAGGCAGGCTACCAGCCAGGCCGCATTGATCATGAGGCCGGTGGCGTAGAAGTTGGAGGCCTCGCCGCTGTACCAGGCCCACAGAGCCGAGACGAGGACCAGCGCGATCCCGCCCACGACCTGGGCCGGCGACTGCCGCTGCACCAGGCGGGCCACGAGGCCGACGGCGCTGACGACCAGGGAGGAGACCAGGGCAACCACCAGGGCGGTGGGCCGCACCGCCATGACGAGGACGAACACGAGGGTGGGCACGACGGACTCGAGGATGCCGCGCCACCCGCCCACGGCGGCCATGGCGTCGAAGCGCTCGGAGTCGATCGCGCCCAGACCCGTGCGACGATCCGTAGAACGGCTGCTCATTGTCAAGTCCTTCCCCAGTGCCTCACCGGAGGTCGCTGCCGAATACTCACTACTGCCCGGGTCCCAGCAGCTGGTAGGCGGGGTTGTGGATCTGCAGACGGTGGGTGCCGTCGGCGACCCGGCCCTCGGCCAGCAGGTGAGTGCCCGGTTTGATGCCGGCGATCCGTCGTCGGCCCCACCACACCAGGTCGATGCTGCCGGTGCCGTCATAGAGCTGCCCGACGAGGATGGGCTTGTCCTGGCTGGAACGGTAGGTGACCGCCTGCAGAACGCCTGAGACGCGGGTCCGCTGACGGGGCACCAGGGACCCGATCGGATCGGTGCCCCGCCGGCTGGCGGAGCGCTCCTCGTCCTCGGCCTCCAGGTGCTCGCGGCTGGTGCGCAGCGATCTGGACAGCCGTTTCAGGCGGGCGGACAGCGTCGGCATCTAGCGCACTTCGGCGATGGTCGGACCGGGGGCCAGCGGATCGATGCCGGGCAGGTCCTCGGCCTCAGGTCCGGCCGCGGCTCCGGGCGCGCGCAGGGGCAGGATCTCCCGGGGCGGGCGGGCCTGGCCGTCGCGCACGACGACGACGCCGCGCAGCACCTCCCGCAGAGCCTGCGCCGACTGCTCGGAGGAGGCGGCGTGCCCCTGGAGCACGCCTCGCAGGAACCAGCGGGGGCCGTCGATCCCCAGGAAGCGGATCGTGCCGGTCGTCGTCGTGCCGTCGGGGCCGCGCATGGGCAGGTGGGCGACCAGCTCGGCGCCGTACTCCCCGTAGCCCTCCTCGTAGCGGGCGCCGTTTCCGGCGAGCTCTCGGGCGATGTCGCCTCGAAGCTCGTCCCAGATGCCGGCGGTGCGCGGTGCGGCGAAGGCCCGCAGCTCGAGCGCCGAGCCGCCCAGCGCGAGGACGACGGCGGTGACGGTGCCGTCGGGGGCCTGCTCCATGCGCAGCTGCATTCCGTCAACGGCCGGGATCTGCAGCGCACCCAGGTCGATGCGGGGAACGTCCTCCTGGCTCTCAGGCAGCTCGCTGAGGTCCCAGGGGCCGGAGGCGGCCTCGTCGAGGTCGTCGACGTCACCCTCGGCGTCACGCTCGAGGATGGACTCGTCGGTTTCGGCGGATGCGTCGTCACGGCGGCGCGAGAACAGTCCCATGGGGTTCTCCTGAGTTGGGTGGGAGTGTCAGCCGGCGCAGTCGGCGCACACCGGGAGGCCGGTCGCCTCGTCGACGAAGGCCAGCTGGCTGCGGTGATGGACGAGGAAGCACTCCGAGCAGGTGAACTCGTCCTCGAGCTGAGGAACAACGTGAACGCTCAGCTCCTCGCGGGACAGGTCCGCCCCGGGCAGCTCGAAGCCCTCAGCCGCCTCATTCTCGTCCTCCTCGATCGCGGCGGAGGACTGGTCCTTCTGCCGCGAGGTCAGCTCCTCGATGGAATCGGCCTCGGGCTCGTCATCATTCTTGCGCGGGGCGTCGTAGTCAGTCGCCATGGCCTCGTCACTCTTTCTGTCGACGGCTCTCGGGTGACCTCCGAGAACGAAGGTCGAGCCGTGCACGCGCACTGGCGTCGTGCCGACGATCGACGTATCCGCCCCGGAAGGCACGCGCACAATAGCACCGACAGGCGGCCCGTCAAGCCAAATCGCCCGACGAAAGAGCACAGTTCGCTTGCAGTGTGCCCACCCGAGGGTATTCACGAGGGTATTCACACGTGCTTCACATGTGGCACACCGCTGCGCCTCCCACGGCTTGGCGCCTGCGGATGGCAGGCTGTGAAGCACAGTGGAGCATATCGTGCTGACATCGGGATGAAGGAGGCCCCGCCCATGGTCGAACTCGAGCTGCTGGGTGCCAACGGTGACACGATTGTCATGACAGACGAGGACGGCGAGCGCTACAGCATCGTCGTCGATGACGCCCTCAGGGCCGCGGTGCGCCGTGACCGCGGCGCGATCGTGCCCCCGACGGGGACGACCAGTGAGGGACCGGCACCCCTGCGTCCCCGCCAGCTCCAGGCGTACATGCGCGCCGGAGCCACGGCGGCCGAGGTCGCGATCAGCACGGGCATGGACGTGGAGCACGTGCGCCGCTTCGAGGGACCGGTGCTCGCAGAGCGTCAGTGGGCCGTCTCGCAGGCCCAGTCCTGCCGTATCGGCTGGGAGAAGGACTCCCCCCTGCTCGGCGAGCTGGTGGTGGACCGGCTGGCCACGCGCGGCGTCGACCCCTCCAGCCTGGAGTGGGACGCCCTGCGTGAGGGGCGTGACCCGTGGCTCATCATGGTGACCTTCGTACAGTCCGCCGAGGAGAAGCAGGCCCGCTGGTCGCTGGACCTGACGGCCCGGGCGGTTCACGCCCTGGATGATGAGGCGCGCTGGCTCACGGAGGCCGGGGCGGGATCCAAGCGCCCAGCCGTCTTCGACCAGGACTCAAAGGCTCCCGGGGCCTCGGCTACCGCGCCGTCGGCCCACTCCGGGCACTCCCCCGCCTCCGCGGGCTCGGTGTCGGCCGCCTCCGCTCCGGCCGCCGCCTCCGGTGAGCCGTCCGGGCCGGCGGTCGAGGTGCCCGCCGGGATGCTGCCGGTGCGGGAGTACGCGCGCCCCACCGGCGGGGCCATGTCGGCGGATGACACCGACGCGCTGCTGGCCGACCTGGCCTCCTCCCGGGGCAGGCGCGTCGAGGTCGAGCTGCCCCGGGAGGAGGACATGGGTGGTTTCCCCGGCGAGGGGCACGGTGACGAGGACGCCTTCACCGACCCCCATGGCATCGACTACACCAGCAGCCCGGACAGCCCCGAGGTCCCCTCGCCCCCGGCCAGAGGGATCGAGGAGCACCGCGCCGAGGCTCGCGCGGAGTCGGCCGATGAGCCCCTGGAGCAGGCCGCGGGTCTGAGCGCCCAGGTCTACTCGATGTCGGAGCGCCGCCGTCTGCACACCGGTAACCACCCGGCCGGGACCAGGCTGGTGACGGCCTCCAGCGCCCCCTCGGCGGCACCGTCGGCACCGAGCCCCGCCGCTGGCCGTGTACCGGTGGGGCGTCAGGCACCGGTGGGAGCCGACAGCCCCACCGAGCCGGTACCGGAGATCCCCATGCCCTCGCGCTCAGAGGTCATGGCCAAGGCCTCGCCCGGGGCGTCGTCCGCCTCGGGGTCGGGCACGCAGGAGACGCTGCCCGACATGCCCAGGACGGTTCCGGCCAAGAAGAAGTCGCGTCGCCGCTCGCGTCGCTCCGTCCCCTCCTGGGACGAGATCGTCTTCGGGGCCAGGCCCGAGTAGCCCGCCGCAGGGCCGGACCTGGGCGGGTCGCCCGGGCCCTTCAGGCCTCGGTGACGAGCAGCGGCACCTCGGTCTCGGCCGTGGTGAAGGAGCCGTGGACGCCTGGCATGGCGATGGCGGACTCGGAGTGGACCCGGGGGTCGACGAGCACCCAGGTGCCGGCCATGGCCACGACGACGTCTCCGACGACTCCTCGTGCCCGTGGGCTGAGAGCCCCCAGGTGCTCGGCGGCCTGGTCACGGGTCCCGATCCACGCCGCCCGCTCCCCCAGGACGTGGCGGTAGCGGTGGGCCACCTCGGCCGCGAGGTCCGTGTCGCCGTCGGAGACGTGCAGATGCGTCAGGCGGGGCTCCCCGGCGACGGCGACGACGTCGCGCGTGAGCTCCCGGTGGGCGCTGAGGTCGATACGGTGGGCGGCATCGGTGTCGACCATGCCGTGGTCGGCGCTCAGGATGATCCGGGTGCCGGCGGGGACGCGGCGGACCAGCTCGGCCATCGCGGCGTCGAGGCGCTCGAGCTGAGCCAGCCACTGCTCACTGAGCCAGCCGTGCTTGTGGCCGGTATGGTCCAGCTCACCGACATAGAGGTAGACCAGGGGCGTGCCTCGACGCAGGGCGCCCGCGGCCAGGCCGGGGCGGTCCTCCAGACGGTCCGCCCCCAGGTGTGAGGCGCCTCGTAGGGCCGCCTCGGTCAGGCCGGAGCCGGCGAAGCGGGCCGGCCCGATGCTCACGGCGCTCCCGGTGGGGAGGCGCTCGAAGATCGTGGGTACGTCCTGCCAGGCCCGGGGACCGGGGACGTCATCGCCTTTCCAGGTAATGAGGCTGAGGACCTGGGCAGGGCTGGGCGCGGCGGTGGCGGGAAGAGTGGGCCCCAGGTGGGGGTTGAGCACCGAGTAGCCGACCATGCCGGTGGTACCGGGCAGGGCGGAGGTCCCCAGCATGGTCAGGGCCGCGGCCGTTGTCGAGGGCCGGCAGGTGAGGATCCTGCAGTCGCCACCGTTGTCGTCCTGGTCCAGCCATCGGCGCATCGTGGGGGTGTGCCCGCGTCTTTGACGAAGCATCTCCAGGCCCAGCCCGTCAACGAGGACGACGACGGTTCCGGGGCCGCCGGGAGCCTCGCCGGGCCCACCGACCGGTTCGATCCCCCAGCTGCGGGCGACGCGGCGAGCCTTGGCGTCGGTCACGACTGAGCCGGCGACTGAGCCGCCGTCGTTCCCGGGATCGCTGAGAGCCAGCCCGGCACTGACGGCGCCGACCGCCAGGACGTAGCGGAGCGCCGGATCCCGCGGGGAGTCCGGGGCGGGAGCCGGTGAGGGATCCTCGGCGACGGTACGGGACCTCATCGCGGGTCCCGTCACAGGGAGGCGGCGCGGGCCGTCATCTGGGAGAGCCGGCTGGCGAAGGTCTCGGCGCGAGCCAGAGCGGCGGCCCCCTCGACGCCCGCGGCCACGCGGATGACGACGTCGTCGGGCACGGACACGCCGGTCATGCCGTGGTCGGCCTGGCAGTCGGGGTCGCCGCAGGTGGCCGGCTCCATGTCGATGCGGCGCACCGATCCCCAGGAGACCGCGATCGTCATCTCGGTCAGAGTGCCACCGCCCTGGGCGGGATCGGAGACGCCCCGAGTCAGGGCCATGGAGCGGATCCGGCTGAGCGGAACGGCCTCGCTGGTGGCCAGGGCGCCGGGGCTGCCGTCGTCACGGGGGGCGTCGTCGACGTGGACGATGATGAGACGGGTGGAGGTCAGCGACAGGACGGTCAGGTGCCGGTGGACGGCCTCTGCGAAGGTGGTCTCGGCCTGGACCATGCCGGAGACGATCTCCTCCTGCCCCGCGGCCAGTCGGAGGGTGTCGAGCACCAGCTCGGGGTAGTAGCCGGCGAGCTCCACCTGCTGCGCCAGGTCGGCGAAGGCGTCCTGCGCCGCCTGAAACGAGGCCGGGCCGGCGGCCGAGTTCTGGCGTGAGTGGGTCGTCATGGTCGCCATTGTGCCATCGTCGTCGAGCCCCGGCGCCCCCGGTTCGAGGCCGGCCGATCGCTCTGAGCGGGTGCGTCTGACCTGTCACGCCCGGGTGTCGTGGTTTGTTTTCGGCCCGATTCCTCGGACAATGCGCCCATGCCGAAGTCTGCCTCCACCCAGACTCCTCCCCCGACCGACGGGGAGATCGTCGACCTCGACCTGTCCACGGAGATGCGTACCAGCTTCCTGGAGTACGCCTACTCCGTCATCTATGCACGTGCCCTGCCCGACGCCCGCGACGGTCTCAAACCGGTGCAGCGTCGCATCCTGTTCCAGATGGACCGCATGGGCCTGCGCCCCGACCGCCCGCACGTGAAGTCCTCCCGGGTCGTGGGCGACGTCATGGGCCGGCTCCACCCGCACGGTGACACCGCGATCTACGAGGCGCTGGTGCGCATGGCCCAGCCCTTCACGATGCGTCTGCCGCTCATTGACGGGCACGGCAACTTCGGCTCCCTGGACGACGGCCCGGCGGCTCCCCGCTACACCGAGGTGCGTCTGGCCGCTCCGGCACTGGCGCTGACCGCCGACCTGGATGAGGACACGGTCGACTTCGCCCCCAACTACGACTACACGCTCACCGAGCCGGAGGTCCTGCCCGCGGCCTTCCCGAACCTGCTGGTCAACGGCGCGGCCGGTATCGCGGTGGGGATGGCCACGAACATGCCGCCGCACAACCTCGTGGAGGTGGTGGCGGCCGCCCGGCACCTCCTGACCCACCCCGAGGCGACCCTGGAGGACCTCATGGCCTTCGTGCCGGGTCCGGACCTGCCCGCGGGCGGCATGATCGTGGGCCTGGACGGGATCCGGGAGGCCTACCGCACCGGGCGGGGCAAGTTCCTCACCCGGGCCACCGCCCACGTGGAGTCCGTCTCCCCGCGCCGCAAGGGTATCGTGGTCACCGAGCTGCCCTACATGGTAGGGCCGGAGAAGATCATCACCCGGATCAAGGAGGCGGTGGGTTCCAAGAAGCTCCAGGGCATCACCGACGTCGCCGACCTCACCGACCGCAGGCACGGCACCCGCCTGGTCATCAGCGTCAAGAACGGCTACAACCCCGAGGCCGTCCTGGCTCAGCTCTACAAGCACACGCCGCTGGAGGACTCCTTCGGCATCAACAACGTCTCCCTCGTGGACGGCCAGCCCCACACCCTGGGACTGCGCGAGCTGCTGGAGGTGTTCGTGCGCCACCGCCTCACGGTGGTCACCCGGCGCACCCGGTTCCGCCTGGGCAAGCGCCGCGAGCGCGCCCACCTGGTGGACGGTCTGCTCATCGCCATCCTCGACATCGACGAGGTCATCGCCGTCATCCGCTCCTCCGACGACGCCGCCACGGCGCGCACGCGGCTCATGCAGGTCTTCGACCTCACCGAGCCGCAGGCCAGCTACATCCTCGAGCTCCAGCTGCGTCGGCTCACGAAGTTCTCGGTCATCGAGCTGGAGAAGGAGCGCGACGAGCTGGCTCGGGAGATCGAGGCGCTCGAGGCGATCCTGGCCGACGACGTCCTGCTGCGGCGCGTGGTCTCCCGCGAGCTGGCGGCCGTGGCCGAGCAGTTCGGCACCCCGCGGCGCACGGTGCTGCTGGAGGCCTCCGGTGAGCGCGTGACGTCGTCGGCAGGCAGCGCGCAGAGCCCGGACGACGCCGCAGGGACCGGCGGCTCCGGCGGTACGAGAAACTCGGCGAAACGGGCCGGCGCCTCCCCGCAGCCGATGACGCTCATGCCGAGCTCGTCCCCGGTTCCACTCACCGTCCCCGACGACCCGTGCCGGGTCATGCTGTCGGCGACCGGTCTGGTGGCACGCACCCCTGGCGCTGAGCCGGTCGCTCGCACCGGTGGGCGCCAGCCCCACGACGCCCTGACGTCGCAGGTGGCCACCACGGCGCGGGGACGCGTCGGCGCGGTCACCGACACCGGGCGGCTGGTGCTGCTCGACGTCGTCTCCACCTCGGAGGTGTCCCGCACCGAGGACGCTCCGGGCCTGGCTGGCGCGACTGCGGTGCGCCAGCTGGTCGACATCGACCCCGAGGAGAAGGTGGTGGGTCTGGTCCCGGTGGGCTCGGCCGACAACCCTCCGATTGCCCTGGCCACGGCCGGCGGCGTCATCAAGCGGGTCAAGCCCGGTGATGAGCCCAGGAACGCCGAGAGCTGGGAGGTCATCTCCCTGTCCGGCGAGGACCGGGTGGTCTTCGCGGGCTCTGCGGCTGACACGGACTTCCTGGCCCTGGTGACCTCTGACGCCCAGCTGCTGCGGTTCCAGGCGGCCAAGGTGCGTCCGCAGGGCCGGGGCGCCGGCGGTATGGCGGGGATCTCGCTGCGCGAGGGGGCCCGGGTCATCGCCGGTGCGGCGGTTCCCGAGGAGCTCCTGGCCGAGGCCGTGGTGGTGACCGTGGCCGGCTCCGAGGGCTCGCTGCCGGGAACCGGCGGCGGGAGCGTCAAGGTCACGCCGCTGGACCGCTACCCGGCCAAGGGACGGGCCACGGGCGGAGTTCGCTCCCACCGCTTCCTGCGCGGTGAGGACGAGCTCGTGGCCGCCTGGGTGGGCGTGGCACCGGCGCGGGCGCTGCGTGAGGGCGGCAAGCCGGTCGCGCTGCCGGAGGCCGATGAGCGTCGTGACGGCTCCGGCTCGCCACTGCCGGCCCCCATCATCGGAATCGGCTGAGGGGGCCGCGCAACTGGGTGGAGCACGCCGGAAAACCGCCCGTGAACAGGCCGGATGTGCCTAGAGTGGCGCATGGCTGATCTACCCTCCGCGCACCTGCTGCTCAGGGACGTGCGCATCGTCCCCTTCCGGTCCCGCACCCAGCTGGGTGCGCTGCGCCGCGGCGGTTCGGGTCCGGGGAGCCTGGATGCGCCGCCCGCCCCCGGCGAGCCCGTCGACGTGCGCGTGGCGGGCGGTCGCGTCGTCGAGGTCGGACGGAGCCTGAGCGCCTCCGGGGTGCCGGTCATGGATGCGGGTGGAGCCTTCCTCATCCCCGGCCTGTGGGACGCCCACGCTCACCTGGACATGGAGGCGGCGCGCTCGGCGCGCATCGACACGATGCCCACCCGTAGCGCCGAGGAGGCCCTGGAGCTGGTGGCCCAGGCGCTGCGAGACCTCCCGGCAGGCTCACGGCCGGCCACGATCCAGGGCTTTGGGCACCGTCTGTCCAACTGGCCCCGGGTCCCCACCGTGGCCGAGCTCGACGCCGTCACCGGAGACGTTCCCACGCTGCTGATCTCCGGGGACGTGCACTCCGGGTGGCTGAACTCCGCGGCGCTGCGCGTCTTCGGCCTGCCGGAGGCAAGCGCCCAGGATCCTGGGGCGCCGATGAAGGAGGACCCGTGGTTCGCCCTTCTGGACCGGCTCGATGAGGTCCCGGGCACGCGCGAGCTGCGGGAGTCCGGCTACCGGCAGGTCCTGTCCGACATGCTGGCCAGGGGGGTGACCGGCGTGGTCGATATGAGCTGGTCGGAGGATCCCGACGACTGGCCGAGGCGTCTGAGGACCATGGAGGCCCGGGGCCTCCTCCCCGAGGCCCTCCCCCGTATCCGGGTCGCCGTCTACCGCGACAAGCTGGCGCGCTGGATGGAGCGGGGCCTGCGCACCGGGAGCGAGATGGCCGGCTCGCCGCGTCTGGCCGACGGCTCCCCGGTGCTGGTTCAGGGGCCGCTCAAGGTCATCGCCGACGGGTCGATGGGCTCGGGAAGTGCGCACATGCGTGCCCCCTACCCGGCTGAGCTGGGCCTGGAGCACCCCCACGGCGTGACCAATATCAGCCGGGCCGAGCTCACCGACCTCATGACCGGAGCCGGCCGGCAGGGCTATGAGATGGCCATCCACGCCATCGGGGACGCAGCTGTCGACGACGTCGCCGCCGCTTTCGCGCTCTCGGGGGCCACCGGGCGCCTGGAGCACGCCCAGCTGCTGCCGGCAGACGCGCTCGACGAGCCGAGGGGCGCCCTCAGACGTCTGGTGGGATGCGGCGTCGAGCTGTCCGTTCAGCCGGCTCACCTCATCGACGACTGGGCGGCGGTGGGCCGGGTGTGGCCTGGCCTGGAGGAGCGCACCTACGCTTTCGCGGACATGGTGGCCGCCGGCGCCCTGCTGCAGCTGGGATCGGATGCGCCGGTGGCGCCGCTGAATCCGTGGCTGGCGATGTCGGCGGCGGTGGGGCGTGCGACACCGGACGGCTCAGTGTGGTCGCCCTCCCAGAGGCTGACGGCCGAGGAGGCGCTGGCGGCCAGCGTCAACGGGGCCTGCCCGGTGGCGGTGGGCTCCCCGGCCGACCTGGTGCTCCTGGCCGAGGACCCGGTGCGTCTCGGGGCCGAGGCTCTGGCGCGGGTGCGGCCCCTGGCGACGATCGTGGCCGGCGCCGTGGCCCACCAGCGTGCCTGAACCGCCCGGGCGGTCCTGCTCAGACGTCGAGGGCGTAGAGGATGGTGCCTCGGGTGGGCACGTACCCCAGGGACTCGTACAGGCCCACGGCACCACTGGGGTTGTCGGTGTCGACGCCGGCGGCGGCGTACTCCATGCCGTCGGCCGCATAGGCGCGCATGGCGGCCACCAGCAGCGCGGGCCCGATCCGGCGGTGGCGGTAGTCGCTGAGGACCCCGAGCACGTCGGTGTAGCCCTCGCGCCAGCCCAGTGCCTCCCAGTCCTGCTCGTAGCGGCCCGAGCGCAGGTACCCGGCCACACGGGCCCGGTCCCCGGAACGGTCCATGGCCACGAAGCTCCAGCGGGGGGCGAAGTAGGCGCTACCGGCGGTCCAGTCCTCGGGGGTGACGTTCTCGGCCTTCCAGGTCTCGGCCATGGCCTGGTCGTAGGCGCGCCGGACGTCGCCGTCGATCTCGGGGGTCCAGGGGTCGATGGTGATGAATCCGTCCAGGTCCACCTCGGGGATCTCGTCGCCGAGGAAGCGGCGCACCTCGCGGTACCAGCGCATCGGCTCGAAGCCCATGTCCTTGAGGTGCCCCTGCATGCGCTCGTCGTCCTCCATGACGGTGGTGACCACGTGCGCGGGCACCTGGGACGAGCTCCTGCCCGACACGGAGCCGGCGCGCTCGGCGCCCACGAGGTGGCGGGCCCGCTCGGCCTGCCAGTGCAGGAGGGCCCGACCGATGCCGCGCTTGCGCACGGCCGGGTCCACGGTGCCGGTCATGGAGGCGTAGATCTCGCCGGCCGGGCGCAGCCGCACCAGGCCGAAGGCGCGCATGACGCCGTCGGCGCCACGGCCGGCGACCCCGGAGTAGGTGGGGTCGAGGAAGTACTCGGCCGTCTCCTGCTCACTGGTGCGGTAGGGAGGGTTGTCGACCTCCTCCGCCCGGGCGATGAGCGCGGCCAGCTCATGGTTGTCCTCGGGGCCCAGGGGCCGCCAGGACAGCTCGCGTGACAGCGCCGAGCGGGGCCCCGGGCGCAGGATGGGCCACGGCGAGGAGCCTGCCCGGCGGATGCCGTAACCGGGTGCCATAGCGCACCTCCCTCATAAGGACGAAAGAACGACGAAGAATGACGACGAACCGACGGCGCTGCCAGTGCTGCCGGTGCGGGGCTCCGACAGCCTGCCGGCCGTGACTCGAAGGTTACCGAGCCTACCTGAAGGAGCTGCGAGAACCTGACGCGTTCGTCAGGCGTCGATACGCTCGCGATCAACGTCACGGGCGCCTTCGACGATGAAGTCGCGGCGGGGCTCGACCGATGAGCCCATGAGCAGCTCGAAGACGGACTCCGCCTCCATGACCTGGGCCTCGTCCCCCAGCGTGATGCGCCGCAGGGTGCGGTGCTGGGGCTCCATGGTGGTCTCGGCGAGCTGGTGGGCGTCCATCTCCCCCAGGCCCTTGTAGCGCTGGGGCTCCTTGAAGCTGCGCCCCGAGCGCTCCAGGCGGCGCAGGGTGGTGACGAGCTCCTCGTCAGAGTAGGTGTAGATGATCTCCTTCTTGCGCCGCCCTGACCCGGAGACCTCGATGCGGTGCAGGGGCGGGACGGCCGCGAAGACCCGGCCCGCCTCGATCATGGGGCGCATGTACCGGAAGAAGAGGGTCAGCAGGAGGGTGCGGATGTGGGCGCCGTCGACGTCGGCGTCGGTCATGAGGATGACCTTGCCGTAGCGGGCGGCCTCGAGGTCGAAGGTGCGTCCGCTTCCGGCGCCGACCACCTGGATGATGGCCGAGCACTCGACGTTGCGCAGCATGTCGGCCTGGGAGGCCTTCTGCACGTTGAGTATCTTTCCGCGGATGGGCAGAAGCGCCTGGAACTCGGAGTTGCGCGCGTTCTTGGCGGTGCCCAGGGCGGAGTCACCCTCGACGATGAACAGCTCGGAGGCGGCGACGTCGTCGCTGCGGCAGTCGGCGAGCTTGGCGGGCAGGGAGGAGGTCTCCAAGGCGGTCTTGCGGCGGGTGATCTCCTTGTGCAGACGCGCCGAGACGCGGGCCCGCATCTCTCCGACGATCTTCTCCTCCAGGGCGCGGGCCTGGGTCTTGAGGTCCCGCTTGGAGGAGGTCAGCAGGGCGGTGAGCTCGCGCTCGACCACCTTGGAGACGATCTGGCGCACGGGCCCGGTGCCGAGCACCTCCTTGGTCTGCCCCTCGAACTGGGGCTCGGGCACGCGCACGGTGATGACGGCGGTCAGGCCCGCCATGATGTCGTCCTTCTCGACCCGGCCGTCCTTGGAGGTGATCTTCAGGGCCCGGGAGTCGGCCTCGATGCGTTTGCGCAGCACCCTGGTCAGGGCCTGCTCGAAGCCGGTCAGGTGGGTGCCGCCCATGGGGGTGGCGATGATGTTGACGAAGGAGCGCTCGGTGGTCTCGTACCCGACTCCCCAGCGCACAGCGACGTCGACGATGCAGGTGCGCTCGACCTCCACGGGCCGCAGGTGCCCGCTGGCGCGGTCGAGCTGCTGGACGGTCTCGGTGTAGGTGCCCTCGCCGGTGAGGCGGAAGGTGTCGGTGACCGAGCCGTCCGAGGCCAGGAAGTCGACGAAGTCGGCGGTGCCGCCCAGGGCCTGGAAGACCTCGACGCCGTCATCGTCGCCGGTGTCGAACAGGTCGCCGCGGTTCTCGGTGGCGTTCTTGGCGGCCGCCCGCAGGGAGACCTCGTGGACGGCGTCGTCGGTCTCGCCGGCGTCGGCGGCGGGCGTGTTGGAGGCGGCGATGGCCTCGGCCTCGGGGCGCAGGTCCTCCAGGCGCAGGGTGAGTCCGGGCACGAGGAAGCTGGTCTGGCGCAACCGGGCGCGCAGGGCGGCGGCGTCGTACTCGGTGGGGCGGGGGAAGATCTGGGGGTCGGCCCAGTAGCGCACCCGGGTTCCGGTCACGCCGCGGCGCACCTTGCCGATGACGCGCAGCTCGGAGGCCTTCGTGAACTCGGTGAAGGGCGAGGAGGGGCTGCGGCCAGCGGAGTCGTCGAAGATGCCGGGCTCACCGCGGTGGAAGCTCATGGCGTAGGTCTTGCCGTCGCGGTCGACCTCGACGTCCATGCGCTCGGCCAGGGCGTTGACCACTGAGGCGCCCACGCCGTGCAGGCCACCGGCGGCACCGTAGGACCCGCCGCCGAACTTCCCGCCGGCATGCAGCTTGGTGTAGACGAGCTCAACGCCGGTCAGGCCGGAGGAGGGCTCGATGTCCACGGGCACGCCGCGCCCGTTGTCACGCACCTCGATCGAGCCGTCGTCGTGGACCGTCACCGAGATGTCGTCGCCGTGCCCTTCAAGGGCCTCGTCGACGGCGTTGTCGACGATCTCCCACACGCAGTGCATGAGGCCGCGCTGGTCGGTGGAGCCGATGTACATACCCGGGCGCTTGCGCACGGCCTCGAGCCCCTCCAGGACGGAGAGGTGGCGGGCGGAGTAGTCACCCCGGCTGGTCTTGTTCTCGGATGAGGGCACGCCTGGAATCTAGCCGATCAGCGCCGCCGGCGCCTCGTGCCCCGCCGCGAGTCCGCTCACTGAAGCGGGAGGGCCGGGCCCACCCGGGCGCTGCCGATCCCGCGGTCCGCCTTGCCCAGGCGGAAGCGCACCCGCTTCTTGAGCACCGTGCCGGAGACGGCCCGGCCGCCCACCAGCCCCTCGGCCGGGAAGAGGGTGAAGGTCCACCGCTCGGCGTAGTCGGAGTCGGGAACCAGGCCCGCAGGGCACTGCAGCAGGCGGGCGCCCCAGACCTGGCGGGTCATGAGGGTACGGGTGTCGACGCCGTCGACCTCGAAGCGCTCCGCAGGGGCGGCGGTGATGTCCTCGTAGCTTCCCGCCGAGATCCCGTACTGGCCGACGACGCCGACCAGCACCATCCAGCCGCCCCGCTCCAGCGTGCGTCCGCCCAGGTCGACTCCCTCCCCCAGGGCCGGGTCGACGAGGTCCTCGACCAGGTCGGTCTGCTGACCGCGGCGGATACGAGGATCGACGACGCCTCGGGTGTCGAACCGGTCCACGGCGGGGATCGCGAGCAGCCCGTACTCGACGTCGTCGGCGAAGCGGAAGGAGGCGAAGTGCTCACGCAGGCGGGCCACGGCATGCTCGGCCCGCCCCCATCCGCCGCCGGCGCCCTCATCCAGATCCAGGCAGTCGGCCACGACCTGGGCCGGCGGCTGCAGGCCCGCGGCCTCCAGCTCTTGGCGAAGAGCCGCGTTGGTCACCCAGCCCGAGCGCTCCAGGCGGGCGATCTCATGGTCACGGAACTCCTGCACCGACACGTGGCTGCTCCTTCTCCTGGTGTCCCCGTCCCCGTCCTCCAGCGCAGCCTTCACGGCGGCTCCGAAGCGGCTCTGGTATCGCTGACCACCCCAGCATCCACCCGATCGGTCGGATTCTTGGTGAGGTGCGCCATGACGGCGGTGCGCCGTGGGCGAAAGCGCGTGCGCCTCAGGCGGAAACGACGCTTTCGGACGGTCGGGAGCGCCTCGGGCGTGATCCAATGCAGTCCATGAGCACAACCGGAACCTCGACCGCCGCTCAGGCGGTGACCACCCTGGACGAGCAGACCACCCCTGCCGCCGACTCCACCGAGCGCCCGCTGACCACAGCCGACCGCTGCGATGTCTGCGACGCACAGGCCTACGTCCGAGTCGTCATGCTGACCGGCGAGCTCTTCTTCTGCGCTCACCACGCCCGTCGGCACGGCGAGAGGCTCAAGGAGGTCGCCCTGCTCTTCCAGGACGAGACCGCGAGGCTGACCGCCGACAGCTGACGTGGATTTCTTCACTGAAATTCACGTCGTGGTTAGCCGAGTATCACTGCCGTTTTCACCGGGACCCGTTTATCCTCGCTTCTGAGGCCCTGCCCTTGTTCCCTCCCCGAGTCTCCCGGCACAGAGCCTTACGCTGATCCAGCGTCCCACCCGATCCCATCCAGGCTCGACGAAGCCGCGCGACTCCCGAAGGAACTCTCTGTGAAACGCCCCATCCGCGTCCTGGCCGTCTCCACTCTGCTCGTCTCCTGCGGTGCGCTGGCACTGACCGGATGCTCGGGATCCTCCACCACCAGTGCCTCCGCCACAGCACACACCACCCCGGCGGACGCCAAGGCGACCGGCCCGGTGGTCATCATTGACCTGCGCTCGGCCGACGAGTTCAAGCAGGGGCACCTGGAGGGCGCTGTCAACTACGACTTCTCCTCCGGCGACTTCTCGAAGGAGATCTCGGGGCTGGACCGCAACTCCCAGTACCAGCTCTACGGCACCGACGACCAGCCCAAGATGGCCAGTGCCGTCATGCGCAACGCGGGCTTCCCCAGCATCACCGACCTGGGAACCATCGACGCGGCGAAGAACACGACCGGCGCGAAGATCGTCACCGACTGAGTCCGGCACGCCCCGCCTCCTCACAGGAGCGGCAGCCCCTCCAGGAGGTGGGTGAGGGCGACGACCTGCCGGGGCACGTACTCGGCGATCGTCAGCCCGACGACGTCGGCCGCCTGCCCCAGATCCTTGATCACGCGGTTGGTCTGGGCCATGCTCAGGCCGCCGCGGTCGTATCCCAGCCTCAGGCGGACCTCGTCGGCATCCACGGTGCCGACATCGAGGTGGATGGCCACGCGGCTGCACCCGGTGGCTTCCAGCCATGTCAGCAGGGGCGTCGTCGACTCGCGCAGATCGGCGGGGCTGAAGGCGTGCAGTCCCCACTTCGCGATGTTCGGGTAGTCGTCCTCGGTCCAGGAGTGCAGACCCGCCAGGGCCACTCGGGTCGGGGAGACGAAGGCCGCCAGCTCGTCCAGAACCTCGCGGTCGCCAGTGCCGATGATGTGGGAGACCGCCATGGCGTGGTAGCCGGGGTACCGGGAGTGCGCGGTGCCGATATCCGGGTGGGAGTCGATCCAGACAACGGCCAGCTCCTGCCCGTAGCGGGCGGCGAGCTCGGTGAAGGGGGCGACAGATACAGAGCAGTCCCCGCCCAGGGTGAGGATTCTGGGAGCGTCGTGGTGGGCGATGGCCTCTCGGGCATCGCGGATCCCGGCCAGGACCTGGGCGCGCGACTCCGTGCCTTCGGTGACCCGCGCCTCCTCATCGGCGGGTTCGTCGCTGACAGGGACGATCTCCGTGGGACCGGTGTGCTCAGGTAGGAGCGCCGTGAGCACCCGAGTCCCCAGCGCATAGACGTCTCGCGCCTCCTCATCGGGCAGCTCGGGAAGCAGGTGGCGCACTGAGGACTGTCCCGCCCCCTGCCACTGGGGCCAGACGAGACGGAGGGTGTCGGACTGGGCGAGGGCAGTGCGTGCGTGAACCATCTCAGCGCTCCTGGGCGAGGGCGTCTCCCTGCTCCCAGTTTACGGGCCCGGGCTGTGCACCACCTGACCCAGTCCTGAGTCTCTTCAGTCTCCGGCGGTCGCGTCCAGCATGGTCTTGACCGCCTCGGTGAAGTATGGACCGCGGTTCACTCCGCCCAGGGGCCGCCACAGGGCGGTCAATGAGCGTACGTAGCCGAGCCCGGTGGCCTCGTCGTAGCGGTAGAGCCACGGCCCTCCCGAGGCGCCGAAGCCGAAGTCGCAGCCCTCGGTCCTCACCTTTCCCTCCGACTCCTCCGTGGTCCTGACGCAGGAGTGAATGGTGCCACGGCCGTCCGGGTTCGTCTTGTTGTTCGGATACCCGAAGATCGTGGCGTGGAAGACGTAGCTGCCTCCCCAGGCCAGACCGTGGCCGCCGACGACGTCGACGACCGGCTTGCTCGCGTCCCCTCCGTCGTTGAGCGTCACGTAGGCGACGTCGTTGCGGTAGTCGGTCTGGTCGGCGCGCCAGCTGTCGAAGACACGGATCGACCGGGCCGTCCAGACTCCCACCGGATCCGGATCGGCCTGGGTGCGGTCGTAGTCGGGGACGAAGACCGCATCCTTGGCCCATCCCTCCGCCGAGCTGTAGACGCAGTGAGCGGCGGTGATGACAACGCTCCTGGAGGGCGTGTTGAGGACCGAGGCGCTGCAGTAGGCATTGTCGACACCGTAGCCGTTGAAGAACAGCTTCCCCTTGGCTCTCGCGGTCGGGGTCGCGCCTCCGTCAGCGGAGGGAGCAGCAGGCTCGGTCATTCCGGCCGGATCCGTCGAGCTGGCGCTGTCCCCGTCGCCGTCGGCAGCCGCCGGACGCTCCTGGGCAGGGTCATCGGCGGCATCGGTATCCAGGGGCTTAGCCGCGGCCATGCGCTCATGCGTCCAGTACCCCAGGACATCCTGGTCGGCCTCATGACTCGTCTCGGCCGCCGGGCGCTCCTCGGGGATCGTCTCGGCGCTCTTGCCGAAGCTGGTGGGTGCGGTCACCGCCGTTGAGGCAGCCCCTGCACCACCGCCCTGTCCGGGGTCCGCGCCATGAGCCGGCGCAGCGAGCAGCGGCAGGGGAACCAGTCCCGCCGCCATCAGCACGAGGACAGTGAGGAGAGCTGTTCTCCTGCGTGAACAAATGGATGTACTTCTCATTGGTTGGCTCCTGCGGAGGCGGACAGGCTTTTCGGCAGCGGATACACGATCAGGCTTGTTTTAGCAGGTGTACCGCGGTTAGCTCATGTCGTGAACGACAACCACATAATTTACCATCCGGATTGGATCCAGGCTCGGTAGAAATGGTGGACGGGCCCGTGCCCGTGCCCGATGCCCAGGGAGTCGGCGTGCTCGATGGCGCCGGTGAGGTAGGCCTTGGCGTCCCGCACCGCCTCTGACCAGGTCTCCCTGCGCGGTCGTAGCGAGGCGATGGCGGAGGACAGCGTGCAGCCCGTGCCATGGGTGCTACCCGTCGCCACGCGGTGGCCCCGGAGGATCCTGACAACGTCACCATCGACGTAGACGTCAACAGCATCGTCCGCGCCACTCGCGTCACCCGCGCCACCGGCGAGGTGGCCGCCCTTGACCAGCACCCGCTGCGCGCCCAGATCCGTCAGGCGCCGCGCCTGGGTACGCAGCTCGCCGAGGCTCGCCGCGGGCTCCTCATTCAGCAGGACCGCCGCCTCATGGAGATTGGGGGTGATGAGATCGGCCTTGGTGCACAGGCGGCGCACGGCCCCGATCGCCTCCTCATCCAGGAGGCGGTCCCCGGAGGTGGCGACCATGACCGGATCGAGAACCGTGTGAGAGAGCCCGGGCAGGTACTCCCCCACGGCGTCGGCCAGCCCGGCGGTGGCCAGCATGCCGATCTTGGTGGCATCGGGGGTGATGTCGTCCAGCAGCGTGTCCAGCTGGAGGCGCACGAAGTCGGCGGGCACGGCGTGCACGCCCGTCACGCCGCGCGTCGACTGGGCGGTCAGAGCCGTGATCACGCTCATCCCGTAAGCACTGAGCGCGCTCATGGTCTTCAGGTCGGCCTGGATACCGGCACCGCCGCTGGGGTCGGAGCCGGCGATCGTCAGGGCGGTGATGGTCGCCGAGCGGAGCTGTGAGCGGCTCATCGCCAGTCTCCTTCGTCCCAGGCGGTCCGCAGTGCGGCAGCGGCGCGCCGTGGGTCCTCGGCCGCGCAGATGGCTGAGACGACGGCGACTCCGTCCAGGCCTCCCGCGCGCAGGGCCGGCAGGTCGGCGACCGTGACACCACCGATGGCCACCGCCGGCAGACCGGTCAGGGCGGCCATGCGCACGACGCCGTCGATGCCCAGGCTCCTCGGGGCACCGGCTTTGGTGGCCGTGTCACGGACGACGCCGATCCCGACGTAGTCGCAGGCCCCCTGCTCCTGGGCGGTGCGCAATTCGTCGGGAGTCGCGGCCGACAGCCCGAGGTAGGCGTCCTGCCCGATGAGACGGCGTGCGGTGGCGGCGGGCAGGTCGGACTGGCCGAGGTGGACGCCGGCCACCCGCGCACCCGTCTCGCGCGCGGCCAGGAAGACGTCGACGCGGTCGTTGATGATGACGGGGACCTGATCACCCACGGCCTCGACCACGCCCAGCACCTGGGTCAGGAAGGGGCCGCCGTCGGAGTTCTTGGCACGCAGCTGGACACAGGTGACTCCCCCGTCAACGGCCGCCTCAACGGTCCGAACGACATCTCGTCCGCGCGAGCGGCACTGGTCCTCATCGGTGACGAGGTAGACCGACAGGTCCAGCGCGGCGCTCATGCCGGTTCTCCCGCTGCGGCACTGGCGGTGCTGATGGTGACGGTGTGCAGGTCTCCCGTCTCCAGGGTGTACAGGGCGTCGAGGAAGGCGGGCTGGAAGGAGCCGGGGCCGGCCGATCGGGCTGCGGCTCGCTCGGCGGCCGCGCTGTAGACGGCGTGCGCGGCCACGACGGCGCTCAGGCTGTCCAGTCCCTCCTTCCGGCCCGCCCCGAGGAAGGCCGCGGTCACTGCCCCCAGGGCGCAGCCGCCTCCGGTCATCCGGGTCAGCAACGCGGATCCACCCCGGACCCGGACGACGCGCTCACCGTCGCTGACCAGGTTAACGGGACCGGAGACCGCCACGACGCAGCCGTGGCGACGGGCCAGGTCGCATGCCGGAGCAAGTGCCGCCTCGACGTCGTCGGTGGCCTCGACGCCCCGCCCTCCGCTGCCGGCGCCTGCCAGGACGAGGATCTCCGAGGCGTTGCCTCTCACGGCGCCCGGCCCGTGGGCGACCAGCTCACGGGCGAGGCCGGTGCGGTGCGCGAGCGTTCCGATGGCCACCGGGTCGAGGACCCACGGCGTACCGGCGTCGTTCGCCGCTGCGACGGCCTCGCGGGCAGCGGAGCGCTGCTCGGGCTGAGGCGTGCCGAGGTTGATGAGCAGCGCGGAGGCGTCCCGGGCGAAGGACCCCGCCTCCCCGGTGATGTCCACCATGGCGGGAGCCACACCCAGTGCCAGGAGGACGTTGGCGGTGACGTTGGTGACCACCGAGTTGGTGATGCAGGAGACCAGTGGGGCGTGGCGGCGTACCGCCTCCAGCGCCACCGGGGTAGACGTGTCCCAGTGCATGTGACATCCCTTCGTCAGTACTAGCTGGACAGGTTCGACGGGTGTGTTCTCAGCCGTGTGGCACCCCGTGTCACGTTGGGGACGATAGCACTGACGGCGTCGGCCCCGGAACCATGAGTTCCGGGGCCGACGCCGTCGAGATGGACGAGCTGCTGGTGCTCCTTGCCGGTCCGAGCGGTCCGGTCAGTCCAGGTAGTCGCGCAGGACCTGGCTGCGCGAGGGGTGGCGCAGCTTGGACATGGTCTTGGACTCGATCTGGCGGATGCGCTCGCGAGTGACCCCGTAGACCTTGCCGATCTCGTCGAGGGTCTTGGGCTGGCCGTCGGTCAGGCCGAAGCGCATGGAGACGACACCGGCCTCACGCTCCGAGAGGGTGTCCAGCACGGCGTGCAGCTGCTCCTGAAGGAGGGTGAAGCTCACCGCGTCGGCGGGCACCACGGCCTCGGAGTCCTCAATGAGGTCACCGAACTCGGAGTCGCCGTCCTCACCCAGGGGCGTGTGCAGGGAGATCGGCTCACGCCCGTACTTCTGGACCTCGACCACCTTCTCCGGGGTCATGTCCAGCTCGACGGCCAGCTCCTCCGGGGTGGGCTCACGGCCCAGGTCCTGGAGCATCTGGCGCTGCACGCGGGCGAGCTTGTTGATGACCTCGACCATGTGCACCGGGATGCGGATGGTGCGGGCCTGGTCCGCCATGGCGCGGGTGATGGCCTGACGGATCCACCAGGTGGCGTAGGTGGAGAACTTGAAGCCCTTGGTGTAGTCGAACTTCTCGACGGCGCGGATGAGGCCCAGGTTGCCCTCCTGGATAAGGTCCAGGAAGAGCATGCCGCGGCCCGTGTAGCGCTTGGCCAGGGAGACCACCAGTCGCAGGTTGGCCTCCAGGAGGTGGTTCTTGGCGCGCTGACCGTCCTGGGCCACCCAGTGCAGCTCGCGGCGCAGCTTGGCCGGCAGGTCGTTGCCCTCCTCGGCCAGGCGGTGCTCGGCGTAGAGGCCGGCCTCGATGCGCTTGGCGAGCTCGACCTCCTGCTCGGCGTTCAGCAGCGCGACCTTACCGATCTGCTTGAGGTAGTCCTTGACCGGGTCCGCGGTGGCGCCGGCGGTGACGACCCGCTGGGCGGGCTCATCGCCCTCGTCGGAGTCGGAGACCGTGAAGGAGCCGTCCTTGTCCTGGGACTTGCCGCGCTTGCCGGACTTCTTGGAGGCGGCCTTCTCCGCCTCCTCCCGGCGCATGCGCTCGAGCTCACCGGTCAGGGCCGCGATCGAGGGCTGCATCTTGATGCCCTTGATGACCCAGCCGCGGAAGATGTAACCGTTCTGGGCCAGGTAGTCGCGCGCCACCATCGGGGCGGAGTCACCGATGACGAACCGGGGCACCGGGCCGTGGCCGTAGGGCGCCAGGGTGATGGGCTCCTCCAGGGTGCCGTGCCCGGCGATCTCCAGGTTCTCCACGATCGTGCGCGAGCGCACGAAGAGCGTCGCCCCGGGGGCCAGCCGGACACCCTTGAGCGATGCGGGGTTGTTGAAGGGGCTGCGCTTGGAGCCGTCGCCGTTCTCCTCCAGGCTCACGTCCAGGTAGTAGTCGCGCAGCTCGGGGGCGGGGCCGTCATCGTCCTGGACGACCTGCGTCTCCGAGTCGTCGTCCTCCTGGTCCTCATCCTCGTCGGAGTCCTCATCCTCATCGTCAGAGTCGTCCTCGTCGGAGTCGTCGAAGTCCTCATCGTCGTAGTCGGAGTCGTCGGTGTCGTCGTCTCCTTCGTCGTCGAGGTCGAAGTCCTCATCGTCGAGCGTGGTCTCGTCGACGTCGTCAGTGAGCTCGGCGCGGGAGCGCGTCACTGTGGAAGAAGCCACGGAGTTCCTTTCGCGTGGGCGGGCGGACAGCCGGCGACGGGGTATGGGGACCCTACCCGGCACAGCAGACAACCCACGAATTGTAGCGTTTATTCCCCAGCAACTTCGCCCCGATGACTTAGCATGACCTAACCTTTGTCGCGGTCGGCTTCTCTCGACGGCAGAACCACCGCCGACAACCCGTGAGGAGGCTGAGGCGGCCCTGCTGCGTCTACCCTGGCGGTCATGAGCGCGCTGCCTGCGGCCCTGGGCCGTGTCCGTCCCGCCGTCGAGCACCGTCTGGAGGAGGTCCTGACCGGCTGCCACCGACGCTGGCAGGACCTGGGGCAGGCCGCCCCCGAGCTGCTCGAGACCGCCGAGAACGCCCTGTCCGGGGGCAAGCGCATGCGCGCCGTGCTGGGTGCGGTCGGCTACGCGCTCACCGCCGCCCCGGAGCACCGCTCCGAGCGCCTCACCGGCGACGACGCCGTCCGCCTGGGAGCGGCGCTCGAGCTCTACCAGGCCAGCGCCCTGGTCCACGACGACCTCATGGACGGGGCCGACACCCGGCGGGGCCTACCGGCGGCGCACCGAGCCTTCGCCCGAAACCACGACGCCCGCGGCTGGCTGGGATACTCACAGGCCTTCGGAGCCAACGGCGCCGTCCTGCTGGGCGACCTCCTGCTGTCGCTGGCCGGGGAGGAGATGAGCGCCCTGGCGCAGGCAGGAGCCTCCTCCGAGACCGGGGACAGGGCGCTCCGCAACGCCCGGTCCGCCTTCGACGCCATGACCACCGAGGTGGCCCTGGGCCAGTTCCTCGACGTGCGCAGTGAGAACCTGCCGCTGCCCTGGGGCCAGGACCCCGGGGCAGCGGCCCGGCGCATGCACGACGACGCCCTGTCGGTCGTGCGTCACAAGTCGGCCCGCTACTCGGTGCGCCACCCGCTGATCATCGGGGCCCTCCTGGCCGGCCTGGACCCCACCGGCCCGACCGCTGAGCAGCTGGCCGTCTTCGGCGAGGAGATCGGTATCGCCTTCCAGCTGCGCGACGACGAGCTGGGCGTCTTCGGCTCACCACGGGTCACCGGCAAGCCGGCAGGAGACGATCTGCGCGAGGGCAAGCGCACGGTGCTGCTGGCCCTGACCTGGGGCCGCTGCGACGACGCCGGCCGGGAGCTGCTCGGAGGCGTGCTGGCCAGCGCCGAGGCCACGGCGGAGCAGATCGCCGACGCTGCGGTTCTCATCGAGGACTGCGGCGCACGCGCCGTCCACGAGGAGATCATCACCACCCACCGCGACGCCGGTCTCAAGGCGCTGGAGCGGCTCCAGGACGAGGGCGTGGTGAGTGCCGCATCACTGGCGGACCTGGCGGACCTGGCGGACCTGCTGACGCACCGAAACTCCTGACATAGCAGACGAATCGGCCCGTCCCCACCGGGTGGGCAGAACTACCCGTCCGCACTGGCGAGCGGCTGTCGCTGCGCCGCAGGCACCGTAGAATCGCGCTCGTGGTCACGGATCCCCTCATCGGTCGGCTGGTCGACTCTCGCTACGAGATCGTCGACCGCCTCGCGCGCGGCGGCATGGCCACCGTCTACCGCGCCCATGACCGTCGCCTGGACCGGACCGTGGCGCTCAAGCTCATGCACGCCCACCTGGCCGACTCCCCCGACTTCGTCTCGCGCTTCCGGCGCGAGGCGCGGGCGGCGGCCCGCCTGTCCAACCCGGGCGTGGTGGCCGTCTACGACCAGGGCAGCCTCGACGGAGTGGCCTACCTCGTCATGGAGTACGTCGAGGGTCCCACGCTGCGCGACCTCATCGCGGCGGGGCCGCTGTCGGTCAAGGAGGCCCTGGGGCTGGTGGCCCAGCTGCTGCGCCCGCTGGGCGCCGCCCACCGGGCCGGGCTGGTTCACCGCGACATCAAGCCGGAGAACGTCCTGCTGCCCTCGGACGGCTCGGTGGCCAAGGTGGCCGACTTCGGTCTGGCCCGGGCGGTCACGGAGGTCACGCAGACGACGACGGGCAACGTCCTGGGCACGGTCGCCTACCTGGCGCCCGAGCTCATCACCTCGGGGGACTCCACCTCCCGCGCCGACGTCTTCTCCGCCGGGGTGGTCCTCTACGAGCTCCTCACCGGGGAGCAGCCCTTCACCGCGGACTCCCCCATCCAGATCGCCTTCCGCAACGTCCACGAGGACGTTCCCCTGCCCTCCAAGCTCGTTCCCGACATGCCGGCCGACGTCGACGAGCTCGTGGCGATCATGACGCGCCGCGAGCCGCAGGACCGTCCCGCCGATGCTGATGAGGCGCTGGCGCTGCTGCGCAACGTTGTCGATGAGCTCACCGACTCCGAGCTGTCGGTGCGCCGTGGGGGCGGGACCGGCTCGATCCGGACCCAGGAGGTCATGACGGCCAACGCCCAGGCCGCCCGCTCCGCCATCGACAACGAGCCCCAGGGCGAGGAGGACGAGGACTCCGACGAGGGATCCTCCCCCCACGCCGGTATGCGCACCGTCTCCCTGCCCATCGGCTCCATCGGTCCGGACGCCAAGGGCAGGACCCGTGCGCTGTCGCGCAAGGCCCTGGCGGCCGACTCCCAGAAGACCACCGCCGTCCCCACCCGGCAACGAGGTATCAGCGGCCTCAACCGCCGCACCGCCGTCATCGTCGGGCTGCTGGCCGTGGCCGGAACCGGGGCGGGTGCCACCTGGTACCTGACGGCGGGCCCGGGGCGACGGGTAGCCGTCCCCGACATCATCGGCATGTCGCAGGACGAGGCGCAGCTCGCCCTGGAGAAGCAGGGACTCAACTGGGGTACGCCGGCCCGGGCCTACTCCGACACGGTGCCGGCCGGCAAGGTCATCTCCTGCCAGCCGAAGGTTGGCCAGAAGGTGGGGCTGAGCCACACCGTCACCGTCGTCATCTCCCGGGGCGTGGAGACCAAGACGGTTCCCGACGTCGTCGGAAAGACCAAGGATCAGGCCGGCTCCGCGATCAAGGCGGCGGGTCTGACCCTGGGGGACGTCACCGAGGAGTACTCCGCCAGCGTCGCCTCGGGCAAGGTGATCTCCTCTGATCCCAAGGCCGGCAAGGTCATCGAGCACAGCTCGAAGATCTCGATCGTGGTCTCCAAGGGCAAGGAGCCGGCCACGATCCCCGACGTGACCGGCAAGAGCGAGGACGAGGCCAAGAAGACCCTGGAGGACGCCGGGCTCAAGAAGGGCAAGGTCAGTCAGGACTACTCCGACTCCGTGGCCAAGGGGAGGGTCATCTCCTCCTCCCCCATCGCCGGGGCCTCGGGCTACTACAAGGGCGACTCGGTGGACCTGACCGTCTCCAAGGGGCCGGAGCAGGTGACGATCCCAGACGTGACCGGCAAGAGCGAGGACGAGGCCAAGAAGACCCTGGAGGACGCCGGGCTCAAGGTGGAGGTCAACAAGCGCCTGGGCGGCCCGTTCGGAACCGTGCGCTCCACCAGCCCCGCCCCGGGCTCCAGCGTCAAGCCGGACTCCAAGGTCACCATCAACATCTTCTGACGGCGGTGGCTCTCAGCCCTTGAGCATCTCGGCGATCTCGAAGGCGACCTCGAGGGACTGCTGGTGGTTGAGGCGCGGGTCGACGAGGGTCTCGTAGTGCTCGGCCAGGCCGGCCTCGTCGATGTGCTCGCCTCCGCCGAGGACCTCGGTGACGTCGTCGCCGGTGAGCTCGACGTGGATGCCGCCCGGTACGGTGCCCAGGGAGCGGTGGACCTCGAAGAAGCCGCGGATCTCGTCGAGGATCGTCTCGAAGCGGCGGGTCTTGTAACCGTTGTCCGAGGTGATGGTGTTGCCGTGCATGGGGTCGGTGATCCAGGTGACGGGGCGGCCGTCGGCGCTCACCGCCTCGACCAGCGGCGGGAGGGCCTCGCGGATGCGGCTGGCGCCCATGCGGGTGATGAGGGACAGGCGCCCGGGCACGCCGTCGGGGTTGAGACGGTCCATGAGCCGGGCCACGTCATCGGGGGACGTGGTGGGGCCGACCTTGACGCCCACGGGGTTGTGGACGCCGGCCAGGACGGCCACGTGGGCGCCGTCGGCCTCGCGGGTGCGCTCCCCCACCCAGAGCATGTGGGCGGAGGTGTCGTAGAGGCGCCCGGAGCGGGAGTCCTCACGGATCATGGCGTCCTCGTACTCCAGGAGGAGGGCCTCGTGGGCTGCGTAGAAGTCGACCTGGCGCAGGGCGTCGAAGTCGACGCCGGCGGCCTCCATGAAGCGCATCGCCCGGTCGATCTCCTCGGCGAAGGACTCGAAGCGCTTGTAGGCGGGGTTGGCGGTGAAGCCGCGGTTCCAGGAGTGGACCTCGCGCAGGTCCGCGTAGCCGCCCATGGTGAAGGCACGGATGAGGTTGAGGGTGGTGCCCGAGCGCAGGTAGGCGTCCAGCATACGCCTGGGGTCGGGGACGCGGGCTTCGGGGGTGAACTCGTGGCCGTTGACGGAGTCGCCGCGGAAGGCGGGCAGGGTGACCTCGCCGCGGGTCTCGGTGTCCGAGCTGCGGGGCTTGGCGTACTGGCCGGCCATGCGGCCGACCTTGACCACGGGGGTGGAGGCGCCGTAGGTGAGGACGGCGGCCATCTGCAGGATGGTCTGGACCTTGAGACGGATGTTGTCGGCCGTGTTGTGGGTGAAGGACTCGGCGCAGTCCCCGCCCATGAGGACGAAGGCGTCCCCGGTGCTGGCCTGGGCGATGAGGTCGCGCAGGGAGTCGACCTCTCCGGCGAAGACGAGCGGGGGCCGGCGGCGCAGGTCCGTCACCACATCGGCCAACGCCGCCTCGTCGGGGTAGGCGGGCTGCTGCAGGGCGGGCAGGTGGCGCCAGGCGGGGGCCTGGGCGCCCGTGCGGGCGGCGGAGAGCTCGTTCATCACGCCCGTCAGCATAGGCCAGCCGGGAGTATCGCCCGGAATCGGCGCCGCATCGCGGAACGAGGCGAAGCCCGGGACTTGAGGGCGGATTGTGTCACTGCGGGAGACTTTTAGGGTCGCGGCGGCCTATGAGCGACGTGGCCGTAAGGCTGCGACCTGCGCAAACGTGAAGGCCCCGGAAGCAAGGGGCACCACAGCGCGGGTGAAAAGTCTCCGCGCGTGACACACGGGGCCGTCTGAACACCCTTGCGCGCCTCGACACGCGTGGCCGGTGCCGTCAGGTGGACGGCACCGGCCACGGTGCTATGGGACTAGGGGCTCAGCCTCAGTGCTCGGGGGCGACCTCGGCGGGCTCGACCTTCTGGCCGAGGTCGGCCATGAGGTCGGTGAACCACTGCTGGGTGATGTCGAAGGGCTTGGCGCCGGCGATGCGCGGGAAGGCGATCGCGGTGAACTCGTCGTTGTTCTCCTCGTCCTGGCCGATGACGCCGGACTCGCCGCGCAGGGCGCAGTCGACGGCCAGGTCGCACATCTTCTTGATGAGGGCGAGGTCCTCGGCGTTGGCGTGGGCAGCACGCGAGTAGTAGCCGGACTTCTGGACCATGACCTTCTCAGCGCCGATGAGCTCGGCGAACTGCTTGGCGAACCACTGGCCGGGGTTGATGGTATCGAGCTTGACGTGGCCGAAGGGGTCGCGCTGGACCTCCTGGCCGGCGGCCTCCATCTCGGCGATGATCTCGGGGACGCCGGCGCCCTCGGACAGGAAGATGTTGACGTTGCCCTGCTCGTCCATGATGGCCTTGAGGCGCTCGGCCTCGGCGGCGATGTCGAGCTTCATCTCGGGGACGAAGACGGCGTGGACGTCCCAGCGCTCCTTGGTCAGGCCCAGGGAGGGGGCCCACTGCTTGGTCTCAAGCAGGTCGTGGTAACGGCGGGCGGTCTCGGCGGTGAGGTAGCCGCAGTTGCGACCCATGCACTCGTGGACGATGAGCATGCGGGGGTTGGAGCGGTGCTCGCCGATGACGTTGAAGGCGAAACCGGCGCCCTCGTCGGCCGCGGTCCAGGCGCCCAGGGACTGGCGGATCGGGACGACATCGTTGTCGATGGTCTTGGGCAGGCCGACGACGGTGAGCTCGTAGTCGTTCTCGTGGAGGTAGGCGGCCAGGTCCGCGGCGGTGGTGTTGGTGTCGTCACCACCGATGGTGTGCAGGACGTCGACGCCGTCCTTGCGCAGCTGCTCAGCGGCGAACTCCAGGGGGTTAACGCCCTCCTCGACGAGGCCGCGCTCGACGAGGTTCTTGGCGTTGGTGAGCTTGACGCGGGAGTTGCCGATCGGGGACCCGCCGAAGTCGCGCAGGATGCCGGCGTTCTTGCGGGCCTCGTCGTCGATGACGATGTAGTTGCCGGTGAGCAGGCCGTGGTAGCCGTACTGGTAGGCGATGATCTCGACCTCGGGAGCGACCTCCGTGTAGCGCTCGATGAGGTCGCCGACGGCGGCGGACAGACAGGGGGCGAAACCGCCAGCGGTGAGCAGGGCGACGCGACGAATCGACATCGGGAACCTTTCGGGTTGAGGGTACTCGGGGTCAGCGCCCCGGCCGGATCGTGCGGCACGTGCCGCACCGGGCGTCAGTCTACGTGCCATTGGCGACCGCTGACAGGGACCGAGAGGACGGATTCAGGAAGCCGGGACAATCAGTCTGCGTCCCGGCAGAGCTCCCAACGGTGCCCGGCGGGCACCCGCCCTCTACTCGGCGCCGGGCTCGGCCTCGTCGTCGGAGACCTTGTCCTTCTTCTTGTCCTTGTTGTCTCTGTTGTCTCTGCCGCTCTTGTCCTCGGGCGGCTCGGGCACGGAGACCTCGGGGGCGGGACGGCCGCCGGGCGCGGCCACGGGCGCCGCCTGGGGTCGGGCCTGCGCCTGGGCGGCGAGCATCTCGGTGACGACCTCGTCGGCGGTCTTCTTCTCCGCGTCCATGGCCTTCTTGACGTCGGCGGCGTAGAGGTCCACGTACTCCTGGCCGGAGAGCGCCATGAGGGAGTACATGATCTCGTCGGTGATGGAGCGCAGCACGAAGCGGTCGTTCTCCAGGCCCTTGTAGCGGGAGAAGTCCAGCGGCTCGCCGATGACGATGCCCACGCGGTGGCGGGTGGAGGGGATGGACTTGCCGATCGGCTGGGCCAGGTTGGAGCCGATCATGGCCACCGGGACCACGGGGGCGCCGGTGGCCAGGGCGATGCGGGCCACGCCGGTCTTGCCGCGGTAGAGGCGCCCGTCGGGGCTGCGTGTGCCCTCGGGGTAGATGCCGAACAGCTCACCCGAGCGCAGGCGGTCGATGCCGGCCTGGAGCGCCGCCTGGGAGGCCTTGCCGCCGGAGCGGTCCACGGGGATGGTGCCCACGGTCCTCATGAAGTTCTTCACCGCCCAGCCCTTGACGCCCTTGCCGGTGAAGTAGTCGGCCTTACCGATGAAGGCGACCTCGCGGTCCACCAGGAGCGGCAGGAAGAAGGAGTCGATGACCGCCAGGTGGTTGGAGGCCAGGATCGCCGCTCCCTCGGTGGGAATGTTCTCCTCACCGCGGATCCAGGGCTGATAGAGCATCTCCAGGGCCGGGCCGACTGTTGCCTTGATGGGTCCGTATCCCACGCGGGGCCTCCTGTGATCTGCTGGCTGGGCGACCACCACGCGGTCCTGCACCATCGGAGACGGACGGCACCGGAGCCGGCGGTGCCGCTCGGGTATGGGGACGATTCTAGGGTGCTTCCCACCGTGCTCGCACCGACTTCCCGACGGGTGAAGACGATGCGTGTCACTGCCGTCCTCTAGCCTGCGACCGTGAGCACCGTCGGGACCCAGGTGTCCTTCGCCGACATGGGCACGCCCCTGGAGGGGGCGACCTTCGTCGTCGTGGACCTGGAGACCACCGGCGGGGCGCCGGGCGTCCGCGCACTCACCGAGATCGGGGCGGTCAAGGTGCGCGGCGGGCGAGTGCTGGCCGAGTTCTCCACCCTGGTCAATCCCGGCGTGGCGATCCCGGCCCAGATCACGATGCTCACGGGCATCACCAACGCGATGGTGACCGGAGCGCCCGGCGTGCGCGTCTGCGTGGAGGCCTTCCTGTCCTGGGCGGACCTGGCGGCCGACGACGTCGTCCTGGTGGCGCACAACGCCCGCTTCGACGTCGGGCACCTGCGCGGTGCGGCGTCGGCCCTGGACCTGGAGTGGCCCGGACCCCGGGTACTGGACACGCTGGCGCTGGCCCGTAAGGCCTGGACGCGCAGCGAGGTGCCCAACCACAAGCTGGGAACACTGGCGGCCTTCGTGGGATCCGAGACCCGCCCCACGCACCGGGCCCTCGATGACGCGCGCGCCACCGTGGACGTGCTGCACGCGGCCCTGGAGGTTATGGCGCCGCTGGGCGTCACGCACCTGGAGGACCTGGCCACGGCCTGCGATCCGGTGCCGGCACGTCGGCGTGCCAAGAGCCGGCTCGCCGACGCCCTGCCCACGACTCCCGGCGTCTACCAGTTCCGCTCGGCGGCGGACCAGGTGCTCTACGTGGGCAGCGCCGCCGACCTCAGGCGCCGCGTGCGCTCCTACTTCACCGCGGCCGAGAAGCGCCGCAAAGTAGCACAGATGCTGGACACGACGGTGAGCGTGCGCCATATCGCCACCCCCACACTCATTGAGGCGCGGGTGCGTGAGCTGCGGATGATCGCCGAGCTCGACCCGCCGGTCAACCGCCGCTCACGGGCACCGCGCCGCCAGCCCTGGCTCCACCTGGCGACGGGCCCGGGTCCGAACGCCGAGCCCCGGCTGGCGCTGACGACCGTGCTGCCCACTGCGGAGGTCGACCGCGCGGTCGGCCCCTTCGCCTCGCGCAGCCGGGGGCAGGAGGCCCTGCGCGCCGCCGAGTTGGTGCTGCGCCTGCGTCGCTGGGACGGCCACGACCTGCGCCGGGTCCGTCGCGACGACGCCCCGGCGGAGCCCGAGGAGGCACTGGCCTGCCTGTCGGGCGAGGTCGATCGGGTGGCCGCTCCCCTGCTGGAACGGATCGCCTCCCTGTCGCAGGCCGAGCGCTATGAGGAGGCCGGGACCTGGACGAGCCGTCTGCGCTGCCTGCTGCGCGGGGTGGCGCGCGCCGAGCGAGTCCGTCCTCTGCTGGCCTGTCCTCATCTCATGGCGGCCCGACGGCGTGAGGGCGGCGGCTGGGAGCTGGTGGTGGTGCGCTGGGGCATGCTGGCCGGTTCCATGACGACCGCCCCGGGCGCAGACCCGCGTCCCGCCGTCGAGCTGCTGCGCGCCGGCTCGCGGGTCGTCGATGAGCCCGAGCGCGTCGGTGAGCTGGCGAGCATCGAGGAGACGAGTCTGCTGGCCGACTGGGTCCTGGACGCCGGCGCCCGCATCGTGGAGGTCGACGGCGACCCCTCGCTCCTGTCCTGGCCAGCCGGCTCGGCTGCCCGCCACCGCAAGGTCCTCGCCTCCGAGGAGTGACGGATGCTTTCTCCTGTAGGCTCCGCGAGATGAGCTCGCGTCATGTGTGGTCCGCGTACGGCGCCCGTGCGCAGGAGTACACGGAAGTACTCGGCAGCATGAAAGCGACGACCCAGGAGGACCGCGAGCTCATTGTCCGATGGGCACGAGAATGCCGGGGACGGATCGTCGACGCGGGATGCGGCCCGGGGCACTGGACGGCTTTCCTGCACGACCTGGGCCTTGACGTCGAAGGGGTGGACCCGGTTGACGCGTTCATCAGCATCGCCCGCCGCCATCACCCGCACGTGAGCTACCAGCAGGGTTCCTTCGCATCGTTGCCTGCAGCGCACTATGGGGCGGCCCTGGCGTGGTACTCACTCATTCACACCCCGCCTCGGGACCTGCCCGAAACACTTGCGTCCCTGAAAAGCAGCCTCACACCGCGGGGAAACCTGCTCATCGGGTTCTTCGCCGGGAATCGGGTCGAGGAGTTCCCTCACGCCGTCGCTCCGGCCTACTACTGGCCGCCACAGACGATGGCCTCGCTTCTGGAGGACACCGGATTCAGCATCCTAGACATAAGGCATCGCAAGGTCCCAGGTGCACGCGACCACGGCAGCATCTCCTGCCGCGCGTTCTAGAAGCACTTCAGCAAACGCGAAGGCAGGACCCTCGCCACCGACGTCGGTGTCAGCCGGCTGGGGTGACGGTGCCGCGGCGGGCGGTGAGGGCCTTAGCCACACCCTCCTGGAGGCTGAGCGGGTCCAGGGGGCAAGGAACGACGACCTCGGCCTTGGCCCAGGCGGCCAGCCAGTCGTCCTGAGGGCGGGCGGTCAGCAGGACAACAGCGGGACGCTCCTCGAGCTCGGTGAACAGCTCGTGGGCCAGGCCCATCCCACCGAGCTTCTTGGCCTCTGCGTCCAGAACGAGCGCGTCGAAGGGCGGCTGGTCCTTCTTCTCGCGGTCCTTGATGGCCATGCGCACGCCCTCGGCGGTGGCCGCCTCGGTCCAGGTCACCAGCGGCAGCCCCTTGGCCGGTCGGCGTCCGACGCCGTCGATGACCTCCTGACGCACGGTCGCGTCATCGGAGAAGACAAGGAGCTCGAGGCGGGCGGAAGCAGCCTGGTCGGTCATGGCGGATCCTTCGTGGACGGGTACGGACGGCGGTGTTTCCGCGGTCAGTGTAATCACACAGGGGCTCCCTATCCCTCTTCCAGCCCCCACGTCTAGCATGAACCGTGTTCAGGACTTCAGTCCTATGAGCCCTGCCGAGCCCGGACTGGAGCCACCTCACCCACCGAAAGGCAGTCCTTGATGGCCGTGTACACCCTTCCCGAGCTCCCCTACGACTACTCCGCCCTGGAGCCCCACATCTCCGGCAAGATCATGGAGCTCCACCACGACAAGCACCACGCCGCCTACGTCGCTGGCGCCAACGCCGCCCTGGAGGCCCTCGCCGCCGCCCGCGAGGACGGCGACCTGGGTGCGATCAACCTGTGGGAGAAGAACCTCGCCTTCAACCTGGGCGGCCACACCAACCACTCCGTGTTCTGGAAGAACCTCTCCCCCAACGGCGGCGGCCAGCCCGAGGGCGAGCTCGCCGAGGCCATCAAGGACTCCTTCGGCTCCTTCGAGAAGTTCCAGGCGCAGTTCACCGCCACCGCCCTGGGCATCCAGGGCTCGGGCTGGGCCGTGCTCGCCTACGACTCAATCTCCGGCAAGCTCGTCATCTTCCAGCTCTTCGACCAGCAGGCCAACGTGCCCGTGGGCACGACCCCGCTGTTCATGGTGGACATGTGGGAGCACGCATTCTACCTCGACTACCTCAACGTCAAGGCCGACTACGTCAAGGCCATCTGGAACATCGTCAACTGGGACGACGTCGCCGAGCGCCTGGCCGAGGCCGTCGCCATCTCCAAGCTGCGCAGCGTCGCCAACCGACTGACCGACGCCGTCGCCAAGATCGTCGGCTGACACTCAGCGGCGCTGCTCGCAGCACTGCTCACGTCCGGCACCGACGAGGTCGGCGGGCACCGGCAGCCACTGCAAGCAAGATCGTGGCCCGCACCCCTCAAGGGGTGCGGGCCACGACCGCGTCTGGCACGAAAAGCACCGGAGAGGTGCCCGGGCGGCTCACGTCACGCGTTAGAGGACCTTCTCGATGTCCATGACGTAGGCCGACGCCGGAGACCCTTGCTGCTGGCCCGATGCCTGGACCGGAGGGATGAGAACGACGACCCGGGATCCTTCCGGCACACCGATCAGTCCCGGCAGAGACTGCTTCGCCTGGGCCATGTTGAGTGACTCGGCGGCCTGCCGATCCCAGGTACTGGTGGGCTGGGAGCCGTCCCAGAAGCTTCCGGCCACGTTGATCATGATCGTTGAGGTCTCCGTGATGGCCGGCCCGGTGCCCCTGGCCAGCACGATGACCTCGGACTGCGTCGGCTGGGCGGCGTCGGCGCCGATGGAGATCGTCGCCGGCTGGCCGAGCTCCCCGGTCACCGTCATGCCTCGCTGGCTGACAGCCTCCTCGCCCTCCATCGTTGCCGTGGCCGAGGTTCCGGAGACCTTGCTGCTGGAACCGTCGACGATCTCGACGACGAACACGAGTGTCCCGGCCGGGTTCTGCCGCCCCTGGGCCCCACCGGCCTGGGTGGCCTGAGCGTCCTGGGCCGCCTTGTTGCCGTAGGCGAGCTCCGGCGGGATCGACATGACCAACCGGTCGCCCACGTGGTGCCCGGCCAGACCGCACTTCCATCCCTGGATGACGCCGTCAAGGGGGAAGGCCACCAGGGCGCCGCCCTTGAAGGATGTGTCGAAGGGCTCCGTACCGTCCCACTGCCAGCCCGTGTAGTTCGCCTTGACCACGCCGCCGGCGTCGATCTCGGCTCCCGTCCCCTGCGTCAGCGTCTTGACGGTGAGGTTCTTGGGCGCCTGGGCGCCCTGCTTCCAGGACACGGTGGGCTGCGTTCCGGCGTCACCGCCGATGGTCGGCAGGGACTCTGAGTCGGAGTCGATCGTCAGGGTCGAGCAGTCCACGGGCGCCGTGGCCGCCGGGACCGGGGTCTCGGAGGCAGCGGCCTTGGAGGCCGACGAGGAGGAGGACCCCGAGCAGCCGGCCAGCGCGAGGCAGGCGGCCGCAGCCAGGGCGGTCAGGCTGAGGGATGTGCGGCGCACATGAGCTCCTTGCTTGGGGGAGGGTCTGCGCGGGAGGGATCAGTGGAAGGACTCGCCGCAGGCGCAGCTTCCGGCGGCGTTGGGGTTGTCGATGGTGAAGCCCTGCTTCTCGATGGTGTCGGCGAAGTCGATGGTGGCGCCCGACAGGTAGGGCACGCTCATGCGGTCGACGACGACCTCGACGCTATCCATCTCACCGCCACCGGTGGGGAAGGCGCGCACGGCGTCACCGTCCAGAAGACGCTCGTCGAAGTAGAGCTGGTAGACGAGGCCGGAGCAGCCGCCGGGCTGGACGGCCACGCGCAGGCGCAGGTCGTCGCGCCCCTCCTGGATCAGGAGGCTGGCGACCTTCGCGGCGGCGGTCTCGGTGAGGATGACCTCGTGCTCGGGGGTCTCGGTGTCAGCGGGGTTGGTCAGGGCGGTCTCTGCCGTGGTCATTTCCTGGTCATCTCCTGGTCTTGTTGTGTCTGCGTTTGTCTGCGGTGCTCAGTGCGACGCCGCCGAAGGCCCTGCGGCGGCTCCCGTTGGGAGGAGCCGATGGGTTCCACCGGAGCCAACGCTCCAGCCAGACGCCTTGTTCCTGGTAACAACCCTACGCGGTCCCACCCCCGGGGCTGGAGTGACGGGACTCACTGTGTCCCGCTGCGCCTGCCGCCCCGCAGCGGGCGCCAGGGGTACGGCCCCCGTCTCAGGCCAGGCTCAGGCCAGGGCCACCAGCTCCAGGTACTCCGGCCCCCACAGGTCCTCGTCGCCGTCGGGCAGCAGGAGGACCCGGTCGGGTCCCAGGGCCTCAACGGCGCCCTCGTCGTGGGTCACCAGGACGACCGCGCCGGCGAAGGTGCCGAGAGCCCCCAGGATCTCCTCACGGCTGGCCGGGTCGAGGTTGTTCGTGGGCTCGTCGAGCAGCAGGACGTTGGCGCTGGAGACCACGAGCATCGCCAGGGCCAGACGGGTCTTCTCCCCGCCGGAGAGGACCCGGGCGGGCTTGTCGGCATCCGAGCCGGAGAAGAGGAAGGAGCCCAGGACGCTGCGCACCTGGGTGTCGTCCATGCCGGGTGCGGCGCGGCGCAGGTTCTCCACGACGGTCGCCTCGGTGTCGATGGTCTCGTGCTCCTGGGCGTAGTAGCCGATCTTGAGGCCGTGGCCGGGGATGACCTCCCCGGAGTCTGGCTCCTCCACACCACCGAGCAGGCGCAGGAGCGTCGTCTTGCCGGCGCCGTTGAGCCCCAGCACCACGACCCGGCTGCCGCGGTCGATGGCCAGGTCCACGCCCGCGAAGACCTCCAGGGAGCCGTAGGCCTTGGACAGGCCGGCAGCGCGCAACGGGGTCCTGCCGCAGGGGGCGGGATCGGGGAAGCGCAGGTGGGCGACCTTCTCCACGGCGGCCTCGTCCTCCAGGTCGGCCATGAGGCGCTCGGCGCGCTTGAGCATCTGCTGGGCGGCCACGGCCTTGGTGGCCTTGGCCCGCATCTTCTCCCCCTGGGCCCGCAGGGCGGCGGCCTTCTTCTCGGCGTTGGCGCGCTCACGACGACGCCGGTGCTCGTCGTCGGCTCGCTGCTTGAGGTAGGCGTCCCAGCCCAGGTGGTAGACGTCGAGGACCCCGCGGCCGGCGTCGAGGTACATGACCTGGTTGACGGTGTCGCGCAGCAGCTCGACGTCGTGGCTGATGACGATGAAGCCGCCGGCGTAGGTGCGCAGGTGGTCACGCAGCCACAGGATCGAGTCGTGGTCGAGGTGGTTGGTGGGCTCGTCGAGCAGGAGCGTGTCAGGCTGCTGGAACAGGACCCGGGAGAGCTCGACCCGACGGCGCTGACCACCCGAGAGCGTGCCGATGGGCTGGTCGAGGACCCGGTCGGGCAGTCCCAGGGCGGCACTGATGCGGGCCGCCTCCGAGGCGGCAGCGTAGCCGCCGGCCATGGTGAACTCGTGGTCCAGGCGGGTGTAGCGGTCCAGGGCCTTGGCCTGGGCCTCGCCCTCGGTGACGGCGATGCGCTCCTCGGCCTTGCGGATACGGGCCAGGAGCGCGTCGATGCCGCGGGCCGACAGGATCCGGTCGCGGGCGATCTCGCTCAAGTCCCCGACCTTGGTGTCCTGCGGCAGGTAGCCCACTGAGCTCGTGCAGGTGATCGTGCCCTCGTGCTCGACGGCCTCCAGGCCATGGCGCTCATCGGCGTCGTTGACGGCCCGGCCGGCCCCCTGCTCCACGGAGGCGGCGGCAAGCAGCTTGGTCATGGTCGTCTTGCCGGCGCCGTTGCGGCCCACGAGGCCGATGCGCATCCCCTTGTCGACCCGGAAGCCGGCGTGGGCGACGAGCTGGCGGGCACCGATACGCATGGTGAGGTCCTGGACATTGATCACGCGCGCCATGGTACGGGTCCGCCGCTCCTGCCTACCGCGACGGGGCTATCAGTCCCACCACATCCACCAGCCGACCCCGCCTCCGGCCCACTCGGGGCGGGTGCGCACGATGTCGTCCGGGATGCTGTGGGCATCGAGCTCATAGCGCTGCCTGACCCGCTCCCACAGCGCGGAGCACTGGCAGGCCCGGCTGTGCTCGGCGAAGACCTCGTAGCCCTGCAGGTCCGGGTCGGCGACCCACAGGGCCTCGGCGCTCAGGCGCTCGTCCTCGCGCTGGGGGCCGATCCCGTAGCCCGACAGGCGCACCCGTCCGTCGGCGCAGGCACAGGCCGTCAGCATCGTCTTCAGGCTCGGGGAGAGGTTCTGGCGGTCGGCCAGCGCCGGGGTCGGCAGACGCAGGAGCAGGTCGGCCGCCGTGGCGGCGTCCATCCCGCGGAACGGCACGTAGTCGCTCATCGGAGCGCCGAGAGCGTCCAGGCGCAGCGGCGTCTCACCCGGCAGGCAGCGCGGAGCATCGAGCCAGGGATCGAGCAGGTGCCACAGGCCGATGCGCACCGTCCATCCCGGTGGGCCGTACAAGCGCTCCGAGCTGAGCGCCCCCATCGGGGACCGGCTGGGAGGCAGGCTGGTTGTGGGCGGGTGGACCGGAGTGGTCTGCGCGGTCAGTGGCGACAGGGATGAAGAGGATGACGGGGACGGCAGGAATGCTGTCACAGATGTCTGCGCGCTCATGTCGAGCTCCTTCGCTTGAAGCGGGTCGGGCCCCCAGCGTGTGAATACTGCTTCGTCGACGCACCCGCTGACCCGGGTGCCTGTGCGCAAAAGGGGCGTCATCTGCACGAACACGGGTCTGTGGATCCCTGAGCATTGCGAGTTCACGGGCGTGGATTGTCCCGGTCAAGGCCGAGCGTCAACCCAACGTGCTTCTGACCTCGCCCGGCCGGGCTCGACCTGAGTCGGCATCCCATCGGGCTTCGGCACCTGCCGGACGGACTGTTCCCTTTCAGTTCTGAGCCTTGAGGCAGTAGCCTCTTCCTCAAGCACCTCCGCCGCACCTGCGCGGCGCAGGAGGTGACAGATCCCCCACCACCGAGAGCGAGCCCACCGAGGACCCGGAGCGCACCGGCGTGCATCCGCCGTCGTCGTCCCCCTCGCTCAGTAGGAAAGGGCCCGAATGGCAACCACGACCTCAACCCCTGAGGCAATCCTCGACGCCGTCGGCGGCGCCGAGAACATCATCCATTTCACCCACTGTGCCACCCGACTGCGTTTCGAGCTCAAGGACGCCTCCGGCATCGACAAGGCGACCGTCGAGGCCATCCCCGGCGTCATGGGCGCCGTCCCCCAGTCCGGGGACCGCTACCAGATCGTCATCGGTGGTGCCGTCCAGAGCGTGTACGACGAGATCAACAGCCTTCCGGCCATGAAGAGCCATGGCGGTTCATCCTCGGACTCGGAGCAGTCCGACGCCGACGTCAAGGCCGCCGCCCGCGCCAAGGCCCGCGGCAAGAACGCCTTGGTGGACGCCTTCTTCGAGTACCTCTCGGACTCCTTCCGTCCCCTGCTGCCGGTGCTGCTCGGCGCCTCGCTCATCATCGCCGGTCTTGCGGTGCTGGATTCGTTCGGCGTCATCAATGCCAGTGACCCGAACCTTACGGCCGCGGACAAGCCCGCCGCTCAGGTCTTCGCGGAAGCCATGTACAAGTCGGTGTTCCACTTCCTGCCCATCATGGTGGCCTACAACGCCGCCAAGAAGCTCAACATCGACCCCTGGGTCGGCGCTGCGGTCATGGCGGCGCTCATGACGCCTCAATACCTTGAGCTCAACAAGGCGATAGGAGCGACCTGCACCCACAACGCCGCGTTGGACAAGGACCTGTGCGTCGCGCACATCGCGGGCGTTCCCATGCAGCTCAACGACTACAGCGGCCAGGTCTTCGTTCCCCTCATGATGGTGGCCATCCTGGCCCTGGTCTACAAGGGGCTGGCCAGGATCATTCCCGCCAACGTGCAGATGGTGTTCGTTCCGTTCTTCTCCTTCATCATCATGATGCCGGTGACGGCCTTCCTCATCGGCCCGGCGGGCATCTGGGTCGGTACAGGCCTGGGATCCGGACTGGCGTGGCTCAATACGAGCGCACCGATCGTCTTCGCGATCGTCATCCCGCTGCTCTACCCGTTCCTGGTGCCGCTGGGCCTGCACTGGCCGCTCAACGCCATCATGCTGGCCAACATCAGCACGCTGGGCTACGACTTCATCCAGGGCCCCATGGGTGCCTGGAACTTCGCCTGCTTCGGCGCCACCGCCGGCGTGCTGGTCCTGGCCATCCGTGACAAGGACAAGGTCATGCGTCAGACGGCCTCCGGTGCCCTGGCCGCCGGCCTCTTCGGTGGTATCTCCGAGCCGAGCCTCTACGGTATCCACCTGCGCTTCAAGCGCATCTACCCGCGGCTGCTGGCCGGCTGCCTCGTGGGCGGCATCATCGTTGGCATCGGTGGCGGCATCAAGGCCTCCACCTTCGTCTTCAGCTCGCTGCTGAGCATCCCGGTCTTCACCCCCATGGCGCTCTATGTCATCGCCATCGCGGCGGCCTTCGCCACCTCCATGACTCTTATCATCCTGACCGACTACCGCACCAAGGAGGAGAAGGCCGAGGCCCTCGCAGCCGTCGCCGCCACCGACACCGCGACCGCCTCCGTCCCGACGGAGGTGGCTGAGGAGCCAGAGGCGGACGCCGCTGCTGTTACCGACGCCGTCGAGGAGGGTGACCGGACCGCCAAGGCCCCCACGCCCAAGCCGGCCCTCGTTCCCGGGGCGGTCACCGAGATCGCCTCCCCGCTCAAGGCCTCGACCATGGACCTGGACAAGGTGCCCGACCCGGTCTTCTCCTCGGGCGCCGTCGGCCAGGGCGTGGGCCTGGAGCCCGAGGGCGACATCGTCGTCACCGCTCCGGCCGACGGCACCGTCGTCGTCGCCCCGTCCTCGGGGCACGCCTTCGGCATCACCCTGGACAACGGCGTGGAGATTCTCATCCACGTGGGTCTGGACACCGTCAACCTGGAGGGCAAGGGCTTCGACGTCAAGGTCTCCCAGGGCGACCGCGTCAGCGAGGGCCAGGAGCTCGTCCGCGTGGACCGCTCCGTCATCGAGCAGGCCGGCTACCCGCTGACCACGCCGGTGCTCATCACCAACACCGCCTCCTTCGCCTCCGTCGAGGTCGTCGGTGGCGACTCGGTGCAGCCCGGAGAGGCGCTCATCAAGGTCACCGCGCCCGGGGCCTGAGCCACAGTACCACTGACCTGAGCGGCCGCCGATACAGCGTCGGGCCGGATCCGTGCGGATCCGGCCCGACGCATTGCTTCCGGCGTTCACCGACGGCTGTGGCTCACGGCAGCCGCAGCGCCCAGAAGGCCACGGCCGCCGCCGCGGCCACGTTGAGGGAGTCCACTGCTCCGGCCATCGGGATGCGCACCACCTCGTCGGCGGCCGCGATCGTCCGGCGGGACAGCCCGTCGCCCTCCGTGCCCAGGACGACCGCCACTCGAGAGCTCGCCTCCGTGCAGGCCGCTGAGGCCGCGAACTCGTCCAGCGCCACCGAGTCCCCCGACAGTGCCAGAGCCGCCACCGTGAAGCCGGCCGCGTGGAGCCCGTCGAGGTCGGGCCACCGGGGCAGGCGGGTCCAGGGGACCTGGAAGACGGTGCCCATCGAGACCCGCACGCTGCGCCGGTAGAACGGGTCGGCGCAGCGCGGGGTGACCAGGACGGCGTCGATCCCCAGGGCCGCCGCGCTGCGGAAGGCGGCGCCCACATTGGTGTGGTCCACCAGGTCCTCCAGGATCGCGATCCGTCTGGCGCCCGCTCCCCCACGCGCGGCCGCCAGCAGAGCGGGGACGGACGCGAGCTCCGGCCGGTTCATGGCTGCCAGCGCCCCGCGGTGCAGGTGAAAGCCCGTGATGGACTCCAGCACCTCCTCGGGGGCCAGGAACACCGGCACCCCTCCCCCGTCGGGACGTTCGTCGCAGCCGGAGGCGGCGGCGATGACCGGAGCCATCTGCTCCAGGTGCCGCTCGGCCATGAGGAAGGACCGTGGGGCGTGACCGGCGGCCACGGCACGGGTGATCACCTTCGTCGACTCGGCCATGTACAGGCCACGGTCGGTCTCCAGGCGCCGCCGCAGGGCGACGTCCGTCAACCCGGTGTAGTCGACCAGGCGCGGGTCGGCGGCGTCGTCGAGCTCAATGATCACGCGGGACGATCCTTCCTGGCCTCGCGGCTCCGGGACACGGGCGGCGGAGGGCGTGTCAGTGGGAGGCGTGCGGGTTGCCGGCCAGGGCAGGGTGGTCGGGGAGCACCTGGAGGGCGAGGACGCCCAGGCCGCAGGCGACGGCGAGGGCGACCGCGTCGGCGCCGGGCACGATGAACAGCACGAGGACGAACACGGCGACCGGCTTGCGCAGCCCCACGACGCAGGCCGCCGACATCCCCGCTACCATGGCCGCCTGGAGGTCGAGGCCGGGCAGGAGGACCGCGGTGGCAGCCCCCACGGCGCCTCCGGCGAACATGAGCGGGAAGACGTCACCGCCCCGCCATCCCGCGGCCAGGCTCAGGGCGGTGGCTGCCACCTTCGCGCATCCGGCTGCCAGCAGCACGTCCCACGCGCCGCCTGCCGCCCAGGTACCCAGGGCGCCGAAGTCGTCGTGCCCCGAGAAGCGCAGGACGGGCCAGGAGGCCAGGACGAGCGCCAGGGCGGCGGAGCCCACAAGTGTCTGGGTGACCGGCGACCCCATCCTGGTGAGCAGACGCGCCAGGGCGTGGCGGGTCAGGAGGTAGCCGCAGCCGAGCGCCGAGGAGAGCAGAGCCGGCACGATGATCCACGGGCTGAGCAGGGCACCCCGGCTCGTCGAGGCGGGCATCTCCAGGGCGTGGGTCTCCAGGTCCAGCAGCCTCCAGGTGAGGGCGAATCCGATGAACCCCGTCAGGGAGGCGCACAGGAGGGGCAGCCGCCCGGGACCGAGGGCGTCCTGCCTGTAAGCGGCGCCCACGGGCGGTGCGCCGTAGAAGCCTGACAGGGCGGCGGCGCTGCCTGCCTCGGTGATGAGCTCTGTCTCGGCGCGGGACCGGGCGATCCTGCCGCGCACGACGATGGACAGCTCGGTGACCACCGCGACGAGCCCCGCCTCCGGGCCGATCGCCCCGCCGAAGCCGACGGCGATGATCGCCGACAGCCCGAGCAGCCCGATCCGCCTCCACTGCCGCGGCTCGACCCGGCCAGGATCCACCTGCTCGTCGAGGTCGGCGTCGAGCGAGACCCTGCGCAGGGCGGCGATGAGGGCGCCGCCAAACAGGACCATGAGCGCGATGTACCACCACTGGCTCCGCTCGTCCCACACGAGGTGCTGCACGCCCCGCATGAGGAAGAAGGTCAGGCAGGTCACGGCGCCGGCCGCCAGCCCGTAGCCGGTGGCCACGAGGTAGGCGCGCCGAGCAGGGGCGGCCTGGGACCCGGCCGCGGCCGGAGCGTCGCTACGGGTCATGACTGAGTTCCTTCCTGGTCCTGGCGCCGGTCGTGGTAGCGCTGGGAGATCGCCTGGCCGAGCGCTCCGAGGAACACGACGTCGAAGACGATCATGGCGGTCACCAGGCCCCGGGCGGCCTGCCCGACGGCGTGGACGTCTCCGTAGCCCACCGTCGAGATCGTCGTGACGGTGAAGTAGAGGGCGTCGGTGCGGGTGACCAGCCCCGTGAACTGGTCGGGCTGATGGGTCGCCATCGCGTAGCAGGCCAGGGCCAGAAGGGCCACGACCGCCATGAAGACGTGGACGAGCCTGCTCAGGGCGTCCCGGTAGTACCGCAGCTGCCGCACGACGACGACCGCCAGAGCCGCCAGGAGGGCGAGGGAGGCCAGGCCTCGTGCGGGGAGCTCGACGTCCGGGGACACCGGGGCGGCGTAGAAGCAGCCGAGAACGAGGAGCGGGACGGCCAGAGGCCTGCCCCAGCGAAGAAGCGCTGTCACTGGGCGGTCACCGTCGCTTCCGCCCACGGGCGGGCGGTCACCGGGCCGCCTGCCCGCACCCGCCTGCGCCCGCGAGCATCCACGTGCACGTCCGTGTCCTTGAGCGTCTCGGTCACCGTTCAGGGGGCCTCGACCTTCTTGGCGGCCGAGCGCACCCGCACCCCGGTGACGACGAGCATGACGCCCCAGGACACCGCGAGGAGGCCGACGAACCAGGTCAGTGCGAGAGCGGCCTCCGCAGGATTGGCCATGACGACGACGCCGGCGATGATCCACAGCAGGCCGGAGACCCCGACGAGCACCTTGTCCAGGGCGCGCTCGGGCGCGGCCGCCGCGACGAGCTCGATGACGCCGCGGGCCACGAGCCACACGCCCAGGACCCATGCCAGGGTCGCCACGCCCATGCCCGGGTGCACGACGACCACGGCACCCGCGACGACGCCGAGAAGGCCGGACAGGATGTGCCATCCTCGACCCTCCGGGCTCCGGGCGGCCTGGACGAGTGAGCTGACGCCGTCGATGAGGGCGTAGACGCCCCAGATGACGGCGAAGGTCAGGGCGGTCATCCCCGGCCACAGGGCGATGAGAAGGCCCCAGAGGACACCGAGCGCACCCAGGGTGAGCAGGGCGGTCGACGAGCGGTTGGCAAAGTCCTTGAGCATGGTGCACCTCGGAGGGCCTGGTCGGGGTAGGGCGAGTCAGGGCAAGTCAGGGCAGGGCTGGGAACATTCCGGAGAGTGTACCACCTCCCGCGCCTCCTGCGTCTCGCTCGCCCCGGAGACCTCCTGCGCCTCGCACGCCGCGCGACGCCGGGGCGCGCGGTGGTCGCGCACCCCGGCGTCGCGAGCTGTCGTGAGCAGGCAGTGCTCAGTAGCCGACGGGCGGGATCGAGGCCGGCGGCTCCTGGCCGGGGCGACGGGTGGGGAGGGTCGTCGTCTCAGCAGACTGAGAGCCCGAGGTCACGGAGCCGTCGGCGACCTGGGTGGCGGTCTCGACCTCACCGCGGGCCTGGGCGAGCGCCTCCTCGGGGGCCTGGAGGTGGGTCTGGGCCAGGTCCGAGGCGATGTCGAGACCCGAGTCCATACCGGAGAGGTCGACACCCACCCGCTCCTCGTCCCCGGGGCCCCCGGTGCCCGGGCCGGTCGGTGAGCCTCCGCCCAGGGCCCCGGCGATCCCGTCGAGAGCGGCGGTGAACTCCGTGGGCACGATCCACATCTTCGAGCTCGTCCCGTTGGCGATCTTGGGCAGGGTCTGGAGGTACTGGTAGGCGAGGAGCTTGGAGTCGGCGTTGCCGCGGTGGATGGCGTCAAAGACCTGAAGGATCGCGCGGGACTCGCCCTGGGCCTTGAGGATGGCCGACTGGGCCTGGCCCTCGGCGCGCAGGATCGCCGACTGCTTGTCACCCTCGGCGGTCAGGATCTGGGACTGCTTGACGCCCTCGGCGGTCAGGATGGCCGCACGCCGGTCGCGCTCGGCGCGCATCTGCTGCTCCATGGCTCCCTGGATCGACGCCGGAGGGTCGATGGACTTGAGCTCGACGTTGCTCACGCGGATGCCCCAGCGGCCGGTGGCCTGGTCCAGGACGCCGCGCAGCTGGCCGTTGATCTGGTCGCGGCTGGTCAGGGTCTGCTCGAGGTCCCCATCGCGCCGATGACGTTGCGCAGCGTCGTGACGGTCAGCTGCTCGATGGCCTGGAGGTAGTTGGAGATCTCGTAGGTGGCACGCGTCGGGTCGGTGATCTGGTAGTAGACCACCGAGTCGATGCTCACGACGAGGTTGTCGGAGGTGATCACCGGCTGGGGCGGGAAGGAGACGACCTGCTCACGCAGGTCCATGACGTTGCGCACCCGGTCGACGAAGGGCACCAGGAAGTGCATCCCGGCGGTGTAGGCCGCCTGGAAGCGGCCCAGGCGCTCGACGATGATCGCGGTGCTCTGCTTGACGATCCGCACCGCCCGGAAGATGGCGACGATGACCAGTGCTGCCAGGAGCAGCAAGATGATGGAGATGACGGGCACGAGTTTCCTCCTGCGGGGTTGAACGGGTGGTCAGGACGGCTGTGGGCCGACCGTGGGAACTGAAAGGTGAAGGTACGGGTGAACAGGTACGGCGCCGACGATGTCAACGCGGACCAGCAGAGGCCATCCAACACGGTAGGACACTGCCGGCCGGGCCGGAACCGCTGTGGACCTGCCGGGAGGATCCCGGCGTCAGGACGCGGAGGCGTCGGCGGGCGCCGGGGCGACGACGGCCACGGCCCCGTCGATCTCAGTGACGGTGACCCGGGCGCCGGCCTCCAGGCGGGTGCCGCCCCCTGGTGCGGCGGGGGCCAGGCGGGCGCTCCACTCCTCACCGCCCAGACGGACCCGGCCCCCGCCGTCGTCCACCACGGTGATGGTGGTGGCGGACCTGCCGATGAGGGCGTCGACATTGGTCTTCATCTGCGGGGTGGTGGCCGCCAGGCGCCGCTTGGCCCAGGGGCGCACGGCGAAGAGCAGCAGGGTGGAGATGCAGGCGAAGACCACCACCTGCGCCCACAGGGGCCCTCCGAGGAAGGCTGTCAGGCCGCCTCCCAGCGCACCACCGGCGATCATGAGGAAGGTGAGATCGGCTGTCACCGTCTCAACGACGATGAGGAGCAGGGCCCCTCCGATCCAGAACAGCCATTCCATGAGAACCTCCTGAAGAACGCGGTTGGTGAGTTGTGGGTCGGTGCGGGTCAGCGCGGCTGCCCGTGCCCGGAGTCTGTCATCCTCTGGCCTCGGCGACGCGCCTGCCCTGACCGCCCGGCCTTCCCCTGGCGGTGTAGCGGCCCCGGTCGTGGGTGACTTCCAGGGGCATGTCGAAGGTCGCGCTGATCGTGTCCTCGGTGAGGACCTGATCCAGTGGGCCGGAGCCCACAACCGTGCCCTGGCGCAGCGTGAGCGCGTGGGTGAAGCCCTCCGGGATCTCCTCCAGGTGGTGGGTCACCAGGACCATGGAGGGCGAGTCGGGCGAGGAGATGATCTCCGTGAGCGCAGCCAGGAGCTGCTCGCGGCTGGCCAGGTCCAGGCCCGAGGCGGGCTCGTCGAGGAAGAGCATCTCCGGGTCCGGCATGAGGGCGCGGGCCAGCTCGACGCGCTTGCGCTCCCCGGATGACAGGGTCCCCCAGAGGCGCTCGGCCAGGTGCCCGGCCCCCAGGGCGCCCAGCAGGGCGTGGGCACGCTCGACGTCGGAGTCGTCGTACTCCTCGCGCCAGCGTCCGATGCGCCCGTAGGAGGCCGACAGGACCACGCCGAGAACCTTCTCCCCGTCCTGGACGTTGGCGGCCAGGGCGGAGGACAGCAGACCGATGCGGGGGTGGAGCTCGGAGACGTCCACCCGCCCGAGCCGCTCGGAGAGGACGTCCACCGCCCCGGAGGAGGGGAAGAGCCTGGCCGAGGCGATCCTGGCGATGGTGGTCTTGCCCGCACCGTTGGGTCCCAGCAGCACCCAGTGCTGTCCCTCCTCCACGGCCCAGCTGACGTGGCTGAGGATCTGGTGGCTGCCGCGGTGCAGCGAGACGTCGTCGAGGTGCAGGACACTGGTCATGAGTCGATCCTATCGTGCCACCGAGATCACACCGGGCAGGTACGGGGCGCCGGGACGGGAGCCGGGCCGCGATCCGGTGCCGATCGAGCAGGCACCGGACAGTGTCTGCTCCCCATACCGGCCAGCCGCCCGATTCGTGGTGGCCCCGCCCTTCACTATGGTGGATCCCCATGGATCCCCTCAACCTGCCCGTCAGCGTCGTGCTGGCCCTGTGGACACCGGTGCCCTCCTCCCACGGCCTGTCGCTGGTCCAGGGGCCCGACGGCGTCCACGACGTCATCGGCAGCGTCATCACCGGCGCGTCGGACTGTGACAGCGGTGGCGACGGCGGCAATGGCAGTGACGGTCCAGAGCGCGTCGGACTGGAGCGGTGGATCGCCGGTGCCCGCCCACTCACCCGGGTGACGGCGGTCCTGCCCTCCCCCACCGCAGGCACCGGCACCTGGGGCATCCTGCCCGACGTCGAGGAGGGCGTCGTCGTCGAGGGCGGGCCCGGCCGGGTCCTGCTGGTGCCCGAGGACTCCGGCACCTCCGTGACCTGGCGCGCCGAACCGCTGACCGGCCCGCTGCCGCCGCTCGACGCGGCGCACGCCCGCAGGCAGGTGCACGCCGCCACCGAGGAGGCCATCGATGCGCTCATCGAGCTCGACCTGGCCCGTGAGCGCCCGGAGATGGCCGACGCCCTCAACGACCTGCTCACGGCCGTGGTGGACCCGCGCCTCGTCCCGCCCTGGATGGAGAACCGTAACCGGGAGCTGTTGGAGCGCTCCTTGCGGCTGGCGGGGATCTGCGAGCTGGCCCTGGACGACGACGGCGCGGCCACGACGGCTCTTCAGGCGCAGCGGCGCGAGAGCGTGCTGCGTCCGCTGCTGGCGGTGGCCCGCCATGGCGCCGCGGCCGCCACCGAGTGGTGGGCCCGGTCATGACCTGCATGACCGGGCCCAGTGGCTACCCTGTGGCTGCTCAGCCCTGGGACAGCACCCAGTTGTAGACGTCCATGGTGCGCTGGGCGATGGCCTCCCAGGCGAAGTGCTCCTCGACGCGGCGTCGGGCGGCCTCCCCCATGGCCTTGGCGGCATCGGCGTCGGTGACCAGGGTGGTCAGGCGCTCGGCCAGGTCGGCCTCGAAGCGGGCCGGGTCGATGGGGGTTCCGGTGCCGTCCTGGACCTGCTCGATGGGGACCAGGAGCCCGGTCTCGCCGTCGACGATGACGTCGGGGATGCCGCCGGTGGCCGAGCCGACGACCGGCAGGCCCACGGCCATCGCCTCAAGGTTGACGATGCCCAGGGGCTCGTACACCGAGGGGCACACGAAGACGTCGGAGGCGGCCAGCACGGCGATGAGCTCGGGGCGCGGCAGCATCTCCTCGATCCAGACCACGCCGGTGCGCTTCTCACGCAGGCGGGCCACGAGGACCTCGACCTCGGCCTTGATCTCGGGGGTGTCGGGGGCCCCGGCGCACAGGATGACCTGGACGTCGGCGGGCAGCTGCTCGCAGGCGCGCAGCAGGTGGGGCAGGCCCTTCTGGCGGGTGATGCGGCCGACGAACACGACGGTGGGGCGGTCGGGGTCGATGCCGAGCCGCTCCAGGGTGGCGGCGGCCGCGGCGTCGGCCTCCTCGCCCTCGGGGTGCTTCCAGGCCTGAAGGTCGATGCCGTTGTGGACGACCTTGACGCGCTCGGGGTCGATGGCCGGGTAGGAGCGCAGGATGTCGTCACGCATGCCGTTGGAGACGGCGATGATGCCGGAGGCGGCCTCGTAGGCCGTCTTCTCCGCCCAGGAGGACAGGGCGTAGCCGCCGCCGAGCTGCTCGGCCTTCCAGGGGCGCAGGGGCTCCAGAGAGTGGGCGCTGATGACGTGGGGGACGCCGTGGAGCAGGCCGGACAGGTGACCGGCGAGGTTGGCGTACCAGGTGTGGGAGTGGACGAGGTCGGTCCCCTCGGTGCCCTGGGCCATCTCCAGGTCGACGCCGAAGGTGCGCAGGGCGGCGTTGGCGCCGTCGAGCTCGGCGATCTCGGGGTAGCCGATGACGCCGTCGTCGGCGCCCTCCGTGCCGGGCTCGCGGGGGCCGCCGAAGGCGTGGACGCGGACGTCGGCCAGGGGGCGCAGGACCTTGGCCAGCTCGTTGACGTGGACTCCGGCGCCGCCGTAGATGAAGGGCGGGTACTCCTTGGTCAGCAGGTCGACCCTCATGGGTGTGCCTCTCCTCTGTCTGCTGGATGGACTGACCGCGCCTTCCTCGGCGCAGGACGGGCGCCCGCAGTGGGGCGGGCGCCACATCCGACGGTATACGCACACGCCTGCGAGCGGGACCTTTCGACGCCGGTGGTTTCCACCGACCCCCTCGTGCGGCCCTCTCGGGGGCCCGCGCGGAGGCGGATCTAGATCGAAGGTCCGTGCTGTTTCAGGATCGACTCAAATTGTGATCTGTTTGGCCCCATAAGTCTCTCAAGCAACGTAAGGTGGGCCACATGGCTCAACCTCGCGTTCTCGCAATCGTCCTCGCCGGTGGCGAGGGCAAGCGTCTCATGCCCTTGACCGTCGACCGCGCGAAGCCCGCCGTCCCCTTCGGTGGCATCTATCGGCTCATCGACTTCTCGCTGTCCAACATGATCAACTCCGGCTTCCTCAAGGTCGTGGTGCTCACCCAGTACAAGTCCCACTCGCTGGACCGTCACATCTCCAAGACGTGGCGCATGTCCGACATGCTGGGCAACTACATCGCCCCGGTGCCGGCCCAGCAGCGCGTGGGCAAGCACTGGTTCCTGGGAAGCGCCGACGCGATCTACCAGTCCCTCAACCTGCTCGACGACGAGCGGCCCGACTACGTGGTCATCACCGGTGCGGACAACATCTACCGCATGGACTTCTCCCAGATGCTGGACCACCACATCGCCTCCGGGCTGCCCTGCACCGTGGCGGGCATCCGCCAGCCCCGGTCCCTGGCCGACCAGTTCGGCATCATCGAGACCGACCCCGCCGACCGGGGCAAGATCAAGGCCTTCGTCGAGAAGCCCAAGGAGACCCCCGGTCTGCCGGACTCCCCTGACGAGGTCCTGGCCTCGATGGGCAACTACATCATGAACGCCGACGCGCTCCTGGAGGCCGTCACGGTGGACGCGGCCGACGAGTCCTCCAAGCACGACATGGGCGGCAGCATCGTGCCCTGGTTCGTGAACCAGGGCGCCGCCGGCGTCTACGACTTCAAGGACAACGACGTTCCCGGCTCCTCCGAGCGCGACCGCGACTACTGGCGCGACGTGGGCACCGTGGACGCCTTCTTCGACGCGCACCAGGACCTCATCTCGGTGACGCCCGTGTTCAACCTGTACAACGACCGCTGGCCGCTGTTCGCCGGCTACCAGGCGGCCATGCCGCCGGCCAAGTTCGTCTACGGCCACCACGAGCGCCTGGGTCACGCGGTCGACTCGATCGTCTCGCCGGGCGTCATCGTCTCCGGCGGTGAGGTGATCTCCTCGGTCCTGTCCCCCGGCGTGCGCGTCAACTCCTGGTCCTCGGTGCGCGAGTCCGTCCTCATGGACGGCGCGGAGGTCGGCCGCAACACCGTGGTCAACCGCGCGATCCTGGACAAGTACGTCCGGGTCGAGGAGGGAGCCATGGTGGGTATCGATCCCGAGCACGACCGTGAGCGGGGCTTCACCGTGACCGAGTCCGGCATCACGGTGGTGGCCAAGGGCCAGCTCGTCACCCGCTGACCGGGGCTGCCGCCCTCGCCACTTCTCCAGCCTTCCCCGGCTGATACGCCGTCGTCCGGTTCCTCCGGGCGACGGCGCAGTCGCGTGCGCGGCTAGCATGACGCCATGAGTAGTACCTCCCCCGCCCTCGCGGGTTCAGTCAGCGGCGTACTGACCGACGGTCCCCTGGTCACCGAGGGACCCGGCCTGCTGGTCATGGACGTGGACTCCACCCTCATCGAGCAGGAGGTCATCGAGCTCATCGCCGAGCGTGCCGGGACACGTGAGCAGGTCGCCGAGGTCACGGCCCGGGCGATGCGCGGGGAGCTGGACTTCGCCGCCTCGCTGCGCGAGCGGGTGGCGACGCTGGCCGGGGTCCCCCAGAGCGTCTTCGCGGACGTTCTCGCCGAGGTGCGTCCCACTGTCGGGGCGGCCGAGCTCATTGAGGCGCTGCACGCGGGTGGTTGCCGGGTGGGGGTCGTCTCGGGCGGCTTCGAGGAGGTCGTGGTGCCCCTGGCCGAGCGACTGGGTATCGACCACGTGGCGGCCAACCGCCTGGAGGTGGACGGCGGCGCGCTCACCGGCCGAGTGCTGGGGCGGATCGTGGACCGTCAGGAGAAGGTCCGTTGCCTGCACCGGTGGGCTGAGCAGGACGGTGTGCCCATGGAGCGCACCATCGCCGTCGGGGACGGGGCCAACGACCTGGGGATGCTGGCGGCCGCGGGGCTGGGCGTCGCGTTCTGCGCCAAGCCGGTCGTCGTCGAGCAGGCCGACGCCGCCGTCCACGTGCGTGACCTGCGGGCCGTCCTGCAGCTGATCGGGGCCTGACGTCTCGTCAGGGCCTGACCGGGCGTCGGGCTCAGTCGCGCTTACGAGCGGTGAAGATCTCGCGGATACGGGCGCTCTTGGGTTCCAGATCCGCCCACCTGCCGGGGACGTCGATGATGACGGCGGTGGCCGTGGGCACACCGAAGGAGATCTGGGAGGCCAGGTCGTCGTCGGTGTCGTGGAGGATGTGGGCCAGCACGGAGATCGTGGGCTCGTGGCCGACGACGACCACCGTGCTCGCCTCGCCCCCCTCCTCGGCCAGGACCCGCAGGATGCCGTTGGGTCCCAGGTTGTAGATCTCCTCGCGCACCAGGGTGTCGGTGGGCTCGAGGCGGTCGCGCAGGGGGCGGGCGGTCTCGCGGGCGCGGGCGGCCGGAGAGACCAGGAGCAGGTCCGTGGTCTCCAGGCGCTTGCGCAGCTCCTTGGCCAGCAGACCGGCGAGGGCGGCGCCCTTGGAGGTCAGGGGGCGTTCCAGGTCGGAGACGGCGTCGTGCGAGGCCTTGGAGTGGCGGACGAGCACGAGCCGACGCATGGGATCCGTTGTCACGCCTCTACCCTACGGCACCGCGACGACCCCGACACGGCTCCAGCACGGTTCTGGCGCGGTTCTGGCACGGCCTTCTCCGCCGGCTCCGATCGATCAGCCGACGACGCGGGCCCCGCCGTCGACGTGGATGACCTGCCCGGTGGTGGCGGGCAACCAGGAGGAGAGCAGGGCGACGGTGCTGCGGGCCACCGCGGTGGCGTCTGCGGTGTCCCAGCCCAGCGGGGCGGCGGCCCCCCAGCGCCGGCTGAGCGTCTCGAAGTCGGGGATGGCGCCGGCCGCGGTGGTGCTCAGGGGACCGGAGGAGATGGCGTTGACCCGCACGCCCCGCTCCCCCAGCTCGACGGCGAGCGCGCGCACGGCGGCCTCCAGGGCGGCCTTGAGGGGGCCCATCCAGCCGTAGCCGGGCCAGACGCGAGCACTGTCGAAGGTCAGGGTCACGATGCTGCTGCCCCGCCCCAGCATCGGTGAGACGGCGTCGACGAGCGCGGGCAGGGAGGCCGCCGAGACGATGAAGGCCCGTTCAAGATCGCGCGCTCGGCCCGCTCGCGCCACCGGCCCGGCGCCCTCGGGCGGAAGGACGCTCCCCAGCAGGTCGACGTCGGCGCGGGCGATGGAGTGGACCAGGCCGTCCAGGCGGGTCACGCCCAGATCCCTCAAGGTGGGCGCCAGGGCGGACAGGGAGTCGGCGTCGGCCACGTCCAGGGGCGTCACCGGATCGGGCAGTCCAAGAGCGCTGGCCACTGAGCCGGTGACCGCCAGGGTCCGGGGGTGGCCGGTCAGCAGGACGCGGGCACCCTGCCGGAGGGCGACCTCGGCGATGGCGCTGGCGATCGAGCTGGGCCTCAGGACACCGGTGACAAGCACCGTGCGGTCACTGAGCAGACCCGTGGGCAGGCCCGTAGGAGGGTTCATGCCCCTATCGTTCCACGCCTGTTACCGCCCCATGCCCATGCCGCCGTCGACACCGAGGATCGCACCGGTGACGTAGGAGGCCGCCGGGGAGGCCAGGAACAGGACGGGGCCGGCGACGTCGGCGACGTCGGCGAAGCGTCCCAGGGGAATCTGCTCGAGGTAGGCGGTGCGGATGTGGTCGGGCAGTGAGGCGGTCATCGCGGTTCTGACGAATCCGGGGGCCACGGCGTTGACGGTGATGCCGCGCGGCGCGAGCTCTCGGGCCAGGGACCGGGTCAGTCCCTCCACCCCGCCCTTGGCGGCGCCGTAGGCGGACAGGCCCACGCCTCCGCGGGCGGCGATGGCCGAGGAGACCAGGACGATGCGGCCCCTGCGCGCCCGCATCATGGCGGGGGTGACGGCTCGCACGGTGTTGAAGGTGCCCGTCAGGTCCGCGGAGATGACCTCGTCCCACATCTGGGAGGAGGTACGGGCGGCCAGGGACTCCCGGTTGATGCCGGCCGAGGCCACGAGGACCTCGATGGGGCCGTGCGCCTCGGTGGCGGCGGAGAGCACCTGGGCCAGGGCGTCGGGATCGGTGACGTCGGCGGCCAGGGCCAGGGCGCCGTCGGGGGCCTCACCGGAGCGGGAGATGCCCGCCACCCGGTCGCCCTGTGCGAGAAACGCCTTCACGACCGCCTCCCCGATCCCTCGGGAGGCTCCGGTCACGACGACGGAACGTGATATCGACGGCTCGGTCTCTTCGTTCATCAGCACAAGCACACAAGGTAACGCGCGAGAGCATTCATCATCAGTAATTCGTCACGTGCCGATCTCGATCCAACCGTGTTATTTGCTTCACAGGCTATCTGTGCCAGGCCCTCTCCGGGGTCGCACCGGTGGGCGGGTCGAGGTCCCTGCGCCTGCCGTGTGTCAGCATGTCAGGGTGACGATGAGCGAGACCTTCCCCCGCACCGGCGGCACCGACGCATCCGGCCGCTTCCCCGCCCCCCTGCGCATCGGCCCGCTGGAGGTGGCCACCCCGGTCGAGCTCGCCCCCATGGCCGGGGTCACCAACGCCTCCTTCCGCAGGCTGTGCCGGGAGACGGCCGAGGCCGCCCTGCCCGAGCCGCTGACGCCCGCCTCCCCCGGCCCGGTCACGACGCCGAGCGGCGGGCTGCTGGCCCCGGCGGGTCTGTACGTCACCGAGATGGTCACCACCCGGGCGCTGGTGGAGCGCAACGAGCGGACCCTGGCGATGGTGCGCACCGACCCTTCCGAGCGGGTGCGCTCCATCCAGCTCTACGGGGTCGACCCGGCCACGGTGGGCGCCGCCGTGCGGATCCTGGTCGAGGAGGACCTCGCCGACCACATCGACCTCAACTTCGGCTGCCCGGTGCCCAAGGTGACGCGCAAGGGCGGCGGGGCGGCGCTGCCGTGGAAGCGGGACCTGCTGGCGGCCATCCTCACCGAGGCGGTTCATGCGAGCGAGGCGGCCTGCCGCCGTGCCGGGCGGGTGCGGGAGGTGCCGGTGACCATGAAGATGCGCCTGGGCGTCGACGAGGAGCACGAGACCTTCCTCGACGCCGCCCGGGCCGCTGAGAATGCCGGGATCGCGGCCGTGGCGCTGCACGCCCGCAGCGCGCGCCAGCACTACTCGGGGCAGGCCCGGTGGGAGGAGATCGCCCGGCTCAAGGAGGCCACCGGGCTTCCGGTGCTCGGCAACGGAGACATCTGGCTGGGCGATGACGCGGTGCGCATGATGGAGGCCACCGGTTGCGACGGTGTCGTCGTGGGCCGTGGCTGTCAGGGCCGCCCCTGGCTGTTCGCCGACATCGTGGCGGCCATGCACGGTTCGCGGGCGCGCACCCGCCCGGACCTGGACGCCGTCATCGGGGTGATCCGCCGCCACGGGCGCATGCTGGCCCAGGAGATGGGTGAGGACCGGGGCGTGCGCGATCTGCGCAAGCACGTGGGCTGGTACCTCAAGGGCTACCCGGTCGGTGGTGCCGCGCGTGCCGACCTCATGGGGATCAGGACCCTAGCCGAGCTCGACGCCGGCCTGGAGCGGATGCGCTCGCGCCTGCCGGAGGTGGTCGACTACCCCGGTGACATCGTCGAGGGTCCCCGGGGCCGGGCGGGCAGCCCCAAGACCCCGCGCCTGCCCGACGGCTGGCTGGACTCCCCTGTCCTGGACGATGCCCACCGTGAGATGCTCAGCCAGGCTGAGTCCGACGTCTCCGGGGGCTGAGCCGGGCCGCCCCCGCGCCCCTCGGGTTAGTCGTCGAGGACCGGGGTGACGCGGCACAGGGCCGCCGCGATCGCCGTCGTCGCCGGGATCGCCAGGACCAGACCGATGGATGAGATGAGGGTGCGCACAATCTCCTCGGCGATCTCGCCCGAGAGCATGGTGTCCAGCACCGCCCGGTCCATGAGGGCCGCGGCCAGGATGAGTGGCAGCGCGGTGCCGGCGTAGGCGAAGGCCAGGGTGTAGACGGTTGAGGCGATGTGGTCCCTGCCGATCCTCATCCCGCCGGTGAACAGGCGCGTGCGCGACAGCAGCGGGTTGGCGGCGTGCAGCTCCCACACCGAGGAGGCCTGGGTGATGGTGACGTCGTTGAGGACACCGAGTCCGGCGATGACCATGCCGCAGGTCAGCAGCGTCTGCAGGTCGATGCTCGTGCGGGAGGCCAGCAGCCGGGCGGTCTCGTCGACGTCGCCGGTCAGGTGGGCGGCGTCGGTCCCCCACAGGGCGAGCAGCACGGTGAGCACGATGCCGGCCACCGTGCCCAGCAGGGCCGTCGTGGTGCGGATGGATATGCCGTGGGCGACGTAGACGGCCGCGAGCATCATCGCCATCGACCCGACCAGCGTCACGGCCAGCGGGTGGGAGCCGGACAAGAGCGCCGGGATCATGAAGAAGGCGAGCACGCCGGTGGCCACCAGCAGGCCCAGGACGCTCAGGACGCCCTTGCGTCCGGCCACGGCGACGACGAGCACGAGGTAGACGATCGTCAGGGCGCCGACCGGGAGCTGGCGCTGGTAGTCGATGAAGGAGTAGGGGGACCCGGACAGGATCGCCTGGGGCGAGTAGAGGACGACGAGGCGGTCCCCGGCGTGGGCGAGCTTGCGGGGCTCTCCCACCAGCTGGACCGGCATGACCAGGCCCTTGCCCTCTCCCTGAGTGATGCGGGCGCACACGTGCCCCTTGGCGAAGTCCTCCTGCTTGACGCCGTTGACCTCCGTCAGGGCGCTCACGGCGCTCTGGCAGCTCGACAGGTCCACGGAGGTGATGGTGGCCCGGCCCACCGAGCCGCCCTCGGCGGTGAAGGAGCGCGAGCCGATCAGTGAGCTCTTGCCCGGCCACAGCACGAACAGCCCGACGACGGTGGCCAGCACCAGGGCCCCGACGATGACGCCGAGCACGATCCTCACCCGGCGGACCTCGCCCGCGTCCAGGTCGAGCGGACCGGAGTGGGAGTGTCCGCCGGGGACGCCGTGGCTCTCGTGGCTGCCGCGGCTGCCGTGGACATGACCGTTCTCCTCGGTCGGCGGCTCAGGATGGAAGGTCTCGTTGCTCGGGGAGGTCGAGTTGGCGCTCACCATCCCATCATGCCCGCCCCGTGCCCCTGACGTGAGCCAGGGACACGGTGCGGGGTCCAGGCTCAGCAGCCGATGAGGCGCTCAGCCAGGTAGCGCTCCACGCCCTCGAGCGGGATGCGCTCCTGGGTCATCGTGTCGCGCTCGCGCACGGTGACCGCGCCGTCCTCGGGCGAGTCGAAGTCGTAGGTGAGGCAGAAGGGCGTGCCGACCTCGTCCTGGCGGCGGTAACGACGACCCACCGCTCCGGCGTCGTCGTACTCCACGTTCCAGGAGCGGCGCAGGCGGGCGGCCAGCTCCTTGGCCGGGCCGGTCAGCTCCTCCTTGCGGCTCAACGGCAGGACGGCCGCCTTGACCGGGGCGATGCGCGGGTCGAGCTTCAGCACGATGCGCTTGTCCACCCCGCCCTTGGTGTTGGGGGCCTCGTCCTCGGTGTAGGCCTCGACCAGGAAGGCCATGAGCGAGCGGGTCAGCCCCGCCGCCGGCTCAATGACGTAGGGGGTCCAGCGCTCGGATCGGGTCTGGTCGAAGTAGGACAGGTCCTTGCCGGAGTGCTCGGCGTGGGTGGACAGGTCGAAGTCGGTCCGGTTGGCGATGCCCTCGAGCTCGCCCCACTCGGATCCGGCGAAGCCGAAGCGGTACTCCAGGTCCACGGTGCGCTTGGAGTAGTGGGAGAGCTTCTCCTTCGGGTGCTCGTAGAGGCGCAGGTTGTCCTCGCTGATCCCCAAGTCCATGTACCAGGCCTTGCGGTAGTCGATCCAGTACTGGTGCCACTCCTCGTCGGTGCCCGGCTCGCAGAAGAACTCCATCTCCATCTGCTCGAACTCACGGGTGCGGAAGATGAAGTTGCCCGGGGTGATCTCGTTGCGGAAGGACTTGCCCACCTGGCCGATGCCGAAGGGCGGCTTCTTGCGGGCCGCGCTCATGACGTTGGCGAAGTTGATGAAGATGCCCTGAGCGGTCTCGGGGCGCAGGTAGTGCAGGCCGGACTCGTCGTCGACCGGGCCCAGGTAGGTCTTGAGCAGGCCGGAGAAGGCCTTGGGCTCGGTGAACCTGCCGCGGGTGCCGCAGCTGGGGCAGGCGATCTGCTCCAGGCTCACCGAGTCGGGGTCCTCGATGCCGTGCTTGGCGGCGTAGGCCTCCTGGAGCTCGTCCTCGCGCAGGCGCTTGTGGCAGGACTGGCACTCGATGAGCGGGTCGGTGAAGGCATTGACGTGGCCGGAGGCGACCCACACCTCGCGCGGCAGGATGACCGAGGAGTCCAGTCCGACGACGTCGTCGCGCGAGCGGACCATGTACTGCCACCACTGGCGCTTGATGTTCTCCTTGAGCTCGACGCCCAGCGGTCCGTAGTCCCAGGCCGAGCGGGTTCCGCCGTAGATCTCGCCGCAGGGGAAGACGAACCCGCGACGCTTGGCGAGGTTGATGACGGCGTCAAGGCGTGAAGGGGTGGATGCCAACGGAGTGCTCCTTCAGGAGTGGTCGTGGTCCCGCCTGGTTGGTGGGGACGAGTGGGGACAGTCTAGGCGGAGGGCCGTCATGTGTCGGTGAGGGGCCCGTCGCACCACAGCCCCGCAGGGGACGCCGAGGAGATGGGGAGATGAGGAGATACCGCCTGGCGTTCCCGCAAACCGACCCTCAGCAGCGCACATGAGCCCGTCGCGGTTTGACGCATCGCGTCAGCAGTATGAGAATGATTCGCATGAGTGTTTCACAGGCTCGTTCCCATCATCTCCGTCGCATCGTGGCGCTCGGAGCCACCCTGGTCCTGGCTGCCGGCATGAGCGCGTGCAGCGCCCTGAAAGGCGAGAGCTCGTCGGCCTCCTCCGCCCACACGATCGCCCCGGGCAAGACCCTGACGGTCTCGACGTCCTTCTACCCGATCGCCTATCTGGCCGAGGCCATCGGCGGCCCGCTCGTCAAGGTCTCCACCGTGACCCCCTCCAATGTCGAGCCGCACGACTTCGAGCTCTCCGGCAAGGAGACCGCCGAGCTGGGCAAGGCCGATCTCATCGCCTACGTCCCCGGCTTCCAGCCCTCCCTGGACAAGGCCGTCAAGGAGGTCGGTTCCGGTCCCACGGTGGTGGACCTGAGCAAGCCGGCCAACCTCGTCCACCACGAGGGGGTTGAGGAGGAGCACGAGCACGGCGACGAGGCCGCCGGGGGCGATGCCTCAGCCGCCGCGAGCGAGGAGTCCAGCGAGGCGGCCCACGACGAGCACAGCGCTGACAGTGAGCACAGCCACGCCGAGGGCGAGGAGCACGGCAGTGACCTCGACCCGCACTTCTGGCTGGACCCGCAGCGCATGATCGCGGTGGCCGAGGCCATGGAGGCGTCGTTCGCCAAGATCGACCCGGCCAATGCCAATGACTACAAGACGGGACTCGACAAGCTCAAGACGGCGCTGACCAACCTGGACACGCAGTACAGCACGGGCCTGTCCACCTGCCAGCGCACCACTTTCGTGACCTCCCACGCCGCCTTCGGCTACATGGCCGACCGCTACAAGCTGACCCAGGCCTCCATCTCCGGCATCGACCCGGAGACCGAGCCCAGCCCCGCCGAGCTGGCCAACATCAAGTCGGTGGTCCAGAGCACCGGAACGACGACGATCTTCACCGAGGAGCTCGTCTCCCCCACCACGGCCCAGGCGATCGCCGCGGAGACCGGGGCGGAGACCAATGTGCTCAGTCCCCTGGAGTCCAAGCCCGAGCGCGGTGACTACACCGACGCCATGACCACCAACCTGGACCGCCTCAAGATCGCCCTGGCGTGCCAGTAGAGTCGAGGCCGGGCGACCGCCTCAGGCGGCCCGTCCGCCTGACATCCAACCAGATCGGCATGATCACACCGGTATGATCTCATTACCTCTGTCACCATCATCGTCGCCATCACCATCTCTGACGGCGCCGTCCGGCTCACCCCGGGCGGCGTCGTCCGCGCTCGCCGTCAGGGTGCGCGACCTCAGGGTGGTCCTGGGGGCGTCCCTCATCCTGGACGACGTGAGCCTGGCGGTGGGGGCCGGCGAGTCCGTGGCGCTGCTGGGCGCCAACGGCTCGGGCAAGTCCACCCTGGTCAAGGCCATCCTGGGGCTCGTGCCTCCGGCCGGCGGCAGCATCGAGGTGCTGGGCACCCCCATCACCCGGCGCCGGAAGGTCCCCTGGGGGCGCATCGGTTACGTTCCTCAGCGGATCGGTGCGGGTTCCGGCGTCCCGGCCACGGCTCTGGAGGTGGTGCGCTCCGGGCTGCTGGGACCGAGGAACCCCTGGGCGGACCGGGGCCGAGGCGCCAGGAGGCGAGCGATGGCGGCGCTCGACGCCGTCGGGCTGGCCCACCGGGCCGGCGACCACGTCCAGGTCTTCTCCGGCGGTCAGGCCCAGCGGGTTCTCATCGCCCGGGCCCTGGTCCGCTCCCCCGAGCTGCTCATCCTCGATGAGCCCTTGGCGGGGATCGACCGCGCCAGCCGCGAGTCCCTGGCCACGATCCTCCAGGGGCTGCGCGCGCAGGGGCTGACCCTGGTGACGGTTCTGCACGAGATGGGTGAGCTCGCTGAGGTCGTCCAGCGGGCGATCCTGCTTCAGGACGGCAGGCTCGTCGCCGACGGACCCGCCGGAGAGGTCGCTCACCTGCGCGACGCCGGGATCGGCCCCTCTGGTCGTCACCGGTACCACGGCGACCGCGGTGACCATCACCCGGACGCGGGCGGTCCTCCGGCGCACCACGCCCCCGTCCTCGACCACCGGCTGCCTGAGGCGCGGCCCCGCACCGGCAGGAGGGCCCGCCCATGATCGAGCTCGTCTCCGACATGCTCGCCAGCCCCCTCATGCAGCGGGCCTTCATCGTCGCGGTGCTCGTCGGGCTGGCCGCCCCGGTGGTGGGCACCTACCTGGTTCAGCGGGGCCTGGCGCTGCTGGGCGACGGGATCGGGCACATTGCCCTGACCGGTATCGCCCTGGGCTGGCTGGCCGGGGCCGCCGCCAATGTCACGCCCCATGACGCCTGGGCCGTTCCCGGGGCGATCGTCGTCAGTGTTCTGGGTGCCGTGACGATCGAGGTGATCCGTGCCAACGGCCGCACCCGCGGCGACGTGGCCCTGGCGATCCTGTTCTACGGGGGGATCGCCGGTGGGGTCATTCTCATCCGTCTGGCCGGCGGCACGACGACGAATCTCAACTCCTACCTGTTCGGCTCGATCTCCACGGTCTCGGTCTCCGACGCCTGGTTCACCATCGCCCTGGCCACCCTGGTCCTGCTGGTGGGGCTGGGGCTGCGCGGGCCGTTGTTCGCCCTGTGCAACGACGAGGAGTTCGCCCGTGCCTGCGGGCTGCCGACCAGTGCCCTCAACGTCCTGGTGGCGGTGGTGGCGGCCCTGACGGTCTCGGTGTCCATGCGGGTGGTGGGTGCCCTGCTGGTCTCGGCCGTCATGATCGTGCCGGTGGCCATCGCCCAGCTCGTCTCGCACTCGTTCTCGCGCACCATGTACCTGGCGATGGGACTGGGGGTGGTGGCCTGTGTGTCCGGTTTGACGATCACCTACCTGGTTGCGGCCTCCCCTGGCGCCATGATCGTGGTACTCCTGGTAGGGGGATACGCCGTCGTCGCCCTCCTGTCCGGGCTGTGGCAGCTCATCAGCCGCTCCCGACGGCACCGCATCACCTCAGGAGGCAGATCATGAGCGCACGCAGCACGGCGCAGCGTCCTCGAGCCACGCGTCAGCGCGCCGCCGTCGCCGACATCCTGGCGCGCACCGACGAGTTCCGCTCCGCCCAGCAGATCCATGCGGCCCTGGAGGCCGAGGGGACCAAGGTGGGACTGGCCACCGTCTACCGCAACCTGCAGACCCTGGCGGAGGGCGGCGCGGTGGACCAGGTGCGCAGCGCCGAGGGCGAGGTCCTCTACCGGGCCTGCGAGAGGCAGGAGCACCACCACCACATCGTGTGTCGCCGCTGCGGGCACACCGTGGAGGTCGCCGGCGGTGAGCTCGAGGAGTGGATCAGCCGGGTCTCGGCCCAGCAGGGCTTCACCCAGATGGAGCACACCGCCGAGTTCTTCGGTCTGTGCGCCGCCTGCTCGGCCCGGGACTCCGCCCAGGACGCTCCGCAGGACTGACCGACGATCGAGCTGGGACGGGAGGCCGACAGCAGCCGGTTACTGCTCGTCGTCCTGAGGGTCCCCGTCGTCCTGAGGGTCCCCGGCCTCGCCGGGATCCTCCTGAAGCACCCTGTCCACGGCGCCTCCGTAGCGGCGCTCGCGCCCGGCGTAGGCCTCGCAGGCCTTCCACAGCTCGGTGCGGTTGAAGTCGGGCCAGGGCAGGGGCGAGAAGTAGAGCTCGGCGTAGGAGGAGGACCACATGAGGAAGTTGGAGGTGCGCTGCTCGTCCCCGGTGCGGATGAACAGGTCCACGTCCCGCATGGTGGGTGAGTACAGGTAGCGCTGGATGGTCTTCTCGTTGATGGAGGAGGCCTTGAGGCGGCCGGCGGCGACGTCCTCGGCGATGGCGCGGGTGGCGTCGGCGATCTCGGCGCGTCCGCCGTAGTTGATGCACAGGTTGAGGACCAGCCCCGTGTTACTGGCGGTGAGGCGCTCGGCCTCGCGCAGCTCGCGCAGCACGGACTTCCACAGGCGCGGGGTGCGCCCGACCCAGCGCACCTTGACGTTCCAGGAGTGGAGGATATCGCGCTGGGCGCGCAGGACCTTGCGGGCGAACCCCATGATGAAGCGGACCTCGCCGGGCGAGCGTCGCCAGTTCTCGGTGGAGAAGGCGTAGGCGCTCAGCTCGCTCACGCCGATCTCGACGGCGCCGGCGACGACGTCGAGCAGGTTGGCCTCCCCCACCCGGTGCCCCTCGGTGCGGGGCAAGCCGCGGGCGTTGGCCCAGCGCCCGTTGCCGTCCATGACGACGGCCACGTGCTGGGGCAGGGCGGCCGGTGGCAGCGCGGGCGGGGTCAGGCCCAGGCGGTGCAGGGGCGGGGCCTCGTCGACCGTCATGTCCCGCGTCGTACCCGCGGTCGTGGCCCTCGTACTGTCTGTCATGAGTTATGCCCTTTCCACCAGTGCGAGGGAGCGCAGGCGCCGCTCCAGGTACCAGGTCGTGTAGGCCGAGACGAGCCCGGAGGCCTGCGAGCGCTCCCGCTGGCCGGAGGCGTCGGCCACGGCCCAGTCCCCGGAGAGCAGGGCGCCCAGGAGCACCATCGTGGCCGGCTCGACCTCGACGGCGCCGGCCGAGCGGCACGACTCGCACACCGCGCCGCCGACCTGCACGTGGAAGGCCCGGTGCGGTCCCGGTGCGCCGCACAGGGCGCAGTCGTAGCACGACGGCGCCCAGCCGCCCAGGGCCAGGGCGCGCAGCAGGTAGGAGTCGAGGATGAGTCCGGGTGCGTGGCGCCGGTGCGCCATGGCGGCCAGGGCCCCGGCCAGCAGCAGGTACTGCTGGGGGCTGGCCTCGGTGCCCAGGTCGCCGTCGTCGGCGCTGAGGCGCTCGGCGGTCTCCACCATGGTCGAGGCGCAGGTGAACATGGCGTAGTCGGCGCAGATGGCGCGGCCGAAGGGGTCGATGATCTCGGCCTGGGTGACGACGTCGAGGTTGCGTCCGGCGTGGAGCTGGACGTCAATCATGGAGAAGGGCTCCAGGCGCGCCCCGAAGCGCGAGCTGGTGCGGCGCACGCCCTTGGCCACGGCGCGCACCTGCCCGTGGTGACGGGTGAGGAGCACGATGATGCGGTCGGCCTCGCCCAGTTTGTAGGTGCGCAGGACGATCGCCTCGTCCCGGTAGAGCCTGCTCATCACGGACGCAGTCTCTCACGCTCTCTCAGCGCAGGGCACGGTTGAGGGCGGAGATGACGGCCTTGAAGGAGGAGGTCGTGATGGAGGGGTCGATGCCCACGCCCCACAGGACCTGACCGTCGACCTCGCACTCGACGTAGCTGGCGGCCTGGGCGTCGCGGCCCTCGCTCAGGGCGTGCTCGGCGTAGTCGAGGATCCGCACGCTCAAGCCTGTGCTCTCCAGGGCGGTGACGAAGGCGTCCAGGGGCCCGTTTCCGGTGGCGGTCAGGTGCTTCTCCTGGCCGTCGTCGACGAGGGTGATGGTGAGGGTGGAGTCCTCGTCGTCGCCGGTGGAGGTCAGGGTGGCCCCGCGCAGCTCGAAGCGGCCCCAGCGGCTGAGCTCGGCCTCGGGGGCGGCCGCGGCCGGCAGGTACTCGTCGGCGAAGATGGACCACAGGCGGGCGCCGTCGACCTCGCCGCCGTAGGTGTCGGTGTGGCGCTGGACGATGCGGGAGAACTCGATCTGCAGGCGGCGCGGCAGCTCGAGCTTGCGGGTGGTGCCCAGCAGGTAGGCCACGCCGCCCTTGCCGGACTGGGAGTTGACGCGCACGACCGCCTCGTAGGAGCGGCCCACGTCGTGGGGGTCGATGGGCAGGTAGGGCATGGACCAGGGCACGGCGATCTCGGCGTCGGCCTCGGAGCGGCCCTCGGCCTTCCTGGCGTCGACCTGGGTGGCGCGCGCGGCGAAGCCCTTCTTGATGGCGTCCTGGTGGGAGCCGGAGAAGGAGGTGTAGACGAGCTCACCGACGTAGGGGGTGCGCGGGGGCACGTCCATGCCGGTGGCCCGCTCCACGATACGGCGGACCTCGTCGATGTCGGACAGGTCGAGCATAGGGTCGACGCCCTGACTGAAGAGGTTGAGGGCCAGGGTCACCAGGTCCACGTTGCCGGTGCGCTCGCCGTGGCCGAACAGGCAGCCCTCGACGCGCTGGGCGCCGGCCATGAGGCCGAGCTCGGCGGCGGCCACGCCCGAGCCGCGGTCGTTGTGGTTATGCAGGGACAGGCACACGGCGTCGCGGTGGGGAAGGTTGCGGCTCATCCACTCGATCTGGTCGGCGTAGACGTTGGGGGTGGCGCGCTCGACGGTGGCGGGCAGGTTGAGGATGATCTCGCGGTCCCCCTCGGGCTCCCACACGTCCATGACGGCCCGGCAGACCTCGAGGCTGTACTCGAGCTCGGTGTCCACGAAGATCTCCGGGGAGTACTCGAAGCCGAAGACGGTGTCCTCGTCGAGCACCTTCTCGGCGCGGGCCATGATCTGGCGGGTGCCGTCGACGGCGAGCTCGCGGATCTGGTCACGGTCCATGCGGAAGACGACGTTGCGGAACAGGGGCGACAGGGCGTTGTAGAGATGGACGGTTGCCCGCGGAATGCCGACGCAGGCGTCCAGGGTACGGTCGATGAGCTCACCGCGCGACTGGGTGAGCACCGAGATGGTGACGTCCTCGGGGATCGCGCCGTCGTCAACCAGGGAGCGCACGAAGTCGTAGTCGGTCTGGGAGGCGGCCGGGAAGCCGATCTCGATCTCCTTGAAGCCCATGGACACCAGGAGGTCGAAGATGGCGCGCTTGGCCTGAGGGCCCATGGGCTCGATGAGGGACTGGTTGCCGTCGCGCAGGTCCGTGCTCAGCCAGCGGGGGGCGGCGGTGATGCGCTTGTCCGGCCAGGTGCGGTCGGGCAGGTCGATGCTGACGACGTCGAGGAAGGGCCGGTACTTGGCGAAGGGCATACCGGAGGGCTGCTGGGGGGCGGGACGGGCGTTGCGCATCGGGGTTCTCCTGGGATCAGGTGCTTCGCGGTTCCGACGGCGGTCCCGGTGGGAGCCCGGAGGGCTTCGGGGGAACTCTGGGAAGCAGAGAGGCGCGGTCGGGAACGTGGCCGAGCAGGACGAGTCAGCCGCGGTCGGGGTGCCGGCCTGTCAGGCCCCGCCGCGGCGACTAAGCAGGAGGCTCACCTGGAGGCCTGGAGTCGCTCGCACGGTGTAGACCCTACCCCGATGACGACCCGTCGTCAGGTAAGGCGGCCGCGCGGGACCGCTGTGTGAGACGGCCGACGAGGCGGTAGGCCACCGGGCAGCCCCTCCGAATCGACGAACACCAACACCACTATGTAGCATCTCTACTACATTCAGTTGCGCTTCTACTGAGGAGGGTTTGTGTGATGCCTCCAGTCATCATCACGGAGAACCTCGAGTTCTCCTATGGGGACGCCCCGGTCCTGCGCGGACTCGACCTGTCGATCGAGGCGGGCGAGGTCGTCTGCCTGCTCGGCCCCAACGGCGTGGGCAAGACGACCCTCGTGGAGAACCTACTGGGGTCCCTGACCCCGACGAGCGGCAGGGTGCGCGTGCTCGGCACCGACCCGCGCCGGGCGGGCGCCGACTTCTGGGCCAGGGTCGGACTGGTCCAGCAGAGCTGGACCGACCACGCCAAGTGGCGGGTGAGAGAGCAGCTGGAGTGGATCCGTTCGGTCCAGCTGACAGCGGCGAGACGGGTGAGCACTGTCGAGGAGGTGCTCGACGCCGTCGGGCTCAGTCAGAAGGCCGACTCGCGCCTGTCGAGGCTCTCCGGGGGACAGCGACGCACCATCGACTTCGCGGCCGCCCTCATGGCAGCACCCGAGCTCCTCGTGCTGGACGAGCCGACAACCGGCCTGGACCCGGCGTCGAAGGCGCGCCTGCACGACCTCATCCTGGCCCGGGTCGACGACGACGCCACCATTGTCATGACCACGCACGACCTGACCGAGGCCGAGCGTCTGGCCTCACGGGTGCTCATCATGAATGAGGGGCGGATCATCGCCGACGGCACGGTCACCGAGCTTCGTGAGCACCTCGACCGCGGCGCCGAGGTCACCTGGGTCCAGGACGGCGTCCGCCACGTCCACACCACCCACTCCCCCGAGCGCTTCGTCAAGGGACTCGACCTCGACGCCGTCACCGGGCTGACCATCACCCGTCCCACCCTGGAGGAGACCTACCTCTCCCTTGTCAGTAAGGAGCCCCGAGCATGAGCATCCGCACCGTCCAGGCCGTCCTGCGCGCGGCCTCCCGTCAGGCGGGCTCGGACCTGCGAGCCAGTCTTGTCGGAACGAGCGTCGCGCTGCTGATCGCCGCCACCTGCGTCATTGTGGTCGGCAGGCAGACCCAGACCACTACCGAGGCCCACGCGGCCTTCGGCCCGATGTTCATCGCCGGCAGCATCGGCACGATCAGCTGCTTCATCACCTTGCAGATCGCCAGCGAGACCTATAACGACCGCATCGGTGGCGCCCTGCTGCGGGTGCGTGTCCTGCCCCATGGCCCGCTGACGTGGGCGATTGGCAAGACGATGTCCTCGATCACCCAGACCGTCGTCTTCCAGGGAACCATTCTCCTCGGCGGGGCTCTCTTCGTTGAGGCCCTTCCCCTGAGCGCCTCGCAGGTGCTGGCCTGTCTGCCGCTCATCGTGCTGTCAGCCGTCGCGACGGCTCCGTTGGGTTTCCTCCTGGGCGCCTTCGTGCGCGGCCTCTACACCTTCATGATCACTTATCTACCCGCTTTCGCCCTGATCGGGACGAGCGGCTTCTTCATGCCCATGGACCGGCTCCCCCAGTGGGTTCAGGCGGTTCAGCTGGCGCTGCCCACGTACTGGTCGGGGCACCTGACCCGCTGGGCGCTGGTGGGCGACCCCTCGTGGGAGGTGGGCGGAGCCTTCTCCCCGGTGCTCGCCGTCGGGGTCCTGGTGGCCTGGACAGTCATCGGCTTCGCGGGGGCGTCGTTCATCGTGCGGCGCAGCTTCCGCAAGGAGACGATCGGTAGCCTGGCCCGCATGCAGTCCACCATCCGCTCCCAGACCGGCCTGTGACCATGTCCGACGACGTCGTCCACAACCGGATCGCGGTCCTGCGCGCCGACCGGCGGGTGAGCCGCCGCGAGCTCGCCGAGGCGCTCGGCGTCCACTACCAGACGGTGGGCTACCTCGAGCGCAGCGAGTACGCGCCCTCGCTGCACCTAGCCCTGCGCATCGCCCGCTACTTCGACGTGCCCGTGGAGTCGGTCTTCTCCCTCGAGGAGTTCCCCCGCCTCAGGTAACGCACCGGCATCCAACGCCGACAGGGACATCCTGCACGTAGGGGGACAGAAAAACCGTCCCCGTACGTGCAGGATGTCCCTGTATGTGTGATGGCGGCTGCCGGGCAGGTCCGGGCAGGAGCCGCCCGGCCTACAGGAGGCCCTCGGCCAGGTCGAGCGGGGTGCCGAAGCGGTGGCTGGTGATGGCCACGGCCTGCTCGCGCAGGAAGGGCAGCAGCTCGGAGTGCGGGCAGGCTGTCACGGCGCCCGTGTACAGGGCGACGTCGGGGCTCCCGCCGGTCACCCGGCTGGCGTAGCTCCAACGGGCGGCCGAGGTCTCCTCACGCGGGCCGATGAGGCGCACGCGCGTGCCCAGCCCGCCGGAGGCGGCCAGCTCGGCCAGGCGGATGTCCCAGGCACCCTGGTCCTCGATCGCCACCTGGACGCCGGCGGCCAGCAGCGCGTTCTGCAGCGGCTGGGGCAGACGGTCCGCCACCGACAGGCTGATGAAGCCGCCGGCGCGCACACCGGCCGCCATGACGCGCACGACGTCGGCCAGGGCGGTTCCCTGCCCGGCCCGCACGACGACGTCGACCGGGCGGTAGCGCAGGATGTTGCGCTCACAGACCAGCCCCGTCACGTCACGGTTCGCGCCATAGCCGGTCCTCCAGGCCGAGGCGTCGGCCACCAGGGCGCGGCGAAGCTCGGCCAGGTCCTCCTCGTCCAGCTGGCCGCTCACGGCGTCGCAGAGGCTGGCCACACGCGGGTCCAGGGCGGCGGTTCCCTGCTCACCCAGGCCACCGGCCTTCCCCTGACCCCGACCACGGGCGGGCTCGACCTCGCCCAGCCCCAGCAGGTAGGAGGGCCCGCCGGCCTTGGTCGTTGACCCGATGGCCGAGCGCTTCCAGCCGCCGAAGGGCTGGCGGCGCACGATGGCGCCGGTGATGCCGCGGTTGACGTAGAGGTTTCCGGCCTGGACGCCCTCGAGCCAGATGGCCAGCTCGGTGGCGTCCAGGGTCTGGAGCCCAGAGGTGAGCCCGTAGTCGACGGCGTTGACCGCCTCGATGGCCTCCTCAAGCGTGTCCACGCGCATGACGCCGATGACGGGGGCGAAGTACTCGGTGAGGTGGAACTCGCTGCCGGGCACGACCCCGGCCCGGATTCCGGGCGTCCACAGCCCGTCACCCAGGTAGCGGGGCTTGAGGACCCAGTGCTCGCCCGCCCCCAGAGTGGTCAGGCCGCGCACGGCCTTCTCGTCGTCGGGCACGACGACGGGCCCCATCTGGGAGTCCAGGGACAGCGGCAGGCGCACCCGCAGGGAGGCGGTGGCGTCCACAAGCTGGCGGGCGATGCGCTCGGAGCTGCCGGCCGAGGCGACCAGGACCAGCAGGGAGGAGGCCGAGCACTTCTGTCCGGCGTGGGCGAAGGCCGAGTAGACGGCGTCGCGCACGGCGATGTCGGGGTCGGCCGAGGGGGTGACGATGATGGCGTTCTTGCCGCTGGTCTCCCCCAACAGGTGCATGTCCGGCTTCCAGGAGCGGAAGAGGCGGGCGGTGTCGTAGGAGCCGGTGAGGACCACCCGGTCGACGTCCCTGTGGGTCACCAGGTGGCGTGAGACCTCACCATCCTCCAGCGGGGCGAGCACCACGAGGTCGTCGGGGATCCCGGCGTCGTGGAAGGCGCGCACGAGCTCGGCGGCGCAGCGCCGGGCGGGCGGGGCGGGCTTGAGGATGACGGCGCTGCCGGCCGCCAGGGCCGCGGCCACGCCCCCGGTGGGGATGGCCAGCGGGAAGTTCCAGGGCGAGGCGACCACGGTGACGTCCACCGGGGCGAAGCGCGCCCCGACCATGTAGTCGTCATCGTGCAGGAGCAGGGAGGACTCGGCGTAGTGGTGGCAGAAGTCGATGGCCTCGCTGACCTCAGGGTCGGACTGGTCGATGGTCTTGCCGGCCTCGGAGCCGGCGACCTCGATGAGCTCGGCGCGCCGGGCGGCCAGCACGTCCCCGACCCGGTGCAGGGCGGCGGCCCGCTCGGCCGGTTCCAGGGACTGCCAGACCTCGGCGGCCTCGGCGGTGACGGCCACGAGGGCGTCGACCTCGGCGTTCGTGGCCAGGCGGGCGGCCCCGGCCTCCACCTCGGCCATGCCCCGCGTGGAGTCCGGGATGGCGGCGGCGATGTCGCGGGCCCACTGGCGGTTGGCGGCCAGGGCCGGGTCGGAGTCGGGCTCGGAGGCGAAGGGCCGCCTGGCGCGCTCCTCCAGGGTCCCGGACTCCTCGGGGATGCCGGCCTCCCGCTCGGCCAGGCGGTCCTGGGTGCGGTTGGGGGCCGGTACGGGGGCGTCCGGGTCGAGGTCGGCCAGGGCGGCCAGGAAGCGGTCGCGCTCGCGGTTGAAGACCGCCTTGTCGTCGGCCAGGTCGAAGACGTCGGACATGAAGTTCTCGGGCGCCGCGTTCTCCTCCAGGCGGCGCACCAGGTAGGAGATGGCGACGTCGAACTCGCCGGGGTCGACGACGGGCACGTACAGCAGCAGGTGCCCGGTCTCGCGGCGCACGACCTCCTGGATGTCAGTGGCCATCCCCGAGAGCATCTCGAACTCGACATCGTCCTCGACGCCTCGCGCAGCGCGCAGCTCGTAGGCGAAGGCGATGTCGAACAGGTTCTGACCGGCCACGCCCAGGCGGATCGCGCGGGTGCGCTCGGGGGTCATCGCCCAGGAGAGCATGCGCTTGTAGTTGGTGTCGGTGGCCTGCTTGGAGGGCCAGGTGGTCAGCTCCCAGCCGTGGATCTCGGCGTCGACCTTCTCCATGGACAGGTTGGCGCCCTTGACGATGCGGACCTTGATGCGCGAGCCGCCCACGGCCACGCGCCGGGAGGCCCACTCCTGGAGGCGCTGCATGGCGCCCAGGGAGTCCGGTAGGTAGGCCTGCAGGACGATGCCGGCCTCATAGCCGCGCATGTCCTCCTGGTCCAGGATCGCGGTGAAGACGGCGATGGTCAGGTCCAGGTCCTTGTAGTCCTCCATGTCCAGGTTGAGGAAGGTGCCGTGGTCTCGGGCCAGCCGGTAGAGGGGCAGAAGGGCCTCGACGCCGTGGGCGACGACCTCCTCGAAGCCCCAGGGGTTGTGCGGTCCGGTGACGGCGGAGACCTTGACCGAGACGTAGTCGACGTCGTCGCGGGTGACGAGTCGGGAGACCTCGGCCAGGCGGCGGGCGGCCTCCTTCTCCCCAAGGACGGCCTCACCCAGGAGGTTGACGTTGAGACGGTTGCCGCCCTTGCGCAGGCGGGCCAGCGCCGGGCCGAGTCCCTTGTCGGTGGCGTCGACGACGAGGTCGCCGACGATCTCCCGGAAGACCCGCCTGGCGACGGCGGTGACGGTGCGCGGGGCGAGGCGGGAGGCGGCCGAACCCAGGCCCATGGCCCCGGCCAGGGCGGGCGGCAGGAAGTCGGTGCGGCCAGTGGACAGGCGCTTGAGGGCGTCACTGGCGACGTCGAGGTCCGTGGGGCGCACGACGTCGTCGACGAAGCGCGTGGTGAAGGTCAGGCCCTCGGGGTCGGCGAGGATCCGGGACAGGAGCCTGGCCGAGCGGGGCGTGGGCTCGGAGGCCGACTCGTCAGCCCACCGGCGCGCTCGGGCGACGGCCCGCTCCCCCAGCTCCCACAGGTCGTCAGGGCAGCGGCGGCTCGTGGCGCCGGCGTCGGTGCGTTGGGGCGGGCTGGGAACGGCGGTGTTCGTCATGCGTGGGCCTCCGGGCTCTGGTCGGTATCAGACACACATAGTGTGCGGTACAACACCCCTTGAGCGCGACCGATTCGGAGGACAGGTCGACGGCGTTTCGCAAGACACCTAAGTCCTATGCCAGTGCTGAGCCTTTCCTGTACCGCGGCCGCTCCTGGTCCCGGCGCCTGATCGAGTCGGGAAGGCAAGGCCCTAGAAGCCGAGCCGGGCCAGTGCCTTGGGATCGGACTGCCAGTCCTTGGCGGTGCGCACGTGCAGGTCGAGGTAGACCTTGCGGCCCAGCAGCTCCTCGATGCCCTTGCGGGCGTTGACGCCCACCTCCTTGAGGCGCCGGCCGCCCCTGCCGATGATGATGGCCTTCTGGGAGTCGCGCTCGACGACGAGGCTCACGCGCACCTGCAGGCGACCTCCCACCCCCTTGATGCGGCCGACCTCGCGCTCGTCGTCGGGGTCGGCGATCTCGTCGACGACGACGGCCAGGGAGTGGGGCAGCTCGTCGCGCACGCCCTCCAGGGCGGCCTCGCGCACGAGCTCGGCGATCATGACCTGCTGGGGCTCGTCGGTGATCTCGCCGGTGGGGTACAGCGGCGGGGACAGCGGCATGTGCTTCAGCAGGACCTCCTCCAGGACGTCGATCTGCTCGTCGCGCTTGGCCGAGACCGGGACGATGTCGGCCCAGTCCCCCAGCTCGCCCACGGCCAGGAGCTGGGCGGCCAGGGCCTCGCGGCTGACGGTGTCGGCCTTGGTGACCACGGCGACGATCGGGGTGCGCAGCTCGGCGAGGTCCCGGGTGATGAAGCGGTCGCCCGGGCCGATCTTCTCGTTGGCGGGGATGCAGAAGACGACGACGTCGACGTCGGTGAGGGTCTCGCGCACAAGGTCGTTGAGTCGCTTGCCCAGCAGGGTGCGGGGGCGGTGGAGGCCGGGGGTGTCGACCAGGACGATCTGGGCCTTGTCCTTGTGGATGACGCCGCGCACGTTGTGGCGGGTGGTCTGGGGGCGCCCGGAGGTGATGGCGATCTTGGTGCCGACCATGGCGTTGGTGAGGGTGGACTTGCCGGCGTTGGGGCGACCCACGATGCATGCGAAGCCGGCTCGGTAGTCCTCGGGGAAGTCGGGGACGACGATCTCGACCCGGGCGGAGTCCTCCTCGGCGTCCTCCTCGCCCTCATTGAGGATCGGGAAGCCGTCGGCGTCCAGAGAGGCAGCGGCGTCGGAGTCGTCGGGCTCATCACCGGCCTCGGCGTCCTCGGTCTCGTCCTCGTCATCGACCTCCTCCTCATCGGGATCGGTCAACGGGTTGGGGCCGTCCATGAGCTCGGCGTCGGTGGGGAAGCGGAAGCCGGCCGGGGCGGGTCCGGGGGCCGGCATGTCGAGGGGCTCGGCGGAGCTGTCGGTGCGGTCGGTGCTGTCAGTCATCGGTGTCCTTGTCTGAAGCGGGTGTGCGGGAGGCGAGAATGGTGGCGACCTGGCGGCGGCGGCCGGCGGTCTCCTCGGCCAGGAGGTGGACGCCCTGGATGTCGCCGGCGGCGCCGGGCAGGGGGACGCGGCCGATGGCCTTGGTGAGCAGGCCGCCGGCGGTGTCGACGTCGTCGTCGTCGATCTCGAGGTCGAAGAGCTCGCCGAGCTCGTCCAGGGCGAGTCGGGCGGGGACGCGGTAGGTGCCGGGGGTGACCTCGACGACCTCGGGCAGCTCGGGGTCGTGCTCGTCGGTGAGCTCGCCGACGACCTCCTCCAGAAGGTCCTCCATGGTGACCAGGCCGGCGGTGCCGCCGTACTCATCGACGGCCAGGGCCATGTGGAAGCGGCCGGTCTGCATCTCGCGCAGGAGGTCGTCGGCGGGCTTCGTCTCGGGGACGTACTCGGCGTCGCGCACGAAGGCGGCCACGGCGAGCCCCTCGTGCTCGGGGTGGGCGGCCAGGCGGCGCAGGACGTCCTTGAGGTAGAGGATGCCGCGCACGTCGTCGGCGTCCTCCCCGATGACGGGCACGCGCGAGTAGCCGGAGCGGATGAACAGGCGCATGGCGGCGGAGGCGGGCTTGTGGGCGTCGATGGTGACCATGTCGGTGCGCGGGACCATGACCTCGCGCACGAGGGTCTGGCCGAGCTCGACCACCGAGCGCATCATCTCGCGGTCCTCGTCCTCGATGGTGTCGGTCTCGCCGATCTCGTCGATCATCTCGCGCAGGTCCTCGTTGACGGCCTCGCGGGTCTCGGCGTCGGTGGGTGCGGCCTCGGTGCGGCGGGTGCGTGAGACGAGGCGGCGCTGCGGGGTGCCCAGGACGTCGACCCAGGTGAGCAGGCGGCCCAGGGCCAGGAGGGTGCCGGCGGGGTTGCGCCGCCCGTAGCTGCGCGGGGAGAAGCCGACGACGACGCCCAGCAGGATGATGTTGGCCAGCAGCGCCAGGGCCAGGACCTGCCACCAGGTGCGCACGAGCCCGGAGGCGGCCAGGGTGATGAGGACGGCGGCGAGCATGTCGACGGCGACGCGGGCGACGCTGAGCGAGGCCAGGACCTGGGTGCGGTGCTCGGCGAGGTGACGCACGCGGGCGGCGCCGCGGCGGCCCTCCTCGATGAGGTCGTCAGCGGCGGCGCGGGTGAAGCGCAGCAGGGCGGACTCGCCGGCGGACAGCAGGGCACCCAGGGCCAGGACGATCACCGCGCAGGCGATGAGCGCGGCGGTGGGGATACCGGTCACGCGGGCCTCACTTGCCGCGCTCGGCGAGGAAGGTCAGCAGGAGGCGGCGCTGGAGGTCGAACATCTCCTTCTTCTCCTCGGGCTCGGCGTGGTCGTAGCCCAGGAGGTGGAGGATGCCGTGGACGGTGAGCAGGAGCATCTCCTCGATGGCCGAGTGGCCTGCGGCCAGGGCCTGCTTGGCGGCAACCTGCGGGCACAGGACGATGTCGCCGAGGGTCCCTGCGGGGGTGGGCGAGTCGGCCGAGCCGGGGCGCAGCTCGTCCATGGGGAAGCTCATGACGTCGGTAGGGCCGGGCAGGTCGAGCCAGCGCACATGGAGCTCTTCCATGGGCTCGGGGTCGATGAACATGATGTTGAGCTCGGCGGCGGGGCTGACGTGCATAGCGGTCAGGACGTGGTCGGCGAGGTCCGCGAACTCGGCGGCGTCGATGACGGTGGTGGTCTCGTTGATGACCTCAGTGGTCATGCGGGTTCCTCTCCGAGTGGGGCCGGGCGGGGCGGTTGCTGCTCCCCCGACGGTACTGGCTGTCCCGGCCGTTGCGGTTACCGGAACCGGCGGGTCGGGCGGCGGCCGCCTGCGCAGCGGTCTCGGCGTCGTGACGGGCGTAGGCCTCGATGATGCGGCCCACGAGGCGGTGGCGCACGACGTCGGCAGCGCCGAGCTCGCAGAAGCTGATGCCCTCGACGCCGGCGAGGATCCTGCGTACGACGATGAGGCCGGACTCGCGTCCGCCGGGCAGGTCGACCTGGGAGATGTCCCCGGTGACGACCATGCGCGAGCCGAAGCCGAGGCGGGTGAGGAACATCTTCATCTGCTCGGGGCTGGTGTTCTGGGCCTCGTCGAGGATGACGAAGGCGTCGTTGAGGGTGCGTCCGCGCATGTAGGCCAGGGGCGCGACCTCGATGGTGCCGGCGGCCATGAGGCGGGGCAGGGCCTCGGGCTCGAGCATGTCGTGAAGGGCGTCGTAGAGGGGCCGCAGGTAGGGGTCGATCTTGTCGGTGAGGCTGCCGGGCAGGAAGCCGAGGTTCTCGCCGGCCTCGACGGCGGGGCGGGTGAGGATGATGCGCGAGACGCGCTTGCGGGCCAGGGCGTCGACGGCCTTGGCCATGGCCAGGTAGGTCTTGCCGGTGCCGGCGGGGCCGATGCCGAAGGTGATGGTGGATTCCTCGATGGCGTCGGTGTAGGCCTTCTGGCCCAGCGACTTGGGCCGGATGGTGCGGCCGTGGGAGGTGAGGATGTCGTCGGTGAGGACGTCGGTGGGGCGGGCGGCGGCCTCCAGCAGGCCGATGGCGCGCTCAACGGCGTCAGCGGTCAGGGGCGTGCCGGTGCGGGCGACGTCGATGAGCTCGGACAGGAGGACAACGACGGTGTCGACGCGGACGGCGGGGCCGGTGACGGTGACCGCGGTGCCGCGCACGTGGATGTCGACATCGGTGAAGCCCTTCTCGATGGCGCGCAGCACCTCGTCCCGGGCGCCCAGCAGGGTCACGGGGGCGACGTCCTCGGGCAGGGTGAGGGTGCGGACCACCTCGGCGTCGGGATCGGAAGAGGCAAGTTGACCGGTGGATGAGCCCGCGGATGAGACGGTTGGGGCTGTAGAGCCTACCTGTCCTGAAGAACTGGTAGTTGAGGAGGTCATCGCCGGCGAACCGGCTGCTGCGGTGGGCGGTGTCGTCATCACTGCCGATTCTAGATGATTGGCCCCAGAGACGCCGAGGGCACATCGCCCTGGGCAGGCTCACAGAATGCCGCGGTGCATCATTTGCACCTGCCAGGCCGATCGACATTTTTCCAGCTCAGCTCTCCAGTCCGATGCCTGCGCCTCGGATCGGCTAGTGTTGTCCTGTAGTCGGCCCTGGGCGCCGTATCGCGGGCGCGGCCCGTACCCGTAACGTCTTTCGAGGATTCATATGACTGACTACCTCACCCTTGGAAATGACGGCCGGCTCGTAGGCCGCGAAGGTAAGACTCTGGAGCTCAAGCGGGATCTCAGCTCATCTGCGGGGCCGCTACGCACCATCACAGCCTTCGCCAACTCCGCGGGTGGTCGCCTCGTCGTTGGCGTCGACGACGACGGCACCGTCATCGGTGTTGAGGACCCGCTAGCCGAGGAGGAGCGCATCGCCAGTCTCATCGATGATTGGATCTCACCCCAGCTGGTTCCCGCCATCGATCTGGTCACGCTCGGCAGTAAGACCGTTCTCGTCGTCGACGTTCCACTGAGCACCCGGCGCCCCCACTACATCACTCGGCAGGGTCCTGAGACCGGCGTCTACGTACGACTCGGATCCACCACTCGCCAGGCTGATCCGGCGCTGGTCGCCGAGCTAGAGCGTAATGCCCGCGGCATTGCCTTCGAGAACCTGCCTGAGCCGCGTGCCGCACTGGCGGACCTGGATCTGACCGTTCTGTCTGAGCTCCGTGGCCGCACCACCAACATGGATGATCTTCTGGCACTCGGGCTTGCCGTCAGACAAGGCGATCAGAGCGTCCCAACCTACGCGGGGCTCCTCGCCGCATGTCCCGATCCCACACGCTTCCTTCCCTCTGCCTGGGTGCAGTGCGGCCGATTGCGCGGTCCGCACGGCACTGACATCTTCGACCAGGTTGAGATCCACGGTCCGATACCGTTGGCCGTTGACCAGGCTGTCGAGTTCCTGCTGAAGCACGCGTACAAGACCGCTGTTTTCGGAGAAGTGCGCCGTCGAGACGTCTACTCCATCCCTGTTGAACCGATCCGCGAGGTCATCGTCAACGCTCTGGTGCACGCCTCTTATGCCGAACCTGGGACTCCCATCCGTATCGGTTTCTACGATGACCGCATCCAGGTCGACAGCCCGGGGCTGCTCGTTCCAGGCATGACCATCGACACTATGCGGCGCGTATCCCGTCTGCGCAACCCTGCGCTGGCACGCATCTTCCGCGAAGCCGGGATCATGGAGCAGTGGGGCACGGGCATCCAGCGCGTCTTCGAGCAGGTGGCCCAGGCTGGTCTGCCCGAACCTGTCATCGAGGAGATCGTCGACCGCGTGCGGGTGACGATCCACGTGTCCAACCACAACCCTGCCGATGCCGGAGAGCATGGTGAGGCACTAAGTCGAGGCACAAAGTCGGACCATGACGGAGCACCAAGGCACCAAGTCGAGGCACTAAGTCGCGACGCCAAGGCACTAAGTCGAGGCACTAAGTCGGAGCACCAAGTCGGAGCACCAAGCACACCGACTGCCGCCCTGACGCCGGACGGGCTGACGGTTCTCCGTCAAATGGAGACGACGGCAGCAAGCAGAGCAGAGATCATGAACGCGCTGGGCATTACGAACCAGACGCGCGCATTCCAGCGCCATGTCGAACCACTGATCGAGGCCGGGCTCGTTGAACGAACGATCCCGGACAAGCCCACAAGTCGTCTCCAGCGTTACCGGATCACCGACGCTGGACGCACCTATCTCAACAACCTTCCCGGAGACGCAGAATGAGCACCATTCTCCGGCGGAGGAGGTTCACTCCACGGCGCCGCAAGAATGGATTATTCTACACCATTGTCACTTGGATCTTTCTAGCCATCATTGCCTACACAGCACTCAGCGCACTATGGGGAAATGGACATGGCTGGAGTCGCATTCTCGCAGGGTGGTACATTGGTGCGACTCACGATCCACTGGACCGCATCAAAGTCACTTTGACGGCTTTAGGTGGCGTCGGCGCAGTCGGCTATCTGGTCATCAAGTACCGCGAACGCTCAGCACTCGAGCGTGGAGAGGCAGACGATAAATTTGTGCGTGCAGTCCAGCAACTGGGCGACGCTTCACCACAGGTGCGAATCGCCGGAGTTTATGCGCTGGCCGACGTGGCCGACACCTACGAAGGCCCGTACCACCAACGCGTCGTCGACATTCTCTGCGGCTACCTGCGCACTGATCGACTCCTCAAAGATGCAAACGGAGAGACACGGTACGCAACCAACAAAGACGGAACCTCCGATCACGACAAACCCCTCAGCGCAGATAGAGCCGTCGAGTCCACAATTCTCTCGGTCCTAGCAAAACACCTCAAAACAGTTTCCGAGAATAGTTTTGATAACATAACCACCCCCGGCCCATGGAGTCACTGCACCCTTAACCTTCATGGAACCACCCTGACAGAGTCAATTCACTTTACAGGATCACATATTGGGGCACTTAATGCAGAAAGTCTCAAATTAACAGGATGCGCCACTTTTCAAGATTCCATCTTTACAAATCCTGTAGTTTTCACAAATTCCATTTTTACTCAAGATGTAGATTTTAGTTGTGTAAGATTTGCTCGGCGAGCAGTTTTTAGCAGCGTCACCTTCATGAAGAAGATTAACTTCACTGGCACTCACTTTTCAAACGTTTACTTCGATGGTGCTACGTTTGAACACAGAACTCTTTTTACTCTAACCACATTCACAGCCGAAGCCATTTTCGACAACCTTAATTGTAGGCAAGAAATTCACTTTAATGATCTCGACTTTCTGGGATTTGTAAGTTTTAACGGAGCAACCTTTCATCGCTTTGTTGACTTTATGGGTGTTAAATTTAATGAGGAGACTAATTTAGAATGCATAACCTTCAAACATGATGCGCAATTTTTGGGTACCACTTTCATGGGGAGAACTAGGTTCTCGAATTCAGGATTTGACGGTGTCGCTGACTTTACTGGAGCCACCTTCAAAGAGGCTAGCAGTTTCACCAACGTAACCTTCGGCGGTCCCACATCCTTCTGGGGTGTCACTTTCGCGCAAGAATGCATCTTCCATAAGGCCAAACTTAAACGCAGTATCAGTTTCAGAAGAAGTTCATTACCTCATGATATAAGTTTTATGGGGGCGCTTTTTCTATGTGATGTCGATTTTTGGGGAGCCAAACTTAGAAACAGACCTAAACACGATGGGTGCGACTATTTCTTGGGTACTAGTTTTAATTCTAGCCCGAGCGTGAGTCTATACTTTCCCGACATCATAAATATTAACGATAAAGGGCTCCCTGAAGGAGCAAAATGGGTTCCTGAGCCATCAAACGATCACCATCGCAAGGGTCCCACCGACGAGCAGCGCCAGCCCGATGAGGTAACGCCTGCTGACAGCCTCCCGCAAGACAAGGGCCGAGAACAGCACAGTAACGAGCACGCTCAGCTTGTCGATGGGGACGACCACGCTAGCGGGGCCGTCCTGGAGGGCCCGGTAGTAGCAGAGCCAGGAGGCGCACGTAGCAGCCCCGGAGGCCAGGACGAAGCCGAGCTCCCCACGCGGGACACTGCGAACCTCGTGGAGCTTCCCGGTGACGGCGACCATCACCCAGGCCATCACCAGGACCACCCCGGTACGGATCGCGGTACCGAGGTTCGACTCCACCCCAGTGATACCGGCCTTGCCAAGGATCGCGGTGAGTGCGGCGAAGAAGGCTGAACCGAGCGCATAAAGCAGCCATCCACCGCCGTCGCGCACCGCACGGGGCAGGCCGCGCAGGTCATCGGCGTCGAGCATCAGCAGCGTCCCCACCGTGATGAGCACGACTCCGAGCGCCCCGATGAGGCTCACCCTCTCCCCCAGGAAGATGAGGGCGAGCAGCACCGTCAACACGGTGCTCAGCTTGTCGATCGGGACCACCTTACTGACGCTGCCGAGCTGGAGCGCCTTGAAGTAGCACAGCCACGAGGCACCGGTCGCCAGCCCGGAGAGCACCAGCAGCCCGGTGCTGCGAGCGTCGAGGTGCGTGAGATCAGCCTGCGAGCCGACGATGAACACCATGCCCCAGGCGCCAGCCAGCACCACGAAGGTGCGCAGCGCCGTGGCCACGGTCGAGTCGGTGGTGCGGATCCCCTCCTTGGCCAGGACGGCAGTGATGCCGGCAAAAAGTGCAGAGCCGCAGGCGAAGACGATCCACATAAGGCAACCCTAACCCCACCTGGAACCAGGTGGCGGGCACGAGGACCCACAGTCCTCGTGCCCGCCGTTACCATCCAATCCCTGATCAGCGGGTCCTACGCGGCACGGTGGAGGCCGCAACTCCCAGGACCACCAGGCCGAAGCAGACCAGGTAGGCCAGGTATCGGAAGAAATCATCGGACGGATCGCTGGCCGTGGTCAGCTCGGTGACGGCGTCGACCGCCCAGCTCATGGGCAGCACGTCGCCGACCACCTCCAGGGCGCGCGGCAGCTGGTCGCGGCTCACCAGCAGCCCGCACAGGAACATCTGGGGCGCGATGACCACGGGCATGAACTGGACGGCCTGGAACTCGGTGCGAGCGAAGGCCGACACCAGCAGCCCCAGGGACACCCCGACGAAGGCGTCGACCAGGGCGGTGAGCACCACCCACCCCCAGGCGGCGGAGATGTCCACGTCCAGCCCCCATGCGGCCACGGCGCACAGGATGAGGGACTGGATGACGGCGGTCAGCGCGAAGGCGGTGGCGTAGCCGAACAGGAGGTCGGCCCGGTGGATCGGCGTGGTCCACAACCGCTCCAGCGTGCCGCCGACGCGCTCGCGCAGCATGGCCACGCTGGTGACCAGGAACATGACGACCATCGGCAGGATCGCCATCATGGAGACGGCGATGTGGTTGAACAGCAGGTCCGCGCCGGGGTAGTCGCGGTAGACGAAGTACAGCAGGGTCAGCAGCGCCGCGGGCACGACCGCGATGAGGCCAACCGTACGCCGGTCGGCACGCAGCTGGGTGAGGATGCGGCGGGTGGTGGCCAGGTAGGTGCGCAGGTTCATCAGTGCTGCCCTCCCTTCTGCGCAGGCGAGGTCTCGGAGTCGGCGATGACGGCCAGGAAGGCTGCGTCCACGGTGTCCGCCCCGGTGCTGGCCAGGAGGTCTGCGGCAGTGGTGGTAGCCAGGATGCGGCCCTGGCGCATGAGGAGGACCTGGTCGCAGCGGAAGGCCTCGTCCATGACGTGGCTGGAGACCAGGAGGGTGGCGCCGCGCTCGGCCAGGGCGTGGAAGGTGGACCACAGCTCCTCACGGGTGACGGGGTCCAGGCCGACGGTCGGCTCATCCATGACGAGCAGGTCGGGGTCAGCCACGAGCGCGCAGGCCAGACTCACCCGCCCGGCCTCCCCTCCGGAGTAGGTGGCCACAGGTCGGTCGGCCAGGGCGCTCAGCCCGACGACGTCGAGGACCTCATCCAGGTCACGGGCCCGGCTGCCGGCCAGGGAGGCGAAGTAGCGCAGGTTCTGGCGGGCGGTCAGGTCGGTATAGACGGCCTGGTCCTGGGTGACGTAGCCGACCCGGTCGCGCACGGCTGCGGCGCCGGGGGCGTGCCCGAGGACCTCAACCCGGCCGCGGTAGCGCTGGACGCCGACGATGGTGCGCATGAGGGTGGTCTTGCCGCAGCCCGAGGGGCCGAGCAGGCCGGTGATGGTGCCGGGCTCCAGGTTCAGGTCAAGACCGTGGAGGATCTCCTTGCGTCCGCGGGTCACGCGCAGGTCCGTCGTGGTGACGGCCGGCGACGTGGGCCTCGCGGGAGTGCTGGTCTTCCGGGCTGAGTCGTGCGACTGGTTGCCGGCCCCCGACTCCCGGGGCGCGTCTCCTTCATCGCTTTTCATCATGCGATGAATATAGATCTGTGACGTCTCGCTGTCCAGAGGGTCGCGTAGACCCGGCTCCGACTGCGCAAGCGAAGCCGCCAGCGGGCGCCGCAGGAGCAAGAGGGGCGGAAAACTGTCCAAACGGGACGACTTTGACGGAGCGCTCAGCCAAGGCGTTTCGCATCTGCGCTGGTCAGAGCGTTTTGAGGTGAATCAGCGCTGGAAAAGCGGCTTCAAAGTCGTCCCATATGGACAAAATCCGACCCGGAAACCGCGGTGGGAACGGGACTCAGACGGGATCGGCGACGTCTGGTAGGTCACCGACGGCGTAGCGCTGGATGGTGGGGCCGACGAGTGCGGCAACGGCCTCGGCGTCGAGCCCGGCGATGTGATCCATCCGGGCCACCCACCGGGTCATCCCCAGCCCGATGACCTGGCTGGCGATGAGCTGGGCGCGCAGCTCGGGTCGATCAGGACAGAAGCGCGTGACGATGGGCTGAAGGATGCCGGTGGCGATGAAGTCCCGAAAGGGACTGACGTTGCCGCCCTGGCCGAGTATGCCGTGGATGAGGGCGGTGAAGCGGTCGGCGCCGGCCTCGTCCCACAGGGTGATGAAGGACCGCACGATCCCCTCCCCCAGTCTCTCCGGCTCCAGCTCGGTGATCGCGGCGGCCCGCCCCATCAGGTCGGCCTGCACACCGGCGAACGGCTCGATGATGGCCTTGGCGAAGAGCATGGCCCGATCCGGGAAGTAGTGGTGGACCAGGGCCGGGTCAACCCCGGCGTCGCGCGCGATACCGCGCAGGGAGGCCTGGTAGCCGTCACGGGCGAAGGCGGCGCGGGCCGCCGCCAGGATGGCCTCGCGCGTGTCCGGGCTCCCCGCCGGCCGCCGCCCCCGCGGGCTCATCGCTCACTCGTCTCGCTCATGGACAGAGCATGCCCGCGATCCGCCCCGTTGGGAAGCAGACGCGCGACGCCTCGTATGCGCAACGCGGCCCGCCGCTCGCAGGCAGACGACGCCAGCTTCAAGGCTTCTAGGGCCTCTCTGCGCGTCCTACCTGATGTAGTCGACCAGCCATTCGCGCACGTTCTGAAGGACGGGTTCCTCCACGACTCCGATCTTCTTGGTGAGACGCTGACGTGAGATCGTGCGAACCTGTTCGGTCATGGCAAACGACCGTTGTTTCATTCTTACTCCCGCATTGAGCTCCACGTGATTCGGCCAGCCCCGATCCTTCGTTGTCACAGGGACCACAACGACAAGCGTCGTCACCGTTGTATGGAATCGTTCATTCGACACAACGAGAACCGGACGACGCCCGGATTGCTCTCGCCCGACAGCCGGATCGGGAAGCGCCCACCACACCTCACCCGAATCAACTGGAACTGCTAGCTCCATGCCTCAGACTCCCACTCGCGGAGCTCCTCGAAGTAGGTTTCATCCGGCGGATTGACCTCCATCGCGCGCCGCACCGCCGCGAAGCGCCGCTCGCGTGCGGCTTCCTCAAGCAGCTCCTTGAGCGCGGCATCCATGGTCACCCCACGCTCTGACGCCAGGGCCCGCAAGCCGTCCCTCGTGCTGCGCTCCACCTTGATCGTCGTCATGCCACTCATACTTCAAGTATGAACAACGATCATACTCTTGTGAAGTCGGAGCGTCCGTCTCCGGTGGATCCGTGCCATCTGACCTCGCAGGAATCCAGTAACCATCACACTCACGAAACACCTATATCGAAGGGCAGAAAACCGGGGCGCGGTTCGGGAGGAAGGCCGAATCGTCCCGTCGGCGTCGAGAGATCGGCGGGGCTCGCATGGGCCCGCACGCCTCACTCCCACAGGCCGCTGCTGTGGGCGAGGACCGCCAGAGCCACCGGGCCGGCGGACGCAGTACGCATGACGTGGGGGCCGAGCCGCACCGTCGTCGCACCGGCAGCCTCCAGGGCCGCGGTCTCCTCGGGAGTGATGCCGCCCTCGGGCCCCACGACGACAGCCATCACCCGCGGCGCAGCCCCCGACGCTGGCAGGCGCACCGCCTCCATCGCGGTGCTGATGGGCGTGCGCGCCTCCTCGTGCAGGACCAGCACCACTCCCCCGGCCCGGACCGTCTGCCCCACCCAGTCGACCAGTGCCCGGGTGTCCCGGACCGCCTCAACCTCGGGCACGCGAACCCGTCGGGACTGCTTGGCCGCCTGGAGGGCGGTGGCCTGCCAGCGCTGACGTCCCTTGGTCTGCTTGGCACCCTGCCACACGGAAACGCAGCGCTCGGACTGCCAAGGCAGCACGAGCTCTACCCCGACCTCGGTCGCGGTCTCAACGGCCTGCTCATCTCGCCCGCCCTTGGCCAGGGCCTGGATAAGGGTGAGCCTCAGCGGCGGCGCCGGCTCCTCGACGCGTTCCAGGACCCGCACGGCCAGACGGTCCTTGGCCCCGCCGACACCGGCCCCCGTCACCTCGCACACCAAACGCAGGCCGGCACCGTCAACGAGGTCCACACGCTCCTGGCTCCGCAGGCGCTTAACGGTCACGGCATGACGGGCCTCGGGCCCGGTGAGCATGAGAATGCTGCCGGCCGTGGCCGACGCGGCGGCGTCGGCGGGCTCGATGGTCTCGGACGTGAACAGGAAGACGGGTGCGGTCACGCCCCCAGCCTACGGGCGGTGTCGAACCGGTGGCCGCAGGCGGTGCTAGCGTCAGCAGACATGACCGAGCCCTCAGCGCCCTCAGCCGCCTCCACCTCCCCGCAGTCCTCGCCCGCCCCGGCACCGGCCTACGCCACCGCCCTCACCGTGGAGGACTTCCGCCGAAACCTGGCGGCCATCCGCGCCCGGATCGATGCCGCTGCCGAGCGCTCGGGCCGTGACGCCACCGAGATCCGCCTGCTGCCGGTCTCCAAGACGGTTCCCGAGGAGCGCCTGCGCACCGCCTTCGCCGCGGGCATCACCCAGATGGGTGAGAACAAGGTGCAGGAGGCCCAGCGCAAGAGCGAGAACCTCGCGGACCTGGGCATCTCCTGGTCCGTCATCGGGCACCTGCAGACCAACAAGGCCAAGAACGTGGCCGCCTTCGCCGACGAGTTCCAGGCTCTGGACTCCCTGCGCCTGGCCGAGGCCCTCGACCGGCGTCTGCAGGCCGCCGGGCGCTCCCTGGACGTCTACGTGCAGGTCAACTCCTCGGGCGAGCCCAGCAAGTTCGGGCTGGAACCGGCCGACGTCGCCGCCTTCCTCGCCGCACTGCCGGCCTACTCCTCACTGCGGGTGCGCGGGCTCATGACCCTGGCGGCCCACACCGACGACACGGCGCGGGTACGCGAGTGCTTCCGCGTCATGCGCCAGCTGCGCGACGCCGGCCTCCAGGCCGGCACCGTCGGTGACGGCCTGCTGTCGATGGGGATGAGCGGGGACTTCGAAGCGGCGATCGAGGGCGGCTCCACCTGCGTGCGGGTGGGCCAGGCAATCTTCGGGGCCCGGGCCACCCCGGACTCCCACTACTGGCCCGAGTCCCCTGCGGCCCGGTAGTCCTCAGCGCCCGGAGAAGCGCTCCTTGAGCTTGCCCATGACGCTGGAGTCGCGCACGGGCTCGACGTCGTCCTCCCCGCGCAGACGGGCCAGCTCGGCCAGCAGCTCGCGCTGGCGCTCGTCCAGGCGCGTGGGGGTCTCCACCACGATGGACACGTGCAGGTCCCCACGGCCCTTGCGGCGCAGCCGCCCCACGCCCAGGCCGTCGAGCACGACCTCGTCGCCGGGCTGGCTGCCGGCCTTGACCGTGACGTTCTGCTCGCCGTCGAGGGTCTGCAGCGGGAAGACGGCACCCAGGGCGGCCGCGGTCATGGGGACGCGCAGCTCGGTGTAGAGGTCGTCGCCGTCACGCTCGAGGAACTCGTGCGGCTTCTCGTGGATCTCCAGGTAGAGGTCGCCGTTGGGGCCGCCGGCCGGGCCGGCCTCGCCGCGCCCGGACATGCGGATGCGGGTGCCGGTGGACACCCCGGCGGGGATGGAGACCTCCAGGTCCTGGCGCACACGGGTGCGCCCCTCACCGGAGCAGTCCTTGCAAGGGGTCACGATGACGGTGCCGTAGCCCTGGCAGCCGGGGCACGGAGAAGAGGTCATCACCTGTCCCAGCAGGGTGCGGGTCATGCGCTGGACGTTGCCGACGCCGTTGCACTGCGAGCAGGTGACCGGCTCGGTTCCCGGGGCGCAGCACGAGCCCTCGCAGGCGGTGCAGGCAACGTAGGTGTCGATCGGAATGGAGCGGGTCGCCCCGAAGGCGACGTCGGAGAGCTCCACGTCCACGGCCACGAGGGAGTCCTGGCCGCGCCGGGCCCGGGAGGCCGGTCCGCGGCTGGCCGCTCCCCCGCCGAAGAAGGACTGGAAGATGCCGCCCAGGTCGCCGAAGTCGGCGCCGGCGAACCCGCCGCCGAATCCTGCGCCCCCGCGCACCGCGTCCTCCCCGCCCAGGTCGTACATCTGGCGCTTGTCGGCGTCGGAGAGGACCTCGTAGGCGGTGGAGACCTCCTTGAACTCCTCCTCGTGGCCGGGACCGGCGACGTCGGGGTGCAGCTGGCGGGCCTTCTTGCGATAGGCCCTCTTGATCTCCTCGGAGGTGGCGTCACGGCTGACGCCCAGGACCTCGTAGTAGTTGCTCACTGCGTTCTTCCTTTACGGCTACGACTCATGCGGTGGTTGTCTGAAGATGTCTGGTGACCTGCTCGGCCGCATCACCCTGGGCGGGCCCGGACCGTCCGGCTCTCACGTCTCCGGCGGGGACAGGAACCTGGACAGGTAGCGGGCCACGGCCCGCACTGCGGTCATGGTGGCCGGGTAGTCCATGCGGGTGGGGCCGATGACCCCGAGGTGGGCGATGGCCTCGCCGGTCCCCGGTCCGTAGGTGGTGGTCACGACGGAGGCCTCGGCCAGGGCGTCGTCGTTGTTCTCCGAGCCGATGCTCACGCGCATCCGGTTCTCGCCGGTCGGGGCCTCGTCGGAGGTGAACAGGCGCAGCAGCACCACCTGCTCCTCGACGGCGTCCAGCAGGGGCCCCAGGGAGGAGAAGTCCGGGGTGGCCCGGGCGAGGTTCGCGGTTCCGGCGACGACGAGCCTCTCCTCGGCGTCGGGGCGCAGCGCGGCGACGAGCTCATCGGACACGGCCTCGAGCAGGATCCTCTCGTCGGTGGGCACCTGCTCGGCCAGGGAGGCCAGGATGGGGGCGACGTCGGCGGTGCGGCGGCCCACGAGGGCGCCGTTGAGGCGGGCGCGCAGCCGCTCCAGGACGAGGGGGTCGACGACGTCGGCGATGTCGAAGCCGTTGTCGCGACGCGCCCCTGAGCCGCCCCTGGACCTGAGGGTCACGGTGCGCTGGTCCACGCGGCCGGTGTCGGTGATGATGACCAGCAGGACCCGCTCGGGGCCCAGGGCGACGAGCTCGAGGTGCTGGAGGGCGGCGTACCTGAGGCTGGGGTACTCCACGACCGCGAGCTGGCCCGTCAGCTGGGCCAGGGCCCGCACAGTGCGGGCCACGACCTGCTCCAGGTCGACCGCCCCGGACAGGAGCGCGGTGATGGCGGCGCGCTCGGGGGCGGACAGGGGCTTGATGCGGGCGACCTCGTCCACGAAGAGCCGGTAGCCCTTCTGGGTGGGCACGCGCCCGGCGGAGGTGTGCGGCTGGTGGATGTAGCCCTCATCCTCCAGGGCCGCCATGTCGTTACGGATGGTCGCCGGGGACACGCCCAGGCGGTAGCGCTCCACGAGGGCCTTGGAGCCCACGGGCTCGCGGGTGCGCACGTAGTCGGTGACGATGGCGGACAGGACCTTGAGACGTCGGTCGTTGGCCATGGGTCCTCCTCCCCTCGTCACTGTCAGGACACGATCGATGTGGTGCCAGTGCGTACCGGCAAGCGATTAGCACTCACCCCACGTGAGTGCCATCCTACGCCGTGGCTCGGCGGGTCCAACGCCGCAGGACCGTGAGTTTCCCCTACCGTGCCGAGGGTGAACACGCCCGCCCCGTACCGCTCCCCCGTTCCCGGTTCGACCGCCGCCCGCCGCGCTGCGCTGAGAGCCCGCGCCGAGGCCGAGCAGAGGCAGCAGCCACAGGGCGAGCCGACCAAGGCGCGCTCCGGCGCTGCCCGGCGGCCGTCGGCGGGCGACCGCTACGGCGGGGACGTCCTGTCGGTCAACCCGCACCGGACGGGGCCCGGCGCCGTGCGCCCGGAGTCGGTGCACGTGCCGGTGACGCCGGGCCTGGTGGTCGAGGACCGGCAGACCGGTTTCGTCGGCGCCGCGGTGGCGGTGGAGAAGTCCGGTGGCCAGCACGTCGTGGTCCTGGAGGACCGCCGCGGAAAGCGGCGCGGCTTCGTCCTGGGGCCCGGCTTCTGGATCGAGGGCCGCCCGGTCATCCTGGACCCGCCCGTGGCGCGCAAGCACAGGCCCTCCGGTCCGGTGAGCGCATCCGGGCGCCGGCTGACGGCGTCGGGCTCCTACGCCGTCGAGGGCGAGCGGGCCAAGGTGGCACGCGCCTCGCGCATCTGGGTGGAGGGCAGGCACGACGCCGAGCTGGTGGAGAAGGTCTGGGGCGACGACCTGCGTCACGAGGGCGTCGTCGTCCTCATGCTCGACGGCGTCGACAACCTTGAGGAGGTCATGGCCGAGTTCGGTCCGGCGCCTGAGCGGCGGGCGGGGGTCCTCGTGGACCACCTGGTGGCCGGCTCCAAGGAGTCGCGGATCGCCCAGAGGGTGGCCGAGATGCCCGGCGGGGAGAACGTGCTGGTCCTGGGGCACCCGTACGTGGACGTGTGGCAGGCGGTCAAGCCGGCCCGGGTGGGGCTGGAGCGCTGGCCGGACATTCCGCGAGGCACCGACATCAAGCACGGGACCCTGGAGGCCCTGGGGTGGCCGCACACGGACCAGGCCGATATCGCCCGGGGCTGGCAGCGCATCCTGGCGACGGTGCGCTCCTACAAGGACCTTGAGCCGAGTCTGCTGGGCCGCATGGAGGAGCTCATCGACTTCGTCACCGCACCCGGTACGCGCTGAGCCGGCCGGTTCAGCCCTCGTTCTCAGAGCTCTCGGACTGGTCGGCCAGGGCCAGGCGACGCGACTGGGACAGCAGACGGGCATCGAGCCCCAGGAGCACCACGGTCAGCACCCCGCCCAGGACCTTCCACAGAGTGCCCGGGGCGATGAAGAGCAGGACCATGGCGGCGATGACCGGGACCAGGTGCTTCATGGTGCGACCCACGTAGCCGCCGAAGCTGGGCATCTCGACGCCGTCGGACTCGGCCACGGACTTGACCATGAAGTTCGGCCCGTTGCCGATGTAGGTGATGGCGCCGCACAGGACGGCCCCCAGCGAGATGGACACGAGGTAGATCTCGGGGACCCCGGCCACGGTGGCTCCGCCGGGGTGGGTGACCTGCCCCGCCATCTCGAAGAAGGTGGCGTAGGTGGGGGCGTTGTCCAGGACGGAGGAGAGTCCGCCGGTGAAGACGAAGAAGGTGACCTCGTTGAGCGGCAACGAGCCGGCGACCTCGTCGAGGTAGTGCAGGGCCGGGATCATGGTGAGGAAGATGCCGACGAACAGGATCGCGACCTCGGCGATGGGGTCCCAGCTGAACTGGTTGTCCTTGAAGCGGACCTCCCGGCTGCCCAGGAAGTAGGAGCCGGCCGCGGCCGCGAGCATGATGAGCTCGCGCACGGGGATCCAGTCCCCCAGGGCGGCCTGCCCATGCTCGATAGCCTCGACGTCGACGGAGGGGGCGACGGCGACGGCGGCGATGATGACGGCGAAGAAGACGAAGTTGAGTGAGCCCTTGAGGCCGAGGGGCTCGATCTCGGTGTCGTCGTCGTGCACGGACTTGGCGGGCTCCTGGGAGTAGTAGTAGGAGTCCAGGGCGTAGTAGCTCACCAGCAGCATGAGGTTGACGAAGAGGTACTCGCGCAGGAGGTTGAAGGTCCAGGTGAAGGGCACGCCGCGCAGGAAGCCCAGGAACAGGGGCGGGTCGCCCAGGGGCGTGAGCAGGCCGCCGCAGTTGGCCACGATGAAGATCGTGTAGAGCACCGTGTGCACGCGGTAGCGGCGCTCCTTGTTGGTGGCCAGCAGGGGCCGGATGAGGAGCATGGCGGCGCCGGTGGTGCCGACGAAGGAGGCCATGACTCCGCCGATCGCCAGGAAGATCGTGTTGTTGCGGGGAGTGGCGCGGATGTCGCCCTTGAGGAAGATACCGCCGGAGACGACGAACAGGGACAGCAGGAGGCTGATGAACTGGAGGTACTCGACCACGGAGGCGAAGACGACCTGCCAGCCGCCGACGGCCCACATCCAGGCGGCCACGGGCACGCCCAGGCTCACGGAGACGAGCAGCTGGCTGGAGTGCTTCTCCCACCAGTGCGCCGTGGCCGGGATCAGCGGCAGGACGGCGATACAGGCGAGCATGCCCGCGAAGGGCAGGACGGACCACCACTCAAGATGCACGGCGACTTCCTTACAGAATCGGGGCTGATAACGTCACCATACCGCCCTATACGGCCGCTCCCCCGATGAGGCGCTGTGGTCTCTGGTGCTGAGACGTGCCGGCGGAGCCGACGACGTAGCCGAGTGCAGCAGGGCCTCTTGCCGCTCAGATCCACCCGGCCAGCACGTTTCTTGCCTGTTCAGCCAGGGTGGCGATGGCACCGTCGGAGTCGTTTCCCCAGGGGACGTAATGGAAGACGCCGCCTCCGGCAGTGGTGAAGGTCTCGCGGTTGAGCTGGTTGATCTCCTCGAGGGTCTCCAGGCAGTCGGAGAAGAAGCCGGGGCAGATGACGTCGAGGCGCGGGCAGCCGGCACGTCCCAGCTCGCCGACCGTGTCGATGGTGGCGGGCCCGATCCAGGCAGCGGGCCCGAAGACGGACTGGAAGGTGAGTCGGGCGAGCCCGTCGGGCAGGTCGAGCCTGCGTGAGAGGAGCTCGACGGTGCGCTCGCACTCGGCGCGGTAGGGGTCTCCGGCGTCGTGCATGGCCTGGGGGATGGAGTGGAAGGACAGCAGGAGACGCCCACCGGCGGCCGGGTCGGGGCGCCCGTAGGCCTGCCAGTGCCGTTCCAGGGCGGTGGCGAGGGCCTCGATGTAGGCCGGGGCCGCCTCGAAGGAGCGGATGGTACGCAGCTCGGGCTGGTTGCGGGAGCCCAGGATGAAGCGGGCGGCCTCGTCGACGACGGTGCCGGCCGAGGAGGCGGCATACTGCGGGTAGAGCGGGATGAGGGCGATGCGGCGGCAGCCTGCCTCCATGAGCTCGCCCATGACGTGCCGCAGGGACGGCCGGCCGTAGCGCATGGCGATGCGGACCTGGACCGCCTCGCCCAGCTCACGCTGAAGAAGCTCGCACTGGCGCTCGCTGTAGTGCATGAGCGGGGAGCCGGAACGGCTGGTCTCCTGGCCGGGGCGCCAGACGGTGGCGTACTTGGCAGCCGATGCGCGCGGACGCACCCGCAGGATGATGCCTTCCAGGACGGGGCGCCACAGGAGGGGGTGCATCTCGATGACACGCCGGTCGGAGAGGAACTCCCGCAGGAAGGAGCGGACTGCCTTGGGGGTCGGTTCGGCCGGGGTGCCGAGGTTGGCCAGGATGAGGGCGGGGCGCTCGTCCGCTTCGCGCGGGTCGGGGGCGGCGGGGCTCGGGGGCACGGAAGTCCTTGTGGCGGGCAGGATGGTTCTCGGGGATGACGTCGTCGATCGACGTCGGGCCTCACTCTAGCCGAGCCGGAGAGCGCTTCAGTCCACGATGAGCCTGCGCCCCGCAGGCCGAGGCGTGCGGGGCGCAGAGCAGGACAGCGGCGAAATCAGCGGACGACGTCGTAGCCCTGGATGCGTACATAGGAGTAGGCGGTCATGAGCACCACCAGTGGGATCGTCACAAGCCAGCCGACCAGCAAGATCGCACCAAGGATGTAGAGGCCGACACCGGCCAGCGCGAAGGGGAAGAGCTCACCGACGTGGCTGGACAGAGTCCTCCAAGATGCTTTCATGCCCTCGATGCCGTCCACACCCTTGTCCACGGTGAAGTAGACGGAGTAGTAGAGAAGGAAGACCACAATGATGCCGGGGACAACACACAGGACTACGCCGACAATTGTGGCAATCGTAGACAGAAATCCCGCCAGAAGGCCCGCCCCCAAGTTCGGGAACGCGAAGAGGTCGCTCCACTCCAGAGGGCGACCGGTGGCAACCTTGAGCGACATATTGGCGATCACGATAGGAGCGAACAGTCCAACAACAAAGGATAAGAAACCTCCGAGACCGAAGGGAATCCCAAGTCCGAACCCATACTCTTGATTGTTGATAGTGACGTGAAAATCTGCACCGATGCCGGACAAGATCGTCCATAGTCCGATGCCGACGATGAGAATGAGCGCGTTCTCCTTGAACTTGGACCAGGCCCAGGACAGGCCATCACCAACGCTCATCGGCACACCGCCCATAACCCCTCCGGAATATGGGGGTACACCTCCTCCGGCACCCATGGCGGCCTGGGGTCCGTATCCGGGAGCCGCGCCGGGCTGAGAACCATAGCCGGGAGCCGCTCCCGCCTGAGAACCGTATCCGGGAGCCGCGCCGGGCTGAGAACCGTAACCGGGTTGCTGGTCACTGCCGGGCTGCGCCCCGTATCCGGCTCCGTACCCGGGTGGCGGACCGTATCCCGGAGCACCTCCCCCTTGAGGGCCATAGCCGGGCTGCGCCCCGTAGCCCGGAGCACCTCCCCCTTGAGGGCCATAGCCGGGCTGCGCCCCGTAGCCCGGAGCGCTCTGGGGGGCAGGGGGTCGGCAAAGTCGGTTTAGGTGGGGGTTTGGGTGAGTAGTCTGATGGCTCGTTTGGGTTGTCGTGACAGGGATCTGGTGGTGCTGGCGATGGAGGTGCCGGTGCCGTGGAAGAGTCGGATGAGGCTGATGGCCAGGTTACGCAGGGTGGCCATGACCTGTGGGCCGTTGCCGATGCGCAGCTGGTGGCGGTCCTCGTCGAAGACCACGTCCCTGACCCAGTGAAGTCGGTTCTCGATTCCCCAGCGCCCTTGGACCCAGGCCGCGACGACCTCGGGCTGGGCATCGGTCATAGGGAGGGAGCAGATCAGGTAGACCACCTCAACATGCTTCCTGCTCTTGATGGTCCTGGTGCGTCGGAGCTGGACCACCTGCGCAGCCCCGGGGAAGTCCACCCAGGCGGGAGCCTCAATCGCCTTGGCAGCGCGCCGCACCCGCCGACCGTGACCGGCATCGACGCTTGAGACGGACGGGACACTCTTCCAGGGCAGCGCCTTGAGCGTCCTGCGAAGGGTCTTCTGGTTGCCCTTGACCGTCAGCACGTAGTGACCACCACGCCGGGTGATCCACCGGGCTGTGCCTGTCTGGGTGTGCATCGCATCGGCGCTCACCACCACCCCTTCCAGGTCCAAGGGTTCGAGAAGCTCCCTGAGCGCGGGGATCTCGTTGGACTTGCCTGCCACCCGCTGCTGGGTCGGTACGGCGCCGGTGGCGTGGTCCAAGGCGGCCAGGAGGTGCGGCGCTGGGTCCTTGCTGGTGCGGGCGCCGCGCATGGTCTTGCCGTCCACGGCGATCACTGTGCGGCCGTTGATGGTGCCGGTACGCGTGCACAACCATGACCTCAGGTGGGCGTCAACGTCAGCGGGGTCCAGGTCCTGCAGGACTCGGCGGATGGTCGACTCTGAGGGCAGGGCCTGGCCCGCCGCTAGTCCCAGGGCCTCCAGGTCGGCGCCGGTCAGGTCGGTGGTGCGCTCCCATATCGCCGTCAGGCTGCGACAGCCGGCCAGCACCCCGGTCACGGCCAGGGACAGGACCGTAGACAGGTTATGACGCACGCCCCGACGGTCCCTGGGATCAGCCACGTTCCTGAGAACCTGGACCAGGGGCCGGCGCGACAAGGCGGTCGTGGTGGAAGATGACATCGGCGCGGGCTCCCAGGACGAAGGGATGACTAGACACCACTCATCGTCCCTGCGGGGCCCGCGCCCCCGTCCTAGCGACACACCACCCCCGTCAAAACGGCTCAGACACCCCCACCCACCAACTTTGCCGACCCCCTGCTCTGGGGGGTGTTGCCGGGCTGGGAACCGTCGCCTGAATAACCTGGGTACTGTGAATCAGTCATCCCGTTAAAATGCCACAGGTCCCTGAGACTGTCCTGGAAATATCGTCACGCGAGCAACCTGGGCGACCAGCACTTTAGCAGCCTCTCACTCCTCGAGCGCCAGGACGCAGGCCGATAGCGCCTCCTGCACCATTCGCAGCTGGGCCTCACTCAGTGGAGCGACCATGACTCGTTCGATCTCCAGTGTCACCTTCGACGCCTCCTTGAGCAGGTCCCGCCCCTCAGGGGTGAGTCGCAGCGGCAGGGCGCGCCCGCTGGGCGCCTGCTCCATGCGCTGAGCCAGCCCTCGATCCATGAGAGAGCGCAGGAGCGTGCTCATGGTCTGGCGAGTCACGAAGGCCTCCCTGGCGAGGTCGGAGGTCGAGGCCCCCGGCGCGCGACTGAGCAGCTCCAGACAAAGGTACTGCGGGGCACTCAGTCCCAGAGGGCGCAGCGCCTCATCCATGCGCGTTCGAAGCGCGGACTGAACATGCTTGAGCTGGTAGCCGAGGAGCTTCCGGGGGTCGTCTTGACTCATGACAGCATTCTGACATACTCTCGATATGTCAGAAATCTGACATACAACTATCGAGAGGAGCCCACCATGACCGTCACCGGTCCCGACTTCATCGCCCTGCAGGTGCGAGACCTCGAGCGTTCCGCGGAGTTCTACGAGAGCAGGCTGGGGCTGCGACGTGCTCCTGCCGCACCTCCTGGCGCCGTCCTGTTCACGACGACGCCGATCCCCTTCGCGGTTCGCGAGCCCCTGCCCGGCACCGATCTCTCCGCGACTCCTCGCCCCGGACTCGGAGTGGCGCTCTGGCTGCACTGCGACGCGGTCCAGGAGCTGCATGACTCCCTGAGCTCCGCGGGCGTCACGATCCTGAGCGCCCCGAGTCCCGGCCCCTTCGGACTGACCTTCACCTTCGCGGATCCTGACGGCTACGCCATCACCGTCCACGAGAAGGCGTCGTAACGACGTCACTCAGCACGAGAAGCACGAGGAAAGGTGCGCATCACGATGAAGTACTGGCTCGGTGTTGCCTCGAAGGATCATGTGGCTCGAGGAGTGGCTGAGGGGTTCTGTCAGCTGTGCCACGGCAAGAAGGCACCGCTGCAGCGCATGCGGCGAGGCGACTACATCCTTTACTACTCGCCGAAGCAGGAGTTCGCCTCCAAGCAACCATGCCAGGCGATGACCGCCTGCGGAGTGGTCGTGGGCGATGAGGTCTACCAGCACGAGATGTTCCCAGGCTTCATCCCGTACCGACGCGACATCGAGTGGCAGACGCCGGTGCGAGAGGTACCGCTCGACGTGCTGCGCACCCTTCCCGGATGGCACGAGGTGGCGCCGAAGCTGCGCTTTGGCCACGTGGAGCTGCCGCCTGAGCTGTTCCAGGCGATCCGGGAGTACATGCATCCGGGCGGCCAGTAGCAGGCGCGCCACCCGTCATGAGCCGGCCACCCAGGCTCACTGGGTCAGGGCGCGGGTGACGGTGTCGGCCATGAGGCGGCCTCGCAGGGTGAGTACCGCCCGGCCTCTCATGGCGGCGCCTGCGTCGAGGAGCCCGTCGGCCACGAGGCCGGCCACGGCGGGCACCAGGTGCGACGGCGCGGCCCCGGAGCCGTCGGCCGAGCCCGCTGACGGGCCTGCGAGGCCGGCCAGCTCGATGCCCTCGCGCAGGCGGATGCCCAGCATGATCCGTTCCAGCTCGCGGGAGTCGGCGTCGATGACCTCGTGCCCGGCCACGGGCAGGTGTCCGGTGGTGATCTGTCCGGCCCAGGCCACCGGGTGCTTGGTGTTCCACAGGCGCACGTCGCCCAGGTGGGAGTGGGCTCCGGGCCCGGCTCCCCACCAGTCCCAGTCGAGCCAGTAGGCCTGGTTGTGGCGGCACTCGGAGCCCGGGCGAGCCCAGTTGGAGATCTCGTACCACTCGTAGCCGGCCTGCCGCAGGGCGGCGTCGGCCATCTCGTACTTGGTGGCCTCGTCGTCGTCCTCGGGCATCGGCAGCTCGCCGCGGCTGACCTGGCCCCACATCCTGGTGCCCTCCTCAATGACCAGGGCGTAGGCGCTCACGTGGTCCGGGCCGATCCGCGTCACCGCGTCCAGGGACCGCTGCCAGTCCTCCAGGGACTCCCCCGGAGCACCGTAGATGAGGTCCAGGGAGGTGCTCAGTCCGGCCCGCCGCGCCCACTCGACGACGTGAGGCACCCGGGCGGGCTCGTGGGTGCGCTCCAGGACCTTCAGCACGTGGGGCACGGCCGACTGCATCCCGAAGGAGACCCGGGTGAAACCGCCCTGAGCCAGCGCCGCCAGGCCCGCCTCGTCCACGGAGTCGGGGTTGGCCTCGGTGGTCACCTCCGCGTCCGGCGCGAGACCGAAGCACTCGCGCACGAGGTCCAGCATGCTCACCAGGTCCGAGGCGGGCAGCATGGTCGGTGTTCCCCCGCCGATGAAGACGGTCTGCACCTGACGCACCGGCAGACCCGTGGCGTCCATGGCGCGGCGGGCGGCGCGCAGCTCGCCGGCGAGCGTGCCCACGAAGTCCTCGGCGGAGGCTCCCTGGCCCATGGTCAGGTTCGTGTAGGTGTTGAAGTCGCAGTAGCCGCAGCGCACCCGGCAGTAGGGCACGTGCAGGTACACCGAGAACGGGCGCGTGCTCTGATCCGGTGCGGGCGCGGCCACCTGCGGCGGCAGCTCCCCCGTTCCCGGCAGGGGCTCGCCCACTGGCTGGGCCGGGCTCATGCGGCGCCGCCGTAAGCGCCGGCCTGTTTCTCGCCCTGCCGGGCGCCGGCCGCAACGGCGCGCTCGGATGGGTCGGGCTCGCCCGTGCGGGCAGCGATCTGGGAGCACGCGGTCATCAGTACCAGGACGCCCACCACCATGGCGAACGGTGCGACCCAGCCACCACTGCGCTCATGGACCCAGCCCATGACGACAGGCCCGACGGCGGCCACGCAGTAGCCGGTCGTCTGGATGAGAGCGGTTGTCTGGCGGGTCTCGTTGACCGACTTCGAGCGGCGGATGACCAGGGTGAAGAGGGCGGCGAAGAAGGCGCCCTGCGCGATGCCCGAGAGCATGCAGGGCACCAGCCAGTGGGCGGGCGCGACGACCAGGCAGACCGGCAGCGTCAGCCAGCAGGCGCAGATGGCGCCGAGCACGCGGCCGGACGGCCACCCCAGCGTCTCGAACATGACCGGAACCAGCAGAGGCCCGACGATCCCCAGCAGGGAGAAGACGGAGGCGGCCGCACCCGCTGCGGCCTCGGTCATGGCGAGCTCGTCGGCCAGGGCGGTGGGCAGCCAGCTCGAGACCGCGTAGTAGGAGAAGGTCTGGGCGGCGAAGGCCACGGCCATCACCCAGGTCAGGGGGCGCCTCCAGACGGCGGGGCCGGTCGACGACGTCGGCCGGGCCAGGGAGTGCTCCGTCACCCAGGAGGTCATGCCCGACCGCTCGCGCAGACTCTGCCGGGGAGCCCGGCCGCCGGGAGGGAAGACCCATATCCACATGGCGCCGGCCAGCAGCACCGGGATCGCGGTCCAGGTGGCGGCTGAGCCCTGCCAACCGATGACGAGGGCCAGCGGCACGGCCAGGGCCGTGGCCGCGGTGACGATGACGTTGCAGGTGGAGGAGTACAGGCCGGTCATCAGCGCGGTGCGGTGCCAGAAGTCGCGGCCGATGACCATGGGCGCCACGAGGTTGCCCACCGTCAGCCCGGCCCCGATGATGACGGTTCCGGCGAAGGCCGCCCAGGTCGTGCCGGCCGAGCGCAGCAGCGCCCCTGCGAGCGCCATCCCCAGGGTGAGCAGGCCCGCGGTGTTGACGCCGACGCGGCGCACCACGAGCGAGGCCAGCGGGGTGAGCAGACCGAAGCACAGGATCGGTACGGAGGTCAGGGCCCCGCGGGTCACCTCCCCCATGCCCAGGTCCTGCCCCAGGCGCGTCAGCAGCGGCGGGATGACCCCCACCGGGGCCCGCAGCACTGCGCAGAAGCTCAGAAAGCCGACGACGATGAGCATGAGCCAGGCGCGGCGGGGCAGCCCGGCGGTGGCGTTCACGGTCGGTCCGCCGGGCGGAGCAGGCCGTCGCCGCGGCCCTCGCGCAGGCGCCAGGGGCGGGTCTCCAGGCGGTCCCAGGCCTGCCCCTCGGCCTCGAGGCGCTCCAGCATGGAGGCGCCCCGCTCAGGGATCCACGCCACCTCGGTGCGCACGGCGGTCAGGTCGCGGATCGTGCGTCCGGCGTCCAGTCCCCGCTGCTCGAACCGGGTCATGACCCGCCCCTCGTAGCGGGACGACCAGCCGCCGCGCACGCCGGCCGGGGACCCCGGGTCCAGGCCGTTGCCCAGGCTCCCCTCCTCAGCGGTCTCAGCCCCCAGGTCGGGGCGGGCTGCGGCGTCGTCGTGCCGGAAGTAGGGCAGGGTCGCGTCGGGCCGCAGTCCCGTGGGCAGGGCCGCCACCTCCTCGACGACGTCGCGCATCTGCCAGGCGTAGTCGGCCCAGTCGGTGGCCAGGCGCCACACCCCGCTGGGGCGCAGGACCCGCGCCACCGAGTCGGCGAAGGCGGCGGTCACCAGGCGGCGCTTGCGGTGACGGGGCTTGCGCCAGGGATCGGGGAAGAACACCCACACCTCGCTGGCGCAGGCCACCGGCAGGGCCGTGGCCAGCAACTGGGAGGCGTCGGCGGGAACGACGCGCACGTTGTGCAGTCCCTGCCGGTGGATCGAGGCCACCAGCCGGGCGATCGCCGTCTCCCAGACCTCCACCGCCAGGTAGTCCGCCCCCGGGTGGGCGGCCGCGTGGGCCAGCAGCGCCTCACCGCTGCCCGAGCCGACCTCGACGATGAGCGGCCGCACCTGGCCCACGTGCCCGAAGAGCCGGTCCGGCTCCAGGCGGAAGCTCGGGGAGACGGTGCGCACGGCGTCGGCCCGCGGAACGTTGACCACGTAGCGGGGGCCGAGCTCGGCCAGGGCCTCGGCCTGGACGGGGCGAAGCCTGCCGCCGGCGCGCGAGAAGGAGCGCACCCGCGAGTGGATGGCGTGGGAGCGGGGCGGATGGTGCTGAGCCATGCGGAGCCTTGAGTCCTTTACTTGCTTCTGCTTCTGCAGCTTCTCGATTTCCCGATGCCGTCTATCTGTTCGGGGCCGGCCGGCGCCGTCAGCCGACCTGCTCGTGGGCGGCGGCACGCACGTACTTCTTGGTGAAGGGCGCGATGACGCAGTTGCCGAAGATCTCGGAGTTGAGCAGCGCCTGGGCGTCGCGCGGGTCATGGTGGGCGAACCAGCGCCGGCAGGTGACCCGGTGCCCCGGGGAGGCGACCACGCGGACCTCGTCGCCGGCCTGCACCACTCCCTCGGCGAGGACCGCGAGATAGACGCCCACCCGGTTGCGCACGGAGAAGACCTCCACCCAGTCGGCCCGGCCCACGCCGCGGGCGAAGGTGGCGCACGGGTTGCGCACACCGGTCACCCTGACCCGCAGGCCCCCGGCGGACGGGTCCCCGATGGACAGGATCGCGCCGATCTCGACGTCGTCGATATCGCCCTCGATCAGGAGGTTCTCCCCCAACCGCCCCGGCTCGATGCCGCCGAGGACCTGCGACCAGTGGCGCTGCTCAGCGGCGCTCATGGCGTAAAGGGCCTTGTCAGTCCCGCCGTGGTGGATCCGGTCCCCGTGCTCGTCGGTGACGATCCCGGTGCGGGTGACCTCGACCGGGCCGTCGACGGCGCCCTTGTGGATCGCTGAAACGCCCGCCGGACCGGCGTCGAGCCGCAGCTTCCTGACGGTGCACACGGCGCTAACAGTTCCCACCGGGTCGCCGTCGTGGAACGGAGAGGGCTCGTCACTATGGCGGCCGTCGGCGCCGGCATGGGGCTCGCCCAGGACCCGGGCCAGCTCACGGGTGAGGTCCAGGCCGGCGCCGTCGTCGCTCAATGCGGCCTCGACCGTGCTCGCCCTGTTCCTACCCGTCGTTTCAGCCTTCCCTGTCATCTCAGCCATGTCCGCACCCAATCCTTCCGCGGTCCGCGGTGCCGTCCTCGCCTTGAGTCGTCCTGTGCCCGTACCTGCCCGCTGCTTACCGGTCCTGCTATCGCTACTTGCCCGGCTTGGCGCCGGTGGGCGTGTCCGCGCCGAGCGCGGCGATGAAGGCCTCCTGGGGGACCTCGACGCGACCGATGGCCTTCATGCGCTTCTTGCCCTCCTTCTGCTTCTCCAGCAGCTTGCGCTTACGGGTGATGTCACCGCCGTAGCACTTGGCGAGCATGTCCTTGCGCAGGGCCCGGATGGTCTCACGGGCGATCACCCGGGTGCCGATGGCCGCCTGCACGGGCACCTCGAACTGCTGGCGCGGGATAAGGTCCTTGAGGCGCTTGGTCATCATGACGCCGTAGGAGTAGGCCGAGTCGCGGTGGACGATGGCGCTGAAGGCGTCCACCTTGTCCCCGTTGAGCAGGATGTCGACCTTGACCAGGTCTGCGTCCTGGGAGCCGTCCATCTCGTAGTCCAGGGAGGCGTAGCCGCGGGTGCGTGACTTCAGGGCGTCGAAGAAGTCGAAGACGATCTCCGCCAGTGGCAGCACGTAGTGCATCTCCACACGGGACTCCGAGAGGTAGTCCATGCCCTGCATGGTGCCGCGGCGCGACTGGCACAGTTCCATGACCGTGCCCACGAACTCGCTCGGGGTCAGGATCGTGGCCCGCACGACCGGCTCGGAGACGGCAGCGACCTTGCCCTCGGGGAACTCGCTGGGGTTGGTGACCGTGTGCGTGGTGCGGTCCTCCATGGTCACCTCGTAGACCACCGAGGGCGCCGTGGAGATGATGTCCAGGTTGAACTCGCGCTCCAGGCGCTCGCGGATGATCTCCAGGTGCAGCAGGCCCAGGTAGCCGCAGCGGAAGCCGAAGCCCAGGGCCACCGAGGTCTCCGGCTCGTAGGTCAGGGCGGCGTCGTTGAGCTTGAGCTTGTCCAGGGCGTCGCGCAGGGCCGGGAAGTCCGAGCCGTCCACCGGGAACAGGCCGGAGAAGACCATGGGCTTGGGGTCCTGGTAGCCCGACAGCGGCTCGGCGGCCGGCGCCGCCGCGGAGGTGACGGTGTCACCGACCTTGGACTGGCGCACGTCCTTGACGCCGGTGATGAGGTAGCCGACCTCGCCGGCCCCCAGGCCGGCCGACGGCGTGGGCTCGGGACTGATGACACCGATCTCCAGCAGGTCGTGCACGGCCTCGGTGGAGAGCATCTCGATGCGCTCGCGGGGCTTGAGGGCGCCGTCGACGACGCGCACGTAGGTGACCACGCCGCGGTAGGTGTCGTAGACGGAGTCGAAGATCATGGCGCGTGCCGGGGCGTCGGGGTCGCCGTGCGGGGCCGGGACGGTCTCGACGATCCGGTCGAGGAGCTCGGGCACGCCCTGGCCGGTCTTGCCGGAGACCTTGAGGACATCGTCGACGTCGCAGCCGATGAGGGAGGCGATCTCCTCGGCGTGCCTCTCCGGCTCGGCGGCGGGCAGGTCGATCTTGTTGAGGACCGGGATGATGGTCAGGTCTCCCTCGATGGCCATGTAGAGGTTGGCCAGGGTCTGGGCCTGGATGCCCTGGGCGGCGTCGACCAGGAGGACCGCACCCTCGCAGGCGGCCAGGGAGCGGTTGACCTCGTAGGAGAAGTCGACGTGCCCGGGGGTGTCAATCATGTTGAGGGCGTAGGCGCGCGTGACGCCTTCGCCGTCCTCGATGGCCCAGGGCATGCGCACGGCCTGGGACTTGATGGTGATGCCGCGCTCGCGCTCGATGTCCATGCGGTCCAGGTACTGGGCGCGCATGTCTCGGGGCTGGACGACGCCGGTGGCCTGGAGCATGCGGTCGGCCAGGGTGGACTTGCCGTGGTCGATGTGCGCGATGATGCAGAAGTTGCGCAGCCGCGCCTGCTCCGTGGCGGCGGGCTGGACGCTGGTCATCTGCTCTGGTGTGGGGATCGGTGACACGGAGATCGGTTCCTGGCTCTTCCTCAGTATCCGGCATGGGTCTGGCCCAAGTGTCCCACGACGTCGGCCCGCCGCCCCAGCCCGCCGGGCCCGCCCGTAGTGTGAGGTGCGGCCGCACACCGGCTCCCCGCAGGGCGCATACGTAGGCGACCCCACAACCGGGCACCGGTCGGCTTAGGCTAGCCTTCCCCGCATGCTGGAACGGATCCACAGCCTGCCCTATCCCTGGGTCTTCCTGTTCTTCTGGTGCCTGGCCATGATGCGCTCGCACACCATGTACTGGATCGGTCGGGGCATCACCGCCGGTACCGCGCGCAGCCGGTGGGCCTCGCTGATCGACTCCCCCATGTACGCCCGCGCCCAGTCGTGGTCGGCCCGCTGGGGCGTGCTGGCCGTGCCGATGTCCTTCCTGACCGTCGGCCTGCAGAGCTTCATCCAGATCTCCACGGGCGTGGCCCGCATGCCGCTGCGCCGCTACGTGGCGGCCACGGCCGTCGGGGCGGTCGCCTGGGCGGCCGTCTACACGACCATCGGCATGGCGATCCTGACAGCCTGGCTCACCGGCCCGGTCGGCCGTGTCGTCATCGTCCTGGTGATCGCAGCCCTGGTGCTCACCGTTGTGATTCGGCGCCATCGAACCGTACGTGATGATCAGGACTAGCACAGCTGGCTGGAGCGGCCAGGTGAGCGCTCGTCGGCTCACGCACCACCCGGGCCCGTGGTGACGCTTGACCCGGGCGCTTGACCCCACCGAGGCGATGGCTCACCGCAAAGGTCATGACCCCGGAGAGACTGGCCCTGGTCGAGGCCCTGTTGGCCCAGGGCAGAGAGCTCGACAGCACTGAGCCCGATCATGACCGCCGCTACCGCAACGTGGACCAGGCCACTGCAGAGCTCATGCACCTGCTGATCAGGTCATTGCGGCCGAGCTCGGTGCTGGAGATCGGCACCTCAAACGGCTGCTCGACGATCTGGCTCGCCGACGGCCTCGATGATCGGGCACGCATGGTGTCAGTTGAAAGTGACCTGAGGCGCCATCACGAGGCCATCGACAACCTGGCGGCGGCGCGTCTCGACGATCGCGTCGAGCTCGTCCTCGGCGACGCGAGGCAGGTCCTGGAGAAGACCCAGTCACAGTCGGTCGACTTCGTGTTCCTGGATGCCGACAGACGCGCCTACGTCGACTACTGGCCGGATCTGCTGCGCATCCTGCGTCCGGGCGGTCTTCTCGCGGTGGACAACTGCATATCGCACGCCACCGAGGTGGCCGAGTTCATCTCCCTCGTTCAAGAGACGCCCGGGACCGAGACCGCCCTCGTCCCGGTCGGCGCAGGCCTTCTTCTCGTAGCTGGTGATCAGTAGGCCTGCGCACTCATACAGATCATGCGGACACGCGTCTCATCCCTTGCCGCCGATTTGGCCACGTCACCACCTCGTTCTACGCTCGGTGCCATGACAGCGTTCCGCGACCGGCAGTGGTGGTGGCTCCCCTCGAGGCGAGCCGCCGTCCTGACGCGCTAGGACGTACCGGCTCGCTCACCGCGGGCCCGCCCGACGCATGAGTGAGAGGCCCGCCTGACCCACGATCTCAGGAAAGAGGCCCCATGCCACCCAACGCGGAAGACACCGCAGCCCCGGCCGTGCCCGCTGCGGCCTCGCCGACCGTCCTGACGCGCCCGGTGCGCTACCACGCCGACGGCGGCGCCCTCCTGGAGCACCTGACCGGGACCGGCCTGCTGCGCGCCACCGGGAACCCTGCCGGCGAGAGCGCGGCCATGCGCCCGGTGGACTGCGTCCTGCTGGAGAGCGCCGACATCACGACCAAGGCCTCACGCACCACGGTCGCCGTCCTGGAGGCGTCTGCCAGGCTGACCTGCTGGGGCGGGACCGTCACCGCCGAGGCACTGGACGCCGTCGACGGCGAGGGCCCCGGGGCCGACGGCCTCGCCGCCCTGGCCCGCCTGGAGGCGCGTCTGGGCGAGCACGTCGTCGACCGCTCCCCCGGACGACTCACCCTCAACCTGCCCACCAGCGCCGATAACGACCCCTCCATCGAGGAGCGAGAGCGCCTCACCGCCCTGTCCACGATCGAGCCGCTGCGGGTCCTGGCCCGGGCCGAGGTCGACCACCCCCACCTGCCGCTGGAGGCGGGCGCCTTCGCCTTCGACTACCTGTCCACCTTCGAGTCCCTGCCCGAGGTCGCCCAGGGCGCCAACATCTGCCCGGACTACCTCTTCTACGACGCGCGCATCATCCTCGTCGTCGACCACCCCACGCAGGAGGCGACCCTGGTGGGGGCCTCGGTCGACGCCGCCGACCTGGAGCGGCGCATGGACGCGATGGCCGCCGCCATCGACGTCGCGGCCGATGAGGCTCCAGACGCTCCTGCGGCCGCGGCGAGCGCCCCGGTCCTGCACGCGGTCCCCACCACCTCCGACGCCGACTTCGGAGAGATCGTGGAGGAGATGCGCGGGTACATCGCCGACGGCGACGTCTACCAGGTGGTGCCCTCGCGCGGCTTCACCATCGCCTGCCCGGACACCCTGGCCGCCTACCACGTGCTGCGCCACGCCAACCCCAGCCCCTACATGTTCTACGTGGCCGCGCCGGACTTCGAGCTGTTCGGCGCATCCCCGGAGTCGGCGCTGCTGCACTCGGCACGCACCGGCCGGGTCGCCATCCGTCCGATCGCCGGGACCCGGCCGCGAGGTCTGCACTCCGACGGCTCGGTGGACCACGAGCGCGACACCCGCCTGGAGCTGGAGCTGCGCACCGATGCCAAGGAGGTCGCTGAGCACGTCATGCTCGTGGACCTGGCCCGCAACGACGTCGCCCGGGTCAGCCGCCCGGGGACCCGCAGCGTCCAGGACCTCCTGCGCGTGGACCGCTACAGCCGGGTCATGCACCTGGTCTCCGAGGTCTCCGGCGAGCTGGCCGACGATCTGGACGCCCTGGACGCGTTCCGGGCCTCCATGACGATGGGCACCCTCACCGGCGCCCCCAAGCTGCGGGCCGCCGAGCTCATCCGCCAGGCCGAGGGCGTGCGCCGCGGCTCCTACGGCGGCTCGGTGGGCTACATCCGCGGCGACGGCGAGCTGGACACCTGCATCGTCATCCGCTCGGGCTTCGTGACAGAAGGAACCGCTCTGGTCCAGGCCGGCGCCGGGGTGGTGGCGGCCTCCTCCCCGGCGGCCGAGGCCGCCGAGACCGTCCACAAGGCCCGCGCCGTCCTGGAGGCCGTCGCCGCCGCCCAGGGCGCCACGCTCGTCATCGACACGTCCGGCAAGGAGGCCTGAGCCATGACCATCCCCAGCACCCAGCGCCCCGAGGATGGGGCCACGGCCGGCGCAGCAGACGCAGCAGGCTCCGCCCCTGCCCGCGTGGTCCTGCTGGACAACCGAGACTCCTTCGTCTACAACCTCGTCGACCAGTTCGCCACGCTCGGCTCCCGGATCGAGGTCTACCGCAACAACGTGCCGGCCTCCCGGGTACTCGCCGCCCTGACGCCCACCGGGGAGGAGCGTGCGGCCGGGCGCCGTCCGGTCCTGTGCCTGTCCCCCGGTCCGGGCTACCCGGCGACGTCGGGCTGCCTCATGGAGCTCATCTCCACCGCGCTGGAGCGGGCGATCCCCGCCCTGGGCATCTGCCTGGGCTTCCAGGCCCTCGTCGAGGCCTGCGGCGGGCGGGTCGCCCCGGTCGGCCCGGTCCACGGCCGCTCCGACCGAGTCGAGGTCACCGAGGCGGGACGCCGGGACCCGGCCTTCACGGTGCTCGACGGCGGGCCACTGGATGTGGCGCGCTACCACTCCCTGGGCACGCGCACGCTGCCCGAGGGACTCATCAGCCTGGCCCGCACCGCACCGGTCGAGGGGGTCGACGGCGTCGTCATGGCGGCCCGGCACCGGTCGCCGCCCGCGATCGGGCTGCAGTTCCACCCCGAGTCCATCCTCACCCCCCAGGGGCCCGCCCTGCTCAAGGCCATCACCGCAGACCTGGCCCGGACCCCCTGAGCCACGCCACTGCCGCGTCATCGCGCAGATCCCGACGACCACAGCACCGCTCGGGCAGAATCATCCCCGAGCGCCCCACGCCTCAACCACCCGTGAAGGAGCCACAAACCGATGAGTGAGACCAACAGCGCGGCCCCCGCCGCTGCGGACGGCACGCACGTTGCCACGGCGCAGGAGGCCCACGAGCTGCTGCGCGAAGTCGTTCAGGGCCGGCGCCTGACCCGCGAGCAGGCCTCCACGGTCTTCGCCGCTCTGGGCGCCGGGGACCTGTCCGAGGCGGAGACGGCGGCCCTGCTGGCGGCACTGCACGCCCGCGGCGAGGAGCCCCAGGAGGTCGCCGGGGCAGCGAGCGCCTTCCGCCAGGCGGCCCGGGCCTTCCCGTCGGTGACCTTCCCGCTGGTGGACGTCGTCGGTACCGGGGGCGACGGCGTGGGGACCATCAATATCTCCACCGGGGCGGGCCTGGTGGCCGCCTCAATGGGGATCGCGGTGGCCAAGCACGGCAACCGGGCCGTCTCCTCCAAGACGGGGGCGGCCGACGTCATCGCCGAGCTGGGACTGCCCCTGGACGTGGAGCCGGCCACGGCGGTCGAGCTGCTGGCCCGGGACCATTTCACCTTCCTGTTCGCCCAGGCCTACCACCCGGCGATGCGGCACGTGGCCCCGGTACGCCGGGCGCTGGCGACGCCCACGATCTTCAATGTCCTGGGGCCGCTGGTGAACCCGGCCCATCTGACCTTCCAGCTCATGGGCGTGTGGGACCCGAACATGCTGGACATGATCGCCGAGGCGATGGTTCAGCTGGGACGCAAGCGGGCGCTGGTCGTGCACGGCTCGGGCCTGGACGAGATCGCCGTCCACGGGCCGACGCTCGTGCGCGAGGCAACTCCCCGCGGGGTCAAGTCCTATGAGGTCACGCCCGAGGACCTGGGAGTGGCGACCTACGAGCTGGCCGACCTGCTGGGCGGGGAGCCGGCCGACAACGCCCGCCTGCTGCGCGAGGCCCTCTCGGGTGAGGGCAAGCCCGCCCACCGTGACGCCATCGCCATCAACGCCGGTGCCCTGCTGTATCTGGCCGGCCCGGCCGACAACCTCGCCGACGGCACCGCCATGGCGCTGGAACAGATCCGCTCCGGCGGCGTGGCCCGCCACCTGGAGTCCATGACCAAAGCCACTGATCCGGCCGCTGAGCGGGCCTGAGGAGAGACCGTGACCACCCCAGATACCGCCCCCGCTCCCTCCCCTGCGGATCCCGTGGACCCTGCGGACGCCGCGAGCTCAGTGGAGCCCGGTGCCCCGGGCCCCGGTGAGCGCGCGCACCGCGAGCCGGTCGAGGCGAGGCTCATCGCCACGGGCACCGTCCTGGACTCGATCGTCCAGGCGCGCCGTGAGCGCATTGACGAGCTGCGCGCTCGGTTCGGGCACCTGAGTGCCGAGGATCTGCCGCGCTCGCAGCGATCCTTCGCCACCGCCCTGCGCACCCGCAGCGGCCAGGCCCCCAGTCCGCAGCCGGCCCTCATCATGGAGTGCAAGGCCGCCTCGCCCTCGCGCGGCACCATCCGCTCCGACTACGACCCGGCCTCGCTGGCGGAGCAGTACGCGCCCTACGCCGCCGCGGTCTCGGTACTCACCGAGCCCGACCGCTTCAACGGCTCCTTCGAGGACCTGGCGGCCGTGCGCGAGGTGGTGGACGTACCCGTCCTGTGCAAGGACTTCATCGTCGACGAGGTCCAGGTGCTGGCGGCGCGGAGCCTGGGGGCGGACGCGGTCCTGCTCATGCTCTCGGTGGTGCCCGACGACGTCTACCGCGAGCTGGCCGACCTGGCCCACCACCTGGGCATGGAGGTGCTCACGGAGGTCTCCACCCCCGAGGAGATGCACCGGGCGGCGGCGCTGGGCGCCGAGGTCATCGGCATCAACAACCGCGACCTGCGCACCCTGGACACAGACCTGGCGCGCACCGAGGAGATGGCCCCGCTGGCCCCGGCCGGGGTGGTCCTCGTCGGCGAGTCGGGGGTCGGCTCGCCCGACGACGTGCGGCGGCTGTCCGGCCTGGTGGACGCCCTCCTGGTGGGCTCCTCCCTGTCCGGGGCCGAGGACCCCGCCAGGGCCGCTCGGGGCCTGGCCACCGCGGTCCCGCTGCCCCAGCCGGCCGAGGCGCAGGCGGACGGCGCGCAGGGCGAGGATGCGTCGTCGCTCCGGCAGTCCCAGGGCGAGGGCGAGCGGGCGGGGCACCACCCGCGCCTGCCCGCGTTCTTCGGCCCCTACGGCGGGCAGTTCGTGCCCGAGCTGCTCATTCCGGCCCTGGACCAGCTTGAGGACGCCTTCATCGACGCCCAGGCCGACCCCGCCTTCGCCGCCGAGCTGGACACGCTCATGACCCGTTACCTGGGGCGGCCCACGGCGGTCACCGAGCTGCGCAACCTGCCCCTGGAGGGCAACGCCCGCATCCTGCTCAAGCGCGAGGACCTGGTCCATGGCGGTGCCCACAAGGGCAACCAGGTCCTGGGGCAGGCCCTGTTGGCCAAGCGGATGGGCAAGCAGCGCATCATCGCCGAGACCGGCGCCGGCCAGCACGGGACGGCCACGGCCATGGTCTGCGCCCTGCTGGGACTGGACTGCACCATCTACATGGGGGCCACCGACGTCGTGCGCCAGGCCGCCAACGTCGAGCGCATGGAGCTCATGGGCGCCACGGTCGTACCGGTGGACAGTGGTGCCGGCACGCTCAAGGACGCCGTCAACGAGGCGCTGCGCGACTGGACTGCCTCCTTCGCCGACACCCACTACCTGCTGGGCACGGCCGCCGGCCCCCATCCCTTCCCCACGATCGTGCGCGAGTACCACCGGGTCATCTCCCGGGAGGCCCGCGCCCAGGTCCTGGGGCTGACGGGGCGCCTGCCGGACTCGGTCATCGCCTGCGTGGGCGGGGGCTCCAACGCGATCGGCATGTTCGCCGAGTTCATCGACAACCCCGACGTCGAGCTCATCGGGGTCGAGCCTGCCGGCGAGGGGCTGGACACGCCCCGCAACGGCGCCCCCATCAACAAGGGCCTGGTGGGGATCCTTCACGGGGCGCGCAGCTACCTCATGCGCACCTCGGAGGGGCAGGTCGAGGAGTCCTTCTCCGTCTCGGCGGGCCTGGACTACCCCGGTGTGGGGCCCGAGCACGCGTGGCTGTCCGACACGGGCCGGGCCCGCTACGTGGGCATCAGCGACGACGACGCGATCGAGGCCTTCCGGCTGCTGTCGCGTCATGAGGGGATCATCCCGGCCGTGGAGTCCGCTCACGCCCTGGCCCAGGCCCTGGCCATGGCGCGCGAGGTGCCCCAGGGCGACGAGCCACCGATCCTGCTGGTGTGCCTGTCCGGTCGTGGGGACAAGGACCTCGACCAGGTCCAGGCGCGTCTGGGCGGGTCCTTCTCCGGTGACGGCGCCGTGGCTCGGGCCGCGCGCATGGTGGAGCAGATGGGCAAGCGCACCGAGTACGCCGGCCTGAACGCAGGTAAGAGCAACGGCCCGGACGAGGAGTTCTGAGATGAGCCGCTATCCCGCGATGTTCGCCGCCCTCAAGGAGCGCGGCGAGGGCGCCTTCGTCCCCTTCGTCATGGTCGGCGACCCCGACCCGGCCACCAGCGAGGCCGTCATCGAGGCTCTTATCGCCGGCGGGGCCGACGCCCTGGAGCTGGGCGTGCCCTTCACCGACCCGGTCGCCGACGGGCCCACCATCCAGAAGGCTCACGTGCGGGCCCTGGCCGCGGGGACCAGCTTTCATGACTGCCTGGAGGTGGTTGAGCGGGTGCGCCGGCGCCACCCGCAGCTGCCCATCGGCATGCTCATCTACGGCAATGTGCCCTTCGCGATGGGTCTGGAGCGCTTCTACTCCGAGTGCGCCAAGGCCGGTATCGACTCGGTGCTGCTGCCTGACGTCCCGATCCGCGAGTCGGCCGCCTTCAGCCGGGCGGCTGAGGAGGCCGGCGTCGACGCCGTCTACATCGCGCCGCCGTCGGCCGCCGCCGAGACGCTGGACGCGGTAGCAGCGGCCTCACGCGGCTATGTCTACGCCGTCTCCCGGGTGGGTGTGACGGGTACCGAGCGGGCCTCGTCCACCGTAGGGCTCGCCGAGTCGGTGGAGCGCCTGCGCGCCGACGCCGCCGCCCCGGTCATGCTGGGCTTCGGCATCTCCACGCCCGAGCAGGTCGCGGAGGCGATTGCCGCGGGCGCCGACGGCGCGATCAGCGGCTCGGCGACGGTCAAGATCGTCGAGCGCTACGCCCCCGAGATCGTGGCGGCCACCTCCGTCGAGAGCATCGGGGAAGGCGGTGAGGACCGCCGCCACTACGCGCTCGGAGCGCTGCGCAGTGAGCTCGTCGCCTTCACCGCCACCATGAAGGAGGCCACGCGCCGGCGCTGATCCGGAGCGCCGCTGGGGGGCGGCAGGAGGCCAGAACCTCTTTACGAGTGACCTGCACCACGATATATTTACCGGGTAGTCATTTCCGTCCTGACTACCCCGGAAAAGAGGTTGCTCATGCACTTGCGACAACGACACCCAGCTCCACCATCCTGGCGACGTCTCGCCGGCGTCGTCGCAGCCCTTCCCCTGCTCGTCGCCGGCCTCCTCGCATCGCCGGCACAGGCCGCCCCCGCCTCCGACAGCATCATCGCCTCCGGAATCTACAACTCGGGCGGCGCCGGATGCCAGGGCTCGGGAACCAGCGCCGACTGCCTCAGCTGGGGCCTGCGCATTCCGTCCACCATCGCACCGAAGAAGGAGCTCACCGTCACCATTGAGGCCGACTCCGCCCCTGGTCAGTGGGTATGGAACTGCCTCGCGAGCGACCGGGTCGCCGGAACGGCGTCGTTCTACGACGCCCCGACCGGAGGCGAGAGCAAGAAGCTGAGCGAGTCCGACGTCAGGTACTTCGCGCACCTCTATTACGGAATATACGGAGACAGCGCCGGTCAGGTCGATGCCGTCACGTGCACCCCGGAGCACCTGAGCATCACCTACACGATCGACTACCTGGTGCGCTCCGAGGGCTCGTACCTCGACCTGAGCCTGGGGACGACCACAGTGACTCCAGGATCCGGCGAGCACACCTACTCCTTCTCACCAACGGTCACGACCTCCGCAGACAACACCCCTCAGAAGATCACGGCAACCGTGCAGAAACCTGCCGAGAACGCAGCGCCCAACTGAAACACGGGAAGCAGAGAGATATAGGTCGGGTACACGAAGACTTTCGTGTACCCGACCTATGTCCAGGCCATTCTTAGTCGACGGCGACATCCCACGTACATGGGTACTCCCACCATTCAATAACGTCCTGCTCAGCGATATATTAACAGGGCAATTGGTTCCCATCCCGATCCCCTCGGAGAAAGGCGTGCTCATGCACATCCCACCTTCTCAACCCGCTCAACCCGCTCAGCCATGGCGGCGCCTCCTGGGCGTGGTCATGGCGCTTCCCTTGCTCACCGTCGGAGCCGTCGCCGCACCGGCGAACGCCGCCCCCTCCCCCGCGGCCGATAGCGACTCCATCACCGTCGAAGGACGCTACAACACGGCGGGCGCCGGTTGTCACGGCTCCGACAACGCCGACGGCTGCCTGAGCTGGGGAGTCCGGGTCCCCTCCGCCATCGCCCCGAACAGCTCGACCACCATCACCATCGAGGCGGACTTCGCACCGGGTCAGTGACCTGGTCCTGCCCCTCACCGGACGGTGACAGGGTCGCCGGGACGAGCACCTTCTACGTCAACAAGGGTCAGGGCGAGCCCGCAACCAAGCTGGCCGACTCCGGCCTGGGGTTCTTCGACCACCTGTACTACAACCAGCACGGGGACAGCGCCGGCTCGGTCAAGGCCGTCAGCTGCACCCCCGAGCACCTGAGCCTGACCTACGAGGTCAGCTTCAACGCCGCCTGGGACCAGAGCTCCTACCTCGACCTGGACCTCGGGACGACGGCAGTGACACCCGGGGCGGACGCGCGCAGCTACAGCCTCAGCCCCACGATCACGACCTCCACGGGCAGCCTGGTGCTCACCCCCACGGCCACGGCGCACAAGCCGGCCGCCAGCGACACCCACGCCACCGTCACCACTGAGGCGGTCAAGGTCGACGGCGCCGCCAAGGACGCCGGGCGCTTCACCATGAGGGCGAGGAACGACTCCACCACACCCCTGTCCGACTTCACCGTCTCCGCGGGACGCTCCAGGGGACAGACCCAGGTGACCTCCCTGACCTGCGACCTGACCGCCTTCGGCGGTGAGGTGGTCTCCGCCCAGGGGCCGGCCGAGAATCTCAAGGTCTCCAGCGGCAAGGCGAAGGTGCCCGAAGGCAAGGAGGTCGCCTGCCAGGTGGACCTGAGCGGCGTCGTCGGGCGCAATACGGTGAAGGCGGAGCTCGCTGCTGGCGGCCAGACCTTCTCCAGCGACTACGTCGACGACCGCCCGGTGGGCGAGGTAGCCGTCAAGGCCTCCCAGGGCAGCATTGAGGCCGCCCCGACCGGCACCTACGAGGTCGAGGTCGGCTACACCGTCACCTTCACCAACACCACCGACGCCGACGGGCGCACCTCCAACATCGTCCTGCGGCCTCAGGTGCCCGCCGGCGTGACGCTGAAGAGCGTGTGGGGCAGCGGCGGTCCGTGGTGGATCACCCTGGATGACTACGTCATCCAGCCGGACGGCTCCGTGTCACTGCCGACGGGAGACACTCTGCCGGCCGGGTCGTCAACCACCATGACGTTCTGGAACACCTACACGGTCAACGCCGACGCGATCACCGAGGACGGGTGGAAGGCGCTGGGCACCTGCGACCCCAAGGATCCCTCCAAGGGACTGACCACCGTGGTCGACGTCGCCGACAGCGGCGCCGGTATCGAGGCCGGGACCTACTCGGCCTGCACCACCGTGACGCGAACGAGGAACTAGGCTCCGCCGGCGCGCCGTCCAGTACCCAGCAGCAACCTGCGGCATGACCGGCGGTCCCCTCCCGACTCGGGAGGGGACCGCCGAGCCGTCTGCGTCGCGGCAGGTGCGCCCGACGGTAGGTAGGGTGGCGCTCATGGCCAGCATTCTCAACCGGATCCTCACCCTGCTCGGACGCGCCGCCTCCGACGCCGTGAGCGACGCCCTCTCCCAGAAACCCTCAGCCTCGCAGGAGACGTCAGGGAGCACGACGACCGGGTCCGCTGAGCCTGCTGAGCCCGTCAGGACCACGGCACCGAAGTCGTCGCCCGCATCATCCTCTCCCCGCCCGCAGCCACGACCTCGTCGCACCGGCGAGGCGTCGACGGTGTCGACGGCGGGGTCATCTTCGTCGCGGGGAGTCAGCGTCTACGACGTCGCCGCCCTGGGGCTGCCCGCCTTCAGCTACTCCCCCGACCCCGACGGCGACGCCGACCCCGGAGAGGTCGTGTGGACCTGGATCCCCTTCGAGGAGGACCCGGCTCAGGGCAAGGACCGGCCGGTGCTGGTCCTGGCACGCCACGAGACCCGCCTCGTCGTGGCGCAGATGACCAGCAAGGACCATGACCGCGACGCCGCCCAGGAGGCGCGCTGGGGCCGTTTCTGGCACGACGTCGGCACGGGCAGCTGGGACCGCCAGGGCCGCCCCAGCGAGGTGCGCCTGGACCGGCTGCTCCTGGTGGAACCGAGCGCGGTACGCCGCGAGGGGGCCACGATGAGCCGGGAGGTCTTCGACGGCGTCGTCGTCGCCCTGCGCCACCACCACCACGCCTGAGCACCCTGAGCGCGCCGGTTCACGGGGCGATGCACCTCACGCCTGAGCACCGGTTCGCTCCTGGGGACGCGGCGATCCCGAATGATACAGTCGCCTACTGGACCTCTGGCCTGGCCGGCTGCGGGGTCCGGCGACCGGGTCCAGCCAGGTGCCCCACCACCTCATGTCAACCCGTGGCGCGAACCCTCTCTCCGGCCATCGACCAATCAGACGCGAGAAAGTTTCACCGTGGCGAACATCAAGTCCCAGATCAAGCGCATCAAGACCAACGAGAAGGCCCGCCTGCGCAACAAGTCCGTCAAGTCCGAGCTCAAGACCTACGTGCGCCGCGTGCGCGAGGCCGTCGAGGCCGGTGACAAGGACGCCGCGCTCGAGCACCTCAAGGCCGCCTCCCGCAAGCTGGACAAGGCCGTCTCCAAGGGCGTCATCCACAAGAACCAGGCCGCCAACCGCAAGTCCAAGCTCGCCAAGCGCGTCGCCTCCATCTGAGGCCACCGCAGCAGTGAGCATCTGAAGGGCGCCTCCCACCGGGGAGGCGCCCTCCCCTTTTTTGCTGAGCCGCCTCCCGCCTCCCCTCCCTCTTCACAGAATCACCCGATCACCCACTACTCCCACCAGACCGCTTCAAGGAGAGCCCATTGCGCATCGGATTCGACCGCGACAAGTACCTGCGGATGCAGTCCAGCCACATTGCGGAGCGCCGCGCCCAGTTCGGCGGCAAGCTCTATCTGGAGTTCGGCGGCAAGCTCATTGACGACATGCACGCCTCGCGCGTGCTGCCCGGATTCACCCCGGACAACAAGATCGTCATGCTCGCCGAGCTGGCCGACGAGGTCGAGATCGTCATGGCGGTCAACGCCAAGCACCTCGCCCGCAACAAGGTCCGCGCGGACCTGGGCATCTCCTACGAGGACGACCTGCTGCGCCACATCGACGCCTTCCGCAGCTACGGGCTCTACGTGGGCAGCGTCGTCGTGACCCAGTGGACCGACGACAACCGCCAGGCCCACGACTTCAAGCGCAAGCTGGAGGCGCTGGACATCACGGTCTACCGCCACTTCCCGATCCCCGGCTACCCCGGCGACGTCGCCCGCATCGTCTCCGAGGACGGCTACGGGCGCAACGAGTACATCGAGACCCGCCGGGACCTGGTGGTCGTCACCGCCCCCGGCCCGGGCAGCGGCAAGATGGCCACCTGCCTGTCCCAGATCTACCACGACCACCAGCGGGGCATCTCCTCGGGCTACGCGAAGTTCGAGACCTTCCCGATCTGGAACCTGCCCCTGGACCACCCGGTCAACATCGCCTACGAGGCCGCCACCGCCGACCTCGACGACGTCAACATGATCGACCCCTTCCACCTGGCCGCCCACGGCGTCCAGACCGTCAACTACAACCGTGACGTCGAGGTCTTCCCCGTCCTGACCCGCCTGTTCGAGGAGATCCTGGGCTCCTCGCCCTACGCCTCCCCCACGGACATGGGCGTCAACATGGCCGGCAACTGCATCTGCGACGACGACGCCTGCCGGCAGGCCGCCAGCCAGGAGATCATCCGCCGCTACTACCGGGCCCTGGTGACCGAGAAGCGCGACGCCATCGCTCCGGTCCAGTCCCAGCGGATCGCTCTGCTCATGGCCAAGGTGGGGGTCAGCAAGGAGGACCGCCCCGTGGTACCGCCCACCCTGGAGGTGGCCGCGGCCACCGGCGAGCCGGCCTCGGCGATCGAGCTGCCCGACGGGCGCATCGTGACGGGCAAGACCTCGGCCCTGCTGGGGTGCTCCTCGGCGATGCTGCTCAATGCCCTCAAGGTCCTGGCCGGGATCGATGACAGCACTGACCTGCTGGCCCCGGCCTCGATCGAGCCGATCCAGAGGCTCAAGACCCAGGAGCTGGGCAGCCGTAACCCGCGACTGCACACTGATGAGGTACTCATCGCCCTGGCCGTGTCCGCCAACGGGGACGACAACGCCCGCAAGGCCCTCGACCAGCTCGAGACGCTGCGGGGCTGCGACGTGCACACCTCGACGATCCTGGGGTCGGTGGATGAGGGCATCTTCCGCGCCCTGGGGGTTCAGGTCACCAACGAGCCGGTCTACGCCACCAAGTCCCTGTACAAGAAGCGCTGAGTCAGCGCCGCCGGGAGGAGCCCCGGGCGCGGCAGATCGTCAGAACCGCCCGCTCGACGGCGTAGACGGGGTCCCGGCTGGCTCCCTTGGTCTCGGCGTCGGCACGGGCGACCGCCAGGATCGAGGTGGCCAGGGCGTCGTCGGACCAGCCCTGGAGCTCACGGCGGGCCCGGTCCACCTGCCAGGGGGCCATGCCCAGCTCGGCCGGGCTCATGCGCCGGCCACCGGCGGCCGCGACCCGGGCGAGCTGGCGCACCTTCATGGCCAGGGCGGCGACGATGGCCACCGGGTCGGTGCCGGTGGCCACGGCGTGGCGCAGGGCGGTGATGGCGGCCGGGGTGTTGCCGGCCGCGGCGGCGTCGGCCACGGTGAATCCGGTGGCCTCGATGCGCCCGGCGTAGTAGGTGCGCACGTGGTCGACGCCGATGGTGCCCTGGGTGTCGGCAAGGAGCTGGTCGACGGCGGAGCACAGCTCGCGCACGTCGCTACCCAGGGCGTCGACGAGGGCGCCGACGGCCTCGGGGGCGATGCTCCGCCCGGCGCGCCGCACGTCGGCCACAACGAGGGAGGACTTGTCCTTGGCGCTCTTGATGGCATCGCACTGGATGGTCGGGTAGGGAGAGGCCTTGATGGCGTCGAGCAGGCGCTTGCCCCGCTGGCCGCCGTTGTGGCGCAGGATGACGCTGACCTCGGGGTCGGCGGCCCCCACATAGGCGATGAGGTCTGTCAGCAGGGCGTCGGTCATCTGCTCCAGGGCGGGGACGTAGACGAGCCTGGGCTCACCGAACAGGGAGGGGGACACGAGGGTGTCGAGCTGGTGGGGCTCGTAGGTGGCGGCCTCGAGGCGCGTGATCTCGGTGGTCGCGTCCTTGGCCTTGGCCTGCGCCAGGAGGCTTGAGACCGCACGGTCGGCGAGGACCTCCTCCCTGGCACGGATGAGGACGATCGGCGCCAGCCGGGCCTGGTCCCACCGGAGTCCTGACGATGCGCTGCGCTGGCCCCGGGAGCGGGAGGTTCGGGTCGCTGCCATGGGGCAAGCCTGCCACGAGCAGGCCGCACGAACCGCCTCAGCGCCCCTGACAGGGCACGGCGCGTACGGGGAGCCACCAGGAGCAGGACCGTGATCTCGCAGGCTCCCAGCGCGAGCGCTCCGGGGACCCCTTTGGGCCAGGGCAGCGTGGCGCCGGGCAGGTGGGAGAAGAACCGGGAGACCCACACCATCCAGGAGCAGGCCGCGAGCGCCGGCCAGGCGATGACGGCGGCGGCCGCGGGCCAGGCCGGGTGGACCAGGGCGGCCAGGAGCCCACTGATCGTGGCGATGACGGCGGCCGGCTCGGTGAGCAGGTTGGCGGGAACCGACCAGAGCCCCACGGAGGGCTGGAGGAGGACGAGAACCGGTCCGCAGGCCGCCTGGGCCACCAGGGGCAGGGCCACGGCGGCGGCCAGCCACCGGGGCAGGCGGCGTGAGAGGTGGGCCGCGACGGGCCTGGCCCCGATGACGATGCCGGCGGTGGCCACCACGGACAGGGCGAAGCCGTAGTCCCGGGACTGCCACGGGTCGATGAGCAGCAGGACGATGGCCCCGGCGCACAGCGCGGGCACGGAGGCGGCGCGCCGTCCCGCGACGACACCCAGGAGCATGACGGCCCCCATGGTGGCCGCGCGCAGGACGGATCCGGAGGGTCGCACCAGGACCACGAGAAGGGTGAGCAGGACCGTCCCGGCCAGTGCCCGCCACCGCCGGGGAAGGACTCCGAGGGCGGCCAGGCTCAGCCCCAGGACGATGGCGACGTGCTGGCCGGAGACGGCGGTCAGGTGGGTCATGGACACGGTGCGCATGTCCTCTCGCACCTGGGCCGGCAGGGCGTGGTCGTCACCCAGGGCGACGCCGGGCACGAGGGTCTGGGCGCCCGGCGGCCAGGGGCCCTGAGCATCCCCCGTCTCTCCCGGGTTCTGCGCTCCCCCGGCGTCCGGTGCTCCGACGGCCTGGGCCAGGCCGGTACGGATACCGGTGACGGCTCCGAGCACGCCGGAGGGCCGGCCGAGGATCGTCAGGCCCGCACGCTTGGGGATGATGGCGGCCTCCGCCCGGCCCGGATCGGTGGGCCTCAGGCGCGTGCGCACCTGGACGCGGGTGCCCATGCGCAGACTCAGCCACTGCTTGTCCGCCAGGACGGTAGCGCTCAGGGATGAGGTCCTCCCGTCCACCTGCTCGACGTCGAGGGTGGTGATGACGAGGGTGGAACGGCTGGTGGCCGTGACCCGCGGCTCCTGGGAGACGGTGCCGATCAGGGTGACCGGGCGTCCGGAGGCCAGCGCCATGGTCAGGGGATCGCGCTGGCGTGCCCACAGGTGGGCGGCGCTGATGGCCAGGACGGTCGCGGCGCACAGGGCGCACACGAGCAGGCTGGCGCTGACGGTACCGATGGCGCCGGGGTCCCGCTCGGGGGCTCCGGGGCGCGGGTCGGCCCGGTGGCGCGGGGGTCTGAAGCGCAGCACGGGCACGATCAGTGCCGCAGCCAGGGCGGTGCATCCGGCCCCCAGGAGCAGGGCCGGTCTCCACGCCGCCGCTCCGTCATGCCCGACGGCCCACCAGGCGCTGCCCCAGCAGGTGATCGCCGGGGCGAGCAGGCGCAGGTCGAGGGCCTCGGGGGCCTTGGAGGAGGTGGCGTGCGCGTGGCGCCCTCGGTGCCGGTGACTCTCCTGCTCCTGGCGCAGGCGCTCGTAGAGGGAGGGATCGTCCCACGGGGCCCGGAGGCCGCTTGGGCTGCGGGCCTCATTCATACGGTGGCCTGTTCTCGCAGGGCATCCAGCTTGGCCTTGCCGATGCCGGGGACGTCGGTGAGCGCGTCAACGCTGGCGAAGGGGCCGTGGGAGTCGCGGTACTCCACGATCCGCTGGGCCAGGGCCGGGCCGATTCCGGGAAGCTTCTCCAGCTCGGAGGCGGAGGCCGTGTTGATGTTGACTGTTCCTGAGGCGCTGCCGCCGGTCCCTCCTGTGGCCGTTCCCGTTTGCGGGCCGGCGCCTCCGGTGGGTCCGGTGGGTTGCGGTGCGGGATCGGGCAGGACCTCGCCGATGCGCGGCACCCGGATCTGCTCGCCGTCGGTCAGGACCCGGGCGAGGTTGAGCTGCTCGGTGTCCGCCTCCGGGGCGGCTCCCCCGGCGGCGTTGATGGCGTCGGTGACGCGGCTGCCCGCCTTCAGGGTGACTACGCCCGGTCTGGTAACCGCTCCGGTGACGTGGACGACGACGGCGCCGGCTCCGCCGCTGGGTCCGGCTGCGGTGGGGCCGCCCGGCCCTATGGCAGGCCCTGGGCTCACCCCGGTGGCAGGCGCGGTGGCCGGTCCTGCGGCTGGTGACCGAATCGAGGCGGAGGCCCCGGCTGCCGCGGCCGGATCCGCTTCACCACCTGCACCGGTGGAGGCCAGGACGGCCCGCAGTGCCAGGACGGCGGCCAGGATGAGGAGAACGCAGCCGGCGACGACGGCGGCTCGCGGCGCGATCGCCAGGCGGCGCGGCCTGCGGACGGGCTCCTCAGGATCTGCCGAGCAGGCCAGGCGCACGAGGTCGTCCAGGGGCCGGTTCCCGGTTCCTCTCCTGATGCCCATGTCCTCGACGGTAGGTGCTGGGCCTGCGGGCCGCGCGGTCGGCCCGTCCGCCCTGTGGAGAGCGCTCGCATCCGGCGGCCTGTGGCCTCCGGGCGCCCTTGTCGACTCGTCGTAGACCGCAGCCGGCTTACGACAGCCGGTGCGGCGTGCAACGCCGTCGGAGCGGGCTCAGTGGGCCCGAAGGTCGGGGGCGACGGCGATGCCGAGTGCCCCGGGGCCCACGTGGGTGCTCGTCGCCTCGTCGACCGGGAGGGTGAGGACCTCGGTGACGATGGCTCCGGCCTCCTCCATGGCCTCGCGCAGGCCGGCCTCGAGCTGAGCCAGCATGTCGGCGTCGTCGCCCTGGATGGCCAGGCGCACCGGTTCGGCGGGGCGCCTGGGGCCGGACAGGGCGGTCCCGCCGGCGGCGCGGACGGCCTGGGCAATGAGGTGGCGCCTGGCGCGGGCAGCGCCGCGCACGGTCTCCAGCGCCCGGATCCCGTCGCGGGTCAGGGCCAGGACCGGGCGGATCCCGAGGACGCCGTCGAGGCGGGCGGTGGTGCGGTCGATCCGCCCGGAGCGGGCCAGTCGGCCCAGGTCGTCGACGACGAAGAGCTGGCAGGAGCGGGCGGTACTGGCCCGAGCCAGAGCCGCACCGCGGCGGGCGTCGTGGGCGCGGGCAGCGGCCAGCACCGTGAGCCCCAGGGCTCCCGAGCTGGTGCCGGAGTCGACGACGCGCAGCCACTGCGGCCGGCGGCGCGCTGCCTTTCCTGCGCCGTCAGCGCCGGCGCCCCTGGAGGATCTGGAGTACTCGGCCTCCAGCTGGGCTGCGGCAGCTCGGGCGTTGTCCATGGTTCCGGACAGTGCCGAGGAGATGTGGATGGCCAGGACCTCCTCGGCCCGGCGGGCTGCGCGCCGGTAGGCGTCCACGAGCTCCTGGACGCTGGGCCGCGACGTGGTCCCAGGGGCGCCGTCCTCACCGGGGACGGCGTGAAGGGGAACGACCTCGATCGCGCGGTCGCGCACCAGGGTCTCCGTCAGGCAGGCAGCGGAGTCGGTGACGACGGCGAGCGACATGCCACCTACCTTATCGGCAAGCCTCGCGCTCACCGGCCAGGCGCCGCCCGTGGCGGCAGCACCCGAGGCCTCCGGCTACCGGTCTGCCGTCCCCGGAGGCCTTGCTCCACGAGAGGCGAGGAGGTCGTTGTAGAGGTCGATGAGCCGCCTGGTCATCGTCTCGGAGTCGAACTGCCGGGCCACCTCCAGGGCACCGTCGGACAGCTCGGCGAGTCGGGCGTCGTCGGACAGCAGCGAGGCGAGGACCCGGGCGAAGTCCTCCCCCTGGATCCCGTCGGTGAGGATCGCGTTGTGCTCGGTGAGGCACTCGGTCATCCGCTCGTCGCAGTAGACGATCGGCAGCCCGGATGCGGCGGCCTCCAGGAACACCATGGGCTGGTTGTCGAAGTGGTAGGAGGCCAGGGAGAAGACGTCGGCCTGCTTGAGCAGGACGGCGACCTCCTCGGGCGAGCGCTTGCCGGTCAGGACCACCCGGTCGGCGACCCCGAGCTCCTCGGCCCGCCGCCCCACCTCCTCCTGGGAGGGCCCGGGCCCCACCAGCACCAGCTTGACCGGCATATCGGCCAGGTGGGGCATGGCCTCGATGAGCGTCATCTGCCGTTTCTCGGGGCTGAGACGGGCCACGCAGATGATGATCTTCTCGCCGGGGGCCTTGGGGATCGGCGAGTCGGCGGCGCGGGCCCGCCGGTAACGGCTGGAGTCCAGGCCGTTGGGCAGCACCATGCAGGGGGCGGTCAGTCCGCCGTCGTCGATGAGGATCTGGGCCAGGTGCTGAGAGGGTGACAGGCAGGCGTCGCACTTGTTGGCGAAGGCCGCCGTCAGCCGCCACCCCTGGCGGGACAGGGCCGTCTTCATGTCGCGCTTGTTGAGGTGCCTGATGGAGTCGCGGTGGACCCTGGGCAGGACCGGCAGCGACTTGAGCGCCACGGGGAAGGCGACGGACAGCGCCAGCAGACCGGAGACCACGGCCAGCGGGTAGTCGTCGATGAGCTCGGTGTAGAGGGTGTGAATGGTGGTGACGTGAGGGATGTTCTGGCGCTTGGCCACCCAGTGGGCCAGGACTCCCAGGCTGAACTGGGTCTGGCTGTGAACGATGTCGAAGTCGTAGGCGTCGAAGCGTCTGGCCAGACCGGGGTAGATGGTGGCGACCTCGCGGCTGTCGAAGACGTAGTAGCGCGAGGAGGGCAGGCGGATGACGTGGTCGTCGGTCTCCACGTAGCCCTCGGCGTTGGGCGCAACGACAAAGACCTCGTGCCCCATGCGCTCCAGGGCGGCTCGGAAGGTGGCTGTTGAGGTGGCGACGCCGTGGACGGAGGGGAGGTAGTCGTCGATGAAGAAGGCGATCCGCATGGCGCTCACTCGCCCCTACGAGCGGAAGGCTGCACCTGCCCGCCCTGCGACGGGGAGGGCAGGGCCGGGGACGACGACGCAGGGGGCAACATGGGGCGCGCAAACCTCACTGCACAGAGGACGGGTGGAGGAGCGGGGCCGGACGCGTGGTCTCGGTTCTCTCGGTCCCAGAGGCTACCCTGTCGGCTGGGTCCCCGCCCCTCACGGGGCTGGAAACGGCATCAAGACCACATTTCTCTCCGTTTGTCCTGGCCAACGGGCATTCGCGCCTGTGTGGTCTCTGTGGACGAGCTCGGGGAGGTTACGTCCCGAGGGCCTGGCTCCTCTCACGCGTCCAGACGCGTCAGGCTCCTGGCACGCCTGAGTCAGCGCACTGGCAGGTTCGACGTTTACGATGACGCCATGACCGACTCCGCTGAGATCGCACGCCTCAAGGCCGAGGCCGCTCAGGCCGCCGCCGAAGCCGCCGCAGCCAAGGCCGCCGCCGCTCAAGCAGCCCTCGATGCCGCTATCGCCTCCAGCCCCGCTTCCAGCTCCTCCGACGAGGCGGCCCCTGCCGCAGCCCCCACGGAACCGGCCGACGCCGCCGCGGCGCCGGTGACGCAGGAGACCCCAGCGGCGCAGACCCAGGCGGAGCCCGCTCCTGAATCCGATGCGTCCGCCCCCGTCGAGGAGGCCACCCAGGCAACGCAGACTGAGGAGAAGACTGAGGAGACTGGGGCGACCGAGGAGACCGGGTACACCGCCCAGGTGCGCTCCGGCTACAGCTTCTCCTCCCCCACCCTCCCGGTGGGCACCTACCTCGACACGCTCTCCGACGGCGAGCCCGCACCGGTCACGGGCCTGTCGGTCGGCATCCCCCTGGGGCTGCTCAACCGGCACGCGCTGGTGGCCGGCGCGACCGGCACGGGCAAGACCCGCACGCTCCAGCTCCTGGCAGAGGGCCTGTCCAACGCGGGCGTCCCGGTCTTCCTGGCCGACGTCAAGGGCGACCTGACCGGTCTGGCCGAGCCCGGCGCCTCCAATGACAAGATCGCTGCTCGTGTCGCCTCCACCGGTCAGGACTGGAAGGGCCAGTCCTTCCCCATCGAGCTGTTCAACCTCGGAGGGGGAGACTCCAGCGGCATCAACGGCACCCCGATCCGCACCACGGTCACCGAGTTCGGGCCGATCCTGCTCTCGCGGGTCCTGGGCCTCAACGACACGCAGGCCTCCGCCCTCCAGCTCGTCTTCCACTGGGCCGATGCTCAGGGGCTGGCCCTGCTGGACCTGAAGGACCTTCGCGCCGTCGTCGACTACCTGACGAACACGGATGCCGGTAAGGAGGAGCTCAAGACCATCGGCGGGGTCTCGGCCGCCACGGCCGGGGTCATCCTGCGTGAGATCGCGGCGCTGGAGGCTGCCGGCGGTGAGGCCTTCTTCGGCGAGCCGGCGCTCGACGTGCGCGACCTCATGCGCCTGTCCTCCGATGGGCGCGGCGTCATCTCCGCCCTGGAGCTGGCCGATATCCAGTCCCAGGGCACGCTGTTCTCCACCTTCCTCATGTGGCTGCTCGCCGAGCTCTTCGAGACCCTGCCGGAGGTCGGTGACCCGGACAAGCCCACCATGGTGTTCTTCTTCGACGAGGCCCACCTGCTGTTCTCCGGCGCGTCGAAGGCCTTCCTGGAGGCCGTGGTGCGCACCGTGCGCCTCATCCGCTCCAAGGGCGTGGGCATCGTCTTCATCACCCAGTCCCCCACGGACGTGCCCGACGAGGTCCTGGCCCAGCTCGGCAGCCGCGTCCAGCACGCGCTGCGCGCCCACACCCCGGCCGACGCCGCCAACCTCAAGAAGGCGGTCTCCACCTTCCCGGTCAGCCCCGTCGACCTCAGCCGGGTGCTTACCTCGCTAGGGACCGGTCAGGCCGTCGTGAGCGTACTGGACGAGAAGGGGCGCCCGGCCCCGGTCGCCCCGGTGGTCATCAACGTGCCCGCCGCCGTCATGGGCCCGGCCCAGGACGGAACCGTCAACCAGGTGCTGACCTCCTCAGCGCTCAAGCCCAAGTACGCCACGGGGGTGGACAACGAGTCCGCCTACGAGCTGCTGGCCCAGCGGGTCCAGGCCGACGCCGAGGCCGCTGAGGCCGCCCGCGCCGCCGAGCAGGCCGCCAAGGAGCAGGCCAAGGCCGAGGCCGCGGCCCAGAAGGCCCTGGAGAAGGAGGCCGCCCGCGAGGCGGCACAGCGCCAGAAGGAGGCCGAGCGCCTGGAGCGCGAGGCCGTCAAGGAGGCTCAGCGCCGCCAGCGGGAGGCGGAGAAGGCCGCCGAGCGCCGTCAGCGGGAGGTTGAGAAGACCATCGGCTCGGTGGGCCGCCAGATCACCCGTGAGATCACGCGCTCCATCTTCGGCACCCTGAGGCGCCGCTGAGTCCCCGTCGCCACGTCGCGTGTGCGTTACCTTGACCAACACCTTTCGTCAACCTAACGTTGACACATGAGGGTTGGGCGGTCGACACTGAAGCACGGGATCTCCCGTACGGATGTGGAACATGCCTGGACCAAGGAACATGCCTGGACCAACGCCTTAAGACTGGTCGAGTACGAGTACGAAGGAGAGGAGCGACTCCTGGTCATCGGTCCAGCAGTTGACGCCACCTTGCTCGAGCTGGTCGCGGTTCCTGCCGCAGAGCCAACCCGGATCATTCATGCCGACCGCCTGCGACCGAAGTTCTACGACTATCTGAGGTGATGACGTTGTCCTCCACACTGACGCACGCTCACGACACGACCGGCCTTGAGACTCTCGATCCAAGCAGCACGCCCGCCCGCGACGCCACGCACTTCCGGGCGATCATTGCCGCGAGTCAGCGGGTGCATGACGCCGAGGTCGAGCTGCATGCCGCGGTCGCTCGAGCTCGGGAGGCCGGCGACTCCTGGACTGTGATCGGAGCCGCTCTCGGCGTGACCCGGCAGGCTGCGCAGAAGCGATTCGGGCACTCGGCCTGAACATCACCGAAACATCTTCGGACAACAGCATGAGGGGCTGCACCAACCATCTCGGTTCGTGCAATCCCTCCGCTATTCCGGCGTGGTCGTGAGCGACGCCGTCGGAGAGCCTTCCCCGGTCACTCGGGGACGATGCTCACCAGCTTGGGGGCCCGGATGAAGGAATCGGCAAAGGCTACTGCGCGACGGCACTGTACCTCTGACGAGCAGCCTCTCCACTAGTTCCGATCGCCTCACCGACCTCACGCCAGGACAGCTGTTGCTCACGGGCCGCATGCACCGCTTCAGCAAGCTCACGCTCAGCCGTGTCACGGCGCCACGCCGCAAGCTTGACAGCCATGATCGGTGGCAGCGGGGCATCCTGGTCGCCGGGCTTCGGGTCGTAGTTCTCGAAAGCATCAGCAAACTCATCTGCACGAGCCGTGATGTCTGCGATGGAGCGTCGAGTCATCGTGATTCACCTCAGATACTTGGATCGGGCCGGGCGCATGGCGTGTGCGATAGCAATGACACCGTGCCATCCGATGTCTCCCAATGTTTCAAATATGGTGGACGACGCCGTCGGAGAGCCTTGCCCGGTCACTCGGGGACGATGCTCACCAGCTTGGGGGCCCGGACGATCACCTTGCGCACGCCGCGCCCGTCCAGGGTGCGGATGACGCCGGGGGCGGCCAGGGCCAGCCGCTCCAGCTCGGCCTCGGAGATGTCGGGGTCGACCTCGAGGCGGTCACGGACCTTGCCCTTGACCTGGACGACGCAGGTGACCTTGTCGGCGGCCAGCAGGGACTCGTCGGTGACGACCGGGAAGTCCTCGTGGGCCAGGGAGTGCTCGTGGCCCAGGCGCTTCCAGATCTCCTCGGCGATGTGCGGGGCCACGGGCGCCGTCATGAGGACGAGGGCCTCGACGGCCTCGCACGGAACCTCGCTGAGCCCGGTGAGGTGGTTGTTGAGGACGATGAGCTTGGCGATGGCCGTGTTCAGGCGCATGCCCTCGTAGTCCTCGCGCACGCCCACGATCGTCTTGGCGACCAGCCGGCGGGTGTCCTCGTCGGCAGGGTCGTCGACGACTGTCAGCTCACCGGTGGTCTCGTCGACGACGTTGCGCCACAGGCGCTGCAGGAAGCGCTGGCTGCCAGCCACGGCGCGGGTGTCCCACGGGCGGTCGGCGTCGAGCGGCCCCATGCTCATCTCGTAGACGCGGAAGGTGTCGGCGCCGTATGCCTCGTACATGTCGTCGGGGGTGACGATGTTCTTCAGGGACTTGCCCATCTTGCCGTACTCGCGGCTGACCGGCTCGCCCTGCCACAGGTAGGTGGTGGTGCCGTCCTCGGCGGTGACCTCCTCGACCTCGTCGGCGGGCACGTACTGGCCGCGAGCGTCGGTGTAGGCGTAGGCCTGGACGTAGCCCTGGTTGAAGAGCCGGTGGTAGGGCTCGGAGGAGGAGACGTAACCGAGGTCGAACAGGACCTTGTGCCAGAAGCGGGAGTAGAGCAGGTGCAGGACGGCGTGCTCGACACCGCCGACGTACAGGTCGGTGCCGCCGGAGGTGTTGCCGGCCTCGGGCCGCGGTCCCATCCAGTAGGCCTCGTTGGCCGGGTCGACGAGCGCGGTCTCGTCGGTGGGGTCGATGTAGCGCATCTCGTACCAGCACGAGCCGGCCCACTGCGGCATCGTGTTGGTCTCCCGGTAGTAGGTCCTGGGGCCGTCGCCCAGGTCGAGCTCGACCTCGACCCACTCGGTGGCCTTGCCCAGCGGCGGCTCCGGGGAGGAGTCGGCGTCGTCGGGATCGTAGGAGCGCGGCGAGTAGTCAGTGACCTCGGGCAGCTCAACCGGCAGCATCGACTCAGGCAGGGCGTGGACGCCGCCGTCCTCGTCCCACACGATCGGGAAGGGCTCGCCCCAGTAGCGCTGGCGGGAGAAGAGCCAGTCGCGCAGGCGGTAGGTGACCGCGCCGCGGCCGGCGCCCTTGGCCTCCAGCCAGGCGATCATGGTGGCCTTGGCCTCGTCCTTGCTCATGCCGTTGATGTCCAGGTCACCCAGGGCGGAGTTCACGACGACGCCGTCGCCCGTGTAGGCCTGGGTGGACAGGTCGACGCCGTGAGGGTCGTCAGCCGGGCCGATGGTCTGGATCATGTCGACGTCGTACTTGGTGGCGAAGGCGTAGTCGCGCTCGTCGTGGGCGGGCACGGCCATGACGGCGCCGGTCCCGTAGCCCATGAGGACGTAGTCGGCCACGAAGATCGGCACCTGCACGCCGTTGACGGGGTTGATGCCGAAGAACCCGGTGAAGACGCCGGTCTTGACCCGGCCCTCGTCGGTGCGGTCGGCGTCCGACGTCGCCGCCGCCTGTGCGCGGTAGGCGGCCACGGCCTCGGCGGGAGTCGCGTAGCCGCCGGTCCAGGCCTCCTTGGTGCCCTCGGGCCAGGCAGCCGGGACGGTCAGGGCCGCGGCGTCGGCGGCGATCTGGGCCTCGGTGCGCACCGAGCCGGAGGCGTCGAGACCACCCAGGATGGGGTGCTCGGGGGCCACGACCATGAAGGTGGCGCCGAAGAGCGTGTCGGGTCGGGTGGTGTAGACGCTCAGCGCCGCGTCCTGACCGGTCCCCTGACCCGCACTCCGCCCGGCCCCGGGTACGGCGAAGGTCACCTCGGAGCCCTCGGAGCGGCCGATCCAGTTGCGCTGCATGAGCTTGACCTTCTCGGGCCAGTCCACGGTGTCCAGGTCCTCGGCGAGGCGGTCCCCGTAGGCGGTGATGCGCATCATCCACTGGCGCAGGTTGCGCTTGAAGACGGGGTAGTTGCCGCGCTCGGAGCGGCCCTCGGCGGTGACCTCCTCGTTGGCCAGCACCGTGCCCAGGCCGGGGCACCAGTTGACAGGCGCGTTGGAGACGTAGGCCAGGCGGAAGGAGTCGATGACCTCGGCCTGCTCGGGGGCGCTCAGGCTGTCCCAGTCGCGGCCGCCGGGAACGGCGACCTGGCCGGAGGCCAGCTTCTCGCGCAGCTCGGACACCGGCCGGGCCGCGCCCTTGCCGCGGCCGTCACGGCGCGGGGCCTCGGGGTCGAACCAGGAGTTGAAGACCTGCAGGAAGATCCACTGGGTCCAGCGCACGTAGTCGACGTCGATGGTGGCCAGGGAGCGGCGCGGGTCGTGGGACAGGCCCAGGCGACGCAGCTGGCGGCGCATGTTGGCGATGTTGGCCTCGGTGGAGATGCGCGGGTGCTGGCCGGTGGTGACGGCGTACTGCTCGGCGGGCAGGCCGAAGGCGTCGTAGCCCATCGTGTACAGGACGTTCTTGCCGGTCATGCGGGTGAAGCGGGCGACGACGTCGGTGGCGATGTACCCCAGCGGGTGGCCCACGTGCAGGCCCTTGCCGGAGGGGTAGGGGAACATGTCCAGCAGGAAGTACTTCTCCTTGTCCGCCCCGGGGCCGGCCAGGGCGCCGACGGGGTTGTCGGCGTTGAAGGTGCCCTCGGCCTCCCAGCGGTCCTGCCAGGCGGTCTCGATGGAGTCCGCCAGGGCCGCCGTGTAGCGGTAGGGGGTGTCGGACTCGCCCGGTGCGGTTCTCTCTGACATCGCGGCAGCGCTCTTTTCCTACTCGTGCTTCCTGGTGCTGGGACACAGCCTATCTCCCGGCGGGAGCGGCGCCCGACGACGACCAACCCGCGGGCGGGCGAGACCGGTCACGTCAGCCGAGCGCGGCGCATGCCTGAGCGATCGAGGCCCCGCACTCCAGCCCTACGCCTAGCCCTGCTCCTGGGCCGACGTGTCGGCCAGGGCCCTGAAACGGTTGAGGGCACCTTGCTCGCCTGCCAGTCGGCGCCGGTGCCGGCTGATCCGTTCCTCGACGACGTCGAGCTCATGGCGCAGATTGGGGCACATGGTGACGGCAACCGCACGGTTGTCGCCAGTGACCTCCACACAGTCCAGGTAGCGTCGTGCGGCGGCGACGCCGAGGCCGGTGGCCAGGATCGGCCGGATACGGGCGACGACGTCGAGGTCCTCGAGGCTGTAGTCCCGGTAGCCGGCCGAGGTCCGCGCGGGCACGAGCAGCCCGGCGTCCTCGTAGTGCCGCAGGGAGCGGGGGCTGACGCCCGCCCGCTTGGCGAACTCTCCGATACGCATGAGTGTCTGCTCCCTCCTTTCCGGATCTCGATGCTTCTGCTTGACCTTGCCACTGGTGTGAATGCTTAGCGTTCTGGGGTATGGACCACGCTACAGAACATCACCTCGTCGACACAGTAGACGGTTTTGACAGAGTCATCCTCGTCCACGGATTCGGCGCAGAGCCACGCGACCACTGGTTCCCGTGGCTCGCGCGGAGCGTTCACAATGTTGAGATACCGCGACTCCCCTGCCTGGAGTCTCCGGAGGCTTCGACCTGGGCAACGATCTTGGCCGAGAGAATCGAAGCGTCGCTGAACGGGCCGACAGGCCTGACAGGGCTCGTGATTGTGACGCACAGTCTTGGCGGACTGACCGCACTGCGGGCGATAGAGCAGGTTGTCGCACACAGCTCGCCGGTGGGTGGTAGGGCACCACATCTGGCAGCCTTTGTCTCCGTCGCCCCCTTTGCGCAGCAGCTTCCGCCGACGGGAGATGCCGATCTTGATCATTTTCTTGCCAGAGGACTCAGCGGTTTTCTCGACGACGCACGCCCGTGTGAGCTGCGTCCGTTCCTGGGCCATACCACCGTCATTCACTCCGATGACGACCCACTCGTCCCCCAGGCGGCTTCGCAGGAATTCGCCGCTGAGATCGACGCGGATGTCGTCACCGTTCCCGGTGCCGGCCATTTTCTGGCCTCCGACGGCGTTACCTCCCTTCCACAGGTCGTTCGGGCACTTAATCGCATGGACGCCGACGGCATAGGGACGCTCGGGGAGTGAGAAAGCCGGTCCCATCTCGACAGACAACACGGCTCCTACCTGCCATCCCTTACGTCACTCGACTGCTTTCCCACATGAGCCTGCCCCCTATCACTCTTCGCCGGTGCCAACTCGGAGGGACCCGGACAACATGACGAACGCAGGGCGCCGACCCGCTGATGAGGTGCAGCTCTCGTCAGCAGCGTAGCCAGGAGGCCCTGGTCCAGTTCTAAGTCTCTCAAGCAGCACCCAGCGCAGTTCGGGTCAAGGAGCCTGAAAGCCTCTGGAGTTTCGACTTTTGCCCTCATTTCAGGCGATTTGAGACGCTCGTTCGGGGTGCGGGTGGTGGTGGGTGGGGCTATACTGTACATATGTTCGATCGTGGTGTGCTTCCCTGTGACCCGGCCGGTGTGCCGGGTGGGGTGGGCGCGCCCGCCGGGGCTGCGGGCCCGAGCCCGCAGCCGGTGCCGGTGGGGGATGTGGCGGGTGTGCTGGCGTCCCTGGGGGCGGGTGGGGTGCTGGCCGGTGTGGTCGAGGGTCTGCTGTCCCGCCTGCTGGTGGACACCCAGGGTCCTGACGGTGAAGGCCCCACCGCCGCCGACGACGCCGACGGCGCTGATACTGGCGCTGGCTCTCAGGGCCCCGGCACCGCCGGGGCGGACTTCACCGGCGGTGCTGATGACGCTGCCGGTGCCGGTGCCGGTGCCGGTGCTGGTGGTGGTGGGGTGGCTGCGGGTCTGTTTGCCGGTGAGCCTGGCGGTGATGCGGTTCTGGTGGGTGCTGCTGAGCGGTGCCGGGTCCTGGGGGTGGAGGAGGCCGCCTCCTCGGGGATCATGGGCCTGGGGGCCGGGGGGGCTGGGGGGGGTGCCCCTATGTGGTGTGTCAAGCGGCGGTGGGTAGTTTCGTGGCTGGTTGGGGGTCGTAGAGTGCGCCGTTGCGGATCATGGCGTGCAGGGTCAGGATGCGGCGGTGGGCCAGGGCGAGGACGGCCTGGTTATGGCGTTTGCCCTGGTTGCGTTTGCGCTGGTAGTAGGCCCGGGAGACGGGGTCGGAGCGCAGTGAGGCGAAGGCGGACAGGAACATGGCGCGCTTGAGCCTCTTGTTGCCGCCGTGGGAGACGTGCTCACCACGGATCGATGAGCCGGAGCGACGTGTGACAGGAGCGAGCCCGGCGTAGGAGGCCAGCTGGGCTCCGGCGTCGAAGGTCTTGCCCAGGGTCTCGGCCAGGAAGACGGCTGCGGTCCTGACCCCGATCCCGGGCATGGAGGTCAGGACCTGGTAAAGAGGGTGGGCCTGCACCAGGGTCTCGACCTGGGCTGCGACATCGGCCCGCTGAGCGTGCAGGGAGATGAGCTGCCTAGCCAGGTGGGGCAGCACCACTGCGGCGGCGTCGGTGCCGGCGACCACCACGGTCTGGTGCTCCAGGGCCGAGACGATCTGGCCGGCCCAGGTGGCGTGCCGCCTGCACCCGTGCTTCTTGAGCCTGGCGTCAATCCTTGCCTTGCCCGCTCGCTTCAGATCGGCTGGAGTGGGCCAGGCGGCGACGACCTCCAAGACGGCGTCGTGCTCCAGCCAGGGCCCCACCACGGCCTCGAGGGCGGGGTGGATCTGGGTGTACAGGCCCCGGATCCGGTTTGCGGTCTGGTTGACCTGGCGGGCCAGGTCCAGGTCGAAGCCAGTCAGCATGCTCAGCGCCGCAGCCTCTTCCTCCGAGGCGCTGACGGCTCTCAGGGTGTGAGGCATGGTCCTGGCTGCGCCGGCGATGACGGCAGCGTCCTTGGCGTCGGTCTTGGCGCTGCCCGGCGTCAGGTCAGCGATGCGGCGCATCGACAGCCCGGGCAGGTAGCCCACGGTGATGCCCATGTCCTGAGCCACCGCCACCGCCAGGGCCCCGATGGTGGCGGGCTGGTCGACCACCACCAGCACCTGCCCCTTTGCCTGCAGGCGCTGGTAGACCTCACGCAGCCGGTCCTCGTCGTTGGGCAGGGCCCTGTCGAGGACCTTCTGCCCGTCCCGGCTCAGGGCCGTGGCCCAGTGCTCGCTCTTGCCGACGTCGATGCCGATGAAGACGTCGATGTCCTCGATATCCATCTCTCCTGCCACCTCTCGCTGCATGGGTGAGGGTCAGCCGGTGGACGACCGGTCCCGCACCCACGTTACGAAAGACCTCACACGCAGCGGGTCGTTCCCCTTATCAGCGGTCACCAGCGCCCGGCTGCCGCGGGTGACAACACCCCCCGGATCATTAGAAGACAGGGGCAAGACATCATGCCCACAGCAGCTGGCCCAGCCCCGGACCACCCGGGACCACCAACAAGGTAACGGGCTGGGGGAGCTGGTGGCGGCCTGCCGGCGCCTGGCGGCCTGGGCCGCCTGGGGTGAGGCCCTGGCGGCGGCCTGCCTGACCAGGTGCGAGGAGCTGTCGACCCACCCCGGACAGTGGGGCCCAGCAGGCACCGTGTCCCCCGTGGTGGGCTATGACGAGCGGCGCTTGAACACCACCTGCCTCCTTTCGGCCCGCCTCGGAGTCTCCCGCACCCGGGCCGGGCAGGTCATCGACCACGGCACCGCCTTGATGAGCGCCGGTTTCGGGCCGGTCGAGGCTATGGAGCGCTGCGGGGTGCTGGACTCAGCCAAAGCCTGCCTGGTAACTCGTCGTCTCGAGGGGGTGCCCGCCCCGGTGGCCCTGGAGGTTCAAGAGCAGGTGCTGCCCCAGGCGCCCCGGCGCAGCGTCGCCCAGCTGGGACGCGACATCGAGAGAGCCCTTATCCGTCTTGACCCCGACGGTCACGCCGAGCGCGCCCAGGCCAACACGAGCCGTCGGTGTGTGTCGCGCCCTCAGGCCCGCCGGTGAGGGGGTCTGCCGGGTGAGCATGCTGCTGCCGGCCATGGACGCCCTGCTGCTGGACGCCACCCTGGACGCCATCGCCGCCAGCGCACGTGCCACCGGCGAGAGGCGCACCCTGGCCCAGCTGCGAGCCGACGCCATCACCAGCATGACCCTGGCCACCCTGCGGGCCAGCCAGCAGAAGGACTCCTCAGCGCCTTGAGCTCCCTGGTGGGATCCACCAGCCCCTGGTGGAGACCCTCACCCACCGGGCGCCTGCCCCTGCCCAACAACATCCGCATCAACGTCACCGTCACCGTCCCCCTGACCAGCCTGGTACCACCAGCAGACCCCACCAGCAGCGGCGGCGATCCTGGCGGCGGAGACGGCGACAGTGGTCCCGGTGGCGGTCCCGGTGGCGGTGGTCTTGCAACCGCGCCTGAGCTCACCGACCGCGAGTCGCCCACCACCAGCAGCAGGAGGCTGCCCACCTCTGGTGGGGTGCCTCTTGCCGCGGCCAGGACCGTGAGCCGCCACGACCGCTCCCCGGCGGCCTCTACTGGCAGAAGCCTGCCCACCACCAGCAGCAGGAGACTGTCCGCCACCGGTGGCAGGAGCCTGCCTACTTCCGGGCGGGGCGTTCCTGCTGCCCCAACCTCTTCGGTGCCCTCCCAGGGGCCCACCTGCCTCGTGCGGGCCGTCGAGGCCGAACCCGCTGCCGGATCCGTTGACCGGGTTCCTGTCGCAGTGCCCACTGGGACTGCCCCGCACGCGACAGCACCCACGCCTACGCAGGCCGCCCCTGTCACCGGGGCTGCCACCACAGCCACCACAGCCACCGAGACCACCAAGCCCACCAACGCCACCGGGCTCACTGATCCCGCCAACGCCACCGAGGTCACTGACCTAGCTGAGCCCGCTGACCCCGCCGAGGTTGCTGAGGTCTTGATCGGTGCCCACGGTGCCGCGGTGCCGGCGGCCACTGCCTGGTGCCTGGCGGCTGGGGGCACCTGGAGGCGCCTGGTCACCGACCCGCTCAGCGGCACCGTCATCGACGTGGGCCGCAGCCGGTACCGTCCCCCGGCAGGCCTTGCCGACCTGGTGCGCGCCCGCGACCACTCCTGCGTCTACCCCACCTGCCAGACCCCCGCCCAGAGGTGCGACATCGACCACCTCACCCCCTGGAGCCAGGGCGGGACCACCAGCCTGGACAACCTGGTCACCCTGTGCCAGACCCACCACCGCCTCAAGCACACCCCCGGATGGGCCCTGACCCGCAACGAGGACACCGGGGTGCTGTCCTGGCACACCCCCGACAAGACCGTCTACCAGCGCCACCCCGACGCCACCATCAACCGCCTCCCCAAGAAAGTCGGACCGCGCCAGCACTACCTCCCCGGCGCCCAGGTACCCACGACCCTGAGCAACCAGATCAGCCCCGAGATCATCGACCGGCTCAACACCGCCCTGACCAACACCCACAGCACCAACAACACCAACGACACCAACAGCCCGCTCCGGCTCACCACCCGAGGCCCCACCCCCGGCCAGAAAGCCGGAGACTACGAAACCACCCCCTACCCCCACGCCACCCACACCCTCGGACCCGCACCCCTCATCGACCAAGCCCCACCCTTCTAACCAGACCGGCGCCAAGAGCTGCAGGTGCTACGCGAGCGCGGCGCTGTCCATCCTCGCTGGGACGAACTCGCCCCAGCCGTCCTCGACGAGACCAGCCCGCAGACGCTCCATAGCGGCGTCGAGCTCGGGCCCCTCGGGGTGGCGGGCAGAGGTGAAGTACAAGTCCTCCTCGGAGCGGATCGGCAGCACATGAACGTGCAGGTGGTCGACCCCGTAGCCCGCCACGACGAGCCCGGCCCTAGGCGCATCGAAGACGCGCACCTGCGCGGCCCCGATGCGCTTGGCGACCACGGACAGATGCGCCACCACGTCGTCGGGCGCGTCAATGTAGGAGTCGACCTCGACGCGAGGAACCACCAGGACGTGCCCGTCGGTGTGCGGCTCGATGGTGGCGAAGGCGACGCAGACCTCGTCCGCCCACACGAAGCGGCCGGGGATCTCGCCATTGATGATCTTGGTGAAAATCGTGCTCATGGCCCTATTGTCCCCCAGCCTCGCACGGATCCGTGCAGGTCCCGGTGCCTGTCAGGCCAGCAGCCACAGGGAACCGTCGGGGATGATCGCCTCCGGCGACTCCCCGGGCACCGCAACGCGTGAGGCCTCCGGGTCCAGGAGGGCGATGACGGTGGCCCGCCTCCGCTTGCCGCCTTCCACGGCCGGCGCCACGGTTCCCCGGTCGCGGATGCGCACCCGGCTGTCCAGTCCGATACCGGCCCGCCTGAGGCGACGCAGCGTCTCGGTGTCGTCCTGGATCCGCCCGACGACGCCGTCGGAGCCCACCGGACGGGTCTCCAGGCGCACCAGGTCGGGAATGATGAGCCAGCCGTCCGCGGTGGGGATCGGGTCCCCGTGCGGGTCGCGGGTGGGGTGCCCCAGGACGGCGTCGAGCCGCTCCAGCAACCGCTCGGAGACGGCGTGCTCGAGCTCCTCGGCCTCGGCATGGACCTCGTCCCAGCCGAAGCCGAGCTGGGTGACCAGGTAGGTCTCCAGGATGCGGTGACGACGAATCATGCCCATGGCTCGGCGTCGCCCCTCCTCGGAGAGGGTGACGGCCTTGTAGGGCTCGTGGACGAGCAGCCCCTCCTCCACCAGGCGCGCCACGTTCTCCGAGGCGGTCGAGGGCGCCACCTCCATGCGCTTGGCCAGGCCGGTGATGGAGGCACCCGCCCCGTCCCACTCACAAGCCGCCCACACGACCTTGAGGTAGTCTTGCGTAACGGTCGAGTCCCCCACCACCGAGGGCCTCCAGGCGGGCCTGGTCGAGGCCGGCCGACCCACGGGCGGCGTCACCCGAACAACCTTGTCAACTGACTTCCGAAGGCGATGATGATGGTGAGGACCACCGCCAGGTACATCGCAGCCGTGACCCACCAGCGGGCCTTGAGCAGGTCGAGCGCCAGGTTGTCGCGCAGCCCCAGGTGGCCGCCGGCCGCGGCCCAGGCCCAGGAGTGGGCGGCCGCCGGGATAGTGACGGACCAGATGACCATGCAGAAGGGGCAGAGCTTGCCGAAGGTCATGATGGAGACGGTCAGGAACCAGATGACGAAGGCGATTCCGCCCAGGCAGCCGGCGCTCAGCCCCCACCATATCCAGCGCGGCAGGCGCGCGCCACTGAGCAGGACCGCGCCGATCGCCGCCAGGGCGCCGAAGGCGATGGCCCCGATGAAGGAGTTCGGCACTCCCAGGAGGTTGCCCTGCCACACGTTGAGCGAGTCGCCGCAGGACACCAGGGGGCTGACGTCGCAGATCAGCTCCGCGTTCGGGTTGCGCAGCAGGTCGAGCTGGGAGCTGATGAGCTCCCAGCAGGCGACAAGACCGATGAGCGCGCACACGATGAGCAGCCAGCCGAAGCCCCGATCGGCCCCGGAACGGCGCAGCCAGGCCGGCCGGTCGGCCGATCCCTCGTCCGTGTCGCGGCGGGTGCGCCGGTCGAGCTCCTGCCCGGGGGCGGACCCCAGGTAGGCCTCGAGCTCGGCCTCACTCATCTCATCGATCTCGGCATCTGTGGGCATGCGCGACATCGTCAGTCTCCTCACCGGTGGTGCGTCATCAGTTCTTCTGGGCGTCGTGGGGTGATCAGGGTGCGAGCGTATGCCACAAGGGGCCGTCTGCGCCCTACCCGTCCGAAAGATCGGCCTGGTCCTGGGGCTCGGCGCCCTCCTGAGGCTGCGCCGCATCCTGGCTCTCCGCGCCCTCCTCGGAGTCGGCCGGCGCCTCCCCTGACGTCTCGGCCGGCGCCGTCTGCGAAGCCGATGCCGACGGGTCGGGTGTCGAGGCCATGGTCGCCGTCTCCTGGCCCGGGGCGATGCCGGGGACCGACCGCCAGGCCCCCACCGTCACCGAGGCGTCGGGGTGGAGAATGACCGCGCGCCAGGCCACCAGTGCGCCGGTGGAGTCGAAGGACATCACGTGGAGGAAGGCGTCCTCCGTCACGGAGCCCAGCGAGGTGCCGCCCTTGCCGGCGCCGGAGATGATGCCGGTCACGGGCCTACCGGTCTGGGGGCTGATCGCCGTGGTCATCCCGCGCTCGGCGTGGACGTGCCCGGCCAGGAGCAGCGGCGCGCACCCCTCCTTCATGAGCGGGTCGAAGGTGGCCGGCTGGTGGATGAGGACGACGTTGACCGGTGTGCGCCCGCAGGTCACCTTGGCCAGACGGGCGGCGATCTGCTCGGTGGTCTCCCCGCCGCGCGGCTTGGTGCCGGCCGTCGTCGTGCGCTCGGCGTCGTCGTCTCCGAGTACCGAGATGCCGGCGACCCTCTGGACCGAGCCGTCGGTGACGGTCCAACCCTGGGAGCGCAGGCGGGCGGCCGTGGCGTCGGAGTCGTGGTTGCCGATCGTGGCGATCTTCGCGGTCGAGCTCGGGACCGCCTGGGTCAGGGCGTCGACGCACACGCGCTCGGGGTCGGAGCCGGTCATGGTCAGGTCCCCGTCGTCCATGTGGACGTCCGCGCCGGAGAGCTGGTCGAGGACCCCGGAGAAGGCGATGACGTCGAGGTTGCAGTGCAGGTCCGTGGTGAGCACGGCCGTCTTACGGCCGCGCTCGGGCACCGAGCGGGCGCCCGTCACCGGCGGCGCCGTGACCGAGGGGGTGGCCGAGGCCGACGGCGTTGCGGTGGGTCCCGGGCCCTCGGGGGGTTGGGGAGCCTCATCCTGCGGTGCGGGGGCGGCCTCCACCAGGGTCTTCGCGGAGGCCGCCTTGAGCCGGGCCTGAAGGTCCTCGGTGTCCACCTCTCCGTCGGCGGCGGTGACGTCCACCAGGCCGTCGGTCTGCTCGGAGGCCTTCCAGGCGGCGCGCAGGTTGGTGTCGGCCTTGGCGTAGAAGTCATTGTTGGTCTCGACGAAGGAGCGCGCCTTGGGGCCGTAGGCGGTGACGACGTCGGCGATGCGTCCCGAGAAGCGGGCCTGGGCCAACGGGGTCCCCTCCAGCACCGACAGGGTGGAGCCGTGGACAGTGGTCGTGCGCGTGGCCGGGACCAGGAGGGAGGCCACGGTGGCCACAGCGGCCGAGACCGCCACGGTCGTCGCCCAGCGGTGCGAGGCGCCGGCGCGGACCGTCTCCCGCAGAGGCTTCGTCGGCGCCAGGCGCCAGGCGGCCACGCAGCACAGGAAGATCGCCTCGACGACCCCGGCCCGGCGCAGCGCGTCCCCCGCCAGGCCGTAGAGTCCCTGCCGGATCGTCAGGTCGGGATGGGAGACGAGCGAGAGGTAGGAGGCCGCGTCGGAGGACAACGACTGTCCCACGCTGGCGGTGCTGGCGGCGTCGGGGACGGGATCGCCGGGGATCTCGCCCAGGACCACCTTGACGCCGAGGACCCCCGCGGGTGATTCCATCGAGGCGGTTCCCAGTGGCCCGAGGTCCAGGGTGACGGTGGAGTCCAGGGTCGTCGACCAGGTCGCCTCGTGCGGGCCGACCGGTGCCGAGGCCGTCGCCGTGGACAGTCCCAGGAGGAGGGAGACCAGGCTGGAGGCCAGGATCATCGCCGTCGTACCGATGACCGTGCGGGTGCCTGAGTGACGTCGGCGCCACCAGGTCCGCAGTGACAGCACCACCGTGAGGGCCAGGGCGCCGCAGCGGCGGGCGGCCGTCAGCAGACCGGAGCACAGGTCGGCGGCGCGATCGGCGAGGCCGGGACCGATGTCGGCACCCGTGTCAGCGTCGGAGCCGGTGTCTGTACGTGCCACGGCCCGCCTCAGAGACGGGCGCCCAGCGAGACCTGGGCGGCGTGGTCCTCACCGCTGTGCTCCTGGGAGGCGATGAGGCTCGCCAAGGAGGTGACGTAGGTGACGGTGTCCTGCCACCCGCCCACGGCCTGGCAGGGAACGCCCAGGGCCTTGACCGGGTAGTCGTTGCCCTCGGGGTCCATGCGGTCGCCGACGAAGAGCATCTCCTCCAGCGCGATACCGGTCACCTCGGCCAGGCGCTTCATGCCGTAGGCCTTGTCCACCCCCTTGAGGGTGATGTCCACGCTCGTGGACCCGCCCGAACGCACCTCCAGCTCCGGCAGGAGCGGGGCGACGGCGTCGCGCAGAGCCGCCTTCCTCTCCCCCGAGGGGTCCCAGGCGCGCTTGGCCTCCAGGGGGGCGTCCTGTCCCAGGGCGGAGAAGGTGATCTGGCTGCCGCGGTCCTCCAGGATCTCTCCCCAGGTCCTCTCCTCCCACAGGCCGAGCCGGCGGGCCTGGGCCTCGACGATCTCGAAGCCGGTGCGGACCTGCTCGGGCGTGAGGTCGTTGGCGTAGACCAGCTTCCAGGCGTCGGCGCCCCGCCCGTCCTGCGAGGGGTCGTAGGTGTAGTACCGCGTGCCGCAGGTGGGCATGAGGTGGAGCCGGGAGAGCTCGTCGGCGTCGGCGTCGAGGTGGGCCAGGACCTGGTCGCGGAACTGCCCTATCTGTCCCCCGGAGATGATGCAGACGGGGACGACGTCGAGCAGCCGCCTCAGCGCCGTGGCCATGGCCGGTGGCATGGCCGACTTCGAGGGTGCCAGCGTGTCGTCGAGGTCGAAGGCCACCAGACGGGGCAGCGCCTGAGGGCTCACATCAGTCTGAGTCATAGGCGTATTGTGGCCCACCCGCCTGGAAACCGGCCGAACCGGGCCCCAGGCGGGTGGTGGAGTCAGTCTCTCTTCTCCGTGGACGGGAGCCGTTCAGTCGGCCTGCTCGGGGTGGAGCATGTGCTCGCGGGCCCGCGCCGAGGCCTCCGCCCGGGCATCACGGTCCTCCCGGCGTCCGCGCGAGATGAGCGCGGTGATGGACACCGCCAGGCCGCCCCAGATGATGACGATGGCGAGCAGCATGATGAGTACGGCGGTTCCGGTCATCTCAGTCCTCCTCCGGGGAATCGGCCTCGAGCCTGAGGGACTCGAACTCATCCACCGGGGTCTTCCAGGGGATGAGAGTCATGACGGCGGTGCACAGGGCGACCAGCAGGAGCATCCCCCAGCCGAAGACCATGACGAAGCCGTTCGAGTACGACTCCGGGTCGTACCCCTCGGACAGATAGGTCCACAGGGTCTGGAGGAACATGTAGCCCAGCAGGACGGGGACGACGACACCGACCAGGACGCGCCACCACATGCCGACCATCCGCGACTCGGAGACGGCGTTGAGGTGGTCCTGGAGGAGCCTGGCGCGCCGCAGGACCCAGGCCACCGCCACGCACATGATGATGGCCGAGGCCACCACCCCGATGTTGTTGATGAAGGCGTCGACGACGTCGAGGTCCGGCAGGCCCGAGCTGGTGGCGAACAGGACGAAGGACACGACGGCCGCGGGGATGCCGACGACGAGCGAGGCCACCTTCGGAGTCAGACCGAGCTTCTCCCCGACACCCGCGGCCACCACCTGGATGATGGAGATGAAGGAGGTCAGTCCCGCCATGGCGAAGGAGGCGAAGAAGAGCACTCCGAACAGCGCGCCTCCGGGCATCTGAGCGATGACCGTGGGGAAGGTGACGAAGGACAGGGACGGGCCGGTGATCTTCATATCGCTCAGCTCGATGCCCTGGGTGTGCGCCATGAAGCCGAGGGTGGCGAAGACGCCGATGCCGGCGAACAGCTCGAAGGAGGAGTTGGCGAAGCCCGCCACGAGGCCGGTGCCCACCAGGTTGGAGCGACGGCGCTGGAGGTAGGAGGCGTAGGTGAGCATGACGCCGAAGCCCACTGACAGGGAGAAGAAGATCTGGCCGAGGGCCGCCATCCACACCTTGTAGTCCAGCAGGGCGGACCACTTGGGGGTGAACAGGGCGTTGAGCCCCTCCCCCGCGCCGGGAAGCATGAGGGCGCGCACCACGAGGGCGGCGAACATGAGGACCAGCAGCGGCAGGAAGATCTTGTTGGCCCTCTCCACGCCTCCGCTGACTCCCAGGGCGGTGACCACCAGGCCGAAGGCCCACACGAACAGCAGCGGAAGGGCCACGCCCATGACGAGGGTCGGTGAGTAGCCGACCTCGGAGCCAAGGCGGTCCATGCCGATGTAGCGCTCGAAGAAGCCTCCGGCGTCGTCGCCCCAGGCGATGTTGAAGGAGAAGAACATGTAGCGCAGGGACCAGGCGACGACCACCGCGTAGTAGGTCATGATGACGAAGCAGATGAAGACCTGGAACCAGCCCAGCCACTCCAGCCTGGTGGACATGCGCCGGAAGACCGCCGGCGGTGAGCCGCGGAAGCGGTGGCCCAGGGCGTAGTCGAGGAAGAGGATCGGCAGCCCCGCCGCCAGCAGCGCGATGACGTAGGGGACGATGAAGGCGCCCCCGCCGTTGGTGTAGGCCACCCCCGGGAAGCGCCAGATGTTACCCAGCCCGATCGCCGAGCCGATGGCGGCCATGAGGAAGCCGAGCTGACCGCTCCACTGCTCGCGCGGAGGCGCCTGAAGAGACTCGCTCTCCCCTGTCTTGGAGGTCATGAGCCACCTTCCGTGATGTCACAAACGAAGGCGACCCGCTGGCCGCCTTTTCCTGCGGATCGGTCGCAGGCCCTTTTGTCGCTGGACGCTAGTCCCAGTGACCATCATGTGTCGCCCGATGTCCACGATGCGGACGTCAACCAGGGTGCCGCTCTGTCGTTTCTCACGCGACCTGTGCCACACTGAACGCTGCCCCATCGCCGACACGCCCTCCCGAGAGGAACCCCATGGCCACCCCTCACATTGCCGCAGAAGCAGGCGACTTCGCCCCCGCCGTCCTCATGCCCGGTGACCCCAGGAGGGCCCAGCGCATCGCCGAGACCCTCATGGACGACGCCCGCCTGGTCACTGACGTGCGCGAGATGCTGGGCTTCACCGGAACCGTTGACGGCAGGCCGCTGAGCGTCATGGGCTCGGGTATGGGGCAGCCCTCCTTCACGATCTACGCCACTGAGCTGTTCAGCCAGTTCGGGGTGGAGCGGATCATCCGAGTGGGCACCGCCGGCGGCATCTCCCCGAAGGTCAAGGTCGGCGACGTCATCGTGGCCACCGGCGCCCACACGGACTCCTCCATGAACCAGCTGCGCATCCCGGGGGTGAACTTCTCCGCGGTCGCCGACTTCGGGCTCGCCCGGGCCGCCTACGAGGCCTCGCTGACCGAGCAGGCCGGGGTGGACGGAGCAGTCCACCTGGGTACGGTCATCTCGCGCGATCACTTCTACTTCACCCCCGAGGGCCAGACCGAGGCACTGGCCGCCTACGGGGTGCTGGGCGTGGAGATGGAGGCGGCCGCTCTCTACGGCGTCGCCGCCGAGTACGGCAGGCAGGCGCTGGCGGTCCTGACCGTCTCCGACCACCTGCTCGACCACTCCGGCGACATGAGCGCCTCCGAGCGCGAGACACGCTTCGCAGGCTCCCTGTGCCTGGCCGTGGCCGCCGCGCACAGCTGAGCTCGGGTGAGCTCAAGCGCAGGCACGGTCAAGTCCTCTCACCACAGGACGGGGCACAGCAGACAGGCTCCCCTCCTCCGTGAAGGCGTGCCTCACCTGCGGGGAATAACGAAAATAGATGGCACACAACCCAGTATTCTCGCCAGGGGCGCACACTCGCCGAGCCGCGCTCGATAAAACAGAGAAACGTTGATATTCCAACGTTTTGCTATATTGGGTGAAGCAGGCCAGGCTGTCCTTCGTTGCCGGGGTACGGGCTCGGATTTACGTTATTCATGTCCGCAGCGCACGCCCGCTCGAAAGGAAGAGCATCATGTCCGTCACCCAGATCGCCTCCTGCACCACCACCTCCTGCGCCTTCAACAACGGGGGCTGCACCGCCTTCGCCATCACCGTCGGTGGTGACAACGGCGCACCGGCCTGTGACACCTTCATCAGCCTCGACGCCCGCGGCGGCCTGCCCGTGGCCGAGGGGCACGTGGGTGCCTGCCAGCGCCTCGAGTGCGTCCACAACAAGGACCTCATGTGCACGGCCGAGGCCGTGAGCGTCGGCGGCGACACCGCCTCCTGCAAGACCTACGAGGTTCGCTGACCGGAAGGATCTCCAGCTCGAGCGGCTGGGGACCAACGGGGGTGCCACCGTGCGGTGGCACCCCCGTTTCGGTCTCTACGGTCAGACCCGGCGAGACGTTGAGGTCAGGGACGGGCCAGGCGCTGCGGGAGCGCCTGGGAGGCGAGCCGTTCCAGAGTCGGCCCGACCTCTGCGGCGCCGGTCAGGGCCTCCGGGAAGGCGACCACCAAGGTGGTGACCTCCTCGCCGGTAATGGACATGAGGGTCACTCCGTGGGCGTCGACGTCAACGCACAGGGTCCTGTCCCACAACGTGGGGCACACGCCGACGGCGGGGCGAGATGAGCAGGTCCAGCCGGGCATCTGTCCCTCGCGCACGGCCTCGCAGACGGCGCGCAGTCCCAGCTGCCCGACCGCACTGACCGCCTCGTGGGCGTCCATGACCTCCTGGGGGCTCCAGGAGGGAGCGGGCGCGGCACCGGCATCGACGGAGCCGACGTCGAGAATCTCCTCGATGTCGTGGCTGGAGACCCCGGAGACGCAGTGGAGCATGACGCGCTCGCAGGAGATGACGCCCAGGCGCCCACCAGGGCCCGAGGCGATCTCTCGGACACGCTCGAGCGGGTCCTCGCCGACGATGGCGCAGTGGCAGGCGGAAGTCCGCGAGGAGGCCAGGACGAGGGCGCGGTCCTCACCGTCGACCCAGGTCAGGCTGCCGAGCAGGTGGGCGGTGGCGGCCGTGATGCGGACACCGGGCTCGGCGGCGTCGAGGGTGATGTCGAGTCGCACGTCGACGGCGACGTCGTCGGGCGCGATGGCCAGCGGGGTACCTTGAGGCGGGCAGGCCGCCACGAGGATCTGGCCGTCGGCCCGCATAGCGTGGGCGACGAAGGCGGCGGGCGCGGAGGGGTCGATGCGGTAGGCCGTCACCGCGGCGCTTCCACTGCCGGCCAGGAGACGCCTGGCCATGCGCCGAGCGCGCTGCATGATGTCGGGAACCTGAACGGACGTCACGCGCTTACCTTCCTACCTTGTCGCCGCACGTGGGAGCGGGGTGCTCCCGGCAACATCTGAAGGTGAGGCTACCCTCAGACTCCCTGGGGGGCTAGTTCCTCGCGGAAGCCCACACGTGGAGCGCGTCTCAACGGACCAGCCCGGGGAAGAGGTGCTGGATCCCGACGACGATCATCTGCACCGCGATCGAGGCCAGGATCATGCCCATGAGGCGGGTCATGATGGTGCGCATCGTCATGGACAGGCGCGCGCCGATGCTGGAGGAGAAGTAGAGGACGACCCCGAGCGCCACGAGGACGGCCGCCAGCGCGGCCGCCACGGCAGCATGTCCGCCGATTCCCCGGGCCTGGGACTGGATGACGATGATGGTCGCAATCGTCCCGGGGCCTACGAGGATGGGGAAGGTCATGGGATAGAAGGCGACGTCGTTCCCGCCGTCGGCCGCATCGCGCTGCTTCTTCTCCTGCTTGCTCCCCTCGTGGGCGCTGGAGCCGCTGCCGTTGAGCATGGACAGGGAGATGATGAGCAGCACGATTCCGCCCGCGATCCGGAAATCGTCGACGCCGATGCCGAAGAAGCGGAGGATCGCCGCCCCCAGGAGCAGGACGACGGCGCACATGACGGTGGAGGAGATCGTCGTGCGCACTGCTGTGCGCCGCTGGGTCGCGGTGTCCTGGTCCTGGGTCAGGCTCAGGAACAGCGGAAGGTTGACGAAGGGGTTCATGATCGCGAAGAAGGCGCCCAGAGCCTTGACCAGTACGGCAGTAGTCATGTCCGGCATTGTGCCGCACGCACCTGCGCACGAGCAGGTAGAAGACAAAAAAGCCCTCGCCTGAGTGGCGGGGCCTGATCATGAGTCTTGTGGAGCTAGGGGGATTCGAACCCCCGACCTCTTCCATGCCATGGAAGCGCGCTACCAACTGCGCCATAGCCCCGAGATGGGTGCTCCACCCGGAGAAGGATCCGAGTGGTTCGTGGAGCTAGGGGGATTCGAACCCCCGACCTCTTCCATGCCATGGAAGCGCGCTACCAACTGCGCCATAGCCCCGTTCGGGCGTCGCTCGCGTGCGGCGACGCGGATAACTGTATGAAGATCGGCCCCGCCAGGGCAAATCCGCTGCGCGTGTACTACCTCACCTGCTCAGCCCAGGATCTTGCCCAGCGGACTCGGGTCCACCGGCGGTCCGGCGTTCCACCTCACCACCGACCAGCCCGGAGGCCGCTTGTTGGTGCGCATGATCGCGTAGCAGCAGTTGCTCATGCCGCGCAGTCCGAACCACTGCTGGGCGTCCATGCCCAGCAGGTAGGTGGCCCCCAGGTTGGTGGCCGCACCGTGGGAGACGACCACGACGACATCATCCTTCCCGGAGTCGGCGGCGATGGCCTTGAGCGTCTGCCCCACCCTCTCCGCGGTCTGACGGCGTCCCTCGATCCTGAACTGAGGCAGGTCTCCGCCGGCGCGCCAGGTGGCGTAGTCCTCGGGCCACTGCTTCTTGATGTCGGCCGCCTTGAGGCCCTCCCAGTCTCCGAAGGACTTCTCCGCCAGCCCCGGCTCGATCTCGACACTCAGCCCGGTCAGTGAGGCCAGGACCTCGGCGGTGGCGCGCGCCCGCACCAGCGGGGAGGAGACGATCCGCGTGGGTCCGAGTGCCGCGATGTCGTCGGCTGCTCGCCGGGCCTGCTCACGGCCGGTGTCGTTGAGGGGGATGTCGACCCGCCCCTGAATACGCCCCTGGAGGTTGTAGTCGGTCTGGCCGTGGCGCCACAGGATGAGGTCGGTCATGACGCGCCATCCCCCTGCCCGCTCTCCTCGTCGCCCTCCCGGCTGCCGGACTGCGTCAGGTCCTCCGGCAGTTCGATGGCGGGGCAGTCCTTCCACAGACGCTCCAGCGAGTAGAACTCCCGGTCCTCGTCCTGCAGGACGTGGACGACGACGTCGCCGTAGTCCACCAGCACCCAGTGGGCATCGGCGAAGCCCTCACGAGTCCGCCGCCTGGCACCGGCACGGTGCATGGCCTCGTCGACCGCGTCGACGATGGCGTGAACGTGACGGTCATTCGAGCCGGAGGCCAGCAGGAAGACGTCGGTCAGGCCGAGTCGCTCGGAGACGTCAATAGCGGTGAGGTGCTCAGCCTTCTTGTCAGCCGCTGCACGAGCGGCGGCAGCAGTAAGACTGATGGCGTGTTCGGTGGCGGGCACGGATCTCCTTCGGTGCGGTCAGTCGGGCATCGTGCGGCAGCGGCGACTGTACCGCGCGCACCGCCGTCATACGAGCTGACGGATCCACTCCCCCGCCCCGACGGTGGTGCTCATGGCGCTGGCGCTATTGCTGCTGTTGGAGATCAGCAGCCACGCGACGACCGCGATAATGAGCAGCAGGACGACAATGATGAGCGCGGCCATGAGCATCTTGCCGGTACGCGAGGAGGAGCTGGGCTGCTCCATCGGCAGGACGTGCTCGGGGGTGGGCACCCTCCCGGTCACCTCGTTGACGGGAGCCAGGTACGGCTCCTCGGGCACCTCAGCGGCGGGAGCCGCCACGGAGTCCCACTCGGAGCCGCCGACCGGGCCGTTACCGTTCTCGGCCTCGTCGGTGTAGAAGGCGTAGGGGCTGACAGCGTCTCCGGACATGACATCGGTGGTCTCAGCCGCCCCGGTCACCCCCGTCACCCCGGTCACGATCGTCTCCTGGAAGCTGTCCACCTGGGAGGACTGGTGCAGAGACTTCCACTGCGGCGCCCCGACCGTGCCGAACTCATCGTCCTGCTGCGTCTGCGGCGAGGGCATCATGGTCTGGGCCTCGACATCGACCGCAATGCTCTCCTGCGTCATCGGCTCCTCGATGGAGGCGACGCCGTAGGCCTCCTGGGCGTCGACGGCCTCCTGTGCGGACGGGGAGCTGTCCACGGGCTGGACCGAGCTGAGCTCACCCGTGGACGTGTTGACGGTGCGCACTCCCTGCGCGGCAGCCGGGATGCGGACGATGGGACGGCGAACCGAACCGGCGGAGGATGCCGACCCGGCGCTCAGACCGCTGCGGGCGGACTCGGTGGCCTCCGCGGCTCCGGGCTGCCCGAAGGTGGCGAAGTCGGCAGCGCCGGAAGCCGACGCAGACACGGCGGAGACCGCGGTGACGGCCTCGGCCGACTGGGAGGAGGGCTGCGAGGACACCGCCTCGTCCTCGTAGGTCGTCGGCGCGAACCCCTCTCGGTAGTCATAGGGACTGGTCGTGGGCTCCTCGGCGTCCGCCTCACCGATCTGCTCGGCGGCGGCCTGAGGCTCAGCGCTGCCCTGCTCATCGGCCTGGGATCCGGGACCGCCCTCAAGGCGCTCCTTGAGCGAGAAGCGAGTAGGCACCGGCGCCGGCTCGGAGCTGGCGTCCGCAGCCCAGTGGGCGTCGTAGTCCAGGGTCGCCACCGGCAGGTCGACCGCCTCCATGAGGCCCGTCTCGATCTCGGAGATCGCCACCGCCTCAGCCGCTGACAGTGAGCGCCAGCTCGGAGCGGAGGCCGACGGCCCCTCGGGGACGGAGAGGTTGAGAGGCGGGTTCTGCCCTCCCTGCTCGAGGAAGGCCGCACCACCCTCGTCCACGGCGGGGAACTCGGCCGACTCCTCCAGCCCGGTCTCGGCGTCGTCGCCTGACTGGGCAGCGGAACGGGGGGTGACCGATGCCGGATCGGCAAGGGGGTCCTGGAGCGCCTGGGCCTGCTCGGGAGTGATCTCGCCGGCCTCGACAGCTGCTCTGAGCGCCTTGGCCTCCTCACGCAGACGCCTCATCTCACGCCGGGTCAGGAGCGGCTGCTGACCGGTCAGGATCGCCTCGCGCTCGGCGGCGCGCTCCGCCTGCCGGATCGCACGACGACTGCCGCGTGGAGCGTGCTCATCCTGCGTCGGCTCCTCGGACGTGGGGGCATTGACGCCGGTCTGCTCAGTGCTCACCGTCGTTCTCCTTCCTCAGGGACTGCTCGCGGGCCACTCTCGCCGTCATCGACGTCGCCGACGCCGGCCGCAAGGCCATACGATAGAGCCCGTACTTGCGTATGTACTGCACGACACCATCAGGGACGAGGTACCACACCGGTGACCCCTCGCCGACTCGCTGACGGCAGTCCGTCGACGAGATCGCCATAGCCGGAACCTCCACCAGCGAGATCCGGTCCTGGGGGACCCCGGAGTCGCTGAGAACGTGCCCGGGACGTGTCACCCCCACCAGGTGAGCCAGGTCGAAGATGCCCTCACTGTCCTTCCAGGTGAGGATCTGCGCCAAGGCGTCCGCACCGGTGATGAAGTACAGCTCCGCGCCCGGGTACTCGGCCGCGATGTCATGAAGGGTGTCGATCGTGTACGTCGTGCCGCCCCGGTCGATGTCGACCCGGGAGACCGTGAACCTCGGGTTGGAGGCCGTGGCGATGACGGTCATGAGGTAGCGGTGCTCGGCCGGGGAGACCCGGCGCTCCTTCTTGAAGGGCTGAGCCCAGGTGGGCACGAAGATGACCTCGTCGAGGGCGAAGACGTTCTGAACCTCACTGGCCGCAACGAGGTGCCCATGGTGAATCGGATCAAAGGTTCCACCCATGATACCGATACGAAGCGGACGAGCAGACTGGGTCACGCGCTGCGCCTCGCTTCTTTCCTGGGGGACACGTTGGTTCTCCTCAACCGGTTCGGACGACTGCAGTTGGCGAACATACTGCCACGGCCTGCACCCATTGTGGGTCTCCGCAACACCATAAGCGAGTTGTCAGCCAACGGCGCAGAGACACAAGGTGATATCCAGAATATTATCAGGGTATTATCAGTTCTCCAGAGCGCGTCCGGCCGCACCCAGTGCAGGAGCCACCTCCCCGAGCCGGGCCGGCAGCAGGCTCGGCACCGGTAGGCCGGCCATGAGGTCGGCAACACGCTGACGCAGCGGCTCCAGGAAGACGGCATCCCCCGCCCCGGTCAGCTCTGAACAGACGACGACGTCGAGGGGACCGAGCAGGCCGGCGCCACGAGCGATGAGGTCGGCCAGCGCGTCCAGGCCGGTTCCCCAGACGCGGCGCGCCTCCCGGTCCCCCGAGCGCATCGCTTCGAGGAGTGAGTCGAGCCCGGAGGCGACCTGGCCGGCCCGCCCGGCGGAGCCCCTGATGGAGGCACTGCCGGAATCGCCTGCGCCGCCCGAGGGCGCGGAGCCATCAGAACCATCAACAGAGTCACTAGCAGAACCGCCAACTGAGTCGTCGACGATGCCGGCCGTGTAGCGCCCCACCATCGCGTCGACGGAGGCGACGTCCTCCAAGCGGGCCCTCTCGCCGCTCCAGTCGGGGTCGGACACCAGGACCTGTCCGACCTGGCCGGCCCATCCTCCACCGAGCAGCGGGACACCGTTGAGCAGGACGGCGGCGGAGACGCTGGCGTCAACGCACAGGTAGAGGCAGCTCTCCCCACCCGCTCCCCACCGGCTCTCAGCCCAGGCGCCGCAACGGTCCTCCTAGTAGAGAATCACCTCGGCGGCATCGGCCGTCAGGCACCGGCTGACGAGACTCGCCAGCGCGACGTCCTGCAGCCCCAGCGCGTCACTGCGACGGACGCACCCCGCGTCCTCGTCGACGACGCCCGGCACGCAGATCCCAACGGTCAGGGCCGGAGCCTCCGCCGAAGCCCCCGCCTCCCCACCTGACACCTCACCGCCGAGCTCACGGGCAGCGCTTGCACGCAAGGCGGTGATGACGCCGCCGATCTCCTGAGCCAGCCGGTGACCATCCGAGCGACAGCCCTCTGGGACCGGACGCGAGAGGGTGGAGACGACCTGTCCCCGGCCACTGGCGACAACCGCGGTGATTCGGTCGGCACCGACGTCGACCCCCAGTGCGGCAGCTCGCCCCCTGGAGCAGGAGCACTCGGAAAGGTCTGCGGGATGTCCCATGTTTTCTCTGTTCTCAGGGGCGGGGCGGCGAGCCCACGGGACCACCGCCCCACACGTTGGCATGATTGATGTCGACGACAGTAGCAAGGTTCGTATCGCCATGTGTCGCTCTTAGCGGGCACCTGCGGGCACTCCTGAACTATGCTGGCATCAGCACACCGACTACCTGCCGTGCGGTTACCAGGATAAGGCAAGTAGTTGATGCACAAATCATGTGCCGTGCCCCAGCACCAGCCGGCCCCGGGCCGCCCCTTGAGCTCCAGGAGGACCGAGATGTCTCGGCATGATCGTCATTCGGCCATCCTCGACATCGTCATGGACGAGGGCAGCGTCCATATCGATGACATCATCGCGCGCCTGGGGGTCTCTGCGGCGACCGCACGGCGCGACCTCGACCACCTGGCGGACCAGCAGCTGGTCACCCGAACCCGCGGCGGCGCCGTCGCCAACCCCACGTCCACCGAGCCGCCCCTGCGCTACCGCAGCTCGAAGATGGCCGACGAGAAGGCCCGCATCGCCAAGGCGGCCGCCGCCCTGGTGAACCCGGGGGACTCCATCGGCCTCAACGGCGGTACCACGACCACCGAGGTGGCTCGGGAGATCGCGCTGCTGCCGGACCTGAACGACCCGGAGGTGCCGGTCACGCTCGTGACCAACGCCGTCAACATCGCCAATGAGATGACCGTGCGCCAGTGCGTGCGCGTCGTCGTCACCGGTGGTATCGCCCGGGCCCGCTCCTTCGAGCTCACCGGCCCGCTGGCCGGGCTCATCCTGCCCTCGATCAGCGTGGGCACGCTCTTCCTGGGCGTCGAGGGCCTCGATGAGCGGGGGGCCTACGCTCAGCACGACGGCGAGGCCGCCGTCAACGCCGCTCTGGTCGATGCCGCCCAACGTGTCGTCGTCGTGTGCGACAGCTCCAAGCTCGGCACCACCGCCTTCGCCCTCATCTGCCCCACCGCCACGATCGACCTGGTCATCACCGACGACGGCGCCCCCGCCGACCAGGTCGCGGCCCTGCGTCAGGCGGGCACCGAGGTGCAGCTGGTTTAGTCTCCAACAAATCTGAGAGCTTTCTCATCCGTCCTTAATCGTCATCTTCTCCTGGCCGACCAGGATCGTCACAGAACGATTCTGAGCTTGACACCAAGAGAAGAGACGATCCATGACGACCGTTCCCCTACGGGTGGCGCTCTACAGCCACGACGCCCAGGGGCTGGGACACCTTCGCCGCAATCTCGCCCTGGCCCACCACCTGGCCCGGGCGCTGCCGGGACTCACCGGTCGTGATGTCACCGGCCTGGTCATCACCGGTCTGGCGCCGGGCCAGGAGCACCGACTCCCGGACGGCTTCGACTGGCTGGTGCTGCCGGGGGTCAAGAAGACCAAGGGCGCCTACCTGCCTCAGCGACTGCGCATCACCCGTGAGGACCTGACCCTGGTGCGAGGCTCCCTGCTGTCCGGTGTGCTCAGCAGCTTCGCCCCGGACCTGCTCATCGTCGACCGTCACCCCTACGGCGTGTACCAGGAGCTGCGCGAGCCTCTGGCACGCATGCGTCAGACGCATCCCGGCGCACGTGTGGTCCTCGGTCTGCGCGAGGTCCTGGACACGCCCACGACCGTGCAGCGCGAGTGGGACGAGCTCGGAGACGCCGACACGCTGCGCCGTCTCATCGACGAGGTCTGGATCTACGGGGACGCCTCGGTCCATGACCTGGGCGCCACCGGAGAGGCCCCGGAGGCGCTGAAGGAGCGGATGCGCTACACCGGCTACCTCGCCCACGGCCGCGACGTCGCGGAGACCGCCGACGGCTCCCCCGCGTCAGCGACCCTGGCCGGTAACGCCGAGGAGGCGGAGCCGTTCATCCTGACCACCGCCGGTGGCGGCTCCGACGGCGTCACCCTGCTGCGCGCCGCGGCGGCCGCGCGCGTCCCAGACGGGTACCGGCACGTCGTGGTCACCGGTCCCCAGCTCGAGGAGCCCCTGTTCCACCAGGTCGCCCGAGCGGCCGGCCCCCGCACCTCCGTGCGCCGCTCCTGGGCGGGGATGAGCCGCCACATCGAGCAGGCCGCGGCCGTCATCTCAATGGCCGGGTACAACACGGTCAGCGAGATCCTCGCCTCCGCCACCCCGGCCCTGCTCGTGCCCCGTGAGACGCCCCGCCTCGAGCAGCTCATCCGGGCCACCGCCCTCAAGGACGCGGGCGCCGTCGACCTCCTGCGGGTCACGGACCTGAGCGCCGCCGCGCTGGAGGGCTGGCTCGCCGAGCACCTGCACGACCCGGCCCCCGGCGCCGGCGGCCAGGTGGCGGGACGACGGCGTCTGCACCTGGACGGCCTGGTAACCGTCCCCCGGCTCGCCGCCGAGCTCATCGGCCACCGGACCGACCGCCTCGACATCCTCGGCAGCCCCCTCAACAGCCTCACCAGTACGGAGATCCCCGCATGAGTCCCGCATCCGACGCCCGTATCGGCTACGTCCTCAAGGTCTACCCGCGATTCTCGGAGACCTTCATCGTCACCGAGGTCCTGGCCCGCGAGGCCCAGGGCGAGGACCTGAGCATCTACGCGCTGCGCCCCACCACGGACTCGCGCTTCCACCCCGAGATCGCCCGAGTCGCCGCCCGAGTCAGCTGGGTGGGCCGACCGCAGCGGGCCATCGACCTGTGGAGCCAGATCGCCGGCGGCCTGTCCCGCCAGGACGACCGCGAGCGCTTCGCCGCCATCATGCCGGTGCTGGCGGGCCTGCCCGGCGACGAGGTCGCCCAGGGCGTGGAGCTGGCGCGTCAGGTGCGTCGCGACTCCATCACCCACCTGCACGCGCACTTCGCGTCGCTGGCGGGGCGGGTCACGTGGATCGCCTCGGCCCTGACCGGCATCCCCTACACGGTGACGACCCATGCCAAGGACATCTTCCATGAGTCCGTGGACCCGGTGTGGCTGCGTCGGATCTGCGGCGACGCGCAGCGGGTCATCGCCATCGGCCGGTACAACGAGGAGCACCTGAGGACGGTGCTGGCGGGCACGGGCGCGACGGTGTCGTTGCGCTACAACGCCATCGAGCTGGACCGGTTCGCCTACCGGGCCCCGGCGCCGGTACCGGCGGGGTCGACGCGGCCGTTGCGGGTGTGCGCCGTGGGGCGCCTGGTGCCCAAGAAGGGTTTCGCGGACCTGGTCGAGGCGGTGCGGATCCTGGTGAGCTCCGGCGTCGACGTCGAGGTGGAGCTGGCCGGTGAGGGCGATGAGCGCGAGCGTCTGACCGCGCAGATCGACCGCCTGGGCCTGGCGGGCAGGATCCGCCTGCTGGGTCCGCTCACGCAGGCGGAGGTGCGTGACCTGCTGGCCCGCTCGGACGTGTTCGTGGCGCCGTGCATCGAGGCGGCCGACGGCAACATCGACGGTCTGCCGACGGTGGTCCTGGAGGCGATGGCCTGCGGGACGCCGGTGGTGGCCACCGCGGTCTCGGGGCTGCCGGAGGTGGTGCATGACGGCGTCACCGGGCTCCTGCTGCCCCCTGGGGACCCGGCCGAGCTGGCCGTGGCCCTGCGTGGCATCGCGCTGGGCGAGGTCGACACCGTCTCCCTGTCGCGTGGGGCGCGCACGCTCATTGAGGAGCACTTCGACTCCCGTGCCCAGGCTGCGGTCCTGGCCGCTTGGCAGTCGGGCCCCGGTCACGCTCCGACTGCTCCCAGCATGTACCTGACCGATCGGGAAGGAGCCGCCTGATGCGGATCGCCTACATCTGCTGTGACCCGGGCATCCCGGTGTTCGGGACCAAGGGCGCCTCGGTGCACATTCAGGAGGTCGTCCGCGAGCTGAGGGCCGCCGGCCACGAGGTGGTGCTCTACGCCGTACGCTCCGGCGAGCATGTTCCCGACGACCTGAGCGACCTGAAGCTGCACCTGGAGGCCGTGGATGCCGGGGATGCCGGGGATGCCGTGGCCGACGTCGATCCCGCCGAGCGGGAGCGGGCACAGGCGCGCGCCGCGGAGCGGATCGCCTCACGGGTGATGGAGGACGGCGCCGACCTGGTCTACGAGCGCTACTCCCTGTTCTCCACCGCGCTGGCCGACATCACGGACACCACCGGGGTAGCGGGGATCCTGGAGGTCAATGCTCCACTCATTGACGAGCAGCGTCGTCACCGCTCACTGGTGGACGCCTCCGGTGCGGCGCGGGTCCTGCGTCGCCAGGTCGAGGCCGCCAGGGCCACGGTCTGCGTCTCAGATCCCGTGGCCGACTGGGTGCGTCGTCGCAGCGCCGACCCGTCCGGCGCGGGTGAGGTCCCCAACCGGATCCACACGGTGCCCAACGGCGTGAGCGTGCGCCGTATCCAGCCTCAGCCGGAGGACCCGAGCCGGGTGGTCGTCACCTTCGTGGGGACCCTCAAGCCCTGGCACGGGGTGGCGGACCTCATCACGGCGGCGGCTCTGGCGCGTCAGAGCTGGGGGCTGCGGATCATCGGGGACGGCCCCGAGATGGAGGCGCTGCGGGCTCAGGCCCAGCGCCTCGGGGTGGAGGTGGACTTCCGCGGGGCGGTTGCTCCGCAGGACGTCCCCGCTCATCTGGCGGGTTCGGCGATCGGGGTGGCCCCGTACCCGGACCTGGGCGGGAGCGAGCAGCAGTACTTCTCCCCCATGAAGGTCCTGGAGTACCTGGCCGCGGGTCTCGCGGTCGTGGCCTCCGGCGTCGGGCAGGTCCCCCAGCTGCTTCGGGACGGGGACGACCGGCACGGCGTGCTCGTGCCCCCTCGGACCCCACAGCCTTGGCCGCGGCCCTGGACGATCTGGCGGCCTGCCCGGACCGGCGTGCCCGGATGGGGCGCGGTGGGCGCCGCCTGGCCGAGGAGCGTCACTCCTGGGGCGGGTCGTCGCCCGGATCCTGGGGCTTGCCGGGGTCACCGAGGACGGTGAGCGCTGATGGCTTCGCCTCCTCGTCGGCACGGCCGTTCCCGGGTGCGTCACTCCCCCATGCGCCAGACCCTGCGCCTGGTGGGCCCCGATGCGGCGCCGCAGTGGCGCCTCATGGTCGGCGGCACGGTGGTGCTTCTGGCGGAGGTCTTCTTCCGGGTCCTGGAGCCCTGGCCCCTGAAGATCGTCATCGACTCGTTGGTGGCGGCGCTGGGCCGGCACACGGGCAGCGCGCCCGCCACGGTCCCCTCCCTGGTGGGGCTCGGTGTGGCCCTGCTGGTGATCGTGGCCGGCCGGGCCGTGTGCAACTACCTGGCCACCGTGGCCTTCGCCCTGGTGGGCTCGCGCACGGCGGCCTCCCTGCGCAGCCGGGCCTTCCACCACGTCCAGGGGCTCTCTCAGCAGTTCCACGCCCGCAACCACAGCGCGGACACCGTCCAGCGGCTCATCGCCGACGTCAACCGCATGCAGGAGGTAGCCGTCACCGCCGGCCTGCCGATGGCCGCCAACACCTTGACCCTGCTGGTCATGGTCGTGGTCATGGTGTTCCTGGACCCCCTGCTGGCCATGATCGTGGTCCTGGCGGTGGTGGCCTTCGTCGTCGCCTCCTCGGGGAACTCACGGCGGATCTCCGTGGCCTCCCTGCGCAGCCGTAAGTCGGAGGGGAACCTGGCCAACACGGCCCAGGAGGCGCTCGGCGCCATCAAGGTGGTGCAGGCCTACGGTCTGGAGCCGCTGCTGCACGAGCGTTTCACGGGCGCCAACACGGTGTCCCTGAGTGAGGGGGTGCGCTCGCGCCGCATCGCCGCGCGCCTGGAGCGCTCCACGGACGTCATCGTGGGCGTGGCCACCGCGGTGGTCATGGTCGGCGGTGGCATCCGGGTCCTGGGCGGCGCGATGTCCCCGGGGGACCTGGTGCTCTTCACGACCTATCTGCGCACCACGATGAAGCCGCTGCGGGACATGGCCAAGTACACCGGCCGCATCGCCCGGGCGACGGCCTCGGGTGAGCGGGTGGCCGACATGGCGGTCGAGCCCGAGATCGTCTCCCCGCATAACGCCATCGTCCTGGACCCCGTCCACGGCATGATCCACTTCGACCACGTGCGCGCCGCCTACGAGCGCCGTCAGGTGCTCCACGGCGTGAGCCTGACGGTGGTTCCCGGCGAGCACGTGGCTCTCGTCGGGCCGTCGGGCTCGGGAAAGTCCACCCTGGCGTCCCTCGTGGTGCGGGCCCTGGATCCGACGTCGGGCACGGTCAGCCTGGACGGGCACAGCCTGGACGAGCTGGACCTGAGGTTCCTGCGCTCGCAGGTCTCGGTCCTGCACCAGGAGGCGGTGCTGCTGACCGGCACGATCCGGGAGAACATCCGTCTGGGACGGCCGCAGGCCCTGGACGAGGAGGTGGAGGCGGCCGCGCGGGCCGCCCACGCCCACGACTTCATCACCCAGATGCCCAACGGCTACGACACGGCCGTGGGCGAACGGGGCGGCACCCTCTCCGGCGGCCAGCGTCAGCGCATCGCCATCGCCCGGGCGCTGCTGCGCGACTCGCCGATCGTCATCCTGGACGAGGCGACCACCGGGCTGGACCCGGCCTCGACGTCGGCAGTGCTCCAGGCGATCGACGAGCTGGTGGCCGGACGCACGACGCTGACCATCACCCACGACCCACAGGCCGCCATGCGCGCCGACCGGGTGGTGTGGATCCAGGACGGGCTGATCCGCCTGGAGGGGAGCCCTCAGCGTCTCATGGATACCTCGGCCGAGTTCCGCCGGTGGGCGGCCAGCAGGCTGTCCGACTCCTTCGCCCTGGAGGGGAGCCGAGCATGAGCCGTTCGACGATCACCACAGGCCGCACGACGGCCACGGCCGATGCCGTCTCCACGGTGCTCGACGCCGACCGGCTCAGTGAGCTTGTCGATCGGCCGGTGCGAGCGGGCAGGCTGCGCATCAAGCCGGACGTCTCGATCCTGGTCTCGCTGGTGGAGCGGTCCACCGGGGTCACGGCCGGCTGGGCCCGGCTGCTCTGGCCGGTCTCTCGCTCCAAGGCCTCCCGGGCCGAGCGCCTGGCGGCCCGCCTGGGGATCGAGCCGCCTCCGGTGACTCGGGCCGTGGACGGCGGCCTGCTGCTGCAGAGCGGTCCGCTTCAAAGCGACCCCAAGCTGGCCGAGCCGATGGCACTCGCCGCCCGCCAGGGCGCGCTGGGGGCCTGGGAGGTCGGTGACCTGCTGCGCTACAACCCCTCGCGGCGCCTCGTGCTGCGAGTCGACGGCGCGGTGCTGCGGCTGCGGGCGCACGCCGGCGGGCCTGCCGACGACGTCCACCGCGCCCTGTCCGCCCTCCTGCCGGTCCCGCGTCTCCTCGGCTCTGAGGCCGTGGCCCGGTGCGAGGGGCACGTCAGCCTTCAGCAGTGGTGCGGCGACACGAACCTCGCTGAGATCCCAGGCGAGGCCGCGGACGACGCGACGCTCGAGGCCACGCGGCGCGTGGGAGCGCTGCTGGCCGAGCTCCACTCCTGCACGGGGCTGCTGGAGCCGGAGCTCGTCGACCGGCTGCCGCGTCAGCACCCCGATCCACGGGACCTGGCCGAGGTCCACGCCCGTCAGCTCGACGTCCTGGCCCCCGAGCTGGCTCACCGGGTGCGGAAGGTGGGCGCCATGCTGCCCGCCCGGCTCTCGGGGGATCCGGTCCTCACTCACGGCGACGCCTCCCCCGACCAGGTGCTGTACGAGTACTCGACCGGACGCATCTGGCTGACCGACTTCGACCGGGTGCGTCTGGCGCCGGCCGTCACGGATCTGGGTTCCTACCTCGCGGTGGCCCCACCGTCCCTGCGGTGCGCCCTGCTTCAGGGGTACGGCGAGCGCCGACCGGTGCCCGACACCGAGCAGCTGGGGACGGCGATCGCCCTGTCACGCCTGGCACGGCTGGCTGATCCCCTGCGTCAGGCCGATCCGTCCTGGCGTGAACGCGTCAGCACCGAGCTGGCCGCCATCAAGCGCATCGCCAAGGCCCCGCAGGAGGAGACGTCCTGGACATGACAGAAGCGATGAGCACGACACCGACGACGGGAATGACACGGAGGGCGGAGATGACCGGCATGCTGAGCACGCTGCGCGCGGTCCTCGGGCTGCGCAGGGCCTGGCCCGATCACCGGGGCTCGAGCCCGGCGACCGCGACCATCGAGTGCGTCGACGGCGAGGGCCGCCTGCGCGCCGGGCACGTCAGTGCGGGCGGCGCCCCCGAGCTGCTGCCCTATGCCACGGACCCGGAGCTGCCGGCCCTGTCCGCGCGCCTGACGGGGGCGCTCGTCGTCCACCGTGCCGGGCGCCGCGCCGTGGTGATGGAGGACGCCCGGGTCCGCAAGATCGTGCGCCCCCACAAGGCCGCCTCCCTGGTGCGGGCGCACACGACCGCCGCCTCGGTCCTGCGGGTCACCGGTCTGCGCACTCCCAGGGTCCTGGGCGACGGCGACGACGTCGTCGACCTCGAGCTGCTGCCCGGCCGCAGCCTCAACGAGCTCGGCGACGCCGGCCTGCCCGGATGGAGACGGCTCACGGACTCCTGGGCGCACCTGGCCGATGCCGAGGCCGACCTGCCCGTGCACGGACCGCGCCAGGAGACCGAGGTGCTGCGCCGCTGGTTCGCCTCCGCCCACCGCTACGGCGTCATCGACCAGTCGGACCTCCTGCACGAGCAGGTGGTGGACACCTGCCTGAGGCTGCGGGAGGACGACGGGGTGCACGTCGTCGCCCACCGCGACCTCCACGACGGCCAGCTCCTGTGGGACGGGCGAGAGCTGTCCCTGCTCGACCTGGACACCGCCGCCATGGCCGAGGCGGCCCTCGACCTGGGCAACCTCTGGGCCCACACGGACCTCATGGCGGTGAGGGGCCGGCTCGGTCCCGACTCCCACGCACGGGTCCGGGACCTGCTCGACGACCTGGCCCGCAGGCTGCCCACCACGACGCAGCGCCTGGAGGCCTACTACCGCTCATCGGCGCTGCGACTGGTCTTCGTCCACGCCTTCAGACCCGCTGCCCACCGGTGGCTGCCTACCTGGGTGAGCCACTGCCTGGCAGAGGCCTCGCCTTTCACCCCTCTGGACCTCACGAACGATTGGAACAACTCATGACCCCCCTCAAGATCACCGTCATCGGCTGCGGATACCTCGGTGCCGTCCACGCCGCCGCCATGGCCCACCTGGGGCACCACGTCCTGGGGATCGACACCCGGCCTGAGCAGGTCGAGGCCCTCTCCCAGGGCCGCGTCCCCTTCTACGAGCCGGGTCTGCCCGAGCTGCTGACGACCGGCGCCGCGCAGGGCGACCTGCGCTTCACCTCGATGCCGTCACCGGCGGAGCTGGCCGGGGCCGACGTCCACTTCATCGCCGTGGGGACCCCGCAGTCCGCTACCGGTGGTCAGGCCGACCGCAGCCAGCTGTGGAGCGTGGTCGACATGCTTCACGACGCGCTGCCCGAGGGCGGGCGCAGCCTCGTGGTGGGCAAGTCGACCGTCCCGGTGGGCACCGCCCAGCAGGTGGCCGAGCGTCTGGCCGGCCGGGCCCTGGTGCTGTGGAACCCCGAGTTCCTGCGCGAGGGCTTCGCCGTGGCCGACACCCTCCACCCCGACCGCATCGTCTACGGGGTGCCCGCCGACCCCCGGGACGCCCAGGAGGCCCAGGCCGCCCTCGACGTCGTCTACCAGGACCTGCTGGACGAGGGCATCCCCCGGATCGTCACCGACTACCCCACCGCCGAGCTGGTCAAGACCGCGGCGAACTCCTTCCTGGCCACCAAGATCAGCTTCATCAACGCCATGGCCCACCTGTGCGACACCGCCGGGGCCGACGTGACCGTCCTGGCCGACGCCATCGGGCACGACCCGCGCATCGGCAGGCGCTTCCTCCAGGCCGGCGTGGGTTTCGGCGGAGGCTGCCTGCCCAAGGACATCCGGGCGCTGCAGGCCAGCGCCGACCTGCACGGCGCCGTGCACCTGGCGGACCTGCTGGGGCAGGTCGACTCCATCAACCGCGAGCAGCGAGACCGGATCATCGAGCTGGCCCGCACCCACGTGGGAGGCGACCTGGCCGGCAAGGCGATCACCATCCTGGGGGCGGCCTTCAAGCCCCTGAGCGACGACGTGCGGGACTCCCCCGCCCTGGACGTCGCCGCCCGCCTGGCCGACCTCGGGGCGGAGGTCACCGTCTGCGACCCGCAGGCCCTGCCCGTCGTGGCCCGCTCCCACCCCCACCTCACCCTGGAGGACGACCCCAAGGCAGCGCTCACGGGTGCCGAGCTCGTCCTGCTGCTGACCGAGTGGGACCAGTTCGTGGCCCTCGACCCCGCTGACGCCGCCGTCGGGGTCGCCGCTCGCGTCATCATCGACGGACGCAACGCCCTGGACCCGGTGGCCTGGCGCCAGGCGGGGTGGACCTACGCCGGGGTGGGACGCTGAGCCCCCTCGGTCCCCCCGGTCGCCTCGCCCCGGGCTCCGCCGGGCGGAGCCCGGTGGGGCCGGGCACAATGACGAGGTGACCTCACTGATGCCCACCCGTACCGTCACCATCGGTACCCGCGTCATGTGGGCGATCGTGCTGGTGGCGAGCATCGCGCTCATCACCTGCGGGGCGATCGTCTGGGCGCTGGGCCACTCCAGCGTGTCGGCCGACGCCACCAACCGGCTCGAGCACAGCCGCGACCGGATCCGACAGCTGGCCGCCGACCGGGTCGACCCCTCTAGCGGCCAGCCCCTGGAGGACGTCTCATCCGTCCTTCGAGCCCATATCCAGCGCACCGCCGAGGGTCCCGGTGAGGCGGAGCTCGGATTCGTGGGGACCAGCTCCGACACGGAGCTGACCTGGGTCTCCTCCGACAACGTCTCCTTCCGTCCGGAGGAGGACCCGGAGCTGCTCAAGCAGGTGACCTCCCAGGCTGCCGCGTCGGAGTCAGTCATCGAGACGGTGCGCACCTCCTCGTCGAGCTACCGGGTCCTCATCGTCCCGGTGCAGGACGGCTCCCAGCGAGGGGCGCTGGTGCATGTCATCGACCTCAAGGTCGCCGAGTCCCAGCTCCAGCGCACCATGGCCTTCTACGCCGCGGCGGCCGTCTTCACCGTCGCCCTGGTGACAGGCCTGGCCTGGTTCGCCGTCGAGCGGCTCCTGCGCCCCATCGAGCAGCTGCGGCGCGCCACCGAGTCCATCGGCGAGGACGACCTGACCACCCGGGTCCCGGTCAAGGGCCGCGACGACCTCACCGCCCTGGCCGCGGCCGTCAACCGGATGCTCGATCGGGTCCAGACCTCGGTGGAGGCTCAGCGCAACCTGCTCGACGACGTCGGCCACGAGCTGCGCACACCCATCGCCGTGGTCCGCGGTCACCTCGAGCTCACCGACCCCGGCGACCCGGAGGACGTACGCCAGACCCAGCTGCTGGCCATCGACGAGCTCGATCGGATGGGGATGCTCGTCGACGACCTGATCCTCCTGGCCAAGAGCGCCCAGAGCGACTTCACCACCCCCGTGGACACCGACGTCGCCGAGCTCACCGAGCTGGTCTTCGACAAGTCCCTCGCCCTGGGTGAGCGCCGCTGGCAGCTGGAGTCGGCGGCCTTCACCCGGGCCAGCATCGACCCCACCCGGATCACCCAGGCCTGGCTCCAGCTGGTGGCCAACGCCGTGAAGTACTTCGAGCACTGCAGCACCGTCTCCCTGGGCTCCGCGGTCCGGGACGGTCATCTGCTGATGTGGGTGGGCGACGAGGGCATCGGGATCGCCCCCGAGGAGATCGACCTGGTGCGCCAGAGGTTCAAGCGCACCTCCAGCGCTCAGGAGCTGGCCTCCGGGACGGGACTGGGACTGAGTATCGTGGAGACGATCGTCGCAGCGCACGGCGGGGAGCTGGACATACGCTCCCAGGTGGGCGTCGGCTCGGTGTTCACCATGAGGATCCCCCTCACGGCTCCGGGCCCGGCCCCGTCCGTGTCTCCAGCCCCGCACCCCACTCAAGGAACTCGTACTCACTCTAGGAGTGATCCGCCATGAGCAGCATCCTGATCGTTGAGGATGAGCCCCGGATCGTCGCCTTCCTCACCAAGGGCCTCAAGGCGGCCGGCTTCACCACGCACGCCGCCTCCGCCGGCCTGGAGGCTGTGGCGCTCGCCCTCCAGGAGAGCTTCGACCTCATCATCCTGGACGTGGGGCTGCCCGACATCGACGGCTTCGAGGTGCTCCAGCAGCTTCGTGGACAAGGTGTGACGGCACCGGTCATCATGCTCACCGCGCGCTCCTCCGTGGCCGACCGCGTCGCCGGTCTCGAGGGCGGTGCGGACGACTACATGCCCAAGCCCTTCTCCTTCGAGGAGCTCCTGGCCCGCATCCGGGTGCGGCTGCGCCCGGAGGCCACGGGCCCCGACCAGATGCGGCTGACCCACCGTGACATGGTCCTGGACCTGCGTACCCGCACCCTGTCGCTGGAGGGCCGGACCGTGGAGCTCTCGGCGCGGGAGTTCGCCCTGGCCGAGGCCTTCATGCGTCACCCCGGTCAGGTCCTCAGCCGCGAGCAGCTCCTGAGCTCCGTGTGGGGGCTGGACTTCGACCCCGGCTCCAACGTGGTGGAGGTCTACGTCTCCTACCTGCGCAACAAGCTGGGCAGGCAGCGGGTGGAGACGGTGCGTGGCATGGGCTACCGGCTCACCTGACCGGGGAGGGACCGTGGATCGCAGGACGGCGGCCGCTCGTCGAACGGATCAGTCGTCGACGTCGTAGTCGTTGTCCTGATCCCTCACACCGATCCTCACCGGATTCCTGTCGTCGTCATCGTCGTCGACGTCCGGGGAGGCGTCGTCGGACCTTGTGGTTGCCGCGGGCACGTTGGGCGCGGCGGGTGCCGGCTGCCGGCTGCCGTGGTCGACGGCGACCGGCGGGTCGGGCTCAACCGGCTGGGGGGAGTGCCCCTGCTCGGCGTGCGCGGACGACTCCGCCTCGGCACCGTACTGCTCGTAGCGGGTGCTGCTGGCACCGCCGGCGGCCTGGCCCGGCGTCGCCGTGGCGGAGGACTGCGACGAGGTGCTTCCCGGGGTTCCGGTCAGGACGATGCCCGGCTCGCTCACGGACTCGGTGGGACTGAAGAACACCATGCGGGCGACCCCGACCAGCAGCCCGGAGGTGACGATGACGACCGCCGTGGCGATGACGCGGCCACGACCGGCCCGGCGAAGCAGGTTCCGCATACAGTTCCCCCTTTGTCCGGTCACTATCTGATGCTCCGTCCCGCGCCTGTTCCTCGCGTACGCCCCCCTCGGAGCCGACAAGGCCCTCAGGCCGTCAACGACCGTAACACGATCAACAGGTCAATACACTGGTGCGGAGCACAAGACAGGCGCAGAAATGCCTCATAGCCGCCACACTCGCGCCTCAGGGACGGATGTGCCCCTCGCCCTCGACGATCCAGGTCGTTGTGGTCAGCTCGGTCAGGCCCATGGGGCCGCGGGCGTGAAGCTTCTGCGTGGAGATGCCCAGCTCGGCCCCCAGGCCCAGCTGGCCGCCGTCGGTGAAGCGGGTGGAGGCGTTGACCATGATGGCCGCCGAGTCCATGCCCGCGATGAAGTCGTTGATGACACCGACGTCCTGGGCGATAACCGCCTCGGTGTGTCCGGTGGTATGGGCCCGGATGTGGTCGACGGCCTCTTCCAGGCCCTCGACGACGCGGACGGCCAGGTCCAGTGAGCCGTACTCGGTGTCCCAGTCGGTCTCCGTGGCCTCGGTCAGGAGCTCCTCGCACCCGCTGCCGGCCGCGACCTCGGCCAGGATCCGGTGGGTTGTGGGGTCGACGTGCAGGGTGGTGCGCTTGTCCCACAGGGCGACGGCCGCCTTCGGCAGGTAGGCGGGGGCGGCGTCGGCGTGGACCAGGAGCGTCTCGGCGGCGTTGCACACGCCGACGCGCTGGGTCTTGGCGTTGACGATGATGTCGACCGCGGCCTGGAGGTCGGCGCTGGCGTCGACGTAGACGTGGCAGTTGCCCGAGCCGGTCTCGATGACGGGAACGGTGGACTGCTCGACGACGGTGCGGATGAGTCCGGCCCCACCGCGCGGTACCAGGGCGTCGACCAGGCCGTGGGCCCGCATGAGGGCGCGGGCCCCGTCCCGTCCGGCGGCGTCGACGCTGGTGACCAGGTCGGCGGGCAGTCCCTGGTCCTCCAGGGCGCCGCGCAGGGCCGCGACGATGGCGGCGTTGGAGTCCTGGGCGGCGCTGCCTCCGCGCAGGATGATGGCGTTGCCGGACTTGACGGCCAGGGCCGCGGTGTCAACGGTGACGTTGGGGCGGGCCTCGTAAATCATGCCGACGACGCCCAGGGGCACGCGCACTCGACGCACCCGCAGCCCGTTGGGCATGACCGAGCCGTCCACGACCTGGCCGACCGGGTCGGGCAGTGCGGCCACCTCGCGCAAGGAGGCGGCGATGGCGTCCAGGCGGCCGGTGTCCAGGGCCAGACGGTCCAGGAGCCCGGGCCTCATCCCGGCCTCGCGTCCGCGCTCCAGGTCGGCGGCGTTGGCCGCCAGGATGGACTCGGCATGCTCGGTGAGGCTGCGGGCCATGGCCTCCAGGGCGGCGTCCTTGACGGCGCGCGGGGCCCTGGCCAGGCTCCGTTGCGCGTTGCGGGCTGCGTGGGCGGCTGCGGTGACGAGCTCGTGGGCGTCGACGTCGTTCATGGGGCCACCATAGAAGACGAGGCCGATGGTGTCCTCAGACCCCGGCGGTGCGGGGCAGCTCGGCGAGGTCGTCGCGGTGGACGACGGGGGCCACGTGATCGGGTGCCGGCGCGCCCGCCGCTCGGGCGGCCAGGACCTCACGCAGCTCGGCGGCGGCGTAGCGGCAGATCCCACGGGCCAGGACACCATCGGGGCCGACGACGTCGACCACGGTCCCGGACTCGAAGTCGCCGTCGACACCGGTGAGGCCGGGCAGCAGGAGCGACTTCTTGCCCACGGTCAGGGCCCGGGCGGCCCCGGTGTCGATGAGGAGACGACCCTCGGGCTGGGAGGCGTGGGCCATCCACAGCCGGCGGCTGGGGCGGTGCGGCCCGGTGGGCTCGAACCAGGTGCCCAGGTCCGCGGGGACCTGCTCCTGTCCCAGGAGGCGGGCGGCGTCGTCGGCCCGGGCGATGAGGGTGGTGGTGCCCGAGGCGCAGGCGATGGTGGCGGCCTGGAGCTTGGTGGTCATGCCGCCGGTGCCCACGAAGGAGCCGCGCCCGGAGACGCTGACGCCCTCCAGGTCGGAGGCCGCACGCACGTGCCGGATGGGCTCGGCACCGGGGGTCCCGGGCCGCGCGGTCCACAGGCCGTCGACGTCCGTGAGCAGAACGAGCACGTCGGCGGTCACCAGGTGGGCCACCAGGGCGGCCAGTCGGTCGTTGTCACCGAGGCTGAACTCGCTGGTGGCCACCGCGTCGTTCTCGTTGATGATGGGGACGGCCCCCAGGCAGAGCAGGGAGTCGAAGGTGGCGCGCACCGTGCGGTAGTGACTGCGGATGGCGACGTCGTGGGCAGTCAGCAGGACCTGGGCGGTCACCAGGCCGTAGGCGCTCATCGCGGTCTCCCAGCGGGCCGCGAGGCGCCCCTGACCCACCGAGGCGGCGGCCTGCAGGAGGCGCAGCTCGTCGGGGCGCCGGTCCAGGCCCAGGGGCGCCAGGCCCGAGGCGACCGCCCCGGAGGAGACCAGGACGACGTCATGACCGCGATGGCGCATCCCGGCGATCAGGCCGGCCAGGATGTCAATGCGGTTGAGGTCGAGTCCGCCGTCGGCGCGCGTCAGCGAGGAGGATCCGACCTTGACCACCACGCGGGCGCCCTCGGGCAGTCGGCCCGGGCGCTCTCCCGCGCCGGGGGCGCCACCGCTGTCAGTCACTGATTGAGTCACGGTTCCCGCCCGTCAGTCCTCGTCGCCCTCGTGCCAGGTGGTGGCGTCGGTCCACAGCCCCTCGGAGGCCTCGTCACGCAGCTGCTGGCGCGCGGCCTCCTTGGCGTCCATCATCTCGTGGTACCGGCTGCGCCGTTCCACGTTGGTCCGACGCCGGCTGCCCTCCAGACGCAGGTCGGTGCCGCGGGCGCCCAGCAGCTCGGGACCGGTGCTCATCGAGGGCTCCCAGGTGAAGAGCACTCCCCCGTCCACCTCACCGATGAGGACGGTGTCCCCGGCATGGGCGCCGGCCTTGACGAGCTCGTCCTCAACCCCCGCCGCTGCCAGCCGGTCGGCGAGGTAGCCGACTGCCTCGTCATTGGAGAAGTCGGTCTGGCGCACCCACCGCTCGGGACGCTGACCGCGGACCTGGTAGACCTGCCCCTCACTGGGGTGGGCGAGCAGACGCACCTGGGCGACGCTGTCCTTCTCACGGCGTCCCACGGCTGCGGGGCGGATGACCGGGCGAGCCCTGTCCGCCCCGCCGGGCTCATCGCTGCCCGAAGGCGCCGCCGGGGCCATCGCACGGGCCCGCTCGACCTCACCGGCCAAAGCGAAGGACAGGGGCCGCAGCCCGGTGTGGGCGACCGCCGAGACGATGAACACGGGCAGGCCCCTGACCTCGATGTCGGCGCGCACGAACTCGGCGAGCTCGGCTGCGTCGGGAACGTCGACCTTGTTGAGCACCACGATGCGGGGGCGCTCCATGAGCGGGACACGGCCGGTGAGGGAGGGGTCGTCCTCCTGGTCCCCCAGGCGTTCGGAGTAGGCGGCGAGCTCGGCCTCGATGGTGTCCAGGTCGGACAGGGGATCGCGGCCCGGCTCGAGGGTGGCGCAGTCCAGGACGTGGACGATGACGGCGCAGCGCTCAATGTGCCGCAGGAAGTCCAGGCCCAGCCCCTTGCCCTGCGAGGCGCCGGGGATGAGGCCCGGGACGTCGGCGATCGTGTAGCGGACGTCGCCGGCCTCGACGACCCCGAGGTTGGGCACGAGGGTGGTGAAGGGGTAGTCGGCGATCTTGGGCCTGGCCGCGCTCATAGCGGCGATGAGGGAGGACTTGCCGGCGCTGGGGTAACCCACCAGGGCGACGTCGGCGATGGTCTTGAGCTCCAGGGTGATGTCCCTGGCCTGGCCGGGCTCGCCCAGCAGGTGGAAGCCGGGCGCCTTGCGCTTGGAGGAGGCCAGGGAGAAGTTGCCGCGCCCGCCGGTGCCCCCCTCGGCGACGACGATGCTGGCCCCCTCCCCCACGAGGTCGGCGATGACCTGGCCGCCGGCGTCCTTGACGACGGTTCCCTCGGGAACGGGCAGGATGAGGTCCTTGCCATCGGTGCCACGCCGCCAGTCCCCCATGCCGGGGGTGCCGTTCCCGGCCCGCTGGTGCGGGGCGCGGTGGTAGCTCAGCAGCGTCGTCACCCGGGGGTCGACGGTCAGGACGACGTCGCCGCCATGACCGCCGTCACCGCCGTCGGGCCCGGCCAGGGGCTTGAACTTCTCGCGGTGCACGGAGGTGCAGCCGTTGCCGCCGTCGCCGCCGGCCACGTGGAGGACCACTCGGTCAATGAAACTGGGCATGGGGGTCTCCTGTGAGTCCGGGATAGCGCGAGGGCGGACGGCAGCTGCCGTCCGCCCTCATGCGACGTGTGGATGTGCTCGGGGCTCAGGCCTCGGGGAGCACGACGTTGACGACCCGGCGGCCACGGAAGGTGCCGAACTCGACGTTGCCGGCAGCGGTGGCGAACAGGGTGTCGTCGTTGCCGCGGCCGACGTTGCGGCCAGGGTGGAAGTGGGTGCCGCGCTGGCGGACGATGATCTCGCCGGCCTTGACGAGCTGACCGCCGAAGCGCTTGACGCCGAGGCGCTGCGCGTTGGAGTCGCGGCCGTTACGGGAGGAACCAAGACCCTTCTTGTGTGCCATGGTTTAAGGCTTCTTTCTTCTCGAGCGTGTGCGTTCAGGATGCCCGCGTACTGGCTGACGCCGGGGCGGTCACTTGATGGCGGTGACCTTGACGGCCGTCAGCTGAGCGCGGTGGCCCTGGCGCTTGCGGAAGCCGGTCTTGTTCTTGAACTTGAGGATGTTGATCTTGGGGCCCTTCTCGTCGCCGACGATCTCGGCGGTGACGGAGGACTTGGCCAGGTCGGCGGCAGAGGTGGTCACCTTGTCGCCGTCCACCAGCATGACGGGGGCGAGGGTGACCTCGTCGCCGATCTCACCAGCAAGCTTGTCGACAACCACGACGTCGCCGACGGAGACCTTCTCCTGACGGCCGCCGGCCTTGACGATCGCGTAGACCACTTGAATGCTCATCTCTGTAGATTCTTCGAAAGGCTCTCACGCGCAGCGGGGCTTCGATCAGCCTCACCGGGAGGGCCCTGTCCTGGGCAATGGCGCAAGACGCACCGGCAGATAACTCTAGGCGATCCCGCTCCCAGCACCAACCTCCGGTTCGCCCTGCCCCCTGTGTTCTTGGGCACGAAGGCCCCGCGGGCGCTAGGCGGAGGCCTCCGCGTCGTCTGAAGAATTCTCCGACGACGGCGCAGTGCTCCTCGCGGTGGCCCGCCTCCTCGTTCTCCTCGCAGGCTTGCTGCCAGCAGGCTCCTGATCCGTCTGCGCACCCGCAGCCGCCTCAGCCCTCCCGTCAGCCGCCTTCTCGTCAGGCTCCTCTGGGTCGGCAGCCTTCTTACCGTCCTTCTTCGCGGGCTTCTTCTTCTCAGCCTTCTTGCCGGTCTTCCTCGAAGGCTTCTTCTCAGTCTTCTTCTCGGCCGACTTCCGCGCCCTGGTCCTGGCTGTCTTGCTCTCGGCCGGCGAGGTCTGCTCGTCCTGGCCGCCGGCGCCCTCCGCGTTGTCGATGTCGCTCGCGCTCTCGGCGCGCTCCTCGCCCGGGCCCTGCGAGCCGTCGACCTCCTGGGCGTCGCGAGGCTCCTGACTCTCCTGCTGAGCCTCCTTGTGGGCCTGCTCGGCGGCGGCCGCGATCTGAGCCAGGGCGCCGCGGACCGCGGCCCGGGCCTCGTCGTCAGCCCCGGTCTCGGGCGAGCCCGCGACGTCGGCCCTTCCGGCGCCCTTGGCGCTCTTGGCGTTGCCGCCGCCCTTGGTGCTCTTGCCCTTGGCCTCCTGAGCGTCCTTCCTGCCGGATCCAGCCTGCTCCTCACGGTTCTTGCGCCCGCGCGAGCGCCCGCCACCACGGGAGGCTGAGGCCGACATGTCGACCTGCTGGTTCTCCACGGGCTCGTCGTGGACGATGAAGCCACGACCCTTGCAGTGCTCGCAGGTGGTGGAGAAGGCCTCAACCAGTCCCTGCCCGACCCGCTTGCGGGTCATCTGGACCAGGCCGAGCGAGGTGACCTCGGTGACCTGGTGGCGGGTGCGGTCACGGCCCAGGCACTCCACGAGCCGGCGCAGGACGAGGTCCCGGTTGGACTCCAGGACCATGTCGACGAAGTCGATGACGACCATGCCGCCGATGTCGCGCAGACGCAGCTGGCGCACGATCTCCTCAGCGGCCTCGAGGTTGTTGCGGGTGACGGTCTCCTCCAGCGTGCCGCCCGCTCCGGTGAAGCGGCCGGTGTTGACGTCGATGACGGTCATCGCCTCGGTGCGGTCGATGACCAGCGTGCCGCCGCTGGGCAGCCAGACCTTGCGGTCGAAGCCCTTGGCGAGCTGCTCGTCGACGCGGTGGGCGGCGAAGACGTCCTCCGGACCGGTCCAGTGCTCGAGGCGGTCGGCCAGGTCCGGACTGACCTCGTCGACGTACCGGGAGATCGTCGACCAGGTCTTGTCACCGGAGACGATGAGCTTGCGGAAGTCCTCGTTGAAGACGTCGCGGATGACGCGCACGGCGAGCTCGGGCTCGCCCTTGAGGAGGACCGGGGCCTTACCACTGCCCTTCATGACCGAGGAGGCCTTCTTCTCGATGGCCTCCCACTGGGACACCAGTCGCTCGACGTCCGCGGTCAGCTGCTCCTGGCTGGCTCCCTCGGCGGCGGTGCGCACGATGACCCCGGCGGAGTCGGGCACGATCCGCTTGAGGATCTTCTTCAGGCGGCTGCGCTCAGTATCGGGCAGCTTGCGCGAGATCCCGGTCATGGTGCCACCGGGGACGAGGACCAGGTAGCGGCCCGCCAGGGTGATCTGGCTGGTGAGGCGGGCCCCCTTGTGCCCGATCGGGTCCTTGGTGACCTGGACCAGGACGGTGTCACCGCTGGAGAGGGCGTCCTCGATACGGCGGGGCCTTCCCTCCAGGCCGGCGGCGTCCCAGTTGACCTCGCCGGCGTAGAGCACGGCGTTGCGCCCCTTGCCCAGGTCCACGAAGGCGGCCTCCATGGAGGGCAGGACGTTCTGGACGCGGCCGACGTAGACATTACCGACCATGGAGGTCTGGGTGTGCCGCGAGACGTAGTGCTCCACGAGGAGCCCGTCCTCCAGGACGGCGATCTGGTTGAGGCCGTCGGACTCGCGCACGATCATCTGACGGTCCACGGACTCGCGACGGGCCAGGAACTCGGCCTCGGTGACGATGGGCCGACGGCGTCCGGCCGCCCTCCCCTCACGGCGGCGCTGACGCTTGGCCTCCAGCCGGGTGGAGCCCTTGAGGGCGGTGACCTCGTCACGCGGGTCGCCACCCTCGGAACGGGTACGGGACCGGCGGCGGCGCCGACGCGATCCGGACACGGCCCCGGCGGTCGTCTCGACGCCGGCGTCAGCCGAGGTCTCGCGCGCCGAGGGCGTCGCATCGGCAGCGCCCTCCCCGGGGGTCTGGGCCTCCTCGTCCGAGTCGCTGCGCGCGGAGTCCTCAGCACGTGAGCGCGAGCGCCGACCGCGCCCACCGCGGCGGCGCTTGCGGCGGGCCCCGCCCTCACGGGCGTCATCTGGCGAGCCGTCCGACGAGTCAGCCGGAGACTCGTCGTCGGCCTCGGAGGCATCAACGTCGTCACCGGACTCGTCAACCGCGGAGCCCCCGCGCCCCTCCTGCTGAGGCGCGCCCGTGCCGGCGACCGCCCGCCGACGACGACGGCTGCGCCCACCGCCTCGACCTGCTCGTGCCGAGGAGGACGAGGCGGACTCGTCCTCATCCTCGATGTCCGAGTTGTCCGCGTCCCGGTCTTCCGCACTGGTTCGGACGCCGGTCTGCGGCTCCTCCTCGTCGGTCCAGCCGCTCGAGCCCTGGTGGCGCGACGCGGTCGGCGCCTCCTGAGGAGCGGCGGTTGCGGCGGTGACCCTTCGACGTCGGCGGGCCCGACTGGGGTCGGGGGCCTGGAAGAGGAGCGAGGCGGCGGGAAGGCGGGGCGCCTCCGGCTCAGCCTCGTCCTCGTTCAGGGACGCCTGCGCCGGCTCGCCGTCGGTCTCCTCCTGCGCGTCAGGATCCTCCGCATCCTCCGCGCCGGCCTCCTCCTCGACCTGAGCCTCGTCCTCGTCCTCCTCATCCTCGGCCGCGTGAGGGTCAGCGGTCGGAGCCGCCTGCGGGGCGGCGGATACCGCGACGACCTTGCGGCGACGACGAGACGGGGCCGAGGCGGCCGGAGCCCCAGAGCCCTCGATGCTCTCGATGTCGGACTCGCCGGCACCGGAGCCGGTGACGGTCTCCGAGGCGCCCACCGGGCCCGGCTGCTCGGCGACGGGAGCCTGCGCGGGAGCGGCGGCAGCGGCGGTGGCTCTGCGGCGACGGCGCGGGGTCGGGGCGCTCACGGCGTCGCCGAGTCCCTGGTGTCCCTGGTCCTGCTCGTGCGATTCTGTTGATTCTGATGTGGTGCGACGTGCCATGGGGCTTGCACTCTCCGAGGCTGACGCCGTCGTCGTACCCTCGACGCGTCAACGCGGTTGTGCTCCCCAGCGGGAGCAGCGAAAAAGTCTCGAGCGCGCCCGGTAGGGCGCATGCCTTGCCTCTCGTCCACACATACCGGGCTCGCAGCGGCGCAGCTCAGGCGGCGCAAGGTCCTCGGACAGGGTCGGTCGGAAGGCGTGGCCCCAGGTACTGGTACGAAGCACCCGAAACCGGATCGAAGTATCCCACACATACAGCGATAAGCGCCTGCGCGACTCGTCATGGTCATGGTGGCCCGCGTCTCGCTCCACATCCACATCCCATCACACAGTCAGCATTCGCTCAGTATTCAGTCAGTTTTCAGCGGTTTTCCGCCACTTAGTTACGGGCCTTCAGTCCCACTCTCAAGATCGCCAATCTTCAACCACCCCAGGCTGAAACCATCTCGCAGAATCACTCGAATGATAGTCTTGACAAGGGAAGTGAGGGGTTGCTGCAGGCGTCGTCACCGCATCGAGACTCGCTCGTTTCACGACATCACGTCATAGATGACCTATAATAGCCTTATTGACCTGTAGGACGTTCTACAGAACACCTTATCGATCTCATCGTCATCTCCGAAAGGCGGCACGGATGGCCATCTCTCCTCTGGCGCTGGACTCCCTGGATCTGGCGCGCTGGCAGTTCGGCATCACCACCGTCTACCACTTCATCCTGGTTCCGCTGACCATCGGGCTCTCCCCGCTGGTGGCTCTCATGGAGACGCTGTGGCGGCGGACCGGCAACAAGCAGTGGCTGGTGGCTACCAAGTTCTTCGGCAAGATCCTGCTGATCAACTTCGCGCTGGGCGTGGCCACCGGAATCGTCCAGGAGTTCCAGTTCGGTATGAACTGGTCGGAGTACTCGCGATTCGTCGGGAACATCTTCGGCGCACCGCTCGCCTTCGAGGCCCTGCTGGCCTTCTTCATGGAGTCCGTCTTCCTGGGCCTGTGGATCTTCGGGTGGGACCGTCTGAGCCCCAGGCTCCACAACCTGTGCATGTGGGCCGTGGCCGCGGGCACGAACTTCTCCGCCTTCTTCATCCTGACCGCCAACTCCTGGATGCAGCACCCGGTCGGCGCCGTCGTCAACCCCAGGACGGGACGCGCCGAGCTCGACGGCGTCAGCGGCTTCCTCAAGCTCCTGTCCAATGAGCTGGTATGGGCCACCGTCCTGCACGTCATCTCCTCGGCGCTGCTGGTCGCCGGCGCCGTCATCCTGGGCGTCTCGGTGTGGTGGATGACCAAGGCAGCCCGGGCCGAGCAGGACTTCGAGGCCCGCGAGCTGTGGCGGCGGGTGACCCGCTTCGGGGCCATCACCATGGTGGCCGCGGGCCTGGTCACCGCCGGCACCGGTCACATGCAGGGCCAGCTGGTCGCCGAGTACCAGCCGGCCAAGATGGCCGCCGCCGAGGGCCTGTGCCACTCCGAGACCAGCGCCCCCTTCACCGTGGCCGCCTTCGGGGACTGCCGCAACGAGGACGGCATGGTCCGGTTCATCTCGGTTCCCGGCGTCTACTCCTTCATGGCCACCAACGACTTCAAGGCCGAGCTCACCGGGCTCAAGGAGGCCGGGGACACCTACGCGGAGCGGTACGGCACCACCGACGCCCGCGGCAACACCGTCGACTACAGCCCCAACGTCATGGTCAGCTTCTGGTCCTTCCGGCTCATGATCGGACTGGGAATGGCCTCGATGGGGCTGGGGGTCCTGGCCCTGTGGCTGACCCGCTCCGGGCGGCTCATCTCCCGCCCGCTGCTGGGCAAGATAGCGCTGGCCACCATGTGGCTGCCCTTCATCGCCTGCTCCTTCGGATGGATCTTCCGTGAGATGGGACGCCAGCCGTGGGTCATCGTGCCCAACCTGTCCGACCCGGTCTCCCAGGTCTACATGCTCACCGCCGACGGGGTCTCCTCCGTGGTCTCCTCCGGCACGGTGCTGGCGTCCATGGTCATCTTCACCCTGCTGTACGCCGCGCTCGGCGTCGTCTGGTTCGCCCTGCTGCGCCGTTACATCCGCGAGGGCGTGCGCACGCCGGTGCCGGGCAGGGCCGACAGGACCGCAGGATCGGATGACACGGGCTCCGAGGACTCCGGCGGCTCCGAGGCCGGGTCCAGCGACTCGCCCGAGAGCACCCCGGCCCTGTCCTTCGCCTACTGAACCGAGGAAGGTAGACACCCATGACACTGAGCATCCTCTGGTTCGTCCTCATCGCCGTCCTGTGGATCGGCTACCTCACCCTGGAGGGTTTCGACTTCGGCGTCGGAATGCTCCTGAAGATCCTGGGCCGCGACGAGCGCGAGCGGCGCGCGACGCTGGCCACCATCGGCCCCCACTGGGACGGCAACGAGGTGTGGCTGCTGACCGCCGGCGGTGCCACTTTCGCGGCCTTCCCCGAGTGGTACTCCACCCTGTTCTCGGGGGCCTACATCGTCCTGTTCATCATCCTGCTGTGCCTCATCGTGCGCGTGTGCGCCATCGAGTGGCGTCCCAAGGTCAACTCCCAGACCTGGCGCGACCGCTGGGACTGGGTCCACACGATCAGCGCCTGGCTGCCCTCCGTCCTGTGGGGCGTGGCCTTCGCGAACCTGGTCCAGGGCATGCACATCGAGGTCGTCCAGATCTCCAACGGCGCCGTGGTCCCGGCCGGTCAGGTACCGGCGGACTCGCTCATGCCCGGTGCCGCCCACCAGATCACCGGTGGGCTGCTGACCATGGTGACACCCTTCACCCTGCTGGGCGGTGCCGTCACCTGCCTGCTCTTCCTCAACCACGGTGCGCTGTTCGTGGCCCTCAAGACCACCGGCGAGCTCTCGCAGCGGGCCCTGCGGCTGTCACGCGGGCTTGCTCCGGTGTCCACCGGCGTGACCGCCGCCTGGGCCCTGTGGGCGCAGCTGGTCTACTCGAGCACCGCCCTGTCCTGGATCCCGCTGGTCATCGCCGCAGCCGGGCTCATCGGCTCGCTGCTGGCCGGCCGCGCCGGGAGAGAGGGACGGGCCTTCGCCCTGCACTTCGTGGGCATCGCCTTCGCCGTCATCTTCATCTTCGCCGCGATGGCTCCCAACGTCATGCGCTCCTCGGTGGACCCGGCCTACTCGCTGACGATCCAGCAGGCCGCGAGCGCCGACACGACGCTGCTCATCATGACCGTCGCCGCGGCCGTGTTCGTCCCCGGCGTCCTGATCTACACAGTCTGGAGCTACAAGGTGTTCGCCTCGCGCATCAGCGCCGAGAGCATCAACCCCAACCAGGGAGGGCTGCACCCCACGCTGGTGCGGGACTCCGCCCAGCCCGAGGCGCACTTCGGGTACTGAGGCGAGGCCGGCCACCGCTGAGCGCATCGGCCGAGGGTGTCGGGCCTTTGGACCTACTCCCCTATCCTTGGGAGGGTGAAGCCTCTCGACCCCCGGCTGATGCGCTACGCCCGCTCAGCGCGCAGATACATCGCCGCCACGGCAGTGACCGGAATGATCACCGCCGTGCTGGTGGTGGCGCAGGCGTTTCTCATCTCGGGCGCGGTCTCCGCGGTCATCTCCGACGGCGCCGGCCCTGCAACGGTCAAAGGGCTGGTCGTGGCTCTGGGCGGCGTCGTGGTGGCCCGGGCGCTGGTGGTCCTTCTGCAGGAGCTTCACGCCCACCGCTCCGCGACGGGGACGATCATCGAGCTGCGCCGTCTGGTCCTGGAGCATGCCGCCCGGCTGGGTCCCAGGTGGCAGGCGCTCCGCGGCGCCGGGACCGCCACCCTGCTGACCCGCGGCCTCGACGACCTGGAGCCCTACTTCACCCGGTACCTTCCCCAGCTGGTGCTGGCCGCCACGGTGACTCCGGCGACGGTGCTGGTTCTCATCACCCAGGACTGGCCGGCCGCGGTGGCGGTGGTGTGCACGCTGCCCCTCATCCCGATCTTCATGATCCTCATCGGGCGGATGACCCAGTCCGTCTCCCAGGAGCGGCTGGAGACCATGCAGGTCCTGGGTGACCAGGTCCTCGATCTCATCTCGGGGCTGCCCACCCTCAAGGCGCTGGGGCGTGAGCAGGGGCCGGCCGCGCGGGTGCGCGCCCTGGGGCGCGCCTACCGGCGCACCACCATGTCGACCTTGCGGATCGCCTTCCTGTCGGGAGCGGTCCTGGAGTTCATCACGACGCTGTCGGTGGCGATCATCGCCGTCGAGATCGGGTTCCGGCTGGTGGCCGGTCGCATGGACCTGTTCACCGGCCTGCTTGTGCTCATGGTGGCGCCGGAGGTCTACCAGCCACTGCGGCAGGTGGGTTTCCAGTTCCATGCCTCGGCCAACGGGGTGGCCGCCGCCGAGTCCGTCTTCGAGGTGCTTGAGACGCCCGTCCCCGAGCGCGGCACTCTGCCGGCCCCCGACCTGCGCACGGCGGCGATCGAGCTGGAGGCAGTGTCCGTGTCCGCCAGAGGAGCGTGGGCCCCGGCCGGCTTGAGCGCCACGATCCGCCCCGGCGGCCTCGTGGCCCTCATCGGGCCGTCGGGTGCCGGCAAGACCACGACGACGCAGGTCCTCCTGGGCCTGCTGCCCGCTGACCGGGGCCGGGTGAGAGTCGTCCCCCTCGGGGAGCCGGACGACGCCGTCGACCTCAGCGAGATCGACCCGACCACCTGGTGGGAGCAGATCGCCTGGGTTCCCCAGCGTCCCACCATCACCCCGGGAACCGTGCTGGACAACGTGCTGCCCACCACGGCGCCGGACGCGCTCGAGGCCGGGACCGCGCCCGAGTCTGTAACGGACTCGGTGGAGGAGGCGGCCCGGGCCACCGGCTTCGATGAGGTGGTGGCCGCCCTGCCGCAGGGATGGCAGACCGTTGTGGGCAGCGGCGGAGTGGGCCTGTCCGTGGGCCAGCGCCAGCGGCTCGCCCTGACGCGGGCCCTGTGCTCGACGGCGCCCCTGGTGGTCATGGACGAGCCGACCGCGCATCTCGACGCCGCCAGTGAGGCCCATGTGCTCACCGCGGTGCGCGCGCTGCACGCCTCGGGGCGCACCGTGGTGGTCATCGCCCACCGGCCGGCACTCATCGCGCTGGCCGAGCAGACCGTTCCGGTGACGAGCGAACCGATGGAGCCGGCGTCATCAGCAGCCGCCTCTTCCGAGCCGTCTGCTGTCCACGAGTCGCCCGCAGCACAGGAGGAGGTCCTGTGAGCCCTGTGAGCCCGCTGACCAGTGCCCTGTCCCCGGCCCTGTCCGCCCGGGAGCGACGGTCGCTGCGCCGGGCCGTGGGCCTGCTGCACCTGGACCGCTCGCGCTTCGCCCTGGCGGTGCTGGCCGGCACGGCGGGGATGGCCTCGGCCGTGGCCCTTTCCGGGGTGGCGGCCTGGCTCATCGCGCGGGCCTCCCAGATGCCCGACGTCGTCGCGCTGGGGGTGGCTCCGGTGGCGGTACGACTCTTCGGCATCTCCCGCTCGGTGCTGCGCTACTGCGAGCGGCTCGTCTCGCACGACACCGCCCTGCGGGGCATGGGCGCGCTGCGTACCCGTCTCTACGAGGCGCTGGCCTCGGCTCGCACCGACACGGTTGCGGGACTGCGCCGCGGAGACGTCCTGGCACGGGTGGGCAGCGACATCGACGCGGTCGGTGACCTCGTGGTGCGCGCCTACCTGCCCGCGGCGGTCGCTGCCGTCCTGGGCGCGGCCACCTGTCTGGGGATCGGGCTCGTCTACTGGCCGGCCGGCCTCATCCTGGCGGCCTGTCTGCTGCTGTCCGGGGTGGTGGCCCCGCTGGCCACGATCCGCTCAGCCCGGGTCGCCGAGCAGGCCCGTCAGAGGCAGGACACCGAGCTGTCCGCCGAGGTGCTCGCGGTTCTTGAGGGGGCGCCGGAGCTGACCGTATCCGGGCGTCTGGCGGACTCCATGCGCCAGGTCGCCTTCCGGGAGAAGAGCCTGCTCCACCTGCGAGACCGGGCTGCGGTCCCCGCGGCGATCGCGGCCGCCGTGGACGTGGCGGCCATGGGGATCGCGGTCGTGGGCAACCTGGTGGTCGGGGTGAGGGCCGTGGCCGCCGGACAGCTCGGCCCGGTCTGGCTGGCGGTCATCGTCCTGGTGCCGTTGGCGGCCTTCGAGGCCACCTCCGCGCTCGGTCCGGCCAGTGTGCAGCTGGTGCGTTCGGCCGGTGCCGCCTGCCGCATCGTGGAGCTCATCGAGACCGCCGAGGCCAGCACCAGCGACACCGGCGCCACCGACGACACCAGCGCCACCAGCACTGACTCTCCTGAGACGTCCCCTGCGACTCGTGAGCCGGCGGAGCTCTCTGGTCGGGCGCCGCGCCTGAGGGCCAGGAACCTGGCGGTGGGCTGGCCCGGCGGCCCGGTCGTCGCCGAGGGCATCGACCTGGATCTTGAGGCCGGCAGCCGGGTGGCGGTCGTGGGTCCCTCGGGGATCGGGAAGTCGACCCTGCTGGCCACGCTGGCGGGGCTGCTGGAGCCCCGGGGAGGCACGCTGACGCTCGACGGCGTCCCGCCGTGGCAGGTCTCCCGCACCGAGGCGGCGGCCCGGGTTTGTCTGACGGCGGAGGACGCGCACGTCTTCCACACCAGTGTTCTGGAGAACCTGCGCGTTGCCCGGGGGGACGTCACTGCCGCCGAGGCGGGCGAGCTGCTGAGGCGGGCCGGGCTCGGTGACTGGCTCGACGCTCTGCCCGACGGCGTCGACACCATCATCGGGACGGACGCCACGACGCTGTCGGGCGGTGAGCGGCGTCGGCTGCTGCTGGCCCGGGCGCTGGCGGCCCCCGCGCCACTGATGCTCCTGGACGAGCCTGGTGAGCACCTCGACGCCGCAACGGCGGACCGGCTCGTGGCCGACCTGCTGAGCGTGGGGGCCGATCAGGGGCGCGGCACGCTCCTGGTCACTCACCGCCTCAGCGCTCTGGCGCACGCCGATGAGGTCCTGGTCATGGGACGCCCCTGCCAGGACGCTGAGGAGCAGGCGCCTGCGACTATCCTGCACAGGGGCAGCCACGACGAGCTCCAGGACGTCTCAGAGACCTACCGGTGGTCGCTCTCCCAGGAGAATCAGGACAGGCAGCACAACGACACGTCCCACGTGAACCGGACGAGCTGAGCACGATGACGACATACGACCCGCAGCACGCAGCAGAGGCACTCCCACGGGGCCCCCGCTTCTTCCCCGGTGCGCCCGAGGACGACCCGGAGCAGCCCCGCATGCCGGTCCGAAGGAGCCAGGAGGCGGCGACACCGCCCGCCGAGGAGGCCGCTCCGACGGGGCGCCTGGCCTACGCCGTCCACGCCGACCAGCTCGTCTCCACCCGGGGCCGCCAGGCGGCGACCCTGCGACCGAGCCTGGATGAGGCGACTGTCGACCTCATCCAGGCAGCCCTGAGGCTCACCAGCTCCCTACGGGTCCCCGACGCGCTGCGCCGCCTGGTGGAGTCGGCCTGCTCCATCACGGGCGCCTCCTGGGGAACGATCGCCGTGCTCAGCCACGCGGACATGGATGTCGAGGCCGTCGAGGCGGGCGCCTCCCCCGAGGGCCCGGGCACCGGGCTGTGCAGCGGGGTTCCCACGGCGACCCTCGATGAGCTCGCCCAGATGGCCGGCACCGCTTCCAGCGCTGCGTCGGGTGCGTCCGCGCACTCCCCGCTCAGCGGGCTCGAGGGGACCGGGCTGGTCATCGACAACGACCTGGGAAGGGCCTCGGCCTTCACCGGCGCCATCGAGGACGAGGAGACCGGCAGCCTGCTCTCCGCTCCGCTGCGCCTTCACGGGCAGGTCTACGGACACCTCTACCTGTGCGACAAGCCAGGCGGCTTCACGCGTTCCGACGCCGACGCGGTCCTGACCCTGGCGCAGGCTGCGGCCGTGGCCGTGGAGAACGCCCGCCTGTACCGCGAGGCCCGCGACCGTGAGCAGTGGATGGCCGTCTCCCAGGAGCTGACGACGCTGCTGCTCTCCGGCGCCGAGGAGGACGACGCGCTGACCCTCATCGCCCACCGGGTCCGCCAGGTCGCCCACGCCGACACCGCGGCGCTCATCCTGCCCAGCATCGGTGAGAGCTGGATCTGCGAGATCGCCGACGGCGAGCACGCCAGGGAGCTGGTCGGCACCTTCTTCCCGCCCGAGGGCCGAGCCCTGACCACCCTGGCCCACCAGACCGGTCTCGTCGTGGCCTCGCTGGAGGATGCCTGGCAGGGCGGCGACCTCCGGGTCCCCCAGCTGGCCCGGTTCGGACCGGCTCTCTACGCCCCGATGATCCACCGGGGTCGGGGCGTGGGGGTCATGCTGCTGCTGCGCTCCCCGGGCGCGGCCCCGTTCACCGCCCAGGACCTGGAGATCGCCGAGCTCGTGGCGGGTCAGGCCACGATGGCCTTCGAGCTGGCCGACGCCCAGCACGCCGAGGAGATGGCCACCCTCCTGGACGAGCGGGCCAGGATCGGCCGGGACCTGCACGACCTGGCCATCCAGCAGCTCTTCGCCACCGGCATGCAGATCTCGGCGGCCCGGGAGCGCCTGGCCGCCGCCCGGGACGGTGACAGGAGCGCCGCCGAGGTGGAGCTGGACACGGTGTGCTCGGTGCTGAGCACCGCTCTGGAGGCCGTGGACGACTCCGTGGGCCAGATCCGCTCCATCGTGCGCTCCCTGCGCGACCGTGACGAGGAGGTCGGCGTCGTCGAGCGACTGCGACGGGAGGCCTCCCTGGCCCGTAACGCGCTGGGCTACGCCCCTTCACTCCTGCTGAGCGTCGACGGCCGGGGCCTGGCCCAGGCGGACCGCGACGAGGAGGACCGGCTCATCGGCTCGGTCGATGCCGTCGTGGGCCCGGACATCGCCGACGACATGGTGGCCGTGGTGCGCGAGGGCCTGAGCAACGTGGCCCGCCACGCCCACGCCTCCTCGGTGACGGTGGACGTCAAGATCGAGGGGGTGCTTCCGGGCTCGGAGCTGTGCTGCGGTCCGGGCGACGACGAGGGCCATGCCTCGGGGGACGCCGAGCCCTTCCGGGGCAGCCCGGTGGTGGAGATCGTCTGCCGCGACGACGGCGTCGGGGTCAACCCGTCGGTCAAGCGCCGCTCGGGGACGGCCAACATGGCCGAGAGGGCCCGCCGTCACGGCGGCAGCTTCGTCATCGGCCCACGGGCCCGGTCCGACGGCGAGCGCCGCGGCACCTGCTTCACCTGGCGGGTACCGCTGGGCGAGGGCGGCAGGCTGCGCTGAGCCCGCGGCGGGCGACCGCGGTCCCCCACGGCCGCTGCCGCGTATGCCCAGGAGATCGTCCGCGGGGAACGCGCCGGTCAGCCGTTGCGCCAGCCCGAGGCCCGCTGGCCGGCGACCCAGGCGGCCACCTGGGTGCGTCGCTGCAGGCCCATCTTGGCCAGCAGTGAGGTGATGTGGTTCTTGACCGTCTTCTCGGCGACACCGAGGCGCTCGCCGATCTCCCGGTTGGACAGGCCGTCGCCGATGAGGTCGAGCACCTTGCGCTCGGCGTTGGTCAGGTCCGCGGTGGGGTCGTCGTGGTCGGCCCGGCGACGTGTGACGGTGCGCTCGTCGAGCAGGACACGACCGGAGGCGACCGCCCGCACGACGTCGCTGATCTCGGCGCCGTGGACGGTCTTGAGCAGGTAGGCCCGGGCCCCGGCGGCCAGGGCCTCGGCCAGGGCCTCGTCGTCGTCGAAGGAGGTCAGCACGATCGGCAGGGCCTGGGGCACCGAGTCGCGCAGCTCCTGCATGAGCTCGATGCCCGTACCGTCGGGCAGCTGGAGGTCCACGAGGATGACGTCGGGGCGAACCAGCTCGGCCCGGCGCACCGCCTCCGCCCGGGAGCCCGCCTCGGCGACGACGTCGAGCCCGTCGGCCCGGTCGATGATCTCGGCGATGCCGCGGCGGACGATCTCGTGGTCGTCCACGATCATGACGCGGACGATCTCCGAGGAGGGGGTGTGTGACATGCTCATGACATTACCAGGGGCCGGGGACCTACGTCACATGAACAGCTGCGTCGTGGCGCCGTTCTCGCGGGGTTCGCGCGGGTCCGGCGGCACGTGCGGGTGCCGGCCTCAGCGCTCCCGGCGCGCACGCTGCGGCCGGCCGGGACGTCGCGGCCGGGTCTGGCAGCGAGGACAGTAGGTGTGGGAGCGCCCTGCCAGGACCTCGCGGAGCATGGTGGCCCCGCAGCGGCGGCAGTCCAGTCCCTGGCGACCGTAGGCGCCGAGCTCACGGGCGAAGAAGCCGGCGGCGCCGTCGACGTCGACGTAGAGGGCGTCGAAGCTCGTGCCGCCGACCTTCAGGGCCCTGGTCATGACCTCTGCCGTGGACTGAAGGATCCGGGACACGACCCGGGGTCCGAGGGCCGTCCCGGGGCGCAGCCCGTGCACCCCGGCCTCCCACAGGCCCTCATCGGCGTAGATGTTGCCGATGCCGGAGACGAGCCCCTGATCGAGCAGGAGAGTCTTGATGGCGCGATTCGAGGCGCGCACCCGGTCGACGACCCCACCGGTGCCGGTGCGCTGCAGGGCGGGGTCGAGCAGGTCGCGGGCGATGTGGGTGGCGTCGGCCGGAAGCAGCGGCTCCGGACTGCCCGCGCCGCCGGGGGCGCCGTCGGCGGTGGGGACCAGGTCGACAACGTGCAGGCCGCCGAGCATGCGCTGGTCGACCAGGTCGAGGACCGCGCCGGAGCCCGGGTCTGGAACGGTTCCACCGGCGGCGGCGTCGCTCAGGTGGAGACGGATGCGCAGGTGGCGCGGGGAGGTCGAAAGATCCCGCACGTAGCGGGGCTGGACGGTGGCGCTCAGGTCCACCGGGCGCCCGCCGGGCCGAGCGTCCGGGTCGGCCAGGAAGGGCGCGGCGCTCACCGGCTCGGTGTCCGGCTCCGGGCCACTGGTGGGAGCGGTGCCGCGCACGAGCAGCTGGCCGCTCATGCCCAGGTGGGCCGACAGGGCGCGCCCGTCGTCCAGGGGCAGCCACAGGAACTTTCCCCGGCGGACGGCCGCGGTGACGGTGCGCCCGGTGAGCTGGTCGACGAAGGCCTGCGCTCCGCCGTCCTGGCGGCGCAGGGGGCGCGGGTCAAGAACCTCGACGCGGGTCACGGTGCGTCCGGTCATGTGTCGGGCGAGCCCGGCCCGCACCACCTCGACCTCGGGGAGCTCGGGCATCAGCTCTGCTGGGAGGCCTGCTGGGAGAGCAGGTCGGCGCGCAGGGCCTCGTTGACACCGGGCAGGTCGAGACCGCCGTCACCGCGGGCGGCGAGGATGGCGGCGTAGGCGGCCTCGGCGGCGTCGTGCTCGGCGATCTTCTTCGAGCTGCCCGTGCCCCGTCCCATGATCTCGCCGTCGACGATGGCGCTGGCGGTGAAGACCCGTTGGTGGTCGGGGCCGGCACCGGTCACCTCGTAGGCGGGATTGCCGAGCTGGTGGGCGGCGGTGAGCTCCTGGAGGCTCGTCTTCCAGTCCAGGCCCGCGCCGCGGGTGCGGGCCGAGTCCAGGAAGCGCGAGACGAGCCGGGTGACGACCGTGCGGGTCTCCTCCAGGCCGTGGGTGAGGTAGGTGGCACCGATGAGGGCCTCGACCGTGTCGGACAGGATGGAGTCCTTGTCGCGCCCGCCCGAGAGCGCCTCGCCCTTGCCGAGCCTGATGAACTCCCCCAGCCCCAGGTCGCGGGCGACGGCGGCCAGGGCCGGCTCGGAGACCGTGGCCGCGCGCATCTTGGCGAGCTGCCCCTCAGGAACAGCCGCGTGGGTGCGGTAGAGGTACTCGGTGACGATGATGCCCAGGACGGAGTCGCCCAGGAACTCCAGGCGCTCGTTGGTGGGCAGGCCGCCGTTCTCGTGGGCGTAGGAGCGGTGGGTCAGGGCCAGGTCGAGGAGCTCGGCGTCGATACTGGGGCCCCAGCGGTAGACGAGCGCCTCGGTGTCGGTGCGCGCGGGCGGGGCGGTGCGGCGTCGGGCCATCAGGACCGGTCCCTCTGCGCGTCCTCCCGAGGGCCCTCACCGTCGTCCTCCTGATCGGCCTGCTGGCCGGCCTGCTGGTCGGTCTCGGTCTGGAGCAGACCGGCCAGCGCGGACCAGCGCGGGTCGAGGACCTCGTGGTGGTGGTCGGCGGGCAGGTCCTCGAGCCGCTGTCCGCAGTCGGGGCACAGCCCGGGGCAGTCGGGACGGCACAGGGGCTGGAACGGCAGCGTGGGAACCAGGGCGTCGCGCAGCGCGGGCTCGAGGTCCAGCGTGGTCTCCCCGACGGCGAGGAGCTCATCGGCCTCCTCGTCGCCCTCTGCCCGCTGGGCCTCGATGGCCTCGGGGAAGAGGTAGAGCTCGTCGATCCTCACGGTGCGGTCCTCGTCGAGATCGCGCAGGCACCGCACGCACTCGCCATGGACGTGGAGGTCGGCGTCGGCGTGGGCCAGGACGCCGTCGTCCATGGAGGTCAGGGTGACGTCGAGGGCGAGGTCGCTGCCCTCGGGCACGCCGATGACCTCGGTGCCCAGATCGGCGGGCGCGGGGGTGTGGATCTGCAGATTCTTGACCGAGCCGGTGGCACGGGGCAGGTCGACGATGTCGACGACGAGTCCTGACATGGTTTCCTCCACTGCTGGTTGACCGCGCCGCGTCCAACGGGGTGTCTGTGCTGGGCCGCGATGTGCTGGTGGGCCGGGGCGGGCGCAGCACCGGACCGGTGGCGGGCGAGGTGATGGACAGTTGTCTGGCGCGAGCGTACCCGGTGGGGTGAGGGCACCGGAGGCTCAGCGGGCGGAGGGGTCCACGGACCAGCCGGAGCGGCGGCGGACGGGCTCCTGAACCTCCACCGACTGGTCCATGCCGCCGCCCAGACGACCGGCCAGGACCTCACGGCCGGCGCGGATCTGCTCGGCGACCTTGGCGACCTCGGCCTCCAGGGAGGCCAGGGCCCTGTCGGAGTACTCGTCGGCCCCGTGGCGCAGGGAGGCGGCCTTGTCCTCGGCCGCCGCCACGATGCTGTCGGCCCGGTCGTTGGCCATGCGCACGATGTTCTCGCCGGCCACCAGGCGCTCGGACTCCTCCTGGGCGTACTGGACGAGCCGCTCGGACTCGGCCCGGCCCTCGGCCAGGACGGCGTCGGCATCGGCGACGATCTTCTCGGCGCGGTGGACGGCGGTGGGAACCGCGTCGCGTGCCCGATCGATGAGGTGCTGGGCGGCCTCCCGGTTGACGATCGCCGAGGCGCTCATCGGCATGGAGCGTGCGTTGGTGATGAGCTCGTCGAGCTCATCGAGGATGTGCAGCAGGTCGTCTCCGGCATCGCGGCTGGTCGTCACGGTAGGTCCTCTCGTGTGTGGTCGGCGCCGACGAAGCGGCCTGGCGGGGTTCCGGATGGGACGCTCCGGACGGGGCCTGGGGCGCCACCCTGCGGAACGGGCTGTGGCGCTCCGGCGGCGATCCGGGCCTCCAGGGCGTGGGCGACGGCGGGTGGGACGAGTGCGGAGACGTCCCGACCGTAGCCGGCGACGTCCTTGACGAGGGAGGAGGAGATGTGGGCGTGGGCGGGCGAGGCGGCCAGGAAGACGGTCTCGGGGGCGCCCAGGTCCCGGTTGAGCAGCGCCATGGGCAGCTCGGCATCGAGGTCGCTGCCGTTGCGCAGCCCCTTGATGACGGCGTTCGCGCCGCGCCGGCGGCAGTAGTCGGCCAGCAGCCCGGGGACGAGGTCCACCTCGACGCCGGGCAGGTGGGAGGTGGAGGCCCTGGCCAGGGACAGGCGTTCCTCGACGTCGAGCAGGTGGCGCCCGGCCTTGGCCGCGTTGTGGGCGATACCGATGACGACGACGTCGAAGAGCGTGGTCGCGCGGGCGGCGATATCGACGTGCCCCAGGGTGAGGGGGTCGAAGCTTCCGGGGTAGACGGCCAGGCTCATGCGGCCACGCTACTGGCTGGGCGTGTCGCCGTGCGGGACGCGCGCCGCGTTGTCCTGCTCAACGGCGCGCCCGCTCTCACGCTGCACGACAGCACGACGCCTCTCGAACCTGGCGGCCGCCGATATCTCAGAACTGCGCGAAGGCGCTGCTAATATTTCTCATGTGCCCACACGCGTGACTCTCAGTGACGTGGCTGACGCAGTCGGAGTCTCGTCTCAGACCGTCTCCCGCGTGCTCAACAACCACCCGTCGGTCCGCCCTGAGACGCGTCAGAAGGTGCTGACGGCCGTCCAGGCACTGGGCTACGAGCCCAATCTTGCCGCACGTCTGCTGGCGTCGGGATCCTCGGGGGCCGTCGGGATCCTTCTGACCGCCGGGCTCTCCCACGGCATGGCCTCCACCTTCTCCGCAATCGCCAGGGCCGTTCGTGAGCGGGGAGACACGTTCGTTCTCGCCACCGCTGACGACGGATCGCCGGATTCGGTCAAGGAGGCCCTTGCCCATCTTCACGGCCACCGTGTTGCCGCCACCGTCGTCCTCGCCCAGCGCGCCGACGTTCTTGCCGTCCTGTCGTCTCAGCGCCACCGAGGCCCTGTCGTTGCCATCATCTCGGGTCAGCACGAGTTCTCCGCGCTATCGACCGTCTCCATCGACCAGGCGATGGGGGCCAGGTTGGCGACAGAGCATCTTCTCGCCCAGGGGCGCACACGACCGCTCCATGTCACCGGGGACCTGTCGTGGCAGGACGCCTCCGAGCGGCTCGCCGCCTACCAGGCGGTGTGCGCCGAGGCCGGAGTCCCTGGTCGCTGGGTGGGAACGGACTCCTGGACGGGAGACGCCGGCGCCAGGGTCGCTCGGCGCCTGCTCGACAGCGGTCTGCCCGACGCCGTCTTCGCCGGCAACGATGACATCGCCCTGGGCCTGTGCCACGAGCTGCTCGCCGCCGGCGTGCGGATCCCCGACGACGTCGCCGTCATCGGCTTCGACGACATTCCCCTGGCACGGTGGGCGACTCCGTCCCTGTCGAGCATCACGCAGGACTTCGACGCCCTGGGGCGGGCCTCGCTGAGCCTGTCCGACGAGCTCGTCGGCGGCGAGCAGCCCCACAGCATCTCTCTCGAGCCGCAGCTAGTCGTCAGGTCGTCAACGGCGGGGGCCTGAGCCACGCCCCTCCTCAGGATCGGCATCCGGTAGAGCCCCAGTTGAGACACGGCCACCAGGCCGAGCGCACCCGCAACCACCCCGCACGGCGCACGACTGTGCAGCAACTGATGAGCAGGGGAGGCAGGAGCAACGATGTCAGCGCTCACTCTCCTCTCGTCACCCATGATCGTGACGCCTTCGAGAACCTCCTCGACTATCCATAAAATCCCGCTAATTCCGCTTGATTGCCAACGATTCAGCAAGCAGTGAGGCTTGACACCTTTCTGTGACTCAACTAATGTGAGCGCCATCATCCACCAGTTCCGACGAGGCCGTCGGACCCCAGCGGCAGCAGCAACGAGGCAGCCCCGCTCGCTCAACGAAGAGAGAAGACCGTGACCCCAGCATCACTCTCCCGCCGTACCCTCATCTCAGCATCGCTCCTGAGCGGAGCAGGAGCAGCCCTGTTGTCATCGTGCTCATCGGGCAAGAGCAAGAACGACAACGCCCCGACCCAGATGTTCACCTGGGTGTCCAGCGAGTCGGACCGCGCCCAGTGGCAGGCCTTCGTCGACGCCGTCAAAGAGACCGACCCCGACTTCAAGCTCGACTTCTCAGGTCCCAGCTACAACGACTACTTCACGAAGGCGAAGACTCGGATGACGGCCGCCGACGCTCCGGGGATCCTGACCACGCAGGCAGCCCGGACGAAGGAGCTCGTCGGCATCATGGAGCCGCTGGACGATCTCATCAAGACGCACGGGGTCGACACGTCAGTCTTCAACAAGGCCATGATTGAGGGCATGACGGTGGACGGCAAGCTTTACGCGCTCCCCTACGACGCCGAACCCTGCGTCATGTTCTACAACCGACAGTCCTTCAGCGCAGCGGGCCTCACGGAGCCGACAACCGGATACACCTACGAGCAGTTCCTGTCGGACATGAAGTCCCTGACCACTGACGGCAAGGTCGGCATGGCCATCAAGCCGAGCCTCATGGACACCGCCCCCGGAGCATTCGCCTACGCCAACGGTGCCACCGCTCTCGACGACAAGGGCAACCTCTCCCTGACCTCCGCCACCTTCGTCTCATCGGTTCAGAAGGCTTTCGATCTTGCTGCCGTGAACGGCTACGCCAAGGCACCCTCCGCCTCGGACGGCGACGAGGTTGCCCAGGGCGCCTTCACGTCCGGTCAGGCCGCCTCCCTCATCGACGGCCCCTGGATGTACTCAACCTTCGCCGAGCAGCTCGGCGAGAACCTGGGTGTGTGCGTCATCCCCAGCGACTCCGGGCAGTCCGTCGGCGTCATCCAGGGATCGGGCTTCGGTATCGGCAAGAATTGCCCGGACAAGGACGCCGCGTTCAAGAACATTATGAAGCTGGTCAGCCCCGAGGTCGTCGGCAAGGTGGCACGCACCCGCGGTACGGTGCCATCCATCAGCTCCCAGATCGACGGATGGGCCGAGGGCAAGCCGGCCGGGAGCGTCGATGCGATCAAGTACCTCCTGGACCATGGCACCCCCCTGGTCACACCGGCCAACTGGAACCAGATCGTGACCTCATTCACCCAGTACAGCCCCGAGGGCTATCGAGGCTCGCGCACCGCTGCGGACATCCTCAAGGACCTGCAAGAAAGTGCCGGCTGATGGGAACAGCCACCGTCGCGGAAAGCCGCGGGAACCGTGGAGGTCTCCGGAGCAGACTACGTGTTCTCGCGTACCTGGCACCCGGAATGACCGGATTCATCATATTCATCGCCATTCCCCTGATCGCATCGCTGATCATCTCATTGTTCTCATGGTCACTCCTAGGAACCTCGGAGTTCATAGGCGTTGAAAACTATCGACGAATGTTCTCAGGCGAGGATCCGGCCTTCTACACAATCCTCAGGAACACGGTAGTATTTGCGCTCCTGTATACGGCGGCCAACCTCATCATCTCCACCGGGATATCCTACTGGCTGCAGCACCTGCCCAGCAGGTTCTCCCGCACCCTCCGTATCATCTTCTTCATCCCCGTTGTCACTCCAATGGCCGGAAACGCACTGATCTGGCGTCTCCTTCTCAATGATGACGGAGTCGTCAACTCTGCACTCAACAGCATAGGAGTTCCATCGCTTCCCTGGTTGAACAACCCGAACCTGGCGATGACCTCCCTTGTTATCATGAGCCTGTGGCAGGGACTTGGATACAATATCGTGGTCCTCACCGCCGGACTGAACGGGATCAATCCCTCAGTTCTTGAGGCGAGCGAGCTCGATGGCGCCACGGGAGTGAGACGATTCTTTCAGGTCGTCTTCCCGATCCTGTCTCCCACCTTCTTCTTCTGCACCGTGATGACGGTCATCGGGGCGTTCAAGGTGTTCGCCCAGCCCTTCTTCCTCACCAAAGGCGGCCCGGGAGAGTCGACGAACACCATCGTACTCGCCCTGTACCGCAATGGATTCTCCTTCGACAAGCTCGGGTACGCCTCCGCCCTGGCATGGGTACTATTCGTTATCGTCATGCTGCTGACAGCCCTTCAGTTCAGCCAGCAGAAGAGGTGGGTGAACTATGACTCTTGAGCACCGCTCCAGGATCAGCAGGCTTGTTTCCTACTCGCTACTCACGCTGATCGCGATAGCGTTCCTCTTCCCCTTCGCCTGGATGCTGGCGTCCTCCCTCAAGCCCACGTCCGAGGTGTTCTCCACCGGAGCCTCTTTCACCGGCTCGCGCCTCGCGTGGGACAACTACACCGAGGCAACTCGCCAGATCCCCCTGGGTCGCATCATCCTGAACTCGATCCTCGTCTCGACGTGCGGCGCCGCCCTGACCATGACGGTCTCACTACTGAGCGCGTACGCCTTCGCCAGACTTCGGTTTCGGTTCCGCGACCACCTGTTCATGCTGTTTCTGGGAACCCTGGTACTTCCGCAGGAGGTGCTTGTCATCCCCCTGTACATCGGCTTCCAACGTCTGGGACTGGTCAACAGCTACACGGCCCTCATCCTTCCATTCGCCTTCGGGGCCTTCGGAGCGTTCCTCATCCGACAGTTCATCCTGAGCCTGCCTCTGGAGTTCGAGGAGGCGGCAAGAATCGACGGGGCCGGCGATCTCAAGATCCTCTGGCACATCCTTATCCCGCTACTCAGGGCCCCGGTGCTCGTCGTCGGAGTCTTTTCCTTCATCGACTACTGGTCCACGTTCCTGTGGCCGCTTATCGTCATCAATGACGCAGACCTGGCCACGATCTCACTGGGACTTCAAATGTTCTCAGGCGAGAGGGGAACCGACTGGGGCCCCATGATGGCCGCCGTGTCCATGTCGGTCATACCGTCCTTCTTCATTGTCACCTTCCTGCAGAGCCAGCTGGAAAAAGGTGTCACCCTCGGCGCCTTCGGAGGTCGTTGACTCATGAATCGCCCCACTGCTTCGCAGCACAGGGACCGTCTGGGAACTCACCAACCGAAATGGCTGGACGACACCCCTCTTGGCATCTTCATTCACTGGGGAGCATACTCAGTACCCAGTTGGGCCGAACCTCACGGAGAGCTTGGCACGGAGCCCGACGAGAAGACGTGGTTCACCCATAACTCCTACGCTGAGTGGTACTTCAACACCATACGCATTCCAGGCAGTCCGGCAGGAAAACACCATCGAGAGACCTACGGGTCCCTGCCATACGACTACTTTCTGGACATGTGGCACGCAGAGCACTTCGACCCTGACGACTGGGCCTCTTTATTCAAGGAGGCCGGGGCGGGGCTCGTCATCCCGACGACCAAGCACCACGACGGCATTACCCTATGGGACGCCCCTGAGACCTACGGGCGCAACACAGTCCACCGAGGCCCTCGACGGAACCTCACCGAGGAGATATCTCAGGCAGCACGTAAGGCGGGAATGCGTTTCGGGGTGTATTATTCGGGTGGCGTGGACTGGCATTATCGACCTTTTCCCGTCATTGTGAGCGAGAAGGACCTGGAACGCCTTGCGAGGACAGTTGACCCCGAGTACGGCCGCTATATCTTCAACCACTGTCTTGATCTGTTCAAGCGATATCGCCCTGATGTCTTCTGGAATGATATCGAATGGCCGGACTGCGCCAAGAACTTCGATTCCTACGGCTTGGGAACGCTGCTTGAGCACTACTACGCACTGTGTCCGGAGGGCGTCGTCAACGACCGCTTCGGCGGGTTCCACTCCGATTACGAGACCAGCGAGTACCAGGCGATGCGTGGCTCTGAGGCGGCGGACCGGTGGGAGAACTGTCGCGGAATCGGGCTGTCCTTCGGCTACAACCGGCTGGAGGGTGATGGGCAGTACCTCACCGGGGCCGCCGCCGCTCATCATCTGGTCGACGTGGTCTCACGGGGAGGACGTCTTCTGCTCAATGTCGGTCCGCGTGCGGACGGCACCATTCCCGGTCCCCAGCGGGCCTGCCTGCAAGGGCTAGGTGCGTGGATGCGTGCAGCAAGGCCGGAGCTGTCCCGTCCCTGCCCGGAGCTCATGGATCGGACGGGGTCGTTCCCGGGGGCACGACTCATGTCTCACGGGGACCATGCCGTGCTCTTCGCGCTGGACGACGTCGAGATCCCGCTCGACCGTCTGCCCGAGGAGTTCGACTGGGGCTCCTCAAGGGCCGGCGACGAGCAGACACGGGTGAGCCGCGACCACGGCCTGCTCACGGCGGCACCCACCGCGCTGGGCCCTGGGATCGTCCTGGCCGAGCGCCTGCGCTGACACCCACAGTCTTCTCTCCGCCCACTTGGTACGAAGTGGGCGGAGAGAGAACATGATGGCAGGTGCCCCGAGATGGATGGACGCGTCAGGCTGCGCTGATGGGCCTTGGTGTGCGCAGCGTGTAGAGCCCGTAGGCAGCCACCACCAGGAAGCAACCAGCGACCGTGACATAGGACACTGCGGCAGAGGTTCGGTCCATGATGGCGCTTTGCACCAGGGGCATGGTGGCTCCGCCGATGATGGCCATGACCAGGCCGGCAGCCCCGTACTTGGTGTCCTCCCCCAGCCCCATCAGGGCCTCCCCGTAGATGGTGGGGAACAGGAGGGAGATGCACGCGGATAGGGAGATGATGGCGAGCACTCCCAGAATGTTCACACTCACCATCGCGAACAAGGAGAGCGCGACTCCGATGGAGCACATGACCAGAAGCAGCTTGCGCGCGTCGTACCTGCCCATGAGACCCACCATGAGGAAACGGAAGACCAGGAAGACGATCAGGCTGGCCTGAAGCCAGTAACCGGCCACTTCATCCGAGACGCCCAGAGCACTGGTGACATAGTGCAGGGTGTAGGTCCAGATACAGGTCTGCGCGGAGACGTTGAAGTACTGCGCCACCACCCCGAAGCTGTAACGCCTGTTCCGAATCAGGCGCATGAGCCTTCCCGGACCACCGCTGTCACCCGTCATGGACTCCGTCGGCCGCTCCTTGACCTTGACCCGGCCGATCATGACGGCCAGCAGAATGTAGAGCAGCCCGAGGGCGACATAGGGGCCCATCACGGCTCTGAGCTCGGTGCTCTGAGTGGCCAGCAGAGCCTCATGGCTCATGGCCGCGCGCTGCTCGGCGGTAGCCGGGTTCACCTTGGGCAGGATCAGCAGGGCGGCCAGCAGCACCCCCAGGTTGGAACCGATAGGGTTGAAGGCCTGCGCGAAGTTGAGCCGCCGTGTGGCGTTGTGCTCCGGCCCCATGGCCATCACAAACGGGTTGGCACTGGTCTCCAGGATGGACAGACCAGCAGCCAGGGTGAACAGGGCGGTCAGGAAGACCGAGTAGGTCATCACGTACGCCGCCGGGATGAACAGGAGCCCACCGGTTCCCGCCAGTACCAGCCCGATCAGGACTCCACCCTTGTAACCCAGGCGGCTGTTGATGAAGGCCGCAGGAATCGCCAGGCAGAAGTAGGCGCCGTAGTAGGCGGACTGCACCAGGGAGGACTGCAGGTTCGTCATGGAGAACACGGAGCGGAACACCTTGACCAGCGGGTCAGTCATGTTCCCGGCCAGACCCCAAGCGGCAAAGCAGGAGACCAGCAGGCAGAAGGGCACCACCATCCCGGGGTACAGGAATCCGCGGCTGGAGCGGGCCTCCTGGACGGGGCCCGCCTCGACACCGGCCGCAGCGGGTCGGATGGCGGTCATGACAGCACGCCCTTCTTGAGGATGAGATTTCCGTACAGGGCGGTCTCCCCGGTGACGACGACGGCGTAGACGCTCGGGGTGTAGTCGTAGAAGGCCATACGCTCGATCGTCCTGACGCTCACGGGTCCAGCGTCCTTCTCGGCCTCGTTCCAGATCTGCTCGTAGACGTCCCACACCGGGGGCCGGGGGTCGTCGCCGACCGTTTCCATGAGAGCCACCTGGTAGCTGCTGTACCGGTCCAGGGGCATGAGCGTGAGGATGGACCTCAGCAGGTCGGGAATTCCCAGTCCGTCGGCGCGCACCGTGGTGGGGTGGAGGTGATGTCCGGGGAAGTTCGCGTCTGCCAGAAGGATCTCGTCGCCATGCCCCATCTCGAGCAGGATCTTGACGAGGTCGGGTGAGAGGTTGGCGGGGATGTTGCGGAGCATCGTCGCTCCTTTCGTGAGTGAGTGGGTGGGTGTTCGTGTGAGAGTGGGTGGGGGCGCGGGTGCGCCGTGGTCAGCGGGCGGTGGCGTTGAGCAGCCGCTCTCGCATGGCGTCGAAGGAGGCGGGGTCCGTCATGGACTGACAGGCCCCGACCTCGACGGGGCGGACGCTGCGGCGCAGCACCTCGCCGCGGGCAGCCGGGTCGAGCACCCCGACGGCCTCGAGCTGGGCGAGGATGTTGCCCAGGGCGCTGGCCTCCGGGGTGCCGACAACGACCCGGCGGTGGCAGGCCGCCGCCGTCATCGCCGGCAGAAGGCTGTTGCGCGCCCCGCCTCCCACCAGGTGGATCGGGGCGGTGCGGTCCAGCAGGTCGCCGACGACGTCCTGCAGCCCCTGGGCGTAGGCGGCGTGGGCGCAGGCAAGGGACTCCAGGATGAGCCGGACCGTCTGCGCGGGCCCCTCCGGCTCCACCTTGTAGCGCAGGCGGCACCAGTCGGCGATCTTGTCGGGCATGTCCCCGGGGGCGGCGAAGAGCTCGTCGTCGGGGTCGATCACCACACCGAGCGAGGCGCACTCCCCCGCCGCCTTGACCAGCGCCCCCGTGTCGGGCTCGTTCCAGGAGCGCTGGCACTCCTGGAGGAGCCAGAACCCGGTGAGGTTGCGCAGGAGCCGGATGCCGCCGTCGGTGCGGACCTCGTTGGTCAGTCCGGCCCGCAGCGCCGCCTCGTCCAGGACGGGGCGGGGAACGGTGGCCCCGATGAGGCTCCACGACCCGGAGGAGATGAACAGGCGCACCTCGTCATCGGCCAGTCCGAGCGCGTGGACGGCGCAGGCGGTGTCGTGTCCGCCGGGGCGCACGATGGTGACCCCCTCCGACGTCGTCCCGGCCACCGTGGCGTCGTCGACGAGCGGGGGCATCCACCGCTCGGGGACTCCGGCGGCCCCCATCACCTGCGACGACCAGTGGTGCGCTCCCGGCGAGGCGAGCCCGGTGGTCGAGGCGATGGCCCGTCCCACCTCGGCCGGGGCGCCGAGCAGGTGCGCCACCAGGTCGGGCAGCGGTAGGAATCGGTCGACTCGCTCAACGAGGTCGGGGTCCTCCCTCAGGTCCGCGTAGAGCTGGTAGACCGTGTTGATCTGCTGGGGCAGGATGCCGGTCTCCCGCCAGGCCGTCTGAGGGGTGACGGCCCGGTCCAGGTCCGCGGCCCACCGGGACATGCGCCGGTCTCGGTAGGCGCGGGGAGCGCGCAGCAGGGCGCCCCGGGCGTCGAGGAGTCCGTAGTCGACGCCCCAGGTGTCGATCCCGATGGAGTCGGGCAGGCGCCCCAGGCGCCGCGTTGCCTCGACGATGCTCCGACGAACACCGTCCATGATGCGCTCGAGGTCCCAGGTGAGGGTGCCGTGGTCGTCCACCGCCTGGTGGTGGAGCCGGTAGACCTCCTCGGTGCTGACGGTCCCTTGCCGGTAGCTTCCCAGAACCGCTCGCACGGAGCTGGAGCCGAGGTCGAGGGCCAGGGCGTGGTGCTCGGCCCTCACCCCGCCGCGGCCCGTGGTCGGACGGTGCTCGTCGGTGCTCGTCATGGCTGCGTTCCTTCAGCGGTAGAGGGGACCGAAGGCGGCGCAGGCCCTGAAGTCGGCGCTCTCGGGCTCGGCGGTGCCGAAGGGGACCCAGGCCTTGGGGCGCAGGATCCTCTCGCGCTCGACGTTGTGCATGTAGACCGGGATGCGCAGCATCGAGGCCAGGGTGATGAGGTCGGCGCCGAAGTGCCCGTAGCCGGTGGCCGTGTGGTTGGCGCCCCAGTTGGCCATCCAGTCGTAGACGGAGGTGAAGGCACCCTGGCCGGTCAGTCGCGGGACGAAGAAGGTCGTCGGCCAGGTCGGGTCGGTGCGGTTGACGATCTGGTCGCGCACGTCGTCGGGCAGCTCCACGGTCCAGCCCTCGGAGATCTGGAGGACCGGCCCCTGGCCGGCCACGAAGTTGAGACGGGTCGCGGTCACGGGCATGCCGCCGGCGGTGGTGAAGTGGGTGGAGAACCCGCCTCCGGGGAAGTACTCGCGGGTGGCTGCGTGGAAGGTGGAGGCCTCCAGGTCGGCCTTGATGTCCGCCTCGGTGATCTCCCACCAGTGCTTGATGATCGGGTTGCCCTTGGCGTCCTTCTCCTGCCCGGTGGCGTTGAGGGTCGTCGCCCCGGAGTTGCGCAGGTCGATGAACCCGTGCTCCGCCCGTCCCTCAAGCCGGTAGCCGGTGACCCGTTCGACGGCCTCGGGGCTCCAGTAGGTGCGCACGTCGCTGAAGAGCTGGGGGCGGTGGGTCAGGACGGAGTTGAAGAGCATGGCGACGGCGTTGCCGGCGTCGCCCTCCGTGGCGAAGACCTTCTCCGGCCGCTTGCCGTTCCAGTCGAAGGTGGTGTTGAGGAAGGTCTCGAGGATGTCGCCGTTGGGCTTGTAGTCCGTCCACTGGCGCTGTCCCTGGAAGCCGGCCGCGATGGCGTCGTGCCCGTCGGCCTCCTCGACGAAGCCCAGCTCGGCCAGGGCGGGGTTGCCCTCCATGAGGTCACGGCCGATGAGGAGCATCTTGATGCAGTAGTCGAACTGCTCGTCGTACTCCTCCTGGGTGAAGCGGTTGGCCTCGGGGTTGCGGTTCTCCCCGATGGTGAGGTGCTCGCGAGCCCAGGCCAGGGCGGTCTCGTACTCCTCGTGGTCGTAGATGCCGTTGGCGATACGGCGGTCGATCTCGATCATGTCGATGTACTCGGCGCGCATCCCCAGGTAGTCGACGAAGAACTGCTCGGGGACGCGGCAGCCCGCGATCCCCATGGAGACCGTCCCGATCGAGAGGTAGCTGCGCCCCTTCATGAGGCCGACGCCGAGGGCGGCGCGGGCGTAGCGCAGGATGTTCTCGACGACGTCGTCGGTCAGGCCGGAGGCGTCGGCGTCCTGGACGTCATGACCGTAGATGCCGAAGCAGGGAATGCCCAGCATGTTGTAGGCGGCTGCCGCAGCGGCCAGGGTCACGGCCCCGGGGCGCTCGGTGCCGTTGAAGCCCCAGATGGCGTGCGGGATCGAGGGGTCGAGATCGAGGACCTCGGTGATGTAGTTCCAGGAGGCGGTGACGGTCAGGTCGGCGCACACGTTCTCGGTGCGGAACTGCTCCTTGCAGCGGTTGGCCTCGGCCACTCCCCCGATCGCGGTCTCGGAGACGACGCAGCGCACCGGGCTGCCGTCGGGGTAGGTCAGGTGGGAGGAGATGAGCTCGGCGACATCCTTGGCCAGCTGAGCGGTCTTGTCCTCGAGGGACTCCCTCACGCCGCGACGACGACCGTCGATGAGAGGACGGATTCCGATGACGGGGTAGGACGCGGTGGGCATGACAGGTTCCTTTCACTGGGCGACGATGACCAGGACCCACATGAATGTGAGCGCAAACAAAGCATGACCCTAACCGCTTGGTAGTGTCAAGCATTAAGCACAAAAGAGTTGACCGTGGACATGAGAGCGCCAACATGAGACGATTCGCTGGTACCACTTCAGACGCAACGGGGCGCGCTGCGGTACGTCCCGGGGAAAGAGCTCATGATGCTTCTTCACGACGCCCGCCAGCAGATCACCGAGGCCTGCTCCCACCTGGCCGACGACGGGCTGGTCGTCGGCACCGCCGGCAACCTGTCGGTCAGGGAGGGGGACCTGGTCGCCATCACTCCCTCGGGGCTGCCCTACCAGGAGATGCGGCCCGACCTGGTCGCCGTGGTCGAGTACGCCACGGGCAAGCAGGTCGAGGGCCCCCTCAAGCCCGCCAGCGAGCTCGACCTGCATCTGACCGCACTGCGGGCGACCGGTCAGCTCTCGGTGGTGCACACGCACTCCTACGCGGCCACCACCGTGGCCAGCCTCGAGGGTGTGAGCGCGCTTCCGGCCGTGCACTACTACATCTGCATGTTCGGCGGCAGCGACGTGCGGGTGGCGGACTACGCGATCTACGGCTCCCCCGAGCTGGCGGCCAATGTCGCCAAGGCCCTTGAGGGACGCACGGCGGCCCTCATGAGCAACCACGGGTCCGTGGTGGCCGGGCCGGACCTGGCCTCCACCTACGTTCTGGCCCAGGAGCTGGAGTGGGTCTGTGAGCTCTACCTGCGCACGCGGGCCGTCGGCAGCCCCAAGATCCTCTCAGACGAGCAGATCACGGCGGTCGCGCGCAAGATCCGGGACACCGGCTACGGCCAGCACGCTCCGGCCGAGGAGGGCTGAGGGACCCGCGATAACAGGGGCACAGCGGCGTCAGCCCGGGAAGCGGGATCTCGCGTATGGTCGGACCATGACGAGGATCGTGGCCGGGACCGTGGGCGGGCGCAGGATCGAGGTGCCCCGCTCCGGGACGCGCCCCACCTCAGAGCGGGTGCGCGAGGCCCTCTTCGCCCGCCTCGACCACTACGGGGTGCTCGACGGCGCCCGAGTGGTGGATCTGTGCGCGGGCTCAGGAGCGCTGGGCCTGGAGGCGGCGAGCCGGGGCGCCAGCGATGTCGTGCTCGTGGACTCCTCGCGCGCGGCGGCGGAGACCTGCCGGCGCAACATCCGGGCACTGGGACTGCGCGGGGTGTCGGCGGTGACGGCGAAGGCAGCCGCCTTCCTGGCAGGTGCGGCAGGAGCACCGGTTGACCTCGTGCTGATCGACCCGCCCTACGAGCTGGGTGAGGAGGAGCTCAGCGCGATCCTCACCCCCTTGACCCGCGGCGAGGACCCGTGGCTGGCCGCAAGCGCCGTCGTGGTCGTCGAGCGCTCCACGCGCTCGCCGGAGCCAACCTGGCCGGCGGGGCTGGAGCGTTTCGCGGACAAACGCTACGGCGAGACCACGATCTGGTTCGCCGAGCCGGCCTGAGACCGGTCCGTCACGCGCGCTCGAGGAAGGCCTGGGACTCCTCGTCGAGGCGCTCGACGATTGCCGCGGCCAGGGCCCGGTGCTCGCGAAGATCGGGGTCGGCGGCCACGATCTGCTCGGCCTGGTGCCGGGCGGTGGCGATGAGCCGGGCATCACGGGTGACGCGCAGCAGGTCCAGGCCGGAGGCACGCCCCGACTGCGAGGCCCCCAGGACGTCGCCCTCGCTGCGCAGGTCGAGATCGGCCTCGGCCAGGGCGAATCCGTCCGTGGTGGAGGCGAAGGCCTTGAGCCGGTGGAAGGCGGTGGAGCCGACCTCCACGCCGGTGACCGCCACGCAGACCGACTCCCGGCTGCCGCGTCCGACCCGTCCCCGCAGCTGGTGGAGCTGGGACAGGCCGAAGCGGTCGGCGTCCAGGATGACCATCATGGAGGCCTCGGGCACGTCCACGCCCACCTCGATGACGGTGGTGGCCACCAGGACGGGGGTGGCTCCGGAGGCGAAGTCGGCCATGGCTGCGGCCTTGTCCTCACTGCTCATGCGTCCGGTGAGGACTCCGACGCCGATCCCCTCCAGGGCGGGCTCGGCCCCCAGGCGCTGCCTCCACTCCTCGACGGCAGCCAGCGGGCGGTCGGGGCGCGGGATGCCGCCCTCGGGCTCGAGCAGCCCCGAGGGCCGGTCGGCATCGACATCGGAAGCCGACACGGCCTCCGCCTGCCGGGTCTCGTCATCACCGACCTCGATGCGCGGGCAGACGACGTAGACGCGCCCGCCGGCGGCGACCTCCTTGGCGGCGCGCCGCCAGATGCCCTCGACCCAGGAGGCGCGCGACCACGGGACGAGGTGGGTGGGGACGGGGCTGCGGCCGGCGGGCAGCTCGTCGAGAACGGATGTGGCTAAATCACCGAAGACCGTCATGGCGATGGTGCGTGGAATCGGGGTGGCGGTCATGACCAGCAGGTGGGGGGTGTGGCGCCGGCCGGTGGCCGGGTCGGTGACACCGCCGCGCTCGCGCAGGGCGTCGCGCTGGGCGACGCCGAAGCGGTGCTGCTCATCGACGACGACCAGGCCGAGGAAGGGGATCTGCACCGTGTCCGACAGCAGGGCGTGGGTCCCCACGACGATGGCCGGCTCCCCGGCGGCCAGGTCGGCCAGGATCCGACGTCGTTGGGCGGCCGGGGTGGAGCCGGTCAGCAGGTGGACCCGGGTGGCGCGCTCGGCACCGCCGAGCATCCCGAGGCCGGCCAGGGGACCGAGAACCGCCTCCAGGGAGGAGTGGTGCTGGGCGGCGAGCACCTCGGTGGGAGCCAGCAGGGCGGCCTGCCCGCCGCCGTCGACCACCTGGAGCATGGCGCGCAGGGCCACCAGGGTCTTGCCGCTGCCCACGTCGCCCTGGAGGAGGCGCTGCATGGGGACGGTGCGGGCCAGGTCGGCGGCGATCTCCCGGCCGACCCGCACCTGCCCGGCGGTGAGCTCGTAGGGAAGGGCCGCGTCGAGATCCGCTCTCAGGGAGCCCGCCGCCTCGGGCTCGGGCCAGGCCACCGCGGTGCGGGTGGCCTCGTGGTGAGCCCGGCGCTGAGCCAGGGCCACCTGGAGGATGAGGGCCTCCTCGTGACGCAGCCGGCTCCGGGCGGCCTTCCACTGATGGGCGTCGTCGGGCAGGTGCACCCAGCGGTAGGCGGTGTAGGCGTCGACCAGACCGGCTGAGCGCCGCAGCTCATCGGGCAGGGGGTCGGGGACGTCGTCGGGGCCCACCTGGTCCAGGACGGTCCGCACCGCCTTGGCCACCGACCAGGACGGGAGGGCCTCCGTGCCCGGGTAGATGGGCATGGGGCGGGCCAGCAGGGCCTCGCGCTCGGCCTCGTCGAGCTCGTCGAGGACGTACAGGCGCGGGTTGGACAGCTGCTTGCGCCCGCGATGGAGGCCGACCTTGCCGCTCATGAGGACGGTGGTTCCGGGAGCCAGCTGTGTGGCGCGGGCCCGCATCTGGCCCGCTGCGCCGAACTGGACGACGTCCATGGTGGAGACGCCGTCGGTGACGGTGGCCTCCATGAGGGCCGGTGCCCGGCCGGAGCGGGTGCGGCGGGAGGAGGCCCGCACGATCTGGGCCTGGATGGTGGCCTGCTCGCCCGTGACGAGCGTGCGCATGTCGGTCAGGTCTCCCCAGGTGTCGTAGCGCCGGGGAAGGAGGCGCAGCAGGTCGGCTCCCGTCTCCACCCCCTGCTTGGCGAGCTGGGCGGCGGTGCGTTTGCCCACGAGCCGGGTCACGGGACGCTCGAGGAGGCCAACGCTGCCGGGGCGAGGCGCGCGGGTCGAGCGATCGGGCGAGCTGGGCACGGCCTCCACCCTATGACGAGGAGCCGTTGCTACGGCTACTCGATGGCGATGAGGACGTCGGGGTGCTCCTGGCCGCCCGCGTGGACGGCGACCTCCACGTCCTCACCGACCACGTGCCCGCGGGCACCCACCGCCGCGCTGGCGGCCAGGGCGCCGACGTCGCGGCCGGCGTTGCGGCCGGTGATGACGGTGAGCAGCTCGTCGGAGGGGCGCAGCGCTGAGGCCACGGCGTGGGCCACGGCGTCGGCGTCGGCCTGGGCCCCGTTGAGAGCGATGGTGCGCAGGCCCGCGGCGGCGCTCCAGGCGCGGCGGGCCAGGTCTGCCAGCTCGGCCTCCTCGCTGCGTCCGGCCAGGGCGACGGTGGCCGCCAGGACCCGGGCCTCGTCGTCGGTGTCGCACACGAGGAGCTGGATGCCCTCGGCCGCGTAGCGCTCCGACGGCGCCCCCGCCTGCATCCCGGCCCGGGCGGTCTCACGAGCGGCGCCCATGCTCCGAGCGGCTCCGGCAGGAGGGCGGACGGTGGAGACGGCGGAGCGGGCCGCCAGGAAGCGGGCGGCGTCGTGGGCGGCCTCGGTGCAGGCGGCATCGCAGGGCAGCACGATGACCTGCGAGGAGCCCAGGTCCGCAGCGGCGCGGGCGATGCCCTCCCGGTCGGGGTTGAGGACGACGGCGGCGTCGGAGCGGGCGAGCTGCTCGATGAGCCCGGGGGCACGGGTGCAGGCGATGACACCGACCCCGGACTGCCGCGAGCGCACGGCCAGACGCGGGCCCTCCACGGGCGCGGGGCGGGGGGCGGCCGCCTGGGAGGGGTGCATCCGCACCGACTTGGCCTTGCGCTCGGCCCGGCGGGCCGCCAGGCGCTCGAAGGAGACCACGTGGCCAGTGGAGTCGGAGTCGAGCGCCCCCCACGGGGACGGGGGCTCGTCGGTGGGCGCCACGAGGGCGGTGGGGTGAAGGTGGTGGATGCAGATCTGCCGGGCGCGGCCCACGTGCGGCAGGGCCGCGCGCGGCGTGTCGGTGTGGACGTGGACCTGGTAGAGCCCCACGCCCAGGGCGTCAGGGGTGCCGACGACACCGACGGAGTCGCCGATGAGCTCCAGGTCGCGGCGCAGCTGACCGGCCTGGACCGCGGTCGCCTCCAGCAGGTACATGACCTCGAACTCGCCGGTGGACATGCCCAGCGGCTCGGGGCCGACACTGTGCGGGACCCCGCCCTCGGCCAGGTCGGTGAGCATCTGGCGGGCGACGGCCGTGTAGGGGGCGTGCTCGTCGGCGTCCTCGTGGCCCTGGCGGAGCTCGGGCGCCTCCTCCGTCCCGCTGCCGGAGTCCTGGATCGCGTCGATGGTGTCCGACAGGCAGGTCAGCAGCAGCATGAAGGCCGCTCCCCCGGCGTCCACCGGCCCGTGCCCGAGGCCCGCGGTCTCGACGACGGACTCCTGGGACCCGAAGGCGGCGGCTGCGGCGATGATGCTCAGGGTCGCGGGCGAGCTCGCCGTCGCCTCCTCCAGGGCGGAGCGTGCGGCCGTGGCCGCGTCCCTGGCGACGGACAGCAGGGTGCCCGCCACCGGACGGGAGACGGCCGCCCAGGTGGTGTCCGCCATGGCCTCGTAGGCGTGCACGAGCTCGACGGGGCGCAGCCCAGTGGGATCGGGGGCGTCGGCGCAGACGTCGGCGAAGGCGGCCAGTGCCTGGGAGACCAGGAGCCCCGAGTTCCCCCGGGCTCCGCGCACGGCGCCGTCGGCTGCGGCGCGGGCGACCTGGGCGGCGTCAGCGGCCCGGCCCAGGCGGTGGAGGGCGTCGGAGGCCGAGCGCAGGGTGAGCAGGACGTTGGTTCCGGTGTCGGCGTCCGGCACGGGGAAGACATTGAGGACGTCCACCAGGTCCCGGGTCTGATCGGCGACGATCTCAGCCAGCGCGATCCATCGCCGCACCGCGGTCCCCTGCAGCACGTGGGCCCCGGAGACAGGGGTAGCGGGGCGGTGTCCTTGCGACTGCGCCATCTTCGCCTCCCCTGCGTCCTGGCTGCGGCCACCACACCGTGCGTCTCACGCTGCGAACACCTTCTGTTCCACTGCATGATCTGCATATGTGCAGGCGTTCAGCGAGCCTGGTTCACGGCTGGGCCGAGCCTCTGGGTTGATATGTGGTTTCAGAGTACCTGCCCGGACACATTCCTCCCACCGGAGCGGCCGGCCCGCGCAACGCCCCGTTCTGGGCGTCAGAGAGCCAATTGGACACCCGAACCACTGACACGCTGGTCAAACCGCCTACCACCGCACTCGATTGAGGCAAACGTTCGTCATATGGTGAGATCAAGCACGTTTGCAACCAATCGCTCGTACGTTTCCCGTTCCTCAGACGCCCCGACGTGTGCCCGAACCCACGCCCTCGCGGCTTGGGAGGCAGTCAGAGGGTCCGCTATTGTGTTCGGGTTGCCCAGCGCTCCGCGCCTGGGCGGTAAGACCTGGCGCCGGGCACTGGCCCGAGCGTTGAAGCATTGAAGATCAGGAGTGAGACCGTGGCTGCTGTGTGCGACGTTTGCGGCAAGGGCCCCATCTTCGGCAAGAGCGTCTCGCACTCCCACGTGCGGACCAACCGCCGGTGGAACCCCAACATCCAGCGTGTGCGTGCTCTCGTCAACGGCGCCCCCAAGCGCCTCAACGTGTGCACGTCCTGCCTCAAGGCCGGCAAGGTGACGCGCAACATCTGAGCGTATCGCCTCGAGTCCTTCGAGCACGGGGGCCGCCGCTGCGCAAGCAGTCGGCGGCCTTTGTCGTGTCGTGATCGTGTCATGGTCGTGCCATGGGAGCCCTGGCTGAGCCCGGCTCAGGCCCTGGAGAAGTGGTCCCAGCCGGCGCGCTCCCGGGCCGGTTCCCCCTTCAGCAGAACGCCCGGCCGGTGATCCAGTGCACGGGCCTGCGGGGCCCCGGGAGCCAGTACGCGGCCGATCACCCTGGCATCCGCCGGGAGACTCCCCACCGCAGCGGCCGGGACGGTGGCGAGCATTCCGTGGTCCTCTCCCCCGGTGAGCAGCCAGCTGCGGGCCAGGGTGCGGGCCGATGCCCCCTCGCCCTCGGTCATGAGCGCGGCGACCGGCTCGAGGAAGGACATGTCGGGCAGGTCATCCGGGTCATCCAGGTCGATGACGACGCTGCTGGCCCGGGCGATCCGTCCGGCGTCGCGCAGCAGCCCGTCCGAGACGTCCATCATGGAGGTGGCGCCGGCATCGGCCAGGGCGGGGCCCGCTGCCAGGGCCGGGACGGGGGCTCGGAAGGCGGCCAGGCAGTCCCGTGCCTGAACCGGTCCCCCGCCCCGCTCGACCGCGGCCACGACCTGCGGCCCGGCGCTGAGCAGCGCCAGTCCCGCCGCGCTGCGCCCCAGGGTGCCGGCGTGGACGACGAGGTCCCCCGGACGGGCACCGCTTCGCAGGACCGGGGCCCTGCCCTCGAGGTCCCCCAGGACCGTGACGGCCACAACCAGCGACTCCCCACTGCTGAGGTCGCCGCCGACGACGCCCGCCCCGCAGGGCTCGCACCCCTGGGCCAGGCCCTGGGCGAAGTCCCGCACCCAGGCCACCGGCGTGGCCGGCGGCATGACCAGGCCGACGACGAGGGCGACCGGCCGGGCCCCCATGGCTGCGGCGTCGGCGAGGTTCTGGGCCGCCGCCCGCACGCCGACGTCGCGCCCCGTGGACCACTCGGTGCGGAAGTGGTGCCCCTCGACCAGGACGTCGGTGCTCACCGCCGTGCGCGTGTCGGGGAAGGACAGGACCGCGCAGTCGTCTCCGGTGCCGACCGGGGTCTGCACGGCGCGCGGCAGCAGTGGGGTGATGACGGCGAGGATCTCCTCCTCGCTGAGGTCACCGACCCGCTCGATCTGGCCGCCGGGCGGAACCGGCTCAGCGGTTGACATCGGTGGAACGGGCCAGGGCCAGCTCGATGAGCTCGGAGACCAGGTCGGTGTAGTCCAGGCCGGAGACCTGCCACATGTAGGGGTACATGGAGAAGGGGGTGAAGCCAGGCATCGTGTTGATCTCGTTGACGACCGCCTCGCCACTGGGCGTGAGGAAGAAGTCGACGCGGGCGAGCCCCTCGCAGCCCACGGCCTCGAAGGCCCGGGCGGCGGTGTCCATGATGAGGGCCCTCTCCTCGGCGCCGATGCGCGCCGGGCAGACCATGGCGACGGCGTCGCGGGCCAGGTACTTGGTCTCGAAGTCGTAGAACTCGCCGGCGCCCTGGGAGACGTCCATAGCGATCTCGCCGGGCTCGGCCACCCGGGGGGCGTCGTCGCCCGTCCCCTCCAGGACGGCGACCTCGACCTCGCGTCCGACGATCCCGCTCTCCACGAGCACCTTGGGGTCGACGGCCCGGGCCGCCTCGATGGCGCCGGGCAGCTCCTCGGGACGCTCGACCTTGCTGATGCCCAGGGAGGAGCCGGCGCGGGCGGGCTTGACGAACAGGGGGTAGCTCAAGGAGCGGCAGGCGTCCAGGATCGCCTCGGGGTCGCGCTTCCAGGCGTGGGGTCCGACGACGACGTGCGGCGCCGTGGCGATGCCGGCAGCTCCCAGGAGCACCTTGGTCACCTGCTTGTCCATACCCGCGGCACTGGCCAGCACCCCGCAGCCGACGTAGGGAACCCCCATCATCTCCAGCATTCCCTGGATGGTTCCGTCCTCGCCGTAGGGGCCGTGCAGCAGCGGCAGGACGACGTCGACCCGGTCCAGCACCCGCGGACCGGCGGGGCCGAGCACGGTCAGCTCGCCGCCTCCCAGCGGAGCGGTGAGGACCCCCCGGCCCAGTCCGTCGGCGGTGATCGTCACCGGCGGCCGGTCGTCGCTGAGCTCGAAGGCGGCGGGGTCGTCCTCGACGAGCACCCACTGGCCCTCGGGGGTGATGCCCACAGGAAGGACCTCGTAGCGGTCACGGTCGATGGCCGACAGGACCCCGGCGGCGGTAGCGCAGGAGATCGTGTGCTCACCGCTGCGGCCGCCGAAGACGACGGCGACACGCACCTTGGAGCTGTCAGGACGGGGAACGGAGGGGCCGGTTTCCTGGAGGTCTGTCATAGGTCCCACGCTACCGCGCGGGGCCCCGTATGCTGTTAACGCACAAAGGTACCGGTACAAAGCGGGCGCCTTGCGCTCCCTCGTGAAAGAAGGCAACGATGCCCCACCGCCGCCCCGTCATACCGCTCACCCTGCTGGCCGGCACCGCAGCTATCACTGCGGCCAGCACGGCTCTGGCGCTCAGCGCCTGCTCAGTGAGCACGTCATCGGCCTCCCCCTCCTCCGCGTCCGCCGTTCCCGGCGGATCCGGGGCCCCGGCAACGGCTGCGACCCAGACGGCGCCGCCCACCCACCCGCACCAGAACAGCTCCGACGCCCCGGACTGGGGCACCGGCTCCCGGGGCCAGCAGGCCGCCGAGGGCAGCACCCTCACGGTGGCTGACGTCAGGGTCGGGAACCACCCCGATGAGGGTTACAGCCGGTTCGTGGTGGAGTTCGACGGCCAGGGAACCCCCGGCTGGAGCCAGCCGCAGTGGGACATCCCGGCCTCCACCATGGGCAAGGGCGACCCGATCGAGGTTGAGGGGGACCACACGATGGTGATCCGGGGCAGCGGCGTGGCCGCGGTCCCCCCGGAGGGGCAGCGAGTCAGCGGACACCGGCAGATCGAGCTCGACGACTCCGCCAACGATGACCGGAGCATCGACTCGGCCTACATCGACCCCGGGTTCGAGGGCGAGTTCCAGGTGGTGCTGGGCACCGACTCCCAGACCTACCGGGTCTTCAGCCTCTCCAACCCCACGCGTCTGGTCGTCGACATCGCCCACTGAGCGCCGAGGCGCAACTGGCACCCGCAGTCGTCAGGGGCCGGGAGCTAGGTCTGAGACGGGGCCGCGTGGACGCCCTCGGCCTTGCGGGGGCGGGCCAGCAGCGCGTCGGTCACCTGGGCGACGCTGGCCGCGCCCTCGACGACGGTGACGACACCGGCGGTGATCGGCATGTCCACGCCGTGGGAGCGGGCCAGGTCGAGGACGGCGCGGGCGGACTTGGCGCCCTCGGCCACGCCCCGGGAGGCCGCGGCGGCCTCGGCCACGCTCATTCCCTCACCGAGGTGGCGGCCGAAGGTCTGGTTACGGCTCAGGGGCGAGGAGCAGGTGGCCACCAGGTCCCCCATACCGGCCAGTCCGGCGAAGGTCTCAGGACGAGCACCGAGCGCCAGGCCCAGACGGGTGATCTCGACCAGGCCCCGGGTGATGATCGTGGCCTTGGAGTTGTCCCCCAGGCCCCGGCCCGCGGCGGCGCCGACGGCCAGGGCGATGACGTTCTTGACCGCCCCGCACAGCTCGACGCCCAGGACGTCGGTATTCGTGTAGGGGCGGAAGGTGGCGGTGGCGCACATGGCGGCGACCCTGGCGGCGACCTGCTCGTCGACGGCGGCCACCACGGTGGCGGTGGGCTGGCCCGCGGCGATCTCGTCGGCGAGGTTGGGACCGGAGACGACGACGACGCGAGAGCCGTCGATGCCCAGGGCCTGGGCCAGCACCTCGCTCATCCGCAGCCCGGTGCCCAGCTCGACGCCCTTCATGAGGGAGACGGCCACGGCGTCGTCGGCCAGAGCGCCGCGGACGGGTTCCAGGACCCCTCGGGCCTCCTGGGAGGGCACGGCCACGACGACGACGCCCGCCCCCTCGACGGCCCTGGCCAGGTCGGTGGTGGCAGTGACTCCTGACGGCAGACGGTGGTCGGGGACGTAGCGCTCGTTGGTGCCGGCGTTGATCTCGTCGGCCACCTCCTGGCGCCGGGCCCAGATCGTCGTCGGGGTGCCCGCCTGGGCGAGGAGACTCGCGAAGGTCGTGCCCCAGGCGCCCGAGCCGATGACGGCCGCCCGCCGCCCTGACGCCGCGTCGATGCCGTTCACTGCCCGCCCTCCTGAGGCCCCTCGGTCTTCTCCGTGCTCTCGGTCTTCCCCGCGGTCTTCTCCGTGCCCTGGGCGGTGTCGGTCCCACCGGGGACGGCCTCGGGCAGCGGGTCGGGGCGGCGCACGCCGATCCTGCCCTTGCCGGGGTCGCCGTCGTAGTGCATGTCGAAGGGCCGGGGGGCCTTCTCACCCCGCAGCTCCTCCACCAGGGCGGTGATGGCCCGCATGATCTCAGCGGTGCAGGCGCGCACGGCCTCGCGGTCCTGGGCGTCCTTCCCGAAGCGGGACAGGTCCATGAGCTCGCCGATGGTGACGCGCACGTCCTTGCGCGGGAAGGGACGGAAGGAGCGCCCGTAGGTGTCCAGGATCTCGTGGGCGCCCCACTGCCCCATGGGCAGGACGGGCGCGCCACTGGTCATGGCCAGCCTGGCCGCTCCGGTCTTGGCGACCATCGGCCACTTGAGGGGGTCCCGGGAGAGCGTGCCCTCGGGGAAGATCATGATGGCTCCGCCGTCGGCCAGGACATCGCTGGCGGCCTTGAGGGCCGTGGCCGCGTTCTGGGTGCCCCGCTGAACCGGGATCTGGCCTCCGGCCCGCAGGATGGAGCCGAGCACCGGAACCTTGAACAGGGTGGACTTGGCCAGGGAGTAGACGGGTACGTCGGCGTCGACCAGGGCGCGCATGGCCGTGAGCGAGTCGAGGTCGGTCAGGTGGTTGGCCACGGCGATGAAGCCGCCCTCACGGGGGATGTTCTCCAGGCCGGTCACCTTCTGCCTGGAGACCATCTTGAGGAACGGAATGATCGCCCCGCGTGCGGCGAAGCGGTAGAACGGGGTCATAGGGCGAGTTGCAGGCACGGGTGAACTCTATCCGCTCAGGAGAGCGGAGCGAGGTTCTCCGAGCCTCACCGGCGACGCGCCCGCCGAGCAACCGGTGGCCGGACGGCCCCGATCAGGCCAGGCGGGTGACGGCGGCGTTGAGGGACTCCAGCTTGGACATGAAGTGCTCGTAGCCGCGGTCGATGAGGTTGACGCCCTCGACCCGGCTGGTGCCCTCGGCGGCCAGGGCCGCGATGAGGTGGGAGAAGCCGCCGCGCAGGTCGGGCACGACGATGTCGGCACCGGTCAGCGGGGTGGGACCGGAGATGACCGCGGAGTGGTAGAAGTTGCGTTGACCGAAGCGGCACTCGGTTCCGCCCAGGCACTCGCGGTAGACCTGGATGGTGGCCCCCATCTTGCGAAGTGCGCCGGTGAATCCGAAGCGGTTCTCGTAGACGGTCTCGTGGACGATGGACAGGCCCTGGGCCTGGGTGAGCGCCACAACGAGGGGCTGCTGCCAGTCGGTCATGAAGCCGGGGTGGACGTTGGTCTCGACCACGATTGAGTGCAGGTCCCCGCCGGGGTGGTAGAAGCGGATGCCCTCGTCGGTGACGTCGAAGGCGCCTCCCACCTTGCGGAAGGTGTTGAGGAAGGTGGTCATGTGGCTCTGGTGGGCGCCGCGCACGAACACGTCTCCGCGGGTGGCCAGGGCGGCCGAGGCCCAGGAGGCCGCCTCGATGCGGTCGGGCAGGGCCGAGTGGGTGTAGCCGCACAGCTCGTCGACGCCCTCGACGTGGATGGTGCGGTCGGTGTCCACCGAGATGATGGCGCCCATCTTCTGCAGGACGTCGACCAGGTCCATGATCTCGGGCTCGACGGCGGCGTTTCGCAGCTCGGTCAGCCCGTGGGCACGCACAGCGGTGAGCAGGGTCTGCTCGGTGGCGCCGACCGAGGGGTAGGGGAGCTCGATGACGGTGCCGTTCAGGCCGGCCGGCGCGGTCAGCCGGATGCCCTGGGCCTGCTTGTCGACGGTGGCGCCGAACTGACGCAGGATCTCCAGGTGGAAGTCGATGGGACGGTCGCCGATGCGGCAGCCCCCCAGGTCCGGGATGAAGGCCTCCCCCAGGCGGTGCAGGAGCGGGCCGCAGAAGAGGATCGGGATGCGCGAGGAGCCGGCGTGCGCGTCGATGTCGGCCATGTGGGCGGACTCGACCTTGGAGGAGTCCAGCTGAAGCACGCCCTCGCGCTGGTCGTAGTCGATGCTCACACCGTGCAGGCTCAGCAGCCCCGAGACCACGTCAACGTCGCGGATGAGTGGGACGTTGCGCAGCACTGAGGGGGATGATCCCAGCAGGGCCGCCACCATCGCCTTGGGAACCAGGTTCTTGGCTCCCCGGACGGTGATCTCACCAGTCAGCGGGCGACCGCCCTCGACCTGGAGCAGACCGTCGACCATGCGCACCTCCATGACGTCATCTGGGCGTGCGGCGCGCGTGAGCCGGGTACCCATCCTCGCGCGGGCGCGCGAGGCCGTCCCAGCATAAGCGCACCCGAGGACCTCCCAGGACCGTTTTCAGACCCGTATCAGGTGGCCTTCGACTCACAGAAAGTCCCGATCAATACCCGACGACGCCGTGCCACTTCCGATGAAATCCGACGCAACGGGCCTCGACCTCGGCAGAGACCTCGACGGATCCGCTCGCCGTCAGGGCCGGGGCATGTCCGCGGCCCTGGCTGAGACGACCTCCTGGGCGGGCAGGTGCTTGGCCGGCAGCGTGCGCGGCTTGAAGGCCGGGCGGGCCTCCTCGTAGGCGCGAATGGCGTCCTCCTGGGTGAGGGTCAGGGAGATGTCGTCGAGCCCCTCCATGAGAATCCAGCGCACGTAGTCGTCGATGGCGAAGGTGCAGCGGAAGGATCCGGCCTCGACCGTGCGGTTCTCCAGGTCCACCGTCACCTCGCTGCCCGGCTCGGTCTCGAGGATCTTCCACAGCTGCTCGCAGTCCTCCTGGGACACGACCCCGGCCACCAGTCCCTGCTTGCCGGCGTTGCCGCGGAAGATGTCGGCGAAGCGGGGAGCCAGGACCACCTTGAACCCGTAGTCCTTGAGCGCCCACACGGCGTGCTCGCGCGAGGAGCCCGTGCCGAAGTCGGGGCCCGCCACGAGCACGGAGGCCCGTTTGTAGGCCTCCTGGTTGAGGATGAAGTCGGGCTCGCCGGCCCGCCAGGAGGCGAACAGGGCGTCGTCGAAGCCCGTGCGCGTGATGCGCTTGAGGTACACCGCCGGAATGATCTGATCGGTGTCGACGGCGCTGCGCCGCAGCGGGGCGCCGATTCCCGTGTGCCGGATGAACTTGTCCACAGCCCTTGTCAGCTCCTTGCCTTACGTCTCTTCGTCTCTTTCCCGGGCCGGGCGCTACAGCACGGTCACCGGGAGCATGATGGACGCCGGCTGCGGCACCGGCGGAACCGCCGTGACCACCGGGATGTCGTCGGCCCCCAGGGCCGGGCCGTCATCGACGGCGTCGGACTCCTCCCAGCCGGCGGGCCGCGGAGGCAGGTCCCCCGGGGCGGACAGGGCCCCGCGCACGGCGGTGGCCGCGGCGACGACGGGAGAGACCAGGTGGGTTCGTCCGCCCTTGCCCTGGCGCCCCTCGAAGTTGCGGTTGGAGGTGGAGGCGGCGCGCTCCCCGGAGGAGAGCTTGTCCGGGTTCATGGCCAGGCACATGGAGCAGCCGGCGTTGCGCCACTCGGCGCCGAAGCTCTTGAAGACCCGGTCCAGGCCCTCGGCCTCGGCCTGCAGCCGCACCCGGGCGGAGGCCGGCACCACGAGCATGCGCAGTCCGTCAGCCTTCTTGCGTCCGCGCACCACCTCCGCGGCGGCCCGCAGGTCCTCGATGCGGCCGTTGGTGCACGAGCCGATGAAGACGGTGTCGACCTTGATGTCGCGCAGCGGCGTCCCCGGGACGAGATCCATATACTCCAGGGCCCGCTCGGCGGCGAGCCGCTCGGTGGCGTCGGCGATGTCCTCGGGGTCGGGGACCGTGGCGGACAGCGGCAGGCCCTGCCCGGGGTTGGTGCCCCAGGTGACGAAGGGCTCAATGTCCTTGGCCTCGAGAACCACCTCGGTGTCGAAGACGGCGTCGGGGTCGGTGCGCAGACTGGACCAGTACTCCACGGCGGCGTCCCAGTCCTCGCCGACGGGCGCGTGGGGACGCTCCTTGAGGTAGTCGAAGGTGGTCTGGTCGGGGGCGATCATGCCGGCCCGGGCCCCGCCCTCGATGCTCATGTTGCAGATCGTCATGCGGGCCTCCATCGAGAGCTGCTCGATGGCGCGGCCGCGGTACTCGATGACATGCCCCTGGGCGCCGTTGGTCCCGATCTTGGCGATGATGGCCAGGATGATGTCCTTGGCCCCGCTGCCCGAGGGCAGGTCGCCGTCGATGGTGACGCTCATCGTCTTGAAGGGGGCGATGGGCAGGGTCTGGGTCGCCAAGACGTGCTCGACCTGGGAGGTGCCGATGCCGAAGGCGAGCGCCCCGAAGGCTCCGTGGGTGGAGGTGTGGGAGTCGCCGCAGACGACGGTCATGCCGGGCTGGGTCAGCCCCAGCTGCGGGCCGACGGCGTGGACGATCCCCTGGTCGGCATCCCCCAGCGAGTGCAGGCGCACCCCGAACTCGGCGCAGTTGGCCCGCAGGGTCTCGATCTGCGCGCGGCTGGTGACGTCGGCGATCGGCAGGTCGATGTCCAGGGTGGGGGTGTTGTGGTCCTCGGTGGCGATGGTCAGGTCGGTGCGACGCACCTCGCGGCCGGCCAGACGCAGCCCCTCGAAGGCCTGGGGGCTGGTGACCTCGTGAACCAGGTGAAGGTCGATGAACAGCAGGTCGGGGGCGCCGTCGCTCCCCTTGGACACCACATGATCACGCCAGACCTTCTCGGCGAGAGTCATTCCCATCGACTTCATCCTCTCAGAAACAGGTGTTCGCAACCGCGCCGGCCTCAGACAGGCCCTGAGACCCCGTTGGGACTTCCCTGGGACTCTGCACAGACTGCGAGAGGCGGCCGCGCCGCGCCCGGGGTCATCGACTGCCGCCTCGACCCCAGGATGCTGACACTGTGCCGCTTCCAGGGATGACCCTAACTTGAAATCTCATACCTTGAAATGCCAGTATCAGATTATGGACAGCTCCTTAGAGAACGACAGCAGCGGCGTCGGCGTGATCGACAAGGCGGCCCTGGTGATGAGCGCACTCGAGTCGGGCCCGGCGACTCTGGCCCAGCTGGTGTCCGCCACCCACCTGGCCCGCCCCACGGCGCACCGCATCGCGGTCGCCCTCGAGTTCCACCGTCTAGTCACCCGCGACCCCCAGGGGCGCTTCATCCTGGGGCCCAGGCTCACCGAGCTGGCCAGCGCCGCGGGCGAGGACCATCTTCTGTCCGCCGCCGGACCGGTGCTGGCGGCTCTGCGCGACAAGACCCACGAGTCCGCCCAGCTCTACCGCCGTCAGGGCGACGTGCGCATCTGCGTGGCCAATGCCGAGCGCCCCATCGGGCTGCGCGACTCCATCCCCGTGGGCGCCACCATGTCCATGCAGGGCGGCTCAGCGGCTCAGGTGCTCCTCGCCTGGGAGGAGCCCGACCGTCTGCACCGCGGCCTGGTGGGAGCCCGGTTCACCGCCACGATGCTCTCGGCGGTCCGACGTCGGGGATGGGCTCAGTCGGTCGGCGAGCGCGAGCCGGGAGTCGCCTCGGTCTCGGCGCCGGTGCGCGGGCCGGGAGGCAAGGTCGTGGCCGCGATCTCGATCTCCGGGCCCATCGAGCGCATGGGGCGCCAGCCCGGCCGCGTCCACGGCCATGTGGTCATGGCGGCAGCACGCCGGCTGTCCGAGGTGCTCAGCGACACCGGAGCGGTCTGAGTCACCTCGCGGCCCGGGGCCTCAGCCCGGAACCGCTCGCGCACGGGTGCGGCTAGCGCGCGCCTCTCAGGTCGATGGCGCGCAGGTAGGCCTCGACGTTCATCTGCACCACGGAGCCCCACTCGGGCAGGGGTTCGACCTCGTAGTTGTGCGCCTTGATGCGCTCGAGCAGCTCGTCGTCGCCCAGGAGGGCCGCGAGCTCGTGGGCCAGCCCGGCGTCGTCGTCGGCGAGGAGCCCGTCGACGCCGTCGGTGACGAAGTCGCTGACTCCGCTGGAGCGCAGGGCCACGACCGCCAGTCCGGCGCTACGGGCCTCGAGTGTGGAGATGCCGAAGGAGTCTGCCGGCGAGGTCTGCAGGTAGATGTCAGCCCGTGTGAAGGCCCGGGCGAGCTCGCTGCGCTCAACGCGCCCCACGAGGGTGATGCGGTCAGCCAGGCCGGAGTCGGCGACCTCCTGGGTGAGCCGGTCGCGCAGCGGGCCGTCACCGTAGACCTTGAGGACGGCGTCGCACCCCGGGGTGCTCCTGACCGCCTGGGCGAAGGCGCGCACGACCTGCAGGGGGCGCTTGCGCTCGATCCATCGCAGTGAGGCGACGACCGTGACCGGCCGGTGGGGTCTGCGCTCCTGAGGACCGGGGCGCTCCAGGCGCCAGTCGTCGATGGTGATGCCGTTGGGCAGCACGGTCACCGGGTCGTGGGCGCCGGCGCGCCGGACCTCGGCGGCGAGCATGGAGGACACGGCCGTCAGGTCGGCGCCGCCCCGCTGCCACAGCCGTACGGGGCTGAGCGGCCCCAGCATCCCGGCCACCGGCGCCCACGGCCCCAGCACGCAGTGGAAGGAGACGGCCAGCGGGAGCCCGGCCCGACGGGCCGCCGCGATGCCGGACCAGGCGAAGGGAGAGACAATGCCGACGTGGGCGTGAACGACGTCGGGGCGCAGACGGGACATGAGGGCATCCAGCTCGCGCCCGGCCCGCGGGTGGACGGGCAGCTCACTGGGCAGGTGAGCGGTGGTGCGGTAGACGGGGAAGCCGTCATCCCTCTCAACGCTGCGACCTCGATCGTCACCGACGGGAGTCGCGGTGACGACGGCGGGCTGGTGACCGGCCGCCCTCAGGTTGCGGGCGAGGTCCCGCACCTGGGTCTCGATGCCGCCCAGTCGCGGCGCGTAGCAGTCGGAGACGATGAGGACGCGCATGACCTCAAGTCTGCCATGCCCCTTGCGCCGCAGGGCCCGCAACGGCGAGCAGGCGGGTGTCGCTAGGAGGCGGCCTCCGCGCGACGCAGCTCGGCGATGGCGTTCTCGAAGTCCTCCAGGGAGTCGAAGGAGGAGTAGACCGAGGCGAAGCGCAGGTAGGCGATCTGGTCCAGCTCACGCAGGGGGCCGAGGATCGCCAGACCGACGTCGTGGGAGTCGACGAGGGCCTGACCTCCCGCGCGGATGGCCTCCTCGACCTTGTGCGCCAGGAGTGCGAGCTGGTCGTCGGAGACGGGGCGCCCCTGGCAGGCGCGCCTGACCCCGACCATCACCTTGTCACGGCTGAAGGGCTCGACGACGCCGGAACGCTTGCGGACCGACAGGCTGGCGGTCTCCAGCGTGGTGAAACGACGTCCGCACTGCTGGCACTCGCGACGACGACGGATCGAGGTGCCGTCCTCCGCGGTCCGGGAGTCGACGACTCGAGAGCCGTCATGACGGCAGAAGGGGCAGTGCACGCCTGCGACCTCCGATCTCACTGGACTACCTGTCAGTCCATCGGAGAGTAAACGCCCGGTGGGCCGCCCCGCAAGCCTGCTTCACACTGCGGCCCGCAGCCGGGCTCTCAGGCCGCGGGCACCTCAAGGGTCTGCCCGGCACGGACAGTTGCGCCCTCCAGATCGTTGAGCTCGACGATCCGGGCCACCATCCCCGAGACGTCCGAGGTCCCGCTCGCCGCGGCGATCTCCCACAGGGACTGACCGGGACGAACCACCGTCGTAGTCGTCCTGGCCGGCGCCTGAGCATCCGCAGCAGCAGAGGTCGGCGAGGCCAGTCCTGCCAGGCCCCCGACCGTGAGTCCGCAGCAGGCGAGCACGACCGCCGCGATGACGGCAAGGGATCCACCGCGAAGGAGGCGCAGGCCCGACCCGGACCGCTGCCGCCCCTCCTCCCGCCACGGTGAACCGGCTGCACCCTGCCGATCACCCTGCGGGGCGCCCTCTCGCCGAGCATCGTCCCACCGAGCATCGTCCCGCAGCCTGGCGGCGCGTACCGCCGGGTGCTGGGGAGCCAGCCTCTCCAGCTCTGACCGGCGGCCGCGCAGGGACGCAGGCCTGGAGGGTCGACGCATCGACGGCTCCGTCGACCCGGAAACAGGCGCTGCCGCGGGGCGGCGCGCGGCGTCATCGGCGTCACGACGGGCCGGGACCTCGGGGACGAAGTCATCGGTGACCAGCCGCAGCCGGGGCCGGGAGGAGGGCTGCGCACCAGCCGACCCACCGAGCCGTCCAGCGGCCTGCCCACCGGTGCGCCCGCGAGCCTGGGCCCGAGATGCCGAGCGGGGCGGGATGGCGATGGCGCTCATAGCTACCTCCTGAACACATGTTCGACGAACGTTTGTTCGATACACTAGCGCCTGAAGCGCAACACGTCCAGCACTTCTTCGAACATGTGTTTGAATCGTGGTCGTCTCAACGCTAGGCTTGACATATCCAAGACGATCACGGAGCACCGACATCTATTCCGCGCTCTTAACGCCTCCGGGTGTGAGGGCCGTCCGGCAGGGAGGGCCAGGACATGAGCACCACAGCAGACCAGGGCGCCGCACCGGCGTCGGCCCCGCGCGCCGGTGCGCACGCCTCCGGGGCAGGCGCAGTCGCCGAGGTCGTCAACGGCCTCGACAGGCGCGCCCGCGCGGTCTACGAGGCGGTCCGCGAGGCGATCGCCGCCCACGGCTATCCGCCCTCCCTGCGGGAGATCGGCGAGCAGGTGGGGCTGACGAGCCCGTCCTCCGTCAAGCACCAGCTGGACAAGCTCGAGCGCCTGGGCCTGGTGCGCCGGGACCCCAATCGTCCTCGGGCCATGGAGGTCGTCTCCGCCAGCGGCACCGGTGACCGTGAAGACGCCTCCACGGTCACCGCGCAGACGGTCCCGCTCGAGGCCGTCCGGGTCCCGGGCATCGAGGACGGGGAGGCGGTCGCCGTGCCGCTGGTGGGACGAATCGCCGCCGGGACCCCGATCCTGGCGGAGCAGGATGTGACTGACGTCATGGCGCTGCCTCGCCGCCTCACCGGCGAGGGCGAGCTCTTCATGCTGGAGGTGCACGGGGACTCGATGATCGAGGCGGCCATCTGCGACGGCGACTGGGTGGTGGTGCGCTCACAGCCCGATGCGGCCAACGGCGAGATCGTGGCGGCCATGGTCGAGGACGTCGACGGCGCCTCGGCGACGGTCAAGGTGCTCTCACGCCGTGACGGTCACCAGTGGCTGCTCCCCCGCAACCCCAGCTACGCCCCGATCGACGGCGACCGTGCCACGATCATGGGCAAGGTGGTCACGGTACTCAGGTCGCTGTAGGGCTCACTCGTCGGCCGGGTCAGGACCGAGCCCACACCACAACCCTGCACAAGCCCTGCACGGCTGAGGGCCCGCCCCGGTGAACGGGGCAGGCCCTCAGCGTCTCAGATCGGCGGCTCAGTAGCCCAGACCGCGGGCGACCTCACGCAGGTGGTCGGCGGAGGCGGTCAGGCGCTCCTTCTCGTCGGCGGTCAGGGGCAGCTCGAGGCGGCGCCCGGCGCCCTCGCGGCCCACGATCGTGGGGACGGCCATGCACACGTCGGAGATGCCGTGCCAGTTGTCCAGCAGCGGGGAGATGGTGAGCACCCGCTGCTCGTCGTTGAGGACGGCCCCGATGATGCGCTGGACGGCCAGGCCGACCGCGTAGTTGGTCGCACCCTTGCCCTCGATGATGCGGTACGCGGAGCGGACGACGTCGTGGGCGATGCGCTCACGCTTGGCCTCGTCGAACACGCCGCCGTCGAGGGTGGTGCCCCACTGGGTGATCGGCACGCCGCCGATCTCGGTGGAGGCCCACAGGGGCACCTCGGAGTCGCCGTGCTCACCGGCGATGTAGCCGTGGATGTTCTGGACGGCCGTTCCGGTCTCCAGGGAGATGAGGTAGCGCATGCGGGCCGTGTCCAGCACGGTGCCTGAGCCGAAGACCTGGTTCTCGGGAAGGCCGGTGATCTTCTTGGCGCAGTAGGTCACCACGTCCACCGGGTTGGCCACGAGGACGAAGATGGCGTTGGGGGCGACCTCGACGAGCTTGGGGAGGATCTTCTCCATGATGCCGACGGTGGCGCCGGCGAGCTCGAGGCGGGACTGGCCGGGCTTCTGCTTGGCGCCGGCGGTGATGGCGATGACGTCCGCGTCGCGACAGATCTCGGGGTCGTCGGAGCCCGAGACGGAGCCGGCGGAGGTGAACTGGATTCCCTGGGCGATGTCGAGGGCCTCGGCCTCGACCTTCTCCTTGACGATGTCCTGCAGCACGACCTCGCGGGCAACGCCCTTGGTCACGCAGGCGTAGGCGAGGGTGGAGCCGACGGCCCCGGCGCCGATGACGGCGACCTTGGAGGGACGGCCGGAACGGTTGGTGGGGTAGGAGCCTTCAGCGGTAGTGGTGATGTGGTCTGACACGTTCTTCTCCTCAATGGGATCTGCTGGGCAGGACCGCAGGGGCGAGAGCACCCGCTCGCGCCAAGCCTACGTGCAGATCCTACTGAGGGGCACATACCTAAGGGCCCACCCGGCAGGTTCGCTACGCCTTTGGAACCTCACCGCGGCCGGACAGGCGCCCGAGGGCGGCGCGGACCACATCGGGCTTCGTCGTCGGCCACAGGGCGGGCATGGAGCGAGTGAGGAATCCCCCGTAGCGGGCGGTGCGCAGACGCGAGTCCAGCACGGCCACCACGCCGCGGTCCTGGCTGCGGCGGATGAGGCGGCCCGCCCCCTGGGCCAGCAGCAGCGCGGCGTGGGTGGCCGACACGCTCATGAACCCGTTGCCCCCGGCGGCCACGACGGCGTCGGTACGGGCCTGGGCGACCGGGTCGTCGGGGCGGGGGAAGGGGATGCGGTCGATGACGACGAGGCGGCAGGTGGGCCCGGGCACGTCCACGCCCTGCCACAGCGAGAGGGTGCCCACCAGGCAGGCGGCCTCGTCGTCGGCGAAGGCCTGCACGAGGGTGGGCAGCTGGTCGTCCCCCTGGGCGTAGACGGGCAGGTCGGTGGCGCCGCGCAGCACCTCGGCGGCCTCCTGCGCGGCGCGCCGGGAGGAGAAGAGTCCCAGCATGCCGCCGCCGGAGGCCTCGACCAGGGCGAGCATCTCGTCCAGGGCGGCCTCGGAGATGCCGGCGCCGGGGCGCGGCAGGTGGGCGGCGACGTAGAGGATTCCCTGACGGGGGTAGTCGAAGGGGGAGCCGACGTCGATGCCCTTCCAGGGCTGCTCGGCCAGGGTCAGTCCCAGGGCCCGGGCCATGGGGTCGAAGCTCTCCCCCAGGGCGAGGGTCGCCGAGGTCATGACGCTGGTGCGCCCGTTCAGCAGGTGGCCGGCCACTGAGCCGGCCACCTCGATGGGCGCCAGGAGGAGCCGTGGGGGCTCAGCGCCCATGCGGGGCCGCTCGATCCAGGCGACGTCGCGCCCCTGGGCCACCGACTCCGAGGTCATGCGGTCCAGGGCGTCGACCAGGTCACCGACGGCGGTGCGGGCGATCGCCAGTGCCCCGGCGGCCTCGCCGGAGCGCTCGCGGCCTAGGGAGCGGGCCTGGTCGCGCACGTCGGAGGCGACCTGTCGGGCGGCGCCGGCCAGGATCACGAGCGCGTCGTGCAGGGCGGCGGGTATCGGCGCCTCCAGCCGGCCGTCAGGCAGCTCGGCCAGGGCGAGCTGGAGGGTCTGTCCGGCGGACTCCAGCTCGCTGACGACGACGGAGGCATGCTTGCGGGCGGTGGCGGCGGTGCGGGCCACGGCGGCCGCTGACAGGGCGATGGTGCCCTGAGAGCGGACCCGGTCGGCCAGCTCGTGGGCCTCGTCGACGATAAGGACCTGGTGGTCGGGCAGGACCCCGGGGTTGCCGGCCACGACGACGCCGAGCATGGTGTGGTTGGTGACCACGAGGTCGGCGCGGGAGGCGGCGGCGCGGGCCAGCTCGGGGAAGCACTCAGCCTTCAGGGGGCAGGACTGGCCCAGGCACTCGGCCCGGGAGACGGAGACCTGCGCCCAGGCCCGCTGGGAGACGCCGGGGACGAGGTCATCGCGGTCACCGGTGTCCGTCCTGGTCGCCCACTGGCGCAGGCGCACCACCTGCTCCCCCAGGCTCGCGTCGCCTCCGTGGCCCGCGGCCGGTTGGGCGATGGCGTCGCCGACGCCGAAGAGCGCGGACTCGTCCTCGTCCTGCGGGTAGCCACCTTCCAGGCGGTGGCGGCACAGGTAGTTCTGCCAGCCCTTGAGCAGCGCCACCTCGGGGCGGGTTCCGGTGACCTGCTCGACGGCGTCGGCCGCCAGGGGCGCGTCCTTGGTGAGGACCTGCCGCTGGAGGGCCAGGGTGGCGGTGGAGACCACGACGCGGTTGCCGGTCTCCACGGCGTGGACCATGGCGGGCACCAGGTAGCCGAGGGACTTTCCGGTTCCGGTGCCGGCCTGCACCAGGAGGTGGGTGCCGTCGGACACGGACCGGGCGACCTCGCCGGCCATGGTGGTCTGGCCCCGACGGGGGCTACCGCCTATGGCTGAGACGGCGGTGTCCAGGGCGTCCAGGACCCTGCGGTCACTGGAGCCGTCGGCATCAGGCCGGCCCGGCTGGTCCGGCTCGGTCGGGGTCACGACGGCTCTAGCCGACGGTGGCGCCTGTGGCGACGCCCTCGATCTCGGCGGCCAGGGCTGCGCCGACGCGCGCCACGACGCGGGTCCCGGTCTCGACGTAGTCGACCGTGTCGATCTCGCCCTCGGCGTGGACCCGGGAGACGAGGTCGCCGCGCGAGTAGGGCACGACGGCGTCGATGCTCACCTGAGGGTGGGGCAGCATCTGCTCGATGCGGGTGCGCAGCTCCTCGATCCCCTCCCCCGTGCGGGCTGAGACCGCCACTGCTCCGGGCAGGCCGGTGCGCAGCGCCGCCAGGGTGACGGCGTCGGCGAGGTCGACCTTGTTGAGGACGATGAGCTCGGGGACGTCCAGGGCGCCGGGGATCTCGGACAGGACGGTGCGCACGGCCGCCACCTGGCCCAGGGGGTCGGGGTGGGCGGCGTCGACGACGTGGAGCACGAGGTCGGCCCCGGCCACCTCCTCCAGGGTGGAGCGGAAGGCCTCGATGAGCTCGTGGGGCAGGTTGCGTACGAAGCCGACGGTGTCGGTGAGGGTGTAGGTGCGCCCCTCGGAGGTCTCGGCGCGCCGCACGGTGGGGTCGAGGGTGGCGAACAGGGCGTCCTCGACCATGATGCCGGCCTCGGTGAGCCGGTTCATGAGGGAGGACTTGCCGGCGTTGGTGTAGCCGGCGATCGCCACCGAGGGGATGGCACCGCGCCGGCGCGAGCCCCGCTTGGTCTCTCGTGAGGGGGCCATGGCCTGGATCTCGCGGCGCAGGCGGGCCATGCGCTGACGGATGCGACGCCGGTCGAGCTCGATCTTGGTCTCTCCGGGGCCGCGTGAGCCGATGCCCTGGCCCGCGGCCACGCGGCCCCCGGCCTGACGGGACATGGACTCGCCCCATCCGCGCAGGCGCGGCAGGAGGTACTCGAGCTGGGCGAGCTCGACCTGGGCCTTGCCCTCGCGGGACTTGGCGTGCTGAGCGAAGATGTCCAGGATGAGGGCGGTGCGGTCGACGACCTTGACGCCGACGACGTCCTCCAGGGCCCGCCGCTGGGAGGGGGCGAGCTCGCCGTCGACGATGACCGTGTCGGCCCCGGCCGCGGCCACCACATCGGCCAGCTCGCGTGCCTTGCCGCTGCCCAGGTAGGTGGCCGGGTCGGGGTGGTCGCGTCTCTGGACGAGGGCGTCGAGGACCTCGCTGCCGGCGGTCTGGGCCAGGGCGGCCAGCTCGCGCAGGGAGGTGTCAGCGTCCTGGAGGTCCCGCGTCTGCGGGGCGCTGCCGCCCGGGGCACCGGTGGCGGGGCCATGGGGACGGGGCAGATCCAGGCCGACCAGGACGACCTTCTCCAGGCGGACCTGGCGGTACTCGACCTCGCTGACGTCCTCCAGCTCGGTGGACAGGCCGGCCACGCGGCGGCGGGCGGCGCGGGCCTCGCGCTCAAGGGCACCGTCGTCGGAGTCGTTGGCCTCTCGGCGGTCGGCCTCCCGCTCGTGCTGGGCGGCGGTGGAGGCCAGGGCGGTCCCGGTCCGGGACAGGACCCTGGCGACGACGTCCTGAACATCGCGGCTGTCACGGCCGTCGCGAGCGTCCTCGGGGGTGGAGGGGGTACGGGAGTGGTTCTGGGTCACAAAAAGTCCTTCGTCGTATGCCTGCGCCCCTTCGATGGGGCGCGATGGTTCTGGCGGGAGCGGCGTCGACCGCCGTGTCAGCGCATACGAAGGATCCACATGGGGGTGATGCTACTGCCCCCGGGCCGGTGAGGCCACCCGCGCACTCAGGCGGCGCGTCGGGCCAGCAGCGGGGTGAGCAGGAGGCCCCCGGCGAGTAGGACCAGGGACGGCCACAGCCGGGCGGTCTCGACGCCGGCCGTGGTGGGGGCGACGAAGGCCGTGGCGGCCGTCCCCAGGACGGCGCCGCCGGCCGCCCCGGCGATCGTCACGGCGGTGGCCGCCTGGGCGTGGGTGATGCCGTCGGGCTCGGTGGGATCGGTGACGATGCGGTTCATGGTGTCCAGGTGGGTCAGGCCCATGCCGATGCTCGCCACGCCGTATCCCACAGGAAGTCCCCACCAGCCCCACCACTCCGGTCGGTCCAGGACCGTGGCCACCATGACGGCGGCGCCGAGCCCGAAGAAGACCGCGGCCAGCGCGGTGCGGCGCCGGTAGTTCTGCGGCTCGCGCGCCGGGTGGGCGCCGCAGGCGATGGCGGTGGCCGACCAGCCGATGCCGCCGGCGGTCAGTGCCCAGCCGGTCTGGGTCGGGCTCATGCCCAGGACGTCGTGGGCGCTGGGGGCCACCAGGTAGTCCAGGGTCAGGAAGAAGGCGCACACCCACAGCAGGGTGGCGATGCCCGCGCGCCTGCCGGCCGCCAGGCGCAGGGTCCCCTTCGGCAGGACCCGCGAGCAGGACCAGAGCACCAGCGCGGTCCCACCGGAGACGCCGGGCCAGAACCAGGGTCCCGAGGCGCGCAGCGCCCCGATGAGTGCCACGCCCGTGGCCATGGCCACGGCGGGCAGCCACGGGACCGGCTCATCGCCGCCCGCGCCCTCGTCCTCGTCCAGACTGAGGTCGCGGACCTGACCGGCCATGACGGCCCGGGCCGCGATGAGCAGGGGCAGGTAGACCACGAGGGCCCAGCGCCAGCCCCAGGAGGCGCTGATGCCGGAGGCGTAGACGGGGCCGACCAGGGCCGCCAGGACCCACATGCCCGAGCCGGCCGCCAGGCACAGCCGCCTCCAGGCGTCGGGCAGACCGGCCACCATGACCCCCATGGTGGCCGTCGCCAGGGCTCCGGCGGCCAGGCCCCGCAGGATCTCCCCGAGGACGTAGGCCTCGATGTTCGGGGCGAGGGCTCCCACGACGGCGCCGACCACCAGCAGGGCGGTGAGCGCCGTCATGAGCCGGGCGGGGCGCCACCGGGTGAGCATGGCCCCGCCCAGCGGCATCGTGAGGAAGGCGGGGACCTGGGCGGCGGCCGTCACCAGTCCGTAGGAGCCGCGCTCGCCCATCTCGGTGGCCAGCAGCGGCAGGACCGTCTGGTTGAGGTAGACCTGCATGCCCGCCAGCAGCTCGACGACGAGCACCGCCAGCGCCAGGCGCCCCGCCCGCGAGCCGAGGAGCGCTCCGACGGAGGGACTGGTCGAGGAGCGGGCGGGGGCGGTCATGCCCGTCAGGGTACGCGGGTAGCCTGGCCCGCGTGAGCGAGCACTACTTCACCGCCTCCCCCGCCGTCGAGGCCGAGGAGCGCACCCACCGCTTCACGATCCGCGGCGTGGAGCACACGGTGGTCACGGCCTCCGGCGTCTTCAGCGCTGACCGTCTCGACAAGGGCACCCAGGTCCTTCTCGACCACGTCCCCGATCCTCCGCAGACGGGTACCTTCCTGGACCTGGGCTGCGGCTGGGGGCCGATCGCGCTGGCCCTGGCCGGCGCCGCCCCCGGGGCCACGGTCCTGGCGGCCGATGTCAACGAGCGCTCACTGGCCCTGACCGCCCGCAACGCCGACGCCGCGGGCCTGGGCAACGTGCGCGTCCGCCCGGCCGAGGAGCTGCTCGCCTGGCTGCGCGAGACCTCGACGTCGGTGGACCTCATCTGGTCCAACCCGCCGGTGCGCATCGGCAAGGAGGCCCTGCATGACCTCCTGCTGACCTGGCTGGCGCTGCTGTCCGACGACGGCGAGGCCTGGTTGGTGGTGCTCAAGAACCTGGGGGCGGACTCGCTGGCGGCGTGGCTGACCGGCCAGGGCTGGGACGTGAGCCGACAGGCGTCCTCGAAGGGCTTCCGGGTCCTGCGGGTGCGCCGCTCACCGAACGGGCCGGCTGACGGCTGAGCGGTCGGCTCTCGGTCCTCGCGGCTACCGACGTCGTCGGGCGGCCAGTCGCAGGTCGACGACGGCGACCACGGCCGACACGGCGATGGCGCCCACGACGGCCAGGAGCCCCGCCTGGGCGGCGGCGTCCCACCCCGAGGAGTGCGAGACGCGGAAGGTCAGGCCCGTGATGGCGGCGATGCCGATGGAGGTGCCGATGCGCTCACCGGTCTGGAGGATGCCGCCGGCGGCGCCCGCGTACTCCAGGGGCACGTCGGCCAGAGAAAGCGTCTGGTTCGGGGAGACCACGAGGCCCTGCCCCACCCCGAGCACGAGGAGCGTGAGGGTGAGCCACCAGGGGCTCCAGCCCGCGCTCGCGTGCATGCGGATGACGCCGACGCTGGCCAGCAGCCCGGCCATGCCCAGAACCATGCCGCCGAGCACCATGACCCGTCCCACCCGGATGACGCGGCGGCCGGCGACGGCGGCCGCCACCGATCCCGCCAGGGCGGCCGGGACCCCGATGAGCCCGCTGGCCAGGGCGGTCGAGCCCAGGCCGGCCTGGACGTACTGGGCCACGATGATCCACACCGAGGTGTAGCCCAGGAAGTACACGGCGATGGCCAGGCTCCCGTAGGCGAAGGACGGGATGGCCAGGAGGCTGAGGTCCACCATGGGGGCGCCGCCCCGGTCACGGTAGCGTCTCTCCCAGGCCACCCAGGCGGCGATGACGCCGATGCCGGCCGCTTCCAGGCCCCAGACCCAGGCACCGGCCGAGGCCTCCATGAAGGGGATCATGACCAGGAGCGTGCCGGCGGCGAGCAGCACCATGCCCACCGGGTCGAGGTCGACTCCGCTGCGACGAGGCGCCTCGGCGCCGTCTCCGTGATCCGCACGGTCCTTGCGCCCTTCAGCGTCCTGGCGGCGCCAGGCGGAGCCCGGCAGGTATCGGCGCGCGGCCCAGATGCCGAGCAGCACGAGGGGGACGTTGATGAGGAAGGAGGCTCGCCAGCCCCAGTCGCCTCCGAGCCAGCCGATGAGCCCGCCGCTGAGCACCGGCCCCACCGCCACCGAGACCCCGATGACGGCGCCGAAGAGCCCGAAGGCCCGCCCTCTGGCCTCTCCGGAGTAGAACTGCTGGATCATGCCGGCCACCTGCGGGTTGAGCAGTCCGGACCCGACTCCCATGACCACCCGGGCCAGGTTGAGGGTGACGACGTCGGGGGCGAGCCCCGAGGCCAGGGACCCGATCCCGAACAGGATCATGCCGATGACGAAGATCCTCCCCCGCCCCATGACGTCCCCGGCGCGTCCGGCCGGGACGAGGACGACCCCGAAGACGAGGGCGTAGCCGGACACGACGAGCTGGAGCCCGGCGGTGCCGGCGCGCAGGTCCTGGGAGACGGCAGGGAGGATGACGTTGACCGAGGAGACGGCCAGCAGCGTGACGAAGGCGGGGATGAGCAGCGTCGGCAGGAGCCGCCGGTGGTCCGGGGCTGCTGGCTCGGTGGGGGCTGAGGGGCGTGAGGGGGGCACCCCGAGAGGCTACCGCGCCCTGATCCGCTCAGGGACGCTCAGGGGTGCGCAGGAGCTCAGAGCTGTGAGGCCGCCGCGTGCTCGACGTCGTGCTGCGCCTGGCTGGGCTCCTCCGGTGCCGGCGTGGACCAGGCCCCGGACCGGACGTCCAGGGCGATGCCGATCCCCAGGGCGATGAGTGCCGGCAGGATCCAGCCGGTGGAGTCGCTCCACAGCCCAGTGCGCGCAAGCAGCCTGCTGGGCCCGTCCCAGCCGGCGGCGGTGATCGCGGAGACGGATCCGAAGATCCCGGCAGTGATGACGCACCACTGGTAGGCGGCCCTGAGCCGGCCGGGGGCCAGAGCGTCGACGAGCGTCACCGTGACCAGGGCGATGGCGAAGGGGTGGAGCAGGTACAGCAGGGGTCCTGCGATCTTGAGGATGGCGCTCAGTCCCAGGTTGGCCAGGGTGAAGGAGACCAGGGCGCAGGCTGCGAGCTGCCGGTTGAAGGAGATGGCGGGCCAGGCGGTGTAGGCGTATCCGGCCCAGGACGCCAGCAGGCCGACCGCAGTGGTCAGGCAGGCCAGGATGACGATGGCGGCGAAGATGACGACGCCGGAGGTCCCCAGCGTCGAGGAGGCGGCGTTGCGCAGCAGCTCAGTGCCGTCCTTGGTGTCGGTGGTGATCTCGCCGCGGGTGCGGGTGCCCAGGACGGCCAGACCGATGTAGACCAGTCCCAGGAGCGCCGCGGCGATGCCCCCGGACAGGATCGTGCCGCGCACCAGGCGCTTGGGGGAGGTCAGGCCGCGCTCGCGCAGGGAGGTGATGACCACGATGCCGAAGACGGTGGCCGCCAGGACGTCCATGGTGAGGTAGCCCTGGGTCAGGCCGGTGGTCAGGGGCGCGCTCGCGTAGGGCTCGATGGCCTGGCGCTCCACACCGGGGGCCGCCAGGACGGTGACGCCGCACAGCAGGGCCAGCAGCGCGGGCGTCAGCCAGCGGCCGACGCGGTCGGCCAGGCGGCTCGGGCTGCGGGCGATGCCGAAGGCAACGGCCATGAACACTGTCACGTGCACCAGCAGGGCCAGGCGGGAGCCGTGCATTCCCCACAGCTCGAGGACCGGTCGGGTCGCCAGCTCGTAGGCGACCGTGGTGACGCGGGCGATGGCGTAGAGCGGTCCGATCGCCAGGTAGACCGCCAGGGGCATGACCAGGCCGAATCGGGGTCCCACCCGGCGTGCCAGCCCGAGGATGCCCTCACCGGAGGTGGAGACCGCCACCACGGTGATGAGCGGCATGAGGACCCCGGTGGCCAGGAATCCCGCCATGACCGGGATGAAGGACTTCCCTGAGGCGGCTCCCAGCAGGGGCGGGAAGATGAGGTTGCCGGCCCCGAAGAACAGGGCGAAGAGCATCAGCCCGGTCGGCAGGATGGTGCCAACGGCGCTGCGGTTGGATAGCTGGGTCATGGTGGTCGGTTTCTCTTCTCGGATGCGGCGTCGGTGCGACGTCCGGGAGCTGTTCGGGGCGGGCCGGGAGGCTGTCAGGCGACGGTGACCCGTCCGGTGATGGTGGCCGGTCCGGTCAGCAGCACGGTGCTGTCCTCGGCCAGGGGGTCGGCGCCCACGTGCACCCCGATCTCCCCGCCGGGCACGAGCAGCCGGTAGTCCTCAGGGGCGCCCGGGCCGGTCCATGCGTGCAGGGCGACGGCGACGGCGCAGCAGCCCGTTCCGCAGGAGAGCGTCTCCCCCACCCCGCGCTCCAGGACGCGCATGCGGGCGATGCCGACCGGCACCTGGGTGCCGGGGTCGGTCTCCTCCCCCAGCGGCACGACCAGCTCGAGGTTGGTCCCGGCCTCGGGGAGGGGGTCGTAGACGACCGGGGCGGCGGAGTCGGTGAGCCCGGCGAAGAGGGCCGCCTCGAGCTCGCTCTCCTCGCCCAGGGCGACGACGGTGTGGGGGTTGGGCATCTCGACGCTCAGTGCGGCGCGCTCGCCCGTCAGTCCGGGGACGACGACGGTCGTGTCCCAGCCCTCGTCCTGAGCCTGGCGGGGGCGGGTGAGGCGGGCCGGCCCCATGTCCACGGTCCACAGGTCCCCCAGGCGGGTGATGGTGCGCGCCCCGCCGCGCGTGCCGATCGTGACGGACTCGCCGTCGGCGATGGGACGCAGCCCCTCACTGTCCAGGACGTGGACGAACAGGCGGGTGGCATTGCCGCACATCTCGGCCACGGAGCCGTCGGCGTTGTAGTAGTCCATGAACCACTCAGCCTCGGGCACGGCCGCGGCGAAGGCCCCGGCTCCGGGCAGGGCGGTGGTTCGCACGACGCGCACGAAACCGTCGGCGCCGATGCCGCGGTGGCGGTCGCAGACCGCTGCGATGTCGGCGCCGCTGACGGCGACCTCGCAGCTGGGATCGACCAGCATGAGGAAGTCGTTGAGGGTCGCGTGGCCCTTGATGAGCTCACGACCACGAAGACCTGTCGAGTGCGGCATGGCCCCTAGCCTAAGCGACGCCGTGGGATGCGAGAACGTGCTCCCATGCCTGCCTGGTCACCCGGGAGCGCTCAGCGTCGGTGCAGTGCCCGTCCTCGGTGAGGGCGACGTCGACCCAGTGCACTCGCGGGTCGCGGCGGAACCACTTGATCTGGCGGGAGGCGAGCTGGCGGGTGGCCAGGGCGGTGGAGGCGATGGCCTCGGGCACGCTCATGGTCCCGTCGATAACCGCGAGCGCCTGGGCGTAGCCGATGGCGCGCGGGGCGGTCCGCCCCTGCCTGAGACCCTGGTCGATGAGGGCCTCGGCCTCCTCCACCAGGCCGCGCTCGAACATGGCGCGGGCGCGGGCGTTGATGCGGGTGTCCAGGAGCCGGCGCTCGCAGCGCAGGGCGATGTGGACGGTGGGGACCACGTCCTCGTAGCGCGGCAGGGAGGCGGAGAAGGGACGTCCGGTGATCTCGATGACCTCCAGGGCCCGCACGATCCGGCGGGTGTTGGAGGCCTCGATCCGATTGGCCGCGACGGGGTCGAGCCGGGCGAGCTCGGTGTGGAGGGAGGCGGTGCCCTCCTGCTCGGCGCGCCGGGTCAGGCAAGTGCGCACGTCCGGGTCGGTGCCGGGGAAGTCGAGTCCGTCGGTCAGGGCGCGCACGTAGAGGCCGGAGCCTCCGGCGATGATCGTCAGGTGCCCTCGGGACTCGACGGCGTCGATGTCGCTGCGGGCCGAGCGCTGGAAGGCGGCCACACTGGCTGTGTCCCTGACGGTGAGGACGTCGATCTGGTGGTGGGGGACGCGGGCGCGCTCGGCCGGGCCGGGCTTGGCGGTGCCGATGTCCATGCCCCGGTAGAGCAGTGAGGCGTCGGCGTTGATGATCTCGGCTCGCCGGGCCGGGCCGCTGGCCCGCATCTGATCGGCAAGATTGAGGGCGAGGTCGGACTTGCCGGTGGCGGTGGGGCCCACCACGGCGACTCGCGGGAACCGGGGGGTGCTCTGGGCCGTGGGGCTCACGGCGCTCAGATCTCCGGAAGGAGGGGACCCACGAGGCTGAGCGCCTGGGTGCAGGCGGACAGCGCCGTGTCGAGGTGGAGGCGCAGCTGGGCGTCGGTGACCCCGGCGGACAGGTCGGTGAGGTAGGTGGCCCGCACCAGCGGTCCGATGGGGGTGTCGACGACGCCGACGGTGGGGAAGAACTTGTCCCGGTTCCAGTCGTTGACACTGGCGGCGATCTCGTCGCGCTGGGAGGCGGGGGCCGCCTCCTCCCAGTCCCCGGAGACCAGGAGCCAGCCGTCGTGGCCCTCGGGGATCTCGATGACGAAGGGGAAGGAGTCCCAGGTGCCCAGGAGGCAGGGGTGCTCGCGGTCGTCGGCCAGCTGGACGTTGTACTCCATGGGGCCGGTGAGCATGGACTCGATCCTTGCCAGGGTGAGCGCCTCGGTCGTCTCATCGGTCGGCTCCGGCCCTTGAGCGCGGTCGAGGACGTCGCCTCCCCCGGAGGGGCGCTCGTCCGAGCGAGGCGATCCGCTCGACCAGGTGCGCGAGACGTCGGAGATCTGCGCCGAGACGCTCGCCCGGGCCGTCCCCGTTGACCGATCCGACGGGGCGACGGAGTCGGCGGAGTCGTGTGAGTCCGCCGAACCCGCAGAGCCCGCGGAGTCCCCGGGGAGCGGCGAGTCCGATGAGGTGGCCGGGGGCTCGTCCCGGTGAGTCTGTCGGCTGCCGTACTGGTCGCCGGACTGGCCGCTCGTCGGGCTCGTCTGACGGTTGCCCGGTCTGCCTTGCCGGTCGCTGCGCTGATGGTCCAGTGCCCGCACGTCCCACTCCTTGCCCAGGAGCCGTGCGATGAAGTCGGTGAGGCGTTGCAGTCGCGGCATCAGGGCTCCAGGCTTCCGCGCAGCTCGTCGGGGAACTGCTCCTCGGCCTCGTGCATGAGGGCGACGATGAGCCGGCATCCGCCGAAGACGAAGTCCTCGAGCTGCCGGTCCGTCATCCCCGCCTCGAGGGGGTAGGTGTACTCGCCGTGAAGACGCACCACGCCGCCGTCGGCGACGGTGAGGTAGGCCTTGGGGCCGATGCGGGTGGTGTTCCAGTCCTCGACCAGGGCGCGCAGCTGGGTCAGGTGCTCGGTGTCGGCGATGCGGTGCCAGATGCCGCGCATCTGAACCGCTCGGGTGTCCTGGAAGATGGCGTGGACGGTGACGTAGCGCCACGGGATGCCGATGTCGCCCTCGTCGTCGATGAAGTAGCGCAGCCCCAGGCGCTTGACGCACTCGTGGATACGGTCGACGTCCACGGGCCTGGGGACCGTGGCGGCGGCAGCAGAGCTGGCGTCAGAGGCGGGCATGCTTCCCAGCCTAGCGGGGCGAGCGGCCTGCTCCCCACCGCAGCCCGGTCCGCTCCACCGTCAGCGCAATGCCGACCGGCCGGCGGGCTGCTGATCGTCCTTCAGGAGACCGGTTGCGTCGCCGAGGCCCGGGACTGCTCGGCGATGGCGTCGACGGCGTCGTTGAAGGCGTTCGAGGTCTTGGAGGCTCCGGCCAGGGCCTGGACGTGGGCGTCCTCGATGCTGTGGCCGACGACGGCCCCGTTGATCGCGTCGACGAAGTTCTGGATGTGCTCCTTGGAGGTGTCGGTCGAGGCGTGACCGGTGACGGTGACGCCCGTGATGACCCCGCCGGACAGGGTGAGGCTGACGTCGAGGGAGTCGTCCTCGATGAGGTCGTCCACGGGCCCGTACGCCTCGGAGGCCGAGAAGGTCCCGTCCGCGTAGGGCCCGGCGGTCGGGGAGGCGACGGGAGCGGAGGCGGGGCCGGTGGATCTGCTGGAGGGCCCGGCGGTCGGGTTGGCGGTCTGCTCGCGCCCGGCGTAGTCGCCCTGGGAGGGGGTCACGTCCCCTCCCCCGCAGCCGGTCAGCGGGCCGGTGGAGGCCAGAAGCACCCCGGCCACGGCCAGGGCCCGGCTACCGGCCCGGCCACCACCGTCATGGTGTCGCGGACGTGAAGGCGTCTGGGGGCTCACTGCTGCTCCTTCGGCTCGGGTGCGTTGGCGGCATCGGGGCTCTGCGTGCTCGTGGTCTCAGTGGTCTCATCAGTGGTGTCAGTACCGGCCGCACCGCTGTCATCAGTCCCCGATGAGCCCTCGTCGAAGTCGAGCATGGTGCTGGTGCGAGGGCCCTGACCGCCGTCGGACAGCTTCTCCCCCACGAGGCGGCCGTGGTTGAGCAGGATCTGGCGCTGCCCGCAGGAGGCGACGTGGGAGTCGTGGGTGACGACGATGAGCGTGGTCCCCTGCTGGTGCAGGCGCGAGAAGATGTCCAGGACCAGCTGCTCGTTGGTCTCGTCCAGGTTCCCGGTGGGCTCGTCCGCCAGGACGATCTCGGGGTGGTTGATGAGGGCCCGGGCGATGCACACGCGCTGCTGCTCGCCTCCGGAGAGCTGGGAGGGCAGGTGGTGGGCGCGGTCGGCCAGCCCCACGTTCTCCAGCGCCTCGAGCGCCTCCTTCTCATCGGTCATCGAGTGGTAGTACTGGGCCACCATGACGTTCTCCACCGCGGTGAGGTGACCGATGAGGTGGAACTGCTGGAAGACCAGGCCGATGACGTTCTTGCGGATGTCGGTGAGCTGGGCGGCGTTGAGGCTGCCCAGCTCACGGCCGTCCAGCTTGACCGACCCCTTCGTGGGGGTGTCCATGCAGCCGATGATGTTCATCAGCGTGGTCTTGCCCGATCCCGAGGATCCGACCACGGAGAGCCACTGGCCGCGTGGCACCTCCAGGCTGAGGTCGTCCAGGGCGTGCAGCTCGCCGTAGATCTTGGACACGTGGGACAGCTCGAGCAGCATGTCATTCCTCCCTGAGGACGAGAGCGGGATCGATGCGCGAGGCTCGACGCACCGGGGAGTAGGAGGCCGCCACGGCCACCACCGACGTCAGCGCCACCGAGGCGATCGCGAGCGGCCAGTTGAACGGCAGGGTGGTCTCGAACACGCCGCGGCACACGGCGACGGCCAGACCGTACCCGACGGCGGTGCCCAGTACGCCGCCGATGGCTCCCAGGACGGCGGCCTCGGAGTAGAACTCGGCGGCGATGGAGCGTCCCGAGGCCCCCAGGGCCTTGCGCAGGCCGATCTCGTTGCGCCTCTCCGAGACGATGACGGTCATGGTGGTGGACACGCCAACCAGCGTCAGTCCCAGGACGACGGCGGAGACCACCCAGAACAGGGTGTTGAGCATCGTGATGATCCGGGTGTCGCCGGAGGTGATCTTCGAGACGGGCTCGGCCTGGAGCTGGCCACCACCGGAGGACTCCACGGCGGCGACCACGTCGTCCATCGTCGTCGACGAGGTGTCGACGGACATCTCGACGACGTCGTAGCCGACCGATGACGTCCCGGTGAGCTGGTCGACGTCGGCCGAGGTCGCGTAGACGATGTCGTCCTCCTGGCCCCCGGTGTCGACGATTCCGGCAACCTGCCACTGGGCGGTGCCCTGAGCGCTCTCGGTGACTGCCGGGTCGCCGGACCCGCCTGAGCTTCCGGAGCCGCCCGCCTGACCGGCGGAGCCCGTGGAGTCGGCCTGCCCACCGTGCCCGGAGTGCCCGCCGTGGCCGGAATGACCGGAATGACCGGATTGGCCGGAGCCGCCGGTGTGATCAGCGCCCTCGCCCGTGCCGGTGGTGGAGGCGCCGGCACCGGAGGTGGCGTTCTGGTGGGAGTTGTCCAGGGAGAGGTTGTCGCTGGAGAGGTACTCGGCGGTGACGGTTGAGCCCACCTTGAGGGAGGCGGCCTCGGCGACGTCCTTGCCCACCAGGACCTGCCCCTGGCTCGGCCATGACCCCTCCAGCGACCAGTGCCCGTTGAGGCGGCGCACGTCGTCGACGTTGATGCCGGCGAGCAGGTAGGGCGAGCGGTTGATACGGACCGTCTCGTAGCGGTAGTCGGCCTGCCGCAGCCGGCCCGTCTCGGTGCCGGCGGCCTGGGCGGCGGCCCGGACGGCGGCCTGGGCCGACTGCTCGGTGATGCGAGGGGTGGTCGCCTCGGCCGAGACGGGTACGACGATGAGGTTGGCACCGAACTGACGCATCTGGGCGGTCATCTGGGCCGGTACCGCCAGGCAGACCGCGGCCAGGCAGAACAGCGTCGCGGCTCCCACGGTGGAGGAGAGCACGGCGGCCAGGGCCCGGCTCCGGCGCCGGAACGTGGCACCGGCCAGCATCGTGAGGAACATGCGGCGGTTCGTCATGGACCTGCCGCCTCGGCGGGGGGACTCCTTGGGCACCTGCCTCACCTCCGGTGCAGGGCGATGGCCGGCTGGATCCTGAGGATCGAGCGCATGGACGAGGCGGTTGCGGCCAGCAGGACCGCGGAGACGAGGACGGCGACCAGCACGTAGACCATGGGACGCATGGTGATGCCGGAGTGGAAGACGACTCTGCCGATGAGCTGGGCCAGCCCGGAGCCCACCGCGGCCCCGATGGCCAGCCCGATCACCCCGATCACGGCGCTCTCGGCCAGGATGAGCCGGTTGATGGAGGCCGACGAGGCCCCCACCGCCTTGAGGAGGGCGAACTCGCCGGTGCGCTCCACCAGGGAGGCGGTGGTCAGGGAGGCCACGGCCAGAGCCGCGGCCACCAGGCTCAGCGCGGTCATGAGGATCATGAGGACCTGCGTCTTGGACAGCACGTTGCCCTCCACCGCGGCGACCTGACGGACCGGCTTGGCCACGGCGCCGGTGACGACCTCCTCGATCTGGTAGGAGATGGAGGAGGCGTAGGCCGTGCAGTACCAGGTCTCCCACTCGGCGGTGGACAGGGCCGCCGGGTTGGCGGCGGCCTTGCGGGACAGGTCGTTCTCGGGGGTGGTCAGTGCCTTGACCTCGATCTCGTCGACCTGGCCCTCGTGCCCGGTGACCTGCTGGATGCCGGCCAGCGGCGCGTAGAAGGTCTGGTCGTCCTTGTCCCCGGAGGTGTAGATCCCGGTGACGGTGAGGCTCTCCTCGCCCTGGGGCCCGGTGACCGTGATCGTGTCCCCCCGGGAGACGCCCAGGCGCTTCGCCAGCTTGGTGCCGACCACCGCCTCGGCGGCGTCGTCGGCGGGCCAGGAGCCCTCCATCTTCCACCACGAGCGCATGGTGGACACCCCCAGGGTGGTGGACTCCCCGGTGGAGAGCTTGACGTCCTTGTTGAACCAGGCGCCGGCGGCCAGGACGTCGGTCCCCTCCGAGCCCCCCTGACCGCTGCCGGAGCCCTTGACCTTGACGGCACCCGACAGCCTGGGGGTGAGGTCGACGATGTTGTAGGCCCAGAAGATCGTCTTGATGTTGGTGACCTCCTTCTCGTCGAGGAAGGAGGCCGCCTCCTTGTCCTTGCTCGTCTCGTAGAGGTTGTCGACCACGGCGCCGGCGCGGGGCTGGACCACGATGTTGGAGCCGTAGTTGGTCAGCTCGGCGTTGAGCTTGTCGCCCACGTCGAGGACGACGCCGAGCATGGACACGGAGATGGAGGCGCACAGAGCCACGGTCAGGGCGATCAGTGAGCGGCGGCGCAGCTGGCGCAGGAAGGAACGGCGAAGCAGCCGGATGAAGAACATCTCAGGACTCCTTTCCGTGCTTGGGGCGGACGGATGACGGGCGGATGGGGCTCACCGCTTGAACACCTTCACGGAGTCCTCCAGCAGGGTCGTGGCGATGGTCAGGTCCCCGCCGTCGACCTCGAAGTCCACCGGGATCGGGTTGCATCCTCCCTTGAACCCGATGGTGGCCGGGTTGATGGCGACGTCGCAGCGTTTGCAGATGACCTTGCCGTCCTTCTCGTAGTAGCCCGACGGCCCGCAGTTCTCGCAGGCGTCCAGCCCCACTCCGTAGGCCCCGCCGTTCTTGAGGATCGCGATGAACCGCACCTCGGTCCCCTCAGAGCCGGCGTAGGCGTAGCGGTGAAGGTGGCCGTCGGCCAGGCCCGACAGCGGAACCCGGGCGAGCCCGGCGCCCTGGTCGAGGGTGTAGGGCTCGGGCTCGGAGAGCTGAGGCACCTCGTTGACCTTGGCCAGGGCGACGGTGCGGGTCAGGACCAGCGCACTGAAGCCGAGCGCGGAGGCCAGCACCCACCGGCGGCTGCGACGTCGATCGGCCCTGCGGGAGCGCAGGACGGCCGGGTTGGGCTGGTCCGGCAGACGCCGCAGGCTGGTGACGAACAGCCCGGCCAGGGGGACCAGGAAGACCGCGGCGGCGAGGAACAGGATCATGGTCTGCATGTTGTTGGTCGCCCACACCACCAGACGGAACGCCTCCAGGGGCAGCACGATGCGGTGCGTGGCGTGCAGCAGGCGCATCAGGGTCAGGATGTCGGCCCCGGTCATGACGACGGTGAAACCGAGCACCGCCAGGTTGGTGACGCGCCGCGGGAGCCCCTTGCAGGCGCGCACGTAGATGAAGGCCAGCACGGCCACAGCGCACCACCCTCCCAGAAAGCCGAGCACGCGCAGGAGCATCTCGGAGGAGAAGGTGGCCTCCCCGGGGGCGATGAAGGCGGAGAGCTGGAGAATGGTGTCCGGGGTCGCCCGGAAGAAGGCCAGTGCCAGAACCAGGCAGGCCACCGTGTTGGCCACCGGTGAGAATCGTCCCTCGTAGCCCCAGGCGGGTCTGACCACCAGCACGGCCAGCACCATGAGCAGCAGGACGTCGGCGACCACCAGGGCGCTCGCGGCGGGCAGGTTGACCGCGGTGCGCGAGGTCAGGAAGGCAGTGGCTCGAAGCGTGGCGAAGACCCCCGCACCGGCCAGCCCGACGCCGGTTGCGGCGAACCTGGCACGACTGGCTCTGGGCCATCCGTTGACGATCTGCGGCGTGAGACTCACCGCCAGCGCGGCGAGGAGCAGGAAAGGCATGGCCATGCCCCCGACCACGGAGACGAACCGTTCCAGCATGTCGCTGAGCTCCTTCTTCCTTGAGTCATTCACGGGGCCGACGACGGTCGGCGGCCCCGTGTCGCCCGACGCGATCAGGACTCGGGATCAGGACTCGGCATCCTGGCCCGATCACGTTGCGGATGGGCGACGCGAGGCGCACCGACCACGTCGTCGGCCCGTGCGTGCGTGTCAGCCGTCACCACTCCTGGGGAGTGTACTGCCAGTCCCAGCTCAGCTCGATGGGGGTCGTCCAGAAGCGACCTTCAACGCCGGTCTCCTTGTCGACGTGGAGCATCCAGCCGTTCTCGGCAGGGCTGTGGATCTTGAGCGTGAGCTGGTAGTTGCCGGCGTCCGGCAGGGCGATGTTGGCGCCGTAGTGGGGGCCGTCAGAGGCGTTCATCTGCATGAAGGTCCCGCTGGTGGCCTCCTGACCGGTGTCCTTGTTGGTGATGGAGTAGTCGATGGTCAGCCCGGGAACGAAGTCCCCCTTGCCGTATCCCAGGGTGTTGCCCTCGAGCCCGGTGACGTCGGCCTCGAGGTGGAAGGAGGAGTCAGCGGCCTTGAGCCCCATTCCCTGGGGCTCCATGTCGATGGGCTGGAAGTAGACCACCGAGACGTTGATCTGCTTCTCGGCCTCCTTGTCCTCACCGACGGGGTACTCCTCGAAGCCCTTGCCCTTGGCGTCGTCGGCGGCCGAGGCGGTGGAAGAGGCCTTGGAGTCGGAGCCACCACTGGAGGAGCAGGCGGTCAGCCCCAGGGTGCCGGCCAGGACGATTGCTCCGATGGCGCTGGCGATCTTGAGTGTACGCATGGGATTCCTTTGCTGTGTTGCGGCTGCTGAGCAGCGATGTGGTTGCGGTGTTGCGGGTTACGGAGATGATGTCGGCGGGGATATCAACGGCGATATCCATGCGCCCTTTCAGGGAGGTCACTCGGCACTGGAGTCTTCGGCTACCTCCTCAGCCGGCTCATGGCTCACGGCGTCGGCCTCCTGGGTCAGCCGGCGCTCCTGCTCGGCCCGGCGTCGCCTCACGGTGGAGATGATCCCGAGAACGACGACGATGACGGCGATCAGCACCTGGAACACGAGCGTCTCGCGGTAGGGATAGATGCCCAGGAAGTCGTAGGTGGGCCAGCCCGCCACGTAGGTGCCCGAGACGACGTCGCCCTCAATGAGTGCGTGGAGACCGCCGCCGGCGAAGATGACCACCAGGATCGCCATGAGCACGCTGGTGATCGCGAAGAAGGGGCGCAGCGGGATCCTGACGCTGGTGTAGCGGATGACCAGGAAGACCACCACCAGAACCACCATCCCGGCCGCGAATCCCTGCCAGATGGAGGCCCCGCCGGAGCGGTCCATGGTAAGCAGGGCCTGGTAGAACATCACCGTCTCGGCGCCCTCGCGGAAGACCGCCAGGAAGGACAGGGAGGCCAGGGCCCACACGCCCCCGTTGGACACGGAGGCCTCGGTCTTGTCCTTGATGTAGGCGTTCCAGGAGCTCACCGAGGACTTCGAGAGCATCCAGTTGGAGGTGAACAGAAGCATCACCATGGCCGTGAGCGCCACGACCCCCTCGAGGATCTCCTGGTGGGAGGAGGCGGAGTTGAAGAGCACGGCGAACAGGACCGCGACGATGCCCGAGGCGACCAGTCCCAGGACGAGCCCCAGGTAGACCAGCCTGACCCTGTCCTTGAGACCCGCCTTGATGAGGTAGGCGATGACGGCGGCGACCACGAGGATCGCCTCGAGTCCCTCGCGCAGCAGGATGAGGAAGGCCTGGCCGAAGGATCCGGTGAAGAAGGCCCGCACCGGATTCACCTTGCCCCCACTGGCATCAAGGGTGCCGGCGTCCTGGGTGATCATGTCCTTGAGGTGCTCGGCCTGCGTCGTCGCGCTCGAGTCCTTCGCGATCATGGCCTTGCGAACCACCTTGAACTGGTTCTCCACCTCGGAGACACGGTCACCGGAGATGACCGCCATGACGGTCTTCTCAAAACCGAGCTTCTCGTAGTAGCCGTAGTAGGCCTTGTTGACCAGCTCAGCCCCGCCCTGCCCGTCGCCGGACTGCGTCTTCTTGATGGCCTGGTCGATGAGACCATTCATCTCGGAGGCGACCTGGGCCCAGCTGCGCTCACCGCGCCCCTCGTTGACATTGGTCTTCTTGGCGTCGAGCTGGGCGCGTTCGGTGGCCGTGGTCGCCGCCTGCTGGGCGGCGTAGTCACGAGGACCGGGAAGATCGGCCATGCCGTCGAGCTGGGTGGCGTCGGCGGCGATGTCCGCGGAAAGCGACGTGGCCTGGTTGGACAGGGACTCCCCGTTGCCGGCGGCGTAGGCCAGCTGTCTCAAGGAGTCGAACTGCGTCTTATGATCCGTGGTCCTCTGGGCACCAATGCGGTCCGTGATGACACGTGAGAGGTTGGAGGCCACGTAGGTCGTGTTGTAGGCGCGTTGGACACCTGCTGCGGCACCGGAGGTGTTCCCGTTGTTGTACTGGGTGACGGCTGCCTGAAGCTCACTGTCGACGGCAGCAGCGGCGGCGGTCCACGTGTCGTAGTCGGTGGCGGACTCGGCCGCCTGAGCCCGCGGGGCCAGGGCGGACAGGAGAGGAACGACGATCAGGACCATGGTCATCAACGCGAGTGCGGCGCGGGCCGCATACGAGCCGGCGTTCTGGTGCGGAGGCGCTGCCTGACAATGGCGCATACGAGTTGTCCTTTGCACAGCTGGGAACTGATGGTCGTAGCTTGCGCTAACACGCCGATGACAGTCATTGGTATCGGCGCCCTTGCTACTCAGCCTAGGCTCCCCTAACCCTTATCGTCAAAGCCGATGATCCATTTCTGACAGATCGTCAGGTCGAGTCCTGTAAGGGCTCTGATATTTTCACGCACGACACCACAGGAACAGGCGCTACATTCACGCTACATTCATGGACCGGCCGGTTCCACGTGTCGAGAAAGGAGAGCAACGGCCGATGTGCTTGCCGCTCTCACCAGGCTCCTCAACGCTCCGTCCCATGGAGCACTGGTCCTTCCCCGCCACCGGTACGAGCTGGTCGGTCCGCACTCCACGACAGCTCCAGCCGGAGGCGAGAGCGGCCATCAGAGGCTATGCGGAGGACTTTGAGGCCGTCTGGTCGCGGTTTCGCCCGTCCTCCCTGGTGCGTCGCATCGCCGACGGCGCCCTGGGCCGGGGGCCGATCACGGTGGAGCTCCCCACCGCCGACTCGGCCATGCTCGATCTCTACGACCGCCTCTACAGCGCTACACGCGGACGCATCGACCCCCTGGCCGGGACCGACCTGGTGGAGCTGGGCTACGACCCTGAGCTGAGCTTCACGGTGAGGCAGGGCGCAGCCGAGCGCATCGGGGCGCTGCACGGTCGGGACGCCTGGGCCGACGTCGTCCAGCACGCCGGCAACCGGCTCACCGTGTCGCATCCGGTGCTGCTGGACGTGGGCGCCGTGGGCAAGGGCTTTCTGGCCGACAGGATCGGTGAGATCCTCCTGTCCCACGGGGTCGAGGAGTTCATCGTCGACGGCTCCGGAGACCTGCTCATCCGCAGCCAGGAGCCGGTTCGCGTGGGGCTGGAGCAGCCGGGCCGGGAGGGTCACGTCATCGGCACCGTGGAGGTGTCTCACGGCGCCGTGTGCGGCTCGAGCCCGCACCGGCGGTCCTGGGGCGAGGGGCTGCACCACATCCTTGACGCCCTCACCGGTCTTCCGGTCGAGGACGTGGCGGCGACCTGGGTGGTAGCGGGGTCCTGCGCCGTCGCCGACGGCCTGGCCACGGCCCTGTTCTGCACCGATCCGGCTCTCATGGCCCAGAGCTTCCGCTTCGAGTGCGCCATCCTCTCGCGCCGGGGTCAGGCGTCGGTCTCCCGAGGCTTCTACGACCTTCCCGGCCGGATCTTCACGGCGTGAGCCAGCAGCCCCCGGGCGCTGACAGGTCCGACGACGGCGGAACCGTCGCCGGACCCGAGGAGCGGCGCCCGGAGGTCCCCTAGGAGTCAGGGCCCGCCGGGCAACCGGCCGCTCAGAGCTGCTCGCCGACTCTCTGGGAGAACTCCACGAGGCGGTTGGAGAAGCCCCACTCGTTGTCGTACCAGCCGAAGACCTTCACCTGACCGTCGATCACCTCGGTCAACGGCGCATCGAAGATCGAGGAGTGCGGGTTGCCGACGATGTCCTGGGAGACGATCGGAGCCTCGGAGTACTGCAGGTAGCCGGCGAGCGGCCCCTGAGCGGCGGCCTCGCGGAAGACGGCGTTGACCTCCTCGACCGTCGTCGGACGGGACGTGACCACGGTGAGGTCGGTCACCGAGCCGACCGGGATCGGAACCCGCAGGGCGGCACCGGTCAGGCGCCCGTCGAGCTCGGGGATCACCAGACCGATGGCCCGAGCGGCTCCCGAGGACGTGGGAACGATGGAGGCGGCGGCCGCACGCGCTCGTCGCAGGTCCTTATGAGGCGCGTCGTGGAGCCGCTGATCCCCCGTGTAGGCGTGAATCGTCGTCATGAGACCGCTCTCGATCCCGAAGGCGCTATGGAGGACCTTGGCCAGCGGTGCCAGGGAGTTCGTGGTGCACGACCCGTTGGAGAACACGTCAGCGGCCGAGACGTCCAGCAGGTCATCGTTCACACCCAGGACGAAGGTGGGAACATCGCCCTTCGCGGGCGCGGAGACGATGACCTTCCTGGCGCCTCCCTTGAGGTGCTCAGCGGCCCTGTCCCGATCGGCGAAGAGTCCGGTGGACTCGATGACGACGTCAGCCCCGACCTCGCCCCAGGGAATCCTGGCAGGATCCGGCTCGGAGAGGACCCTGATGGTCCGTCCGGCGACCTCAAGGTCCTTGCCGTCGGTCGCGACGCCGTCGAGGTGCCCCGACACGGAGTCCCACTCCAGAAGCGTGGCCAGCGTTCCGGCGTCGGTGAGGTCGTTGACGGCGACGACCTCAACGTCCGCCCCGCTGGCCAGGGCGGCGCGCAGGTAGGTGCGTCCGATACGCCCGAAGCCGTTGATACCAATACGAATAGTCATGTTCCTTCTCCTTGTCGGGTGATGGTGCCGGCGAGCACCGACACCGAGGGTCAGAAGGAAGCGGACCGACCTTCGGCAGGGGCCGGGTCTGTCTCCCCGGTTACCGCACGAAGCAGCTCAAGAGCGCCCTGGCAGGCCGCGTCATACGGAGCCCGGTCCTGCTGGGCCATGGCCAGGACGTAACCGCCCTGGACGACGGCGACCATGGTGCTGGCCAGGCGGTCCGGGTCGACCCCTGGGGGCAGCTGCCCCCGCGATACAGCCGCGTCGATGACGGCGACCAGCATCTCGTGAAGCCGTTTAAAGGCATCGGCAACCGGTTGACGAAGGCCCTCATCGGCTACCACCGCCCTGTCCTGGGCCATGCGACCAACTCGGCATCCCTTGAGCGGGTCACGAGGGAGGTCAAGATAGGCTCCGAGAACCTCAATCGGGTCCTCATCACCATCAACACCGTCCTCAAGCACGGTCCTGCAGGAATCGAGCTGAGCCCGACAGTTGCGACGGAGAGCCGCCAGCCCGAGATCTCGTTTGGTCGGGAAGTAGTGGTACATGCTTCCCTGCCCGACACCGGAGAGCTCACGAACCTCCCGAGGGCTCGTGGCACTGTAGCCACGTTCCCACATCAGCTCGGCCATTGCCTCAACCAGCTTCTCTCTTGAGTCCACTCCAGAACTGTACATACCTCACCGGGACGAGACCCCGAACAGCACGTCTGCCGAATAGACCAGCTCCTTTCTGAACCTCACACCACCACTGTACATACCTCTAGGTACAGCTGACAAGGGCGGCGCCGCCCCTCAGTCGCTTCGCAGCGCAGTCTGTACAGGTTCTGAGCCGAGCCCGGTCAGGCAGGGGCCCCCACACGCAGGGTGGGCAGGCCCAGGCTCACCGGGGCGGTGTCGGGCTCGGGCGCGGCACAGGCCTCGGCCTGGCGGCGCTCCCAGGCGTCGCCGGCCCGCGTGCGCCGCACCTGGAACAGGGCGGGGCCGTCGTCGAGCCAGAGGCGGTCCCCGGGCCTGAGGGCCTCGTTGGCGGCCAGCGAGACCGCATCCAGCGCTCGCCCACAGCGGGCCGAGTCTGCGATGAGGTTGTGGGGCGCCCCGTGGGTGACGCGCACGCTGACCATGTCACCGGGACGCGGGGCCCCGCCGGCGTAGTCGTCCTCGGCCAGGTGCTCGGGCAGGGCGACGTGGACGAGCCGGTTGTCCGCGGCGCGCCCGGAGATGCGGGCGGTGGCCGAGTCGCGACGCCCCTCCCCCTCGGCGACGAGCACCTCGACGACGCGGCCCTCCTGCCTCTCGTTCTCCTCGCGGGTGATGCGGCGCACAAGCTCATCGAGCCGCCGGTAGCGGTCCTTGACGACCTCGAGCGGGACCTGGTCGTCACGGTCGGCGGCGGGGGTGCCCGGGCGCGGTGAGTACTCGAAGGTGTAGGCCGAGGCGAAGCGGGCCCGCTCGACGACGTCGAGCGTGGCCTGGAAGTCCTCCTCGGTCTCACCGGGGAAGCCCACGATGATGTCGGTGGTGATGGCGGCCTCGGGCATGACGTCGCGGACCTTGTCCAGGATGCCCAGGAATCGCTTGGTGCGGTAGGAGCGGCGCATGGCTCGCAGCACCCGGTCCGAACCGGACTGCAGGGGCATGTGAAGGCTCGGCATGACCGCCTCGGTGGCGGCCATCGCCTCGATGACGTCGTCGGTGAAGGCGGCCGGGTGGGGGCTGGTGAAGCGCACGCGCTCGATGCCCTCGACAGAGCCGGCCGCCCGCAGCAGCTTGGCGAAGGCGCCACGGTCACCGAAGCCCACGCCGTAGGAGTTGACGTTCTGACCCAGCAGGGTCACCTCGATGGCGCCCTGGGCGGCCACGGCCTCGACCTCGGCCAGGACCTCGCCGGGGCGGCGGTCGCGCTGCTTGCCGCGCAAAGAGGGCACGATGCAGAAGGTGCAGGTGTTGTTGCAGCCCACGGCGATGGAGACCCAGGCGGCGTAGGCGGACTCACGGCGGGTGGGCAGGGTGGAGGGGAAGACCTTGAGGGACTCCTCGAGCTCGACGGCGGCCGCCGAGTTGTGCCGGGCGCGCTCGAGCAGGGCGGGCAGCACGTCGAGGTTGTGGGTGCCGAAGACGACGTCGACCCAGGGAGCCCGCTCGACGATCCCCTCCCCCATCTGCTGGGCCAGGCATCCGGCCACGGCGATCTGCATGCCGGGTCGCTCGCGCTTGACGGCGGCGAGCTGGCCCAGGTTGCCGAAGAGCCTGGTGGCGGCGTTCTCTCGCACGGAGCAGGTGTTGATGATGACGACGTCGGCGCCGCCGTCACCGGCGTCGGTGGCACGGGCGGCGGCCTCGGGCACATCCTCAACGCGCATGTACCCGGCGCCCTCCAGCAGGCCCGCCATGTGCTCGGAGTCGTGGACGTTCATCTGGCAGCCCAGCGTGCGCACGTGGTACGTGCGAGGCAGGGCGCCGCGGGCGTCGATAGCGGGGGCGGTGGTGGCGAGCGTGGTCATCGCCGAGCAGTGTAGGTGGCGGCGGGGCCCCGCCCCAGTCATGACGGACCGTCGTGACCAGATGCACGCCGGCCGGGACGGGCCCCGCGCTCCCCCGGGCCGAGGGGACTGATCTCAGGACTTCTTGCGCGAGGCCATCTTGGCGTCATTGCGGGCGGCCTGGGCGAAGGCTGCGCCCGGGGCCGCCACCGAGCCGAAGGAGGCCAGGTCACGGCGGAAGACGACGGCGGCGAACCAGTCCATCATGATGCGCACCTTCCGGTTGAGGGTCGGCATGGCGTAGACGTGGTAGCCGCGGTGGGCGGTCCAGGCGGTGAAGCCGCGCAGGTTCTGCCCCATGATGCGGGCCACGCCCTTGCCGATCCCCAGGGAGGCCACGGTGCCCAGGTTCTCGTGGGCGTAGACGGCCAGCGGCTGCTGCCCCTGGCCACCGCGCCCGTCGCCTTCGGCCTGACCGGTCAGGGTGGCCACGAGGTTGTCGGCGAGGATGGCGGCCTGTCGCACGGCGTGCTGGGCGGTGGGGGCGCAGGTGGCCTGCGGGTCCTCACTGGTGACGTCGGGGACGGCGGCGCAGTCGCCGGCGGCCCAGGCCCCGGGCACGACGACGCCGTCGCGGGCGACCTGGAGGGTGGGCAGGGTGGTGACGCGGCCGCGCGCCTCAACGGGCAGGTCCGACTCGCTCAGGACGGGGGCGGCCTTGACACCGGCGGTCCACACGATGGTGTCGGCGTCGAACTCGGTGCCGTCGGACAGGACGACGTGACCGTCGACGCAGGAGCTGAGGAAGGTGTTGAGCCGGACGTCGATGCCGCGCTCGCGCAGCTGCTCCAGGCCGTAGCCGGAGAGCTCCTCGGTCAGCTCGGGCAGGATGCGGCGCGAGCCCTCGACCAGGATGAAGCGCACGTCCTCCTGCTCCACGGAGTCGACGGTGGCGACCAGGGCCCGGGCCATGTCCTCGAGCTCGGCGATGGCCTCGACCCCGGCGAAGCCGCCTCCGACGAAGACGAAGGTGAGCAGCCGGCGTCGACGCTCAGCGCTCCAGGTGGAGGCGGCGTCCTCGATGCGCGACAGGACACGGTTGCGCAGGGCGAGGGCCTCCTCGACCTGCTTGAAGCCGAGGGCCTGCTCGGCCAGGCCCGGGATCGGCAGGGTGCGGGCCTCGGCTCCCAGGGCCAGGACCAGGTGGTCGTAGCCGATCTGGTAGGGCCTGCCCTCCTCCTGGGTGGAGCCCGGAACCGGCGGAGCGATCGTCACCGTGCGCAAGGCGTGGTCGATGCCGGTGATGGAGCCGGTGATGATCGTGCACCCGGCCAGCGAGCGCCGGTGGGAGGCGATGACGTGGCGGGGCTGGATGGACCCGGCGGCGACCTCGGGCAGGAAGGGCTGGTAGGTCATGTAGGGGCGCGGGTCGATGATGGCGATCTCGACCTGATCGGTTCCCAGACGGGCCCGCAGAGCCCTGGCGGTGCAGAACCCGACGTACCCGCCGCCGGCGATGACGACGCGCGGCGGACGGGGCCTGCCGTCGGGAGCGGAGGCGGAGGGGACGCTGGGACGGGTCGGGCGGACGGCCAGGGCGAGTGCAGCGCCGGCGGCAAGAAGCCCGGCGGTGGACAGCGCGATGGTGGTGCGGCGGCTCATGCGCACAATCTAAGGGCACCCTTAGTCCAAAACCACGGTGGGACCTAGTTCCCAGACATGTTTCCCGTCACAGTACACGTCCGCGGTGCGCCCGTCGACAGTCAGCGCGGCAGTCAGTGCGACAGTCAGCGCGGAGGCGGCCCATGGCCGCCAGGAGCGCCTACCGGTCGCCCGCCACCGCCGTCCACTGCTCCAGCGCCAGGGCGGCCGCTCCTCGCGCCCACTCATCGAACTCGAAGGGACGCAGCAGGACCGGCACCGCAGCCGCGGCCCAGTGCCGCAGACCGTCAACCTCCTTCTCGAAGGTCTCACGGTAGGCCTCCACCACGGCGACCCCCTCCCCGGAGACGACGACGAGCTCAGGGTCGATGTAGGCGATGAGGGTCCCCACCACCCTCCCGGCCGCCAGCGCGGCGCGGCGCAGCACGTCGTCGACGCCGGCGTCCTGACGCAGCTCAGGACCCAGGAGCTGCTGGAGGCTCAGATCCTCCGCCTCGCGCCCCAGACGCTCGGAGGCCGCACGCACGATGCCGGCGGTCGAGGCCAGGGCCCGGGCGCAGCCCGGGTGCCCGATCTCGCAGCTCGGTCCGGCCGGGTCCACCGGAAGGTGACCAACGCTGCCGGCCGCCCCTCTGGCCCCGGAGACGACCTCACCACCCATCACGATCCCGCAGCCGATGCCGGCACCGAGGGTGACCAGGGCGAAGGGGTCCTTGCCTCGCCCGGCCCCGAACCAGGCCTCGGCGTAGGCGAAGGCCCGCACGTCGTTGGCCACGGCGCAGGGCAGCCCGGTGGCCTCGGTGACCATGGCGGCCAGGGGGACGTCACGCCAGCCCAGAAAGCTGGCCACGACGACGGTCCGTCTCCCGACGACGGCCGCCCCCAGGGAGATCCCGATCGCGTCCGGTCGGCGGCCGCTGCGCTCGGCCAGGCGCGCCACGACCTCTGCGACGAGGGAGGTGACGGAACCCGCGTCGGTCCGGTTCAGCGGGAGAGCGTAACCGACCAGGACCTCCCCCAGCGGGTCTGTCAGGACGGCGTAGAGGCGGTCGGCCGTGAGCTTGATGCCCGCGACGGTGGCGGAGCCTGCGACGACGGCCAGGAGGCGGGTGGGACGCCCCGGCCCACCGGTCTCCACCGGGGGCTGCTCCTCAACGAGGCCGGCCTCGATGAGAGGTCGCACCGTGCGTGTCGTCGTGGCCGGCGAGAGCCCCAGGCGCTCTCCGAGGTCGCCGCGGCTCAAGGGACCGGTAGAGATCAGGGAGAGCAGCGCCCGGGCACCGAGGCTGCGTCCACCACCATCCATCACGTGCTCCCGCTCCTGCCGTCATCAACCGCCCGTCGGACCACAGGGCCCGCGACCTGGGACGACTCCCGTCGCCGTCCGCTTCGTACCGGTTTTGTACCTAGTTTGTACCGGCTTTATACCGACACTGTAGGGCAAACCCTTGCGGAATCTGGCGCCATCAATTATTTTCATCTTACAAGGAATCGCTCTTGGTTCCTGCTCCCCTCCCTGGAAGGACGATGATGACCCTCCATCTGCGCTGCGCCGACACCTCCGTGGTCCTCGACCTGCCCGATGACCGTTTTCCAGTGGTGCGCCACTGGGGCCCTGACCTCGGCGACGTCAGCGGCGAGGACCTGGTCGACGCAGGCCCGGCCGCCGCCACCTCCCTGGGCACCAACACCGCCTGGATCACCAACGACCTGCCGATCCTGCCCCTGGCTCACATCGGCTGGAGCGCGCGCCCCTCCGTGGCGCTCTCGCGCACCGACGGCTCGGCCTTCTCCCCCCACCCCACCACCTTCAGCCACGAGACCAGCACCGAGGACACTCCCGCCGGCACCGCCCACGTGGTCCGCTCCACCGGGACCGACCCGGCCCATCACCTCACCCTGGGCACGGAGCTGCGCCTGGAGCCCTCCGGGCTGGTGCGCCTGCGCGCCTGGGTCCGCGACGACCGCCCCGAGTCCGACGGGGATCACGGCGCCGACCTCGTCGTCGGCGAGCTGACCCCGGTGCTGCCCGTCCCCGACAGCGCCGATGAGCTGCTCGACACCACGGGCCACCACGTCCAGGAGCGCCGGCTCGTGCGCACTCCCTTCACGCCCGGCACCCGACTGCGCGAGTCCTGGGAGGGGCGCCCCGGGCACGACGCCGTCACCTGGCTGGCCGCCGGCCCCACCGGCTTCGGCTGGCGCGCCGGGCGCGTCCACGGCGTCCACGCGGCCTGGTCCGGCAACATCCGTCACCTGGCGATGAACCCCGCCTCGGGCCGCAGGCTCCTGGGCGCCGGAGAGCTGCTCCTGCCGGGAGAGGTCTCGCTGGCCCCGGGTCAGACCTACACCTCACCGTGGACCGTCTTCTCCTGGGGTGAGGGGCTCGACGCCCTGGCCCACCGCAGCCACGCCTGGTTGCGCTCACGCCCGGCCCATCCCAACCGTCCCCGCCCGGTACTGCTCAACACCTGGGAGGCCGTCTACTTCGACCACGACCTGGACAAGCTCAAGGCCCTGGCCGATGCCGCGGCCGGTGTCGGCATCGAGCGCTACGTCCTGGACGACGGCTGGTTCGGCTCCCGGCGCGACGACACCTCCGGCCTGGGCGACTGGCAGGTCTCCCCCGAGGTCTGGCCCGACGGCCTGGAGCCGCTCGTGGACCACGTCCACGCCCTGGGCATGGAGTTCGGCCTGTGGTTCGAGCCGGAGATGATCAACGTCGACTCCGAGCTGGCCCGGTCCCACCCGGAGTGGATCCTGTCCGACGGCGCCGGCGGGGCTCCCGAGCACCGCCATCAGCGGGTCCTGGACCTGACCGCCCCCGGGGCCTGGGAGTACCTGTTCGACGCCATCTCCTCCCTCGTGGAGCGCCTCGACATCGCCTACCTCAAGTGGGACCACAACTCCCCTCTGCTGGCCGCGGGGCACGAGGTCGCGGACCCCACCGCCGGACGCCGGGGGGCGGCCGCCGTCCACGACCAGACCCTGGCCCTCTACCGCCTCCTGGACGCGCTCCACGAGCGCTTCCCCGACCTGGAGATCGAGTCCTGCGCCGGGGGCGGCGGCCGCATCGACCTGGGGATCATGGAGCGCACCCAGCGGGTGTGGGCCTCGGACTGCATCGACGCCCACGACCGCCAGAACATCCAGCGCGGCACCACGCTGCTGCTGCCGCCCGAGCTGGTGGGCACCCATGTCGGCTCCGGGCGGGCCCACACCACCCTGCGCGACCTCGACCTCGACTTCCGGGCCGGTACCGCCCTGTGGGGACACATGGGCGTGGAGTGGGACCTCACCGAGGCCGATGAGGCCACCCGCGAGCGCCTGGCCTCCATCATCGCGCTGCACAAGGAGCTGCGCGGCCTGCTGCACTCAGGCGTGACGGTCCACGCGGACCTGCCCGACGACGACGTGCTGCGCATCGAGGGCGTTGTCGCCCCCGACGGCTCGGACGCCCTGTTCGAGATCGCCTCACTGGGCCAGCTCCTGGCCTGGCCCACGGCGCCGCGCCCGCTGCCCGGGCTGGACCCCTCGCGCCGGTACCACGTGCGCCTGGCTGCGCCGGCCTATCCCGAGCTGAGCCTCACGGCGGGATGGATGGCCGAGGGCGTCACCCTGCCCGGCTCCTACCTGACCACCACGGGTCTGGCACTGCCGGTGCTTCACCCCGACCACCTCGTCCTGCTGCGCGCGAGCGCCGTCGACTGACGCTCCCTTTTGAGCTCTGACGCCGGCGGAGCACTGAGGCCCCGCCGCTCGTTCTCTCCTTCTGACCGTCCGTCCACCTCCAACCACCTCCACCCCCTTTCCCACATCACCGTCGATTTGGAGAACCCATGTCATCTTCGACCCTGGTCGCGCGACAATCGCGTCGGCAGCGCAGACCGCGCTCCGACCTCAGGCTCGGCCTCGCCTTCATCCTCCCGGCGACGATCGGCCTCGTCGCCTTCTACATCTGGCCCCTCATCCGAGGCATCTGGCTGTCCTTCACCGAGTACAACCTCCTGACCCCCGAGGAGTTCACGGGACTGGACAACTACAAGCGCATGGTCCAGGACGACACCTTCTGGAACGCCGTCGTGGTCACCGTGGAGTACGTGGTCATCAACATCGGCCTGCAGACGATCCTGGCGCTTCTCATCGCCGTCCTCATGCAGCGGCTGACGCAGTCCACCTTCGTGCGCTCCATCGTGCTGACGCCCTACCTGGTCTCCAACGTGGTCGCCGCCATGCTGTGGCTGTGGATCCTGGACAACACGCTGGGCATCACCAACCAGCTCCTGGAGTCCCTGACCGGCTCAGCCGTGGACTTCTTCTCCTCGTCAATGGCCATCCCCACCATCGCGGTCATCAACGTGTGGAGGCACGTGGGCTACACGGCCCTGCTCATCTTCGCGGGCCTCCAGTCGATTCCGAGCACGGTCTACGAGGCGGGCAAGATGGACGGGGCCAGCGAGTGGCGGATGTTCTGGAGGATCACGGTGCCCCTGCTGCGCCCGATCCTGGCCCTGGTGCTCATCATGACGATGATTGGTTCCTTCCAGGTCTTCGACACCGTCTCGGTGGCCACCCAGGGCGGTCCCGTCAACGCCACCCGGGTCCTGCAGTACTACATCTACGACATGGCCTTCGGACGCTTCCAGTTCGGATACGCCTCGGCCATGGCAGTGGGCCTGCTGCTCGTCCTGGCGACGATCACGATCCTGCAGTACCGCATGACCCGTGCGGGCGAGACGGACCTGGACTGAGGAGGGCCACCCATGACAACCGCAACCACATCATCCTTCGGCAAGTCACCCGCTCGCTCCTCCTCGGGCTCCGCCGAGGTCTCCGGCCGCCGGCTCACCGTGGGCAAGGCACTGGCCTGGGCGGCGATGATCCTCATCATGGTCTTCACGCTGCTGCCCTTCTACTGGGTCCTGCGCACGGCCCTGTCCTCCAACGCGGGCATCACCGCCCACCCCACCAGCCTGCTGCCGGTGGACATCAACCTGCGCGGCTTCGCCCGCGTCTTCGGCATGCAGTCCACCGAGGAGGCACTGGCCGACGGCGGCAGCGGCGCCGCCATCAACTTCTGGCTCTACCTGCGCAACTCCGTCATCGTCTCCACCCTGGTGACCGTCGGTCAGGTCTTCTTCTCGGCGATGGCCGCCTACTCCTTCTCCCGCCTGCGCTGGAGGGGACGCGACACGGTCTTCGCGGTGTTCCTGGGAGCCCTCATGGTCCCCTCGATCTTCACGCTCCTGCCCAACTTCGTGCTGGTCAAGCAGCTCCACCTCATCGACACCTTCCTGGGGGTGGCCCTGCCGACCATGTTCATGACGCCCTTCGCGGTGTTCTTCCTCAAGCAGTTCTTCATGAACATCCCGCGCGAGCTGGAGGAGGCCGCCCTGCTCGACGGCGCCTCGAAGGTGCGGGTGTTCTTCACCCTCATCCTGCCCATGGCCAAGGCCCCGATCTCGACGCTCGCGATCCTGACCTACATCACGGCCTGGAACGACTACTTCTGGCCCCTGCTGGTCTCCTACACGGACTCCTCCCGGGTGCTCACGGTGGCCCTGGCGGTCTTCCGCTCCCAGGCCCCGCAGACCGGCCCGGACTGGGCCGGGCTCATGGCCGCCACCCTCGTGTCCGCCCTCCCGATGCTCCTGCTGTTCATGGCCTTCGCCCGGCGCATCGTCAACTCCATCGGCTTTACCGGAATCAAGTGAGGCACCAGATGACGACTCAACCGATCAGCCCTCTTCGCCCCTCACTGTCGCGCCGCGGCCTCCTGTGCGGCCTGGCCTCGGGGGCGGCCGCCCTGACCCTGGCCGCCTGCTCCTCGGGCTCCAGGAGCTCCGCGTCCGGCACCGTGGAGTACTGGATGTGGGACGCCAGCCAGCTGCCCGCCTACGAGGCCTGTGCCGAGGCCTTCGAGGCCAAGACCGGCATCAAGGTCAACATCACCCAGATCGCCTGGGACGACTACTGGACCAAGCTGACGGCCGGTTTCATCGCCGGAACCGGCCCGGACGCCTTCACCGACCACATCTCCAAGTTCGCCCAGTTCGAGGACCTGGAGGTCCTGGTCCCCCTGGAGAAGCAGTCCGCCTGGGCCGACGTCGACGAGTCCGCCTTCCAGGAGGGCCTCATCGACCTGTGGAAGGGCGAGGACGGTCACCAGTACGGCTGCCCCAAGGACTGGGACACTGTGGCGGCCTTCTACAACCGGGACATGCTCACCCAGGCGGGCCTGACCGAGGCGGACCTGGCCGACTGGTCCTGGAACCCAACCGACGGTGGCAGCTTCGAGAAGATCCTCGCCCGCCTGACCGTGGACAAGAACGGCGTGCGCGGCGACGAGCCCGGTTTCGACAAGAGCCGCGTGGCCGTCTACGGACTGGGGATCCAGGACGCCGGCACCGGGGACGGCCAGACCCAGTGGAGTCCCTTCACCGGCTCTGCCGGCGACTGGTTCTACACGAACAAGGAGACGTGGGGGAACCACTATCGCTACGACGAGAAGGTCTTCCAGGACACCATGGACTGGTACTTCGGGCTGGTGGACAAGGGCTACATGCCTCCGCGCGGAGCCTTCTCCTCCACCACCAGCACCGACGTCCAGCTCGGCAGCGGCAGGATCGCCATGTGCTTCAACGGCTCGTGGATGTTCGGCACCTACGCCAAGCTCGACGTCAACGTCGGCATCGCGGCCAACCCGGTGGGTCCCAACGGGAAGTCGGTCTCCCTGTTCAACGGGCTGGGCGACTCGATCTCCAAGCAGTCGGCCAACATCGACAACGCCTCCAAGTGGGTGACCTTCCTGGGAACAGCCGAGGCGCAGGACATCGTGGCCTCTCACGGGATCGTCTTCCCGGCCATCTCCTCCTCCACTGGCAAGGCCGTGCAGGTCTTCGAGGAGACGGGACTTCCCACCAAGCCCTTCACCCAGCACGTGGAGGACAAGTCCACGTTCTTCTTCCCGCTGACCTACTTCGGCGCGGACGTGGCGGCCATCATGAAGCCGGCAACGGACAACCTGTGGGCGAACCGGGTGCCCGCCTCGACGCTGACGAAGTACAACGAGCAGGTCAACCTCCTGTTCGAGACCTCCAAGCACGAGAAGGGCTGACAGCCCGGACAGCTCCCAGTAACCAGGGGGTGGTGGCCCGAACCCGCGGGCCACCACCCCCTGGCGTCAGCGCAGGTTGATGATCTGGCCGGTGTCGACGTCGACGTCGATGCGCTCGGCCGCCGGGTGGCTCGGCAGTCCCGGCATGGTCGACAGGTTCCCGCAGATCGCGTAGACGTAGCCGGCTCCTGCGGCCAGGCGCACCTCTCGCACCGGCAGGCGCCATCCGGTGGGAACGCCCTTGAGACCGGGCTCCGCGGACAGGGACAAGGGTGTCTTGGCGACGATGACGGGCAGGTTGCCGAAGCCGTCCCGTTCATAGGCGTCCAGCAGCCTGCCCGCGGCGGGGGTGTAGTCCACGCCGTCGGCGCCGTAGAGGGCGGCGACCTTGGCGATCTTGGTGCGCAGGTCGTCCTGCGGCTCGTAGACGGGACGGGTGGCCGGGCTGGTGGAGTCATCAGGGCCCTCTTCGCCCTCGCTCTCCTGGCAGGCCTCGACGACGGCGCGCGCCAGGTCGAGGCAGCCCTCCCCGCCTTCGGTCACAGGATGGCAGACCGCCACTCGCGCCCCGGCGTCGCGAGCGATGCGCGCTACCTCCTCGATCTCGCTGTCATGGTCGGAGGGGAAGACGTTGACGGCCACGATCGGGGTGATGCCGAGGCTCCGCACGATCTCCAGGTGCTTGAGCAGGTTGGCGGCGCCGGCGCGCACGTCCTCGACGTTCTCCTCGAGCATGGCCTCGGGCAGGTCCTTGCCGCTGACGAGCCGGTGTCGCCCGGAGTGGGCCTTGAGCGCCCTGACCGTGACCACGACGACGGCGGCGTGCGGATGCATGCCGGAGACGGAGCACTTGAGGTCCACGAAGCGCTCCAGGCCCATGTCGGCACCGAAACCGGCCTCGGTGAGGACGTATCCGCCCTTGCGGGCACCTGCCGCCGCGACGCGGTCGGCGATCACGGAGGAGCAGCCGGTGGCGATATTGCCGAAGGGGCCGGTATGGACCAGGACGGGAGTGCCCTCTCCGGTGCGCAGCAGGTTGGGATCGAGGGCATCGCGCAGGACGGCGCACATGGCGCCGGCGGCTTTCAGGTCCTCGGCGCTGACCCACTGCCCGCTGCGGTTGCGTCCGATGACGATGCGTCCCAGGCGCTCGCGCAGGTCGGCAAGGTCCGTGGCCAGCGACATGATGACCATAAGCTCGCTGGCCGGGGTGATGTCGAAGGAGGCCTGCCGGGTGACGCCGTCGATCTTGGCTCCCAGGCCCGTCACGATGTGGCGCAGGGCGCGGTCGTTGACGTCCAGGACCCGGGGCCAGGTGATGGTGCGCTCGTCGATGTCGAGGTCATTGCCGTGGTGCAGGTGGTTGTCGATCATCGCCGACAGGAGGTTGTGGGCGGCGGTGATGGCGTGGAAGTCACCGGTCAGGTGCAGGTTCATTCGTTCCGCCGGGAGGACGCGGGCGCGTCCGGAGCCTCCGGCGCCGCCCTTGATACCGAAGGTGGGCCCCATGGCCGACTGGCGCAGGGTGAGGATCGCCTGCTCGCCGAGGCGCACCAGTCCCTGAGCCAGTCCGATGGCCGTGGTCGTCTTCCCCTCCCCGAAGGGAGTCGGCGTGATCGCGGTGACGACGACGTAACGCGCCCCTTGCGTACCGTCGGCCTCCTGCTCGCCGGGGTCCAGCACGCGCAGATCGATCTTGGCCACGTCGCGGCCGTAGGGAATGACGTGCTCGGCGGCGATTCCCGCCGAGGCCGCCAACGCATCGAGGTCAACCGAAGTCCGGGGGCCGTGGGCAGCCGGGATCGCCTGGGTCATGAGGCAAGCCTAGATGATTGATTCCGGCTGGAGACATCGCCACCGCACTGGACATCACCGCTGATGACCTGTTGAAGGCCCACCCCGAGACCACCCCGCCCCGCCCGCCGGTGGGGATCGCACCATGAAGCCGGCCAGCCCCGACCAGCCCCGGGCACGTACACGAGCTCCGTGCCATGCTGGCCACAAACCTCTTCTTTTATCTATTCTGGCCGGCATTAAACAAAGTTTCCTTCTGGGGTTGTGTTGTCGGGTGGTTTTGGGGGTATCGATATAGAATGTGTGTGTGGTTGTTGATGTGACTGCGGAGGAGCGGGATGTTCTTCTGGCGTGGAAGAAACGCGGTGACTCGTTCGTCCTGGTGCGTTTAAAGGCTGAGGCCATTTTGTATGCCTCTCGTGGTGTCGGCACGGGTGTTATCGCTGAGATGGTCGGCCGCAGCCGCAGGACGGTGAGCAACTGGCTGCGCCGCTGGCGGTGCTCCAGGTTGCACTCGGTTGTCACTGGGCACGCCGGCAACGAGAACGCCGCCAAGCTCACCCGCGCCCACAAGGAGCAGCTCAAGCGGATCCTGAGTAGGCCACCGGCCCAGAGCGGGATCAGGGCGGACTTCTGGGACGTACCGGCCCTGCGTGACGTGGTGCGGATCAAGTTCGGCGTGGAGTACGCCTCAGACTCCTCCTACCAGCTGCTCCTGCGCTTCGTGGGGATGAGCTTCAAGCTGCCCGACCCCTTCGACAAGCGCCGCGACGAGGCCGCCGTCACCGAGCGAATGGACCAGGTCCGTCAGGAGGTCGCCGACCTGCTGGCCCGGGGCTGGGAGGTCTACACCGTCGACGAGGTGCGCGTCGAGCACGAGGCCGTCACCCGGCGTATGTGGCTGCCCACCGGCCGTCGGACCAAGATCTATGTCGACCGAGAACGCTCGGCCCAGTCTTTCTTCGGCGCCCTGAGCCTGACCAGCAAGCAGGTGCGCGTCTACCCCATCGAGGGCAACCAGAACGCCGAGCAGGTCACCCTGGCCCTGGCCCGTCTGGTACGCGAGACGGCAAACGACAAGATCGCTGTTGTTCTTGACAACGCCGGCTTCCACCACGCCAAGGCGGTCACTGACCTGTATGAGCCCGGCCAGGCCCTGGAGCGCGTCAGGCCGATCTACCTACCTCCTTACGCGCCCGACCACAACCCAATAGAGCACGTCTGGAACACCGCCAAGAAGAACATCTCAAACATACAACGAGACAACCCCGAGGAAACCTACACCGCATTCACCAGCTACATCACCAGCCGCACCTTCGACTACGACTTCGAGCACCTACCCATCACACCAACCCAAGAAAAGCTTGATTAAAGACCGCCATCGCACAATAAGTCACCCTCAGTTCGCGAACCAACCCGCCGATAATATCTGCCCCCCCATTTTCTCCTCTCAAGTGAGCCAATTTACGCACATTTGCGTGATCCGATGCGCTGCTCTACTTTCCTTCCTACCCCCTCTTCCTACGAAGGACTCCCCGTCATGCGACTGCGTCCCTGGCCGATTGCTCTCACCTGCTCCCTGCTGAGCATCACCGCCTGCTCCTCACCCGCGGGCCTGCACGCCGTCCAGGCCTCGGCAACACCCACATCGACGCCTCGGACAACGATCGGGACCGTGGAACCCATTGCGGACAAATCGGGATTGGAGGACTCCGGGCTGACAAAAGCGACGATGAGTATCCAGGCCGAGGAGAATGCCGTCGTTATTGACGATGACGGCGTGGTCTACGTGGCGCCCCGTCAGGACAAGACGGCCGACCTCAGCGTCCACCGTGTCCTGTGGGATGGGACCGAGACATGGTCCGCAAGCGTTCCCGTCCCGGCCGGTGCCGCCGAGATGAGACTGCGGATGAGTCACGACCCGGGACTTGGCGCAGTGGCCGTCTGGTTCTCGGACCCATCGGCCGATCCGAGCACACCCGGCACCGTGGTCCTTCGGCACACGGACCCGCTGTCGAGCGCGACGACATGGTTCGACGTCGCCAGCGGACAACAGACCTCCCAGGATCTTCGAACGGCACAGGAAGAGGCATCCGCCTCCCGCAGCGACACCGCTCTGGTGGGAGCGGTGCACATGGTCGACCAGAACACCACGTCAGGCATGACCTACCTGGGCAAGGACCGCACCTTCACCACAACGGACTGGTCCGAGCTGGGGATCGGCGAGGGAACAACGCTGTCAACGCTCAACCAGTGGTCCGGCACACCCGTCGTGGGTACCGGCGCACTCGCAGGTACCGACGGCGCCCTGCAGCTCGGCGCCACCCGCATTGCCTCGGCCGCACACGGCGCTCTCAGAACGACCTACGGCTCCACACACATGGTGGTCACACCCATGGAGGAGGGTCATCACTTCTGGCTCGTCGACCAGGCCGGGGCCGCCACCGAAGTGAGCACCACCGGCAGCTGCAACGTGGACCTTGATCACACGGGGAACTCCTCGGTCTCCTCGAGCCACGCCTACCTGGGTCTGCTTCGGGTGAGTCTCGCGGACGGAACCACCGAGTGCCTGGCGGACGCGTCCCCGGATGCGGACCTCGAGATCGCCGGAGGCTTCTCCGACGGCAGTCTGCTGCTGACGGAGCCAACCGATATTGATTCCTCCATGTCATGGCTGGTGCCTGCCGACCGGTCCCAGCCTCTCGCCGTAGGACACATGGGGCTGGTCCGGGTCCGCTCCGACCACATCATCGACGAGGTGCCTATCAAGGGCACAACCACGATCAACGCCTTCGACTACCGCGACCTGCTCCCACAGAAGTAGGGCGCCCTCACCTCGGCGGCCGCTCCTCGTCAAGAGCGTCCTCGATCGCCCGCAGGGTCGTCTCCCGACTGTAACCCTTGCGGCCCAGCATCGCCGCGGTGCGGCGTCGACGAACTTCCCAGGGCAGGTGACGCGTGGAGATCAGCTTCTTGCGAGCCAGAGCCAGGGCCGCCTCGTTCTCATCCTCGGAGTCGATCTGGTCCAGGGCCGCAGCGACGTCCGACTCCTCCAGGCCCTTGCGCCGCAGCTCCTCGGCGATGGCCCGCCTCGCGGCCCCCTTCTCCGCGAAGCGGGTGCGGGCCAGGCGGGCCGCGTAGGCGGCGTCATCGATCACCCCGACCGCCTCCAGGCGGTCAAGAACCTCCTCGGCGATACGAGGGTCCACCGCCTTGCGCTCAAGCAGGTCCGCCAGGGCGGCACGTGGGGCCGCGCTGCGGTCGAGGCGGCGCAGGACGATCTCCCGCGCCGCCTCGACCGCCTGCGCGTGGGCATCAGGGGTGAGCCAGGGCATCAGAACCCGCCGGCGTCCTCACCGAAGATGGTGTCCGCCTCCTCCGCTGCAGCATCCTTGGCAGCCTTGGTGGACTTGGCACCCTTGGCGGACGCAGTGGCCTTCTTGCCGCGTCCACGAGCGCTCTTGACCGCGCCTGCGGCAGCGTCGTCGTTCTCCACCGGGACGGCGGCTGCGGCCACAGCGGCCTCGGCGGCGGCGAGCTCCTCGGCCTCTCGAGCCTTACGGCCGGGCTCGCCGATCCCCAGAGCCGCAAGGATCTTCTCCTCGATCTCTGCGGCCAGCTGCGGGTTGTCCTTGAGGAAGTTGCGCGCGTTCTCCTTGCCCTGGCCGAGCTGATCCTCCCCGTAGGTGAACCAGGCACCAGACTTGCGCACCACACCGTTGTCCACACCCAGGTCCAGCAGGCTGCCCTCGCGGGAGATGCCCTGCCCGTAGAGGATGTCGAACTCGGCCTGCTTGAAGGGCGGTGCCATCTTGTTCTTGACGACCTTGACCCGGGTGCGGTTACCCACGGGCTGGTCGCCGTCCTTGAGCCCACCGATACGACGCACGTCCAGACGCACCGAGGCGTAGAACTTCAGGGCCTTACCGCCGGTGGTGGTCTCCGGGTTGCCGAAGAACACGCCGATCTTCTCACGCAGCTGGTTGATGAAGATGGCGGTGGTGCCGGTGGAGGACAGGGCCCCGGTGATCTTGCGAAGCGCCTGGCTCATGAGACGCGCCTGGAGACCGACGTGGGAGTCACCCATCTCCCCCTCGATCTCGGCCTTGGGGACCAGGGCGGCCACGGAGTCGATGACGATGATGTCCAGACCGCCTGAGCGCACGAGCATGTCGGTGATCTCCAGGGCCTGCTCACCGGTGTCCGGCTGAGAGACCAGGAGGTTGTCGATATCCACCCCTAGGGCCTTGGCGTAGACCGGGTCGAGGGCGTGCTCGGCGTCGATGAAGGCCGCGTTGCCCCCGGCCCGCTGCGCGCTGGCCACGGCGTGCAGGGCGACGGTCGTCTTTCCGGAGGACTCCGGTCCGTAGACCTCGATGATGCGGCCTCGCGGAAGCCCTCCGACCCCCAGGGCCACGTCGAGGGCGACCGACCCCGTGGGGATGACGGAGACCGGCGGGCGGGTGTCGTCACCCAGGCGCATGACGGAGCCCTTACCGAAGTTCTTGTCGATCTGGGCGAGGGCTGTGGCCAGGGCCTTGGAGCGGTCCTGGGTCTGGCTGGCAGCAGGCATTGTTCTACCTCGGTTCTCGGGGCGGCTCGCAGCCGCGGTGGGCATGGCTGGTCAACTTCGGCGAGGTCCCCTCTCCGGGGCTCACCAACGACGGTATGCCTGACCACTGACATCTATCTCCGCACCTCATCAGTCCTGTGGACCCAAGGTGCGTCGTCGTCGTTCGTGGAGAACAGTACCCGAACACCTGTTCGATCTCGACATCGTTGTCCCACGCGTGTCGGCCGCTGCGCTCGCCCCACCACCCCGCCTCAGCGGCGGGGATCGGAGCGGAAGATCCAGCGCTCGGCGTCCGAGCGCTCGGTCTCGTCGCACAACAGGGCCCACACGCGCTCCGGCGCCACCCCGTCATCGAGCGCCTGCACGCAGGTCGCGTCCAGCTCGGGCAGAACCAGGTCCTGCGCCAGCGACCGGCCGTAGGCCGAACCGAAGACCGCCTCGACGGCGTCCCAGAACTCCGAGTGCTTCACCACTTCCCTCTCTTCAACAGACAACCCGGCGGCGAGCCCACTCAAGGTGGTCCCACCGCCGGGGAAGGTCAGCTCATCGGCCGCAGCCGCGGGTGCCTCCAGGACACCGCACTGGGTGCATCAGCAGATGATCACCGCAGGGCGATCCCCTGCTGACGCACGAGCTCATCGGGAACTGTGTCCGGAATCATAACGCCTTCGGTCAGGGCGATGCGGTCGGAGACCTCGCGCAGCACCATGGACAGGGGGGCGTCGAGAGCCTGGCAGATCGAGGCCAGCAGCTCGGAGGAGGCCTCCTTCTGACCGCGCTCGACCTCGGAGAGGTAACCCAGGGAGACGCGGGCCTGCGAGGAGACCTCGCGCAGCGTGCGCCCCTGGTGCTGCCGGACGCCGCGCAGAACTTCTCCGATCTCGCGGCGCAGGACGACATTCTCGTGCTTCGGGGTGTCCACGGACACACCGTACCCTGCCCCGGGTCCCTGGCGCATCGGCATCCGGTTGTTGATCGGGCGAGTGGTGCGGGGGTGAGTCGTGTTGTTCATCATCTGGCACAACCATTCACGTCGTGGATTCATTCCCGCCACGCGAGGCCAGTTCTCCGGCTCCGGTGGCGTTGAGCCCCACTCTACCGGCATTCCTGGGAGAAACCTGAAACGCGTCTTAGTCTGCGGTCTGTAGCCCGCCTGTAGCCGATCTGCAGCAGGCCAGGGCGGCAGGTGGCGGCCAGACCCGCTCCTCACGACCTCTCGCGCAGGAAGTCACTGGCCAGCTCGATCGCGTTGAGCACGGCCTCGTACCGGACCTGCGAGCGGTGGCCGCTCAGGTGCAGCTCGCGATGAGCCTCGCCCCCCGGGCCGACGACGGCGATGTGGACCGTTCCCGCCGGGTGACCGTCGGCCGGTCCGGGACCGGCGACCCCGGTGGTGGCCAGCCCCAGATCGGCCCCGAGGAGCCGGCGCACGCCGTGCGCCATCTGGAGTGCGACGTCGCGGTCCACCGGCCCGGTCCGTGCCAGGTGAGCAGCATCCACACCGAGCACCTGCGCCTTGACCCGGACGGCATAGGCGACCACCGCACCGACAAGCACACGCGAGGCGCCAGGAACCTCGACCAGGCTCGAGGCCACCTGACCGCCTGTGAGCGACTCGGCGACCGCGAGTGTCACCCCTCGGTTCTCGGCGGCACGCAGAAGATCGCTCGCAGCACGGACGCGACGCTCCTCGGCACGCCTCTCCTCAGTCACCGGGACCTTGACCTCGGAGCGCTCAGCGACCATCGCGTCCGTTGTGACGGCTCAGCCGCACGGCCTGGCGCACGTAGTCCAGGCCGGTCACCACGGTGACGATCAGCGCCGCGGCCACGACGGCGTAGGCCGCCTTGACCAGGAACGCGGCCAAGCCGGCGGGGAGGAAGAGGGCGGACCACGGCGTGAGCAGCCCCACCAGCCCCACCATCTGGAGGGCCGTCTTGATCTTGCCGCCCCGCGACGCCGCCATGACAGCCCGACGCAGCATGAAGAAGCGCATGACCGTGATGCCGAGCTCTCGCACAACGATGAGGACCGTGACCCACCACCACAGTCTGCCGTTGACGCTCAGCAGGACGAAGGCGGACAGGGTCAGCGCCTTGTCCGCGATCGGGTCGACGATCTTGCCGAAGGAGGTCACCAGCCCCCGTGAGCGCGCCAGCTGACCGTCAAGACGGTCCGTGAAGGCCGCCACGACGAAGACCACGACGGCCGCGAGCCTGGCCCGGTCCCCCGGCAGCAGGGAGAGCCAGATGAAGACGGGAACGAGCAGCAGCCGCAGCACCGTCAGGGCATTGGCGATGTTGAGCAGCGGCGCCTGCTCTGGCTGCGCGGCGCCGTCCGGGGCGGTCGAGGCGTTCATTGGGACAAGCCTAGTAGTGCAGGCCCTCACACCGCCGGAGAAACCTCGATTCACCTCCCGATGACGCCCCGAGCGCATATCTCCCTCGCCCCAGGGACTCCACGGCGCTGACAGCACGCGACGCACCACAGGGGATCAATCCCCACTGGCTGTTTTCGGCAGCATCTCGGCGTTCCGACCCGGCACCTCTCGAGTGGGCACGAGGTGCACACACTCCATTAAGGTTCGGTTCTTACGTTCATAAATATGTTTTCCTCCATATTTTCCTCATCTTCTTCGGCGGACATCAACAACCTCCCGGGCAGCTCATCGACGAGCGGTCGACAGCGCGCCCGCTCCGCACGCATCATCCACCGGTCACGGGGCCCGGGCCTGATGACGGCCGCAGTCCTCGCCGCGGCCGTCGCAGTCTCCGGGTGCGGGGCGAGCAGCGGTCAGTCGTCGTCGAGCGAGTCCGGCTCCACCGAGTCGGGCAGCGCCCGCGAGCAGCAGGGCCAAGGCGGGCCGGACGCGGCCGCCTCCCGCGGGTCATCCTCTGCCGGGGCCGGTGGTGGCTCGCAGGACGTGAGCTTCACCGTGGGCTACGGCGGGGACGTCCTCATGCACTCGGCGGTCTTGAGCTCCACCCCGGACTCCTCGGGGGACATCACCGGCAACGTCGCCGCCGAGACCCCCTGGGTCGAGGGACTGGATCTGGCCCTGTGCGGGATGGAGGTGCCCGTGGCTCCGGACGGGGTCTACTCGGACTTCCCCACCTTCGGCGCTCCGACCGATGTCGTCGGGGCCTTGGCCAGGTCCGGCTGGGACGGCTGCGCGACCGCGTCCAACCACTCCGCCGACCAGGGCGAGGCCGGGGTCATCGCCACCCTGGACGCCTTGGACGCCCACGACCTGGGGCACGCCGGCACCTACCGGAGCCGCAAGGACGCCTCGGCGCCCTTCGCACTCTATGAGCTCGAGCGAGGGGGCCGCACGGTGACGGTCGCTCAGATCTCCACAACCATGGGGCTCAACGGCTTCAAGGACCCCACCGGCTACTCGGTGTCGACCAACGACGTCGGCGCCATCACGAAGGCGGCGAAGTCGGCTCGGGCGGCGGGCGCCGACCTTGTCGTCGTCCACTCCCAGATCGGGGAGGAGTACGAGACCACGCCCAATGATGAGCAGGTCTCCTACGCCCAGGCCCTCGCCGACAGCGGGGAGGTCGATATCTTCTTCGGCGCCCACCCCCACGTGCCCCAGCCCGCTGAGAAGCTCGACGGCGGAGTCAAGGGCAAGGGGATGTGGGCGTCCTACTCGGCCGGCAACTACATCTCCAGCCAGAACGAGTCCTACTGCGGCCCGCTGTCCGACGTCGGCCAGCTGGTCTGGGCCGACGTGACCTCCCACGCCGACGGCTCGGTGAGCGTGGACTCGCTGAACTGGCACCCCTTCACCGTGGACCAGGCCGGCGGCTACACGGTCAGGGACCTGGCGGCGCTCCACAACGGTGAGCGTCCTGCAGACCTGGGCCTGAGTGAGGAGGAGATCGAGCGACGCTGGAGCATGCTCACCTCGGACGTCAAGGACGCCTCAACCCTGTCCGCCACGCCACCCAAGCCCACTGGACCGGCCCCGACGATTCCCAGCCGGGAGGAGGTCCTCAAACGAGTGGGAGCGACCCCGGCCCCGTCGGAGACAACCCGTCGGACACGGAGTCCGCCGCATCCGCCTCGCCTTCGGCCCACCCCGGGTCCCGGTCCGACCGGGATCCGGAGCAGGCGTCTCCCACCCCGTCGGACCGACCCTCACGGTCGCCCCGTCCAACGCCGTCGGCATCGTCGGAAACAGCGGAACCGGGCCCTGACCCGGACGAGCCGCTGGAGGCCCCCGAGGGCGATGACGGCTAGCGAGAGGTCGAGGACCGGGTCACCACGATGAGCCACGGCCGGTGAGGGACCAGGCGTCCTCGGAGTCCTCCTCGGCGAAGGAGTCCTCCCAGGACTCCGACTCCGGCAGACTCGGGTCGGCCTCCAGCGGGTCGGTGCTGTACCGGTTCGACGGCAGGGCGACCGTGCGGGGCTCGCCCGCAGCAGGAGCCGGCGGGGTGTCGGAGGAGGGGGCCTCCTGAGTGTCCTCGGGGGCGGACGGGGTCTCAGCGCTTCCGGGAGCGCTCCCCTCCCCCTTGATCCAGGCCAGGGTCTCCTCGAGCTGCTCGGGCTGGACGAGGACGTCACGCGCCTTGGACCCCTCCGAGGGGCCGACGACCTCACGGGACTCGAGCAGGTCCATGAGGCGCCCGGCCTTGGCGAAGCCGACGCGCAGCTTGCGCTGGAGCATGGAGGTGGAGCCGAACTGGCTGGAGATGATGAGCTCGGCAGCCTGCAGGAGCAGGTCCATGTCGTCGCCGATCTCCTCGTCGATCTGCTTCTTGACCTCCGGGACGACGACGTCCTCGCGGTACTCGGGGGTCAGCTGGGCCTTGACGTGCTCGACGACGGAGCGAATCTCGGACTCGTTGACCCAGGAGCCCTGGATGCGCACCGGCGTTGAGGCTCCGGGCCCGAGGTAGAGGGCGTCTCCCTGACCGGTGAGGGTCTCGGCCCCGTTCTGATCGAGAATGACGCGGGAGTCCAGCTGGGAGGCGGTGGCGAAGGCCAGGCGTGAGGGGACGTTGGACTTGATGAGTCCGGTGACCACCTGGGCGACGGGTCTCTGGGTGGCCAGGACCAGGTGGATCCCGGCGGCGCGGGCGAGCTGGGTGATGCGCTGGATGGAGGCCTCGACGTCCTTGGGAGCCGTCATCATGAGGTCGGCGAGCTCGTCGACGACGACCAGGAGGTAGGGGTAGGGGCTCAGCTCGCGCTGGGAGCCGGGAAGGGGCTGAACCTCGCCGGCGCGCACCGCCTTGTTGAAGTCGTCGATGTGCTTGAAGCCGAAGGAGGCCAGGTCGTCGTATCGGGCGTCCATCTCTCGGACCACCCACTCCAGGGCCTCGGCCGCCTTCTTCGGGGAGGTGATGATCGGGGTGATGAGGTGGGGGATGCCCTCATAGATGGTCAGCTCGACCCGCTTGGGGTCGACCAGCACCATGCGCACCTCCTCCGGCGTGGCGCGCATCATGATCGAGGTGATCATGGAGTTGACGAAGGAGGACTTACCCGAGCCGGTCTGTCCGGCCACCAGCAGGTGCGGGGTCTTGGCCAGGTTGGTGACGACGTAGTCGCCCTCCACGTTCTTGCCCAGCCCGACGACCAGAGGATGGGCCTGCTTACGGGCGGCCTGAGAGCGCAGGACGTCGCCGAGCTTGACCATCTCGCGGTCGGTGTTGGGGATCTCGATACCGATGGCGCTCTTGCCGGGGATCGGGGTGAGCAGACGGATCTCGTCGGAGGCCACCGCGTAGGCGATGTTCTTCTCCAGCCCCGTGATGCGGGAGACGTTGACGCCCCGACCGCGGTGGACCTCGTAGCGGGTCACCTGGGGACCGCGCGTGTAGCCGGTGACGGTGGCGTCCACGTTGAACTCGGCGAAGACGTTCTGCAGCGCCTCAACGATGGCGTCGTTGGCGGGGGTGCGGGTGGCGTGCCCCGGTCCGGGCCCGAGCAGCGCGTCCTCGGGCAGGGTGTAGGTGGAGCCGTCGGGCAGGGCCATGTTGCTCATGTCGCTCATGGCGAGCTGGTCGGCGAGATCGGGCTCGTCGAGGGGGACCTCGGGCGTCTCCTCGGTGACGGCGTCGAACCCGGAGGACGTCGGCCGGGCCGGACGCTTCGCCGTGGAGGGCTTGCGCTGTGCGCCTGAGGACGGTCCCGCCGCTGCCGGGCCGCCAGCAGCCCGGCCCTTGGCGGGCGAGACGGCCGAGGGGGCCGACGAGGCAACGGCATCGGCCTCATCGCCCACCTCCGGGACGACGAAGGTGGAGCCGTCAGCGTGGTCACCAGGATCGCCGGCATGGTCACTGGCATGGTCACTGCCCGGCTCGAAGAGCTCGGTGATCGACGTCTGCTGAGCCTCCCGGTCGGCGGAGCGCTTGCGTCGGCCGCTGCCGCGCTTGCGCGGGGTCGACTCCTCCACCTCCAGCGCGGAGCGGAAGGGCTCGTCGCCGTCGTAGGAGTCCAGGAGCGCCGTCTGGTCAGGATCATTGCTCGCCACCCCGGCCGTTCCGAGGCCCCCGCGGACGCGCCCGAGCAGGCGCCGGGCCAGGGAGTCACCGGCGCCGTCGGCGTCGGAGGAGCCTCCGGTCCCCTCAGCGCCCGGGGAACGGCGCTGCGCCAGCAGGTCGCGGATCTCGGCGACGGTCTTGCCGGACAGGACCAGGGCGGAGAAGGACGCCAGGAGGATGAACAGGATGAAGGCCCCCACGGAGGAGAACAGGGCCGCCAGCGGATAGCCCACCAGCCACCCCAGCAGTCCGCCGGCGCTCTCCAGGCCACCGATATTGTCCCTGAGGACAGGGTTCCCGCTGCCGACCTGGATCATTCCGGTCAGAGCGGTCAGTAGGCCGAGGCAGCCCACGGAGACCCGGGCGTGAACCGCTCCCAGGCTGTGCGCCCGCAGCATGGCGATCCCCAGCGCCGCCAGGAGCAGGGGCACCAGCACCCCGAGAACGCCGACGGGGCCCGCGGCGATGTGGTGCAGGAGGTTGCCTGCGGCCCCGGAGACCCCGAACCACTCGCGCAGGGCCAGGACCGCCGCGAGGGCCAGGATGAGGAAGGCCCACCCGGTACGGCGGTAGCGCCCGCCGGAGGGCTGGGATCCGGGGGCGGCGAGGGGAGCGGATCCTTGAGCGGGTACCCCTCGGTTACGTCCTCTGCCGGTTCCGGAGGGAGGCGTAGCAGTTCTCGTGGTGCGACGATTGGCCATGATGTCTTAGAAACTATCGGATTCTCGGCCTCGGCGGCCCTGCCACGCCGCCTCGGACAGCCGGAGACACGTCACCTTCTCAGAAGGACCCCCGTCAGGGACGGGCGCCGCCCCGGTGCCGGGCCTCGTCGGGCGTCTGGGGCCGCTCAGGGCTCTCCTGGAGGAAGCCGTCGATCTCCTCGCGGCGCGGCGCCTGTGCCGGCCCGATACAGGCCACGGCGTGGGCAGCGGCCGCGTTGGCCCGCCTGGCCGCCTCAACGACGTCGAGTCCGTCGAGGAGCCCGGCGACCAGGACGCCGGTGTGGGTGTCCCCGGCTCCCGTCGTGTCCACGACGTCACGCACGAAACCGGGGACCTCGATCGGATCGCCGTCGACCGGGTGCAGAACGCAGCCGTGGGCCCCGGTACGTCGGACGATGAGCGCCCGGGGGCAGGCCTCACGGATGGCGCTCGGGCCTCCCAGCCGTTCCTCGAGACGGTTCATCTCCAGGTCGTTTCCGGTCAGCATCGTCGCCCGGGACAGTAGCGGCAGCAGCACCTGGTCGGGGATGTCGGGCTGGACCGGGCCCAGGTCGATGACCAGTCCGACGCCGTCGGGGATCGACAGGAGCCAGTCGGCCAGGATGCCCCGGCTCGTGTAGTGGGCCAGGTCGTAGCCGGTGGCGTAGACCCAGTCGCCCTCTCTCAGGTCGAGACTCTCGAGGTCCTCCCGCTGGGGCTCGCCCTCGACACCGGCGGTGGTGATGAAGGTTCGTCGCCCCGAGGGCTCGATGAGCGTGGTGCAGGTGCCGATGTCCCCGACGAGCTCCTCGACGAGCAGCTCGACCTGGTCCAGGCGCATCGACTCGCGTACCCGTGCGGAGTTGGGTCCGGTTCCCAGGGTGGCTGCCAGGGCGGCGGGGACGCCCTGGCGGGCGGCGGCCGAGACCACCGTGTACCCGCCGCCCACGACCGGGCCCGACGAGGCCCCGGTGATCGCCCCTCCCGGCGTCGGCACCCGGCTGACGTGAAGGGGGATGTCGATGAGGATGGATCCGGTGGATATGAAGCACGCGGGCCGGAACAGAGTCATGCAGTAAGCAGCCCCCTAGGCCTCTATGACGACCGGGACGATCATGGGACGGCGCTTGAGCCGGCGCCCGATCCATCGTCCCAGGGTGCGGCGCATGACCTGCTGGAGGGAGTAGGCGTCCGCCTTACCTGTTTTCAGCGCGGCGGACAGCGCCTCGGTGACGTCGGGGAGGATCTCCTCGAAGACCGAGTCGTCCTCGGCCATGCCCCGGGCCTGGATGTGCGGGCCGGCCAGGATGGTTCCGGTCGTGGTCTCCACCACGGCGTAGACGGAGACGAAGCCCTCCTCCGCCAGGATGCGGCGGTCCTTGAGCTCGGCCTCGTCGATCTCCCCCACGGAGGAGCCGTCGACATAGATGTAGCCGCAGGGAACCTGGCCGGCAATGCGGGCGACTCCCCCCTCCAGGTCGACCGCCACTCCGTCCTCGCACAGCATGACCTGCTCGGGGGCGACTCCCGTCTTGACGGCCAGTCCGCCGTTGGCCACCAGGTGACGGATCTCGCCGTGGATGGGCATGACGTTGCGGGGCTGGACGATGTTGTAGACGTGGAGCAGCTCCTCGGAGGAGGCGTGTCCGGAGACGTGGACCTTGGCGTTGCCCTGGTGGACCACGCGCGCCCCCAGCCGCATGAGCTGGTTGATGACCCGGAAGACGGAGTTCTCGTTGCCCGGGATCAGGGAGGAGGCGAAGATGACGGTGTCGCCGGGCTCGATGGTGACGCTGCGGTGCTCGGAGTGCGCCATCCGGGACAGGGCCGCCATCGGCTCGCCCTGGGAGCCGGTGACCATGAGGACCCTCTCGTGCGCAGGCAGCGAGGTGATGTCACGGGCGTCGATGAGGACGCCGTCGGGAACCTTGAGGTAACCGCGCTCAGCGGCGATCCCCATGTTGCGCACCATGGAGCGTCCTACGAGGGCGACTCGCCTGCCGTGCAGGGCGGCGGCGTCGAGGACCTGTTGGACGCGGTGGACGTGGCTGGCGAAGGAGGCCACGATGATCTGCCCGTCGGAGTCGGCGAAGATGTTGTCCAGGACCTGGCCGATCTCACCCTCGTGGCCGACCATGCCGGGAACCTCGGCGTTGGTGGAGTCCACGCAGAACAGGTCCACTCCCTCCTCACCGAAGCGCGCGAAGGAGCGCAGGTCCGTGATGCGCCCGTCGATGGGCAGGGAGTCCATCTTGAAGTCACCGGTGACGAGCACATTGCCGGCGTCGGTGCGGATCATGACCGCCATGGCGTCGGGAATGGAGTGGTTGACGGCCACGAACTCAAGGTCGAAGGGGCCGTAGGAGACCTCCTCGTGCTCGACGACCTGACGCAGGACCGGGTGGATGCGATGCTCCTTGAGCTTGGCCTCCACGAAGGCCAGGGTGAGCTCGCTGCCCACCAGGGGGATGTCCTCGCGCAGGCGCAGCAGGTAGGGCACGCCTCCGATGTGGTCCTCGTGCCCGTGAGTGAGCACCAGGGCCACGACGTCGTCGATGCGGTCCTCGATGGAGGAGAAGTCGGGGAGGATGAGGTCGACGCCGGGCTGGTCCTCCTCCGGGAAGAGCACGCCGCAGTCGACGATGAGCAGCTTGCCGTCGAGCTCGAAGACGGTCATGTTGCGGCCGACCTCACCCAGGCCTCCCAAGGGGGTGATGCGCATGGCGCCGTCGGTGAGGGGGCCGGGGGTCTTCAGCGCGGGAAAGTTCGTCACGCGGGCATCCTACCGAGGATCCCTCGGTTATCGATTGATCCGGCCTCATCCGGTCCAGATCCGTCTCAGTGTCGCAACACCTCACGAGGCACTCAGGGTTCTCTGAGATGCGTTCTACGATGTACCGGTGACGATCGAGAGCCGGAGCGCTGCGGGGGATACGGGAGATACGACCAAGGACGGCGCCCACTCCGCAGACGCCCCTCAGCCCTCACGCAGCGCTGCGAGCGACCGGATGAGAGGCCGACGGCGCCTCCTTGGGGTGACGGCGCTGGCGACGGCCACCGGTCTTCTGGGTGCGGGCACTGCGGCAGGAGTCTCCCGATGGCGGGAGACCCACCTGTCCCCCACCGCACGGACCGCTCCGCGCCCCTCGGCCCCCGGCCGGGCTCTTGGCGCACGGACGGTTTTCCAGACGGGCGGGGAGTCGGGAAAGCTGGCTCTGACCTTCGACGACGGACCAGACCCTCGCTGGACTCCGCTCGTGCTCGACATGCTGGCCAGGCTGCAGGCACGGGCCACCTTCTTCGTCCTGGGATCCGCAGCGCAGGCCCACCCCGAGCTGATTGCACGGGAGGTCGCTGAAGGGCATGAGGTGGCCGTCCACAACTGGGTGCACACGGACGTCTACGGCGTGGACTTTCCGGAGCTGACCCACTCAGTGCGCAGGACCTGCGAGGCGATCACGGCGGCAGGGGCCCCGTCTCCGCGTCTGTGGCGCCCTCCCTACGGCCGGGTTGACGCGCCGGCCATGATGGTGGCCTCCCAGCAAGGGCTGGACGTGCTGCTGTGGAGCGTTCACACTCCTTCCGCCTCAGCAGCTGCCGCCGTCAAGGACGTGGCCGGCGCCGGATCGGTGGTGCTGTGCCACGACGGCCGCACGCAGCCCTCCGAGGCCTTGTTCGCCGCGCTGGAGGGCGCCGTGCGCTCCTTACAGGGGCAAGGACTCACCATCACCACGGGCAGCGACCTGCTTTCCTCCGCCTCAGAGCATCAGAGCGAGCTGACATAGATCGTCGTCGCAGACATGACCATGAAGGTCCGCACCACCTGCAGGTGGTGCGGACCTTCATCTCCCGTACCCCCAGCCGGATTCGAACCGGCGCCGCCGCCGTGAGAGGGCGGTGTCCTAGGCCGCTAAACGATGGGGGCTGTGACAGTCCAGTCATCGAGAACGACAACCAGACCCTCGTACCCCCAGCCGGATTCGAACCGGCGCCGCCGCCGTGAGAGGGCGGTGTCCTAGGCCACTAAACGATGGGGGCTTAGATCAGAAGATCCGCTGGGGTACCAGGACTCGAACCTAGAATAACTGAACCAGAATCAGTCGTGTTGCCAATTACACCATACCCCAAAGGGCTTCACCTCGAACGACTTGCGGCCGAGGCAGCGGGCAGTAATCTACACGCCCTCCCCGGTACCGCCAAATCATCGCAAGGTGACTACAGACACACGACGGGCACGATGGGCTCCCCCGCCTGCATCACACCCTCGACTCAGGCCGTCGAACCGGCCCGGGCTCCCCATAGGCACCCCAGACACCCCGTAGCACGCGAGCCACCAGGTCCTTCTGCGCCCTTCTGCCGTCCCCGCGCTCCCGCCCACAACCGAGCGCGTCAGCGGAGACATCCCTTAGACTCGCACAAGTTCCTGCTCACCCCATGACCCTCTGGGAGGCCATATGCGCACCCGTCTACTGCACCGCAACCACACCGGTCGCGGCTCTCACACGACTCGCTGCCTTGCCCTCAGCCTGTGCCTGACCGCCGGTCTGGCGCTGAGCGCCTGCGGCCCCGCCCACAAGGGCCAGCTCACCGTCGAACCCGTCAGCGCCTCCGCAGGCAGCTCGCAGGACAGCTCGCAGACCCCCTCCGCCAAGCCCTCCCCCTCCAAGTCGGCCACACCATCGGCATCCGCCACCCCCTCCGCCTCAGCATGGACGATGCCAAGTGTCACGATCACCAACGAGAGAACCGATATCTGGCAGCAGGACGACAACCTCCTCAGTCTCCCGATGGAGACCTCTTTCCTCATCAGCCGGGGATACCTCTTCAACGACCACACCTGCCAGGGCGTTCTCCGATACCAGTCCTCCCAGGACACCTACAGAAACAGGAGTACGTCGAGGGACAACGCCGCCTCCTCGTCCAAGGTGCAGGAGCAGCCTGCAAACTACCCCGCCTACACGGTGACGTCGGGACCGACCGTCGTCGACGTCATGCCCGATGACAGTGGCACGCTCGCGGGTTACGAGGTCGCCTACACCGGCACAGTCAACTTCACTAACGCCGGCGACAGCGAAGTCTCCGGATACCGGTTCTTCAGACAGGTTGGAGATCAGGGAGCCACTCTCGAAATCATCCTGCAGTGCTCTCCGAGCAGCCTTCCCGACCTTCAGACGTGGCACGACATCCTGAGCGGAACGCGAGTCAGTGGTCTCGACGCCGGAGCCATGGGGTAACGGGGCAGGGGGTCGGCAAAGTTGGTGGGTGGGGGTGTCTGAGCCGTTTTGACGGGGGTGGTGTGTCGCTAGGACGGGGGGCGCGGGCCCCGCAGGGACGATGAGTGGTGTCTAGTCATCCCCTCGTCCTGGGAGCCCGCGCCGATGTCATCTTCCACCACGACCGCCTTGTCGCGCCGGCCCCTGGTCCAGGTTCTCAGGAACGTGGCTGATCCCAGGGACCGTCGGGGCGTGCGTCATAACCTGTCTACGGTCCTGTCCCTGGCCGTGACCGGGGTGCTGGCCGGCTGTCGCAGCCTGACGGCGATATGGGAGCGCACCACCGACCTGACCGGCGCCGACCTGGAGGCCCTGGGACTAGCGGCGGGCCAGGCCCTGCCCTCAGAGTCGACCATCCGCCGAGTCCTGCAGGACCTGGACCCCGCTGACGTTGACGCCCACCTGAGGTCATGGTTGTGCACGCGTACCGGCACCATCAACGGCCGCACAGTGATCGCCGTGGACGGCAAGACCATGCGCGGCGCCCGCACCAGCAAGGACCCAGCGCCGCACCTCCTGGCCGCCTTGGACCACGCCACCGGCGCCGTACCGACCCAGCAGCGGGTGGCAGGCAAGTCCAACGAGATCCCCGCGCTCAGGGAGCTTCTCGAACCCTTGGACCTGGAAGGGGTGGTGGTGAGCGCCGATGCGATGCACACCCAGACAGGCACAGCCCGGTGGATCACCCGGCGTGGTGGTCACTACGTGCTGACGGTCAAGGGCAACCAGAAGACCCTTCGCAGGACGCTCAAGGCGCTGCCCTGGAAGAGTGTCCCGTCCGTCTCAAGCGTCGATGCCGGTCACGGTCGGCGGGTGCGGCGCGCTGCCAAGGCGATTGAGGCTCCCGCCTGGGTGGACTTCCCCGGGGCTGCGCAGGTGGTCCAGCTCCGACGCACCAGGACCATCAAGAGCAGGAAGCATGTTGAGGTGGTCTACCTGATCTGCTCCCTCCCTATGACCGATGCCCAGCCCGAGGTCGTCGCGGCCTGGGTCCAAGGGCGCTGGGGAATCGAGAACCGACTTCACTGGGTCAGGGACGTGGTCTTCGATGAGGACCGCCACCAGCTGCGCATCGGCAACGGCCCACAGGTCATGGCCACCCTGCGTAACCTGGCCATCAGCCTCATCCGACTCTTCCACGGCACCGGCACCTCCATCGCCAGCACCACCAGATCCCTGTCACGACAACCCAAACGAGCCATCAGACTACTCACCCAAACCCCCACCTAAACCGACTTTGCCGACCCCCTGGGTAACGGGAAGGGCCAGCAGGAAGCCGGAAGCCGTCGAGCTCACTAGATCGGCGGCTCTCCTCTGCCCGTCTCCACTCCGCTCGACAGCCTCAGGGAAGCCTCATGCCGCTTTACTCACCCTCCCGCCACCACTCCGGTCGCAGCTCTCACACGACTCGCTGCCTTGCCCTCGGACTGTGCCTGACCGCCGGTCTGACGCTGAGCGCCTGCGGCCCCGCCCACAAGGGCCAGCTCACCGTCGAACCCGTCAGCGCCTCCGCAACCAGCTCGCAGGACAGCTCGCAGACCCCCTCCGCCAAGCCCTCCCCCTCCAAGTCGGCCACACCATCGGCATCCGCCACCCCCTCCGCCTCAGCGACGCCCTGGAGCGCCCCGAGTGTCACGATCACCAGTGAGGACACCTCGGTGTGGACGCATGACGATGAACGCATCAAGAAGGACTCGGCCGGCCCCAACGGAACCATCGACGGGTACACGGTCAACGCTAACTCAGCCTGCTTCGGCTTCATCTCCAGCGAGGCCGAGGAGAGGTACTACAGACTCAGAGGAGTCGGTGATGACATTCAGTCTCAATCAGCCCTGAAAAGTCAGCAGACAATCTTCTCCGGATACCAGACAACGCAGGGCCCCACCGTGATCGACGCCGTCCGCGACGACAACGGAACCTTCCCGGGATATGAGGAGACCTTCTCCGTGACCGCGAACTTCTCAGACGCCCCCAACACCCCCATGGACGGTTACCGTTTCGACCGGCGTGTGGGCGACGCCGGATTCGAGATGGAGGTCATGCTGCTGTGCCCGCAGGGCTCTCTCATCGGGGTGGATCAGTGGCACACGATCCTGTCAGGTATTCGACTTCAGGGAATCGACGCCGGCCCCATGTGATCGCCCTGTGAGCCGGCCGAGCACCCTGCTCGGGTGGCTCGCGAGAGTCTCCGCTCAGGAACCGGTGGGGTCGGGAACACGCTGTTCCCGACCCCACCAGCGCTTCAAGCGGCAGTAGTCACCCGAGCCGGGTTCTCAGGGAACGTAGCCTGGCGAGGGTCGAGTCGGCGCCCAGGATCTCCATGGACTCGAACAGGGGCGGGGAGACCTGTCGGCCGGTGACCGCGACGCGCAGCGGACCGTAGGCCAACCGCGGTTTGATGCCCTCGCCGTCGGGCATGCCCCGCCCCTCGACGATCGCTGCCTTGAGCGCCTGCTCCAGATGGTCCTTGTCCCACAGCTCGGTACCGAGGCCCTCCAGGGCACGGATGCCGGCGTCCAGCACATCGCCCGCCGAGGCCTTGAGCTTGGCCCGGGCCTTGTCGTCGATGACGAGGTCGTCATCGGGCACGAAGAGGAATCCGAGCATGTCGCGGCACTCGCGCAGCAGCTGGATCCGGGTCTGGATCAGAGGCGCCGCGGCGTTCAGGATCTCCTGCTCGCGCGCGGAGAGCTCGTCGAATGAGGCCGCCGAGACCAGTGGCACCTGTGCGACCTCACCGGTCGGGTCGGGGTAGGCGTCGGCGAGGTAGGGCACCAACCGGTCGCGGAAGTCCTCCGCCTCCAGCGCCCGCACCTGCTCGGCATTGATGGCCTCGCACTTCTTGGGGTCGAAGCGGGCCGGGTTGGGGTTGACGTCATGGATGTCGAAGGCCTCGATCATCTCCACGGCGGAGAAGACGTCGCGGTCGGCGCTCAGCGACCAGCCCAGCAGGGCCAGGTAGTTGAGGAGACCTTCGGGGATCATGCCGCGATACCGGTGGATGAGGAGGTTGGACTGAGGGTCGCGCTTGGACAGCTTCCGGTTCCCCTCCCCCATGACGTAGGGCAGGTGCCCGAACTCGGGCACCACCTGGGCCCGGCCGATGTCCATGAGAGCCCGGTAGAGCACCACCTGCCGGGGCGTGGAGGACAGCAGGTCCTCGCCGCGCAGGACATGGGTGATCCCCATGGCGGCATCATCAACCGGATTCACCAGCGTGTAGAGGGGCTCCCCTCCTGCGCGTACGACGACGTAGTCCGGCACGCTGCCCGCCTTGAAGGTGATGGGGCCACGGACCAGGTCGGTGAAGGTGATGTCCTCGTCCGGCATCCGCATCCGCAGGACGGGCCGGCGTCCTTCCGCGCGGAAGGCCTCCTTCTGCTCCTGGGTCAGATTGCGGTCGAAGCCGTCGTAGCCGAGCTTGGGGTCCTCGCCGCGCTCGCGGTGGCGGGCCTCGATCTCCTCGGGGGTGGAGAAGGACTCGTACAGGTAGCCCGCCTCCAGCAGCTCGGTAGCCACCTGCTTGTACAGGTCCATGCGCTGAGACTGACGGTAGGGCTCGTGAGGTCCGCCCCTGCCCACGCCCTCGTCCCAGTCCAGGCCCAGCCAGGTCAGGGAGTCCAGGATGGCCTCAAAGGACTCCTCGGAGTCGCGGGCGGCGTCGGTGTCCTCGATCCGAAAGACGAAGGTGCCCCCGGTGTGGCGGGCATAGGCCCAGTTGAACAGGTAGGTGCGCACCATGCCCACATGAGGGGTTCCCGTGGGAGAGGGACAGAAGCGCACGCGCACGGACGATGAGCCCTGCGCCGGAACGTCAGCCGCAGCGGCGGTCGCGGAGTGGAGGGGGGATGAGTGGTCACTGAGTTCAGCCATGATGGGGACAAGCGTATCCCGACGGGACATTCTCCCCATGGCCGCACGACGTGGTGGCGATTACCGTCATCTCTGTGAGACCGTCGGCTCTGAGACCATCAGCTCACCGTGACGGCCTGTGTTCAGTAAACATAACGACGGTTCCCGATCTCGACCGGACCGACCGGCTCCCCACCCACTCTCTGGAGGATCATTGATGTCCCTGCCCCGACGTTCCCCGTCACACCCTGGTCGTCACCGTCACTCGGCGCTCAGGCTCCCCCTCATGGTGGGACTCAGCCTCGCCCTGGCCGTCCCGGCGCTCGCCGCGTGCCAGGACGAATCCGACTCATCTCCCTCCTCCCGCCCCAGCACCTCGGCGTCCGGCTCTTCGTCCGCCAAGAGCTCGCAGCCATCGGACAAGGCCTCCGACGCCGGTGGGAGCAGCAACGTCGGCTGGGCCCCCTCATGGGAGTTCCCGCAGTCCCAGCAGGGCTGGGAGGTGACGATCTACGACACCGACGGCAAGAACAAGATGGATAAGCAGAACGGTTGCGTGTTCACCGCGACGCAGAACCTCTACGACCAGAGCTCGAAGAGCGATCGCGCCGAGTCGGACTACCAGTCCGAGGTGGTGGTTGACGCTTACCAGAAGTCCTCGGACTTCACCAACGTCTCCTTCGAGCCCACCCAGGACGACTTCACCCTCGTCAAGGACACTGACGGCAACGCCATCGAGACCAGACGACTGGACTTCACCTACACCGGTGCCGACCACAAGGACTACAAACTCACCCGGTTCGTGCGGGTCTTCGCTACGACAAGTACACCGGTCATGCTCCAGGCCATGTACGCCTGCCCCGTCGACGCCTACTCGTCAAGCGAGATGGAGACGCTGCTGAAAGCCACCCCGATCAGTCATCCCGGTCCGGCCGACATGGATGAGGGCGAGTCCGACGGCGGTTCCGGCAAGGGAGGAAAGAGCGACGACAAGAGGAGCGGGTCCGACGACGGCAAGTCCACCGCCCCCAGCGACAAGAACGACAATAAGGACTCGGGCAGGTCGCCCAAGGACACCTGATGAGCCCCATCGGTTCTCGGTGAGTCGATGAGTGCCCGTGCCTCTCTCACGGGCGGAGCCCATGGATGGGATTCTCGGGCGGTGCCCCTAGAATCCCATCCATGGTTGTCTCCGATGCCAACGGCTCCGGCTCCCTGGCCCAGGTCTTCGACTCCCTGACCCCGCAGCAGATGCGTGAACGCGGGTCACTGAAGTGGACCCAGTACCCTGGCGACGTCATCGGGGCCTGGGTCGCGGAGATGGACCTGGGGACCGCCCCCGCGGTGGAGGCGGCGATTCGCCGGGCGATGCACGACGGTCTCCTGGGCTACATGCCCCCCTCGGTCAGTGAGGCGGCACGCGAGGAGACGGCCCGTTACCAGCGCGAGGCCTTCGCCTGGCAGGTGGGGACCGAGCAGGTGAGTCTGCTCCCCGACGTGCTCTCGTCACTGAGCACGGTCATCGCCTCTCACACCCGTGAGGGCTCACCGGTTATCGTTCCCACCCCGGCCTACATGCCCTTCCTTGAGATTCCCGCCCGCAACGGTCGCGAGTGCATCGAGGTCCCTTCGCTGACGCACACGGCGCAGAAGGGGGCGCGACACTGGGTGCTGGATCTCGACGGCATCGAATCGGCCATGGCCGCGGGGGCCGGGCTGCTCGTCCTGTGCAACCCGTGGAATCCGGTGGGACGGGTCCTCTCAGCCGCCGAGCTCGACACCGTCGCAACGCTGTCCTCGACGTACGGGGTACCAGTCTTCGCCGACGAGATCCACGCTCCACTGGTACTCGACGAAGGGCTGGCTCACATCCCTTACGCCTCCCGTCCGGACTCGGACCCGGACCTGACGTTCACGGCGACGGCCGCGTCCAAGGGCTGGAACATCCCGGGTCTGAAGTGCGCCCAGCTCATCGCCTCGGGCCGAGCCCGCACGCAGTGGGACGCCGACGCCGGCAGCTCTCATCTCAAGGCCGAGGCCTCCGTCGTCGGGGCGCTGGCCACGATCGCCGCGCTGCGCAACGGCCAGGGCTGGCTGAGTGAGGTCCGTGCCTACATCCGTGCCAACCGGGACATGGTGAGCGATGCCCTGAACGGTATTGAGGGAGTAGAGCCGACCCTCCCGGAGGCGACGTACCTGGCCTGGCTGGACTGTCGAGACCTGGGTCTGGAGCAGCCGGCGCGTTTCTTCCGCAAGGAGGCCGGCGTCGCAATGAACGAGGGCGTGACCTTCGGGGCCGCCTGGTCGGGTTTCTGCCGTCTCAACCTGGCCACGGGCCGCCGGATCGAGGAGGAGACGGTGCGCCGCATCAGTGACGCGGTTCGTCGCCTTCGTCCGGGAGCGTCCTGACCTCGATAGCCCCTCGGGGCCGAGGTCATCGGCTCAGCGGCGTACCACCGGGTTGGAGAAGGCGCCGATTCCCTCGACCTCGACCTCAACGCGCTGACCGGCCCTGATCTCTCCGACCCCCGCCGGGGTGCCGGTGAGGATGACGTCGCCGGGAAGGAGGGTGAAAATCGTTGAGACGTAGGAGACCAGCTCGGGGACCGTACGGATCATGTCCGCAGTACAGCCCTCCTGGACGAGGCGACCGTCGACCCGGGTTCGCACCACGGCGTCGCCGGACGTGAAGACGGGCGCACGGCCGGGCTCGGGAACGTCGATCCACGGGCCCAGGGGGCAGGAGGTGTCGAAGGCCTTGGCTCGGACCCACTGCGGTTCGGCCCGCTGGCGATCACGGGCCGAGACGTCGTTGGCGACCGTGTAGCCCAGGATGACGTCGTCGGCGTGGTCGACGGGAACGTCCTTGGCCAGGGTCTTGATGACGACGGCGAGCTCGGCCTCGTAGTGGACCTCGTCGCTCCAGGGGGGAAGGACGATCGGTGCGTCCGGGCCGATGACGGAGGTGTTGGGCTTGAGAAAGACGACTGGGTCCTGTGCGGGCTCCTTCTCCCCCATCTCGGCGATGTGGTCCGCGTAGTTCTTCCCGATGCCCACCACCTTGGAGCGCGGGATGACCGGCGACAGCAACCGGGCCTCGCTCAGCTCGACGACCTCCCCGGTGGCCTCGGGCAGGGAGTAGAGAGGGTCTCCTCTGAGGACCAGGAGGTGCCCCTCGGACTCGCCCGAGGCGACCTCACCGTCGGGCAGCCCCTGGACGATGCCGTAGCGGGGGTCGTCGCCGGTGGAGAATCGTGCGATCTTCATAGGTGCCAGCCTAGCCCCCGAGGTCAGCTGCCCGAAGCCTCTTCCAGTGCGGCGCGACGCTCCATGATGGAGGCGTGGGCGGGTCCGTCGGCGGCCCAGATCTCTCCGGGGAGCTTGCCGGGCAGGTAGGGGTTGTCGGTGGCGATGAAGCGGATCTCCTCCTTCTCCCCGGCCTCGACGGCTCGACGCTGGGCCTCCCAGTCGCGCAGGGCACCGAAGGCCCACCCTCCCAGCAGGAGGATGGAGACCATGTTGATGACGGTCATCGCGCCCATGACCAGGTCGGAGAGGTTCCACACGAAGGTGAGGGTGGACAGGGATCCGACGGCGGTGGCCACGATGATCATGCCCCGCAGGGCGTAGTGCTTGTGCTGCTTGCCCTGAAGGTAGTCCATGTTGACCTGGGCGTAGGTGTAGTTGCCCAGGAGGGAGGAGTAGGCGAAGACGAAGATGATGATCGCCATGAGGTACTGCGCCCAGCCACCGAGCACGTGGGTGACGGAGGCGGACGTCAGGGTGTTGGCAGCAGCATTCGCCGTATCCGGGTCAGCCTGGGCGGCCTGCGGATCGTAGACCCCGGAGAGCAGGACGATGAGGGCGGTGACGGTGCACACCACGATCGTGTCGACGAACACGCCCAGGGACTGCACGAAGCCCTGCTGCACGGGGTGGGAGACGGTGGCCGTGGCGGCGATGTTGGGAACCGACCCCTCACCGGCCTCGTTGGAGAACAGTCCACGCTTGACGCCGTTGAGGGCGGCGGCGAAGAGTCCGCCGGCGGTCCCGGCGAACGCCTGGTCGAGTCCGAAGGCCCCCTCGAAGATGGAGACGAAGGCACCCGGGATCGCGCTGGCGTGCAGCACCAGGATGATCAGGGCGATCAGGGCGTAGACCACCGTCATGATCGGAACGAGCCACTCCGAGACGACGGCGACCGACTTGATTCCCTTGAAGATGATCGGCGTGGTGATGACCACCAGAGCGACGGCGGTCATCCACGGCTCAATGTGGAAGGTGCTCTTCATGGTCGCCGCGATGGTGTTGGCCTGGGTGGCCTCGTAGGCGAAGCCGAAGACGAAGGTGATGACAACGGCGAAGACCCGGGCAGCGGGCTTGGATCCCAGACCGCGCTGAATGTAGTAGGCCGGGCCACCGCGGAAGGAGCCGTCGGGGTGGGTGACCTTGTACAGCTGTGCGAGGGTGGCCTCGATGAAACCGGTGGCCATCCCCACCAGGGCCACGATCCACATCCAGAACACGGCGCCGGGACCGCCCATGGTGATAGCGATGGCCACGCCCACGATGTTTCCGGTGCCGACCCGGGAGGCCAGGCCGACGGCGAAGGCCTGGAAGGAGGAGATCCCGCCCTCGTTGCCACCACGGGAGGAGGTGATCGCCCTCACCATGTAGGGGAAGAGGCGCAGCTGGACGAAACCGGTCCGCACGGTGAAGTAGAGACCGCCGATAATGAGCAGCCAGGCGAGCAGATAGAGGAACAGGTGTCCGGAGGCCTTGTCCAGGATGTCCGCGCCTTCGCTGAAGAACGACTCCAAGGAGTCGGTCCAGCTGTTGCCGGATGCGGCGCTGTTCAGGGAAGCCAGAACCGGTTGCACGTGAGAACCTCCATAGGGGTGGGATGACGACGCTGGCGAGGAGACGGTGCGAGGGCCGGCACGAGGGACAGGGTTTCCCTCTCTCGCCCCGTCAGAGGACGGGGAGGCGCCGTCGTACTTCCGAAGGCTACGGATGCAGTGTTTCGATTCGGTGACAGCCCCGTACCGACGTTGCCGGGAGCACACAGGACACCGTCACCCACCGCGATGCAGCCGATCTACTGGGCTATCGGTGTCTCCCAGGCACCTGCGGGCAGAGCGGACGGCAGATACTCGGAGTTCCCGCGGAAGACCGGGCGGCTCCCGTCCGCCGAGGGGGAGCCTCGCAGCGCCTCCCAGTCCCTCAGTGCGCCGACGACCCACCGGCTCAGCAGCACGAGCGCAACGAGGTTGATGATGGCGCCGGCACCGAGGAGCACATCCGCCAGGGTCCACACGGTGGTCAGCTGCTGCACGCTTCCGACGCCGGCGCAGATGACAGCACCGATCTGGAGCGCGCGGGAGACCCAGGGGCGGTCGGTGAGGTAGTCCAGGCAGACCTGGGCGTAGGAGAAGGCCCCGATGATGGTGGTGTAGGCCAGGACAACGACGAGCAGCGCCATCGGCCAGCGGCTCCACTCCCCTACGAGGTGGGCGATGGCGTCCTGAGTCAGAGTTCCTGCACTGTCCTTGCCGGTTGTCCCCGGCTGGAAGACGTCGGCTCCGGCGACCAGGATCGCGAGCGCCGTCGCGGTGCACACGAACAGGGTGTCCACCACGACTCCGAAGGCCTGGATGAATCCCTGCTGAACCGGGTGCTCGACGGTGGCTGAGCCCGCGGCGCATGCGGCTCCTCCCAGTCCTGCCTCGTTGGAGAACAGGCCGCGGCGCACACCGTTGAGCAGTGCGGCGGTCACTCCCCCGGCCAGGCCTCCCAGTCCCTGGCGCAGGCCGAAGGCGCCTTCGACGATGGAGCGCAGCGCCTCCCAGGCCTGGACCGGGTGGGTGACGAGGATGGCCAGGACCAGAGCCAGGTAGGCCAGCGCCATGAGCGGGGCCAGGTACTCGGCCACCCGGGCCATGGCGCGCAGGCCTCCCAGGAGAACCGGGGCGGTCAGCGCCACGACGAGGACGGCCCCCAGGCTCGGTGACAGGCCGCCGGCGCCTGCGAGGGAGGCGGTAATGGCGTTGGCCTGCACCATGGGCATGACCAGGCCGTTGGCGATGAGGAAGACGACGGCGAACACCCCGCCCAGGATCGGCAGCCGCAGCCCGCGGGAGATGTAGTAGGCGGGGCCGCCGCGGAAGGTGCCGTCGGCACGGCGCACCTTGAACAGCTGGGCGAGGGTGGCCTCGCTGAAGGCGGTGGCGGTTCCCAGGATCGCGACGAGCCACATCCACAGGACCGCGCCGGGCCCGCCCATGATGAGCGCCAGCGCCACCCCGACGATGTTGCCGGTTCCCACCCGGCAGGCCAGTCCGACGGCGAAGGCCTGGAAGGAGGTGATCCCGCCGTGGCGCCCGTCGCGGGAGCCCGACACCGAGGCGGCGATCGCGCCGGTGTGCCGCAGCTGGACGCCCCTGGTCCTGACGGTGAAGAAGATGCCGGCCCCCACCAGCAGCCACATGAGGACCCAGGAGTAGAGCAGATCCGAGGTTGAGGACAGAGCGGTATCGATCTGGTCCGCCCATGAGGTCTGCGCCATCGATGCCATCGCGATCAGCCCCGCTTCGCTGCGTCGTCGGGCTCCCAGACGCCGGGGACCACGTCTCCGGGCAGGAGGGCGTTTCCGTGGCCGACGAAGGCCGGCTCGGTGATGCCCTGAGCACGCTGCGACTCGAAGTCCCGCAGCGCTCCGATGACCCAGGGGGCCAGGCGAATGATGACGATGAGGTTGAGTACGCCCAGGAGCCCCAGGGCGATGTCGGACAGGGCCCACACCACGGGAAGACTCAGGACGGTGCCGCCGAAGGCCGCGGCGGTCAAAATGATCCCGAAGACCTGCTCGGCCCGGCGCTCTCCTCCCAGGAAGTTGACGTTGACCTGGGCATAGGAGTAGCAGCCCAGCACCGTGGAGAACACCAGGACGAAGATGAGCACCACCATGGGCCAGGTGGTCCAGGACCCCAGGTGCTCGGCGACGGCCTGCTGGGTGAGGATCGCCCCGACCAGGGAGGAGTCGCCGGGCTGGTAGGTGTCAACGGCCAGCAGGATGAGCAGACCGGTGGCCGTGCACACGAGGATCGTGTCGACGAAGACGCCGAATGACTGGATGAGTCCCTGGCGCACGGGGTGGGCGACGGTCGCGGTACCGGCGGCGTTGGGGACGGTGCCCAGGCCGGCCTCGTTGGAGAACAGGCCACGGCGCACGCCGTTGAGCAGCGCGGCGAGAAGTCCCCCGGCCGTACCGAAGAAGGCCTCGTTGAGACCGAAGGCCCCTTCAATGACGCTCAGGAGAACCTCGGGAAGCCGACCCAGGTTGAGGACGATGACGACCACGGCGACGATCACGTAGGCCAAGGCCATGATCGGGGACAGCCACTCCGCGACACGGGCCACGAGGCGTACTCCGCCCAGGACCACGGGGGCCGTCAGCAGGACGAGGAAGACCCCGACCATCCAGCCCGAGAGGCTGGGAACGGTGGCCGTGATGACCTCGGCCAGTGAGTTCGTCTGCACCATGACCACGGTGACCCCCACCGAGACGATGCACAGGACGGCGAAGACCCGACCCCACAGGGCGGATCCCAGGCCGTTCTTGATGTAGTAGGCGGGGCCGCCGCGGAAGGTGAAGTCGCGCCCGCGCTCCTTGAAGATCTGTGCGAGCGTCGACTCCACGAAGCTGGTGGCCATGCCGATGAGCGCGACGACCCACATCCAGAACAGGGCGCCGGGGCCACCGGCCACGACGGCCAGGGCCACTCCGGCGATGTTGCCGATACCGACGCGCGCGGCCAGGCCCACGGCGAATGCCTGGAAGGAGGAGATGCCGCCCTGGGCGCCGGAGCGCGACCCGGACAGCGAGTTGACCATCGTGCCGAAGTGGCGCAGCTGCACCAGCCGGGTGCGGGCGGTCAGGTAGATGCCGGCGAGGATGAGGAGCGCGGCGAGGAGGTAGGTGTAGAAGAAGTCGTCGACGGAGTTGAGCAGGTTCTCGATACTGGCGAGGTTCATGCGTCGGCTCCTGTCGAGGCGGCGGGCTGGCTGCTGGCCGGGGTGGCTGCGGGAACGGCGTCGGCGGTCTCATCGGGCTCGTCCGGCTCGGTGGTCCGGGGGCGCTCACCGCCCCAGACGTCGCCGGGGAGGTCTCCGGGCAGGTACGGGTTGCCGACGCCGCTGAAGACGGGGACGGCTCGTCCCTGTGCGCGCTGGGCGTCCCAGTCCCTGAGCGCGCCCAAGCCCCAGCGGGCGAGCCAGATGAGGGTGACCAGGTTGGTCAGGGTCATGACGGCCATGGTGATGTCGACGGTGTTCCACACAACGGTCAGGGTGGCGAGCGCCCCCAGATAGGTGGAGGCCACCGAGACCAGGCGGGGCAGCCACCGCCATACGGGCCGCTCGGTGATGAAGGTCATGGAGACCTCGGAGTAGGTGGCGGCGGCGATGATGGAGGAGAAGGCCAGGACGAAGATGACGATGGCCATGGGCACGGCCGTCCAGCTGCCGAGGGTGGCGGCGACGGCGTCGGAGGTGAGGGTGCCCGCGGCATCGGGGCTCAGGGTGCCGGCCTCCACCAGGGCGGGGCTGTAGACGCCGGAGACCAGGATGATGAAGGCGGTCGCGGTGCACACGACGATGGTGTCGATGAACACGCCGAGGGACTGAATGAGCCCCTGCTGGACGGGGTGTGCCACGGTCGCGGTGGCGGCGGCGAAGGGCGCGGTGCCCTGCCCGGCCTCGTTGGAGAACAGGCCGCGGCGGGTGCCGTTGGTCAGCGCCGCGATCATTCCTCCGGTGACTCCCCCGGCGAAGGGGGAGGGACCGAAGGCCGAGGACACGATGGTGGCCAGGATGCCCGGGAGCTGGGTGATGTGGAGGGCCACGATGACGACGGCCATGACCACGTAGACCAGGGCCATGACGGGAGCCATCCACTCGGTGACGCGGGCGACCCGGCGCACGCCACCGAGGATCACGAGCGCCGAGAGCCCCACGAGCACCGCGATGGTGATGTTCGGGGGCAGGTTCAGCGGGGAGTACGGGCCGATGACGCCGGCGACGGCGTTGGACTGGACCATGATGATGGAGAAGCCGCAGGTGAAGATCGTCAGGCAGGCGAAGAGCACCCCCAGGGGGCGGCTGCGCAGCCCCCTGGACATGTAGTAGGCGGGCCCGCCGCGGAAGGAGCCGTCGGCGTGGCGGACCTTGAACATCTGGGCCAGGGTGGCCTCGAAGAAGGCGGTGGCCATGCCAACCAGGGCCACGACCCACATCCAGAAGATCGCGCCGGGCCCGCCCAGGATGAGGGCGGCGGCCACGCCGAAGACGTTGCCGATGCCCACGCGGGCGGCCAGGGAGATCGTGAAGGCCTGGAAGGAGGAGATTCCTCCCTGTGCGCCTGAGCGTGATCCGACCACCTGACGGAACATGTCCGGCAGGCGGCGCAGCTGGACGGCGCCGGTGCGGACGGTCAGCAGGATCCCGGTACCGACGAGCACCCACATGGTGATGTGGAGCGTGATCCAGTCCGAGACCGCCTCGAGCTGGGCGGCTAGGGCATCCATGGGAGATTCGGCCTTTCACGGTGTCGCAGCAGGTGGGGACGGCCCGCATGGTCTCACGAATCGGCGCCCGGGACATAGCGCGGTCGCTGCATAGGACGCGGCGAGGCCTTCCGACGACGGAATCCCGCGCGTCTTCCCGAATCGTTTGTCATCCGGCCCCGTGAGACGATGGCACGGTGACCACCCAGACAGCTCCGGCCCTCAACGCGATGCTCGACGCCCTCATCCCGGCCGATGACCCCGAGCGCGTCCCCGAGCCCGAGGAGGTCTACCTGGCCTTTTCCGAGTGGGCGGAGACGACCGGCCGTCCGCTCTACCCGCACCAGGACGAGGCCCTGTCGGAGATCCTTGAGGGTCGCCACGTCATCGCCGCGACCCCGACCGGATCGGGCAAGTCGATGATCGCGCTGGCCGCCCACACCGTCTCGCTGGCCCGCGGGGGCCGCTCCTACTACACGGCGCCCCTCAAGGCCCTGGTCAGTGAGAAGTTCTTCGAGCTGGTGCGCCTGTTCGGGGCGGACAACGTCGGCATGGTCACCGGAGACACCTCCATCAACGCCGCCGCCCCGATCATCTGCTGCACCGCGGAGATCCTGGCCAACCAGTCCCTGCGCGAGGGCGAGGACATGGACGTCGACTGCGTCGTCATGGACGAGTTCCACTACTACGCCGACCCCCAGCGCGGCTGGGCCTGGCAGGTGCCCCTCCTCGAGCTGCCCCAGGCGCAGATGGTGCTGCTGTCGGCGACGCTGGGCGACGTCTCCTTCTTCGTGCGCGACCTGCGTGAGCGCACAGGTCGTGAGGTCGCCGTCGTCGACGATGCCGTCCGACCGGTCCCCCTGGAGATGGAGTACGTCGTCGAGCCGATCGGTGAGCTGCTCCAGCGTCTGGTGGGGCAGGACAAGGCCCCGGTCTACGTCGTCCACTTCTCCCAGAAGGAGGCGGTCGAGCGCGCCACCTCTCTCCTCAGCGTCGACCTGGTGCCCAAGTCCCGCAAGGCCGAGGTGGCACGCGCCCTGGGAGACTTCCGCTTCGGCGGTGGTTTCGGGGCCACGCTCTCGCGCCTGCTGCGCGCCGGGATCGGCGTGCACCACGCGGGCATGCTGCCGCGCTACCGCAGGCTCGTGGAGCGCCTGGCCCGTGAGGGCCTGCTGTCGGTCATCTGCGGCACGGACACGCTCGGGGTGGGGATCAACGTACCGATCCGCTCGGTGGTCATGACCTCGCTGGTGAAGTTCGACGGCTCGAAGGAGCGTCACCTCACCGCGCGCGAGTTCCACCAGATTGCCGGGCGGGCGGGACGCGCCGGCTTCGACACCCGCGGCTACGTCGTCGTCCAGGCCCCCGAGCACGTCATCGAGAACGCCAAGGCCCTGGCCAAGGCCGGCGACGACGAGCGTAAGCGCCGCAAGATCGTGCGCAAGAAGGCCCCCGAGGGGCGCGTCAACTGGACAGACAAGACCTTCGAGCGGCTGCGCGACGCGCCCCCGGAGACCCTGACCAGTCAGTTCCAGGTCACCACCACCATGGTGCTCAACCTCATGGAGCGCGCCGGTAACCCGGTGGCGGCGATGGCCGCTCTGCTGGAGCGCGCCCACGAGCCCGAGGCCCAACGGCGCCGGCACGTGCGCCGCGCCCTGGAGATCTACCTGTCGCTGCGCACGGCGGGCGTCCTCACGCACGTCTCCAGCGCCCAGGCGGCCGCCGACGGGCACCCCCGGCTCAGGCTGGCCGTGGACCTGCCGGCCGACTTCGCCCTCAACCAGCCCTTGGCGCCCTTCGCCCTGGCGGCCATGGACCTGCTCAATGTGGAGGCCCCGGAGCACACGGTCGACGTCGTCAGCGTCGTCGAGGCGACCCTGGACGACCCGCGCCCGCTGCTCTACGCCCAGCAGCGCGCCGCCCGCGGTGAGGCGATCGCCGCGATGAAGGCCGAGGGGATGGACTACGAGGAGCGCATGGCCGCCCTGGAGGAGGTCACCTGGCCCCAGCCCCTGGCCGAGCTCCTGAGTCCTGCCCTGGAGATGTACAAGCAGGCCAACCCGTGGATCGCCGAGCACGAGCTGGCGCCGAAATCGGTGGTGCGCGAGATGGTGGAGAACGCGATGACCTTCTCCGACCTCATCTCCCGCTACGAGCTGGGGCGCAGCGAGGGCGTGGTGCTGCGCTACCTCACCGACGCCTACCGGGCGCTGCGCCAGGTGGTGCCCGACGAGCACCGAACGCCCGAGGTCGCAGAGCTGATCGACTGGCTGGGGGCGCTCGTGCGCGCCGTCGACTCCTCCCTGCTCGACGAGTGGGAGGCGCTCGGCCAGGCGCAGGCGGGCAGGGCGGTCGAGGTCGCCGGCCTGCTGGAGGGCGACCGTCCTGGCGCGGACGACTCCGCGGGGGTGGAGCGGGCCTTCGGCGCGGGCGAGGACGGGACGGTGGCCTTCACCCGTAACCGCCACGCCTTCCGAGTCGCGGTGCGCCGAGAGATGTTCCGGCGCGTCGAGCTCATGGCGCGCGACGACGTCGAGGCCCTGGGGCGCCTGGACGCCTCCTCCGGCTGGGGCGAGGACCGCTGGGACGAGGTGCTGGGGCGCTACTGGGAGGAGTACGACTGGATCGGCACGGACACCTCCGCCCGCGCGATCTCGCTGGCACCACTCGACGAGGCCCCCGATGAGACGGCACTGGCGGCAGCCGGGGTCAGCGAGCGCCTGCGCGAGGCCCTGGAGACCTCCGGGCGGCAGGTGTGGCTGGCCACCCAGGTCCTGGAGGATCCCGACGGCGACCACGACTGGCGCCTGACGGCCCTGGTGGACCTGGCCGAGTGCGATCGCGAAAACCGGGCGGTCGTCCACCTGCTGTCCGTGGGCCCGCAGCAGGGCTAGCCCGCCTCGCTGCCGCCGAAGTCGGGCCTGACCGGTTGCCGCAGCACCGTCCTCATCCTCTCCGGAGCCACGCGCCTGGGGTCACTGAGGTAGATCTCGTGGTGGGGTCCGTTCCAGGTGAGTCCGAGGCGCGGCATGACCTCGTCGTGCAAGCGCGCCAGGGTGGGGGCCTCGGCGTCGTAGGTGCCCACGTGGAGGATCTGCAGCGACCTGCCCTCCGTGAGGTGGAGCTCCCGGAGCTCCCCGATCGGAATCCCGGGCTTCTTGCGCCCCGCCTGGTCCAGCCCCTCGGCGATGTCCTGGGACGAGACTGCTTCAGGCAGGGGGATCATCATGGTCCAGTCCCACGCGCCCTTGTCGAGGGCGACGAAGGCGGAGCTGTCCGGGCTCGTCCACAGCCCCTCAAGGGGACCGACGACGAAGTCGTCACCGGTGCGTTGCTTCAGAACAGAACGGATCGCGTAGGCGCCCGCGTACAGCGCCTGGATCGCGGTGGCGTAGGCGGGCGAGGTGTTGGGGTCACCGTGCCCGTCGATCGCCAGGTAGGTCATGGCCGGCACCTCCACCTCCGTGAAGTCGGCCGCCGTTGGCAGATACAGGTCCTTGCGGTCCTTCTTGATGTCAGTCCTCATCGCTTCCTGCTTTCCTCAGAAGGGTACGGGTCCAGGTGAGATCTGCTTCCTGACGCAGGATCTCGTAGTCGAGAATGGCCAGGGCATGCTCCTCATCGACCTGCTCTCGCCGGCTGCGCAGCTGGTTGAGGGCCTCCTGGAGCGCCTCGGCCCGGTGCGCGAGCGCGGTCACCAGATCGGGATCGTCGAGCCGGGGATAGGCGCCCAGCGCCGGGAGCACCCCTGCGGCGGGCGGGGTCGGAGTGAGGACACGCTCAACAGCTCCCTCGCGCAGCTCGCGCCGACCGGCGTCAGTGACACGGAAGACGGTGCGACGCCTCGTGGAGCCGTCGTCGGCCTCGACGAGCCCTCGTTCCGCCAGACGCTTCAGGACGTAGTAGACGGAGGAGAAGGCCAGGGAGGTCCACTGGCGGTAGCCGCGCTGCTCAATGACCCGGTCAAGGTCGTAACCGTGGCGAGGCTGCTCGGCGATAAGGGAGAGGACAACGATGTCGGCATCGGAGGTCACATCGATACTCTAGCACTAGAGTAAATATGAGCAAGGCGATCGCCGAGCCGCTTTGACAGCCGTCGACGCCGGAGGGGTGGCCGTCCTACGCGCCGACCGCCGCGGCGAGCTCACGGATCTGGGCCGGGCGGGTACGGCAGCAGCCGCCGACGAGCCGGACCCCGGAGGCGATCCATGAGGGCGCCAGCGCCGCGAGCTCAACTCCCCCTTCTCCGGCCCGCCAGGTCTTGGCCCGCGGGTCGTAGATGTCTCCAGCGTTGGGGTAGGCCACCAGCGGTTTCATGGTGGCTGCGCGCAGCACCGGCAGGGCCCGGCCGACGACGTCGGGAGCCACGCAGTTGATGCCGACGGCGACGACCGCCCCCTCCCCCTCGGCCCAGCCGATCGCCTCGGCGAGCGGGGTGCCGTCGGCCAGGTGGGCGCCGTCGGGCCGCACCTGGAAGGAGACCCAGCACTCGGCCTCAGGGGCGAGATCCGCGACCATGGCGACGAGCGCTCGTGCCTCGTCCAGGCGCGGCAGGGTCTCCAGGGCGAACAGGTCGACCCCCTCCCCCACCAGCACCTCGATACGGGGCAGATGGACGTCCCGGAAGCCGGGGGTATCAAGGCTCTCGAGGCGGTAGGCGCCGGTGTACTCGCTTCCGTCGGCCAGGTAGGCGCCGTAGGGACCGAGCCCTCCGGCCACGAGCACCTGCGCCCCAGGATGGTCCGCCTCAAAGCGACGGGCCGCCTCACCGGCGAGACGGACGCCGGCCGCGATGATCTCTCGGGCGCCCTCCGCGTCGTGCCCGGCCCGGATCAGCGCCGGGAGCGTCGCCTGGTAGGTGTTGGTCGTGATGACGCGGGCCCCGGCCTCCAGGTAGTCGGCGTGGACTGCGAGCACCGCCTCGGGTGCCGCGGTGAGCGCGAGCGCCGACCACAGCGCATGGTGGGTATCGACCCCGCGGGCGTCGAGCTCGGTGCCCATCGCCCCGTCCAGGACGACCGGGCCGCGGGCCAGAAGATCAGACAGCCGGGCTGAGGCCCGTCGGGGGGACTGGGCGGAGGACGCGGTGGGTACCCAGGACGTTCGCATTGCGACACGGTATCGAATGGTTCCAAACGCTGACGGTAGCGTCCTGCCCTATGGCACCCGTTGCAGATTCCCATGGGCCCGCCGAGACAGCCGAGGCATCAGCGTCCCCATCCACCCCTCCCTCTCAATCCGAGCAGGACGCCCCTGACACCCAGGGGCATGTGACAGCACTGGAACGCCGCATGAACCGGCGCCACCTCATGATGATCAGCTTCGGCGGAGTCATCGGCACCGGGTTGTTCCTGTCCACCGGCAACACGATCAACCAGGCCGGCCCTCTGGGAACCGTCCTGGCGTACACGATCGGCGCCGTCATCGTCTACCTGGTCATGGTGTGCCTGGGTGAACTGAGTGTGGCGATGCCCTTCACCGGCGCCTTCCACGTCTACGCCCGCCAGTACCTGGGACCCGCCACCGGGTTCGTGACGGCCATCCTGTACTGGCTCACCTGGACGGTGGCCCTGGGCAGTGAGTTCACCGGCGCCGCCATGATCATGTACGGCTGGTTCCCGAGCGTCCCCGTGTGGGTGTGGGCCGCCTCCTTCATCGTCCTGGTCCTGGTTCTCAACATGGTCTCGGTCAAGGTGTTCGCCGAGGCGGAGACGCTGCTGTCGGGGATCAAGGTGGTCGCGATCATCATGTTCATCATCCTGGGGCTCGCCGCGATCACCGGCCTGCTGCCCTACGAGGGCCACCGCTCAGCCCTGGGACTGACGAACCTGTACCAGGACGGACTGTTCCCCAACGGCTTCGGCGCCGTGTTCACCACGATTCTGGCGGTCAACTTCGCCTTCTCCGGCACCGAGCTCATCGGCATCACGGCTGGAGAGGTCGAGAACCCAGGTGAGACCATCCCTCGGGCGATTCGCGCGACACTGGCCCGCCTGGCCATCTTCTTCATCGGCTCGATCGTCGTGATCGCGGCGCTGATCCCCTGGGAGAAGGCCGGGGTCGAGGAGAGCCCCTTCGTGACGGTCCTGTCCAGGATCGGCGTTCCCTATGCCGGGGCCCTCATGAACGTCGTCATCCTGGCCGCCATCCTGTCGGCGGCGAACTCGGGGCTCTACGCCTCGACCCGCATGCTGTGGTCACTGGCCAATGAGGGCACCCTGCCCAAGGTCCTGGCCCACACCAACCGGTTCGGGGTGCCGGCGCTGGCGATGGGGCTGTCCATGATCGGCGGGCTGGCGGCACTACTCACCTCGGCCTACGCCGCCTCCACGGTCTACCTGGTTCTCGTGTCCATCTCGGGGCTCGCAGTCGTGCTGGTGTGGGTCGTCATCGCCGCCTGCCACCTGTCCTTCCGACGGCGCTGGCTCGCCGAGGGCCGCAGTCCTGCGGACCTGACCTACCGGGCCCCCGCGTACCCGTGGGTCTCGATCGCCGCACTGGGACTGTCAGCCGCCTCCTGCCTGCTCATCGTCTTCGACCCCGAGCAGCGCCCCGCTCTGGGAATCACCGCCGTCTTCCTGGCGGTCTGCTACGCCGGCTACTGGGGAGCCAACCGCCGGATCAGCCTCTAGGACTGACGAGCAGGACCGTGCCGCGCACGGCCCCTGCTTTCCGCAAGCCCTAGCGGGTCTCGACGATCTGCTTGCCGAAGGGGAAGCAGGTGACGGGGATGAGCTTGATGTTGGCGACCGCCAGCGGGATCCCGACGATGGTGATGGCCTGTGCGGCAGCGGTGGTGACGTGCCCGATGGCCAGCCACAGCCCGGCGACGAGGAACCAGATGACGTTGCTGATCCCGCTCATGGCTCCGGCCCCAGGTGCAGGGACCACCTCACGCCCGAAGGGCCACAGCACGTAGGCGGCGATGCGGAAGGAGGCGACACCGGCGGGAATCGTGACGATGAGGAGACAGGCGATCAGACCGAAGAAGATGTAGCCGAGGAAGAGCCAGAAGCCGCCGAAGACGACCCAGATGATGTTGAGCAGCGTGCGCATGTCACTTATCTATCACACGGGCACCTCAACGTGCCCACGGCCCTGGCCGGTCACCAGAAGATGCGCTGGGCGATGGCGTCGGCGAAGTTGTCCAGCGCCTCCGGAGCCGCTCCCAGGTAGAGGCCCGCGTCGATCAGCGAGACCTCCATGAGGTAGAAGCCGCCCTGACCGTCGCCGACGACGTCCACACGGTTGAACAGAAGCTGGATGTCACGCCCGGAGACCTCCTTGATAAGCGTGTGGATGGCCTTGCGCACGCGCTCGCCCCAGAGCCACTCCTGCTCACTGGGCTCCCGTGCGGTCACGATCTCCTCGTGGATCTGGTCCGTCGACTTGAAGGACGGGTGGAGCATGGGGGCCTTCTCCACGGCGTGAGAGAGCACGCCGTTGAAGTAGACCAGCGAGACCTCTCCCTTGCGGTCGACCTCCTCGAGGTATCGCTGAACCATGACGGTGCGTCCACGGCGCAGGTGGTGCATCGCGTCATTGATCGCCGACGACCGGGAGGAGGCGTCGGTCGCGGTGTAGCGCCCCGTACCGCGCCCGCCCGAGGAGACGGCCGGCTTGACGACGAAGTCACCATGAGCCGGGAAGCGCGTATGAACCTGGTGCTTGGAGTAGCCCGCCTCCGGCTCCAGCCACGTCGTCGGAATCATGGACACCCCCCACTCGCTCAACCGGGTGAGGTAGTGCTTGTCCGAGTTCCAGGTGACGACGTCGGGGTGGTTGGCCAGCCTAGGAACCGACCGGGCCCACTGAAGGAAGCTGGAGTAGTTGCCCTTGGTGGCGTAGTCGCGGACGCTGCGCAGCACGACGGTTCCCGCCCGGCCCCAGTCGACGTCGGGGTCGTTCCACACGGCGATCCTCGGCTCGATACCACGCGCGCGCAGGGCATCGGGCAGGCCGCGGTCGTCGTCGTCAAGCTCTGGAAAGTCGGCACAGGTAGCCAGCGTCACGATCGGGTCGCTCATGTGGCCCACGCTACCGCGCGAGGCCTCACCGCGAGAGCCGCAGGCGTGTGACTCTGAACCGCCCCTGCACCAGTACGAAGGAGTACCTCCTGGTTGGGAGGACCAGGAGGACCGCCGCCCCGTCAGCCCCGTCCGCGCATCATTGACGCGGCACCGCAGCGCCACTCACCCACGCGCCCCAGCGCCACCCGAGCAGGTGCCACAATGCTGGGATGACCCCCGATCGCAAGACCCTCGGAACCGCCGACCAGCGCTACCGGGCGTCCATGACCGCCATCGTCATCGCAACCGTCCTTGCCGCGACCCTGCTCGGGGGGACGGTCTCCCTGCTCACCGGTGCCCGTTCAGGTCGCAGCAGCCTGTGGGGAGGCGTGGCGGTCGCCCTGGTGATGGTGACGGGATGGGCCGTCGGGACTGGTGTGCGCGACCGCAAGAAGCTTGATCTGCCCCTGTGGCGCCGCCTCGATGAGGAGCAGGCGGCCACCCTGAGGCAGTACCGCCAGTGGTCGCGCACCGGCCGCATCGAGAGGCACGAGGACCACGAGGACCGCTCGGAGCCCTGAGCGTCCCTGAGCGATACAAAGCCCCGTAGTCCCGTTGAGGATCCTCAGTCCGGCCCCACCTGGCCTCCACCCTCAACTCCTTGAGACTTGCCACACAAACAGCTGGTTTCGCGGATTCCGGCTGGACGACCCCCTCCTCCATCCGTAAAGTATTCCTCCGTCGCCCGACGAACCACGTCAAATGACATCGTTGTGGCGAAGGCACCGCTAGCTCAATTGGCAGAGCAGCTGACTCTTAATCAGCGGGTTCAGGGTTCAAGTCCCTGGCGGTGTACGGACCTTCCGGCCCAACGGGTCGGAAGACACCGGCCTCCAAGGCCGAGCACCGCTAGCTCAATTGGCAGAGCAGCTGACTCTTAATCAGCGGGTTCAGGGTTCAAGTCCCTGGCGGTGTACCACGAGGGACGCGCGCTTTGCCCGGAATGACCCCGCAGGCACTGCAGCGAGAGCAGGTTGGCGCCCAGACAGCATCCGCCGAAGGCATCACTGGGAAGCACTCGGAACGCCGCCGCCTCATTGGTGTCCGCTCCCCCTCGTGAGCACAGCGAGCACAGCTCGCGGCTGGGTCAGTCGACCGCAGCACCAGAACTCTTTACCCGCAGCACGCCGGGGCGCAGGCGACCCTCGCCATCCTGCCCGCTGCTGCCAGGCCCTCACGGGCCGACGACGTCGAAGGAAGTTGAGGGAATAGTAATGACACATGACATCCGCACCACCGCCGCACTGATCGCCGAGCCCGTCGCCGGCGACACCGCATCCCGTGAAGCGGCCGACCGCGAGCTCTTCGCCGCGCGCGCCGAGCTCGCCTCGCTAGGAGCAGCCGCATCGCCTTCACGCCTTGAGCGGGCGCTGGAGCGCCTGGAGGCGGCGCAGCAGGCGTTACGGCAGCCGCTTTCCCGGGCCGCCTGATCAGGGCACGGCATCAGACCAAGTCTGCACGGCTGATGTGGTCAACGTTCGCCAGATCACGAAAGTAAGTCGTCGAATCCACTGCCGCAGGTACCGGGAGCGATGCGAGGATGAGCGCATCCGCCCAGGAGCCCGAGGAGGACCTATGACCCAGCTCGCCGCCGGTGACCGCGCCCCGGAGTTCGCCCTGCCCGACCAGGACGGCCGCACCGTGACCCTCGACGACCTTCGTGCCAGCACGGACAAGGGCGTCATCGTCTACTTCTACCCCAAGGCCAGCACTCCGGGATGCACCAAGGAGGCCTGCGACTTCAGGGACTCCTTGGAAGGGCTCAAGGCGGCCGGCTACGCCGTCGTCGGTATCTCCCCGGACCCCGTGACCGCGCAGGCCCGGTTCTCCAGCCGCCACGACCTGCCCTTCCCCCTGCTGTCGGACGCCGACCACGCCGTCATGGAGGCCTGGGGCGTGTGGGGCGAGAAGAAGAACTACGGCAAGGTCTACACGGGGGTCATCCGCTCAACCGTGGTGGTGGCGCCCGACGGAATCGTGACGCTGGCCCAGTACAACGTCCGGGCCACAGGGCACGTCAAGCGGCTGCGAGCCGCGCTCGGCATGGACTGACGAAGGGCCTCAGAACCCGTACAGTCCCCATACTCCCCTCGCCCGGGCGGTTTCGACGACAGCAGGACAGAATAACCACCGCTTTCCGATATCCGGGCTGGAGTCGGTAGAGTGGGCCCCGCACAGCGCGAGTGGCGGAATTGGTAGACGCCCCAGGTTTAGGTCCTGGTGCCTTCGGGCGTGAGGGTTCGAGTCCCTTCTCGCGTACCGTTCTCGTACATCTCGGCACCGTCAGGCGCGCGGATGCTGATGAGCGCGGTCACGCCCCGTTCCTGCCGACCGGCTTACGCACGGCCGTAACCCTGGTGAGCCTGCTGAAGCAGCGCCAGCAGGTCCTCCTTCCCGCCTTCCAGGGTGGCCGGGAGGTAGACGCGCCCCTCTCTGACGGTTCCCCGATCCGCCAGCTCGTTGACCTGCTGGCTCAGCTGGGCAGTGGTGGCGTCGTGGCTGCGCATCTGCTGCCCCAGAGGTGTCAGGGTGTAGCCAACCACCAGCTGTGCTCGCGCGCCGCCGGGGCTGATCTCCTCCACGAAGAACTCGGCGATATCCGTCCAGCGCGCGGCCTCGTTGATGACATAGGACTGACCGGTACGCCGCTCCAGGCGTATGCCTTCGGGCGTGACCACCAGCCGGCTGCGACGAAGGATCTTCCTGACTGTGCCCGGGATGCCAATGACGCCGAAGAAGCCGACGCAGGCGATTCCGGCGAGCATGTAGAGAAGCGGCGAGCTCGACTGGTTCGCGATCAGTAGAACCACGACGCCCACCACCGTGAAGGCGATGCAGCCTAGAAGAGTCCCCCACAGACGTAAAGGGGACTCCGGAATGACAAGCATCCCGGTGGCACGCAGCTGCTCGCTGTGCTGGCGGACTCGCCCCGCATCGATTCCCATGCGACTCTCCTTCATCTACCGATCGGTACGATAGGCTGCGCTCTCACTGTAACCCCGCCGGAGCGCCTCTGCAGACCAACCGGCCTACATAACCAGCAGCCATCGTCCACCCGGCATCGGAGAGGCCCATGAAAGAGAACTCCTTCCATCCGGAGGCACCCGCCTTCGACGTCGTGCTGGCGCAGACGATCGCCAGACACTTCCGAGGCGCCACCATCGAGGCCATCGACGACGTCCAAACGGTCCGCCTGGGCGACGGCCTTCCCACCATCGGGTGCTTCATCGACGAGGTTCAGGACCGTCAACCGTATGGCGCGTTCATCTTCCTCCAGATCAGTGGAGGCGCCTTCGGGGACCGTAGGACGCTGGTGACGGCCAGCGGTTACGGATCCAGTCAGCTGGAGTCTGTCGTCACCGCGGGGTGCAACTGGGCCTGCGCCTTCGGCCCTGTCCTTCTGGCCGGAATCGGCCGCCCGGAGCTGATCGACTCCAACGATCCCGACTTCGAGCAGTTCGAGGCCACTGTGGGAGGCAGACGCTACCGGGTGACCACCGGTCATCTTGACCGAAGCATGAACATGCCGATTGAGGAGGTGACGGCATACCGGCAGCGGCTGGGCGGCCCCCGTGCCCTGACCGACAGGGTGCTCTCCAGTCCTCTGATTCCCGCCACTCGTTCCAGTGAGGCGGTGGCACTGGGCTGCTATGCGGCGATCGGGTCCTTCTCGACCACCGAGCTCAAACTCGCCGGTGCCGACTGGTCGGCAGGGCTCAGTGTCCTTGAGTCGATCCCGCCCGAGCCAGGCGGTCACCGCATGCTGCGGGAGTGGTCGGTGCTGACGCCCTTGGAGCCCGCCCCTCCCCTCACGAGAGACGGGCTGCAGCACACGCTCAACCTGATCAGTGCCGCCTCTGACGATCCCGGCAGCGAAGCCGGCTGGCTCGGTGCCCGCCACCACGGTATGAGGCTGGGGCCACCGAGTCTGCCCTCGGGACTCTCGTTACCCGAGGACATGCGCTGGTTCCTCAGTACCATCGCAGGCTCGGGCGCGGGCCCCGGCTACGGGCTGGACATCTACCCCGCCGACGACGGAGGCATCCACCTCGCCGACGCCGGATGCGGCGCCGAGTGGCGCATGAGCCCCTACGACGGCAGCGTCTGGCTGGACTCACGAGCCTGCGACGACGGTTTCACCCGTGTCGCACCGAGCTTCATCGCCTGGTACGAGGCCTGGCTCGACCATGCCATCCGCGGCGGCGGATCGTTTGCGCAGTGGTCCTACCGGGTCGACGCCGCCTACAAGATGCTGGAGCAGAGCGCCGCCGAGTACGGCGTCGAGCGCCTCCCGGAGACCGTCACGCGGGTCAAGATCCAGACCCCGACCAAGGCCTTCGGCCCCTGTCACTCCTGCCAGATCGTCTATGCCCGGTGCGGCGTGCCGGAGTCGGTCTTCATCACCGCACCGTCCCCGGCGTCCTGACTCACTCCTCGTGCTGGACGACCTCGAAACCGAGGACCTCCACGCTCATACCGCGGCGCTTGTCGTCCTCGTGTCCGCCGGAGGGGCGCGCGGACTGCCAGCGCTCGTAGTCCTCGCGCGTGTCCCACCGGGTCACCACGAAGTAGCGGTCCTCGCCGACGACCGGGCGCAGCAGCTCGAAGCCCTGAAAACCCTGCGAGGCGTCGACACCGCGCTTACGTGCGGCAAAACGCTTCTCGATCTCGGCCTCGGCGCCCTCGGGGAAGGTCAGCGCGGTGATGTTGACATAGGTCATGGCGTTCTCCTCGGTGTCTCCGTCGGCTCCAGGCCGACTAGGTCACGCAACGAACGCTACCGCCTGACCACCGCCTCGGACTACAGCCCTGCCCGACGACCTCGCCCGTTGACGTCGATATCCCGGCCTCGGCGTCTCGAGCAGCCGAGCCGGACCCGGGGGCGGGTGCACGCCGGGTAGCCTGACCCCATGACAACTGCCCCGTTCACCCGCAAGGACGGCCGCGCCGTCGACGAGCTTCGCCCCGTGATCGTGACCCGTCACTGGCTCGACCACGCCGAGGGATCGGTCCTGGTGACCTTCGGACGCACGCGCGTGCTGTGCGCCGCCTCCTTCACCGAGGGCGTCCCGCGCTGGCGCAAGGGCAGTGGCGAGGGCTGGGTGACCGCCGAGTACGCCATGCTCCCCCGGGCCGGGTCGGAGCGCTCCAGCCGAGAGTCCGTGCGCGGCAAGGTCGGTGGCCGCACTCACGAGATCTCCCGCCTCATCGGCCGTAGCCTGCGCGGCATCATCGATGTGGCCGCACTGGGCGAGAACACGATCGCCCTGGACTGCGACGTCCTGCAGGCCGACGGCGGTACCCGCACCGCGGCGATCACCGGCGCCTACGTGGCCCTGGCCGACGCTGTCGCCTGGGGAACCGAGCGGGGGCTCATCAAGGCCCGCCCCGGCAAGCCGGTGCTGTCCGACTCCCTGTCGGCCATCTCGGTGGGGATCATCGACGGCGAGCCCTGCCTCGATCTGCCCTATGAGGAGGACGTGCGCGCCGAGACCGATATGAACGTCGTCCAGACCGGGGACGGCCGGTTCATCGAGGTCCAGGGAACCGCCGAGCACGCCCCCTTCGACCGCTCCGAGCTCGGGGCGCTCCTTGATCTGGCAGCCGCGGGCAACGCCCGGCTCGCCGCGATCCAGCGCCGCGCCCTGGCCGGCCCCAGCGGTGAGCCCTTCACCGTCTCATCTACCGCCCCGGACGCCTCCGGGTCCTCGGCGTTCACGGGAGCCTGATCCATGAGCGCCTCCTCCCACACCGACGACGTCCCCCCGGTCACGAATCGGGTCGAGGTGCCGGCCGGCGCCCGTCTTGTCCTGGCCACCCACAACGCCGGCAAGCTGGCCGAGCTGCGGCAGATCCTGGAGCCGCTGGTGCCGGGGCTGGATCCCGGCTCCATCATCTCGGCCGCCCAGCTCCAGGCACCCGAGCCGGTGGAGGACGGCCTGTCCTTCGCCGACAACGCCCTGCTCAAGGCCCGAGCCCTGGCCCGGGCCACGGGCCTGCTCGCGGTCGCCGATGACTCGGGCCTGTGCGTCGATGTGCTGGGCGGGGCTCCGGGGATCTTCTCGGCGCGCTGGAGCGGTCGGCACGGCGATGACGAGGCCAACCTCCAGCTGCTCCTGGGGCAGCTGGCCGACGTCTCTGATCCGCACCGCACCGCGAGGTTCACCTGCGCGGCCGTTGCGGTCCGGCCCGCCGTCGACGGGGCGCCGGAGCAGGTCACCACCATCGAGCGCTCCATGGAGGGGCGCCTGGCCCGCCGCCCCCGAGGTGAGGAGGGATTCGGATACGACCCGATCTTCGTTCCTCTCCAGGAGGACGAGCCCGAGGGCCGGGGCCGCACCACAGCCCAGATGGCCCCTGAGGAGAAGCACGTCATCTCCCACCGGGGCCAGGCCTTCCGCGACCTTGCACCCGTCCTGGCCAAGATCCTGAGTCGTTAAGCCCCCGGTGCCGTCGCCACGGGTCGTCTCAGTAGTGCGTGACCACCGTGGTGCCGATCTCGGACCACTGCCAGATCGCCTGAGCGTCCGCCACCGGGATGTTGATGCAGCCGTGCGAGGACTCGTCCGTGCCGATACCGAACTCCTTGACCCACGGGGCGCCGTGGAGGGCATAGCTCTTGTGCCAGTAGCTCACCCAGGGAACACCGCGCTCGCAGTAGGGCCACTCGGGGGTGCACCCCATGTCCTGGGCCTGGTAGCGCAGATAGATCTTGTGGGTGCCGGTCACGGTCTCGTGCCCGACGCCACCGTGGTTGATGAGAACCGGCCCGTAAACGACTTTCTGCCCCTCGTAGGCGGTCAGCGTTGAGTCGGTCAGGTTGACGTCGATCCACTTCTCCCCCGCCCTGGCCTGGTAGGCGAAGCGCTCCGGCCCGCTGGGCACCACTCGGCTCTCGGTGGAGTGGGGGACCTCGTTCCAGCTGATCTCCTGGCTGGTGCTCCTGATCTGGCCGAGCCCCTGGGCCAGTGCCGTCGCAACGGCGTCAACATTGCCCGCATGCCTTCCGGGCTTGCCCGGACGGGCGAGCTGGAGCACCGTCCCGGCGGAGTCGACGTTGTTGATGGCGTTGACCGGGTTCCGCTCCGCCTCCGTCGTCAACGAGGAGACCCAGGCCCTGACCTTCTCCTGAGAGACCACTGGTACGATACGGCCCTCCTTGACTGGGAAGTCGATCCACGAGGCCTTCTGGGCCCGGGTGGCCGTGTGCACCGTGCCATCGACCGTCACCGAGAGCTCGGCGTCCAGCAGCGCGGTGGCCGATCGTGCCGCACCCCGTGCCTCCTCGGTACTCACCGTGGGCTCGGCCCGGCGGATCGACACCGACGCCACGTGGTCGGAGAACCTGCTCGCGGCGGTGTCGAGGGCCGCGTCGAGGTCACCGGGCTCGATGCCCTCGCCTGATCTCCCAGGGAGGGCGGTAAAAGCACCGCTTCCTTCATCCCAGGTCACTGTCGGCTCGACGACGTGATCGCGCAGCGTGCTGCTCAGCTGCGCAACCAGCGCCGCACGGGCGTCCTTGTCGGTCGTGTACCTCGCCGTCACCTCCCGTTTCCTGACGATGCCGCGCAGGAGAGCCATCGGCGAGCCGGCTCCGGACACGGCGGCCTCCGCCGTCGCACGGACGTCGACCCGGGCGATCTGGGAGAGCGGAACGGTGGTGGACGCTCCTTTGACGGTCAGGGTCAGCGAGGCTGATGCGGCTCGCTGGGACACGAACGCGGTCAGGGTCTGCCGATCCATTCCGGACACGTCCTGTCCCATGAGGATGGTTCCGCGAGGAGCTCGCCCCTCGTGCCTGTGCGCATAGGCGACGGATCCGCCCGCTCCTCCCGCGAGGAGGGCGACGACGGCCAGGATGCCGATCCACCGACGTGAGCGACGCTGCTTGGAAGAGTGGTGCATGGCGCCAAGGTATGAACGGTCGGGTTGCCACCCGATAAAAGAGAGTGCCCGGGAGCCGAGAAGAGCCGAGAGCCTCCCCTTGCGAGGCTATCGCCCTTCCTGCTCCTGCCGCTGCTCCTGCTGGGCGAGGCGGCGCGCCACGGGCTTGGGGGTCAGGGAGTCGTGGGCCCGCACATAACCGTAGAGCCAGCGCCACCCTCCCAGGAACACCAGAAGGAAGGTACCGGTCATCAGCGCCCAGGAGGCGCCGGCCGGGACGTCACCGAACGCCGACTGCGTGAGATGGTGCAGCGCGGTCCAGACCGCCCAGGTCAGGCCCGCAACGATAATCCCCTCGGGCAGTGCCATCTCCAGGTGATCAGGGCGGCGACGTCGAAGGAGCCAGGTAGCCCCCCAGGCGACGACCACTGCGATGGCCGCCTGCCACAGCGCGGTGACGACCTGCCCCATCGCGCGCGTCGAGGCGGCACCGAACAGGGCCACGAGCGCCACGGCCGCCAGGTCCGCGGGCACCACCAGCCACCAGCGCGTCCTGCGGTCCCGGGTCCAGGGGCAGTCCGCCCCGTCGGGAAGAGCCGGGGTGAAGGAGATCGTCCGCGGCCGTGAGGGGCGATCGTGTCCGTCGGTGCTCACAGCTCCCAGACGGCGTCCGCCGTCGCCGCCTCCAACGGGCCCGAGTAGACGGATGCGGCCTCCTTGAGGGGGACGGCCGGATCGGTCCAGGGCTGGATGTGGGTGAGGACCAGGTGGCCCGCACCGGCCTGGGCGGCCAGCTCCCCGGCGCGACGACCGGTCATGTGCATCCCGCCCACCGTGTCACGGCCCTCGACGAAGGCCGCCTCGGCCAGGAGGAGGTCCACACCTTGAGCCATGTCGCTCATGCCCTGGCAGGAGTCCGTGTCCCCGGTGAAGGCCAGGCTGACTCGCTTGGACGGGTCCTGCTCGCTCGGCCCCTCGATCCGGTACCCGTAGGCCTCCACCGGGTGGAGGGCCTCGAAGGGCGAGATCACCATGGGGCCGACGCTGTAGGACCTGCCGGGCACCGCGGTGACGAATCCGAACTCCGTGGCGTAGCGCTCGCTGGGAGGCACGCCGTCGACCCCCTGAAGACGCTCCAGCAGCTCCGAGGGCCCCAGGCAGGCAACCGGTCCGAGCGCGCCGGTGGGAAGCCAGCGCCGGTAGACGTGCATCCCCACCAGGTCGACCATGTGGTCGGCGTGGCAGTGCGAGATCGCGATGGCGTCGAGCTCGGCGGGATCAAGGTGTCGCAGCAGCTGGCCCATTGACCCCGGCCCGAGGTCCAGCACGATCGAGTAGGTGCGCAGCGCGCCGTCGGCATCGACTCCGTCGGCCTGAACCAGGTAGGAGGAGGCCGAGGACTGGGGACCCGACATGGATCCCGAGCAGCCGATAATCGTGAGTCTCATGCAGATCCTTCAGAGGGCGGTGGGAAGCGGGGAAAGGTCGGGCGGCTCGCGGTGGGCGCCCGCGGCATCAGAGGCGAAGGCGACACGCTCGACGACGGCGACCTCGGGCCCGAGGAAGCGCCGAGCCAGCACCGAGAAGGCCTCCGGGTCACCGGTGGAGCGGAACTCGTGACGCGGCTCGGGACCGTCGGGGCCGCGCAGGAGGTCCTTGCGGGCCAGCGCCCGGTAGACGTCCTTGGCGGTCTCGTCCGAGGAGGTCACCAGGGTCACGTCCTCCCCCATCATGTAGGAGATCGGCCCGACCAGCAGGGGGTAGTGGGTGCATCCCAGGATAAGGGTGTCCACGCCGGCGGCCTTGATGGGAGCGAGGTACTCCTCGGCGACGTCGAGCACCTCCGGACCGGTGGTCACGCCTCGCTCGGCGAGCTCGACGAAGCGCGGGCAGGCCTGTGAGAAGAGCTCGACCCCGGGCACGGCCTGGAGCGCGTCGTCGTAGGCGCGCGAGTCAACCGTCCCTCGGGTGGCGATCAGACCCACCCTGCCGTTGCGGGTCACCCGGGCCGCCGTGCGCGCCGCCGGGTGAATCACCTCGATGACCGGGACGCCTCTCCCCAGCGTGTAGCGCTCACGCGCATCGTGCAGGACGGCCGCGGAAGCGGTGTTGCAGGCGATGACGAGCAGCTTGACCCCGCGGTCCACGAGCTCGTCCATGATGCTCAGGGCCAGGGAGCGGACCTCGGCGATGTCCCTGGGACCATAGGGACCGTTGGCGGTGTCCCCGATGTAGAGCACCTGCTCATGGGGCAGCTGGTCGAGGACAGAACGGGCGACGGTGAGGCCACCGACCCCAGAGTCGAACATCCCGATCGGAGCATCATTCACACAGCGAGACTATGCGGGCCCTGTGCCCCCGAACAGCGCGGATACCAGTGATTCCTGCCACCAGGTGACCATGTCGTAGACGAGCGCAGTGCCCCGGTACCACTGCTCGTGAGGCGTCTCGCTCTCAGGGGCCTCCTGGAAGGCGACGTCGTGGACGCGCCCGGCGTCCTGAGACGAGTCGATGCCCAGGCGCTGAGCCAGCACGAGGCGGATGTCGTTGATCGCACCCAGCCAGTCCGACTCCTGACCGAGCGCCACCAGGATCGTTCCCTCAGGCCCCGACGGGGCACGCAGCTCGGCGGCCAGCCGCGCCAGGCGGTCGACCTTGCCGTCTCGCAGGCGCCCACGGGTCAGGCTGCTCACCTCCATCGCGGTCACCGGGTCCTCGGAGGCCTGCGGAAGCAGGATGCCGACGACCGGATCCGTCGTCGACCGGCCGACGTGAACGCGATTGGCCGGCGGATCGAGATCGAGGTCCAGAGCCGCCAGGACCTCGCGATCCCGCTCGCTCTCCCCTGGGCGCCCCGGATCGGTACGGGGCGATGACGACGCGGCGGGCTCGTCCGCCCCCGCATCGGCGGGATCATCCGCCTGGAGAAGAGTCCTGACCTCAAGGGCCAGCCGGGCGAGAAGCTCACGCTCCCAGTCGTCGAGGCCGCAGGCCAGCCCCTGAGAGACTCGTCGGAAGGCTCGCACTACTCTCCTCCTGCGGAATCGCTCGCAGACCCGTCATCATCGCCCAGGGGCTCGATCGTGGCCCGCAGACCGTAGCCGTGCATCGCGGTCACATCGACCTCCATGCGCTCGCGGGCTCCCCGGGAGACCACAGCGCGGCCGGTGGTGTGCACCTGCATCATGCGCGCCTCGGCCACGGGCAGGGAGAAGCCGAAGTAGGAGTGGAAGACCCAGGTCACATAGCTCATCGTGTTGACCGGGTCGTCATGAACCACGGTGCACCACAGACGCTGGGCACGGACACGCGTCTCCTCCAGGATCTCCGGTTCCGCGACGGGCAACGAGGCGCTCATGCCTCCAGGGTAGCGGCGAGGCGCGATAGGTTGTTCCCGTGAACGACTACGTGCCCGCTGCCGCCGCTGCCTCGATCGACGTGTCCGCGGCCTCGACCTCACTGCTGACCGACATGTATGAGCTCACCATGCTCCAGGGAGCGCTGGCATCGGGGACCGCCACGAGACGCAGCGTCTTCGAGCTCTTCGGCCGCAGGCTTCCCGGCTCGCGCCGCTTCGGCGTCGTCGCGGGCACCGGCCGGCTGCTGGACGCCATCGAGGCCTTCACCTTCACCCCCGCCCAGATCGACTTCCTGCACCGCACCGGGGTCGTCAATGATGAGACCCTGGACTTCCTGCGCGGCTACCGCTTCACCGGCACGATCCGGGGCTACGCCGAGGGCGAGTGCTACTTCGCAGGCTCCCCGCTGCTGACCGTCGAGGGGACCTTCGCCGAGGCCTGCATCCTGGAGACCCTGGCCCTGTCGATCTACAACTACGACTGCGCCGTCGCCGCAGCTGCCTCCCGCATGACGATCGCCGCCCACGGGCGTCCTTGCGTGGACTTCGGCGCTCGCCGCGCCCACGAGCTGGCGGCCGTGGCCGCTGCCCGGGCGTCGGTGGTCGGTGGTTTCGTGGGGACAAGCAACCTGGAGGCGGGGCTCCTCTACGGGATTCCCACGGTAGGAACCTCGGCGCACTCCTTCACCCTTCTGCACGACACCGAGGAGGAGGCCTTCGCCGCTCAGGTGGCCAGCCTGGGTCCGAGCACCACCATCCTGGTGGACACCTACGACATCGCCACCGGCGTGGAGCGCGCGGTCAAGGCGGCGCGGGCCGCGGGCGGGGAGCTCGGAGCAGTACGTCTGGACTCCGGCGACCTGGTGGCCGAGGCCTTCAAGGTGCGCGCCCAGCTCGACGCCCTGGGAGCGACGACGACGAAGATCACCGTCACCAACGACCTCGACGAGCACGCCATCGCCGCGCTGGGGGCGGCCCCCGTGGACTCCTACGGGGTGGGCACCAAGCTCGTCACCGGGTCGGGTCGCCCAACCGCTGCGCTCGTCTACAAGCTGGTGGAGCGCGAGGGGGCCGACGGCGCCATGGAGGAGGTCGCCAAGTTCTCCTCGGGCGGCAAGTCCACCGTGGGGGGGCGCAAGTGGGCCGGTCGCACCCTCACTGCCGAGGGCACGGCGGCCGAGGAGCTGGTGGTCTCCTGCAGCTCTCGCGAGCAGGGACTGGGGGCCTTGGAGGAGGCCGGTGCCCGGCCGCTCCAGGTGCTCCTGGTCGATGAGGGCACGATCATTGAGGAGCACCGCGGCCAGGAGGCGCTGAGCACGGCGGCGGAGAGGCACCGGGCGTCCCGCGCCGAGCTGCCCTACGACGCCTGGCGTCTGAGCGATGGCGAGTCGGCCCTGCCCACCCGCCACGTCGACCTCGACGGACGCGGCGCCACCCGGCGCTGAGCCACCAGGGACGTCGTATCGGATCCGTCGTATCCGGATCCTCCGAGCCGTTCAGCGCTTACCGACGAACCAGCGCCGCAGGGTCTGGATGCGCTTCTCGATCTCCTCGGTGGAGGCCGCCGCCACCTCAGGGCCTCCGCACACGCGTCGAAGCTCATTGTGCACGACACCGTGCGGCTGGCTGGAGCGGCGGGCCCAGGCAGCCACCAGCTGGGAGAGCTCCTTACGGGCGGCGGCCCGGCGCCGGGCGTCGTCGACGCCCGAGTTCTTCCGCCTGCGGGCCTCGGCCGCCGCCTGCTTCTTCTGGGAGGCGATCTGCTTGTCCTGACGCTGGCGCAGCAGGGCGGTCACCTGCTCGGGCTCCAGCAGCCCCGGCAGTCCCAGGTACTCCTGCTCCTCGATGCTGCCGACCATGGCGCCGGTTCCGAACTCGCCGCCGTCGAAGAGGACCCGGTCGAACTCGGCCTGGCTGTCCATGGCCTCGAAGCCGGGCAACAGTGCGTCCGAGGCGTTCTCAGTCCTGTTGGCCTCGGCGAGCAGCCGGTCCTCGGGGCTGAACAGGGCGTCCTCCTGCGCCGCCGAGTCGGGGCGGCTCAGGACGTGGTCGCGGGCCACCTCCATCTCCCCGGCCAGGGCCAGCAGAGGAGTCACCGAGGGCAGGAAGACGGAGGCTATCTCGCCGCGGGCCCGTGAGCGCACGAAGCGCCCCACGGCCTGGGCGAAGAAGAGCGGGGTGGAGGTCGAGGTGGCATAGACGCCCACGGCGAGCCGGGGGACGTCGACGCCCTCGGAGACCATGCGCACAGCCACCAGCCAGCGGTCGGTGGACGCGGAGAAGGCCTCGATGCGGCTGGAGGCGCCGTTGTCGTCGGAGAGGACCACGGTGGGGGCCTGGCCGGTGATGGCGCGCAGCTGCTTGGCGTAGGCGCGGGCCTTGGCCTGGTCGGAGGCGATGACGAGGCCTCCGGCGTCGGGCACCTGACGGCGTACCTCGCTCAGGCGCTGGTCGGCGGCGGCCAGGACCGCGGGGATCCACTCCCCCGTCGGGTCGAGCGCGGTGCGCCATGCCTGGGACTCCAGGTCCTTGGTGAGGGGCTCGCCCAGGCGGGCCGCGACCTCATCGCCCGCCTTGGTGCGCCAGCGCATCTGTCCTGAGTAGGACATGAACATCACCGGGCGCACGACGCCGTCGCGCAGCGCGTCGGAGTAGCCGTAGGAGTAGTCCGCCTGGGAGCGCTTTGAGCCGGAGGCGTCCTCCTGGTAGCGCACGAACGGGATCGGGGAGGTGTCGGAGCGGAAGGGGGTTCCGGTCAGGGCCAGCCGGCGGCGTGCCGGCGTGAAGGCCTCGCGTATCGCGTCGCCCCAGCTCAGAGCGTCTCCACCGTGGTGGATCTCGTCGAGGATGACGAGGGTGCGGGCCTGGTCCGTGCGGGCGCGGTGCAGGTTGGCGTTGGCGGCCACCTGCGCGTAGGTCAGGGCGACACCGTCGAATCGCGATCCCAGCGCTCCTTGGGAGTTGGAGTAGGAGGGGTCGATGTGGATACCGACGCGGGCGGCGGCCTCGGCCCACTGGTACTTGAGGTGCTCGGTGGGGCAGACGATCGTCACCTTGTGGACGTCACCGGAGCTGAGCAGCTCGGTGGCCACCCGCAGCGCGAAGGTCGTCTTACCGGCCCCGGGCGTGGCCACCGCCAGGAAGTCCTGAGGCATCGTCTCCAGGTACTGCCCCAGGGCTGCGGCCTGCCAGGCACGCAGTGATCCTGCCGTCCCCCAGGCTGCGCGGCGCGGGTAGGCCGGGGAGAGGTTCTGGGCCGCCGACGTCGAGGCGCGCGTCGGGGTGGGATGGGTCGCCTGGCCGCCGCGGGCGACGTTCACCGACCGCCTCGCCCGAAGGGGAAGCGCGGGAAGCGAGGGCCCTTGCCGCCGCCGGACTCGTCCCCGCCACGCATCTCCTCGTAGATGGACTTGCAGGTGGGGCACACCGGGTACTTCGACGGGTCCCGGCCGGGCGTCCACACCTTGCCGCACAGGGCGACGACGGGACGCCCGGTGACGGCGGCCGCGGCGATCTTGTCCTTGCGGACGTAGTGAGCGAAACGGTCCGCGTCGCCGTCGTCGGTCGACTGGAGCTCCTCGCGCTCCAGGACGGCCGTACCGACGCCCTGAGTGGGCTCGGCGGCCGGGTCGGTCGGAGCTCCGGGCGATCCCGGGTCAGCACTGGCGAGGACGTCTGTCATACCGCCCAGTCTAAGTCGGACGGTGCGCCCTGACAGTCGCCCACCCCGCCCTGTCCCTGTGGGGAGACTCTCCCTGAGGTGCTCGACGCCGTCGTCAGGGCTTCGAGGTGAGCCGGCTGGCAGCCGCCGGGTCGACCAGCACCAGGGCGTCGTCGTGGCGCTGCATGACGGTTGCGGGCCACTCGGGACTCACCTCGCCCTCCACGAGATGGGCGATGGCCTCGGCCTTGCCCTCCCCGGTGGCGATGAGGACGAGCTTGCGGGCCTCCATGATCGTGGCCAGCCCCTGGGTGATGCACTTGGTGGGCACGGCGTCGACGTCACCGCCGAAGAAGCGGGCGTTGTCGCGGCGGGTCTGCTCGTGGAGCTGATCGACGTGTGTGCGCGAGTCGAGGGCGCCACCGGGCTCGTTGAAGCCGATGTGCCCATCGGAGCCGATACCGAGGATCTGCAGGTCGCAGTAGCCGGCCGCCGCCATCTGGGCCTCATAGTCCCGGCACGCGGCCTCGAGGTCCTGGCTCAGCGCGTCCGGGCCGTGAAGGGCACCGGGGCGCATGTCAACGCGAGAGCGCAGATTGGTCTCCATGAAGGTGGCGTAGCGCTCCGGGTGCCCTGCGGGCAGGCCGACGTACTCGTCGAGCATGAAGCCGGTGACCTCGGCGAAGCTGAGACGACCCGCGGCGCAGCGAGCAGCGAGCTCGTCATACAGGGGCAGGGGCGAGGAGCCGGTGGCGGTCCCCAGCACGGCTGCCGGTTTGTCCCTGAGCAGCGTCTCGATCTCGTCGGCCGCCCGCTGCGCGAGCGCCTGCGCGGAGTCCAGAATGACAAGCTGCACGATGATGTCCTCTCTGACATAACAACTGGGTGTACTGAGTCTACTGACCTCTGTGAGCCGCTGCGTATTGAGCGACTTTACAGCAATCCTACCTCAACTCGTCAGAATCAATCAGTCTGTCGTGTGTGACCGCGGCAATTACACCGGCTGTGAGTGCCCCGGCCAGGCGTGGATCGTGGCCAGGACCTGCGGTCCGCGCCGGTCGAGCAGACGGCCGCCCAGGATGACCCCGCCCCAGAGCGCCAGACCGCACCACGTGGCCCCCAGCAGGAGGGCCACCCACCCCCACAGCGGCAGGCCCTGGGCGATGCCGTAGACCGCGACCCCGAGCACGGGCGAGCAGACGGCGAGCAGGAGAAGCATGGCCACCATCTGGACGATGGAGGCGACAACAGCCGTTCCCGACGTCCGCGAGCGCATGGGACTGTCTCCGGGGGCGAGCGTCTCATAGGGCAGAAGGACGCTGGTGAGGCAGGACCATGCCAGCGCGCAGCCGTAGACAGCCAGGCTCGCACCGGTCACTGCCGGCAGCGCCTCCCAGTACCCGGTCCACAGGCTCATGAGCAGCTCGACGGCGAGCAGAGTGGGGACCTGCCACGCAGCCGCTGCGGCGACTCGCCCCAGCCGGTCGTGCGCTCCGCTGATGCCGGCGCTGACGTGGCTCCACAGGGCGGTGGAGTCCAGGCCGAGGTCGTCGTGGACCACCCATCCCATGAACATCGCCAGCGCGGGCGCCATGCCCAGCAGGAACACCGGTGCGTGCCCGAGGGCGAGGCTGCCGCCCAGCCGTTGACCGTTGACGACGAGGATGAATCGACTTGAGTTCATGGCGGGAACCAGGACGAGGAGGACCGGCACGAGCATGACGGACAGGAGCTGGAGCAGGTACCTGGGGTCGGTGCGCCAGTAGCGCAGGCAGCGGGCCGCCACGGCGGCAGCGGGCACAGGCAGGACGGCGGTCAGCCGACTGGCCCATGGCAGCACATCGGGCTGGTTGCGGTGCTGCGGGTCAGAGCCCGCGCCGCTGGCCTCGTAGGCGCGCGTCCGGGTGCGAGACGCACCGGGGGAGGTCATCACCTTGCCCACAACGCGCTGCCACAGGGGAAGCAGGGCCACGGGGATGACCCAGGCGCCGATCGTCAGCGCCAGCGCCGACAGCACCGAACCGGTGGCCATGAGGCCGGGGGCGGCGAAGGCCCAGCCGAAGGGGGACAGCCCCAGGACCCGCGCAACGGTCCTGAGCCGCTCAAGGAAGCCGACGACGTCGTCCCCGATGAGCCTGGGGATCAGGTTCGGCAGCTGCGTGACCAGCAGGAAGGACAGGAAGGCGATGATCGCCGTCGTCTCACGTCCTCGCCGGGAGGAGGAGATCCCCGCGGCTGTCACGACGATCCGGGAGAGGATGACGCAGGTGGCCAGGGCCGCCGGAGCGCACAGCAGTGCCAGCAGCGCCGCCGGGACCTGTCCGGCCACCGACCAGGTGAGGACTGGGACAAGACAGACGACGGCCGTCAGGCAGCCGGGAACGCCGAGGGCCCCGGCGGCCAGCAGCCCGGCCGCCAGCCCTCGCGACGGCGCGGCCCAGGCGGCCATGGCTCGGGGGTCGAGGGTGGAGTCGACCCCGGTGACAAGCAGCGGCACCACTGCCCAGCCCGCCACCAGCAGCGCCCCGAGGGATCCCAGGAGGAGCGCTATGACCTGCGGGTCCGCTCCCAGCCCGAGTCCGATGGCACCGGCCAGCACCAGGCCGAGCGCTCCCAGCCCGTACAGAGCGCCGATCACGGTGCCGACGGCGGCCCAGGCGTTCTTGGTCAGGGCGTTGAGGGTCAGGCGCCACTTCAGCTTGACGAGGGTCGCAACCATGCCAGCCCCTCCGTCCGCACCTGCGCCCCCACCAGCTCGGTGAAGCGCTGCTCGAGGTCCCCGCCCGCGGCGACCTGCTGCGTCGTCCCCGCAGCGACGACCCGGCCGGCGTTGATGATCGCCACGTGGTCGCACAGGCGCTGCACCGTGGCCATGACATGGCTGGAGATGACCACGGTGCCCCCGGCGGCGGCGTAGTCGCGCAGGATCGCCTGGATCGTCTGCGCCGAGATCGGGTCGACGGCCTCGAAGGGCTCGTCCAGGACCAGGATGGAGGGCGAGTGCACCATGGCGCAGGCTAGGTGGATCTTCTTGCGCATTCCCGCCGAGTAGTCGGCCACCAGGGTCGTTCCGGCGTCCCACAGTCCCAGGACCTTGACCAGCTCAGTCGCCCGAGGCACGACGACATCGCGCTCCAGCCCTCGCAGGAGGCCGGAGTAGGTGACGAGCTCAAGACCGTTGAGACGGTCGAAGGTGCGCAGCCCGTCGGGCAGAACCCCCAGGAGAGTCTTGGCCCGCCGGGGCTCGGCCCACACGTCGATGCCGTGGACGAGCGCCTGACCGGCATCGGGACGCAGCAGGCCGGTGGCCATCGACAGGCTGGTCGTCTTGCCGGCGCCGTTGGGGCCGACGATGCCGTAGAAGCTGGAGACCGGGATGTCGAGACTGAGCCGATCCACCGCGACCTTGCGATCGAAGGTCTTGACCAGGCCCACCATCTGGAGCGCCGGTACGGAGGCGGGGCCGGGCGGAGCCCCTGCCGGGGCGGCAGCCGTGCGGGCGCCGTCGGACGGATCTGCGGCAGAGGTAAAAGCGGACATGCGTCCACTGTAAAAGCAGCTGCCTATTCAGCCCTCCGCCGACAGGAGGAGATCGACGGCCGCGGTCTACTCCGCCAGGACCTCCCTGACCATCGTCAGCAGGAGGCCGGTCCACATGAATGATTCCGGCCCGCCGCCGCACCTCGATGGGGCGGCAACGGACCGGAATCAGGACGTCAGGGGCGCGGCCCCACGTATCACTCGGCGACAGCCTTCTTCAGCGAGGAGCCCACGGTGACCTTGACGCCGTAGCCGGCGGGGATCTGGATCTCCTCACCGGTGCGGGGGTTACGGCCAGTACGTGCGGCACGCTCGACGCGCTCGATACCCATGAGGCCGGTGATCTTCACGGCCTCACCCTTGGCGACGTTCTCAACGAGGACATCCTGGAAGGCTCCCAGGAAGGCGTCGGCGTCGGTCTTGGTCAGGCCGGCCTTCTCGGCGATGGCGGCGATGAGCTCGGTGCGGTTGACGGACATGTCTTCCCTCTCGATCGTGGACGGACACCCTTGTGTGGTGCCACTTCTGGCAACGCTACGCATAAAACCTTGGGTTTGTCAGGTCAGACCGGAGTGTCGCGCTGGATAGCGAGTAACAATTCGCACATTTGCGCCCCAGTAGTCACACCTGTCACATACGGAGCAACCCGCGGAACGGCGCCGTTTTGCACAGCCCTTCCGATCACCCCTTCCACAGGGCACCGGGCAGGGCTCCGGCGAACCACGACGTGATGGTGGTCGGGTGGGTGATCGCGGTGCCGACGACGACGGCGAAGGCGCCATGCTCCATGGCGGCCGCGGCCTGCGCGGGGGTGTGGACCCGACCCTCGACGACGAGCGGGATCTCTGCGATGCCGGCGACCTGGTCGACGAGCTCGAGGTCGGGGCCGTCGGTCTTGGGACGCTCCCCGGTGTAACCGGCCAGCGTGGTCCCGAGGATGTCGACCCCTGCGTCCTGCGCGGCCCTGGCATCGTCCAGGGACCCGCAGTCGGCCATGACGAGGACCTCGGGACGGGCCTGGCGGAGGCCCTCAACGGTCTGAGCCAGGCTCAGTCCATCGGGACGGGGGCGCCGGGTGCCGTCCAGCGCCACGATCTGGCTGCCGGTGGCGGCCACGGCGATGGCGTGGGTGAGGGTAGGGGTGATGAAGACGCCGTCGTGCCCCTCCTTCCACAGACCGATGACGGGCACGTCGACGTGCTGGCAGATGAGGGCCAGGTCCGCCAGGCCTTGCGCGCGGATGCCGACGGCGCCGCCGGCGACACAGGCCTGGGCCACCTCGTCCATGGTGCGGGGGTCGCGCATCGGCTCACCCGGATAGGCCTGAGCGGAGGCGATGAGCCCTCCCCTCAGGCGCTCCAGGACGGGATGGAGGCCCGAGGGGGTGGTCGGACCCCCCGTTGACGAGGGTGATGGTGACTGCTCGGTCATAGGTCTGTCCTGTCTGACGGCGCCTCGCGGCGGTGATGAGGTGATTAGTCGTGGGTGGATTCTGGGTGGTCTTGGTTAGTGCTGTTTAGTCGTGCTCGCCGGCCAGGGCGAGAGCCCCGCGGGCCGCACCGACGATCGGCGCGGTAGTCCCCAGGGTGGCGGGAACGATCCTGATGGGCGCCAGGGGGTCGATGATCTCCGCGGCGAAGGTCTGCCTGAGGGGCTCCCACCACAGGTCACCGGCTCGGGCCAGGCCCCCGGAGACGACGACGACGTCAGGGTCGATGACGGTGACCAGGCCCGCCAGGGCCCTGCCCAAACAGGTCGCCGAGTCCCGGTAGACCTCCTGGGCGATGTCGTCGCCCGCGGCCGCGCGCTTCTCGACCTCGCGGGCGTCCGGGACATGAGGGTCTCCGCCCTTGGCCAGGTAACGGCGGTAGATCTGCGGGCCTGCGGCAATGCCCTCGAGGTGCCCGGACCTGCCGCAGGTGCAGGGCTCGCCCTGCGCACCGGGAACGGGTACGTGGCCGATCTCGCCCGCAACGTGGTGGGCGCCTCGGCGAGTGACGCCCTCGATGACGAGGGCGCCGCCGACGCCGGTACCCACCGCCACCATGAGGACGACCTCAGCTCCGGTGCCGGCGCCGAGCCACGCCTCCCCGGCGGCATAGGCGTCGACGTCGTTCTCGACGTGGACCGGGATCGTGCCGAGCCCTGCGGCGGCGAGTCGTTCCTGCACGCCGGTGGCGACCTGCGTGCCGGCCCACCCGGTGATGGCGTCGGTGGCGGACAGGATCGTCCCGTGCTCGACGTCGACGACGCCTGCGGTACCGATGCCGACCGCCGTGATCGACACGGCCCTGCCGGGATCCTGGTGCGTTCCGGCCTCGACGACCTTCTGCACCAGGGCGCTGATGGCCTTGAGCATGGCGGCCGGACCGTCGTGGGCGGGAGTGGGGCAGGAGGTCACGGGGCCCTGGAGGGCCCCGTGACCGTCTACCAGGGCAGCGGCCATCTTGGTGCCGCCGAGATCAAGTCCGACGACGAGCGGGCTCTCGCCTGACGGTGACGGGTTGATGGGGTCGGATGGGGGGACATCCTGACTCATGACGCTCTCCAAAGGGGCAAGCGGCACGGGTGTGCCGGGTCTGGAAAAGGAATGGTTGATGAGGAGGTGGCGGCAGCTCGAAGCCGGCTGGAACCGGACTGGTGAGTGCCCGTTGACGCCGCTGGGTGCGTGCGCCCGACTCGCTCGACGTCGAGACTCTCGGGCGCACGCACCCAGCTGGACCCGCCAGGGCGTCAGATCAGGCCCTGCGCCTTGACGATCTCCAGGACCGCGTCCTTGGTCTCGCCCTCGAGAGCCTGGACCGGGAAGGCCATCTCGTTGGTGGCGATGATCCCGATCGCCTCCATCGCGGTCTTGAAGGCTCCGATACCGGTGGCGTCGGCCGAGCGCCCCTGGGGAACGAAGACGATCTCGAAGCCGGCGCAGATCTCGTCCTGGAGGCGGCGGACCTCGTCCCACTTCCCCTCGCGGGAGGCCTTCCACATCTCGGCGTAGCGGACCGGGTCCACGTTGCCGTAGCCGGGGACGAGCCCGTCCGCGCCCAGCAGGAGCATGCCGTCGACGACGCACTCGTGACCGGTCAGCAGGGCGAGCGGGTGCCCCGCGGCCTCATTGGCCGCGACCAGCCGACGGAAGGCGACGTCGTTACCGGAGGAGTCCTTGACGCCGGCGATGACACCCTCCTTGCCCAGCTCGACGAGGAGGTCGCGGCCGAGCTTGGCACCGCCAAGACGCACGGGCACGTCGTAGGCGAAGACGGGAACGTCGATGGCCGCCGCGATGGCGCGGAAGTGGGCCTTGATCTCCTCGGCGTCGTTGAGCGCGTAGAAGGGGCAGGTCGCCACGATCGCCTGCGCACCGAGCGCGACGGCGCGGCGCGCCTGCTCGATGACGCGGTGAGCCGTGGTGTCAATGGCCCCCGCGAGCACCGGCACACGACCTGCAGCCTTCTTGACGACGCGCTCGATGACGGCGTCGCGCTGGGAGTCGGTCAGGTAGGCGACCTCTCCTGAGGACCCCAGGGCGAACAGGCCATCGACACCTCCGACGATGAGGTGCTCAACGACCTTGTCCAGGCTGTCGAGGTCAACCTCGCCCTCAGCGGTGAAAGGGGTGACGACCGGCGGGATGACGCCGGTGAAACGGTTGTCCATGTGGTGTCTCTCTTCATTGAAAGGTTATCGGACGTCTGACATCTGACGTCAATGAGTATTGTTGCAGATCTTTCTTCCCGGCGCCACCCCGGCGCCTGCGCACGCGCGATCACTCGCGTCGCAGGTACCGGGGTGGCTGGAGGCGGGACTGAGGCAGAGCCCGGGCAGGGCGCAGGAGGGGCTACTTGACGGACCCCTCGGAGAGCCCTCCCGAGATGTGCTTCTGAATGATCATGAAGAAAACGACCGACGGGACGATCACGATCACGGAAGCAGCCATCATGGCTCCCCAGTCAAGAACCTCCGACCCCTGGAGAGAGTAGAGGCCGACTGCGACGGGCATCCTGTCCGACTCGGTGATGAACAGGAGCGCGTAGAGGAACTCGTTGAAGGTATTGATGAAGGTGTAGACGGCAGTGGCTACGATCCCCGGCAGGATGATGGGCACCGAGATCTGCCAGAACACCCTGAACCGGCTCGCCCCATCGACCGCGGCGGCCTCCTCCACCCCGACGGGAACCGTCTGGAAGAAGCCGATGAGCATCCAGATCGCATAGGGGATCGAGAACGACAGGTAGGCGATGATCAGTCCGATGTAGCTGTTCATGAGCCCGAGCTTGACCATGGTGATGGTATACGGGATGGCGAGCAGAATCGGTGGGAACATGTAGGTGCCGATGAGGATCTTGGTCAGCTGCCTGCCGACACGTGGGAAGAATCGGACGATCCCGTAGGCGCCGAGCATCGAGACCACGACAGCGATCACCGTCGAGCATCCCGCGATCAGCAGTGAGTTCTTCAGGTTCGTCAGGAACCCGATCTCCTCGACCACCTTGCGGTAGTGCTCCAGCGTTGGCGAGCTCGAGAACAGCTGCAGCGGGTTCTGCGCGAGCTCGTGAGAGGTCTTGAAGGACGAGGAGACGACCCATACGAGCGGGAACACCGCGACAAAGGCGGCAACGATGAGAATGAGGTACACGCACACGGTTCCCCACGGACTACGACCAGCACGTCGCATGATTCAGCCCCTTTCCTTTTCCCAGCGGTTGAGCATCCTGAAGGCGCCGAAGGCCAGAACCAGCAGGAAGATGAGCAGCAGGATCGTCACCGTGGAGGCGACGCCGAGCTGACGCAGGTTCCAGCCCTCCTGGTAGGCGAAGATCGGCAGCGTCGTCGTCCTCTCCCCCGGACCTCCGCCCGTCAGGAGGAAGAGCATGTCGAAGTTGTTGAAGACCCAGATGGTGCGCAGGATGACCAGCAGCCCGATGACCTCGCGGATGTGGGTCAGCGTGATGAACCTGAACCGCTGCCACCCGGAGGCCCCGTCCACCATCGCCGCCTCGTACTGCTCCTGAGGAATGGTCTTGAGAGCCGAGAGGATATTCACCATGAACATCGGCGCACCGAACCAGATGTTGATGAGCAGCGCGATCCAGAAGGTCGTCGTGGGGTTGCCCAGCAACGCCGTGTTCTTGTCGGTCAGGCCGAGGGACGTCAGAAGATTGGGAAGGAACCCGTAGACGTCGTTAAGGATCCACTTCCAGGCGAAGGCGGTGATGATGGCCGGAAACGCCCAGGGCACGATGAGGAGGGTGCGGAACAGCCCCGATCCGCGCGGAACCCGGTCCAGAGCGAGGGCCAGCACCATGCCCACTGCCAGCTGGCCGATGATCGATGCCGCGGTCCACTTGATCGACACCCCGAACGCGTTCCAGAAGCTGGAGGATCCGAGGAGGTCGGTGTAGTTGGAGATCCCCACCACGTGGTAGCTGGTACGCAGGAGGTTCTTGTCCGTGAAGGAGTACCAGATGCTTGAGAAGACCGGGTATATCAGCAGAGCAAGAACGACGATCATTGACGGCGCCACGAAGCAGACGCCTGTCCAGTTCATTCGTTTGATGCGTGTCATGAGTTCACCTTTCGGGCTGGGCGGCGGGGACGGTGTCACCTCCCCGCCGCCGCGCCGACTCACTTGATGCTGGCTCCTGCGGCCTTGAACGCCTCGTTGAGCTTCTTCTCGCAGTCCTTGGCGGCGGTCTCGACATCGGTGCCGTCGATGATGATCGAGTGGTACATCTTCTCGATCAGTCCCTGACTGGTGAGAACTCCGGCCTGGACGAGCGGTCCCTTCTCCATGCCGATGGCGCTTCCGACGTTGACCTGGTCCTGGATCACCTTGATCGACTCGGAGTACTTCTGGATGGTCTCGTTGCCCAGGTAGGTCGAGTCCTGCGAGATGTCGCTGAGGACAGGAAGCATGCCGCCGGGGACCGAGTGGAGGAACTCGATGTACTTGTCCTTGGTGAACAGGAACTCCAGGAAGGCCTTCGCCTCTCGCCTGACCTTGGAGGCCTCCCACACCACCAGGGGCACGTTCGACACCTCGGCCGGGTAGTTCGCCGGATCGGAGGCCTTCATCCTGGGAAGCGGCGCGGCGGCGATGGAGTCGACCAGGTCGGGGCGGTTGGTGGCCACCCCGGAGATGTGGAACCCGGAGTTGAAGTCGAAGGCGGTCTTGCCCTGGTAGAAGAGAGTCGCCTGGTCGAGGACCGCGTAGTCCAGGGATCCCTCCGGGGAGACCGACTTGTACAGGTCGGTCCAGTACTTGATGCCGTCGAGGGCCGCATCGGAGGTCAGGTTGGCCCCTCCGTCGTCCTTGAGCAGTCTTTGCCCCGCGGAACGCACGTAGAAGTTGAGGTAGCGCGCCCCCAGCATGTCGCCCGTCCCCAGGGGCACGGACAGTCCGTAGAGATCATCGGACTTTCCGATCGCCTTGGCCGCCGTGGCCAGCTCCTCCCAGGTCGTCGGGACTGACAGGCCCTTCTGCTGCAGGATGTCGGTGCGGTACCACATCACCTGGGCGTGGGAGTAGATGGGCACCGAGTACGACTTGCCGTCCGACTGCCCCTCGGCCAGCGCCGGCTTGGGGAACCGGTCTCTGCCGATGGAGTCGATGACCTCATCGAGCGGCACCAGAGCCTCGGAGTTGATCATCTCCACGACGTTGTTGGGCAGCGCGGTGGAGATGTCCGGGACCTGTCCGGCGGTCAGGCCGGTGGTCCACTTGGTGTTGAACTCGGACCAGGAGAACTGCTCGATCTTGACGGTGACGTCGGGATTCTTGGCGTGGAACTCCTCGGCCATCTTCTTCATCCAGTCCGCACGCGGCCCCTGGGTGAATGACGACCACATGGTGACGGTGCCGTGCAGCGGCCCGGTCTCCTCGTCGTCGGACGAGCTCTTGCCGCCGCACGCGGCCAGCGCACCGCAGACGCCGACACCGCCCAGGACCATGAAGCTGCGGCGGCTGAAGGCGGCCTGCAGGTGCGACGGGGCAGACGTGGACGGAGTGGACGGGGACGGGGTCATGACGGTTCTCCTTTGAACGGTGATGAGTAACGGGTGGTTGAGTGGGGTGTGACTGATCGGCGAGTCGTTCATGAGCAGCTGCTCTGCTCCGCTGCCGCCGGCGGATCAGCCGGTGGATCAATGGCCTCGATGGCCGCGTCGAGCTCGGCGTCGGTCTCCGTGTCGATACCGACGTCGAACCAGCTCAGGGGAAGGCGCGAGAAGTAGAGGCCCTGGCACTCGTTCTCCCAGAGGAGCCCGATCCTTCCGTCGGGCAGGACGCACATGCACTGGTAGACGTAGTGGCCGGGGTTGAAGGTCCGTGAACGCCTCCACGTGCGGCCCCCGTCAAGACTGAGCCGAATGACTCCGCAGCCTCGGAACGGGAGCATGAGCGAGGCGTTGGCGAAGACGATGCGGTCCTCCCCCTCGGCCGAGGGCAGCGAGATCGCATTGGGCTGGCACCAGATCTCGGGAAGATCCTCGTCGAAGCGGATCGGCCCCCAGGTCTGTCCTGCGTCGTGGGACTCGCTGACGGCGACGCGTCCACGAGGATGCTGGTTGCGCATGAACAGCAGAAGCGATCCGTCCGCCCTCTCCACCACCGCGGCCTCGTGCAGGGACCAGGTCTCATCGACGAAGGTCCGTGGGTCGAGTCGGCCGTCGGGGGTCTGTCTGCCCTCGTTGGGACCGTGGCCGAGCCGCCAGGTCTGCCCGTGGTCGTCGGAGTAGGCGACTGTGGCGCACATCGCCAGCCAGTTCCGGTCGTTGTTGAAGTAGAGGGGCACCACGAGACGTCCGGCACGCGGACCGTGTCGCAGGGCGATGCCGTTGCCCGGGCAGGTGCCCAGGAACCTCATCCACGGCTGCTTCAGCTGGGGGTTGAGATCCCGCGGCCTGCTCCAGGTGGCGCCGTCGTCGTCGGAGTGAGCGATCTGCAGGTAGCTGGTGGGGATGGCCAGAAGGCTCTCGGCCGGGTCCGCCCCGGGTGCGAGCTCGATGTTCCCGGCCGGATGACCGTCGCGGAGCACGGCGCCGTCATCCTCGATCCGGAACTCGGTTTCCTGGCCGTCCATCGTCCTCACCGTCCCGTCCGGTTCGACGACGTAGCGTCCGTCGTCGAGATCCCGCAGGAGGCGCCTGCCCTGCTCGTCGAATCCGGTGGAGGCCCAGCAGTTGGGCTGGCCGATGCCGCCGGGGAAGTGATCGATGAGGACGTGGATCCTGCCCGTGTGCGGGTCCTGGACCATGCAGGAGTCGATCACCGACGAGGCATCCTCCCCACGTCCCGGGCAGTCGATGACGGTGCGGGCCGGCTCCCAGCTCCGCCCTCCGTCAAGGGACCGACGCACGACGAAGTTGATGTCGTTGGGAGAGTCATTGGCGTTGGAGACGCGCTGGTCGGCACCGGCCAGGATGGTGCCGGAGGCCAGCGTGAGGAGGGATGGGATCCGGTAGGACGCCGAGCCCCGGTAGCCCCGGTCGAACAGGGCGTCGGTCTCAATGGGCTCAACCTCGCACAGGCGCTTGATCTGTGCGTCGCTGAGGGCGTAGTCGTAGAGTCCCGCGCGCTGGACCTCTCCGGACAGGCGCACGCCGTTGCAGTCCTGGCCGACGACGATCTCATCGAGCCCCTCCACCTCACCGAGGAAGAACTCACCGGGAGCGTGCGTCTCGCGGAACCCGTCGACGTAGAGGTCGACGGCACCGTGCCCCACGGTGACCACGACCTCGTGCCAGTCGCCGTCGCTCCACGCACCGGTGGCGGTGACCTCACGGCGCTCCCCCGCGGCACTCACACCGGTATAGGTGATCCCCTCCGGAGCGACCGTCACGGCGAGCTGCTCACGTCCGAGCCCACCGGCTGCGAGGAGGGCTCCTTGCTGCATACGGCCCCGCACCCTGAAGCGTAGCCAGAGGGCACCGTGCCGGGCGTCGCCGAAGCGGGCGACGTCGTAGGGGCTCAGACGGTTCGCGGCGAACTCGACCAGCGGCTCCGCGCGCCGAGACAGGGCCAGGACCTCCCGTGCGGTCAGCACCTCGGAGCGCACCGTGAACGCAGTGACCTCCGGGCTGTCGCCCTGCCCCAGGACGGCCTGAGTCAGTCCGGGAAGGTCCTTGAGGAAGGCCGTGGTGGTGCCGCAGAAGACCTGGTAGCCGTCGAGGTACAGCCGGGTGCCGGCGGAGCCGACGGTGACGACGGCGCTGTGCCAGCGCCCGTCGTCGAGCGAGCGCACGTCCTCGGCCTCCAGCTTGCTCCACCTGCCTGGAACCGTCGCCTCGTACACGAGTGATGACCCGACGATGCGCATGTCGAGAGAGCATCCCTCGGCGCCGCGCAACGCGAACAGGTTTCCGTCGGACCTCGACCTGAAGTCGAAGGAAATGCTTCCTGATTCAGTGTCGAGGATTTTCTCATCAAGCCGCATCGCGGCACACGCAGAGCCCATAAGTCTGCCCATAAGTCTCCACCTACTTCTCTAAAAAAGACACAGAGGTCCCTTGTGGTAACTGAATTGATTGCGACGACCGTCCGCCGCACCAGGCATGGCGAGGCGCGCACATCAAGAATGCGTCTGGCACCGGCCGCACTCGGTCCCACGAGATCGAGGACGTGCCAGGACGCCGTCCGCCTCATAGAACGGGGACGAGGCGGGGAGCAGCGGGCCGCAGTCCGCGACCCCTTCCATCACACTGACGGGGATATGGCTTATCAGCAGCCGTCAGGAAGAGATCAAGGAGGGTCCCCGCCCCTCACGCACGACGGACTGACGTCGCGCAGTCGTGGTCACACGCCATGGCGCTGCGACATACATAGGACCCTCCTTCGCATTCAACACCTTTGTTGACGGCCATACATGCCGTACACAGCTCCTCGCTGAACTGATAAAAGCAATGTACCCGACATGTGACCTGGAAGTCAATCCCCATAGACGCGGAATTCGCTCCGAATTCACACGAAATATGCTCTCCACTCTCCCCGGAACCTTCAACGACTATATCGGCCGCTCAACCTATTACCGTGTGAGCCGTCTGAAGGTGCTCGACGCAGGGGGTCGGCAAAGTCGGTGGGTGATGAGGGATGAGCCGGTCTGACGGGGGCTTTGACGGGGTTTGGTGTGTCGTTGAGACGGGGGCGCGGGCCCCGTGGGGACGATGAGTGGTGTCTAGTCATCCCCTCGTCCTGGGAGCCCGCGCTGATGCCATCCTCCACCACGACCGCCTTGTCGCGCCAGCCCCTGGTCCAGGTTCTCAGGAACGTGACCGACCCCCGCGATCGGCGGGGTGTGCGCTTGAGGCCTGCCCACGGTCCTGTCCCTGGCCGTCACCGGGGTGCTGGCCGGCTGCCGGAGCCTGACGGCGATATGGGAGCACACCACCGACCTGACCGGCGCCGACCTGCGCTCTCTGGGGCTGGAGGAGGGGCAGGCCCTTCCATCGGAGTCCACCATCCGACGGGTGCTCCAGGACCTGGACCCCGCAGACCTCGACGCCCATCTGATGACCTGGTTCTACACGCGTACCGGCACCATCAACGGCCGCACAGTGATCGCCGTGGACGGCAAGACCATGCGTGCAGCGCGCAGGGGCGAGGATCCGGCGCCGCACCTCCTGGCCGCCTTGGACCACGCCACGGGCGCCGTGCTTACCCAGGAGCGGGTGGCCGGCAAGTCCAACGAGATCCCCGCACTCAGGGTTCTGCTTGAGCCCCTCGACCTGGACGGGGTCGTGGTGACCGCTGACGCCATGCACACCCAGGTGGACACCGCCCGGTGGATCACCCGGCGTGGTGGTCACTACGTGTTCACCGTCAAGGGCAATCAGAAGACCCTGCGCAGGACGCTCAAGGCCCTGCCGTGGAAGGACGTCCCGTCCATCTCCTCGGTCGACCGCTCTCACGGTCGGTGGGTGCGGCGCACCGTCAAGGCCCTCGAGGCCCCTCAGCGGGTGGACTTCCCCGCCGCCGCCCAGGTGGTCCAGATCCGACGCACCCGAACCGTCAAAGGCCGCAAGCGTGTCGAGGTGGTCTACCTGATCTGCTCCCTGCCCATGACCGACGCCCAGCCCGAGGCCGTCGCGGCCTGGGTCCGCGGGCACTGGGGGATAGAGAACCGTCTCCACTGGATCCGGGACGTGGTCTTCGACGAGGACCGTCACCAGCTGAGCACCCGCAACGGCCCCGAGATCATGGCCGCCCTAAGGAACCTGGCCATCAGCCTCATCCGCCTCTTCCTCGGGCCCGGCGTCTCCATCGCCTCAACCACCAGATCCCTGTCCAGACGCCCCAAACGAGCCATCAGCCTACAGACCCAACCAACCCCCTAAAACCGACTTTGCCGACCCCCTGGTGCTCGACGCAGCAGTGAGGGGCGGACCCGAACGGGTCCGCCCCTCACGATGAGGCCGGTTGATCAGAATCTGACCGGACGACGGCTGCTCAGACGTCGAGCAGCGAGGGCACCGCCGCAAGGAGCGTACGCGTGTACTCCTCCTGCGGGTTGTTGAAGATCTCCTCGGTGGTGTTGAGCTCGAGGATCTTGCCGAAGTACATGACGGCGATCCGGTCCGAGACGTAGCGCACCGTGTTGATGTCGTGGCTGATGAACACCAGCCCCAGTCCCAGGGAGGCCTTGAGGTCCTGAAGGAGGTTGAGCACCTGGGCGCGCACGGAGACGTCCAGGGCGGAGGTGGGCTCGTCAGCCACGATGATGTCGGGGTCCAGAGCGAGCGCTCGGGCGATGGCGACGCGCTGGCGCTGACCACCCGAGATCTGCCGGGGCAGCACGTTGAGGGCGCTGGGAGGCAGACCCACCAGGTGGAGCAGGTCGCGTACCCGTGCCTCCCGCTCCTTGGGCGACCCGATGCCGTGGACGTTGAGCGGGTCGATGAGCGTGTCGTGCACGATCATGCGCGGGTTGAGAGCCGTCGCCGGGTCCTGGAAGACCACCGAGATGCTGCGCCCCAGCTCACGACGATCCGAGGCGGAGTGCCCCAGCGGGCGTCCTTTGAAGATGACCTCGCCGGAGGTGACCGGCTGCAGCCCCACCATGACCCGGGCGGTCGTGGACTTACCGCACCCCGACTCCCCCACGAGCCCCAGCGTCTCCCCGCGCTTGACGGACAGTGAGACGTTGTTGACCGCGTGGACCGTGTCCGGGTTGAACAGGCCGCCGGTACGGGACTTGTGGATGACGTTGACGTCCTTGAGCTCGACGACCGGCTGGTCCTCGCTCCATGAGGTCGATGCAGAGGTGTTGGAAGGCATCAGTGATTCTCCTTCGCGAGCAGAGCCTCGAGCTCAGGGGTGATGGCGTAGCTGTGCTCGGTCGTGCCGGGCACCGGCTTGAGCACAGGCCGGGTGTCCAGGCCGACCGTCGGATGGGCCGATCGGGGGGCGAAGCGGTCGCCCTTGACGAACTCGCTGGGCGAGGGGACCACTCCACGCACCTGGTGGAGCCGCTTGGAGCCCGCCTCGATGGAGAGCACGGCTCCCAGCAGTCCACGGGTGTACTCGTGGACGGGATTGGACAGCAGCTCACTGGTGGGGGCCTGCTCGACCACCTGGCCCGCGTACATGACGGTGATGCGGTGGGCCAGCTTGGCCACCAGAGCCAGGTCGTGCGAGACGAAGACCATCGCGAAGCCGAGCTTCTCACGCAGCTCGTTGAGCAGGTCGATGACCTGCTTCTGGACAGTCACGTCCAGCGCTGTCGTCGGCTCGTCGGCCAGGACCAGCGAGGGGTCCCGGGTCAGCGCCATGGCGATGAGAACGCGCTGACGCTGACCACCGGAGAGCTCGTGCGGGTAGCTGCGCAGCGTGCGCTTGGGGTCGAGCCCCACCAGCTCGAGGAGCTCCTCGGCGCTGCGGGTCCCGCCGCGGGAGGTCAGCTGCGCCATCTGGGTGCGGATGAGCATGGAGGGGTTCAGTGACGACAGGGCGTCCTGATAGACCATGCTCATCTCGTGGCCGCGCAGGGCGTTGTGCTCGGTGGGCGTCATCTCGAGGATGTTGCGCCCCTTGAACAGGATCTCACCGGAGAGGCGGGCCGACGGAGGCAGCAGCCCCATGACGGCCATCGAGCTGATGGACTTACCGCAGCCGGACTCACCCACCAGGCCCATGGTCTCACCGGGACGCACCGAGAAGGAGACGCCGTCGACGATGTCGACCTCGCCGTGCTGCTCGGGGAAGGCGATCGAGAGGTTCTTGACCTCCAGGACCGGTTCCTCGCCGGTGTCCTCGTACACCAGACGGTCACGACGGGCGAGCTCGGCGACCCGCAGGGAGCTGAGCCGGTCGGCGAGAGGAACGTCCTCGGCCGCTGGAGCAACCACGCCGGTCAGCGAGCTCACGCTGGTGGCGTCACCGTCCTTGGCGACGGTGGAGTTTGCGGTCACCGCCTCGGCGGCGTCGTCCCAGGCCTCCAGGGTCTCCTGCGCCTCGGCCTCCATGGCCTCCTCATCCGCCTGGACGTCGGGCTTGGCCTTGATGCGCGGCGAGGCCATCGCATCGGTCAGTCCCTCGGACAGGACGTTGAGGCACAGGGTGGTGATGAGGATGAGCAGGCCGGGGAAGAAGGTCGGCCACCAGTGGCCGGACAGGAGCAGCTCCTTGCCCTCCGAGAGCATGTTTCCCCAGGTCGGGGTGTTGACGGACTTGATGCCCGCACCGATGAAGGACAGTGAGGCCTCGAAGACGATCGCGTCGGCCACCAGGACGGTCGCGAAGACCATGATCGGGGCGATGCAGTTGCGTGCCACGTGCTTGAGAAGGATCCATGGCACCGGCGCCCCCATCACCTTGGAGGCGGCGACGTAGTCCTCTCCGAACTGGGAGATGATGTTGGCACGTACCACTCGGGTGAGCTGGGGGATGTAGAGGATGGCGATGGAGATGATGATGACCGGCAGCATCGGCAGGCGGGTCGACATCGCCGAGACGAGCACGGCGGCCAGAGCGATCCCCGGGAAGGACATGACGACGTCGAGCACGCGCATGAGGGTCTCGGCGATCCACTTGCGCGACGTGGCAGCGACGGCCCCGAGGACGGAGGCCACCAGGAGCGCCAGGCCGGTGGCGGTCAGACCCACGACCAGTGAGACCCTGGCGCCGTAGACGGCGCGGGAGAAGATGTCACGTCCAGTGCCGTCGGTGCCGAACAGGTGAGACATGGAGGGAGCCACCACGGGATCACTGGCAGTGACCTCTCCGACGCCCTCGATGTAAGAGGTCGTCTTGGCCTCCGCAAGACCGGTAGCACCGGGAGCGTAGGGGGCCACGACGGGAGCCAGGATGGCGATCAGGGCAATGAGGCCGAGCACGACGATGGCGATCTTCGAGCCGAGGGGCAGCGCCTTCCAGCCCTGGAAGCGCAGCCCGGGCCGCGAGGCCTTATCCAGTGTGGAACGGTGCAGCATCAGATGCTCCTGATTCGTGGGTTGACGAGGACGTAGAGCATGTCAACAACGATGTTGATGAGGATGAAGGCCAGCGCCACCGTGATGGACACTCCCTGGACGATGTTGACGTCGTTACGGGTGATTCCCTGGAAGATCAGCTGCCCCATCCCCTTGATGTTGAAGATCATCTCGATGACGACGGCACCCCCCATGGCGTAGCCGATGCGCAGCCCCAGCACGGTCAGCGGGGTGATGAGCGCGTTGCGCAGCACGTTGCGGGCGACCACGATGTTCTTGGGAATACCTCCACCGATGGCAGTGCGCACGTAGTCGCGATCGAGCTCCTCAACCATGGCGGTACGTACCACGCGGGTGAGCGACCCGGTGTTGGGAACCGCGATGGCCAGCGCCGGCAGGAAGATCTGGTTGAGGTACGTCGCGGGATCCTCTCTGAAGGGAACCCACTCGGACACCAGCGCGGGGAAGGTACCGGTTCCTCCCGGGATGTCGGAGAACCACTGGATGAGCAGCAGGGCGAGCCAGAAGGACGGGGTGGCCAGGCAGGCGATGGAGATGACACGGATGACCTGGTCCTGCCACTTGTCCCGGTACAGAGCGGCGATAATGCCGAGGATCGTGGCGAAGATGACGGCCACGAAGATTCCGATGAAGGTCAGCTGGAGCGTGATCGGGAAGGCGTCGGCGACCAGGCGGGAGATGCTGACTCCGGTGAAGGAGGTGCCGAGGTCTCCGTGGGCCAGGCCCACAAGGTAGTCCCAGAACCGCTTGAGAAGGGGATCGTTGAGGTGGTGGACGACGCGGTACTGCTCGAGGGCGTCTGCCGTTGCCGACTCGCCCAGCGCCAGGCGCGCCGGGTCTGCCGAGGAGAACGACATGACGACGAAGACGAGCAGCGTCACGCCCAGCACCATGACCGGCAGCGCGACCAGGCGCCTTCCGATCAGGCGGATGAGGTTGGACACTGAAATGCTCCTTTGCGTTAGCGTCCTGCCGCCGGGGAGGGCGACTGGGTGGGCTTGGCAGCGGGGAGGCCAGCTGCCACTCCAATTGTCTGATGTCTGACGTCAGATAGCAAGTCCGTCACGTCTGCTTCACAGAGGCTCCGGCGAATCGAGAACGGCTCGGGCGGCACGGCCAACCAGTACTGGCTTGCCGCGCCGCCCGCGCACAGACCTCAGGACTTGGACGACCCCGTCCCCACGAAGGACAGACCCGTCAGCGCGATCGGCTTGAAGTTCTCCAGCGTCGCCGAGTCGTAGGCCGTCGGAGTCTTGCGGTGGAAGATCGGGTACAGCGGAACATCCTCGGAGAGCTTGTCGAAGGTCTCCTGCCACTTGGCGATCTGCGTGTCACCCTCCAGCTTGACCGCCTCGTCGAGCAGGGCCTGGACCGCGACCTGGCTCTCCGAGCCCTTCCAGTGCATGCGGGTCTCGGTCCACACGTCGCCGCCGTACCACCAGCGCATGAGCAGGTCCGCGTCGTTACCGAAGACCGAGGGGTCTCCGGGAGCGATGAGAACGTCCCACGCCCCTTGGGCGGAGTCGATGAAGGAGTAGGTGTCGGCGGACTTCTTCTCGTCGTAGTTGACCGTCACACCCAGGGCCTCGAGGTTCTCACGGATGACGGGCCGCACCGCCGAGAACCAGCCGTGGTCCGTGCACAGGACGTTGATGGTCGTGATGCCGGCCTCCGCCAGGAGCGACTTGGCCTTGGCCGCATCCATGGAGTAGACCATCTTGGCCTTCTTGTAGGCGGGGTGGTCCTCCTGGACGAAGCAGGTCGCCGGCGTCGCCAGTCCGGCCATGCTGGTGTCGCAGATCTTGGCGTAGTCCAGCGCGTAGAGCACGGCCTGACGCGCCTTGACGTTGGAGAAGGTGGTGTTGTTGAACATGGCGAAGAGCAGACCGAAGCCCTGCTGCGCCGCCACCTTGACCGGCTCCTTGAGCGTCGAGAGGTTGGCTGCCGGGACGGCGTCGATGGCCTGCACGGAGCCGGAGCTCATAGCGTTGGTGCGCGTCGTATCATCCGGAAGGACCTGCCAGGTCATGGACTTGGCCAGCGCCGGGCGGGGACCGTTGTAGTTGTCGTTGCGCTCGAAGACGACCTTCTGGCTGGCGGCGCCGTTGTCGGTCATCTTGTAGGGGCCGGAGCCGGTGGGGTTCATGTCGAAGGCCTTGGCATCGGCCTCGACGATCGCCTTGGGAACGATCTTGACGACGCTCAGGCGCTCAGCCACCAACGAGAAGGCGTACTTGAGCTTGATCGTCACCGTGCTCGCGTCCTTGGCCTCCACCTTGTCGATGAACGGCAGGAACTGCGAGTAGAGCGACTTGTTGGCGGGGTCGAGCACGCGCGTGAAGGAGAAGACGACGTCGTCCGCGGTCACGGCGGTGCCGTCGGCGAACTTCGCGTCCTGGCGCAGCATCACCTCGTAGGTGGTGTCATCCACCTTCTTGGGCATCTCGGCGCCCAGCGCCGCGTAGACCTCTCGGGTCGCCGGGTGAAGCTCGGTGAGCCCCTCCAGGGTGTGCCAGTTGGCAGCAACCGTGAGAGCCGACGACGTCGTCATCGGGTCGTAGCCATTGGTGCCCAGCTCATAGGAAATGCCCGCGGTGATGACACCGTCCTTGTGGGTGACCTCCTGATCGGTGGCCATGGCGCTGCCCTTCGCGCCACCCGCAGTCTTGGCCTTACCGCCGCAGGCCGCCAGGCTGACGGCCAGGCCGGCAGCCATGCCGAGGGTACTGGTCAGCCTGATGAAGTCCCGACGGCTGGAGCCGGCCGGAGTTGTGATCGCCATTGATTCTCTCCTGAAGTCTGACGTCTTATGTCTGACGTTGGTAGGATGACTGTAGCAGAGGTTGGGACGTCCAGACCACTCACAACCTCGCAGGTTAGGCGCTCGATCGTCACCGTCCAACCAGGAGCGGAGCGGTTCGACGAGCGGATTCACATCGCAGTGATCACAATGATTGACGGGGCAAGAACCATGGTCGACACCGAGAAGAGCAGCATCGTGAGCAGAGCACCCAAGCCGAGCACAACAGGCAGTTCACCCAAAAAAGAGGCAAGCATCACACTCAGTGCGGGTGAGGCAGTGATTCCCGACGGCGCCTACTCCACGTTGATGACCTCCCCAGCGACCCAGGCCGAGACCACGATGAACGCGATCAAGGACTTCATCCTGAGAACCGGTCTCCAGGTGGGTGATGCGTTGCCCACCGAGTCGCAGCTGTGCACCGACCTGGGGGTCTCCCGCTCCTCCGTCCGTGAGGCCGTGCGCACCCTGGTCGCTCTCGACATCGTCGAGGTCCGCCACGGACACGGCATGTTCGTCGGCAAGGTCTCCATGCGCCCCATGGTCGAGTCCCTCGTCTTCAAAGGCCTGCTCAACCCCGGAGACGACCACCGCGGACTACGCGACATCGTCGAGGTCCGCATCACCCTCGACAACGCCCTGGCCGACCCCGTCACCCAGGCCTGGAAGAACCGGGACGACCCCGAGCTCGACGCCATCGCCGATGAGATCGAGGAGCTCGCCTCGAAGCGGGAGCTCTTCACCGAGCAGGACCGCCGTTTCCACATGCGACTGCTCGAGCCCCTGGACAACCACCTCTTCCTGCACCTGACCGAGGCCTTCTGGGCCGTCCACACCCTGACCGTCCCCCTGCTGGACGGCCCCAGGCCCGAGGACATGATCAGCTCCGCGAAGGCTCATCGGGCCATGCTCCAAGCCGCCCGCGCCGGAGACGTCCAGGCCTACCGCCAGGCCATCACCCAGCACTACGCCCCACTCCTGGCAGCCCTCACCTGAGCCGAGCGGCGAAGAGCTCCTCGGTCAGGGCAGGATAGGTTCCGGCCTGCGCCACGGCTGCGACATTGAGACGCGGATCCTCAGGGTGAAGCAGCCTCTCCATCCACAGGTCGCGCGCCGCGGTGAGCCCCTGAGCGAGCCAGCGAGCATTGACGAACTCCATGGCGTGAGTGCCCCCGGGGTAGACGTGCAGCTCGGCGTCCCCGCCGTCGTGCCACACCCTGGAGGCGAAGGCGACGTCCTCGTCCCGGAAGACCTCGGCGGACGCCACCGAGACGAACAGCGGCGGCAGTCCGCCCAGCCAGGCGGCGCGGGCCGGCGCCTCATAGGGGGTCACCAGCTCCGTGCCGCGCCGCTCCCCCAGGGCCGCCTCCCAGGCAACGTCGTTGTACGCCGTCGGCCAGGTGCCGTCGTCGGGATACTGACGCGCAGAGACCGAGCCCTGCCAGCCCGGCAGTCCGGTGCGGTCGTCCAGCATGGGGTAGTCCAGCAGCCCACCGAGGACTGCCGGCCCCTGTCGATCTCGGGCCATGAGCAGCGTGCCGGCACTCAGTCCCCCGCCCGCGCTGGGCCCGACGACGACGACGCGGTCCGGGTCAGCACCGAGAGCCTCGGCATGCTCGACCGCCCAGCACAGCGTTGCGTAGCAGTCCTCGACGCCGGCAGGCGCCGGATTCTCCGGGGCCAGGCGGTACTCGGGGCTGACGATGACGCCTCCGTAGCGCCGCAGCCACGGGACAACGGTCAACAAGCCGTTGAAGCGGCAGCCCATGATGAGCCCTCCCCCGTGCAGCGAGAGGAACAGAGGACCGGGCCGACCACCTGCGACGTCCTGCGAGGACCGAACGATCGCCACGGGAAAGCTCGTCCCGTCATCGCGAGCGACGTCGGCATCCTCCAGGTCGACATCGGGATGCCGGACGAGGAAGCCAGCCCGGACCTCGTCGACGGGTGCGCGCCAGCTCGGAATGTTCTCCACCGTCATAGTCCGAAAGACACCGAGCGGTTCAATACGCTCGAGCAGGGCGGCGGTAGCACTGTCATAGGGAGGACGGGCGGGGAGTGCCTCGTAGGTGTCAGCCATGCCGCAACTGTTGCACCATGATCGCTATGGGGGCAACTCGCTCATAATCAGTCATCGATCCGTGATGCACGGCATCGCTGCCGGCTGCTGCCCGATCAAACCGGATCCACAAGCGTGACGGCCTTGGCGGGTTCTCGGAAATGAGCGGATATGTACGGACCAGTATTCACCAGCGCTCATGCACCAAAAGTCGGACAATAGAGTTATGCAGACGTCCCGAGGTGTCATGTCCGGCCTCACCACCACTCCCATGACCCAGTCCTCCACAGCGATCGCCGAGATCAAGAACTACATTCTCGCCAAGGGGCTGCAGCCGGGTGATGCGTTGCCCACCGAGTCGCAGCTGTGCACCGACCTGGGGGTCTCCCGCTCCTCCGTCCGTGAGGCCGTGCGCACCCTGGTCGCTCTCGACATCGTCGAGGTCCGCCACGGACACGGCATGTTCGTCGGCAAGGTCTCCATGCGCCCCATGGTCGAGTCCCTCGTCTTCAAAGGCCTGCTCAACCCCGGAGACGACCACCGCGGACTACGCGACATCGTCGAGGTCCGCATCACCCTCGACAACGCCCTGGCCGACCCCGTCACCCAGGCCTGGAAGAACCGGGACGACCCCGAACTCGATCAGATCGTGGCGCAGATGGACCTTCACGCGCAGAAGGGCGAGCTCTTCACCGAGCAGGACCGCCGTTTCCACATGCGACTGCTCGAGCCCCTGGACAACCACCTCTTCCTGCACCTGACCGAGGCCTTCTGGGCCGTCCACACCCTGACCGTCCCCCTGCTGGGCGCCCCCAGGCCCGAGGACATGCTGACCACCGCCCGAGCCCATCGGGCCATGCTCCAAGCCGCCCGCGCCGGAGACGCCCAGGCCTACCGCCAGGCCATCACCCAGCACTACACCCCACTCCTGGCAGCCCTCAGCTGAACCGAGAGGAGGTCGTCCTACTCAGGCTACTCAGCCCCCTGGGCGCCTTCACGGCGCAGCAGAGCGGACTTCACGGCGGTCCCGTAGCGGAATCCTCCGATACTCCCGTTTGAACGCCGTATCCGGTGACAGGGGACGAAAAGCGCCGCCGCGTTACGCGCACAGGCCGAGGCGGCGGCCCGGGATGCGGACGGGTTCCCACTGAGACGGGCGAGCTCGGTGTAGGTCAGAGCCGTGCCGGCCGGAATCTCTCGGAGCCGGGACCAGGCCTGCTCGATGAAGGGCCCACCGGCCTGGAGAACGGGAACGTCCTGGGGGGCGTTATCGTCACCGCCGTAGTAGGAGCGCACGGCGGCGACGGCCCGGGCCAGGACACCGTCGCTGTCCTCTTCCGAGCACATCTCGATATGCGACGGCCTCAGGCTCGGATGGATGAGCTCGGACAGCTCCGTCGGGTCAGAGGTCCAGCCGGAGGCCAGGACGTACTCGGCCCGGTCAGCTCCGACGCCGCCATAGCCTGCGACAACGGTGAAGGGACCGTCAGGAGTGCTCACGGTGCAACTGCGAGCCGTGCCGTTCGTCGTCATGACGCCACGCTACCTAGTGTTCCATGCCTGTTCCACCAGTCCCGCTGTTCGACCACGAAGCAGTAAGAAAGAGGGTCCGCTGAACCCAGCAGTTCAGCGGACCCTCTGAGGGAAGTCGTGGAGATGGGGGGAATCGAACCCCCGTCCGACGGGCGCACAACAGGACTTCTCCGGGCGCAGCTCGCTAGCGATTTTCTCGGCCCCGGCGTCTCACGCGAGCAAGGACGCCGACGGGCTCAGTCGATAGAGAGTCCCGAGAGCCCTACCGACACGGGCTCTCAGCAGTGGCTTCCTAGATGACGCCAGGAACCGGGGCGGAAGCGCTCCCCGGGCTGACGGACTTCGAGGCTCGCTCAGGCGGCGAGGGCGAAGTCGGTGCGAGTGTTATCGGCACCTATTGGTTCGCGCAGAGCGTTGACGAGATGACTGCGCATCCTCGACCCGCTTCTCCTGAACCTACGACCGTCGTCGAAACCGATCATCCCCTATGGACTTGTCACCGGCCCCGAAGGCGGCCGGAACATGCTCCCGATGGAGCCAGACGAGTCTAGCAGCACAAACGTGTGAAGGCACCGGCCAATGATGACCACCGCATCACACGATCAGGCAGCAACCGGGATGCCTGGGGCAGGTGTCTCGTCACAGGACGACGCAGCCATCCAGTCGTCTCAGCCCCGACGCCGGTTGGCCGCCGCCATGGCCCGGGCGGCTTCCCGCTTGTCCTGGGCCTCACGCAGTGCCTGGCGCTTGTCCCAGTCCTGCTTGCCGCGAGCCAGGGCGATCTCCAGCTTGGCGCGCCCACCGATGAAGTACAGCTCCAGCGGAACCACGGTGTAGCCCTTGGCCTGGACCCTGGTCTCAAGACGCTCCAGCTCATTGCGGTGCAGGAGGAGCTTTCGCTTACGGCGTGGGGAGTGGTTGTTCCACGTCCCTTGCAGGTACTCGGGAATGTGGGCGCCTTGGAGCCAGGCCTCACCGTGACGGTCGATCTCGATCCAGGCCTCGGTGAGCGATGCGCGCCCCATGCGCAGCGCCTTGACCTCGGTGCCGGTGAGAACCAGCCCCGCCTCATAGCGGTCCTCGATGAAGTAGTCGTGAGCGGCCTTGCGGTTACGAGCCACCGTCTTGTGGGCGTCGGAAGCGGCCTTGGCCCTCTGACCGGCGGTGGGCTTAGGAGCCCGACCAGACTTTGCTCCAGGAGTCATCGGCCTGTCCTTTCACGAGTACGGGATTCGAGCGCGCCCGTGTCAGCACGGCCCGAAGCGTTCTCGGATAGACCCGTGGCCACCTGACCTGGTCGCGGAACCACGGCATGGCACGATGACGCGCAGGCTCAGGAGTCTACGGGGTGCGTCAAGGACGGCTCGACTAGAAGCCAGGTAGGGACATCGGATCGATGTAGACACCGTCCTGAGCCACCTGGAAGTGGACGTGCGGTCCCGTTGCGTAGCCGGTCGAGCCCGTGGAGCCGACGACGTCACCGCGGTTGACGTACTGACCGTCGGCAATGGAGCGTCCAGAGAGGTGGCACAGAGTGATGACGTAGGAGTGCCCGTCAATGATGCCGCCGTTGATGTCGATACCGATGCCGCAGGACTCGGAGTTCCAGTAGGTGGCGACTCCGGACACGGAGGCGTACTGCGGCGTCCCCTCGCTGGCCGCGAAGTCGACCCCCTGGTGCCCGGTTCCGGTACCGGTGACCGGGTGAACGCGGTAGCCGAAGGGCGATGTCACCTCGAGCGGACCGGTGATCGGGTGACCGATGTACCCGTCTCCTAAGGAGTCTGAGGCGATCGAGCTGGAAGGCACTGACGGCATCGTGCCGGCGCTGGCCGCAGCCCGGTTGGCGGCGTCGATCTCGGCGACGCGAGCAGCCGCGGCCGCCGCATCGGCGTTGGCCTGGTCGAGCTGAGCCTGCAAGTCGCTCTTGCGGCTCTCCAACGTCGATGCGGCTGCCTGCTTCTCAGCAGCCAGCCTGGCGACGTCGTCCCGCTTGGTCTGGGCAGTATCCCGAGCGGTCTTGGCATTCTCCTCAGCGGTGTCGGCCTCGGTCTTGAGCGTGCTCACTCTCGTCGTGGCGGCGTTCTGCCTGGCCTCACGGTTGGCGTTCTGAGCACGCTCGACCTCGGCCGCGGAGAGCACCGCCTCCTGGACCCCTGAGCCGATCTCGACGGCGGAGGCGCGTCGGTTGAGATCCTCGACGTCCTGCGAGGCGAGGACGTAGCTCCACGAGGTGACCGAGTTGTCACCCTGGTAGGTGGACACCACGATCTCCGCCACCGAGTCCGAGGTCTCCGAGGCGGTCTTCTTGGACGCTTCCGACTCCTGTTTGACCGTGTCGAGGCTGTTCTGCGCCGTGGTCAGGCGATCGCTGGCGATCTGCTTCTCCCTCTCCTTCTCAGCCAGGGTGTTCTCGGCGCTGGTCAGCTCCGTCTCCGCGGCGGTCAAGGAGGTCTGGGCGTTCTGCAACGAGATGTAGGCCTGTCCCAGATCGGCGCTGACACCCTCGAGGGAGGAGACGACCTCCTGCTGCCTGCGCTGCGCCTCGTTCTGGTTCGCGACGGCGTCATCGCGTTCGTCAGCCAGGGAGATGTCACCGGAGTAGAAGAAGGCGAGGCTGGCGGCGGCCAGGGCGCAGACCGCGGCGCGTCGGCGTGAGCGGCGAAGGAACAGACGGGACAGCATGCGAGATCAGATCCTCGTGTACTTGGACAGGGAGAAGGCGGATGAGACCGCAGCCAGGGCAACGGCCGCCAGGACCAGCCAGGGCGACAGGAAGAGAACGTCCCTGGTACTGATGAAGGCACTCGTGAAGGAGATCGAGGAGGCGAGCCACCCCTCCACGACATAGCGGACCCCCACCCACAGGGCCACCACGGCCAGGACCGCACCGGTCAGGGCCGCGATCACCCCTTCGAGGATGAAGGGCAGCTGGATGAAGAGGTTCGAGGCGCCCACCAGTCGCATGATCCCCGTCTCACGGGCGCGGGACATGGCTGACAGCCTGATGGTGGTCGAGATGAGCAGAACCGCAGCCACGGCCATGATAGTTGCCAGCCCTCCCGTGATCCAGGAAGCGCGGTTCATCACGAGGAAGAGGGGTTCCAGGGTGGAGCGCTGGTCAACCACTCGCTCCACACCGCTGTGTCCCTCGAACTGCTCGGCCACCAGCTTGTAGTTCTCTGCGTCCTTGAGCTTGATGCGGAAGGACACGGGCATCATGTCCTCCGTGGCGTTTCGCCCCACGGCCGAGTTGGCGTAGGCCTTCATGAAGTTCTGGTAGGCCTGGGCCTTGGTCTCCATCTGATAGGACTTGACGTAGCCGGAGGGGGCACCGCTGGTGATGAGCTTCTCGACTTCGCTGATCTGAGCCTCAGTGGCCTCGCCGTTGGCGCAGTTGGATGAGGCGGATGCCTTCGGGCACATGTAGACCGAGACCTCGACCTTGTCGTACCAGTCGCCCTTCATGGTTGAGATCTGGCTCTGCAGCAGCGATGAGGCGCCTACGAAGAGCAGGGACACGAAGGCGACGAGAATGACCGACACCGTCATCGCCAGATTACGGGACATGCCCTTGGCGGTCTCCGAGAGGATGAAACGCAGCCTCACAGTTCTTCTCCTTCAGCGGTCCGAGCCGTAGACACCGCGGTCCTGGTCGCGCACGACCTCACCGCCCTTGAGCTCGATGACGCGTTTGCGCATCTGGTCAACGATCTCGTCGTCGTGGGTCGCCATGACGACCGTGGTCCCCTGCCGGTTGATACGGTCGAGCAGACGCATGATCCCGACCGAGGTTGAGGGGTCCAGGTTTCCGGTGGGTTCATCGGCCAGAAGAAGCTTGGGCCGGTTGACCATGGCGCGGGCGATCGCGACGCGCTGCTGCTCACCTCCGGAGAGCTCGTGCGGGAGGCGCTTCTCCTTGCCGTCCAGCCCCACCAGGTCGAGGGCCTCCGGCACGGCGGAGAGGATGTAGTGGCGAGGCTTACCGATGACCTGGGACGCCAGTGCCACGTTCTCCAGGACGTTCTTGTTCTCCAGGAGCCGGAAGTCCTGGAACACGAAGCCGATCTCCCGGCGCAGCTGGGGCACCTTCCACGAGGAGATCTGCGACAGGTCACGCCCCAGGACGTGGATACGCCCCTTGGTGGGGCGCTCCTCACGCAGGACCAGCCGCAGGAAGGTCGACTTCCCTGAGCCTGAGGCACCTACGAGGAACACGAACTCGTCGCGGTTGACCTTGATGTCGACGTCGTCAAGTGCCGGACGCGCCCCGCGTTTGTAAACCTTCGAGACGTGGTCGAAGCGGATCATCTGCTCGTTGCTCCCCTGCTGCGCCCCGAGCACGGCGCCCGGGTTCATGGCGTTATGGCCACCGTATGCGCCGACACGCCAATTTCCCGCCGTGACACGCCCACCATCGATGTGGCTTGTTCTGGCGACGACAAGGTGTGATGCTCCTGTGATCGAGGGGACCGGAGGAACCGTGCTCCAGCAGCTCACCGGGAACGCGTTCTAGGCTTGGCCGCATGAGTGAGATCTCCTTGTCACAGGCGTTGTCACGGACCTTCGAGGATCGCGTCGATCTGGGCTCCTGGGCAGGTTTCACCCCATCACTGGCCCGGTTCCTCGATGAGGTGTGCAGGCCGGAGCCGAAACCGGCCACGCAGCGGGGAGAGGCCTCCCACCCGGTCATTGATCCGTCCGGCGCGACCCTGCTGCTCACGGCTCCGACCCCCATGGTCAAGGAGGAGGAGCTGGCCCAGGAGGGGCGCTGGTCACGACTGCTGTCGCGGCTGGCACTGTCTGCTGCCCCTGTTCCCTCGCCTGACCTGCCGGGCGCGGTCCTCGTCGGTCGCTCAGACGGGATCGAGGTGTCCCTGCCCGAGCTTGACGCGCAGGGCAGAGTGATGCTCGGCCCCACCGAGCGAAGGATCCTGGGCGCGATCGGATGGCAGGAGACCGGCCATGTCTTTAGCCGGCTGCTACCCGACGGCGAGGAGACGGCCGAGCTGGTGACGCGGATCCTCATTGAGGTGCTCGAGGTCGCTCACCCTGCGGACCTCGACTATCTCCTCCGCGCGCATTCCGACGTCAGCTGACCTCAGCCGCCTCCTCCACGAGGTCGTCGGCGAGCTCATACGCCGGCCACCCTCCCCCGGTCTCCAAGGAGACCGGACCGATGACGGGGGACTCGGGGCTCTGAGACGGCGCCCCGGACTCGGACGAGCCTGCAGGCGTCTCAGCATCCTGCGAGGTGGGAGCCAGGGCACCATCGGCCGGAACCGCAGTATCCCAGTGATCCGGCGAGACGTGGTACCCATCACCGGAGTCGACCTCGGTATCACCGGCACCGGCTCCCGAGGAGGCGGAAGGCGCCGACTCCACGGCTCTGACCCGGGCGAAGCGGGACTCCCCCCTGGTCAGGTCATGCCCCGCGGCCTGCAGCGTGATGACGTTGGTTTCATGCTCCCTGCCATTGCTCTCCCAGGACTCCTGAGAGAAGCGCCCAGTCAGCAGGACCGCATCACCCTTGCGCACCGAGTGACTCAGGTTGGCGGCGAGCTGGCCCCACGCCTTGGCGGTGAACCAGATCGTGTCGGCATTGTTCCAGCCTTGATCCGTGCGGTAGGTCGGGGTGACGGCAACGCGGAAACGACAGTAGGGACGGGCGTTGTCCCCGACACGGGACAGGACCGGATTCGTTCCGACGACGCCCTGGACGGTGAGATCGAGCTGACGAGTCATGAGGAGGCTCCTTGGTCGTAGGCGGGCGGCGCTCTGCCGCCCCTTCCCCCAACCGTGCTCGTCGGGCCCCTCACGCGCCCAACGGGCCCTGCTCCGTATCCCCGCACGAGTACCGGCAGGTGCAGAACCGTCGGCTGTGGCCACTGAAAGGCCGCGGAGAACCGGGTTTAGAGTCCCAGAGCGGCTTGCAGCACCCGATGCTTCTCCAGAACCCCGGCGGCGGGCCGGCTCAGGCCGCGCTCGACCACAGACTCGAGGCGGGCACGCACCTGCTGCCCGTAGCGTTCGGCCTCCCGGCGCGCCCTGGTGCGCCGACGCACCGTCGCCAGCAGGACAGCCACGATCCCCAGGACGATGAGGCAGACGGGGACGATCTCGATGCCGTGGCGCAGCGCCTCGAGCCCTTCCCGGACCACGGAGGCGACCAGCCACGACACCCCGCCGATCACCAGGAGCAGGCCGCCCCACCACAGCAGGTCGATCACCGGCTGACGATGCCCCGGGAGCGGGACGGAGCCGACCGCCTCAGCCGTCTGCCCCGCCAGGGTCTCGGGCGGGACCACGGATGACTCCATGCTGCGGGCCCAGGCGGGCGGCAGCCCCTGCGAGGTGCGATGGACCCACGTCGAGTGGGCCGAGGCCACCGCGGTACGAGAAGGAGGCTCAGGACGGGCCAGCACCCGGGGAAGGACCTTCGACAGGCCGGCTCTCACCGAGTCCTCCACCGCCTGGGCACCGGAGGCCTGCAGCAGCACCTTGGTTGCGTCCTCGGTCAGATCGGCGTTGAGCTCCACCTTGTTCTTGGCCACCGTGGGACGCAAGCGCCGCGTGATCGCATCGAGCTCGGCCGAGGCGGTGCGGGCCGCGTTGGACTCCCGGGCGACGCGCTGGCGCAGCAGGTCTCGGACGACGTCGAGGTTGTCGCCGCGCACCGCCGACACCGGCAGTACCTGAACCCGGCTGAGACCGTCCTCCTTGAGGAGGGAGCCGACGTCGTCGAGCAGGCTCGCCAGTCCACTCTCCGGAAGGGTGTCCACCTGGTTGACCAGAACGAGCATGTCCTCCTGACGGGCACCCAGCCCGCGCAGGTAACCGTCGTGAAGGGCCGCATCGGCGTACTTCTGCGGATCGACGACCCACACGAGAATGTCGGCCAGTGGCACCAGGCGGTCCACCTGCAACGAGTGCTCCGTGGTCACCGAGTCGTAGTCGGGGACGTCGAGCAGGACCAGTCCGGACATGCTCCCCTGGTCCTGCGCGTCAAGAAGAGAGTCCCTCCGGATCCGCCGTTCCGAGGAGACCCCGAGGAAGTCCAGGAGCGGGCCGGCATCGTCACCCCAGGAGCAGGCGGCGGCCCGCGACGTCGTGGGCCGGCGCGCACCGACATCCGCGAAGTTCAGCTGGGTCAAGGCGTTGAACAGGGATGACTTTCCCGAGCCAGTGCCCCCGAACAGCGCCACCACCGTGTGATCCACTCCTAGCGCCAGGCGTTGCGCCACGGCATCGAGTGCCTTGTGAGCAGGGATCGACAACGAGGCCGGAACCTCGGTCGGGCACATGCGCAGGGCATCTCGGACCGCGTTGAGCCGGGCGTCGAGCCGCGCGGCGTCGAGCACCTCGAAGTCCGGCTGCGCGGTGGGCACGGGGGAGGCGGAGGGGACGTTGGGCTGGCTCATGCTGTGGCTCCGGGACGAGTGAAGGGTTTGAGCTCGCCCGAGCGCAGACGCAGCGCAGCGGCGAACCCGGGGGCGGGGGCGAGCGAGGTCGCTGCCCCCTTGGGGACTGTGGCGGTCAGCGCCTCCGTGACCGCCTCCACCAGGAGGGTACTGGCCTGGACGGTCTGCTCCTCCAGTCCCAGGCGCCTGGCGGCTAAGACGGCTCCGTCGACACCGGCGGCCGCGGAGATGAGGAGGTCGATGACGCTGACGGGGCTCAGTCTACGAATATCCTGCGGGATCTCGATGTTGGCCTCGAGGTAGCCGACCCAGGCGTCGATAGTCACCATCGCCTCATCGCCCTGCCCCAGGATCCTGCGAGCGCGCTCACCGGCCCCCGCCTCGTCCCAGGCTCGCTCCGCCCTGGCGCACAGGGCGACGATCGCGGCCTGAAGCTGGTTGGCCAGTGCCTCACGGGCATCGCCGGCCAGCTGCGAGAGCCCCTCGGCACGGGCCTTGTCCGCCTTGCCCAGGAAGCCCCTGCGCATCCTGCCTCCCTGTGCCAGGGAGGCCAGCGGACCGCCTGATGAGGCCAGGCTGATCCACCGCGTGGCGGTAGCCCCCTGGCCCGCGGAACCGGACGTGATGTCGGCGCTCAGCGACTCGATCGCCGCGTCCCTGAGCCCCTGACACTCCTTCTCCAGGTGCTGCGCCACCGCCTCCTGGGCATCGACGTCGTCGGCCAGGCGCTCGAGGTCGCTGCGCAGGGTGCTCCACACACCCCTCCCCGTACGACGCACAAGACCGGCTGCACGGTGACGGCCGGCAAGGAGCTGAAGCCAGTCGCGCAGCTCGTCCACCCCTTCCCCCGACAGCAGCCCCTCGTGCGGTCCGGCGTCCGGGATGACGAAGAACGGCGCCTCCGACAGCCCAAGTCCCTGCAGACGGGTGATGAGATCGCGACGCACCTCGGCCAGGATCGTCGCCGGCACCCGGTTGAGCACCACACCGATGGGGGTCTCGCGTCGTGCGGCCTCCTCCAGGGTCATCCAGGGCGTCTGGTCGCCGTAGCGCGCTGCGGTGGTGACGAACAGCCACAGGTCGGCCGCCTCCAGCAGCCTGCCCGCCAGCGCCCGGTTGGCCTCGTGCACGGAGTCCAGGTCCGAGGCGTCAATGAGGGCCAGACCCGCCGGGATGGCCGCGGAGACCTCCTGGCGGCACACCTCCGTCAGAGGGTGCTCGCTCAGAGACTCCATGTCCTCGGGGTTGGCCACCAGGACGGGGACCCGAGTGGTGGGCCGCAGCACTCCGGCGTCTGAGACCTCCTGGCCGAGCACGGAGTTGACGAGGGTCGACTTTCCAGCCCCCGTGGAGCCTCCGATTACCACGATGGACGGGATATCGGCATCCTGAAGCCGGGGAATCACCTGATCACGGACCTGTCCGATGAGACCGTCACGCAGCGTGCGTGCAGCCTCAACGCCATGGGAGCTCAGGGCCAGGTCGAGACGCTCGAGGTCCCTGACCAGGTCAGTAAGGACATCGAGGAGCTGAACACGACTCAGCGAGGAGACGGGGGCATCGTCCTCGGAGTGGCGAGAGGGGACAGGAGCGGGCATGTGCCAACACTATGAGCACATCAGGGCGGAGTCGACGATTGATCTCGACAGTCCACGCCATGGGTGTCGCAAACTCAGCGAGAATCTCCTGTTACTCCGCTGTGATGATCAAGATCATGCATCAGCCGCCCCGGGAGAACGGTCAGCCAGGGCCATCGCCCCGCGGTGGGGCCTCGGCAGGGAACCGCCACCGCATCTCTTCAACCCAGCGGCCCGAGCGGTCGGTCATCCTCGGAATCTCAACCTTTTCAAGGCCGCTGGCCAGTGCCCCCGGCCGGACTCGAACCGGCAACCTGCGGATTAGAAGGCCGATGCTCTATCCATTGAGCTACGGAGGCGTGCGCGAGCGCCTGACCAGCCTACGCCATCAGCAGTCGGGCTCGAGCCCCCGATACGACTCGTCCCAGCACCGCCCTCAGCAACAACGGGTGGTCACGAGCCGGTCACACCACCATCACGGGACGACATCCAACCAGGCGTGCGGACGATTCTGCGTGTCCAGTACGACCAGCTTCCGCACCGCTCTCCGCACGGGCCGCAATGCAGCCGTGACAGCACTGCAACCACCTTGTGACCAGTCGGAACGATAGTCCGCAACGATCAGTGCGCCGGACCGCGACAGAGCCTCGATGTAGGCAACCTCACACTGGATAGCCCTTACTCTTAGCGACGACAGCGAAACCCCAGTATCGTGACCGGAGCCCCGCCACACGCCCCTGGAAGGACCGCGCCTTGCCCACTCCCGCACTCATCGTGCGCTCCCTCTCTGCTCAGGCCTCGTTGGAACCTCACACCTTCACCACGCCTTTCACCGTGGGAAGGGCGCCTGACAGCAATGTTCAGATCGTCCACCCCCTCGTGTCTCGAACACATCTGCTGGTGACCCCCACCCCATCCGGGTGGGCCGTGAGCTGCCAGGGTCGTAACGGCATGCTCGTCAACGGAGCCGTCACGCGTGAGGCACTCGTGACCCAGGGGACTCGAATCCAGCTGGGTGACGCCTCGGGGCCGGCTCTGGGGTTCACCCCGGTCGTGTCCGACGCCGTTCCACAGGCCGGGTCTCCCAGTCCGTCGCGACCGACGGGGCAACCTGCTCGATCGGCACCGAGCGCCCCCTTCATCCCGTCCCAGCCGAGCGCAGCCTCAGCGCCGCAGGCCGTCCCCCACCCCCAGCCCCCGTCAGGCCTCCCCCCGACAACGGCTATCCCAACGCAGGGTCGCCCTATGCCGCCGGCAATGAGCTCAGCGGGTTCAGCCGCTACCTATGTCGCACCCAGAAGCCCTCAGGGAGCGCCGTCGTCGAGCTCGGCGAGCTCCGGCGCCTTCCCCTCCTCCCGACACACGCTCAAGTCCTTCCGCATCACCTCCTCGGGCACTATCGGGCGAGCTCCCGACAACACCCTGGTTCTGGATGACCCGCTCATCTCCAAGCACCATGCTCGTATCGACGTCTCCGCCAACGGCATGGTCGTCACCGACCTGGGGTCCACGAACGGCATCTACGTCGCTGGTCAGCGAGTCTCACAGGTCCAGGTGACCCAGCCCGTGCTCCTGGGGCTGGGATCGACCTTCATCGCCCTGAGTCCCGACGGGCTGTGTGAGGTCCAGGTCGTAGGCGGTGCGGGCGGCGAGCTGGTGGGCAAGGACCTGACCTTCCGCGTCAACAACGGCAGCCTGACGCTGCTCGACGGCATCTCCTTCTCACTTCCCGGCAACGAGCTGCTGGCCGTCGTCGGACCATCAGGAGCCGGCAAGTCAACGCTGCTCAAGGCCCTCACCGGTGAGCAGAAGGCCCAGGAGGGCCAGGTGCTCTTCAACGGGCTGGACGTCTACGAGCACTATCCGGTGATGCGCAACAAGATCGGGGTCGTTCCCCAGAGCGACGTCATCCACTCGGCTCTGACCGTCCGCAAGACCCTGGAGTACGCCGCCGAGCTGAGATTCGCCAAGGACGTCGCCAAGGCCGAGCGGCGTCAGCGTATCGCCGAGGTCCTGGAGGACCTGGACCTGACCGCGCACGTGGACAAGCGCATCAAGAAGCTCTCCGGGGGCCAGCGCAAGCGGGTCTCCACCGCCATCGAGCTGCTGACCCGCCCCAGCCTGCTCTTCCTTGACGAGCCCACCTCCGGTCTGGACCCTCAGCTGGATCGCGACGTCATGGACCTGCTGGCGTCCCTGGCCCACGGAACTCGTCCCGGTGACAGCGGCCGTACCGTCGTCGTCGTCACTCACAACGAGAACCACATCGATCGAGCGGACAAGGTCCTCATCCTGGCGGCCGGCGGAAAGCCCGTCTACTACGGCTCCCCCCGCGAGGTACTCCCCTACTTCCGGCAGCGACTCAACGAGATCGCCTCCCAGGGGCGCCTCCTGCTCAACACTCCCAAGGGCACGCTGCCCGACCCGCCGGCCGTGGACGGCTACGCCGACGTCTACGCGCTCATCCGCAACCACACTGCGGAGCTGCGCCAGTACATGGAGTCCACGGTTCCCTCCACGCGCCGCGGCGGAGCTCCGGCGACGGCCACCGCACCCGCCGCGCAGGAGAAGCCGCCCAAGCAGCAGTCCGTGCTTCGGCAGGTCTCGACCCTGGTACGACGCCAGCTGAGGATCGTCGCGGCCGATCCCTCCTACCTCGCCTTCATGCTGCTGCTGCCCATCATCATGGGACTGCTGACCAAGGCGATCGAGGGAAGCGACGGGTTCGCGGTTCCCAGCTACCCGGATCCAGCGCCTCCGACACCGGACAACCCCACGCCCACGATCGTCAAGTACTCCAGCCAGGCCATGCAGCTGCTGGTCATCCTCATCACCGGAGCCGCCTTCTCCGGGATGTCGGCCACCATCCGCGACCTCATCGGGGAGCGGGACGTCTTCCTGCGGGAGAAGGCGGTCGGGCTGAGATCCGGCGCCTACCTCTTCTCCAAGGCAGTCATTCTGGCTCTCATCACCACCGTTCAGACCGCGCTGATGACGGGAATCGCCCTGGCGCTCAACAAGGGCCCCACCGATGCCGTCATCCTGAACGGGTGGCCGGGACTGGAGCTGGCCTTCTGCTGCTGGGCCGTTGCCTTCGTCGCCGGTCTCCTGGGGCTGGCGGTCTCGGCGATGGTCTCCTCCTCCGAGCAGGTGATGCCAGTGCTGGTGGTCACCATCATGGCTCAGCTGGTCCTCTCCGGAGGCATCATCCCGATCTCAGGACGCGCGGTCTTCGAGCAGCTGGCGTGGTTCATGCCGTCCCGGTGGGGATACGCGATGGCCGCTTCCACCTTGGAGATGCTCGCCATCATGCCCAACCGCGACGACGCGCTGTGGAAGCACGAGACCGCGCAGTGGCTGACGAACTACGGCCTGCTCTCGGCCATCGGTCTGGTCTGCATGGTGGCGTGCTACATCGCCCTGGCTCGCCGGGGACGGCGCTGACCTCGCTCATCACAGCCGCTCATCACAGCCGCTCATCACTGTCGTCCCTACAGGCGCCGGGGTGCCAACCCACCTGGTTGGCACCCCGGCGTCCGCGTATGCGGCTATCTGCTGGTGATGCTGGATACCACCAGGTCGTAGCTGTAAGTGGTTCCCTGACCAAGCATCAGACGGGCACCGCTATCCCCATCCAGCGGCGACACCGTGGCGACATAGGCCCCCTGAGCCTTCCACCCGACCTTGCCGGACTCTGGAGAGACTGCGACAACCAGAGCACCGGTCTCGTCAGCGAGGTAGCCCAGCTTGCCAACCTGCATGAGGAACTCCCCGTCCCTCAATCCACCTATGGGCCTGATATTGCATTCCTCACCTTTGACGGGCTCAGGAAGCGAGAGCTTCGTGTCACCGACCTTGGCTGTGCACGCCTTCACATCGATCGAGACGTTGACGGTGCCCTGGGGACCGATGACAGGGATGGTTGAGGACGACGCCTTCGCCAACGACTCGTAGGCCTCCTTCAGCGCCGAAGAGTCCAAGGGAACTGACGCGGCCCACTGATGCTTCTCAGAGAAGCTTCCCGACACGGTGCCCGCCTCACTGCCATCAGCCTTGTAGATCGTGGCGCCCGACGACGTCATTCTCGAAAAGGCCTCCGGCCCGGTCTCGATATTGACTCCACCGGGGAAACGCGTGTCGCCGGCGAAGTCCGGCTCCTTTCCGGTCTCGGACATCAGGACAGCACCATCCTTGGCGGACAGCACCTGGACCTGCTTGGACTTGCTCTCATAGGCCAGGACAAACCCGTTACGCACTCGCCCTTTCTCATAGTGCCCGCCCACACGCCATTTCTCCTTGCCCGTTGCGTCATAGGCGATCAGGGGCCCCTCGGTGGCCGTGCCCTTGCCGGAGGAGACCACTGCGACGTCGGTTGTCGCTCCCAGGAAGGTGGAGCCCTCAGGGAACGGGGCCTTGGAGGTCTTGCCGCTGTCGCTGACCAGTGACGCACCTCCGGTTAACTTGATGCAGAGCAAGGACGTACCCGCCCAGAACCGAGCCTCATCGCATTCTCCGCTCCACACCTTACTGGTGCCCTCGCGCGTCAGATCGAACAAGTGCACCTTGCCCATATCAGAATATACGAGCATTCCCCTGTCCTCGGAGAGATAGGGGTCATCGACGTCGGTATAGCGCTGGTCCTCTTGAACGCGTTCCCCCTCGGGCAGTGCCGCCGGCCAGGTGTTACCGACGTTCGGTCCGGAGAAGAAGTACCACCAGGTGGCACTCGCCCCGACGACCGCCAGAACGGTGACGACGGCGGCCGCAGCGACCCACCGGCGACGCCACCACCGCTTCGGGGCACCGGCAGCCGCCTCGGAGGACGGGTACCCGACCCCCTGGGGGCCGACCTGCGAGGAGAAGGGCGCGGGAGGAGCCCCGTTGGCAGGGCCGGCCGGGATGGCTGGGTTGACAGCGTGAGCGCCGGTCGTGGTCACCATCGTCGGCGCAGTGGCTCCCGCCCCTCCTTGGAAGCCTCTCTGGAAATCTCCCTGGAAGCCACTTGCGGCAGCCACCTGGCCGGGAGCGTGGGCGTGCTGACCGGCTACGAGGGTCGGCGCCACCGGTCCCATCGGTACAGTCCCCGGATGCGGGGCCGAACCCGCCTGCACCGTCTGCACCGTCTGCGCCGTCGTCGCATCTGCTGTGAGGCCTGTCGACGGGGCGTCCCAGTCGTAGGGAACGACCGATGCCGTCGACTGAGGCGGTGATGCGAGTCTCGGGGCCGCCGGGAGACCTGCCAGCGCGGACTGCATGACGTCCAGGCGCTGGGCGACGAACTCGATGGAGGGGCGCATGCCGGGCTGCTTCGACATCATCAAGGCGATGAGCTCCCACAGGGCGTCAGGGACACCGTAGGGACGGCCCGCGTCGCGGCGTGCGTGCTGGCTGAGCAGCTGGGCGGGCTGCCCCACGAACGGTGTCGTCCCGCAGCTCATCTCATAGAGCATGATGCCCAGCGAGTAGATGTCGGCCGCGGAGGTGGGGGCCTGCATCGACAGGATCTCCGGAGCCATGTACAGCGGGGTACCGATGGCTCCGGTCAGGTGGGAGGCGGAGAAGGTGTCGCAGATGCGAGCCACTCCGAAGTCCGCCAGTCGCGGTACGACCGCCTCCGGCACACTCCCTCCCGGGGCAACGCCGGTGGCAACCGTCTCAGCCGGGTCACCGCCTCTGCTCGGGCGCGAGCTGAGCAGGACGTTGGCGGGCTTGATGTCCCGGTGAATCACTCCTGCCTGGTGGACCGTGGTCAGCCCCTGAGCGATGCGCGTGCCCAGGGACGCCACCTGTGCGGGAGGCAGCGAGCCGCGAGCCCTCAGCAGATCACGCAGGTCCCCACCGTTGACATAGTCCATGACGATGGCGAAGGTCGATCCCTCGATGACGACGTCGCGAATAGCGACGACATACGGGCTTCGCACTCGGAGCAGCGTTGAGCGCTCCTTGATGAAGCGCTCAACGACGTCGGGATTCTCCACGAGATCGGCACGCAGCACCTTGAAGGCCAGGACCTCGCGGGCGTCAGTGCGCCGGCCGCGCCAGACCTCGCCCTGGGCACCTGCTCCGATCCGGGCCTCCATGATGTAGGAGCTTCCGAGGTGACGAGGGGCGGGGCTTTGGGACATGAGGGCTCCGTGTCGCTCAAGGACTGTCAGACTTCACAGAGACCTTATCGCGAGATTCACCCCCAAACGGGCCGCTCGGTCAGGAGCCGACCGTGAATCGCGCCGCCCTGGACGCAGGCTTCCATGACCTGAATTCCGGTAGGGGTCACTGGTGACTAGAGTGGAGCCCGTGAGCAAGCAGATGACAACCTCCGACCCGCTGGTGTGGATCGACTGTGAGATGACGGGCCTGAACCTGAGCGCTGACGCGCTGATCGAGGTCGCCGTCGTCGTCACCGACTACGAGCTCAAGCCACTGGCTGAAGGAATCGACGTGCTCATCACACCTCCCGCCGCCGCGCTGGAGCAGATGGACGACTACGTGCGGAACATGCACACCTCCTCAGGCCTGCTCACCGACCTGGAGGACGGTCTGACCATGGAGACGGCCCGCAAGACGGTTCTGGACTACGTGACGTCCCTCGTGCCCGAGCCCCGCACCGCCCAGCTCGCGGGCAACTCGGTGGGCACGGACAAGGCCTTTCTGGCGCGCGACATGCCTGAGCTCATCGAACACCTTCACTACCGGATCGTGGACGTCTCCTCCCTCAAGGAGCTGGCCAAGCGCTGGTACCCCAGGACCTTCTTTCACGCGCCGAAGAAGGCCGGCGGGCACCGTGCGCTGGCGGACATCCTGGAATCCATCGATGAGCTGCGCTACTACCGCGCAGTCCTGTTCCCCGACGGCGAGGGACCGAGCTCGCAGGAGTGCAAGGAGGCAGCCGAGCGCGTCCTGGCCGAACCGACCAGGTGACGAGATCGAGGACGATCGCGGAGCGGCCCCGTGAAGTGACGCAGTGCACCGAGTTCAGTTTGGTGTGCGAGGAGTCAACCGGATACAGTACCGACTCGTTGCGGCTGTGCCGCACATGGTGGCTGTAGCTCAGTCGGCAGAGCGCCTGGTTGTGGTCCAGGAGGTCGCGGGTTCAAACCCCGTCAGCCACCCCATCGACTGAGACCGCCCGGCTGGCACCGGCCTCGGCCTCCCAGTCTGCAGCGAGACCCACTTACGCGCCTCGGGAACGCCCCCGACAGTGAGTGCGTCGACTACGTGACCGCAACGCCCTGAGCAGCAGGTCGCTCGGACGCCCTGACGTTCAGGATGCCTGCCGAGCCGATCCTTGATGCTCTCACAACCTCACGTCTGAGAAAGTCCCTCCCATGCAACGACGCGACTTCCTACTCTCCCTGGCCGCCGGGACGGCCGGCTGCCTCAGCGCCTGCACCGCGGTGCAGTCGGCGCCCCGAGCCGACTCCTCGAGCTCATCCCTGACACAGGCCACGGCCTCGGCACCCACGCCTGCGTCGCAGGCGCCCTCCCCCACACCCTCCCCCACACCGTCACTCAGTCCGCTCCACCTTCAGGACGGACCGCCCCCACTGCCCGCTCCCACGCCGGCGGACTCGCTCATCACCGGGCTGCCGGAGAACGTCGGCAACGTCGTGGCCATCACGGTTGACGACGGCGTCGACTCCTCCGTCGTGGACGCATACCTGGACTTCGCCAAGGACTCGGGAGTCCGCCTGACCTTCTTCGTCACGGGTGTCTACCCGAGCTGGACAGACAACCGGGACAAGCTGAGGCCCCTCGTGGAGTCGGGGCAGGTCCAGCTGGCCAACCACACCTGGACGCACCCGGATCTGACGACGTTGTCAGAGGGAGCGCTCATTGACGAGCTCACCCAGTGCGAGAACCTTCTGCGCAACACCTACGGCGTCACCGGAGCGCCCTTCATCCGTCCTCCCTACGGCAGTCGCAGCTCCTTCACCGACTCGGTCTGCGCAAAAGCGGGCTACACGACAGCGGCCCTGTGGTACGGCTCATTCGGGGACTCCGGGCTGCTGACGGAGGACGTACTTCTCGGTGAGGCTCAGAAGTGGCTGCTCGCGCAGCACATCGTCATCGGTCACGCGAACTTCCCAACCGTCACGCACCTCTATGGTCAGATCATCGACATCCTGCGTCAGCGGTCCCTGCTGACCGCCACGCTCGACGACGTCTACTTCGGCCCCGGGCACAGCCGTCGCGCCTAACGGCTCACAGTGTCCGAGCCTCCTCGACGTCGTAGCACTCCTGCATCCGCGAGGAGTCGATCTCCGGGGTCCGCGGCAGATAGACGATCTCGCATCGCCCTTCAAGCTGCTCGTTGAAGGTGTCGACCCAGTCATCACCGATGACGAACACATCAATGCCGTACTCATCGATGTCCCGGCTCTTCTGCCCCCAGGTCTGCTCGGGAACGACCAGGTCCACGTACCGGATGGCCTCGAGCATCGACTTGCGCTGCTCATAGGAGAAGTAGGCCTGCTTCCCCTTGGACGCGCTGAACTCATCGGTGGACAGAGCGACAATGAGATAGTCACCCATCGCCTTGGCTCGACGCAGCAGCTCGATATGCCCGTAGTGGAGCAGATCGAAGGAGCCGTAGGTGATCACGCGTTTCATCAAGATTGTCCTCGGGTCAGGGCCATCAGTTTTTGTATGAATCACACAAGAACCGATCGCATTGTCGTTGGTTGCGCGTATGGCGGTTGAACGCGCTTGCCGTTAAGTCTAGGCAGTCCCCACCCCCGAAACTCCCCTTGTTATCCCTCCGCAGCAGGTCGCGGACTATGGCGACGATCACCCCTTATCACTTAACCCAATGAATGCGCCGAACTGCGGTCCATCCCTGACCGCGTGGCATCAGCAGCTGAGGCCATCATGTGACCGAACCCAGGTATTCCTTGGTATCACAACGATGACAGGGGGTTTCAGCGTCGTCACAGCGAGCCTTGTACATCACAGTCTGATTGCAGACAAGCGCATCATGGCGGCAGTCGCTTTTCCAGTTCTTCGGCACAACTACCGTTATCAGAAAGCGAATGAAGAAGGCCTATCTCCCGGGCCTCACCCATCCCAGCAGCCTGGAGGTCGCCCGTGGTCGCAGCCGCTCCTGCTCGAGCCTTCACGGCTCGTTCCCGCGCAGCATCAGCCGTCCCGCCACTGACCACGTCCACTCCTTATCTCCCCACCGATTTCTCGGCAGTGCGTCGAGACATGACTTCCTGGACGCTATGGCTCCTCCTGGCGACTCTGATCAGGACACTGCTGTCGACGCATCGAATTCTCTATCCTCGTATGCTGCTGATAGGAATCACGACCGCGGTCCTCATTCAGCTGACGGCGTGGTGCGTGACATGGCGGTACTGGCCATGGGCCTCCACACGAGTGATGCCGTTCATCATCGTCGCAGGGGCGGGATTCGTGGCCGGGTCCTGCTTCCTTGACCTCGTTGCCGGAGTCCACCTGCTGCCGTGGACAGCCAGTGTCAGCGGATCGATCATCGCCGTGGCAGACCAGTGGCGCTACCGACTGCGGTGGCGGGCTCGAGCACAGCGAGCCCTGGAGCCGGCCTCATGACCATCGTGCTCCTGGGCGGGATCGGGGCCACCTCCGTCGTCTCCGCGGCTCTCACTGCCACCGCAATTCCACTTCTGAAAAGGGCACACGTCATCGACGTGCCCGAGGAGAGGTCCCTGCATCACCACCCCGTCCCCCGCGGCGGCGGACTCGCCGTCGTCCTAGCGGTCCTGCTCACCGTCGGGACGACCATCCTCATAGCGATGCAGCGGCTAAGCGCCATCCACGTGATGGCAAGGCTCGATGTTGTCCTCATGGGGCTGACAACGGTACTCGCCTTCGCACTGGTCGGCTTCATCGAGGACCTGTTCTCCCTGTCGGTGAGGACCCGCCTGGCCCTCCAGCTCGCCCTGGGAATGGGACTCGGGCTGATGGCGTGCGGCGCCTTCGAGGCCTCGCGATGGTGGGCACTGGTGGTCTGCATGGGCACAACCGCGTTGGTCAACGCCACGAACTTCATGGATGGCGCCAACGGCCTGGCCTGTGGTCACGCCGTGACAACCTCCCTGTGGTACCTCCTGGTCGCGACGGTGGTTCCGGTTCCCGGACTGGGACTCGTCATGATCGCGGTGGCTGGGGCGAGCCTCGGGTTCCTCCCCTTCAACGCGCCACGGGCCAGGGTGTTTCTCGGCGACTCCGGATCCTACGCGCTGGGCGGGGCATGGGCCTTCGCGGTCACGGCCTGCCTCGCCCAGGACGTGGCGCTGGAAGCGGCGCTCGCACCGCTTCTCGTGTTCCTCACGGACACCGGCTACACCCTGTGGATGCGAGTAAGAGCAGGGCAGCACTGGTACGAGTCGCACAAGCTTCACGTCTACCAGCGCCTGGTCTGCGCGGGCTGGCCGCACTGGGCAGCGGCTCTTCTGGTGACTCTGGCCGCCGTCTCCTGCTCCGCCCTGGCGGCAGGCAGCCTGCTCACCCGTGGTCCGTCCTGGGAGCCGCGGGTTGGCATGGCCACGATCCTGCTCCTCTACCTGAGCATGCCCTCCATCATCGGAGCACCGTCCCCTTTCCCCGCACCGCGCAAGGCGGGGTGAGGACGTGCGGATCCTTCTCCTCATCCACTACTGGGTTCCCGAGGTCGGAGCCCCTCAGCGGCGCTGGAACCGGTTGGCCGATTCCCTGGTCTCGTGAGGTCATGAGCTGGCCGTTCTGGCCCCCGGCCCCCACTACCCGACTGGTCGTCTCCTCAAGGGTGGCAGGCCGTACCTTCCCGGCTCGGTCAGCCGAGACGTCACCGGAGCCATGGTGCACCGCACCGCCTTTCTCCCCTACGACAGCGGATTGCGGGGACGCAGCGTCGATCAGCTGGTCGCTGCTGCCGACTCCGTGCGCCTGGGGGTGAGTCGATTCTGCGGGGCGAACCGCCCCGACGTCGTCCTCGGCTCTGTTCCCGGTCTTCCCACGCTCCCGGCGGCACTCACCGTTGGCAGGGTGCTGCGCCGTCCGGTCGTGATGGAGCTGAGAGACGCCTGGCCAGACCTGCTCATGTCTGCCGAGCAGTGGACGTCTACTACCCGGCCGCCGTCCGTGGCACCGGAAGCGCGCCCGCACCAGAGGGCGAGCCTCGTCGGCCGGGGTGCACGCGTCCTCCTGCCACCGCTGGTGACCCGGCTGGAGCGAGAAGCCGCGGCCGTGGTGACGACGACGGACTCCTTCGCACGGGTCCTGCGCTCCCGCGGGCTGCGCCGTGTGGTCACGGTCCGCAATACCGGCGGTGGCGTTGCCTCAGGCCGAGGACTCGTCGGCAGGAGGGACTCGGACGGCGTCCTCCACGTGCTCTACCTGGGGACGGTGGGGCGCGCACAGGGGCTGGGCTGCGCGGTGGAGGCCGCGTCGATCGCCCGGCGGCGAGGGGCCCGGCTGGTGCTGCGCATCGTCGGCGACGGCGCGCAGTACGGTCAGGTCGCGGCGCTGGCCCGCAGGCTCGGGGCGCCGGTGGAGATGCACGCCGCCGTTCCCTGGAGCCAGGTGGACCGGCACTACGCCTGGGCCGACACGGCCCTGGTCAGCCTGCAGGACTGGCCGGCCATGTCGTTGACGGTTCCGTCCAAGCTCTACGAGATCATGGCTGTGGGGCTGCACGTGAGCGCCTCGGTCGATGGTGAGGCTCGGCGCATCGTGGAGGACGCCGGTTGCGGCGACGTCGCTGCGCCGCAGGATCCAGAGGCGCTGGCCGCCTTGTGGGCGTCGCTGGCCGCAGACCGCAGCCGCCTGCGCGTGACGGGCGGGCAACGGTGGTTGACGGACCACGCCGACGCCGAGGAGATGGCGGACCGCTACGAGGACCTCTTGAAGCAGGTGACCAGTGACTGACGTCCAGATCCTGAGGAACCTGTCGTTGCTGGGCGCATCCGCCGCCCGACAGCTGGTCGAGGACCCGGTGCTCCTGGCCCTGCAGGGGGCGCGTCGGCTGCCGGGGCCCTGGCGTGACCGGGCTGCCCGAGCACTGGCCATCGGGGCAGGAGATCATGAGGTGCGCCGGGCGCTGTCCGAGCTCATGGCCGACAGACACGACTCAGCCAGGCGGGCGCTGAGGCGGGCCTCACCGCGATCGGCCATGGGGATCAGGCTCGCCGCTGAGCTGGCCGTCCAGCTCGGTGGAGCCGAGCTGAGCCGCATCGACGTCGATCGATGGAGCCCGTCGGTGCGTGCACGGGACCTGTGGGCTCGAGGACACCTGAGCGCCGCGATCAGTATCCTCAAGGGTGTTCCGGGCACCGGGGCGCACCGGGCCCGTCTGCGTTCCCAGCTGGCCATGATGAGCCCGGGCTTTCAGCTTCCCCGGTTGACTCCCTCACCCGGTTGGAGAGTCCCCGACCCGGCAGAACCGCTCCGGGTCCTTCATGTGCTGACCAGCTCGCTGCCGCACACCCAGTCCGGCTACACCATGCGCTCGCACGCCATCCTCCGGGCGCAGGCCATGGCCGGCGTCGATGCACGCGCGGTGACGCGCATCGGCTACCCCGTCATCATCGGCAGGCCCACGGCGCAGGAGACCGACGTCGTCGACGGCGTCATCTACCGGCGGATTCTTCCCGCTCGTGCCCAGGCCTGGCCAGCAGCCCGGCTGACACAGATGAGCCGCCTGCTGGCCCGCGAGGTGGAACGCTTCGCCCCACATGTGCTGCACACGACCACCAACTATCTCAATGCCCTGGTCACCCATGCGGTGGCCCGCTCCTACGGGCTGCCCTGGGTCTATGAGATGCGAGGAGTGCTGGAATGCACCTGGGTGGCCGGCAGGCCGTCCTGGCAGGAGGACGAGGCGCTGAGCTCTGAGCGCTTCGCACTGCTGCGCGACAAGGAGACCGAGATGGCCGGGCAGGCCGACGCCGTCGTCGTCCTCTCCCGGGTCCAGGCGGAGGACCTGATCGCCCGCGGCGTCGATTCCGACCGGATCACGGTCGTGCCCAACGCCGTGGACCAGGAGACCCTCACCTCTCCCCGGCTCTCGCCGGCCGATGCGCGGGCGAGGCTCGGTCTGCCCCGCGAGGGTCTGTGGGTGGGGAGCGTCTCCTCGCTGGTCGGCTACGAGGGGTTCGACGTGCTGCTCCGGGCGGTGGCGCGCTGCCGTGACCGAGGGGTCGATCTCCGGTGCGCCATCGTGGGCGACGGTGTCAGCCGCCCCGGACTGGTGGCCCTGGCCGGAGAGCTGGGGCTGGGTGAGTCCGTGTGCGCAGTTCCCGGACGAGTCGATCGTGTATCGGCCCTGGACTGGTACCAGGCCCTGGACGTGTTCTGCGTACCGAGGCTGGATACGCCGGTGTGCCGGCTGGTGACGCCGATCAAGCCGATGACGGCGATGGCGCTGGGACGGCCGGTGGTGGCCTCGGCCCTTCCGGCGCTCAGGGAGCTCACCGCGCCCACGTCGAACCGGTCCTTCCCGGCCGGCGACGTGGAGGCGCTCGCCCGGGTGCTGGCCCAGATGGCAGCCGAGTCAGGCGGGAGACCGACGGAGACCGGGGGCAGCCGCCCGTCCCGGGGGGCGGATCCAGCCTCCTGTCCGACACCGCCGGAGCTGCCCACCTGGGCCGGCAACGCAGTGCGTCAGATCGAGATCTACAAGGAGCTGATATGAGCGAGGCCTCCTGGGCGACGTGGTCGGGCGGGCAGCCGTTCTGGGGAGACAGGTCGGAGGTCATTGTCAGCGTCGTCGAGCTCAGCGAGCTGTCCCCGGTGGGCCGGCGTCCCCCGCTGCCGAGCTATCTGCACCAGCTCTGGCAACGACGCCACTTCATCTGGGCCGATGCCCGGGCCAAGGCGTTGAGCTCCCAGCGAGGCACGTTTCTGGGAAACGCGTGGCTCATCGCCAAGCCGATGCTCGACGCCATCGTCTTCTTCATCGTGTTCGGGCTACTGCTGCAGACGAGCCGCGGTATCGACAACTTCGTCGGTTACCTCATCATCGGAGTCACGTTCTTCCCACCGCTGCAGCGGGCGGTGACCGGCGGCAGCCAGGTGATGGTGGCCGGCAAGAACCTCATTCGGGGTTTCTCCTTCCCTCGAGCCGCCCTGCCCGTGTCGTACACGATTCGCTGCGCGATCGACCTGGTTCCGCCAATGATCGCGGCCCTCGTCCTGGTAGCGGTTCTTCCCCCTCACGCCTGGCCGAGCTGGCACTGGTTGCTCGCTCTCCCGGTCTTCGCTCTCCAGATGCTTCTGATCCTGGGGCTGGTACTCGTCACCTCCCGTATCACGACGACGATCCCGGACATGCGGAACATCTGGCCGTTTCTGACCCGGTTCTGGTTCTACGTCTCGGGTGTCTTCTTCTCCTACGAGCGTTTCATCGACCACCCTGTGGTGCTCAGAGCCATGGATCTCAATCCCGGGTATCTCATGATCACGATGTATCGAGACGCGATCTTGTACCAGCGTGTTCCGCAGGCGCGAATGTGGCTCATTCTCAGCGCGTGGTCACTGGGGCTGACGCTGACTGCCCTTGTGCTCTTCTGGGAGAAGGAGGAGGACTACGGTGCCGAGCGCTGAGAGCAGGCCGCGTAACGGCCGGAGGATGCGCCGCGTGGACGACTCGGAGGCGCCGACGATGGAGCTCCCCGTCATCACGACGGCACCCGATGCCGCCTCCCATCCCGCAGTCATGACCGCGGCGGACAGTGGTGGGGCCGGAATCGGTACGGCGACCGTCGTCGCTGACAACATTCGGGTGCGGTACCGAGTCCCCTCCACCGACGCCGAGGACCTGCGCGGCGCGCCACCGACGCAGAAGGTCCTCCTGGGAATGACGGGACAGAGGCCAAGGGTGAGGGTCGATGCCCTCAAGGGCGTCTCCTTCGTGGCGCGCGCCGGGGAGTCGATCGGGATCCTGGGGAGAAACGGAGCCGGCAAGTCCACCCTGCTTCGCATCATCGCCGGTCTGGAGACACCGACATCGGGGATGGTGAGCGCCCGTTCCACCCCGGTGCTCCTGGGCGTCAGTGCCGCGCTCGTCCCGGACCTGTCAGGGGAGCGGAACGTGCGCCTGGGGTGCCTGGCCATGGGCTTGGAGCCCAGGGAGATCGAGTCGGTCCTGCCGGAAGTGATCGAGCTGGCCGGAATCGGGAAGGCCGTCTACCGCCCCATGAAGACCTATTCCTCGGGCATGGCGTCACGACTTCGTTTTGCGATTGCCGCCGCTGCGAACCCGGACATTCTTCTCATTGATGAGGCGCTGTCCACCGGCGACGCCGCGTTCAAGGAGCGCAGCGAGAACAAGATGACGCAGCTGCGGCGCGGAGCCGGAACGGTCTTCATCGTCAACCACGCCGCGCAGGTCATTGAGGAGATGTGCACCCGGGCGCTGTGGCTCATGGACGGCGAGCTCATCGGGGACGGCCCCGGACCGCAGATCGCCCATGACTACCGATGGTGGTCCTGGAACATCGCCAAGGACAAGCCTGAGAAGGCCGCCAAGATTCTGGCCACGTGCCGGGAGAAGTGGAAACCGGCGGGCGTGCGGATCCAGCGATCAGAAAGTCGCACGCTGCCCTACCGACACGCTCGAGGAGTATGACCATGCATGCTGAGAAGAACAGGTCAACCGGACGAGTCACCGTCTACGGCTCCTGCGTGGCCAGGGACGTGGCCGGCGAGATGGAGAAACGGGGCTGGAGCGTCGAGCGTTACATCGCCCGCCAGTCGCTCATCAGCGCGGGGCGCCCGGCGGATGCCGGCGACCTCAACCTGTCGCTGCTGACGTCGCCGTTCGCCCGACGCTCCTTCCTGTCCGACATGGTGGGTAACCTGGAGGCGCAGCTGACGGCTGTCGCCGCCTGCACCGATCTGCTGCTGTGGGACCTGACCGACGAGCGTCTCGGCGTCCTGGAGACGGCCCCCGGGGCATTTCTGACGCGCTCGACGGAGGCCCTGACGGCCGGTCTCTACGAGGGGCTGACCGCCAGGTTCCTGGAGCTGGGAACGGCGGAGCACCTGCACCTGTGGAGGCCGGCGCTACTGCACTTCCGCGGTCTTCTGGAGCGGCTCGACCTGACGAGCAGGACAGTGCTGATCAACGTGCCATGGGCGACGAGAACCACGTCCGGCGAATCGACGGTCCCGAGCTGGGGACAGACGGCGATGGAGGCCAACTGGGTCATGACCCGCTACCTCGATCTTGTCCGCCAGGAGACCGATGTGCGAGTCCTCAACGTACCCGATGAGCTCGTCGTCGCCGACAACGCGCATCACTGGGGATCGGCCCCCTTCCACTACGTCGGCACCGTGTACTCATGGATCGCCGACGAACTGGAGGTCGCTCGATCACCGCGCAGCCTCGCTCCGGCGCTCTGAGCCCGAGTCCCGTCTGGTCGTCGCGCTCACCCTTTGACGGGGATGTCGGTGATTCGGAAGGGGTTGTTGGGGCGGGTAGGGCGCTTGGCGGGTTCGAGGTCGAGGGTGACGGTGTCCTGTCCGGTGTCGGGCCACACCACCGTCAGGGTGGTGGCGTCGCCGTCACCCAGCTTGTTGTCGGCGGTGATCTCGCTCAGGGGGCGGTGGGTCCCTTGGGCGGTGGCGTAGTCAACCGGGTAGTAGCGCGTCTGGGCGGTCAGCAGGCTCAGCCCCGTGATCGCACCCAGCAGCTTGGTGTCCTCCTCACCACGGGCGCTTCCGGCCAGCTGGGTCGGCTGCAACCAGTCCGAGGGCCCGACATCTGTGCCCCCAGGCCCACCGGTGGCCTGGACCTCGCCGACAAGGTACTTGCCACGGCGGGACACCTCCTTGAGCACGAAGGTCAGCTTGTCGTCCCCGCTGCCGCGTTTCACCGTGACCTCCTCACCACCCTTGGCCACCGGCCCCTCGGCCTTGGGAAGATCACCACCTCCCTGCCCCGCACCGGCAGGCGACTTCGATGAGGTCGACTCGGTGGGCACCAGCGTGATCTCCACACGCCGGTTGAGCTGACGGTTCTCATCGGAGTCGTTAGGCACCCGCGGCTCACCCTCACCCTTGCCCGAGACACTCACCGAGTAGGCCGACATGTTCGTCAGCTGCCCCAGCCGGTCGGCCACGGCCTGAGCCCGACGCTGGGACAGGTCCTGGTTGTGAGCGTCATCAGCGACGTCATCGGTGTGCCCCACGATCGTCACCTGCCCACCCGGATAGGCCGCCAGCTGATCAGCCGCCTTCTTCAGCGTCGTGTCGGCCTGGGCGCTCAGCTCGGCCGAGTCCGAGTCGAACAGCACGTCGGAGGCCAGGTTGATCACCACCGACTTACCCGTCACCCGCGTGTCCAAGGCCCCGTCCACCGCCGCCGTGAAGGTCTCCAAGGCCACCGGATCCGGGGTGCTTTCGGTGTCGTAGGTGTACTCCAGCGCCTTCTTGGCCTCCTCGGACAGCTCGCCGTCACGCACCACCGGCACGCCCTCGAACAGACCCGACTCGGGCACCAGGACGTTGATGGTCTTGGCGTCGACCGGCTTGAACAGGGCGTGCAGCGTGGCGTCGGGCTCCTCCTTCGTCAGCCCGGTGCTCTCGGAGGAGGCCTTGAAGGTCTCCTGGACAGTACCGGCGTCGAAGTCCACCAACCGCACCCCATCAGCACCAGTGAAGCTTCCCGTGCCGCTCCAGGCCAGGTGCACATCGAACTTCTTGCCGTCAGACGACAGGCCGCCGGAGCCCATCTTGTCCAGGTGCACGGCCAGAGGCACCACCATGACGTCGTCGGAGACCACCGCCGGCCCCACCGTGACCTTCAAGGTCGCCCCCACGGTCGTCACCGTCCGAGTCACACCCTGCCCCGAACCACCCGACACCCCCGCAGAACCCGAGCCCGACGGCGACGCCCCAGCCGAGCCCGATCCTGTCCCTGCGCCGCCGGACGCCGCCGAACCCCCGCCCTTGCCACCACCCCGGCCCAGGCATGCGGCCAGCACCGGAACCCCCAGAATCGACCAACCACCCACCAGCAGCACACGCCGAGACACACGCCCCATAACAGCCTCTCCTCCTTGCTCTCCTTCATGGCAGAACCAGCCGCACCCTTCCGCGCCACCCGGCCGCGAAGACGCACCCGATCAGGACAACCACCACACTAGATCACGACACCGCGGCAATACCGGAGATCAGCGGAGACGATCCAGGTGGATGGTCGATTTGAACGGGGCGTCCCGAGTCGCTCAACGCAGTGTCTCCGCCAGGCGGGGTCTCCTGGGCCACAGGGGGATACGGGGGACGTCTCCTCCGGAGTATCGCTGCACCGCCGCGCTTCCGGTGAGCACCCAGCCGACGTCGGTTCCGGCGTAGCGCAAGGGCTTCGCCTGCACGCTGGGCGGCTCATCGGTGTAGAGCTCGATGACCTCACCGTCGCGTACCACGGCGACCTCCGGCAGGCTCTTCCAGAGCAGGAGCCGAGCCCTCGCTGAGGCGCCAAGGTTCCCCCAGGGGCTGCGGATGACCTGCTCGACGTCGAGTCGCTGCGCCAGCTGACGCATCTCGGCGGCATGCGTCTGGCCCAGTCCGGAAGGCTGCGTGGGCATCCTCCCGGCGTCCACGACCCCGAAGTACCAGCCGAGGTCGTACAGAATCGTCTGCTGCGCCCAGGCAGCACCTCCGGCGACGTCGAGAAGAGCGTGGTAGCGCGTGCGTATCTGATCGAGGTAGCGTCCCGGCCGCGACCAGGAGGTCTGAACCGCGGACTCACCTGAGGCCCGCTTGTCATAGTGGTAGACGGCGTCGGGCACGAAGACGATACGACCGGATCCGGCCCGGATGCCTCCCAGGTAGAGGGCGTCCTCGAAGGTGGGAGCCTCACGGTCCTCGGGGAATCTGGCCGCGAGCGCCCGGTCGGAGCGGATGAGGCACTCGTGGACGGAGAGCTGGATGGCCTGCGGCCGGCGCGCGGCATCGACGCGAGCGGTGCCGCTCTGGAACCGGAAGTCCAGGGGGTGCCACGTCCGGCTGCCACCCTGGTGGATGAGGGTACGGCCGCTCAGGAGGAGGTCACCGTGACGCCTGGCGCCCAACAGCCGGGTGAGGAAGTCCGGGGCGAGCCAGTCATCGGGATCGGGGAAGCCGATCCACTGTCCCCGGGCGTGCTCCATCCCCAGGTTGCGGGCTCTGCCCTGTCCACCGTTCTCGGTCTCGACGATCTCGACGTCGAGGTCTGTTCGTCGGGCCCAGGCGCGGCACACTCGGGGCGACTCGTCGCGGGCTCCGTCCAGGACGAGCACGACCTGGAGCCGGCTGTGCGGATAGTCCTGGGCATCGAGTGAGTCGAGGAAGCGCGGCAGGCAGGGGGCCACGCCGTAGACGGGGCTGACGAGGCTGACCCGGGGCGGGCGGTAACGCCCGCGGGACATCCCCGGTATCAGACCGATCATCAGATCATGTCGCGCTGGAGCAGCTTGGTGAGGCGGGCGCAGGCTCCGGCGTCGCGCAGGATAAGGTCCTCGGGAGCGACAAGGCGGCCGGAGACGACATCATCCACTGCCTGATACACCTGCTCCAAGGTGTCGACGCCGATGGCGCCGACGGCCTCGTGGCGGGAGCGGTAGTGGTCCGTGTCCGGCCGGCCGTGGGGGTCCCAGACGATACCGACGCAGCCGGCGAGCATGCCCTCGTCGAGAACGGAGGACCGGTCGGAGACGACGGCCCGTGAGCGGGCCAGCGCCTCGGGGAGCTCTCGTCCCGTGACGGCGGGAACGCCCAGGGCCCTGAACCATTCGGGGGCGTTCAGTACGAGCTTGGGGTGGGCGAAGAGGACGGCCCGGTGTCCTGCCTGGGTCAGGCCCGCCGCCAGCTCGAGCCACGGCCGGTAGAGCGCGTCGAGGAGCCCGACGGCATCCGGGGCCGCCTCCAGGGCTCGCGAGACCTCCGGGTCCCAGGTGGGGGCCAGAAGGATGCGGTCACGTTCCTGTCCCAGGAGCTCGTAGAGGTGGTCGTGGCGCGGAAATCCGGTGAGCCACACCTCACGGTCCGTGAGCGTGTAGGAGGTGTGGTCCGCCGTCAGCCCCGCCTGCTCAGGCGCGGTGGCACACACGACGACGTCCAGGCGGGCGCCGTTGAACCAGCGCCACATGTCTCGCATGGTCACGCCGTGCTGGAGGAAGACGAGGCGCTGATCGGGGCTGGTGCCCGCCCCTGTGAGCCGATGCTTGATGAGGGGGTCACCGATGTCGGACAGGAGGAAGGTCTCCGCCCCGGTCCATGCGGCATCGAAGCCGGGGGCGGTCGGATCAAGGAGGACGAAGCCGTCCTGCGCGAGTCGGTCCCAGTCCGGGCTGGTGCGCTCGATGACGAAGATGTGCCGGACGTTGGGGGCGTGAGTGCGGGCATAGCGGTACAGCGGCTCCGCGTTGTCACCGGCGCTGTTGTGGCGGTCCATGTAGAGCCAGGTGCGGGGCCAGTCGGTCGGAGACGAGGCCGTGTACGGCGATGGCGCCGAGGAGGACACCGAGGCCGGCGCCGAGGACGATAAGGAGGAGGCGGAAGCTGTCGAGGTCGATGACGCGCTGGTCTGCTGCGGCTGCTCCTGCGCGCTGCCGCGGCCGAGGACCCCGGCCAGGCGCCGGCGCAGCCCGGAGGACAATGATCCGTGGCGGCGCTGACCGGGGATCGTCTCAGGCGGCCGGGGGTCGCCCGGGTAAGGAGCCACCGGAAGCTCCTGACTGTTGATGACGGCGGTGATCTCCCCCTTGGGCAACCAGACGATGCGCTCGTGGAGCACCACCTCGTCAAAGTACCGGTGATCGACCATCTTGGTGCTGGTGGGGCCGCTCCAGGCTCCGTCCACCTTCCACTGCTCCGTGGGCGTGGCGCCGGTGTAGAAGTAGGTGACCTTCTGGTCGCTGCGGAACCTACGCCCCGAGAACAGGATCGGTGCCGGCATGGGGCCTGCGGCCATGGCCATCAGGGCTGTGCGGCGCCCTACTGCCAGCGGCGTGGAGCAGTACGCCTCGATCTGAGCGGCGGGAACGCGCTGGGTGACAGCACGCAGTAGTCGGGCCACCTCGGCGCGCTCGGCGGCCGTGAGCCCGGCCGCGGGGTAACGCAGCCCCCGGTCGGCCTCGGTCACCTGGATCAGCCGGTGAGTGATGAGCTGGTAGACCCAGGCGGGAGGGGGACCGTCGGCCTGCAACCACGCGGGGAGAATCGTGCCCAGCAGGTGGCGGTAGTGGTCGATCTCTCCCCAGGCGCCGGGGGGCGGCGAGGCGTGGCGGATGACGGCTGGGCCGTCGTGGAGACCGACCCGGTTGCCGGTGGACACGATATGGGCGATGAGCCCGCTCAGACCGGCGTTCTCGCCGTCACCACCGGCGCCGTCGGCGTCATCGACTCCGCGGAGCGGTCCCGGCCCGCCCCAGTCCGGCAGACCTCGGCGGGGGACGGTGAGTACCACTCCGCTGATGGTCTCGGGGAAGATGTAGGGCTCAGCGGTCAGGTCCGCGCTGCGGCTGCCGTGAGTGAAGCGCCACTGCATCCGGTCGTCCCGGGTGCCGTCGGGACGGATGACGGCGGTCGGTGTCAGAAGGACCCCGACGGCCTCGTCCGGGCCGTGCCGGTCAAGCGAGGCGAGGTAGCCGGGTTCGACCCGATCGCCGGCCCTCAGGAACAGGACCCGGGTTCCGGCGCTCAGTGGCTTGAGAGCCTGGGCCACCGCCGTCGGATCGGGGCACCCGATGGGGACGATCCCGGTTTCGGGCGGGTCCTGCTGAAGGGAGTCGAGCGTGTCCTGACCACCTGCGGAACCGATGATGATGACGTGCAAGGTCTCGGCGCTGCGGGTGTTCATGAGGTGGGTATCTCCATTTCGTGGGGTGGTCCCCAATGACTAATGGTGGACGTCGCAAGCACCTCCGTGTTGGAGATGTCCCAGGTGTGTCCGAAAGTCGTTCCACGCCGTTGGACGAACCCGAACCGGGAGGCCGAATAGATACGAGCCCCGGAACGTACGCAGTCACTGAGGAAACCAGTATCCTCCCCACGGGTTGTATCGGGAAAACTGACGGCGCGTGCCAGGTCCGTACGGGCCACCAGCGTAGGTCCGGAGACGAAGGTCGTATAGCGGTGCTCCCAGTCGGCGAAGCGCAGTACCGTCAGGTCCGGACCGGTCAGGTGCAGGTAGTGGGCGTGCTTGCCGACGACCTCGGCACGGGCGTAGTCGGCTGCGGCGAGGGACTCGAAGAGGTAGTGCCCGCCGTAGAGGTCGTCGTCGTCGATCTTGGCGACGTAGTCGGCATCGACCCGCGTCAGCATGAGGTTGTAGCAGGATCCCAGGGACGTGCCGGTCTCTGCCGTGATCCAGTCGATGTCGAGCCCCAGCTCACGGGCCCGGGACCTGCTGCTGGCACTGGGTGTGAAGCCATGGGTGAGGATGACCGGGGCCATCGTCACCCGCTGCTGACAGGCCAGGGTCTCCAGGACGTGGTCGACCCGCTCCGGACGCATGGTGGCCACGAGCGGTGCGATGGTGGGCCGAGATCGGGCCCGCTCCCCCATGCCGACGGCGCGCAGGACGGTGTCCACACGGTGGCTGTAGGTGTGGTGGGCCCAGATCTCACGCTGCGCCAGGTAGGTCATGTACTCGCCGAGGACCGGGTTGGCCACGAGAGCGCGCACGGTGTGACCGGCCTGCGCACGGTCACCGACCTTGGCCAGGGCGCCCGGGGGCAGGAGGCGGTCGGTGGCGGGCGTCGCCGTGGTCACCACGGGGGTGCCGCAGGCGAGGACCTCGAGGACGCGGCGCGGAAGCATGGAGGGGCTGCTCACCACGGAGCTGACGTTGAGGAAGACGGCGTAGGCGCGGTAGGCGCTGAGCATCTGGGGGTAGCTGAGGCTGCCGCGCACACGGGCGTCCCAGGGCTCCGGGAACTGGTAGGCGTCCTCGCCGTCCAGGTACCGGGAGAAGATGTCCAGTCCGTGGGGCAGCCGGGCCGAGGCGTCGAGAGCACCTCCCAGGATGATGTCCATCTGCTCGCGTCGTTCCGGGTACTTGTGGGCGAAGTAGGTCCCGGCGAAGGCGACGTCCCGCAAGGGGACGGGCATACCCTCGTCATCCAGGAGGCGGATGGGGTTGTGGATCGTGGGCTGGACCGCGAAGGGCAGGACCCCGATGCGGTCGTGCCCCAGGTCGCGCCGGTAGCGCTCAACCACTGCCTCATCGGTGGTGAAGACCCAGTCGAACAGTCGGGCGGTCGCGATGGCCTCGTCGTAGTGGGCGGGGTCCTCCTTGTTCCAGAAGACCGTTGGGATCCCTTGTCCTCGCATCGCCGTGACCATCTCGCTGAGGTGGTCCGAGGGCCCCTGGGGACCGATCACCTGGAAGCGCCAGGCGTCGTCGTTGCCGTGCCAGGCGGACTCCACGAAGAGCAGGTCGATGGGGGTCTCGTCGAGCTGTTCGCACCAGTGGGCGGGGGTCAGGGCGACGGCGCGCCACTCGTAGCGCAGGGCGAGCGCCGTGAACTCGTCGGCGATGACTCCGACGGTTACGTCGTGGCGCGGCCCGGTCTCCTCCGGCGAGGGCAGGGGCCACTGGGGGAAGGTCGTCTGATCCCGGCGCCCGTGAGCCCACCGACGGGGGCGGGACCAGGAGGTGGCTCGACCGCGGCGCAGGTGCTCGCTGAGCCCCTTCAGTCCTGAGTGGCGCAGGTGCCACAGCGCGCGTCGCAGCTCAGGGGCGGGCCGATTCGCGGCTTGCGGGTCGTGGGCGCTCATTTCTCTCCTCCTCGCTCATCCGGGGAGCCGGGCGGCGCCGCTTCCGGTGCCCCGCCGCCCGGCTCCGGGAGGGCACCGGGACCGAGCAGTGCGCTGAGGGTGTCCGCCAACGAGCTCGCATTGTGCTGCTCGACGTCGAAGGTCCCGCGAGCGCAGGAGGGATCAGCCAGGGCGTCACGAATCGCCTGAGCGATGTCCTGGGCGGAGGTTCCGCTCAGGCGCCCGTAGCCGAGGGCGACGAGCTCTCGGTTGCCGGGCAGGTCCGAGGCCACGACCGCGGTCCCCAGGGTCATGGCCTCCAGGAGGGTCACCGGCTGCCCCTCGTGCAAGGAGGGCAGAACGAACAGGTCCGCTCCGCTCAGTACCGGGAAGGGGTTGTCCAGCTGGCCCAGAAGCGCGATGCTCCTGCTGAGCCCCAGGGAGTCGATCTTGGCCCGTAGCGTCCCCTCGAGCACCCCGGACCCGACGATCGCCAGGCCGATGCTCAGGCCGTTGCCGCAGGCTCCGTCCTGCTGGCGCAGGAGCGCGACCGCCTCGATGAGAGTGGCCTGGTTCTTCTCCATCGACATCCGCCCCATGGTGGCCAGGACGATGTCGTGCTCGCTCTTCAGCGCCGTGAAGGCGTCGGGGAGCGGCTCCTCGGCCCCGGTGAGCACCCGCTCGACGTCGAGGAGATTACGGGCTGAGAGCTGACGGCCTGAGAGGTCTGTGCCCAGACCGGCCAGCCCGGCGCGGTTGTGACGGGCCAGTCCCGGACTGACTGCGACGACGGCGTCGATATCACCGTAGAGGGAGAAGACGCGTCTGAGGTTGGGGTACTTGTCCCGGCACTCGTTGTCCATCTGGTTGTGCTGGTAGCACGAGCTGCGGGCCCCGCGGCGCCCCCAGGCGGCGATGAGAGACACCCAGGTCTCGGCGTAGCCGTCGTACTCGATGGCGGCGTCGGGCACGAAGTCCCCCAGGATGCGGCGCGTCTCGCGCTCGTAGTAGGCCCAGTAGGCGTCCCAGAAGCTCTGCGAGGTGTAGACGGGATGACGGGCGAAGTCGTTGATGCAGGAGCGTTCGTGGATCCGCCAGGGAGCCGCTCCGGGTTTGCAGATGACGTGGACGTGGCTGGGCAGTCGGTGGAAGATCCTCTGACGGTCCTCGTTGGCTCGTAGGACTGAGGGCTCGACGATGAGATTGACGGAGTAGCGCGCGGGGTCGAGTGCCTCCAGGAGCGCGAGGAAGGCCGAGGCGATCCCGTTGGGGATCATGGAGGCGTGGAACAGGAGCGTGCGGCGCCGCGGCACGCGCTCGTCGTGGGCGTGATCGACGGCGTGGTCTGTGATCACGGCACGCCGCCCGAGGTCCCCGAGGTCCCCGAGGTCATGGTCGTCGTCGAAGAAGAACCGGGTCAGCCGTGCTGAGGCCAGCCCGTCCTCGTAGGGACAGTATCGGGCCAGAGCCTCCTGGTCCGGGATCCCCTCCCCGTCCAGGGCACGACCGATGGCCGAGGCCAGCTCGCCGCGGTCGTGGCAGGCCAGCCCGGGGACCTCCTCGGGATCCAGGTACAGGCCCCGCTCAGCCCGGTAGTCCTCAAGGTCGTGCATGTAGAGCACGATGGGACGCCTCTGGGGGAGGAAGTCGAAGAGGATCGAGGAGTAGTCGGTGACCAGGACGTCGACGGCGGCCAGCAGCTCGTTGGTGTCGATGTCCTTGGGCACGACGCTGACCGGAAGGTCCACGCCGGCCAGGAGCCTCTCCGAGAGGCGATGCGCCCGGTAGACCACGAGCACGTCCTGTCGGCAGGACATGGCGGCCAGGTCGGCGACCAGGGCCTCGCGGTCCAGCTCCCGCTTGCTGACACCACCGCGCCAGGTGGGGGCGAACAGGATCAGACGACGTTCGTCGTCCTCGGCCATTCCCAGGCGGCCTCTGAGCGCCTTGCGGTCCTGAGGGCTCATGGTCAGTGAGGCGTCCAGCCGGGGGGAGCCGGTGATGATGGTACGGCCCCGGTAGACGTCGAGCAGATCGTGGTCCTCGATGAGAGCCCAGCGGGTGAGCTCATTGGGGGCCATGAGCGTGGTGCTCAGCTGGAAGTTTCGCTGCAGGTTCTCGTAGTCGAGCAGGCCGCCCCTCATGGATCGCCCCAGGGCCTTGAAGGGGGTGCCGTGCCAGGTGTTGAGGTAGCGCTGCTCGGGGCGGCGGACGAAGTAGGGCGCGAAGGAGACGTTGTTGACGAGGTAGCCGGCCGTGGCGAGGTACTGCATGTACTCGGCGCTGTGCAGCGCGACGAAGACGACGTTACGACGTCCCAGCAGGTCTGCCGGGATGGCGCCCAGGTCGTTGACGGCCCAGACGTGGATCAGGTGGGAGTACTCGGGCCGGTCGACCATCCAGCGGAAGACGGCCAGGGGGTGGCAGCCGATGGAGGCGCCGTGGTTGGACTCCCACAGCACCAGGTGGGGGCTGAGTGGGAGCACCTCAAGGGCCTCGGCGTAGCGGATGTTGCGGGCGGCTCCCGCGGTGCGCCCGTAGGCCCGCGGGTCCAGGCCGTCCTTGCAACCGAACTCCTCGGCCTGCTCGAGGATCTCGCAGGCGAGGGACGTCTGCCCGGCGGCCTGCGCCAGCCGGGCCAGGACCAGGCGGCGACTCCGGTCACCCTTGAGGACCAGGGGGAGAACCCGACGGATGGAACGTACCGCCTCGTGCACCGCGGCGGACGAGGCGGACGTCTTCGAACCAGCACCAGGACCGCCCGGAGCGAGCCTCAGCCTGAGATCGATGATGGCGGACTCCACGAGATCCTCCGGACGCTGACGCGGCATGGTCGCGCTCTTGGAGCGGACGAGGCCGAGGAACCCGCCTGCACCACGATGCGGCGACGGGGAGACCGGCTCAGGAACCGGGCCCAGGTAGGCCCAGAAGGACTCGAGCGCCTCGTCGTAGCGCCCCAGCCGGGCCAGGCAGACCCCGCGGCGATAGCTCCACCAGCTGCCGTGGGGACTCTTCAGCGTCTCGAGGGCCTTCAGGTAGGAGAGCTCCGCCGTGACGAGATCACCGGCACGTTCCGAGGCGAGCCCCAGCTTGTAGAGGCGGTGCCCGTTTCCCGGTTCCAGCGAGGTGGCCAGAGCGTGCTGCCCCTGAGCCTTCTGGTACTCGCGCAGACGGTCGAGGCAGTAGGCCAGGTCCGACCGGGACAGGTCCTTTCCCGGGTAGAGCTCGAAGAGCTCGAGCGCGAGCCTCCAGTCACCCCGGGTGCAGGCGAGATGGGCCGGGCCCTTGCTGAGGGCCTTGCCGCCGGCTGCCTTGCAGGCGGCCGAGAACTTGGTGGAGGCGGTGGCCCGGTCGCCGTCGCGGTGAGCGATGAGACCGTGCTCGAACAGCTCCTGCGCGTCGAGCTCTCCGACATCGGCCAAGGCCTTGAGAGTGCACCTGGCCGGGCCGTTCTGGCCGAGATGGAGCTGAGCCTGAAGGATCCTGCGCAACCAGGCGGCGTCGGTCTCGTGCTCGGGCAGGCCGGAGAGCAGGATCTCCAGACGCTGCCACTGCGGGGCGCTCGCGGGCAGGCAGGCGAGCAGGTTCTCCGAGTAGCGCCGATCTCGCACCCCCGAGGAGATGGCGCGTGAGAAGAAGACTGAGGCCGCAGCCGGATCGTCCTGCCGCCTGAGGAGACGCCCGGCACGGTAGGCGGCCTCCCCGCAGGTGGGATCGTGGTCCGCCACCTCGATGTAGGTTCTCAGGGCGTCCTCGAGCCGGTCCTCGCGCTCGGCGATAACCCCCAGACGCAGCCTGGTGACGGCGTCATGGGCGCTCGCCGGCAGCTTCTCATACAGGTGCCTGGCCTCTACCAGGCTGCCTTCCTCATACGCCCTGGCGGCGGCGTAACGCACGAACCTGCTGGCCACCGGCAGCTCCGACCGACCAGAGACGACACGGCCTATCCGTCTGAGGACAGCATCCCTGGTGCTCATAACCGTCCTTGTTCCGCTATGGGTTCCACTATGTCCGCTGTGGGTTCCGCTGCGACTCTCGTTGAGAGCTCAGCGCAGACGCATGTCGTTCTTGATCTGAGTCGTCGAGACCTCAGGAGTACGAGGAAGGTAGACGATCTCGCACAGCCCCTGGAGCTGATCATCGAACTCACCGCTCCAGTCATCACCCATGACGAAGACATCAATGCCGTACATGGCAATATCCTCGGTCTTCTGCCCCCAGGTCAGCTCGGGCACTACGAGGTCGACATATCGAATGGCCTCCAGCATTGACTTGCGCTCCTCATAGGAGAAGTACGCCCGTTTCCCCTTTCCAGCATTGAACTCATCACTGGACAGCGCCACCACCAGAAAGTCACCGAGCGCCCGCGCACGCTTCAGCAGCGCGATATGACCGTAATGGAGCAGGTCATAGGTGCCATAGGTGATCACACGCCTCATGGAGTCACTTCCTGGTCGAATGTCCGGGAGCCGCCCGCCTGATGGGACACGGGGCAAACCGCCATGAGTATTACCTAGCCGTAAGCCGTTATCGAAGGCGTCACAGAAACGATGCGATACTGATATATGGTCGAAATATATGAGGCGATTCTTCGAGGCGCGCCTCCGTCCAGGAAATGTCGCCCATCAGTCCAGGAAACGTGTGATCCACTCTCGAATCCACGCCAGGTTGTCAAGGATCGGTGAGGGATCCACCTCGGGCGGCGCCTTGCGAGCCGTAGCGGCGTCGGCACCGCCCAGGATCCGGGACAGGTGGGAGGCGAGCCGTTCCTGCTCAAGGGCAACGGGACGTCCTGACCTCCGGGGCCAGTCGTCGTACAGGCCTCTTTCGACGTCGCGGTAGTGCTCCAGGTCTGGCGCATAGATCACGGCCGGCTTACCGGTCAGGGCGAAGTCGAAGAAGATGCTCGAGTAGTCCGAGACCAGGACGTCGGCCGCCACCATGAGCTCCTCGACGCTCGGGTACCGACTGACGTCAATCATCCCCTTGCCGGGTCTCGTCCTGTTCATGTGGTGGCTGCGCATGAGGATCACCGTGTCAAGACGGTCGGCCAGAGCCGGAGCGTCCGCCCATATGCTGCTGAGCTGACCATGGCGCCCGCCCCTCACGTCCGCGTGACGCAGGTCCTCGCGCCAGGTCGGGGCCCAGAGGACGGTCCGCCGCTCCTCACCGATACCGAGCTCGCGACGCACCCGCCTTCTCAGGTCCGCACCCCCGAGCATCCTCACGTTTCGGGGGTACTCCCCCACCCGGACCTCTCCGGAGTATCCCAGCGCCCGCTTCAGGCGTTGGCCGGCTTCCTGGTTCTGGGCGAGCAGCAGGTCCCACTGGGGGACCTGGCGGCTCATGAGCCGGCGGTACCGCAGACTGACGGCTCCCGGGGCGGCGTCGTGCAGCAGTCTCTTGACCGGGGTGCCGTGCCACGTCTGGAGCAGGCGCTGCCCCTCGCGCTTCGAGAACCACTGCGGGAGGTGGTCGTTGGTGACGATGACGCGTGAGCCGCGCAGCGCCTCCGTCCACTCCGGTGATCCGACGACGACGGGAACCGCCCCCGCCGGAACCGGGACCGTCCCATCGACCACCGACCACCACAGCGGCACGGTCACGCCGTGAGCGGCCAGGTCCTCGCAGATCGCGGCCGGGTTGTCTCCCCCACGACGTCCACCGAAGGACTCCAGGAAAACTCCCGGTCTTAAATCCGGTGCCTCACGCTCAACCAGGACCCAGCGGCCTCTCGTCGAACGTTCCTGCAGCGTCAGCGGGGGAATGACGGCGAGGGCCACGGACCCGTCTCGACGGGTGATGATCCGGGCGCGGCGCGCGGGGCGACCGGTGACGCCCCCGACGACACCGCGACCCGGCACCACCCGGCTGCCGGCAGGTTCCGGGGCGACGGGCACCTCAGTGGCAGGGCCGTCCACCTCATGCCCTGCCAGGCAGGTGCCCTCAAGGGGGCGGTGCAGTGCTCCCCCGGTCCCGGTCCGCCAGAGCAGTGCGTAGGTACCCAGCTCGACGTCGGGATCGGCCAGGTCGAGCCTGACCGACCACCTGTTCCCCGGTGCCAGGGCGGCGGGCGTCGTCCTGCGGGCGCTGCTGCAGGCCAGGACGATGTCCAGGTCCTCTGGAGCTCCCGCCACCGTTCCGGTCAGCACAAGCGTTGCGTCGGCGGACAGAAGGGCTCCGGTGACAACGACGGCGACCTGCTCCTGCGGTGGCACCGCGCTCCCCCGGTTCCCGGTTTCCGCTGGGGAGACCTCAAGCAGCCCGCGCTCACCGGAGGCGACCAGGCACCGCCCGGACTCCGGCGGCCCCGGGCGTCGCCTGCTCGAGCCGGCCGGTTGCGGCATCCATGCTGAGACCGTTCGTCCCGCCACGCGGGTCACCACTCGGAACCAGGTAGTGCGGTCGGGCCGGACCGTCAACCGCACCGTGATCCCCGATGCGAGGTAGGAGCGCCACGGGTCCCCGGCCTCCAGGTCGGCCCGGGGCGCCTCGCAGCGCTCCACCTCGGTGCGCGCCAGACCCCTTCCGGCCTCGTCGACGGCTTCAATGACCGGAAGGTCGGTCAGGCTCGGATCAACCCCCGGCACCCAGGCGCAGCCGTTCACCTCCAGGGTCCTGGGGCCGACCCAGCGGGCCGTGTCGGTGCTGACGTTCAGCCTGAGGTCGACGTCCCGGATCTCGGTGAGTCGGCCGGGCACCTTGATCTGCCTCACAAGGCACGGGTCGGGGAGCAGCGCACCCTTCTCAAGGGTCAGGGGAACAGAGACGAGGTCCTCAGCTCTCCGGCCGAGCAGCTCCTCAAGCTCCTCGGCCCTGGCCGGCTCGTCTCGGGTGAGGAGCCACAGCGCCACGCGATCGAGCAGCTCGATCGACTCCCAGAGGGGGTCCTCAGCGGCTGGGAGCACGGTCCGCGCGGCGCTCCGGAGCCTGCCGCCGAAGTCAGGGTGCTCCTGCCGCGAGCGCGCAGCCAGGCGCACGAGGTCCCGGCCCAGTCGTCCGACGACCAGGCTCCGGTGCACGGCCGCCGGCGCGCGAACGGTCATCTGCGCCAGGGCGCCCACCTCCTCCAGGAGAGCCTCGGGGGCGGCCTCCAGGCTCGCCCCGACAGCCGCCGACCCGGCACGCCAGGTGTAGACCTCCTGGTCCAGCAGGTCGATACGCCTCCCGGACACAAGCACCGCAAGAGCTCTCACAGCCAGGGACGCCCGGACGGAGCCGGTTGCACCGCCCGCCTTCGACAGCGCCCACAGCCGTGGCGGAGCCATCACCGCGCCGGACACCAGGTCCTCAACCACCTCAGGCACCTGGGCAAGTCGTTGGCCCCTGCGCGGTGCCTTCGGGGCAGCGGCCCGTATCCTCGAGGCGGCTGGAGAGGTCAACGGGCGCGAGCGGGCGACGACGACGTCGGAGCCCGAGAGGTCCAGGGACCGCGTCATCGACTGGTAGGCACCGGCCAGAAGGGCGTCTCCACCGTCGATGATCGTGGCCAGGCGTCCTCGGGCCCGTCTCAGGGCGGCATCCAGGTCGCTGCCCGGGTCTTGGTCCGGGTCGCAGCGCAGGACCCGAACGCGCCGGTCCCTGGCGGCCAGGCGAACCGCGACCTGCTCACCAGCGCTCTCCCGCTCGACGACGACCAGAACCTCCAGGTCCTTGACGCTCTGGTTGAGCACTGAGCGGATCGCCCCTTCCAGGTGGGGACCAGCTCCTGCCGCCCTGACGATGGCACTGACCCGGGGCCGGTGCACCGCGCGCAGGGCCGCACCGATAACACCTGAGTTGGCTCATTTAGTGTCGTGGTGGATGTTGTTGAGGGCTTGGATGAGGTCGGGTGGGAGTGGGGCGGCGGCTGTGAGGGTGTGTCCGGTGATGTTGATGGTGATGGTGCGGTAGCGGCGGGCGGTGGTGATCAGGCGTCTGGTGGTGATCAGGCGTCTGATGGACCAGCCGGTGGTGTTCTCCAGCCATCGGGCCATGGCCAGGGCGGCGGTGACGATGGTCAGGTGGGCCTCGATGGACTGGCGCAGGTGGTGGTAGATGGGGCGTGCTCTCAGGTCGGACTTGGACATGCGGAAGGACTTCTCGATGTTGTACAGGCGGTGGTAGGCACCGATGACCGTCTCGGGGTCGGGGTTGGGCAGGTTGGTGACGTATCCCTTCCACCCGGCCAGGGTCCGGGCCCGTGTCTCCAGGTCGCGGTTGATGCTCCTGGTGGCGCCGGACAGGTGCACGAAGCGGTTGCGTTTGACGGGGATCTTTCCTGCGACGGCTTTCTCGGCCTTGGCGACCTGGGTGTCGATCCCGTGTAGCGTGCGTCGGGCCCTGTCGGCGCTGTAGCGGTAGCAGATGGTCTCGTCACGGCGCTGGTCGCTGGCTCCGGCGGGCCAGGGCTGGGTCAGGGTCAGCCCGTCGGGGACGTCCTGGTCGGGGTGGCTGTCGTGCCAGGAGCTGATCACGTGGGGGACGCGTGAGGTGCGTGAGCCCAGCACGTAAGACAGGCCGGCTGCCTCCAGGGCCTGCTTGTTGGCGGCGCCGATCATCCCGGCGTCGGCGACGACCACCACGTCGTCGAGGTTGTAGGCGTTCATGAAGTCGTTGATCGTCGGGATCATGGTGGCGGTCTCGGCCTTGTTGCCCTCAAAGGCCTCGGCCCGTAGAGGGAACCCGGTCTCGTCGGTGAGCAGCCCTACCGTGATCTGCGGCTCCAGGCGTCTTTCCTTCGAGAAGCCCGGCTCGCGGAAACCGTCGGCCTTGTCGGTCTCGAAGTACAGGGTCGTCACGTCGAACAGGACCAGCGAGGCCCGGTCGATGCGGGCGCGTCCGGCCAGCAGGCGCGACAGGCCCCGGGTGAACTCCTCAGCGGCGTAGCGGGGCAGATGACGCTTGACCGTGGCGTAGGACACCGGCGTCAGACCTGCCTCGGCCAGGACCCGCAGGGAGCCCTGCTTGCTGGTCGGCTCGATCAGCCTGGCGGTAACGAGCTGGCGGAAGACCTCGTCAGCACCACCGAGCCCGTCCAGGCCCACTGCCTTCCAAGCCGCTTCCAGCGTCTCCAGGAGCACTCCCATCCGGTTGGAGGTGATCGGCGCTACGCGCCCGGCCCCAGCCAGCGCCTGCGGTCCCTTTCCCCCGACGTCCGCACCGTTCAGGCCCGGCAGGTCAAGGCCGAGCTGGCCAGCGTTGAGACGCTGCCTGGCGACCTCCTTAAGCGCCGCCAGCTCAGCATCGTCATGGGCTGAGCCGATGTGCTCGATGCTGCGGGCTCCTTTGCGGGAGGAGTACACGATCTGCACCGCACGGGCCCCCGACGCCGTCCTGACCGCGCGAACGTACGGACTCATACCCCCACGTTAGTGCGCACCCCCACCCACGCAACCCGCACAATCCCAACCACAACCACACCCCCAGCGACCCAACCACCCCGCAATGAGCCAAGTCAGGTTCCAGGTGGGGACCAGCTCCTGCCGCCCTGACGATGGCACTGACCCGGGGCCGGTGCACCGCGCGCAGGGCCGCACCGATAACACGTCGCGCACTCACCGCCGGCCTACCCCGTCAGGTGACGATCCTGGTGGCCCCAGAGCCCCGTGGCGTCGATGACGACCCTCCCCTGAAGCAGCCCCGGGTCGAGATCGGCGAACTCCCGGTGACTGACGAGGACCACGACGACGTCGGCCTGCTCAACGGCCTGCCGGCATCCGGTCAGCCGTACGTTGGCGCGCTGCGCCAGAGATGATGGGAGCGTGGTGGCGTGCGGCTCAGCGACCAGGACCCGGGCATGGGTGAATGAGCGGCCACCTGCTCGGTGATCGCCAGGGCCGGGGACTGGCGCAGGTCGTCGACGTCGGCCTTGAAGGTCAGGCCGAGCACCGCCACCGTCGGCGCTACCAGCCCCTCCAGCGCCCGGTGGATGCGCTCGACGTAGTAGGCGGGTCGGGAGTCGTTGACCTGCCTGGCGGTACGGATGAGCCGGGCCTCCTCGGGCGCTGAGGAGACCAGGAACCAGGGATCCACGGCGATGCAGTGGCCGCCCACCCCGGGACCGGGCCTCAGGATGCTGACGCGCGGATGGCGGTTGGCCAGGTCGATGAGCTCCCAGACATCGACACCGACCCTGTCGCAGATGAGGGCCAGCTCATTGGCGAAGGCGATGTTGAGGTCGCGGAAGGAGTTCTCCGCCAGCTTGGCCATCTCGGCGGTGATGACGTCGGTGAGGAGCAGGTCGCCCCGGCAGAAGGTGGCGTACAGGTCCCGGGCCAGTCTCGCGGCCTCGGGGGTCAGGCCGCCGATGACCCGGGAGTTGGTCACCATCTCGGCCATGATGCGGCCCGGCAGCACTCGTTCGGGGCAGTGGGCGACGTGCACCCGGGCGCGTCCGCCACTGCCGTCCAGGGAGAGGTCCGGACGCATCGAGATGATCGCCTCAGCCAGGTCACGAGTGGTGCCCGGCGGGCAGGTCGACTCCAGGACGATGAGCTCTCCCCCGGTGAGGCGAGGGGCGATCTGTCCGATGGCGGCCTCGACCAGGGAGAGATCGGCCGAGTGGTCCTCCCGCGCCGACGGCGTCGGTACCGCGATGACGTAGTTCCGCGCCGACGACATCATCGTCTGGGCACGCAGTCGGCCGGCCTCAACCTGCTCGGCCAGGACGGCGGCGAGCCCGTCCTCGAGGAAGAGGAGCTCCCCGCGGTTGACGGCCTCGACACGTTCCCGGGCACGGTCCACTCCGACGACGTCGAGCCCGGCACGGGCCAGGACGGCCGCCGTCGGCAGACCGATGTACCCCAGTCCGATAACGGCGACGTCGACTACTCCAGCAGCGTCAGTCATGAGTCTTCCGTGAGTCTTCCGTGCATCTGCGCGCGCCCCGGGGGACGAGTCCCCGGTCCGCCCGGCCTTCTGCCGTCAGTTCACCGTGGCGGGAAGCAGCTCGACGGCATCGGGGTGCTCGGCGAGGTAGGCACCCACCCGGTCCTCGGCAAAGGCCTTGAACAGCGGCGCGTCGGCATCGGCGTCGAGCAGGACGATGGACTGACCGTCCGCGGAGGTTCCCGTGCCGGCGGTCGGCGCGGTCATGAACTTGATGTCGTTGCTGTGCAGGTTCCGCGTCCCCAGGGCCAGGGACTGCATCTGGTTGATGGTGAAGGACTCGTCCACGGCGACCGTCCGGGTGGCGGTCTTGAGGAAGGAGTAGAGCTGCGTGGGGCTCGACAGGGTGCCGTTGGACAGGACCCTGCTCACGATGGAACGCATCCAGGTCTGCTGACGCTTGACACGGTCGAAGTCACCGCCTGGGAGGGAGGAGCGCTCGCGGGTGTAGGCCAGGGCCTGAGTGCCGTTGAGAGTCTGCGGCCCGGCTCCGAACTCCTGACCGGCGATCGTCTGAGGCGTCTTGAGGTTGATCCGTACCCCGCCGATGTCGTCGGTCAGGGCGACGAAGGACTCGAAGTTCGCCACCGCGAAGTGATCGATGTGAATACCGGTGAGGTTCTCCACAGTGTGGATCGTCAGCGAGGGGCCGCCGTAGGAGTAGGCGGCGTTGATCTTGCCCTGGCCGTGGCCGGGAATGTCCACCCAGGAGTCGCGGGGGATCGACATGACCGAGACTGTCTTCCGGTCACCGCTGACCTGCAGGATCATGATCGCGTCCGTACGCTGCGCGCCCTCCTCCCACTGGGAGGGGTCGGAGGCGCTGGTACGGGAGTCGGTCCCCAGGACCAGGATGTTGGTGGCGGGTTCCTGGCCGGCCGGCACCGACTGCTGTGGCGCTCTCGTGGCGATACCTGCGAAGGGATTGGCGATGGTCTCGATGCCCGAGGCAATGGAGTGACGCACCCACAGGGCAACGCCTCCGGTGGCCAGGGTGAGGACCAGGAAGATCGCCAGGACGCTGAGAAGGGCGATCCTCCAGCCTCGGCCGGGGCGCCTGCGGGGAGTACCCGTCGGCGCCGCCTCGGCGCTGGATGAGGCCTCGGTATCGCCGTCGGCGCTGTGAGAACTCGGGACGGTGTCAGCGTCCCCCTTCTCGGCCGGGGCGCTTCCAGAATCTGGCAGGTGGGGCTGCATCATGAGGTAACGGCATCACATATTTTCAAAGCGCTTTTCCCGGATCCTCTATCTCCTAAGGATTTCGGGGAAAACTTCATGAAATGAGATGCAATTGAGACTGACGTCATCTCCCTGTCACCGTTGAGAACAGTACTCAGAGTATCTTTCCGTTCGATCAGAAGAATGTTGTCCGATTACTTCACGAGCGGGGAGGCGCAAGCCGGTACATCCACCCGTAGGGGTCCTCGGCGCGACCGGACTGGATGGAGGTGAGCCGGTCATGGATCTGCCGGGTGACCTCGCTGCCCTCGATGCGGGCGTCGAAGCCCTCCCCCTTGAGGTGCCCGAGGGGCACGACGACAGCGGCGGTGCCGCAGGCGAAGACCTCAGAGACACGGCCCGACTCGATGTCCGCGAGGAGCCCCTCCAGACTGATGGTGTCCTCGACGACGCTGCGGCCGGAGTCGCGCAGCATGCGGATGATGGCGCTGCGGGTGGAGCCCTCGAGGATCGTCCCGGTCAGGCGGGGAGTGCGCACAGAGCCGTCGGCGTCGACGACCATGATGTTCATGCCGCCGAGCTCCTCGAGGTTCTTCTGCGAGACGTCGTCAAGGAAGCAGACCTGGTCACAGCCCTGCGCGTAGGCCTCCTGCTGGGGAAGCAGGGAGGAGGCGTAGTTGCCCCCGGTCTTGGCCGCGCCCGTTCCGCCGCGCCCGGCACGGTGGTACTCGGTGGTCACCCAGATGGAGATGGGCTCGAGGCCGTTGGTGAAGTAGGGGCCGGAGGGGGAGGCGATGACGTAGTAGTCGACCACCTTGGAGGGACGCACGCCAAGGAAGGCCTCGGAGGCGAAGGCGAAGGGACGCAGGTAGAGCGACTCGCCCTCGCCCGAGGGCACCCAGGCGACGTCGGCGCGCACCAGGTCCACCAGGGACGCCACGAAGTCCTCCTCCGCCAGCTCGGGCAGGGCCAGACGCCGGGCGGAGGCGTTGAGCCGAGCCGCGTTGTAGCGAGGGCGGAAGGTCCACACCGAGCCGTCGTCGTGCCGGTAGGCCTTGATCCCCTCGAAGATCTCCTGGCCGTAGTGGAGGACGGCGGTGGCCGGGGACAGACTGAGGTCGCCGTAGGGAACGACGCCGTAGTCACCCCACCCCCTGTCCTGGGTCCAACGCGCGTGGGCCATGTGATCGGTGAAGTAGTCGCCGAAGTGGAGACCCGCCAGAATCGCCCTGCGCTCATCCTCCGCGACGGGCGACGGGTTGGCGGTCAGAGGGAAGCGACCGGCGATCGCGTCGGCCTCGGGAACGGGAACCTCCGCGGCGCGGGCCAAGGAGGTGGATGCGAAGTCGGTTGAGGTGGCGTCTGTCTCGGACATAGGCCCACCCTACCGCCGAGGCCACGACCCGGACACAGCCTTCCCACATCCTGGCTCGCAGACGGACCGGCCACCAGGCCTCGGCCACGCGCATCAGTGCGATGGCGTATCCGCCCCCTGCGCCACGGCAGCGGCAATGGCGTCACCGACCTGGCTGGTCGTGCGCTCGGCACCATCACCACGGGCAGCCATGTCGGCCTTGACCCCGGCCTCGACCCGGGCAGCCGCCTCGGGCAGCCCCAGGTGGTCGAGCATGAGACCCACGGCGCTGATCGTGGCGGTCGGGTCGGCCTTGCCCTGTCCAGCGATGTCCGGGGCCGAGCCGTGCACGGGCTCGAACATGGAGGGGAAGGCTCGCTCCGGGTTGATGTTGCCCGATGCCGACAGCCCGATGCCGCCGGTGACCGCACCGGCCTCGTCGGTGAGGATGTCCCCGAAGAGGTTGTCGGTGACGATGACGTCGAAGCGGCCGGGGTCGGTCACCATGTAGATGGTGGCGGCGTCCACGTGGCAGTAGTCGACGGCGACCTCGGGGTACTCGGCGCCGACGGCCTCGACGATGCGGCGCCACAAGCCACCGGCGTGAACGAGCACGTTGTGCTTGTGGACGAGCGTGAGGTGCTTGGCCGCCCTGGCCTGCGCCTTGGCGAAGGCGTAACGGACCAGGCGCTCCACCCCGTAGGCGGTGTTGACACTGACCTCGGTGGCGATCTCGTGCTCCGTGCCCTGGCGCACCACTCCCCCGTTGCCGCAGTACAGGCCTTCGGTTCCCTCTCGCACGACGAGGAAGTCGATGTCGCCGGGATCGGCCAGCGGCGTCGGTACTCCCGGGAAGTAGATCGAGGGACGCAGGTTGACGTAATGGTCCAGGGCGAAGCGCAGGCGCAGAAGCAGGCCGCGCTCGAGGACGCCGGAGGGGACGGACGGATCGCCGACGGCGCCCAGCAGGATGGCGTCATGACCCTTGATCGCCTCAAGGTCCTCATCGGTGAGGGTCTGCCCGGTCCGGTGCCAGCGCTCGGCCCCCAGGTCGAAGGTGGTCGGTTGAATCTCGACCCCGGTCCCCTCCAGCGCCCGGTCAAGAACCTTGAGCCCCTCGGGAACGACCTCCTTGCCGATGCCGTCGCCCGGGATTACTGCCAGCTTGATGGTCTGCGTCATGAGGCCACCTTAGAGCACGGTCACGATATGAGACGAGAGCTCCACATGATGGGAGCCATGCACACTCGCCTTTCGACCGACGGTCGGTTAGTCTTGTTCCAGCCACCCCAAGGAGGAGCCATGCCGCGCATCCATCGTCCCGCTGCGCAACGTCGTGAGGAGATCCTCGACGCCGCGCACACCCTGTTCACCACCAAGGGCTTCCAGCCCACCACCATGGAGGACATCCTGAAGGTCGTGGGCATCGCCAAGGGGACGCTCTACTACCACTTCCCCAGCAAGGAGCAGATTCTCAAGGCTCTTGTCCTGCGCATCGTCGGCCAGGTCGAGCAGCGGGCCCGCGAGATCGCCGTCTCGTCGGCTCCCGCGATGGACAAGCTCGTGGCGATCCTGGGGGCGATGCGGGTCGAGGACACCGAGACCGAGCTCGTCGAGCAGTTCCATGCGCCGGGCAACGCGGAGTTCCACCTGCTGTCCATCACGGCGATGATCGAGCATCTGACGCCGGTCCTGGCCGACGTCGTCGCCCAGGGAGTGAGTGAGGGGGTCTTTACCACGGAGCGGCCCTACGACGCCATCGAGCTGCTCCTGAGCGCCTCCGGAATCCTTCTGGACCATGAGATCATGAACTCCGGCCCGGACGAGCTCGCCCTCCGCCGCGAGAGTCTCATGTGGGCGAGCGAGGTGCTTCTGGGCGCCCGGCCCGGGAGTCTCAACCTCCTGGTAGAGGCAGAGTCGTGAAGCGCGTCGGGCTGCTGGTCCTGGGATCGTTCATCAACTCCCTGGGAACGGGACTGACCGCCTTCGGACTGGCCATCATCATGCTGCGCACCTATGGAACGGCTTCCTCGGTGGCGGCCGTTCAGATGAGCGCCTTCGCTCCCGTCGTCCTCCTGGCGCCCTTGGCCGGGGCTCTGGCGGACCGCTACGACCGCCGCCTCATGATGATCATCGGCGACGCCGGCTCGGTGCTCGGTCTGAGCATCATCCTCTTGGCCCTGTCCTCGCCCCGCCCCTCCCTGGCCTGGGTCTGCGCAGGAGCCGTCCTGTCCTCCTGCCTGGCGGCCCTCACCGAGCCGGCCCTGCGGGCCAGCGTCACCGATCTGGTGACCGAGGAGGACTACGTGCGCTCCTCCGGCCTTCTCCAGCTCGCCTCGGCGGCCAAGTACCTGCTGGCCCCCGCCGCCGCGGGCTTCCTCATGCCCCTCGTCGGCGTGCGGGGACTCGTCCTGCTCGACGCCAGCACCTGCCTCGTCACCGTGGCCTGCACCATCACGGTGCGCCGTGCCCTGGCCGCGGAAGCGCCGCAGCGCGACGCCGTTCAGCAGGGTGATGACCACGATGTCCTGGCGGGGTGGCGAACCATCGTCTCCTCCCGCGGCCTGCGCACGCTCGTGACCCTCATGACCCTGGCCACCCTCGCCATCGGAGTCATCCAGGTCCTCATCAAGCCGATCCTCCTGCCGATCGTGAGCACCTCCGAGATGGGCGTGATCGAGACGGTCTCCGCCACCGGAATGCTCGTGGGAGCGGGACTGGTGACCGCCTGGAAGAGCGCTCAGCCGACGACGCTGCTCGCCGTCGGCCTGGCAGGAACCGGCGCCGCGATGGTTCTGGTGCCGCTGAGGCCGGGCGCCTGGTGGGTGGCCGCCTGCGGATTCCTCACCTTCGCGAGCCTTCCTCTGTCTCAGGCCGGGGCGGAGGTCCTGGTGCGCACCCGGGTCGACAACGCCCGGCAGGCACGGACCTGGGGCACCATCAGCCTGGTCACCCAGATGGGCTACCTGCTGGCCTACCTGTGCTCCGGGGTGCTGGTCGACAGGGTCCTCCAGCCCCTCCTGGCCCCGGGGCAGCCGCTGTCAACCGGTCTCGGAACCATTGTCGGCACCGGCCCGGGACGCGGGGCCGCCCTGCTCGTCGGGCTCATGGGGCTGGTCATGGCCCTGGTGGCCCTCAACGTTCGTCTCCGGCGCCGCCGGCTCGCCTGAGCCGCGGGACAACCGGGACAACGGAGACAGATGGCGGTGCCTCCGACGACCTGAGCCGTCGGAGGCACCGCCTCGAGCAGTCTCAGCGGACCTCAGCGGGCCACGGAGCCCTCGGTGTAGTCCTTGTCAACATCGGCGCGCCAGGCGAACATGGAGCGCACCTCACGGCCGGTGGCCTCGATCGGGTGGGCCTCGCCCTCAGCCCGGAGCTTCTTGAACTCGGGGGCGCCGGCGGCCTGGTCGTCCATGAAGCGCTTGGCGAAGGTCCCGTCCTGAATGTCGGCCAGGACCTCCTTCATGTGCTCCTTGACGTCAGGCGTGATGACGCGCGGGCCGGAGACGTAGTCGCCGTACTCGGCGGTGTCGGAGCAGGACCAGCGCTGCTTGGAGATGCCGCCCTCGTTGATGAGGTCGACGATCAGCTTCATCTCGTGGCAGACCTCGAAGTAGGCCATCTCGGGCTGGTAGCCGGCCTCGACCAGGGTCTCGAACCCGTACTGGATGAGCTTGGAGACACCGCCGCACAGGACGGACTGCTCACCGAAGAGGTCGGTCTCGGTCTCCTCGCGGAAGGTGGTCTTGATGGCTCCGGCTCGCGTGCCGCCAATGGCCTTGGCGTAGGACAGCACGAGGTCCCAGGCGGTGCCGGTGGCGTCCTGCTCCACGCAGACGAGCACGGGGACCCCCCGGCCGGCCTCGAACTCGCGGCGCACGGTGTGGCCGGGGCCCTTGGGGGCCACCATGACGACGTCGATGTCCGCAGCCGGCTTGATGTAGCCGAAGTGGATGTTGAAACCGTGGGAGAACAGCAGGGCGGAACCGGCCTTGATGTTCGGCTCGATCTCCTCGCGGTAGAGGGCGGCCTGGACCTGGTCGGGGGCCAGGACGGTGATGACGTCCGCCCAGGCGACCGCCTCGGCGATCGGCTTGACGGGCAGACCGGCCTCCTCGGCCTTGGCCACCGAGGACGATCCCTCGCGCAGGCCGACAACGACCTCGACGCCGGAGTCGCGCAGGTTCAGAGCGTGAGCGTGCCCCTGGGAACCGTAGCCGATGACGGCGACCTTCTTGGACTGGATGACGGACAGGTCGGCGTCGTCGTCGTAGAACTTCTCAGCTGCCATGATTGCTTCTCACTTCTCCTTGAGTTGATCGGTGATGGATCGTGGGCCGCGCGTGATCGCCACGGCACCGGACTGGACAATCTCTTTGACGCCGTACGGCTGGAGAGCCGTCAGCAGAGCCTTGACCTTGGATTCTGAGCCGATGGTCTCGATGACCACCGACGTGGGGGCGACGTCCACGACGTGGGCGCGGAACAGGTCGACGACCTGGAGCACCGCGGTGCGGTTGGCGTCATCCGCGTGGACCTTGATGAGGTAGAGCTCGCGCTCGACCGAGGTGTCGGGATCCAGCTCAACGATCTTAAGGACGTTGACCAGCTTGTTGAGCTGCTTGGTGACCTGTTCCATGGCCAGCCCCTCGGCGTCGGCAATCACCGTGATGCGCGAGATGTCCTCGTGCTCGGTGGGTCCCACGGCCAAGGAGTGGATGTTGAAGCCTCGACGCGTGAACAGCGCCGACACCCGGGTCAGGACACCGGGCTTGTTCTCCACCAGGACGGACAGCGTGTGCTTCTGGCTCACAGCGCTCACTCCTCTTCCCACACCGGGCTCATGCCGCGGGCGTGCTGGATCTCGTCGTTGGAAACCCCGGCGGCGACCATCGGCCACACCTGGGCGTCCGCGGAGACGATGAAGTCGACGACGACGGGGCGGTCATTGATGGCGTTGGCCTGGGCGATGACCTCGTCCAGGTCCTCCAGGCGCTCGCAGCGCAGCCCCACGGCCCCGTAGGCCTCGGCCATCTTGACGAAGTCGGGGACCCGCGCCGTTCCGGCCCCGGTGTGCAGGTCGGTGTTGGAGTAGCGCTGCCCGTAGAACAGCGTCTGCCACTGACGCACCATGCCCAGCGAGGAGTTGTTGATGACGGCGACCTTGATCGGGATGTTGTTGAGGGTGCAGGTGGCCAGCTCCTGGTTGGTCATCTGGAAGCACCCGTCACCGTCGATGAGCCACACCGGACGGTCGGGACAGGCCTCCTTGGCGCCCATGGCGGCAGGCAGGCCGTAGCCCATGGTGCCCGCGCCGGCGGACGTGAGCCAGGTGTGGGGGCGGCGGAAGGTGAGGTAGTGCGCCGACCACATCTGGTGCTGTCCCACTCCGGTGACCCAGATGGTGTCCTCGGAGGCGGCCCGGTTGAGGTGGGTGATGACCTCCTGGGGCTGCAGCAGCCCGTCGTCGGTATCGGTCCAGTCCGTCGGGTAGGTCGCCTGGATGCGCTCGACCTCTCGGCGCCACGGGGCGATGTCCACCCGTCCCTCAGCGGCGACGTGGTCGCGGAACTCGGCGCTCAGGGCGGGGACGACGTCGGCCAGGTCGCCGACGATCGGGACGTCGGCGGTACGGATCTTGGAGATCTCGGCCGGGTCGACGTCGACGTGGATCACCGAGGCCTTGGTGGCGAAGGTGTCGGGCCTGCCGGTGACCCGGTCGTCGAAGCGGGCGCCCAGGCAGACGACGACATCGGCGCGCTGAAGAGCTCCGACGGCGGCGACGGTGCCGTGCATTCCCGGCATTCGCAGGTTGAGCGGGTGCTCACTGGGCATGACGTCCAGAGCGGTCAGCGTGGTGACGAAGGGAGCCCCGATCAGCTCGATGAGCTCGGAGAGATCCTCGGAGGGCACCTGCGCACGGTTCAGCCCACCGCCAAGATAGAGGACGGGCCGGTCGGCCGCGGCGATCACCTCGGCGGCCTGAGCCAGGCGCCGCTGGTTGGGCCTGCCGGCAAGACGGTAGCCGGGCAGGTCTCGGACCGGCGGCCACACGAACTCCGTGGAGCCCTCCTGGGCGTCCTTGGAGATGTCGATGAGAACGGGACCGGGACGACCGGTGGAGGCGATGTGGAAGGCCTCGGCCACGCGCGGGACGATGTCCTCGGGGCGGGTGATGAGGAAGGAGTGCTTGACAAAGGGCATCGTGGCGCCGACGATGTCGGCCTCCTGGAAGGCATCCGTCCCGATCCCACGACTGGAGACCTGACCAGTGATGGCGAGCACCGGCACCGAGTCCATGTGCGCGTCACCGATGGCGGTGATGAGGTTGGTGGCACCGGGGCCGGACGTCGCCACACAGACTCCGGGCCGACCGGTGACCATGGCGTAGCCCTCAGCGGCGTGACCCGCCCCCTGCTCATGACGCACCAGGACGTGGCGGATCTTCGTCGAGGCAAGCAGCGGATCATAGAAGGGCAGGATGGCGCCACCCGGCATCCCGAAGATGTCTGTGACCCCAAGCTCCTCCAGTGCGCGCACCAGCGCCTGAGCGCCTGTCATGACCTGTTGGTCCTGACGTGCGGGAGCGTCATCGCGTGTCATCGCTCGCTCTCCTTGTCCGTGCTGAGCGTCCGGCGACCTGCCGGGTAATGAACGTTAGATCAGTGGCCGCAGAGAGTCATATTGAGACACCCATGATCTCACATCGTGGAATCACGGACTCGCGGTGCCGCCGGACGACGAGCCTGTTCCCCGCCGTCTTCGGCCGGCGAATCCCGGACCTTGGTACGGCACGAGGTCCTCCGGAGATGACACAATGAGTCTGTTACTCATGACAAACATCCGCTGCGTCACTTTCAGCGGTGAGACGGAAGGCGGCACAGCGACGTGGTCACCACTGTCCTGGACTATCTGCTAGACAACCCGGTTGTCATCGTGCTCCTCATGGTTGGCGCCGGGATGCTCCTCTGGCGCGCCAGGCGCAGAAGCATACGCATCCCGGCGACGGTGCTCCTGGTCTGCAGCACCGCCCTCATGGCCTGGAAAGTGGCACACGCCAATGTCCTGCACCACCTGTCCGGGAACGCGGTTCTCGTCCTGTTCCTGCTGGTAGGTACCGGGATGCTGCTTGGACACGTCAAGATCAAGGGAGTGAGTCTCGGGGCGGCGGCAGTTCTGTTCTGCGGCATCGCGCTGGCCGCCTGGGGAGCGTCCGCCTCGACCCCCATCGAGGTTCCCAGAGAGGTGGGGACCTTGGGGCTTGCGATCTTCACCTTCGCCATCGGCATCCAGTCCGGGCCGAACTTCTTCCACGTCATCCGCACCGCCGGTGGGCCGTTGGCCATCGTTCTGGGTGTACTGGGCGTCGCGTCCCTGGCAGCCGTGGGTGTAGGACGTCTTCTCGGCCTCAAGGCAGCGATGATCGCGGGCGCATTCGCCGGAGCCGTCACAAACACGCCTGCCCTGGCGGCAGCCGGAAACGCCGCAGCGATGGCCGGTGACAAGGCCGGACCGGGAGACGCCACGGTGGCCTACGCCGTCACCTACCTCTACGGCGTCATCGGCATGCTGTTCTTCTGCCTGCTGGCGCTGCGCTACCGCCGCAGCGACAAGGACACCCCTTCCCCGCTCATCAACCGCACCATCCGTGTGGAGCGTGAGGACGGTCCTGTCCTGGGCAACATCGTCGAGACCATCTCGGGGCAGCTACGATTCTCCCGCCTGCGTCGCGGCGAGAAGGGACCGATCACCCGGCCGACGAATGACGACCGCCTGTACAAGGACGACCTCATCACCGTCGTCGGCACTCAGGAGGCCGTCAACCAGGCGATCAGGGCAGTGGGCCACGGCTCGTCGCACTCCCTCATCGAGGACCGTAAGTACCTCGACTTCCGCCGCATCACGGTCTCCGACCCGAAGCTGGCCGGCCGCACCATCGGCGAGCTCGACATCGACCACCGCTTCGGGGCGACGATCTCTCGTGTCCGCCGCGGCGACGTGGACATGGTGGGCACCTCGGACCTCGTCCTCCAGCAGGGTGACCGGGTTCGCGTCGTCGGCCCGACCGGACGCATGAAGGAGATCTCAACCTACTTCGGCGACTCGTCGCGAGGGCTGTCATCCATCAACCCGGTGGCCCTGGGGCTGGGGATGGCCCTGGGCATCTTCATCGGTGAGTGGAAGTTCCTCACGCCTACCGGCGCCACCTTCTCCATCGGGTCGGCGGCCGGCACGCTTCTGGTCGGACTCATTTTCGGCCGTATCGGCCGCATCGGGAACTTCGTGACCGCCATGCCCTTCACTGCGACGGCGGTGCTCTCGGAGTTCGGTCTCCTGGTCTTCCTGGCCCAGGCCGGCACCAAGGCGGGTGGAGAGATTGCGCATGCATTCACCGGCGGTGACTGGTGGAGGATCTTCATCACCGGCTTCGTCGTCACCACCATTGTGGGGCTGGGGATCTACGTCTCCATGCGTTGGGTGGTCAGGATGGGGGGAACTCGCCTGTCCGGCCTCATCGGTGGTGTCCAGACCCAGCCGGCGATTCTGGCCTTCGCCAACGAGCGCACCGGTGCCGACCCTCGGGTGGCCTTGGGGTATGCGATGGTCTATCCCGTGGCGATGATCGTCAAGATCTTCATCGCCCAGATCCTCGGCGGTCTCTGACCTCTCCGACTGAGCCTCACCCGTTTGACAACGTCAATGGTGGCCCGTCGCTGGTATGCAGCGGCGGGCCACCATGACGTCTTGTGGACGCCGAGGACTTCGCGTCAGTCCTCGATCGGCTGCCTCTCCGCCTCGTCCCGATTGCGAGGCAGCGTGATGTGTCCGGAGGTGGCGACATCGTGGCGCCAATTGTGGTCGGTGATGATGCGCGCCAAGGCGAGTCCGACACCAATTGCCGTGATGACGAAGAAGACCTCGGCCAGGTTCGTGGCAGCCTCGCCGACATCGACGCCCTTGTCCACCGACAGCGTGTTGAGTGCGGAGATGGCCCGGTAGAAGGGGACTCCGGGGATCATGATGACGACGGCGGGCACGGAGAGCGCCACCCGCGACAGCGAGGCGCGGGAGACGAAGAGCTGGGCCAGCAGGCCGATCGTCACCGCAGCCAGCCCCACGGAGAGCTGCCACGGCACGTGGAAGACGTCGATGAGAAGAAGCCGCCCGGTGTTGGCCAGAGCCCCGACGACAGCGGCCAGCACGCTGGCCTTAGCGCCCGCATTGAACAGCATCGCGAATCCGTAGGCAGCGATGAAGGAGCAGAAGCAGCGCAGGATGTACAGGGGCGGCCCCCCAAGGGCGGCACCGCTGGCCGTCTCTACATCCCAGCGGAAGATGAAGGTCACCGTCCACACAGCGACGCCTGCCGCCGCCATCACCATGAGGACGTAGGCACTGCGCGACAGCGCCGAGGAGAAGTCCTGACGGAACAGATCCAGCATCGCCGTGACCATGGGGAAACCTGGAATGAGGAACAAGATGGCCGAGATGATGCCGCCCTGGTGGTTCCCGGTCACCACGCCAGCCGCATCGAGTGCAGTAACGATACCCATGTAGGTACCGGATGCGGCGACTCCACAGACGAGCCAGGTGAAGAAGTGCTGGTAGTGCCGTTCGAGCATCTGCCGCCGAATGAGCTGCCCGAGAAAAGCCGCTACGAGCACCGTCAGGCACTCGACCCAACCGCCCTTGTTGAGAAAACAGAATCCTGCGCAGGCCACACCGGAAGCAGCAGCATTGGTGAATACGTTGTACCGAGCATGCATCTTCTCGACCTGCGCCAGCTTGGCCTCGAGGTGCTCAACGGTCTCATGCGCCCGCAGGTCGTGGACGATCCTGCGCAGAGCCTCCAGCCGGTCCACGTTGACGCCGACACGACGCACCTCGCAGGCCTCGGTGCGGAATCGGTTGCCGACGTAGGAGGAGGTGACGATCTCCGTCATCGTCACCGTCGCCTCATGCCGGTCAAGCCCAACCGCGGACGCGGCTCTCGCCATAGAGGACTTAATGCGGTAGGAGCCTGCGCCCGCGGCGAGCATGAGACGCCCAAGATGCAGCACGACGTCGGACTGTTGCATGAGCCGGTCAGCATCGAGGCCCTGCTCATGGCTGCCTGAACGGGAAGGTGGTAGGTCGGTGTCAGTCACGGAGACAATGGTGCACCGTTTCATGCCCCCGTGTCAGATCGTATGTGGATACAACACGGCGTCGGTGCGCAGAACCGAACCAGGCAGTAAACAACGACGCGGGGCTTATGAGATCCGGGATGGATCTCATAAGCCCCGCGGGTGGTGTGTGCTCGGTGGTGTCCTACTCTCCCGCACCCTGGCGGGTGCAGTACCATCGGCGCTGTCAGGCTTAGCTTCCGGGTTCGGGATGGGTCCGGGCGTGTCCCTGTCGCTGTGACCACCGAGACGACTGGTTAGGCAGTGCAGGAACCGTCGCCATACGTGTGTGGTGTGCTCTATTCACGGTTGTGGCTGGCTGCCGGCCGGGTTGGGTTGGTTGTGGACCGTATAGTGGACGCTTCCGCACCTGTGTGCACCCCCCCTTCTCGCCACCAAGGGTTTGATGGTTGTGGTGGGGGTTGTTGTTTGTGTTGGCCTATTAGTACCAGTCAGCTCCAACCGTTACCGGTCTTCCACTTCTGGCCTATCAACCCAGTAGTCTGCTGGGGGCCTACCAAAACAATTGTCTTGTGGAGACCTTATCTTGAAGATGGTTTCCCGCTTAGATGCTTTCAGCGGTTACCCTTCCCGAACGTAGCCAACCAGCCGTGCCCCGGGCGGGACAACTGGCACACCAGAGGTTCGTCCGTCCCGGTCCTCTCGTACTAGGGACAGGCCTTCTCAAGTCTCCTGCGCGCGCAGAGGATAGGGACCGAACTGTCTCACGACGTTCTAAACCCAGCTCGCGTACCGCTTTAATGGGCGAACAGCCCAACCCTTGGGACCTGCTCCAGCCCCAGGATGCGACGAGCCGACATCGAGGTGCCAAACCATGCCGTCGATATGGACTCTTGGGCAGGATCAGCCTGTTATCCCCGGGGTACCTTTTATCCGTTGAGCGACGACCCACCCACACGGGATCGCCGGATCACTAGTTCCTACTTTCGTACCTGCTCGACCCGTCGGTCTCACAGTCAAGCTCCCTTGTGCACTTGCACTCAACACCTGGTTGCCGACCAGGCTGAGGGAACCTTTGAGCGCCTCCGTTACACTTTAGGAGGCAACCGCCCCAGTTAAACTACCCACCAGGCACTGTCCCTAACCCGGATCACGGGCCCAGGTTCAGGCGCACGCCATAACCAGAGTGGTATTTCAAGGACGACTCCACCACCACTGGCGTGACGGCTTCACAGTCTCCCACCTATCCTGCACAAGCTATAGCGGGCGCCAATACCAAGCTGTAGTAAAGGTCCCGGGGTCTTTCCGTCCTTCTGCGCGAAACGAGCATCTTTACTCGTACTGCAATTTCGCCGAGCTCATGGTTGAGACAGCGGGGAAGTCGTTACGCCATTCGTGCAGGTCGGAACTTACCCGACAAGGAATTTCGCTACCTTAGGATGGTTATAGTTACCACCGCCGTTTACTGGGGCTTAAATTCACCACTTCACCCCGAAGGGTTGATGGTTCCTCTTAACCTTCCAGCACCGGGCAGGCGTCAGTCCGTATACATCGCCTTACGGCTTCGCACGGACCTGTGTTTTTAGTAAACAGTCGCTTCCCCCTGGTCTCTGCGACCCACCCCCCTAGCCCGCGACGGGGCTTCAGGGAATCGGGCCCCCCTTCTCCCGAAGTTACGGGGGCATTTTGCCGAGTTCCTTAACCATGATTCACTCGTGCGCCTAGGCATACTCTGCCCGACCACCTGTGTCGGTTTAGGGTACGGGCGGCTGGCACCATCGCGTCGAGGCTTTTCTCGGCACCCCAGGATCACCCTGCTATCCCCCACCAGCGTGGGGTCACCATCACGCCTCACCCTCACCCAACCAAATGGGTCGTCACCCCGGATTTACCTGGAGGACGGGCTGCGCGCTTGAACGGACCAAGCCATCAGGTCCGCCGGGCTACCACTGTGCGTCACCCCTGTTAACACGCTTGCCTACCTGCACGGAGGATCCCCAGACCCCACCACCACAACCCCCACCAGGTCCGAAGACCCGAGTTGAGGGCTTACGTGGTGGCTGGGCGTGGGTTAGCACCCGCGCGTCAGCATGGGCGGTGCTTCGCCGGTACGGGAATATCAACCCGTCATCCATCGACTACGCCTGTCGGCCTCGCCTTAGGTCCCGACTCACCCAGGGCGGACTAGCCTGGCCCTGGAACCCTTGGTCATTCGGCGCTAGGGCTTCTCACCCTAGTATCGCTACTCATGCCTGCATTCTCACTCCCGCACCGTCCACGCCCGGTCACCCAGACGCTTCCCCCGGTGCAGGACGCTCCCCTACCACCCACAGCCCCTGCCACCACACGCGCAACGGCGCACGGTGAAGGGAGCAACGCTGTGGGTCCGCGGCTTCGGCGGTGTACTTGAGCCCCGCTACATTGTCGGCGCACGATCACTTGACCAGTGAGCTATTACGCACTCTTTCAAGGATGGCTGCTTCTAAGCCAACCTCCTGGTTGTCTGCGCGACCGCACATCCTTTCCCACTTAGCACACGCTTAGGGGCCTTAGCCGGCGATCTGGGCTGTTTCCCTCTCGACCACGGAGCTTATCCCCCGCAGTCTCACTGCCACGCTCACACCCTGACGGCATTCGGAGTTTGGTTGACGTCAGTAACCCTGTGGGGCCCATCAGCCACCCAGTAGCTCTACCTCCGCCGGGCAACACGCAACGCTGCACCTAAATGCATTTCGGGGAGAACCAGCTATCACGGAGTTTGATTGGCCTTTCACCCCTACCCACAGCTCATCCCCCCAGTTTTCAACCTAGGTGGGTTCGGTCCTCCACACGCTCTTACACGTGCTTCAACCTGGCCATGGGTAGATCACCCCGCTTCGGGTCCAGAACGCGCCACTACAACAACGCCCTATTCGGACTCGCTCTCGCTACGGCTACCCCACACGGGTTAACCTCGCGACACGCCACTGACTCGCAGGCTCATTCTTCAAAAGGCACGCCACCACCCCCACACACCAAAGCATGCAGAAGGCTCTGACGGCTTGCAAGCGCCCGGTTTCAGGTACTATTTCACTCCCCTCCCGGGGTACTTTTCACCATTCCCTCACGGTACTATCCACTATCGGTCATCAGGAGGTATTCAGGCAGCCAAGTGGTCTTGGCAGATTCACACAGGATTCCACGAGCCCCGTGCTACTCGGGCACCATCCCAGACACGCACCAACCAGTTACACCTACGGGGGTATCACCCACTACGCCACGCCTTCCCAGACGTTTCAGCTACCAGCCAGCACACGCGCCCCGCCTCCGGCAGAAGACGACAGAACAGCCCCACAACCCCGCACACGCAACCCCTGCCGAGTATCACACGCACACGGTTTAACCATCATCCGCTTTCGCTCGCCACTACTCACGGAATATCTTCTCCTACGGGTACTAAGATGTTTCACTTCCCCGCGTCACCCCCCACACCCTATACAATTCAGATGCAGGTGACACGACATAACTCGTGCCGGGTCCCCCCATTCGGAAACCCTCGGATCACAGCCCGCCAGCCGGCTCCCCGAGGAATATCGCAGGCCACCACGTCCTTCATCGGCCCCTGATGCCAAGGCATCCACCGAACGCTCAACAAAAACAAACAACAAGAACCACAACAACACACAAACACACACGACCCACACAAGACCATGCGCATCCACGCGCTTGTCGCAGAAAACACTTACAGTAAGATGCTCGCGTCCACTATACAGTTCACAACCAACCCACCCACACCCACAAGACCCACCAGCAACAAACCAGCAGACCCTACAGGCCAGGCAACCAGGGCGCACTGCCCCAGAACCCCGACAGCATGCCACCCCCACACACACGCACACCAAGCACGCACACGCAGGGGCACCCACCCAGACCAACCAGCCCAGGCAGGCGTGTTCCTTACACCATCATCTTCCCCACGGCACCCAGCACCCCAGCCACCCCCACAAGAACAAAAGGGGTGAAACAAACCAGGACACCAGGGGCGCCGCAAGCACAATCAATCCCTAGAAAGGAGGTGATCCAGCCGCACCTTCCGGTACGGCTACCTTGTTACGACTTCGTCCCAATCACCAGCCCCACCTTCGACCGCTCCCCATAGGGCCACGGGCTTCGGGTGTTGCCGACTTTCATGACGTGACGGGCGGTGTGTACAAGGCCCGAGAACGTATTCACCGCAGCGTTGCTGATCTGCGATTACTAGCGACTCCAACTTCACGGTGTCGAGTTGCAGACACCGATCCGAACTGAGACCGGCTTTAAGGGATTCGCTCCACCTCACAGTATCGCAGCCCTCTGTACCGGCCATTGTAGCATGCGTGAAGCCCAAGACATAAGGGGCATGATGATTTGACGTCATCCCCACCTTCCTCCGAGTTGACCCCGGCAGTCTCCCGCGAGTCCCCACCACAACGTGCTGGCAACACGAGACAAGGGTTGCGCTCGTTGCGGGACTTAACCCAACATCTCACGACACGAGCTGACGACAACCATGCACCACCTGTGAACCAGCCCCCAAAGGAGGAAACCCCGTCTCCAGGACCATCCGGCACATGTCAAGCCTTGGTAAGGTTCTTCGCGTTGCATCGAATTAATCCGCATGCTCCGCCGCTTGTGCGGGCCCCCGTCAATTCCTTTGAGTTTTAGCCTTGCGGCCGTACTCCCCAGGCGGGGCACTTAATGCGTTAGCTACGGCGCGGAAGACCCGGAAAAGGCCCCCCACACCTAGTGCCCAACGTTTACGGCGTGGACTACCAGGGTATCTAATCCTGTTCGCTCCCCACGCTTTCGCTCCTCAGCGTCAGTAACGGCCCAGAGACCCGCCTTCGCCACCGGTGTTCTTCCTGATATCTGCGCATTCCACCGCTACACCAGGAGTTCCAGTCTCCCCTACCGCACTCAAGCCGGCCCGTACCCACCGCAAGCCCCCAGTTAAGCCAGAGGATTTCACGACAGACGCGACCAGCCGCCTACGAGCTCTTTACGCCCAATAATTCCGGACAACGCTCGCGCCCTACGTATTACCGCGGCTGCTGGCACGTAGTTAGCCGGCGCTTCTTATCCAGCTACCGTCAACCCACCCACAAGGAGCAGGCCTGCTTCACTGGCGAAAGAGGTTCACAACCCGAAGGCCTCCATCCCTCACGCGGCGTCGCTGCATCAGGCTTGCGCCCATTGTGCAATATTCCCCACTGCTGCCTCCCGTAGGAGTCTGGGCCGTGTCTCAGTCCCAGTGTGACCGTCCACCCTCTCAGGCCGGCTACCCGTCACCGCCTTGGTAGGCCATCACCCCACCAACAAGCTGATAGGCCGCGAGCCCATCCCCCACCGGAACAAACCTTTCCCAGGCCCACCATGCGACAGACCCAGAATATCCCGTATTAGCCACACTTTCATGCGGTTATCCAGAAGAAGGGGGCAGGTTACTCACGTGTTACTCACCCGTTCGCCACTCATCCAGAACCAGCAAGCTGGCTCCTTCACCGTTCGACTTGCATGTGTTAAGCACGCCGCCAGCGTTCGTCCTGAGCCAGGATCAAACTCTCCAAACAAAACCAACAAAAAAGGCACCCCAAGCCAACCACCAAACAAGGCAGCCAACCAGAACACCAACAGTCAGCACACAGTCCAGAAAACCAGACCAGGCCCAACCCAACCCCCCACACAGAAGAGCCAGGCAAACCAAAACAAAACAAGCCCCAGAAACCACACACAACCACCCAAACCACCCACCACACAAGACAGGCAACCCAGACAACCACGCACAGCCCCCAGGACCCATGGCATAAAAAACATGACACACTATCGAGTTCTCAAACAACACACCCAGCCAGCTCTCACCCAAGCCTGTTGGCTTGACCTTGCTCCGGCGAGCAACTCCGCTACTTTAGGAGATCTGTCGTGTCGATGTCAACCTCGAGAAGATTGACCTCGGTCACATCTGACAGCCTCGCGTCCCAGCGGACTGACTGCCGGAAGACCTTGCAGGAAGCTCGGCCCATTCGGCAGCGGGCTGTACTTTAGGCAGGTCCGCCCCCTGGGCGTCAAACTGAATCTCCATGATCCAGAACACATCAGTTTTCCCTTGTTATCGCAACGCTCTCGTCCTGAGGTCCACGCACCACGGCAGCCACCCTGTCGGGCGTCAGTTTTGACCGGACCGTCCGTGTACTACCATCGACCACTCAGTTCATTGTTCAACTTTCTGGTGATCGACTCCGCTCACCACATGACTCCAAGGAGCACGTCCCGTGCCTGCCTCCATGCGTGGCGCCAAGCGCCCTCGTTCCGGATCCGACATCGTGACCAGTCCTTCGGCCCGCATCGTGCTGGCCATCATGAGGATCGTCGTCGGCTTCTTCTTCCTCTGGGCCTTCCTGGACAAGACCTTCGGCCTCGGGTTCTCCACATCGCCTCAGATGGCCTGGATCAACGGGGGTCAGCCCGCCCAGAGGTTCATCAAGGGAGTGGCGGCCAACAGCCCCTTCGGGAGCGCCTTCACGCTCTTCGCCAACCCGGTAGGAGACTGGCTGTTCATGGCCGGAATGCTCGGCGTCGGCGTCGCCCTCATCCTTGGCATCGGGCTCAAGGTGAGCGCCATCGCGGCCTCGGCACTCATGGTATCCATGTACCTCGCGCTATGGCCCATCGGAACCGGAGGCACTGAGGATGCCGCCACCAACCCCCTGGTCGACCTCCACTGGGTCCTGGCACTGTCCACTGTCCTGTTCGCGCTGACACGCGCCGGCGACACCCTCGGACTGGGGAACTGGTGGGCCCGCCTGGTCGGGGACTCCTGGCTGCGCTGATCCCGCAGAGGTCCCGTTGACCGATTGATCGACGATCACCAACGGACCATGCCCTGGGCGCGACAGGGGGGTGCCCCTATGTGGTGTGTCAAGCGGCGGTGGGTAGTTTCGTGGCTGGTTGGGGGTCGTAGAGTGCGCCGTTGCGGATCATGGCGTGCAGGGTCAGGATGCGGCGGTGGGCCAGGGCGAGGACGGCCTGGTTATGGCGTTTGCCCTGGTTGCGTTTGCGCTGGTAGTAGGCCCGGGAGACGGGGTCGGAGCGCAGTGAGGCGAAGGCGGACAGGAACATGGCGCGCTTGAGCCTCTTGTTGCCGCCGTGGGAGACGTGCTCACCACGGATCGATGAGCCGGAGCGACGTGTGACAGGAGCGAGCCCGGCGTAGGAGGCCAGCTGGGCTCCGGCGTCGAAGGTCTTGCCCAGGGTCTCGGCCAGGAAGACGGCTGCGGTCCTGACCCCGATCCCGGGCATGGAGGTCAGGACCTGGTAAAGAGGGTGGGCCTGCACCAGGGTCTCGACCTGGGCTGCGACATCGGCCCGCTGAGCGTGCAGGGAGATGAGCTGCCTAGCCAGGTGGGGCAGCACCACTGCGGCGGCGTCGGTGCCGGCGACCACCACGGTCTGGTGCTCCAGGGCCGAGACGATCTGGCCGGCCCAGGTGGCGTGCCGCCTGCACCCGTGCTTCTTGAGCCTGGCGTCAATCCTTGCCTTGCCCGCTCGCTTCAGATCGGCTGGAGTGGGCCAGGCGGCGACGACCTCCAAGACGGCGTCGTGCTCCAGCCAGGGCCCCACCACGGCCTCGAGGGCGGGGTGGATCTGGGTGTACAGGCCCCGGATCCGGTTTGCGGTCTGGTTGACCTGGCGGGCCAGGTCCAGGTCGAAGCCAGTCAGCATGCTCAGCGCCGCAGCCTCTTCCTCCGAGGCGCTGACGGCTCTCAGGGTGTGAGGCATGGTCCTGGCTGCGCCGGCGATGACGGCAGCGTCCTTGGCGTCGGTCTTGGCGCTGCCCGGCGTCAGGTCAGCGATGCGGCGCATCGACAGCCCGGGCAGGTAGCCCACGGTGATGCCCATGTCCTGAGCCACCGCCACCGCCAGGGCCCCGATGGTGGCGGGCTGGTCGACCACCACCAGCACCTGCCCCTTTGCCTGCAGGCGCTGGTAGACCTCACGCAGCCGGTCCTCGTCGTTGGGCAGGGCCCTGTCGAGGACCTTCTGCCCGTCCCGGCTCAGGGCCGTGGCCCAGTGCTCGCTCTTGCCGACGTCGATGCCGATGAAGACGTCGATGTCCTCGATATCCATCTCTCCTGCCACCTCTCGCTGCATGGGTGAGGGTCAGCCGGTGGACGACCGGTCCCGCACCCACGTTACGAAAGACCTCACACGCAGCGGGTCGTTCCCCTTATCAGCGGTCACCAGCGCCCGGCTGCCGCGGGTGACAACACCCCCCGGATCATTAGAAGACAGGGGCAAGACATCATGCCCACAGCAGCTGGCCCAGCCCCGGACCACCCGGGACCACCAACAAGGTAACGGGCGTGTGGCACCACCGGCCGGTGGTGCCACACGCCCCCCCTGCTGCATCAGGCGGAGTGTTCTGCCCCTTTACTTACTCACTCTCCGCCTCGGCGAACTTGCGCACCGCCTTGGCCACGGCGTCGGCGACGCGGGTGTCGAAGGCACCGGGGATGATGTACACGGGACTGATCTCGTCGTCGGCGATCACTGAGGCGATGCCGGTGGAGGCGGCCCGCAGCAGCTCGGTGGAGATGTCAGTGATTCCGGTATCCAGCAGGCCGCGGAAAAGTCCGGGGAAGGCCAGCACGTTGTTGATCTGGTTGGGGAAGTCCGAGCGTCCGGTCGCCACGACCGCGGCGTAGTCGGCGGCGCGGATCGGGTCGACCTCGGGAATCGGGTTCGCCATGGCGAAGACGATGGCGCCGTCGTTCATGGCCGCCAGGTCCTCAGGCTCGAGCAGGTTGCCCGACGAGACGCCGATGAAGACGTCGGCACCCTTGAGCCCCTCCTTGAGGGAGCCGGTCACCTGACGCGGGTTGGTGTTCTCCGCGAGCCACTTGCGGTGCTCGTTCATCCCCTCGGTGTCGGCTGCGGACAGGGCCCCGGTGCGCCCGTAACCGACGATGTCGGTAGCGCCGTGAGCCATGAGCAGCTTGGCGATGGCGTTGCCCGCCGCGCCGACGCCGGACAGGACGATGCGCACGTCCTCGATCTTCTTGCCCACGATCTTCAGTGCGTTGATAAGAGCGGCCAGGGTCACGATGGCCGTGCCGTGCTGGTCGTCGTGGAAGACGGGGATGTCGAGCTCCTCGCGCAGACGCGCCTCGATGTCGAAGCACTTGGGCGCCGCGATGTCCTCCAGGTTGATGCCTCCGTAGGCCGGGGCGATGGCCTTGACGATGGAGATGATCTCCTCGGGGTCCTTGGTGTCCAGGGCCACCGGCCAGGCGTCGACGTTGCCGAACTGCTTGAACAGGACGGCCTTGCCCTCCATGACGGGCATGGCGGCCGAGGGACCGATGTCCCCCAGGCCCAGGACCGCGGTGCCGTCGGTGACGACGGCGACGGTGTTCTTCTTGATGGTGAGCATCCGGGCGCGCTCGGGGTGGTCGTAGATGGCCTTGCAGACGCGGGCGACCCCGGGGGTGTAGACGCGTGCCAGGTCGCGACGGTTGTGGATCGGGTACTTGCCGGAGACCTCGATCTTGCCGCCGACGTGGGTCAGGAAGGTGGAGTCGCCGACGTTACGGACGACGACGCCGTCGATCTCCTCGAGCTTGGCGACGAGCTCGTTGCGGTGCTTGGAGTCGCGGGTGTCGGCGGTGAGGTTGACGGTGAGCTTGTCGCCGTCGGCGTCGGCCACGTCGACGCCGGTGACGATGGCACCAGTCGCAGTGGCGGTGTCGACCAGGCGGGCCACCGCCTTCTGGGAGGCGGGCACCTCGAGGTACAGGGCGACGGTGTAACTGGGACTGGGCTGAACCATGGGCACTCCTTGTGGGACTGGCGGGGTCTCGTGATAAGTGCCCTGAGCCTATCCCCCACCGGCCCGCTCTCAGCCGGATGACGGTCCTACAACGACCGCATAATGAGACATCGACTGAGGCGCCACCGCGCTTTCGCAGGCATTCAGGCGCTGATCTGGGAGGGGTATCACACCAGCGAGACATCAGCGCCGCAAGTCCCTCAGGCGCCTCGACGGCGAACGGTCCGGCCCGTTCCCGTTGCCTGCCGCGAACGGGAACGGGCCGGACTTATTCGGCTGCTCCAAACCTCCCTCGTCACGCGGGGCAAGGGGGTAGGTCTCGGCCGAGGATCAGGAAGGCCCGGCTCAGCCCTGGACGCGTTCCATGACCAGCTCACGCACGCGTTTGGCGTCGGCCTGGCCTCGAGTCGCCTTCATGACGGCGCCGACGATGGCGCCGGCCGCCTGGACCTTGCCGCCGCGGATCTTGTCCGCAACGTCCGGGTTCGCTGCCAGGGCCTCGTCCACGGCCGCCAGCAGGGCGGAGTCGTCGGAGACCACCTCCAGCCCGCGAGCGGCGGCCACGGCCTCGGGATCACCCTCCCCGGCCAGGACCCCCTCAAGCACCTGCCGGGCCAGCTTGTCGGTGAGGCGACCGGAGTCCACCAGTCCCTGCAGCTCAGCGATCTGGGCGGGCGTGACGGCCAGGTCCTCCAGGGCGGTCTCCTGCTCCTTGGCGGTGCGGGAGAGCTCACCCATCCACCACTTGCGGGCGGCCTGGCCGGTGGTTCCCGCGGCCGCGGTGGCCTCGATGAGCTCAAGAGCCCCGGCGTTGACGACGTCGCGCATCTCGGTGTCGCTCAGGTTCCACTCAGCCTTGAGCCGACGGCGCTTGGCTGCCGGCATCTCCGGCAGGTCCTCACGAATCTGCTCGACCCACTGACGGCTGGGTGCCACCGGCACGAGGTCCGGTTCGGGGAAGTAGCGGTAGTCGTCGGCGTCGGACTTGACGCGACCGGCGCGGGTGGTGCCGTCGGCCTGGCCGTGGCGAGTCTCCTGGAGAACCTCTCCCCCGGCGGCCAGGATGGCGGCCTGCCGCTGGATCTCGTAGCGGATGACCTGCTCGATACCGCGGAAGGTGTTGACGTTCTTGGTCTCGGTGCGGGTGCCCAACGGCGCGTCGGGCGACTCGCGCAGGGAGACGTTGACGTCGGCGCGCACGTTGCCTCGCTCCATGCGCGCCTCGGAGACGCCCAGGGCCCGGAAGATGTCGCGCAGGGTGCGCACATACGTGGCGGCCACCTGGGGGGCCCTGGCACCGGCGCCCTCGATGGGGCGGGTCACGATCTCCACCAGCGGTACGCCGGCCCGGTTGTAGTCCACCAGGGAGTAGCTGGCACCCTCGATACGGCCGTCGGCGCCCCCGATGTGGGTGTTCTTGCCGGCGTCCTCCTCCATGTGGGCCCGCTCGATCGGGATGGTGAAGAAGGAGCCGTCCTCCAGCTCGATCTCCAGGGCGCCGTCATAGGCGATGGGCTCGTCGGACTGGGAGGTCTGGAAGTCCTTGGCCAGGTCCGGGTAGAAGTAGTTCTTCCGGGCGAAGCGGCAGGACTCGGCGATCTGGCAGCCCAGGGCCAGGCCGATGCGGATGGCGTACTCCACCCCTCGGGCGTTGACCACCGGCAGCGCTCCGGGGAGTCCCACCGAGGTGGGGGTCACCATCGTGTTGGGCTGGGCGCCGAACACGTTGGGGGCGGCGTCGAACATCTTGGTGGTGGTCCCCAGCTCGACGTGCACCTCCAGGCCCAGGACCGGGTCGTAGCGGCGAACGGCCTCGTCGAAGTCCATCAGCGTGTCACTCATCGTGTCTCCTCCAGCTCGGGTGCGCGCGACAGCAGCGGCGCCCCCCATGTCTCCTCCAGCGCGGCCTCCAGGACGGCTCCGGCGCGGTAGAGCCGGTCATCGGCCCGCTGCGGCGCCAGGATCTGGAAGCCCACCGGCAGCCCGTCATCGCTCAGACCCGAGGGCAGGCTCATGCCGGGCACCCCGGCGAGGTTGGCTGGGATCGTGGTCACGTCCAGCTTGTACATCGCCAGCGGGTCGTCCTTCTCCCCGAAGCGGTAGGCCGTCACCGGGGCCGTGGGCGACACGAGGATGTCCGCCTTGTCCCAGGCCGCGGCGAAGTCGCGCTGCACCAGGGTGCGCACCTTCTGAGCCGATCCGTAGTAGGCGTCGTAGTAGCCGGCGGACAGCACGTGCGTGCCCAGGATGATGCGGCGCTTGACCTCGTCTCCGAATCCCGCCCCGCGGGTGGCCGCCATGACGGTCTCGGCGGTGACCGGGCCCGCGGCCGGCTCGACCCGCAGGCCGTAGCGCATCCCGTCGTACCGGGCCAGGTTGGAGGAGGCCTCGGCGGGCATGATGAGGTAGTAGGCGTCCAGCGCGTACTCCAGGTGCGGCAGGGAGACGGTCTCCACCCGTGCACCCGCCGCCTCGAGCAGCTCCAGGGCTGCGTGGAAGGAGGCGACGACGCCGTCGTGGTAGCCCTCGCCGCCGTCGAGCTCGGAGATGACGCCGACCCTCAGGCCGGTCAGGTCCCGCCCCTCCTGGGCGGCCCGCACGACCGCAGCCATGCCGCGCGGCGCATCCGGCAGCGAGGTCGAGTCCAGCGGGTCGTGGGAGGCGATGACGTCGTGCAGGAGCGCGGTGTCCAGCACCGTGCGGGCCATGGGGCCGGGAGTGTCGAGGGAGGAGGCCATGGCGATGACGCCGAAGCGCGAGACCGTCCCGTAGGTGGGCTTGACACCGACCGTGCCGGTGACCGCCGCGGGCTGGCGGATCGAGCCACCGGTGTCGGTGCCGACGGCCACGGGGGCCTCGTAGGCGCCGACGGCGGCCGCGGAGCCGCCCGAGGAGCCTCCGGGAATGCGTCCGAGGTCCCAGGGGTTGGCGGTGCGTCCGAAGGCCGAGTGCTCGGTGGAGCCGCCCATGGCGAACTCATCGAGGTTGGTCTTGCCCAGGATCGGGGTGCGGGCGGCGCGCAGGTTGCGCACGAGGGTGGCGTCGTAGGGCGGCACCCAGCCCTCAAGGATCCGGGAGGCGGCGGTGGTGACCTGCCCCCGAGTGACGATGAGGTCCTTGACGGCCACCGGCACACCGGTCAGCTCGCTGGCCGCCCGCCCCTCCCTGCGGGCGGCGTCGGCGGCGTCGGCCTGGCTCAGCGCGTGCTCGGCATCGACATTGAGGAAGGCTCCCACAGCGCCGTCAACAGCGGCGATGCGGTCCAGGTGGGCCTGGGTGAGCTCGCGGGAGGAGACCTCCCCCGCCGTCAGGGCCGCGGCCTGATCGGCGGCGCTGCTCCTGATGAGGCCGGACAGCCCGGCCATGTCAGTACTACTCATGAGGCGGAGTCCTCCCCCAGGATCTGCGGCACGAGGAACATGGAGTCCTCGGAGGCCGGCGCACCGGCCAGGAGCTCGTCGACATCGAGCGTAGGAGCCGGGACGTCCTCGCGCAGTACGTTGGTCAGGGGCACGGGGTGAGAGGTGGCCGGAAGGTCCGGCGTGACCACGCTGGTGACCCGGGCGAAGGAGGAAGCGACCGCATCCAGCTCCCCGGCCAGCCGCGTCACCTCCTCCTCGCTCAGAGCCACCCGAGCCAGCGCCGCAACCCGTGCGACCTCATCAGTGGAGATAGCAGACATGGTGTGGAGTCTAGCCGGGTCGGGCCGAGCTGCCGTCACATGACGCCGTCACATGACATCGACACTGGAGCCGACACGCAATCGGCAACGGGGACCGATCCCCATGGACGATCCGGGGCCGGGAGGCACACGCTGGACTCCAAACCCCAGGATTCCAGAGGAAACGAAACTGAGACCGGATTCGTGCGATCTCACAGTACTTCATCCCCGAGGATGATTGACATCCCCTCGTTTCACGGATGTCATGGTGGGCACCGGGTTGCTGAGGACCTTGCGGGAGCGCTGCTCCCTGAAGGACCGGGCAGCCCTTGGACCGGATCTCCAGGACGTTGGGTCACAGGAGGTCGGACGGACAACTGGATTCGACCGCGCTCCGCACGATGCGAAGCACCCGGTCGAGGGACGAGGACGCATGAGCAGCAACACTTCCCCCACTGGTGCTCAGCACCAGGGAGAAGCCTCACCGAGCAAGACCACCGTGCTCAGCACACCCTACGGGGAGCCCGCAGGTGTGCGTCGTCAGTCTGTCTTCCAGGCGGCTGCGAACGGCGCGGCACCGCATGCCCGCTCTGCCAGCACCACCTCAAGCGACAACGAGGGCCTGGGCAGTACCGAGGAGATCGAGGTGGTTGCCCCGGACGCGGTCGCTGCACCGGGGACCGACAACGAGCTGCACGACCAGCCCAGCACCGCCGCCACCGATGAGGCCAACAGCACCAGCAGTGCCAGCAGCACCGGCAGCACTGACGGTCTCGAAGACGCCGCTGCAGGTGCGCCGGCCGCCCCGGCGGGTCAGGCCGCCCCGGCGGGTCAGGCCGCCCCGGCCTCCCCCGCCGTCTCCGCCTTCGCAGCACCCACGCAGCCGGACGAGGACTCCTACCTGGACGAGCCCCGACGCCGGCGCCGCTGGCCGCTGGGCGTGGCGGCCGCCGCACTCCTCCTGCTGGGCGTCGTCGGCGCGGGGGGCTACGCCTACGCCGCCCACTACGACGGACGTGCCGTGCCGGGCACGATGGTGGCCGGTACCGATGTCTCCGGTAAGAGCCGCGAGGAGGTGGTGGCCACCGTCGAGGACCTTGCGAACAACGCCAAGGTCGACATCTCCGGGGACGTCACCGCCAGCGCCTCCCTGGCAGACCTGGGAACCACCGTGGATGCCCAGGCCACCGCCGATGCCGTCATGGCACGCGGTGACACGCTCGGTGAGAAGCTCCAGGCCCTGGTCTCCAAGGGAGAGGTCCCGGTGGTCGCCACCACCGACAAGACCACCGTGGACAGCTACGCCACCTCCCTCATCCCCGAGGACCGTGCCAAGGCGCGCAACGCCACCGTGGTCCTCAGCGAGGACGGCACCACCTTCTCCACCACGAGCGCCTCCAAGGGCGCCGCCCTGGACGCGGACGCCCTGGCTCAGGCCGCGCAGAAGGCCGCCACGTCCCTGGACTCGTCATCGGTCTCCCTGACGATGACGAACGCCGACCCGAAGGTCTCCGACGACGATGCCCAGAAGGTTGCCGACAAGGCCAACAGCTGGGTCTCCCAGGACGTCACCATCACCCTGGACGACGACTCCTACACGGCGGACGACACGGACAAGGCATCGTGGATCACGGTGACCAACTCGGCCGACTCCGCCCCCACCATCGCCGTGGACTCCGCGAAGGTCTCCCAGTGGGTCCAGGCGCAGGCCGAGGAGGCCAAGGTCGACCCCGTCAACGGTCAGCGCAATGTCAACGCCAGCGGACAGGTCGTCTCCACCCCGACGGAGGCCAAGGACGGCAAGACCGTCAACAATGCTGACGCGGTCGCCACCTCGATCACTCAGTCCTTCGGCAGCGACAGGGCCTACACCGGCTCCTTCGAGACGACGACGGTCAAGGCGGAGTGGAAGGAGCGCACCATCGCCGACGGCGCGGAGAACCTGCCTTACCAGGCCGCCCCGGGCGAGAAGTGGATCGACCTCAACCTGTCGAGCAAGACGGTGACCGCCTATGAGGGCGCCACCGTCGTGCACGGTCCGGTCTCCATCGTCGACGGCGCCGCCGAGACCCCCACGGTGACCGGCACCTACAAGGTCTACCTGCAGTACGAGTCCCAGACGATGCGGGGCGAGAACGCCGACGGCTCGCCCTACGTCGCCGAGGACGTCCCGTGGGTGAGCTACTTCTACAGCGGCTACGCCTTCCACGGCGCGGCATGGCGCTCGAGCTTCGGCTACTCCGGCTCGCACGGCTGCGTCAACATGCCGGTCTCCGAGGCTCAGTGGATCTACAACTGGGTCGACACGAGCACCGTGGTCCAGAGCCACTACTGATCCGGCACCGGCCGATCCGCAACCGGGGTGGGGCGCCTCCTTCCGAGGAGGCGCCCCACCCCGGTTCATACGTCCTCAGGACACCGCCTGCGGTCCTTCTTCAAGGAGCGTCACGAAGCCGTCCTCGTCGAGGATCGGCAGTCCCAGCTCACGGGCCTTGGCCTCCTTGGACCCCGCCTTGTCCCCGACGACGACGAAGCTCGTCTTCCTCGAGACACTGCCCGAGGCCTTACCTCCTCGCGAGACGATGGCCTCCTTGGCGCTGTCCCGGGTGAATCCCTCCAGGGAGCCGGTGACGACGACGGTCAGCCCCTCCAGGGTCCGCCTCGACTCCTGCTGGCCCGAGCTCTCCTCGCGGGTGCGCACCCCTGCGGCCTCCCAGCGGCTGAGGATCTCGCGGTGCCACTCGACCTCGCGCCACCGCGCCCAGGACTCGGCGATGGCGGGCCCCACGCCGTCGACCTCGGCCAGCTCGGCGACATCAGCCTGGCACAGGGCCTCCAGGGACCTGAAGCGCATGGCCAGGGCCCGGGCCGCGGTCGGGCCGACGTGCCGCACGGACAGGGCCACCAGGATGCGCCACAGGGGCCGGGTGCGGGCGTCCCGGAGCTGGGCGAGCATGGCGGTCGCGTTCTTGCCGGGCACCGTTGCCTTCTTGACCCGGCCGTCAGCGTCATAGGTCTGCTTGGTCCAGAAGAAGCGACTCAGGCGCCAGTCGCCGGTAGGGACCCCGCGGCGGGAGACGGGGCGCCACACGAAGACCTCGCACAGGTCCTCCTCGATCAGGTCGAACAGGGTGGCCTCACCACTGAGCACCGGCGTCTGCTCGGCGATCCCGGCCTCTTCCAGCATCTTCTCGACGGCCTCCACCCGCTGGGAGGCGTGCAGGGCGTCGAGCTCATCGGCCGGCAGGCTGAGCCGTCCGCGCTCCGTCTCCAGGCTCTGGCCCGCCGCGAGCGCGGTCAGGGCCTCGCGGCGTCCGGCGTCGGGCCGGGTGAGGGCGCCGGCGGCCTCGTCGCCCAGGCCCTCGACGTCCAGCGCGCCCCGAGAGCCGATGTGGGCGATCCGCTCGGTGAGCTGGGCGGGGCAGGAGCGGGTGTTGGGGCAGCGCAGGTCGACGTCGCCGTCCTTGGCCGGCGCCAGCTCCGTGCCGCAGGAGGGGCAGTGCGTCGGCATGACGAAGTCTCGCTCGGTGCCGTCGCGCAGGTCGGTGACCGGTCCCAGGATCTCGGGGATGACGTCACCGGCCTTGCGCACGATGACCATGTCCCCGATGCACACCCCCTTGCGCGCCACCTCGGTAGCGTTGTGCAAGGTGGCTCGCGACACCGTCGAGCCGGCGACGAGGACCGGCTCCATCATGCCGAAGGGGGTGACGCGTCCGGTGCGCCCCACCTGGACGGCGATGTCCAGCAGCCGGGTGCGGACCTCCTCGGGCGGGTACTTGTAGGCCGTGGCCCAGCGAGGCACCCGGGAGGTGTGGCCGAGCCGGCGCTGCAGGGAGTGGTCGTCGAGCTTGAAGACGATGCCGTCGATCTCGTGGATGAGGTCGTGGCGGTGAGTGGCGTAGCGCTCGATGTAGGCCTCGCGCTCGGCCCGTCCCCGTACCACGGTGTTGTAGGGGGAGACCGGCAGGCCCCAACCGGCCAGGAGCTCGTACCACTCGTGCTGCCGGGTGGGGAGCTCCTCCCCCGGTGCCGGGGTGATCGCGCCGACCCCGTGGGCGATCATCGCCAGGGGCCGGGAGGCGGTGACGGCGGGGTTCTTCTGGCGCAAGGAGCCGGCGGCCGCGTTGCGGGGGTTGGCGAAGACCTGCAGGAGCGGGGCGCCGTCGGCCTGGCGCTGCACGTTGCGGGTGCGGCGGTCCTCGTTGAAGGCCTCGAACTCCTGGGTGGGGAAGTAGACCTCACCGCGCACCTCGAGCAGGGAGGGGTGGGCGTCGCCGGCCAGGACCAGGGGGACGCTGGCGATGGTGCGCACGTTGCCGGTGACGTCCTCGCCGGTGGTGCCGTCGCCGCGGGTCGCGGCCCGGGTGAGGATCCCGTCCTCGTAGGTCAGGGCCACGGCCAGGCCATCGACCTTGACCTCGGCGGTCATGGCGAGCTCGTCATCGGCGACCCCGGTCTCGGCACTCATGCGCTCGGCCCACTCCTGGACCTCGTCGAGGGAGAAGACGTCCTGCAGGGAGTACATGCGCTCGTGGTGGGGGGCAGGGGCGAAGTCGGTGACGGCGCGCCCGCCCACGCTACGGGTCGGTGACCCGGCGCGGGCCAGAAGGGGGTGGGCCGCCTCCAGGCTCTCCAGCTCCCGGTAGAGGAGGTCGTAGTCGGCGTCGGACAGGGGGCTCTCGGCGTCGATCGCGTTGTAGTAGGCGTCGCGGGCGGCCTCGATGTCACGGACCAGCTCGCCCCAGCGTTCCCGGACGCCGGCGGGGACGGTACTCAGATCCGCCGAGCCCTGCCCACCGGAGGGTGCCGAGGGTGCGGAGGGGGCAGGAGCGGAACCGCGGGGAGCGTCGGTGTCAGTCATGGGGCTATCCTTCCTCAACCGGGCTCGAATCGGTTTCAGGCGTCCCGGACCCGACGACCGCAGGGTGCGCATCCGCTCGGGGTGCTGCCGGGCCTCCGCTGGGTCGGCACGGCGGAATGGCGGTTCTCCCGGGAACCACAGTGACCGGGAGCAGCCGGGAGCAGCGGGGTTGTCCACACCCCGGTTCGCCTGCCTGCGACATCGCGGACCCGACCGGTGATTCTGGGGCGGTGACTGCTACCGCTGAGGTCCTGGACCTCCATCCGCTCCGCCCGGAGTGCGACTCCGCCTCGTTCCGTCCGCACTCAGCGGGAGAGGCCGCGGCGAAGGCAGCTGTCGCCGCCCTGGCCGGGCCGTGGCACCTTGCGGTCCTGGCCGGACCTGATCGTGGCCTGGTGATGGCCGTCAGGGACGGCACCGTCCTGGGACGGGGCGAGGTGCTCAGCGATCCGCTGGTCTCACGCCGTCATCTGCTCCTGAGGCTTCGCGCCGGTCGGGTCCTGGTCCGGGACTGCGGCTCGGCCAACGGTGCCTACCGCTACTGGCACCTGGGCCTGTGGTTGCGCCTGCGCGCTGAGGTCAGGCTGAGGGAGGGGGCGCTGGTGCGTCTGGGAGACAGCGTGCTCGAGCTGCGTCGGCGCCCGGCCGACCTCGTGGTCCCCGCTCCTGCGTCGGCCTCGTCGATGGCCTGGTCGATGGTGGCCTCCCTGGTCTGCGTCCTGGTCATGGCCGGATCGGCGGCGATCGCGTTCACGACGGGCAGCCGTGGCGCGATGGGCATGGTCATGGTGGCACCGATGCTCGCCATGACGATCATGCGCCTGGTGCCGTTCCTGCAACGACGTCGGCAGGGCCGCACCAGGCGCGCCCGCGGGACTCGACGGTTCGGTCGCCGGCGTCGCGGAGGGCACCTGCCCGGATGGAGACACGGCCGGCCGGATCCGGCCACGATGCTGCTGGCCCTGGCGGCACGCTCCAGCATGCTCCAGTCCGCCCAGGGCACCGGGACCGACGGCTCGACGTCGTCCTCCCGTGAGGCCCTGGCCGCCTGGACCGCCGAGCGCCGACGGCGGTGCCTCCTGTCGCTCACCGACGCAGAGAGCCTGGCCCTGGTGGGCAAGGACGCCGGAAACACCCTGAGGTGGTGGTGCGCCCAGCTTCTGGCCCGCGATGAGGTGCGCCTGGCCGAGCTGGACGGTCCACCGAGCGACCTGCCGGGTGGGCGAGCGGCCGGCCGGGACCACGAGCCCGAGAGAGCCGTGAGGACTCTGCGTGGGGTCCGCCTCACCTGGGGTCCGCAGGCGCACCCTCGTACCGCTCAGATGCTGATCTGCCCCGACGACCAGGTCCCACCGCAGGCGCTGAGCACCCGCTCGGACCCGGGCGGGGCGCCGTCGTGCTCACCGACCTGGTGGGACGCGGTTCGCCACCTGTGCCGGTCCAGGATCACCGCGCAGACCGAGGCGTCGTCGCGACTCGACGGCGTTCCCGACCGGGTTGCCCTCAGCGAGGTCGTGGACGACCTCGACGCCTACGAGCTGCGGGCACGGTGGCAGCGGCAGGCCCATGCACCGGCCTGCGGTGCGTCCTCGCTGTCCGCGGTCCTGGGAGTCGGATCGCGGGGACGGGTGAGCGCCGACCTGGTGGCTGACGGCCCGCACGCCCTGCTGGCCGGGACGACGGGATCAGGAAAGTCCGAGCTGCTCATCTCCTGGCTGGTGCAGCTGGCGCTGAGCCACCCGCCGGACCGCCTCACGATGGTCCTTGTCGACTACAAGGGAGGGGCCGCCTTCGGCCCTCTTGCCGGTCTGCCGCACACGGCCGGGGTCCTCACCGACCTGGACCCGGCCGGCACCCAGCGGGCACTGTCCTCCTTGGAGACCGAGGTGCATCGTCGTGAGCGGATCCTGGCCGCGCACGGCGCCAAGGACGTCTCCTCCCTGCCGCCGGGGATCGTCATCCCTCACCTGGTGGTGGCGGTCGACGAGTTCGCCACCCTGGTCGGCGAGCACGCCGAGGTCCTGGAGACGCTGGTGCGCATCGCCGCGCAGGGGCGCAGCCTGGGGATCCACCTCATTCTGGCCACGCAGCGCCCTCAGGGGGCCGTCTCCCCCGCGATCCGAGCCAACACCTCCTTGCGGGTGTGTCTACGCGTGCTCGACACCGCCGACTCCAGAGACGTCCTGGGCCACGACGGCGCCGCCCGGCTCGGTCGCCATCCCGGGCGGGTCCTGGTCAGCGGAGCCGGCGGGGCCGGCAGCTCCAGCGCTGCGGGTCCCGAACCGCAGGACCGCGGTGGTGCGCTCAGCGACCAGGTGCTTCAGGCACCCTGGTGCGGCTCGGCGCACGACGTGGGGGAGATCGTCGACCTCGTCTCGAGTGCCGCCGAGGGACATGCCTCGCCATGGCGTCCATGGGCGCCCGCCCTGCCCGCCGTCGTCGACGAGACCGCGGCGCTCGAGCTGGGTCGGCGCCGGGGTCCTCAGGATCCCGCGGACCGCGGGGCGGGAGGGGCGAAGGACCGCGGAGAACAGATGGCGCCCGACCAGGGTGAGGCGGGAGAACGGATCCTTCTGGCCCTGGCCGACCTGCCCCGCCGGCAGAGCCTGGGGCTGTGGCACTGGCCGGTCACTCGACCGCTGCTGGCGCTCGGGGTACCCGGGTCGGGGCGCTCCACCCTCGTGGTCTCGGCCGCGACGGCGGCGCTGGCCTCAGGACGAGGAGTGCACCTGTGCGGAGTTACTCCCCCGCCCTCAGGCGGCTCCGACGAGGTGGTGGGCGCAGCCGCGGGCCTGCGAAGACTCCTCGCGCACCCCGGGGTGGGCACCGTTACCGGCGCGCAGGATCCCCGGCGCCTGGCCCGGTTGTGGGGCCTCGCGGCCGGTGGGCGCCTGGGTGGGGACCTGCTGTGCCTCGATAACGTCGACGAGCTCATCGCGGCCGTTGACGAGGCGCTGGGCCCCGGCCAGGGCCACGCGCTGCTGGAGACCGTCATCCGGACCGCGTCGGCAACGGGCACGCCCCTGCTGGTGACCGCCCCACTGGTCGCCTCCACCTCCCGGTGGGCCGGATCCGTGGGGCTGAGGCTGGTGCTCGGCGCAGCCACGAGCACCCAGGCCGCGCTGGCCGGTCTTCCACGTGGGGTGGCCACCGGTGGCCTCCCGGGTCGGGGCGTCATCCTTGACGGGGCGGAGACGACCGCCTGCCAGATCGTGCTGCGCGAGGGACCGCCCGCGACCGGGCCCGACCGCGGGCACCGCGGACACGGCGCCGTGCTACGGCTCGAGCCTCTGCCGACGCGCATCACCTGGGCGGAGGTTCCGGACGGCACCTGGGCGGTGGGAGGGGATGCAGCCGCCCCCGTCGCCCTACCGGCGCGCACCAGCGTCCTGGTCGCCGGGCCGCCCGGGTCGGGGCGCTCCACGGCGCTGCGGGCGCTGGCTCGGGCGGTCGGCTCAGCCCCTCTCGTCGTCGACGACCTGGATCTGGCCGACGCATCCACCACCAGTCGGGTGGAGGCCGCGCTGGCACGTTCGGAGACGGTCCTGGCCGCGGCCTCGACGGAGAAGGTCGCCGCCACCTTTCGGGGCGCGATCTCGACGCTGCGCGAGCGCGAGGCGCTCGTCGTGCTGTGGCCCGGTCTACGGCATGCCGATCAGGCCGCGGGAATGTCCTTGAGAGCCGTCACCGATCCGAGGGCGATGACGCTTCCCGGACGCGGCGCGCTGGTCTATCGCGGAACGTGCCTGCCGATTCAGATCGTGCTGCCCCGACCTGAAGGCAATGACATTCCTATTGAACACCCTGTTTAACAGGCATTCTCAATGGCGGAAAGTGGCGTTATCTCAACATCCCAGCACCCTGTGAGGATCACGACAGAGTATCGGCGCAGGTCTCACGATCGAGGTCTTGCCCACCGCTGCCCGTCATGTGAAAGTTGTTCTCAGACGTGGCCGCCATCCCCTCTCAAGCCGGACTGGCGATAGCCGCATGACCGATGACCTTGAAGGGGGCCCTTATGGACTGGCGCAGCCAAGCCGCATGTCTCACCGTCGACCCGGAGCTCTTCTTCCCCGTGGGAAACACCGGCCCCGCCATTGCCCAGATCGCCAAGGCGAAAGAGGTGTGTGGCCGCTGCGAGGTAGTGGACACCTGCCTGAAGTGGGCACTGGAGAACGGCCAGGACGCCGGCGTCTGGGGAGGCATGAGCGAGGACGAGCGCCGCTCCCTCAAGCGTCGCGCGGCTCGCGCTCGCCGGTCATCCTGAAAGCCGACCGACTTCTTCACGCCACGGCGTTCGCACGATTATTCGTGCGAACGCCGTTTTGCTGATTCCGATGTTTGCGATAGCCGGGTATCGGAGAGTCAGGTTTCACTCCTGGCAGCCCTTTGGTTAAGAAGAGCGTGAATGACGACGTCGGTGCCTCCGCCGCTCAGAGGCTGCCAGTCAATGCTTCCCCGTAGCTCCCCGCGCACGAGCGTGGTGACGATCCGTGTTCCCAGACCGGTCATGAGGGTGTCTGGAGCCAGGCCGGCACCGTTGTCCGTGACGTGGACCTCGAGCCGGTCCTCATCTCGGCAGGCCTTCACCGTCACGCGGCCGTCACGCCCGTCGAGCCCGTGCTCGACGGCATTGGTGACCAGCTCGGCCAGCACGGTGGCCAGCGCCTGGGCCGTGTCCGCGTCGACGACGCCGAAAGAGCCCTCCAGCGCGGTACTGACCTGACCGGTGGGCGAGGCCACGACCGCCGCCATGCGCAGGATGGAGGAGAAGACGTCGTCGAAGTCCACGCGCTCATTGACGTTGTGACTCAGGGCGTCGTGAACGGTGGCGATCGTGGTCACCCTCCGTTCGGCCTCGGACAGGGCCTGGCGGGTCTCCTCGTTCGAGGCACGGCGGGCCTGCATGCGCAGCAGCGCCGAGACGGTCTGCAGGTTGTTCTTGACCCGGTGGTGGACCTCGCGGATGGTGGCGTCCTTGTTGAGCAGGACCTGCTCGCGCCGGCGCACCTCGGTGACGTCGCGGACCAGGAGCGCGGCCCCGGAGCGGTATCCGTTGACCGTCAGGGGGATGGAGCGCAGCGAGAGGAACACCCCCTCGACCTCGACCTCGGTGAGCCAGGCCTGCCGCCCCATGAGGACCACGGCCAGGGTCTCGTCCACAGGGGTGCGGGCGGGAATGATCGAGGTGACGGCCTCGGCGAGCTGGATGCCCTCCAGCTCGCCCTCGATACCCAGGCGGTGGAAGCAGGAGCGCCCGTTGGGGCTGACGTAGACGATCCGCCCCTCCTCGTCCAGGCGCAGGACGCCGTCGGCCACGCGGGGGGTACCGTGGCGGATCGTGGTGCCGGCGCCCTGGATGGGGAAGTCACCCGTGGCGGTCATGTGGCACAGGACCTCGGCGATCTCCTCCATCTCCCGCTCGACGATGCGCCCGCCCCGGATGACGCCCACCGAGGTCTCCCGGGTCACGACGGCGATCGGCGTGCCGGCGTGGACGACCGGGATGTACTCCTCCTGGACCGCGGCGGTCCCGGTCCAGTAGGGCTCGGCGGCGTCCTGGATCTGGGCGGTGGACAGCGACTCCATGGCCATGGCCTCGCGCGAGGCCGGCATGCGCCGCCCGATGACGTCCTCAAGATGGACGGTGGTTCCCCCAGAGGGGCGGGCGTGGCCGGCGGCGATGAAACGCCCTGCACGGGTGCGCACCCACAGGACCAGGTCCGAGGTGGAAAGGTCCGCAATCAGCTGCCAGTCGGCCACCAGCTGGTGGATCCAGTCGAGGTCGGCCTCAGCGAGGTCGACTGCGTCTCTGAGGGCGCTAGGCAGAAGATTAGGCACCTCTCAAGGTTATCGGCAGTGAGCGAACCCGGCTCGTTGAGCCGGCTAATTGCCAAGCAGGACACATAGATGGCCACCGTTCACCTCGCCGTCGCGTTACCGTCACCCCACCTCGAATCGTCAGGCCGCCTGGAGTACTCAGGTGCTCCGCGCCGGTGGAACATGGCAGGATCGCGCCATGAGGAAGACCATCACCATCACCTATCCCGCCGACCCGGCACGCACCGCTCGGATGCTGGCCGACCCCGCCTACCAGGAGGAGCGGGTGGCGCGAGCCGGACTCGATGACGCCTCGGTCGACGTCGCCCAGCGCGGTCAGGGATTCGTCTCCACCATATCCGGCAGCGTCCAGCCCTCTCAGCTGCCCTCGGTCGCCTCGCGGTTCGTGCGCTCCGCGGTGTCCTTCACCGTGACCGAGTCCTGGGGCGAGCCGAAGGAGGACGGCTCGCGCTCCGGCGGTTACGACGTGGCGGTCAAGGGCGCCCCGGTCAAGGTCAGCGCCACCTCCACGATGGCTCCGGCCGCGGACAGCACTGAGGGCGCCGACGCCTCCGCCTCGACCCGGGCGACCACGGTCACCGTCGACGTCGACCTCAAGGTCACGGTGCCCCTGGTGGGTAAGACGATCGAGGAGAAGGCGATGAGCATGGTGGGGCGGGTCGTGGCCGACGAGGAGCGCCGCGCCACCGCCTGGCTCGCCGAGCACGACGACGAGCACTGAGGCGCCGCACCGCACGTGCTGGTGAGCTTATTCCCGCGCTGCGCCCTGTCCGCCAGGCGCGCAGCGCTGGCCCGTGCGTGAGCACCGGTGGCGGTTTCCACCCCGATTCATGGCACGATCAGGCCATGAGCACATCAAGCACCCCCGCCTCCCCCGCAACCGCCGGCGCCCCCAGCGCCGTGTGGGCCGAGCGCACGGGCACCCGCCAGTACATTGGCCGCAACTCCGCCGGCGCCGAGGTGCGCATCGGCATGGGACCGGGCGAGTTCTCCCCCGGTGAGCTGATGAAGATCGCGCTGGCGACCTGCAACACCCTCTCGGCTGACCACCGCCTGGCCAAGGCCCTGGGTGAGGACTTCGAGGCCACCGTGGGCTGCTCATCGGTCAAGAACGACGCCGAGGAGCGCTACGAGTCCTTCCAGGTCGAGATCGTCACCGACCTGTCCTCGCTCGACGCCGACCAGCGCGAGCTGCTGAACCAGCGGGTCGCGAGCGCCGTCGACCGTCACTGCACCGTGGGTCACACCATCGAGCACGGCGCTCCCTACACGACGACGATCGTCGACCCCAACGAGGACTGAGCTCTCAGCGCACCTGGCGCTGAGCCAGCTGCCGTGCCTGCTGTCCCCACGACATCTGTCCCCCACGACATCGAATGAGGAGACAACCGTGAACACCTCCCGCTCCGGGCGCTCGACCGCGCTGGAACGCGCCCTGGACAAGGCCATCGCCATCCCGGCGGCCCGCATTGAGGAACGCGTGGCACGGATGCGCCGGGACCGTCCCGGGGCGGACGCCGCCGAGCTCGTCGAGATGGCCGCCTCCCGCTTCCGGCGGGACGCGGGGCTCTCCTCGGGTGCCGTCGGGGCCTCCGCCGCACTGCCGGCGATCAGTACCGGCGCGGCGGCCGCCCTGACGGTGGGGCAGAGCGCCGCCTTCATCGCCTCGGCGGTCACCTACGTACTGACGGTCGCGGAGATCCAAGGGGTCCATGTCGTCGACGCCGAGCGCCGTCGGGCCCTGGTCCTGTCCGCCCTCCTGGGCCGGGAGGGCTCCGAGGCGGTTCAGGGGCAGCTGGGCCTGACCTCGATGTTCTGGGCCGCGCAGGTGCTGATGCAGATGCCGCTGCCGACGGTGAAGTCGATCAATGCCCGCCTCATCAAGCGAGTGGCCAAGCGCTCGGCCGCCAAGGGTGGGGCGCTGGCGCTGGGGCGCCTCATCCCCTTCGGGATCGGGGCCGCCATCGGCTGGTCCGGAGGCCGGGCCCTGGCCAACCAGGTCATTGAGGGGGCGCAGGCCGCGCTCGGGCCCCAGCTCGCCCTGAGCGCTCACGCCGGCCACCTGAACGAGTCCCACGTCGAGGTGATCGACGTATGAGCGGCGTCGGTGCCGCCCAGCAGACGCCGGTGCCCGCCGATGAGGCCGCCCGGTACCCGGCGCTGGCCCGGATGGGCCTCGTCCCCCCGCCGGGAGTCGATGTCGCCTACGAGAACCTGCTGGCTGAGGTCCTGACCAGCGGAAGCCCGAAGTCCGACCGCACCGGCACCGGCACGCGCTCGCTCTTCGCCCGCCAGCTGCGCTACGACCTGGCCCAGGGCTTCCCCCGTATCACCACGAAGTTCGTGGCCATGAAGGCAGTCAAGGGCGAGCTGCTGTGGTTCCTGCGGGGCGGCACGAACGTGCGCTGGCTCCAGGAGCGGGGCATCACGATCTGGGACGAGTGGGCTGACGATGCCGGCGACCTGGGACCGGTCTACGGCTCCCAGTGGCGTTCCTGGCCCACGCGCGACGGGGAGGCCATCGACCAGATCGCCGGGCTCATCGACACCCTGCGCACCGATCCGGACTCACGACGCATGCTAGTGTCCGCCTGGAACGTCTCCGACCTGGGCACGATGGCGCTGGCGCCCTGCCACGCCTTCTTCCAGTGCTACGTGGCCGACGGCCGCCTGAGCCTGCAGATCTACCAGCGCAGCGCGGACCTGTTCCTAGGGGTGCCCTTCAACATCGCCTCCTACGCGCTGCTGACGCACATGCTCGCCCAGCAGGCTCACCTGGAGCCCGGTGAGCTCATCTGGACCGGCGGGGACTGCCACATCTACGACAACCACGTCGACCAGGTCCGCACCCAGCTCTCCCGGGTGCCGAGCGCCCATCCCTTCCCGACGCTGCGCCTGGAGCGAGCCGAGTCCATCGACGCCTACGACATGGATGACATCGACGCCTCCCAGGGCTACGAGCACCATCCCACGATCAAGGCCCCGGTCGCGGTATGAGCGGCCTGGGGATGATCTGGGCCCAGGACGTCACCGGTCTTCTGGGAGCCGACGGCGAGATGCTGTGGCGCGTGCCGGCGGACTTCGCCCACTTCAAGGCCACGACCATGGGCTGCGGGCTGGTCATGGGGCGCACCACCTGGGAGTCCCTGGGGGGCGTACTGCCCGGCCGGCGCAACGTGGTTCTCACCCGCGACCGCACCTGGCAGGCCGAGGGCGCGATCCGCGCCGGCTCGCTGCGTGAGGGGCTCTCGCTCGCGGCGCGGGGCCTGGCCGCGGACCTGGGGCCCGACTCCCGGCAGGGCGCCGCGGCGGACCTGCCGCGGCTGTGGGTCATCGGCGGCGGAAGCGTCTACGAGCAGGCGCTGGCCCAGGGCCTGCCCGACGTGCTCGTCGTCAGCATCCTGGATCTTGATGCGACGTCGCGAGCCCGCGAGCGCGGTCTGCCCGACTCGGCGCTGGTACGCGCACCGGGGATCAGCAGCCAGGAGTGGACCATCGATCCGGCTCTGTCAGATCCGCCGGGCCAGTGGCGGCCGGCCTCCGGGGACGCCAGCTGGCGGGTGGAGACCTGGCGGCACCTGTAGGCGGAGTCCCGTTAGAGCAGCTTCTTGGCCGTGAGCCAGTCGGTGGCGATGGCCTTGGAGCTCAGCCCCTCGCCGGTGGAGCGCTGATTGAGGGCGCGCAGCTCGTCGGGGGTCAGCAGCGCCGAGACCCGGTTGATGGCTGTCACCGCGATGGCCGGCAACGTGGCCGACACCAACGGGGTGACGTTCTGCGGGAGGATGAGCATCCGAGGATCGGACAGGATGACGAGGTCCTGCGTCTGGATGGCGGGGTCCGAGGAGTAGATGTCGGCGACGTCGACGGTGCCGTCGGTGAGTGCCTTGACGGTGAGAGGACCGCCGGAGTCCTCCACCGGCGTGACGGAGGCCTCGACGCCATAGACGCTGTTGAGCCCCTCGGGCCCGTAGGGACGGGTGGTGAACTCCGAGTTCGCGGCGATCGTGACGGGCCGTCCCAGGGAGGTCAGGTCGGCGATGGAGGTCAGTGAGTGGGCCTGGGCGGTAGCCCGGGTGACGGTCAGGGAGTCCTGGTCCGTGGCCTCGGCCGGGGTCAGGACGGTCAGGGAGCGCGGCAGGGTCGTCAGCAGGGTGTTCTGGATCGAGGCGGTGTCGCTGGCGCTGCGGGAGGGGCTGGCTGAGCCGCTGGAGCTGGAGGCACTGGTGGGGCCCGCCGTGCCACTGGTCTTGCTGTAGTACTCCAGCAGGTTGCCGCCGTACTCGGGGATGACGTGGATCCTGCCGGACTCGAGCTCGGGCAGGTAGACCTCGCGCTGGCCGATCTGGTACTCGCGGGTGACGGTCAGGTCGGCCTTCTCCAGCATCTGGGCGTAGAGCTCGGCGATGATCTCGTTGGAGTAGTACTGCTGGCTGCCGATGATGATGGGGCCGCCGGTATAGCCCGCCCCGGTCCGGTCGATGGCGAAGGGGTCCGTGTTGGAGCAGGCGCTGAGCGCGGCCAGGCCTCCCAGTGCGCCGACGCCGGCCAGCAGGCCGCGTCGCGTCAGCGGCCTTGCGGAGCGCGGGCTGGGGTGTGCGGTCATGCTGATTCCTTCCGGTGCTGCCGGGCGCCCGGGGGCGTGACGGCCCGCTGGGCGAGAGCGAAGAGGGCCTCGGAGGCCAGGGCGAGGGCGATGACCAGGAGCGCTGAGGCGAGCATCATGACGTAGTCCTGGGTCTTGAGCCCCAGGAACATGAGTCGGCCCAGGCCGCCGGCGCCGGTGTAGGCGGCCAGGGTGGCGGTGGAGATGACCTGGAGGCTGGCCGAGCGCAGCCCTCCGACGAGGAGCGGTGCCCCCAGGGGAATCTCCACCCGCCGGAGGACCTGGAGCTCGCTCATACCGCTGGCCCGAGCTCCGTCCACGGCCATGACCGAGGCCGCCCGCACGCCGCTCATGGCTCCGGCCAGGACGCTGGGCAGGGCCAGGATGACGAAGGCGATCATGGGCGCCCTCAGGCCGACGCCGAGTGCGAGGCCGAACAGGGTGATGAGGCCGAGGGTGGGCAGGGAGCGGGCCGCGCCGCTGAGGGGCTGCACCCAGGTGCGTCCACGGCCGGTGTGCCCGACCCACCAGCCGGTGGGCACTCCGATGAGGGCGGCGATGAGGACCCCGGCCAGGGAGTACAGGACGTGCTGGGTCAGCAGCGGGCCGATGCCCATGGCGCCGCTCCAGTGGGCGGGGTCGGCGATGTAGGCCAGTGCGGCCAGGACGAACCTCATGCGTCGTCCTCCTGATCCTGGCGGCCGTCATCCCCATGACCGCCGGCTGCGGGAGCCTCGGCCGTCTCGCGCACCTGCCCGACGGCGCCGGCGCGCTTCCAGGTCCATGGCAGGCACAGGCGCCCCAGGACCAGCACGAGCCCGTCCAGGACGAGGGCCAGGGCCGCGGTGGCCACCAGGCCGGTGACGATCTCCGCGGTGATGCCGCGCTGGAACCCGTCGGTGAACAGCCAGCCCAGGCTGCGCACACCGAGCACGGCTCCAACGGTGGTCAGCGAGATCGTCGAGACCGTCACCACGCGCAGGCCGGTGAGGATCGCGGGGCCCGCCAGCGGCAGCTCGACGGTGAGGAAGCACCTGATGCGTCCCATGCCCATGGCGGTGGCGGCGTCCAGGACGCGGGCGTCGACGGCGTCGAGGGCGTCAGCGGTGGCCGGCACCAGGAGCGCCAGCCCGTAGAGGGTCAGGGCCACGATGACGTTGAGCGGGTCCCGGATACCGGTGGCCAGGATGATCGGGAGGATGACGAACAGTGCCAGGGAGGGGACGGCGTAGAGCAGGGAGGACCCGGTCACCAGCACGGCGCGCAGCGGGCGGGAGGTGCGGGCCAGCCTGGCGATGGGGATCGCCAGGACGAAGGCGGCGATGATCGCGGGAACCGCCTGGAGCAGGTGGGCCAGCAGGTGGCCGGCGATGGTGGTCAGGTTGGCCAGGACCCAGCTCATGCCGGCGTCTCCCGGGTCTCCGTCGTCCCCGTCCTCACGTCCCGGGCGCTGGCCGGCTCCAAGGCCGGGCCCGCGGCCAGGCGCCCGACGGCGCGGCCGGCCCGGTCCAGGACGATCCGGGCCTCGGCAACGTCCTCCAGCCGCAGCTGGCGTGCGGCGTCGTCGAGCCCGAGGAAACGGGTCACGAAGTCGTCTGCGGGCTCGGCGAGCAGCTCCGGTCCGCTGCCGCGCTGGGCGACCTGGGCGCCCTCGCGCAGGAGGATGATCTCGTCCCCCAGGGCCAGGGCCTCGTCGACGTCGTGGGTCACGAAGATGATCGTCTTGCCCAGCTCGGCCTGGATCCTGACCATCTCGCGCTGGAGCTCGCGGCGCACCAGGGGGTCAACGGCTCCGAAGGGCTCGTCCATGAGCAGCACCTCCGGGTCGGCGGCCAGGGCCCGGGCCACACCGACCCGTTGGGCCTGGCCGCCGGAGAGCTGGTGGGGGTAGCGCCCGGCCAGGTCGCGGTCGAGGTCGAGCAGCTCCATGAGCTCGAGGGCCCGGAGCCGGGCCTCGCGACGTCCCACACCCTGCAGCCGGGGCACGAGGGTGATGTTGTCGATGACGCGCCGGTGCGGCAGCAGGCCGGCGTTCTGCATGACGTAGCCGATGGAGCGGCGCAGGGCCACGGCGTCGCGGGCGGCGACGTCCTCGTCGTCGATGCGCACCGCACCGCTGGTGGGTTCCACCATGCGGTTGACCATGCGCAGCAGAGTGGTCTTGCCGCAGCCGGAGGAGCCCAGCAGGACGGTCGTGGTACCGGCCTCGATGCAGGCTGAGAAGGAGTCGACGGCGGGGGTGCCGGATCCGGTCCCCCTTCCGGCCGGGTACAGCTTGGTGACGGCATCGAAGGTGATGGTGCTGCTCATAGAAGGTGCCGGTTGTCCTCTCCTGGCCGCGGGCGACACGACCGCATGGCGTCCGGAAACCGTATCAGCCGTCTCCCGCCGATACTTCAGCAGGCAGGCTTTACCAAGAGTATTGGTGCAGGATTGAGAGCAAACACCCAGGTGCCCACCAACTGGCCCCGGGAGGCGCGGGCACGCCGAGCACGATCGGCGGCTCCGCTCCTCCCGAACGACTGGGGGCCTGACCACTTGTCGTGGTCAGGCCCCCTACCCCGCCCTCAGAAGGTCGGGCGCAGGGCGACGTCGTCGGAGTAGTCGGCGGCGACGAGCTCGATGCGGTTGCCCTCGGGGTCGAGCACGGCCGCCTCGTAGTAGCCGTCGCCGGTCTGACGCGGCCCGTCGACGACGGGCACCCCGGCCTCACGCATGTTGGCGGCCAGCCGATCAACGTCCTCGCGCCCCGGCAGGCTGAAGGAGACGTGCGCCCATCCCAGTCCCTCTGCCTCACGGCGCCCTTCGAGCCCCGGGCGGGTCATGATCTCCAGGCGGGCGCGCCGCTCCTCGGAGGGGGTGCCGGCGAAGTGGAGGATGTGGGTGCGCAGCCCGGTCCTCGGGTTCTCGTACAGACCGTTGGCATGACCGTTGAACCAGTGGGAGTAGAAGTCACGGGCGTCGTCGAGGTCGGCGACCCAGATGGCGACGTGGTCGAGGTGCGGCATGATCTTTCCCTTTCTGATGAGTCAGAGGCGCCGTCAACAACCGAACGATCAGCTTACTGGCGACGGCTTTTCTCTGTCGTTTCAACGGTTTGGCTATCACCTTGCCGTTGACCTCAACGATAGAAGAGCATACGATCATTGTCATCGATCGTTATGGAGTAAAACGATCATCTCGGCACCTGTATCTCGAGGAAGAATGACTGACACACCGAACGAGAGGCGTCGCGCCATCCTGAGGGTCCTGAGCCCCACCACGCCCCACAGCGTTCAAGCGCTCTCCCGACTGACCGGAGTCTCGGTGGTGACTATCCGCCGAGACCTGACCGAGCTCGCCCATGAGGGTCTGGTCACTCGGGTCCACGGCGGGGCCCTGCGCGCCCCTCGGCGCGGCGCGGCCCGTCCGGCCGCGATGCGCCGCAGGCAGGACGTGGAGATCAAGCGACGCCTGGCGCAGGCCACTGCCGAGCTCATCGAGGACGGGGAGGCGGTCATCATCGACTCCGGCACCACCTGCGAGATAGTGGCCGAGCAGCTCGCCGGCCGCGACATCCGGGTGCTGTGCCTGTCCCTGGGTGCGGGAGCCGCACTGGCCTCGGTACGCGGCGCGACCGTCACGATCGCGGGCGGCCCGATCGACCCCGAGTCGCTCTCCCTGTTCTCCGCCGAGGCGGTCGATGCCGTACGGGCCTTCCGGGCCGACGTCGCCGTACTGTCGACCTGCGCCGTCTCCGCCCGCGACGGCCTGACCGTCATGGAGTCCGACGACGCCATGGTCAAGCGCGCCATCATGGCCTCCTCCACCCGGCGCATCCTGCCGACCGCGCCGAGCAAGATCACCCAGACCAATACCTACCGTTTCGGCCGCCTCGAGGACCTCGACACGCTGCTGACAACGAGCCAGATCGACCCCGACACCCTCGACGAGCTGCGAGGGGCCGGGGTCGACGTCGTGCTGTGCGACTGAGTGCGGCCAGCCGCCTTGAGGTCGGCTCAGGTGAGAAGCGCCGCAACGGTGAGGATGACGGCCAACAGTGGGAAGGCCCCCTGCTTGGCGGCGGCAGCGCGGTGAGGCGCTGACGCCAGGGCCAGGACGATCGCCGCCGCCAGCATCGCCCCGGTGCCCGCCAGCATCAGGGCGGCGCCGACCGCTACGTGCCCCATGGCAGCCAGGGCCACCCCGACAAGCGCCTGGAGGGCCAGGAAGAGGTTGTAGAAACCCTGGTTGAAGGCGTAGAAGGCGTGCGGCCTGGCCTCCTCGGGGGTGCCGCCGAAGGTCTTGCGAGCCAGATCCCCCTCCCAGGCGATGGACTCCATGTAGAAGATGAGGACGTGGAGAGCGGCGGCCAGGACGGCGAGGACCATAGCGGCAGTCAGCATGAGTGCTCGATTCGTGAGGACGGATGGAAACCGGATCCCTCAACCGGCCTGGCGCCGTCGTTATTCCGCGGGATGGCTCCCGAGGCGCGCCATGCTCAGGAGGCGGCCTGCTGAGTGACCCAGGCGATGAAGTTCTCCTCCCCGGTGCCGGTCAGCTCGGCCATCGTGTGCCCCTGGCCCCAGATGGTCGCGAAGTCGACGCTTCCGGCTCCGGCCTGCTGGAGTGCCAGGGCGAGGTTGACCTCGACGGTGGAGGCGGTGTCGCCCTGGGTGATGCCGGTACGGATGCGCCAGGCCGGGGCGACGGTGGAGGTGCCGTGTCCCTTGGAGTCCTGGGTGAGGTAGTAGAGGGGGTCGTACATCGACACGCGCGTCACCATGTCCGTGCCGACCGAGTCCTTCGTCGCCAGGTCCTTCTCGTAGGCGGAGGCGCCGTAGTCCTCACTCCATCCGCTCAGGGCCGAGTACCTCGACTGGCCCTTGGAGATGACCTCACGGCTGGAGGAGGAGAAGTGCAGCTTGCTCTCCCCCGAGCCCATGACGAGGTTCTCGGTCTGGGCGCGGTCGACGCCGTCGAAGGCTCCCACGTCCTTGGAGGCGTTCTTCTGGGAGGTGACGAAGCCCTCGAGCCCGGTGATCGTCGCGGTGTTCGTGGAGGCGTCGTAGGTGACCCACTGCGTGGAGGCGTTGAGGGAGGCGATGTACTCCTCCACCGTGTTGTAGGTGGTGGTCTCGCTGCTGGACTGACCCTCCGCTCCGCCGCCCGCGGGTGCGCCGCCGGAGGGGGGTGTCCCGCCGTCGCCCGCGTCACTGGGCGCGTCGCCGGAGGGGGCGCCACCGCCGCCGGGCCCCATCCCGGCCATCTCGGTGGACGAGGGCGTGTAGGGGAAGGTGGTGGCCGCCAGGAAGTCGTTGAGAGACTTCTGAATGACCGCCACGAGGTGGTCGTAGTAGGAGCCGGCCAGGTAGGTGCCCTGCGAGGAGGACTCCAGGCTCAGGGGCTTGCCGCTGGAGTCGGTCAGCTTCAGCGCGTTGAGGTAGGTCGGGAAGGCGGCCGCGAGATCCTGGGAGTAGGCCCTCGTCCAGGTGCCCTCGGCCCGGGTGCCGGAGGAGGCGAACTGTCCCATGTTCCACTCGTAGGCGGCGTTGGCGCTGTCCAGGGTGGTGATGGGGCACCAGCACATAGCCCCGGCGACGGCGTCGGACAGGGCCTTGCCGCCGGAGTCGGTGGTGGCGGCGCCCAGGGCGGCCAGGTAGGGGGCGAACAGCCCGCTGTCGCCCGAGGCGCCGGCGACGGCGCTCTGGGCCCCTCCCCCACTGTGCCCGAAGACGTAGACCTTGGCGGCGTCGCCGGGAACGGAGGCCGCGTTGTAGCGCCGGTAGCGCACGGCGGCCTTGAGATCGGTGACGCCCCAGGGCGCGTTGCCGGAGTAGGTCTGGGAGTTGGAGTCCTTGCCGCGCAGGCCCGCGTGGACGTAGATGAAGCCGGCCTCCATGTAGGCCTTGACGGTGTCGTAGGAGTACTCGGTGGGCGGCTTCTGGGCGGAGTAGCCCGGGGTGTTGACCGGGAAGACGGTCGGGGCGGTGGCGGCCGTGAAGCCGCCGACGGCGCCGGAGGCGTTGACGGTGGCGGTGTAGGTGCCGTTGCCGTTGTCGGTTGCGCTGAGGTAGGCGCCAGGCACGTAGATGCCCAGGGTCTCGTAGTCGGAGGCCTGAGGCGTGGCCACGTAGCTCAGGCCCAGCTGGTAGTAGACGTCGCCCGTGGCGTCGTAGCGCCAGGCGGCGTTATCCAGAGCCAGCTTCGGGTCGGTGGGAGCCTGCGACGAGGACGCGGCGGAGGCCTGCGAGGCGGCGCCCCCGGCGGAGCAGGCCCCCAGTCCCAGGAGTCCTGCCGTGGCGGGCAGGGTGGTCAGGATGGTGCGTCGTGGCAGGTTCATGGCATCTCCTCCGGCACGGCGGCTCGCGTGCCTCACTCGGGTGTCGTCGTACACAGCTAGCACATCACTCTAGGGCGAAGAGCGCTCTGGGGCGCGGCTGTGCCGTCTCTGTGAGTACGTGACGCGTTGGAGCCTCGACGTGTCGGCGGACGCGCAGCTCTGGCAGAGCTAGCAGGTCTAGTCGGTGATGAGCTTGAAGGCGATCGCCATGACGATGGCGTTGTAGAAGAAGGCCAGGACCGAGTGGACGGTCACCGTCCAGCGCAGACGGCGGGAGGTGACGTTGACGTCGGAGGTGGCGAAGGTGGTTCCGATGGTCATGGCGAAGTAGACGTAGTCGGTCAGCTCGGGGTCCTTGATTCCGGGGAAGTCGAAGGCCGGGCCGTGGACGTGGTCGAGGCGCTCGTAGTGGCGGGCGTAGCTGAGGTGAAGCAGCGACCAGCCCAGGATCGCCATGAGAACGGTGGTGATGTTGAAAACCGTCCGGGCCAGGGCCAGTGCCTCCTGGCGATCGGTCCCGAGAATCGAGGGAAGATTCGTCACCAGTCCTGCCGGCAGGCTCAGCTCGAGGAGCGCCCCCAGGACTCCCATGAAGGCCGCGACGGCCGGCGTCATCCCCAGCAGGACGATCATCCACCGGCTCAGTCTCAGCGCGGGTGCCTGGGTGTCGTCATCGTCCGGGACGGTGCGACGCCTCCATGCCGCCCCCAGGGCGACGGCGACGTAGACCAGCGCCAGAAGGGTCCAGCCGATCATGGAGTAGAAGGCCATGGCCGTGTCGCCGCCGAAGATCGTCCCTGCCCCCAGGAGGACGAGCAGGGCCTCCACCACGAGGCCCACAGTGCTGGATCGCGTCATGGGCGCAGTCTGCCACGCGAAGGTGGTGGCGCCCCGGCACCACCACCTTCGTACGACGGCGCTGCCGGCCTGATACGGGGGCCGGCAGCGCCGTCGTCGGAAGACACAGCGGTCTGAGGCTCAGTCCTCAGCGGCGCTGGGGTGCGTCATGTCCATGGGCACGACCCACTTGTCGAACTCCTCGGCGGTGACGAAGCCGAGCTCGAGGGCGGACTCGCGCAGGGACAGGCCCTTGTGGTGCGCGTTCTTGGCGATCTTGGAGGCCTTGTCGTAGCCGATGTGGCGGTTGAGGGCGGTGACCTGCATGAGGTTGGTCTCCAGGTTGGCCTCGATCCGCTCGGTGTTGGGCTCGATGCCGTAGGCGCAGTTGGTGTCGAAGGAGACGCAGGCGTCGCCCAGGAGCTGGATGGACTCCAGGACGCACCAGGCCATGACCGGCTTGAAGACGTTGAGCTGGAAGTTGCCCTGGGAGCCCGCGAAGCCGACGGTGGCGTCGTTGCCGAAGACCTTCGTGGCCACCATGGTCATGGCCTCGCACTGGGTGGGGTTGACCTTGCCGGGCATGATGGAGCTGCCGGGCTCGTTCTCCGGGATGATGAGCTCGCCGATGCCGTTACGGGGGCCGGAGGCGTACCAGCGCACGTCGTTGGCGATCTTCATCAGGGCGTCACCCAGGACGCGCAGGGAGCCGGAGACCTGGACCAGGGCGTCGTGGGCTCCCAGGGCGGCGAAGAGGTTGTCCGCCTGGGTGAACTCGATGCCGGTCTCCTCGCTGATCTTGGCCGCGCACAGGGCCCCGAACCTCGGGTGGGCGTTGAGGCCGGTGCCCACGGCGGTCCCGCCGATGGCCAGCTCGCGGGCGCGGGAGTCGGCGTAGCGGATGCCGTCGAGGGCGAAGTCGATCTGGGCGACCCAGCCGCTGATGACCTGGCCCAGGGTGATGGGGGTGGCGTCCTGCAGGTGGGTGCGTCCCACCATGACAACGTCGGCGTAGGCCTTGGCCTTGGCGTCCAGGGTGTCGCGCAGCTGCTGGACGCGCGGGTACATGGCGGCCAGCTCGTTGACGACGGCGATGTGCATGGCCGTGGGGAAGGTGTCGTTGGAGGACTGGCCGCGGTTGACGTGGTCGTTGGGGTGGACCGGGGTCTTGGAGCCCCGTTCACCGCCGGCCAGCTCGATGGCGCGGTTGGAGATGACCTCGTTGGAGTTCATGTTGGACTGGGTGCCCGAGCCGGTCTGGAAGACCACGAGCGGGAACTCCGCGTCCAGGTCGCCGGCGATGACCTCGTCGCCGGCTCTGGCGATGAGGTCGGCGATGTCGGTGGGGAGCTCCCCGAGCTCGGCGTTGGCCAGGGCGGCGGACTTCTTGAGGATGCCGAGGGCCTTGATCATGGGGCGTCCCCACACGAAGGTCTCGCGGCCGATGTCGAAGTTGTGCAGGCTCCGCTCGGTCTGGGCCCCCCAGTATCGGTTGGCGTCCACCTCGATGGTGCCCATGGAGTCGGATTCGGTGCGGGTCGTGACAGCCTGGTCGGGCGTCTTTGCATCAGTTGTCATAGGTGCAAGGTTAGGTGCTCACGGTCGCGGAGGTGCGAGGACAGGTGTCCCAGACGCGTCTCAGATCGCTACCGGCCGACGACGTCGAGCACTCATGGCACCGCTTCAATGGCACCGAAGCTGCTCCAGAGCCGCTCCGATGCCGGCGGCGATCGTCGTGTGCGCGGCGGCCGCGAGGCGGACGACCTCGTCGGGGTCGGTGGGATCCTGCGCGAAGGACAGGTCGGAGACGATGCTCATGCCGGCCACGCGCACGCCGAGCTGGTGCAGGGCGATGGCCTCCATGATGGTGGACATGCCCACGCAGTCCGCGCCAAGGGCCTCCAGCATGCGGGTCTCGGCCATGGTCTGGTACTCCGGGCCTCGTAGGGCGGCGTAGACCCCGGAGCGCTCGGTCACGGCGCCCACGGCCTCGGCGAGCCCGGCGTCCCACACCCCACGCACGTCGACGAAGACCGGGCCGGTCAGGGGCGAGGATCCGGTGAGGTTGAGGTGGTCGGTGATGGTCATGACCTCACCGATCCTCCACCTGCGCAGGCAGCCACCGGCGTTGACCAGGACGGCCGCGCGCACCCCGGCGGCGGCCGCGATCCGGGCCAGGGCGACCACCGGCCCGGGACCGTGTCCCTCGTAGAGGTGGGTGCGCCCCCGGGCCACGAGCACGCGCAGCCGTCCCCCAGCGTCCTGCTCATAGCGGTCGACGACGTAGGAGTCGAGACGGTCCTCATGGCCCGGTGCGACCGGGGTGAGGACTCCGGGCAGGTCGGACAGGGGCAGGCTCGCCGCCGGCTCGCCCCAGGCGGCCAGGGCGTCGGCGGCGCCGGATCCCAGGACCACCAGGAGGTCATGGCCGGGAGTGCCGGTGCGCCGGGTGATCTGATGGGCCCCCTCCAAGGCTGGCCCCGGACCGTCGGGTCCCGCGGAGGCGCGCAGGGCCGTCATGCGCTCAGAACCGATGGCTGCACCGGGAACGGCGGACACGTCGTCGGTCATGAGCGGGCCTCCTGTCGGGCCACTCGACCTCGCCCCAGGGCGAGGTGCCCGAGCAGGCCGATGAGCAGAGCCACCAGCACACCGAGGTTGGCGCCGGCCCAGGCCCCCTCGCGACCACCCAGCGGCCCGAGCAGGTAGCCCTGCCAGGACAGCCAGGAGGCGGCCGAGTTGACCACGAGCCCCCATCCGACGACGGAGCCGGCGGCCACCAGGCCGATCGCCTCCCAGTTGACCGAGCCGTAGACGCCGTCGGGCGTGAAGAGGGCCTCCTCGTCGTAGTCACGGCGGCGCAGGACGACCTCGGCGACCATGACTCCGGCCCAGGCGGCGATGGCCACCCCGAGGGTGGTGAGGAAGCCCTGGAAAGGGCCGAGGAAGTCGTCGGCGCCGAAGATGACGGCGATGGTGCCCACGGTCATGATGGTGGCGTCGATCGAGGTGGCCACGTGCCGGCGCACGGGAAGGCCGGTGGCCAGCAGGGACAGGCCCGATGAGTACAGGTCCATGATGATGCCCCCGGCGAGCCCCAGGATGGCGACGATCGCGAAGGGGACGAGGAACCAGGTGGGCAGGATCGTGGTGAGGGCGCCGATGGGGTCGGCGTTGATGGCCTCCCCGAGGGCGGCGTCGGAGCCCACCAGGAGGATGCCGAAGAAGACCAGGACGACGCACGGCAGCGCCGAGCCCAGCGTCGTCCAGCCGATGACACCGGCCGTCGAGGCCTTGCGGGGCAGGTAGCGGGAGTAGTCGGCGGCGGCGTTGACCCAGCCCAGACCGAAGCCGGTGGCCACCATGACCAGGGCGCCGATGAAGGCCGCAGGGCCACCAGAGGGCAGGGCCAGGAGCGTGCGGAAGCTGATCTGGGGCGCGACGAGCACCAGGTAGATGACCGTCAGGACGCCGGTGGCCCAGGTGATCCAGGTCTGCACCTTCATGATGGCCTCGAAGCCGAGGATGCCGGCGCTGGCCGCCAGGCCAACGGTGAGCAGGAATCCCAGGATCTGGGCGCCGACCTGGTTGTGCCATCCCAGCGCCTGAAGCACCGTTGCCGAGGCCAGGGTGGCCGAGACGCACAGGACGGTCTCCCAGCCCACGGTGAGGACCCAGGACAGGGCGGCGGACAGGCGGTTGCCGTTGTAGCCGAAGGCGGCTCGGGACAGGGCCAGGGTGGGAGCGCTGCCCCGCTTGCCCAGGACGGCGATGACGCCGCACAGGAGGAACGACAGGACGACGCCGACGCTACCGGCCACCACCGCCTGCCAGAAGGACAGGCCGAAGCCGAGGACCCAGGCTCCCCATGACAGTCCCAGGACTGAGATGTTGGCGGCGAACCAGGGCATGAACAGGTCGCTGGGCCGACCTTTTCGATCGGACTCGGCAATGACGTCAAGACCGGCGTTCTCAACGCGGGAGGCGGCAGCGGGGGACTGCGCAGGTGTACTGCTCATGGGTAATCGACCTCGGTGTCGGATTCGAGGCGCCTCCAGGGCGGGGCGCCGAACGGGAGAACGGCCACTGGACGTTGTGAGACGCTCATGAAGGAGTGTAAGGCGCCGCCTGGCCAGCAGCCGCAAGCGCATGCCGCCTCACCCCAAAAATAAGTTGCACTATGCACTGAATTTGATTTCTATAGCAGTTCACATTCATTGTTGAGCAACGTCCCAGCCGGAGGCCTGTAGGGTCGAGGTGTCCGCCACGTCTCCTCCTCAGGAGACCTACCACGGAAAGGAGCTCTCATGAGCGACAACGGAACCTTCGACAGGATCGCCGGCAAGGCCAAGGAGGCCGCAGGCAAGGTGACCGGCAACAAGGAGACGGAGACCGAGGGCAAGCTCCAGAACGTTGAGGGCAAGGTCAAGGAGGCCGCGGAGGACGCCAAGGACGCCGTCAAGGGCGCGGTCAACCGCCTCAAGGGCGACAAGTAGCCAAGTAGCACGGACCGAGAACGGATGGCGCCCGGCCTCCGTGAAGAGGACCGGGCGCCGTTCGGCTCCTGTGATACCGGTTCAGCCGTCTGCAGGAATGAGGGTCGGTGCCACGTTGACCACGCTCTGCGAGGGGTCGGCCTGTCCCCAGGAGTTGTTCCCCCAGGTCCAGGTTCCCTTGTCGACCGTGGCCCACGTGTCGTAGCCGGAGGTGCCGATCTGGCTCACCCCAGTGACCTTGTCGACCTGCACCAGTCCGGACGGGGAGTCTGAGACAGTGCCGTTGACCTGCCCGTAGCGGTTGGAGCCGAAGCACCACACCGTTCCCCCGGTCAGTGCACAGGTGTGCTCGTAGCCCGAGACGAGCTCAGTGGGAACAGCCGGGAGCTTGCCGACCTCAACGGCCTGGTTGACGAGCGCCTCGTCAGTCTTCTTACCGAGCTGACCGACCTCGTTGGCGCCCCAGGCGTAGACGGTGCCCGATTCGTCCACGGCCACGGCGAAGCCCTTCCCCACGCTCAGTGCGGAGATCTTGACCTTCTCAAGCCCGGGCACCGCCGTCGGCGACACGCGCGCGCCCTGGGTGTTGGCCTGAGCGTCGGCGCCCCAGCAGGAGACGCCGGTGCCGTTGGAGGAGCAGACGAAGGATCCGCTGCCGGCACGCAGCGAGGCCGGTTTCGTGGCTGCGGGGGCGGCAGCGGACGGGGTCGAGGCCGCCGACTGCCTCCCGGGCCAGAGCCAGTGCCCACCCAGGGCCCCCGCCACCAGTCCGATGACGAGAACGCCGACCGCGACGACCGGCAGGACCCAGCCGCGGCGCGGAACACCGTCCGAGTACTGGGAACCGCCCTGACTCGACTGCATCTCGGCCACAGCGGGCAGCGGCTGGAGCCGGTAGCCCTGCGGCTGAGGCTGCGTCGGCGTCACTGTCTGCGGTTGGGGCGGCTCGGCGGCCGCTGACTGCGGCGCACCGTAGTCCACGGTCGAGCCGTCGGCGTCATCGCCCCCGTAGCCGTAGGTGCCGTCCGAGGCGAAGACGCTTCCAGGCGCCTCATAAGGAGCCATCAGCTCCTGCGTGGGCGGCTGCTGTGCAGGCGGGTAGCCGGTGAACTGGGGGGAGTATCCGGCGGACGAAGCGATCTGTTCGAGCTGCGCACGCTGCTCGGGCGTCCAGGCATGACCGGCGACAAGAGCCTCCCGAGCACGCTCAGGACTGCCACCGATGAACCACAGCACCCTGTCCCCGTCGAGCATCCGGTCATCCATGGGCCAGACCTCTCCTCAACGTGAAGGACCGATACGCGTCAGTACGCCAGCCTGCGGCGCGCCATGAGCATGGCAGCGCCCGTGGCACCGACCCCCACGGCCATCCAGGCGGCGGTCGTCCCCGCACCGGTCTGCGCGAGGGCAGGGCGGCTGGCACTGGTGGTACCGCCCTGGCGAGGCGCGGCGGCCTGCTCACGCGGAGCGTCGGCGGAGCCCTGGGCAGAGCCTTCGCCGGAGGCGGCGGGAGCGCTCTCGGAGGACTCCGCAGGCGCCTCGCCCTGGGGTGCCTGCTGCTCAGGAGCAGACTCACCCTGGGACTCGGCGGGGTCGCTCTGCTCGCTCTCACCCTGCTCGGCCGGTGCAGCCGGAGCGGCAGGCTTGTTCTGCTGCGCAGCGGCGTTGTCGGCTCCGGGCGTCTGCGGGTCGGCCTTGCCGGCGTCGTCCGCGGGAGCAGGAGCCGGCGCGGGCTCCGGAGCGGGGGCGGGCTTGCCGCCGTTGGGATCGGGGACAGCGGGGGCGGGAGTCTTGGGCTCGGGGTTTGCGGGAGAGTCGGCCTGCGGTGCTGCCTGCTCGGCCGCGGGAGCGGGATCTGACTCTGCGGCGGCCGCACCGACCGGGACGACCGACAGGGCAACGGCCGCGGACGCAGCCATCCACACGCTTCGCTTCATGGGAACTCCTTCAGCGCCGAGAACCGCGGGTTCTCGAGACGGGTCATAGGGCTTGGATGCCGACACCTTACCCGGCGGCACCCCGGTCGTGTCACGTCGCCGACACGGGTACCGCTCCCAGTGTTAGATACCTCACGCTACAGTGGGGTACCGTTGGACCCGCAGACGTCAAACCCGCAGCCCCAGTCCCCTCATCCTCGAGACGGCCCCCTGGGACAGCACCGTGTGGAGCTGCTCGGGAGCCATGGAACCGAGCAGCTCGGGGAACTGCCCGAGCAGCCTCTGGAAGGTCCCGATCTCCTCACCGACGACACGCCTTCCCCACAGCCCCAGGCGGGCGGCCAGCTGGGGGTCGACGGCGATGACCGCCTCCAGCTCGGCGACGGCGTAGGAGCCGATCGGGTCCTGACTGAGCTCATCGATGAGCCCGCCGCGCAGAGGCTCGGCCAACGAGTCGCTCAGCGCCATGCCGAAGTCGATGAGCAGGCCGAAGGCGATATAAGTCTTGAGAAGTCGCTCGGCCCAGTCCAGGGGGCGCAGGCGCTCGTCGAAGTCCCCCAGGACGTCCGTGAAGCGCTCGGCGGCCCCGGCGGCGTCGATGCCGTGCACCGACGCCAGCGCCACGACCCGATCGAAGGACCCGACCTCCCAGGCGCTCATACGCAGCAGGTCGACCCGGGCGGCCATCCGAGGGGCCCGGTCGGCGTCCTTGGCGTAGCGGGTGCAGGCCGCCGTCCTGGAGATGGCGACGACGCCGACGACCGACAGCTCGTGGGGGCCGACCCGCATCGGGGTGGAGGCGCTGGGCTGCGGTGACGGCGTCGGCATCTGGGTCATGGCCCCCATCGTAACCGGGTCCTCGCGCACACGAGGCGACCGCGACCCGACTCCGTGACATCAGACACGCCCGTGGCACGTTCTCTTACCCGGGGGCGCCATCGGGACGTTTTCCCGCTACGCTGACGGCGTCCACGGTTGCCCGGTCGTCAGATGGACTCAGATATGACTCGCGATCGGCTGCCACACCCGACGGCGCCACCGCCCACGCAGCGCACCTGAGCCGTGCGCGCGAGCGACAGCCGCGCCGGACCGGAACAACCTGACCAGAAGACAAGGAACCTCGTGAGCAACGAGCAGCACGGGGCCGACGCCGTCGAGCCCAGCAACAACTCCACAGACGAGCAGACCACCACCACCGACGGCGCCGACGCCAGCCCCAGCGCCCCTGTCTCCGCGTCCGGCATCATCGAGACGGCAGGTGCCCACGCCCCCGTCCTGGACGAGGCCACCCCCGACATCACCGACGAGGGCGACCAGACCGACCTGACCCGCAAGACCTTCGCCGACTTCGGAGTCGAGCCCGAGATCTGCGAGGCCCTGGCCGCCAAGGGCATCACCCACCCCTTCCCCATCCAGGCCCTTACCCTGCCGGTGGCCCTGGAGGGCCAGGACATCATCGGTCAGGCCAAGACCGGTACCGGCAAGACCCTGGGCTTCGGCATCCCCCTGCTCATGGACACCCTGGGCCCCGGGGAGGAGGGCTGGGACGAGGACCCCGCCTCCGGCAGCCCGCAGGGCCTGGTCATCCTGCCCACCCGCGAGCTCGCCAAGCAGGTCGCCGAAGAGCTGGCCACCGCCGCCGCCAAGCGCACCGTGCGCATCGTCCAGGTCTACGGCGGACGCGCCTACGAGCCCCAGATCGAGGACCTTCAGCGGGGCGCCGAAGTGGTCGTGGGAACGCCCGGTCGCCTCATCGACCTCATGGACCGCGGTGTGCTGGACCTGGCCCACGTGACCACCGTCGTCCTGGACGAGGCCGATGAGATGCTGGACCTGGGCTTCCTGCCGGACGTGGAGAAGATCCTGGCCCGTACTCGCCCCGACCGGCACACGATGCTGTTCAGCGCCACGATGCCCGGCGCCGTGGTCGCCCTGGCTCGCCGCTACATGACCCGCCCCACCCACATCCGCGCCCAGGACCCGGGTGATGAGGGCATGACCGTTCAGACGGTCCAGCAGGTCGTCTACCGCACCCACTCGATGAACAAGGTGGAGGTCGTCGCCCGGATCCTGCAGGCCCAGGGACGTGGGCGCACGATCATCTTCGCCCGCACCAAGCGCACGGCGGCCCGGGTGGCCGACGACCTGCGCGCGCGCGGCTTCGCCACCGCCGCCCTCCACGGGGACCTCGGGCAAGGGGCCCGCGAGCAGGCCCTGCGTGCCTTCCGCAACGGCAAGGTGGACGTGCTCGTGGCCACTGACGTGGCAGCCCGCGGTATCGACGTCGACGACGTCACCCACGTCATCAACTACCAGTGCCCCGAGGACGAGAAGATCTACGTCCACCGCATCGGGCGCACCGGCCGCGCCGGCAACTCCGGCACGGCGGTCACCTTCGTGGACTGGGACGACGTGCCGCGCTGGCGGATCATCGCCAAGGCCCTGGGGCTGCCCATCGAGGAGCCGGTGGAGACCTACCACACCAGCGAGCACCTCTTCTCCGACCTGTCGATCCCTCAGAAGGTCACCGGTCGCCTCCCCCGTCACAAGCGCACCCTGGAGGGCCTGGACGCCGAGGAGATCGAGGACCTGGGCGAGACCGGCAGACGCGGTCGCAAGCAGTCCGGCCGACAGGGCGGACGCGGTGGAGGCGACGACCACGGCCGACGGGGCCGCGGCGGCAGGGACACCAAGCGCGGTGAGCGCTCGCGCTCCCGACGCTCGGCCGACGGCGAGGCGAAGCCCCGGCGCAAGCGCACCCGCAAGCGCACTCGCGGCGGCCGTCCCATCGGCGGGCCGGCTGACGGGTCCGCCGGCGAGTAGGCTCTGCTCTCCCAGGCTTCTCCCGGGATTCTCCCGGGCTAGAGGCGGGTCTCCAGGAAGGCGAAGACTCCGTCGGCCATGATCTGGACCGCGATCGCCGCCAGGAGCAGCCCCATGACCCGGGTGAGGATCCGGATGCCGGAGGTGCCCAGCACCCGGTTGAGACCCAGGGAGAAGCGCAGCGCGATCCAGACGACGATATGCGTGCCGATGATCGCCGCCGTCACGGAGACCCATCCGGCCACGCCGCCACCGGTGGCGTCCACGGCGACCATCGCCGCGACGATCGCCCCGGGGCCCGCCAGGAGGGGCGTCCCCAGGGGGACGAGGGCCGCGTTGGAGGTGACGGCGTCGGGATCGGGGCTCTCATCGGCCTTGTCCGTCAGCAGCTCGAGGGCCACCAGGAGCAGGAGCAGCCCGCCGGCCACCTGGAGCGAGGGCACCGAGATGCCCAGGAACTTGAGGATGTAGCGGCCGAAGACCGCGAAGAGAAGGATGACGCCGAAGGAGACGACCGTGGCCTGGCGAGCGGAGGCGGCGCGCTCAGCCGGGTTCTGCCGGGAGGTCAGCGACAGGAAGATCGGGATGGCTCCCAGGGGGTCCTGAATGACCAGGAGCGTCATGAAGGTCGTGGCGAAGACCGTGGGCTCGAAGACGGACTGCAGCATGGTGGCTTTCTATCACCGGAGTCGCCAGGAGTCAGGGCGTGACGAGGTCGAGGGCGCCCTCGTCGAGGATCCGCTCCAGAAGCCCTGGTGGCATGAGGTTCTCCCCCAGGCGGTTGGGCTTACCCGTGCCGTGGTAGTCCGAGGCACCCGACAGCCCCAGGCCCAGGCGCTGAGCCAGAACGCGGACCTGCTCGCGCTGCTCGGGACCCTGGTCGCGGTGGTCGAGCTCCAGGGCGGCCAGCCCGGCCTCGGCCATCTCGGCGAAGACCTCATCGGGCACGAGGTAGCGCTGGCGCGAGGAGGCCCGAGGATGAGCGGCCACCGGGACCCCGCCGGCCGCTCGGACCAGCCGGCAGGCCTCGACCGGATCCAGCGCCCAGTGAATGACGTAGTAGGGGGAGTCAGTGGCCAGCGGTCCGGCGAAGGCCTCATTGCGGTCGGGGAAGGACCCGGCCGCCACCAGGGCGTCGGCGATGTGGGGCCTGCCGATCGTGTGGGAGTCGGAGGAGTGGGCGACGACGTCCTCCCAGGTGATCGGGTAGTCCTCGCTGAGGCGCTCGACCATCCGCTGGGCGCGGGTGTCCCGGGAGGTGCGGGCATGGGCGAAGGCCTCGTTCAGGGCGGGGTCGTCAGCCCGGTGCAGGTAGGACAGCAGGTGGAGGGTGACACCGCCGGCGGCGCAGGAGATCTCGGTGCCGCGCAGCAGGGCGACACCGGTTGCCGGTACGGCCGAGGCCGCCTCGTCCCAGCTGGCCGTCGTGTCGTGGTCGGTCAGCCCGATGACGTCAAGGCCGGCACCGGCCGCTTGGGCCATGAGCTCGGCGGGTGAGTCCGTGCCGTCGGAGCAGGCCGAGTGGGTGTGGGGGTCAATACGCACCGGGACAGTGTAGGGATGCGCGAGAGGGGAGGCGTGACAGACTGGACGGCATGAGTGAGCCGAGCCGCAGTATCCGCAGTATGAGTACCGCACCGCGCACCGGGGACACTGAGGACGCCGACGACGCACCGGTCCGCTTCGGGGTGATCGGGGCCGGTTTCATCGCCGGATGGTTCGCCGAGGCGGTCTCCCGGGAGCCTGCCGCACGCATCGTGGCCGTCACCTCCGCACGCCGCGAGCGCGCCGCCGCCTTCGCCGAGGAGCACGCGGTCCCTCACGCCCACGCCTCCTTGGAGGAGATGCTCGCGGCCCACGGATCCGGCTCCGAGGCGCCGATCGACGTCGTCTACGTGGGCTCACCCAACTCCTTGCACGCGAGCCAGACGATCACGGCGCTGGAGGCCGGTTTCCACGTACTGGTGGAGAAGCCCTTCGCCCTGACCCTCGCGCAGGCCGAGGCGATGGTGGAGGCAGCCGGGCGGGCCGACCGCTTCCTCATGGAGGGGTGGCTGTCCGCCTTCGAGCCGGGCGTGGCACGGGTGCGCGAGACGCTGCCGAGGCTGGGGCGGCTGCACCGGGTACTGCTGTCCAAGGAGCAGTTCTCCTCGCGGATGGAGACCTACCGGGCCGGCTCGCTGCCGCCGGCCTTCGACCCGGCCCTGGGCGGAGGCTCCCTCATGGACCTGGGCATCTACCCGGTCAACCTGGCCATCCACCTGTTCGGGGAGCCCGACCGGGTGACGGCCACGGGGGAGCTGCTGGACTCAGGCGCCGACGTACGGGGCACGGTCATCCTGTCCTACGACTCCGGTGAGCACGCCGGGCTGGAGGTCGTCTGCCTGCACTCCAAGACCTCTCCGGGGACGAAGTCGACCTTCACCTCGGATCGGGACGTGCTGAGTATCGATGACTGCCAGTGGCCCCGGCGCATCGAGCTGCGCGGTCCGGCCGCGACCAGGAGCTCGGACGAGGGGGTGCGGGCGCGCGAGGACCTGTCGGTCGAGCGCAGCGCTCAGCTGCCCGGCCACCAGCTCGCCTACGAGCTGGCCGAGGTGTGCCGCCTGGTGCGCGCCGGAGCGCGAGAGTCCGAGCTGCACCCCCTGGGGCACTCGGTGGCCGCGGTCAGGGTCCTGGAGGAGGCCCGCCGCCAGGTAGGGGTGCGCTTCCCGGCCGACGAACGGCACTGACCTCACCGAACTGACCTCATCGAGCGCCCTCAGACGCCCGGCGGCCTCTCCCAGGCACGGGCAGGGGCTCGACGGTGGGATGATGCCGCTATGACATCGACCTCCCCTGCAGACGACAGCCTCAACGACACCTCCGCGTCCGCCTCCTCCGAGGAGGCCCCCCAGTCCCTGGCGGCGCGCGGATCCAACCGGTCCCGCCAGCCCGACAACCAGGCCTTCAGGGACTTCATCGGCTCGGGCTGGGGCCCCCGCCCCGAGGGGCTGCCCGCACGCAGCGAGGCGGCCCCGTGGGCGGCTGCCCGCCGGGAGGCCCTCGGACGGCTCTTCCCCGGCGAGCGCCTGGTGCTGCCCGCCGGCGCGCTCAAGGTGCGCAACAACGACTGCGACTACCGCTTCCGGCCGCACAGCGCCTTCGCCCATCTGGCCGGGACGGGCACGGACTTCGAGCCCGACGCCGTCCTCGTCCTGGAGCCCCTCACCTCACCCGTCTCACCCGTCCAGGACACACCCTCGGCGGAACCGGACGATGCCGCCCCCACCCACGAGGCGGTCCTGTACTTCCGCCCCCGGGCCTCGCGCTCCAGCCAGGAGTTCTACGGCGACCCCCGCTACGGCGAGCTGTGGGTGGGGGTGCGCCCGTCCTTGGAGGAGGTCGAGTCGGCCACCGGTATGCGCTGCGCCCACATCGACTCCCTGCCCGATGCCCTGGCCAAGGACGCCGGCCCCGACGCGGTGCAGCTGCGCGTCGTCGCCGAGGCCGATGAGGCCGTCACCGCCCTAGTGACCACCACGCGCCAGAAGGTCGGGCTGGAGACCGGCCAGGCCGCCGCCGAGGTCGACGCCGGCCTGGCCGAGGCCGCCAGCGAGCTGCGCCTGACCAAGGACCCCTGGGAGATCGACCAGCTGCGCGCCGCCGTGGCCGCCACCAAGGAGGGCTTCGACGACCTCATCCGCTCCATCCCGCGGGCCCGCGGCCACTGGCGCGGCGAGCGGGTCCTGGAAGGCGCCTTCGGCGCCAAGGCGCGCGAGGAGGGCAACGGCCTGGGCTACGACACGATCGCCGCAGCGGGCAACCACGCCAACACGCTGCACTGGATCAACAACGACGGCGCCGTCGAGCCCGGCCAGCTGGTCCTGGTCGACGCCGGCGTGGAGGTCGACTCCCTCTACACCGCCGACGTCACCCGCACGATCCCGGTCGACGGCCGCTTCACCGAGGCCCAGCGCAGGATCTACCAGGCGGTGCTCGACGCCGCCGACGCCGCCTTCGAGCGGGCCGGCACCCCGGGCTGCCGCTTCAAGGACGTCCACGCCGCCGCCATGGAGGTGATCGCCGCCCGCCTGGAGGAGTGGGGGATGCTGCCCGAGGGGGTCAGCGCCGCCGACTCGCTGGCGCCCGAGGGCCAGTACCACCGGCGCTGGATGGTCCACGGGACCAGCCACCACCTGGGCCTGGACGTCCACGACTGCGCCCAGGCGCGCCGCGAGATGTACATGGAGGCCGAGCTCAGGCCGGGCATGTGCTTCACCATCGAGCCGGGCCTGTACTTCCGCGACGACGACCTGCTGGTGCCCGCCGAGATGCGCGGCACCGGTGTGCGCATCGAGGACGATGTCGTCGTGCGTGAGGACGGCAGCGTCGAGCGGCTGACCCAGGACGTGCCCCGCACCGTGGAGGAGGTCGAGGCCTGGGTGAGCGGACTCATCGCCTGAGCGCCTCCCCGCAGGTGGGCCAACACCCCTTGCGCATCATCGGCATCCATGAATAGCATCGTCATATGACGATGAAACATGGACTACTTCCCGAGGACCGCCCGCAGGACCACGGCGCCGTGCACGAGGCCTCCACCGTGGCCTCCCTGCTCGACGTCCTGGGGGACGCCACCCGTCTGGCGATCCTGCGTCACCTTCACGGCGGCGAGCACCGGGTGGTGGAGCTGACCGAGCACCTGGGCCTGGCCCAGTCGACCGTCTCCCAGCACCTGGCGATCCTGCGCAGCGCGGGTCTCATCTCCAGCCACTCCCACGGACGGGCCAACGTCAGCAGGATCGAGAATCCCGAGGCCATCGAGCAGGTCCTGGCCGCGGCCGAGTCCCTGGCCGACATCATCGCCTCCGGCTCCTCAGCCCCCTCCGGCCAGGACAGCCGGGACAGTCAGGACAGCCAGGACAGCCAAGCCAAGGAGCCGCTGTGAGCACCCCGGACAGCCACGACCACGACGACCACTCCCCCACCCCTGAGCACGCCCACGAGCACACTCACGGGCACTCGCACAACCACGGCGCGGGGGCCTCGCGAGGCCGGCTGCTGGTCGCCCTGTGCCTGTCGGCCACCGTCCTGGTGGCCGAGATCGTCACGGCGCTGCTGACCGGCTCGCTGGCCCTGCTGGCCGACGCCGGGCACATGCTCACCGACGTCGTCGGCCTGGTCATGGCCCTAACGGCCGCGCACCTGTCCACGCGGCCGGCCACGGACCGCTCCACCTGGGGCATGCGCCGCGCCGAGGTCATCGGGGCCGCGCTCCAGGCGGGCATGCTGGCCGTCGTCGGCCTCTTCGTGGCCTTCAAGGCGGTTCACAACCTGCTGATCGCCCCGCAGGTCGAGGCCTCCGGCATGCTCGTCATGGGCGTCATCGGGCTGGCCGCCAACGTCATCGCGCTGCTGGTCCTCTCCGGCGGGCGCCGTGGCGAGGGGCACGGCGAGAACCTCAACATGAGGGCCGCCTTCCTGGAGGTCCTCAACGACGCCCTGGGCTCCGTGGGCGTCATCATCGCGGCCGCGGTGGTGGCCCGCACCGGCTGGACCCGGGCCGACGCCGTGGCCTCCCTCCTCATCGCCGTCCTCATCCTGCCCCGGGCCGTGGCGCTGCTGCGCTCGGCCCTGGCCGTCCTCATGGACTTCACGCCCAAGGAGCTGGACCTGGCGCAGGTGCGCACCCACATGCTCGGCGTCGACCACGTCGAGGAGGTCCACGACCTGCACGCCTGGACGGTCTCCTCAGGGATGCCGGTGCTGACCGCGCACGTCGTCGTGCGCGACGAGTGCCTGCGCGACGGTCACACCGAGGAGATCCTCGATCGGCTCCAGGGCTGCGTGGCCGAGCACTTCCCGGTCAAGATCCAGCACGCGACCCTCCAGCTCGAGCCCGTCTCTCACCTCGAGCACGAGGTCGCCTACTGCTAGCGCGGGGCTCAGCCGCGGCGGTAGCGCCTGCGGGTCGGCTCGGGAACGTGCGCCGGCTCCCCGCCCTCCAGGTGCTCCCGGGCGAAGGCGAGCGCACTGGCGAGCCCCTCCAGGCGCTGGGCGGCCGTCATGGACCTGGTGGTCACCTCGACGACCACCTGTCCGCCGACGTCCTCGAAGCCGGTGGCCACCAGGTGCTTGAGGACCCCGGCGCAGTCCTGGTTTCCCTGCCCGGGCAGCAGGTGGTCATCCAGGGGGCCGGGAACGCCGTCGGTCAGATGCAGGTGGCGCAGGGTGGGTCCCAGGGAACGGGCCATGGCCAGGGCGTCGGATCCGGAGGTGGCGGCGTGGGAGATGTCCAGCGTCACCGACTTGTAGCCCTGCCCCACCGGGTCCCAGGTGGGCGAGTAGGCCTGGAAGTCGCGCGTGGAGTGGGCGTGCCGGGGCCTCCAGGTGAACATGTTCTCCACCGCCAGGTGGATGCCGGTGGTGGCCTCGCGCTGGGCGACCCCGGCGATGAAGGAGCGCGCGTAGCGGGTCTGCCAGAAGAACGGCGGGTGAAGCACCACCGTGGGCGCCTCGAGGTAGTGGGCCAGCTCGATGGAGCGGTCCACCTTGTCCCACGGGTCCGCGCCGAAGACCCCGCGGGTCACCAGCAGCGTGGGGGCGTGGACCGCCAGCACCGGCTGGTCGAACTTCTCCACCAGGGCCGCCAGACGGGTGGCGTCCTGAGAGGCCTTCTCGCTCCAGACCATGACCTCGATGCCGTCGTAGCCCAGCTCCTGGGCGATCGCGAAGGTGTCGGGAACGCTGCCGGGAACCACGCAGGCAGTCGACAGCCCCACCGGAATACTCATCGCCGAAATCCCTTGCCCCTCAGTCCTCGTCGGTCCTCGTCAGTCCTCATCGGTCGTTGTCGCCGGAGCCGGCGTCGCCACCGGGGCCCCGCGACGACGTCGAGTCACCTGGTTCCTCCTGATCCTCCCGGCGCGAGGGGCGCCGGAACGGGTCGTAGTCCTCGGGGACGGCAGGAGTGCTCGTCAGCGGCTCCGAGGCCGGTCCGGGAGTCATGTCGGAGGCGGTGCTGTCGGGCTGCGGCAGCCGCACCCCGAAGCGGGGCTGCTCGTCGGGGCGGGAGCCGAAGGCCGTCGGCCCGGAGGTCGTCTCCCGGGCCCGACGACGCTCCTGGGACCGGCGCTGGGCCTCTCCCCCGCGCGTGAGGTTGCCCGGGACATCGGTCAGCGCCTGGGCCGCCTCACGGGCCTCACGGGCGGCGATGATCGAGTAGCGCGAGGCCACGACCTGGCTGATCGAGGTGAAGTCGCGCCGTCCACGCGTCAGGGCGTAGCTGAAGAGCTGGAAGACGATGCCCCACAGCACCCCCAGCAGGACACAGGCCCAGAAGCTGAGCCGGGGCCCGCTGCTGCCGGCCACCGACATGATGAGACCGAAGAACACCCCGATCCACAGGCCGCTCATGGCCCCCGACATCGCCGCACGCCCCCAGCTCATGCGCCCGGTGATGCGCTCGACCTGCCGCAGGTCGGTACCGATGATCGCCAGGTGCTGGACCGGGAAGCCCTGGTCGGACAGGGCGTCGACGGCCCTTTGCGCCTCGGGGTAGGTCGCGAAGGAGGCCACCTCCTCACCCTGGGGCATGACACCACCGCTGGGCGAGGACAGGGAGGACAGCGGGCTCGGATTGGCACTCATGGGGGCTATCGTCGCACGCGCGGGCACGCGGTACAGACCCATCGGCAGGCATTCACGCCTCAGGCGCATAGGCTTGGCTTGTGGAGAACACCAGGACGCGCACGACCAGCAGGGTCTTTGTGGCCCGCCTCATCGGCACCTCCGTCTTCGACCCCCTGGGCGACGCGGTGGGCAAGGTCCATGACGTCGTCGTCCTGCTGCAGATGCGCGGGGAGCCGCGGGCGGTCGGGTTCGTCACCGAGGTCTCCAGCCGGCGCCGCGTCTTCCTGCCCCTGTCCCGGGTCACCGCGATCGAGCCCGGCGCCGTCATCACCACGGGGCTGATGAACATCCGCCGCTTCACCCAGCGCCATGTGGAGACCCTCGTCGTCGGCGAGCTGCTGGACCGTGTGGTCACGATGCGTGACGGCTCCGGCAACGTCACCGTGCGGGACGTGGCCATCGAGCGCGACCGCGGTATGGACTGGAAGGTGACCCGCCTGTTCGTCCAGCGGGCCGCCACCGGGCCGCTGGGCCTGCGACGCGGGGAGACCTTCACGGTGCGCCCCGACGAGGTCACGGGCCTGGCCGCCAGCGCCGACCAGCAGGGGGCCACCGCGCTGCTGGCCACCCTGGAGGACCTCAAGGCCGCCGACCTGGCCGACGTCATGCGCGACCTGCCCCAGGACAGCCAGATGCGCGTGGCCGCCGAGCTGACCGACGAGCGCCTGGCCGATGTCCTCGAGGAGCTCGGCAACGAGGACGCCGTCGCGCTGCTGTCGCGCCTGGAGGCCGGGCGCGCCGCGGACGTCCTGGACGCCATGCAGCCCGACGACGCCGCCGACCTGGTGGCCGACCTCCCCCAGCTCAAGGCCACCGAGCTCCTGGGCCTCATGGAGCCCGAGGAGGCCGAGGACGTGCGCCGCCTCATGGCCTACGACGACTACACCGCCGGCGGCCTCATGACCACCGAGCCGATCATCCTGCCCCCCGAGGCGACGGTGGCGACCTTCCTGGCCCAGTCCCGCAAGGCCGAGATCCCCCCGGCCCTGGCCGCCATCGGCTTCGTGTGCCGCCCTCCCCTGGAGTCGCCAACCGGCAAGTTCGTGGGCGTGGTCCACTTCCAGCGGGCGCTGCGCGAGCGGCCTCAGCGGCTGGTCGGCTCGATCGTGGACACCGACGTCGACTCAGTGCGCGCCGAGGACTCCATCGGCACCGTCACCCGCCTGCTGGCCACCTACAACCTGACCGCGCTGCCGGTGCTCGACGACGCCGGGCGCCTGCTGGGCGCCGTCAGCGTCGACGACGTCCTGGACCACCTCATGCCCGACGACTGGCGCGTGGCCGACGAGGCCGTCACCGACGAGACGATCGAGAGGGGCGCCAATGCCTGACCAGCTCGACCAGCCGCTGCCCGACAACCGCCTTCGGTGGCTGCGCAGGACCCACCCGGCACGGGCCTCCCGCTCGGACGGGTTCGGGCGCTTCGCCGAGGCGACCGCCCGTTTCATGGGATCGCCCCAGTTCGTGCTCTACATGTCGATCTTCGTCTTCGTGTGGATCGTCGCCAACCTCCTGCTGGCCAAGACGCAGGGCGAGAAGGCCGCCTGGGACCCCTACCCCTTCATCCTGCTCAACCTGGCCTTCTCCACCCAGGCCTCCTACTCGGCACCCCTCATCATGCTGGCCCAGAACCGGCAGGACGACCGCGACCGCGTCACCGCCGAGCAGGACCGCCAGCGCGCCCAGCGCAACCTGGAGGACACCGAGTTCCTCACCCGGGAGATCGCCGCCCTGCGCCTGGCCATGAACGACGTCGCCACCCGCGACTTCGTGCGCAGCGAACTGCGCGACATGCTCAGCGAGATCCTCGCCGAGGAGCGCCTAACCCGTGAGGAGATTACCGAGATCGCGGAGTTCCAGGAGGGCACCGACGGCGAGCCCGGCGCCCAGCCCGGTCAGCACGTGTCGCACTGAGCGCCGCCCGCCCGACTCACGTGGGACGTGCCACCTGTTGAGGCTCCAAGCGCCGCCTCTAGGATGGGGCCATGCCGCTACCGACTCATGACGCCGTCATGGAGGCGCTGGACAAGGTCATCGACCCCGAGCTGCGCCGCCCCGTCACCGACCTGGGAATGGTCTCCTCCGTTGACATCGCCGAGGACGGCGTCGTCAGCGTCGAGGTGCTGCTGACCGTGGCCGGGTGCCCCCTGAAGGACACGATCACCGCCGACACCCAGCGGGAGGTCGGCTCCGTCGAGGGCGTCACCGGGGTCGAGGTGAGCCTGGGGGTCATGAACGACGAGCAGAAGGCCGAGCTGCGCCGCCGCCTGCGCGGAGGAGCCGCCGAGCCGGTGGTGCCCTTCACCCAGCCGGGCAACCTCACCAGGGTCTACGCCGTCACCTCCGGCAAGGGCGGGGTCGGCAAGTCCTCGGTGACGGCGAACCTGGCAGCCGCCATGGCCGCACAGGGCCTGAGCGTGGGCGTCGTCGACGCCGACATCTACGGCTTCTCCATCCCCCGCATGCTGGGCGTGGACCGGGTCCCCACCCAGCTCGACGGCATGATCGTGCCGCCCGTGGCCCACGGGGTGAAGGTCATCTCGATCGGCATGTTCGTCGAGGACAAGCAGCCGGTGGTCTGGCGCGGCCCCATGCTGCACCGCGCCGTCCAGCAGTTCCTCTCCGACGTCTTCTGGGGCGACCTGGACGTCCTCCTGCTGGACCTGCCGCCAGGGACCGGCGACGTGACCATCTCGGTGGCCCAGCTGCTGCCCAATGCGGAGATCCTCGTGGTCACGACCCCGCAGACGGCCGCCGCCGAGGTGGCCGAGCGCACCGGCCTCATCGCCGCCCAGACCCACCAGAGGGTGGTCGGCGTCATCGAGAACATGTCCTACATGCCCCAGCCCGACGGCTCGCGCCTGGAGATCTTCGGCTCCGGCGGGGGCACGATCGTCAGCGCGTCCCTGAGCGAGACCCTTGGCTACGAGGTGCCGCTGCTGGCCCAGCTGCCGCTGGACATCCGCCTGCGCGAGGGCTCCGACACCGGTCACCCGGCCACCGTGGCCGACGACGGCAGGCCCGCCGCCGACGCCCCCGCGGCCCTGGAGCTGTCCGCCGTCGCCCAGCGCCTGAGCCACCGCGCCCGCGGCCTGGCCGGCAAGAGCCTGGGAGTGACCCCGGCCTGATCTGATTTCTCGCCGAGACCGACATTTTTCGCGTAGCCGGGCGGTATTTCCGTCCGGCTACGCGAGTTCTGACCGGCTCGGTGGGTTAGAAGTCGACGGCGACGCGTGCGGCCTCGGCACGGGTGCGGGCGGCGGCGTTGGCGGCGCGCACGATGTCACGCGGGGAGAGCGGACGCACCCGGTTGGCGTGGTCATCGACCTGGTCATCGACTGCCTCGGATGCCTCCTCCGACTGCTCGGGATCGGCGCTCGGCTCGGCGAGACTGGCCGGGACCTCCACCGGGACGTCCCCCGGGGCGTCCGCCGGCTCGGGCACCGGCTCCACCTCATCCGGCTGCTCGGCCCGCTCAGCCGGCTCCGGCTGCTCAGTCTCGACGGCCTCAGGCTCAGTGGGAGAGTCTGCCTGTGACTCTGCCTGATCGTCGGGCTCAGCCGGCTCCGGCTCAGCCTCGGCCTCGACGCTGTCCGTCTTCTGGAGCACCCCCTGCGGCGGAGCGGAGTTCTCAGACGTCTCGGTGCTCTCAGAGGTCTCAGGGCTATCGGAGTCTTCCGCCGGCTTCGCGGTGCTCTCAGCAGGCTGGGCGGCGTCGGCGGCGTCCTTCTCTGTGTCCTGCGCAGCGTCCTTGTCCTTCGCAGCGAGCTGCTCGGCCCGCTTGGCCTCGATCTGCTTGCTCAGCGAGTTGGCCCGGTCCTGCTTGACGACGTCGTTGACGGCCTTGGCGGCGTCGTCGGAGATCTCCTTGGCGGCCGAGCCGACGGACCGGAAGGGGTGGGCGAGGTCCTCGCGGATGGCGTCGATGTCCTCCCCCAGGGCGTCGCGCACGATCTTGCGCGGGTCGTACTGGCGCGGGTCGAGGCTGGACAGGTCCAGGTCGGCCATCTCGGGGCCGACCTCCTCGGCGATCTGGCTGCGCGCGTTGTCCAGGAACACCCTGAGCTGACGCACCAGCTGCGTGAGCTTGCGGGTGTACTCGGGCAAGCGCTGCGGCCCGACCACGACCACCGCCACCAGGACGATGACGAGGAACTCAGATCCAGAAATGCCGAACACGCCGCCCAGTATAGGGAGTCCTCCCACACCGACTGCGCACCAGTTCGCCTACCGGCGGACTCACCCGGGCCCCCTCCCTTCCCCCTATCCGGCCGAACACCTGGAACAATGTGGATCGAGGGGCCGCGCCTGGCGCCCCGCAGCAGAAGAAAGGCTCACAGTGAGTGCGGACAAGACGCTGAGCTGGTCCTACACGGAGGACTTCACCGCGGAGGACGAGGCCACGGCCCAGGCCCGTATACGCGGGCTCGAGCTCGGCATCACCCCGGTGTCCTCGGGGACCGGTGCGGCGCTGCGGATGCTGGCCGCCTCGGTGGGCGCCAAGTCCGTGGCCGAGGTGGGCACCGGCACCGGCGTCTCAGGTCTGTGGCTGCTCGGCGGCATGGGCTCCGACGGGGTCCTCACCACGATCGACGTCGAGCCCGAGCTCCAGCGCGAGGCCCGCCGCGCCTTCGACGGCGCCGGCTACCCCTCATCGCGCACCCGCATCATCCAGGGGCGGGCCTCCGACGTCATGCCCCGGATGGCGGCCCGCTCCTACGACATGGTGGTGCTCGACGTCGCCCCGGAGGAGGCGATCCTCCTGGCCTCCAACGCGCTGCGGATGCTGCGCCGGGGCGGGGTCCTGGCCGTCACCCGGGCCCTGTGGAACGACCACGTGGCCGACCCGGCGCGCCGCGACGTCACCACGGTGGCCGCTCGCGAGCTCGGCAAGGCGCTGCGCGCCTCCCGGGCCCTGCTGACGACGCTGCTCCCGGTCGGCGACGGACTGCTCGTCTCCGTGCGCCAGACCTGAGTCGCGCACTGTCAGGCCGGACGGGGAAGGCAGCGCAGAGAAGAAGGGTCGGACCCGTCATGGGTCCGACCCTCTCTCATAGGCTGGACGGCCCGGTCGCCGACTCCTCAACGCCGAGGACCGAGCAGACCGGTCTGTACCCAGACCGCCTGGATCGATCAGATCTTGGCGTTGGCCAGGGCCTCTCCAAGCTCCTTGACCTCGTCGGCCGTGATCTCGAGGACAAGCCGACCGCCGCCTTCAAGCGGAACCCGCATGATAATGGCGCGGCCTTCCTTGACGACTTCGAGAGGGCCGTCTCCGGTCCGGGGCTTCATGGCAGCCATGTGCTCACCTTTCGTCAGTGCTGCGCGGGCACATCGCCGCGCGACCTGTCATATTCTACGACATTCAAGGTGCAACGTTCGAGGATGCGTCTGCCATGACGCGATTCACGCCCCGTTCTGCCCGTTACGGAGCCGGCGGGCGGCGCCCACCACGTAGTCCACCGCCTCCTCGGCGCCGTCGACGACATGAAGCAGATCGGGGTCGGCCGGAGAGATCATGCCCCGCCCGATCATGGTGGTGCGCACCCACTCAAGCAGCCCGCCCCAGTAGCCGCTGTCCACCAGCACGATGGGGAAGGATGAGATCTTCTGGGTCTGGACCAGGGTGAGGGCCTCGAAGAGCTCGTCGAGGGTGCCCATGCCGCCGGGCATGACGACGAAGCCGTCGGAGTATTTGACGAACATGGTCTTGCGGGCGAAGAAGTAGCGGAAGTTGACCCCGAGGTCGACGTAGTCGTTCATGCCCTGCTCGTGGGGCAGCTCGATGCCCAGGCCCACCGAGGTGCCGCCCGCCTCGTGGCACCCGCGGTTGGCGGCCTCCATCATGCCGGGGCCGCCGCCGGTGATGACGGCGTAGCCGGCGCGAGCCAGCCCGGCCCCGACCTCCTGCGCCACCCGGTAGGTGGGGTCCTCGGGCTTGGTGCGGGCCGAGCCGAAGACGCTGATGGCCGGCCCCAGCTCGGCCAGGGCACCGAAACCCTCAACGAACTCGGCCTGGATGCGCATGACCCGCCACGGGTCGGCGTGGAGCCAGTCGGCGTCGGCGGCGCTGCTCAGCAGCCGCGCGTCGGTGGTCTGGGTGGGGATCTGGGTGCCGCGCAGCACCACTGGCCCCTTGCGGTAGGACTCGCGTGTACTCATGCGGCCATGATTCCTTAAACCGGCCGTGAGGGAGAAGAGACCGGCCGCCTCGGGAGTGGCGGGCGGTGACTACGGGGCGGTGAGTACGAGCGACCTCCGTCTTCAGGCCAGCCAGTCGCGCAGGACGGAGGTGACGGCGTCGATCTGCTCGACCGGGCAGTGCTCGTCGTCGGTGTGGCAGAGCATCGGGTCTCCGGGCCCGAGGTTGACCGCGGGGACCCCGACCGCGGAGAAGCGGGCGACGTCGGTCCACCCGTACTTGGGACCGACCCCTCCCCCACGGGCGCGCACGGCGGCGACGAGCTCGGCGGCCAGCGGCGAGTCCAGGCCGGGGCGGGCCGCCGGCGAGAGGTCGTCGACGACGACGTCGACCCGCCCGGTGCCCGCGGTGATGACGGGAAGCTCGGTGTCGTCTGCACTGTCCGAGACGCCTGCGCTGTCTGGGCCGTCAGCGCCGCCGGCCCCACCGGCCCCGTCGACGGGCAGCCCGGCCAGGATGCGCAGGGCACGGGCAAGAGCCTGCTCGGCACTCAGGTCGGGGGCGAAGCGGTAGTTGACGCCGATGCGGCAGCGGTCCGGGACCGTGTTGGTGGCGACGCCGGCCTCGATGGTCACCACTGAGAAGCTCTCCCGGTAGGTCAGCCCCTCGACCTCGACCTCGCGCACCGGAGCCCCCGCGGCGCGATCGATGATGGGGGCGGCGGCGTGGACGGCGTTGACGCCGCGCCAGGCGCGCCCGGAGTGGGCGGCGGTGCCGTGGACGGTGAGGTAGACGCGCAGGGTGCCGTTGCAGCCGCCCTCGATCTGGGCGCCGGTGGGCTCGCCCAGGACGGCGAAGTCGGCCTCCAGCCAGTCGGGGTGGGCCTGGAGAGTCAGGCCCAGGCCGTTGAGGTCGCTGGTGACCTCCTCGTTGTCGTAGAAGACCCAGGTGACGTCGCGGCGCGGCGCGCTCAGGGTGGCGGCCAGGTGGAGGGCGGCGGCCACCCCGCCCTTCATGTCCACGCTGCCACGTCCCCAGATGACCTCGGCCCCCTCGCGGTGCTCAAGGCGCCCGGGAACGTTGTCGGTGTGCAGGGAGACGGGGACCGTGTCGAGGTGGCCGGCGATGACGACCCGCTCAGGGCGGCCCAGGTGGGTGCGGGCGACGACGGTGTTGCCGTGGCGCAGGACCTCCAGGTGCTCCAGCCCGCCCAGGGCGGCCTCGACGGCGTCGGCCAACGGGGCCTCGGCGCCCGAGACGCTGCGGATGCCCACCAGGGCCAGGGTCAGCTCGGCGGGGCTCGCGGCGCCCGGCCCCGTCAGCGGGGGCAGGGTGACCGTAGCGGGATGAATCGGGGTGGGTTCCGGTGAGGTCGAGGACGTCGTCGCGGAGGTCATGGTCCGAGGCTACTGGAGCTGCTGGAGCCGGTGGAGACGAAGACGGCTCGGCGGTCCTCCCTCCTCCTTTCGCCTTTCTCTCCGCCTTCGGTCCACTGACCGAGCATCAGACATCTCACACCTCGTGAGAGTCTCGATAAATATTTGATCTTCAATTCAATTCGCCTAATTCAACGTGTGGCCTGGAAACGAGCCCGACCGGATTCTCCTTGTGTCTGGAAACACCCGTGAGGAGAGTCATTGTGAGCGCTTTCAGCACTTTTGTCGCGGTACCGTCACAGATATGACCCGAGGCCCCGTAGACGTATACGACGACGCTGCCGTGAACGCCTGGATCCAGGATGATCCGGATCCTGTCACCCGCGCCGAGCTCACTGATCTCCTGGCTGCCGCTCGTTCTGAGGGCGAGCGGGCCGAGTCAGCGCGGGCGACCCTCGGTGACGCCTTCAGCGGCACGCTCGTCTTCGGTACAGCCGGTTTGCGCGGCCGCCTGGGCGGCGGCCCCAACCGGATGAACCGGGTCGTCGTCATTCGGGCTGCTGCGGGTCTGTCCGCTTACCTCAAGGACCGTCTCGGCGAGGGTTTCAGCGTCGTCATCGGTTACGACGCCCGTCACAACTCCGAGCAGTTCGCCCGCGATACGGCCGCGGTGGTCACGGGCGCGGGCGGGCGAGCGATTCTCTTCGAGTCGCCCTGCCCCACCCCGGTCCTCGCCTTCGCGCTGCGGCACCTGGAGGCCGACGCCGGGGTCATGGTGACCGCCTCGCACAACCCGCCGCAGGACAATGGCTACAAGGTCTACCTGGGCGGACGGGCCGTGACCGACTCGGGTCAGGGAGCCCAGATCGTTCCTCCCTACGACACTCAGATCGCGGCGGCGATCGACGCCGTCGGTCCGGTCGAGTCCGTGCCCCGCCCGCAGTCGGGGTGGGAGACGATCGACCCGGCTATTCGTGAGGAGTATGTCGAGCGGGCCGCTCAGGCGGCCCGGATGAAGGCCCCCGCCCCGGTGAGGATCGTGCTGACGGCGATGCACGGCGTGGGTGGGGCCACCTGCCGTGAGGTGCTTGCCCGGGTCGGGTTCACCGACGTCGTCGAAGTGGCTGAGCAGTTCGAACCCGATCCCGACTTCCCGACGGTCGCCTTCCCCAACCCGGAGGAGCCCGGGGCCCTGGACCTGGCGCTGGACAAGGCCCGGGAGGTGGACGCGGATCTGGTGATCGCCAACGACCCCGATGCCGACCGCTGCTCGGCCGCCGTCCCGGACGAGGACGCTCCCGGCGGCTGGCGCCAGCTGACCGGAGACGAGGTCGGCGCGCTCCTGGGCGAGCAGGCCGCCGAGCTGGCTGCGTTCGCCGGCAACGGGGTCCTGGCCTGCTCCGTGGTCTCCTCGCGGTTGCTGCGCCGGATCGCCCAGTCCCACGGGCTGGGGTTCCGCCGCACCCTGACGGGGTTCAAGTGGATCAGCCGGGAACCGGGCCTGGTCTTCGGTTATGAGGAGGCGCTGGGCTACTGCGTGGATCCTGCCGCGGTGCGGGACAAGGACGGCATCTCCGCCTCGGTGAGGTTGGCGGTGCTGACCTCCGTGCTCAAGCAGCAGGGGCGGACGCTGCAGGACCTGCTCGACCGGTTGGCCCGTGAGCACGGCCTGCACGCCACGAGCCCGCTGAGCATGCGGGTCGAGGACCTCGGCATCATCACCGAGACCATGGAGCGCCTGCGTTCGGGCGGGGCCCCGGCCAAGCTCGCCGGTTCCCCGGTCACCACGACGGTGGACCTGCTCGACGGCGTCTCGGACGGCAACGGCGGCACGCTGCCCCCCACGAACGGGCTGGTGTGGGTGACGGCCTCGGACGACCGCGTCGTCGTGCGCCCCTCGGGGACCGAGCCCAAGCTCAAGTGCTACTGCGAGGTGATCCTGCCGGTGGGTGACGCCTCGGTGGCCGAGGTGCGCGAGGCGGCCGCCGAGCGTCTGGAGGCCATCAAGGCAGACCTGCGTGGTGTACTGGGGATCGCCGCCTGAGCCGGCCCCGATCTGCGCGCCCTCCAGCGCATCATCCGGTTGATCATCCGTTGATGAGGACCTCAAGGCTGCGTCGGTAGGCGCTGGGGCTCAGTCCACAGGCGGCCCTGAAGGCGCCCGCCAGGTGGGACTGGTCGGCGAAGCCGAGATCGGCGGCGATGGTGGCCAGGTCGGCGTCGGGGCGCGCTGTGAGCGCCAGAACCACTTCCTGGAGCCTGATGCGGTGCCCCACCCATCTCGGCCCGCGTGCCAGGGTGGCGCGCAGGCAGCGTTGGATCGTGCGCTCGCTGACGTGCAAGGCCGCGGGCAGGGAGTCGCCTGTGCGTCGGTGAAGTCGGGAGCGCAGCTCGTCGACCACCCGGTTGGCCAGCAGGCCGCTCTCCGAGGGCGGGTGGTGGGCCAGTCGTGCTCGGATCGCCTCATCGGCGGCCCGGGCGCGGGCCTGGGGCGTGGGGTGGGCTGCGACCCCGCGCATGAGTGCGTGCAGTCCAGCGTCCAGCTCCTCGGTCAGGGGAAGCGCGGTGTTGGCCAGGCGCTGGGGCGACAGGGCGCCGAGGACAGCGAGTCCCGCGGGTCGCAGCCGTATGGCGAAGACCCTCCCACGGCCGTGGATCGTGCGGTGCCAGGCGCGGGCCTGGACCCCGGTGATCACCAGGGGCGCGGGCACATCTCCCTCCTCCACCGTCAGGGTCACGGCCGGGGCGTCGATGATCCGCTGGTCCACGCTCTGGTCGCCCAGGTTCCATGAGACGTGCCAGTACTGGTCGACGACGTCGGCCACCGCGGGATCGGGCGCCACCCAGTGCGCGTGGTAGCGGGTGAGGTTGTCCGGTGCCAGCACCCCGGTGCGCTCCTGCGGACGGATCGGGAACTCCCGTGGGCCACAGTCCAGATCGGCTGACATGACTCCCAGTGTGGCACGCGCCCGTGCCTCGCAGCCGCCGTCGCGCCATCCACCGCAACCTGTCGCCTTTCTTCTATACCGCCCCTGCCGGCCCCTTTAGCGTTCTGGCCATGAGCAGCACCAACTACACCGAGACATTCATCCGGGTTGCTGAGGACTGTCCGGCACAGGACGCGCAGGAGCCTCCTGCCGGCCCGGCGGGCAAACCGCCGACGATCGCTCTCCTCCAGTACCGGCTCCTCAGTGAGCGCCCCTACGAGCTGACCTCCGACGACCTGCTGTTCGAGGTGCACGCTATCCGGCGGGGCATCGAGCCCCCGGAGCGGGCCGCCCAGCGGGAGGCCTTCTTCGCCAAGCCCCAGGCCTGCCTGCGCTCCTCGCCGCTGGCCAAGCGCTACGGCTGGGGCTTCCACCATGATGGCCAGGGCCGGGTGGCGCTGGTCCCTCTCGGCTCGACGCGCTACCAGGAGCTTTCGGAGGACTCCTCACTCACTCAGCTCAGAGCCATGCGCTCGCGCCGCGCCTCCTGAGGCTGGCTGTGCTCGACGGCGACGACCGTGCCGCGCGCGGCGCCGTCGCGCACCTCAGCGTCACCGCCTGAGCCGGCGCCGTCCGCACGACCCACTCCTGGAACGCCCCCACGGCGAGCCCCAGCGCGCAGCGCGATGGCCGGTACTGGGGCGGCGAGGACTCCAGAGCGCCGCCAAGGAGAGGATCTACTGCACGAGCCCCGGGCCCCACTGGCTAAGGGCTCACCGCACTGCACGGGACTCGGGGTCTCGTGGAGTATACCCGCACCTCCTCCAATAGCCCCCAAACCTCGTGCAGCCCCCGAACCACCCCAGTAAACCGCCGTCATGACAACGAAATCGGAGACTTTAAACCCAAAGTTCCCGCGAGAATCCCGGGTCTGCCCCAGAATCGTCCGCCCCCGGTCCCAAGTACTGATTCTCAGACGATCGTCAGAGGTTGAGCGAGCAGGCCCCAGGCAGCACGCTGCGAGTGGGACGCTGGTTCCGCCAAGGGTGAGCCCCTACCCGCCGAACACGATCTGGACCGCACGAGAGGACGGCGTCTGATTCCACCCGGATTCAGCGACCCGATGAGGCCCTTCCACCCGAGCACTTCCAGCCGGGTGCTAAGGACTCAACGCAGGACCGGGATCCTGGCCCGGATCCTGCTCATCGCGGCCCAGTGGGCGACGGCGGAGACGAGGTAGACCAGCCCCGAGGCAACGGCGATGACACCGCCGGCGGACAGGCTCAGCCTGACGGCGACCAGCAACCCCGCCAGAGCGATGGCCGCCCCGAGGAGCGGGGCCGCCACCAGCAGTCGGCGCATGGTGGAGGTCCACGGAGCCAGAGCGGCCGCGGGGGCGGCGATGAGCGCGATGGGCAGGATCGTGCCGACAGCCGGCACCAGCATGACGATGGTCAGCGTGATCATGAGCATGACGGTGGCCTCGGCCCAGGCGGGACGCAGGCCACTGGCGCGGTAGCCCAGCGGATCGAAGCTGTAGAAGGTGAGGAACCGCCCGGCCACGAGGAGTACGAGCACCATCAGTACCAGGACGACGCCGACGGCGATGACGTCCACGCGGCTGACGTTGAGGACGGATCCGGCCAGGAAGGAGTCCACCTTGAGGGGCAGCGGCGAGAACCACTTGGAGAGGAAGTAGCCCAGGGCGAATCCGAAGGTGAGGACGACTCCGGCCGCCGACTGCGACGTCATGCCCGGTATCTGCGAGAGCCGCCGCATGAGCCAGATCATCGGCAGGCACATGAGACCGGCCCCCACGAGCACCAGGGTGGACAGGAGGGTGAAGTCGGCGCGCTGGCCGAGGAGTGCCTGCGAGATCCATGCGGCCACGACGACGCCGACGATCGCGCCGGGGAAGGTCGCGTGGGTGAGCGACTCGGTGAAGAAGATCCTGCGGTGGACCAGCGCGATCGCTCCCACCAGACCGGCCAGCAGCCCCATGAGGACGACCTCGATGATGGGCAGCAGGAGGATGTCGAGACCGATGCTCATACTCGGCTCCCTTCGGCGACCGAGGCCTCGGAGTCCCGCGCAGACCGGGCTCGCCGCAGCGCCCCACGCAGCCGCTCACGTGCGGCGGTGACGCCGACGGCGAGGAGGAGGATCGCGGCCATGACCAGGGCCACGGCGGCCTGCGGGGAGACCGGCTTGTCGAGGGTCGCGGGCAGGACCATGAGCAGCATGCCGAGGTAGCCACCGCCCACGCCGACGGCGATGGCGACGAGGACCATGGTGCGCACCCGGGAGGCGAGGATGCGCGCCGTCGCTCCGGGGATGACGAGGTAGCCGATGACGAGGAGGGTGCCCACCGCCGTCGAGGCCGAGACGACCGCCGCCGCGATGGCGGTGTTGAGGGCCAGGTCGAGTGCGAGGAGCCGCAGCCCCGAGGCGCGGGCGCCGGTGCGGTCGAAGGCGTAGGCGACCTGCTCCTTCCAGGTGGCCACGATGAGCACGAGCGCGACGGCGCACACGATGAGGGCTTGGGCCAGGCGCTCATCGGTGACCTCCAGGAGGCGACCGAACATGAGGGCCTCGAGCTGGCCGGACATGTCGCCCTTGGCCAGGGAGAGGATGAGCCCGACGGAGAAGAAGCTGGTGAGCACGACGGCGGTGCCGGCCTCTGAGGCCTCGCCCCGACGTGCCCGGTGGGAGACGAGCGTCAGGACCAGGGCCGCGGCGACAGCCACGACGGAGGCGGCCGGGATGATGGCATTGATCCCCCAGTAGACGGCGCCGGCGACGATCCCGGGGAAGACGGCGTGGACCATGGCCTCGGCGCTGAACTCGGCGCTGCGCAGGTTGATGATGACGCCGATGACGCCGGCCACGACGCCCAGGAGCACCACCATGACCAGGGGCCGGAAGAGGAAGGGGGCATCGGCCAGGGACGCCAGGCCCGGGACGTTCACGGCCGCCAGGCGCAGCTGTTCGAGTGCTTGGCTGAAGAGCGTCATGAAGCCGTTCACTGGGACTCCCCCGCATCGGCCGCGGAGCGCAGGCCCAGCAGCCGGGTGGTGCCGTGGCCGCCGTAGGCCTCATCGATGTATCGGGCCACGAGGACCTCGTCGCGGGGCCCGAAGGCGACCTGACGCCCGGCCAGGAGCGCCGCCTGCTCGCAGGTCTCCTGGGCCAGGACGAGGTCGTGGGTGGAGATGATCAGGGAGATGTCCTGGGTCTTGAGGTCGGTGATGATGGACAGCAGGGCCTCGCGGTTGGGCTGGTCCAGGCCGTTGAAGGGCTCGTCGAGGAGGATGAGGCGGGGCCGGGCGGCCACGCAGCGGGCCACGAGGACGCGCTGCTGCTGGCCGCCGGACAGGGTGCCGAAGCGGCGTTCGGCGCGGTCGGCCAGGCCGACGCTCTCAAGGGCCTCCAGGGCCCGACGACGGGTCTGCGCGCCGGGGCGCCGCAGGATGCCGAGCTGGGAGTACATGCCCATCTGCACCACCTCCCGCACGGTGACGGGGAAGGTGGGGTCGAGGTCGCTGACCTGGGGGACGTATCCGACAGACCCCCGTGGGGCTCGCCCCGGCGCCGCCCCGTTGACCCGCACCCGTCCGGCGCTGATGGTCACCATGCCGAGCAGGGCCCGCATGAGGGTGGTCTTGCCCGAGCCGTTGGGGCCGACGAGGGCGAGGGCCTGCCCGGCCGGGAGCTGGCCGTCGACGCCGGTGAGCACGGTGGAGGGGCCGTAGGAGAAGGAGGCCTCCTCCAGGGTGACGACCGGATCGGTCGAGGCGGGTGCGGGATCGTGGGAGTCTGTCATGCGGGGTCTCACTTGACGTCGGATGCCTTGGGGGTCCACTGGGCGAGGTCGGCGGGAATCTCGGTGACCGTGCCGCCCCACGCCTTGGTGAGGTTGGAGACGTTGTGGAGGATGGAGCCGATGTAGGTCTCGCCGTCGGAGCCGGGGGTGCCCAGGGAGTCGCCGTAGAGGGCCTCGTCGCCGATGACGGCCTTGACCCCGGCGACCTCGGCGACCTTCTGGACGGACTTGGGGTTGTTGGAGTTCTCGGCGAAGATGGCCACGGCGCCGGAGGCCTTGACCTTGTCCGCGGTCTCCTGGATCTTGTCCGCGGTGGCGTCCTGCTGGGCGTTGAAGTCGGACAGGGCCGCACCCTCGAACTTCACGCCGAACTCGTTGCTGAAGTAGCCGAAGGCGTCGTGGCTGGTGAACAGGACCCGCTTGTCCTGAGGCACTGAGTTCAGCGAGCTGGCCGCCCACTCGTCGAGCTTCTTGAGCCTGGCGACGTAGGCGTCCACGTGGCTGTGGAACACACTGGCCTGGTCGGGTGCGGCCTTCTCCAGGGCGGCGCCGATGTTGGTGACCTGGACGATGGCGTTCTTCGGGGAGGTCCACACGTGCGGGTCGAAGCGGAACTCGGGCTCGCTCTCCCCCTCCTCCGCGGGGAAGGGCCACTTGGCGACCTCGACCTTGGCACTGCCCCGGTCGACCTTGTAGGGCTTGTCCTCCTCCTTCTTCTGCTGGGCGGCGAGATCGTCGACGTCGGCTGCTCCGGCGACACCGGAGGTCACCACCATGGTGCCCTTGAAGCCGGTGGAGTCGACGGCGGAGTCCAGGAAGTGCTCCAGGTCAACCCCGGAGATGAAGAAGAGGTCCGCCTCGGACAGGGCCTTGGACTGGGCCGTGGTCATGTCGTGCTCGTGCGCGGAGGCGTTGGGGGCCAGCAGGCAGGTGAGCTTGAGGCGGGACGTGGCCTTGGCAGCGTCGGCGCCGAAGTGCTGGGTCTTGCCGTCCGCACCGGTGCGGTCGAAGGAGAGCTCGCTGGAGGCATCCGAGGTGGCGAGCTGGGTGATGTAGTCGCAGATCTGGGTGGTGGAGGCCACCGCCTTGACCGTTCCCGGCGCCTCGGCGGAGGTCGAGCCGCCTCCGCAGGCAGCCAGAGCCGGGAGGGACAGGGTGAGGCAGGCGAGTGCCGCGACGCTGCGGCGACTCATGCTGGGGATGGGTCTCATGGCGCCGAGTATAGTTTCGGGTACCCGAAACTTTGCAAGTTGAGGCGACCTTTCCTCGCACGTACGAGTGCGGGCCCGGCAGTGCTGTCGCCAGATGCCGGGCCCGTCAGGGGTTCTCAGTCGCGCAGGAGCCGCTCAGTCGTCCAGTCCCTCCAGAACGGCGGTAGAGGCGGACAGTCCCAGGCGGCTGGCTCCGGCCTCGACCATGGCGAGGGCGTCTGCGGCGGTGCGGATGCCGCCGGAGGCCTTGACGCCGAGGCGGTCGCCCACGGTGGCGCGCATGAGGGCGACGGCGTGGGTGGAGGCGCCGCCGGCGGGGTGGAAGCCGGTGGAGGTCTTGACGAAGTCGGCTCCGGCGGCCTCAGCGGCGCGGCAGGTGGCGACGATCGCCTCGTCAGTGAGGGCGGCGGACTCAATGATGACCTTGAGGACGGCGCCCGGGCAGGCCTCGCGCACGCCGCGGATATCGGCCTCGACGCCGTCGAGGTCACCCTCCTTGACGAGGCGGAGGTTGACGACCATATCGATCTCCTCGGCCCCCTTGGCGACGGCGTCGGCGGCCTCGGCGGCCTTGACGGCGGTGGCGTGAGCGCCGGAGGGGAAGCCGCAGACGGTGGCCAGGTGCAGGCCGTCCGGCAGGTCCAGCGGGAGCAGGCTCGGGGAGACGCACACGCTGTAGGTGCCCAGGGCTGCGGCCTCGGCGATGAGTGCCTCGACCTGGGCGGCGGTGGCCTCGGGCTTGAGGAGGGTGTGGTCGATGAGGCAGGCGATCCGGGCGCGCGTGGTCATGGGCTTCCTTCCTGGTGGAGCGGTCACGACATCATGGCCCGGTCGCCCTCATCGGGGCAAAGTCGGGGTGATCAGTTCTCGGGCGCGATGACGGCCAGGATGCGGGGCCAGCCGCCGAGCTCGCGGGGGCCGGGGCGGTGCGGATCGCGCGGGGCGGTCAGGTCGAGGGCTCGCACGGATCCGCTGGAGGGCTCGTAGATGTGCACGCTTCTCTCACCGGGGTCGTCCTGCTCGATGACCTGCCAGGGCAGGGCCAGGACGTAGTGGCGGGGCACGGCCGGGGTCCGGGCCAGGGCGGAGCGCAGCCGTGATCCCGCAGATCCGACAGATCCCGCACCGGGCTCAGCCACCGTGTCATTGTCGAGGACGAGCGGGCCGCCGGTGACCAGGATGACCGGGAGCCCGCCGGCCAGCACCTTGCGGATCGAGGCGACCTCACTCCCCCAGGCGGGGCCGTGGTCGCTCACCCACCTCACCGCGTAGACGCGACGCTCACGGCCCGGAACGCAGGTGCTCACAATCTCGGTGATCTGCCGGGCCACGGACCAGGGGGTGGAACCGAGCGCCTTCGGCCAGGGCACGGGACCCAGGCCGCTGCGGTTCATGGCCCGCTGGATCCGCAGCTGGTGACGGGACAGGAGACGGGCCAGACGCCTGCCCTCCCGGCCGGGCTCCGAGGACACGGCCTCCTCCCAGCTGAGCTCATCGGTCAGGGCCCGACGCTCTCCTGGGGCCAGGAGCAGGCGGGCGGCCAGAAGACAGGTGGCACCGCAGGTCGTGCCATCGGCCTGGGTCAGGGTGACGGCCTGGCCCGCCCGGGTCAGGCGTCCCACGCGCAGCCGGGAGCTGACGGCCCTGGCGACGATGGCCGGCTCTACCTGCTGGGGCGTGGTCATCCGATTCGCTCCAGGACGACGCCGCGCTCACGGCGGGCGACGGCGTCGGCCGCCTGAGGGGAACCGGCCTGAGAGATGACGATGCCGCCCGCGAGCGCCTCCCGGGCACGCTCGAAGCGCTCGGGGGTGGCGGTGTGCAGGGTGAGCAGCGGCTGCCCGGCGCGCACCGGGTCCCCGGGCTTGGCGTGCATGGTGACGCCGGCGACGGCCTGGACCGGGTCCTCCTTGCGGGCGCGTCCGGCTCCCAGGCGCCAGGCGGCGACCCCGACGGCGAGGGCGTCCAGGGTGGTCAGGACGCCGTCGGCCGGGGCGGTGACGGTCTCGGTCTCCGGCGCCTGCGGCAGGGGCGCCTGCGGGTCCCCTCCCTGGCGGCGGACCATGTCGCGCCAGACGTCCATGGCACGGCCGTCGGCCAGGGCGGCGCGGGCCTGGTCCTCCCCCACGGGGCTGCCGGCGGCGTCGCACATCTCCAGGGCCAGGGCGACGGTGAGGTCGACGACGTCGGCCGGTCCCCCTCCGGCGAGCACCTCGAGGGACTCGGCGACCTCGAGGGCGTTGCCGGCGGTGAGCCCGAGCGGGGTGGACATGTCGGTGAGCAGGGCGCGGGTGGTCACACCGGCGTCGGTGCCCAGGGCCACCATGGTGGAGGCGAGCTCGCGAGCCTGGTCGATCTCCTTCATGAAGGCGCCCGAGCCGACCTTGACGTCCAGGACGAGGGCGCCGGTGCCCTCGGCGATCTTCTTGGACATGATCGAGGAGGCGATGAGGGGCACGCAGGAGACGGTGGCGGTGGTGTCGCGCAGGGCGTAGAGGCGCTTGTCGGCGGGGGCCAGGCCCGCTCCGGCGGCGCAGATGACGGCTCCGGGGCCGCCGGCGTCGAGCATGGCCAGGATCTCCTCGCCAGTGAGATCGGCCCGCCAGCCGGGGATGGACTCCATCTTGTCCAGGGTGCCACCGGTGTGCCCGAGCCCGCGCCCGGACAGCTGGGGGACGCTCACGCCGAAGACGGCCACGAGCGGCGCCAGCGGCAGGGTGATCTTGTCCCCCACTCCCCCGGTGGAGTGCTTGTCCGCCGTCGGACGGGTCAGGCCGGAGAAGTCCATGCGCTGCCCGGAGGCGATCATGGCGCCGGTCCAGCGGGCGGTCTCGGCCCGGCTCATGCCGCGCAGGTAGATGGCCATGGCCAGGGCGCTCATCTGCTCCTCGGCCACGACGCCGCGGGTGTAGGCGTCCACGACCCAGTCGATCTGGGCGTCGCTCAGGGCGGCGCCGTCGCGCTTGGCGGCGATGACGTCGACGGCGTCGAAGGGCTCGACGGCCTGCGGTGCGGCGGGGGCGCTCGTGGAGGGGGCGGTCACGGGTTCTCCTCATCTCGGCTCATCGTCTGCTCGTCAGCCCTGCTGGCCGACGACGCGTTCGACGTCGGCGGCGCCGAAGCGGTCGGGCAGGACCTCGTCGATGGTCATCATCCCCGAGGGCATGGCCAGCACCATACCGTCGGCGGCGTGCTCGCTCAGGAGCTGGCGGCAGCGTCCGCACGGTGCGCAGGCCCGGCCGTCGGCGTCCACGCAGGCGAAGGCGACGAGGCGGCCGCCCCCGGTGCGGACGAGCTCGGAGACGAGCCCGCACTCGGCGCACAGGGTGACGCCGTAGCCGGCGTTCTCCACGTTGCAGCCCGAGACGAGGCGACCGTCGTCGACCAGGGCGGCGGCGCCGACCTTGAATCGGGAGTAGGGGGCGTAGGCGCGGGTCATGGCCTCGACGGCGAGGGCGTTGAGCGCCCGCCAGTCGGCGTCGCTCAGGTCTGCGGCTCTCAGGGCATCGGTCCTTGTCACTGGTCTGCTCTCCGGGTTGCGGCGGGGCCGGTCACGGGTAGGGCACCCCCTCGGCGGCGGGCGCGCGCACCTTGCCCACGAATCCGGCCACCGCCAGGATCGTGACGATGTAAGGGATCATGGAGATGATGTCCGGGGACACCGAGCTGCCGATGACCGGCAGGGTCTGGGCCACGGAGGTGGCGAAGCCGAAGAGCAGCGCCGCCCCCAGGGACCCCAGGGGCCGCCAGGCTCCCAGGATCATGGCGGCCAGGGCGATGTAGCCGTTGCCGGCGGTCATGTCGTTGTCGAAGGACAGGCCCGAGCCGACGGTGAAGAAGGCGCCGCCCAGTCCCGCCAGCGCCCCGGCCAGGGCGAGGTTGACCACGCGGGTGCGCATGACCTTGATGCCGACGGTGTCGGCGGCCTTGGGGTGCTCCCCGCAGGCCCGCAGCCGCAGTCCCCAGCGGGAGCGGAAGAGCATGTAGGACAGGATCGCCACGACCACGTACATGAGGTAGACGAGGATCGTCTGCCGGAAGAGGACCGGCCCGATGATCGGGATCCGGGACAGGACCGGCACCGCCAGGGTGGGCAGGCGCAGGGCCCGGTTGAGGCTGGGGCTGGAGGACAGGAAGGTGGAGAACAGGAAGCCGGTCAGTCCTGAGACCAGCACGTTGAGGACGACGCCGACGACGATCTGGTTGACCCGGTAGCGCAGGCCGAACAGGGCCAGCAGGAGTGCCACGAGGACCCCGGCCACGGGTGCGGCCACCAGTCCCATCCACGGGTTGGAGCAGGCCGAGGCGACGACGGCGCCCAGGAAGGCCCCGCCCAGGAGCTGGCCCTCGATGGCGATGTTGATGGTGCCCGAGCGCTCCCCAATGATCCCGGCGAGCGAGCCGTAGACGAGCGGGACGCTCAGTCCCAGCGCTGAGGACAGGATGGTCACCAGGGGGATAACGCCGCTGCGCCCGGCGCCGGCCCAGGCCAGGAAGGCGATGACGAATCCGGTGCCGATGACGGCGGTGGCCCAGGTGGGGACCCGGCGGCGGCCTCTGGCCCGCACGAGGGCGACGGCGGTGGCTGCGGCGACGATCCCGGCGGCGGTGAGGATGACCAGCCGTGCACTGAGCGTAGAGTCCTCGAGCTGGAGGAAGTCGGAGGCGACGGTGAGTCTGAAGGTGGTCGTGCCGTGGGCGCCCAGTGCCATGAGCCCCTGGAGGAGGAGCACGACGACGCCGGTGACCGGGATCTTGAGGTTCATGGGCTCGACGGCCGCGGGTGCGGGAGCGTTCGAGGCGGCGGCAGCGTTGGACGCGGCGGGAGCGGTTGCGGCGGTCATGGCTCAGGCCTCCTTCGCGGTGGGAGCGGCCAAGGGCGTGGCCGGGACGGAGGCGGGAGAGGAGTCGGCGCCGCCCCGGTGCGCCTGGCGCTCCGGCAGCCGGAAGACGGCCCGGACCAGGGGCGGTGCGGCGATGAACAGCACGATCGTGGACTGCAGGACCAGGACGATCTTGATGTGGGTGCCCGGGGCTGCCTGCATGGCGGTGCCGCCGGCGCGCAGGGCTCCGAACAGCAGCCCGGCCAGCACGGTTCCGAGCGGTCGGGAGCGCCCCAGGAGCGCCACCGTGATGGCGTCGAAGCCGATGGTCCCGACGACGGACTCGTCCATGCTCTTCTGGGTGCCCAGGACCGGGGCGGTGGCGGCCAGCCCGCACAGGGCGCCGGAGATCATCATGACCAGGCTCGTCACCCAGGGGACGCTCATTCCGGCGGTGCGGGCGGCGTCGGCGTTCAGGCCCGTGGCCCGCAGCTGGAAGCCGAGGCGGGAGCGCTCCATGAGCCACCAGACGGCCACGGCGACCAGCAGGGCCAGGAGGAATCCGGCGTGGAGGCGGAAGGAGCCGCCGGCGAGCGAGGGGTACTGGGCGGTGTCGGCCACGGCCAGCGACTTGCGGTTGCCGGTCTCCCCCTCCCCGTTGAAGGCCTTGAGGCTGAGCACCTGGGAGAGCAGGTGGGCGGCGATGGAGTTGAGCATGATCGTCACGATGACCTCGTTGGCCCCGGTGCGGGCCTTGAGGACGCCGGCGATGCCGCCCCAGACCAGCCCTCCCAGGGCCGCGCCGACGACGGCCAGGAGCAGGTGGGCCACCGGTGGCAGGTTCCAGGCGATACCCACGTAGCAGGCCGTGATCGCCCCGAGGATCATCTGGCCCTGACCGCCGATGTTGAACAGGCCGGCGCGGAAGGCCACGGCCATGCCGAGCCCGGCGATGATGAGCGGGGTGGCGTTGGTGAGGGTGTCGGTGATGGGGCGGATCATCCGCACGGTGGTGGTGGCCCGCCAGTCGAGGACCGAGCCGCGCAGCAGCGAGCTGTAGGCCTCGCTCAGGGTCGACCCCGCGGCATGGAGGAAGTCTGCGGGGCGGTTCAGGAGGTATCCGGCGGTGTAGCGCACCTCGGGGTCGGCCGCCAGGATGAGGATCGAGGACAGGACGAGGGCGGAGACGATCGCGAGCAGCCCGACGACGGCCGGTGAGGAGGCGACCTGCCGCAGCAGGGCTGACTGGCCGGCGGACTGGCTGCTCGTGTAGCCGGCGGACTGGTCGCCGGGCGGGTCTGCGGGCGCTGACGAGGGTGCGGGGCCGGAACCGGTGCTGGGGGTGCTCATCGTTGCTGCTCCTGAGGATCGAGGGCCTGCTCGGTGGGGGTGCCGGCCATCATGAGGCCCAGGGCGTCGCGGGCGGTGTCGGCGGGGACGGTGCCGACGATCCGCCCGCGGTACATGACGGCGATCCGGTCGGCCAGGGCGTAGATCTCGTCGAGCTCGGAGGAGATGATGACGACGGCGGTGCCGGTGTCGCGCTCGGCGACGATGCGCTGGTGGACGAACTCGATGGAGCCGACGTCCAGGCCGCGGGTGGGCTGGGAGGCGACGAGGACCTTGAGGGGGCGGGAGAGCTCGCGGGCAAGGATCGCCTTCTGCTGGTTGCCTCCCGAGAGGGTCGAGATGGCGTCCCCGACGTCGGTGACGCGCACGTCGAACTCCTCACGCATCCGGTGGGCGGCCTGGCGCACGCGCGTGGGCGACAGCGACGGGCCCCGGCCCAGGGCGGGGTCGTCGTAGCGGTCCAGCACCATGTTCTCGGCCACGGAGAGCTCGGCGACCATGCCGTCGGTGGAGCGGTCCTCGGGGACGAAGCCGAGTCCCGAGCGCAGCCGGCGGCGCACGCCGTGGCGGGTGACGTCCTGGCCGTCGAAGGCGATGGTGCCGGTGGTCGGCGAGCGCAGCCCGAGGATGACCTCGCTCAGCTCGGTCTGACCGTTGCCCTGCACGCCCGCGATGGCGAGGATCTCGCCGGCGTGCACGTGCAGGTCGACGTCGTCGAGCAGGACGGTGCCGTCCTCGACGAGGCTCACGCCGCTGAGGGTGAGCGCCTCCTGGCCGGTGTCGGCTGGCGGCTTGTCCACGGTGAGGGAGACGTCGTGGCCGACCATGAGCCCGGCGAGCTCGGAGGCCGAGGCGGTGGGCTCGGCGGTGCCGACGACGCGGCCGCGGCGGATGACGGTGATGGTGTCGGCGACCTCGCGGATCTCGCGCAGCTTGTGGGTGATGAAGACGATCGAGGTGCCGGAGTCCTTGAGCTCGCGCATGATGGCGATGAGCTCGTCGGTCTCCTGCGGGGTGAGCACGGCGGTGGGCTCGTCGAGGATGAGGACCTTGGCGTCCCTGGCCAGGGCCTTGATGATCTCCACGCGCTGCTGGACGCCCACGGGCAGGTCCTCGATGAGGGCGCCGGGGTCGACGTCGAATCCGAAGCGGCGGGAGATCTCGGTGACCTTGGCGGCCGCCGCACCGGCGTCGATGACTCCCATCGGCCCGACCGGCTCGTACCCCAGGACGACGGACTCGGCCACGGTGAAGACGGGCACGAGCATGAAGTGCTGGTGGACCATGCCGATGCCGGCGGCCACGGCGTCGCCCGGCCCGGAGAAGACCACGGGCTCGTCGTCGATGAGGACCTGGCCGGCGTCTGGCTGGTAGAGGCCGTAGAGGACGTTCATGAGCGTGGACTTGCCCGCGCCGTTCTCGCCCAGGAGGGCGTGGATCTGGCCGGGCTCGACGGTCAGGTCGATGTGGTCGTTGGCCACGAGCGGCCCGAAGGCCTTCGTGATCCCGCGCAGCTCAAGATTCACAACAGGCTCGCTTCCAGGGGACCTTCCAGGGGGTATTCCAGGGGACACGGAGGGCGGTGGCGGCCCAGGGCCGGGAACCAGCAGGGGTGCTCATGAGGGGTCGTAGGGGGTCGAGACGTCGAGGGTTCCGTCGATGATCTGGGTGCGCAGCTCCTCGATCCGGGCCTTGACCGGCTCGGGCACCCGGGAGTCGAAGTCGTGGAAGGGGGCGGCGGCCACTCCCTGGTTCCTCAGGGTGCCGATGTAGGGCTCGGCGGAGAACCTGCCCTCGGAGGCGTCCTTGACGGTATCGAACACCGAGTTGCCGATCTCCTTGACCACGGAGGTCATGATGATGCTGCCGTCACTGGTGGAGGTGTAGCCGTCGGAGTCGACCCAGATGACGGCGTTGGAGCCGCCGGCGTCGTTGCTCTGCCTGACGGTGGACAGGGTGCCCTGGCCGACGGGGCCGGCCACGGGCATGATGATGTCGGCGCCCTGGGAGATGAACTGCTCGGTGATGGCCTGGCCCTTGGCGGCGTCGGAGAAGTTGCCGACGAAGGAGCCGCCCTTGCCGGTGGTGGTGTCCCAGCCCTTGACCTGGACGGCGGAGCCGGTGTCCTCGTTGTAGCGGGCCACGCCCTTGGCGAAGCCGTCCATGAAGATCTGGACGGTGGGCAGCGGCTTGCCGCCGTAGGTGCCCACCACCCCGGTGCGGGAGGTGCCGGCGGCGGCGTAGCCGGCCAGGTAGGCGGCCTCAGCGGTCTTGAACAGCAGGGGCTTGGCGTTGGGCAGGGTGGCGCTCTGGCCGTCGGCGCCGATAAAGGAGGCGTCGATGAGGGCGAACTGGATGTCGGGGTTGGCCTTGGCCGACTCGGTCAGGTCGGCGGCGATGTTGAAGCCGACGCCGATGACGAGCTTGCAGTTCTGCTGGATGAGTGCGTAGATGTTGGTGGCGTAGTCGGCCGAGTTCTCCGACTGCACGGCGATGGTCTTGACCCCCAGCTCCTTGCCGGCCCGGTCCAGGCCCTTCTTGCCGGACTCGTTGAAGGAGTGGTCGTCGAAGCCTCCCTCGTCGGAGAGCATGCAGGCGGTGAAGTCCTTGGCGCCCTCGAGGTTGCGGGTGGGGCGCTGCGCCGGCGGTGTCCCGCAGGCGGCCAGGACCAGGGCCGCAGTCGCACCGAGCGTCATCGCGGAGCAGGCCTTCTTCATGGAAACCTCCGTGGTTCTCGCGTGCGACGGGTGACGCATCCGGTTTCCAAGGATAGGGGAAAGCGCATGATTCTCACACCGTGCTATCCACCAGGCTCGGCTCACGATCATCTCGGTTTCACCGCGCGGGCCCGGCGCCGGGAGAATCTCTTCTTCCGGCACCGGGCCCCTGAGGGGTCCCAACGACCTGGAGGCTCTCAGCGCAGTGCCCGGCAGTTCCCGCTAGAGCAGATCCTCGCGCCCGGCCGCCTTGAGGGCGTCGACGACGCCCTTGACGTCCTGGGCGTGCTCGGGCGTGGTGACCAGGAGGGCGTCGGGGGTGTCGACGACGACGGTGCCCGGTACGCCCAGCAGCACCACCGTGCGTCGGCTCGTGGAGGCGATGAGGGCGCCGTCGGAGCCGATCACCCGGACCTCCGGGCGGAGGGCCTCGGAGGCTGAGTCGTCAGAGTCGTTAGCACTGTCAGCATCATCCGCACTGTCGACGCCGTCGAGCACCCCGGCCCCGGCAGCCGGCCCCTCGGTGCGGGGCGCGATGAGCTCGGTCAGGGCGTCGAAGCCGCCGACGTCGTTCCATCCCATGGACACGGGCACCGTGGCCACTCCCCCGGCGGCGGCCACCGGCTCGGCGATGGCGTGGTCGATGGCGATCTTCTCCAGGGCGGGCCAGCGCTCGGCCAGGACCTCCTCGCGCTCGGGGGTGTCCCAGGCGGCGGCGATGGCCTCGATGCCGGCTGCCAGCTGCGGTCTGAGGTCAGCCAGGTGGTCCAGGAGCACGCCCGCTCGGACCACGAACATGCCGGCGTTCCAGCGGTAGTCGCCGGTGGCCAGGTAGGCGGCGGCAGTAGCGGCGTCGGGCTTCTCGGTGAAGCCCACGACCTTGCGCCCGTCGGGGGCGCCGGGCACGTCGGTCGGCTCCCCGGCGTGGATGTAGCCGAAGGCGGTCGAGGGACCGGTGGCCTCGATCCCGATGGTGACCACCCAGCCCTGCTCGGCCAGCAGGGCGGCCTGACGGACGGCGTCGGCGAAGGCGGCCCGGTCGGCCACCGTGTGGTCGGCGGCGAAGGAGCCGACGACGGCGTCGCGTCCGTGGCGACGGGCGATGACGGCGGCGGCCAGGCCGATCGCGGCCATGGAGTCGCGTGGGGAGGGCTCGGCCAAGAGGTTGTCTCGCGGGATCCGCGGGAGCTGGTCGGCGACGGCGGCGAGGTTGGCGACGCCGGTGACGATGGTGGTCGTCGCGGTCAGCGGTGCCAGGCGCTCGACGGTGTCCTGCAGGAGGCTGTGGCCGGCACCGGTGAGATCGAGGAGGAACTTGGGGCGGTGGCGCCGGCTGAGCGGCCACAGGCGGGTGCCCGCGCCCCCGGCGGGGATGATGGCGTGGATGGCCGGCGCGGAGCCGCCGGAATTACCAGGAGGGTTACCAGGAGTGTCAGTCACCGCCACAGGCTATCGTCCCAGTCGGCGCTCCGAGCGCCGGCAGCACCACACGACACCAGTTTCACATACAAGTGAACACGTGCTATGTTGTGGACACTCAGAAGGACCGCATACCACGAAAGGAGCAGGCGATGACGGCCACCACACTTGCCCGCACCACCGAGCAGATCACCATCCCCTCACAGACCGCACATGACGCACGAGTCGCATCGGCCCAACACGAAGCCACCATCGTCCTGCGAACCGCAGGCGGACACGACACCCCCCTCCCCTCGTCACTGCAAGACATAATCTTCCGCGCCCTGCAAATCATCGGCGAAGGAGGCTCCGTCAGTATCGGACAGATACCAGAAGAACTGACGAGCACAGCAGCAGCCGACCTCCTGGGAGTCTCGCGCCCCACCCTTCTACGATGGAGCCGCGAAGGCAAGATCAACTCCTTTAAAGTAGGGACGCACACACGCTTCCATCTCTCGGACGTCATGAAGCTGCACAATCAGCGGGAGTCCGAGCGCCGCAAGGCATTCGAGGAACTGCGAGCCCTTGACGCCGAAGATGACTTCAAGTTCTTCAACAACTGAAACATCCACACCATAGGGGATCTGTCCACTCAAAAAGAATGGACAGATCCCCCGCACACTTGCTACGATACACCAAATGAAGACGCAGCGAGTTTTTGTGGACGCAAATATCCTTTTCAGTAAGACTTTAATGGACTGGCTTTTCTTGTTGCGCCGAGACAATTCAGGAATGTTTCAACTCATCAGCACTCACGACGTTTTCAGTGAGGTGCTCTACAATATGCGAAAAGAGAACCCTGGAGCGCCGGGATGGCTGATAAGTAGACGCTATCACATCATGAAAGACAATATGGACGACATTGTGGAAGACTTCCCAAGTGGTCTAGATTTTTCAGGTACCGACGAACGCGACTATCACGTGCATGCTGCAGCCACGTCACGGGGTGCAGACTTTATTCTCACACAAAACAAACTTTCTGATTTCACCTCAGATCCAGATAATGAAGTATATGAGATCATTACCCCTGACGATTTCTACACACTCGTAGCGGATTCCAACCCCTCCTGCCTTCTGCCCATAGTAAAGGAACAACTGAGCTACTGGCGGACGAAGCCAAACCAACGACAGTTAGACGACGCCCTTCTTCATGCCGGCTGCGCCACGTTCTCAGGGCGCATCAATAAAGTTCTACGTCAGCTCGCAATGCTACCGTGACTGCCTTACCCCACAAAGAGGCCCAGATCATTCTTCAGGGGATCGGCACCGGGGGGACGTAGTCGGGGTGCGCCGTCGGGTCCGCCTCGAGACTGCCGGTGATGGACTGACGGGGCCAGGCCAGGGTCTCGGGCACGGAGAGCGTCACGTAGTTGGGGCGCTCGCGGGCGTGGACCTCGTCGGGGTGGTCGACGTCGCGGGGAAGCGGTGGGTTGGCCATCCAGGCCGCCATGAGCAGCACGACCCGGCTGGTCAGGTGCAGCCAGAAGACGAGCACGGCGATGGCGGCGAAGGAGGCCAGCAGCGGATTGCGCGTCACCGACCCGACCGCGCCGGTTCCCAGCTGGCGCAGCACGCCCAGCGCCAGGGCCCCGAGCATGCACCCCAGTACCAGGTCGCGCCAGGGCGGGCGGATCCCGCAGATGGTGATGAGGAGCCCCAGGATGCCGGCGTCGACGAGGAAGGACAGCAGGAGCGTCGTCAGCCAGGCCCCGGTCCCGGTCAGTGACTCCGGCAGCCCCAGGGCCCGCCCGACACTGCCCGACAGCGTCGTCGTCACCACCGAGGCGACGGCGGTCACCAGCACCCCGGCCACGATGACGAGGAACCCGGCGATGTTCGCCAGCTGCCCCACAAGCGGCCGCATCGTGGGGTTGACCAGGCCGAACATGGCGCGCAGCGCGATCTTGAGGGTGCCCATGAGGCTGATGACCGAGTAGACGAGCGCACCGGCCGCCACCACCGAGCCCAGGTTGAGCGCGGAGGTGAGGGTGAGCTGGTCGACGGAGATCAGCCCCTGGCCGTCGCCGGAGTCGATGACGCCGGGCAGCAGGGAGTTGATCGAGTGGACGACGGCCGCGCGGAAGGCGGGACGGTTGCCGAGCATCGCCATGAGCAGGCTCATGCCGATGACGAGCACCGCGAAGATCGAGAACATGCCGGTGTAGGCGATCCCGCCGGCCATGAGCGCGCCGCGCGCCGTGCCGTAACGAGTCAGAGTGCGCCCGACCCTCGTGCGCCGACCGGCCGCCAGCAGCGCCTTGAGGCGTTCGATCACACCGGCACCACCGGCGTCGTCGGGTTCGCCGGCGCCGCGGGCGCCCCGTCCTCAGCGGAGACGTCGGCGGCCCCGGAGGCCAGCGAGCCCCCGAAGGCGAAGGCGGCCGCCACCTCCCAGCCCTGCCCCTGCCGGGCGGACCGGCCGAGGTGGCGGTAGAGGTGGAGCTTGGTGACGGTGAAGTCCATGGTCAGCCCCGCCCCCTTCCGGGCGGCCGTGTCGAGCCCCTCGTCGGCAACCTCGTGGGCCAGGGTCACGTGCGGATGGAAGGGGAAGCTCAGCGACCGGGCCAGGGGGCCACGACGGTCTCGAACCCGCGCCTGGAGGCTGTCGCACTCCTCGGCGCCGCTGCGCAGGCCGAGGTAGACCACCGGGCTGACGGGCCGGAAGGTGCCGACCTCATCGATGCGCACGTCGAAGGGCCGGGTCCCGGCGGCCACGTTGCGCAGGTGCCGCATGACCTCGTCGAGCGAGTCGACATCGACGGCCGTGGGCGGCAGCAGGGTGATGTGAGGAGGGACGACCTCGGCCAGGGGGTCCCCGGCGGCCTCCCGCACCGCCCGCACCTGAGCGGCGTAGTGGGAGGGCAGGGCGATGGCCACACCGATGACGCACTGGTGCGCGTCTGGTGCGGGGATCTGCATGGCTCCTGGGCTCCTACGGGACGGTTGGCTGATACGGGGTCGCAGGTCAGGACGAGCGGATGTCCTGAGGGTTACCTGAACACATTACCGCGCCGCACCCCCCACGTCCCAGCCGGGAGGCGCCGCGCGAGCGGGATAAGTCTGCCATGACCGACCGAGTGGCTGAAATGTGAACTACCACTACCCCTCCTGCTACCCCTCCTGCGCAACTCTGCGCGGTTCTGTGCGGGAACGTGCGGACATGGTGTTTTCGCCGTCGAGGTCTGGCAGACTGGCCCTATGCAGCCCGGCCCCTCAGCCTCCGCCGTCGGATCCTCCCGTCCGGCCCCGATGCTCGCCCGCCAGCGCCAGGAGCACATCCTGGAGCGGGTGGCGGCCACCGGCGGCGTCCGCGTGGCCGACGTCGTCGAGGAGCTGGGGATCTCGGAGATGACCGTGCGCCGCGACATCACCGAGCTCGTCGCCCAGGGGCTGGTTGAGCGCGTTCACGGCGGTGCGGTGGCGGCCGGTCCCACCACCCTGGAGCCCCGCTTCACCGCCAAGTCCACCCTCAACCTGGACGCCAAGCGCCGCATCGGGCAGGCCGCGGCCAGCATGGTGCGCCCCGGGGACTCCCTGGCGCTGTCGGCCGGCACCACCACCCTGGCGCTCGCCCAGGCCCTGACCGAGCTGGAGCACTTCCCCACCCTGACCGTCATCACGAACTCGCTGCCGGCCGCGCAGGTGCTCTTCGACGCGGCCGACGCCGCCCGCGCCGAGAACCGCGACGCCCCCACGGTGGTGGTCACCGGGGGCGAGCGCACGCCGTCGAACGCCCTGGTGGGACTGGTGGCCGTCGACGCGCTGCGCACGATGCGCGTGGAGTGGGTCTTCCTGGGCGCCCACGGCTTCACCCCCGAGGCCGGGCTCATGACCCCCAACCTTCTGGAAGCCTCCGCCAACCAGGCACTCGTCGCCGCCGGGCGCACGGTGGTGGCCACGCTGGACTCCTCCAAGTGGGGGGTCCTGGGGCTGCGCTCGTTCTGCGCCACCCGGGACATCGGGGTCCTGGTGACCGACGCCGAGCCCGACGCCGAGACCCTCGACGCCCTCCAGCAGGCCGGCACCCGGCTGACCATCGCCGCCTGACCCCAGCCGCTCCCGCCGATCCGCCCACTGACCGAGCACATCAGAACAACCCACTACAGGAGACCACGATGACCAACGATGCTCCCGTCTTCGCCCCTGCCATGAGCCCGAAGGAGGGCGCCGAGGCCGCGACCGCCCTGTTCCGCGAGACCTTCGAGGCCGAGCCCGACGGCGTCTGGTACGCACCCGGACGCGTCAACATCATCGGCGAGCACACCGACTACAACGGCGGCCTGGCCCTGCCCATCGCCCTGCCCCACCGGGCACACCTGGCACTGCGGCGTCGCGACGACCGCGTCGTACGCCTGGTCTCCCCCCAGACCCGGGAGGAGGTCGACGTCATGGACCTCGACACGATCGGCCCCAAGGGGACCCCCGGCGAGGTGGCGCACTGGGCGGCCTACATCGCCGGCGTCGCCTGGGCCCTGGAGCGCGACGGGTTCGAGAACCTGCCCGGCTTCGACGCCGCCCTCGTCTCCTGCGTCCCCCTGGGCGGGGGGCTGTCCTCCTCGGCGGCCCTGGAGTGCTCGGCGGCCGTCGCCATCGACGAGGTCGCGGACCTGGGACTGGCCGGGACCCCCGAGGAGCCCAACGACGCCGGACGCGCCCGCCTGGTGACCAACTGCGTGCGCACCGAGAACGAGATGGCCGGAGCCCCCACCGGTGGCATGGACCAGTCGGCCTCCCTGCGCTGCCGTGAGGGCCATGCCCTGGAGCTGGACTGCCGCGACGGCTCGGTGGCCCACGTCCCCTTCGACCTGGCCGCCGAGAACCTGGCCCTGCTGGTCATCGACACCAAGGCCAAGCACTCCCTGGACGACGGCCAGTACGGCGCCAGGCGAGCCGCCTGCGAGCGCGCGGCTCAGATCCTGGGCGTCGACCTCCTGGCCGACATCGCGATCGAGGACCTGCCGGACGCCCTGGAGCGGCTGAGCCGGGACTCGGAGCCCGCGGACGCCGAGGAGCTGGTCAAGCGCACCCGCCACGTGGTCACCGAGATCGACCGCACCCGCAAGCTGGTCGAGCTCCTGCAGGACGGACGGCCCCTGCGCGGCGAGAAGCTCGCCGAGGCGGGCCGGCTCATGGACGCCTCGCACGAGTCACTGCGCGTGGACTACGAGTGCACCTGCCCCGAGCTGGACGTGGCCGTGGAGGCGGCCCGCGCCGCCGGAGCCCACGGGGCGCGCATGACCGGTGGCGGGTTCGGGGGCTCGGCGATCGCCCTGGTGGACGCCGACGCCGTCCACGAGGTGGCCGCCGCCGTGGCCCGCGCCTACGAGCGCGAGGGCTTCAACCCGCCGGCCTTCCTGGACGCGGTCCCCTCCGCCCCGGCCGGTCGACTCGCCTGAGCAGCGCGCACCACTGACTCGCGTACCTGACGGTACTCAGCCCTCTCCAACCTCGGTTGGAGAGGGCTTTCAGCGATCATCCTCCAGGATGAGGTCGGACGAACGCCCCTGCCGTAATCTCTGACCGTATTAATCCGGATCCCGGGCTCCCCACCCGGCTCCGATTCCGTTGTCATCATGGAGGACGCTGTGAAGCGCTTCGTCTGGCCCGCCCTCAAGACCCTCATCGCGGTGATCGTCGCCGTCGCCCTGGTGAAGATCGCCTTCTTCCCCTCGCAGAACGACAGCGCGACCGCCGACATCTCCCCCGGCTACGCCGCCAACGTCAAGACCGTCGCCGTCACCACCGGCAACATCTCCAACACGGTCGAGGTCAAGGGCCGTATCGTCCAGGACGCCGCGGTCGACGTCCAGGCCGACCTGGCCGGAGTGGTGGACTCGGTCGCCGTGGAGAAGGACACCCAGGTCAACGCCGGCGAGCCGCTGCTCTACATCAAGCACTCCGAGCCTCAGAGCCCGGTGACCCGGACCGACGAGGACGGCAACGTCACCCAGACACCGGTGGCGGACAAGGTCACCTGGTCCACGATCTACGCGCCCGTCAGCGGCACCGTGACCCCCAAGGTCATCAGGCAGCAGGAGACCGGCGTCGGCGTCGTCGTGGCCACGATCGCCCCCTCGACGTACTCGGCCACCGGCACCGTCAGCGCCTCCCAGCAGTACCGGCTGACCAACGCCCCCACCGCAGCGACTCTGACGCTCGAGGGCGGCCCGGCCCCCTTCCAGTGCAACAACCTCAAGGTCGGCACCAAGTCCCCCACCTCCACGACCACCGGTGGGGACGGCTCGACGACGACCACCTCCGGGGACGGCACCAGCGTGGAGATGCGCTGCTCGGTGCCCGGCGACCAGAAGGTCTTCGCCGGCATGCCCGCCACCATCAGCGTCGACGCCGGCAGCGCCTCCGACACCCTGTTGGTGCCGGTCACCGCCGTGGAGGGCAAGGTCGGCTCGGGCTTCGTGTGGCTGGTCCCCGAGTCCGGGGACACCTCCCAGGCGGTCAGGACCGCCGTGACCCTGGGAATCACGGACGGCACGAACATCCAGGTGACCGCCGGGCTCAAGGCGGACCAGAAGATCCTCCAGTTCGTCCCCAACAAGGACACGCGCCGCACCGGGACTCCGGACACCTGCGAGTCGGACAACTCCGCCTGCTACGACGCCAACGGCAAGGAAATCCTGTGAGCGCCCTGCTGGAGCTGCGGGAGATCACCCGCACCTTCACCGTCCCCGACTCCGACCCGCTGGAGATCCTCACCGGCGTCGACCTGAGCGTCTCCCCCGGCGAGCACGTGGCCATCGTGGGGCGCTCGGGAACGGGTAAGTCCACGCTGCTCAACATCTTGGGGCTCATCGACAGGCCGACGTCGGGCCACTACACGCTCTCCGGGACCGACACCTCCCGGCTCGGGGAGAGCCGCCGCGCCCACCTGCGGGGCCGGACCTTCGGCTTCGTCTTCCAGTCCTTCAACCTCATTCCGGGACTGAGCACCACCGAGAACGTGGCCGCCCCGCTCCTGTACGACACCGGCAGGGCCTTCTGGACCCGCAGCGCGCGGGCCGCCGAGCTGCTGGAGGCCGTGGGCCTGGGAGACCGGGTCGGCTCGCCCGTCGGGCGCCTGTCGGGCGGCGAGCAGCAGCGGGTGGCCATCGCACGGGCCCTGTCCCGCCGGCCCAGCGTCATCCTGGCCGACGAGCCCACCGGCGCCCTCGACGTCGACACCGGCAACTCGGTCATGACGCTCCTGGAGCGCCAGTGCGCCGAGAACGGCGCCGCCCTCATCATCATCACCCACGACCTGGCCGTGGCCGGCCGCGCCCACACCCAGTACCGGCTCGACCACGGCACGCTCACCCCGATCTCTGTCACGCGCCGACAGATCGGCAGCCTGGAGGAGTTCGGTGAGGTCGTCGCGCCTCAGTCCTCCCCCAGCCCGACCGTCCCCACCAGCCACCAAGGAGCCTCATGAACGGCATTCTCACCGGATTCTTCGGTGCCATCGTCGAGGCCTGGGCCCAGCTGCGCATCGGCAAGCTGCGGGTTCTGCTGTCCCTGGTGGGCGTGGCGGCGGCGGTGGCCGCCATGACCTTCGTCATCGCCCTGGGCCAGGTCTCCGTCAGCGCCATCAACAAGGTGGGTGAGAAGTACACCGGCCGGCAGGGCACGGTGACGATCAACGTCAACCCCACCGGCAAGGGCCTGAGCCAGGCGGTCCAGGCCGACGACGCCCCCGAGGCGAGCGCGGACGCGAGCGCCGGCAGCGGTGCAAGCGGCAGCGGGGGCTCAGCGGGGTCGGGCTCCTCGGGAGGCTCGACGGGCGGCACCGGCGGCCAGGGGACGAGCACCACGACCAGCGCAGCCACCTCCGCGAGGATCTCGGGGGCGATGAGCAGCTTCGTCGAGCGCTACGACGTCGCCTCCTGGGCAACGACCTACACCTCCAACGTCCGCTTCTCCTTCCCCGACGGGGCCCGGTCCGTCTCCACCCAGACCGTGAGCCTGAGCTACGGGCTCCTGCACCACAAGACCGTGGCCCAGGGCCGCTGGTTCACCGCGCAGGACGAGGACGACCTCTCCCCGAGCCTGGTGGTCACCCAGGGCTTCCTCGACCAGATGGGGATCAAGCAGTTCACGGGACCGGTCACCATCACCTCCTTCTCCCCCGTGCAGACGTCCTTCACGATCGTCGGCGTGCTGGAGCCGGAGAACCTCTCCCTCCTCGGCTGCACCGGTGACCCCGAGCAGGACAAGGACCTGCCGTGCACCCAGCCCGTCAGCGCCTTCGCCCTCAACACCCCCTACGAGAGCTGGCTGCCCAAGGACGCCGATCGGCCCTCCCCCACGCTGGAGGTCTGGGCCGGCAAGAGCGGCGCCAAGGAGGTGGCGAACCTGGCCAAGAAGGACCTGGACGCCCGCTTCGGCCAGGGCTCGACCCAGACCTCGGACAACCTCCAGGGCAGTAACCTGAACTCCAGCGCGGACACCTTCACCAAGGTGGTCACGGCCGCCGGCGTCTTCGTCATGCTGCTGGGCGCCCTGAGCCTGGTCAACATCTCCCTGGTGACGGTGCGCCAGCGCATCCACGAGATCGGGGTGCGACGATCCTTCGGGGCCACGAGCCGGCGCATCTTCTTCTCCATCATGCTGGAGTCGGTGGTGGCCACGGTGGTCGCCGGCGTCGTCGGCATCGGGATCGCGATCGTGGGGATGCGCATCATGCCGCTGAGCGCCTTCCTGGGCATCCCGGTGACCACGACCCCGCCCTTCCCCATGATGGCAGCCGTCATCGGCCTCATCGCCGCCACGGCCGTGGGCGCCCTGGCGGGCATCATCCCGGCGATCGTGGCCACCCGCATCCGGCCGATCGACGCGATCCGCTACTGACGGACCGGCGGGGGCCGGGAGCGCTCAGGCTCCCGGCCCCCGCCGTCTGTCAGAGATCAGTGCTGGTCAGCTGTACTCGATGACGAGTGGAGCATGATCGGACCAGCGCGAGGCGTAGTCGGGGGCGCGGTCCACCGCCACGCTGCGGGCACGCTCGGCCAGGTCGGGGGTGATGACCTGGTAGTCGATCCTCCAGCCGGCATTGTTGTCGAATGCCTTGCCGCGCTGGGACCACCACGTGTAGGGCCCCTGCTCCTCGGGCCCCACGAGGTGACGCGAGGCGTCCACCCAGCCGGTGGAGAACCAGCCCTCCAGGTGGGCGATCTCCTCGTCCATGACACCGGCGATCTTGTTGTGGTTGGGCTTCCAGTTCTTGATGTCGCGCTCGGAGCGCACCACGTTGAGGTCCCCGGCCATGAGGACCTGGGGCCCGCCGTCGCGGCTGGCGGCCAGGAGGTCGGCCATGCGGGCGTCGACGAGCTCGAGGTGGGCGTACTTCTGGTCCATCTTCTCGGTGCCGAGCTGACCGGAGTGGAGGTAGGCGGAGACGACGGTGAGCCGCTCGACGCCGTCGAGGCCGGTGAGCGTCAGGTCGGCCTCGAGCCAGCGGCCGGAGTCGACGTCGGGCTCCTCGGTACCGGGCGCGGCCACACCGTAGCGCAGCTCGCCGAGAGCGGCGGGGCCGCCGTCGCGCACGGCGATGCCCACGCCGGCGCGCCCCTTGATGCGGCAGGGCCAGATGGCGGCCTCGTAGCCGGGCAGGAGGTCGGCAGCGATCTGCTCGTCGGCGCGGACCTCCTGGAGCAGAAGGACGTCGGGGGCGGAGGCGGTGAGCCACTCCCCCATGCCTTTGCGGGCTGCGGCACGAATGCCGTTGACGTTGACGGTGGCGATACGCATGGCGGCAAGACTACGCGGTCGGCCCCGGGCCTGAGACGATAGGGCCATGAACGACGCCGGAACGAAGGTGAGAACCGTTCACGTGCTGGTCCACGGCACCGTCCAGGGGGTGGGCTTCCGCTACCACTGCGCCTACACCGCCCAGGAGCTGGGCGTGGTGGGCCAGGTCCGCAACCTGCCCGACGGCGACGTCGAGGTCCTGGCCCAGGGTGAGCCCGACGCGGTGGCCCGGCTGATATCGTGGCTGAGACAGGGACCACGGTGGGCCTCGGTGAGGTCGGTAACTGTCACCGACCTGCGCGCCGGTCGCCTGGAGAACCGTCGGTTCGAGATCGCCGGATGAGAGGAGCAGGCCATGACCGCCGAGGACGATTCAGAGTCCCGTAGCCGGCGCCGAATCTGCTTGTGGCTGATCGTCGTCGTCATCGCCGCGATCTTCCCCGTTCTGGCTCAGACATCGATTCTGGCCCGCTTCGCCACCGTCCTGTGGCTGGCCTCAATGCCGTTGTGCGTCCTGGGCTGCGCCATGCTGGCCAGGGAGGCGGCACTGCGCCACGCCTCCAAGCAGGACCGGGACGACTGAGCCACCACCAGCAGCTGACACCGACAAGCACTGACGGGGCGAGTGAAGAGAGCTTCACTCGCCCCGTCAGGCGTGCGGGCGCGATGGGACGCGACCCAGACTGTCGGTGCCGGGGACTCAGTCGGCCTCGGAGCCGGCCAGGCGACGGCGACGCATCATGAGCGCCACGCCACCGCCGGCCAGAAGCAGCAGGGCGACAACCCCCAGGAAGAGGGCCTGGGTTCCGGTCAGGGGCAGACCGGCCACTGCGCTCTTCGTTCCCGCGGTGGGCGAGGCGGCGCTGTAGTCGGTGACGCCCGGCTTGCCCTGGCCAGGAGGAGTGGTCGAGCCGTTGCCGGCCCCGTTCGACCCGTTGGAGCCGTTGGACCCGTTCGAGCCGTTGCCGGACCCGGGGATGTCGCAGGTGCCGGCCTTGGCGGTGCAGGGCTCAGTGATCTGCTTGTCGGTGAAGCCCAGCCCCTGGGTGCGCAGCAGGACGGTGGAGTCGAGCTGGCCGTCCTGGGCGTCGGCGATGGCCACGCGCACGTGCACCGTCTGCCCCGAAGTCACCGCGGCCTGGCAGGGAAGGGCCGAGGTGTAGCCGTTGAACTCCACCGGGATCTGGCCGGGCGTGTGACCCGAGACGTTGGCGGTGTAGTAGTCGGCGTTCGAGGACTCATTGATCGTGGAGGCGCTCACTGCGGTCTGGGTGCCGGGCACGTAGGCGCACTCGGTGCCGTTGACCTGGATGCTCAGCGGGTCCTTGTAGCCGCGGGACTGCCAGGAGGCCGGAGTGCCCTCGGTGGCGCCGGCGTACTCCTCGGAGCCGAGGCTGTAGTAGAGGACGACGTTGGAGCTGGTGGCGGTCACGTCGAACTCCAGGACGGCTTCGTCGTAGACGTCGGTGCCGGCCACCTGGCCCAGGCCCGCCGGGTCCTCGACGGCCCCGAAGTCACCGGTGGTGTCGAGGGCGTCGTTGGGGCCCAGGACCGCGGAGCGGGTGAAGTCGACGTCGGAGTCGGCGGTGGGGTCGGGGTCGATGAGCGAGCCGGTGGACAGGGCGACGCCCTCGGTGATGGCGTTGCCGTCGCCCGGCAGGCCCTTGACGGTGCCGACCTGGACGTCCTTACCGGAGACGGACGCGTTGGTCACGGTCGCGTTCGGACCGGCGATCATCTGGGCCAGGGACTGGGGGCTCACCGTGGAGGCGTCACGCAGGGAGGTGGTGGACTGCCCCGCGGTGTTCGACGTCGGGGCGGCCACCGCCGTACCGGCGGCACCGAGGGCGAGCGCAGCCAGAAAAGCGGTTGTTGGTGCGGTTAACCGTCGCAGACGGATGGGAAGGATACTCACAGGATCTCCGTTAGACACGGGGCCGCCCGGCATCGGGCGACCACCTGAACCGACAGGCTCGGGAGACCAGGCAGCTCACGGAGAACGTATTCAAGACTAACCGGCCAGTAACCGGGAGTCATGTGGGGTATATCACCGGCAACGCCTGAAACCTCAATAATCCCTGGAAGTGCGGGGTATGCGTCTTTCGTAGGAGGTCCACGGAATTGAATGGACGGCCCAAAGGCCTGTGCCCCGAACTTCGAGTTCCCCTAAGGTAGGGAGTGGGAGATCAAGAATATCGGCTCACGGCGCACTGACACCCTTATCCCTCATGAGTAAGGACAGTACGGACAATGACCGTGACACACACTTCGTTCCGCGCTCGTCGCAGACGACTGGCCGCGGCGCTGGCGCTCGGACTCCTGGTGGCCGGGACCGGAACCACCGCGCTGGCAGACGAGACCCCCTCCCCCGAAGCCAGCGCCTCCGCCGAGGCCTCCCCCGAGGCGGGCGCCGACCAGAACGCCGCCGCTGCCGATCAGGGGCAGGCGGGTCAGGCCGACCAGAACGCCGCCGCCGATCAGGGCGCCGCCGCCCAGGACGCGAACGGATTCAAGGCCGACAACCCCGGCTGGGCCAACGCCACCAAGCACACCGGTGCGGCCCACGGGGTCGAGGAGGACTACACCGCCAAGTGGACCCGCGCCGACGCGATGCAGATCCAGCGGGTCTCCGACCCCAACGCGGCGTCGGGCACCAACTCGATGCCCGAGCAGACCACGATGCCGGAGATCTCCAACGGCTTCCCGGCCACGAGTGACGACGTGTGGGTGTGGGACACCTGGACGCTGACCGATGACGCCGCCCACCAGATCTCCTACAACGGCTGGGAGATCGCCTTCTCCCTGGTGGCCGACCGGCACGCCGGCTACACCTTCGACGACCGTCACACCCACGCGCGCCTGGGCTTCTTCTACCGCAAGGCGGGCACGCAGACCTCGTCGGCCGACGGCGCGAACAGCTCCAACGGCGGCTGGATCTACGGCGGCCACGTCTTCCCCGACGGCGCCTCCGGCTCGATCTTCGAGGACCAGAGCTTCACGGCCCAGACCGAGTGGTCCGGATCGGCCCGCCTCATGGAGGGCAACAAGATCCGCATGTTCTACACCTCGGTGGCCTTCTACAACACCACCACCGGCGGCAGCGGTGACGGCGGAGGCCAGGCCGACAACAACAACGGCACCTCCAAGCCCTACGACCCGCGGATCGTGCAGTCCGAGGGACGCATCTACGCCGACGAGAACGGTGTGTGGCTCACCGGTTTCCGCACCCAGCACCAGCTGCTCGTGCCGGACGGCAAGTACTACCAGACCCGCGAGCAGAACCCGGGCGTGAACTTCCGCGACCCCTTCACCTTCCGCGACCAGAACGCCCCCTCCGACCCCACCGAGTACATGGTCTTCGAGGGCAACTCGGCCTACGTGCGTGAGCAGCAGTACGTCGACGCCGCGGCCAAGGCCGGCCAGAACACCACCCTGGCCACCTGCACCGAGGAGGACCTGGGCTACGAGAAGGGCGATCCCAAGGCCGAGACGGTCGAGTCGGTCAACCAGCGCGGCGCCTACTACCAGCTGGCCAACGTGGGTCTGGCCCGGGCCAAGAACAAGGCGATGACCGAGTGGGAGTACCTGCCGCCGCTGCTGAGTGGTAACTGTGTCAACGACCAGACCGAGCGGCCTCAGATCTACTTCCAGGACGGCAAGTACTACCTGTTCACGATCTCGCACCGGGAGACCTACGCCGACGGCCTCCAGGGCCCCGAGGGCGTCTACGGGTTCGTGGGCGACGGGCTGCGATCGGACTACAAGCCGCTCAACCAGGGCACCGGTATCGCGCTGGGCAACCCGATCAACCTCAACTTCAACCCGGGCAAGCCGTACTCGCCCGACTGGAACCAGAGCCCGTACACCTTCCAGTCGTACTCGCACTACGTGATGCCGGGCGGCCTGGTGACGTCGTTCATCGACTCCATCGGCGGCAACCATGACAACAACCCGGTGCGCGGAGGATCACTGGCTCCGACGGTGAAGATCAACATCTCCGGGGACACCACCTCGGTGGACCGTACCTACGGGACCAACGGTCTGGGAGGGTTCGGGGACGTCCCCTCGGACCGGGCCCGTACCAACGGCGGTGACACCCGCCCGCAGCGCCTGAGGTAGGCCAGGCGGACCGGGCGCCACTGCTCAGAGCGACCCGAGAACGCCGCCCAGATGATGGTGGGGGCCGTCGGAACACTGGTTCCGGCGGCCCCCACCCGTCGTCGGGTCTGCCTCTGCTGCGCGCATCAGCGCGGCTGCGCACCTACACGGCGGCCGACAGCGGGGTGAGGCTGCCCGAGGTGATCGTGGCCGTGCCCGTGGCGCCCAGGACGATCTCCTGGCAGCCGGGGTCGGTGAAGACCAGGAGGCTGCCGACCGTGGCGCCGTCGTCGACGAAGACCTCGAGGCTGGAGCGGTCGAGGTAGAGGTGCAGGCGCACCGTCGAGCCGGTGGGGTGGTAGGCGACCTCGCGGCGCAGGGCGAAGTCGGTGGTGGTGCCCTCGTCCTTGCCGTCGATCTGCTTCAGCCCGCCGTTGGTGCGGTCCAGGTAGAAGGTGCCGGCCGAGACGTTGACGCCGACGCGCACCTCCTGGAGAGCGCCGTCGACCTCCCCTCGGGCCAGGCCCAGCCAGGCCTCGGAGGCCTTGGAGACGTCCAGGGTCAGGTCGATCTCGACCGTGCGGCCCTTGCCCAGGTCCGTCACCGCGGAGCCGGTGCTGCCTGTGGCGGCGAGGCCGCCGAGGTCGGTCGCCTTGCCGCGCAGCGCGTCGAGCTCGGGGACGGGCTTCTGGACGAGGGTGCGCTTACCGTCGGCAGTGGTCAGGGACAGCTCGCGCGGGATGCTCATCTCACCGTGCCAGTCCCCGGTGGGAAGCGAGTAGGGGTAGTTCCAGTTGCCCAGCCAGGCCATCCACACGCGGCGGCCCTCGATGTGCTCGAAGCTCTGGGCGGCGTAGAAGTCCTGGCCGGCGTCGGTGAAACGGGTCTCGCGGTCCTCGGGGAAGAAGACGGATCCGTCGAAGTCGCCGATGAAGTACTGGGCGGTGGAGCCGGCCGTCTCCTCGTTGGCGCCCACCGAGAGGGTCATGACCCAGCGGGTCCTGCCATCGCTGGTGTCGGTCAGGGGGAAGAGGTCGGGGCACTCCCACACGGCGGCGTGCGAGCCGATGTCCTGGCCGAAGTCGCTGGCATGGCTCCAGGTCTTCAGGTCGGTGGAGCGGTACAGGGAGACGTGGTCACCGGCCGAGACGATCATGACCCAGGCCTTGGAGTCCTCGTGCCAGAAGACCTTGGGGTCGCGGAAGTCCTTGCGCCCGTCGTTGGGGATGACGGGGTTGCCGGAGAAGCGCTCCCAGGAGCGGCCCCGGTCGGTGGAGTAGGCCAGGGACTGGGCCTCACCGTCCTCGGTGGAGGTGTAGACGGCCACCATGCCGCCGCCCTTGACCAGGCCGGAGGTGTCGGCGCCGTCGACGACGCAGCTGCCGGACATGGCCAGGCCCTGCGAGTCGTGCTCCAGGGCCGTGCCCATGCGCTTCCAGTGCACCATGTCCGTGCTGACGGCGTGGCCCCAGGTGCCGTCCTGCTGGTGGAAGAGGTGGTACTCGCCCTCGTAGAGGACCAGGCCGTTGGGGTCGGCGAGGTTCCCCCTGGCTGGGCTGTAGTGGTAGGCGGGGCGGTAGGCGGCCGAGGCCTCCGAGTCCGTGGAGGTGGGGCTCGGAGTGCTTCTGCGCCCCGACGAGCAGCGCACCAGGATCGCTCCCCCCACGACGAGGGCACCAGCGCCGGCCGCGCCCAGCAGCAGGGTCCGACGCCGCAGGCCGGACCGGCCGGGCTCGTCAGGGGACGCACCCGGCTGAGTCGGCTCGGACTGCGGGGAGTCGGCCGACTCAGCCGAGTGACTGCGCTGGTGGGGCTGGGAGGGGCTGGCGCCGTGGGACTCGTCCGTCATGGCCTCAAGGTTATCGGCCGGTCAGGCGAGCGGCGACACGCCTCAGAGCGAGCGCTCCGCGGTCTCGACCACGTTGGCCAGCAGCAGGGCCCGGGTCATGGGGCCCACGCCGCCGGGGTTGGGTGAGAGCCAGGAGGCGACCTCGTCGACGCCGTCGGCGACGTCACCGGCGATGCGGCCCTTACCGGTGGCGGGGTCGACGACGCGCGAGACGCCCACGTCCAGGACGATCGCCCCGGGGGCCACCATCTCCGCGGTGATGATGCCGGGGCTGCCGGCCGCCGAGATGACGACATCGGCCCGGCGCACGTGGTCGGCCAGGTCCGTGGTGCCGGTGTGGCAGATGTCGACGGTGGCGTTGACGTCCTTGCGGCCCAGGAGCAGGCCGATGGAGCGGCCCACCGTGACTCCGCGGCCGACGACGCACACGTTGCGACCGGCCAGGTCGATGCCGTGGCGCTCCATGAGCTCGATGCAGCCGCGCGGCGTGCAGGGCAGGGGTGAGTCGATGGGCCCCGAGGCCCGCAGCACCAGGCGCCCCAGGTTGGTGGGGTGCAGGCCGTCGGCGTCCTTGGCCGGGTCGACGCGCTCCAGGATGGCGTTGGTGTCAATGCCGGCCGGCAGCGGGAGCTGGACGATGTAGCCGGTGCAGGCGGGGTCGGCGTTGAGGCGGTCGACGGCGGCGGCCACCTCGGCCTGGGTGGCGGTGGCCGGCAGGTCCTCACGGATGGAGACGATGCCGACCTCGGCGCAGTCGGAGTGCTTGCCGGCCACGTACTTGACGCTGCCGGGGTCCTCCCCCACCAGGACGGTGCCCAGGCCGGGGACGACGCCGCGCTCGCGCAGCGCCGCCACCCGGCCGGCGAGCTCGGCCTTGAGAGCGGCGGCCGTGGCCTTGCCGTCCAGGACCCGGGCGGGTCCTCCCCAGGGGGCCCTCACTGGGCCAGCCCCGGGTAGAGGGGGAAGGCGTCGGTCAGGGCGCGCACGCGACCGCGCAGGGCCGCCAGGGTCTCGTCGTCGGCGGTGCCGGCGGCGCCGTGGATGAGGGTGGCGGCGATGATGTCGGCGACCTCGGTGAACTCGGCGTCACCGAAGCCGCGGGTGGCCAGGGCGGGGGTGCCGATGCGCAGGCCGGAGGTCACGCGCGGGGGGCGCGGGTCGAAGGGGACGGCGTTGCGGTTGACCGTGATGCCTGCGGTGTGGAGGAGGTCCTCGGCCTGCTGGCCGTCCAGGGAGGAGTCGCGCAGGTCGACCAGCACCAGGTGGACGTCGGTGCCGCCGGTGACGAGGCTGACGCCGGCCGCGCGCACGTCGTCGGCCCCGAGGCGCTCGGCGATGATGGCGGCGCCGCGCACGGTGCGCTCCTGGCGCTCACGGAACTCCTCGGTGCCGGCGATCTTCATGGCCACGGCCTTGGCGGCGATGACGTGCATGAGGGGACCGCCCTGCTGGCCGGGGAAGACGGCGGAGTTGAGCTTCTTGCCCCACTGCTCGGCGCGGCTGGACAGCAGCATGCCCGAGCGGGGTCCGCCCAGGGTCTTGTGGACGGTGGTGGACACGACGTCGGCGTGCGGGACGGGGTTGGGGTGCAGGCCCGCGGCCACGAGCCCGGCGAAGTGGGCCATGTCCACCCACAGGGCGGCACCGACCTCGTCGGCGATGGCGCGGAAGGCCGCGAAGTCGAGGTGGCGGGGGTAGGCGGACCAGCCGGCGATGATGACCGTGGGGCGCTCGCGCAGGGCGGCCTCGCGCACCTGGTCCATCTCGATGCGCATGGTGGTCTCGTCCACGCCGTAGGCGGTGGCGTTGTAGTTCTTGCCGGAGAAGTTGATCTTCATGCCGTGGGTGAGGTGGCCGCCGTGGGCCAGGGACAGGCCCAGGAGGGTGTCACCGGGGGTGGCCAGGGCGTGGAGGACGGCGGCGTTGGCCTGGGCACCGGAGTGGGGCTGGACGTTGGCCCACTCGGCGTCGAAGACGGCCTTGGCGCGCTCGATGGCCAGGGACTCGGCGACGTCGACGACCTCGCAGCCGCCGTAGTAGCGGCGTCCGGGGTAGCCCTCGGCGTACTTGTTGGTCAGGACCGAGCCCTGGCACTCCAGGACGGCCCGGGGAACGAAGTTCTCCGAGGCGATCATCTCCAGGGTCTCGCGCTGGCGGGCGAGCTCTCCGGTGAGGACCTCTGCGATATCGGGGTCGAGCTCGGCCAGCGGCTGGTTCAGGGACGGGGTGACGGCTTGCGCGGTCATGTCTCTCCTCAGGTGTGGGGCGCACGCTGCGACGTAGCCGGCTCAGGTGCGCGCACTGGTGGGCGATCCGTGGCCCAGGCGGGCGACCCCGGAGTCGTGTTCGTGCCGCTCCCCGGTGGTGATCCACCCGGCGCCAGTCGCGACGGGCATAGCCTATCGCGCCGGGCCGGGGCCGCGTCACACGAGTCTCCCGCCTCGGGACCGAACGGTCAGCTCTCCGGGCTCCCCTGGCCGAACCAGTCGCTCAGACCGTCGTCGGCGCCGATCCAGGCCAGGGCCTGGGCCATCTCCTCGGGGCGCAGGAGGATGCGGGCGAAGGCGCGCCGCACCTGCTCGCGCATGTCCTCGTCCCCGACGCCGGTGACCACGAGGTGACAGCGGGGCTCGCCCGAGGCACCGCCGTCGATCCCGCCACCGACGCCGACGACGTCGCCTGACGGACCGGTCGGGACCTCCGCCCAGGTTCCGGCGTCGCCGACGCTGAGGGCGCCTCCGACGACCTCCCAGGTGCAGACCCGGCCGGGGCGGCTGGGCAGCCAGAAGCAGCCGCGGGCGCACAGGCCCTGGCCGGCGAGGTCGACGACGAGGGCCCGCAGACGTCCGGGGTGGAAGGGCAGGGCGGCGCTGAGGTCGAGGGTCCACACGCCGTGGTCGTCGGGGCCGCCCCAGGCGCTGGTGGTGGCCGGGTGGATGCGGCTCAGGGAGGCGCGGACGTCGTGCGTGAGACCGGTGAGGGCCTCCAGGAGGGGCGCGTCGAGGCCGGGGAGCAGCAGCGCGTCGTGGGGGCGCAGGTGCTCGATGAGGTCGGCCCCGGCGGGGTCCTCGTCGCGCCCCAGGGCCAGGACGACGTCGGCGTAGCCGAGGTTGGCCAGGTGGACGGCGCCGGCGCAGCGGCAGTCACCGGGGAAGGCCGTCAGCAGGCGGTGCTCGAGGAGCTCGTCGCAGGCGGTGGTGGCGTCCAGGACGTGGGCGGCCCCGGCCAGTCTCACTTCGGTGCCGGTCAGGTCCTCGGCCAGATGAGGCAGGAGGTGGGCGAGCTCGATGGCCGCCGGCAGGAGGATGACGGTGGTGCCGCCCGGGTCCTGGGCCGCCCGGTCCTCGGCGACGGCAACCAGCACCTCGCGCAGGGAGCAGGTGGGGCAGGTCAGAGGCATGGGGACGTCGAGACGGACCGGGTCGTCGTCGAATCCGTCGGCCGAGCTGTGGCTGACGAGGCGGACGAAGTCGTCGTCACCGCCGTCGTCACCGCCGTCGTTACCGTCGTCCTCATCGCCGTCGTCGCCGAAGTGGAGACCGGCGCGGATGACGACGGCGCCCTGGCCGGCCAGGGAGAGGTCGACCAGGTCCAGCAGGGCGGGGTCGACGGCGCCGATGACGGCCAGGGCGTGCCGGTGGTCGGCTTCGGTCTGGTCGTCGGGGCGGTCGAAGAGGTCGGCGGCGAGGTCATCCGAGGGATCGATCACGTGGTCCTCCAGCAGAGTTGACGAGATTGAGAATCATTATTATATCATGCTCGTCATGACCACCTACTGCCAAGTCACGGGAGCCCGGCCGGTCTTCGGCCGGTCCGTCTCCCACTCGCACCAGCGCACTCCCCGGCGCCGGAACCCCAATCTGCAGCGCAAGCGCTACTGGGTGCCGTCACTGGGACGCACCGTGCGCCTGACGGTGTCCGCCAAGGGCATCCGCACGATCGACAAGCTGGGCATCGACGTCGTCGTGGCCCAGATGCTCGCCCGCGGGGAGAAGCTGTCATGAGCGGAGCCAAGGGCGGCAAGGACCTGCGGCCGATCATCAAGATGGTCTCCACCGCGGGGACGGGCCACACGTACGTCACCCGCAAGAACCGCCGCAACACCCCCGACCGGCTGGTGCTGCGCAAGTTCGATCCGGTGGTGCGCCGGCACGTGGAGTACAAGGAGTCGCGCTGATGGCCAAGAAGTCCAAGATCGCCGCCGAGCTGAGGCGCCAGGACGTGGTGGCGCGCTACGCCGAGCGCCGGGCCGAGCTCAAGCGCGCCTCGGTCAACCCTCACCTGAGCCAGGCCGAGCGCGATGAGGCGATGGCGGCGCTGCACGCGCTGCCCCGGGACGCCTCCCCCACCCGCCTGCGGCGGCGCGACGCGGTGGACGGGCGCCCGCGCGGACACCTGCGCGTCACCGGGACCTCCCGGGTGCGTTTCCGCGAGATGGCGCTGCGCGGTGAGCTTCCGGGCATCGTCAAGTCCTCCTGGTAGCCATCCCGCCCGCCGCCCAACCACTCACGCACAGTTCAAGGAGCTTCCATGCGCCCTGGGATCCACCCCAGCTACCAGCCCATCGTCTTTCGCGACAAGTCCGCTGACTTCGCCTTCCTGACCCGCTCGACCCTGACGTCGTCGGAGACCATCGAGTGGGAGGATGGCAACACCTACCCAGTCTACGACGTCGAGGTCTCCAGCGCCTCGCACCCGTTCTGGACCGGCCAGGGCAAGATCCTGGACACGGCCGGCCGGGTGGAGAAGTTCGAGCGTCGCTACGGCAAGCGCACGCGCTAGCCCCGCAGGCACGGCGGCCCCACCGCCGCAGTGCCCCACGTCCACTCGCAACACAGAAGGAAGGAGAGGAACCACCCATGAAGGTTCGCGCCTCGATCCGGTCCCTGGCCAAGCAGCCGGGGTCCAAGGTGGTCCGACGCCGCGGTCACACCTACGTCATCAATAAGAAGAACCCCCGTCTCAAGGCCCGTCAGGGCTGACGGCCAGGTCCACCTCCGCAAGGGGCGGGATGCGCGACAACGCGCATCCCGCCCCTTCCTTTCCTCAGCATCGACCCCAGTCGCCGAAGAATGGCGGCACTTCAATCACAATCAGCCTCACCCTGCAACGACGCGGGAAACCGATGAGGCGGAAGCACCTGTGAACCTCACCGCCAACTAACCGGAAATATTCACGTAACACGTAAGGCGTTGCCTATAAGCGTCCGTCACACGCGGACAAGCTCGCGCTTATGCGCCCGCTCCGAACCGTCTCTGGGAGAGTCCCGATGCACCTCACCCCGCGTGAGCAGGAGAAGCTACTCATCGTCGTCGCCGCAGACCTGGCACGAAGACGCAAGGACAGAGGGATCCGGCTCAACCACCCCGAGGCAGTCGCGTACATCACCGCTGAGATCCTCGAAGGAGCTCGAGAGGGGCGCACAGTCACGGATCTCATGGCCTACGGGACCACCCTGCTGACCTACGACGACGTCATGGAGGGAGTCCCGGAGATGATCCGCGCGGTCCAGGTGGAGGCGACCTTCCCCGACGGAACCAAGCTCGTCTCCGTCCACGACCCGATTCGCAGGAGGCTGCCATGATCCCGGGAGAGTACCGGCTCGCGAGCGGCACCATCACCATCAACGAGGGTCGCCCCACCCTCACCCTCGACGTCCTCAACACCGGGGACCGTCCCATTCAGGTCGGTTCGCACTTCCACTTCGCCGAGGTCAACTCCGCACTGTCCTTCGACCGACAGGCCGCTCGCGGTTTCCGCCTCGACATTCCGGCCGGAACCGCCGTTCGCTTCGAGCCGGGCGACTCCAGACCAGTCCACCTGGTGGCGCTGGCGGGAGCACGAAGGGTCTTCGGGCTGGCAGGCGAGACGAACGGCCCCGTCCAGGGCTGAGAGCACAGGAGCACATCATGAGCAAGGAACTCAGCCGTCGGGAGCACGCCGCTCTGTACGGCCCCACCACTGGGGACGCCGTCCGCCTGGCCGATACCGGCCTCTTCGCCCAGATCGAGCGGGACCTGACCCACCGTGGCGACGAGGCCGTCTTCGGAGGCGGCAAGGTCATCCGCGACGGCATGGGCCACAACGGCCAGCGCACGCGAGACGAGGACATCCCCGACACCGTCATCACCAACGCGATCATCATCGACCACACCGGGGTCTACAAGGCCGACGTCGCCATCCGCGACGGCGTCATCAGCGCTATCGGCGCCGCGGGCAACCCGGACATCATGGACGACGTCGATATCGTCATCGGCACCTCCACGGAGGTGATCGCCGGCGAGCACCGCATCCTGACGGCCGGAGGCATCGACTCCCATATTCACTTCATCTCCCCCACCCAGGTCGCCACCGCCCTGGCCTCGGGCGTGACCACCATGATCGGAGGAGGGACAGGACCCGCCGACGGCACCAACGCCACCACGATCACTCCCGGGGCGTGGAACCTGGCCCGTATGCTCCAGGCGGTCGAGGACTTCCCCATGAATATCGGCCTGCTGGGCAAGGGCCACGCCTCGGCCCGGGAGCCTCTGGCCGAGCAGCTGCGCGCCGGTGCGGTCGGCTTCAAGATCCACGAGGACTGGGGTGCCACGCACGCCGTTATCGACGAGGCGCTCAAGGTCGCCGACGAGTTCGACGTGCAGGTCGCCATCCACACTGACACGCTCAACGAGTGCGGTTTCGTCGAGGACACCCGCCGCGCGATCGGCGGACGGGTCATCCATACCTTCCACACCGAGGGCGCCGGCGGTGGCCACGCCCCCGACATCATCACCCTGGCGCAGGACCCCAACATCCTGCCGTCCTCGACCAACCCGACGCTGCCCTTCACGCGCAACACCGCTGAGGAGCACCTCGACATGCTCATGGTGTGCCACCACCTCAACCCCGCCATCCCGGAGGACGTCGCCTTCGCGGACTCGCGCATCCGCCCGGAGACGATCGCGGCCGAGGACGTTCTGCACGACCTGGGCGTGTTCTCGATGACGTCGTCGGACTCCCAGGCCATGGGGCGCGTCGGTGAGGTCATCATCCGCACCTGGCAGGTGGCCGACCAGATGAAGAAGGCGCGCGGCAAGCTCGCCGGGGACCCGGAGGACGGCGACAACCTGCGCATCAAGCGCTACGTGTCGAAGTACACGATCAACCCGGCCCGAGCCAACGGGATCGCCGAGGTCGTGGGCAGCGTGGAGGTGGGCAAGTGGGCCGACCTGGTGCTGTGGGATCCCGCCTTCTTCGGGGTCAAGCCGTCTCTGATCCTCAAGGGGGGTCAGATCGCCTCCGCGGTCATGGGCGACGCCAACGCCTCGATCCCCACCCCCGAGCCCACGCTCATGCGCACCATGTTCGGCGGCCACGGAGCGGCACCGGCGTCGAACTCGATCACCTTCATGTCCCAGGCGGCCATCGATGCGGGAGTGCCCCAGAGCCTGGGGCTGCGCAAGAAGGTCTGTCCGGCCCGCGGGGTCAGGCGGCTGACGAAGGTGGACATGGCCTTCAACGACGCCACTCCGGCGCTCACCGTCGATCCCGAGACCTACGAGGTCACCGTCGACGGCGAGAAGGTCACCTGCGAGCCCGCCGAGGTCCTCGCCATGGCCCAGCGCTACTTCCTCTTCTGACCACTCATCCTGGAGCCTTCATGATTATCGAGTCCATCTCAGGCAATATCCACGACCTGCCCGGCGAGGACCTGGAGGACGTGCACGTTGAGAGCGTGGTCCTCCCCCTGGCCGACCTCACGAAACGCATCCAACGAGTGCGCTCGGACCACGGCACCGAACTCGGTATCCGGCTCGCGCCGGGCGCGCCGGACCTGCGCGAGGGAGACATTCTGCTTCGCAACGAGCGCGGAATCGTCGTCGTGCGCCTGGAGCCCACCGACGTCCTGGTCATCGCGCCCGCCACGGTGCGCGAGATGGGAGTCGTCGCCCACAACCTGGGCAACCGGCACCTGCCTGCCCAGTTCTTCGGACCCGCTGAGCCCTTCCCGGGGCTTGAGGGGCATGACGGCGTCATGGTCATCCAGTACGACCACACCGCCGAGCACTACCTGGAGCACCTGGGGGTGCGTCACGCGCGGATGGAGCGGTCCATGCCCGTCCCCTTCCGCCATGCCGAGCACACCCACTGACCCCTGCGCCCCGGAGTGGGGAGAGCCCGCGTGCTGGCAGCTGCCGCTGGCCCAGCTGTGCGACTCCGCGCTGCCCACGGGTGCCTTCTCCCACTCCTTCGGGCTGGAGACCTACATCTGCGAGGGTGTCGTCGACGACGAGGCCTCCTTCGTGTCCTGGCTGCGCGCGCTCGTGTCCACCCAGCTGACCTTCTCCGAGGGGCTGGGGCTGCGGCTGGCCTTCGAGGCAGTGGTGGCGGACGACTGGGAGGCGATCGCGCACCTCGACGAGCTCCTCGTGGCTCAGGCGGTGCCGATCCAGGTGCGCCGGGCCGGGGTGACGATGGGGCGGCGTCTGCTCACCATCTCCCGCCTGGCCCTGGAAGGCACCGACGGCGACAGGCTGCTGAGCCGCTACGCGGCACTCGTGGACACGGAAGGCTGCCGCACCCACCCCGCCATCGTGCTGGCGATCGCCGGCTACGCGCTGGCGGCGCCGCCGGCGGCGGTCACGATGGCCTACCTCCAGTCCAGCGTCATCTCACTGACGCAGAACGCCGTACGAGCCATCCCCCTGGGGCAGGACGCCGGTCAGCGCGCCATCGCCTCGGTGCGCGACGACGTCCGCGCCGCGGTCAGGCGGATCGGGGACCTCGACGAGACGGATCTGGGGGCCGCCGCACCCGGGATCGAGATCAGCCAGATGCGGCACGAGCGCCAGCGCGCCCGCATGTTCATGTCCTGAAAAACCTTCCTGAAGAGCTATTGAGGAGATTCTCATGTCAGCAGCAACCAGCCAGGAGCACGCGGATGCGCCCGGGCAGCCGGCGCCCCGCTCCCACCCCGGCCCGGTCCGTATCGGAGTGGGTGGTCCGGTGGGGGCGGGCAAGACCCAGCTCATCGAGCGCATCACCCGGGCCATGAGCCGGGAGGTCTCCATGGCCGCCGTCACCAATGACATCTACACGATCGAGGACGCCAAGATCCTCGCCGCTCAGGGGGTCCTGCCGGTGGACCGCATCATCGGGCTGGAGACCGGGGGCTGCCCGCACACGGCCATCCGTGAGGACACCTCCATGAACGAGGCGGCGATCGCCGAGCTGGTGGAGCGCCACCCCGACCTGGAGGTGGTGTTCGTGGAGTCGGGAGGCGACAACCTCTCGGCCACCTTCTCCCCCGAGCTGGTCGACTTCTCCATCTACGTCATCGACGTCGCCCAGGGCGAGAAGATTCCCCGCAAGGCCGGTCAGGGGATGATTAAGTCCGACCTGTTCGTCATCAACAAGACGGACCTGGCCCCTCACGTCGGCGCCGACCTGGCGGTCATGGAGGCCGACTCCAAGGTGTTCCGGGGTGACAAGCCCTTCTGCTTCACCAATCTCAAGACCGATGAGGGCCTGGAGCAGGTCATCGAGTGGATCCACCACGACGTGCTCATGACGGACCTGGAGCCGTGAGCACCACCGGCGAGCTGCACCTGCGGATCGCCCGGGGCGGGGACCGGAGTATCGCCGTCGACCAGTACCACCGGGGAGCACTGAGGGTTTTCCGCCCGCTGTACCTCGATGAGACCGGGCAGGTGACCTACTACGTGGTCAATCCCGGAGGCGGGTACCTGGACGGCGACTCCTATCTCACCGAGGTCGAGGTCCTCCAGGGGGCCTCGGCGGTGCTGACGACCCAGGCGGCCACGAAGATCTACCGCACCCCCACCTGCCCGGTCCGCCAGGACACCCGGGTGAGCCTGGGGCCCCGGGCCGTGCTGGAGCTCGTTCCCGACCAGGTCATCGCCTACCGGGAGTCCTCCTACCGGCAGACCACCCTGGTTGAGATGGACCCGACGGCGACCTTCATGTCCCTGGAGGTCCTCACCCCCGGATGGGCCCCGGACGGTTCGGCCTTCGGCTACGACTGCCTGCGGATGCGCACTGACATCCGTGTCGGTGGCCGGTACGCCGTCGTCGACAACCTGCGCCTGGTCCCCGGTGAGGCCGGGCTGGCGGGTCTGGGAGGCCTGGAGGGGCACAGCCACCTGGCCTCCTTCACGGCGCTCGACGCCCGGGTCGATGCCGCCCTGGTCAATGAGGTGGCCCAGATGCTGGAGGTCGACGACGTGCGCGGCGCAGTGACGCGGGTGCAGGGACCCGGCTTCATCGCCCGGGCGCTGGGCGATGACACGACCCGTCTGACCGCTCTCATGCTCGACATCAGCGAGCTTCTGCGCGGCCGGTGGTTCGGCGCGCCGAGGCTCAACCTGCGCAAGTACTAGCAACAGCCCGCTCGCCTGGGCGGCGGGCACCTCCCGATGTCTCTATCGATCGGAGCCCCTCATGCCTGAGTCACCTGTTCACCAGTCCCACCGCCCGGCTGACGGACCGGGTACCTCGGCCGTCCCGTCGATCGTCTCCTCCGGCGTGGGCGCGCTGGGGCGCGGGGTGGGGCAGATCTTCCTCCAGCCCCGGGCGCTCACCGGACTGCTCATCGTGGCCGGCGTCGCCGTCTACTCACCGCTCATGGCCTTGCAGGTGGTCCTCGGGACGACGGTGTCGACGGTGGCGGCCAGGATGCTGGATCTGCGTGTCCGTGACGGACTCCAGGGCTACAACGGGGCGCTGGTGGGAGCAGCGGCATGGGCCGCTATGGGGGTTTTCTGGCCGGCGACGCTGGTCACCGTGGTCGGGGCGGCGGCGTGCCCCGCGGTCCACCGCGCGCTGGAGCGCGCACTCGCCCCGGTCGGGCTCCCGGCGCTCACGGCTCCTTTCTGCATCGTCTCCGGCCTGCTGACGGCTCTGCTCAGGGCGATCGATGCGCCGATGGTTCCCGATCCGGCGCCGGTCAGTGGGGCGACGGCGTGGCTGGTCCCGGAGGCGGTGCTGACGGGAGAGTCCCAGGTGGTGCTCGTCGATTCCTGGGTGGGCGGGGCGCTGATCCTGGCCGGGCTGTTCATCGCCGGGTGGAGAGTCGGGGCGGCGGCGCTGCTGGGCAGCGTCGTCGGGACGGCAGCGACGCTGGCGCTCGTTCCCGCCGGTCAGGCGGCGCACGGGCTGGGCGGATACTCTCCGTGCCTGACGGCGATCGCGATCGGCGTCGTCCTTCTGCCTCCCGGGAGGCGGGCCTGGGTGCTGGCGGTGGTGGGATCGGTGCTGACCGTCGTCGTGGACCGGGTTTTCACGGCGATCCCGGTGCCGACCTACACCTGGCCCTTCATCGTGACCACCTGGCTGATGCTCGCCGTCGTCAAGTGGCGCGAGCGCCGACTAGGCTGAGGCCATGGCTCATTCCACGGCGCAACCCGACTCCGCCGCCCACCTGGTCCTGTCCCTGTCCTGCCCCGACCGCCCGGGGATTGTCCATGCGGTCACCGGCACGCTGGCGCGCCGCGGCGGGAACATCACCGAGTCCAAGCAGTTCGGGGACTCCTCCACGGGCCTGTTCTTCATGCGGGTCCAGGTGCTCACCACCGTGCCGCGCGTGGAGCTGGAGAAGGACCTGGCTGAGCTGGCCGGCGAGTACGAGATGGAGTGGAGCCTCGATGAGGTGGGGAGGGCGATGCGCACCCTCATCATGGTCTCCAAGGAGGGGCACTGCCTGACCGACCTGCTCTTCCGGGCCCGCAGCCAGGGGCTGCCGGTCGACGTCGTCGGCGTGGTGGGCAATCACGAGACGCTGCGGGACGTCGCCGAGTTCTACGGGGTGCCCTTCCACCACATCCCGGTCACCAAGGAGACCAAGGAGGCCGCCGAGGCCGAGCTGCTGGGACTGGTGGACTCCCTTAATGTCGAGCTGGTGGTGCTGGCCCGCTACATGCAGATCCTCTCCCCCGCCCTGTGCGAGCGACTGCACGGGGGCGTCATCAACATCCACCACTCGTTCCTGCCGTCCTTCAAGGGGGCGCGCCCCTACGCCCAGGCGCACGAGCGCGGGGTCAAGCTCATCGGGGCGACGGCGCACTACGTGACGGCGGACCTCGATGAGGGCCCGATCATTGAGCAGGACGTGACGCGGGCCGGTCATGAGGACTCGGTGTCCGTGCTGCAGGCCAAGGGGCAGGACGTCGAGCGCCGGGTGCTGGCGCAGGCCGTGCGCTGGCACACCGAGCACCGGGTGCTGCTCAACGGGCACCGCACCGTCGTCTTCGCCTGAGCGCGCTACCGACCTGCTGGAGAAGCCCAAGAAGGCGCGCCGGATCCGAGCATTCTCGGGTCGTGAGGCGAGAGCGCCGAGCCAGCCGGAGCAGGAGATCTCTCGGACGGGCTCCGGCGACCCGTGGGATGTTGTTTCGGCGGTGTGATGGTTGGTGGATTCATGCGAGGTCAGGTGGCGCGGATTCATCTGAGGTGGACGCTGCCGCGACTGCGAGCCAAGGTGTTTCGCTCAGGTGGCACATGGCCACCTCAGATGGACGATTCAGCGATCTCCGGCAGCAGTTCGGGGCGATCGGATTGAGCCAGGCTTGATCCGCGCCGGCTCACGTAGCCGGATGCGAGCGGACCTGCACGTGCACGGCCGCCCCCGAAGGCACAGGACGCGCCAGCAGCCGAGCCGTCAGGTTGAGGTTGTCGCCCGGTCCGTAGGGTGCTGTTCTGGGTTTTCCACAGGCTTCGAGGACGCTCTGGTGGTGGGCGTGTTTGCGCAGGTAGAGTCGATATGCCGCCCGGCCGGACAGGAGTGCTCGGTGGGTGGTTTGGTGGAGTTGTTTCGGTGGCGAGGAGGCTTCCGCGATGAGTACGTCCCTACGGCCCCCTGCGTCTACGGATGCGCAACGATCAGTATCTGGTTGTAGCCGGCCTGGTGCCCGCCTCGAGCGGAGCCGGGCGGCGGCTGGGCTGGCGGCGGTGTGTGTGCTGGCCCTGGGGTTGACGGCCTGCTCGTTGAAGGACGCTAAGGCGGAGACGAGCGTGAGCGCCAGTGCCAGCGCCTCGGCGGCCGTCGCCCGTGCCGAGAAGGGCATCGCCGACGCCAACGCCTCCGCAACCGCCTCACGCGAGGCCGCCCTGACCCCCGAGCTGCGAGCCAAACGCGACGCCGCCCTGGCCGAACCGCCACCCGTCAAGCCTTCCAACATGAACGAGGAAAGCGACATGGGCGCCATAGCCAGCGTCTACTACTTCCTCGACCTCTATCGCTACGCCTACATCACCGGAAACACCAACGAAGTTGAAGCCATGAGCGAAGATCAATGCAAATTCTGCCGCTCAACAATCGACAACGCGACGAATCTGCACAACGCAGGAGGATGGAACGACAAATGGGAGCAAGAGGTTACTAACATCAGGTACTACGAAAAACTTGAAGGATACGACTTCAATAGGGTTGAAGTTTCCGTGAGTCATCAAACGATTACGTCTCACCCAGGGGGAGGGGCAGCTACTGAAACGTCAAGCCCGACCAAGAACGAGGTACTTGACTTTGCTGTGCGCTACACAAATGGTCGCTGGCTGATCGGCGGAGTAAGGGTTGAGCAAAATTGAGTCGTTGCACCACTACTTTAATCATCATTTTAACCTCCACCTTTCTAATGACTGCCGGAAGCGACTCCTTGGCATTACCTTCTGAAACCAAAGGAAGTTACAGTGCCGAAAACCAGGACAATACCCCAACTGTTCGCGGAGAAAAAAGCGAGACTATCACACAGGAAAGCCCATCAGATTCTGGTGAACCAGCGGCGCCGCCTCATCCGACCGTGACAGCGTCGGATCCGTCGATGTGGGAAGACCAGCCCCACCGGGACTGCAGCCCAAAGCCGGGCAAAGGCCTGCAAGAAGCCATGGGATGCGAGTTCGGGCGGAAAGCGACCGGACCACAAGACAACACTCCCGATACCGGCAACAGCAGCGAACCCCGCACGGTCACGATCACCAACCGCCAGGCCGCCACCCTCATCGCCCAGGGCTCGGGCATCACCCGCCAGCCCCCAGGACCCAAGGTCGTCATCTCCAAGGCCTTCATCGTCTACACCAACCCCACCACGCGCCACCAGACCACCACCATCCTGGGCACCACCATCGACGTCGAGTTCACCCCCACCTCCTACACCTGGAGCTGGGGAGACGCCACCACCACAACCACCACCGACCCCGGAGCCCCCTACCCCCACCAGACCGTCACCCACCACTACCAGCACACCGCCACAGCCGTCACCACCACCCTGACCACCACCTGGACCACCCGCTACCGCCCCACCGGAGACACCACCTGGCACACCATCGAAGGCACCATCACCACCACCGAGACCTCCACCCCCTACGACCTCGTCCGCATCACCTCCTACCTCACCGACGACGCCGAAGAAGCCCAAGGCCACTAACCCTCATCCCCAGCGCACGCGGTCGGAAGTGGGTTCTCCTAGGGTTGGGCGGGATTTGGGTACTCATCCCCAGCGCACGCGGTCGGAAGGTAGGCCGCCCGCTCGCTCCGCGAGTGCGGTGTCACTGTGGGCGACTTTTAGGAGCACCCCTGGCCGATGACCGTCGCGCTCTGGAACGTATGCCCAGGTCAGAGCAGTACAGGATCGGGCACGTCAGCCGATCAACGCCCCAAAAGTCGCCAATCGTGACACCGAGGCCTCACAGCACACCGCCGAGACCTTCAGTGAGCCCGCCCAGTTGCCAGCGCACGCGGTCGTACCTTAAGCCGCCAGGTCGTACCCTTACCCCACTGTGTTGTCTCATGACTTCAGAGAGTTTCGGATGTCGTGACATCCGAGACACTGTTTGAGGGGCTTGCCGGGGGTCGTACAGTACGCACAACCCCTGACCGGTTCAGCTCCGCCCCTGCGGAGTAGGTCGACTCGGGGCGGGAGGGGGCTGGGGCCGGAGCTGGCGTTAAACCATGACCTCCGGGCCCCTGTACACGAGCCGGAAGGCGCCCGTGCAGGGGAAAGTACAGCCGACCCCGGGGTGCGAGTCTGGCTCCGCCACCACGACCCCGCAGAGTCGATCAGTCCCACGGCTCGGTGTCCACGGTGCTGACATCAACGACCTCGCCGTCAATGCACGCAGCGAGGATCGTTGGAATGCTGCGGTTTCTTCCCGGCGCGCATCGCCGATGCAGGGTTGATGTCAGCACCGTGGACACCGACACCCCGTCACGCCTCGTCCCTTCGGCACCACCCTCGCCTCCAGGACCACCAGCCCGCCCCGGGGTCCCGCCCAAGCAAGTTGTCTCAGAAGTGAGGAGACAGCACAATACCCTTAACCCACGAACTCGCGGGCTAACCTACGAACTCGACAGTCGGAGACAGGCGTCGCAGGCACGTGACATAGGACGTGACGTAGCGAATCGCAGCCCTTCGCTGGTCAAGTCTTTTGGTGTGGTGTTGCTTTGGTGCAACTGTTGATGGTCGTCATGTTGCGACTGGAGCTGGTGAGGCTGTGTGTTCGATGCATGGTTCTCCCGATGGGTCCAGGTCCGACGCGTAGCCTGGCGGCATGACGATTGCAGAGGTACTCATCGACGCACTGTCCAGATCCCGCGAGCGCTTCGACCGCGCCCTTGCCGACGTCACGCTGGAGCAGGCCAATACTCCCCCGGTCCCAGACATCGCTCCGCGCACGAACTCCTTGACCTGGCTGGCCTGGCACACGGCCCGCGAGATCGACCTCCAGATCTCGCTCATGGCAGGCCAGGAGTTCGTCTGGTTCACCGGCGGCCACCGGGAGCGCTTCGCCCTCCCCCTGCCCGACGACACCCAGGACTGGCGCCACACGCCTGAGGAGGCCGCCCAGGTCGTCGTCGGCGAACTCTCCGTCCTGACCGCCTATCTCGATGACGCCTACGCCATGGCGTACGGCTACATGCGATCCCTGGCGCCGGAAAGGCTCAACGACGTCATCGACAGCTCCTGGGACCCGCCCGTCACCCGGGGCGCGCGCCTGGTCTCGATCATCGACGACGCCGCCCAGCACTCCGGCCAGGCCGTCTACACCCGCCGCCTCCTGGGCCTGCCCGGCTAGGCGCAACCCGCCCGGCACCACACGTTCGCCCCGACCTGGTGGTTCAGGTCGGGGCGAACGGCTCCCACATGACAAGAGACTGCTGGGCCCGTGCGGGCCGGTGGTGTGGGAGGATCAGGCAGCGGGCTTCACCGCCTCGCCGCGGCGCAGCACGGTGACGGGCAGCAGGTCGGCATCGGTGACGACGACGTCGGCCCACAGGCCCGCCCGCAGCGCTCCCACGGACGAGTCGCCGAGGATCTGCGCGCCCTGGACGCTGGCGGCGTAGACGGCGTCGACCAGGTCGACTCCCCCCTGCCAGGTGGTGCGCACGACATCGATGAGGTGGGAGGTCCCCCCGGCGATCGCGCCGCCCTCGGTGAGGCGGGCGACGCCGTCGGCCACGGTGACCGGCTGGGAGCCGAGCACGTAGTCGCCGTCGGCCATGCCGGCCGCGGCCATGGCGTCGGTGACCAGGACGACGTTGTCGCGCCCCAGGGTCTCGAACATGTCCAGGACGATGGCGGGGTTGAGGTGCACGCCGTCGCCGATCATCTCCAGGACGCACTCACCGCGCTGGGCGGCCGCCAGGAACTCGGGCACGGGGCCGGGCGTGCGGTGGTGCATGGGGCGCATGCCGTTGAACAGGTGGGTGGCGGTGGAGCGCGGGGCGCGGACCGGCTTGCCGGCCTCGAGGCGCTCGGCGATGCGGGCGGCGGCGTCGGCCAGGGCGGCGCGCACGGGGGCTGCCTCGGAGTCGGTGTGCCCGAAGGAGGGCAGGGCTCCGCCCTCGATGAGGGCCGCGTTGACGCCGTCGTCGCCGGTGATGCAGGGTTTCTCCGGGGCGATCGTCATGGTGACGACGTGCCCACCGCCGAGCTCGATGAGCTCGCGGGTCAGGGCGGCGTCGGGGTCGATGATGTAGGTGGGGTCCTGGGCGCCGCAGCGCTCAACCGAGACGAAGGGGCCCTCGAAGTGGATGCCGGCGAGCTCGCCGTCCTCGCACAGCCCGGCCAGGACCCGGGTGCGCGTGCGCAGGACGTCGGGAGCGGCCGTCACACAGGAGGCCACCAGCGAGGTGGTGCCGAAGCGGCGGTGCTCGAGCACGGAGGCCATCGCCTGCTCGGCGGTCTCGGCGTTGGGGAAGGACTCGCCGCCGCCGCCGTGGCAGTGGACGTCCACCAGTCCCGGCAGGAGGTAGCCACCCTCGGGTGCGGCCTGCGCCTGCTCGACGACGTCTCCGAAGCCGGCCCGGGCGGCCTGGTCAACGGGTCCGACCCACGCGATATGGGCTCCCGACAGGACGACCGCCCCATCGTCGATGATGTGGTCGGGGGTGACGACGCGCCCCCGAAGTGCGCGGACCTGCATGGCTTCGTTGCTCATGAGTCGGATTCTGTCACTACTCCAGACATCAGACAACCTCGTTCGAGGCGTCTTCTCCCCCACACTACGCGGACGGAAAGCCGGTTCCGCTCTGCTCACCCGGCCAGGTGCTGCTCCATACGGGTGACGGCCCGGTTGACGTCGCGCTCCACGCGGGCCGATGGCGCTGCCCCGCCCTTCCACAGCAGCCCCTCGCCGACCGGGCGCACGGCGACGAGACGGCCGCGGTCCACCAGGATCGGGCGGAACATGCCGTTGCTCGCCGGGCAGATGAGGCGTTCGCCGTCGTCATCGGTGAGGCAGGAGCGGTCCTTGTAGCCCACGTGCAGCTCGTCGAAGGAGCCCAGGAAGTGCGTGGCCTGCGCGGCGGCGCGGTGGGCGGACAGGAGGTCGGGCAGGTCGGCGCGCATGTAGAGCAGGCCGGCCTTCGGGGCCGACTCGCCGGGGCCGAGCGCCCGCAGGGCTCCGCGCGCCCCGCCCTCGACGACCGCTCGCACAAGCGGAACGCGGGTACCGGCCGGATCGCCGGTGCCATCGGTCGACGCCGCGGCCTGCTCCTCCCCCAGCTCGACGGCGTCCTCCAGGGCGCGGGCGGCCTGCGTCTTGGGCAGCGTGGTCCAGCGGGCCAGGTCCTCGGCGCTGACCGGGCCGTGGCCGGCGGCGTAACGGTGGGCGATGTGCGCGCAGGCGGCGCGGTGGCCGGTCCCGCCGTGGGCAACACCTGCGCCGGCGGGCCCGGAGTCGGCGTCGGGCAGGTGGCGCGCGTCCATGACGAGGTGCTCGTTGCCGGACCGCGGGCCCTGGACGAGGATTCCCTCGCGCTGGAGACGCACCAGGAGGTGGCGGCGCCGGTAAACAGAGACGTCCTCTCCGCGGAAGGCCTCCATGAGGCCGGCCTCCTGCCAGGCCGCCAGCAGTACCGAGCGCATCAGCGGGCCTTGGTCATCGATGAGGCCCAAGGCCACCTCGGCGGCGCGCTCGCACAGGGCGGCATCGACACCGTAGTCGGCCTCGCTGCGCCGGACCCAGGCGTCGGTGCGGTGCATAAGGGCGGCCCGCAGCCAGTGGTGGTCGGCGGCGGTGGTGATGTGGACGGTGCCGCGCATGGGCCAGGAGCGCACGAGGTCGCCTCGCGCGAAGGCGGCCTCGACGTCGGCCGGGGTGGCCTCGGGGGCGCGCGCGAGCAGGGCGTGCGGGACGGCGGAGACCTGCTGGCCCTGGATGGCGAGGCGGTGAGCCACCGCCTGGACGACGTCGGGCGCGGCGGTGGCCGTCACGAGGCCCTGGGAGATGATGCGGGCCAGGCTCACCTCGCGCGGCAGTGGCGGGGACGGCTCGCGGGCGGCGGTCATGGTTGTTTCCCTTTAGAAGAGGCGGGAGGTGGGGTCGTCCATGCCGCGCATGGCGTCGTAGTCGAGGGTGACGCAGCGGATGCCGCGGTCCTCGGCGAGCACGCGGGCCTGGGGCTTGATCGTCTGAGCGGCGAAGATGCCCTGGACGGGGGTCAGCAGCGGGTCGCGGTCGAGGAGCTCGAGGTAGCGGGTGAGCTGCTCGACGCCGTCGATCCCGCCGACGCGCTTGATCTCCACGGCCACGGAGCGCCCCTCGGGGTCCTTGGCCATGATGTCGACCGGGCCGATCGCGGTGGGGAACTCGCGGCGCACGAGGCGGTAACCGGCGCCCAGCACCTCGATCTGCTCGGCCAGGAGCTCCTGGAGGTGGGCCTCGACGCCGTCCTTGGTCAGGCCAGGGTCCACGCCGAGCTCGTGGCTGACGTCAGAGATGGTCTCGAAGACGCGGATGACGAGGCGGTCGTCGGTCTTGGTGGCGCGCACCTCCCAGACCTCGCGCACGCCGTCGGCGGCAGCCTCCTCGTCGGGCTCGGTGACGGCGAGGCGGGCCGGGGCGCTCATCCAGTTCAGGGGCTTGTAGGAGCCGCCGTCGGAGTGGACGAGGACCGAGCCGTCGGCCTTGAGCATGAGAACGCGGGTGGCCCGGGGCAGGTGGGCATCCAGGCGGCCGGAGTAGTCAACGGAGCAGGAGGCAATGACGAGGCGCACCCGCCCACCCTAGCGGGGACGCAGCCGAGGCGGCGCGACGCCGGGGCGGGCCCACCTGAGCATCGCGTCACCCGGAAGGCATCGCGTGCCATTTTACGTTGCCTTGTCCTCGCACTGCTTCAAGAAACCGCGCGATTCTAAGGACGTCCCGAGCCGGGGCAGCCAAGATCGTCTCCTGTCCACTCGGTGCGCACTCCCGGTTCCGGGCACCCGCGGGGACGGACCTGAAGCTTCAGAACTTGTTTGTCAGGCGTGCCCCGGGGCCAGGGGGCCGTAGTACCAGGAGGCCGTGACCCCGCCGTCGATGAGGATGTCGGAGCCAGTGATGTAGCCGCCGTCGGGCCCCATGAGCAGGGCCGCCAGAGAGGCGATCTCGTCAGGAGTTCCGGCCCTGCCCACCGGCGAGAGCTCCACCATGCGCCGGTAGCCGGCACCGCGCGGGCCGGCGAGCTCGTCGCGGGCCAATGGGGTGATGACGATGCCGGGACTGATGGAGTTGACGCGCCCGCCGCGCTCGGCCAGATCCACGGTGGAGGCGGAGGTGTCCTCACCAGTGCAGCAGACCCACGTATCAAGGAGACCGGCGGTGCCAGGCTCCCCCGCCGATAAATTGTCTATGGGGCACGCCCGTCACGACGACCTGGATTGACTGGCAGTTCCGTCAAGTCATCCCCGCCCAAGGGGCCTACTGCACGAGGTCCGGGTCCTAGTGCACGGGGGTAGCCACACTGCACGAGGCCCCAACCCTCATGCAGTAGACCCACACCTTCGCCAGTAGGACCCAAGGCTCGTGGAGTGCGGGCGGCGGGCCTCATCAACCGGCACTCAGTACAGGCTGGGCTGCTCGGGAGCGGCGGACTCCACCCAGGCGATCAGCGCCGAGTGCGACTCCTCCATCATGGCCAGGTCGAAGCCCTCGGGACTGCGAGTGGCATCCACGCAGTGGACCTCGACGACGCGCCCCTGCTCCCGGCGGCGCCGTACCTCGGAGAGCTCCAGGTTCAAGCGGCTCCATGAGCGCGACGGCCTGGTGGAGAAGGACACGAGGCGGTACCACTCCAGGGAGTCGAGCCGGAAGGAGGCGACCCCGCTCAGCCAGCGCTGCGCCCCACGTGGACGCAGGGCGCACTCGAAGGAGCCGACCTGTCCGGCCAGATAGCGCAAGCGGGCCAGAAACCCACCGATCAGCAGCACGAGGACGATGACGACGATCGCCACGACCATCCACACGTGCTGCCCCATGCCTCAGGCCTCCGCGTCCTGCTTCACATGGTCGGCAGCGATCGTGATGACGTCGTGGTCCACAGAGCAGAAGCCGCCGGACACCTCGACCCTGCGCATCTCGCCGTCGACGGGACTCAGGCGCACCGGCCCGGACCCCAGGACCGCCACGAGGGGTTGGCGGCCGGGCAGAACGCCCAGCTCCCCGTTGATCAGGGGCACGGAGACCTGCGTCGCCTCACCGGTCCAGGCCTCGCCCGCCGGCGAGACCACCTCAACGTGTAAGGCCATGTCCCCCTCCTTTCCTGCGCCCGGTTCTACCCGGATCCTAACGACTCAGGCGTTGAGCTCGGCGGCGCGACGCTCGAGGTCCTCGATGCCACCGATGTTAAAGAAGGCCTGCTCCGGCAGGTGGTCGTAGTCACCGTCGCAGATACGCCGGAAGGCCTCGATGGTCTCCGACAGCGGCACGGTGGAGCCGGCCACGCCGGTGAACTTCTCCGCCATGTAGGTGTTCTGGGACAGGAACTGCTCGATGCGGCGGGCGCGAGCCACCGTCACCTTGTCCTCCTCGCCGAGCTCGTCGACACCGAGGATCGCGATGATGTCCTGGAGCTCCTTGTTCTTCTGGAGGATGGACTTCACGCGGGTGGCGACGTCGTAGTGCTCCTGGCCCACGTATCCGGGAGCCAGCAGGCGCGAGGTGGAGGTCAGCGGGTCCACGGCCGGGTAGATGCCTCGCGAGGCGATCTCACGGCTGAGCTCGGTGGTGGCGTCCAGGTGGGCGAAGGTCGTGGCCGGTGCCGGGTCGGTGTAGTCGTCGGCGGGCACGTAGATCGCCTGCAGGGAGGTGATGGAGTGGCCGCCGGCGGAGGTGATGCGCTCCTGGAGCTGGCCCATCTCGTCGGCCAGGTTGGGCTGGTAGCCCACGGCCGAGGGCATGCGGCCCAGCAGCGTGGAGACCTCGGAGCCGGCCTGGGTGAAGCGGAAGATGTTGTCGATGAACAGCAGCACGTCCTGGTGCTGGACGTCGCGGAAGTACTCGGCCATGGTCAGGGCGGACAGGGCCACGCGCAGACGCGTGCCCGGCGGCTCGTCCATCTGACCGAAGACCAGCGCGGTCTTGTCGAACACACCGGCCTCGTCCATCTCGACGATGAGGTCGTTGCCCTCACGAGTGCGCTCCCCCACCCCGGCGAACACGGAGACACCGCCGTGGTTCTGGGCCACGCGCTGGATCATCTCCTGGATAAGGACGGTCTTGCCCACGCCCGCGCCGCCGAACAGGCCGATCTTGCCGCCCTGGACGTAGGGGGTGAGCAGGTCGATGACCTTGATGCCGGTCTCGAACATCTGCTCCTTGGACTCAAGCTGGTCGAAGGCCGGGGGCTGGCGGTGGATGGGCCAGCGCTCGGTGATCTCCAGCTGCTCGCCGTCGGCGAGGTTGAGGACGTCGCCGGTGACGTTGAAGACGTGGCCCTTGGTCACGTCGCCCACGGGCACGGAGATCGGCGCGCCGGTGTCGCGCACCAGCGAGCCGCGCACCAGGCCGTCGGTGGGCTTGAGCGAGATCGTGCGAACGATGTTGTCACCCAGGTGCTGGGCGACCTCCAGGGTGATCTCGTGGGGCTCCTCGCCGGCGCTGGTGGCCTGGACGGTAACCTTGAGGGCGTTGTACATCGCCGGGATCGCATCAGGCGGGAACTCGACGTCGACGACGGCGCCGATGATGCGGGTGATGCGTCCCGTCCCGGGGGTGGTGGTGTCAGCCATGTGCGTTCTTCCGTATCTTCCAGAGCTGAGAGGGGGTCCTGCTCGGTGAGGTGAGTCTGTATGGGGTCTCGACGACGTCGGGTGCTGCGCGGTTCTGCTGGGCCTGCCTGGCTCTCTACTCGGCCCCCAGGGCGTCGGCACCCGAGACGATCTCGGTGATCTCCTGGGTGATGTCGCCCTGGCGCGCCGCGTTGGCCAGGCGGGTGTAGGTGATGATGAGGTCCTCGGCGTTGTCCGTGGCCGTGTGCATGGCCTGCTGGCGGCTGGCCAGCTCGGAGGCGGCCGACTGCAGCAGGGCGTTGCGGATGCGGCTGCCCATGTAGCGGGTCAGGAGCGCGTCGAGCACCTCGCCGCGGCTCGGCTCGAACTCGTAGAGCGGCATGGAGCCGCCGTTCTTGGCCGCCAGCTCCTTCTCCAGGGCCTCGTTGCCGGCCTCGTCGAGCTCACCGGCCCCGGCGACGTCGACCACCTTGAGCGGCAGCATCCGGCGCACCTCGGGAACCTGGGAGACCATCGAGACGTAGCGGGTGAAGACGATGTGGACCTCGGCCACCCCGCCGGCCTCGGGCGGCTGGAGGAAGTAGTCCAGCAGGGTGGTGGCCACCTCATCGATGGCCACGTCGCTGGGACGGTCGGACTGCCCGGTCCAGGAGAACTCGATCGGTGTGCCCCGGAAGCTGAAGTAGCTGTGGGCGCGCCGGCCGAAGGTGAAGATGACCGGCTCCTTGCCGTCCTTGACCAGCTCCTCGATGAGGCGGCCGGTCTCGCGCAGGATGGTGGCCGAGTAGGCGCCGGCCATACCGCGGTCGGAGGTGACCACCAGGATGGCCACGCGGTTGGTGTCCGTGCGCTCCTGGGTGATGGGGTGGTCCAGCCTGGCGTAGGAGCCCAGGGCGGCCACCGCCTGGCTCAGGGCGTGGTCGTAGGGCGAGGCCTCCTGCGCGTTGCGGCGCGCCTGCCCGATCCGGGACGAGGCGATGAGCTCCATCGCCCGGAACACCTTCTGGAGGGTCTGGGTCGATCGAATGCGCTGCTTGTAGACGCGCTGGTTACCTGCCACGTCAGCCCCTCTTGACCACGAGCTGCTCGGTGGTCCTCTCGGCGGCGGGCTCCTCCTCGGGGGCGGCGACCTGGGCGTCGAACAGCTGCTCGCCGGAGGCGAAGGTGCGCCGGAAGGCCTCGACAGCCTCGACGAGAGCCTGCTCGGTGTCCTCCTCCAGCTGACCGGTGGACTCGATGGTGTCCAGGATGTCGGTGTTGCGCCGCAGGTAGTCCAGGAAGGCGGCCTCGAAGGGCAGGACGTCGGCGACGTCGAGGTCGTCGAGGTAGCCCTTGGTGCCGGCCCAGACGCTGGCTACCTGCTCGGCCACCGGGTAGGGCGTGTACTGGGGCTGCTTGAGCAGCTCCATGAGGCGCTCACCGCGGGTGAGCTGGGCGCGGGTGGCGGCGTCCAGGTCGGAGGCGAACATGGCGAAGGCCTGCATGGAGCGGTACTGGGCCAGCGTGATCTTGAGGGTTCCGGCGACCTTCTTCATGGCCTTGACCTGGGCGGCGCCGCCCACGCGGGACACGGAGATGCCGACGTCGACGGCGGGGCGCTGGTCGGCGTTGAACAGGTCAGACTGGAGGAAGATCTGCCCGTCGGTGATGGAGATGACGTTGGTGGGGATGTAGGCCGAGACGTCGTTGGCCTTGGTCTCGATGATCGGCAGGCCGGTCATGGAGCCGGCCCCCAGGTCGTCGGAGAGCTTGGAGCAGCGCTCCAGCAGGCGCGAGTGCAGGTAGAAGACGTCACCGGGGTAGGCCTCGCGGCCCGGCGGACGGCGCAGCAGCAGGGAGACGGCGCGGTAGGCCTCGGCCTGCTTGGACAGGTCGTCGAAGACGATGAGGACGTGCTTGCCCTGGTACATCCAGTGCTGGCCGATGGCCGAGCCCGTGTAGGGCGAGAGGTACTTGAAGCCGGCCGGGTCGGAGGCCGGGGAGGCCACGATCGTGGTGTACTCCAGGGCGCCGCGCTCCTCCAGGGTGGCGCGCACGGAGGCGATGGTGGAGCCCTTCTGGCCGGTGGCCACGTAGATGCAGCGCACCTGCTTGTCCGGGTCCCCGGTCTCCCAGGCTGCCTTCTGGTTGAGGATCGTGTCCAGGGCGATGGCGGTCTTGCCGGTCTGGCGGTCGCCGATGATGAGCTGGCGCTGGCCGCGGCCGATCGGGATCATCGAGTCGATGGCCTTGAGCCCGGTCTGGAGGGGCTCGTGGACGGACTTGCGGGACATGACGCCGGGGGCCTGGAGCTCCAGGGCGCGGCGGCCCTCGGCCTCGATCTCGCCCAGGCCGTCGATGGGCCGGCCCAGCGGGTCGACGACGCGGCCCAGGTAGGCGTCGCCCACGGGCACGGAGAGGACCTCGCCGGTGCGGCGCACGACCTGGCCCTCGTCGATGCCGTCGAAGGAGCCCAGGACGACGACACCGATGCTGCGCTCCTCGAGGTTCATGGCCAGGCCGGCGGTGCCGTCCTCGAAGGTGAGCAGCTCGTTGGCCATGACGCCGGGCAGGCCCTCGACGTGCGCGATGCCGTCAGCGGCGAAGACGACGTGCCCGACCTCCTCGGCCGCGACCTCGGCGGGCTTGTAGGACTCGGCGAACTCGTTCAGGGCCGAGCGGATCTCCTCGGGCCTGATGGTCAGCTCTGCCATCTCGTCTCCTTGCTGGTTGCGTTCTGGGGGCCGGCGGCGCGAGGCGTGCGCGGCGTCGGCGCGGGGTGGGTGGTGAAGTTGTGGTCTCCGGTGCGGGACCGGCTCGCAGCGGGTGCGGCTGCGTGGTGGGAGCTATCCGGCCAGGCGGGTGCGCAGCTCGGCGACGGCGCCGCGCACGGTGTGGTCCAGGACGTGGTTGCGGATCATGACGCGCGCCCCGCCGATGACCTCGGGATCGACCTCGCAGTTGAGGTCGATGCGGGTGCCCAGGCGGCGCTCCAGGATGGTGCGCAGGCGCTCCTCCTGGGCCGTGGTCATGGGGATGGCCGTCACGACGTCGGCGATGGCTCGGTGGCGCATGGCGGCGGCCAGCTCGACGACGCGGCGCAGGTTGTGCAGCGGCCCGCCCTCGGCGCGGTGGCGCACGCACCAGCGCACCAGGCTCATGGCCGGGGCGCTGATGTGGGGGCCGAAGACGGACTCGGCCAGGCGGACCCGGGCCTCGGTGTGGGTACGCCGGGAGGGTGCCAGGCCCTCGCGCAGCTCGCGGTTGTCGGCCACCTGCTCGTGGACCTCGAAGAGCTGCTGCTCGATCTCGCTGGTGGTGCCGTCGACGTGGGCGCCGGCCAGGATCGCCTCGATGCCCAGGTCGTGGAGGGCGGAGATGAGGTCGACCGGCTTGGACCAGCGGCCTCGGACCATGGCGCTGAGCAGGTCGACGACGCGCTCGTCCGCGCTTCCGGCGAAGAGCCGGCGAGCCAGGGCCGCCTTGTCCTCGGGCTCGCGGCCCGGGTCGGTCAGCGGGCCGGACAGCGAGTGGACGGCGACCTGGTGGGCCAGGGCGAGGATCTGCCGCCCGAGCTCCTGGCCCTCGACGCCCGCCGCCGTGAGCACCGGGCTCCAGGCCTGGCTCACGGTCTCGCGGGTGGCAGCGGTCCCGGTTCTCACTGCTTCTCCTCCGCGGCGGACTCGGAGGCGGAGCCGGTGGTGACGGCCGCGTCAACGCCCTCGACGGGCGGCATGTCCTCGAGCTCGTCGAGGAAGCGGTCGATGACGCGCTCGGACAGGGCCGTGTCCTTGAGCTGCTCGCCGACGATGCGCTCGGCCAGGGTGGAGGCGAGCATGCCGACGTCGGTGCGCAGGGAGATCTGAGCGGCCTGCTTGTCCGCCAGGATCTGGCGCTGGGCGCCCTCCAGGACGCCGGCGGCCTCGGCCTGGGCGTCGGTGCGGGCCTGGGCGATGATGTCCTTGGCCTCGCTCTGGGCGTTGTCGCGGATGCGGGCGGCCTCGCGGCGGGCCTCGTCCACCAGCCGGGCGGCGCGCTTCTCGGCGTCGGCCTGGTCCTGCTTGGCCTTGTCAGCCAGGTCGAGGCCCTCCTGGATGCGCTGGGCGCGCTCGTCCAGGACGGCGTAGAGCCGGGGCAGGGCGTAGCGGCCCACCACCAGAAGGATGAGCAGGAGGACGACCGCCGCCCAGAAGATCTCGTAGAGCGGGGGCAGGATGAAGGCCGTGCCTCCCCCCTGCCCGCCCTCGGCAGCCAGGGGAAGCATCAGCGAACGACGAGCGGCAGGACGAAGCCGATGAGGCCCAGGGCCTCGACCATGCCCGCGCCGATGATCATGTTGGTGAACAGGCGTCCGGCCACCTCGGGCTGACGGGCCGTGGCCTCCTGGGTCTTGCCGACCAGCAGGCCGATGCCGATGCCCGGGCCGAGCGTGGCCAGGCCGTAGCCGACGTATGCGAGCGCGGTGAGGGACATATGCGGTTCCTTCTTTCTGGCGCCGGGTGGCGCAGGTGGGGTCGATGGGTCGTGAAGAGTCTGAGCAGTCCGGGACGAGGCGTCGGCAGCGTCTAGTGGGCCTCGATGGAGAGCTTGATGTAGACGGCGCTGAGGATCGTGAAGATGTAGGCCTGCAGGACCGCGACGAAGACCTCGAACAGGGTCACCACGATCATGGCGGCGCCGGTCAGGAGGCTGATCGTCGAGGAGGCCTGCAGGTGCAGCAGCAGGCTGGTGGTGCCGAAGAAGGTCATGCCGAGCAGCAGGTGCCCGGAGACCATGTTGCACAGCAGACGCAGGGTGAGCGTCACCGGCCGCACGATGAAGTTCGAGAGGAACTCGATGGGGGTGATGAGCAGGTACATCGGCTTGGGCAGACCAGGCGGGAAGAGCTGGGAGGCGAAGAAGTGCCCGGCCCCCTGCTCCCTGATCCCGGCGCCGATGAAGGTGACGTAGGTCAGGGCCGCGAACACCATGGGCACGGCCACCACGGAGGAGGCGGCGATGTTGAGCCCCGGGATGATGCCGGAGAGGTTCATCGCGAGCACCCCCAGGAAGAGGGTGCCCAGCAGCGGCGCGAAGCGGCGCCCGTTCTTGTTGCCCAGGAGCATGAGGGCGACGTTGCTGCGCACGAAGTCGGCGACGATCTCCAGCAGCGCCTGGCCGCGCCCGGGGACCATCCGGAACTTGCGCGCGGCGGCCACCCCCAGGGTCAGGCACAGGGCCGCCCCCATGACGACGCGCACGAAGGTGAGCCGGTTGAACTCCAGGAGGGTGCCCTGACCGAAGATCGCCTCGGGGAAGAAGTCCTCGACGCTGGGCGAGTGAGGGTGCTGGGTGAAGGCGGGCACGGCGGTCAGCGCGATGACCGCGACCAGGAGGACCAGGAGCACCCAGTACCACAGCGGTTTGACGAACGGCTTGGCGTCAGCCGTCCGCGGCGCGGCAGCGTCGTCGGCTGCTGCGCCGTTCTCGGTGACGGTGTTGGTGGACAGGAGATCCTCCCGATGTCTCTCACGCTTCGAGGTCTGTCCTCACAGGCCTGCTAACCACTGGCAATGCTAGCGCCTAGGGATGTTTCAACGAAGCGAACCGGCCGGCCTCCTGCCGGCGCACCGCACTCGCCGCTTCCCCTGACGAGCCTGCACCTCGGTCAGGACCGGTCCGTCGAGTCGCCCCGCATCGGCTCCACGGCAAGGATTCGTGCCTGTGCCAGCACTGTGGCCTCGGTGAGCATGCCCACCAGGATCGCGGCGATGAGTGAGAGCCCAATCACTCTGGTGTCGAGTCCCAGGGCCCGTCCTCCCAGGAGCGCCACGGCCAGGATCGCGACCTTTCCCAGGTATCCGCCCGCCATCCAGGCGATGAGGGCCCCCATGTCGGAGCGGACCATGCGGTCCAGGAACCACCAGGTCGCAGCCAGAAGCACCGTCGTCGAGCCCACTGCGGCCGGCAGCGTGCCCAGCGGTTGGGTCACGGCGCCGCGGGAGCCGCCGATGAGGCACCACAGGGCCTCACCGACCGTGAGGACCACGGCGGCCACGGTCAGGATCCGGCGCAGGCGGGCGGAGGCCTCGCGCAGGCTGCGGGCGTTGGCGCCGCCCGACTCGCTCACGTCACTCACTGCTGTGTCCCCTCCGCTGGTCTGGGCGATGCCGCCGCGGCGGCCCCGTGCGGCGCCTGCCCCTCGGCCGGGCGCGTCACCTCACCGGTTCCCGACACGTTGCGGGAGATGACGATCCGCTGCTCCTGGCGGTCCTGGCGGCGCCGCAGCGCCGAGCGCAGTCCGTGGCGCACCCCGGGCATGAGGTCGACGGTGACGACGAAGGCGAACAGGACCGCGATGGCGGCTCCGACCATCACCCAGGGCAGGGGGAAGAAGGCCATGGCGGCCACGGGGAAGGAGGCGACGGCGGCCCACAGGTACATGACCAGCACGGCGCGGCGGTGGGAGTGCCCAGCCGCCAGGAGCCGGTGGTGCATGTGCATACGGTCGGGATGGGTGGGGCTGAGCCCCTTGCGGGTGCGGCGCACGATCGCCATGAGCATGTCGGTCAAGGGCAGCAGGAGGATGGCCAGCGGCAGGAGGATCGGCATGAAGGCGGGCAGGGCGCGTGAGCCGTCGAAGCTGCCGGGGTCGATCTGGCCGGTGACGATGATGGTGGAGGCGGCCGAGACCAGGCCCAGCTGCATCGCCCCGGAGTCGCCCATGAAGATGGTGGCCGGGTTGAAGTTGTGGGGCAGGAAGCCCAGGCACACACCGATGAGCGCGGCCACGATCGTGGCGGCCAGGGAGCTGTAGGAGCCCGGGCTCGTGGCTCGCGTGAGGACGTAGGTGTAGAGGAAGAAGGCGGTCGACCCGATCCCGATGATGCCGGCGGCCAGCCCGTCGAGCCCGTCGACGAAGTTGACGGCGTTGATGGCGGCCACGACGACGATGACGGTGGAGATCAGGGACAGGCGCGAGGAGCCGATCGTCAGCCCCGCCACGGGGAAGGTGAGGAGCTGGACCCCCTGCCAGGCCATGACGCCGGCGGCCAGGATCTGGCCGGCGAGCTTGGTCATCCAGTCCAGCTCCCACAGGTCGTCGACGACGCCGAGCAGGCACACGAGCCCCGCTCCCAGGACCACGGCCCAGGCGCTGGAGTCGATGACGTCGGAGAGGTAGGGGATCTGGGAGGCCACGGAGATCGCGGAGAACAGGCCGAAGAACATGGCCACCCCGCCCAGGCGCGGGATGGGGGTGGAGTGGACGTCGCGGGCCCTCACGGGGGTGAGCGCGTTGCCCACCAGGGCGACGTGCCGGATGATCGGCACGGCCACGTAGGTGGTCACGGTGGCGATGGCCATGACCAGCAGGTAGACCCTCACGCGCCCACCTCCGTCCTGTCGTGCGCTGCGCCTGCCCGTCCGGCCGGGGCGATGCCGGTCACCCGTGCCAGGTCCGCGGGCGTGAGAGCCCCCTGGCGCAGGACGCGGGGAGCGCGGGCGTGCGCTCCGGCGAGGGTGACGATGGTAGAGGGAACCGGGCCGGGGGTGGCCCCGCCGTCGAGCAGGAGGATGTCCTCGCCCCCGACGGCGCCGGGGGCCCGGACCCGTCCGGGGAAGGCGGCCCGGGCGGAGGCGGCGTCGGGGGCGGGCGGTGCTCCGGTGGGGTTGGCGGAGGTCACCGCGAGCGGGCCGCTGCGGCGCAGGAGGTCCAGGGCGAGCTCGTGGTCGGGCATGCGCACCGCGATGGTGCCGCCGGTCTCCCCCAGGTCCCAGGTCAGGGACTCGTCGGCGTCAAGGATGAGGGTCAGCGGCCCGGGCCAGAAGGCATCCATGAGGGCGCGGGCGGCACCGGGCACGTCGGTGACGACGCCGGCCAGGTCGGCGGGGTCGGCCACGAGCACCGGAGGGGGCATCTGGCGTCCGCGCCCCTTGGCGGCCAGCAGCCGCTCGACCACCCCGGCATCGGCGGCGTCGCAGCCGATGCCGTAGACGGTGTCCGTGGGCAGGATGACGAGCCCGCCTGCACGCAGGTGCTCGCAGGCCGGTTGGATGGGGTCGGGGTGGGGATGAGCGGTGCTCGCGGAGGGCTGCGGGGGGTGGCTCACGTCCCGCATCCTGCCACGGATCGATCCGGTGGCGGGACAGTGCGGCGGTGTGGGCCGGGCCGCGATGCCGGACCGTCACCTGCTACCGCCGTCCATCACCCGCGGGTCCCCCGACTCGGCCCGCTCCAGACGATGCGGCTAGACGATGCGGCGGGCCACGGCCCAGCGGGTGAGCTCGTTGCGGTTGGACAGCTGGAGCTTGCGCAGGACCGCGGAGACATGGGTCTCGACAGTCTTGACCGAGATGAACAGCTCGGAGGCGCACTCCTTGTAGGTGTAGCCGCGGGCGATGAGCCGCATGACCTCCCGCTCGCGCGCCGAGAGGCGGTCGAGCTCGGTGTCGGCCACGGCCACCTCCCCCGTCCCCGCCCCGAAGGCGTCCAGGACGAAGCCGGCCAGGCGCGGGGAGAAGGCCGCGTCCCCGGCGGCCACACGCCGCACGGCCTGGGCCAGGTCCTCGGTGGAGATGGCCTTGGTGACGTAGCCGCGGGCGCCGGCCCTGATGACGCCGACGACGTCGTCGCTGGCGTCAGAGACGCTCAGGGCCAGGAAGCGCGTCTCGGGCACGTCGTGGCAGGAGACGACGACCTCGGCCCCTCCCCCGCCGTTACCGCCGGGCAGGTGGACGTCGAGCAGCACGACGTCGGGCCTCAGTGCGTGAACGGCGGCGATGGCGCCCTCGACGTCGTCGGCCTCGGCGATGACGTCCAGGTCGGGGGCGTGAGCGGTCAGCTCGGAACGGACCCCGGAGCGGACCAGGGCGTGGTCGTCGACGACCAGGACCCGCAGGGGCGCGGTCGCCGAGGCGGGCGGGCGGTTGTCTGATGGGGTTGCTGCGGGGGTGTCAGCCATGGGGTCTTCCTGGTCGTGACGGCGATGGGGTGTGATGGGGACAACGATAGACAGCAGGGGCGCCTCAGGCCGGCAGGGACAGGGCGACCTCCGTGCCGGTGGCCATGCGACGCACCCGGGCGCTGCCGCCGTGGCGCTCCATGCGGGCGATGATGGACTCGCGCACGCCGTGGCGGTCCTCGGCGATGGCGTCGAGGTCGAATCCGGGGCCGTGGTCGCGCACGAACACCTCGAGGCGCTGGTCGCCGGCCTCGACGTAGAGGGAGACCGGCGGGGCCCCGTGGCGCACGGCGTTGGACAGGGCCTCGCGGGTGGCGGCGACGATGACCTCGGTGTCGCGGTCGGGGGCGCGGTCGCCGACGCACACGGTATCGACGGCCACGCCGTGGCGGTCCTCGATCTCGCCGGCCAGGTCGGTGAAGGCGTCGGCCACGGAGGTGCCCGGGGCCGGGCGGTCGGTGTAGAGCCAGGCGCGCAGCTCGCGCTCCTGGGAGCGGGCCAGGCGGGCGACGGTCTCGGGCTCCTCGGCGCGCCTGCGGATGAGGGTGAGGGTCTGCAGGACGGAGTCGTGCAGGTGGGCGGCGATGTCGGCGCGCTCGGCCTCGCGGATCTCGGCGGCGCGGGTGTCGGCCAGGGCCCGGTTGGTCCGCAGCCACAGGGGCGCCAGGACCACGCCGATCCCGGCCACGAGCGCCCCGCCGGTGACGAGCCCGGAGATGAGCTTGTAGGGGGAGCTGTCCGCGACCACCCACACCAGGATGCCGACGACGGCCAGGCACACCCCTCCCGCGACCCGCACGATGGCGCCCAGGTTGCGGTCGGGGCCGACGAGGTTGTCCATCTGGGACCAGGCCAGTGCCGCCCCCGCGATGATGACGATGACGATTCCCACCGCACCGACCCGGTCCAGCAGCCCGAAGCGCCAGGAGGCCAGGAAGAGGGCCGCCAGGAGCAGGGAGCCGCCGTCGATGACCGTCTGCGACAGGCCGGGGAGGGCGCCGGTGCCGTGGCCTTCGGCGCCACCGTCCGCGGGACGGGTGGCCAGGCGGGACCGGGAGACCGGAGAGGCCGAGTCGGGTCCCGCCGGGGCGCTCTCCCCGGGCAGGGTCGCCCACAGCAGGGCGTAGAGGAAGGCGCCCGCACCGCCGCCGAGCCCGAGGACGGCCATCGCCGCGCGAACGTAGCGCACGGGGATGCCCAGGTGGACGCTCAGCCCCGCACAGACCCCGGCGATGCGGGCGGGCCTGCGCAGCCGGACGGCGTCCTCGGGCAGATCGGCCGGGGCCGGCCCCAGGTGGTGGGGCAGGCGTCGCAGAGGGGGGCGCTGCGGGGGCGGCGGGGGATTCCACGGTCGCCCCGGACCCGCGGGTGCGGTCCCGGGCTGCGCGCCCCACTGCTGAGCTGTCGTCATGGCACCATCGTGGCACGTCAGGGTCCCCGACCCGGCTGTCCCCCGGAGGATTCGGGGGACAATCGGGGATCATTCAGGGGGTCCCCTGATCGTGGGGAGGGGCGCCGACGCGAAGAATTGACGGCATGAACGACACGCCCACTCCCCCGTCAGACGGCAGCTCCGCCGCCGACTCCTCATTCCCAGGATTCCCCGGTTCCGCCAGCAGCAACGGCACTGCTGGACCTCAGCCCGGCCCCGCGCCCTCCCACCAGCAGTACGGCTCGCCTCGACCCGATCCCGAGGGCGGCGCGACCCACCGCTTCTTCGACTCCCTGCGCGGCTCGGGCCTCATGCGCGCCAACGACCGCTGGATCGCCGGGGTGGCCGGCGGCGTCGCCTACCGCTTCGGCCTGGACCCCATCCTGGTGCGCTGCGTGTGGGTGGTGCTCTCGATCTTCTCAGGCGTCGGGCTGGTCCTGTACGGCGTGGCCTGGGCGCTCCTGCCCGAGGAGTCCGACGGGCGCATCCACCTGGAGGAGGCCCTGGCCGGGCGCTTCAACGCCGGCCTGGCGGGCGCCATCGGCACCACGATCGTCGGCATGTCGACGATCGACAACGGCTTCATCCCCGGCTGGTACGTCAATCTGTGGGGCATTCCGGGCATCGCCGCCCCCGTCTGGTCACTCTTCTGGCTGGGGCTGACCATCCTGGCCGTCATCTTCGCCGTCCGCTTCGTCCAGAACCGTCGCAGCAGCAGGAGCGCGCCTCAGGGCCCCCAGAGTCCCCAGAGCCCCCAGGGACCGCAACCCTGGCAGACCACCTGGAACAGCAGCACCGCGCAGGCACCGGGGACCCAACCCCGTGACCAGAGCGGTCAGGCGGGCACCGCCCCGGCGGCCGGCCCGTCGGCGGCCTCGGACTCCTCCCGAGCACCCGGCTCCGGCGCCTCGGCCTTCAGCCGGCCCCCGAGCGGTCCGGCCTGGCAGAACCGCTCCTACCGGCAGTACCAGCCCTACCAGTCGGCGCCCGTGCCGGTCCGCCCGCCGCGCCCGCGCCGTCCCGGCCCCGGCTCCTCGATCTCCCTGGCGGTGCTGGGCCTGGGGCTCCTGACCGGAGCGGGCATCTGGTACGGCACAGCGACCCACCGCATCGGCCTGCTCCAGGGTCAGTTCGTCCTCATCGGCACCCTGGTCGCGCTCCTGGGCGCAGGCATCCTCCTCAGTGGCCTGCGCCGTCGTAGCGGCGGTTGGATGACGGTACTGGGTTGGCCGGTCCTGTTCGTCATGGCGATCCCGGCTCTCGTGATCGCCTCGGTCACGCCCACGAGCCTGACCCGCATGCCCTTCGGAACCATCACGAACGCGTCCACCTACGACTCGAGCACGGTGACCTGGAAGGAGCTGACGTCATCGGCCAGCAACGGCGGCGTCACCTACAGCAAGGACGTCGGCAACCTCACCCTGGACCTGCGCGGCGTGCCCGCCGATGAGGTCGGCAGGATCTCCACGATCAACGCCCACCTCGACGTCGGACGCCTGATCATCAGGACCGACGGCAACCAGCGGGTGACGGTCAAGACCGACGTCGACATGGGCGGGGTCGAGTCGCGGGTCTCCCGGGCCTGGAGCATCGACGGCAGGCAGATGGAGAAGGACGACGAGAGCCCGACCACCTATGACGTGAACGGCGCAACCGTTCCCACCTACAGGAGCTCCCGAGGCGGTCTGAACGTCACGTCCACCTTGACCTCCCCGTCCCCCTCCAGTGACGAGGACGGCCGGCCGACCATCACGGTCAACGCCTCGGTGGACACCGGGACGATCGAGGTCGAGGAGCGCAGCGGCGCCGTCTCCTGGTACGGCAACGCCGAGGAGCCCGTGTGGATCGTGAGCTTCTGGTACGACGAGAAAGGGGAGGCCCACTACGGCACCCTCCCGGTTCCGGGCATGAGCCACCAGGCCGTCACGGCCGACGACGCCGAGGCCTGCATCCGCACGGCCCACGAGAGCGAGGACAAGGACAATCGCAGCGAGGGCGTCACCTGGCGCAACCTGTCCGAGCTCACCTCCAAGGAGCGCGGTTCCTACGACGCCTGCGTGCAGAAGGCCCTGTCCAGGCAGCCCGCGGCCCAGCCGAGCGCGAGTCCCTCAGGAACGGCCACGCCGGCACCGTCCCCGGCTCCGGCTGAGCAGCAGCCTCCCGCCGACGCCCCGGCGGACGCCGGCTGATCGGCCCGACCACCCGTGCACCCGCACTCGCTCCAGACACCCAGACCTCTTCCGGGCACTGCCCGGACCTCACGCAAGGAGACTCCCATGAGCACCTCGTCCGCGACCTCGCCAGACGACACGAGCACAGAAGCCACAGACACCACCGACAGCACCGCTGAGGGCACCACTGAGAACCCCACGGCGCCCCTCCCGGCCTCGGGAGACACCCAGCACCTGACTCAACCGCTGACGCAACCGTTGACGCAACCGTTGACTCAGCCCCTGACTCAGCCGCTTCCCACCTCCGACGCCGTCGCCACCGACGTCCTGAGCACCGGGGAGGCACCGGGCGGCAGCAACCCGAACACCCCCTCGGATGACACCGAGACCGAGGCGATGGCGGCCACTGACGTCATCACCTCTCCGGCCTCGAGCCCGGCCTCGAACCAGGACGGCTTCTCCACCGCCTTCGATGCCGCCCCCTTCGGTCAGGACGGCAGGAACCGCGGCGAGTCAGCGGACTCGGCACCCGCGTCGTCGGCATCCGACTCGGTGTGGAGCGCAGGGACGGTGGCCGGCAAGGACCAGCAGCCGCAGGCGCCCAGCGACATCAGGGGCTCCACGCTCCTGTGGGGAGCGTTCCTGCTCCTGGTGGGCGGGCTGCTCATCGCAGCGGGTCTGGGGTTGCGCTTCGACTTCACGACGACGGCCATCGTCTGCCTGGCGGGGCTGGGGGCCCTGCTCGTCGTCGCCGCTCTCATTCCCAAACGACGCCGCAGCATCAAGCCCTGATCCAGGCGGTCCGACCACCACTGCCACTCACGACCACCGCGCGCGGACGCACCTGAGAGCTCGCCGACCATCCCTCACGGGTGGGCACGCGATCCCTCGGGTGCGTCCGCGCGGGTATACCCTAGTACGAGAAACTTACCGTCTCCACGATTTTTTGCCAGACCGATGAGAGCGAGGATCACTGATGGCTGAGACCGCGTTCTCCGTGCTCATGATCCTGCTCCTGGGCGCGGCGGGGATATTGCTCCTGGTCACCGGACGCAGGATGTCTCAGCGCAAACTCCCGCCGAACTCGTGGGCCGGGGTGCGGTACGCAGTGGCCCTCCAGTCCGAGGAGAACTGGTATGAGATGCAGGCCCGGTGCGCGACAGCCACCATGGGACTGGGAGTGGTCTTCATCGACTCGGCTCTCCTGTTCGCCATTCAGGCGGCCCTGCCCGAGGCGATCTCGATCCTGATCCCCATGGCCGTCATGTTCATTCAGATGGTTGCCGGGGTCGCGCTGATTCATGTTCAAGCCCGCAGGTGCCGAACACACCTTCTAAGAAATGCGAACTGAACCCATCTAGACAACCGACGTCAGATAAATTCGAGAAGGATGCACCTTTCGAGGGATCACCAGCGACGTCTTCCTTACAAAATCAAGACCCCAAGGACCTAAGACGCTTTCTCCCGGCCCTCGAACAAGAATTTTTCCGTAGACCACAACGACCCCGACCATGGACCCTCAGTCGTAGCGTGAATCCAATCAGAATAATCGACGCATTTTTTTAAACAGAAACACCCTCCGGAGCATCTCACGTCGGTCGCGACACCTTTCCTAACGGTCCATATTTTGAGACCAGCCTGGCCATCAATCCGGAGGCGAGATACCGTTCAGCTACCCCCATTTTGATTCATTTCAATTCCCTTCTACCGCACGCAAGGAATCGCTATGCGCAAACTCATTCGTCGCCATCGCCTCACCACCATGCTGGGCGGAGCAGTGATCACTGGATCATGCGCGTTGACAGGATGCTCTTCCGGAGGCAGTACGGCAGGGGCGCCCGCAAGCAGTTCCGCGACACAGTCGATCAGCGCTTCCCCAACTCCCACAGCCAAGAACGTGACAGTGTCACCCGAATCCGTCTCAGATACGGAACTGGGTTACATAGTCACCGAAGTCACCCCCGAGATGACGGACGAGAAGCTTCCGATCCTCAAGGCGTCCGTTGCCTATGACCAAGCATTCTGGCGTCTCAACATCACCGGAAAGTCCGCTGACAACCCCGACTCACTTGCGATCGACAAGGCCCGGGACGACCTCATCGAGAATCCAGAATTTCCGAGGAGAGTGCACCGCACAGCACCCATCAAGGTGTCGATTGACATCGTGGAATTTGAAGCCAATAAACGCGACCTGGCTCAGGTGACCACCTGTCTTGACCTGAACGAGAGCAAGGCTGTCAACACCAAGGGTGAGGACGTCACCATGTCGACAGATATAGGAAAGTATAGAGTCGAAACGACGCTGGTTCTCAATGACGACAAAAAATGGGTGGTGAAGCAGCAACGTACCGCCGACGCAGGGGGTCGGCAAAGTTGGTGGGTGGGGGTGTCTGAGCCGTTTTGACGGGGGTGGTGTGTCGCTAGGACGGGGGCGCGGGCCCCGCAGGGACGATGAGTGGTGTCTAGTCATCCCTTCGTCCTGGGAGCCCGCGCCGATGTCATCTTCCACCACGACCGCCTTGTCGCGCCGGCCCCTGGTCCAGGTTCTCAGGAACGTGGCTGATCCCAGGGACCGTCGGGGCGTGCGTCATAACCTGTCTACGGTCCTGTCCCTGGCCGTGACCGGGGTGCTGGCCGGCTGTCGCAGCCTGACGGCGATATGGGAGCGCACCACCGACCTGACCGGCGCCGACCTGGAGGCCCTGGGACTAGCGGCGGGCCAGGCCCTGCCCTCAGAGTCGACCATCCGCCGAGTCCTGCAGGACCTGGACCCCGCTGACGTTGACGCCCACCTGAGGTCATGGTTGTGCACGCGTACCGGCACCATCAACGGCCGCACAGTGATCGCCGTGGACGGCAAGACCATGCGCGGCGCCCGCACCAGCAAGGACCCAGCGCCGCACCTCCTGGCCGCCTTGGACCACGCCACCGGCGCCGTACCGACCCAGCAGCGGGTGGCAGGCAAGTCCAACGAGATCCCCGCGCTCAGGGAGCTTCTCGAACCCTTGGACCTGGAAGGGGTGGTGGTGAGCGCCGATGCGATGCACACCCAGACAGGCACAGCCCGGTGGATCACCCGGCGTGGTGGTCACTACGTGCTGACGGTCAAGGGCAACCAGAAGACCCTTCGCAAGACGCTCAAGGCGCTGCCCTGGAAGAGTGTCCCGTCCGTCTCAAGCGTCGATGCCGGTCACGGTCGGCGGGTGCGGCGCACTGCCAAGGCGATTGAGGCTCCCGCCTGGGTGGACTTCCCCGGGGCTGCGCAGGTGGTCCAGCTCCGACGCACCAGGACCATCAAGAGCAGGAAGCATGTTGAGGTGGTCTACCTGATCTGCTCCCTCCCTATGACCGATGCCCAGCCCGAGGTCGTCGCGGCCTGGGTCCAAGGGCGCTGGGGAATCGAGAACCGACTTCACTGGGTCAGGGACGTGGTCTTCGATGAGGACCGCCACCAGCTGCGCATCGGCAACGGCCCACAGGTCATGGCCACCCTGCGTAACCTGGCCATCAGCCTCATCCGACTCTTCCACGGCACCGGCACCTCCATCGCCAGCACCACCAGATCCCTGTCACGACAACCCAAACGAGCCATCAGACTACTCACCCAAACCCCCACCTAAACCGACTTTGCCGACCCCCTGACCGCCGACGTGGGGACGTGCGGCAATAACACCTCCTCAGCCAGCCCCTCGACCGCGACCCAGCAGTCAACTGCTGAAGCCACCTCCAGTCACACAGGCAGCTGATACCACAGCATTGTCGTCAGACGAGGTGACCTGGTCGAAGCCGAGCCTGTTATCGAAGCATGGCGTCTCCCGGTCATCAGCCCTGGTAGACGATCTTGGCCTTGACGTCGTCGACGGCCTCCTCGCCCAGGTAGTGGCGCACGATCTCCAGGCCGAAGTCGATGGCGGTGCCCATGCCGCGGGAGGTGATGACAGGACCGTCGGTCACCACGGCCGCCTGGCTGACCCGTGCCCCGTGGTCGGCCAGGACACCGACGAATCCGGGGTTCGACGTCGCCTGGCGCCCCTCGAGCAGGCCCAGCTCGGCCAGGATCGAGGGGGCGGCGCAGATGGCGGCCACCGGCCGTCCGGCGCGGACCCGCTCGGTGACCTCGGCCATGAGCGGCTCGACCGCCTTGAGGTTGGGGGTGCCGGGGATGCCGCCGGGCAGGACGAGCATGTCGTAGTCGGCGAGGTCCGCCTCAGCCAGAGTGAGGTCGCAGGTGACCACGATGTTGTGGGAGGAGGTGACGGTCCGCTCGGAGGTCACGGAGATCATCGTCGTCGGGATGCCGGCGCGGAAGAGGATGTCCACAGTCGCCAGTGCCTCAACCTCCTCCAGTCCCGGAGCGATGAGGACGGCGACGGACTTGTCGGTCCTCTGATCGGTGGGCGCGTGGAATGCGGGCATGTCTCCTCCAGGAAGGTCGTCTCAGCTTGTGCGGCTGCCGCCATCACCCTACGCGCCCACGGCGCCGGCCGTGAAGGCAACGGCTCGGGGCACGGAATCAGCGCTGACGCAGGAGGTGCTGCTCGGCGCGCTCCAGGATCGGGCGGGCGGTCTCGGGCGCGTAGACGCTCAGGCCCCCATCGGAGACGGGCAGCTCGACTCCGCCGTCGTCGCCGATGGTAACCGGCTCGTGCCCGCCCAGGACGCAGACCCACTGCTCACCGGCGTGACGGGCTCCGACGTGGAGTCGCTTGGCTCCGGCGCGGCGGTCGGACAGGACGACGGTGAGCCCGGAACCGGGGTGGGCGTCGTCGCCCTCGCGTGCGAAGCCGACGACGTCGGGCTCATCGAGGGCGTCGTGCTGGGGGCCGTGGGCCAGGGCGCGCCGCATGGTCATGAGCAGTGGCAGCTCGGTGACGGCCGGCAGGTCGCCGGTCTCGGGCGTGCCGAACAGGTCTCCCCAGAAGACGCAGGGGGTTCCGGCCTCACGCAGGAGGATGAGGGCGTAGGCCGAGGGCTTGAACCACGACTCGATGGTGGAGGCCAGCGACTGGCCCGGCTGGGTGTCGTGGTTCTCCACGAAGGTGACGGCGCGCGCGGGGTCGGTGGCCACGAGGGTGCCCTCGAAGAGGCGGGACAGGTCGACGTCGCCGTTGGAGGCGGAGGCGGCGTGCAGGTGGAAGTGGAGGGGGACGTCGAACAGGCTCGTGAAGGGGACGGCCTCCAGGTAGCCCTCCAGGTCGGCGACGTCGCGGGACCAGTACTCGCCCACGGCCGGCAGGTCGCGTCCGGTGGCGCGGCGCAGCTCGGGCAGCCAGCGGGCGAAGAAGTCGGCGCCGACGTGCTTGAGGGCGTCCAGGCGCAGGCCGTCGACGCCGGTGGTCTCCACGTACCAGCGTCCCCAGCGGTCCATCTCGGCGCTGACGGCGGGGTCGGTGACGTGGACGTCGGAGCCCATGAGGTAGTCGTAGTTGCCGAGCTCGTCGGTGACGTTCTCGTTCCACTGCTTGCCCTCGAAGAGCCACACGCCCTGCTGGTGGCGAGCCTCGTCCCAGTCGGTGCCGTGGAAGCAGGTCCAGTCCCAGGTGAAGTCCGAGTAGGCGCCAGCGCGTCCCGGGAAGGTGTAGCGGGTCCAGGCGGTGATCTCCTCGGGCTCGCCGATGGGGCGCAGGCGGTCGTGAGGGTCGACCGGGGTGGCGCGCACGACCTCGGTGTCGTCGCCGCCCATGCGGTGGTTGAGGACGATGTCGGCCACGACGCTGATGCCCGCGGCGTGCATCGCCTCGATGGCGGCCAGGTAGTCCTCCTTGGTGCCGTACTTCGTGGGGACGGTGCCCTTCTGGTCGAACTCGCCCAGGTCGTAGGTGTCGTAGACGCCGTAGCCGACGTCCTCCACACCGGCCTGTCCCTTGTATGCGGGCGGCAGCCAGGCCGAGCTGACCCCGCAGTCGGCCAGAAGGGCGGCGTTGTCGGCCAGGACGCGCCAGTGGGTCGAGTCGGCAGGCAGGTCCCAGGCGAAGGCCTGCAGCAGGAGGGGGTTGGCGACGTCGTCCGAGTGGGTGGGGCGGGGCTGGGCGTGGTTCTCGGTCACGGCACCGATGCTGCCAGCCCACCCCCGGCGGCGAAAGCCGAACGCGCAGCCGAAAGGTGCGCTCGCCTCCGGCCGGGGACATTCGACGCCGTCGGGGACAGATTTTCTGTCCCCGCACGTGCAGGATGTCCCCGGCCAGGAAAATGTGCACCCCCCTCTGATACCACTTTGGTATCACCTGGTACTCTTGGCGCATGGCGATGACACTGCGCTTGAGCAAGGAGGATGAGCGTCTTCTGACACTCCTGGCACAGGAGGACGGGATCAGCCGTCAGGAGGCGACGATCCGGGCGATCCACGAGGTGGCCGCACGCCGCGGACATGAGCAGCGGGTTAAAGCGGCTTCCGCCCGCGTCCGCAGCCGGTACGCCGACGTCCTGGAACGCCTCGGCCGCTGATCGGTCGCCGGCCAACCGCAGATGGTCGAGTACCTGACACTCGAGGACGCCCTCTCGCTCATCGAGGATCTCGCCGTGGGACCGGTCCGGGACCTCGGCCTGCTCGACTCGGCGCTGCACCGGCCTGCGGCCGCTCTCTGGGGACGCGACGCCTACACCACGATCGACGAGAAGGCTGCGGCCCTGCTCGACTCCCTGGTCCGCAATCATCCGCTGATAGACGGCAACAAGCGGTTGGGATGGTTGGCCACGCTGGTCTTTCTCGATGTCAACGGCCACTGGATCGAGGCTCCCGACGACGACGCCTACCAGCTGGTGATCGCCGTCGCGGCTGGAGAGCCATCACTGGAGGAGATCACCGAGACGCTCTCACGATGGCACGCTCACGACTCGGAGTAGATACTCGCAGTGGATCAGGCGGGAAGGAGCAGGGCGGCGACGTCGTCGAGCTGGGCGGCGATCTCGGTGAAGTCCCGATCCAGGTCGAGGGTGCGCACGTGGAAGCGGTGCCCGTTCTCGGTCCAGGTCTCGCGGATCGGCGGGTCGACGGTGGTCTGGGCGTAGAGCAGCATGCCCTCGACCTCGCGCCCGCTCTGGCGGGGGTCGCTGGTCTCGTGCATGACGTAGCTGTAGATCTGGTTGCGGTTGGCCGGGGACAGGATCTGCCTGTCGAAACGGGACCCGAGGATCCGCCCGTAGCACTTGGTGTCGATGATGAGGGTCCGCGTCGCCCCGGTCAGGACGATGTCCGTGTGCAGTCCCGGCAGGAAGACCGGGGCGTCCTCGATGCCGCCGCTCACCCACGGCGCCCCGGCGCGCAGGCGGGGATGATGGCGCCGGAAGTAGGCCAGGACGAAGCGCTCGTACAGGGCGCTCAGCTCCTGGGGGTCGAGGAGGTCCGCAAGACTGACTGCGCCGTCGTCGTCACTGAGCAGCCGCTGGTCCAGGACGAGCCGGCACACCCCCATGAGCAGCCGGTAGGAGCGGTTACCGCGATGGAAGCGCAGCGTCTCCCAGCGAAGACGCTCCAGCTCGCCCACGCTCATCAGCTCGACGCCCCCCATGACGAGCAGCGTGGACTTCAGCCTGGTCCTGCGGGCCGGGGTGATGCGGCCGTGCAGGATCAGGCGCAGGGCGGCGGTCTTGAGGAGCCGGTTCATGAGGGTGTTGTCGGTGCGCTCGTCGTAGCCGCAGCGCACGAGCCCCCTGCAACGGGCCTGTAGCCGCATGGTGGCGGCGGGGTCGATGCGTCCCCGCACGAGGGCCAGGTCCTCGGTGAAGGGCTCGTAGTCCCGCTCGAAGCCGCGTCGGCGCTGGTTGTCGAGCCCCTCGGCGAGGACGGCGGCGAGCAGGTCGTGGACATGGTCGAAGTCCTCGGCCGCCAGGCGCCGGTGCTCGCCGGTCTCCAGCGCAGTGAAGGCGTAGGCGAGCATGTAGTAGACGTTCTTGAGCAGCACGGTGCTGGGACCCTCGGGGTGGGGCCGGCCGGACTCCCCGCTGGCTACCCGGCCGGGGAATGCGGTGGCCGTCACAGCAGGACGCTCTCCAGCTGGTGAATGCTCTCCTCCATGGCGGCCCGGTTGTCGAACCAGTACTCGCGCACCAGCGGTTCGAGCTCGTAGCGCACCACTGAGGCGATGTCGCTGTCCATGCTGGACTCGGCACCCTCAGTGCTCCCGGGCCCTTCCGAGCTTCTGGTCGGCAGGCACAGGTAGGAGTGGCCGATCTGGAACCCGGGACCGAGGGCCTCGTCCTCAACGATCCGCCGGTTGAGGCGATGTACGACGTCGACCAGGGCCTCCAGCCTCGGGCTGCCCACGGTGGCGATGTGCCGGAGGAAGGCGGGGTGGTCGAGGGCCGGTCTCATCTCGAAGAAGGCGAAGCGGCGCCGTAGCGCGTAGTCGATGAGGGCGAGTCCCCGGTCGGCGGTATTCATCATGCCGATGAGGTGGAGCCGCTCCGGGACGGCCAGCAGCTCCCCGGAGACCGGCAGGCGCAGCGCATCGCCGCGGTGCTCGGCCTCGATGAGCATGAGCAGCTCGCCGAAGGCCTTGGAGATGTTGGCGCGGTTGATCTCGTCGATGATGAAGACGTAGTCCCGGCCCGGGTCGGCGGCGGCGCGCCGGCAGAACCTGGCGAACACGCCCTCGGCGGCCGCGAACCCGCCCTCGCTCGTGGGCCGCAGCCCGACGACGACGTCCTCGTAGGCGGTCGACTGGTGGAACTGCACCATCTCCACCCGCGAGTCGTCCACCTGCCCCATGAGCGCATAGGCCAGGCGCTTGGCCGCGAAGGTCTTCCCCGTACCGGGAGCGCCCTGAAGGATGAGGTTCTTCTTGCGCCGCAGCAGCCCGAGCATCTGCTCCAGGTCCTCGGGGTCGAGAAAGACCTCTTCCAGGAAGTCGACACTGGTATAGCCCTCGACCGCCTCATCAAGATCGTCTTCCTCGTGCTGGTCGTCTACGACTGAAGGCGAATGCGTCTCCTCGATCCCGATGAGTGCGTTGAGCTGGTCCGGCGTGTACTTCGTGTTCTCGGTGAGACGGTGCAGCATCAGTCTGCCGACTCGCTGTTCGAGCGGCCAGGAACCGACGTGCGTCCACTCGACGTCGCGCACCGCCCGGAAGGATGAGCGGTCCTCGTCATAGCGGTAGTCGGAGCGAACCACTCCGCGTCCTACGATCTCGTTGAAGCCACGGCGGACAAAGATAACGTCACCCGGTCTCATGACATGGACGTAGTCCCACACCGAGTCCGCAGCCTTACGCGGACGACCGCCCCAGTCCCCGTAGTGGTCGTAGAGCGCCTCCAAGAGCGTCTCCTTGTCGGGGAAAAGAGACAGGTCACCGATCCGGTCCCAGTTGAGAGCCATGATCCCAGCGGTTCGGAACTCATCCCATCTGACCGCGCCCTCACCCGGGGTGTAGAGCCAGTGCTGACAATCATGCTCCTCGGCGCCCGGGGTCTGGATGGCGTCCGGGGACGGTGCCAGCTCCTTGCGCTCCCTGAACAGCGACTCGAGCTGGGCCGGGTTGTAGCTCGTGTTCTCCGTGACGCGTTGCAGGGTCACGGCGCCAACCCGACGATCGAGCGTCCAGGAGCCGATATGCGTCCACTCGACGTCGTGCACGCAGCGGTAGGAGGACCGGACGTCGTCGTAGCGGAACCCGGAGCGGACGACGCCGCGTCCGATGATCTCGGTCGGAGTGCGCCGGGCGTAGATGACGTCGCCGGGACGGATGGTGTGGACGAAGTCCCGGATCATTCTCGCCGCGCCCCTCGGACGCCCTCCCCAGTCTCCGTAGCTGGACTCCAGCGCCTCAAGAATCGCCTCCTCGTTCGGGTAGCTCGCGGGGTCGCCGATCCGGTCCCAGTTGAGAGCCATGATTCCGGCCGCCTGAAACTCCTCCCACTTCCCGGCGCCCTCACCGGGGACGTAGAGCCAGTACCGGCGCTCCCGTTCCTCAACCGTCTCAGGCACGTCCTCGGCCGACGTCGTCACCGGCTCACTCATGGTTCCTCCTCATCACCCGTGCTCGCGGCGCTGCGAGCACGTCCAGGGAGAATAGTAGTGCCACCGTCGGCCATCGGTACCGGCCGGGTGCGGCCGCCTCCGGCCGGGGACATGCCACGCGTATGGGTGCACATTCTTCTGGCCGGGGACATGTCACGCGTGCGGGTGCAGAATTTCTGTCCCCGACGGCGTCGAATGTCCCCGGCCGGAAGAATGCGCTCAGGCCGGCGCGCGCAGTACCACGATGCGCTCGGAGAGCCGCCCCACCAGCGGCAACCGCACCAGGGGCGCGAGCACAGGGTTGTAGCGTGCAATGGTGTCGGTGAAGGGGACGTCGTGGAGCAGCGTGAAGCCGGGAGCGACCGTGCGCTGAAACTCAGCGGCGCTGGAGCAGCCGTAGGTGTATCGCGCCCCCGCGTCCTCCACCGAGCGCTCTCGACCGTACTTCTGGAACAGGCGGGCCATGACCTCGATGAGAACCGTCGCGCCGGGCAGCCTCGCAGCGATGATGTCCAACAAGGAGCGCACCTCGTCCTGCTCGAGGTACATGCTCAGTCCCTCAATGATGACGAGCACGTCGCCGCTCGTCCTGCCGCCGGCCTTGTCCTCTCCTAGCCGGTCGGGCCAGTCGGGGTCGAGGGCGGAGGCGGCGATCGTGTGGTGGCGCTCGCCGTCATCGAGCAGCCGGCGCCGCAGCTCGATGACGTCGGGCAGGTCGAGGTCGTACCAGGTGACGAGCCCATCGTCGAGGCGCTGGAAGCGGGTGTCGAGCCCGCAGGCGATGTTGACCACCGTGCAGCCAGGGTGGGTGGCGAGGTAGCCGGCGACGAGCGGGTCGAGGGTGAGGGTGCGCAGCACGACGCCGTCGGCCATGAGCCGGTCCTGGCTCGCCATGGTGAAGTCGTAGTCGATCCGGGAGACGAGCTCGACGGCGGCGGGATCCGTGAAGCGCGGCCGGTCGGAGAGCGTGTGCTGCGCCCTAGCGTGGAGGGTCAGCAGCATCGTCTTGCTGACCCCGTTCAGGTCTGCTGTCTCGTATGCGCTCATACGGTCAATTCTGTGACTCCGACGCCGCAGCTCGCTACCACCGTCACGATATCTCTCGCCGCCCCTCGATGCCCGACGTCGACCTGCACAGCTCGGCAGCGGTTCAGTACCGGTGGATGCCGCAGGCCTCCTTGATGCGGCGGATCCTGGGCGGCAGGTCCTCACGGTCGTAGAAGCGCAGGGCCGACGTCGTCAGCCCCGTGGCCTGCGAGGCCTCACCAATGCCGTAGGTGCGTTCCTGGTCGGCGGCCACCGGCATCACCATGACGTCCTCCTGTTCGTCTCCTCGGCGAGCGGATCCGTGCAGCACCTCACTCACCCGGCGCTTGATCTGAAGCGCACTTCATATCCGAGGGTAGTAACAACGGCCCACGGGGAGGAAGCCACCCCGGCATCCACCCCACCGCCCGTCTCACCGCCTACCTCAGGAGAACATCGTGTCCGACTCTTCCGCCTCACCCACCACATCGAACGCTCCCCTGCCCCGCATCGCCCTGGGAACCTGGTCCTGGGGATCGGGCGCCGCCGGAGGCGACCAGGTCTTCGGCAACCACCTCACGAACGACGACCTCAAGCAGGTGTTCGACGCCGCCATGAGCCAGGGCCTGCGCCTGTGGGACACGGCGCTCGTCTACGGCATGGGCGCCTCCGAGCGCGCACTCGGCACCCTCATCGCCGACGTCCCGCGCCAGGACGTCATCATCTCCACCAAGTTCACTCCGCAGATCGCCGGAGACGGGGCCGACCCGGTCGCCGACGAGCTGGCGCAGTCCGAGCAGAACCTCGGCACCACCGAGATCGACCTCTACTGGATCCACAACCCCGGCGACGTCGAGCGGTGGACCCCGCTGGTGGCCCGGCTGGCCGCGGAGGGCAAGGTCGGGCGCGTGGGCGTCTCGAACCACAACCTCGCCCAGATCAAGCGGGTTGAGGAGATCCTGTCCGCCAAGGGCGTCCGCCTCTCCGCCATCCAGAACCACTACTCGCTCCTGTACCGCTCGAGCGAGGACGCGGGCCTCCTGGACTACTGCCATGACAACGGCATCGACTTCTTCGCCTACATGACCCTGGAGCAGGGAGCCCTGTCCGGCAAGTACGACGCCGACCACCTCATGCCGGCCGACTCCCAGCGCGGCCGCACCTACAACCCGCTGCTGCCCAGGCTCGGAGCCCTGCTGGAGACGCTGCGCGCCATCGCCGCGGCCCACGACGTCGCCCCCGCCCAGGTCAGCGTCGCCTGGGCCATCGCCAAGGGAACCATCCCGATCATCGGCGTCACCACGCCGACCCAGGTCGACGACGCCGCCAAGGCCGTCAACCTGACGCTGAGCACAGAGGAGGTCGCCAGGCTGGAGGAGGCCGCCCAGGCCTCCGGCGTCGACACCCGGGGCTCGTGGGAGAGCCCGATGGCCTGAGGACTGCACCCCAACCTGCGCGGGCCCTCCGGTGTAGTCGTGCGGTGTGCGGCTCAGTCCTCCTCCAGGACGCCGTTCCACGCCAGGAAGTCGGTGGTGCGGCGCATGGCCTCCTCCCAGTTGGCGTCCCCGAACCCGTGGGCGGCGCCGGGGATGGTGACGAGCTCGGCGTCAGGCAGGGCGCGCACGGCGGCCCGGGAGACCTCGATGGGCACGGAGCGGTCCTGCTCCCCGTGGACGATGAGGACGGGGCGGCGATAGGTGGCCAGCTCGGCCCCGACCTCCAGGTTCCAGCCGTCGACGGCGTAGGCGCGCCCCAGCCGGGTACCCGCCCAGTCGAACTCCTCGGGCACGGCCGCCAGGGTGCGGAAAGCGGCGCGCAGGTTCTCCCCCAGCCGCAGGGCCGGGTACCACAGGGCCAGGGCGGCGATCCGCTGCGGGTGCCGGGCGGCCGCGAGCGCCGCGACCGCCCCTCCCAGGCTCAGCCCGAACAGGGCGACCCGGGAGGCGTCCACCTCCGGCCAGGCGCAGGCTGTGGTGAGGACTGCCTCGAGGTCGGCCAGCTCAGTGAGGGCCGACATCGCGGTGGCCTGGCCCTGGCTGGCGCTGCCGCCGCCCCCGCGGAAGTCGAAGCAGACGGCGACCGCACCTGCTGCGGCGAAGCGCCGTGCCATGGGGGCGACGCGGGTGTGGGAGCCCTCCATGCCGTGGCAGCAGATGACCAGGGGCGCGGGCACCGACGCCGCCGCGGATGGGACGTAGGCCAGTCCCCCGATCCTCTGCCCCTGGGCGGTGAAGGTGACCTGCCGTGAGAGGTAGGGCTGCGTCGTCGTCACGTGTTCTCCTTGCCGTCTGGGGCGGGCGGAAGGCGCCCGGCCCGGCAGCCATGGTAGAGCCATGGGAGAGGCACAGGAGAGCCACGGTGGACGGGCCGCCGGGGCGGGGCCGTCTCTCGCGCGAGGACGCGGTCGGAGCAGACCCTCAGATGGCGCTGTAGCCGCCGTCGACGAGGATGGGCGATCCGACGACGTAGCCGGAGGCCTTCGAGGCCAGGAACAGGATGGCGGTGTCGAGCTCGCCCTCCTTGCCGAAGCGGTCCAGCGGGATCATGGCGCGGAAGGCCGATCCGGTGTCCTCGGCGTCCAGGACGTCGGTGGTCAGCTCGGAGTAGAAGTAGCCGGGACACAGGGCGTTGACGGTGATGCCGTACTTGGCCCACTCGGCCGCCAGGGCGCGGGTGAGGTTGACGGCGCCGCCCTTGGCGGCGTGGTAGGCAGCCATGCCGGCGACGTTGGAGCCGACCATGCCGTACATGGAGGCGACGTTGATGATGCGTCCGTAGCCGGCGGGGATCATGGCCTTCTTCGCCGCGGCGCGCGAGACGCGGAAGATGCCGTACAGGTCGATGTCCACCTCGGTGTCGAACTGCTCGTCGGTCAGGTCCTCGGCGGGGCCGAAGCTGCCGGTTCCGGCGTTGTTGACCACGATGTCGAGGCGGCCGAAGGTCTCCAGGGCGGCATCGACGGCGGCTTCAACGCTGACGGTGTCGCGCACGTCGCAGTGCAGGGCCAGGGTCTTGACCCCGAACTCGTCGGCGATCTCCTTGGCAACGGCCTCGACGCGCTCGACACGGCGGGCCACCGCGACGATATTGGCTCCGGCGCTGGCCAGCGCCTTGGCCATCTGGATGCCGATGCCTGACGAGCAGCCGGTCACGAGAGCCACCTGCCCGGTCAGGTCGAAGTAGTTGCGGTCCATGGTCGTCTCTCTTCCTTGAGTCATTCTTGAGTCGTTCCCGGGCCGGTTGGCCCAGAGGTATGGGCGCCAGGGCTGAGCACCCCGGCGATCAAGAAACTACGAGGAAGAGAGTTGTTAGTACATATGATGAATCCGGTGTTGACCTGAGCGAGATGACGTCGAGTCGAGAAAGTGCTGCCCGTCACACCATGTCATCTCGTCGACAGGCCCGGAATCAGCCGGCGCCTCTCAGCGGTAGGCCTCTGAGGAGGCGTTCGCGTCGTACTTGGCCACCAGGACGAGACCGGACAGGGTGTAGGGGCCACCGATGTAGGGCATAACCTGAACCAGCGCGGCGGCCACCTTCTGCCGGGAGGACCCGGCCTTGATGGCCCCGGCCACGTGCGGGCGCAGCTGGGTGGCTGCGCCGATGGCGGCGATGGCCACGAGGCTGACGAGCTCGCGCTGGGCGACGTCGAGCCCGCCGCGGGTGGCGAAGTCGCCGAATGCCCAGGAGGTCAGCAGGTGGGGCACGAACTCATCGAAGGGCTCGGGCAGGGCGGAGAAGACCTCCCTAACCTCGTTGCCGTACAGCGGGGTCTGGATGGCGGCACCCGCCTGCTCCCGGGCACTGGGGTCGGTGGCGTCAACAGTGCCGGCGTTCTCCAGGGGCAGGGAGATGCCGTGCGCCTCGAAGACCTCGTTGGCCACACCGATGGCGTTGAGGGTCTTGGGGAATCCGATGTAGGGGGCGCACTGGTAGATGGTCTCGCGCAGCTGCAGGGGGCTGGCGCCGATGTTGAGGGCGGCACCCACGTGGGCCTTGAGCTGCGGGAGGGTCTGCATGGCGGTCAGGACGGTGACGGTGAGCAGCTCGCGCTCGACGTCGGTGAGGACGCCCGTGGAGAAGGCCTCGTCGAAGATCCCGTTCTGGAGGATGTCGAACAGCTCGGGGTCCGTGGGGTGCGGTTGGGGCTCCACCCCGAACAGCCTGGTGAAGGTCTCGCGTGCCTGGGGTGTCAGCGCCATGGAGGGCTCCTTACGATGTGCGGGCGGCTTGTCCTGAGCATGTCACGTCTACCGCCCGGGCAACAGACCCCAGCACCCCTACTCAGAACACAGCGTCTCAGCTGCGCTGGACGAGCACAGAAACCCAGTCCTGCCGAGTATCGAAGATCCGATCCACCCGGATGAAGTGATCCTCAATGCCGTAAACAGCGAGCAAGTGGCCTGCCACAACATAGCGGCCCTCTGTTGGAATACCAACAACGACGTCCAGCCTGCTCCCGGACGACGGAAAGCTCCGAACCCCTTCAACCGCCTCAAGCAAGGCATCTACCTGCTGGAATGCCAATTCCGGGTCACCGGAAGCCTCCACCGTGAAGTCCCATGCCTCATCAAGATCGATAAGAGCATCAGCGGAGTAGACGACCTCAGCACTCATTAGCCGATGCCCGTCGTGCGACAAAGTGCGCACGCACGTCTGCAGCGCTGATCCACCCTTGCTCCTCACCAGAGATCCGGCCGATCTCAACCTCTCGAATCAGACGATGACCAGCCTTGATGCGGTCGTAATCCTTCATGTCGAGAAGGACATATCTACCATGACCATTCTTGGTGAGGAAAACAGGTGAGTCCTCCGCAACGTCCTTGAGAACCTCCGTGTAGCTCCTCAGATCGGACACTGGCTTGATCGTCGGCATGACACCCTCCTGCTGTCGAATTCTTCGATTAATTGTACAGCATGAGGATCAAGATGCCGGGCTCACGGCAAGCCTCCGGGCCATGCGGATGACGCGGGCGGCCTGCGTCTCGAGCTCGGTGCGCGTCAGGCTCACGGCGTCGTCGGACTGCTCGGGCCGGCCGGCCGCCCCGAGGTTCTCACTCCCCCGGCGCAGGGCGGCCAGGAGGTTCTGGCGGTCCGGCTCGCCTCCGGGCATGAAGAGCTCGTTACCGGCCTTGACGGTGGCGGCGGCGGTGGCACGCGGGTGCTTCATGTCGCTGTGGGTCATGCCGTCGACGACCCAGTCGGTCATGACCAGGCCGTCGAAGCCCCACTCCTGACGCAGGATGACCTCGAGCAGCTGGGCGGACTCGGAGGTGTGGACGCCGTTGATGAGGTTGTAGGAGGTCATGACGGCGGCGGGACGGGCCCGACGCACGCAGATCTCAAAGGGGCGCAGGTAGTGGTCCCGCAGGGCGCGCGGGCTGACCCGGCTGTTGGAGTTGAGACGGTTGGTCTCCTGGTTGTTGCAGGCCAGGTGCTTGATGGTCACGCCCCGCCCGGGGTGGGACTGGACGCCTCGGGTGATGGCGGCGGCGATGCGCCCGGCCAGCAGCGGGTCCTCGGAGAGGTACTCGAAGTTGCGTCCGCACAGGACGGATCGGTGCAGGTTGAAGGCCGGGGCGAGCCAGAGGTGGACGCTGAAGCGCTCCATCTCGGCCCCCACGACGTCGCCGAGCCGCTCGGCCAGCACCGGGTTCCAGGACTGGGCGAGCGCGGTGCCGATGGGGATGGCCGTGGCGTACTGCTCGCGGATCTCAGCGGGTTCGCGGGGCTCGGGCTCGTCCGCGATGCCCAGGACCTCGCGTCCGGCGTCGTCCATGAGCTCGAGGAAGGTGGCCGGCAGGCTGGAGTCACCCAGGGAGAAGGAACCCTCGGCGTCGACGCCGTAGGTGGGGGCCAGGCGCAGGCCGGCGGGCCCGTCGGCCATGATGATGCTGGGCACCCCGGCGATGCGGGTGGTTGACTGGCCCGCCGCGCCGACGACGGTGGTGGAGGCCGCCCCGATGATGGAGCCTGACTCCTCGCCGCTGCGGTAGTCGCCCAGGACGGTGTGGATGAGCTCGTCGTCGGACAGGGTCCGGGCCAGGGCGAGTGCCTCGTCGAGGTCGGCGGCGCTGGCGGGCTCAGCGCGGTCGGGCAGGCGCAGGCGGGCCGGGTCGACGGCGAGCACCGGCAGGTCTGCCGGGATGTCGAGGGCCGCCGGGGTCTCGGGCCTCCAGTCGGTGAAGCCGGGCTCGCCCAGGTCTCCGGTCAGGCGGCGCACGATCGCGTCCTCGCCGAGCCCGACGACGGCGACGGGGCTCAGGTGCCGGCTGGAGGTCCCCACCCGCAGCAGGTAGCGACCGGCCTCCAGGACGGTGGCGTGGGCGGCCTCGTCGTAGGAGGCCAGGTCGGTCAGGTCGACGTCCACGGTGACGCGCGCCGTCTCCCTCGGGGCGATCTGACCGGTCTTGGTAAAGCCGGCCAGCGCCTGGAGCGGCTGGTCGAGGCGGCCGGGCGGAACAGCGGCATATACCTGGACGGTCTCCTTGCCGGGATGGGAACCGGTATTGGTGACGTCGACGTCGATGCTCACGCGCGCCCCGTCGAGGCTCACCTGGTGGGTGCGGAGGTCGAAGGTCGTGTAGCCCAGACCGAACCCGAAGGGGAAGAGCGGTTCCTTGCCGATCGAGTCGTAGAAACGGTAGCCGACGTAGACGCCCTCTCGGTAGCGGGTGTCGTCGGGGTCGCCGAAGTCGCCGATCTGCTCGGCCTCGTCCCAGGCGGCCCAGGTGGTGGCCAGCTTGCCGGAAGGGTAGGCCCGCCCCAGGAGGACGTCGGTGAAGGCGTCGCCGATGGTCGCGCCGAGCTGGGAGAGCAGGAGGATGTTGGTGACGTCCCCCAGCGTACTGAGGTCGACGACGCCGCCCACGTTGAGGACGAGCAGGAAGCGCTCGAAGCGCTTGCTCAGGGCGCGGATGTCACGGATCTCGGAGGCGGTGAGCCTGAGGTCGCCGGCGTCGGGGGTACGGTCACTGCCCTCGCCGGAGGTGCGGGCCAGGACGTAGACAGCCGTCTGGGGGTCGACGTCGGTCTCGACGTCGAGGGGGATCTCGTGCTCGGGCTCGGCCATGACCGAGCCCATGCCGATCATGATGGCGGGCACGTCTCGTTCGGCGGCCTCGGCCCTGATACCGGCGATGAAGTCCTGGTGGGCCTGGTCGTGGACGCGGTCGTAGGCGTCCAGCCAGGGCTTGGTCACGACGGTGAAACCGGCCGCCTCCAGGCCCTCCTCGATGGTGGTGACGTGGCGGGAGTTGACGTCGCCGCTGCCGGTGCCGCCCTTGACGGTGCGGCGGGCGCCGGAGCCGAACAGGGCGATCTCGCCGGGTCCTGCCAGGGGGAAGGCGCCGTCGGAGCGCAGCAGCACCATGCACTCGGGCGCCAGGGCGCGGACGATATCGAGGTGGTCGGTCTCGTAGGTTTCCATGCCGCATTGTCTCCTTGTCAGGGCTGGCGCCGGAGGCGAGGCTGGGGATCCGGGTATGCCTCTCCGCACTGAGCGGAAGGGCAGGGTCTGCCCCGTCATCGCGGGGCTCCACGACCTACGATAGACGCCGAGGGCACCGGATTCGGAGGCGTTGCTACACGACGTCCGGCGCCCGGTGACGTGGAGGAATGATGATGAGCCGCAAGTCCCGGAAGACCGGTCGGAGCACGACCCTGAAGACCGCCCTCGGCATCGCGGGCACGAGCCTGGCGCTGGGAGCCTTCAGCGCCTACTCGCGCAAACGCTACCGGCGCTCGGCCGCGGCGACCCTCGCGGAGTACGGCACCCGGCCGGTCAAGATGGCGTACACCCACATGTCGATCACTAACCGGATCGCTCGCCTGGCCAGCCGTCCCGAGCCCCGCCGCGCCGTCGCCTTCCCCGCCTGGGGCCGCATCTTCTACGACCTTCAGCGGCGCGAGGACGAGGGGATGCCCGTCTACTACGTCCGTGGGCGCACGCCGTCGAACACGATCGTCATCTACCTCCACGGCGGTGGGTACATCCAGACGGCGGCCTCGGCGCACGCCTGGCTCGTGGACCATCTCGCCCGCAGGACGGGGGCGGAGTTCATCATGCCGCTCTACCCGCTGACGCCCCACCACACGTGGAAGGAGGCGCACCGGCTGGTGCTGGACCTCTACCGGCGCACGGTCGCCGAGAACCCGGGCAAGCGGATCATCCTCATGGGTGACAGCGCCGGTGGGGGCCTGGCGGCGGTCATCGCCCTGTCCCTGGCCGAGGCCGGCGACGCCCAGCCCGACGAGCTCGCGCTTATCTCACCCTGGGTCGACATCACCAACGCCAACCCGGATATCTCCGACTACGTCGACGCCGACCCGCTCATGGCGCCTGAGCCCCTCGCCGAGATCGGCCGGTCCTGGGCAGGCGAGACCCCGTTGACGGACTGGCACCTCTCCCCCATCTACGGTGAGCTGTCGGGCCTGCGGAAGGTGACGACCTTCGTGGGGACCCGGGAGATCTTCCTGCCGGACAACGCGCTCTTCCACGCCAAGCTCCTGGAGGCCGGGGTCGACTCGACGCTGCACGTCGGCGAGAGCCTCAACCACGTCTACCCGATGTTCCCCACCCCCGAGGGCCACCGGGCCCGCCGCGACCTGGCCCGCCTCATCACCGGGGAGCTGGCCTGACCGCGCTCGATTACCGCCACTGGCGGTAAAGTATGGCGGTAATCGCCGTCACACGGGACGTGCGACGATGTCAGATGGACCGAGCACGCACAAGGGAGACCAGATGGCCTACGAGCCACCGCTGACCTAACTGCCGACTGAGAGCATGAGGCTTACTCGCGGAGCCTGTCGTGGTGGTTGCCAGTAGGAACAGCGGCCCGTTACGGCCTCGGTAAGGCGGCTGGTGTCCACCAGGGACGACTTTGAGACCCGGTCTGCTCTCACCTCCGAGCCGAAAAGGCTCTGACCTGCGCAAACGCAAACACGCCACCTGAACCGTTCAGTCAAAGTCGTCCCAGACGGACACATTCAGCATGCGAGTCCCACCGCACGCCACCTTCACAACTTCTCCGGGAACCAACGATCAACCCAGATACCCGTCGACGTTTCTATCCTCAGCAGGGGTTTCGGTGAGGACGCCGTGGCGATGTGACGCCTGCTCACATCCAGCCATCTGAGCCGGCACGGATCAAGCCCAGCTCAACCTGACCACGGCTCAGCTCCTGCGGTTTCGGGACATACACCTCAGATGGCGACATATCACCTGAGCGCAACACCCCGATCAGCGACTGAAGGGCCGCACCAAGGTACTCAGCTCGTCACAGACTCCCGCAACACGCCCCAGGGACGACCGGCACCCATCACCACTGACTGCCGAACAGCTCGCCGCGATCTCGCCCGTCCCGTCACCGGGGAGCCCACCGCTTGAGGGTTGGTAGGACGACAGCCAGGTAGGAGACGGCTTCGTCCTGAGAGATGCCGATCCCCTCAGCCACATAAGGGGCAGTGTGCTCAATGAAGGCATCGAGCGACTCCTCTCCGGCGAAGGACCCGTCCGGATAGCACCAGGTGCAGTACTCCTCCGACTTCGTGCCATCGGACTCGGCGCCATAATCCGCATCCTTACCCAAGGGGAGAGCGCAGCTCTGACAGCACGGCTCCGGAGGCATCTCCAGAAGCCGTGTGACCGGAACATCGAGCGCACCGGCGAGGAGCTTGCACATGTCGACGCCCGGAGTCGTGACTCCGGTCTCCCACCTCGAGACGGCTTGGCGGGTGACAAGGACCTTGCCCGCCAGGTCGCTCTGAGTCATCCCTTGAGCCTCCCGGGCTGCGCTAATGACCTCTCCGATACTCATGCTGATCCCTTTCTTTTTCGTGGCCCTCTGCACAGCCATCTTCATCAGGAAACCACGGCCCGACCCCGGCGTCGAGCAACATGTTGTTGCGCCGATATCACTGGGCCTCAACGCTCGCCGTCCGAAAGCAAAATCGGCAGCGGCCGCAGGCTGATGCCCAGGTCGAGATCGCCGTCGACGACCCCGGCCTCCACCTCGGAGTCGGTGAGCATCTGAGAGGTCAGCACCTGTCCGGGGAACCGCTCCGTCATGAGGGCGGTCAGGCGCCACAGCGGCGCCGGGGCCACAGTGTCCACACGCAGGGCGCGGATTCGGCGGGCGACGTCGCTCCTCGCCTTCGTCATCGCTGCCGGCTCACTGCCGCGGTGACTCATGCGGCTGCCCCCACACCCTACGACGACAACCTCATGACCTCATACAGCTAGTAGGGAATTTGCAGGTGCTGTAGTGAGGAGTTTGCAGGACTCGAAGTGAGGAATCTGCAGAACCAGGGAGAGTCATCCCCCGCCGCTGGCTTGGCAGGAGACGCCTGTACAGAACACCGGTCGAACTCGTCGCTTGAGGGGCAGCGGCTACCGTTGCCCTTGGCCCGGCTGCGTCGAAAGGACACTCATGATTCTGTTCGTCAACGCCTCCTCCAAGCGCGACGGCAACACGACCGCCATGGCAGACAGGCTTCTGGCAGGAACCGGCTACGAGACGCTCCACCTCATCGACTACGCCATCCACTCTCGCGGCTCATCGCTGCCCGGGATCAGTGGCCCCGGGTCTGGGAGCGCGTGTGCGCGGCGGACGTGCTCGTGTGGGGCACTCCGGTCTACTGGCACGGCATGACCGGTGCCCTCAAGACCCTCATCGAGCGGATGAACGACGAGCCCGCCGAGCATATCGCCGGGACTCCCCTGGCCTTCTTCTTCCAGGGCTCCGGGCCCGGCCCGGCCGTCACCGAGGTCATGCACACGACGATCGAACGGCTCACTGACGTATACCGGATGCCGCTGCTCGGCATCGCCGACGGCGCCCACAGCATCCCGGCCCTGCGTCAGCGAATCGTCGGGCCCTTCTTCGCCGAGAACCTGTGACCATCCCGGGCTTGCCTACAAGGTCGGTCCGCCGTGAGCGCATGGTCACGGTAGCGGGCGGGCAACGTCTCCTGGCGCTGAAGCATCTCAACGACGGCGAAGAATGCACTCAGGTCAAGACCACGCTTCTTCGCTCGCTTAAGGTCCTTCTTGCACTTGTTCGAGATGACGATCTCGAGCATCACAGATCCAGGTCTTTGCGCAGGTCAGCAACACTGCGATAGCGCTTGGCGGTACCTGCGGCGATAGCCGCGTCGGCCTCTTCGTAGGCACGGCGCGCCTCAGCACTCATGCCGTAAGGGCGAGAGGTGTCGAAGGGGAAGCCCTGGAAGTCATTGAACGCACGCACGAACATACGTACGGCGTTGGAGGGGGTCGTCCCCATCCGATGAGCGAGCTCAACGAACAGGCGCTTGTCCTCGGCGTCGATCTTGACGTTGAGATTCTCCATAGCAGTCGACATCGCGTCCTCCTCCCTCCAGGTGAGGGTAACACGAAGTATCACAATGAGACACGGCGACGCCGATACGTCAACGGGCCCCTCTACCCGGCCTGGGCGGAGCGGTAGTACATGACCGCGACCTGGGTGCGGTTGCGCAGGCCCAGCTTGGCCAGGATCGAGCTGATGTGGTTGCGCACCGTGCCCTCGCTCATGAACAGCCGCGCCGCCGTCTCGGCGTTGTCCAGCCCCTCGGCCACGGCCTCGACCACCTCGTACTCGCGGTCGGTCAGGGCCGCGAAGGCGGTCCTCCGCAGGTTCCCACGGCTACCACCCGGCTGCTCCTGACCCTGCTGACTCGACCGGGCGCTCAGCCCCATGGTGGCGCTGCGCTCAAGCACCTCCCCCTCCAGCACGCACACCCCGGCCATGACCGAGCGCAGCGCCGGGGCCACCTGGGCGACGTCCTGCTTGATGAGGTAGCCGCGCGACCCCATCTTGAGGGCCCGCACGATGTACTCCTCGTCGGAGAAGGTGGTGAGGAAGACGATGCGCGCTCCTGCGTCCTCGGCCAGGATCTGCTCGGCCGCGCTGAGCCCGTCGCCTCCGGGCATCTGGATGTCCATGAGGAGGATGTCGGGGTCCAGCTCCCGGTACCGCTCGATGGCCTCCGGCCCCGAGCCGCCCAGGCCGACGACGTCGACGTCGTCCTCGACCGACAGGATCGTGGACAGGGACTGGGCGACGAGGGCGTCGTCGTCGACGATGAGGACCTTCATGATGTTCCTTCCCTGTCTGCCTGGTTCCTGGGGATCGTGGCGAAGACCGTGAACCGCGGCCGCGGCGTGATCCGGACCCTGCCGCCCAGGGCCTCGACCCGCTCGGTCATGGAGCGCAGGCCCATGCCCGAGCTCGCGCCACCATCGACGGCCGGCTCACCCTCGGCGGGGACGATGCCGTCATTGTCGACCGTGACCTGCCAGAACGCAGGGTAGTCGGTGACCGTCACGCGGGCCGAGCGGGCCCGACCGTGGCGGGCGGCGTTGGTGAGGGCCTCGCGCACGACGGCGACGACGCAGCGCGCCACGGCCGGCGGCGGCTCGACGTCGGTGGAGCAGTCGATGCTCACGGCGTCAATGCCGCACCGTGAGCCCAGCAGGTTGAGGGAGGTGGCCAGCTCCTCGCCCTCGTCGGACAGGGCGTGGACGGAGCGGCGCATGGAGGCCAGGGCCTCATCGAGGCCCGCATCCAGGGAGGCGAGGTCGGCGACGACGCCCGGCTCGCCCCGGTGGGTGACCTGCAGGGCCTTGACCTGCAGCAGGAGGCGGGTGAGCAGGTGCCCGACGCCGTCGTGGATCTCCCGGGCGATCCTGGTGCGCTCGGACAGGGCGGCGGCGCGCAGCTCGTGGTCCTGGGCCTGGAGCAGCTGGGCGTTCGTGTCCTGCAGGGTCAGGACCTTCTCACGCAGGTCGTCTCGCACGGTGTGCAGGCTCCTGCGCGTCTCCTCCTCCTGTGCGGTGCGCAGCGCCAGGAGGGCCGCGAGCGCGCAGACGAGCAGAGCCAGGGCCACCGCGGGTGCTCCCAGCGCCCGCCTTCCCAGGACCACCAGGAAGGGCACACAGCTGATGACCGCCGCTACCCGCTGCCTCCGGGACCCGACGGCGGCGAGGCGGGACAGGGCGTAGGCGACCAGCGGGGCCCCGGGCACGGAGGCCGTCGTGAGGGTTCCGAGCAGGAGGTAGGCGGCCGGGACGGCGACGACCCAGCGGTGCTGATCGGTGAGCGTGCTCAGTGCTCCGACGGTCACGGCCGCGAGCAGCCAGACCACACCGGCCGCGTCCGCCTCCCCGGCGAGCAGGGCCAGCAGGAGGCAGCCGCACAGGATCACGCCTTTGTCGACCAGGACCTTCACGCCTCGATTATCGACGATCGCGGCAGCACATGAAGCCGGCAAGCCGCTTCGGTGACCCTGCTTGCAAGTCTCATGACAGAAGTCATGGCTGCCCGTCCAGGTCATGACAGCGGGCACTTCTGAGCCGGCTGCTCCCGCAGGAGCATGGGAGTCATGAGCCGGCAGACACCGGCGGACGAGAAGAGGAGCCACGATGACAGTGAAGGACAAGGACGGGGACACCGGCCAGGCCGTGGAGGTCGAGTCCCTGGTCAAGCGCTACGGGGAGCTCGTCGCGGTCGACGGGCTGTCGCTGAGGATCCCGCGCGGGCAGGTGCTGGGGCTGCTCGGCCCCAACGGCTCGGGCAAGACGACGACGATCAGCTGCATCCTCCAGCTGCTCACCTATGACAAGGGCTCGATCCGCGTCTTCGGTGAGCCAATGACTCCCACCGCCTACGGGCTCAAGCGCCGTATCGGCGTGGTGCCCCAGGACGTGGCCGTCTTCGATGAGCTGACCGTGGCGGAGAACGTCAACGCCTTCTGCGCCCTCTACGTGCGCGACCGCGCCGAGCGGCGCCGCCTGGTGGCCGAGGCGATCGCCTTCGTGGGCCTGGAGAAATTCGTGAGGTTCAAGCCCAGGAAGCTCTCCGGCGGCCTGCTGCGCCGCCTCAACATCGCCTGCGGGATCGCCCACGGCCCCGACCTCATCATCCTCGACGAGCCCACGGTCGCCGTCGACCCGCAGAGCCGGAGCGCCATCCTGGACGGCATCAAGCGGCTCAACGAGCGCGGCGCCACGATCATCTACACGAGCCACTACATGGAGGAGGTGGAGCAGCTGTGCGACCGGATCGTCATCATGGACTCCGGCCGGCAGGTGGCGGCCGGGACCTCCGATGAGCTCAAGGCGATGATCGGCATCGGCGAGCGGATCCGGGTCGGGATCGTCGACCCCGTCCCCCTGGGCGAGGAGGTCCTGGAGACGCTGCGGCGCCTGGAGCACGTGCGCACGGTGACCTATCGGGAGGGAGAGGTCACCGTCGAGTGCTCCTCCGGTTCGCACAACCTCTCCGACGTCATGCGGGCGCTGGACGAGGCGGGAGTGACCTGCGGCCGTGTGACCTCAGAGCCCCCGACCCTCAACGACGTCTTCCTGGAGATCACCGGGCGGGCCCTACGCGACGAGGCGGCCTGAGATGCTGACCGTCTTCTCCTACCAGGTGCTCCGGCTCCTGCGCGATCGGGTCCTGCTCGTGTGGACGCTCGGCTTCCCGGTCGTCCTGTCCCTCATCTTCATGGCGATGTTCTCCAACCTGGACAAGGCCTACGAGGCCACGCCCATGAGCTTCGGCGTCGTCCAGGACGAGGCCTACCGGGAGGCTCCCGGGCTGGACGCCGTCGTCGAGCAGATCTCCTCCGACGACGCCGACCCCCACCTCATCACCAAGGTCACCCACCCGACCGCCTCCGAGGCCGAGGCCGCCGCGAAGCGGGGGGACACCAACGGCTACCTGGCCGTCGAGGACGGCGAGCCCGTGCTGCACGTGACCCAGAAGGGCAACGAGGCCGAGACGACCCGGGTCCTGCGGGTGGTCATGGACTCCTACACTCAGAGGCGGGCCGAGCACGAGGTCATCCTCAAGGCCGGGACGCCTCCGGAGCAGGTGGCCGCGCTCCAGGCCGAGCGCTCCTTCACCCGCTCGATCTCGGTGACGCCGGCCCCGGTCAAGCCCGAGACGCAGTACTACTTCTCACTGCTGGCCTTCGCCTGCGGCATGGGGGCGACCGTCGCGCTGGTCGCGGTCCAGGGCATCATGGCCACCTCACCACTGGGGGCGCGGCACACCATGGCGGGTCTGCCGCGGTGGAAGGTCCTCACGGCCACGCTCGCGGCCTCCTGGGTGTGCGTCCTGGGCTGCCTGCTCGTCGCCTTCGTCTTCATGGCCACGGTGGTGGGCGTGGACTTCGGCCCTCACGTGCTCCTGTGCCTGGTGGCGATCGGGGTGTGCAGCCTCATGTCCAGTGCCGCCGGCGCCGCCCTGGGGACGATCGGGCGCCTGGGCGTCGGTCCACTCTCCGGGATCAGCTCCCTGCTGTCGCTGTTCACCGGCCTGTACGGGCCCGCGGCCCAGTCACTGGCCACCAGTGTGGAGCGCAACGTCCCGCTGCTGGCGCAGGCCAACCCCCTGTGGCAGGCGGCCCGCTGCTTCTACGGGCTGCTCTACTACGACTCCCTGACGCCCTTCGCCCGCAGCTGCGCGGCCCTGCTGGGCATGACCTGCCTGTTCCTGACCATTGCCCTGATCCGTGCCCGGAGGATGAACCATGAGCACCTTTAAGACGTGTCTGAGAATCGTGGCCGCCCACCGGGCCTACGTCCTCATCTACCTGGTGGTGATGTCCCTGTTCGGTCTGCTGACCGGGGTGGCCCGGTCCGAGGACTACTCCAGCCAGGTCACGAAAGCTACGGCCAGCGTGGCCGTCATTGACCGCGACGACTCCGCGGTCTCCCACGGGATCAGGGACTACGTCGAGTCCGTCGGCAAGGTTCAGCCGCTTGAGGACTCCAGGCAGGACATCCAGGACGCCATCGCGCAGAACCGCGTCAACTACGTCCTCATCATCCCCGCCGGCTACGGGCAAGACCTTCAGCAGGCCGCACGCCAGGGCGCCGAGCCTCCCCGGATGGACACGGTCATCAGCTACGAGTCGGCCTCGGGGGCGCTGATGGACGTGCGCACTGGCTCCTACACGAGGCAGGTCGCCGACTACCTGTCGACGCTCACCGACGACCCGGCACGCGCCGTCGCCCTGGCCAAGGACACGATGGACCACTCCGCCGCGGCCGAGCGGATCGCCCAGGACACGACTCCCCTGCCACACAACCTCGTCGTCTACGCCAGGTTCTCCTTCTACCCGCTCCTGGCCTTCGCAATCGTCACCATCTCGACGCTCATGACGTCGCTGGGGCGCCGCGCGGTCCGCTCCCGCCTCGACGCCGCCCCGGTCAGCGGCAGGACCCGAAACCTCGGGCTGCTGGGGGCGTGCCTCATCGCCGGCGCCGTCGGGTGGCTGTGGATCTTCGGTCTGGGGGTCGCGGCCTTCGGGGCCGACGCCGTGACGACCTCGGCTCCGCTCCTGGGCGTGGTCGGGGCGGCCCTGGGCGCCTACATGCTCGTGGCGGTCTCGGTGGGGTTCCTCATGGGGCAGATCGGCCTGGGCCAGAACGCGGCCAACGCCATCGCCAATATCGGCGGCATGGCGCTGTCCTTCCTGGCCGGAGCCTGGGTTCCCGTCGAGTGGCTGCCCGACGCCGTCGCCCAAGTCGCCAGGCTCACGCCCGGGTACTGGGCGGACCAGGCGATCTCCGGGGCCTACACCGCCACCTCGATGTCCGCGGATGTCATCGGCTCCCTGCTCGTCAACTGCGGGATCTGCGCCCTGTTCGCCGTCGCGATCTTCGCCGTCGCCATGGCCGTGGGCCGCAGCCGGGCGAGGTCATCGCTGTGAGGCGTCCTGCCCGGTCGACGTCACCCGATCGGTCGTCGAGCCGGGCAGCACGCCCTCCCCGGGGCGGGCCAGCGGGCCCACGAGCTCGTGGGCCCGGTAGGGCTCCTCGAGGAAGGCGACCTCCTCCTCGGTGAGCCTCAGGTCGAGGGCCCGCACGGCGTCGTCGAGGCGGCTCGGACGCGAGCAGCCGACGATGGGGGCGGCCACGCCCTTGGCCCACAGCCAGGCCAAGGCGACGTCGGACATGGGCGCCCCGTGACGCTCGGCGACAGAGGCGACGCGCTCGATGATGGGCATGTCGGTCTCGCGCTCGATGGCCGCGCGCGACAGGTGCCCCTCGTTGAAGTAGACCTTGGAGGCCAGCACCACGTCCTCGCGCCTGACACCGAGGTTCTTCAGCGAGGTCCCGATGAACTCCTCGCTCGTGCCGTAGGCGTAGACGTTGGCGGTGTCGATGAAGTTGACGCCCTTCTCCAGGGCTCGGGCGATGACGGCCTGGGTGGCCTCCTGGTCGATGACCCACTGGTGGAAGTCCGGGAAGACCTTGCCGAAGCTCATCCCTCCGACGCACAGCCTGGGGATGGTGATGTCCGTGGTGCCGAGCTGGGTGTACTCCATCATCTGTCCTTTCAGGATCGAGCGGCTCCCGGCTGCCGACGACGGCATCGACGGCAGCCGCGACCGCACCTCGTGGAGGCCCGCGGGAGACGACAGGAGAGGACCGGCCTCACCGCAGCCTCACCGGGCGCTCGTTTTCGACGCTACCACGGCCTGCTCCGCACGATCCCGGCCCTGGGTGGCCCTGTCAGGCCCCGGCAGGTCCCACCAGGACCCTGCCGGTTCAGGTGAGCTCGCCGGCCAGGAGGTCCAGGCCCACGCTGCCCAGGCCGATGCCGCAGTTGTGGAAGGCCCGCAGGTCGAGCTCCTCCCCCGCCGCTCGGGCCCGGTGCCGGGCCCGGGAGCGTCCCTCCAGCCACACCCGCTCGCCGAGCACGTAGGACAGGCCCTGGGCCGGCCATCCCAGCTGCTTGTCCACCTCGAACTGGATGAAGCCCTCCCCCAGGACCGTATGGGCGCGCAGCACCGCCTCGACCGTGGGCCGGTCCCACTGTGCGCTGCCGCTGGCGCCGGGCAGGGAGGCGATCTCGTCCGGTACCGGGAGCCAGGAGTGGACGCCGAGGTCGATCAGGATCCTCACGATCCGCCAGCGCCTCGCCGCCAGCCAGCCGAAGCGGTCGGCCGGCTCGCTCAGCAGCCCGGTCTCGAGCGCGAGCCTCTCGGCGTACAGGGCCCAGCCCTCGTTGCATCCGGGGACCTTCCCCAGGTGCCGCTGCCAGGTGGTCAGGGAGTCATCGAGGCTCTGGGCGCCGGAGTGGGCGTGGTGCCCAGGAACCGACTCGTGCAGGACCGTCGTGCGCTCCGCCCAGGGCCAGACCGTCTCATCACCGGCGGCGAAGGAGCGCAGGACCCTGCCGGGAAGCCCGCGGACGGGGTCGGGCTCCTCGTAGTGGACACCGCCGCCAGGAGCATCGAGCAGGACCCCCGGGCGGCCCAGGTCGCCGGGCACGTCGAGCAGGCGGCCGACGACGGTGTCCCAGGCTTCGTCAGCCACCTCCTTGGCCCAGCGCGGGAAGTCCTCGGGGCTCATCCCGGTGCCGGGATCGGCGCGCAGGTGGGCGTCGAGGTCGGTGGCTCGGGCTCCGGGCCCGAGGACCTCGGCGGCCAGGGCGTCCTGGGCGGCGACGACGTCGGCCAGCTCCTGGCGCGCCCACTGGTAGACCTCGGCGGCGTCGAAGGAGGTGCCAAGCATGCGCCGCACCCAGCGGGCGTGGCGCTGTAGCCCCACGCCCTCGCGCGGTGAGGTGAGCCGGGACAGCTCACGGCGCAGGTAGACGCCCAGGTCGGCGGCGGCCCGGGCGGCGTCGGCGGCGGCGCTGTGAAGGTCTCGTGCCAGGGCGTCCTCCGGCGCGGTGGGGTAGCCGCCCAGGTCGCCGTGGGCTCGGGAGGTCATGAGGCGCGCCAGCTCGTCGGTCTGCCGGGCGACGGCCTCGACCTGGCCGCGGGGAGGCGTGACGCCCTGGGCGGCGCTGGACGCCAGGGAGTCTCGAATGCCCGCGAGGGCTCGGGGCGCGGCGCGGTACCTGGCGGTCAGGCCCGCCCAGTCCGGCGCGGCCCGGCCCGGACCGCCAGGCCCGGATGGCAGGGCGGTGAGCCGGCGGTTCACGCGTTGGAAGGCCGAGGTGAGGATGTTGAGCTCGGCGCCCTGGTCACCGGAGTCAATGAGCTCGATGGAGGTCTCCAGGCGGTCGAGCAGGTGGGCGCGCAGGACCCGCACCGCCCGGGGCGCTGCGTCCCACGGGTCGCCGTTCCGAGAGGCGCTGGTCCGGGGAGCAGCGTTGTGCGTGTCATCGTCTCCGGCGTCGTCGCCCCTGGCTCCGGGTGCACTCGCGGACCGGGGCGCCTCGACCTCGCGAACGAGCTGGCGCAGCCTGCGCTCGACGACGCTCCTCTCAGCCAGAGCCTCGGGGCCGACCTCCGGCAGGAGCGCACGGCTGGGCAGGCCGGTGGCCTCGGCCGCCACAGGGTCCTGCGCGGCCAGGAGGCGGGCGTAGTCGTCGGCCAGGTCGATCAGCCGGGTGCTCGCCGATCCCCAGGCGTCCCCGGCCTCCCGGGAGCGCACGCTCACACCTCCGGGTGGCGGGCGGCGCGGGCGCTGCGCTCGCGCCACTCGGCCAGGGTCGCGGCGGGTCCGGCCTCCTCGGTGGGTGGCTCGGAGGCGGCCAGGCCCTCGACCCGGTCGGGGCGGAACTCGCGTCCGCGGGCCACCACCAGGCGCAGGTCGTGCAGGACGGCCAGGTCCTGGCGCGGGTCCCCGGCCACGGCGATGAGGTCGGCCTCGAAGCCGGGGGCCAGCACCCCGGTGACGCCGGCGCGTCCGATGGCGGCGGCGGCCCGGGAGGTGGCGGCCAGCAGCACCTCGGTGCGGGGCAGTCCCACGGCCTCCAGGGCCCTCAGCCCACCGACGTAGGCGCGCTGCGGGGAGGCGGGGATGCCGGCGTCGTGGCCGGCGACGATCCGCACCCCGTGCTCCCACAGCTGGCGGGCGGGCGGGGCGAAGGCGGGGTCGGCCGCGATGATGCCGGGCAGGCCCGCCACGATCGTGCAGTCGACGTAGACGCCTGCGCGCGCCATCTCGTCGGCCAGGTGGGGGTCGAACTCGGTGCGCCCGGCCGCCGAGACGAAGGAGGCGTGGGCGATGTAGTCCACCCCGGCGCGCACGGCCCGCTCGATGCCCTGGGTGCCGTGGGCGTGGGCGGCCGTCCACCTGCCCAGGCGGTGCGCCTCGTCGAACAGGACCCGCAGCTCCTCGGTGGTGAACTGGGCGAACCAGGGGGCGGAGCCTCCGGTCATGAAGCCGCCGGTGGCCATCACCTTGATCGTGTCGGCCCCCATGAGGTGGTGGTGGCGGACCTGGTGGCGGATCTCGTCCAGGGAGTCGGCGGCGCCACCGGCGTGGTGGGCGTGCCCGCCGGTGGTGGTGATCTGCGGCCCGGAGGCGATGATTCGAGGCCCGCGCAGGTCTCCGGCGTCGACGGCGTCGCGCAGGGCGACGTCAACGTAGTGGCGCGCCCCGAGGGACTGGACGCTGGTGACGCCCTCGCTGAGCAGCTCGCGCGCGGCGCGGGCGGCGTTGAGGGTCAGGCGGGCAACCTCGTGCGGCCCGTAGTCGGGGTACTCGACGTCGGTGTCGGAGGTGGGCAGGTGGTCGTGGGTCTCGATGAGCCCGGGCATGAGAGTGGCTCCGGGCAGGTCCACTCGCCTGATCTCACGGGGGTCGACGTCGGGAAGGAGCTCGCTCAGGCGGCCCTCGAGCTCGGCCGAGGTCCCGACGGCCAGGATGTCCCGTCCTCGCAGGAGGACGGCCCCGCCCCGGCCGGCCACGAGAGCCTCGGCCTCCTCCGCCTCGCTGTGGATGTCGGACTGGATGCCGACGGTCTCGAGGCTGCCCTCGGCCTGGCCGCGCCGGCCGGTGAGGACCCGGTCGGCGCTCACCAAGGCGGCCGAGCGTCCATCGAGGCGCTCACCGCCGTCGGTGGGAGGGGTGGTCCAGTGGGCGGCTCCTCCGGCGGGGGCAGCGGACGCAGTGGGCTCGGCGGGCTCGGTGGGCTGATCGGTCATGGCGGGTCCTCGGTCGGGGTACGGTGGGCTCGGCCGGGCGGGCCGTTCCCGTCTTTCAGGGGGCTTCTCGGGCAGCGTCGTTAAAGGCTGTTACAGACTGTCACAGATACTGTCCCAGATCCTTGCCCGTCTTCTCCCGGGACGAGTGGCCCGAAGGGCCTCAGAGCCCGGTGATCCGGCCGGCGCGTCGGGCCTCGGTCCATCCGCGCAGCTGCTCCCAGCTGCCGGCTCCGCCGGGCCCGGAGAACAGGGGTGAGCCGCCCAGGTGCTCGCGGTTCGCGGGGGCGTTCCAGCGCTCGGTGGGGTTGCCGTCGACCGGTTTGCCGTCCCCGGGCTCGCCGAAGGCGCTGCGCCAGGTGCCGTCCTTGCGCGGCAGGATCCCGTTGGCACGGTCCTCGCGCTGCGTGGCGAATCCGGGGGTGGCGTGCAGGTCGCGGGCGTAGGCCCACAGGTTCGGGAAGTCAGTGATCCGCGCCGCCGCACCCAGCTCAGCCGGGAACGACGGCCGATAACCCTGATCAAACGACGCCAACGTGACAAACAACCGCACATCGGAGCCCGTCAACCTCTCCCCGAACAGGTACCGACGAGAAGCCAACCGAAAGTCCAGCTCCGCAAGCCTGGCCTCCCACACCCCCTTCGCCACCCTGGCAGCCCCCAGAGAACCAGCGAACAACACCTTGTACGGACCATTATTCACATCATCAAACAGCTGCTGATTCAACGCATCAATCTCATCACGCAGATCCACCGGATACAGATCCACAGCCCCCACCGAATGCAACGACCGCCACACCGTCTCCCACTCATAAGACAGCAGGTAGCCATCTGAGCTGATGCGTCGGTCGGTGAGAGAGTCGTAGACGGCTGGCGGCACGACCGGGCCTGTAGCAGTGCCGGCAGCGCCGTCGTCGGTCCACTCGATCGCCACGTGCTGATCGAGACCGGTCAGGCGCAGGACGATGGCCTGCAGGCGGGACCAGTCGTCGGCGGCGGAGGCAAGTAGCCGGTAGCGACCGGAGGCCACAGGGAGGTCGGCCTGTCCGAAGACGCCGGTGACGTCATCGGAGCGGTCCAGCTCGCGGGTGTAGACGAGCAGCCGTTGCCCGGAGTCGACGACGAGGTCCTCGCGCTCGGGGCGGCGCCGGTAACCGAGGTGCTCGTACATGCGGTGGGCGCCGTGCATCTGGGGGCCGGAGTGAATGGCGATGCGCTCGGCTCCACGGTCTCGGGCCAGGTCCTCGACGTGCTCCACGAGGGTGCGAGCGACGCCGCGGCCCGCAGCGGCCGGGTCGACGCCGAGGCGGCCGAAGGACTGCTCCACCGCGCCGTCGGGTCCGGTGTGCGTGTCCCTCGGGACGAAGACGGCGCCGAGGATCGCCTCGCCGTCGACCGCCAGGAGGAGGTCCTCCCCGCCGGTCTGCCCGCCGTGACCGTCGGGGCGGGAGCGGGCCACGTGCCCCTCGATGTCCAGGAGCATGGACCGGTAGGCGGAGGTGATCCAGAAGCGGGACTCGTAGGCCCGCAGCAACAGGGCGCGTACGGCGTCGTAGTCGGCCGGCTCGGCGAGCCGCACCCTCACAGGGCTGCCAGCGCTGCCAGAGCTACCAGGGCCGCCGGTGCTGCCGATGTTGTCAGTGCTCATCGTGTCCCCGCCTCAGGCGGCCTCGGCCGCGGGCAGGGAGGGCAGGGCCTCAAGCAGCCGGCGCGTGTAGGGGTGGGCGGGCCGGGTGAAGACGGTGTCGACGTCACCGGACTCGACCACCTGGCCGTCCTTCATGACCAGGACGTCGTCGGCGAGGTGGTGGACGACGCCCAGGTCGTGGCTGATGAAGATGATGGCGGCCCCGGTGCGGGCGCGGACCTCGACCAGCAGGTCGAGGATCTGGGCCTGGATGGACACGTCGAGGGCGGAGACGGGCTCGTCGGCGATGAGGATGTCGGGCTCGGTGACCAGGGCGCGGGCTATGGCGACGCGCTGACGCTGCCCGCCGGAGAGCGCCAGCGGGCTGGCGTCGAGACGTTCCAGGGGCAGCCCCACGAGCTCGGCGACCTCGCGCACCCGTTCGGCGACCTGGGCGCGGCCGGGGCGGCGCCGGCCGGCGGCCGGGGAGCGCAGCGGCTCGGCGATAACGTCGCGCACGCTGTAGCGCGGGTCGAAGGAGGAGATCGGGTCCTGGTTGATGATCTGGATGCGGTGGCGCCGGGTGCGACGGCGGCGGTCCGGCAGCGGGGACCAGGGCTCGGCGTCGAGGGCGATGGTGCCGGTGTCGGGCTCGGTGAGCGCGATGAGCAGGCGGGCCAGGGTCGACTTGCCGGACCCGGACTCGCCGACGACGCCGAGGGTCTGGCCGGGGCGGACCTCGACGTCGACACCGCCGACGGCGCGGCGCACCGTGCCGCCGGGGCCGGGGTAGTCCTTGACGAGGTCGCGGGCGGCGAGCAGGGGCTCGGCGTCGGCGCTCTCGGAGAGGTTCTGGCGCTGCGGGGCGCGCGCATCGGTGGCCAGGAGCCGCCCGCGGGAGGCGGCTGACGGGACGGCGGCCAGGAGCCGGCGCGTGTAGGCGTGGCGGGGGCTGGTCAGGACGGCCTGGGAGGGGCCGGACTCGACGACCTCCCCGTCCTTCATCACCAGGATCCGGTCGCAGACCTGCCCGACGACGGCCAGGTCGTGGCTGATGAGCAGCAGGGCGGAGCCGGTGGCGCGGCGGGCCGCCAGGACGTCGAGGACCTGGGCCTGGACGGTGACGTCGAGGGCCGTGGTGGGCTCGTCGGCGATGATGAGGTCGGGGCGTCCGGCGATAGCGGAGGCGATGAGGGCGCGTTGGCGCAGACCGCCGGAGAGCTCGTGGGGGTACTGGTCGACTCGCAGGTCGGCCTCGGGGATGCCCACCTCCTCCAGCAGGGCGATGGCCTGCTCCCGCTCGGCGGCCGCCAGGGCGCGTCCGGACAGGGGGCGCTCGCCCGTGGCCCGGCGCTCGGTGTTGACGACGTCGGCCAGGCGCAGAGCCTCGGCGATCTCCTTGCCGATGGTGCGCAGCGGGTCGAGTGAGGTGAGGGCGTCCTGGAGGATGAGCCCGATGCGTCGGCCGCGGATGGTGCGCCACTGGGCGTCGGTCAGGTCGGTGGCGTCCTGCCCGGCAACCTCCAGGCGGGTGGCGGAGATCTGAGGATCTCCCCCGGTCAGGCCGATGAGGGTGCGGGCGGTGACGGACTTGCCGGACCCGGACTCCCCCACGATGCCGACGGCCTCTCCGGGGGCGATGGTCAGGTCCAGGCCGCGCACGGCCCGCACCTCGTGCCCGCCATCGGCGCCGGGCCGGTGGAAGGTGACGGTGAGGTTCTCGACCTCGATGAGGCGGCTCTCGGCGTCGGTGGAGGCCGTGGGCGCAGGGGTGGTGGTGGGGGCGCTCATGCGCTCCTCCTCTCGTAGCGGCGCTTGATGGCGCGGCCCAGGATGTTGGCGCTGATGACGGTGGCGGTCAGGACGAGGCCGGGGAGGATCCCGGTCCAGGGGGCGAGCATGAGGAAGTCGCGGGAGTCGGCCAGGATGGCGCCCCACTCGGGTGTGGGCGGCTGCGGTCCGAGCCCGAGGAAGGACAGGGAGGCGGCGCCGATGATCGCTCCGCCCAGCTCGATGGTGGCGACGACGGGGACGACCCCCAGAGCGTTGGGCAGGACGTGGCGCAGGACGAGCCGTCCGGGGGTCAGGCCGAAGGTGCGGGCCTGGGCGACGTAGTCGGAGCGGATGACCCGGTGGGTCTGGGCGCGCACCACCCGGGCGTAGGTGGGGATCGTGGCGATGCCCAGGGTGATGGCGAGGTTGACGATGCCGGTGCCGGTGATGCCGATGACGACCAGGGCCAGGAGGATCGCGGGGAAGGATGCCAGGACGTCGATGAGGCGCGCCAGGGCCGTATCCAGCCAGCGCGGGGAGATGCCCGCCAGCAGCCCGATGACCAGGCCGAAGGTGACGGCGACGGCGGTGGCGACGAGCCCGATGGTCAGGGAGTAGCGGGCGCCGTGAATGACACGGGCCAGGAGGTCGCGCCCGAGGTAGTCGGTGCCCAGCAGGTGCTCGGCCGACGGCGGCTCGTTGAACTGGAGGGCGTCGATGGCCAGCGGGTCGGTGCGGGTGAACAGGCCCGGGGCGATGGCTGCCAGGACGACCGCTCCGAAGACGATGGCGGCGACGACCGTGGTGACGCGGGGGCGGCGTGAGACGTGCAGTGCGCGTCTGAGCTGGACGAGGCGGGTGAGGACTCCGCCCAGGCCGGTGCCGGCGGCTCTGGAGGACAGGCGGAAGGAGGTCGATTCGTTGGTGGTGCTGGTCATGAGGGACTCCTGAGGCGAGGACGCAGGGATGCTGAGGCGGCGTCGAGGTTCCGAGCGGGGCGGGCCCGCCTCAGGAACGGGCCTGGCGCAGACGCGGGTCGAGGGCGAGGGCGGCCAGGTCGACGAGGGTGGAGGCGATGACGAAGACAAGGCTGGCGAAGAAGGCCACGCCCAGGACCACGGGCATGTCCTGGCTCTGGACGGCGCTGACGGCGATGTGTCCCAGGCCGGGGCGGCCGAAGACCTCCTCGGTGATGGCGGCGCCTCCCAGGAGTCCACCGACGATGAGCCCTCCGATGGTGACGGCCGGCAGGGAGGCGTGGCGCAGGGCGTGGACCCGTTTGGTGCGGGCCAGGGAGGCTCCTCGGGAGCGGGCGGTCAGGACGTAGGGGCGCTCCAGCTCGCCGTCGAGGTCCTCGCGGAGCACCTGGGTGAGGTAGGCGCCCTGTGGGATCCCGATGGCCAGGGCCGGCAGGACCAGGGAGCTCAGGCCGTTGTTCCCGACGACGGGGAACCAGTGCAGCCGGAAGGAGAAGACGGTCAGCAGGATGAGGCCGAGCCAGAAACTGGGAACGGACAGGACCGCGAGCTCCGCACTGCCCACGACGGTGCGGGCGGTGCCGCGCCTTCCCGCGAGCCACAGGGACAGGCTCAGGGACACGACGACGGCGATCGCCAGGGCCGCTCCGGCCAGCTGGAGGGTAGCGCCGATCTGGGAGGTGAAGATGTCGAGGACCGGCTTGTGCTGGGTGTAGCTGGTGCCGAAGTTGCCGCGCAGGATGCCGGCGAGGTAGCTGAAGTACTGGACGATGACCGGGCGGTCCAGGCCCCATTCGGCGATGACCTTAGCGCGCAGCTCGGCGTCGTCGCGGTCCTGGCCCAGGAGGGTGTCGACGATGTCGCCGGGGGCCAGGTGCAGGCCGATGAAGGTGATGGTGACGGCGATCCAGACGACGAAGGCGCCTTGGATGAGGCGGGTGAGGGCGAATCGCGCGGTGGCGCGGCGCCTGGCGGAGCGGACGGCGCGAGCCTCGTCGGAGTCGCGGGTGGTAGTGGGGGCCGCAGTGGAGGTCGCGGTGGCGGGGAGGGTTGAAGAGGCGGCAGACACAGGAGTTCCTTCGGTCCCGGTTCGGTGGCCGCGCGCTACGGACGTCGCTGCGCTCACGGCCCTGGGAGGGGGTGAGGACGTCCGCACAGGTGGACTGCTAGCCGGCCCGGGGCGTGCCCGACGTGCAAGCGTCGGGTCGCGATCATGCGGGGGCTGCCAGGAGTACGGACGCCCTACGGCATACAGCGACAACAACACGCCATGACCTGCTGGTTCATGGCATGTGAGGGGGCGAAGGACGAGGAGGGCGCAGCGGCGCGCTCAGTCCGCGCGGTGCGTACGACGAGCGGCAGCGCGGTGGCGCGGCGTCCGGTGCTCGTCATGGTGTGTCCTTCGGGGTGTGCGACCGCGGCCCAGTGCCGGCGGCGCGTTCGGCGCAATCATATGCGGACCATCACCGAAGTCTGTCAATGTCGCTGCCGTCACAGTCCATTCCTTGGACAGGCAGCGGGATAGCCGATGAGGACAGCCGGACGGCGTCTACCACGAGCGGCGTCGGGGCCGGCCACCAGACGGCGGCAGGCCCCGACATCACGATATACGGCTTCAGACCGACATCGCTTTCGGCGCTACTTCACGGCGACGAAGACCTTGTCAGCGAGCAGTCCGGGACGAACCGCCAGAACTCCGTCCTGCGCGCGGTCGACAGGAACGGCCCGGACAACGTTTCCGGTGACGCTCGCACCGTTGTACAGCGTCGTCAGGGAGTCGAGGGCGTCCGGGGCGACGGCCATCGAGTCGGTTCCGTCAATGGTCACACCGTCCGGCGTCACATAGTCGACCGAGACGAATGCCGGAGACTCTCCACCGGCCTCGTTGCCGACGTAGGTGGCGGTGTAGTTGATGAGGACATACTCTTTTCCGTCGGCAGGCGGATCGTTGAACTCGTTGGCCGCAGCCACCGCGTCATTGGCGTTGAACGTGACCGAGTTGATGACGACCTTCCAGTCCTTGCTGGAGATCTCGGTTCCCAGCGGATAGGGATTCTCTCGGGCCATCCCCTGTGCCGACAATCCCGCTCCTCCGGCATCCGATGACGTTCCACCGGGGGCCACCGACGCCGAGACGGCGCTGGTGGAGGAGACGGCATCATCGATCGCGTTCCCCAGGAATGCGAGGAAGACGATGACGCCGACGATCGTGCCGACCACCGAGACGATCACCGCCGTGATCGCGGGCCAAGACGCCTTGCCCTTCTGGAAGAGGCCCACCAGCCCCAGGATGAAGGAGACCGGCAGGAGGATCCAGCCAACAATGAGGGCACCGGGGATGCAGGCGAAGATGAACCCGACCACCGCCATGACGAGGGCGACGATTCCGACTGTATTGCGTTCCTTCTTCACGGGTACTGGCGCCTGCTGCATCGGCATAGGCACTTGACCTTGCGGCGGGTACGGCTGGGATGGATACGACTGGGGAGGGCATGACATTGTGGCTCCTGTTATCCGACAAGACGTCGACATGAGACAGACTTGAGACAAACGAGTGCAGCGACATCTACTGCATCGTCCATCGTAGTCAGCGCAGCACTGTCACCGAATACCCACATCCGAAAAACAGCCGATTCTAACGTTTCAAAATAGCCACATACCTACCGAGTAAAAATCATTCACATCGTAACCATTCCCAGCATCGGAAGACACTCCCTTAGAGCTTACCCAGCAGCTTGCGCTTGGCTTCGAAGTACTCGCTATCGTCAAGGATGTTTTCCTCGCGCAACATGGCCAATTCTCGCAAACGTCCCGCGATGTCCTCAGAAGACATCATCGGAGAACTCACCTCCCGAGAAACCTCAACCTGCCCAGATGGCAGAGCAGGGGTGCTCGCGATCGACGGCCCACGTCCGAGGGCAGTCAGAACCGAATTTCCTGCCCGTTCGAGAACCTCACCAACACTTTCATGATCCCTCCTCGGCATCATCATGCCTGTCGTCGGATGCTTCGCCTGATTGGTCAGCACATGGATTCTCTGGTCGGTTGTAATCGTCAGAACAGCCTTTGCGGACATGATCTTGGCAACCGCACCAGCACCGGCGACCGCAACGCCAGCGCTGGCAGCAGCGACACCAACACCAGCGGTTACCGCCATCCCCATAGGACTGCGTTTAGCGATCATAGACACCGCCTTTATAGCGGTGCCGGCCATAGCAGCCGAAGGCATTTTCGGTAAACCAGCCGCCCCCACCATACCAGTCGAGCCAGAGCTTCCACTGTCGGGACGTTCGAAGGAAATAGAGATCAGATTTTCATACGGGTCTGAGTCTTCAATTTGACATAAGTATCCTTCGTCACCGGGGCCAGCCACCCGAACATAACCATTCTCATAAATCTCGACCGTCGACGTACCGAACTCCCCACTTGTAACCCGCCATCCGAGCATGTTCAGCCTGTCGGAGTCTCGCCTGCCTCTCAAGTTCTTCACGCTCCCGACGCGCCTTCGCTCCTGCAGTCAGCCTCCCGATCGCCGCCTCCTTCTGCTCAGCAGCAGCATTCCTGACGGCTTGCCCCAGCGCATTGAACAATCCAGGCACCTTCGCAGGCTGAGCGACCGGAGTGCCTACTTCACCGTAACCAACCGGACGAACCTCCAGCTGGGCCGAGGAGACATCCTGCGCGTAGACACCCCACGCATTGCCGTCCCACCATCGTTGACGCCCAGAACCATCGTCATACCAACCCGCCGGGGCAGACATTCCCACACCTCCATTGAGTGCACCTGATCAGCGCGATCGTAGCACCGCCACCACCCCCTGAAGACACAGAACTTTAACGACTATTCACTCCTTTAAAAAGCTCATACTTTTGTCTCCACCGAGTACCAAAAGTTGCAAACCAATATAGACCTTGCAGTGATTTTATAATGTCCTGAAACATGGGGTGCCGCTTGTGTCAGGACGTCAGTGACAGTGAGGACTTCCTGCGGCCGCGGCTATATCACTGACGTCGCCTGACGGGACGCGTATCGTCCCGTCAGATCCTGACCTCAGCCAGCATCTTCTGACGCTGTTCGAGGGTCAGCCTGTCCACCCCGGAGAAGGGGATCCACCGGAAGCGCTTCATCCCCGTCTTCCGACACAACCCCACGGAAAGGGCCTTGACCAGTGGCTTGCCGAACAGGTACTTGTAGGCGGCCACTGGGGTACCCATGGTCGTGATTGCCACGACCTCGGTTCCCGGCAGACGGGTGCGCATCCCGAACCTGCCTTCCCCGGCCGTGTAGAGGATGTCCTTGGCATAGACCTTGTCGATGAAGCCCTTGGTGGAGGCGGGCATGAGCTCCCACCACACGGGGAAGATGAGGATGAGCCGATCCGCGGCAGCGAGACGGCGCTGATAGTCGGCCACACGCTCATCCATGGGCACGCCTTTGCGCCAGTTGGCCAGGTCCTGGGCAGACATGACCGGGTTGAAGCCGTCGGCGGCGAGGTCGATGACATCGACGCTCTCGCCGCGGGCCTCGAGCTTGTTGCGCACGCTCTTGTACAGAGCTGCGCTGAAGGATCGGTTATGGGGCTCGTTCTCACTGGCCTGGCAGCCGTAGGGGTGGTCGAAGACGATGAGATTGTGCATATCTGCTCCTCAGGACGCCGAGTTCGGTAGCACCTGAACGGTATGGAGGCGGAGACCTCCGGGACAGGTACAGTCACCGTGTCGACGACGTGTTATGTGACAGATGAGCGGCAGTGTCACAGTGAGGAAGGCCATGGATCTGCGTAAGGAACGCACTCTCACGCTTCTGAGCAGCTCCCTTCTCGGTCTGCTCAGGGAAAAGCCCTACTCGCAGATCTCCGTGAGCGAGATCTGCGAGCGCGCCATGGTGCGACGCGCAACCTTCTACCGCCATTTCGCGGACAAGGAGGAGCTGCTGACCTATCTGTTCCGCCAGCAACGCGCCCTTATCCAGGAGCGGACCATGGGCGAGGCCCTCGACGTCCCCCTGGCCGAGTACTGCCAGGTCATGACGCGCCGGCTTGTGGGACTCATCAGCGCGAACTGGCCGCTCCTGCAGCTCCATCAGCAGGACAGGGCCTTCGAGACGGTCGTCGAGGTGCTCGTGGTTGAGCTGGCACAGGAGTTCGCCCACCGCATCGTGCAGACCGCGAGCGCCGCACGCGCCGCCAACGTCGGAGGCAGCCAGGACTGCGGCAACGACGACGTCGATGTGCTGGCGCACTTCTACGCCTCAGGTCTGCTCGGGGCCGTCCGCTGGTGGGTCACTGAGGATCCGGATCACGACGAGGAGCGCCTCATGGGCACATTCAGCGCGATCACGGAACGCCTTTTCCCCTCCTTCCCAGCGGACGACGTCGCTGACGCCTCGACCGACGGATCATCATCGGCCCATGAGTGAGGTCGTGTCGCGAGAAGAGATACCAAGCTAATGCGCGCCGGTGCCCCGCCCCAGACGCCTCACTCCCACTCGATGGTGCCCGGGGGCTTGCTCGTGCAGTCGAGCACCACCCGGTTGACCTCCGGCACGGAGTTGGTGATCCGGTTGGAGATGCGGGCCAGGACGTCGTAGGGCAGGCGGGTCCAGTCCGCCGTCATGGCGTCCTCGCTGCTGACCGGCCGCAGGACGATGGGGTGGCCGTAGGTGCGCCCGTCGCCCTGGACGCCCACGGATCGCACGTCGGCCAGCAGCACCACCGGGCACTGCCAGATCTCGCCGTCGAGCCCGGCGGCGGTGAGCTCCTCACGGGCGATGGCGTCGGCGGCCCGCAGCACGCGCAGGTTCTCGGCCGTCACCTCACCGATGACGCGAATGCCCAGCCCCGGCCCGGGGAAGGGCTGGCGGGCGACGATCTTCTCCGGCACGCCCAGCTCGCGGCCGATGGCGCGCACCTCGTCCTTGAACAGCTCGCGCAGCGGCTCGATGAGCTCGAAGTCGAGGTCCTCGGGCAGGCCGCCCACGTTGTGGTGGCTCTTGATGTTGGCGGCGCCCTCCCCGCCCCCGGACTCGACGACGTCGGGGTAGAGGGTCCCCTGGACCAGGAAGCGGATCTCCCCGCCCTGAGCGCCCACGGCCTCGACGACGCGGCGCTGGGCGGCCTCGAAGGAGCGGATGAACTCCCGGCCGATGATCTTGCGCTTGGCCTCCGGCTCGGTGACGCCGGCGAGGGCGCTCAGGAAACGCTCGGTCTCGTCGACCGTGATGACGCGGATGCCCATGCCCTCGGCGTAGTCGTGCTCCACCTGCTCGCGCTCGCCGGCGCGCAGCAGGCCGTGGTCGACGAAGATGCAGGTGAGCTGGTCCCCGATGGCGCGGTGGACGAGGGCGGCGGCCACGGAGGAGTCCACTCCCCCGCTCAGGCCGCAGATGACGTGGGCGTCGCCCACCTGCTCGCGGATGCGGGCCACCTGCTCGTCAATGATGTTGTCCGGCGTCCAGGTGGCCGGCAGCCCGGCCTCCTTGTGCAGGAAGTTGACCAGCGCGGCCTGCCCGTGCTCGGAGTGGAGCACCTCGGGGTGCCACTGCAGCCCGTAGAGGCGGCGCTGCGGGTTCTCGAAGGCGGCCACCGGGGTCTGGGAGGTGGAGGCGGTGACGGTGAAGCCCTCGGGGGCGGCCTGGACCGCGTCACCGTGGCTCATCCACACCACCTGGTCGTCGGGGGTACCGTCGAACAGGCAGGAGCCCTCCTCCACGCGGGCGGGGGTGTGCCCGTACTCGCGGGTGCCGGTGCGTCCGACGGTTCCACCCAGGGCCTGGGCCATGGCCTGGAAGCCGTAGCAGATCCCCAGGACCGGGACCCCGGCGTCGAAGACGGCCGGGTCAACGGACGGGGCGCCGTCGGCGTAGACCGACGACGGTCCGCCGGAGAGGATGATGGCCGAGGGCTGCTTGTCCAGCATGGCCACGGCGTCCATGGAGTGGGGCACGATCTCGGAGTAGACGCCGGCCTCGCGCACGCGGCGGGCGATGAGCTGGGCGTACTGGGCGCCGAAGTCCACCACGAGGACAGGGCCGACGGCGCTGGGGGAGGTCTGGCTGGTCGTCACCTGGACAGGATAGCCGGGGCGGTGGCCGAACGCCTTTCTCCCCGCTGCCCAGCGGCGCTTCGGGCTCCGACGTCGGCACAGGAGGACTAGACCAGCGACCCGTCTCACCCTGCTGCAACGCGGGTCACGTTCCCAGATCAAACTCGTCGTGGCACAGGATCCACCTGCGACTCCGGGTCACCTCCGGGCACCCACAAGTCCCAGCATGGCGCCGTTTCCACCCAGAGGGCCTCGCAACCGAACCGTGACCCCTCCAGTCGTCACCTGTGATTCAGCAGTCGTCGACGCCGCGCAGATCACCATCCTTTGTCTAGACAATTGGGTGGGGCCTTCCTAGAGTTCTACTCGACGGAGAAACATCCGTCCGGCCCACGGGCTGCACACCGTCGTGCAGGGACGCACGACTGGTAGTCAGGCGGACCTGCTCGACACACATCGAGAGGAACACTCACATGACTGCTACCACCACCGAGCGCCCCACCCAGACCGTCGAGACCACCGCTGCGGCCACCACCACCCAGGCGACCTCCACCAACACGCAGGCCGAGGCCAACCGCCTCACCTTCGCCGTTGCCATGATCGCCGTCATGGTCGCGGTCATGGTCATGGCCGTCGTCGGCGCCGTCACCGGCATCCCGACCATCATGTTCGCCGCCTCCGTCCTGGCCGCGATCACCATGGGCGTGGGCATCTACACCGGCGTCAACCTCCTTGAGGCCCGCTGAGCGTAGACGACTCCGACGAGCTCGCCTGAGCTCACCACCGGGTCCGGACCACGCACCACGAGCAACGCACATCCCGGATCCAGCCCGGAAGGGCATAGAACAACGAGGCTGCGCGGCCAAGGAAGCCCGCGCAGCCATGGCAACCCGAGGGGCACCGCACCGGCGGCGCCCCTCTTCTCGTGCCCGAGGCGCAGCAACTCCTGGAAGCCATCTCGGCCGCCGGGCCCGGACTGCGCCAGGAGTGCGCCGACATCATGGGCGCTCGAGGCCGCCCCGAGCCCACCGGCACCGCGACGGCAACCGGCGGCTACCACCTGCCGACCGCCCACGTCATCCACACCGTCGGCCCGATCGTGCAGGGCGAGCCGACGACAGAGCAGGAGGCGCTCCTGGCCTCCTCATACCGGTCCTGCCTGCGCGCCGCTGAGGATCTGGGCGCCTCCAGCATCGCGCTGTGCTGCATCTCCACCGGCGTCTTCGGCTACCCCAAGGCCGAGGCCGCCACCGTTGCGGTACGCACCGTCCGCGACCTCCTCCCCCACTGCCAGTCACTCACAAAGGTGGTCTTCAATGTCTTCGACCCGACCGACGAATCGATCTACCGCAGCCTCCTGGGCCCCGACCGCTGAACGCTCGGAGGCGATCCGGCATCTGGCCGATGCCGCCGAGCGGGCCGACGCCGTCGTGGTCGGGGCCGGGTCGGGGCTGTCAACCGCGGCGGGCCTGACCTACTCGGGTCCCCGCTTCCAGCGTCTCTTCCCGGACTTCATCGACGCGTTCGGCCTCACCGACATGTACTCCTCGGGCTTCTACCCGTTCCCGACGCCGGAGCACCGGTGGGCCTACTGGTCCCGGCACATCATGGCCGACCGCTACAGCGAGCCCGTTCTTCCGCTCTACCAGGACCTGAGGGAGATCCTGGACGGATTGGGAAGCACGGACTACTTCGTCATCACCACCAATGTGGACCACGCCTTCGCCCGCAACGGCTTCGACGAGTCACGCCTGTTCGCCACCCAGGGCGACTACGGGTTGTGGCAGTGCTCGGTCCCCTGCCATGACGGGACGTGGTCCAACGAGTCGGCCGTGCGCGAGATGGCGGCCCGGCAGCGGGACCTGCGCATCCCTTCGTCCCTGCTGCCCGTGTGCCCCAGGTGTGGGGAGCCCGCGGCCATGAACCTGCGGGTGGACGCCACCTTCGTGGAGGACTCACACTGGCATGCCGCGGCCGAGCGCTACCGCCGGTTCCTGTCGCGCCATGAGACCGGCCGGGTCCTCTACCTGGAGATCGGGGTGGGGTGGAACACGCCCTCGCTTATCAAGTTCCCGTTCTGGCAGCGGACCTACGCCAACGCGTCGGTCACCTTCGCCACCCTCAACCTGGAGACGGAGATTCCCCGTCAGATCGCGGAGCGCTCCATCGCCGTCAGCGGCGACATCGCCGCCAGCATCGAGACGTGGAAAGCGCTGACGCAGAGCTGAGGCAGCGATGCCCGAGATGTCCAAATCTGTAGCAAAGGCCGCCCCAAGGCTCCAACCACCAAAAGAAAACCGCACGATTCTGCGGTTCTTCCTGCGGCCCGGAGGACTGACATACTCCTTTGTTACAGATTTGGACACGCAGCACCTTCCGCCTCGGTTTCAAAGCACGCATCGCGCCTCCCGCTCAAGCCGGCAAGGCCCGAGCGGGAGGCGCAAGAGTGAGAGCTGCGGGAGCCCCAACGGTCAGGGCTCACCGCTTGGGACTACAGCGACATGTCGACGACGGCGCGCCCCTGGATCTCGCGGTTGCGCAGGGCGGCGTAGCCGGCGCCGGCCTCCTCGAGCGGCAGGCGGCGCGAGACGACGTCGCGGTAGTTGATGACGCCCTTGTCGGCCAGGTCAACGACGGCAGGCAGGTCCTGGCGGGTGCGCGCCCCGTAGGAACCGAGGATCGACTGCGAGCGGCGCACGGTGCGGTTGATCTCCACCCCGGCGGTCTGCACGCCGGCGCCCAGGCCGATCGGGACCATGCGGCCGCCGTCGGCCAGGACGTCCAGGGCCGTGGTCCAGGTGGCGGGGATGCCCAGCGCCTCGAAGGAGACGTCGACGCCCTTGCCGCCGGTGAGCCGGAAGACCTCCTCGCGGGCGTCCTGGGTGACGGAGTTGACCACGGCGGTGGCCCCGTAGTCGAGCATGGGGGCGAGCTTGTCGTCGTCGACGTCGATGGCGATGACCTGGCTGGCGCCGAAGGCGCGGGCGATCTGGACGATGTTGGTGCCCACGCCGCCGGTGGCGACCACGGCGACGGTCTCCCCGTAGCGCAGGTCGGCGCCGCGGCGTACGGCCCCGTAGCCGGTCATGACGGCGCAGCCCAGGATGGCGGCCGGCACCATGTCGATGGTCTCGGGCACGGGGGCCACGGCGGTGGAGGGCACGACGGCGTACTCGGCCAGCCCGCCCATGGAGTACATGGCCACCGGCTCGCCATCGAGGGTGGCCAGGCGGGTGGTGCCGTCGTAGAGGACGCCCTTGAGGCGGTTGAGGTCGAAGAAGGGTCCGCACAGCTCGTCGCGGCCCGAGGCGCAGGCGTCGCACTGGCCGCAGGGCATGAGGAAGCCGCCGGCGACCTTCTGCCCGACCTCCAGCCCGGTGTGCTCGTTGCCGGGGCCGAGCTCCACGATGGTGCCGGAGACCTCGTGTCCGAGCACCGCCGGCAGCGGGAAGGCGATGGCGCCCCCGATGACGTGGAGGTCGGAGTGGCACAGCCCGCAGGCGGCCACCTTGATGAGGACCTCGCCACTCTTGGGGCGGGGAGTGCGCAGGGTCTCGATCTCAAGGCCGACCTCGTGGTCCCGCAGGACCGCGGCTCTCATGGTCTCAGGGATGGACCCTGTGATGGACTCGGTTGTCTCTGAGGTCTGGACTGCCTCGTTGCTCGTCATGCTCAGCTGCCTCTCTGTCGGGTGTCGACGACGTCGGGCCGTCGGGCGGCCTCGTCCGGCCACGCCCACACTCTACGATATTTGTCCTGACAAACCATAGGTCTGAAGTCGGATGCGCGGGTGCCGGCCCCGAGCGGCGCCCCACACTCGCGAGGAGGCCTTCAGACCTTCAGCTCGCGCGGCAGCCGCAGGAGCACGACGACGACGCTCACCAGTGACAGCGCGAAGGCCGCCCAGTACAGGACGGGCGCCCCAAGGCGGACCACGACGAGCAGCGCCGCGATGAGGACACCGGCGCGCGCCAGGGCTCCTCCGGTCGCCGAGGCTCGTCGCTGAGCCTCAACCAGCCACGGCGGGATCCGCGGGTCGATCGCACCCTGGCAGGCGGGCAGGACCAGCACCGACTGGCTGGCCACGAGGACCGTCAGTGAGACGACGATCGTCCAGGCACCCGCGCCTCCCCCGAGGGTCAGTCCGGCGACGAGGAAGGTCGCCCCCAGAACGGCGACGACGGCGCCCAGCACGACGCGCAGGAAGCGCAGCTGCTCGACCCGGGTGACCAGCGCCAGGGCGAGGAGCGCCAGCCCTACCCAGGTCACGGCACTGACGGCGAGAGCGAGCGAGCCGAGTCCGAGCTCGGCCACGATCAGCGGGGCCAGGACCAGGGCCGCGGCCCCCAGCGGCGCCTCCTGGGCCAGGATGAGGACGGCGCCGGTCAGGACGGCGGCGCGCACCTCGGGCACCCGCAGCTCGGCGGGGGTCAGGGCCTGCTGCTCGGCCATCATCTCGGCGTCCAGACGGGTCCAGTCGATGGCCACGGAGGCCTCCAGGGTCCCGTGCAGGCGGCGCAGCGCCTCGAAGGCCTCAACGTCGCGGTCCTGCCTCACGAGCCAGACCGGGCTCTCGGGCAGACGCAGGGCGCAGACCAGGTAGATGAGCGCGGCGACGGCGACTACCGCCCAGGCGGTGGTCACTCGCGCCGGGCTCCACCACGCCAGCAGTACCACCACGCCGGCCCCGGCGGGTCCGAGCGCCATGGCCTGCGGCATGAGGCGCTTGTGCCCGCGCAGGGACAGCTCGTGGCAGACCAGCGGCGCGACGACGAGCACCCCGCCCGCGGCCAGTCCCGCAAGCCCGGCTCCGACGAGGGAGGAGAGGCCGTCGAGTCCGGCAGCGAGCCCTGCCCCAATCGCGGCCAGCAGGGCCGTGGCCAGCCCGGTCGGCCTGCGGCCGGCGTGCCGGGCGAGGGGTCTGGCGGCGACGGTTCCCAGCACCATGGCGACGCCGACGACGCACACCAACGGCAGGGCGTCGTCGCGGGCGCCCGCGACGGCGACGGCCAGCGCCCCCTCGAGGGCTCCCAGGAACAGACCTGCCGCCCATGCGTACAGGCGGAGGCGAACCGGGGCGGGCGGCGCACTGCGCGGCGGATGCGGGTTCATGGACCAGTCACCGTGTACGTCATGGGCGGCATATGGGTTGGAAGATCTGCTCAGAGGTCTACTCAGGGATCGGCGCCGGCAGGCGCTGATGATCTCGGTCGGGAACTGCGACAGTGTGTCAGAACCGGGCGGTCGGCTTCAATTCGTTCCGCTCGGATCCGCCAGGGCTGTGGTCAACCAACCGGTCAACCAACCGGACAGCCAACTGGCCAGTCATCTGGTCGGCCATCGCGTCTGTCACCTGGCGTGTCACGCTGTCACGGCTCCCGGGCGAGCGATCAGCTGTACTCCTTCTCGAAACGGGCCTCGAGCTCCTCCAGGGAGTGGTACTTCGTCTCGGGCACGAACCTCATGTAGAAGATCAGCGAGAAGACGTTGAACAGGCAGAAGATGAGGTAGGTCAGCGATCCGCCGAGCTTCTCCATCATGACGGGGAAGACCGCGGCGACGATGGCGTTGGCGATCCACAGGGTGCCCACGGCCAGCCCCATGGCCGTGCCACGGACCTTGGCGGGATAGATCTCCGCGATGAGGACCCAGGTGACCGTCCCGGACTGCTTGGCGAACACGAACAGCGAGACGATGAGCAGCACCAGGTAGGGGGCGAAGGTGGGGGCGCCCTTGATGTTGCCGTCGGCGTCCTGGTAGGGCTGGATGAGGAAGTAGAACACCGCGGCCAGGAGCCCCAGGGAGACCACGATGCTGGCCTCCTGGTAGATGCCCACGTGCCGGCGCGCGAACTTGGTGACCAGCCACAGGCCGACGGCCGAGCCGACGAAGGAGACGAAGCCGGAGACGACGTTGAGGGAGATCGCGTCACTCATGGGCAGGCCGGCGGCCGAGAGCACCTTGGGCGTGTAGTACATGGCCGTGTTGATACCGGTGAGCTGGTCGGCCAGGCCCAGGATGATGCCGATGAACAGCAGGTGCCGGGTCCACTTGACGCCCATGATCTGCGCCAGGCCCCACTTCTCCTGGTTGGCCTCCTTACGCTGGATCTCCAGCATCTCGTCGACCTCTTCGGCGATGGAGCCGTCCTTGGACTCGTCGCGCACCCGCTTGAGGGAGCCGATGGCCTCGGCGATACGCAGGTTGGCGACGTACCAGCGCGAGGACTCCGGCATGAGGCGGATGCCGAACCACAGGGCCACAGCGGGCAGGGTGGCCAGCACGAGCATGTAGCGCCAGGTCATCCCGTTGCCGGACTCGACCATGACGTTGTTCAGGTGCTGCACGGTCTCCCAGGCGACTGTCTCACCGGCCTTGGCGACGACCTCTCCGGAGCTGTTGACGACGTCGTTGGCAACGGTGACCTCCGGGCCTCCGTGCATGCGAGCGAGGACTGCGTTCATGGAGAAGGCGAGGAACTGGCCGAAGACGATCATCATCTGGTCGACGGCCACGAGGGTGCCGCGGATGCGCTTGGGGGCCGTCTCACCGAGGAAGACGGGAACGATCGCCGAGGCGCCACCGACGGCGAAGCCCAGCACGATCCGGAAGAAGTAGAGGACCCAGATGTTCGGGGAGAGGGTGCACCCCAGGGCCCCGACGAAGAAGACCAGGGCCAGGAGCATGATGTTGTGCCGGCGCCCGTACTTGTCGGAGAGCTTGCCGCCCACCGAGGCGCCCAGGGCGGCGCCCAGGCAGAGCAGGCCGCCGATCCATCCCTCCTCCCAGGAGGTGATCTGCAGGCCGTTGGCGCCGTGCGGGAGGTACATGTAGGGCAGGGCGCCTGAGATGACGCCGGTGTCGTAGCCGAAGAGCAGCGATCCGAGGGTGGCGACCAGGGCAATGAGCCCCAGCGAGCGCTTCGGCCCCGAGGCAGGAGTCTGGTCGACCAGCTCCTGGATCTTCTCCGGCGTGTACTGCGCCGCAGAATTCGATGGTGTGGACATGGAAGGAACTCCTTGGGTCGTCCGCCGTCGTTGGCGGAGGCGAAAGCGGGCGCTGCTGAATGGACCGGGAGTCCCGATCCGCCGACTGCCGCCCCGCAGCGCAGGAGCGGCGGCCGGCAGCATGTGCGGTCCTCACTGTAGACAGTGCGGACCGATGAGGGTCAGCCGAGCTCTTTGTGGAGCCGGGCCAGCACTCGGCGGTTGATGTCGTCGGCGTGCTCGTGCCAGCCGAAGACGCACACGGAGAGCACGCCGTCGAAGTCGATGTCCCGCAGTGTGGAGAAGACGGCGTCCCAGTCGACCTCGCCGTTGCCGACCTCATTGTGCTGGTGGACAGTGACGTCCGCGCCGGGAGGGTTGACGATGTAGCGGTTGCCGTCGTTGGCGCGGTGGTTGAAGCCGTCGGCGATGTGGACCTCACGCAGCTTTCCGGCCTCGTGGGCGGTGCGGATCATGCGCTCGACGTCACCTGCGCCGTCGGAGAGGTGGAAGGCGTGCGGGCAGCAGAACTCGTAGCCGAGCCAGTCCTTGTTGACCGCGCGCACCAGGTTCAGGGCGGGGTCGTGCAGCTCGACGAAGTCGTAGGGGTGGGCCTCCATGTTGAGGCGGATGCCGTAGCGCTCGAAGTCGGGAATGAGCTCCTCGATGGAGCGGAACCACTGCTCCTCGCTGCGGCGGGCCTGGTTGCGGTCCCCGGAGAACTCCGAGGTGATCTCCCGGACGTCGATCTGGTCGGCGAGCTCGAGCAGCCGGCGCCAGTTGGACACCTGGGCGCGCCGCTCCTCCTCATCGGGTGAGGACCAGTTGAAGACGGGGTTGAGGGTGCGCACCTTGACGCCCGTCTCCTTCTGAGCCCTGTTGAGCTCGGCGACGAAGGCGTCGTCGGCGGCGGGACGGTGGTGCCAGAAGTGGAAGTCCGCGTTGGGCGAGAGCTCGACGTACTCGAAGCCCAGCTCGGCTGCCTTGTCGAGGGTCCGCACCGTGGACATGGTGCGGTAGTACATGTTCGGGTCAAGGGCGATGTCTACCAAGGAGGTCTCCTCTCGGGGGCCGACGGCCATGTCGACACCCCCATAATGTCATGACAATAGCGTCGGGGGAAGTGGTTGAGAGCGGTCGTTTTCGATCCTTTCGACGGCGCGACAGGTTTATGCCGTCCTGCCAACGAAAAGTCGTTGCCCCGGGAGGCGGGGCCGAGTGCCTCCCGGGACGAGTGCGGTGGATTGGTCCCGCCGCCGCCCGCCCGGCGCAGGGCCGGGGCGCCGGCGAACACGCAGCAATCGCCAGCGTCTCGGCCGTCAACCAGGGCCGGGGCGGACGACGACGGGAGGCTGGTCAGGCGTAGAAGGCGGGCTTGGCGATCATCTCGACGTCGACCTGGCGGCCGCCGTCCTCCAGGGAGGCCAGGCCGGCGTCGACCACGCAGGTGGCGGCGTAGCCGTCCCAGGCCGTGGACCCGGTGTGCTCATCGCGCTCGACGGCGCGGATCCACTGCTGGACCTCCTGGTTGAAGGCATCGTGGAAGCGGTCGATGTGGCTGCGGCAGATCGGGTTGCGGTTGCCGTAGGAGTCCCGGGTGATGACCGTGTTCTGGTCGCTGAGGCGGATGGTGCCGGCCTCCATGACCAGCTCGCACTCGATGGAGTAGCCGAACTGGATGTTGACGTTGATCTCGTCGTCGATGAGCACGCCCGAGGCGGTCCTGGCCACGAGGACGAGCGGGTCCTGGAGGTGGTCGAAGCGATGAGAGGTGGAGCGGGGCGCGTCCACGCGCACCGAGACGATCTCGTCGTCCAGCAGGTAGCGACAGATGTCGATCTCGTGGATCGCGGTGTCGTCGATCATGTTGCGGGTGGTGTAGTTCTCCGGGACCGAGGGGTTGCGGTGGCGGCAGTGGACGAGCGTGGCGTAGCCCAGCTCCCCGCTCTCCAGGGCAGCGCGCATCTCCTGGTAGCCGGCGTCGAAGCGCCGCATGAAGCCGACCGTGACCAGCTTCTTGCCGGCCTTCTGCTCGGCCTCCATGATGGCGATGCAGTCCTCGGGGGTGGTGGCCAGGGGCTTCTCGCACAGGACGTACTTGCCGGCCTCGACGGCGGCGATGACGTCGGGGGCGTGGACCTTGCCGAAGGTGGCGATGAGGACGGCGTCGACGTCGGGGTCGGCGATGAGCTCGGCACCGCTGCCGTAGGCCTTGGCGCCCAGGGGTTCGGCCACGGCCTTGGCGCCCTCGAGGTTGAGGTCGGCCACGGCGACGATCCTGCCGCCGGCCAGCTCGTTCTCGATGCGCTCGACATGGGCGCGGCCCATGCCGCCGGCGCCGATAAGTCCGATGCGTACAGTCATGATGTGTCTCCTCGTTGAGCGTGAGCGATTGGTGAGTCAGTGAGAGTCAGTGGTGAGTGAGTGCGCGAGTGAGCGACGGGTTGAGCGGTTGGAGCGCCCTCAGGCCAGGCCCAGGCCGCACTCGGCCAGGTACGTGCGCATGTTGATGGCGTTCTGCTTGGGGAAGGAGGGGTCGCAGGGGTAGCAGTCCTGCTCGCAGATCGCGTAGATGGGCTTGTCCAGGGCCGCCAGGGCGTCGACGAACTCGTGCATCTCGGGCAGGCCGGCCGGCGGGCAGACCGAGGCGCCCTTGGTGACGGCCTCGCCGAAGGGCCAGTCCTTCTCGTGGGCCTCGCGGGTGATGTCCTCGTCGAAGGCCTTGATGTGGACGTAGGTGATGCGCTCGGGGTACTTCCTGCACAGCTCGACCGGGTCGCCGCCGCCGTAGACGACGTGCCCGGAGTCCAGACACAGGTTGACGTAGGTCGGGTCGGTGGCGTCGAAGATGCGGGCGATCTCCTCGGGCGTCTCGATGTGGGAGTCGCCGTGGGGGTGGAGGACCATCTTGAGGCCGTACTCGTCCAGGAGCATCTGGCCCAGGGCGTTGGCGTGCTCGATGTAGAGCTTCCAGGCGTCGTCGGACAGGACGCGGTCGTCGGTCCACTCCCAGGTCTTGTCGTCACGGTAGAGCGGGGGCAGGTGGACGATGTACTCGGCGCCGACGGCGGCGTGGGTCTCGGCGATGGCGCGGAAGGTCTTGAGCGTGGTCTCCCAGGCGTCCTGCTTGTGCAGGATGCCCCAGCCGGTGCCGGCCACCACCCGCATGCCGAACTCGTCGCACCACTTCTGGAGCTCCTTGGGGTCGGTCGGGAAGTAGCCGAAGGGGCCGGTCTCGATGACCTCGAAGCCCGCCTCGGCCATCTCCTCCCAGGCCTGACGGGGGTCCATCTGCTTGGGGTCCTCGGGGAACCAGACGCCCCACTGGTCGGGGCAGACGCCGATGGTGAGCTGGGAGTACTTGGGGTCGCTGGTGTTGACGGCTTTGGACATCGTTGTCTCCTTGGTGAGGCGATTTCCGAATCGTTTCGGATGTGACATCCACCGTACACCCCCACCAGCCGGAAACCTAGGACTTTGTTCTAACAATGATGTCTGATCTTCAGCGAGCGACAGGACTCCCGGCCCGTTGCCCTCCTCTCCTATCCCCTCGCCTCACCCCCTCGCCTCACCCCCTCGCCTCACCCTCTCGCCTCATCCCCTCGCCTCACCTCCTCGCCTCACCCCCGCGCCCCTGACCTCAGCCCTTCAAACCCGCGCGGACGCACCTTGGAGCCCGCGGACTCATCCCACAGGATCAGTCCTCGAGACCTAGGGTGCGTCCGCGGCGATCAGATGGCGATCGGATGCGGAGCGGCCGCTCTCACTCCTCGCGCTGGAAGGACATGGTCGCGGCGTAGGTCTTCTCCGAGGGCCAGCGGCTGGTGACCGCCTTGGCCCGGGTGTAGAACCGCACGCCCTCGGGGCCGTGGATGTGGGTGTCGCCCAGGAGCGACTCCTTCCATCCGCCGAAGGAGTAGTAGGCCACCGGCGTGGGGATCGGCACGTTGATGCCGACCATGCCGGCCTCGACGTCGAGCTCGAAGCGGCGGGCCACGCCGCCGTCGTTGGTGAAGATGGCCGCGCCGTTGCCGAAGGGCGAGGAGTTGACCTGCTTGATGGCCTCCTCGTAGGTGTCGGCGTGGACGATCGCGAGCACCGGCCCGAAGACCTCCTCGGTGTAGAGCGAGGACTCCAGGGGGACGTTGTCCACGATGGTCGGGCCGAGGAAGTGGCCCTTCTCGTGGCCGGGGATCACCAGCGGGCGTCCGTCGAGGACGATCTCGGCGCCCCGGGACTCGGCGTCGTCGATGAGGCCGGTGATGAACTCCTTGGACTTGGCGTCGATGACCGGGCCCATCTCGACGCCCTCGTCCATGCCGTAGCCGACCTTGATCTTCTCGGCGTGGGCCTTGACGCGGCGAGCCAGGTCCGGGCCGCAGCCACCCACGGCCACGACGACGGGCAGGGCCATGCAGCGCTCGCCGGCGGCACCGAAGGCGGCGGCGGAGATGTGCTGGGCGGCGAAGTCCAGATCGGAGTCGGGCATGACGATGGCATGGTTGTTCGCCCCGCCCAGGGCCTGGACGCGCTTGCCGTGGGTGACGCCGGTGTTCTGCACGATGTGGGCCACCGGGGTGGAGCCCACGAAGGAGATGGCGTCGATGCCGGGGTGCTCGAGGACCTTGGAGACCATGGTGCGGTTGCCGGAGACGACGTTGAAGACGCCGTCGGGCAGGCCGGCCTCCTTGTAGAGCTCGGCCGTCAGCAGCGCCGCCGAGGGCGTGGCCGAGGCCGGCTTGAGGATGAAGGCGTTGCCGGTGGCGATGGCGATGGGGTGCATCCACATGGGCACCATGGCCGGGAAGTTGAAGGGGCAGATGCCGGCGACGACGCCGACCGGCTGGCGCAGGGTGTGGATGTCCACGCCGGTGGAGATGTCGGAGGAGTACTCGCCCTTGAGGGCCACGTTGATGGCGGTGGCGAAGTCGAGGGTCTCGCGACCGCGCTGGATCTCGCCGACGGCGTCGGAGTAGTTCTTGCCGTGCTCGGCCACGATCATCCTGGCCATCTCGTCCTGGTGGTCCAGAACCAGCTGACGCATGCGGAACATGATCGCCGTGCGCTTGGCCAGGGAGACCTTGGCCCACTCCCTCTGGGCGCGGCGGGCGACCTCGACGGCGTGGTCGAGATCGGCGTCGGAGGCCTGCAGCAGCTCCGCCTCGACCTCGCCGGTTCCCGGGTTCTCGACGGCGAAGCGGCCGATCGGAGTGCCCTCGTAGGGCTTTCCGTCGATCCAGTGCGCAATCGTTCTCATCGTTATCGACTCCTGATTGTCGGTTTCGCGGGCCCGTCCCCGCCTATGGGGTCGGCCGGGCACAACCCCGACCAAGGTCTCAGTGGGGACCGGTCGGGCACCCAGCGCCTTGCATGTACCCCCACCCTAACGTCCTAGGCGGCTGTTCACGTCATTTTGTCAGAACAAAATGGGGGCGTTGACCACATCGTGATCTTTCCCGGGCCCCGTCGGCGCTCCCGAAGCCCACCCGGCGCCCCACCGCCGAGGCTGATCGGACGCCTCTCAAGCACCTGCCGGACGCCGGCCTCACACCAGCCAGGACGCACGGCGGGGCCCACGGCCGTGATCGCCGTGGGCCCCGCCGACGCGGTGGCGCAGGAGCTGCGCGCCGATCCGCGCCCTACCTGTGATCCCGCCAGGTAGTGCTCCTAGAGGTAGTGGCGCTGCGGCTTGCGGTCGCGCTGGTAGTCCTCATAGGCGCGCTGGGTGGACTCCAGGGCGGAGACGCCGGAGACCGGGACGTCCCACCAGCTCGACCCGGGCGGGTTGGGGCCGTAGAGGTCGGTCTCGATGTGGATCATCGTGGGACGGTCGGAGGCCTCGGCCTTGCGGTAGGCCTCCTTGAACTCCTCGATGGTGTGGACCTCGAGGACGTCCAGCCCCCAGGAGCGGGCGTTGGCGGCGATGTCGACGCCGTCGATGACCTGCTCGTCGGCCAGGTGGCTGCCCTCGCCGCGCTGGCGGTACTTGGTGCCGAAGCGCTGGGAGCCGCGGGACTCCGACAGGGCACCGATGGAGCAGAAGCCGTAGTTCTGCAGCAGGACGTAGATGACCTTGATGTTCTCCTGGACCACGGTGGCCAGCTCCATGGGGAGCATCTGGTAGGTGCCGTCACCCACGATGGAGACCACCTCGGCGTCGGGCCGGGCGAGCTTGACGCCCATCGCGGCGGGGACCTCGTAGCCCATGCAGGAGAAGGCGTACTCCACGTGGTACTGCAGCGGGCTGCGGGCCTGCCACAGGGCCTGGAGGTCACCGGGCATGGAGCCGGCGGCGTTGATGACGACGTCCTCCTCCCCCATGAGCTCGTTGAGGGCTCCGAAGACCTCGGTCTGGGCGGGCAGCGGCCCGTGGTCCAGGTGGTAGCAGCGCTCGGTGGCCTTGAGCCAGGCCTCCTTCTCGCGGGTGATCTCCTCGGAGTAGGACTCCTCGACGTGGTAGTCGGCGAGCGCCTCGGTCAGGGCGGCCAGGGCCTCGCGGGCGTCGGCCACCACCATCTCGGCGCTCTCCTTGGCGGCGTCGAAGGGGGTGACGTTGATGTTCACGAACTTCACGTCGGGGTTCTTGAACTGGGTCTTGGAGGCCGTGGTGAAGTCGGAGTAGCGCGTGCCCACACCGATGATGAGGTCGGCCTTGTCGGCGATGTGGTTGCCGGAGTCGCCGCCGGTGGATCCCACGCCGCCCACCGCGCTGGGGTGGTCGAAGTTGATGGCGCCCTTGCCGGCCTGGGTGTCGCCCACCGGGATGCCGGTGGCGGTGGCCAGGGCCCGCAGCTCCTCGCTGGCGCCGGAGTAGATGGCGCCTCCGCCGGCGATGATGAGGGGGCGCTTGGCGGCCTTGATGAGGGCGACGGCGCGCTCAAGGGCGGCGGGCTCGGGCACCGGGCGGCGCACGTGCCACACGCGCTTGCGGAAGAACTCCACGGGCCAGTCGAAGACCTCGGCCTGGACGTCCTGGGGCATGGCGATGGTCACCGCGCCGGTCTCGGCGGGGTCGGTGAGCACGCGCATGGCGTTGAGCAGCGAGGGGATGAGCTGCTCGGGCCGGTTGATGCGGTCGAAGAAGCGGGAGACGGGACGGAAGGCGTCGTTGACGCTCACGTCCAGGCTGGTGGGGTCCTCCAGCTGCTGGAGCACGGGGTCGGGGACGCGGGTGGCGAACTGGTCGGAGGGGAACAGCAGCACCGGCAGGCGGTTGGTGGTGGCCAGGGCGGCGCCGGTGACCATGTTGAGCGAGCCCGGACCGATCGAGGCCGTGCACATGTAGGTCTGGAGGCGGTTGGTGGTCTTGGCGAAGGCGGCGGCCGCGTGCACCTGCCCCTGCTCGTTGCGGGGCATGATGTAGGGCATCTCCTGCTCGCCGTCGGCGCGGGCGATCTCGTTCTGCAGGAGGGCCTGACCGATGCCGGCCACGTTGCCGTGACCGAAGATGCCGAAGGCACCGGCGATGAGGCGCTGCTCGACGCCGTCGCGCTCGGAGTACTGGTTGGACAGGAAACGGATGGTGGCCTGGGCGACCGTCAGACGGATCGTGCCGGCGTAGGCTTCGTTGCTCATCGTGGCTCTTCTCTGTTCTTCTCTGCTCTTGTGAGGTGGTGGGCGGGGTGATCGGGCGGGGCGGCTAGCTGTTCATGGGGGTCATGGGCAGGCGCGGGTCGACCTGCTGACCCTCCCAGGTCTGGCGCACCCAGGTGTGGTGGGGGTCGTCGGTCATGAGCCACACGGAGTCCTCGGCGGGGCCGGCCATGACGTTGAGGTAGTAGAGGTCGTAGCCGGGGGCGGCCACGGAGGGGCCGTGGTAGCCGTAGGGCATGACGACGACGTCGCCGCCGCGGACCTCGGTGCACACGTCGATGTCGTGGCCGGGTGAGGGGTAGATGCGCTGGAGCGCGAAGCCCTCCGCGTCGCCCTCGCCGGAGCGGACCTCGTAGTAGTAGATCTCCTCCAGGACGCGCTCGACCTCGGTGTGCTCGTCGTGCTTGTGAGGCGGGTAGGAGGACCAGTTGCCGCCGGGGGTGAGGACCTCGCAGGCCAGCAGGTGGGAGGTCTCGACGTCGTTGCCCAGCGCGTAGTTGTTGACCTGCCGCGAGGAGGGGCCGGCACCGCGCAGCCCGGTGCCGACCTCGGAGCGCGGGCAGTAGCGCAGCGGCTTGTCGGTGGTGGCCTTGGCGCCGGGCAGGGCGATGCGGGCGCCGCCGGCGCTGGTGAGGGTCACCTCGGTGCGGCGGGGAACGTAGACGTAGTCGGTGATGTCGGTGAAGACCGAGTCGCGTCCGGCCACCTCGAAGCGCTCGCCGTCGGCCTGAACGCTGCATCCCCCGGACAGGGGCAGGACGAGGTACTCGTGCTCGCCTGCGGGCACGGTCAGGCTGCCTCCGGGGGCGAGCGCCACCACACGCAAGGAGGACCACTCCCAGCCGGCCCGCTCGGGGGTCAGGTCCAGCTCGTAGCTGTCGTGGGCGAGCTCGCCGGCGCGGATGACGTAGCGGGACTGGCCCGTCGTGTCGGGCTGGACGGGGTGGTCGGTGTGACCCATGGCGGTGCTCCTTCGGCTCCTGGGTGGTACTCGTGCGGATTGTCTCGTATCTGCGGCCCGGTCGGGGCCGGTTGACGGGGCGTGGGGCCCCGTCCTCGGAATGCGTCAGGTGCTCACAGCAGGGCGACGGCGGCGTCGACGGCGCCCTCGACGTCGTCGTTGCGGGGGTAGAGCAGGGACCGGCCCACGACCAGCCCCCTGACGTTGGGCAGCTCGAGGGCCGCCTTCCAGGAGGCCCGGGTGGCCTCGGGGTCGGCGGAGACCTCACCTCCCAGGATGAGGCTGGGCAGGGAGGTGGAGGCCATGACGCGCCTCATCGAGGCGGGCTCGCTGACACAGGGCAGCTTGAGCCAGGTGTGCGCCGAGCTGCGCCCCAGCGCCTGGGCGATGCAGATGGAGCGGATAACCGCCTCCTCACTGAGGTCGTTGACGATGCGCCCGTCCTGCCGGCGGGAGATGAAGGGCTCGATCATGGCGTTCAGCCCGCGCCCCGACAGGGAGTCGATGGCCTTGGCGCTGGCCTGGAGGGTGGCCGCGGTGGCGGGGTCGGCGTAGTCGATGCGGGTGAGCATCTTGCCGCCGTCGAGGTGGGAGGCCTCGATGCCCTCGGCGTCATAGGCGCCGAAGCGGTCGTCCATCTCGAAGGAGGCACCCTGGAGACCGATGCGGTTCATGGAGCCCCAGACGAGCTTGCCGTCCAGTGCACCCAGGAGCGCCAGGTCCTCGATGATCTCGGCGGTCCCGAGGAAGCCGTTGACGCCGGGACGGGACAGCGCCGTCACACAGCGCTGGAGGAGGTCCTCCCGGTCGGCCATGGCCAGGGGCCGCTCGCCGGCGCCCAGGGCCCCGCGGGCGGGGTGGTCGCAGGCGATGACCATGAGGCGTCCGGCCTCGGCCAGGTCGGCGCGGGGGCGCTGGGCCAGGACCCGACCGATGCGGCCGGGGTCGGTGGCCCGGACCTCGGTGACGGCGTCCGTCAGCGGGCGGGTCCCGGAGACTGCGGCGGAGGGGGCAGCTCCAGATCCAGTGGTGGATCCAGCGGCAGGAGCGGGTGTCGAGCTCATCAGGGTCTCCTCACAGGTCCGTCAGGCCCGGGGCGACCTCGTCGCGGCGGGCGCGCATGAGCTCGAGCAGCTCGGGCTCGGTGGGCATGGCGGTGGAGCACTCCAGGCGCGAGGAGACGATGGCTCCGGCGGTGGAGGCGGCGAAGATGGTCTTCTCCAGCGACCAGCCGGAGAGGAGGCCGTGGCAGATGGCTCCGCCGAAGGCGTCTCCGGCGCCCAGGCCGTTCTTCGTGGTCACTGAGGTCACGGGCATCTCCACCCGCTCGGTGCGGGTCTTGGCCAGCGTGCCCTCCAGGCCCTGCTTGACGATGGCCAGCTCGACACCGGCCTCCAGGAGGGCGTCGGCGGCGCGCTCGGGGTCCCGCTCGCCGACGGCCACCTCGCACTCCTCGCGGTTGCCGATGGCGACGGTGACCTTGGGCAGGATCTTGGAGACCTCGCGGTGGGCCGTGGCCTTGTCCTTCCAGAACATGGGCCGGTAGTCGAGGTCGGCGATGGTGAAGCGCCTCCGGTCACGGGCCCCCAGGGCGGCGTGGTGGGCCGAGCGCGAGGGCTCCTTGCTCAGCCCGGTCACCGAGATCCAGAAGATGGAGGCGTCGCGAATGGCGTCGAGCGGCAGGTCCTCCCAGGTCAGCTCCAGGTCGGGGGCCGAGGGCTCGCGATAGAAGTAGAGGGGGAAGTTGTCCGGCGGGAAGATCTCGCAGAAGGTGACCGGCGTGTTGTAGGCGGCCTTGGTGACGACGTGGCGGTCGTCGACCCCCAGGCGGCGCATCTCGGTGCGCACGAAGCGCCCGAAGGGGTCGTTGCCCACGCCGGTGACGACGGCGGAGCGGTGGCCGTAGCGGGCGGCGGCCACGGCCACGTTGGTGGGGCTGCCGCCCAGGAACTTGCCGAAGCTCTCCACGTCCTCCAGGCCGACACCGACCTGGAGGGGGTAGATGTCGATGCCGCAGCGTCCGATGGTCAGGACGTCCAGCGGGGTCTGACTGCCGGGCAGCCTCTCGGGTGCGAACACCTCCGCCGGCTCAGTGGTCTCAATGGTCTCGGTGACCTCGATGCCGTCCCCGGCCTCGGTCGTCTCGCTGGTTGCCGTCGTTGCTGTCGTCACGGTGATCGCGTCTCCACATCCTTGGGGCCCGCAGGTCTCCAAGGGCGGGGCCTGCGTCGGGCGTCACTGCGAAGCCTGCCTCACAGCCAGGCTCCAGGTCAAGCATTTGTCAGAACATTTGACGTCAGATGACCCTGACCGCCACCACCGTCGCAGCCACGATGACGACGGTGCGTGACATCGACGGGCGCCATCCGTATGCTCAAGGCATTATCACGTCTGACGCACAGGCTTATCTCATGTCCGATTCAGCATCCCCTTTCGCCCTCGACATCACGATCGACCGCGACTCCAAGACGCCGCTGCACACGCAAATTTCCGAGCCCCTGGCCTCACTCATCCTCGACGGCACGCTGCCCGCCGGCACCCGCCTCGAGGACGAGCTCTCCATGGCCAAGCGCCTGGAGGTCTCCCGCCCCACGGCGCGCCAGGCGCTCCAGCACCTGGTGGACCGCGGCCTGGTCAAGCGCCGTCGGGGCGTGGGCACGATCGTCTCCCCCATGCACGTCCACCGCCCGATGCAGCTGACCAGCCTCCTGGCGGACCTGTCCGCGGCCGGCCACACGACCTCCACCACCGTACTGGACTACACCGAGCACGAGGCCGACGCCGACGACGCCGAGCACCTCGAGGTCGAGGAGGGCACCGCCGTCGTGTCCTGCACCCGCATCCGCTGCGCCGACGGCGAGCCGATCGCGGTCCTGTCCAACCTCATGCCGGCCTCCATGGCCCCCACCCGCGAGGAGCTGGAGGCGGGAGGCCTCTACGACCTCCTGCGCGCCAAGGACATCGTTCCCACCACCGCCAAGCAGATCATCGGCGCCCGAAACGCCACCACCCGCGAGGCCGAGCTGCTCCACGAGCGCCGCCGCACCGCCCTGCTGACGGCCACCCGCATCACCTACGACCAGGCGGGCCGCGTCATCGAGTACGGCCAGCACATCTACCGCGCCTCGCGCTACACCTTCGAGACCTCCCTGTTCTCGAGCTAGCTCTCCGCCCGGCCCGGGCACTACCACCGTTCCCAGGAATCTTTGTCCTGACAATTTGTTGACAGATGGCGCCGGGCACACTTCAATAGGGGCTACCGGACCGCGGCTGCAAGGACGCCTGCGCGGATGAACCCGAAAGAGAGCACAGAACAGATGAGTATCGAATACACTCCCGGCCCCCTTCTTGACGCTGCTCGCAACACGCCCACCGCGCTGTGGAACGACTCGGCCGACCCCGACGAGCTGCGCCAGTCGATCTCCTTCGGCGGCGTGGGCGCCACCTGCAACCCCACCATCGCCTACACCTGCATCAACCAGCGCAAGGACGTGTGGCTCCCCCGCATCGCCGAGCTGGCCGAGGAGATGCCCGAGGCCACCGAGTCCGAGATCGGCTGGCAGGTCGTGCGCGAGATGAGCATTGAGGCCGCCAAGCTGCTCGAGCCCATCTTCGAGGAGCACAAGGGGCGCAACGGCCGCCTGTCCATGCAGACCGACCCGCGCCTGGCCCGCAGCGCCAAGGCCCTGGCCGACCAGGCCGAGGAGTTCTCCAACCTCGCCAAGAACATCATCGTCAAGATCCCCGCCACCTCCGTGGGCGTCAAGGCCATCGAGGACGCCACCTACCGCGGCGTGTCGGTCAACGTGACGGTCTCCTTCTCGGTGCCCCAGGCCGTGGCCACCGGTGAGGCCATCGAGCGCGGCCTCAAGCGCCGCGAGGCCGAGGGCAAGGACGTCTCCACCATGGGCCCGGTCGTCACCCTCATGGGCGGCCGCCTGGACGACTGGCTCAAGATCGTGGCCAAGCGGGACAAGCTCTTCATCGACCCCGGCCACCTGGAGTGGGGCGGCGTGGCCGCCCTCAAGCGCGCCTACCAGGAGTTCCAGGCCCGCGGCCTGCGCGCCCGCGTGCTGTCCGCCGCCTTCCGCAACGTGCTGCAGTGGTCCGAGCTGGTCGGCGGCGACCTGGTCGTCTCCCCGCCCTTCGCCTGGCAGAAGCTCATCAACGACTCCGGCTACAAGGTCGTCGAGCGCATCGACGAGCCCGTGGCCCCCGAGATCATGGAGACCCTGCTGTCCATCCCCGAGTTCGTGCGCGCCTACGAGCCCGACGGCATGACGCCCGAGGAGTTCGACTCCTTCGGCGCCACCCGCCGCACCCTGCGCGGCTTCCTCCAGGCCGACGCCGACCTGGACGCCCTGGTGCGCGACGTCATCATGCCCCAGCCCTGAGCGGCCCCGATCAGGCTCGGCCGGGCCCCGGTGGGAGCCCGGCCGGCCGCAGGCGGCACCCGCCGCACCGGGTGGGTCGACGACGCCTTCAGACACGTTCCGCGTCGTCGCCCCACCCTCACCCCCACCACTGACCGACTGACCGCAACCCAGACACTCACTCACACGCAGAAGGAGCAAGGATGCTCTCCATCGCCGTCATCGGCGCCGGCCGCATCGGCCACGTCCACGCCAAGACCATCGCCGCCCACCCCCAGGCCGAGCTCGCCTTAGTCTGCGACCCCTTCGAGGACGCCGCGGAGAAGCTGGCCGCCACCTACGGGGCCCGCTCCTGCAAGGAGGCCGAGGAGGTCTTCGCCGACCCCGAGATCGACGCCGTCATCGTCGGCTCGCCCACGCCGCTGCACATCCCCCACCTGCTGGCCTCCGCCAAGGCCGGCAAGGCGGTCCTGTGCGAGAAGCCGATCGCCCTGGACATGAAGGACGTCGAGGCCGCCCAGGCCGAGCTCGACGCCGTCGAGGTACCCGTCATGTTCGGCTTCAACCGCCGCTTCGACCCCAGCTTCGCCGCCGCCCGCGCCGCGGTCGAGGCCGGCAGGATCGGTGACATCGAGCAGCTGACCATCATCAGCCGCGACCCGGCCGCCCCGCCGGCGGAGTACATCAAGGTCTCCGGTGGCATCTTCCGCGACATGACCATCCACGACTTCGACACCGCCCGCTTCTTCCTGGGCGAGATCGAGGAGGTCTACGCCGCCGGGCAGAACCTCGACCCGGCCCTGAAGGACACCGGCGACTTCGACGCCGCCGTCGTCACCCTCAAGGCGGCCTCGGGCGCCGTGGCCACCATCATCAACAACCGCCACTGCTCCTCGGGCTACGACCAGCGCCTGGAGGCCTCGGGCCGCGAGGGCGCCCTGTTCGCCGAGAACATCCGCGCCACCACGGTGCGCCTGTCCAACGGCGAGGTCACCGACGCCCAGGAGCCCTACCTCGACTTCTTCCTGGAGCGCTACGCCGACGCCTACCGCATTGAGCTGAGCGCCTTCATCGAGGCCGTCGAGGCCGGCACCACGCCGCCCACCGGCATCGGCGACGCGATCGCCGCGCTGCGCCTGGCCGAGGCCGCCACGGAGTCGGCCCACTCCGGTCAGCCGGTGCGCCTGAGCTGACGACCTGGCGCACCACCGCACCCCAGGTAGACGCACGGTGGGCGTCGTCGAGCGATCCATCTCGACGGCGCCCACCGTGCGTTGCTCTATGGGACTCCTGAGGGAGTCGGTCAGTCCCGGTCAGTCCTCCTCGTGCAGGCGGTAGGTGAAGGAGTGGGACTGCCCCACTGCCAGGGCGATGAGGTCCTCCCCGCTGTTGAAGGCGTTGGGCGGGCAGGTCATGGGCTCGATGGCCACACCCGCCCGGGAGAGCTCGTCGGCGGTGTAGGCCTGCACCCAGGGGGCGTCCGAGCTCATGACGACGGCACGGTCCGCCTGCCCTCCGCGAAGGCTCACCTCCCAGGTGCCCTCGGGCAGGGCGGTGTAGGCGTTGTCCGTCCGGGTGGCGCCGACGAGCCGGCCCCGGCGCCAGTCCCAGTCGGTTCCCTCCACACTGCGCCGACTCGTGGGAGCCATGTGCTCGTCGACGTCGAGGACCTCGGCCGCCGGGATGGTCAGGACGCAGTCGTCCAGGGGCACCGAGCGGGTCAGGTAGGGGTGGCAGGAGACGCCGTAGGGGGCGGGGGCGAGCTCGCCGTCGGTCTCGGGAGCGCCGGGAACCGGGGGGTTGGGGCGGGCGGCGCCGACGTTGGTGGCGGTCACCGTGACGCTCAGCCCGCGCTCGGCGTCGAGCTGGAAACGGGCACTGGCCTCCAGGCTCCACGGGTAGCCGTAGGAGGCGAGCAGGCTCAGCTCGAGGACGACCTGGCTGCGTTCAGCGCCGTCGTCGGGGCCGGAGGGGTCGTCGTCGACGACCTGCCAGTCCATCCAGCCGGCCAGGCCATGGAGGGCCGAGCCGCTGGCCGGTTCGTTGCAGGCCACGAGGAACTCGGTCCCGCCGTAGTCGTAGCGCGCCCCGGCGATGCGGTTGGCCCACGGCAGCAGGGTCTTGCCCTGCCAGCCCGCAGGCAGCGTGGCCTCGGCGTCGAAGGGCATGACGAGGTCGCGCCCCTGGCGGCGCAGGCGGACGAGCATGGCGCCCGAGGAGGCGATGCGAGCCTCGTAGTCGCCGGCGACCAGGTCGATGAGTTCTCCGTTGATCATGGTTCCTGTCCCAGTGTTCGGGGGCGGGCCTGTGCCCCTCAGTGTTGATATCTCGGTTGGCATCTCATGTGGTATCACAACCGTCGGCACCGTAGGCCGTATCGGCCCAGATCCGGTGCCGACGGTCTCGATGGTTGCGGCTCACGCGGCACGCGCCGTCGTGTCGCGGACGAGCAGGTCGGGCACCACCCGGTAGAGGCGGCCGCCCAGGCGCCGGTTCTCACCGGTGACCTCCTCCGGGATCCGGCCGTCCTGGTCCGGGTGCATCCGGGCCAGCAGCGCCCGCACCGCCACCTCGGCAATGAGGCCGGCGTCCTGGCGCACCGTGGTCAGGGAGAAGGCCGAGGCCGCCGTCACCGGGATACCGTCGTAGCCGGTGACGGCCACGTCCTGCGGCACCCGCACGCCCTGGCGGCGCAGCTCCATGAGGGCACCGACCGCGCAGTGGTCGTTGAAGCACAGCAGCGCCTCGGGCGGCTCGCCGGCCTCGATGAGGTGGCGCACCGCCCTGGCCCCGCTTTCCTCGTCCCCTCCTCCGGGCACGACGCACGCACCGTCCGCCAGGCCGCGCCGCTCCATGGCGTGGACGAACCTCGCCACCCGCCGCCTCGCAGCGGTCTCTCGCCCGCCGTCGACATGGGTGATGCGACGCCGCCCGGTGTCGGCGAGGTGGTCGACGAGCAGCTGGATACCGACGTCGTCGCGGGAGTGGATCTCGTCGACGTCGCTCAGCTCGGTGCCGGTACCGATGAGGACCGCCGGAGTGCGGTCAACGATGCGGACCAGGGCATCCACCGGGATGTCGGGGTCGATGAGGACGATGCCCTCACAGCGCTCCAGCAGCAGGGCGCGCAGTCCGTCGGCCACGTCCCGGTGCGGGGTGGAGGCGGCCAGGACCAGGCCGTGCCCCAGGGCGGAGGCCGCCTGGTAGAGCCCGTCCACGATGAGTCCCTGGTAGGCCTGCCCGATGGCGAAGCTGGCACCGATGAGGCCGGTGTGGCTGCGACGCAGGAACTGGGCTCGCGGATCGGCCTGGTAGCCGAGCTCGGCGGCGATCCGCAGGATCTCCTCGCGGGTCTTCTCAGCGACGCCGTCGGAGCCGTTGAGCGCCGCCGAAACGGTGGAGATGGAGCGGCCGGCGTGCTCGGCCACGGTCCTGATCGTGACGCGGCCGCCGCGTCCTCGAGGTCCTTGCATGGCAGACTCCTCCCTTCCCACACCGTTGTGCCCACCGATCCCGCGCGTGCCACGGGAGACGGCACCCACCGTCGGGCACCGACCGTCACATCCTATCCGACGACACCGTTTCAGCAGGTAGGCGACCACTCATAGGACTGTATCAATCCACCTGTCGACCGCGCCTGCTATGCGATCGAGCAACTGGTGCACCGTGCCAGCATGCGGATCACGGGCTCCCGAACACCCCTACCCGCCGCCCCGGGTCACACCGTCGAGATTCTCAGCCATCTTTCGTCTTGTCAGGACAAAGATGGTCTGATACCTTCCTGTGGCGTCATTAGCGACGGGTGTCTCCCGGGTCTTCCGGACGCACCTCCACACACGCAGCAGCCGACAGTGTTGTCGGAAAGGACCGTTATGACTGATAAGAGAATACTGGGCATCGGGGTGATCTCCCTGGGATGGATGGGACGACTCCACTCCCGCAGCTACCGTGCCATCGCCGAGCGCTTCCCCGAGCTGGGAGTGGCTCCGCGCCTGGTCGCAGCCGCCGATCCCGTGGACGAGGTACGACGGGAGGCGGTGGACAACCTGGGCTTCGAGCGCGCCTACGCCGACTACCACGAGCTGCTGGCCGACCCCGAGGTGGAGGCCGTCTCCATCTGCGCCCCCAACTTCCTGCACCACGAGATGGCCCTGGCCGCCGTCGAGGCCGGCAAGCCCTTCTGGATCGAGAAGCCCATGGGGGTCAGCGCCGAGCAGTCCCGCGAGATCGCCCAGGCCGCCGAGAAGGCGGGCCTGGTCACCGCCGTCGGCTTCAACTACCGCCACACCCCGGCGATCGAGTACCTGCGCTCCCTGGTGCGCGGGGGCGATCTCGGCCGTATCACCAACGTGCGCGTCTGGTTCATCGCCGACTACAACTCCTCCCCCCTGGGCCCCCTGACCTGGCGGGCCTCGAAGGAGAAGGCCGGAGCCGGCGTCGTACCCGACCTCATGAGCCACGGGGCGGACCTGGCCCAGTACATCGTGGGGCGCATCGCCTCGGTCACCGCCGTCACCAACACCTTCATCACCGAGCGCCCCATCCCCACCAAGATGGGTATCGGCCACTCCGGCTTCGAGATCGGTGACGAGGTGGGCCCGGTGGAGAACGAGGACTACGTCTCCATGCTGGTGCGCTTCGAGGACGGCACCGTGGGAACCATGGAGTCCTCCCGAGTCAGCGTGGGACCGCGCGCCGAGTACGTCGTCGAGGTCTACGGCACGAAGGGCTCGGCCCGCTGGAACTTCGAGCGTCTCAACGAGCTTCAGATCTGCCCCGTGCTCGACGGCGGTGCCTCACACGGCTACACCCGTGCCATGGCCGGGCCCCAGTGGGGTCAGTGGCAGCGCTTCCAGCCGGCCATCGGCACCTCCATGGGCTTCGACGACATGAAGGCCATCGAGGCCGCGCAGTTCATCGAGTCGATCATCAGCGGCGAGCAGATCGCGCCCTCGGCCGCCGACGCCTGGTGCGCCGCGGAGGTCGACGAGGCCGTCGTCGCCTCGGCCGCCGACGGCCAGTGGCACGAGGTGCCCCGCGTCGAGGGCCGGACCACCTTCGACTCCTGAGACCGGCCCGTCCAGGCCTCCCCGCACATCAACACATCATCATCAATCACCACAACCCTGCGGCACCGTCGCCGCAGACCTGAGAGGAGACCCCCTATGTCACAGGGAGTCACGACGTCCCTGCGCGGACTGACCAGGGAAGAGCTCAACGAGGCGGTGGCCAAGACCCCGGCCTCGGGCAAGCACCGCGGTGTCGCCGCCATCGCGGCCGTCGCCACGCTCGGCTCGCTGCTCTTCGGCTACGACACCGGCGTCATCTCCGGCGCCCTGCCGTACATGTACATGCCCTTCGCCGCCAAAGGGCTACAGCTGACCTCCTTCGAGGAGGGCGCCATCGGCGGCACCCTTCTGGTCGGGGCGGCCCTGGGCGCCCTGCTCGGCGGCCTCATGTCGGACCGCTGGGGCCGGCGCCACAACATCACGGTCCTGGCCGCCTTGTTCTTCATCGGCGCGATCGGAACCACCGTCGCCCCCAACGTGTGGGTCATGTACCCCTTCCGCGTCGTCCTGGGCTTCGCCGTCGGCGCCGCCTCCGCAACCGTCCCCGTCTACCTGGCGGAGACGGCGCCCAAGCGCATCCGCGGCTCCATCGTGGCCATCGACCAGCTCATGATCGTCACCGGCCAGCTGCTCGCCTTCTCGATGAACGCCATCATCAACTCCATGCAGGGCGGCCCGAAGATCACCATCGCCAACGACCCCAGCGGGCGCTTCTCCCCGGGCACCTACGTCTTCGACGAGATCACCAGGCTCCAGGCCTCCAAGGGCGGCCCCATGAGTGGAGCCGAGTACCACGCCTTCCTCGACCAGCTGAGCATCAGCGCCGGTAACGGCGAGGCCTGGCGCTACATGCTCGTCCTGTGCTCCATCCCGGCCGTGGCCCTGTGGATCGGCATTCGCCTCATGCCCGAGTCCTCGCGCTGGTACCTGGCCAAGGAGCGCCTCTACGACGCCATCGGGTCCCTCAAGCGCGTGCGCGTGCCGGAGAAGGACGGCCCCATCGAGGACGAGATCATGGAGATGGTCGAGGCCCGCCAGCATGAGAAGGAGGAGGAGTCCCAGCGCAAGGGCCTCAGCCACGTCATGGCCACGCCCTGGCTGCGCAAGCTGCTGCTGGTCGGCATCTTCCTGGCCGTCATCAACCAGACCACCGGCGTCAACACCGTCATGTACTACGCCCCCAAGGTACTGGAGTACGCCGGCATGTCCACCTCGGCCTCCATCACCGCCCAGGTGGCCAACGGCGTCATGTCGGTGATCGGCTCGGCCATCGGCATCTGGCTCATCCTGAAGTTCCGCCGCCGCCAGGTCCTCATCGGCGACGTCATCGGCGTGGGCATCACCCTCCTGGGGATCGCCGCGACCTTCCAGTTCTTCATCGCCCCGCACATGGCCGACCACACCACCCCGCCCGCCTGGGCCGCCTACCTCATCCTGGGCCTCATGGCCGTCTTCATGCTCATCGTGCAGTCCTCCAACGGCACGATCGTGTGGACGATGATGGGCGAGATCTTCCCGGCCAACGTCCGCGGCATCATGAACGGCACCGCGATCTTCTGCATGTGGACCGCCAACGCGATCATCACCTGGACCTTCCCGCCCATGATGGAGACCCTGGGTGGCGGCATCACCTACACCATCTACGGCGTGCTCAACCTGGTCGTCGCCGTCGTGCTGTTCAGGATCATGCCGGAGACCAAGGACAAGTCCCTGGAGGAGATCGAGGTCGAGATGGAGAGGCTCTACTCCTGACCCCGCCCCGGGGACGCGCGCTCCCGGGAGGACACCCAGAGGCTTGTCAGGACAAAGTCCTGTTGCTAGGTTCGTTGCACGGGCCCACCGCCCGGCACCGACGCCGACACCCGCCTTCCGGGAGCGCCCCGTCCACGGCCTAGGAGCCGACGGCCCACCAGCCACCGGCTCACGACTCACCACTGACCCGGTACCAACTTACCGACCATCACCACACCAGCTAGACACGGAGCAACGATGTCCTTCTCGCTCGACCCCGCAACCGCAATCTCCGATCCCCACGGCATCTCCTGGGGCATGCACCCGATCACCTGGCGCAATGACGACATCCCCGAGGTCGGCGCCTTCAACACCCTGGAGGACATGCTCCTCGACCTGGCCGACACCGGCTTCGCCGGCACCGAGTGCGCCGGCTTCTTCCCTCCCAAGGAGGAGGTCAAGGCCGCCGCTGACGCCCGCGGTATCAAGATCGTCGCCCAGTGGTTCTCCTCCTTCATCCTGCGCGACGGCGTCGAGGCCGTCATCCCCGACTTCGAGGCCACCTGCGCCTACCTGGAGTACCTGGGTGCCACCCGCGTCGTCGTCTCCGAGCAGACCGGCTCGGTCCAGGGCATCCGCGACGTCTGCATCTTCACCAACAAGCCGGTGCTCACCGAGGAGCAGTGGCCCGTCCTGGCCGAGGGGCTCAACCGCCTGGGCGACGTCGCCCACGCCCACGGCCTGGAGCTCGTCTACCACCACCACCTGGGCACGGTCATCCAGACCAAGGACGAGACCATCCGCCTCATGGAGCTGACCGACCCGGCCAAGGTCTCCCTCCTGTTCGACACCGGCCACGCCTACGTGGGCGACGGCGACGTCATGGGCCTGCTGAAGGCCACCATCGACCGCGTCAAGCACGTCCACTTCAAGGACGTGCGCCCTGAGAAGATGGAGGAGTCCCGGGCCGCCGAGCGCTCCTTCCTCGACTCCTTCCTGGCGGGCATGTTCACCGTCCCCGGTGACGGCACGATCGACTTCACGGTGCCCTACAAGTTCCTCGTGGACCACGGCTACCGCGACTGGATCCTGGTGGAGGCCGAGCAGGACCCGGCCATCGCCAACCCCCTGGAGTACGCCCGCAAGGCGCGCGCCCACCTTGAGGGCACGCTCTTCAAGGCCTGAGACGTCACGGGGCCGTCCCGGCCCCCCTCCGGGCCTGCCCCACCAACTGACGCCTCACCCCGACGCTCCCGACCGCCACCAGTCGGGAGCGTCGTCGTTCCCGGGCCACCGAGGAGCACCGACGGGGCGAGCCGCCCACCTCGTTGCGCCCCGACGACCATCACTCTTCGCAAGGGCGCGCTGGCGGGCCTACCCCGAAAAGGGCAATCTTGACCGTGACGGCGCACAGGAGGAAGAGCCATGTCCTCGCCACAGGTCCCAGGCACAGTCAGTGGTTTCTTCTCCGATGTCCGCCGCTGGGAACGCACGGATCACCGCCTCACCCGGACCGACGGTCTGCTGGTCACCTACTGCATCCTCTTCTGGGTGGTCTGCATGGGCCTGGCCACCATCGGTAGCCTTCGCAAGGAGACCTCTCCCGCATCGAGCGCGCTTCTGTGGTGCATGGCCGGCTTCACGGCCTGGGCGGCCCTGCCTCCGCTGCAGCTCATCACCCCCTGGGCGGCTGCCAGGCGAACACTGCGGGCGGCCGCCTCGATCCTGTCGCTCAGTGCGGGAGCCACGGCCCTGGGCCTGCTTCACGGGATCGGGCTGACGACCCAGCGCGCCGCAGTTGCGGACCACCTGCCCACCACCACCCTGCCTGCGACGGGGCTTGTCATCCTCGGAATCGTCGGGCTCGCCGCGCTGCTGCGCAGCACCACTGCGGCACCCCGTTGACGCAGCCCGTCAGCCTGTAGCCTGCGCAGTACTCGGGCCCCGTGCTAGAGGGCCCCACAGCAGACCGTCCGACGGCGCAGGAAGCAGGAGCAGACGGTGACCAGGATTCATGCCGCCACCCAGAGCGACGTCGCCCGCGCCGCCGGAGTCTCGCGCAGCCTGGTCTCGCTGGCGCTAAGCGGCTCCCCCAAGGTCGCGGTCCGCACCCGCGAGCGCATTGAGCAGGTGGCGGCCTCCCTGGGCTACCGGGTCAACGTCTCAGCCTCCTCGCTGGCCCGTCAGCGCTCGACCATCATCGGCCTGGTCCTGCCCAACCTGCGCAACGCCTTCTTCGAGCAGATCGCGGCCTGCCTGGGCCGGGCGGCCGCCCGGCGCGGCCTCACCCTGTTCGTCACGGTCGGTTCGGACCAGTCGGAGGTCCTGCACCGGTCCATCGAGAGCCTGCTCGGCGTACGGGTCGCGGGCATCGTCTTCGTCTCACCCTGGCTGCCCGGTGAGGACCTGCTGGCCATCGGCGAGGAGGTTCCCGTATGCGTCATCGGGCGGCGCAGTCCCGGCGGGAGGGTCGACTCGGTACGGGTCGATGAGGAGGCGGCCGCCCGCCTCATCGTCGACCACCTGGCGGCCTTGAGCATGCGCACCGTCTGCTACATCGGCCCGCGCATGACCGACGAGGCCTCCCGCCGCGACCGCGAGTACTCGCTCGCCCGGGCGGCCAAGGCGGCCGGGATGGACTTCGAGGTGCGCAGCTGCGACGAGGACGCCGGCCCCGCCACCCGGGCGGCGCTGGATGACCACCCCGAGGCGCTCGGCCTGGTCATCCACAACGACGTCCTGGCCATCGACGCCGTCCCCGTGCTGCGCGAGAGCCCCCGCACCCTGGGCGACGACGTCGCCCTGGCCTCCTACGACAACACCTACCTGGCGATGCGCGAGGAGTTCGCGCTGACCAGCGTCGACCAGCCCGAGGACCTGCTGGGCGAGCGGGCGGTGGAGCTGCTGTGCCGGCGCGCGGAGATCATGCCCGACGACGAGCCGGAGGCCGACGCCGGGACCGGGACCGAAGCCCGCAGCATCGTCCTGACCCCCGAGCTCGTCACCCGTGCCTCGTCCCTGGGACGCTGAGGCGCCCCAGGGACGAGATCACGCAGCCGGCTCAGACCGAGAGGGCCTGAGAGGGTCGGAGGGGGTCACTGCGGCGCCGTCAGCGCCGCCATGGTGACGTAGTTGTAGGGCTTGTTGAAGTGGGGCAGGAAGAAGATGTCCAGCAGGGCGAGCTTGTCGATGGTCAGCTTCTCCTGGATGGCCAGGGAGAAGACGTGGATCATCATCGAGATGTCCTCCTGGGAGGCGATCTGACAGCCCAGGATGACGCGGCTGGTGCGGTCGAAGATGATCTTGATGCTCACCAGGTGGTTCGGGGTCCGCATGAACTCGGGCCGCTGGAGGTCGGTGAACTCGGTGACCACCGGGTCGTAGCCGAGCTCACGGGCCCTGGCCGAGGTCAGCCCGGTGGAGACCATCTTGAGGTCGTAGACGCACACACCGTTGGAGCCCTGGACGCCGGCGGACTCGATCGCGGTGCCGCAGGCGTTGTGAGCGGCCACCACGCCCGAGCGCACGGCGTTGGTGGCCAGGGCGATGTAGTTCGGGGCGTCGGCGGCGTTGTCGTGGACGGTGGCGCAGTCACCGATGGCGTAGACGTCCTCACGGCTGGTGCGCTGGTGGAGGTCGACGAGGTAGGCGCCGTTGTCGAAGAGCTCGAGCTCGCCGCGCCCCAGCTCGTTGTTGGGGCGGAAGCCCACGGAGGCGACGACCATGTCGACGTCGAAGCCCTCCTTGTCGGTCACCAGGCGCTCGACGCGACCGTTCCCCTCAACGGCGACCACCTTCTGCCCCAGGGCCAGATGGATGCCGTGATCGGTGAGGGTCCGGCTCATGCGCTCACCGAAGTCGGGGTCGTAGTAGCCCTCCAGGGGCACCTCGGCGACGTCGACGAGCGTGACCTCGCGGCCCAGGCGCTCGAAGGCCTCGGCGAGCTCGACGCCGATGTACCCCGCACCGATGACGGCGATGCGCCTGATCGACTCGTCCTGGAGCTTGTCCACCACCTCGGCGGCATTCTGGTAGAGCTTGATGAACTGGACGTTGTCCAGGGTGGCCTGGAACTCCCGGGTCCCCTCGACCAGCTCGATGCCCGCGACCGGCGGGACGATCGGGGAGGAGCCGGTAGCCAGGATGAGCTTGTCGTAGCTCTCGGTACGGGCCACGCCGTCGGCGACGACGTGGACCTCCTTGGCGTCGAAGTCGACGGACTCGACGACGGTGTTCATGTGGACGGTGGCGCCAGCGGCCTCGAGCTGAGCCTTGTCGGAGTAGAACAGGCCCTCCGACCCGGCGATCTGCTGACCGACCCACAGGGCGATGCCGCAGCCGAGGAAGGAGATGTTCGAGTTCTGGTCGAAGACCACGACCTCGCTGTCCGCCCCGTAGCTGCCCAGAATGGTGTTGACACAGGCGGTGCCGGCGTGGTTGGCGCCGATGACGACGATCTTGCTCATGGTCAGGGTCCTTGCGTCGGGGAGCGAGGGGAGCCACCGGTTCAGTAGTCCTCACCAGCTCCGGCTTATATCGATCCCACATAGATCACAGGTTAATAACGGCGAAACGCCCATGAAGACATAGGACACAAGTCCCCATTGGCTCCCACCGTCTTGAGGATGTCTCAGACACGCCTTCGCACCAGCCGTCCCCACTCTGTTCGGCTCGCCCTGTTCGGCACACCGCCGCGCACCCACTCGGGGACCACAGTCCCACACCCTCCACTCATCTCACCGACCGTCCGCCTTTGTCGTGACGAAGTTCTCAGAACCGGTTGACACCGCCATCGCCGGACACCACACTGGAACCGTGAGTTCACGCGCGTGAATTCGTGCCAACGCACCGCTCACGCACAACTCCACGCATGACTCCGCAAGTCACCCGCTCGTCAATGAGGACACCTGAGGCAACCATGAGCACCACCCCCCTGTCAGTCGCCGTCATCGGTGCCGGTATGGCCGGCACCACCCACGCCAACGCCTGGCGCCAGGTTGGAACCGTCTTCGACCTGGGCCTGCCACCGGTCCGCCTGCACACCATCGCCGACGCCCACCTCCCCTTCGCCGAGGACGCCGCCCAGCGCTACGGCTACGAGCGCGCCGTGGACGACTGGCGCGTCGTGGCCGAGGACCCGGAGATCGACATCGTCTCCATCGTGGTGGGCAACGCCCTGCACCGCGAGATCGCCGAGGTCCTCATCAGGGCCGGCAAGCACGTCCTGTGCGAGAAGCCCCTGGCGGACACGCTCGAGTCCGCCCGCGCCATGGCCCAGGCGGAGAAGGAGGCCGGTGTCGTCACCGCCGTCGGCTTCACCTACCGCCGCAACGCCGCTGTGGCCGAGCTCGCCAAGCTCGTCGCCGAGGGCCACCTGGGCGAGATCAACCACTTCGACGGCCGTTACTGGTGCGACTACGGCGTCGACCCGGCCACCCCTATGGCCTGGCGCTACAAGGGCCCCATGGGCTCGGGCGCGCTGGGCGACGTCGGCAGCCACCTCATCGACACCGCCGAGGTCATCTGCGGTCCCATCGTCTCGGTCTCGGGCGCCGCCATGATGACCTCCATCAAGGAGCGCCCCGTGGCCACCGGCCACGTCACCCGCGGCACCGCCCTGGACACGGAGAACGCCACCTACGAGCCGGTGGAGAACGACGACGTCGCCACCTTCACCGCGCACTTCGCCAACGGCGCCGTGGGCACCTTCTCCTGCTCACGCGTGGCCTGGGGGCTGCCCAACTCCCTCATGGTCGACGTGCTGGGCACCAAGGGCCGCGTCTCCTGGGACCTGGCCCGCTGCGGCGAGATCAAGATCGACGACGTCAACTCCCCCGCCGGCCTGGGCGGAGCCCGCCGCGTCCTGGTCAATCCCGACTTCCCCTACTTCGCGCGGGGCTCCTCCATGGCCTTCGGCGGGGTCGGACTGACCCAGATCGAGCAGTTCACCTACCAGGCCCACGCCTTCCTCCAGCAGGTCGCCTGCCTCACCCTCGAGCAGGGTGCCCTGCCCCGCTGCGCCAGCTTCGCCGACGGCTACCGGGAGATGCTTCTGGCCGACGCCGTGGCCCGCTCGGCAGCCGCCGGGGGCGCCGCCGTCGACGTCGCGGACCTGCCCGAGCTCGCGAGCCTGTGAGGCCCCCGCGCCACCCGAGCCGCCGGCCATCCCGATAGATGGCAGGTAGCCACGCCAAGAACAGACACACAGACACACCCAGACACCCAAGGAGACCACTCATGCCACTGACCTACGGCGCCTACACCGCCTGCCTCCAGGACCGCTCCCTGTCCGAGGCCCTCGACGTCCTCAAGGACGCGGGCCTGACCGGGGCGGAGGTCAACGTCGGAGGATTCATCCCCTCTCCGCACTGCCCCGTTGACGCCCTGCTGTCCTCATCCACCGCCCGCGACGAGTACCTGGGCCTGTTCAAGGACAAGGGAATGCGGCTGTCCGGCCTCAACACCTCGGGCAACCCCACCTCGCCGCTGCCCAACGAGGGGCTCAAGCACGCTGAGGACATTCGCAACGCCATCCGCCTGGCCGGCCTGCTGGGTGTGGGCGAGATCGTCACCATGTCCGGAACCCCGGGCACCGATCCGAGTGCGAAGTACCCCACCTGGGTCGTCAACCCGTGGAACGGGATTGACATGGAGATCCTGGACTACCAGTGGAGCGTCGTCGTGCCCTTCTTCAAGGAGATCGACGCCCTGGCCCGTGACAACGGCGTCCAGGTCTGCCTGGAGCTGCACCCGCGCAACCTGGTCTTCAACGTTCCCTCCTTCGAGCGGCTCATCGAGGAGACCGGGGCGACCCACATCAAGGTCAACATGGATCCCTCCCACCTGTTCTGGCAGCAGATGGACCCGATCGCGGCCACCAGGCGCCTGGGCTCCCTCGTGGGGCACGTCCATGCCAAGGACACGAGGGTCCTCCCCGGTGCCGCCTACCGCGGGGTCCTGGACACCGACTTCGCTCACGTGCCCGCTGAGGCCGAGGGCAAGGTCCCGGTGGCCTACGGCTACTGGTGCAACGCCTGGCCCGAGGACCCGGCCTGGCGGTTCGTCGCCTTCGGCCTGGGCCACGACACCGGCTACTGGGCCGAGTTCCTGACCGCCATCGCCGAGGTCGACCCGGAGATGAACGTCAACATCGAGCACGAGGACGCCGAGTACGGCAACGTCGAGGGGCTCCAGATCTCCGCGCGCAACCTGCTGGAGGCCGCCGCCGGGCTCTGAGCGGACTTCTCGCGGGCGCCGCAGACGACTTACGCGCCCTCGCACCTCTCACCGCGCCGACGGCGAGGCCCCCCGCCCACCGGTCCTCGCCGTCGGCGTGCGTCCGCTAGGCTAAGTAAACGTCAGGACAAATCCTGAGTTTCCGCTTCGCCCGTCACCACCCGCAGCTCCTTCGCAGCTCCTTCTCAACGCCGAGAGGCCGACCCGTGCTCCCCACCTTGACCGCAACCGCCTGGATCCTGCTCATGGTTGTGGCGGCCCTGTGCGGCATCGCCAAGACCGCCCTGCCCGGGGCAGCCACCATCGCCGTGGCCCTGTGCACCGCAGTACTGCCGGCCAAGGAGTCCACCGGCGCCATCCTGCTCATGCTCATGACCGGCGACCTGCTCGCCGTGTGGAGCTACCGCCGGGACGCCGACTTCCGCATGCTGCGCAGGCTCGTCCCCGCGGTCCTGGCGGGGGTGGGGGCCGGCGCCCTGTTCCTGCACCTGGCCTCCAACGACTCCACGCGACGTCTCATCGGCGTCATCCTGCTGGCCCTGGTCGCCATCACCCTCCTCCAACGACGCCGGGCAAGCAGGAGCGGACCCGACGACGCACCCGAGGAGCAGGAACAGCTGCCGGCCTCAACCGCCCCGACGGCGTCCAGCCGCCTCGCCCGACTGGTCTACGGCAGCCTGGCCGGCTTCACCACGATGGTCGCCAATGCCGGCGGGCCGGTGACCTCCATGTACTTCCTGGCCTGTCGCTACCCGGTCAAGGCCTTCCTGGGCACGACCGCCTGGTTCTTCTTCCTGGTCAACCTCGTCAAGCTGCCCTTCTCCATCTCGGCCGGCCTGGTCAACGCCGCGACGCTGTCTCTGGCCGCCGTCGCCGCGCCGGTCGTCATCGTCTCGGCCCTGGTCGGCCGCCGGCTCGCCGAGCGCATGGACCAGCGGGTCTTCGAGCCGATCATCGTCGTGCTGACCATCATCTCCGCACTGCCCCTACTGCGCTAGGTCGGGCCGCGGCGGAGGACAGGCCGACAACCCCTATTTCTCCGGCCTACAAAACAGGCCCCCACCAGCGAGTATTTCCCTCAAGTCCGCCTGTCTGACATCACATCTCCGCCTCACGCTGGAGCATTGACGCGATTTATCCTGACCGTTACCGTATTCATCAGTATGAAGAGTGCGGCCGGTATTGATTATGTCGACGTTTCGCCAGGCAGGAACGCCGGCGACGCCGTTGACGACCGCGCACTCCCGACACCTGCCCCGGTTTCCCCCTCCTCCCCCTCTCCCGACGCCTCCCTCGACACCACCGGAGCCGAAGGCGCCGAGGGCTCCGAAACCGCTACGGCCTCCACCGACTTCGAGGCCGTAGTGGAGGCGCCCGTTCTGGTCAGCGGCGACGTCCACGCCGTCATGCTGGGACTGTGGGCCTCGGGGCTCAGGTGCGTCATGGTCTACGCCGTGGCCCCCGCCGTCGGCGCCGCCGGCCCCCTGGCAGTCGGAACGGCCCTGGTCATCCAGGTCGCCGGCGCCGCCGTGAGCCTCAGCGGCGCCCACTCACTGTGGACGCGCCGCTGCCGTGGACGCCGCGTCTACGCCCTCATCACGGCCCTCACCTGCCTGTGTACCCTGGCGGCCCTGCTGGCGCCCACCGGGTTCTAGCCCCTCATACAGCTCGACCATGAATCCCTCGGCAGCCCCACTCCCCTCCCCTCCCACCCGCGCTTCCCGGGCGATGGCGCTCCTGCGACGCTGGATGTCGGCAGCGGCCGCCCTCATCCTGCTGATCATCACTGTCAGCGGCACGATCCTGCCGAACCAGGGGGAGATCCTGCACTCGCTGAACCCTGGCGCGCACTCCCACAACGTCGGCCCCAACCAGGTCTCACTGCCTCAGGCGATCACGACGATCGAGCGCGCTCACCCCGACGAGCCCGTCGTGTCCGCCGCGTGGGTCGACGACGTCATCGAGGTCAGGAGCGGGCAAGCCACCTACGCGATCGACCCCTCCACCGGCGGCGAGATCGGCCGGGTGCCCGCTGCTCCGTCCTGGATCGCCGCTCTGGACAACCTGCACCGCTGCCTCCTGTCCTGCCAGGGCCCTGGTCATGTGCGCTGGGTGTCCCAGGAGATCCCCCATACCCGCTGGTGGGACGAGAGCAGGGGCCTGACCGTCGGCAGCCTTATCGTGGTCACGTCCGGCGTGGTCCTGACGGTTCTCGCCGTCAGCGGACTCAGGGTGTGGTGGCCGCTGCAGCGTTACCGGCGCACCGCCCTGTCCGCTCGCTGGCGCAGCAGGCGTCTGTCGAGGGACACCGATCTGCTCAAGGCGGCCGGGCTGGTCCTCCTTCCTCTGCTGTTCCTGTGGGGCTACTACGCCAGCGCCTTCGACATCCACCTCAGCCGGCCGTCCTCACCCACCTCCGTCACGGTGGCCGAGGCCCCGACCGAGCACACCCGCACCGGCCAGGGCCGGGACATTGGTCCGCACCGCGCCGTCGCAGCGGCTCAGGAGGCGCGCGAGGGCAGGCCGGTCGCCCTGTTCCTCCCCGAGCCGGGCGACCCCTCGTCGACCTACGCGGTCTGGCTCTCCCAGGATGCGCAGGGCGCCCACCAGCGGCCTGGCGGCAGCGTCGCGGTAAGCGTCGACCCCGGTAGCGGGCGGACCACGGTCCCATCCGCCCCCGACCGGAAGCCGACCACTCGGGCCGGTTAGCCCTCTGCACACCCCAGCCCGAGCCCTGAGCATGTGCCCGTTCCCACATCACAAGACGAATTGAGACCGGGCCTTTGGTCGCAGACAACCCGCAGGTAGAGGCACAATCGGACCCGTACGGCACCGGAATGAGCCGGCGCCCCTGACTCCAAGACAACGCGAGAAGGACCCAACGTGGCGCGCAGTATCTACATCGCCTCACCCAACGCCGGAACCGGGAAGTCAACGGTGGCTCTCGGACTGGTCTCCTGCCTGACGAAGGTGGTTGCCAAGGTCGGAGTCTTCCGCCCCTTCGTGGAGAGCCGCGAAGGCGACGCCTTCCTCAGCCTCCTGCTGAACCGCGCCGGCTCCGCCACGCACGCCGAGCAGTGCGTCGGCGCGACCTGGGACGAGTTCCACGCCGACCCCGAGGAGGCCCTGGCCCGCATCGTCGACGCCTACCGGGCCCTGGCGCGTGAGCACGACGTCGTCATCATCGACGGCTCGGACTTCACCGACGTCGCCGGCAACCCCGAGCTGGCCCTCAACGCCCGGGTGGCCGCCAACATCGGTGTGCCGGTGCTGCTGGTGGTCTCCGGCCAGCACGACGCCGAGGACGTCGTCGGCTCCGTGGAGGTCTCCATGGCCGAGATCGCCGACAACCACGCCCGCACCGTCGCGGTGGTGGCCAACAAGTGCCGTCCCGACAACCGCCAGGCCGTCACCGACGCCCTGACCGCCATCGAGGGCATCACCTCCACCACGCTGCCCGAGGTGCCGCTGCTGGCCGCGCCCGCGGTGCGCGAGGTGCTGGACGCCGTCGAGGGCACGCTCATCGCCGGCGACGAGACCCTCCTGGACCGCGAGGCGGAGTCCGTTCTCGTGTGCGCCATGGACGTCTCCCACGTCCTGGAGCGCCTGACCGCGGGCCAGCTCGCCATCGTGCCGGCCGACCGCTCCGCCATGCTCATCTCACTCATGGCGGCCCAGGCCTCCTCCAGCTTCCCGATCCTGTCCGGTCTCGTCCTCAACGGCGGCTTCGAGGTGGCGCCCCACGCGCTGCGCCTCCTGGAGGGCCTGGACGTCAACATCCCGGTCATCACCTCCCCGCTGGACACCTTCGCCGCGGCCTCGGCGGCCGGCTCCCTCCAGGGCCTGCTCGCCCACGGCTCCGAGCGCAAGATCGACGTCGCCGTGACCACCTTCGAGCAGGAGGCCGACGTCGACGCCCTGCTGTCCGCCCTGGAGGTCGAGCCCTCCGAGGTCGTCACCCCCATCATGTTCCAGGCCGAGCTGGTGGATCGTTCGCGCACCAACCGCAGGACGATCGTGCTGCCCGAGCCCGACGACGACCGGGTCCTGCGGGCCGCCGACGCCATCCTGCGACGCGGCATCGCCGACCTGGTGCTGCTGGGCGATGAGACCACGGTGCGCGCCCGCGCCACCGAGCTGGGCCTGGACATCGCCGCCGCCCGGGTCATCGCCACGGGCGACCCCGAGCTGCTGGAGAAGTACGCCGAGGAGTTCGCCCGCCTGCGCGCCAAGAAGGGCGTCACCCTGGAGCAGGCCCGCGAGAAGGTCCAGGACGTGTCCTACTTCGGCACGATGATGGTCCACATGGGAGACGCCGACGGCATGGTCTCGGGCGCGGCCCACACCACCGCCCACACGATCGTCCCCTCCTTCCAGATCATCAAGACCAAGCCGGGAACCTCGATCGTCTCCTCGGTCTTCCTCATGCTCCTGCAGGACCGGGTGCTCGTCTACGGCGACTGCGCCGTCAACCCCGAGCCCAACGCCGCCGAGCTGGCCGACATCGCCATCTCCTCGGCCGCCACCGCCCGCCAGTTCGGCGTCGAGCCGCGCGTGGCGATGCTGTCCTTCTCCACCGGGACCTCCGGCAAGGGAGCGGACGTCGACAAGGTCCGTGAGGCCACCGAGCTGGTGCGGGCCAAGGAGCCCGACCTCGCCGTCGAGGGCCCCATCCAGTACGACGCCGCCATCGACCCGACCGTCGCCGCGAAGAAGGCCCCCGACTCGCTCGTGGCCGGGCGGGCCAACGTCTTCATCTTCCCGGACCTGTCCAGCGGCAACATCGGCTACAAGGCGGTGCAGCGCTCCTCGGGCGCCATCGCCATCGGCCCGGTCCTCCAGGGCCTCAACAAGCCGGTCAACGACCTCTCGCGCGGCGCCCTGGTGGAGGACATCATCAACACCGTCGCCATCACAGCCGTCCAGGCCCAGGGCTGAGGCCCAGTGAGACCCGGTGTCGGGGCCGCCGACCACTCGGCCCGGTCCCGACCCCGCTGGATCTCAGTGAGAACTCAGTCAGACCCTGCCAGGATCTCCGTCAGGCTCCCCGTCCGTCATCCCCGCGTCCATCCCATACCGTTCTTGAAAGGCACCTCGTGACTCAGCGCACCGTCCTCGTTATCAACTCCGGCTCCTCCTCCATCAAGTACCAGCTGGTCGACCCCGACTCGGGCGCCTCGCTCGCCTCCGGCCTGGTGGAGCGCATCGGTGAGGAGACCGGCGCCATCATCCACAAGCACGGCGAGGAGCGCACCGAGATCACCGAGCCGGTCCCCGACCACGGCTACGGCCTGTCCGAGGTGCTGCGCCTGTTCGAGGAGCAGGGCCCCTCACTGGCCGACGCCCACATCGTGGCCGTGGGTCACCGCGTCGTCCAGGGAGGGCGCTACTTCTCCGGCCCGGCTCTTATCGATGACGAGGTCGTGGCCCGTATCGAGCAGCTCGTGCCGCTGGGTCCCCTGCACAACCCCGCCCACCTCAAGGGCATTGAGGTGGGACGCCGGCTCCTGTCCGACGTGCCGCACGTGGCCGTCTTCGACACCGCCTTCTTCCAGGACCTGCCCGAGGAGGCCGCCCGCTACGCCCTGGACCGCGAGGTCGCCGACACCTACTCCATCCGCCGCTACGGCGCCCACGGCACCAGCCACCAGTTCGTCTCCGGGGCGGTTTCCGAGCTCCTGGGCCGCGACGACCTCAAGCAGATCGTCCTGCACCTGGGCAACGGCGCCTCGGCGTCGGCGGTCGTGGCGGGGCACGCCGTGGACACCTCCATGGGCCTGACCCCGCTGGAGGGCCTGGTCATGGGCGGGCGCACCGGTGACATCGACCCGGCCGCCGTCTTCCACCTGGCCCGTGTGGGCGGCATGTCGATCGAGGAGATCGACCACCTGTTCAACCGCGGCTCGGGCATGAAGGGGCTGGCCGGCGACAACGACATGCGCGAGGTCCGCAAGCGCATCGACGCCGGCGAGCAGGAGGCTCGCGAGGCCATGGACATCTACCTGCACCGCCTCGTGAAGTACGTGGGCGCCTACACCGCCGTCATGGGCGGTCTGGACGCGCTGACCTTCACCGCCGGCATCGGTGAGAACGACGCGAACCTGCGCCGCGAGCTCTGCGAGCGCCTCGCCTTCATGGGTGTGACGATCGACCCCGAGCTCAACGCAGTCCGCTCCGACGAGCCGCGCGTCATCTCCACCCCGGACTCGAGGGTCACCGTGCTCGTGGTGCCCACCAACGAGGAGCTCGCCATCGCGCGCCAGTCACTCACCCTCATCTGAGTCCCCGGAGGCCGACGTCGGCCCACCCGGAGCGGATCATCACCGGGACATCACCGCGCGGTGCCGCAGCCGACCCTTTCGGAGTGGCTGCGGCACCGCTGTCGTCCCCCGAGGGGGACAGATAGGCTGACGACGATGCGCTCATAGGAGTTCAGGCGCTTGCATGGATTCATGAGCATCGCGCCCCCGACCACCTCGCTGACCTCCCCCCTGTCGGCCACGACGCCCGCACCGCCCACCGTCTCCTTCCCTGAGCCGGACATCGCGGCCGGCAGCCCCGTCGCCAGCCCGGTCACCAACCCGGTCGGCAGCCCGGCCACCGCCCCTGTTGCTCATCCCGCCGGTGCTGTCTACGGGCTCCTCGGTCCCACCGGAGCCGGTAAGTCCACCGTCCTCAAGCTGCTGCTGGGAGCGGTCCGCCCGACGTCGGGCAGCATCAGCGCCCTGGGACATCAGGTCACTCCCCATCACGGCCTGCCTCCGGGAACGATCGGCTCCCGCATTGAGGGCCCCTCCTACTACCCGAGCCTGACCGGCAGGGAGAACCTCGCCATGATGGCCTCCCACCTGGGCCTGCCGAGCAGACGCGTCGAGCACGCCCTGGCTGCCGCCGGACTGACCGGACAGGAGAACCTGCGGGTCAGGCGCTACGCGGCGGAGATGAAGCAGCGCCTCGCTCTGGCCATGGCGCTCCCGACCGACCCGCCCCTCATGCTGCTGGACGAGCCCACCAAGGGGCTCGGCCCGGCCGCAGCGGAACAGATCCGTCAGATCATCGTCACCCTGGCCCGCCAGGAGGGCAGGACGATCATCGTCTCCTCCCAGGTTCTCTCGGAGATCGAGCAGATCGCCGACACCGTGGGCATCATCAGTGCCGGGGGCCTGCGCTACCAGGGCCCCCTGTCCGGGCTGGACAGCGACGGCGTCATCGAGATGACCGTCTCCGCGCCCACAGCCGTCTCCACGCTTCTGACCTTCCTCGGAATCGCCCATGAGGTGCGCCGGGGGCGGTGCGCACCGCCTGGTACTGGGAGAACCGCAAGGCTCCCAACTGGTGGTACTGGGCAGCCGTTACCGTTCTGTGCACCCTGTCGTCCCTGTCCGGCTACCTGCAGTACCGGACCTATCAGGCCGACCTCCCGGCCCAGGGCATCACCTGGGATGCCCTCTGGCCTCATTCCACGCTGCTGCTCTCCATGTGGCTTACCGCTGGCTCTGGGCGGCTTCGCGGCGCAGCTGGCAGCAGATGAGGGCCAGCCGTCTGGAGGCGACCGTGATCGCGGGCAAGCTGCTCCATGGGCTGCAGGTCGCGGTCGCCACCACCGCGATCCTCGTCCTGACCACTGCGATCACCGGGCTCGTCGCCGGCTTCGGTCCGATGGGCCTGGCCGCCTACCTGCCGCGGTTCGCTGCCGTGGCACTGGGGATGTGGGTCATTCTGACCTTCGTCACCTGGCTGGGGTCTCATCATGAGGTCCTACGCCGCCACGATGACCGCCGTGCTCCTGGGGGCAGTCGCGGGAACGGCGATGCTCCTCTCGGCCCGGCCGCTGAGTGCGCTCAACCCCATGACCGCATTGACCCGAGCCACCGCGTCCCGAGGACCCGCCTGGACCGCATCGCCGAGTGGTACCGGGCCAGCCCGGCGGGGCGGTGGGCCGTCGTCATCATCAACAACGTGGCTCTCATGGTGAAGATGATCAAGAGCGACTCCGCAGAGTTCCTCATCCCGCTGTTGGTGAGCGTCTACACCCTGATTGCCATCGCAAGCGTTCGGGATCGGATCCTGGGCATCGGCGCCACCCTGGTCTTCCTGTTCATCCCCTGTCTCGCGTCGTTCAACGGCCCCCTGCCGGGGCTCATGCGGGAGAGGGTGCCGCTGTCGGACTTCATGCAGGAGGCAGGATTCCTCATCGCCGTGGTCACCGTGGCGTCGATCACCCGATCGCGTCGGGAGGCCCTGGAGCACGGGGACGCCCAGCTCGCCTCCCAGAGGGCCGAGCAGCAGCTTGTGGTGCAGCGTGACGCCGCCCGGTACCAGGCCAGGGCGGCGGCCGAGCTCCACGACTCCGTGGGCCACTCCCTGACCGCGATCATCGCCCTGTCCGAGGGGCTCCACGGCGCCGGCGGCAGCCCGGACGTCAACGAGGCCATCGACCTGGTCAACTCGCTGGCCCGCGACGGCCTGGCCGACACGAGGAGCGCCGTCGCCTCGCTGCAGTCCTCACCCGACATCCTCGACTACTTCGGCTCCGGCGTGGTGACCGCCTCGAACCCAGTGGTCGTCACCGACGCACGCGGCTGGGACCAGCTGGAGAACCTGCTGACCACGGTACGGGCGACCGGAATCAGTGCGGCCCTGACCGAGACCGGTCTGCGCCCCAGCAGCACAGTGGCGGAACGAGCGATCGGGGAGCTCGTCTACATCGTCGTCCGGGAGGCCCTGACCAACGTCATGCGGCACGCCGAGGGTGCCACGCGCGTCGTGGTGTCCCTGGACCACACCGGCTCATCCACCCGGATCACCGTGTCCGACAACGGACACGTCACCGTACGCAGCGACGCCTCGCAGGACTCCCCCGAGGAGTCGACCGGTCACGGACTGGCCAACCTGGCCTCCGTGATCCGCGAGCGCGGCGGAGCGTTCGACGTCGGTCCCAGCATCGCTCCGGGCTCCGGCGGCTGGGTGCTGAGCGCCGTCATCCCGGTCTACATCCCCCTTCAGGAGGAAGCATGACCACCGTCTCACTCCCCTCCTCGCCGGCTCCGGAGAGGCTCGCCCCAATCACGGTGATGATCGTTGATGACCAGAAGGCGACCCGTATGGGCCTGTCACTCATCATCAACCGGGCGGATGACCTGAGGGTCGTGGCCGAGGCTGCCCACGGTCAGGACGCGCTCGACCAGCTCGCCGACCGGTTCCAGGAACGCCGCCCGCTTCCCGACGTCATTCTCATGGATGTGCGCATGCCGGTGCTCAACGGGATCGACGCCACGGCGCGCATCACCCAGCTCTACCCCTCGATACGGACCCTGGTGCTGACTACCTGCGACCAGGACGAGTTCGCCTTCGGTGCGCTGTCCGCGGGCGCCTCGACCGTCTCAGCCCGCGTGAGCGCGAGGTGGCCGAGCTGGTGTCCCAGGGGCTGACGAACACGGAGATCGCTCAGCGACTCGTCCTGGCCCCGGACTCGGTCAAGAAGAACGCCACCCGGATCCTGACGAAGCTGGACCTGCGTGACCGGGTCCAGCTCGTCCTCCTCATGCGCGACGCCCAGCCCTGACCCGTCTCGCCACCCGGGGTCTTAGCCGAGGCCGGCTGTCAGGACCATCGACCAGTACCAATGGCCCCGCCCATGATCTCCATTGATCACGGGCGGGGCCATTGAGGCCGCAGGCTTCAGGCCGCCGTCGCCAGAGCCGGAGCCATGACGGACTGCTCGGCTGGGGCGGGGGCCCGGTAGACGAGGCGGGACTGAGCCAGGTAGTTGACGATGAAGAGCGTGGAGTCGACGAGCACCTTGGCCAGCCACAGAGGCGCCCCGGCGCCGGTGAGGACCGAGATACCGACGTACGACGTCGCCGCGACCCCGCCCTGGACGGCCGCGTAGCCGCCGGCGGAGCGCCAGAAGGTCTCCGGGGCGGCCCGGAACAGGCGCCGGTTGAGCAGGAAGCCCAGGGTGCAGGAGACGATCCGGGCGCCGACGACGGCGTAGAGGACCGAGCCGGTCAGTGAGTTGAGGACGAGGGCCAGGACGTAGTCGACCGTCCAACCGGAGAAGGACACGGTGGCGAAGAGGATGACCGTGGGGATGCGGCGGCGCAGGTGGGCCAGCCGATTGAGGACCGTGGGGCGGGACACGGGTGAGGAGGTGGCCGGCGTGGGGAGGGCGGGGCTCGTCGTCATGGCTTCAGCCTCGCCCGCAGGCTTATGCCGCCTGTTTGACGCGCCTGTGCCGTTCCTGTGAGAGACCGCGGGCCACCAGGGTCAGTCCTGGGTCCCAGAGCCCAGGTTCTCAGAACAGGGTGCCACCGGCCTCGCGCAAGCGGGCTCGACGGGCGGCCGTCGCACCGGGGACGACATCGCCGTCAGTCCGCATGTCAGTCCCCGACGAGGGGCCGGTCCCCTCACCATCGGTCTCATGAGTGCTCACGCCGGGCCACCCCGGGCCCGATGGGACCGGCTCGCCCCGCTGGTAGGCGGTGGCGGCGCCGCGGGCCCGGGAGTCGGCGGCCTCGTTCATGGGGTGGCCGACGTGGCCGCGCACCCACTCGAAGCGCACCTTACGGCCCGCGAGCGCGGCGTCGAGGTCCTTGACGAGGTCGGCGTTGAGGACAGGCTTGCCGTCGGCCTTGCGCCAGCCGCGCCTCTTCCAGCCGTGGCGCCACTTGGTCAGTGAGTTGATGACGTACTGGGAGTCGCACTGGATGAGGAGCTCCTCACCGGCGAGTCCGGCGGCCTGCGTGGCCCGCAGGAGCTCGAGGACGGCGGTGAGCTCGCCGCGGTTGTTGGTCGAGCTCTCCCAGCCTCCGGCGGCCCAGCAGTCGTCATCCACGTACCAGGCCCAGCCGGCCGGTCCCGGGTTGCCCAGGGAGGAGCCGTCGGCAGCAGCAGTCAGAGTCATGGGCGCACTCTACCCACCAACCCCGGTAAGTCCCGGGCAGGCCAACCTCCCGTGCCGGTATCACCGCCGTGCTAGTCTGCCCGTCAGCAAGAATGATCTTGCTCAACTGAAACAAATTCTCGAGAGGTACACCGATGTCCTCCACGCTGCACGCCCTGTCAGCATCGTCAGCGTCATCCGGCACGCTCATTGCCGCACGCTGGTACGACTACATCCCTATCGCCATCTACTTCGCCTTCGTCATCGGCGTCGGGCTCATCGCCCGGTCCAAGGCGGCCACGGCAGACGGCTTCCTCACCTCGGGCCGTTCCCTGCCGGCCTGGGTCACCGGTATCGCCTTTGTCTCGGCGAACCTCGGTGCGGTTGAGATCATGGGGATGTCCGCCAACGGTGCCGAGTACGGCATGCCGACCTTCCACTACTTCTGGATCGGCGCGGTCCCGGCCATGATCTTCCTGGGTCTGGTCATGATGCCCTTCTACTACGGCTCCAAGGTGCGCTCGGTGCCCGAGTTCATGCTCAAGCGCTACGGCACCGCCGCCCACCTGGTCAACGCGCTCAGCTTCGCCCTGGCCCAGCTGCTCATCGCCGGCATCAACCTGTACCTGCTGGGCAAGATCATGAACTGGCTGCTGGGCTGGCCCCTGTGGGTGGGGCTCATCGTCGCCGCCGTCATCGTCTTCTCCTACATCACGATGGGAGGGCTCTCCGCAGCGATCTACAACGAGGTCCTCCAGTTCTTCGTCATCGTGGCGGCGCTGCTGCCCCTGACCCTCATCGGCCTGCACCGTGTGGGCGGCTGGCAGGGCCTGACCGACAAGATCACCGACGCCGCCAACCTCGCCGGCACCGACCCGTCCCAGCAGCTGCACTCCTGGCCCGGCAACTCGATCTCCGGCTTCGACTCCAATGTGCTGTCCGTCATCGGTCTGGTCTTCGGCCTGGGCTTCGTGCTGTCCTTCGGCTACTGGACGACGAACTTCGTCGAGGTGCAGCGGGCGATGGCCTCGGACTCGATCTCCTCGGCCCAGTCCACCCCGATCATCGGCACCTTCGTCAAGATGTTCGTGCCCTTCCTCGTCATCGTTCCGGGCATGGTCGCCGGCGTCCTGGTCACTGAGGTCCAGCAGCTCAAGTCCGGCGCCAAGACGAGCTACCAGTACAACGACGCGGTCCTCTACCTCATGCGCGACCTGCTGCCCAACGGCCTGCTGGGTCTGGCGATCACGGGCCTGCTGGCCTCCTTCATGGCCGGGATGGCCGCGAACATCTCCGCCTTCAACACCGTGTGGGGCGTGGACATCTACCAGCACTACCTCAAGAAGGACGCCGACGACGCCCACTACCTGAAGGTAGGCAGGCTCTCGACCCTGACGGCCTCCGTCGTCGCGATCCTTACCGCGATCATCGCCTCGAGCTACTCCAACCTCATGGACTACCTCCAGACGCTGTTCTCGATGTTCAACGCGCCGCTGTTCGCGACCTTCATCATCGGTATGTTCTGGAAGCGGGCCACGCCTCAGGCCGGTTGGATCGGACTGGTCAGTGGAACGCTGGGCGCCCTGGGGGTCAACCTCCTCATCTGGACCGAGCGCCTGGTCATGCCGGGACAGGGCGGTGCCTTCCTGGCGGCGGGCGTGGCCTTCACGGTCGACGTCGTCATCACGGTGCTGGTCTCCATGGTCACCCACCCCAAGCCCGACTCCGAGCTCAAGGGCTTCGTCTACGCCCTGACGCCCAGGAGCGAGCGCACCGACCCGCACCTGCACGAGTTGCCCTGGTACCGCCGTCCGATCCCGCTGGGGATCATCGCCGGTCTCATGGTGATCACGCTCAACAGCATCTTCCACTAGCCCCACCCGGATACACGAAGGAGAATACTCATGAGCAATCGTTCACTCACCGACATCCGGGCGGTCATTACCGGAGCGCTGGGCCTCATCGGCCTCTACCTGGTGGTGTGCTCGTTCCTGTTCAACAGCACTGAGGAGATGGACAAGACCGGCGGGATCAACGCCAACCTGTGGGCGGGCCTGGGCCTGCTCGTCATCGCCGCGGGCATGGGCCTGTGGTGGTGGATCAGGCCGAACCCCTCCGGCGGCCAGCAGGACTGAGTCCGCGGGGTCGCCATCGAGACGGCAACTGGGCTTGCTCGCAGATGACTGAGGTCAGCTCCTGTCATCTGCGAGCAAGCCCAGTCCCGGCCAGAGAAGTACGTCCTCGACGCCCCGACCGGCGGCCACAATCGACCTAGCCGGATGAGGACGGCCCTGAGTCCATGCTAGTTGCCAGTCCCATGAGAACCAGACCGACGACGGCCGCCACGACTCCTGCGGCTACCACCGCCTGCTCCCGGCCGGTGCGCTTCTCCCCTAGAACGGTCAGGCCTCCAACGGTGGCCAGGACGAAGCCGAGCTGGGAGAGAGTGAAGCCGGATGCCACGCCCACGGCCGCCGTCGAGCGCAGCATGAGGGCGTTGCCGATCGCCCACAATCCCCCGGCGAGCACCGCCGGGGCGATCCGCGGGCCGCGCAGGGGCGATCTCCGAGGCAGGACGAGGGCGCACAGGACTGCGCCGGCCAGCAGCCCCAGGCCCATGGGGCCCACGGCGTGGGCCGAGGGCACATGGGCGGCGCGCAGCAGCGAGGGGTAGGAGCCGTAGAGGACGGCGGAGGCAGCGGTGGCCAGCAGCCCGTCACGCCGCTGCGCACTCGTGGGGCCGGGGCCGGTGCGCTCCTGCCAGGAGCAGGCGGCTGCCCCCGCCATGATGAGCGCGAGCGCAACCGTCCCCAGGGGCAGGGCGCCGGGGGCGCGCCACTCACCGAAGAGGCTCACCCCCAGGGTGGCGTTGAGCAGGAGCTGAAGGGCGGTGGTCAACGGCATGGTGCGACTGACGCCCCAGGCGCGGAAGGCCCGCAGGACGAAGACCTGGCCACCGGTCCACATGAGCCCGCAGACCGCGCCCCACACGGTGGCGCGTGGGGACCAGGGCACTGCGAGCAGGGCTGAGCACATGAGCGAGACGGCTCCCGCCCCCACCATGACCGCGGTGTTCTGTCGGCGGGTGTCGGTGGGGAAGGCCCCGAGCAGGAGGGAGAGTGCCCCGAACAGCAGGGAGGGCACGAGGGCGACGGCGATGTCCATGGTGAGGGTGAGGCACTATCCGTGACGGGGGCTTCCGAGCGCCCGCGCACGAGCAACGGGGCGCGCCCCAGTGGAGCGCGCCCCGTTGGCCGTGGCTGTTATCAGGCGTCCAGGTCGGTCTCCAGGAGGGCCTTGAGCTCCTCGAGAGCGGCGTCGGCGCCGTCGGCGTCGGAGGCCAGGGTGACAACGTCGCCGAAGCCGGCACCCAGGGTCATCACACCGAGGATGGAGGAGGCGTCAACCGCAGCGCCGCCCTCCTTGGCGATAGTGACCGGGACGCCCTTCTCGGCGACGGCCTTGACGAAGGTGGCGGCGGGACGGGCGTGCAGACCGACCTTGGAAGCGATGGTGGCGGTGACCTGGGCCATGTGAAGCTCCTTGTGACATGTGGGGGCTAGCGGTGCTGGAACCGGATCATGCCCCCGCGCCGGTTTCAGCAGCGCGACGGCTGCCGTCCCGGCTGAGACTACCCGAGATCACGGCTCAGTTGCACTGTTCCGACCTTCAAAAAGGCTGTTGGGCGTGGCGGGGCTCACTCAGGAGCCGGCGTAGGGGGCCAGGACGATCTCCACGCGCTGGAGCTCCTTGACGTCGGCGTAACCGGTGGTGGCCAGCGTGCGGCGCAGAGCGCCCATGATGTTGAGGGTGCCGTCGGCACGGTCGGAGGGGCCGTTGAGGATCTCGGCCATGGTGCCGACCGTGCCCACGTGGCTGCGGAAGCCCCGCGGCAGGCGCTCGTGGCGGGCCTCGGCGCCCCAGTGGTAGCCGCCGCCGGGCGCCTCCTCGGCACGGGCGAGCGCGGCACCGAGCATGACGGCGTCGGCACCGCAGGCGATGGCCTTGACGACGTCCCCGGAGTTGCCCACCGAGCCGTCGGCGATGACGTGGACGTAGCGACCTCCGGACTCGTCGAGGTAGTCGCGCCGGGCTCCGGCGACGTCGGCCACGGCGGTGGCCATGGGCATGTGCAGCCCCAGGACCTGGCGCACCGAGGAGGAGGCGCCGCCGCCCTGCCCCACGAGGACCCCGGCCGCGCCGGTGCGCATGAGGTGGAGGGCGGCGGTGTAGGTGGTCACCCCGCCGACGACGACGGGCACGTCGAGCTCGTAGATGAAGCGCTTGAGGTTGAGGGGCTCGACGGCACCGGAGACGTGCTCGGCCGACACGAAGGAGCCGCGGATGACCAGGAGGTCCACACCCGCCTCGACGACGGTGCGCCAGTGCCGCTGGGTCTGGGCGGGACTGAGCCGCCCGGCGACGACGACGCCAGAGGCCCGGATCTGAGTCAGTCGCTCAGTGATGAGCTCAGGTCGGACGGGGGCCCGGTAGACCTCCTGCAGGACGCTGGTGGCCTGGGACGGGTCGGCCCGGCGGATGCGTTCGAGGGCCTCAGCGGGGTCCTCGTAGCGGGTCCACAGTCCCTCCAGGTCCAGCACGCCGATGCCGCCCAGACGGCCCACCATGATGGCGGTCTCGGGACTCATGACCGAGTCCATGGGCGAGGCCATGACCGGCAGGTCCACGTGGTAGGCGTCGATCTGCCAGCCCACCCGCACCTCGGAGGTGTCACGGGTGCGACGGGCCGGCACCAGGGCGATGTCGTCGAAGGAGTAGGCGCGCAGGGCGCGCTTGGAGCGTCCGATCTCGACCTCTGTGCTCATGGTTCGATCCTAGTGTCCTCGCCCGAGTATCTACCGGACCGACTGGCACTCTGGACGATGCCCTGGACGGAACGCGCAGGCAGTCACCATAGGTGTCGTACCCCGGTGGCATGCTGGACTCATGAGCACCCCGCACTCCTCCTCCGTGTCCGACGCCGCCTCCCCCGCCTGGCCCTTCGGCCCCCTACTCGGTTTCGATACCGAGACCACCGGCGTGGATCCCTCCCGGGACCGCATCGTCACGGCGGCACTCGTCTGGCGCTCGGAGCGTCAGGCCGACGGAGGACGGCGGCAGTCGGTGACCACGTGGCTCGCAGATCCCGGTGTCGAGATTCCCGAGGCCGCCTCCGCGGTCCACGGCGTGACCACCGAGCGGGCCCGGGCAGAGGGGCGGCCGGTGACCGAGGTGCTGGCAGAGGTGAGTGACCACCTGGTGGCGGCGATGGCGGCCGGGTCTCCGGTGGTCGCCTTCAACGCCTCCTACGACCTGACGCTCATGGAGGTCGAGCTCGCCCGTCACGGTCTGCCCACGATGCGCTCGCGCCTGGGGCGCGACCTGGGGCCCATCGCCGATCCCCTGGTCCTGGACCGGGCCGTAGACCGCTACCGCAGAGGCAAGCGCCGCCTGGGCGATCTCTGCGAGGTCTACGGCGTGCAGGTTGATGCGGCCCTGCACACCGCGGAGGTGGACGTGGCCGCCACGCTCGATGTGCTCGAGGCGCTGGCCACGGCTCACCCGCGGGTCTCGGAGCTCAGCGCGGAGGAGCTCGTTGCCTTCCAGGCCCGGACCCACCGCGTCTGGGCGGAGTCCTTCAACGAGTGGCTGGCTCGCAGGAACCCCTCGCGGGCCCCGGCCCAGACCGCCTGGCCCCTGCCGGACTCCCCCGTCGACTGAGTCCTGGGCGGGGAAGGCCGGCTGGGGCGGCGCGTGCGCGCCCGGGACAGGGTCCCACCGGCTCAGGCGCTGTCGCGCCCGGTGTAGTTGGGGGCCTCGACGGTCATCTTGACGTCGTGGGGGTGGGACTCCTTGAGGCCCGCACTCGTGATGCGCACGAACTGCCCGCGCTCCTTGAGCTCGGGGATCGTGCGGGCGCCCACGTAGAACATGGACTGGTGCAGCCCACCCATGAGCTGGTAGACGACATCTCCCAGCGCCCCGGAGTAGGGGACCTGACCCTCGATGCCCTCGGGGACGATCTTGGAGTCGGAGGAGACGTCGGCCTGGAAGTAGCGGTCCTTGGAGTAGGAGGTGCGTCCGCGCGAGCTCATGGCACCCAACGACCCCATGCCGCGGTAGCGCTTCCACTGCTTGCCGTTGACGAAGACGAGGTCCCCGGGAGACTCCGTGCAGCCGGCCAGGAGAGAGCCGAGCATGACCGTCTCCGCCCCGGCCACGAGGGCCTTGGCGATGTCACCGGAGTACTGCAGGCCGCCGTCGGCGATGAGCGGGACCCCGGCGGGGTTGCAGGCGCGAGCCGCCTCATAGATGGCCGTCACCTGAGGCACGCCCACACCGGCGACGACACGGGTGGTGCAGATGGAGCCGGGCCCCACTCCGACCTTGACGGCGTCGACCCCGGCGTCGATGAGCGCCTGGGCCCCCTCGCGGGTGGCGACGTTGCCGCCGATGACCTCGATGCCGCTGAAGGCGGAGTCGGACTTGAGGCGTGAGATCATCTCCAGCGCCAGCTTGGCGCCACCGTTGGCGGTGTCGACGATGAGAACGTCCACGCCGGCGTCAGCCAGGGCGCCGGCACGGTCCCAGGTGTCCCCCCAGTAGCCCACGGCGGCACCCACCACGAGGCGCCCCTCGGCGTCCTTGGTGGCGTTGGGGTACTGCTCGGTCTTGACGAAGTCCTTGACGGTGATGAGGCCGGTGAGGCGCCCCTCGGCGTCGACGAGGGGAAGCTTCTCGATACGGTGCTCGGCCAGGAGCGCCTTGGCGTCCTCCCGTGAGATGCCGGTGGTGCCAGTGACGAGCCGTTCGCGAGGCGTCATGCACTCGCGCACGGTCAGGCTCGCCCAGCGCTCCGGCGGGACGAAGCGCAGGTCGCGGTTGGTGATGATCCCGCGAAGGTTGCCGCCCTCGTCGACGACCGGCAGCCCGGAGACCTTGTAGTGGCCGCAGAGCTCGTCGAGCTGGGCGATCGTGGCCTCCGGCCCGACGGTCACCGGGTCGGTGACCATGCCGGACTCCGAGCGCTTGACGCGCCGGACCTGCTGGGCCTGCTCCTCGATGGACAGGTTGCGGTGAAGGATGCCGATACCGCCCTGACGGGCCATGGCGATGGCCATGTCCGACTCGGTGACGGTGTCCATCGCGGCCGAGAGCAGAGGGGTTGCCAGACTGATCCTCGGCGTCAACCTGGAGGTCGTATCGACCTCGGAGGGGATGACGTCGGTCAGCCTGGGCAGCAGGAGCACGTCGTCGTAGGTGAGTCCGGTAGGGGCAAAGACGTCAGGGCTGGTGATCGAGTCGCTCACGGGGACATCGTAGGACGACCCGACCTTCCCGTGCATATCCGCCGGCACCGGTCCGCCCACCCCGCCAGGCCGGCAGGAACCGGGCGGCCCGGGGGACCGGAGCGAGCACCCGAACCGGCCCTGAGACCACCACAACGACGTGATGTGCACCCCAGAAATAAAGCAACAATGAAGGCTCTTCGTGTTTGAGGGTGTGGTAGGTGGGGCTTATCGCGTGGTTTAGGTGGTTGTTGTCGGGTGGTCTTTGAGGCGTCCGGCGTGGATGAGGCTGCGGATGGTGTAGTGCGTGAGGTTGCGGAAGCCCAGGGCGATGCCGCGTAGGTGCTCCAGGCGCCCGTTGATGGCTTCGGTGGGGCCGTTGGAGGTGCGGGGGTGGTCGAAGTAGGCCAGGACGTCCTGGCTGCGGCTGACCAGGGTCCTTGCCAGTGTCTGGATCTCCTCCAGGCCGTCGGGGACGGCCTGCTTCAGGGAGCTGATGAGCTGTTGCATCAGGAACCGTCCCAGGCGGCCTGGACCGCAGCGTGGCGCTGGTCGGCGAACAGGGCCCAGGGGCGCTCGGCCTGGGCGTCGGTGAGCAGGTCGGCCCCGGTGCGTAGGGTGCGTCCGGCCTGGTAGAGCGGGTCGCCCGCCCGGCCCCGCCGGCTGGTGGTCTCGTGCTGGATGCGGCGGCGGCACTCATCGAGCTTGCCGGCGGCCAGGGACACGACGCGCGTAGGGGTCCATGACCGCCTGGGCCTTGGGGAGCTCCTCGCCGGCGGCGTTCTTGAACCCGGCGAAGCCGCCCATGGCCACCACCTCGACCCGCTCACGCCAGGACTTGCCCCGAGTGGCGAGCCAGGTCTTGAACGCCTTCTTGGACCGGCCCTCGATCACATCGAGAAGACGGGCCGGCCCCGCCCCGTGACGTACCGGGGGTCAGGTCGATGACCATGGTGACATAGCGGTCGCCCCGCCTGGTGTGGCGCCAGACAGAGGGGGTACCTCCCGCACGGGAGCGAAGCGCGCGGGGGCATCATCAACCCCGATCACCTCCACGCCGTCGAAGCGGTGGGAGTCGCCCAGCAGCGCAGACTGTGCGTGGGTCAGGATCGCGGTGCTGGCGGTGTGCCAGGAGATCCCCAGGGCGGCTGCTACCCGGGAGACGGACATGGACTCAAGACCCAGGGCCCGCAGCCCCCACTCGACGGCCGCGTGGGTCAGCCGCGCCCGCGGCTGGGCCACCCGGCTCGTGTCCTGTCTCCACACTCGGCGGCAGTGCGTGCAGGCGAAGCGCCGCACGCGCACCACCAGCTGCGTGGGTCGCCACCCCGCCGGCACGTGGGCCAGGCGCCGGGCCACCGTCCCACGAGCGACGCCTTGGGCCCCGCAGGAGCGGCAGAACGGGTCCTCCAAGCCGATGGGCATGCGGCACTCGATCAGCGCCCGCCCCGGGGTCAGGTGCTGGCCCACCGCGGTCAGCCCCAGGGCGTCCAGGCCCAGGAAGGTCGTCAGGTCAGGGCCGGTGAAGGCAGTCTCAGGCACGTCGAGGTCTCCCAGCTGGGTTGTGTAGCAGCTCCCATCATCGGGGGACCTCGCCCCCCACCCACCGCAACGACGCACCCACCACCCCCACCAAACAGATCAATAGGCCCTGCCTACTACACCCTCAAACACGAAAAGCCGCAATGAACGCGGAACGTTTCAGAAAAAAGATGTTCCACATACATACATCACCCACAAAACGTTTCTGCTATTCGTGCGCCACAATGTGACGCACGTTTTCAGACAACTGCGGCACAGACACCCAGGAAATCTGGAGATAATTTCGTTGTGAGATAGAATGATTCTTCTTGATTAGCGCCCCACGCGATCTTATCGTTACGTATAGCACATCAAGTTCGGCGTGCCCGACCGCCGTATCCAAAGGAGGGGAGGGAGGCAATGCACGACTCATCGCGTCTGCCCGGTCCGATCTCCACTCTCTGGGAGTGGCAGTACCGGGGGGCCTGCCTCGGCATGGACTCCGCGGTCTTCTTCCACCCCGAAGGAGAGAGAGGCGGTTCCCGTCGACGACGGGACGAACGAGCAAAGGCCATTTGTCAGGACTGCCCCGTCCTGGAGGAGTGCCGAGAGCATGCTCTGAGTACTCGTGAGCCCTATGGCGTCTGGGGAGGCATGAGCGAGGAGGAGCGGCGCGCTCACTACGAGCAGCAGGCACGCCGTTTCGCCAACGAACCGGCCTGACGCTCCGCCCTGTTCCAGGGAATCGACAGCACAGACGTTCCCAAGTCAACGTCCGGACAATTGTCCGGACACAGCGCAGACATGCAACAGACATTCTGCGTGCACGTGTTGAGGGGGAGGCACCACAAGGTGCCTCCCCCTCAACACGTCATGGCGCCGTGTGGCGCACATGATCTCAGCGGGTCACTTGGTGACGACCGCCAGGACGTCGCGGGCCGACAGGATGAGGTAGTCCTCACCGGCGTAGCTGACCTCGGTGCCCCCGTACTTGGAGTAGATGACGACGTCACCCTCGGCGACGTCGACCGGGACCCGATTGCCGGAGTCGTCGACACGGCCGGGGCCCACGGCCACGACCTTGCCCTCCTGGGGCTTCTCCTTGGCGGTGTCAGGGATGACCAGACCGGATGCGGTGGTCTGCTCGGCCTCAACGGTCTGGACGACGATGCGGTCCTCGAGCGGCTTGATGGAGATCGACATCGGAGACCTCCTCCTTCTCTTCAACGTGCAGTAGAACGGCTTGACCGCCCTCCCGAGGCGTACCCGACCGCCGTCGCGGGGGTCGGTCCGGCACGAAGCAGGAGTGCGAGTCGCAGAAAGCACCCGCCTGCGTCCCAGGACCAGGGCGAGCACTCCGCTGCGCCTGACGGAGAATCTACGACGGCGTTAGCACTCAGTCAACGCGAGTGCCAAAGCGCGGCGGTGGTTTCGCCCTGGGCGTCAGCCCTCGTCAGCGCCGGTGCTCCCGTGTCCAGGCGATGGCCTCTCCCACGCTCGCCTCGCGGCGCCCCAAGGTCGGCTCACGCCGAGAGAGGACATCGGTGACGGCCTTGATCGTGGCCAGGCGCTCACGCGTCCAGCTGACGGCCCAGCTGATGCGGTCGCGGCGGGCACGCGAGTCACCCACGCCCTCGACGTTGACGCCGACGGCACGGCAGATGGCGACCGCACGCGGCTCGTGGAAGTCCTGGGTCACGAGCAGGGCGCGCTCGATCCCGAAGATCCTGCGGGCCCGCACACAGGTGTCGTAGGTGTCGAAGCCCGCATAGTCCAGGGCGATCGCCTCGCTGGGGATGCCCTTGGAGGTGAGGTAGCTGCGCATGACGGTGGGCTCGTCATAGCCGACGCGCCGGTTGTCCCCGGAGACCAGGATGGCCTCGATACGACCACTGGTGTAGAGGTCGGCGGCGACGTCGAGACGATAGGCCAGCCAGGGCGAGGGCTGGCCGTCGGCATGCACGGCGGCCCCCAGGACGATCGCCACCGGGGCCCTGGTCGCATCGTCGGTATCGTCGGTATCGCCGTCACCGTTGTTCTCACCGGCGACCTCGATGTGCCCGGCGCTCATCGTCCAGGCCCAGGTGCTGGCCCCGGCCACGATGAGGCCCATGATCCCCACGACCACGAACGACACTCGCACCAGCCGCCGCAGAAGCGCCCTGCGACGACTCGTGGCACGAGGAGCCGGCTGCGAGCCGCCCCCGCCGTCATCCTTGCGGTGCGCGACGGCGTCGGGCGCACTGGTCGCGCTGATCCGCGGCTCCTCCTCGGCCATCAGCTCCCTGCCCGTCTTCTCGTCCCAGCGTCAGCCGGCCCCGCCGGCGTGCGGGGCGTCGGCGCACCACACTACCCACGCGGACGCTCACCCGCCTGCCAGGACCGGCTTGCGCGCCACCCAGTGAACATCACGCGCATCGGCGGGCTCGCCGTGGAATGATCGGGGTGATGGCTGAGAACCACGTCGCGCTCCTCCTGACGCCCGAGGGCTGGGAGCTTCTGTCCTCCCTGCCCCCTTATGACCCGGCGGATGCCCTGTCACTGGGACGTTCCCTGCGCGAGGAGGGCCACTCCCCCGCCCTGGTGGCGGCCGCTCTGACCCAGCAGCGGCTGCGTGCCCGGGCCACCGCCAAGTTCGGGCCCTTCGCCCAGCAAATGCTCTTCACCGCCGACGGCCTGGAGCAGGCCACCCGGCTGGCGGTCTCGGCCCACCACGCCGCTCGCTACGCGGCCGCCGGCGCCTCGAAGGTCGCGGACCTGGGCTGCGGGATCGGCGGCGACGCCGTGGCTCTGGCGGGACTGGACCTGCCGGTGCTCGCCGTCGACCGGGACGAGGCCACGGCCGCTCTGGCCACCATCAACCTCATGCCCTTCCCGCACGCGAGCGTCGAGTACGCCGACGCCCTGGAGATCGACCTGGCCGAGCACGGGGTGGACGCCGTCTTCGCGGACCCGGCCCGTCGGGCTCAGGGGCGGCGCATCGCCGACCCGGAGCAGTGGTCTCCGGCCCTGTCGAGGTTGCTCGCGCTGCGGGAGCGTGTACCCGCTCTCGGCGTCAAGGTCGCCCCCGGCATCGACCATGCCGCACTGCCCTCCGACTCCCACGTCCAGTGGGTGAGTATGGACGGCGACGTCGTCGAGGCCGCCATCTGGTACGGTCCGCTGGCCCCGGAAGGACCCGGGCGCTCCGCTCTGGTCCTGCGCTCGGGGGCCGACGGCGCGACCGCCTGCACACTGGCCGACCCCGGCGTCACCGACCCTTCCGAGCCACCAGTACAGGTCGACCCGATCAGCTCGCCCGACGACCTGGGCAGCATCATCCACGTGCCCGACGGCGCCGCCGTCCGCGCCGGGCTCATCGCCCACCTCTGCGAGGCCCTGGACGCCCGCCCGGTGGGACCGCGAATCGGCTACCTCACCTCGGAGAGCCTCCCCGACGCGGCGACAGCCCCCTTCGTGCGCTCATTCCGGCTCACCGAGATCCTGCCTCTGAGGCTCAAGACCCTGCGGGCCCGGGCCCGCGAGCTGGGGGTCGGGAGCCTGGAGATCCTCAAGCGCGGGGTCGACGTCTCCCCCGACGCGCTGCGCGCCTCACTGCGGCTCAGCGGTCAGGACTCGGAGACCTGGATCCTGACCCGTGTGGGAGACAGGGCCAAGGGCGCAGTCCTCGTCGTTGAGCCCATCGTCAGAGACTCATCGGCTGACTCTCCGGATCACTCATCGGCTGACTCTCCGGATCACTCATCGGCTGACTCTCCGGATCACTCATCGGCTGACTCTCCGGATCACTCATCGGGTGACTCTCCGACCCGTCGACACGGCGAGGCCCCCTCCGACTAGAGACCGACACCCTCCGTACCCGCCAGGGACCCGAGGACCCCGAGGAGACGACCAGGACATGCAGGACATGACTGACACGACCAAGAACCCGAGCACCGCCTCAGCGGGCCCCAGCTGCCGCCGGCCCGCCGTCCCCAGTCCCTGCCCTTCGCCAGCTCGGCCCGCTCCACGCTGGGGGTGGAGTGGGAGCTGGCGCTCATCGACCGCGACAGCCTCGACCTGCGCCAGTGCGCCGAGGAGATCCTCCAGAAGGTGGGCTCGGACCCGCACGTGCACGGAGAGATGATGCTCAACACCATCGAGCTGGTCTCCGGGGCGCGCCAGAGCGTGGCGCAGTGCGTGGAGGACATCGCGCTCGCCTTCGACCGGGTTCTTCCGGTCACCGATCCCCTGCGCGTGGACCTGGCCTCGGCGGGTACCCACCCCTTCGCCGACCCGCTGGTGCAGAAGGTGACCAACGCCGAGCGCTACGCCCGCCTGGTGGACCGCACTCGGCTGTGGGGCCATCAGATGCTCATCTTCGGCACTCATGTGCACGTCGGGGTCGAGGACCGGGCCAAGGTCCTGCCGATTCTCAAGGCGCTGCTCACGCGCACCGCGCACCTGCAGTGCCTGAGCGCCTCCTCGCCCTTCTGGGCGGGCGCTGACACGGGCTACGCGGACAACCGGGCCATGATGTTCCAGCAGCTGCCCACTGCGGGAGCGCCCGAGCAGTTCAGCACCTGGGAGCAGCTGGAGAGCTACACCGGGGACCTGGTCCACACCGGCGTCATCGAGGACTTCACCGAGATCCGCTGGGACGTGCGGCCCTCCCCTCGGCTGGGAACCATCGAGGTGCGCGCCTGCGACGCCGCGACGAACCTGACCGAGCTGGCCGGGATCGCGGCCCTGACCCAGTGCCTCGTGGAGTCCTTCTCCCGCACCCTGGACCGGGGCGAGGAACTCGACACGATGCCCGACTGGTACGTCGCCGAGAACAAGTGGCGCTCGGCCCGCTACGGCATGGACGCGATCCTCATCGTCAACTCCGCCGGCGAGGAGGAGCTGGTGGGCGACACGGTCGAGCGGATGCTCACCGAACTCGCTCCCGTCGCCGAGGACCTCGGCTGCGCCGCCGAGCTGGAATCCGTGCGCGCCACCCTGGAGACGGGCGCCTCCTACCAGCGCCAGATCGCCGCCGTCGGGGCCTACGGGGGGCAGAGGGAGGCGGCTGTCAGGCTGCTGCTGGCCGAGGCGCGCGCCGGCAGGCCCCTGCGCCCCACCGAGGTACTCTCGATGGCGGCCAGGCCCTGACAGACCCGCCCCGCACGCGCCGACGGCATCGGCGCCCGGATCAGGAGCGGCCGGTTCGTCCCCCCCATCTCGTCACGCAGGAGGCTGGTCATGCTGGTGACGGGGATCCCCAGGAGAGCGGGGATCGGGATCGTCGTGTGACCGTGGGAGAAGCTCCTCTCCATCCGGCGCGTCACCCGTGGCGGTAGCGTGGGACGCAGCCGTTCCAGGGTTGCCTGCGGTGCGCGCAGGTAGACCAGGACGCAGTCGTTGTTGCCGATCTTGAGCCAGCCGTTGAGCGTGCGCGCGTTGAATCCCTCGATCTCCTCCCACCGGATGAGGCCCACCGAGTCGCGGTTGAGGTGATCGTGCACCCCCACGGAGTCGATGACCAGGGTCGGTCTGGGACCGGAGAGGTAGCGCCACAGATCCACCAGGCTCAGCGGCAGCCCGATGACGCACGCGACCATGCCCATGATCGTGAGCATGGGCAGCCTGCGGGACTGCGACTGTCAAGCCCCGGGTTTTGTGGAGGCTGGTTTAGTTGGTTGTGGTTGTTCCTGGCGGTGGTGGTCGTGGTGGGTGTCGGGGCCCAGGCGGCTTCGTGCTCGGCGGGGGTGCGCATGCCGATGGCGGAGTGAGGGCGAATGGTGCCCGTACCAGTGGACCCACTCGGCGGTGGCGACCACGGGCGGCGTCGATGTCCTCCCAAGGTCCCTGGTTACGGATGAGCCCCGGCCTTGTACAGCGAGTTGAGCGCCTCGGCCAGAGCGTTGTCGTAGGAATCCCCCTTAGAGCCTACAGAGGCGACTGCCTCGCAGTCTGATAGGGCCTGCCCGTAGCGGATGGACCGGTACTGCACGCCGCGGTCGCAAGTGGTGCACCAGGCCAGAGAGATCAGCCCCGGTGCGTTTTCGCTGCCAGACGGCCATCTTGAGGGCGTCCAGAGCCAGGTCGGTGCACACTGGCCGGTAGGTGGTCTGCCACCCCACGATCCGCCGCGAGAACACGTCGGTGACGAAGGCGACGTAGACCCACCCCGAGAACGTACGCACATAGGTGATGTCGGCGACCCACAGCTCGTTGGGCCTGAACGCGCTGAAATGCCTTTTGACGAGGTCGGCCGGGCACCGGTCCGGAGGTGCCGAGCGGGTCGTCCTGGGCGACTTGGCGCGCCTGACACCGTGCAGACCCAGGTCGCCCATGAGCCGCTCGACGGTACAGCGGGCCACGTGACCGGCTCCGTGACGCTCGGCGACCTCAAGGGCGACCCCGCATCACGTGCATCTTGCGGGCCCCCAGCACCGAGTAGCTGGTTCTTGTGGACCCTGGATATCTCCGCCTTGAGGGCCTCGTCGAGCAACGACCTGGCTGATGGAGGACGGCTACGACGGGCGTAGCAGGCACTCGGGGCGATCTGCACACCAGCCTCGCTGAGCGTGGCGCAGATCGGCCAGGCCCCGAGCTCCTCCTTCTTGGCCTCGATGTACTGACAGATCAGCGCGACGGGCGCTCACACTCCGCCGCGAAAAAAGCCGACGCACTCCTCAGGATCGCGTTGGCTCTTCGCAGCTCTCGGACCTCCCTTCTCCAGCTCCTTGATCCGCTGCGCTTCATCGGTGGTGGTTCCCGGTCTTAGACCACCATCGACCTGGGCCTTCTTGACCCAGGAGCGCAGAGCCTCGGGGTGGACTCCCAGCTCCTCGGCGATCCTGCGGATCGCGCCCTTGGCCCGCGCCGGGTCGGCCAGCGCCTCCAAGGCCCGTCCTCGTGGCCCGCTCGCGCAGCTCATCGGGGTACTTCCTCTGTCCCATGACAGTGATCCTTCCGTGTCATCACCGCCTCCATCAAACCCGGGGCGATTCACACCGTCACACCCTTCCCGGCCGGGCATCGCCTGACCGCCATGTCGATGGCCTCACACACCAGCGAGGTGCGCACATGGCTCGGCCATCGCATACCCCACGACCTTCTTGGTGCAGCAGTCCAGAACCGTAGCAAGACAGACGAACCCGACCCACGCGCCTGATGTAGGAGGGGGTACCTCCCGCTTGCGGGGGAATGTCCCCGCACCACTCACGCCCAGGCTCGTGGGCAGCGGGAGTCGCGCCCCACCAGGTCGGGGCGCTCACCCGTGGTCCGCGGCCGGCACGGTAGGTGCGGACCTTCGCCCGCGGCTGCGCGGCCTCAAGGCCCAGGTCGCGCATGATGGAGCGGACCGTGGCACCATCCACCCTCACGCCACGCCGCTCCAGGTGGGCCTGGATCCTTCGGTACCCGTAGGTGCCCTCACGAGTCGGCAAAAGCGTCCTTGATCATGGTGGCCAGCACTTCTCTTCCGATGGCGGTGGCGCACTGGGGCCGGTCGCGCCAGGAGTAGCAGCCCGACCGTGAGACACCGGACCACCGGCACATCGAGGAGGTAGGGTAATGGCCTTCTTCGCGATTGATGAGCCCGTAGCGCTCGGTCACGGTCGTTCCTTCACGAAGAAGGCCGCAGCTTTTTTCAGGAACTCGTTCTCCTGACACAGCTCCCTGCTTCTCCGCTCTCAGCTTCGCGATCTCGGCTGACTCGGAGGCCTTCTTGCGGTCCTGGTCGGTAGCACGATCTTTTCTGTACTTTGCGACCCAGTTACCCACCGTCTGGGCCTGGGGATCGTACGAGGCCGCTACCGAGGCGATCGTGCGGTCCTTCACGGGTGACCTCACGCACGACCTGGGCCTTGAACTCCTCCGAGTATTTCGCTGCTGGCATGGTCTCCATCCTATCGACTCACGGGAAGAAAAACTCCCCCTGTCCGAGAAACACCACGCACTCCACTGCTCGCAGTACCGGTCGGCGTAACACGCATCCGCACCGTCGTCAGCTCCGAGGGACTTGAGCTTCACTCGCCAATTGGGCGTGTGAAGAAGCTGAGCTGGCAGCAGGCCCATCGTCGCATCTGGATCAGCACCGCTCACATGTACGGCAGCTGGTCAATGACCGTATGCAAGGTCGTTGTCGCCCTCGATGAGAAGCAGGTCGTCCTTCCGGGCGCCGTCGCACAGGGGATCTTCCGTAAGCGGACCGAGGCCCGGGCGGAGCTAGTCGTTGAGCGGATCAACGCCATGGACCCCATGAACGGATAACGTCCCCGCACGCCGACAGCATCTCGGCAGCGCCTCGCATGACCCGGCCCGTGCCCGGTCCGAATCGGATCGGGCACGGGCCGGACTCGTATCTGTTCCCGGCCAACGGTTCTCAGCTCGTTGACACGAGCTCCCAGCCGCGGGCCCGGGTGCGCTGCTCCCAGAAGCTGCGGTAGGGGCCGTCGGCCGTCACAAGTCCTCGTGCCGTCCGTGCTGGGCGACGTGTCCGGCGTCGTCGAGGACGATGACCTGGTCAGCCGCAGCAATCGTCTCGAGCTTGTGGGCGATGACGATGAGCGTCGAGGTGCGTCGCAGCTCCTGCATCGCGGCCACGATATTGGCCTCGTTCTCCGCGTCCAGGGCACTGGTGGCCTCGTCGAGCAGGACGATCGGCGCGCGCTTGAGCAGGGCGCGGGCGATGGAGACGCGCTGGCGCTCACCGCCGGACAGGGCCCGCCCGCCCTCTCCCACGCGCGTGTCCCAGCCGTGGGGCAGACGGTCGACGATCTCGGTGACACCAGCGAGGTCTGCGGCTCAGCGCACCTGATCGTCGTCGGCCGCAGGGTCTCCGATGTGGATGTTGGCGTCCAGGGTGTCGTCGAAGAGGTAGACGTCCTGGAAGACCATGGAGAGCTGCTCCATGAGCTGTGCGGTCGGCATGTCGCGCACGTCGGTGCCGCCCACGCGCACGGTCCCGGAGTCGGCGTCCAGAAGCGGGCGACCAGGCGGGCGATGGTCGTCTTACCGCTGCCGGAGGGCCCCACGATCGCGCACATGGTGCGTGCGGGGACGTTCATCGACACCCCGGCCAGGACGGGATGGTCGGCGCGGTAGCCGAAGACGACGTCGTCGAGCTCGACGGCTCCAGGATCGGACAGCGTGGCACGGGTCTGCGGCTCGGCCATGAGCTCGGCGTCCATGACGGCGTCGAGGTGGTTCATCATCTGACGGCGCTCCTCCATGCCCATGACGGCCCCGCTGATGTCGTCGAGCATGGTGGTGAAGCGCAGGCACATGCCGATGATGGCGACGGCCACGAGCGGCTCCATGGTTCCGGAGACGGCGAAGGAGGCGGTCAGGCCGATCATGGCCACGACGACGACCTGGCTCAGTGCACCGTTGACGACGTTACCGGCGGTCTCCCACTACAGGGAGCGCCGTGAGGCACGGACGCCGTCGTCCGAAGGCGGCCCTCAGGCGGCTGTAGCCGGTGGCGGCCCGGCACGAGCGCAGGGCCCTGACAGCGGGCGATCTCGACAACGCGGGTTGCCAGCTCGCGCTCGGCGGGCTCGGAGATCGACTTGCCGTGATCCATCAGGCGGCGTGCGGCGCGCACGAGTTCGGCGAACAGGGGCGCGGCCACCGTCAGCAGGAGGCCCAGGCGCCAGTCCCAGGCCCAGGAGCCGGCCCAGACGACGACGCAGGCGGCGGTGGTGGAGGTGAGCATGTACATGAAGTGGGCGGCGGACTCCCCGAGGGGCCACCATCTCCTGGCTGACGGCCCGCGACAGGCTCCCTGCGGAGTCGGCGTTGAACCAGCGCAGGGGCAGGCGGGCGAATCCGGTCGCCGACGGCGTGGTGGACGTCGTGCATGAAGCCGAGCGCCCGGACATTCCTCGGCGCTGTCCCTGGAACTCGGTGACGGCGGCAACGACGCCGCACACGACGAGGACGAGGAGCCACCCGCCGACGGACAGTCCCCATCGGGGCGCGCCGGTCCCCAGGGCGACCGAGGCGGGCAGGAGTGAGATCAGTGCGGCCCGGATGCGACGCCGTTGGCCGCGCCCAGGACGAGACTCGTGCGCGTCTGGCCGCCAGAGGAGTCGAGCATGAGCCTGCGGAAGCGGGCCAGCAGGGAGCGTACGGCTCCGGAGGCACCGGCGGCCGGCGTCGGGACCGGGGGAACCGACCGGCTCCGGTCAGGAACCTGCTCGACGGCCTGCTCGACGGAGTCCGGGGACGGAGCACCGGAGGCCTCGCCACCCGGTTCGTCGGCGAGGGAGGGCCCGTCCGCCCCGGTCACGGAGCTCTCGCCAATCGGGCCGGCAGCGCCGTCGAGCTCACCAGTCTGCCGCAGGAGGGCCCGGTAGTGGGGCTCGTTCACGAGGTCGTCATGGGTGCCGGAGGCGACGATGCGCCCCCGCTCCATGACGGCGATGCGGTCGGCGCCGCGCACGGCAGCCGGGCGGTGGGCGATCACCAGCACCGTTCGTTCCTTGACCAGGGCGCTCAGCGCCTGCTGGATCTCGGCCTCGGACTCGGGATCGGCCATGGCGGTGGCCTCGTCGAGCAGGATGACGGGAGTGTCCAGCAGGATGGCACGAGCGATGGCGATGCGCTGCTCCTGGCCTCCGGACAGGGCGGTGTCCTGTCCCAGGACGGTGTCGTAGCCGTCCGGCAGTGCCATGATCTCCTCATCGATGCGGGCCACCCGGGCGGCGGCCCGCACCTGGTCCAGGTCGGCGTCGGGGCGTCCGAGCGCGATGTTCTCCCGCACGGTGGTCCCGAGCAGCTGGGCGTCCTGGAGGACGAAGGAGACGGTGGAGTACAGGGTCGTCTCGTCCATGTCCCGCAGGTCCACCCCGCCGATGCGCACGGCTCCGGCGTCGGGGTCGGCGAAGCGGGCGATGAGGGTGGCCAGTGTCGACTTTCCCGACCCGGAGGGTCCCAGCAGGCGGTGACGGTGCCCGGCTCCAGGACGAGAGAGGCGTCGTCGACGGCGAGGGTGTCCCCGTAGGAGAAGGAGACGTGGCTGATCTCGACAAGGGCGCTGCGGGGCCGCTCAGGACGGTCGGCAACGGGCAGAACGGGGGTGTCGAGGACCTCGCACAGGCGCAGAGCCGCCGCTCCGGCCATCTGGTAGGACCAGGAGATCGAGGCGATGGTGATGAGCACGGCGGGCAGGACCCAGGGCGACCAGGGTCGTGGCCAGGACCTGGGGCAGGGTGACGGCGCCGGCATGGATGAGCAGTGCCCCGTCACCGAGGTTGACCAGGAGGAGCACCGGGATCGAGACCCAGGTGAAGGACAGGCAGGTGACAGTCACCAGGGGCATCGCCCAGGCGCGGTAGAAGGCGGAGAACTCGTCGGCCGCAGTGAGGTAGGCCGAGTGGGCGCGGCCGACGCGGCCGAAGGCCTTGACCACGCCGATGCCGGAGACGAACTCGACCATGGTGGAGGAGATGGCGGCGAGCTTGCGGTCCATCTCCACGGTCTTCTCCTTCATGCCGCGCATCGACACCGAGTAGGTGAGCACGTAGAGGACGAGTGTGGACAGCGCGATCAGTGCCAGGCGCCAGTCGATCCAGAAGGGCGCACACCAGTAGCGCCAACGGAGTGACGACGGCGTTGAGACGCTCGACGGGGCCGTGGGCGATGACGGTGTGGACCAGGGTCGTGTCGTCCTGGACGGCCTTGCGGATGCGCCCGGAGGTGGAGGCGGTGAACCAGGCCAGCGGAGCATGGGAGATGCGGTCGACGATGTCGCGCCGCAGCCGATCGCGCAGGGACAGGTCGGCCATGTGGGTGATGAGCAGGGCCAGGAAGTACAGGAGCAGCCGGGTGAGTAGGTCCCACGAGCATCATGACGGCGGAGCGGCACCTGCTGGGGGTCGGGCCCCACCCCGGCCCGGTAGGCGCGCAGAAGGATGTCGCCGAGCTGGACCAGTGCGACGTACGGCGCCACCGCCAGGACCGCGGAGAGCGGGACGAGGGCCTGACCGATCCTCAGGCGGGTGCACACGGGAGCGCCCAGGCGAGCGATGGCGGCCTGCCCCTCGCGCGAGCGCTGGGCGTTGCTCTGCGGGGGCTGATCGCCCGGCGCCTCGGCGGACTGAGTGCTCGCCGAAGGTTGCGGCGACGTCCTCGACAACGACTGAGTCTGCGTGCTCATGAGGAGCCTCATCCTTCCGTCGGCTCTAATTCTGAATACATTTCAGAATTCGATAAGGCCCGCCTTATTCTCACCGCTGAAGCGGGAGCAACCGTCGTCGCGGCGCACTACTGTGCTGCCATGGCATCACTGGCGCGACTGGGCCGGACCGACCGGACCGAGACCCGGTTTCTCGCGCGACGACGTCGTCGACGCCGGCACTCGAGATCGGCATCGCGGACTTCACGCTGACGGCGGGTGGCCAAGCGGCTGGGCGTGGCGGACTCGGGGCTGTACCGCACGATCGCCTCGCGCGAGGACCTGCTGGCCGCCTGCCTGGAGCGGATCGCCTCCCGGGTCGAGGTCCCGCGTCCGGGGAGGAGCTGGCCCGAGACGGTCCGGGCGCACGTCGAGGCCGTCTGGGGGATGCTGGAGCAGTACCAGGCCTGGCCGGCGTCATCATGGGGGTGCCGTGGGCGCACCAGCTCTTCGCCGGCCCCGTCTCCCAGGCGTGTCAGGTGCTGGTCGACGGAGGGCTTGAGGCCGAGGAGGCCAGGGTGGTCCTGGACTTCGTGGGCGACACCGTCATCTCCACGCACGCGCAGATCGAGGTCAATGCGCTCCCCCCGTCGGCCGCTCCGGGCTCCCCGCGCCGACCGGGCAGGAGCCGGCGGAGGACACCCCCGCCTCCGAGCGCGGCGGTTCCACGGGGCTGCAGGAGGCGAGCCGCCTGGCGGCCACCAGTCGGGCGCCGTCCCTGCCCGAGGCGCTGACCCCGAACGAGAGCTGGCTGGAGCGCGGCGGCCTGGACCGCAAGATCGAGATCATCATCCGGGGAGTGGCCGCCGGCGCGACACAGCAGGGGTCAGGGGACGCCGGCAGGCATCAGTGAATGACTGTCAGTGAACGACGCTGACGTCCAGCGGCATCCCTGAGTCCGGGGCGAAGTCCATGGGGCTGGGGGCAACGCCGGCGCGCACGGCCGCCGAGCCCAAGGCGGCGATCTGGGCGCCGTTGTCGGTGCAGAAGCGCAGCGGCGGCAGGCGCAGGGTGATGCCGGCTGCCTCGCAGCGCTCGGCGGCCAGGGACCGCAGGCGGGAGTTGGCGGAGTATCCACCTCCGACGACGAGCGTGTCGCAGCCGGTGTCCAGGCAGGCCTGGACCGCCTTGGCCGTCAGGGAGTCGTTGACGGCCTCGGAGAAGGCGGCGCACACGTCGGCGCCGGGCACCTCCTGGCCGGCATCCTCCAGGGACTCGACGTAGCGGGCCACCGCGGTCTTGAGACCGGAGAAGGAGAAGTCGTAGCGGTGGCGCTCCTTGTCCTTGCCGGCGGCCAGGCCGCGAGGGAAGCGGATGGCGCTGCGGTCGCCCTCCTGGGAGAGCCGGTCCACGTGGGGGCCACCCGGGTAGGGCAGCCCAGGAGCCGACCGACCTTGTCGGAGGCCTCGCCGGCGGCGTCGTCGAGGGTGCCGCCGAGCTCGACGACGTCGGTGGCGATGTCGCGGATGCTCAGGAGGTTGGAGTGACCGCCGGAGACGATGAGCCCGATGAACCGCTCGGGCAGGGGGCCGTCGACCAGCTCGTCGACCGCCAGGTGCCGATGACGTGGTTGACGCCGTAGACCGGCCTGCCAGGCTCGCGGCCAGGGCTTGGCGGCGGAGATTCCGACGGTCAGGGAACCGATGAGCCCGGGGCCGGCGCACACCCGCGACGGCGTCGACCTCGCCCAGATCGGACGTCGGCCTTCTCCAGCGCGGCGTCGAGGGTGGGCAGGAAGGACTCCAGGTGGGCGCGCGAGGCGATCTCGGGGATGATCCCGCCGAAGCGCGCCGTACTGGTCCATGGAGGTGGCGGTGACGTCGGCGAGGAGCTCGCGCCCCGCGCACGAGGGCCACGCCGGTCTCGTCGCAGGTGGACTCGATGCCGAGGATGGAGAGGATCGCTCACAAGCCCACAGCCTATCGCCTGCCGGCACGGGCTGACGCCAGGCGCCTTCGGGCACTGTCCCCGCTGGGCAACGGACGCGTGCGGCAGGCGGCACGACGCATGAGGAGGCACCCGTGACTGAGCCCGGCAACCCAGACCTGGTGGTGGGCGACGACGGCCTGGCCAGACCGCGCTGGGCCGCCACCGACCCGCTGCTGCGCGAGTACTACGACACCGAGTGGGGTATGCCGGTGCGCGATGAGCGGGGGTGTCTTCGAGCGGTTGAGCCTGGAGGCCTTTCAGTCGGGACTGTCCTGGGCGACGATCCTGCGCAAGCGACCGGCCTTCCGCGACGCCTTCGCCGGATTCGACCCCGAGATCGTGGCCGGCTCGGCAGGCGGAGGTGGACCGCCTGCTGGGGAATACGGGAATCGTGCGCAACCGGGCCAAGATCCTGGCCACCATCGACAACGCCCGCGCGACGCTGCGCCTCAGGGAGGCGGGCGACGTCGACGGCGGCCTGGCGGGCCTGGTGTGGTCCTACCAGCCGGAGTCGACTCCCCGGCCGCGCAGGCTGGAGGACGTCCCTACGCAGTCACCGCAGTCGGCCGCCCTGTCCCGCGACCTCAAGCGCCGCGGCTTCCGCTTCGTCGGCCCGACGACGATGCACGCCCTCATGGAGGCGATCGGGATCATCGATACCCACCTGGTCGGCTCCCACCGCCGCGGCAGCTCCGGGGTGTGGGCATAGCACGGCCACGGCCCGTCTTTCGTTGGTACCCTGTGACGGCCGTATCCGCTCCTTCTTCCCTCGTTCCCTTGATTCCGTCTCAGGAGGCACCATGACTGTTCACCCGGCCGTCCAGCTGATGTCGTCGAGCGGTCCCGCCGGGGAACCGGTGCGCCTGGCCCGGGCCGAGGCGATCCTGTGCGACATGGACGGCACGCTCGTGGACTCCTCGGCGGTCGTGGAATCCATGTGAAGCTCCTTCGCCCGCGACCACGGCATGAGCGAGCGCTTCGACGAGATCATGGCCTACTCCCCCGGACGCACCGGTATCGACACGATCCGTCGGTTCCTGCCGGAGCTGGCCTCGGAGGAGCACGACGCCATCCACGAGCGCTTCGCCCAGGAGGAGATCGTGCGCACGGCCGGGCGAATGGCCGAGATCCCCGGCGCCGCGGCACTGGTGACCGCGCTGATCGACGCCGGCGTCCCCCTGGCCCTGGTCACCTCGGCCCCGATCGAGCTCATGCGAGTGCGCATGCAGGAGGCCGGGGTCCCCATTCCGGCGGTTGCCGTCTCAGCCGACGACGTCGCCCGCGGAAAGCCCGATCCCGGCGCCTATCTCAAGGCCGCCGAGCTCCTGGACGTGCCCATCTCCTCCTGCCTGGTGCTGGAGGACGCCGCCTCCGGCTACACCGCAGCCCAGCGGGCCGGAGCCCAGATCCTCCTCGTGGGCGACGGTGTTCCCGAGGCCGACCCGCAGGTGCCTCGGATTCCGGACTTCACCGGGGTGACCTTCACCGTCGTCGGCTAGCCCCTCACACCGAGCCGGGCACTTTTCGCGTGGCCCAACAGAATTTCTGCAGGGGTACGCGAAAAGTGCCCGGCTCGGTGGATGAGGGTGGAGAGGTGGTCAGTGGGCGTGCTGGCCCTTCCACAGGGCGTGGCCCAGGTCGCGGTTGAGGCGCGAGATGACCTCGAGAGGCACCGACTTGGGGCACACGGCCGCGCACTCACCGATGTTCGTGCAGCCGCCGAAGCCCTCGGCGTCGTGCTGATTGAGCATGCTCACCACGCGGGCGAGGCGCTCAGGCTGCCCCTGCGGCAGCAGCCCCAGGTGCGAGATCTTCGCACCCGTGAACAGCATCGCCGAGGCGTTGGGGCAGGCGGCCACGCAGGCGCCGCAGCCGATGCAGGCGGCGGCCTCGAAGGCGGCGTCGGCCTTCTCCTTCTGTACGGGCACCGAGTGCGCCTCGGGGGCACCACCGGTGTTGACCGAAATGTAGCCGCCGGCCTGGACGATGCGGTCCAGGGCGGAGCGGTCCACGATGAGGTCGCGCAGCACCGGGAAGCCGGTGGAGCGCCACGGCTCGATCGTGATGGTGGAGCCGTCCTTGAAGGAGGGGTCCTCCGCCAGGTGACGCATGTGCAACTGGCAGGTGGTCGAGCGGATCGGCCCGTGGGCCTGCCCGTTGATGACCACACCGCACTGACCGCAGATGCCCTCGCGGCAGTCGGAGTCGAAGGCCACCGGCTCCTTGCCCTCGGCGAAGAGCTGCTCGTTGAGCAGGTCGAGGACCTCGAGGAAGCTCATGTGCTCCTCGATCCCGCTCATGGCGTACTCCTCAAAGTGGCCCTTCGAGTCCTTGTTCTTCTGGCGCCAGATCTTGAGCTTGATGTTCACTTGTAACTCCGCTGCTTGAGCTCGATGTCCTTGTAGACGAGGTCCTCCTTGTGGAGGATCGGCGGACGGTTCTCCCCGCCCCACTCCCAGGCGGCGACGTAGAGGAACTCGTCATCGTGCCGCATGGCCTCACCCTCGGGCGTCTGGGACTCCGCCCGGAAGTGACCACCGCAGGACTCACGCCGGTGCAGGGCGTCGATGCACATGAGCTCGGCCAGCTCGAAGAAGTCCAGCAGCCGGCCGGCCTTCTCCAGGGCCTGGTTGAGCTCGTCGGCCTGGCCCGTGATGCGGGCGTCGCGCCAGAACTCCTCCTTGAGGGCCCGGATCTGCTTGATGGCGTCGCGCAGACCGGCGTCACGCCGCTCCATGCCGCAGTACTCCCACATGATGCGTCCCAGGGCCATGTGGAAGTCGTCCACGCTGCGGGTTCCGCGCAGGGCCATGAGGCGGGCGACCCGCTCCTCGACGGAGCGCTTGGCCTCGGCGATCTCCGGGGCGTTCGGGTCGACCTTGCCCAGGCGCAGCATGTCCGCCAGGTAGTCGTTCATGGTGTCGGGCAGGACGAAGTAGCCGTCGGCCAGGCCCTGCATGAGCGCCGAGGCGCCCAGGCGGTTGGGCGCCGTGGTCGGAGAAGTTCGCCTCACCGGCGATGTAGAGGCCCGGGACGTTGGACTCCAGGTCGTAGTCCACCCACAGGCCGCCCATCGTGTAGTGCACGGCCGGGTAGATGCGCATGGGGACCTCGTAGGGGTCGTCGCCGGTGATGCGCTGGTACATCTCGAACAGGTTGCCGTAGCGGGCGGAGACGGCGTCCTTGCCCAGGCGGCCGATGGCCTCGGAGAAGTCCAGGTAGACGCCGCGACGCATCATCCGCTCGTTGCCGTTGGCGTCGCGCTCCTTGATGGCCGGGCCCACGCCGCGGCCCTCGTCGCACATGTTCTTGGCCTGACGCGAGGCGATGTCACGCGGCACGAGGTTTCCGAAGGCCGGGTAGATGCGCTCGAGGTAGTAGTCGCGAGCCTCCTCGGGGATGTCGCGCGGGTCCTTGTCGCAGTCCTCGGCCCGCTTAGGCACCCAGATGCGTCCGTCGTTGCGCAGCGACTCACTCATGAGGGTGAGCTTGGACTGGAAGTCTCCGGACTGCGGGATGCAGGTGGGGTGGATCTGCGTGTAGCAGGGGTTGGCGAAGTAGGCGCCCTTGCGGTGCGCGCGCCAGATGGCGGTGGCGTTGCAGCCCATCGCGTTGGTGGACAGGAAGAACACGTTGCCGTACCCGCCGCTGGCCAGGACGACGGCGTCGGCCAGGTGGGTCTCGATCTCACCGGAGACCATGTCGCGGGTGACGATGCCGCGGGCGCGCCCGTCGACGAGGATGAGCTCGACCATCTCGTGGCGGCGGAACTCCTTGACCGTCCCGGCGTGCACCTGACGCTCCAGGGCCTGGTAGGCGCCGATGAGGAGCTGCTGGCCGGTCTGGCCGCGGGCGTAGAAGGTACGGGAGACCTGGACGCCACCGAAGGAGCGGTTGTCCAGCAGGCCGCCGTACTCGCGGGCGAAGGGACGCCCTGGGCCACGCACTGGTCGATGATGTTGCGCTGACCTCGGCCAGGCGGTAGACGTTGTCCTCGCGGGCGCGGTAGTCGCCGCCCTTGACCGTGTCGTAGAAGAGCCGGTAGGTGGAGTCGCCGTCGTTGCGGTAGTTCTTCGCGGCGTTGATACCGCCCTGGGCGGCGATGGAGTGCGCCCGGCGGGCGAGTCCTGGTAGAAGAAGACCTTGACGTTGTAGCCCTGCTCGCCCAGGGAGGCGGCAGCGGCGCCGCCGGCCAGGCCGGAGCCGACGACGATGATGTCCAGCTTGCGGCGGTTGGCGGGGTTGACGAGCTTGGCCTCGAACTTGCGCTGCTCCCAGCGCCTGTCGATCGGGACGGGTGGGGGGCCTTGGTGTCGGCGATCTTCTCGCCCTCGTAGTACAGGCCGTCGATGAGTTCAGTCATAGTCGTTCACTCTCAGTGGGTCGCCGCAACACACTCGGCGAAGTGCTCGGCGGAGGAGCCGATCGCATCACAGAACTGCGGGTAGTAGTCGGCAGCGGACATGGGGGCGTCGACATAGCCGAAGAGGATCGCCGTCGGAACGATCATGAAGCCGGCGAACAGCGCGAAGGCCACCACGAAGGCGATCAGCCGGATGAAGGGGATGGTGCCTCCTCGCACCGCACCCAGCGTCTGCAGGGCCGACCACACGCCGTGCCACACGTGCAGGCACAGGGACACCAGCGCGATCGCGTAGATGAGCCACACCCACCACAGCTGGAAGCCGTAGTACATGTTGAGGTAGGCGCGTCCGTGCACGTACTGGCCCCCCGGCGTCAGTGACAGGGTGGGTGAACTGCAGGATGTGCCAGATGATGAACAGCAGGAGGATGACGCCGCCCCAGCGCATGGTGCGCATGGCGTAGCGGGAGGCGAAGTACTCGGCGCCGGGCTTCTTGACGGCGTACTTGTCGTTGCCACGGGCCCGCTTGTTGCGCACCCACAGGTGGAAGGCGCTGCCGGCGTGAGCCAGGAGGCAGGCCATGAGCGCCAGGCGGAGGATCCACAGGAAACCCTCGTAGGGCAGGATTGGTACGAGGATCGCGCGCAGGAACACGGCGTAGTGATCGTAGGCGACCTCACCCTCGAAGTAGTGGAGGTTGCCATAGGCGTGGAAGAGGACGAAGAACAGGAACACCAGCCCCGAGATCGCCATCATGCGCTTCATGAAGACGGTCGTGGAGAAGGCGGTCCGCCTCTTCAGGGAAGGAGCAGATGTTTTGGCCACGGCAAAAGGCTAGCCGGGATTGAAGCCACCTCGGCACCATCTGTGCCGCCACCAGCACCGATACGCCGACAATCCGCAGAATCTCGGGGATTTCGGAAGGCCTCAACGTCGGATTCAACGCTGCGGAATTTGCTGACGCCACCGTCCGAGGCCGCCTTTTCGTCATAGGGGTGTCAGACAAATCTGTGAGGCCTCGGACACTCGAGGCCTCCACCGCAGAAAGCCGTATTTATTGCCGGCCAACACCGTGCCTATCTGCTTCTTCACCCCCGGCGCAATCCTCCCGGTCGGGCGTGCGGATCTTTCGGCCGGGCAGAGCCGCGCGCTCGGCCCAGCCCGACTCAGCTCGGCTCAGCCCGGACTCGACTCACTGACCTCGGCCGCTCCGAGAGGGTCCAGGCGCTGCGCAGCGTCAGCCGCATGACCACGGCGTCCTCGGGCGGCGCCTGATAGTAGCGGCGGCGTCTGCCGATGGGACGAACCCGTGCCTGGCGTAGATCCCCTGGGGCGGTCTGATTCGACTGGCGCACCTCCAGCAGGACGTCGGGACAGCCCGCCTTCCGGGCGGTGTCCACGAGCTCGGCGAGCATGCCCGAGGCCAGCCCCGCCCGCGTGCGGCCGGGACGGTGGCGATGGTCAGCAGGTCGGCGCTGGTCAGACCACCGGCGTGGTAGAGGCCGGCATAGCCCAGGAGGCGTCCCCCCCGGCCCGGTTCCTGCTCGAGCCCGGAGCCCCACGCGGCTGTCGGCATGATCCGCGCCGTGTTCCTCGCCGGCACCGTCTGGCTCGACACCAGGCTCGGCATCAGTCTCGACGACGACGTAGCGGCGGTCGGCCCGGGGCCCCCGGGAGGCCTCCAGCTCAGCGGTCAGCAGGTCCCGGCTCCATGCCTCGGCGCCGAACAGCTCGCCTCGAGCCGGGCGATCTCCTCCAGGTCCGCCTCGGTCATCTCCCGCAGCCTGGGCGTCCGCCGTGCTCCCGGTCCCTTGGACACCTGAGTCACCCGGGGCCGGGTCAGCGCACGCGCTTTGCGCGCGGCGGGCATCTGCACGTCCGCGTGGCGCAGGTAGAGGCTGCACGCCCAGCTCCTCACCGCGGTCCAGACGGCCAGGGCGATGCGCACCTGGGTCAGGGCATCGCCGGAGACCGGAGCGAGCGCCTCGCGGGAGGAGCCCAGCTCGGCCAGCTCGGGATAGAGGGCGGCGCCCGGATCCGGCCACGGCATCGACGGCTCCGGCCCCCTCGACCTGCCCGGCGATCCGCTCGCTGACATGCTCGGCGACCTGGGTCGGGGCGCAGACGTCGATCTCGGTCAGGCGGGTGACGTTCGTCGGGCCCGTTGGCACGGAAGAGCGCCGCGTAGACCTCCCGCCTGCGGGCGTCGGTGGCGACCAGGACGACGGGATCCGTCTCGCCCCCGCGAGCCGCGAGCTCGTCGAGGGCGCGGCGGGCGACGGCGTCGAGCTGGAGACCCCGTGGACGGGAGGCCTCGGGTGCG